>NZ_JAMGBA010000006.1 GCF_023516455.1 Sphingomonas caseinilytica | reverse complement strand
ACGGCGGGCAACGACACGGGCAAGGTGGGCGAGGACGGCGACCAGCCGACCGGTGCCTATCCGCTGACCGCGACCGGCAACCTGGACTCGACCGATGTCGACGTCGGCGACACGCCGACCTGGTCGGCGGGCGCGGCCGCTTACGGCACGGCGTCGATCGACCCGGTAACGGGTGAGTGGACCTACACGCTCGATAACAGCCTGACCGCGGTTCAGGAGCTGGGCGAAGGCGACGAGCTCAGCGACAGCTTCCTGGTGACGGTGACCGACGAGGACGGCCTCACCGACACGGTGACCGTCAACATCACCATCGTCGGCGACGGCGATGCGCCGGTGATC
>NZ_JAMGBA010000005.1 GCF_023516455.1 Sphingomonas caseinilytica | reverse complement strand
AAAAACTGGCGCAGCCGACGAAGCTGGAACTCGATCAGCCCCATAGGCCGGATGGCCCATGCGGTGTTTCCAATTGAACTTTCTGGACGGCTACAGCGGGCAACTCATCTACCGTGAAATGCTCGAGGCAGAAGACGAAGAGCAGGCGATTAGGCTTGCCGAGGGTCGTCGTGGTTTAGCGCCGATGGAGTTGATTTGTGACGGTAGGCTAGTGCGGGAATGGCCCGCTTTCCCGCCCACTTAGCAACCAACCGGCGACGCCCGCGTTTCTTCCGGCAAGTTCCAGTTGTCACCAAGGGAGCATGCCCGCCGGGTGTAGCGTTGTCCGGCGGGCTTTTTATTGGCCTAGCTTTTCGGCTTCTTCGGCCAGCTTGCGATACTCTCTAGCCAAGGTGAGGTGGATTTCCGCGATTGCATCGTTGGGCGCTCTTGCGGCCGCATCGCGCTCTTGTAGCTCGCGCATCCGGTAATACTCCGAAGAGTCATCGAGTATCCGCATGGGCCGCCTCCCGGCGAGCCGCATATCACAAAGTCGGCTTATCGACATTCCCCGACAGAGTTAATCCAGCGGCGGCACGCCTTAAGGGGAGGGGTTGCCGCTTGGTCGGAAGTGTCCGACCAGCCCCCGATGTGTTGGGGACTTCCGACCGAGCTTTCACTTGCTTTCAATTGCTTACTGTCGCAACCTTAATCCACGTCAAGTTTTGTCTGTTGCGTGGGAAGTGATCATGGTCGAGTATCGCCGTGGCGTAACTAGTAAACGTAAGAATGACCTATGGCATTGGCATTCGGACTGCGAGTCCTACCCGGCCAAGACCTTCTCCATTCGCAAAGATAAGCCTTCCGACGACGATCTATGCCCGCGATGCGCGAGTTGCGCTGAAGATATGCGCCCCCGGTCGGCGGCTTGATACGGCTCATTGTTCGGGCATTTTCGGGGCTATTTGCTCTTCCCGGCTAGCCTCGGCCTCGCACTCTTCGGCCATGGCCAGAAGCGCCGCCTTGGTCCGCTCGTCCATCCAAATGGCGAGCCGACGACAGTGTTCGGCTTTACGGCGGAGTTCGGCTGATTTCCCCTCCATGAAGCCAAGACTGCCAGCGGTAGGTGTTGTTCCGCGCTTCGTCGCATTTGGCGGCTTGCGCGCGGGCCTGCGACCATGATGGGTGGAAACCGTAAATTGGCCCTGTTTGGATGACACCCCGCCGGAGTCCAAAACTCCGGCGGGCGTGTTCGAGGTTACTGGCTCGTTGAGTTGTCGCCCTCTGCCAGTTGTCGATATCTTTCGGCTAAGGCGAGATGGATCTGTCTTGCCGCGGCATCATTTGCGTTGGCAGCCACTTCGCGCTCCTGTTTTTCCCGCTTGCGATAGTAGCCATGCGGATGTTCCAAGGGCCGCATATTTGCCTCCTCGGGTTGTCCGGTCATGGATAGGAGGCGGAAGCCCGCCACGGGCCCAAGCTGCCACCTCGTGCTCCAATGCAATTAGGCTTCGACGTTTTCTCTGGCTGAAATGTCGATCGCGGGCTGTTCGGGCTGGCCTCCTCCGATCGCAACCTTTCTTGGTCGCATCGCCTCGGGAATCTCACGAACGAGTTCGACCGAAAGCAGACCATCCTTCAG
>NZ_JAMGBA010000004.1 GCF_023516455.1 Sphingomonas caseinilytica | reverse complement strand
GTCGGCCTCAGCCACCTTGACGAAGTCGGCCAGGCCGAACTTTCGTTCGAACTGCCGGTTGGCGATCCCGCGATGGATGTAATCAATGCCTTCGTCATCGCCTCGCTTGCCACTGACGATCAGCTGGTTCTGCTGGGCAGTGATGTCGATTTCATCGCGGCTGAAGCCAGCCACCGCTAGGTTGATGCGGTAATGGTTGTCGTCGACTCTGATGAGATCGAATGGCGGGTAGCTTTCAGAAGCCTGTCCTACCGAGCTGTTTTCCAGAAGGTCAAACAGCCGATCAAAGCCGACCGTGGAGCGCCGATAGGGCGCAAAATCAAACGCACTGCGCATATCTGTCCTCCTCTAGAGCAACCAGACAGGACGCAGTGCCGACAGGCCCCTGAGTCCCATCGCCAGCCAGTTCTTGGCCGGCGGGCGGAATTTGGTTTTGAGGAAAAAGATTTCAAGAGGCCGAAACGAACCTTCGCTAACGTCCACTTTGGGTCGAAAGCTGCAGGTAAGCGGATGGTCCGGTAACGGCCAAGTTGCGACGCTCGATCGTTCTCGGATGCTTGGGACCGCAATGGGTGGGAAGCAGACTCACCCGAATGCCGATTGATGAGCAAAGTGGCTGTGGCAAGACTGCGTGCAGATAACCGGCGGCAGTTGGATGCTGACCAAGCGATCGCGTCGATGGAGCGAACAAGCCCGCGACCAGAATTGGTTTGGCATAATCATCGACCTCGTAATTGTAGTTGCCGGCGTCTTCCTCGCAATTCAGGCAGCCAATTGGAACGACGCCCGGAAGGAACGGGCTGAAGAGCGACGATACTATGCTCAGATCATCGCCGATTTGCGGGTCGATCAAGCTACGCTGCACGACGCACTGCGGCGTTCGAACGCCCTCGATGCCGCAGCCGAGAACACTTTGCGAGCAATGCGTGAAGGCATTTTGCCGGGCGTTTCGCCCGAACACTTTGCGCGCGACATCCACTATGCTGGCTATCTCTACATTCCGCCAACTGTTCGGCGCAGCTATGACGAGTTGATTAGCACGGGAAACCTGGGATTGCTGCAAAGCGAGCAGGCCAAGGCGTCGATAGCGAGCTATTACTCGCGCTTTGACGAACTTCGGCAATGGGATGAGCTGATGCGCTCGCAGCAAGGGCGCTATTGGGCGGCAACCTCGGGCGTACTTCCCCGACCGATTTTGCGAGACTTGCTGGAAGAGCGCGCAATCAAGATTAGCGATGCCGAAGCAGGCGCTATCCTCGCAGAATTGCGCAGCCGCGACCAGGTCGACGATATGCTTGTCGGAATGGCGGCCCACCAAGCCCGGGTGCGCCGAGATAGCGTGGACCTAGCTGAGAGGGGTCAAGCTTTGATGAAGGAGCTGGCGCCTCTCGCTTCGCGCTAAAGACCGTTTTGGGTCGAACGCTGCCATTGGCGCATCGATAATTCCCTCGGCATGATTCCGTATGTCCTCAACCAAAAAACGGATTAGTTCGGCATGCCGTTACGCCATTGGATTGCTGGCGCCCTTTTCGTGGCTGCGTGAGGAGGGTCTATGATTACGACGATGAGGAACTTGCTGGAAGCGCCAGCGGTAACGGGAGTGAAGGCAGTGCCATGGGCTGTGCTCGCGGTCGCTTTGCCGACGTTTATTCGCGCTGCGATAGATGGCGCTGTCGTCGGGGTGGCCGTGACGCCCTACGTGCCCTTCGTTGTGCTCGCCGCTCTTTTCCTCGGCTGGCAGTGGGGGGCGCTGGTTGCTGTTGTTGCTGCCGCAGTCTCGGACGCATTGTTTATCGGCCCGCCCAACCAGTTTCTCGAAGGCCCCTCCGATTGGGCTGCAATGTCGTTTTTCTTTGTATCTTCCGTGTTGATTGTTAGACTTATCCGCGAGATGCGAAGCGCATTGGCGAAACAATTGGCAGCCCGTCCATCCAGAGGCGCGCGAAAAGGGATCGTCTTTAGCTTGGAAGAGGGCGAAGCGTTCGCCAGCTGGCAAGGCAGCGGGCCGCCTATGAAACTTGGGCCGCAAGAAGAGGTCTGCGAAATGATGCAGGACTTTATTGCCCAAGTTGAGCTGGGGAAGCTTCTCAATCGTTACAGTTGACTCTCGAATGACCGCAATGGGTCGAAAGCAGCTATAAGCAATTGGCATTGTCGCAGCCTGGGTCGGGGTGGATCACACCATGCACCGGCCGAGCATTGTGACCGACGGATAGCTGGCGATGGCCGTACTCCCACTCGGGCCGTGCCCACCTAGGTCTTGGCTAATCCCGTGCTGCGACACTGCCCCTGCGATAATGACCGGAACGTCGTCTCCCACGCCCCGGTCCGATCGGCACAGCGCTACAGTAAGCGATCGTAATCTGGTCGCTATCAAATTCTATCTGCCGACTGCCGGCGGGCCCATTGGATGGGCATGCGTAACCGGAGGGTCTCCGGGAACGTGGAAGGCGATGGCGAACCTCGCCGCATAGAGATCAGGATCAGCAAAGGAACGACGAAGGCGCGGTGGCGGCTGCTGAATTCGAACCACATGCCCGTTAGGCACGTCACCACCCCCGCAATGATCAGGGCCAAGAGCCAGTCGGGAATACGTTCCGCGGTCCGTGCGGTGCTTGCGATCAGGGCGGTCCAGGCGAGTTGGCCGACCAACGCCGCCGCACCGAGCCATCTCACCTTCGCCCAATCGAGATATTCGGCCGGGTCATCGTCGACGAGAAAGGACCGGACCAGCATTCTGGCGACGTTGCCGAGGTAATGGAGTGGGTCCGCCAAAATCTGGTTGATGGCGGCCGAGGCGACGACGGACGCCCGGGCAACTTCGTCGCCGGAAAGGGAAAGGGTAGGGATATGCCTGCCCTCGACGGCGACGGCGATGGAAAGTCCCGCCGACGAGGTCAGCGGCAGAAATTGTCCGAACAGAAGATAGTTGCGGATCCACCAGGCTGACAGGACGACCAGCATTGATGAAAGGGCCTTCCACCAGCCCTTGCGCATGGTCAGCGCAAAAAACAGGATCGGCAGGGGCGCCCAAGCCGGCTGGGCAAGAATGAGGAAACCGGCAACAGTGCCGCTCAGGTAGGGGTTTCGGCAAAGGGGAAGGAGCACCACAAGCGCAACGGCGAGCGTTTCCTTCGACGGAACGATCGACGTCATGATGGTTCCGGGGAAGAGGAAATATAGCGACGCTGCGGATGGGTTGTTGGTTAGCCGGAAAATCGCCCATGTCGCGACGAGATCGAGGGAGCAATTGAGTGCCAGCCAATTCAGCTGGGCGCCTGCCAGCAGGACCGGATAGGCCGGCGGATACGCCGCCTTCAGGGTGCCATAGGTTTCGTTATCGATCGTCATCCCCCGGCCCGAAAGGATATTTTGAGCCAGGGTAAGATAGGCCCCGGGATCGTCGAGCGGCTGGCCGTTCAAGGACTGAAACGCAGCGATGCGAATGACCATTCCGGCCACGATTGCCGACGGCAGCCGCCATGACCTGGGTGCCAGGAAAACAAACCCCGCCAGCGTCAGGAAAACCGCGACCGGCCAGACCAGATCGATCGGGAACCGTAACAGGATGAGATAGGTCGCCGCGAGCGCGCCTATCGCCCACAAATAGGTGGTGTTTCGGGCCGCGACGGAGATCATTGGGCAGCGGTGCTCATTCGTCCTGATGCGACATGCAGCGGGCGGTGATCAAGAACTTCAGACCGGCTCAGTCGCGCTCAATCCGCGGTGGTTGAACCGCTGTTGCATCCGCGGGCCAATTTGCCGGATGGCCAGGGCGGCGAAGATCAGGAGGAAGGGAAGTGCGCCGAGGCTGTAACGGGTCTCGACATTGTGAAACGGCGCATAGACCAGCGCGAGGTAAATGATTGGCGCAAGAAGCAGTGGATAGCGCCGCCAGTTCAGCAGCATGCCGACTATCCCGAGGGTCAAGAGCAGGGCGTTCAACAGCCAAAGTCCGGCTTTGGCTGCGTATCTGATCGGCCCTTCGCTGATGCGCCAGGCGATCTGGTCGCTGCGGGTGCCGAGCCAAAGTTTGGGGTAGCGGATGAGCCAGGTCGAAACGGTGGCGATCGGGTCGGCGGCGATGCGGTCAATCGCCGTCTGCTTGAAGCGACTTTCGCTTTCCGGCGTGAACAGGGGGAGCTCCAGCAAATGGCGCTTTTGTTCGGCGCTGGTGAACGCATTGGCGGGATAGTCGGCACGCTCAACCCCCTTCGCCATCCAATCGGAGTTACGCTCCCAGGTGCCGATCCAGAGATTATAGGCCACGCGGCCTTCAGAGATGCCGACCCGCCCCTGGCTGACCTGCCAGGGCAGGATGATAAGATAGGCGAGCAGTGCGGCGACGGCCATGCGCCTGCGGATGCCGGCAGAGAAGAGCAGCGCGAACAGGGGGAGCCATTGGTAGGTGTCGCGGACCAGCGCGGCGACGCCGAGCAATAGTCCGGCAATCAGGACGTCCCACCTCGATTTGGGGAAGGCGATGAGCAGGAACGCAGCGAAGATGAGCTGCCAGCCGAGGCTGTCGGAAAGGATGCGCCACTCGAAAGCAGGAAAGAAGGGCGACGCAGCGATGAGCAGGGCGGCGACAAATCCTCCGCGCGGCAAGCGATCATGCGCGAGCAGCGCGACGAGGATCGTCAGGAGCGACTGAATGACGAGCGGGAACGGTGCGACCGCAAGGAAGGCGGGATAGCCGGGCGCCAGGTAAGGCGACGACTGGAAATAGGCCAGGCTGTCGCCGAACAAATAGGAAAGCGCGGGATCGAACAACGCCAGGCAGATCAGCCTGGCGAGGATAGCCGATCCGACGATGACCAGACGCTCACCCACAAAGCCTAAATAATTTGACAGCGGAATTTGTCCAAAGCCGCATTGGCATGAGCCCTTGCTACTCGCTATTCACCTCCCTCGGGGCTCGGACGAGGCGGGAAACCCAGCAATTGTCTTTGCAGCGCCCAGTCCATTGGCAGTGTCGCCTGCACTAGCTTTGTTTGCGAAAGGCTCTTTGGACAAGTGCCGTCGAGGATAGAAAGCAGAATGTCTGGCGCCAAGTAGTTGAGCCTGAGAACCCGCGCAAAACGGCTTGGCGTCCAATCGAGCGTTGCGGCTAGCTCTGCCAGGGTTTTGTCCCTTTCGGTGTCGACAAGCGACTGCAGCTCCCTTGCCTGTCCTATTAGTCGCTTGAGGCCAGGGCTGGGATGGGCCCCGACGCGTGGCAATTTCGGTTCCACCGGCATTGCTAGAAGTGAACTATATCTGATGGCGCCGGCCGGGACATCAATCAGATGCGTTGAGCTGTGTGCCCATTCGGCGTTTTGCGAGCCGAAAAGGCCGATGCCATCCCACCGGATGAACCGCTCAACTTCGGAGAGGCGCATGACGATTTTCACGCGCTCCAGAGAAAGCTCGATCCGGACAATCAGTGCCTGAAGAACATGCCGCAGATCGCCGCGCCTGATGTTGCCAAAACGATTTGCAGCCTCATGGCAACGGCGCGAAAGCCTATCAAGCTCGCTGTCGCAAAAACTCAGCCTAAGCAGGAATGAACGCACTTGTTCCCGACTGCCAATGAAGTTGCGAACTGCGGAGATGACGAGATCCTCGGTTGCGTCAGCTCGTGCCCTCAGCCTTTTCAGTTGCTGCCTTTTCCCCCAAACTGTCTGTCGAGACATGTAATAGCGAGAGCGGTTAACTGAACGGCCGGGCACCTCGCTACTCTGAACGCTCATTGGCCTGCCAAAACAGTCGAGCAGTATGTCTGTAAGGATATTATCGCCGCGCCTTGCGAGCTTATGGCGCACCTGTGCCTTCCTTATCGTCTGGACCCTTTCCCAGGTTACTCGGTCAATTATCGGCGCATGTAGGCCCTGAAATCGCTCGTCGTTATTTCTGAGTTCGCCGATGTAGATGGGGTTTTGGAGCACATGATAAATGAGTGCCTTCGTGATGGGCCGCCGCCGACCATCTTCCCTGCCCGCGTGCGCCAAAGCTTGCTTGTGTATCCCGCGTCTCGACACTCATTATAGACGCGGCACATGTTCTTCAGCTCAATGTAGCGATGGAATATGTTGCGTACGATTTCGGCCTCGTGCTCGTTTACACTCAATCTCCGACGGCGAAGGTCGTATCCGATTGGCGCAGGCCCTCCGGCCCACCGACCAGTCTGCTTCATGGCCCGCACTTTGTCGCGAATTCGATCGGACGCTAGTTCCCTTTCGAACTGCGCAAACGTCAGGAGTACGTTCAATATCAGGCGGCCCATACTGTCCGCCGTGTCGAAATTCTGAGTGATAGAAACGAACACCGTTCCATGCCGCTCAAAGAAGTCGATCAGCCGGACAAAATCGAGCAAGGTTCGGGTCAGTCGATCGAGCTTGTAGACAACTACCACGTCGACAAGCCCGTTCTCAATATCAGCCATCAAGCCTTGAAGGGCAGGGCGATCCAATGTCGCGCCCGAACGACCGGAGTCTTCGTAAGATTTGCTGATCTCTAGCCAACCCTTGTGCCGTTGACTCGTCACATAGGCAGCGCAGATGGCCCTCTGCGCTTCGAGGGAATTAAAGTCTTGTTGGGGGTCCGGCTCAACACTCCGCCGAGTATAAATTGCGCATCGCTTTTGTAGGGCGACAGGAGCAAATTTTCGCTTGGTCATGGTGGACCTCTATTAAGGCCCCCGGTGGCAATCGAAGCTTACTCGCTTGGCTGCCCGTTCGCTAACATCTGTGATAGGTTGAAAGCGTCCATTGATGCTTAAGATGTCCTATTTGTACTTCGCCGCCTCCACCTTGCATTCGTAGGGCAGGCCTGGATCCGCGCAAAGGTCGGGCCCTTTTCCGCTCGAGCGCCAATAGCTGAGGAGGTCCAGATCAGCATCCACTCTCATGAATCGGGGATCGGCCCGTACGGCCCTAAATGGAGGTCTGAACGGGAACGCCGGCGGGATTTACGACCGGATTATTGGAATGGCGAGAACGCGGTATATCTGATCGATCCGGTTGAAATGCGCGAGCTGCGCCTATGGACAACTTCCTGCAAGCCCAAGTCGAGTGTCAGCAACGGGTCGGATGAGGTCATTCGTCGTCATTCTGAACGAACGGCAGGAAAAGCGCCTCACCCTACCGAAAGCAGACAGTCCGCTTACGGACAAAAGCCGACATTAGAACTCTTCGTAACGAGTCGGTGATTTCGACCGCAAGTTCGGCCATGTGATGCAAAGAAGTTGACACGGTCGGCAAAGCCTTGGGACTTCGGAGATGTCGTCGGAAGGTTATAAGGCGCGCATGAGCGCGCAGCCCAAGGGCCGGGATCCGGCCACCTCCAATTTCCGCCAGATCGACTCCGGCCAGATAGTAGGATTCTGCAAGGACGGCATCTGCCGTTTCCTCGGCATACCCTACGCCGCGCCGCCCGTCGGGCCCAACCGATTTCGCGAGCCGCAGCCAGTTCAACAATGGGAAGGGGTGCGCGACGCGACCCGGCCCGGTCCAAGTGCTTTCCAGAAGCACAAGGATTTCCCTGTCATCGATGTAGCTCCGTTGATCGGAGGTGCCCTCGAGTATGGCGACGACTATCTGACACTCAACATCTGGGCTCCGCAGGATGCTGAGGCCAGGCCCGTAATGGTCTTCATTCATGGTGGAGGGTTTTTAATCGGAAGCAAGGACGCTCCGATTCATGATGGGGCCGCCTTTGCCCGATCTGGAATTGTCTGCGTCGCGGTCAATTATCGCCTCGCGATCGACGGGTTCTTGCCAATCCCGGGAGTTCCAACAAACCTTGGCCTGCGCGATATGATCGCGGCGCTTCAATGGGTGAAACGCAACATCGGCCAGTTCGGCGGTGACGCGGATAACGTCACGGTGTTCGGCGAGTCCGCCGGCGCGATGGCGACTGCGAACTTGGTCACATCGCCGCTGGCAAAGGGCCTGTTCAAGCGTGCGATCGTCCAAAGCGGCCATGGCGCGATGGTACGCGACATCGATGTAGCGAAGCGGCTCGTCCGCAAGCTGGCGAAATTACTGAAGATCGCCCCAACGGTGGCAGGTTTCCAAAGCGTGGATCCCGAAGCCAGCTGGCCGGCGATCGAAAAGGTCGCCAAGCCATTTCCAGGGATCGACCTCCGCGATTCCGAAGGTCACGAGCCGGTCTATGGAATCAGCCGATTTATCCCGGTTCATGGCGACGATGTGCTGCCCGAGAAGCCGATCGAGGCGCTGAAGAACGGCGCAGGCAAAGAGGTAGAGCTGTTGATCGGAAGCAATGCCGAGGAAATGAACCTTTATTTCGTGCCGACCAAGGTGCGGGCGAAGATCCCGGGTTTCCTCGCCAAATGGCTACTGGGCAAATCGCATCCTGCGGCGAAGGAGGTGCTCCAGGCGTACGGACTTGGTGCGAAGAAGCCAGGGCACGCCATGACCGATGCCATGACCGACCTCGTGTTCCGCTGGCCTGCGAGGCGCTTCGCCGAAGAGCATCAGGGTCAGACCCATGTCTATGAGTTCGAATGGCGCTCGCCTGCCTGCCAGGGCGAGCTGGGTGCGTGCCACGGTATCGAGCTCCCCTTCGTGTTCAAGACGCTTGATAGCGTGACCGGCCCGAACGGCTTTGCCGGCGAGGAACCGCCAAAGGCGCTTGCCGATCGAATCCACCAGATGTGGGTGGATTTCGCGACGGCTGGCACACTGCCCTGGCCGGAGTTCGACAGGAATCGCCGCAACGTCCACCTGCTTGGTTCCGACGAGACCATCCAGGAGCCGGTAATGCCGGCCGCCGAACTGGTTCCTTGAGGATTTTGACCATGTATCTCGAAAAGTTCCGCCTCGACGGGCGGGTAGCCTTTGTGACGGGCGGGGCTCAGGGCATCGGACTTGCCACTGCGGACGCCCTGGCCGAGGCCGGCGCCAAGGTAGTCATCGGCGACCTGACGCCTGCCGTTCTCGACAAGGCGGTCAGGGAGCTTGGCGCTAAAGGGCATGAGGTCGAAGCCGACCTGCTCGACGTTACCCGCTCCGATGACGTTACGCGGATTGCCAGCGATGTGGTGAAGCGACATGGCCGTGTCGACATTCTCGTCAATAATGCCGGGATCGCTCGCAGCGAAACAGCTGCCGAAGAAGTCGCGGACGAGCATTGGCTGAATGTCCTCGACGTCAATTTGAACGGCTCATTTTGGTGCGCCAGAGCCTTCGGTCGCCACATGCTGGAGGCAGGACGCGGCTCGATCGTCAATATCGGGTCGATGAGCGGGTTCATCGTCAACCGGCCGCAGCCGCAAAGCTATTATAATGCTTCCAAAGCCGCCGTGCACCAGCTTACCAAGTCGCTGGCGGCAGAATGGGCGGGCCGCGGCGTTCGCGTGAACGCGGTTGCACCGACCTATATTGCGACCCCGCTGAACGCCTTCGCCGATAAGTCGAGCGAAATGTACCGCCGCTGGATCGATGGCACGCCAATGGGCCGGCTCGGCGAGCCGGAGGAAGTCGCGTCGGTGGCGTTATTCCTGGCGTCGGATGCTTCCAGCCTCATGACGGGAAGCATTGTGCTCGCGGATGGCGGCTACAGCTGTTGGTGATTGCGATCGGCAAACTGAAATAGACGATCGGCATAGCATCCAACCTTTCAGATAGGTTGTATTTATCCTATCAGATACGTTCGTCAATAAGACGGGATGACAAGCCCGCGTAGAACGGAACATGAGGGGATAGAAATGCACCGCACGGTTCACATGTTGCTTTCGGCCAGCATCATCGCGCTGAGTTCGACAACTGCCTATGCGCAGGACGCCGAGCCGGTGGCTCAGGAGCCGGCCCCCGCCGAGGCAGGGCCAGCCGCGGCCGAGCAGCCCGCCGAAGGCGATCAGACGATCGTCGTCACCGCCCGTAAGCGCGAAGAGACTCTGCAGGACGTTCCGGTCGCAGTGACTGCGGTCACCGGCGAGGTAATCGAAAAGCGGGGCCTGGTTCAGGTCAAGGATGTCGCCGCGCTGACGCCAAGCCTTAACGTCAACAGCGACGGCGTTGGCCGTGTCTTCATTGCCGTCCGCGGCGTCGGCACGACGCTGGTGGGAACCGTCCAGCCGGGTGTCGGCATCTTCGTCGACGGCATCTATCAGCCCAACTCGTCATACCTGAACAATCCGTTGGTCGACGTCGATCGCGTTGAAGTGTTGCGCGGGCCGCAAGGCACGCTTTACGGCAAGAATACGCTTGGCGGTGCAATCAGCGTCATTACTCGCCAGCCGACCAATCGCTTCGACGTTCGCGGCGGCGGAAGCTACGCCGGCCCCGACAATGCGTGGGACGCGTTCGGATCGGTCAGCGGCCCGATTATCGACGACAAGCTGCAGTTCAAGGTTGCCGGATCCCACCGCGAGCAGGAAGGCTTCATCAAGAATACGCTGCTCGACACCGATGCAAATGCGCTGAACATGGACAGCCTTGCCGGCTCGTTGCGCGCTTCCCCGAACGAAGACATCGTCCTGACCGTCAACGGCTATTACGACTGGGTTAAGGGCGGCAGCATTCCCTATTCGCATATCGACGGCCCGACCGACTATGAACGGACCGTCGAGTATAACGCCACCAACACCCAATATTTCGAGTATAAGGGCATCAATGCCAAGCTCGAGGTGGCCGCCGGCACCGACTCCAACGTCACCCTGATCGGATCATATGATCAGCGGGACGGCCACACGCCCGACCTGGACGGCGACTTCAACTCGATCGACGTGGTTCACCAGACTTCCCGCGACGAGCTCAAGACCGCCGCTGTTGAACTGCGGGTCGACAGTGAATGGTCGGATCAATTCTCCACCTTGTTCGGCGCTTATTATAGCCATGAAGAGCTGAGCGGCGAAAGCCAGTCCGTCACCCGCTTCCTGCCGCTGATCGGCGTGAACCTGACGCGGGTCAATGGAACCGAGGACAGCCGCGAGGGCGACAGTTATGCGGCATTCGGCAATGTGTTCTGGAAGCCCAAGAGCGACCTGGAAGTCGCACTCGGCCTCCGCCTCGATCATGAGAAGCGCACCGCAGGCGGGGCTCTCGGCCAGACGCTCCTGCCAGGCTTCGTCGAGCTGGAGGATGCGCCCGACGTCACCCTGACGGACATCGATGAGGTCGACATCGAGTCGACCAAGCTGCTGCCCAAGGCGACCCTCACCAAGCACTGGAGCGAAGATCTGATGACCTATGCGTCGATCTCGAAGGGCTTCCGTGGCGGCGGGTTTAACGGTCCGACGGCGCCGTTCCGTACCTACAAGGGCGACAGCGTCTGGACCTACGAACTCGGCAGCAAGTATATTTCGGCGGACCGGCGTCTCTCGCTGGCCGGCGCCATCTTCTACAATGACTATAAGGACTATATCGGCCTTAATCAGTTCGTCGTTGGGACGGACGGAAATGCGGTTACGGTCGACCTCAATACCGGCGACGTGAAGAGCTATGGCGCGGAAATCGAGGTCATGTTCCGGCCGGTCCGTGCCTGGACCCTCAGTGGCGGCGCGAGCTATGTCCACGCCCGGATCACGAACTCTGACATTTATTTCGAAACGACGGGCAAGGAGCTGGCGTCCGACCGGCTGCCGTTCCAGCCAGATTGGACGTTCAATCTGAACAGCGATTATGTCGTTCCGGTCGGGAGCGGTGACTTGACCTTCTATGCCGGGCTGGTCGGCAAGGGTAGCCGGATCGGGGCATCGATCAGCGAGACCCGGGCACCGGTCCTAAAGAGTTATGTGCTGGCCAACGCCGCCCTGACCTACAGCATCGGCAACGTCGAAGTCGGCGCCTTCGTCAACAACCTGTTCGACAAGAACTACTACAACAGCTTCATCGAGAAGACGACGCTCGAGAATGTGTTCGGACCCGGCCCGCTAGCTTCTGATCTCGGGATCATCGGCGACAAACGCCGCTACGGCGTCCGTACCCGGTTCCGGTTCTAATGCCATGGGAGAGGCCTACCAATCCGGGGACGGGCTGCCGGTCGAACTGATCGGCGCGCTGGCTGAACGGTTCGGGGACCGTTTCCAGCAGGGCGACGCAATCCGGCTGGAGCATGGTCGAAGCGAAACCCATTTCGCGCCGATGCCGCCGGACGGTGTCGTCTTCGCCGAAACCACCGACGAAGTGGTGGCCGTCGTCAATCTGTGCCGCGAGGCAGGAGTGCCCATCATCCCCTTTGGCGCAGGCACGTCCGTCGAAGGCAATACGCTTGCCGTCCAAGGTGGTATCTCGCTGGACCTCAGCCGGATGATCCGGATCGTTGCCGTGAACACCGACGACTTCGATTGTGTGGTGGAAGCCGGGGTTCGGCGCGAGCAGCTGAACGAATATCTTCGCGACCAGGGGCTATTTTTCCCCATAGATCCTGGAGCGAATGCGACCATCGGCGGAATGGCGTCGACCCGTGCGTCCGGAACCAATGCGGTCCGGTATGGTACGATGCGCGAGGCGGTATTGGGGCTTACCGTGGTCACCGCCGATGGTCGCGTCATCCGGACAAGCCGCCGGGCGCGCAAATCTTCAGCGGGCTACGACCTCACCCGCCTGTTCGTCGGTTCGGAAGGAACGCTTGGCATCGTCACTGAAGTGACTCTTCGGCTCCATCCGATCCCCGAAGCGATTTCCGCCGCGACCTGCAGCTTCGCGACGATCGCCGGCGCGGTCGACACTGTCGTGCAGTCGATCCAGCTCGGCATCCCGCTGGCCCGTGTCGAAATCCTCGACGATGTGCAGATCAGGGCAGTCAACAGCTGGTCGAAGCTGGACCTGCCCGAACTAACGACCCTCTTCTTCGAATTTCACGGCTCCGAGCGCTATGTCGCGGAGCAGGTCGAAACCGTGAAGGAGTTGGCCACCGCCAATGGCGGCGGCGAGTTCCGCTGGGCCCATCGCACCGAAGAACGCTCCGCGCTGTGGAAGGCAAGGCACGAAGCCTATTATGCGGCGGTCAACCTTCGCCCCGGAGCGATCGGCTGGGCTACGGACGTCTGCGTCCCCATCAGCCGCCTTGCCGAATGTATCGCCGAGACCAAGCGCGAATTGGAAGCATCGTCGGTTCCGGCGACGATCCTGGGCCACGTCGGCGACGGCAATTTCCATGTCGTCTTCTCTATGGATCCGGACAGCGAGGCAGAGCTGGAGGAAGTGAAAGCGATCAACGCCCGCCTGGTCCGCCGCGCGCTCGACATGGACGGGACCTGCACCGGCGAGCATGGCATCGGCCTGGGTAAGCAGCAGTGGCTGGAAGAAGAGCTCGGCGACGCGGTCGATCTGATGCGCGCAGTCAAGATGGCGCTCGATCCCGACAACATCTTGAACCCGGGCAAGGTATTCCAGCTATGACCGCGCATATCGCCTCCTTTGCCGATTCACCGACCGTCACCGCGGCGCCGGCACCGTCGATCGGCCGGTCTATGGTGCCACTTCTGATCATCGCCATAGCGATCTGCTCCGGCTTCACGATGATGCTCAGCTTCGGCATTGCTGCCGAAACCGCCAAGCGGGAGCTCGGCCTGTCCGACACCGCACTTGGCATCATCCAGGGCGTTAGCGCGGCAGTGCCGCTGGTCCTTTTCTCGATTCCGATCGGGATATTGGTCGATCGGACCAATCGCATGCGGTTGATGGTCCTCTTCTCCCTGATCTGGACGATCGGCACGTTCTGGACCGCATTCGCGACGGACTCCTGGACGCTGTTTGCAGCGCGGATGTTGACGGGCATCGGAACGACAGGTGCCCTGACCGCGGCGCTATCCCTTTCGGCGGACCTCTGCCTCCCCGAGCAGCGCGGAAGGGCGATGCTGATCCCGACCCTGGGCAAGAGCTTCGGTCAGGCAGCCGGATTTGCGCTGGCTGGCTGGCTGATCGGCGTGTTTGCGGCCGCCAATGCGCCGCAATGGTTCGGGGAAATGGTGCCATGGCGCAGCGCCCACATCATGCTTGGCGTGATCAGCGCTGCGCTGACCCTGCCCCTGTTATTCGTGCGCGAGCCGGCCCGGCATGAAGTAGAGGCTGGGCCAGAGGCGCCATTGCGCGTAGTTGCGGCAGAGCTTTGGAGCCGCCGCGCCTTCCTCATCCCCTTGTTCGTTGGCCAGGTAACCGTGGTCATGGCAGATGCCGCCGGCGGCATCTGGGCCGCGCCGGTGCTCGAGCGAAACTACGGACTGAAGCCTGAAGATTTCGCCGGCCTGCTGGGCGGGGTCATGCTGTTCACCGGCATATTCGGTTCGATCCTCGGCGGAATTGTCGCCGATTGGGGCCAGAAAACCGGGCGCCAGGGCGGATTGCTGATCGGCGCCATCATTGCGGCCTTGGTTGGGGTTCCGGCGGCGCTCTATCCGCTGATGCCGGACTCGATGACCTATCTTGCCATGCTCGGGCTGCTGGTGCTGGCAGGAACCGTAACTGGGCTGGTCACGTCCGTCGCGCTTACCGTTTACCTGCCGAACGAGCTTCGCGGACTTTCAATCGGTGCCTTCATTGCCATTGCCGGGCTGATCGGCTTCGGCGTCACGCCGCCACTGGTTGCAGCGGTCAGCGAGCCGCTGGGCGGTGAAAAATTCCTCGGCACGGCCTTGGCCATCGTTGGGGCAGCCGTCAGCGTCATTTCTGTTCTGGGGTTTGCGCTTGCGATGAAGCGAGCGCCGGTTACGCCAACCTGTCAGACAGGTCTGGACATAGCTGTCAGATAGGTTTACGACCGCCTTACCCAAGCAATCTATCAAGGGGTGGGGCATGGAGGCCATCGACGTTTCGCCGGAGATGCTGACACTGGTCGGCACGGGAGTGTTGGGCGAACATCGGTGGCCGCCATCGCCAGTCGCGTTCGAGATCGACTTCGGCAACCCTATTCGCTTCCGCTTTCACCACAGTGCAAAACGGGCCGCGCTGGAAACGCGCTGCAACGACGTGCGCGTCGTCCTTATCGTCGACCGGGCTGCCTGTGATCGACTGCTCGGAAGCGAGCTCGATCTTGGCGATGGCGACACTTTCTTCCTGCCGACCGAGCTCCGAGCGATCGCGCTTGCTATCCGCGAGTGCGGTCTTCCGGAGGCGGCGGCAACGCCTTATCGATTGGCTAAGAGCATCGAATTGCTATGCGAAATACTGAGCGCCAAGCGCGAAGACCGTCTCACGGCGAGCACGGGTCCCGCCAGCCTGTCGCAACTCGACATTCATCGCATTGCCGCGGCTCGCCAGATCATCGATGAGCAGTGGACCGAGAAACTGACCCTCGACAGGATCGCCAGGCGTTGCGGGCTCAATCGGAGCAAGCTGTCGCGCGGCTTTCGTCAAATCTATCGCTGCACGGTCAGTGAGGCACTCGTCGAGCGCCGGCTTGCAGAGGCGCGGAGGCAGCTGATTGCGACCGACCTGCCGGTAAGCCTGATCGGATACCGAAGCGGCTATCTCAACAATGCCAGTTTTACGCGGGCTTTCGGACGCCGGTTCGGCCAATCGCCAACCGATTTCCGCGCCTGTGCGGTGGCCGCGTAATGGCGACCGCATCTCCCGCTACGAAGTCGCTGGTCCAGACCGCGATCGACGCCGTCACGCAGCACATGCGCGAATCCAATATGCGGGTCGGCGACACGCTGCCCGGGGAGGGATATTTCGCCGAGCGGCTGGGGGTCAGCCGGGCCGTAATGCGCGAAGCGTTCCAGGCCCTGGCTGCGCTGAAACTTATTGACGTCGCCAACGGCCGCAAGCCCCGCGTCGGGGCGCTCGACGGATCGGTGATCGCCACATCACTGGATCACGCGATCTCGACCGCGCAGATCAAGGTCATCGACGTATGGGACGTCCGACGGACGATCGAGGTCCGAACGGCGATGCTTGCTGCGGCCAATGCTTCGGCGGCCCAGGCGAGCCGGATCGTCGAGCTTGCCGAAAAGCTGGAGGCCGAAGACGAGGCCGACGAACATACGACCGATACGGATATCCAATTCCACCTCGCCATTGCTGAAGCGAGCGGCAACGAACTGTTTCACCAGATCGTGATCAGCTTCGTCCCGCTGATGAAGGTAGCCATCCCGCAAGCCTGGGGCACGCGCCAGACATCCGACCAGCGCCGCGACAGCGTCGACCGCCATCGTAAACTGGCCCAGGCAATCAGAAGCAGAGACGTCGAGGGTGCACGTCAGTGGATGTCCTCGCACTTTGACGAGAGTGTCGGCGTCATGCTCGGAAATGCGGCGCCAGTTTGAAACGCGCTGCTGTTTGATCGTAAATTCGCTCGATGGGCGGCCTTATCCAACTTGCCTACCGGGCACACAAAACATTCTGGAAGCTATTCAGGCCGCGCACGCGCGGCGTGAAGGTGATGCTGTTCAACGACGGCGGCGAGGTGCTGCTGATCCGTAACAGCTATGGGTCGAGCGACCTCTTTGTCCTCCCGGGAGGCGGAGTACGCCCGTGGGAGAATCCAATCGATGCAGCGCGCAGGGAAATCCGCGAAGAGCTGGGAGTTGTCGCGGAAGCGCTGGCACCCGTGTCCACACATTTCACCTCTGCGGAAGGCAAACGGGACACCATTTTTATGTTCGAGGGCAACCTGATGGAGGTGCCTCAGCCCGATAGAATTGAAGTCGCGGAGGCGCGCTTTTTTGCTCTCAATGCACTTCCCGAGCAGATCTCGCCGGCGACAACGCGAAGGCTCGCCGAGCGAAGCGGTGAAGCGAAGACGGACGGATCTTGGTAGTTTGGTCGCAAGGCCTGATCGCAAAGCGGGCCGTCAAACTAACACTGGTGTCCGCTCTGAGTCGTAACCTGCCATTGGCGGACCGTCCGCGATCTGACCGCGCAATCCGCGCTTGGCCCCGCGCCTCGCCCGCATGCTTTTTCTATCGGTTTTGACTCATCAGCTTTCCCTCTGCGGCGAGAGGGGAGGACGATTGACACGTTTTGACGCACCTAGAGCCTTCGCGGGGCGCTGGTGCCCGCGCCTCACCCGCCTGCATTTACCGCCATGATGCATTTTCACCGAGCCCAAGAGCTGGTCCATTTCACCCTAGCTGGCATATTCGACGAAACCCCACAGCCACTGCCTCACGTCCTCCCCGATCTGCAGGTCCCTGATAGACCTGTCCAGCAGCCGGAAAGCTTCCGCCTTCAAGAACGCGCGATCCGCGTAGGCATCCTGAACTACGCCTTCGATGTAGCGTGGAACCTGCGCCGCAACCGCCGCGGCGTTATGACCTCGCCCCATCTCCGCAACAAACCATCTGCTGAAATGCCATCCGCACCGGAAAATCCGGTCGATATCGGTACTACGCCTGCTCTCGCCGTGCCACTCGCGGCGAAACCGCCTGTCCAGGCAAATCGATCAGGATGGAGAAGCTGGACAGCATTGTAATGGACGCGCTGGAGCAGCGTATTATCCACCCAGGCCGCCTCCCAAAGCTGCTGGAGGCTTTTCTGGAGCAGAGCGATGTGTCGGAGAGCAGGCGCCGCGAAGAGCTTGCCGCCCTTCGCACCGAGAAGCCAATAGCACCGGAGCCCTCAACCGTCTCTATCAGCTGGTCGAGCAGGGGCTTGCATCACCAACCGATCGGGACTTCGCCGAGCGGCTTACCCTACATCGAGGGCGCATCGCGTCGCTTACTGCGGATATTGAAGCGTTGGAACGGCAGTTGAAACCCAGCCAGCGGGCGATGACGCCAGAGATCGTCGGCAGATTCGGCAAAATGCTCCGCGACGGGCTCCGAGGTGATAACCCCGCGCTGCGTCAGGCCTACGTCCGGCTTTTGATCGACCAGGTCTTTGTCGAGAACGAGCAGATTCACATCCGTGGCTCGCGCAAAGCCCTAGAGCGCGCCGTCGTGGCGACTGCTACCGGCACTCGCAAGGGAGTGCCCAGCTTTGCACGAGAATGGCGCGCCCGGCAGGATTCGAACCTGCGACCTCATGCTTAGAAGGCACGTGCTCTATCCAGCTGAGCTACGGGCGCGCGATAATGGGGGCTTATGCATCGGCGCGCAGCGCCGCAAGGCCAACTAGGCGACCGCTTCAAGCAGTCCTTCGAACAAGCGTCTACCGTCGGTGTTGCCGTGGGCAGTCTCCAGCGCGCGCTCGGGGTGCGGCATCATGCCGAGCACATTGCCTTGCGCATTGATGATGCCGGCGATGCTGCGTGCCGAGCCATTGACTTCGCCGGTGTAGCGGAAGGCAACGCGCCCTTCGCTTTCAAGCCGGTCGAGGGTCTCCGCGTCCGCCTGGTAATTGCCGTCGTGGTGGGCGACCGGAATGCTGATCTCCTCGCCGGCGCGATAGGCGCTGGTGAAGATGGATTGGCTGTTCTCGACCTTCAGGCCGACCGGCCGGCAGACGAAATGCAGTCCCGCATTGCGCATCAGCGCGCCCGGCAGGAGCCCGGCCTCCGTCAGGACCTGGAAGCCGTTGCAGATGCCCAGCACCGGAACGCCGCGGCCAGCGGCCTCGGACACGGCGCGCATGATCGGCGAGCGCGCTGCCATGGCGCCTGAACGAAGGTAGTCGCCGTAGGAAAAGCCGCCGGGGATCGCGATGAAGTCCGTTCCGTCGGGAAGCTCGGCTTCTCGGTGCCAGACCATCGCGGGGGCGCGGCCGGTTACCTGCTCGATCGCTACCGCAAGGTCGCGGTCGCAGTTGGAGCCGGGGAAGACGAGGACCGCACTCTTCATGCCGTGGCCATCCGCTCGATCTTGAAATTCTCGATGACCGTATTGGCCAGCAACTTGCGGCACATATCCGCGATTTCGTCGTCGCTGGTGCCGTCGGCGAGCTCCAGCTCGATCAGCTTGCCCGCGCGCACTTCCTGCACGCCGCCGAAGCCAAGCCCTTCCAGGGCATGGTGAATCGCCTTCCCCTGCGGATCGAGAACGCCGGGTTTCAGGGTGACGAACACACGCGCTTTCATCGGTCTGGCCTTCCTGGGCTGGAGATGGCGGCCCTATGCCTCGGAGGGCCTCAATCGGCAAGCTTTACCCGATATTTACCTTCCTGTGGCTTAAGATGACACGCCGGAGGCTCCCGTTCCGGCGTTGTAAGGAGTGAGAGCATGATCGTAGCGATTGCTGCCATGATGTTCGTCTGGCTGTTCGGTTGGGGCGGCGAATATTTCCACTGGTACGATCCCAGTGGCAAAATCCAGCTCGGCCTGTTTGTCTCGTTCGTACTTGGAATATTGTGCGGCTATAAAACCAAGCAGTGACCAGGCGTCCGCGCCACGCTAACGGGGGCGTCGTGAAGACGCTTCCTCCCTATGCCCAGCTACTGCAGCTCCGGACCGAAGATCGGGACGGGTCCCTTCGGTTCGTCATGCCCTTCAACGACGATGTTGTCGGCCGCCCCGGCTTTCTCCACGGGGGGGCAATTGCGGGGCTTCTCGAATTCGCGGCTTTCACTGCCCTGACCCGCGCGCTGGACGACGAGGCGGTGACGATGAAGCCGATCACCGTCACGGTCGATTATATGCGCGGCGGGACGCCCCGCGACACATTTGCCGACGCAGTGATCGAACGGCTCGGCAAGCGTATGGCCAATGTCGAAGCCTTCGCCTGGCAAGGGGAACGCGACAAGCCGATCGCCTCGGCCAGGATCAACTTCCTGCTGGACCGGCCTAGTAGCCGCTAAGCTCCGCGACCCGCGCCGCATGGAAATGCGGCGATCCGAACATTTGGCCCAATACCGCCTCGCGCTTCATGTAGAGGCCGATGTCATGCTCGTCGGTCATGCCGATGCCGCCATGCATCTGCACGCCTTCCTGCACCGCCAGCGCCGAAACCCTGCCGGCCTTTGCCTTGGCGACCGACACGAACAGCTCGGCCTGTGCATCTCCCGTATCGAGCAGCTGGGCGGCCTTGAGCGCGGCAGCGCGGGCAATCTCGATCTCGCCGTAAAGGTGCGCCGCCCGATGCTGCAGCGCCTGGAATTCGCCGATCAGTTTCCCGAACTGCTTGCGTTGCCGCAGATAGTCGAACGTCATTTCGCTTGCGCCGGACGCGACCCCCACCAGTTCCGCCGCAGCGCCGGCCCGGCCGGCGTTAAGTGCTCGGGAAAGGGGACCCCAGCCGCCATCCACCTCGCCGACAACCGCATCGGCATCGACCGCGACATTGTCGAACTTCAGCCGAGCAGCCTTGCTGCTGTCGGCCAGCGCGACACGCTCGACATCCAGGCCGTTCGCGCCCTTTTCGACGGCAAACAGCGTAATCCCGTCCGTCTCGCCAGAGCTTCCGCCGGTCCGGGCCGCGACCAGGATCACGTTGGCGCTATTGCCCTGCACGACGAACTGCTTGGCGCCATTCAGGACAAATCCGTTGCCCTGCCGCTTGGCGTCCATCACCACCTTAGAGGGGTCATGATGCTTGCCTTCGTCGACGGCCAGCGCGGCAACCGTTTCGCCGGCGAGGATGCCGGGGAACCAGCGCTCCGCCTGGGCCGAGCCTTCCAGCGCCCTTACCGCCGCTACCGCCGTCGAAAGGAACGGCGACGGCGTCAGGTTGCGCCCGATCTCTTCCAGCACCAGGCCCGCCTCGACCGACCCCAGTCCCGCCCCGCCTTGGGCCTCCGGAATGAGGATCCCGGTTAGCCCAAGCTCGGCGAACTGCTTCCAGAAGTCGGTGCCATAGCCGTCCGTGCAGCCGGTATCGCGCCAGTGCCGCAACTGCTTCTTGATCGCGCCTTCCTCGGCCATGAAGGGGCGAACCGTGTCCTGGAGGAGCCGCTGGTCGTCGGTTAAGGTCATCATGCTCCGGGCAACCTCAAAATATGCTTGGCGACGATGCCGAGCTGGATTTCGCTCGTGCCGCCCTCGATCGAATTGGCCTTGGAACGAAGCCAGTCGCGGGCCGGTTTGCCGCCCTTCGACCGCTCGCTTTCCCATTCCAGCGTATCGCTTCCGCCCGCGGCCATGACCAGCTCGTTGCGCTGCTTGTTGAGCTCGGTCCCGGCATATTTCATCATGCTGGGCATGGCAGGGTGCGCCTCTCCCGCCTTCAGCTGGTCGATGAACCGCTCGCTCATCGCAGCGAAGGCCAGCGCATCGACATCGAACGCCGCGATTTCGGCGCGGAGCAGCGGATCTACCGGCTTTACGACCGGCCCCAGCATCACACCCGAAGCGCCGGTGCCGATACCCGAACCAAGGCCCATGCCGCTGATCATCTCGCGCTCATGGCCCAGCAGATATTTGGCGACGTCCCAGCCTTTGTTCAGTTCGCCGACCAGCTGGTCCTTGGGCACCTTCACATCGTCGAAGAAGGTTTCGCAGAAGGGCGAATTGCCGCTGATCAGAAGGATAGGCTTGGTCGAAACGCCAGGGCTTTCCATGTCGAACAGCAGGAAGCTGATCCCGCCATGCTTGGTTTCGCTTGAGGTACGCACCAGGCAGAAGATCCAGTCGGCCTGGTCGGCGTAAGAGGTCCACACCTTCTGGCCGTTGACGAGATAATGGTCGCCACCAACTGGATCAGAAACGTCTTCGGCTTTGGTCTGCAAACCAGCGAGATCGCTGCCCGCCCCGGGCTCCGAGTATCCCTGGCACCAGCGGATCTCGCCGCGGGCGATCTCGGTCAGGAAGCGCTTCTTCTGCTCCTCATTGCCATATTTGAGGAGCGCAGGCCCAAGCATCGAAATGCCGAAGCTGGTCAGCGGCGGCCGGCAGCCGAGCGCCCGCATTTCTTCCTTCAGCACCTTGGCTTCGGCCGGCGACAGCCCGCCTCCGCCATATTCCTTGGGCCAGTCGGGCACCGTCCAGCCGCGCGACGCCATGACGTCCATCCATTGCTTCTGCGCGTCGCTTTGGAACGCAAAGTTCCGGCCGCCCCAGCACAGGTCCTTCTCGCCGCGCATTGGCGCCCGCATTTCAGGCGGGCAATTCGCCTCCAGCCAGGCGCGCGTGTCGGTGCGGAATTGGTCGAGTTCGCTCATCGAGTCTGCTCCATCGGCGCCCATGATTGGCGCGCGGGGCAGGGGCGTCAATGCGCGGTTGAAAAGCGCCCTTTTCCCTAGGGTCGGGGCTTCAACCCGCTCGCCGTTATGTGCCAGCGCCGCTGCTCGGCGGTCGATCCCGGGACGTCATTGACCCGCCGCATCGTGACCGGTCCTTCCAGGACGAAACCTCCGCCGCGCGTCAGTGCGCCGGTAACCCGCAGCGGCACGGTGACGTAGATCGATCCGGCCGCGCCTTCGGTGTCGCCCGGCTCGCCGATGTGGCAGTCATATGCGGCAAATTTGGCGAAGCTGTCGCTGAACTCGGCCAGCGTCATGCCGGTCGCCCGGCCATTGTCGGACCACAGCGCATAGGCGTCGGAATAACGCTTCGTGGCGACCGCATCGCAATATTCCAGCAATCGGCGTGCGGCCCCCAGCGCGCTTGTCTCCGCAGGGGGCGGCGGTGCGTCCGGGTCAAGGTGCGGCTCCGGAGGCGTCGCCGCTGAGGAAGATGCCTCATTTGCTTGCGGTTGCTCCGTCGCAGGTGCCTGGGGCGCCTCAGTCGAAGCATCGACTGTGTTTGACGACTCATTCTGCGGGGTCTGTTCAACCTGACAGGCCGTTGCGGCCAAAAGGATTGCGGGGATGATCAAATTGCGGGTCATGGCGGGCCCAACAATCCGTCCGCCGCACCGTTCCGGCACGGTCGCTCTTGCCCTTCCTTTCCCACCGTCCTAGCCGGTTTTGGAACGAGACTGGACGATCACGCAGGCGGGAGAAGCGGCGGTGGATTTTGACCTTACGGAACGTCAGGCTTTTTTCCGCGACCGTGTCCGCCAGTTCGTCGACAGCCACGTTCGGCCGCGAGTCGCGGATTACAAGAAAGAGATCGACAGCGGCGACCGCTGGCAGCCGCTGCAGCTGATCGAAAGCCTGAAACCCAAGGCGCGCGAGGCGGGCCTGTGGAACCTGTTCATGCCGCCCGGCGGCGCGCTCCAGCATGTCGACGAGACATTCGCCTTCGAAGGCGAACAGCTCACCAACCTAGAATATGCGCTGTGCGCCGAGGAAATGGGCCGGATCCTCTGGTCGGCGGAGGTTTTCAACTGCTCCGCGCCCGATACCGGCAACATGGAAGTCCTGCACCGCTACGGAACGCGCGAGCAGAAAGACGAATGGCTGGCGCCCCTGATGCGTGGAGAGATCCGCTCGGCCTTCCTGATGACGGAGCCGGGCGTTGCCTCGTCCGACGCGACCAACATCGAATGCCGGATCGACCGCGACGGCGACGAATATGTCATCAACGGCCGCAAATGGTGGTCCTCAGGCGCCGGCGATCCGCGCTGCAAGGTCGCCATCCTCATGGGCAAGACCGACTTCGAAGCGCGCAAGCACCAGCAGCAGTCGATGATCCTGGTCCCCATGGACGCGCCGGGCATCAACATCGAACGCTTCCTCTCGGTCTATGGCTATGACGACGCGCCCCACGGTCACATGGAAATCGAGCTGAAGGACGTCCGCGTTCCGGCGTCCAACCTGCTGCTTGGCGAGGGCAGGGGCTTCGAGATCGCGCAGGGCCGTTTGGGACCGGGGCGCATCCACCACTGCATGCGGACGATCGGCGCGGCCGAGGAGGCGCTCGACCTGATGTGCAAGCGGCTCCAGTCGCGCACCGCCTTCGGCAAGCGCCTTTCGGATCATAGTGTCTGGGAACAGCGCGTCGCCGAAGCGCGGATCGAGATCGACTGCACGCGTCTCCTCTGCCTCAAGGCGGCGGACATGATGGACAAGGTCGGCAACAAGGCCGCCAAGGCCGAGATTGCGATGATCAAGGTGAAGGCGCCGCGAATGGCGCTCCAGGTCATCGACGACGCGATCCAGGCCCATGGCGGGGCAGGGGTCAGCCAGGATACGCAGCTTGCCGGCAGCTGGGCCGGGATCCGCACGCTGCGGCTGGCCGACGGGCCGGACGAGGTCCACAACCGTTCCATCGCCCTCAACGAATATGCCAAGCATGCGGAGGCATTGGGATGAGCATTTCTCTCGTCGCCCCAGCGAAGGCTGGGGCCCATGTCCAAATGGATTTCCGGATGCGCTTCGGCAAAAGGACATGGATGCCAGCCTGCGCTGGCATGACGAACAGGGGGTGCCCCTCATGACCATCCCACGCCTGTTCGACCTCAACGGCAAGGTCGCGATCGTCACGGGATCGTCGCGCGGCATCGGCCTCGCCATCGCCGCGGCAATGGCCGAACATGGCGCGAAGGTCGTCATCTCCAGCCGCAAGCAGGATGCCTGCGACGAAGTCGCCCACGCGATCAACGCGCAGCATGGCGACGGAACGGCCATCGCGGTCGCTGCCAACATTTCCAGCAAGGAAGATCTGCAGAATCTGGTCGATCAGGCGAAGAGCGCGTTCGGCAGGATCGACGTGCTGGTCTGCAACGCCGCGTCCAATCCTTATTACGGACCGATGGCGGGGATCAGCGACGAACAGTTCCGCAAGATCCTCGACAATAATGTCATCGCCAACCACTGGCTGATCTCGATGGTCGCCCCGGAAATGGTGGAGCGCCGCGAAGGCTCGATCATCATTGTATCGTCGATCGGCGGCCTCACCAGCTCGACCATGATCGGCGCCTACAACATCTCCAAGGCGGCGGACTTCCAGTTGGCGCGCAACCTGGCGGCCGAGTTCGGGCCCAGCGGCGTTCGCGTCAATTGCATCGCACCCGGCCTGGTGAAAACCGATTTCGCCCGGGCGCTGTGGGAAAATCCGGACACGCTGAAGGCGGTCACCCGCACCACGCCGCTCCGCCGCATCGGCGAACCCCATGAGATCGCGGGTGCAGCCGTCTATCTCGCCTCGCCAGCGTCGACCTTCATGACCGGCCAGACGATGATCGTCGACGGCGGCTCGACGATCGGAGTGGGGTTGTGACTAACCACTTCGTCATCGCGAGGAGCGTAGCGACGCGGCGATCCAGTCTGGATTGCTTCGCTTCGCTCGCAATGACGGAGAACATGTAATGGCTCGCCTCGCCGGCAAAATCGCCATCGTCACCGGTGCCGGTTCCGGCATCGGCAAGGCAACAGTCGAGCTATTCCGCCGTGAAGGAGCGACCGTCGTCGGCGCCGACCTCCATGGCGCCGATTTCGAGTGCGATGCCGGGGACGAGGAACAGGTTGCGGCGCTCGTCGCCCATACCGTCCGCGACCATGGCGGGCTCGATGTCTTCTTCGCCAATGCCGGCATCTCCGGCGGCTTCTCAAGCATCTTCGAACAGGATGCCGATGACTGGGCAGAGATCCTGCGGGTCAACCTCATCGGACCTTTCCTGGCGGTGAAATATGCCGCGCCGGCCATGAAGGAACGCGGCAAGGGCTCAATCATTGCGACCGCCTCGGTTGCCGGCCTTCGATCGGGCGCGGGCGGGCCCGCCTATTCGGCGTCGAAAGCAGGCGTCATCAACCTGGTCAAAGTCGCCGCGACGCAACTCGTCGGCGCCAATATCCGGGTCAATGCCATCTGCCCCGGCCTCATAGAAACCGGGATGACCGAATTCATCTACGACCGCGCCCGGGCCAAGGGGCAGCAGGACCTGATCGGCAAGCTAAACCCGCTGAAACGCGGCGGTGCCCCGATCGAGATCGCCAATGTGGCGCTGTTCCTCGCCTCGGACGAGTCCAGCTACGTCAACGCGCAGGCGATCGTCGTCGATGGCGGCCTCAGCGCGTCGCACCCGTTCAACCACCAAAGCTATGGGCGGACGACGACATGACAGTCCGCCCCTTTACCGTTCATCCTGAGGAGGCACTGAGTAAGCGGAGCGCATCGAAGTGCCGTCTCGAAGGACCATCCTTCGAGATGCGGCTTCGGCAAGCTCAGCCGCTCCTCAGGACGAACGGGTTTAGTTTGAACCCTGGAGCACTCGTATGACCGACATTCTAGACAAGCCCGCCACCAGCCCGATTTCGACCAGCCGCCATGGCGACGTGCTGATCGTCACGTCGAACAATCCGCCGGTGAACGCATTGGGCGCCGCCGTTCGGCAGGGCCTGGTCGCGGCGATCGAAGAGGCTGAGGGCGATGAGGCGATCAAGGCGGTCGTCATCCGCTGCGAAGGTCAGACCTTTTTCGCCGGCGCCGACATCACCGAATTCGGAAAGCCCCCGGTCATGCCCTGGCTGCCGACCGTGGTCGACGCGATCGAGAATTGCTCCAAACCGGTCGTGGCCGCGATTCACGGAACCGCGCTTGGCGGCGGTCTCGAGGTCGCGCTTGGCTGCCACTATCGCATCGCCGTCAAGGACGCGAAGCTTGGCGTTCCGGAGGTCAAGCTCGGGCTGCTTCCGGGTGCGGGCGGGACCCAGCGGCTGCCGCGCGTTGCTGGCGTCCAGAAGGCGCTGGAAATGTGCACCTCGGGTGCGATGGTGTCGGCCAAGGACGCCTATGACGCCGGACTGGTCGACCGCATCGTCGAGGGCGAGCTGGTCCAGCATGCCGTCGCGCTGGCCGAGGAAGTGCGCGATATCCGCCCGCTCCCGAAGTCCAGTGAGCGCGACGACAAGCTTCAGGCGGCACGCGACAATCCCGCCATCTTCGACGAATTCCGCAAGGCCAACGCCAAGAAGTTCCGCGGCTTCGAAGCGCCGGAAGCGAACATCAAGGCGGTCGAAGCGGCGGTCGCCAAGCCCTATGCCGAAGGCGTCATTGACGAGCGCAACCTGTTCATGGGGCTGATGGCCGGCACCCAGTCGAAAGCGCAGCAATATTTCTTCTTTGCCGAACGCAAGGCGGCCAAGATCGAGAATATTCCCGAAGACACCCAGCCGCGCGTCGTGAAGCGCGTCGGCGTCATTGGGGCCGGGACGATGGGCGGCGGCATTTCGATGAACTTCCTTTCGGCCGGGATTCCGGTGACGATCGTCGAAATGGCACAAGACGCGCTCGATCGCGGCACGGGCATCATGCGCAAGAATTATGAGGCGACCGCCGCCAAGGGGCGCATGACTGCGGAGCAGGTCGAACAGGCGATGGGCCTGCTCAACCCGACCTTGGATTTCGACAAGCTCGCCGAATGCGACCTCATCATCGAGGCGGTGTTCGAGCAGATGGACATCAAGAAGGAAGTGTTCGGCCGGCTCGACAAGATCGCCAAGCAGGGCGCGATCCTCGCCTCCAACACCAGCTATTTGAATGTCGACGAGATCGCGGCCTCGACCTCGCGGCCGCAGGATGTGGTTGGCCTGCATTTCTTCTCGCCGGCCAACGTCATGAAGCTGCTGGAGATCGTTCGCGGCGCCAAGACCGCACCGGACGTGCTCGTCACGGCGATGCAGCTATCCAAGCGGATCAAGAAGGTCGCGGTGGTCGCTGGCGTCTGCCACGGCTTCATCGGCAACCGCATGCTGATGCCGCGCCAGGTGGAGGCGACCAAGCTGCTCCTCGAAGGCGCGACACCGGAACAGGTCGACCGGGTCCATGTCGAATTCGGAATGCCGATGGGACCGTTCCAGATGGCAGACCTCGCCGGCGTCGATATCGGCTGGCACCGCGATCCCAACCGGATCGAGAATATCCGCGACGCGCTGGCTGCCGAGGGCCGCTGGGGCCAGAAGAAGCAGGCTGGCTTCTACGATTATGACGATAAGCGTCGGCCGTCGCCATCGCCCCGCGTGCAGGAGATCATTGAGGATTTCCGGTCGAAGGCAGGCATCACCGCGCGCCAGATCGATGATGAGGAGATTGTCGAGCGGACGCTCTACACGATGGTCAATGAGGGCGCGAAGATCCTCGAGGAGGGAATGGCCCAGCGCGCTTCCGACATCGATGTGGTGTGGGTCTATGGCTATGGCTGGCCGGTCTATCGCGGCGGCCCGATGTGCTGGGCGGACACCGAGGGGCTTGGCAAGATCGTCGAGGGCCTGAAGCGTCAGGAAGAGCGCATGGGCAGCGACTTTAGTTTTTCGAAGCTGCTGCTCGAAAAGGCGGATAAAGGCGAGAAGTTCACGCGTTAAGAGGTGTCAGCAACTGCGAAGAAGGGTAGCCGATGAGCGATTATATGGTCCAGGAAAGCAGCGGTCCGCTGGCGATCCGCTATCGCAAGATCGTGATGTGGATCCACTGGATCACCGCGCTTCTGCTGATCATGCAGGTCTATATCGGCTTCATCTTCCACGACTTGCCGCGAGGGTCCGAGGAACGGGCATTCGTGTTCGGCTGGCACAAGACGTGGGGCGTGCTCATCCTCCTGCTGGCGCTGACCCGCCTTGCGATCCGGCTGATCAACCCGCCCCCTCCTTACCCTTCGGACTATCCGAAATGGCGCCGCTTCTTCGCCGTGTGGAACCATCGCCTGTTCTACATCCTGCTGCTCGCCTTGCCCCTGACTGGGCTGGCGGCAGTCTCCGGCCGGGCCGAGGACGGCTGGGTACCACTGCAACTGGGCCTCAATGTTCCCGCCATCCCCGGCATACCGACGGAGAATGACTTCGGCGACGTCCACGAAGTGCTGGTGTGGGTCACGTTGGCGCTGCTCGCGCTGCATGTGTCTGCGGCGCTCTTCAACCAGTTCGTCGACCGTGGTGCCGTCGCTGGCAGAATGTGGCCGTTCAGGCAGACCCGCGAGAGTTAGACTCCGAAGGGAGCAGCCACAGCATCGCTCCCGCTAGCGCCGCAACTCCAGCCGCGACCGTGAAAGTCTCGGCCGGACCGCCACGGTCCCACAAATAGCCTGCGCCAAGGCTGGCAAGCAGGGTGGCGACGCCGCTGGCGAAGAAGAAGGCGCCGAAGCTGGTCGCTCGCTGGCCTTCGGGGGCGGCATCGGCGATCATCCGGGCGAATATTCCCTGGGTCAGCGCCATGTGGGCACCCCACAGCGCGATGCCGGCGAACACGGCCCAAATCGCCGCCGCCTGGGCAAGCCAGATGTTGGCAGCGATCAACACTGCAATACCGCCCAACAGGACTGACTTGGGCTCCATCCGATCGCTGAGCGAACCCGCCGGATAGGCGAGGATCATGAAGGACAGGCTGAATGCCGCCAGGGCCAGCGGCGACCAGGCTGGGGCAAGGCCGGCATCCAGCGCTTTCAGGATCAGGAAGCTTTCCGAAAAGCGGGCCAGTCCGAACAGGAAGCCGATGCCGACGAGCCTCCGGACCTTGATATCCAGCGACCGCCAACCGCCCCATTTCACCTGCTTGCCGTCCATCACATGCCGCTCGGGCTCGCGAAGCATGGTCCAGGCGAACAGGAATGAAAGGAACGCCGGGATCGCCGCGATCCAGAACACGATGCGGATATCGTCGGCAAACCATATCATCAGACCGATCGCCGCGAGCGGGGCAAGCGTCCCGCCGACCGTGTCCAGCGCCTGCCTCAAGCCATAGGCCGCGCCCCGCTGGTCCGGCGTGGTCTCGTCGGCGATCATCGCGTCGCGAGGAGCGCCGCGAATGCCCTTACCGATCCGGTCGACGAAGCGCGCTCCCATCACCGGCAGCGCCCCTTGCGCGAGCGGGAACAGCGGCTTCGAAAGCGCCGCCATTCCATAGCCAAGGAGGATCCAGGGTTTGCGCTTCTGCTGCCGGTCGCTGAGGCGTCCCGACACCAGCTTGGCGATGTTGGCGGTTCCCTCGGCGACACCGTCGATCGCTCCCATCGCTACCGCGGGGAGGCCAAGCGTGACCGTCAGAAAGGCCGGCAGCAGCGCGTGATAAATCTCGCTCGACAGGTCCATCAGCAGGCTGACGATCCCAAGAACCCAGACGGTACGCGGCAGGCGAGCGGGTTTCGACATGAAACTTGCGTACAGGCAAATTTGCCAAACGCGAAATCTTTGATACCGTGAAGACATGTGGGGAAATTCGTCACCGGGCGCGTTGGCGTCACGCTTCGCCAGGCTCATCGAACAATTGGGCGGGGATACCGCCGCGGCCAAAGCCATGGGTCAGCAGCGCGACCTGCTCGCCGCGGTCGACGCGACGTCCGGCGGAACGCTCAACCAGGTCGCGGCCCGGGTGAAACGTGGCGCTCCAGCCGTCAGCCGCGCCGTGGACGCATTGGTCCGCGCCGGTCTGGTCGATCGCCAACCCGACCCCGGCAATCGCCGCCGGCTGCAGCTCAGGCTTACTGAGGAAGGTCGCTCCCGGCTGACGCAACCTCCCGTCGCCGACGGCTCCCTGGAAGGCCGCATCTCGAAGCTCGCGCATAGCGAACAGCGCGCGCTCGAGCGCGGCATCGAAATATTGGAGCGGCTTCCCCGTTAGCCGTTGCCGCAGTGCAGCATTTCGGCTAAGGGCCCGCCAACTCTATCCAACGGACATCGATAATGAACCTGCGCAACGTGGCGATCATCGCCCACGTCGACCATGGCAAGACCACGCTCGTCGACCAGCTTTTCCGCCAATCGGGCACTTTCCGCGAAAACCAGCGCGTCGAGGAACGCGCCATGGATTCGAACGAGCTGGAGAAGGAGCGGGGCATCACCATCCTCGCCAAGTGCACCTCGATCGAGTGGGCCAACTCGGCCGGCGAGACGACGCACATCAACATCGTCGACACGCCGGGCCACGCCGACTTCGGCGCCGAGGTGGAGCGCATCCTCTCCATGGTCGATGGCGTCATCCTGCTGGTCGACAGCGCCGAAGGCCCGATGCCGCAGACCAAGTTCGTCACCGGCAAGGCGCTGAGCCTCGGCCTGAAGCCGATCGTCGTCGTCAACAAGATCGACCGTCCCGACGCGCGCCCGGCCGAGGTGCTGGACGAAGTGTTCGAACTGTTCCTGAACCTCGAAGCCAATGACGAGCAGCTGGACTTCCCAACGCTCTACGCTTCGGGCCGTGCAGGCTATGCCGGTCTCACCGACGATGTCCGCGAAGGCGACCTCACTCCGCTGTTCGAAAAGATCGTTGAGCATGTCCCGGCGCCGCAGCTTGACCCGCAAGGCGAGTTCAAGATGCTTGCGACGCTCCTCGATCGCGACAACTTCTTGGGCCGCATCCTCACCGGCCGGATCGAGAGCGGCACGCTCAACGTCAACGACCCGATTCGCGCGGTCGACGTCAACGGCAAGACCGTCGAGGACGGCCGCGTCACCAAGCTGTTCGCATTCCAGGGACTGGAGCGCGTTCCGGTCGAGACCGCCAAGGCGGGCGACATCGTCGCCATCGCGGGCCTCATGAAGGCAACCGTGTCGAACACCATCGGCACACCGCAGATCACCGAGCCGCTGCACGCACGCGAAATCGATCCGCCGACGCTCAGCATGACCTTCGCGGTCAACGACAGCCCGTTTGCCGGCAAGGACGGTGACAAGGTGCAGAGCCGCGTCATTCGCGACCGCCTGGACCGCGAGGCCGAAGGCAATGTCGCCATCCGCGTCAGCGAGACGCCGGGCGGCGAAGCATTCGAGGTCGCCGGTCGCGGCGAGCTTCAGCTTGGCGTTCTTATCGAAACGCTGCGCCGCGAAGGCTTCGAGCTATCGATCAGCCGTCCGCGCGTGCTGTTCCGCGAAGGTCCGTCGGGCCGCGAGGAGCCGTATGAGACGGTCGTGGTCGACGTCGACGACGAATTCTCCGGCACGGTCATCGACAAGATGGCGCTTCGCAAGGCCGAGATGACCGACATGCGCCCTTCAGGTGGCGGCAAGACCCGCCTGATGTTCTCGGCGCCGTCCCGCGGCCTGATCGGCTATCATGGCGAATTCCTTTCCGACACGCGCGGTACCGGCATCATGAACCGGCTGTTCGACAAATACGGCCCCTACAAGGGACCGATCACCGGCCGCCAGAATGGCGTTCTGATCTCGATGGAGCAGGGCGCGGCAGTCGCTTACTCGCTCAACATGCTGGAAGAGCGCGGCATACTGTTCATCTCGCCTGGCGAAATGCTCTACGAAGGCATGGTCATCGGCGAGAATGCCAAGCCGCAGGACCTTGAGGTCAATCCGCTGAAGTCGAAGCAGCTGACCAACTTCCGCGCATCGGGCAAGGACGAAGGCATCCGCCTCACGCCGCCGAAGCGCATGACCCTGGAGCAGGCGATCGCCTACATCCAGGACGACGAGCTGGTCGAAGTGACGCCCAAGGCAATCCGCATCCGCAAGCGCTTCCTCGACCCGCACGAGCGCAAGCGCGAATCCCGGAAGATGGAAGCCGCCTAAGCTCAGCCGGGCCTATGGGCCCGGCTGCCGCAGACGTCGCGGTTTCGGCCGGTAGTTCTCAACTTCTTCGGCCTTCTCGTCATACTCCTGCGCCATTGCGAGCAGCGTGGAGATGGTTCGCTCGTCGTTGAGGCCAAGAGCAAGCTCGCGGCAATGGTCCGCTTGCTGTCGAAGCCTGGCTACTCTCTCATCCACAATGCGCAACCTGCGTGAGCGGTATGGCGTCTCCGATGCCGGCGCCCTCGAACCCCTCCCGCATCAAGGACGCCGGCCGGGGCAGCCGGAGCACGGGGGCACGACTCCGACGCAGTTCCAACTATGGAACATGTCTCGCCGCAACGAATGGGGAGCACCCCTGAGACTTGGCTAGGCTTTTCCCGAATTCGTGAATTGCGACAGAATTCTGGTTTACTCTAGGTTATATAATCCTAAGTAAAAGCAAGGTATAAGGGTGCGGGGGAATGCCCTATGCCTGGGTTTCGCATCTTCTACGTCGACGCCGGTTCCGGTCACATCACCGGATCACAAGACTTCAATGCCGACGATGATTTGGATGCAGTCCGCCAAGCAGAAGATTATCGCACCAAGAGCGCAATGGAGCTGTGGAGCGGTACGCGAAGGATAAAGGGTTGGGAGCCAATCGACGCTCCCATCGAGACACCTTTCTCCTAAAGAGCTATCCGCCAGATCCCGCTGTCCGACTTGGCGGGGTTCGTTCCGCCATAGACGTCGGGCTGCGGCGTCCCGCCAACCATGTAGAGATGATCGCCCGCGATGGCTGCGGTCGTATGGCTGAGGCCCGCCGGCGTATGCGAGCTTAGCGTCCGCACCCGCTCGATCGAACGACCGTCGGGCGAAAGCGCAATGCCCACGATTCGATCCAGATAGGGAGAGTTTTGCACGGCGTAGAGCTGGCCATCGTGCAGAAGCAGGCCGTCGATGCTGTTCACCGACGCGTCGGCCGGCACGCTGAGCAGCCTCCTGGCTCCGGTCCTCACGTCCACGGCACTGATCCCTTCGACATGCGTGACGAAGAGCGTGCGCTGGTCCGACGTCAGCACAATCCCGTTGGGGAAGGTCATTCGCCCGTCCTGGAGCAATAATTCCAAGATCTTGCCGCCGGGCGCCAGCTTGTAGACGGAATTCCGATTGGTATCCGTGACATAGACGGTGCCGTCCTTGGCTAAGGCCAGATCGTTGAAGCCGTGCAGGATTGGCCGCTCGTCGACTTCAACGGTTTTCACGATCGCGCCGCTATCGAGGTCGTAGGCCCGGATTCCGCCGGTGCCACTGTCCGCGGGAGCGTCAGGCTCCGGGTAACGCCCGCTGACCAGCCAGACCAGCCGCCGGGCGGCATCTACCTTGATGCCCAAAATCTGCCGAAGCCCGCCGCCCGACGCAAAGGTGGAAACCTTGCCCTGTTCGTCGATGGCAAGCAGCTCGCCATTCCCTGTACCGGCAAATAGGCGCCTGGAAACCTGGTCATAGGCGATCCCTTCGGACTCGCCTTCCGGCAGCTTCGCGAACCGGGTAGCCTTCCCGACAGGGGCGAGGTTCTGCTTGGCGTTCGCCGCGAGCGCATCAAATCGGCCGTCTCCTTCGAGCGACTTGAATTCCGGGAAGCGACCGGGGTCGAACGCCGCCCCACGGCGTACCGCGTCGCCCAGCTTCGCCAGAGACTGATCCTTGTTGCCGGCAGCCGCATGGGCTCGCGCAATGCTGATCAGGATATCCGGATGGTCAGGCGTCAGTTCGAGTACTTTGGTCCCAAGCCGGATCCAGTTGGGAATATCGCCTTTTACCCGCGCCGCGCGCGCATCGACGACAAGCTGCTCAAGCGTTTCGGAAGCAGGAGGAGGAACGGCCGGCTGAGCCGCGGCAAGCGACGAGCCGCAAACGAAGGCGAGCAAAGGCAGGCGCATGGTCGCTCCCTAATTACCCCGGGCGAGCGGACAGTCGTGTCCTGACGCCAGGCAGGCAAATGCGGTTCGACAGACTGCCGGGTCTCGGCGACCGGCAGCCTCGGAATCGTTGTCCTTACGCCTATTGTTCGTGCAATGACCGGCGCATGGCGCCGGTCAGCGGCTCCAGTACATATTCCAGCGCCGTCCGCTTCCGTGTCGGAATCTGGATTCCGACCGGGATGCCGGCCCGAAGCGTATGCGCACCGCGCAGCTCCTCCACCTGCCGCAGTTCCTCGGCGGGTATCGAGATTTCCGCCGTATAATATGTCTCGCCGGTTCGCTCGTCAGTCATCGCATCGGCCGAGAAGCGGGTAACCACGCCCTCCAGAGCGGGAAGCGACTTTTCGTGAAGCGTATCGAACCGCACGAAGGCGCGCTGTCCCGGGCGCACGTCGTCGGCATTGGTCGGCGAAATCCGCCCCTCGACCTTCAGCTCGGCCCGGTCAGGCACGATGTCCATCAGCTTCTGGCCTGCGGCGATGACGCCGCCCCGCGTGAAGATGGTGAGGCCCACAACCGCGCCGGTCGCCGGCGCACGGATCTGGGTCCTGGCAAGCTGGTCGCGCGCCGCATCCCATCGGGGCAGGATGTCCGCCAGGCTGGTTTCCACTTCGCGCAGTTCCGTGGCGATGCGCTCATAATAGTTGTTCCGGGCCTCCAGTATCTGCAACCGGCTTTCGCCAGCCTGGCTGCCGGACTGGGCCACGGTCGCGGCATATTGTCCGCGCTGACCTTCCAGGTCTGCCTTGGTTCGTTCCAGCGCCCGGATGCGGTTGCGGGAAACGAAGCCCTTTTCCGCCACCGTCTTGAGGCTTGCCAGCTCGTCCTCGATCAGGCGGAGCTGTTCCTCGACGGACGCGAGCTGGCGGCTGTATCCCTGGCCGGAACTGGAGGCTTGCGACGTGCGCTGGTCCAACACGCCGCGCTGCGCGGACAGCACCGCCATCCGCGTACGCATCTGATTGAGCTGAAGCTGGAGCGCTCGGTCCGCGTCCAAGCGATAGGGTCCCTGCAGCGTGGCGAATTCCCGGGGCGGAACGATGGCTGCGTGGCCGGCCTGTTCGGCCTGTAACCGCGCGCGCTGGGCGAGCAGGGAAATGGACTGTCCCGCCAGCGCCCGCTCCTGGGCTTCGACATCGGCCGCCGCCAGACGCACCAGCACGTCGCCCTGGCGGACATGCTGGCCTTCCTTGACCAGGACCTCGGCCACCACACCGCCGTCGCGATGCTGAACTGTCTGACGCTGTCCCGAAACGACCAGCTTGCCCGGCGCAATGGCGGCGGCATCAAGCCGTGCGACAGCTGCCCACCCGAGCAGGCCCACGAAGAATATCGCCGCGATGATGAGGCCCACGCGAATGTCGCGGTTCGGATTGGCCCGCGCGGTCAGCGCTTGCGTGAGTTCTGACGTCGAGGCGGCATATGGGGCCGGGGTTGCCGACACTAGCGCGAGTTTGCCGTTCATATCGTCTTATCCCTGCGCCGAAACGCGTTGTTGGGGCGCAATCACCCGCATGACTTCATCCCGGGCGCCGTACATCGCCAATCGCCCATCCCTGATCGCCAATATCTTATCGACGACCGGCAACAGGCTCAGTCGATGCGCGACGACCAGGATCGTGACGCCAGCCGATTTCAGCTGCACCAGCGTTTCCGTAAGTTGCGCGTCGCCCTCGGCGTCCAGGCTTGCATTCGGTTCGTCGAGGATCACGTAGCGCGGGGATTCGAACAGTGCGCGGGCGAGGGCAATCCGCTGCGCCTGGCCGGCCGACAAACCCCGGCCTCCGGCCTGCAGCTGGTGGTCATAGCCATCGGGAAGCAACTGGATCATCTCATGCGCGCCGGCCATCTTGGCGGCCGTGATGGCTAGCTCGTCGATATCGCGCGCTGACGGCTCGATCCTTGATCGGAACCGGGAGATATTCTCCTTGATGGTCCCCGCGAACAGCGCGGTTTCCTGGGGCATGAACCCGACATGCTTGGCCAATAGTTCGGGGTCCCAATCGCGCTGCTCGCCATTGTCGAAGCGGATGGATCCATGGTCCGCCCGCTGGGCCCCGGCAATTGCCCTTACAAGGGTCGACTTGCCGGCCCCGCTCGGCCCGACGATCGCCACAACCTCGCCCGGCATGACCCGGAAGCTCACATTGTAGAGGATGGGCTTTTGATACTGGCCCATGACGGTCAGGCCATCGATGTCGAGCCGTCCCTCCGGCGCCGGAAGGCGGGTCCTCGCAATGTCCGGGGGCGCTTGCAGGAACAGTTCGTCCAGCACCGCGATGGAACCCCGGGCCTGCACGATGGTGCGCCAGCTGCCGATCAGCTGGTCGATCGGAGCCATTGCGCGCCCGACGATGAACATCGATGCGAACACTGCACCGGGGCTGATCGATGCATTGATCGCCAAAAGCGCGCCGACGCCGAGCGCAAGCGACTGCAGCAGCAGGCGGACGAACTTGCTTTCGGCAGTCAGCCGCGAGGACGTAAGTCCCGCCTCGGATTGAAGGTCGAGAATGGTCGCCCGGTCGCCCACATGGCCGGCGACCAGCGCTTCGCGAAGTCCCAGCGAGCGTACAACGTCCGCGGAGGCCACCGAATTATCGTAAAGGGCATAGGACCGTCCTGCCGCCATATTGGCCTGCTGCAGCGGCTCGCGCGTCGCCCCCTCGCTGCGCCACGCCAGGAAGACGACCAGCAGCGTTCCCCCAAGCGCCAGAACGCCGATCCAGGGATGAAGCAGGAACGCGACGATGATGTAGATCGGAACCCAGGGCGCATCGAGCAGTCCGTGGATTGCGGGACCCGTGATCGCATTGCGAAGCGTGTCGAACTCCCGCAGCGCCTGCCGAGAAATGCGCTGGGCGCTGTCGGGCCTGGTCAGGGTCGCCCTAATGATCTTTCCGGACATTGCGCGGTCAAGCTCGACGCTCGCACGCACCAGCAGCCGGGACCGGATGGCTTCCAGCCCGGCCATGGCCAACAACGCGATCGCCAGCGCCAATGTCAGAAGCATCAGGGTCGTCTGGCCCTGTGTCGGCAGGACCCGGTCATAGACCTGCAGCATGTAAAGCATGGGCGCGATGATCAGCAGGTTCAAAAACGCGCTGAATATCGCTGCGTAGGCAAAATGGCGGCGACAAGCGCCAAGCGCCATTTGCAACGTCGGACTGGACCTAATCCATCCGGAAATCATCATGCTTGTCCCAATGCTGCAGTAACAATCGGGGGGCGTCCGATGTCTCGGATGCCCCCCTTTTCTTGTCAGCCCGCCTGAACGGGCGGATGTCGGCTAGAACAGGAAATCGCTCGCGTGCATTTTCTGCGATTTCATCATTCCGCCGCCTTCGATGGCCGTCGAACTGCTGGCCTCGAAGGTCGGGACGCTGGTGTCGACGAAGTCCGCGGCCGTCACGCCGCGCTTGTTCAGGAGCGCGATTGCGAAGTCGACGGCGCCGCCATCGACGTTGCCGAACACGACCGTGACCGGACCGGCCGCACCCGGACCGTCGATGCCGTCGATGTCCATTCCCAGGGCCTTTTCAGCACCGTTGATGCTTTCGAAAACCTTGTAGGAAAGCTGACCGACGCCCTTGTTTGCTGCCGAGCCGATGAAGCTGAAGGCCTGGTCGCCGCTCTTGCTGAGGTTGGCATCAATGGCGCTGAGATCGATCTTGTCGCCGGTCTCGAAGTCCATGATGACGTCGAGCGACAGCGTGCCGCGCTTGGTCGGGACCAGGGCGCCGTTGATGTCGGCAATGAAGGTGTCGTTGCCAGCACCGCCGGTCATATAGTCGACACCGGCGCCGCCGCTGATGGTGTCGTTACCGGCGTTGCCATAAAGGCGATTGCTGGCATCGTTACCGATGATGAGGTCGTTGCCGCTGCCGCCGACCGCATTTTCGATGGTCACGCCATAGGCGATGCCGACGTTGTCGACGAGCAGGCCCGCGTCCGGATTGGCGGCAAGATTAGCCATGCGGATGTCGTAATTGACCTGCGACAGCGGCGGATAGCCGGCCGCGGCGCGGTTGGCGTTCACTTCGGCCAGAGTCGGCGCATTCTCAAGCGTCACGCCGCCGATGCTGCTCATCGAGCCCGGGGTCAGGTCGATGACCTGGTTCGTCGCATAGCCCGACGCGTCGAGCGTATCGTTGCCGCCGGCATCCCAGATCGCCATGACCGGGGCAGGCGTCAGGTCGAAGTTGAACGCATCCCGGCCGGCGGTGTCCGCCGTTGCGTTGAACCCGTAGGTCGTGTCGCCCGTCCGCGTCGTCATGTCCGCGCCGTACATCTGCTGCGCGGCATAGATGTCGTGGATCATCGGCGTCGCGCCGTATGCAATCGTGCCCATGTTATAGTCATGGTCCTGGATCCCGACATCGCGCGGATTCCAGTAGGACATGATCGTATAGTTGCGGATGTCCTGCGCATATTCGGCACCGTTCGCATAAGTCACGGCGAAGCCCGGGCCGAAGTTGTAGGCGCCGGGGTGCGACAGGCCGAGCGCGTGGCCGATCTCGTGCACCAGCGTATTGAGGCCATAGAGGCCTTCGTCGAACTGGAAATTGCTCGGCTGGCTGGCGGATACCCAAACGTCGCCGCCGATCTCGCGGACCTGCGGGTTCACATGATTGAGGACCGCCGGCGGATTGGCCAGGCTGAGGACGATGTCGGCCGGAAGCCGTGCATAAGCCTGGGTCTGCGGGGCAGACGCCAGACCGCCGAAGTTGATGTCGGCGTCATCGGCGCTGGTTTCAACGAAGCTGACAGCGACGACATCATCCCAATATTGAATGGCCTCGCGCGCAGCGTCGCGCTGTGCGGTCGTGAATGTCGCGAAATTGAAATACTCCGCAAAGCCATAATAGGTGCCGCCCAACTCGTAGACGTAACCATTGTTCTCAAGATCGGTCAGGCTGTTGTGAAAGCCGAAATTGATCGTCGTCAGGTCTGCATCGGAACCGGGCGTCCCGTTCACTCCGACGCCCCAGCCCGTTTGCGTACGATTGAGGTGGGCTGCGATCTGCTGCGGGGTCCAGATGGGATTGTCATAAGCCGTACCGCCCGCAAACGGGTCGAGCGATGCATCCAGGTCGTCGGCACTGAAATCAAACTCGGAACGTTGAACATCCAACATAACACACCCTCCAAAAGTTACGCTTGGTAATGAAATCAGTGGGCGCGAACGCGCCTCGATGTGCGGTTTCCGTAAGCATGCGTGAGTGGAACCGACGCCGGACGGGTCGGTACAACCGCTACAATTCTGATATCCCGGAAGTTACGCAGAATGTTACAAGCCCAGAAAAAAGCCAATGAATACAATGCTTTTTTGATTCGAGTAAAAAGCTAGCAGCGATTCGACGACCGTCAAATCTTTTCTTATTTATGTTATCTGGGTTCACTAAAGTGGTGTAGATTTGGGACACCAAGAAAATCGAAGCGACCCGCCTGACATCCGGCATGCGAGGCCCGCCCATCGATGGAGAGTATGATGTATCGCGTTATGGCTTTCGCATTTCTGGCCGCCACCGTGGGCTCATGTGGTGAGGCTGCAAGCACCGCCGACCAAGGCGCCAGCCCGGCGGAGTTCGCGCAAACTTCGTCGCAAAATGAGCAGGTCGAAGAGATGGCTGAAAACAAATCAGGCCCAACCGGTCAGGTAAAGCCTCCCAAAGCTGCTGTTGCTCCGTCCAAAGCCGGCAAGAAGCCCGCAGTCCCGCCTGGCCAGGTGATCAAACCGTCGCCGATCGTCGCGCCTGCGGAAATCGACCCGGTCCCGCCGCCTGTTGAAGATGCCCAGCCGGAAAGTGACTGACCCTAAGTCAGGCGCATCCTTCGATATACTGTATGCTCGAATCGCCGGCGTGGATGATCTCGACCTTGCGTTGCGCATCGGTCTCGAAACGGACGCCGCTCTTCTCCGGCTTCAGCCAGAAGGTCAGATATTCAGCCGGAAGGTCGACATAATGATTGGGCTCGGCCTTTAGAGCCTCACCATAGGCCTTGTGGACTTCATCGGCGGATGCACCGACGCCGATACCGCGCGGCGTTACGATCTTGCTCGGGCTGGAAACCGAGATCCGGCTCAGCTTGCCGTCCAGGAACATGAAATAGCTGCCCTTCAGCGCCTCGCCCTGGGGGAAGAGCTCGATGCAGCTGCCCTCATTGTCGAACGCGTCGCCTTCCAGCCGATCGTTCAGTGCCTTCTGTACCTGGTCGCGGTTCATGCCGATGCGGACCGGGCCCCAGCCCGTCGGCGTCAGCTTCCAGTCGTAAGTCGGGGTCGGGGCGGGAGCAGCGGCTATAAGGAGTAGGGCGACACCAGCGACAATCAACTTCACTTGCCCATCTCCAACACCAGCTTCCATTCCTCTTCCCGAACCGGAGCGACGGAAAGCCGCGACTGGCGGATCAGTTCCATCTTGGCCAGCTTCGGCTCCGCCTTGATTGCCGCGAGGGTTACGGGTTTGGCCAGCGGACGAACCGGCTCGACTGGAACCTTCACCCAGCTTCCGTCAGGCCCATCGGGTTCTCCTGTGCCGGTGATGCGCATGATGCCGACTACCGAACGGTCCTCCATGCTCTGGTAGAACAGCGCCTCGTCACCGGCCTTCATCGCGCGCAGGTGAAGGCGCGCGGCATTGTTGCGGACGCCGTCCCACATGGTGCCTCCGTCGCGGATCAGGTCGGCCCAGCTGTAGCTGCTCGGCTCGGATTTCATCAGCCAATAGGCCATCGAAAGCGAATCTCCTTTGGGCGCCGACTAGGCAATCATGCAGGCGGCTGGCAAGACGGACTGGCCAAAATCTGCGATAAATTGCCCGGTTCCCGCAATTCAACCCATGACCGGCTCAACTCACCGCCAATTGGTTTGCGGTGGGGAACTAGCTTCTTATGTGCGCTGCAGCAAATTAATGAGCGGGCGGATCCCCCAGTTGCTTTTTAGCCGGGATCCCAGGGCAAGACGGACGGACCCTTCGCGATCGCTAGTAAGCGGATTGTTGCTTCAATTGCGCGATCGTTGGACGGCCTGCCGCCATAGTTAGAGTAAGAGTTGAAGAAATTTTTGGGTACCGGCAGCGCGTCGGTGATCGCTGCTGCAATGTTGCTTAGCGTGGGTGGATCGGGCCAGGCCTTGGCCCAGACGGTCAATAACCTTCCTGTCGTCCAGGCCGTGGTGAAAACCACGTCGGATGCGGCCGCGGTGATCGCGCCGACGGCAGTTCCCACGCCTTCAGTCGCGAGTGTCGCGGCCGATGTCGCCACACAAGCAAGCTTCCTGCAGCGCAACGGCTGGCCGCTCTACGCGCTGGTCGACAAGTTTGCCGCCGGCGAGCCTTTGAACGACCAGGCGAATTGCATCGCGGTCGCGGTTTATCACGAAGCGCGCGGCGAGAGTCTGGAAGGCCAGCTCGCGGTCGCCAAGGTCATCATGAACCGCGCGAAGTCGGGCAAATATCCGACCAGCTGGTGCGGCGTTGTGAAGCAGCCGTGGCAATTTTCCTTCGTGAACCCGCGCAGCGGAAACATGCCGTCGGTCGATCAGGCTTCGGCCTCATGGCGCAAGGCGCTGGGCGTGACCCGTCTCGCCGTTGCCGGCGCGGTCCAGAGCGTGCCGGAAGATTGCCTTTGGTATCACGCCGATTATGTAGCTCCGTCGTGGGGCCGGCGCCTGACTCGCGTCGAAAAGATCGGCGCTCACATCTTCTACCGCTCCTGATCCATCGGCTCGGCGCGCATAAGAGTCCTTCCGGCGTTAACTACGTTCACGGGGGATTCGCCTTTGGTCCGAACTCAAGCACCATCCCTTTCCAACACAAGGATTTTCCTTGTTGGGACGGGAGGCCTGGGGAGGTGCTGAAGATCCTGATCGTCGAGGACGATGTCCAGCTGGCGACGACTTTGAAATATCTGGTCGAAGATAATCCGCGTTACCGGGTTATCGCGACAGCCAATGATCTCGACAGCGCGGTCGCTGCCGCACAGGAACATCTTCCGGACCTTGCCCTCGTCGACCTGCGCCTGGCCCATGGAACGACCGGCTTCTCCGTGGCCGTGCGGATGGGCGATTTCGACATCCCCTGCTTTTTCATCACCGGCAAGGCGCCGGACTTCCCGATGCCCGACCTGGCATTGGGCTGCCTGATGAAGCCCTTCACCGCCGAGGATATCCACCGCAGCCTTGCCGCCGCGGAAGACATTATGCGCGGCCGCGAGGCCCTTAGACCGAAAATGCCGGTCAACCTCACCCTGTACGATAAGGTCGATGAGGATCCCGAGCAGCAGCCCGGCTTCATCCCCTCGAAACGCTCGCTGAAGACTCGTCTCGAACATTGGATTTCGGGGACTCAGCACTGAGAAAGGTCCTGCCCGACCTTCGACGTTCACGAGGATTAGGCAGGCCTGGTGTCCGGATGGTGTCGTCCGGGGGATGGGCCATCCGGGCACTTCCAACGCTATAGGCGCATGACGCCCTTGCGCGGTTCGCGCTGGCCGTACGTCTCTTCCGTGAGCCTCGCGCCGGCATCCAGCAAAGCCTGTCGGCGTCCCTCGATCGTCGTCGACAGCTGGATCATCTCCAGCTGGTGAAGCCGCTGGAACGCCGGGTGGCGCAATACCAGTTCGACAAAGGCAGCGGTCCTCGGCCAGCGAGCGGCGTCCGGGACGAAACCGGCATATGAGCCGTTCCGGAAGAAGCTGGCGATGGCGATATCGGCGATGCCGATTTCCCCGAACAGATAGCCATTGTCCGGCAGCTCGACCTCCAGATAATCAAGCGCTGCGGGAAGTTCGGTCGACAAGGTCCGCTCGATCCGCGCTTCATCGCCGGGCTCGTTCCAGACGCGAGGGTGGACCATCTTCGGATAGAAAAGGCCCCAGATGAATACGTCGCCCAGCCTCGTGTCGGCAAATTCCTCCAGCCACCGTGCCCTTGCGCGTTCCTTCGGCTCGACCGGCATCAGCTTCGGCTCGGGATATTGCTCGTCGAGATATTCGGCGATGACGCTGGAATCGGTGAGGACCATCCCGTCATCGATAAGAACCGGGATCCGGCACAGCGGGCTCAGGCGACGGAATTCGTCGTTTCCAAAGAATGGCGTGATCGGATCGACCTCATATTCGAGGCCCTTCAGCTCCATGCAAACCAGCACTTTGCGGACATAGGGACTGACGTAGCTACCGATGATTTTCATATGGTCGAGCATGCTCTTGCACGTTGTGGCCGTAAAGGGGCGCGGGAGCCTGTTGTGGTAACGCCGGAGTCGCGTTAGGGAGCCAACTACTTGCCCAGATTATTGATGGGCAGCAGCTTTACGGCTCTCAACATAGAGGGGGCTTGTGGATCCATTTGGTCGCCATCCGAGTTGCTTCCGCTCCACTCGCGTGGTGTCGCGGATTGCTCTAACGGCGACATCGATCCTCCTGCTTACCGCATGCAACCGCGGCATCCTTGATCCGGTCGGTCCCGTAGGGCAGGCCGAAAAGACCATCCTCATCAATTCCACGGCAATCATGCTGGCGATCATCATTCCAACGATGATCGCGACGGTGGCGATCGCCTGGTGGTTCCGCCGCGGCAACAAGAAAGCGACCTATCGCCCCGACTGGGAATATTCCGGCGCCATCGAGATGGTCGTCTGGGGCATCCCGTTACTGACGATCATGCTGCTCGGCGGGATTGCCTGGATCGGAAGCCACGATCTGGAACCGAGCAAGCCGCTCGCGTCCGCCAATCCACCGCTACGGGTCGAAGTCGTTTCGCTCGATTGGAAGTGGCTGTTCATCTACCCGGATCAGGGGATTGCGACCGTCAACCAGCTGGTTGTCCCGGAAAAGACGCCCGTCAGCTACCGGCTGACGTCGGCAACCGTGTGGAACGTCTTCTTCGTCCCGCAATTCGGAACGATGATCTACACCATGCCGCGGATGACGACCCAGCTGCACCTGCAGGCCGATCGTCCGGGGGTCTATGACGGACTATCAGCGCATTTCAGCGGTGATGGCTTCCCGGGCATGGAGTTCAAGGCCCAAGTGCTCCCGACCGACCAGTTTGCAACCTGGGCGCAAGGCTCCCGCGGTCAGGGCGGGGCGCTCGATGCGGCTTCCTACGCCGAACTCACCAAGCCAACCAGCTATGTAAAGCCGATGACCTACGGCACGGTTTCGCCCGGCCTGTTCGATGCGATCGTCGCCGACCGCGTCGATCAGCTCCATCTCCCTATCCCTCAAGCCGCTCCGTCCGTGGAGAAGGCTTCAGCGACGCCATCGGGGGGCTGAGTCATGCTGGGGAAGCTGAGCTGGGACGCGATCCCGTTCCACGATCCAATTCCGCTGATCACGTCGCTGGTTGTGATCCTGGCGGTGCTGGGCATCGGCATCTGGGTATGGCGCAAGGGATATTGGCCCGCGCTTTACCACGGCTACATCACGTCGACCGATCACAAGAAGATCGGGATCATGTACATCGTGCTGGCGCTGCTGATGCTGGTCCGCGGCTTCGCTGACGCGATCATGATGCGGCTCCAGCAGTCATTGGCGATCGGCGCGTCCCAAGGTTACCTGCCGCCCGAACATTATAACCAGATATTCTCCGCGCACGGCACGATCATGATCTTCTTCGTGGCGATGCCGTTCGTCATCGGCTTCATGAATTTCGTCGTGCCCTTGCAGCTCGGCGTGCGCGACGTCGCCTTCCCGACGATGAACAATGTCAGCTTCTGGCTGACGGCGTCCGGTGCGCTTCTGATCAACCTCAGCCTGTTCATCGGCGAGTTCGCCCGGACCGGCTGGCTTGCCTACCCACCGCTCAGCGAACTGGAATTCTCGCCCGGGGTCGGGGTCGATTATTATCTGGTGGCGCTACAGATATCCGGGGTCGGGACGGTGCTGACGGCCGTCAATTTCGTGACGACCATCCTGAAGACGCGCGCGCCCGGCATGTCGTACCTGCGTATGCCGGTGTTCTGCTGGACGTCGCTTGCCGCCAACCTCATCATCCTCGCCGCTTTCCCGGTGCTGACCGTGACCTTGGCCCTGCTGATGCTCGACCGGTACATGGGCTTCCACTTCTTCACCAATGACGGTGGCGGCAACTCGATGCTCTACATGAACCTCATTTGGGTATGGGGGCATCCGGAGGTCTACATCCTCGTCCTCCCGGCATTCGGCATCTATTCGGAGGTGGCCGCGACCTTCTCCGGCAAGCCCTTGTTCGGCTACCGCTCGATGGTCTTCGCGACCATGGTCATTTGCATCGTCTCGCTGATGGTCTGGCTGCACCATTTCTTCACCATGGGGGCAGGCGCGAACATCAACGCCATCTTCGGCATCGCCAGCATGATCATCGGCATCCCGACGGGGGTGAAGATCTACAATTGGCTGTTCACCATGTACGGCGGCCGGGTCCGCTTCACTGTGCCGATGTACTACCTCATCGGCTTCATGCTGACCTTCGTCGGCGGCGGGCTGACCGGCGTGCTGCTAGCCATCCCGCCGGTCGATTTCGTCGTTCACAACAGCCTGTTCCTGGTCGCCCACTTCCACCATGTGATTATCGGCGGCGTCGTATTCGCACTGATGGCCGGCTACACCTACTGGTTCCCCAAGGCATTCGGGTTCACGCTCGACGAGCGGCTCGGCAAGATGATCTTCTGGTGCTGGTTTATCGGCTTCCATCTCGCCTTCATGCCGCTCTACGTGCTTGGGCTTTGGGGCGGCACGAGGCGGATGCAACACATCTCCGATCCGAGCTGGGCGCCGTGGCTCAACGTCGCGCTGCTCGGCGCAGTGATCATCGGCGTCGGAATCGTGCTGACGGTCGTGCAGCTCCTCTATTCGATCAAGACCCGCGAACAGCGGCTCGACGTCACCGGCGACCCCTGGGATGGCCGGACGCTGGAGTGGCTAACCCTGTCGCCGCCGCCGCACTATAACTTCGCGGTGCTGCCTGACGTCCATGGCGAGGAGGCCTATTGGATCCGCAAGCAGACCGCGATCAAGCAGGACGCCTTGATCGACGAGCCGGATTATCAGCCCATTGAAATGCCGATCGACACGCCGACCGGCGTCATCTGCGCATTCTTCGCCTCTCTCTGCGGTTTTGCCGTCATCTGGCACATCTGGTGGCTTGCGATCCTCGGGCTCGTCGGGGCCTTCGCCGTGTTCGTATGGTATGCGTGGCAGGACGAACATGAGCATATCATCCCGGTCGAGGAAGTGCGGGCGAACGCTCGCGAGCGGCGCCGCATCCGCATGGAGCATCTTCACTCATTGAGCCAATCGACATGAGCACCGAAGTCGCCACGATTGGCCTTACCCACGGGGCCTCCGAAGATACCGGCCTCGGCCACCGCGGCCCGGAATCGAAAAGCATCGTCGTTCCCTACGGCTTCTGGCTGTTCGTCCTGTCAGACATGGTGCTGTTCTCGGCCCTGTTCGCGACCTATGCGACCTTAACCAATGCCACCGACGGCGGGCCGACCAGCAATCAGCTGTTCGACCGCAACCTCGTCGCGATCGAAACGCTGGCGCTCCTCATTTCCAGCTTCACTTGCGGCCTCGCGATGATCGCCGCCAAGCGCAAGAACATGGCCTGGACCCAGATCTGGCTGCTGGTGACCGGCCTGCTCGGCGCCGTCTTCCTGTTTATCGAACTTTACGAGTTCGCGACGATGGTCGGCGAAGGGGCAGGGCCGCAGCGAAGCGCCTTCCTGTCCGCCTTCTTCACGCTGGTCGGCTGCCACGGCGCCCATGTCACCGCGGGCCTGCTCTGGATCGGCACGATGATGGCGCAGCTATGGGCCAAGGGATTTCGCGAGCACATCATGCGCCGGCTCTTGTGCCTTAGCGTGTTCTGGCACGCGCTGGACATCATCTGGGTCGCCATTTTCACCATCGTCTACCTGATCGGGACATTGCCATGACCGAAATCGATCCCGAACAAAATGTCGCGCCGGGTGAGCCGCACAGCAATATCCTCAGCGAAACGACCGCCTATGTCATCGGCCTGGCGCTGGCGCTTGGCCTGACGGCGGTATCCTTCTGGGTCGCCTCGACCTCCTCGCTCTGGGGTCCCGGGGTCGCGGTCGGCCTGGTCGTGCTCGCCATCGCCCAGATGGGCGTGCACCTGGTCTTCTTCCTCCACATCACCAGCGGCCCCGATAATACCAACAATGTGCTGGCCTTGGCGTTCGGCGTGCTCGTCGTTTTCCTGGTAATGATCGGAACCATCTGGATCATGGGGCATATGAACGACAATATGATGCCGGGTCCGGAGATTACGAACCTCCAGATGCAGCATTGAGTGCCGATTTAAGGGGTGGGGGATGCCATTGTTGGAAGAAACGCCGTCGAAACCGCTGGTCCAGCGCCTGGGCTGGATCGCGCTGGTCTGGGTCGCATCGGTAATAGCGCTGGCGATCGTCGCCTGGCTGATCCGGATGATCGCGCTGTAGGGATTATTTTTGCAGCGCCTCGAGCCAAACCGTCCCCCGGACGGTTTTCAAGGCGCTGGATGCCCGACGTGGATTCGAACCACGATTGACGGAGTCAGAGTCCGTAGTCTTACCATTAGACGATCGGGCAATCGCTTGCCGGGCGGGCAGATATAAACCCCGGCCCCGAGTGTCAACGCCAACCGGCCTATTTCCAAGCCGTTGCGCCCGGTTGCTTCCAAAACCTCATTCAGGTTAAGTTGGATCCAAGTCAGCCGTCGGTATTCCCCGGCGGTGAAGGATAGAATGGGTGTGTGTATGGCGCAGCAAGTCGCCAGTACGCCGAGTCCGAGTTTCAGTGGACCGGCAGGCGGAAATCCGCCAGTCCCCAGGAGGGGACATCATCGCGACATCTATGGTGCTTTGGACCTCGGCACGAACAATTGCCGGCTCCTGATTGCGCGGCCGAGCGAGGGCGGTTTCACCGTCCTCGACGCATTTTCGCGCATCGTCAGGCTGGGCCACGGCCTGTCGACGCGCGGCAAGCTGAGCCAGGAATCGATGGACCGGTCAGTCGAGGCATTGGCGATCTGCGCCGACAAGCTTCGCCGCCGTCACGTAACGCTCGCCCGCTCCGTCGCGACGGAGGCCTGTCGCCGCGCCGTCAACGGCCGCGAATTCGTCGCCCGGGTGAAGCGGGAAACCGGGATCGCGCTTGAAATCATCTCCCCGCAGGAAGAGGCGCGGCTGGCCGTCCTTGGCTGCCATAAGCTGCTGGAACCTGGCGATGGCCCGGCCCTCATCTTCGACATCGGCGGCGGATCGACCGAGCTGGTGCTGGTCGAGCAGGGCGAAACTGCGCCGCGCATCCGCGCCTGGTGGTCGGCGCCATGGGGCGTAGTCTCGCTGACCGAAAGCGAAGGCCGCGAAGCGATCGAGGGCAAGGATCGGGTGCTGGCCTATGGCCGCATGCGCGAACGGGTATTCCGGAGCTTCGCCCATTTCGTCGAAATGCTGCCGGATGACCGCGAAAACGTCCGGCTGCTCGGCACCAGCGGGACAGTGACGACGCTCGCCAGCGTCCACCTAGCGCTTCCGGCCTATGACCGCCGGCTGATCGACGGCTTGCATGTGCCGGTCGGCGATATGCGGCGGATATCGACCATGATCGCGGAAATGGATTTCACGGAGCGCAGCGGACTTCCATGCATCGGCACGGAACGGGCGGACATGGTCGTCGCGGGCTGTGCCATCCTGGAAGCGATCCTCGACATCTGGCCGGCGGAAACGCTTGGCATCGCCGATCGCGGAATCCGTGAGGGGATCCTCCGGTCGCTCATGGCTCGCGACGGATATCAGTTGTGAGCCGAAGCGGGCAGGGGCCGAAGCAAAGGCTGAAGACGGCAAAGGGTCGCAAGGTCAGCTCAACCCGCTGGCTGGAGCGGCAGCTCAACGATCCTTACGTCAAGCGCGCCAAGGCCGAAGGCTATCGCAGCCGCGCGGCCTACAAGCTGCTGGAGCTCGACGAGAAATTTGGCCTTCTGAAGGGCCTCAAGGCGGTCGTCGACCTCGGCATCGCTCCGGGCGGGTGGAGCCAGGTAGTGCGCCGCCGGTCCCCACAGGCGGCGGTCGCCGGAATCGACCTGCTGCCAACCGATCCAATCGACGGCGTCGCGATCCTCCAGATGGATTTCATGGACGACGAGGCTCCAGCCCGGCTGAGGGAAGCGCTCGGCGTCGAACATGCGGATCTCGTTATGTCCGACATGGCCGCCAACACGGTGGGACATCCGCAAACCGACCATTTGCGGACCATGGCCCTGGTTGAAGCCGGAATGGAGTTTGCGACCGAAGTTCTCCGGCCCGGCGGCGCCTACGTCGCCAAGGTGCTCGCGGGAGGCGCGGACAATAATCTCGTCGCCGCGTTGAAGCGGCATTTTACCACCGTGAAGCACGCCAAGCCGCCGGCGAGCCGCAAGGATTCCTCGGAATGGTATGTGATCGCGCAAGGGTTCAAGGGAACGCCGCCAAGCTCGGGCGAGTGACCTTCCGGATCTTTTAGAGCCGCAACCCGATCCTAGGCCCCGCCCAAATCATCAAGCTGTAGAGCGCGATCGTCAGCACGCATCCCGCCGCAAGGGACAGCCAGAAACCGAAGCCATGACGCAGCATGGCCGGAATCAGAAGGAACATCGGCAGGGAAGGCAGGACGAACCAGAATGTCGCTTCGGCATGGGACGCCATATTAGCGGTGTCCGGCTTGTCGCGCCAAAGCCAGACCATGCCGAGGACGGACACCAGGGGCAGCGACGCAATGAGGCCGCCAAACCCGGGATAGCGCTTCGCCACTTCCGAGATGATGGCAATCAGGATGCCCGAAAGGGCGGCCTTGATGGCAAGGTACAGCATTGCAACTTGCTGGCACGCCCGGAGCTTGGCGGCAATGGCGGCGTCGAATGAAGAAGCTGAACGTCAGCTCTTGTCGCGAGCTGCCTTCACCGCTTCCTTGAGACCATCATATCCGACCGCGGCATTGATCACCCGATCCCCGATCACGAACAGCGGCGTTCCGGTCGCCCCAAGCTGGCTGGCAAGGGTCATATTGGCCTTCAGCTCCGCTTCCTGCGCCGGATCCTCGGTCGGCTGGGCCGGAACGCCGGCGGCGCGGGCGGCGAGCGCGATCGTCTCCGGACCTGGCCGGCCGGCGGCATAGAGCGCGTCGTGATAGGCGGCGAACTTGCCCGCCTTGGACGCCGCCAGGCTCACCCGTGCCGCCGCGACGCTGTCGGGCCCGAGGATCGGCAGCTCGCGGTATACGACGCGAAGGCCCTTGTCTTCCTTCAGCAACCGCTCGATGTCCGGATTGCTCTGCCGGCAATAACCGCAGGCATAATCGTAGAAATAAGTGAGCGTCACCTCAGGCTTTTCAGCGCCCTTCCAGCTGGAATGGAACGGACGTTCGATCGAGGCGCGGATCGGACTCAGTGTCTCGGCATGTTGCCGGTCGCGAAGCGCATTGCCCGCGTCGATCAGCATTTCCGGATTGGCAATCAGGGCATCGCGAACCAATCGGTCGCCAAACAGCGACGGGCCGGCGAGAAGCAGGGTTCCGGCGGTCAGCGCTGCTCCGACGACCCCACCCGCGACAGCTGCAATCCACGGCCTACTATTGCTCTGGGTCACGTCGTCTCTTGTCCTTCTTCAGCGCATTTTCCGACACCATGGCGATATCCTGCGCCCGAATATAGTCCGGCGTTCCCTGGGGAAGCCCCGCCATGGCCATTCGGGCGCTCGACAGTGCCAGCTTGTTGTTGCCCTGCAAATTGTTGCGCTCCGCCGTCGCAAGCGCAGCCCGAGGCTGGTCGCCCTCCCGGTCGTAGACGATCCCCAGCTGGTACCAGGCAAAGGGATTGTCATTGTCGCGATTGACGGCCGTCTTCAGCACCTGCTTCGCTTCGGCGAATTGCTTAGCGTCTTCCGACGCGATCAGGGCGTGGCCAAGCATCACCGCGATCATCGGCATGTCGGGCGCATTGGCGACTGCCTTGCGAAGCGGCGCGATCGCCTCGTTGGGCCGGCCGCTTTCGAGCAGGATCTGTCCCTTCAGTTCGAGGAAGAACGGGTCCTCAGGGTTGGTCGCCAGCAGGGCATCCGCTTCCGCATTGGCCTTATCGGGATAGGCACCCAGATGGTAGGCATAGGCCCGGGCATAGTGGGCGGGGACGCTCTGGTCCGACTCCGGATAGCGTTTGACCGCTTCCGTCGGCGTGACGAAGCCGATCAACTTGGCCTTCACACGCTGGAAACGAGCCTCGAGCGCCGGATCGGTCTTCCGGTTCCAGGCCGGATCCTTCTGATAGATCTCGCTCAGCGCGGCGATGCGCTCGCTGGATAGCGGGTGGGTCCGATTATAGCTGTCCTTGGCGAAGACCGCGAGGCGATACTCCTGGTTCTGCAGCTTCTTGAAGAATTCGATGCTGCCACGGCCACTGATGCCGGCCTTCGACAAATATTGTGCGCCGGCCTGGTCGGCACTGGCCTCCTGCGCCCTGGTAAAGGACAGGAAACTGCCCATGGCTGCCTGCTGGCCCGCTGCCATGATGCCCATCCCGGCCTCGCCGGCGCCGACTGCCATCGCCGCAGCGCCCAGGACCAGGCTCAGGATAGAGATGGCTGTCGATTTCCCGACGCCCTCATAGATGCGAATTGCGTGCCCGCCGGCGACGTGGCCCAGTTCGTGGCCGATGACCCCCTGCAACTGGTTGACGTTGTCCGCGGTCGTCAGAAGGCCGCTGTGGATATAGACGACCTGGCCTTGCGCGACGAAGGCGTTGATCTCGCCATCCTTGACCAGCACGACCTTCACGCTCTTGCGGTCGAGCCCGGCGGCATCGATCAGCGGGTCGCTGATGTCCTTGAAGAGAAGCTCGGTTTCACTGTCGCGGAGGATTTCCTGCGCCATGGCCGGCCGGGCGGCGGCGAAGAACAGCAGGAGGCCAGCCATCAACAGCCGGAGAAGGCGGGTCATGCCCCGCTCTCCCATCGATTGCCTGAACGGGCGATGAAATTCGGGTCCTTCGAGACGAGGCTTCGGCAGGCTCAGCGCCTCCTCAGGACGAACGGAGTTCAAAGTAACTACCGATCGTCCTGAGGAGGCATCGAGCTATGTCGAGATGCCGTCTCGAAGGGCCGCATACTTAACCGAAGGTTCGCTGCCACCAGCCGCGGCGCGGCTCTCCGGGGGCATCTTCGTTGCTCGGCTCGGGCGTTGCGGCGGCCTTGGATGCCGGCTTTGCCTCGACCGGCGCGTCCTCGGGCTTCTTCTTGGCCCGGCTCTTGCGCTTCGGCTTCTCTTCCGCGGCAGGCTCTACCTCAACACTCTCCTCGACAGGAGTTGCTACTTCGACCGGCTGTTCGGCGGGAGCCGCTTCCGTCTCGCTGGCCTCTTCGACCTTCTTGCGGGCGCGGGGCCGCCGGCGGGTCTTGGGCTTGTCGTCGGCCTCAGCCTCCGGTTCGGCCACGGCTTCGGCAGGAGCTTCCTCCTCGGCGATCGGAAGGTCTGCCATCGGCGCCTCGTCGGGTGCGATATCGCTCGGCTCGTCCGTCCGGGCTTCGCCCTTGCTGCGGCGATTGCGCCCGCCGCGACGGCTGCGGCGCTTCGGCTTCTCGCCTGCTTCCTCAGCCCCAAGTTCTTCGGCCTCAGGTGCCTCGTCCGCGACCTCGGGAAGCTCGTCGGCGGACTCGGCAGCTGCCTCCTCGCCCTGTTCGCCATCCCGGCGACGTCCGCGACCACCGCGGCGACGACGGCGGCGGCGGCGGCGGCTGCCATCTTCGCCTTCGCCTTCGTCGTCGCGCTCGGCGCGTTCGGCCCGCTCTTCGGCTTCCTCGGCTTCCAGATCCTCTTCAGGCAGATAATCGTCTTCTTCGTCGACGATGACCGGCGCGATCGGCAAGCGCTCACGAGGCTGCGGACGTGCACCGCTGCTTTCGACGGTCATACGCGCGCCTTCGAAGGCCTCTTCGATGGCGATTTCGACGGTGACGCCGTAGCGATCCTCGATTTCGGCCAGTTCGCCGCGCTTCTTGTTGAGGACGTAAATCGCGGCCTCGCTTCCCGCGCGGAGCATGATCCGCTCGCCGCGTCCGCGGGCAGCCTCATCCTCGATGATTCGAAGCGCGCTAAGGCCGGCCGACGAAGCGGTCCGCATCAGGCCGGTGCCTTCGCAATGCGGGCAAGCCTTGGTCGAAGCTTCGAGAACGCCGGTGCGGAGCCGCTGGCGGCTCATCTCCATCAGGCCGAAGCTCGAGATGCGGCCGACCTGGATGCGGGCGCGATCGTTCTTCAGCGCCTCCTTCATCGCCTTCTCGACCTTACGGACATGGCTCGACTGTTCCATGTCGATGAAGTCGATGACAACGAGGCCGGCCATGTCGCGCAACCGGAGCTGGCGGGCGATTTCTGCTGCCGCCTCGAGGTTAGTGGCGAATGCCGTCTGCTCGATATTATGCTCGCGGGTCGACCGGCCGGAGTTGATGTCGATCGATACCAGCGCCTCGGTCGGGTTGATCACCAGGTAACCGCCCGACTTCAGCTGGACGATCGGCTGGTACATCGCCGTCAGCTGGTCTTCGACGCCGTAACGCTGGAAGATCGGCGTCGGATCGCTGTACTGCTTCACCCGGCGGACGTGGCTCGGCATCAGCAACTTCATGAAGCCGCGGGCCGCCTTATAGCCTTCGTCGCCCTCAACCACGACTTCGTCGATCTCGCGATGGTAAAGGTCGCGGATCGCGCGCTTGATGAGGTCGCTGTCGCGATAGATGAGTGCCGGTGCCGACGAAGAGAGGGTGCGCTCGCGCACCTCGTCCCACAGCCGGGCGAGATAATCGAAGTCGCGCTTGATCTCGACCTTGGTCCTCTGGAGGCCCGCAGTGCGGACGATGAGGCCCATCGTCGACGGAAGCTTCAGGTCGTTGATGACCGACTTCAGCCGCTTGCGGTCGGCGCCGTTCGAGATCTTCCGGCTGATGCCGCCGCCGTGCGACGTATTGGGCATCAGCACGCAGTAGCGGCCGGCGAGGCTCAGATAGGTGGTCAGCGCCGCACCCTTGTTGCCGCGCTCTTCCTTGACGACCTGCACCAGCAGCACCTGGCGGCGCTGGATGACGTCCTGGATCTTGTAGCGGCGACGCAGGGCCTGGCGCTTCTTGCGAAGCTCCTCGGCGGCGCTTTCGTCGACCGGGGACCGGGCCGAGCCCGTTCCAACTTCGGCGGCTTCTTCGCCCTCGGCTTCGGGATCGCCCGAATACTCGCCGTTATCGTCGGCATCCTCGACGTCATCGTCGCCATATTCCGCCGAGCGAAGACGCTCCTCCTCGGCGGCATGCTCGGCTTCCTCGGCCAACAGCGCGTCGCGGTCGGCCTTCGGGATCTGATAATAGTCGGGATGGATTTCGCTGAAGGCCAGGAAGCCGTGGCGGTTTCCACCATAATCGACGAACGCCGCCTGCAGCGACGGTTCGACGCGGGTGACCTTGGCTAGATAAATATTACCCTTGAGCTGCTTGTGCTCCGCGGATTCGAAATCAAACTCCTCGATCCGGTTTCCCTTGGCGACGGCGACCCGGGTCTCCTCCGGGTGGCGCGCGTCGATTAGCATGCGCATTGACATTGAAAATTCTCCGGGCGCGCAGGCCGGCGGTTCGTTGCCGGCGGCGCGCGATAGTCTGGGCCACGGCCTGTTCGGCAATGGCGCGATGTTCGGAAACTGCATCTGCTGCATGATGCTTCGCGATCCTTGTCGCGATCGACGCGGCGCCACGCTCGTCACGGAGCATGGAACTGGCGTCTAATGGCATCATTCAGCGTCAACCTTGAATGCCGCTTCCTTGCAGGAGCGGCCATGTCGGTCCGAAAGTCGGAACGACAAGCCCGGTTAGCATCGGCCCCGCCGCGCCGCAACAGTTGCGCCAGTCAAAAATCTCCAAAGCATGTGCTTGGCGCATTGGCGCCGCTACCGTAACCTCAACATGGTGGAGCGTAGACGAACAATCGGCCTTGCGGTCGGGGCAGCTGTATTGGCCGCAGTCGGACTGTTGGTGATCGCTGCCGGCCGGGAGCGCACCGGCACGGTTAGCGACGCCTTGGCGATGGCGGGTGAGGCGCGCACCGGCCATGTCACGCTCGATATGCCGGAAGCCATTTCCGATGTTCGAGTTCGCGAAGCCAGGCTGCCCGGACGCCCCATCGTCCTCATCGACCCCGGCCACGGCGGCCGCGATCCCGGCGCTCCCGGCGTATCCGGCACCAGTCAGGAAAAGCAGCTGACCCTCGCCATGGCCAGCGAACTTGCGGACCTGCTGGAAGAGCGCGGCCGCGTCCGCGTCGCCCTGACGCGCGAGGACGACCGCTACCTCACCCTCGAACAGCGCGCCGGCATCGCCCGGAAACTCCAGGCCGGCCTGTTCCTCTCGCTCCACATGGACAGCGCGCCAAATCCGCTCGCTCGCGGCGCGACCATCTACTCCTTGTCGGACGTCGCCTCGAGTGCGGAGGCTGCCCGCTTCGCCCAGGCCGAAAACGGCAGCGACGGCGCGCTTTCCACCGAAACCGACGACAGCGTCCGAGCGCTGCTCGCCGACGTAGCCTTGCGCGAACAGATGGAAGCGTCGGCGGGCCTCGCCGAACGCCTCCTGCGCCGCGCCTCTGGCCGCCTCGAACTGCGTCCAAGGCCGCACCAGTTCGCGGCCTTCCACGTCCTGCGCCGCGCCGAAACGCCCGCGGTCCTCATCGAAGCCGGCTACATCAGCAATGCGGACGACGAAGCCAGGCTGATGACGAAGGAGGGACGGGCGCCACTCGTCTTGGCGTTGGCACAGGCGGTCGAGGCCGATCTCGCCTTGCGCAATCAGCGATAACTTCGCGGCTTCCGCTGGCGGCAGGAAGGGGCTAGATCACCGGCAGCAATGCAGTTCGCCAAGTTCCAGATTCCCGACCGCTTCCGTCTCCCCGACCTGGTCGCATTCAACCACCGCGTCCATCGGCGCTTCGACCCGTGGTTCGATGACAAATGGGTGCGCCGGGGCGCATGGGCGGCCATTGGCGGCCTGTTGTTCATGGCGCTGGTGTTCGTCTGGTTCGCGACTGGCCTTCCCAGTTCGGAGAAGCTGCTGGCCTATCAGCCGCCGCTCCCGACCAATGTCCGGGGCTATGAAGGCAACCCGGTCCAGACGTTCGCACGCGAACGCCGTGTCGAACTGGCATTCGACGAATATCCGCCGCTGGTCGTCAACGCCTTCATCTCCGCCGAAGACAAGACCTTCTTCAGCCATGGGGGAATCGACTATCCGGGCCTGGTCGGGGCCGTCTTCGACTATACGACAAAGTCGGTAACTGGCGGACGCGCCAAGGGCGGGTCGACCATCACCCAGCAGGTCGCCAAATATCTGCTTCAGGACGATGCATATGCGGTCAGCCGGAAAGTCCGGGAGATGATCCTTGCTTTCCGGCTCGAGGACACGCTCAGCAAGCAGCAGATCCTGGAGCTTTACCTCAACTCCATCTTCCTTGGCCGCAACGCCTATGGCGTGCAGGCCGCCAGCCGCGCCTATTTCGACAAGGACGTGGCCGATCTGACGCTTCCCGAGGCCGCCTATCTCGCGGTGCTGCCCAAGGCGCCAAGCAATTACGACCCGGTTCGCGCCACCGAGCGTGCCCTCGGCCGCCGCAACTATGTTCTGCGCGAGATGGTCAAGAACGGCTACATCACCGAGGAACAACGCGCCGCCGCCGCCGCGACCCCGCTCGGCACGATCCGTTATGGCAGCAGCGCCAAGTTCCGCGACCAGGGCGGCTATTTCATGGAAGAGGTCCGCCGCGACCTGATGAAGCGCTTTGGCGAGACCGCCGATGACGGCGCCAACAGCGTTTATGCCGGCGGACTATGGGTTCGGACCTCGATGGTGCCGAAGATGCAGGATGCCGCTGCCGAAGCGCTCCGCGAAGGTCTTGCGACATTCGACGGCGGCCGCGGCTGGCGCGATACCGGCCTCAGCATCGATGTCGACAATGACTGGCAGACCCAGCTCCGGGTCGCGGCCCTGGGAACGGGCTTCCCCGACTGGAAGAAAGCGGTGGTCCTGTCCAAGTCCAGCACCAGCGCACGGATCGGTTTTGCGGACGGTTCGACAGGCACCTTGGCCGAATCCGCCGCCCGCATGCCCAAGCGCGGCGGCGGCGGAACAGCCTACGAGAACATCCGCCCGGGCATGATCATCATCGTCAAGCAAATGGGCCTGAACAGCTACGCAATCCGCTCGATTCCCGAAGTCGGCGGCGGCTTCGTCGCGGAGGAAGTGCATACTGGCCGGGTCCTGGCAATGCAGGGTGGCTTCGACGTCGTCGGCTCGTCCTACAATCGCGCCACCCAGGCCAATCGGCAGCCGGGTTCGGCGTTCAAGCCGATCGTCTATGTGACCGCGCTTGAAAATGGCATGACCCCAGCATCGATCATCGTCGATGCGCCCTTCTGCGTCTGGCAGGGCGCGGGACTTGGCAACAAATGCTTCCGAAACTTCGATGGCAAATATTCAGGCCCCAAGACGATGCGCTGGGGCGTGGAGCAATCGCGCAACCTGATGACGATCCGCGCCGCCGCGCAGACGGGAATGGAACGCGTCGTGACCAATGCCTCGAAGCTTGGGGTTGGGGATTACGACCGCTACCTGTCGATCGCGCTGGGCGCTGGCGACACGACGGTCCTGAAACTGACCAACGCTTATGCCATCCTCGCCAACAACGGTCGGTCGGTAACCCCGACCCTGATCGACTATGTTCAGGACCGGAACGGCAAGGTGATCTTCCGTTCGGACAATCGTTGCCAGGTGATGGAGCCGGACAATGGCGGCGCCTGCAACTCCGTGGACTGGGATCGCAAGGCGATGCCGCGCCCGCCGTCCCGGCAGAAGCAGCTTCTCGACGCCCAGGCCGCCTACCAGATGGTTCATATCATGGAAGGCGTGATCGAACGGGGGACCGCAACGGTCCTGCGGGACCTGGATCGGCCGTTGTTCGGCAAGACGGGCACCACATCCGGCCCGACCAACGTCTGGTTCATCGGCGGCACGCCCGAAGTCGTGGCCGGCGTTTATATCGGATATGATCAGCCACGGCCGATGGGCCATGCCGCGCAGGGCGGGCGCGTGGCGGCACCGATCTTCAAGCAATTCGCACAGGTGGCCTTCAAGGACATGCCAAAGGTTCCCTTCGTAGCGCCGCCGGGCATTCGAATGGTCCGGATCGACCGCGCCAGTGGAAAGCGGGTGTTCGGCAGCTTCCCGACAGAGGTCGACCCGAAATCGTCCGTGATCTGGGAGGCCTTCCAGCCCGAAACGGAACCGCGACGGGCGTTCCGGCGAAGCCTCGACCTGGCCCGGGCGAGCGACCAGCCTGCCACTGGCAAGCCGGTGCGCCAGGTCGCGGCCCGCCGTGCAGCCCCGGCCCAGCCGCGCGCGCCCGCTGACAGCGCCGAATTCTTGCAAAGGCAGGGTGGCATCTACTAACTGCCGCTCAAATCCCGTCACCCCAGCGCAGGCTGGGGTCCATGTCGTTGGCCGGTTTCGTGTTTGCAAACGGGCTGGGCGACATGGATGCCAGCCTCCGCTGGCATGACGATTACCAGAGGAACATTGAAATGCGCGCCGAAGCGCAAGGCCATATCGACCAGATCAATGCAGCAACCGCACTGCTTCGCCGCTTCCTCGATTGGGACAAGGCGAACCGCCGGCTGCAGGATCTTAATGCCAAGGTCGAAGATCCGACCTTGTGGGACGACCCCAAGGCGGCTCAGGAAGTGATGCGCGAACGCCGCCGGCTGGAAGAAGCCATCGGCGCAACCCAGAAGATCGAGACCGAGCTCAAGGACACGGTCGAGCTCATAGAGATGGCGGAGCTGGAAGGCGACCAAGGCCTGGTCGACGACGGCGTGGCCGCCCTTGGCGAACTGGCCGAGCGGGCCGAGAGGGATAAGGTCGCTGCGCTGCTCGCCGGGGAGGCGGACGCCAACAACAGCTACATCGAAATCAACGCCGGTGCTGGCGGCACGGAAAGCAATGACTGGGCCGGGATGCTGCAGCGGATGTACAGCCGCTGGGCCGAGCGTCACGGGATGAAGGTGGAGCTTGTCGATTTCCACGCCGGCGAGCAGGCCGGGATCAAGTCCGCGACATTGCTCATCAAGGGCGAGAATGCCTACGGCAATCTGAAGGTCGAGGGCGGCGTCCACCGCCTGGTTCGCATCAGCCCCTACGACAGCTCCGCAAGGCGCCACACCAGTTTCGCATCGGTCTGGGTCTACCCGGAAGTCGACGACGATATCGATATCGAGATCAACGAGTCCGAGCTGCGCATCGACACCTATCGCGCGTCCGGCGCCGGCGGCCAGCACGTTAACACCACCGATAGCGCCGTTCGGATCACGCATATTCCAACCGGGATCGTGGTCGCCTGTCAGAACGAGCGCTCACAGCACAAGAACCGGGCACAGGCCTATAAGCAGTTGAAGGCGCGTCTTTATGAGGCGGAGCTTCAGAAACGCGAAGCGGAGGCAAATGCCGCCAATGCTGCCAAGACCGACATCGGTTGGGGCCACCAGATCCGCTCTTATGTCTTGCAGCCCTATCAGCTGGTGAAGGATCTTCGCACCGGCGTCACGTCGACGGCTCCAACCGACGTGCTCGACGGCGACCTGGACCGGTTCATGGCCGCCGCGCTGTCACAGCGCGTGACCGGCGAAAAGGTGGAAGTCGAGGATGTCGAATAGCGCGGGAGCCTTGAAATAGCGTCCGCTCGTCCTGAGCGTAGTCGAAGGGCGCGGGCACCAGGGTCGTGCCAGGCGCCCTTCGACTACGCGCTTCGCGCTTCGCTCAGGACGATCGGATTATTGTTCGCTTGCGCCGCCATTGCCGGCTGCCGGGCGGAACCCCAGCCCAATGAGTTTCCAAAGACCGGCCGCGCCGTAGCGCCCATCGTCAACGACAGCTTCTCGACGGAGGACGTCCGCGACCGGACAGGGGAGGCCGAAGAAGTCATGCGGCTTGCCGAGATCGCGCCTGGCATGTCTGTTGCGGATGTCGGGGCGGGTGAAGGCTATTATACCGTCCGCCTGTCACCCATTGTTGGGCGCCGCGGCAGGGTGCTGGCCCAGGACATTGTCCGAGCGACGCGTGACCGGCTCGCGCAGCGGGTCCAGCGCGAGCGGCTGGACAATGTGGCGGTCAGCCTTGGCGTGCCGGCCAACCCGATGCTGCCGGCGCATTCCTTCGACCGCATCTTCCTCGTTCACATGTACCATGAGGTGACCCAGCCTTATGAATTCCTCTGGAATCTTCGGGAAAGCCTGAAGCCCGACGGGCTGGTCATCGTGGTCGACTCCAATCGGCCCGTGAAGCGCCACGGGATGCCGCCGCGCCAACTGATGTGTGAGTTCGCGGCGCTTGGCCTTGCGCCCACAAAGGCGGTTCGCCTGGCCGGAAGCGATGCATATTTCACTGCGTTCCGCCTGGCCTCTCCGCGGCCTCGGCCGGGCGACATCAAGCCTTGCCCTGACGAAAAGCACTCGGATTCCCAGCAGCAGCTCGAACCAGCCGCGCAGGGCTCTTAGAGCAGGCCCATCCGCCGCATGCTGGTGCAATCGTTGCCGGCAAAGATCAGATGATCGAGGATCGTAAGATCGATTGCCTCGCTAACGCGGATCAGTTTTCGCGTCGCCGCACAGTCTGCCTTGCTCGGGGTTGCGTCCCCGCCCGGATGATTATGCGCCAGGACGACGCCGGCACTTCCCAGCTTTGCCGCATCGACAATGATGTTGCGCACTGGAAGCTCGATGGATTCCAGTTGGCCGTCATAACATTCGACGTGGAGGCAACGGGCGGAGGAGTCGACATGGGCGACCCAAAGCCGCTCCTGGGCATCCCTTCCGGCGTCGAAGCAAGAGGCGAAGAAGCTCTTCGCCGCTTCCTGGCCGTTGAGGATCGCAGGAGGCTCAATACGCTGGTGCCGCATGTGCCCTACCTATGATTGGAATGGTGGCCGACCTAGGTAAACCCGAACCGATCCGGATCGAGTTTGTTCCCTCAACACACGCTGGACGTAACCGGTGGGCGAGCTAGGGTAGGGGCATGCAGCAGTATCTCGATCTCATGCAGCGGATCCTCGACGAAGGCGTCGAGCAGATGGACCGCACCGGAACCGGCACCCTCTCGCTGTTCGGTGCGCAGATGCGCTTCGACCTTGCAAAAGGGTTCCCGCTGCTGACGACGAAAAAGCTCCATTTGCGATCAATCATCGTCGAATTGCTGTGGTTCCTGCGCGGCGACACCAACGTGCGCTGGCTGCAGGAACGCAAGGTCAGCATCTGGAACGAGTGGGCGGATGAACAGGGCGACCTGGGCCCGGTCTACGGCAAGCAATGGCGCGATTGGGAGGCTGCCGACGGGCGCCACATCGATCAGATCAAGGACCTCGTCGGCCTCATTCGCAAGGATCCGGGCTCGCGGCGGCAGATCGTCACGGCGTGGAATCCCGGCGAGATTTCGCGAATGGCGCTGGCGCCTTGCCATTGCCTGTTCCAGACCCAGGTAGCGGCCGGGCGGTTGAACCTGCAGCTTTACCAGCGCAGCGCCGATTTCTTCCTTGGGGTGCCGTTCAACATCGCTTCCTACGCGGTTCTGACCCACATGCTGGCGCGGGAATGCGGGCTGGAGCCGGGAACCTTCGTCTGGACGGGCGGGGACGTCCATCTCTACTCGAACCATCTCGAACAGGCCCGGCTGCAGCTTTCGCGCGACCCGCGCCCGCTCCCCCAACTGGTCATGAAGTACCGCGGGCAGGACCTTTTCAATTACGAAGCGGAAGATTTCGCGTTCGAGGCTTACGACCCGCACCCGCATATTTCGGCGCCCGTCGCCGTCTAGGACCGTTCCGGCCCCGTTTTGGCACCTTTGGCCCGTCATGTGCGTTCGTTCAGCACATAGACAGGAGATTAGCTCATGTTTCGGAAGATAATGACCATGGTGCTGATTGGCGGCAGCATTGCGATTGCCGCCTGCAATACGGTTCGCGGTGCGGGTGACGATGTGAAGTCGGCTGCGAACGCTGTCGACAACGCCACCTGATCTAGGCCATGGTCGTTACGCTAAACTAAGGAGTTTCGACCATGGTTCGTAAGGTGACGTCTTTGTTGGTGATCGCAGGCGCGCTGGCCATTGCAGCCTGCAACACGGTGCGCGGCGCCGGCGAGGACCTGGGTTCAGCCGCGAACTGCACGGAGAATGCGATCAACGGCGGCCGCTGCTAAGCAAACGCCCCACAAAGCAAAAAAATAGCCCCGCCGGAGATGATCCGGCGGGGCTTTTTTGTTGCCCACTCTCCCCTCCCTAAGTGGGAGGGGACTTGGCTTTTAGTCGTTCAGATACTCTCCGGCATCCGCATCCGTACCGCTGCCCGAAGGAGCGACGTCGGCGAGCGGATCGGCATTCATCGCCGCTTCCGGACCCTGGGCCAGCTCGGCGGCATGCTCCTGGGCGGCCGTCGCCGGAGCGATCAGCGCTTCCTGAAGCTTGCGCTGCTGGGCGCGGAGCGCTGCATCGCGGCTGGTGGCTGCGATGCGCATCCGGTTCATGCCAGCGCCGGTACCCGCCGGGATGAGGCGGCCGACGATGACATTTTCCTTGAGGCCGTTCAGCGTATCGACCTTGCCCTGGACCGATGCCTCGGTCAGCACGCGGGTCGTTTCCTGGAACGAGGCGGCCGAAATGAAGCTGCGGGTCTGCAGGCTCGCCTTGGTGATGCCCAGCAACACCGGCTTGCCCTCGGCAGGCTTCTGCTTCTTCTCGAGCCTGGAGTTGATCTCGTCCATTTCCTCACGGTCGACCTGTTCGCCGGCCAAGAGGGTGGTGTCGCCTCCATCGGTGATCTCGACCTTCTGCAGCATCTGGCGAACGATCACCTCGATGTGCTTGTCGTTGATCTTCACGCCCTGCAACCGGTAGACTTCCTGGATCTCGCTGACGAGATATTCGGCCAGCGCAACCACGCCGAGCACTTCCAGAATGTCGTGCGGATCGGGCGAACCGGCCACGAGGTTGTCGCCGCGCTTGACGTAATCGCCTTCCTGCACGTCGATGACCTTCGACTTCGGCACCAGATACTCGACTGCTTCCGAACCATCGTCCGGAACGATCGCGATCTTGCGCTTCGCCTTATAGTCCTTCTTGAAGCTGACCTTGCCCGAGACCTTTGCGATGATCGCATTTTCCTTGGGCTTGCGGGCTTCGAACAGCTCCGCGACGCGCGGCAGACCGCCGGTGATGTCGCGGGTACGCGCCGCTTCGCGAGGCATACGCGCCAGCACTTCGCCGGCTTCGACCATCTGGCCGTCCTCGACCGCGATGACCGCGCCCGGAGCAAGGCGATAAACGCCCGCTTCTTCCGCGCCCTTACCCATCAGGGTCAGGCGGGGACGAAGGTCCTCCTTCTTCGACTTCGCGACGTCGTCGGTAACCGCACGCTGCGAGATGCCGGTCGACTCGTCGGTCTGCTCGACCAGGGTGCGGTTCTCGATAAGGTCCTGGAACTTGATCGAACCCGCACGCTCGGTGATGACCGGCGCGAACGACGGATCCCACTCGGCGATGCGATCGCCACGGCTCACGATGTGGCCGTTGTCGACCAGCAGGTGGGCGCCATACGGGATGCGGTGCGTCGAAAGCTCGCGGCCATCCATGTCGAGGATCGCGATCTCGCCCGAACGCGACAGCGACAGGTGCCGGCCGCGCGGGTCGGTGATCGTCGGCATGTCGCGAAGCTCGATCGTGCCGTCGACCGGCGCTTCGAGGTTCGACTGCTCGTTGAGCTGCGCCGCGCCGCCGATGTGGAAGGTCCGCATCGTCAGCTGGGTGCCCGGCTCACCGATCGACTGGGCAGCGATAACGCCGACCGCTTCGCCGATGTTCACCGGCGTACCGCGGGCGAGGTCACGGCCGTAGCACTTGCCGCACACGCCCTGCTTCGAGGCGCAGACCAGCGGTGAGCGGATCTTGATGCCCTGGAGGCCCATTTCCTCGAGCTGGGCAACCATCGCTTCGTCGAGCAGCGTGCCCTCGGCGATGACCACCTCGTTCGTCTTCGGATCGGCGATATCCTCGGCCGTGGTGCGGCCCAGGACACGGTCGGCGAGCGAGGCGATGGTCGCGCCGCCCTGGACGATGGCGCGCATTTCCAGCGCGCGATCGGTGCCGCAATCCTCTTCGACGATGACGGCGTCCTGCGACACGTCGACCAGGCGGCGGGTCAGGTAACCCGAGTTCGCCGTCTTGAGCGCCGTGTCCGCGAGGCCCTTGCGGGCGCCGTGGGTCGAGTTGAAGTATTCAAGGACGGTCAGGCCTTCCTTGAAGTTCGAGATGATCGGCGTTTCGATGATCTCGCCCGACGGCTTGGCCATCAGGCCGCGCATGCCGGCCAGCTGCTTGATCTGGGCCTGCGAACCACGGGCGCCCGAGTGAGCCATCATGTAGATGGAGTTGATCGGAAGCTCGCGGCCATCTTCGCCCTGCTTCACGGACGAGATTTCCTTCATCATCTCGCTCGCAACGCGGTCGCCGCAACGCGACCAGGCGTCGATCACCTTGTTGTACTTTTCCTGCTGTGTGATCAGGCCGTCCTGATACTGCTGCTCATAGTCCTTCACGAGCGCACGCGTCTCGTCGACGAGGCCAACCTTCGTGTCCGGAATGACCATGTCGTCCTTGCCGAACGAGATGCCGGCGCGGAACGCGTGGCGGAAACCGAGGCCCATGATGGCGTCGGCGAACAGCACCGTCTCCTTCTGGCCGGTGTGGCGATAGACGGTGTCGATGACGTCGCCGATCTCCTTCTTGGTGAGAAGGCGGTTGACGGTCTCGAACGGCACCTTGTGGCTCTTCGGCAGGGTCTCGCCGAGAAGCATGCGGCCCGGGGTCGTCTCGAACCGCTTCATGTAGCCGTTGCCCTGCTCGTCCGTCTGCGGGACGCGGCTGACGATCTTCGAGTGAAGCGTCACGGCACCGGCCGAAAGGGCCTGGTGAACCTCGGCCATGTCGGCCAGCAGCATGCCTTCGCCCGGCTCGGATTCCTTCTGCATCGACAGATAGTAGAGGCCGAGGACCATGTCCTGCGACGGAACGATGATCGGCTTGCCGTTGGCGGGCGACAGGATGTTGTTGGTCGACATCATCAGGACGCGCGCTTCCAGCTGGGCCTCGAGGCTCAGCGGGACGTGCACGGCCATCTGGTCGCCGTCGAAGTCGGCGTTGAACGCGGCGCAGACCAGCGGGTGAAGCTGGATCGCCTTGCCCTCGATCAGGACCGGCTCGAACGCCTGGATGCCAAGACGGTGAAGAGTCGGAGCGCGGTTCAGGAGGACCGGATGCTCGCGGATCACCTCGTCAAGGATGTCCCAGACTTCCTTGCGTTCCTTTTCGACCCACTTCTTCGCCTGCTTCAGGGTCATCGAAAGACCCTTGGCGTCGAGGCGCGAGTAGATGAACGGCTTGAACAGCTCGAGCGCCATCTTCTTCGGAAGACCGCACTGGTGCAGCTTCAGTTCCGGACCGGTGACGATGACCGAACGGCCCGAATAGTCGACGCGCTTGCCGAGCAGGTTCTGCCGGAAGCGGCCCTGCTTGCCCTTGAGCATGTCGGAAAGCGACTTCAGCGGACGCTTGTTGGCGCCAGTGATCGTGCGGCCGCGGCGGCCGTTGTCGAATAGTGCGTCGACCGCTTCCTGAAGCATGCGCTTTTCGTTGCGGACGATGATGTCCGGAGCGCGCAGCTCCATCAGGCGCTTCAGTCGGTTGTTACGGTTGATGACGCGGCGATAGAGGTCGTTCAAATCCGACGTCGCGAAGCGGCCGCCGTCCAGCGGAACCAGCGGGCGAAGTTCGGGCGGGATGACCGGAATGACTTCCAGGATCATCCACTCCGGACGATTGCCGGAATCGATGAAGCTCTCGACGACCTTCAGGCGCTTGATGATCTTCTTGGGCTTCAGCTCCGACTTGGTCTCGCTGAGTTCCTTCAGAAGGTCCTCGCGCTCGCCGACCAGGTCGAGGTCCATCAGCATGTGCTTGACGGCCTCGGCGCCGATGCCGGCCGAGAAGGCGTCCTCGCCATATTCGTCCTGCGCGGCCAGCAGCTCGTCTTCCGACAAGAGCTGATACTTCTCGAGCGCGGTCAGGCCCGGCTCGATGACGACATAGGATTCGAAGTAGAGGATGCGCTCAAGCTGCTTCAGCTGCATGTCGAGCAGCAGGCCGATGCGGCTCGGCAGCGACTTCAGGAACCAGATGTGGGCGACCGGCGCGGCCAGCTCGATATGGCCCATGCGCTCGCGGCGGACCTTCGAAACGGTCACTTCCACGCCGCACTTTTCGCAGACGATGCCCTTGTACTTCATGCGCTTGTACTTGCCGCACAGGCACTCGTAATCCTTGATCGGACCGAAGATGCGCGCGCAGAACAGGCCGTCACGTTCCGGCTTGAACGTGCGGTAGTTGATCGTCTCGGGCTTCTTGATCTCGCCAAACGACCAGGAACGGATCTTGTCGGGCGACGCGATGCCGATTTTGATCTGGTCGAAGATTTCCGGCTTTGCCACCGGGTTCGCGAAGTTGGTCAGCTCGTTCATAATATCTTTTTCTCCAATCCCCTCCCGCTTGGGGAGGGGCTAGGGGAGGGAATGTCGGTTACTCGGCGGCGATGGCCTGGGGCTCGTCGTCCTCATTCTCGATCGAGTTGAGTTCGACGTTGAGGCCCAGCGACCGCATTTCCTTGACCAGCACGTTGAAGCTTTCCGGAATGCCGGCTTCGAACGTGTCGTCGCCCTTGACGATCGCTTCATAGACCTTGGTACGGCCGATGACGTCGTCCGACTTCACGGTCAGCATTTCCTGCAGCGTGTAGGCGGCGCCATAGGCCTGAAGGGCCCACACCTCCATTTCGCCGAAGCGCTGTCCGCCGAACTGCGCCTTGCCGCCCAGCGGCTGCTGGGTGACCAGGCTGTACGGTCCGATCGAGCGGGCGTGGATCTTGTCGTCCACCAGGTGGTGCAGCTTCAGCATGTAGATGTAGCCCACCGTCACCTTGCGGTCGAAGGCGTCGCCGGTGCGGCCGTCGAACAAGGTAACCTGTCCCGACATGTCGAGCCCGGCCTTGTCCAGCATTGCCGAGACGTCGGCCTCGCGGGCGCCGTCGAACACCGGGGTGCCCATCGGAATACCGCCGACAAGGTTCTGTGCCAGCTCCATCACCTGCTCGTCGCTGCGAGCATCGATGTCCTTGGCATAGTTGTCGCCGTAGATATCCTTGAGCTTGGCCTTGATGTCCTTGACGTCCTTGCCGGCAATCTCCTGACCGCGTCCATGAATGCCCTCGAGCATTTCCTGGATCTGCTTGCCAAGGCCGCGGGCGGCCCAGCCAAGGTGGGTCTCGAAGATCTGCCCGACGTTCATGCGCGAAGGCACGCCCAGCGGGTTAAGGACGATGTCGACCGGGGTCCCGTCTTCCAGGAAGGGCATGTCTTCCTGCGGCAGGATCCGGCTGATGACGCCCTTGTTGCCGTGACGGCCGGCCATCTTGTCGCCCGGCTGAAGCTTGCGCTTCACCGCGACGAACACCTTGACCATCTTGAGGACGCCCGGCGCCAGCTCGTCGCCAGCCTCGACCTTCTGGACGCGGTCTTCGAACTTGCGGTTGATGACGCCGATGGCCTCATCATACTGCGCCTTCAGCGCTTCCAGGTCGGCCTGGCGCTTGTCGTCCTTGACGGCGATCTTCCACCATTCGTGCTTGTCGGTCGCTTCAAGGGCGGCCTCGTCGATGGTCGCACCCTTCTTGATCGACTTCGGAGCCGCGGTCGCAACCTGCTTCAGAAGCATTTCCGACAGGCGGGCGAAGGTCGCACGGTTGAGGATGCCCTTTTCGTCGTCGGCGTCCTTCTTCAGCCGCTCTTTCTCCTCGCTCTGGATGGCGCGGGTACGGTCATCGATGTCGATGCCGTGGCGGTTGAATACGCGAACTTCAACGACCGTGCCGGCCACGCCCGGGGGCAGGCGCAGCGAGGTGTCGCGAACGTCCGAAGCCTTTTCGCCGAAGATGGCGCGAAGCAGCTTTTCTTCCGGCGTCATCGGGCTTTCGCCCTTCGGCGTAATCTTGCCGCACAGGATGTCGCCCGGCTCGACCTCTGCACCGATGTAGACGATGCCGGCCTCGTCGAGGTTGCGGAGCGCTTCCTCGCCGACGTTCGGAATGTCGCGGGTGATGTCTTCCGGCCCAAGCTTCGTGTCGCGGGCCATGACTTCGAATTCCTCGATGTGGATCGAGGTGAAGACGTCGTCCTTCACGATGCGTTCGGAAATGAGGATCGAGTCCTCATAGTTGTAGCCGTTCCAAGGCATGAACGCGACGAGCACGTTCCGGCCGAGAGCCAGCTCGCCGAACTGGGTCGACGGACCGTCGGCGATGATCTCGCCGGCGTTGACCGTGTCACCGACCTTCACCAGCGGGCGCTGGTTGATGCAGGTGTTCTGGTTCGAACGCTGGAACTTCATCAGCGTGTAGATGTCGACGCCCGATTCACCGGCGCGCAGGTCGCTGGTGACGCGCACGACGATACGGGTCGCATCGACCTGGTCGACGATGCCCGTACGGCGGGCGGCGATCGCGGCGCCGGAATCGCGGGCAACCGTCTCTTCCATGCCGGTGCCGACCAGCGGCGCATCGGCCTGGAGCAGCGGAACCGCCTGGCGTTGCATGTTCGAACCCATGAGGGCGCGGTTGGCGTCGTCGTTCTCAAGGAACGGGATCAGCGAGGCCGCGACCGAGACGAGCTGCTTCGGGCTGACGTCCATCAGGGTGATGGTGTCGCGCGGCGCCATCAGGAAGTCGCCGTTGCGACGCGAGGAAACGATTTCCTCGAGGAACGCACCCTTGGGGTCCAGCTCCGCGTTCGCCTGGGCGATCGTGTGCTTCGCTTCTTCCATCGCCGACAGGTAGACGACCTCGTTGGTCACCTTCTGGTCGACGACCTTGCGGTACGGCGTTTCGATGAAGCCGTACTTGTTGACGCGGCTGAACGACGCGAGCGAGTTGATCAGACCGATGTTCGGGCCTTCCGGCGTTTCGATCGGACAGATACGGCCATAGTGCGTGGGGTGAACGTCGCGGACTTCGAAGCCTGCGCGCTCACGGGTGAGACCGCCCGGCCCAAGTGCCGAAACACGGCGCTTGTGGGTGACTTCCGACAGCGGGTTGGTCTGGTCCATGAACTGCGACAGCTGCGACGAACCGAAGAATTCGCGGACCGCGGCAACCGCCGGCTTGGCGTTGATCAGGTCGTTCGGCATGACCGTCGACACGTCGACGCTGCTCATGCGCTCCTTCACGGCGCGCTCCATGCGGAGCAGGCCGACGCGATACTGGTTCTCCAGAAGCTCGCCGACCGAGCGAACGCGGCGGTTGGCAAGGTTGTCGATGTCGTCGATCTCGCCCTTGCCGTCCTTCAGGTTCACCAGTTCCTGGACGACCGCGATGATGTCCTCGCGGCGCAGGGTGGTGACCGTGTCGTCGGCATCGAGGCCGAGGCGCATATTGAGCTTGACGCGGCCGACGGCCGACAGGTCATAGCGCTCCGGATCGAAGAACAGGCCGTAGAACAGCGCATCCGCGGTTTCGCGGGTCGGCGGCTCGCCGGGGCGCATGACGCGGTAGATGTCGGCCAGCGCGCTATCGCCGTCTTCCGACTTGTCCGCCTTCAGCGTGTTGCGGATCCAGGGGCCGGTGTTGACATAGTCGATGTCGAGCAGCTCGAGCCGGTCGACGCCGGCCTTGTCCAGCTTTTCGAGATTTTCGGGCGCTACCTCTTCGCCGGCCTCGATGTAGATCTCGCCGGTCTTCTCGTTGATGAGGTCATAGGCCGAGAAGCGGCCGAAGATTTCCTCGGTCGGGATGATGACGTTCTTGAGGCCGTCCTTGGCCGCGGTGTTTGCCTTGCGCGGGGTGATCTTCTCGTGCGCCTTGAAGATGACCTCGCCGCTGTCGGCATCGACCACGTCGTGGGTCGGCTTCTGGCCGCGCCAGCTCTCGGCCGCGTAGGGGATCTGCCAGCCGTTCTTGCCGCGGACATAAATCACGCGGTTGTAGAAGGTGTTGAGGATGTCCTCGCTCGTCAGGCCCAGCGCGTGGAGCAGCGCGGTGACCGGCAGCTTGCGCTTGCGGTCGATACGGACGTTGACGATGTCCTTGGCGTCGAATTCGAAGTCCAGCCAGCTGCCACGGTACGGAATGACGCGGGCGGCGAAGAGATACTTGCCCGACGCGTGCGTCTTGCCGCGGTCATGGTCGAACAGGACGCCCGGCGACCGGTGCATCTGGCTGACGATCACGCGCTCGGTGCCGTTGATGATGAAGGTGCCGTTGCCCGTCATGAGCGGCATGTCGCCCATGTAGACGTCCTGCTCCTTGATATCGATGACCGACTTCGCCTCGGTGTCGGGGTCGATTTCAAAGGTGGTGAGGCGCAGCGTAACGCGCATCGGCGCGGCATAGGTCAGCCCGCGCTGGCGGCACTCGTCGGTGTCGAACTTCGGCTCTTCGAGCACATAATGATCGAAATCGAGGTGCGCGGTGCCGGCGAAGTCCTGGATCGGGAATACCGACCGAAGGGTCTTTTCAAGGCCGGACACATATCCGACCGCCGGATCGGAACGAAGGAATTGCTCGTAGGATTCCCGCTGAACCTCGATGAGGTTCGGCATCTCGCTGATTTCGTGGATGTTTCCGAAAATCTTGCGGATACGGCGCGAGTTGAGGTTGCGGGCCATGGTGGGCACGTCTTTCGCTTTGGTCGCCATCTTATTCCCTGCGCTCAGGGCACGCGTCGAGGCACGCGGGCCCATTTGAAGTCCGGCGCGGCACCTGTGAATTCCTCACCATACGTGCGGACCGCTGCGCGGATCGGTCCGTGTCCCGGTGAGGACAGGTAAAGCTCCGGGCGCACGAATATGTGCGGCGGAGCCGGTATTTGTTGGATTGAGCCGATATACGCCTTCCCGGCGCTATTGCAAGGGGTGGCCAGGACAGAAAAATGCCGGCGAGGTAGGGGAAGACCTCGCCGGCTGGGAGTGACCTTTTGCGTTGGCCTGCCTAGGCGCCGATCATTACCGTCGCGCCAAGGTCCGTGACTCCATAGAGCCGCTTGGCGAACTCGGCCGGCAGGCGGATGCAGCCATGGCTGGCGGGACGGCCGGGCAGGTGCCCGGCGTGGAGCGCCACGCCATATTCGTCGATACGCTGCATGAACGGCATTGGCGCGTTGTCATATTTGATGCTGCGGTGCATCGGCTTCTTGGCGAGCACCGAGAAGATGCCCTTAGGTGTAGGGTTCGTCTCCTTTCCGGTCGACACGGTCGAAACCGCTACCAGCTGGTCGCCACGGTAGAGATAGGCAAGCTGGTCGGTGAGGCTGACTACCACCATCGGTTCTCCGGTGAAGCTGCCCTTGCGCCAGACATATTGCCCGGGCTTCAGCTCCTTGGGTCCGAACACTTCGTCCATATGCAGGCGCGCCATCATGGCAGCGTCCGCGGCTTCAGCCTTGGCCTCGGGGGTCTCCATCGAGGCCAATGCCGGGGCGGCCGGCGCTAGGGCAAACGCCCCCGCGGCCACCAGCGCAAGCGCTAGCTTCATCATTTTACATCTCACTAACTAATCTAGGTTTGTTGCGATAATGCTCTAGGCCGCCTCGCGGTTCCTCGACTTGGCGCAGGACCGGCATTGAATCCGGGCTTCGGGATGACGAGCTTAGTCGGCGAGGAGCTTCGAATGACCCAGACCGAAATCACTGATTTTCACGCACATATCTACTTCGACCCGGCGGAGCTGCCGCAGGCGCAGGCCCTTGCTGCCGCGGTCCAGCAGCGGTTCGGCGTTCCCGTCGGTCATTTCCATGTCCGCCCCGTCGGCCCGCACCCGCGCGGCTCGGTCCAGATGACGGTGCCAGTCGATCGGTTCGGCGAGGTCGCTACCTGGTTGTCGGTCAATCGCGCCAACCTCACCATTTTCGCGCACGCATCGACCGGCGATCATCTCGCCGACCATAGTCGCAACGTCGTCTGGTTCGGGCCGAGCGAGCCGCTCGACCTGTCGATCTTCGATTAGGCCTTGGCCAACGAGGCGAGGAGCAGGTCCAGCCCCTGCAGCAGATCGTCCCTGACTTGCGCGCCGTCGCTAAGCCTCGGATTGTCGGGATCCGTCGCCCACGCGGCTAGTGCCAGCCCGGCACCATTCAAATAGGCACCCAGCGCCCGGGCGCGCGCCACGGCTTCTTGCGTGCCAAATCCCAAGGCCCCGAAGTATCCGATCGACCGCATTGCCGTCGCCACCGCACGATCTCCCTTCCACCGCCGCGTCGCGATCAGCACGAAGATCCGCGCATGTGCCTCCGCAAGGTTGAGATAGGCGCGCGACTCCCGGGCTAGTGCTTCGGCAGGGTCGTTTCCTTCCGCTCGCGCAATCGATCCGAGCAGCCGATCGACAATCAGGTCCTTCAGCGCCTCCATGCTGCCCACATGGTGATAAAGCGACATTGCCTCGCACCTGAGGTCCTGGCCCAACTTGCGTGCGCTAAGCTCGTCCAGCCCTTCCGCCTCGGCCCGAGCGATCGCGGCGTCGACGATGGTCTCGCGATCCAGCTTCGCCCGCTGCTTCGCTGCTTTGGCCGTTCGCGAGGATGTCGATCTGGATTTCATATTGACAAGCTTACACTGTAAGGATTATCCGTCAACCTTACATCGTAAGGGAGAAGTCAAATGTTGCGCCATATGGTGCTTGCACTGTCGTCGCTTGTGGCATTTTCGGCGCCTTTATCGGCCGTTACGACCAATCAGCAGGTCGCCGCCCATGTTTTCCTGGTGAAAATGGGGAAGGGCGATTTCAGCGGCCTGGACCGCATTTATGCGCCAGGCTTCGCGGTCCATTCCGGCGGAAAGAGCTTCACGCTCGATGAGGATAATGAGTCAGGAAAGGCGCTCCGCGCCGCGGCGCCCGATGTCAAAGTCAGTGTCGAGCGGATGGCGGGCGATGGCGACCTGGTCGCGGTTCACTGGCGGGCCGTCGGCTCCAACACCGCAGCTTCCGCCGGTATGCCGGGCAACGGCAAGCCCTTCGATGTCGAAGGCATGACCTTCTTCCGGTTCGAATCTGGCCGGATCATCGAGGAATGGAGCGTCACCGACTGGATGACCTTGATGAAGCAGCTCGGCGGCAAGTAGCGGAAATGAAAAGGGGCGGCCCCTTGCGAGGCCGCCCCTTCCGTCCGCAGGCGCTTCAAGACACCCACGAAATTGCTAGCAGAGCTGGATCCCCGCCTGCGCGGGGATAACTCTACGCAGCCCTTGCGGGCTGCTCGGTTACTTGAGCTCGACGGTGCCGCCGGCTTCCTCGATCTGCTTCTTGATCTTCTCGGCTTCGTCCTTGTTGACGCCTTCCTTGATCGACTTCGGAGCCGATTCAACGAGAGCCTTGGCTTCGCCGAGGCCCAGGCCGGTGATGGCGCGGACTTCCTTGATGACGTTGATCTTCTTGCCACCGTCGCCGGTGAGGATCACGTCGAACTCGGTCTGCTCTTCAGCAGCCGGGCCAGCAGCAGCAGCGGCCGGGCCAGCAACGGCAACAGCAGCGGCGGCCGAAACGCCCCACTTCTCTTCAAGAAGCTTGGCCAGCTCGGCAGCTTCGAGGACGGTCAGAGCCGACAGGTCGTCGACGATCTTGTTCAGGTCAGCCATTTTAATCTCCTAATGGGCCATTGGCCCCAAATGTCGTGCGTGGTTGAATGAAAAACTTAAGCTGCGGCCTTGGCGGCGAGAACGCGCGCCAGCTGGCCACCCGGCTCCTTGGCGATGCGGGCAATCTTGGTCGCGGGCGCCTGGATGAGGCCCACGATAGTGCCGCGCAGCTGATCGAGCGACGGAAGCGCGGCGAGTGCCTTGATCCCGTTCAAATCGAGCAGCGTGTCGCCCATCGCGCCACCGACGATCTCGAGACGATCGTTGGTCTTGGCGAACTCCACCGCGATCTTTGCAGCCGCGACGGGATCGATCGAGGTAGCCAAAGCGGTCGGGCCGGTCAGCATGTCGCCGATCGGTCCGTACTTCGTGCCCTCGAGCGCGATCTTGGCAAGCCGGTTCTTCGCAACTTTGAACTGGGCACCGGCATCGCGCATCTTCAAGCGCAGGTCGGTCGACTGCGCGACCGACAGGCCGAGATTGCGGGTGATCACCACCACGCTGGTCTCGTTGAAGACGTTCTTCAGCTCGGCAACCAGATCGGCTTTTTGCGAACGATCCATGCCATACTCCTAAACGTTCCCCTTGCCGGACCATCCGGCAAAGAGTTGGAGGCGCGGGTAAACCCACGTCTCCGAGATGTCCGGGGGATGGATCGAGAGGCGCTGCAGACCAGCGCACGACCGGGACGACTTGGCGACCCGTTCTAGAATTCCTTATCCCCGTCTAGGCTGGAAATTAAGGGGCGAGCCCCACCAACTGTCTCGGACGAGCGTCTTGACCCGAAGGTCGCGACCGCGCGGCCTCTACAGACGGAGCGGGGAAAGTCAAGACTTTGAAGGCGCTACCGGACGACGATCGATCCCGACATGCCAAACATCTTGTGGAAGCTGTGGGAGCATTTCAGGTGATATGTCCCCGCGGCTGCCGGCGCCGTCAGATGAATCTCCCTTACCTGACCGGGAGGCACTTCCACTTCGCCCTCGCTCACGAAGCGCCGGTCGTCCGCAACGATTGCCGAGGCCGCGAAGAACTCAGGTGCCGTGAAATCATGGCCACCATCGGCGACGTTCGCCAGGTGGAGTACATATTCGTGCCCATGATCCAGGACGATGGTCTTCGGCGTAAAGCTGAAGTTCGCGAGTTGGACGCTGATCACCGATGGCGCTTGGGTCGCCGCGGGCTGAGCCGCAAGAATGGCAATCGGGATCGCAGACAAGGCAGCAAAACGCATGGCGGCTGCTCCTTTTGACCCCACAACGCATAGCAGGAAGCGGCGTTGCTTGACAAAATCGCCGCAGTAGCGCCCCTTGCGGCCACCGCTGCCGGGGAGCGCCGATGCTGAGGCTATTGGTTTGGCACCTGATGGTTATCGCCGCCGCTCTCATCCCGAGTGCGGCGGTTCCTCAACCAGCGCCGCAGCGCATTGTGGCAATTGGCGATCTCCACGGGGACTTTGAAGCCTGGCGGGCCATCGCCGCCGCTGCCGGGATAGCCGATGCGAAGGGGCAATGGACCGGAGGCAATGCGACACTCGTCCAGGTGGGCGATGTGGTCGATCGCGGGCCGGATAGCCTCAAGATCATCCAGGACTTGATGAGGTTACAGAAGGAAGCGCCAAGGCGGGGAGGCCGCGTCGTCGCGTTGTTGGGCAATCATGAAGCGATGATGATGACCGACGACATGCGCTACGTGCACCCGGGGGAGTATGCGGCCTTCGCCGATCGCGATTCAAAGGGGCGCCGGGATCGAAATTACGAGATCAACAAGACCGCGATCGAGGCGGCGTACCGGGCGAGGACGCCCGACATGTCAGCCGCAGCGATTAAGGAAGAGTGGATGAAGATCACGCCGCTCGGGAAGATCGAATATACGCTTGCATGGAGGCCCGATGGCGAATTGGGCAGGTGGGCACTGGATAACCCGGCGGTGGTGAAGTTGGGCGACAGCCTGTTCGTTCACGGTGGGATCAGTTCCGCCTATGCGAGCCAATCCGTCGAGGACATCAACCGAAAGGTGTCTACCGCCTTGAAGACGAGAAATGCCGCGCCGACAGCGATCATCAACGATCCGCAAGGGCCGCTTTGGTATCGCGGCCTGGTGGTCCGCAACGACAGCGACGCCGCCACTGTTGCACCTGTTCCTCCTGGCTCGACCGTTGCTCCTACGATCCTCGAAGAAATCGACATGGTTCTCAGGAATTACGGAGTGAAACGCATCGTGGTTGGCCACACGCCAACGCGTGAAGGGATTATCGAGGGCGCAGGCGGAAAGCTGTGGCGTACCGATAGCGCAATTAGCCGAGCCTATGGAGGGAAGCTTACCTACCTTGAAATCATCGGCGACCGGGTAACGGCACATGAGGTGCCTCGGCCCGCGTCAAAACCATGGAGCACGCAATGAGGGATTTGCTTGCACTTTCGCTTTTGGCTGTATCGTCCGTTGCTTCCGCGCAGTCTTCGCCAACGCCGTTGTTCGCCAGTGATGCGCCACTTCGCATCACGATTCAGGGCCCGATCGGATCAATCGCGCGCAACGCCGAACGATCCGTAGAGCCCCAGCCGGCTACGCTTACATTGGTGGCGCCTGCAGAAACCCACCCTATCCAACTGTCGGCGCGAGGTTTGTCACGACGGACGGGCGGCATTTGCGATTTCCCCCCGCTGCGGGTGGAATTCACCCAGAAGCCGGCGGCCAGCTCGCTGTTCGATGGGCAGAAACGGCTGAAGCTTGTTACCCATTGCAAGTCGGCCGGCACGTTCGAGCAGCAGCTCCTGGTTGAATATGCGGCATATCCGATGCTGAACGTGCTGACCCCGCTCAGCTTCAGGGCGCGGCTCTTGTCGGTCGAATATACTGAACCCAGCGGCAAATTTTCGCAGACGAAATGGGGATTTTTCATTGAGGATTTGGACGATGTCGCCAAACGCAACGGGCTAACCGAGGCGAAGGTTGGCGCCCGCATCACCGTTCCGCAGCTGGAGCCGCGCCAGGCAGGACTTGCCGCGATGTTTGAATATATGATCGGCAATCTCGACTGGTCGTTGCGCGCCGGACCGGAAGGCGAGGTTTGCTGCCACAATGCCAAGCTGCTCACTGGGAATGGCCCCAGCCTCACCCCGGTGATCTACGATTTCGATTATTCCGGGATGGTCGATCGCCCATACGCAATCCCGCCGGAAGGTATTAAGGTTCGGAGCGTTCGGCAGCGAATGTACCGTGGACATTGCCGGCACAATCAGCAGGCGCTAGCCGCCGCGGCGGAGTTCAGGAACAAGCGCGGCGAGATCGAGGCGGTTTTCAACCAGATTCAGCCGATGTCGGAACGGACCAAGGCCAAGGCACTAGCCTACCTGGCCACCTTTTATGAAGACATCGCCACGGACGAGGCGGTCCGCACCAATCTCCTCAAGACCTGCCTTGGGGGCTAGGACTGGGGAGGTGCTGGCGGCGGCGGCGGAACGTCCGGCGCCGGGTTGACGGCTGCGGCACTTGCAGGGCCGCTGTGCGGGTTGAAGTCGCTCATGTAGCGCTTCATCCCTTCGCGCTCGCCATATTCGCTGATCCATAGCGCCACGAAGCAGTAGTTGAAGGCAAGGCTCATCACCAGCGCCAGCTCGACCGCGCCGATCCCCGATGCGAGGCCGATGCCGACTGACAGCAGGATGTAGAGGGCATCGCCGCTACTCTTCAGGCTGTTCTTGAAGCGAACCGCGCCCGCGATGCCGCCGAGCGCGAAGGCGAGCGCCAGGCTGTGCTGAACGACGACGACGATCGACGTCACCACCGACGGCAGGATCAAGATGGTGCTGATGATCGACTGATCATACTCATCGGAAGTCCGGGTCGCCATATAGACCCAGGTCACCGGGAATGAGGTGATCAGCGCGCCGAGGATCGCGACGGCCATCCATCCCAGGCTCTGGCCAAGCGTCTTGACCTCCTGCGATTGGGCTACGGCCTCAAGGGTACTGGATTTGCCGCCTCCCGAATTGATCAGCGCTTCGGCGCCGCCGATCGGCAGGTAGGACTGCATTTCCGGATTATTGTGGATGAGGAGCCATGCTCCTCCGAACAAGATCAGATAATAGATGCTGAGCTGCACCAGTAATTTCACGGCACGCATGATCGACCCCCCAACCAATGCAAATTGAGCTTAAGCTAATCGTTCTTGTCGCGCCAGCGGTACGGTTTGATCGGTTTGAGGACGCCATAGCGCTCTTCGATCGGCTCATGATCCAGCGGCGGCCATGGAATATTCTCCAGCGGCAGCTTGGTGTCGGGCAACCGGTCGAGAAGGTCGCGAAGCAAGGTCAACCGACCCTTCCGCTGGTCGTTGAAGTCGATCAGCGTCCAGGGTGCAGTTGGCGTATGCGTCTCTTTCAGCATCCGCTCGCGGGCGTCGGTATAGGCCTGGTACAAATAGCGGGCCTGGCGATCGACCGGTGACAGCTTCCACCGGCGGAGCGGATTGTTGAGGCGATCGGCGAAGCGCTCTTCCTGCTTCTCCTGATCGCAGCACAGCCAATATTTATAAAGATAGACGCCGTCGTCGACCAGCTGACGCTCGAAGTCCGGGACCGCCTTCAGGAATGCGGTAACCTCTTCGGCGGTCGCAAATCCCATGACCGTCTCGACGCCGGCGCGGTTGTACCAGCTGCGGTCGAACAGGCTGATTTCGCCACGTGCCGGCATGTGTTGAACATATCGCTGGAAATACCATTGGCCCTTTTCCCGTTCGGACGGGGCGGGCAGGGCGACGACATGGCACTGGCGCGGATTGAGGGTGCTGGCGAACATATGGATCGAGCCGCCCTTGCCGGCGGTGTCGCGCCCCTCGAAGACCACCACTACGCGCTGCTTGGTTTCCTGGATCCAGCGGGCCGCATCGCTCAGTTCATGAAGCAGCGGCTCCAGCGCCTCCTCATATTCCTTTTGGCTCATTCCCCCCATCGGATGCCCCCTTTGCTGTCCCAAGGCTGGCAGACGATATCCAACATGACAAGAAAAAGGGCCAGAGCGTCGCCGCTCCAGCCCTTGATCTGGTTCGCTAATGCGGACGCTTAAGCGCCGGCAATCTCGGCCAGGTCGAGCTTGACGCCCGGACCCATGGACGACGAGAGGGCGACCTTCTTGACATATTTGCCCTTGGCGCCGGTCGGCTTCGCCTTGACGATCGCCTCGACGAAAGCGTCGAAGTTCGCCTTGAGGTCGGCTTCAGGGAAGCTCGCCTTGCCGATGCCGGCGTGGATGATGCCGGCCTTTTCGACGCGGAACTCAACCTGGCCCGACTTGGCGTCCTTGACGGCCTGTCCGACGTTGGGGGTGACGGTGCCGAGCTTCGGGTTCGGCATCAGGCCCTTCGGACCAAGTACCTTACCGAGGCGGCCGACGACGCCCATCATGTCCGGCGTCGCGATGACGCGGTCATAGTTGGTGTCGCCATTCTGCATGGCTTCCATCAAGTCTTCGGCGCCAACGGTCTCGGCGCCCGCCTTCTTGGCTTCCTCGGCCTTGTCGCCCTTGGCGAACACGGCGACGCGGACGTCCTTGCCGGTGCCCTTGGGCAGGTTGACGACGCCGCGGACCATCTGGTCGGCGTGGCGCGGATCGACGCCGAGGTTGATCGCGACTTCGACGGTCTCGTCGAACTTCGACGTTGCGAGGCTCTTCACCAGGCCGATGGCTTCATCGACGCCGTAGTGCTTCATCGCTTCGATCTTGCCCTCGAGGGCCTTCTGCTTCTTCGTGAGCTTCGCCATGTCCTTAGCCCTCCACAACCTGGAGGCCCATCGCGCGGGCGGAGCCTTCGATAATACGGGTAGCGGCCTCAATGTCGTTGGCATTGAGGTCCTTCATCTTGGTCGTCGCGATCTCGGCGAGCTTCGAACGCTTGATGGTGCCCGCGGAAACCTTGCCCGGCTCCTTGGAGCCCGACTTCAGGTTGGCGGCCTTCTTGATGAGGAAGCTTGCCGGCGGGGTCTTGGTCACGAAGGAGAAGCTGCGGTCCGCATAGACAGTGATGACCGTCGGGATCGGAGCGCCCTTCTCAAGGTCCTGCGTCGAGGCGTTGAACGCCTTGCAGAATTCCATGATGTTGACACCGCGCTGACCCAGCGCAGGGCCGATCGGCGGGGAAGGATTGGCGATGCCAGCCGGCACCTGGAGCTTGATGTAGCCCGTGATTTTCTTAGCCATTTTTCTCACTCTGTAGTGGAGTTGCGCAGGGAAACCTGCACGCGTCCGTTCAAGTTTAGCGGTACAAGCGGATGCCCGAAGGAACCCTCCCGCAATTTCCAATGCTGTGCCTTGGAAGCGGGCGCCTTTAGCAGAAAGCCGGGCAGAAGCAAGGTTGAGCGGGGTAGGCCAGGCTTACTCGTCCCTCGGACGATCCGCGCGTGATCTAATTACACTATTTTCCTGGAGGATGAGAGTTTTTGGTGAGGTTAGGGCAGGTTTGGCGGCCTGCCGTGATGGAGATTCCCGATCGAATCTTCACCAATCTTCACAGTCACCACGGCCGGTGCGGGCCATGGGTCCGCCGCCATGGATCAATCGTGGATTCAATTGCCAAAGAGCCAAGGGTTCGTTGGCACAAGAGACAAGCTGTAGGACAGAAGTTTCTTATGGCCGGAATGGGTGGAAAGCGGTCATTACGAAACAGGCAGGACGCCGAAGAAGTCGGCACCAATGCCCGCTGACATGCATGGGCCAAGGTCGCGAGCGTCATTCGAGCCTTGGCCCTCATAAACGGAACGGCAGTATCGGTGGACGCGCTCAAATGCGGCGGGGTCCTGCTTATGAGCTATCGCAAAAGGAAACGTCGGCTCGCTCTCAGAACGGAAGATGCGGACGAGCCGGAATGAGTTCGCATACGCAAACAATGAATGGTCTTGTTCGCCAAGACAGCTCTGGTCTGATGCCCGCTCGTTCAAGCAATAGCGATAGGCCCGGTCGCGCATGCCCTGGACCTCGGTCTGTAGTAGCGCGGGGTCGAGCTTCCATCCGGCAGTAGGCCCGAGCGCAGACTTTGTTTGGAGGTTCGCAATCTGCTCGGCGTCAGACTGGCTGTTTCCGCATGCGCCTAGAACCAAGGCTAAGGCGATTAAGCAGGTCACTTTCATCACCAGACAATCTCATCGGAACCTAATGACCGGAATGGGTCGGAACCCGCCATAAGCGGACGGTCCGCTGTCGGCCATGAGCCGTCACCCCGGTTTCGATACAGCGCATCCTGTTATTGCCGAGGAGGGTGGAAAGCGGAAACTCAGTAGTGAGCCCGACCGAATTATTTTTACTTTGCCGCCGCGAGCATCCCGAGCCGTTCTTTCGCCGCCGCGAACATTTTCTTGAAACGCGGATGGTCGCGGATCGAATTGAAGTCCGGATCGGCCTCAAGGTGGCGAATATGGGTCTTACTCTGCACCCGCTCGAAATAGGGTTGAAGCGCATCCAGCGCGCCATCCGGATCGTCCAGCTCCAGCGCCAGCGAGCAGGCAAGATTGTAACGCATCGAGAGATTGTCAGGATCTAACAGCAAAGCCCGGTTTACCCATTCGCGCGCTCGATCCTTTTCGCCGAACAAAGACAAGGCATTGGCTCCCATGGCGAGGGCCGGGCCGTTTGTAGGCTCTTTCGCGATCGCCCGTTCCGCGCGTTCAAGGCAGATTTTAGCCGCTCGCTTTACCCCTTCGCGGTCGTGGATCGAATAGTAGCAGCTCATCAGCAAACCAGGATTGGAATAGTCAGTATCCATCAGTGAGGCAGCCTTCTCGAAGAAGGGAATTGCCTCCATTATCTGGCCGTGGCGGAAGAACATTCGCCCAGCTTCACGGTTCACCTCCCATGAATCCGGTCCGATCTGGAGCGCGGTTCGGATTTGCTTTTCCGCTTCTTCGCGCCTTCCTTCCTCTTCCAGATAGCGGGCCTTGATGCACAAGGCCTCCGGCATGTCTGGATTGATTTTCAGGGCGCGTTCGGCGGCCGGAAGCGCATTTTCCTCTTCCTTGCCGTGCCAGAAGCGGAGCTCTGCCTGGGCCAGTGCGATAAGCGCCCAAGCTTCAGCATAATCCGGGTCGAGGAGCGTCGCCTGCCGGCATAGCCGGACAATTGCCTCGTCGCGACGTGGGTCGCCATAGGTGCCGCTGATCCATTGCTGCCGGGCCATCAGGTACAAATTGTAGGCATCGACGTTGGACGTGCCGCGGCTTTCGATGGCGCTTTTTTCCCGTGGCAAGAGCTTGACTTGCAAGGCATCGACGATCGCCTTCGAAATCTCATCCTGGATTTCGAAGATGTCGGTGAGATCGCGATCGTAGCGAGCGGCCCAGACATGATCGCCTTTGGCACCGTCGATCAGCTGCGCATTGATGCGGACGCGATTGCCCGCTTTTCGGACACTGCCTTCCAGCACATGGGTAACGCCAAGTTTTTGGGCGACTTCCTTCACATCGAGCGACTGGCCCTTGAAGGTGAATGACGTATTTCGGGCGACAACGGACAGTGCCGACACGTTCGACAAGTCGGTGATGATATCTTCGCTGATTCCGTCGCTGAAATATTCCTGTTCGGGTTCGCCGCTCATGTTGACGAACGGCAGCACGCAAACGGACGCTTTTTTCTGCGCAGGCTCGGCCAGTTCGATCTTGCTGATTTGTTCACTGCGCCCGTGCGATCCACCGATGCGGCCGATCGCATCGATGACATCGCCGAGCGCTTCGGGGCAGCCCTGTCCGTTCCAGGCAGCCAGATCGATCGTATGGAACTGGCGAAAGCCGAGGGGCGGCTTGATGGAACCGAGAGCGATCGGGACTAACCGGCCTGAATCGCGGCCTTCCGCGGCTTCGTCCTGGACCCAGGCGGATTGGACCGAGGTTTTCGACCACAGCACCACGACAGCCTCGGCATCCTTCAGGGCCCGGTCAATTTCGTCGGAGAAGCGCGATCCGCCATGGAGGTGCCGGTCCCACCAGACATCATGGCCGGCCTGACCAATGCCCTCGGCCAGTTCCTTGGCCGCGTCGACGTCGTCCCGTGCATAGCTGAGAAAAACCCGAGCCACGGTTCCTCCACCATCGGAGAAGCTAGTCTGCGCCGTTCGACCGACCGGTGCAAGCGCGACAGTTAACGGGAAGCTAATCGCCAGCTCGGCGACCTCACATGGTTTTCCGATAGCGCGCGGATCTATCGAAACGCTTATGGCCGCAATGGGTGGAAAGCGGACGTTAGCGGCCGTCCGTCTCCGAGGATGAGCGGCTGGCGCCGATAGGCTGAACCGGGCCGCGAGTTACTGCGCGCCGAGCGCCGCCGCCTTGGTCGGCGGCGTCGTGTCCCAGCCGTATACGTCCTTGTTATAGGCGATCTTGCCGGTATCGGGCAGCGCCGTCAGATAAGTGACGTAGATCGGCACTCCCTGCGGGAATGGAACGGTCAGCTCCGCCGAAGTATCTTCCGGCCTCGCCGGTCGGCCCATCATCCAGGTTCCGAAATCGGCTGCCCGTTCCAGGCGGATACAGCCATTGCTGAGCGTCCGCTTCGCTTCCTTGAAATATTCCTTGTGCGGCGTGTCGTGGAGATAGATGCCGAGGCCGTTTTCGAACGGAAACTTCATTTTGCCCATGGAGTTCGCGCCGGTCGGCTTTTGCCGAAGCAGGGCGTGAGCAGTGCCGGCGGCAACTGCCTTCCAGTCGACGGTGGCCGGGTCGAGGATAGTCGGATTGGCCGACCATGCATCGACCACCTCATATTTGTTGCCCTTGAGCGCGCCCGGTCCGAGCTTCGCCGCTGCGGGCGCGATGTTGAGTCGCACGAGATGATCCGGCACGTGCCAATAGGGGTTGTAAATGGCGTAATACATGACGCCGGCAAGCATCGGTGTCCGTAGGCTGTCGCCGCTCTTTGGATCGATCTCATTCTTGCCGACGACGACCTTCATCGAATCCACCGGAGCGCCGTTTTCATACATCCACATCCGAGCAGACGCGATGTCGATCAGCACGAACTTGCTCGACGGCGACTTGAACCGCGCGCGCGTCATGTTGAGTGCCAAACGTGCCGATTGGCCACCGTCCGGAAGCTTGGCCTCTTCCAAGGCAGCCCGACGAAGCTGCGCATACACCGGGTTGAGGTTCCACACCTCATTCATGTGCGCAGCGAGCGACGGGGCACGGGCAGCGGTGGCGAGGATCGATTCACCGGTTGGGACCTTCACGCGCACCCAATTGTCACCATAAGTCATGCCCGGGATTGGCGTGTAGAGCGACTGGACATAATCGATCAGCGACTGCGACATCAGGCGGTCGGCGCTAGTCGCAGCTGCCGCGTCGCCGGCCTGGGCAGTGGCGATCGCAGCTTCGATCTGGGTCGCGAGCGCCGGTCCGCGGGCGAAGCCGTCGATCGGCGCATCTCGCAGCAATTGGAGCAGCGCGGCCTGGGCCTCGCGGTTCGATATCCACAGCGGCGCGTCCTTCCGCGCCGAATAGAAGCGATCGATCGGCGTGAAAGCGCGCAGGATCGTAGGGACGGCGACCACAGGCACAGGCTCCGCCTTCTTCTTCTTGGCGTAACCCGGCGTTGAAGCAATCAAGGCGGCGATAACGGCAAGCCCGCAGGTCTTTGAAATCACGAGAATTCCCCGATGTTGGCCAGTGGCGACTATACCGCATTGGCTGAACCTGTGCTGCATCGTAGTCAACGACACGTCCACCAAAATTCCGAGTGTGGCCCCGATGTCACTCTTGGTCTGGTCTGCCTGCTTCTTCCTGGGGAAGCGAGGGCATGCAGACTGCTACTCGTCGAAGTTCCCGATGGGTAACGTGCTGGCTTGCGGTTCGCAGCCGGGGAAAGTCCGACGGCGGCCATCCCTCGGATTGGGGCTCCGGAATGGGACGGTCTCAGGAAATGCCTGAATTGACTCACTTAGCATATTAATTTGTATTAGGTTTTATGAAGACGAGGAAGCGGTTGGCAGTCGCCGGCCGCTTCTTTGTCCTCCGCCGAACCAAGCGGAAGAAGAAATCATGACGATCGAATGTCATTCATCGGACTATTTTCGCGAACGCGAAGCGAAGGAGCGCGCACTTGCCGATCTTGCTTCCGCGGAAGACATTCGGAAAATCTATCTTTCACTGGCGGACTGGTATCGCCTGCTCGCGGAAAATGCCGAGCTGGAGGAGCGCAAATCCGAGAATCCTACTCGACCATCCCAACCCTGACCAAATGGCCGCGATGTGAGGAATGCGGTCATTAGATCGTGGAGCCTGGCGAGCTAGTCCAGGGTCGTCCGGTACTTCTTCACCGCAATCCCCGCCACGATGACAACGAACAGGGCCAGCGCGCCGAGGCTGGGGGCGGCTTCGGCGATGCCGACGCCCTTCAGCATGGCGCCGCGGACGACGCGGAGCATGTGGGTGACCGGCAGGATCGAGCCCAGCCATTGGGCCCATTCGGGCATCCCGCGGAAGGGGAACAGGAAGCCCGACAGCAGGATCGACGGCAGGAAGTAGAAGAAGCTCATCTGCATCGCCTGGAGCTGGTTGCGGGCCAGCGTGGAGACGAGGAAGCCGAGCGAAAGGCTGCCGACGATGAACAGGAACAGGCCGAGGATCAGCGCGGCCCAGCCGCCCGCCATCGGCACGCCGAACAGCAGGCGCGCGAGGGTGATGACCAGCGTCGCCTGGATGATTCCGACGACCACGAAAGGCGTGAGCTTGCCGACCATGACTTCGAGCGGTCGGAGCGGCGTGGAGAGCAAGGTTTCCATCGTCCCGCGCTCCGTTTCCCGCGTCATGGCGAGCGAGGTCATCATGACGAGGGTCATGGTGAGGACCATCGCCACCAATCCGGGGACGATGTTGTAGCTGGTGATGCTCTCCGGATTGTAGCGCCGCTGGACAACGACCTCGAACGGGTCGGCGGCCGGATTGATCGTCGCCAGCGAGCCCTTCAAAACATGTTTCAATCCTTCCGCCGGAAGCGATGCAAGCGCGGCAACGGCGGCGCCGGTGGCGGCCGGGTCCGAAGCGTCCGCCTCGACCAGGATCTGGGCCTTGTCCCGGCGGACGACGCGGCGCGTGAAATCGCCGGGAATGGTGATCGCGAACTGGACCTCGCCGCGTTCGATAAGCTTGTTCATCTCCTCAGGCGTGCGGGCGACATGATCGATGCTGAAATAGTCGCTGCGCTGGAGCGAGCCGAGGATGGAGCGTGAGAACTGGCCCTGGTCCTGGACAAGGACGGCGGTCGGCAGATGCTTTGGATCGGTGTTGATCGCATAGCCGAACAGCAGCAGCTGGACGACGGGGATGCCGATGATCATGGCATAGGTCAGCCGGTCGCGGACCAGCTGGGTAAACTCCTTGGCCAGCACCGCGACCATGCGCGAAAGGGAAAGGCCCATCATGCTGCCCGAACCTCGGCAGGGGCATGGATGCGCATCAGGTTGATGAACACATCTTCGAGGGTCGGCTGGACTTCGGTCCAGACATAGGGATCGCGCCGGAATGGCTGGATCGCGGCTTCGAGCTTGGCACGGTCGGTGCCGCTGACATGAAGGGCCGTCCCGAACGGGGCGACCATTTCAACGCCCGGCTTGCCGGTAAATTCGCGGCCCAGCCGGTCGGCCCGAGGGCCTTCGGCTTCATAGGTGATGAGGCCGGATTCGGCGATGACCGAGTCCCCCGTGCCTCGCGCGATGAGCTTGCCGTTGAAGATGTATGCGATCTCGTGGCAGCGCTCGGCTTCATCCATATAGTGGGTCGAAACGAGGACGGTCATGCCTTCGTCGGCGAGCCGGTGAATATTGTCCCAGAAACCGCGGCGGGCCTGTGGATCGACGCCTGCGGTCGGCTCATCGAGCAGCAATAGTTTGGGTTCGTGCATCACCGCGGCCGCAAGTGCGAGGCGCTGCTTCCAGCCGCCTGAAAGCTGTCCGGCAAGCTGTTTGCGGCGATGGGTGAGGCCGATGGTTTCGAGGGTTTCGTCAACCCGGGCCGACATTCGGTCCAGCTCGTAGACCCGGGCGATGAACGCGAGATTCTCCTCGATCGTGAGGTCTTCGTAGAGGGAGAATTTCTGGGTCATGTAGCCGGTCTGGCGCTTGATCGCTTCGGCTTCGCGCGGGAAGTCCAGGCCCAGCACCTGGCCGGTTCCGCTGTCAGGGGTCAGTAGGCCGCAGAGCATGCGCAAGCTGGTCGTCTTGCCGGAGCCGTTGGGACCGAGGAAGCCGGTGATATGGCCCTGCTTGATCTGCAGCGAGACATTGTCGACCGCCTGATGGTCGCCGAAGCGCTTGCTCAGGCCCTGGACATCGATCGCGAACGTCACGGCAGCGGCACCACGTCGACCGGCAGGCCCGGCATCAGGTTGGCGGGCTTGGCAGGAAGCGCCTCGACCATAAACACCAGCCGGTCGCGGCTGTCGCGGCTGAAGATGACCGGCGGCGTGAATTCCGGCCGGGGGCTAACGTAGCTGATCTTCGCCGACAGACCGGAAGCGCAGCCGTCGCAGGAGAAGCGGACGCTGGTGCCGGGGCGATATCGGGCGACTTCCTTTTCGGGGACGAAGAAGCGGACCTTGATGCGGTCGTCGGGGAGAAGGCTGACGACCGGCTGATTGGCAGCGGCCCATTCGCCGGGGCGGAAATAGACTTCCTCGACGCGGCCGGCGGAAGGTGCGGGGGGCGACAATTGGCCGACGCGGATATCCACCTCGCGCGAACCGCCGCGCGCCTGGCTTTCCTGGGCGCGGGCGGCAGCGATCTGGGAACGGCGGGCGGACGCGGTTTCCCGGGCGGCGCGGAGGCGTGCGGAAGCTTCACGAAGGGCAGCCTGGGCGGCGTCGATGTCGGTTCCGGCCACGGCGGCGGCATCGTCGCGGCGGACCGACAGCAGGCGATTAAGGTCGCGCTGCGCCTTGTCGACGTCGGTTGCGGCAGCGGTGGCTTCGGCTTCGGCCTGCTGTGCGTTGGCCTGTGCCGAAGCGATCTGGGTGCGCGCTTCGGCGATCTGGGCCTGGGCCTGATCGCCTTGCGCGGAGAGGGTCGCGGGGTCGATCGCGAACAGCTGCGCACCGGCGGCGACGCGCTGCCCTTCCTCGGCGCGGATCGCGCTGATGGTGCCGGCTACCGGCGCGGCAAGGAACAGACTTTCGCCCTCGATGTAGCCGGACAGATAGCGCTCGCGCGGACCGGGGCCGAACAGCCGCCAGGCGAGGAACGCCGCGCCGGCGATCACCACGAGCAGGATGAGGATCTTTGGCCCCCGGGTCATTGAACATTCTCCGTATTTTCGTCCGACCAGCCGCCGCCGAGCGCCTTCACTAGCGCCACCGTGTCGCGTGCCATCGCGGATTTCGTGTTGATCACTTGCTCTTCGAGCGAGAGCCGGCGCGATTGCGCCACGAGAACATCCGAGAAGGTGACGAGGCCGCCGCGATAGCGGGTGCGGGCGATGTCCTCGGCGCGGGTAGCGTTTACGACGGCCTGTTCCAGCTCGGCCAGTTGGCTCCGGTTCCCCGCGATGCGGCTCAAGCTATCCTCGACGTCCTGAAGGCCGGTGAGGACCGTCCGCCGATAGGCAATCATCGCCTGTTCCTGGCGGGCGTTCTGGACCTCGATATTGGCCTTGCGACGGCCGCCGTCGAAGATCGGCCAATCGAGCGCCGCGCCCGCACTGAAGCTGCGGCTGCCCCACTCGAGCAAGGCGCCCAGCGCTGTGCTGACCATCGCCGGAGCGGCGGTTAGCGAGAAGCGGGGGTAGAAGTCGGCGACGGCGACGCCGATGTCGGCGGTCGAGGCGGCAAGGTCGCGTTCGGCCGCGCGAATATCGGGGCGGCGGCGGAGCAGGTCGGATGGAACGCCGGCCGGAATGACTGGTGGGGTAGGGAGCGCTGCGGTCGGTGCGAGCTCGGCGGCCAAGGCGTCCGGGGACTGTCCGGTCAGGACGCCGAGCGCGTGGATCTCCGCCTTCGCTTGAGCCTCAAGGACCGGGATCGCGGCGGCCGCGGCTGCGCGTTCCGACTTCTGCTGCTCGAGGTCCTGGCCGGTGACCAGCCCTCCGCGTGTGCGGGCATCGACCAACTGTTCGAAACGTTGGAGGCGGGCGAGTTCGGCTTCGGCATTGGCCTTCAGCGCCTGGTAGGCGCGCAGGCGGACGTAGGCGTCGGCGACCTCGGCGGCGACCGTCACTTCCGCGTCGCGGCGGCTCCAGACGGCGCTGCCGGTGCGGGCCGCGGCCGCCTCGCGTTCGCGGCGGTTGCGTCCGAACAGGTCGAGCTCCCAACTCGCGTCGAAGCCGGCGCGCCAGGTTGTGAATTCCTCGCCGAGAACAAGGCCGCCGCCGGCTCCGCTGCCGCCGGGTACAGGCGGGACGGGGAAGGCATTTTCGCTGATCCGCTGACGCGTAACCGACCCCTGGGCCGCGACCTGTGGGGACGAGCTGGCGCCGGCAACACGTTCCATTGCGCGCGCCTCGCGGATGCGGGCGGTCGCCAGTTCGATGTCGAGGTTGCCGGAAAGAGCGCGATCGATGAGCGCGGTCAGCTCGCCATCGCCAAAGCCCTGCCACCAGCGGTCGAGGGTTGCTGCTTCGCTGGCCGGCGCTTCGAGGTAGTTGGCGGGCACGGCGACCTGCGGCTCCGCATAGTCGGGACCGACGGTGCATGCGCCGAGCAGCAAGCTGGCGAGAATAATGGAGCGCTTCATCGCGCTTCCTCCGTCAGTAGCCCAGCCAGGACGGCGTCCGCATGCTGGCTGGCGAGCGCGGCCAGATCGAGCGGTTCGCCGCCGATCGGCTCCAACGTCTCGCGATAGATTACCCCCATCAGCATCGGCCCCATCAAGGTGAAGGTGTACAGGCGGGCATCGCCTTGGCGCACCTCTCCCTTGGCCTGGGCCATCTCGATGAGAGCCCGGATCGTGCCGAGGCCCTTGGACACCACCTCGTCATGCCAGACCTTGGCGAGCTTCGGGAAGTTGCGGGATTCGCTGATGACCATCTTGGCGACTGCGCCGACCGGGACCTGGCCGGTCATTGCGACGAACTGCGACAGGAACAGGCGGATGAGGTCGGCGAAGGGCAGGCCGGTCTGGATGAGGGCCGCCTGGAGGTTCTCCACATTCGGCACGACAGTATTGCGCACCACGGCGCGGAACAGCTGCTCCTTATCCTCGAAATAGAGGTAGAGCGTGCCCTTCGACACGCCGGCGCGCTTGGCGATTTCCTCCAGCTTGGCGGCGGCAAATCCCTTTTCGGCAAAGACTTCCAGCGCCGCCGCGCAAATTTCGCGCGGCCGATCTTCTGCTCGTCTCTGCCAACGTGGTGATTTCACGAGTCGCTCCTAACTGACCGGTCAGTTATTAACTCATGAGGCGTCGCTGGAAAAGCAGAAAATGATTCGGCCACGGAACGGCCGGGCGGATTGACTTGATTGAACGTTCAACTAACAATGACGAAATGGACTCGCCGCCGACAACTCGCGATCGGATCGTCCAGGCGGCGATGGAGCTGTTCTGGCGCAAGGGTTACGGCTCGACCTCAATTTCGGACATCCTCGAAACCGCCAAGGTCAACAGCGGCAGCCTCTACTATTTCTTCAAGGGTAAGCAGGAGCTGCTGGTCGCGGTGCTCGAAGCCTATCGCGACGGGATAGGCCCGGCCTTGCTCAATCCCGCCTGGAACGGCGTCGACGATCCAATCGAGAAGATATTCGCCTTGCTGGCAGGCTATCGCCGTGCATTGGTCGACACGGATTGTTTCTACGGCTGTCCGATCGGCAGCCTGGCGCTGGAACTTCACGAGCCCGATCCCGAGGTCCGGGAGCTGATGGCCGCCAACTTCACCGCCTGGACCGATGCCGTTCGCGAATGCCTGGAGCAGGCGGATTTGCGGCCGGAAACCGATGTACGGGCGCTGGCCGAATTGACGCTGACCGTGATGGAAGGCGCGGTGATGCAGACCCGCACATTTCGCGACGTCGCCTATTTCGACCGTGCCGTCGCGCAGCTTCGCCAGCACATTGATCAACTGAGGAAGGAGTAGGCCGATGCTAATCCTGTTCGCAGCCGCGATTGCGGCAAATGCTCCAGCGCTCCAGCCGGCATTCGAGCCGATGGCGTTCCTGATCGGACATTGCTGGGAAGGAAGGTTCCAGGGCGGGGAAACCGACCGGCACTGTTTCGAGACCGTCTACGACGGGCAGCACATCCGCGACCGCCATGAGGTTACGGGCACGAAGGGCGTTTATCGGGGCGAAACCATCTACAGCCGCGAAGGCCAGGCGGTCAGCTATACCTATTGGAATTCGCTGGGCGGAGTCAGCCGCGGATCGATGAAGCCCGTGGGCGACAAGCTCGACTTCGGCGAGGAAAAGTACCGGAGTCCCGACGGCAGCGAAGCCAGCATAGCCACCCATTGGCAGCGAAAGGGCACGGATGCCTATGAGGCCATTACCTCATCGATCCAGATGCCTTCGATGAACCGGACGGTGGTCTATCGCAGGACGGACAGACCGGGAGCCGGAGCACAATAGCTCCGGCGGCCAAGCTTACTTGACGCGTTCGACCTGCTCGAATTCGAGCTCGACCGGCGTTGCGCGGCCGAAGATCGAGACGCTGACCTTCACACGGGCGCGGTCGAAATCGAGCTCTTCCACCACGCCGTTGAAGCTTGCGAACGGGCCGTCGAGTACCTTGACCGCATCGCCGATCTCATAGTCGACCTTGATCTTGGTCTTGGGCGCCGCAGCAGCCTCTTCCTTGGTGTCGAGCATGCGGTGCGCCTGCGCGTCGGGGATCGCCTGCGGTTTGCCGTTGGGGCCGAGGAAACCCGTCACCTTCGGCGTGTTCTTCACCAGGTGATAGACGTCGTCGTTCATCGCCAGCTTGGCGAGGACGTAGCCGGGCATGAACTTGCGTTCCGCCTGCACCTTCTTGCCGCGCTTGATCTCGGTCACCGTTTCGGTCGGGACCTCGACGGCCTCGACCAGGCTTTCCAGGCCGAGGCGCTTGGCTTCGGACATGATCGCGTCGCGAACCTTGTTCTCGAAACCGGAGTAGGCGTGAATGATGTACCAGCGGGACATTGGAATTCCTGTAAGTCTTTAGCCGAGCAGGCCGAGGAGGAACTGGACGATCGCGCTGAACGCCGAATCGACGCCCAGGAAGAAGATGGCGAGCAGCGAGGTCATGATGAGAACCATGATCGCCGTCGTCCGCGTCTCCTTCATCGACGGCCAGACAACCTTGGCGCCTTCAGCGCGCACCTGCCGGATGAATTCGCCGGGAGTTACCTTTGCCAATGCTCGAGCCTTCAAAAACAGATAGAAAAACGAGGTCCGCGGACACCCCGCCGGACCTCGATCGTGGGAGCGCATTAAACCAGCCCGTCATGGGAGTAAATCCCATGACGTCAGTCCTCGCACCGCGAGGCTGGCCGGGTAGCTCCGCATCCACTTCGTGGACCGGCGACGCTGCTTCGCTTCGCTCAGCTACGCGCCTTGCTTTGACCTGGCAGGGGCAGAGGGACTCGAACCCACGACCCTCGGTTTTGGAGACCGATGCTCTACCAACTGAGCTATACCCCTAGGCCGTGGCCGCGACCTAATGTGCCTTGTCGAACGGCGCAAGGGCCGCATTTCGTCATTGCGAGCGAAGCGAAACAATCCAGTCTGGATTGCCGCGTCGCTACGCTCCTCGCAATGACGGCTTAAGCGGCGATATCGTACGGAACGATTTCACCGGTCAGATACAGGTTACGCGCCTTGGTCCGCGACAGCTTGCCCGACGAAGTGCGGGGCAGGGTGCGCGGCGGCACCAGCTCGACCACCGGGGTGATGCCGGTGATGGCGCGGACGCGTTCCTTGATGTCGTCGCGAAGGCGGCCGCGCTCCTCGGGATCGCTGACGCGGCAGTGGACCAGCACCGCCGGCGTTTCCTCGCCGGACGGGCCGGTGATCGCGAAGGCGGCGATATCGCCCGACTTGAATCCGGGAAGCTGCTCGACGGCCCACTCAATATCCTGCGGCCAGTGGTTCTTGCCGTTGATGATGATCATGTCCTTGGCGCGGCCGACGATGAAAATGTAACCGCCGGACATGTAGCCCATGTCGCCGGTGTCCAGCCAACCGTCCTTCATGCACGCCTCGGTCGCTTCCGGATCCCGGTAATAGCCGACCATGACAGCGCTGCCGCGCACCCACACCTTGCCGATGCCGCGATCCGGCAGCAATTCGCCGTCGTTTCCGCGGATCTCGATTTCCATGCCCTTCACCGGCTTTCCGCAATTGACGATCGCGCGGTAGCGGCGTGGACGTTCCTGTGCCGGCGTTCCGGCGCCCGACAGCTCGCTTTCCTCCACCAGTTCGAGGCGGATGCCTTCGCCCGGCGGCATGATCGACACGGCGAGGGTCGCTTCCGCGAGGCCGTAGCTGGGGCAGAAGGCGCCGGCCTTGAAGCCTGCATCGGCAAAGCTGTCGACGAACGCCTGCATCACGTCCGGGCGGATCATGTCGGCGCCGTTTCCAGCCAGCCGCCAGCGCGACAGGTCGAACCGGTCGGCAGCGCGGGTCTGCGAGCTCATCCGGCGCGAGCAGATGTCGTAGCCGAAGGTCGGCGAATAGGAGAGCGAAGTACCGGGGTTGCGGCTGATGAGGTCAAGCCACGCCAACGGACGGCGAGCGAAATCCTCGGTCTTCAGATAATCGGACGAAACCTGCAGCGCGAGTGGCGACAACATGCAGCCGACGAGGCCCATGTCATGGTACCAGGGCAGCCAGCTGATGCAGCGGTCCGTGTCCTGGATCTCGGTCGCGACGCCATGCGAATGAAGGTTGTCGAGCAAGGCCCGGTGCGTGACGGCGACGCCATGCGGGAAGCGGGTCGAGCCGCTCGAATATTGGAGATAGGCGATCTCGTCCTGACCGGATTCCGGAAGAGCCAAGGCTCCTGCCGGTTCGATTTCGGAAAGGCTTTCCCAGTTGCGAGCCGCAACGCCTTGCTTCTCGGCTGCGGCGGTAGCGAATTCGGCGAGCTCTTCCGGGAAGAGGAATAGCTGCGGGTCGCTGCTCGACAGCATGACGACCAACTGATCGACATAGGCGTCGCGACCGCCGAAGCTTGTCGGCAGGGGCAGCGGGACCGGCCACAGCCCGGCATATATGGCGCCGAAGAAACAGGCAGCGAACTCGGGTCCGGTTTCGGCGATCAGGGCCAGCCGATCACCCTTCTTCAGGCCAAGCGAGATGAACCGGCGTGCATGGCCGAGCGCATCCTGGCGAAGCTCGGAATAGGGATAGGCGCGGAGCAGGTTCCCGCGAGCGTCATGGAAATTCATGCCGCGGCTGCCTTCCGCCGCATAGTCGAGCGCCTCGCCAAGCGTCGCGAAATCCGCAATGCGGCGAGGATGGCGATCCAGCGTGGGCGTATAGCCTTCAAGTGCAAGGCTGGTGTCGATCCTCACGTTCCGGTCGAGCACGCGGCAAATCCTGTAGTTTAAGTTCATGAACCCGGCGCACACGCCGGCGGACCCGTCTTACCGCGGGCCTTTTTGCCTGATGGTGCGGGACTGTGGCACAAACATGGCCATGCCCGCCCAAATGCCTCGCAAAACCCGTCCTCCGCTGACGCCGGGAAAGCTAGAGGAAATGGCGCTAAACTACGTCGGCAGGTTCGCCACCAGCCGGTCGAAACTCCTCGTCTACCTGCACCGAAAGCTGCGCGAGCGGGGGTGGGACGGTGCCCATGAACCCGGTGTCGAAGAGTTGGCGGACCGGATGGTGAGCCTGGGTTACATCGATGACCGGGCGTATGCTCTGTCCAAGGCCCGCTCACTGACCGGACGAGGCTATGGCGAACGGCGGGTTCGCCAGGCGCTGACGATCGCCGGGATAGACGAGGAGAAGGGCGCGGACGCGCGCCAGCTTGCCGAGGAGGGGGCGGTCGCAGCCGCGCTCAAGTTCGCAAGCCGGCGATCGATCGGACCTTTTCGCGCAATCAAGCCGACGCCCCAGGAACGAGAAAAGGCAATTGCCGCAATGGTTCGCGCCGGTCATCGCTTTGCGCTGGCCAAAGCTATTACTGACTTGAATCCCGGGGAAAATCCGGATTTCACCAGCTTGTTTAACATGCGTTAATCAAGTTATGTCGGTTCCACGACACAGCGGATAGTGTTAAGGGGCGAATGTGCAGCGTTTGAGTTACGAAACGACTCAGGAAGGAATGCCGGAGGAGATTATGTCCACGGCTACTGATCCGCTTCCTGAAGGTCAGCAATGTACGGGTCGCGTCAAATGGTTCGACGCGACGCGTGGATTCGGATTCCTGGTTTCCGACGATTGCGAGGGCGACATCCTCGTCCATTTCAGCGTCCTGAAAGAGCATGGCCGCCGGTCGCTTCCGGAAGGCGCCACGGTCGAATGCATCGCCGCGCATCAGGATCGCGGCTTCCAGGCGCGCAAGATTCTTTCCATCGACCTTTCGACGGCCTTGCCGTTACCGCCCCGCCCGGTCCATTCATCGGCCGAGCGCGCGGACCGCAAGGCATTGTCGGACGCCGCGGGCGAGTATGAGTCGGTGGAGGTCAAATGGTTCAATCGCGTGAAAGGCTACGGCTTCCTGAACCGGGTGGTCGACGGAGCGGATGGAGAGGACATCTTCGTCCACATGGAGACGGTTCGGCAGTCGCAGATCATCGACCTTCAGCCGGGCCAGCAATTGCAGGCACGGATCGCGGAGGGCCGCAAGGGCCTGACCGCAGTCGAACTCCGCGAATCCTGATCGCCCGGGCGGTTGCCCTCGGCATGGTCGCCAGCCTCGCCGCTTGCCAGCCGTCCGCATCAAACGCCGTTGAAGTGAGCCAGTCGCCTGCCGGCCTGGAACAGGTTCCGCTGACAGTCACATCGTCCACAGGCAAGCACCGCTTTACCGTCGAAGTTGCCAAGACCTCCGAGGAACAGGCGATGGGTCTCATGTATCGCAACAAGCTTGCCCCGGACCGGGGCATGATCTTCCCGTTCGATCCGCCGCGGGACGCCAGCTTCTGGATGAGGAACACGCTGATCCCGCTCGACATGATCTTCGTCCGGGCGGACGGGAGCATCGCGAACATCGCGGCCAACACCGTGCCCTATTCGGAAGAGCCTGTACCATCCGACGGACCGGTCGCTGCCGTGCTGGAAATCGCCGGTGGTCGATCGGCCGAACTGGGCATCAAGCCCGGCGACAAGGTCGAGTGGTGACAATATGCTCCTTGCCTAGGTCGAAGTAACGCGGCAAAGGCGCGGCCATGGGTATGTTCAAGAACCTCTTCACCTGGTGGGAAGGTGCCTCGCTCGGCACGACAATCACATCACGCCGCAATGGCGAAGAGGTCGGCCGCGATGAGGCTGGAAACATCTATTTCCGCCATCGCAAGGACCCGGCACGGCGCTGGGTGATCTACGACGGTTCGAATGACAGCAGCCGCGTTCCGCCGGGGTGGAATGCATGGCTTCGCGGCACGATCGACGACCTGCCTGAAAAATCGCTTCCCTCGCGCCGCAATTTCGAACTGACGCCAGAGCCGAACCTTACCGGCACGATGGCGGCTTATCGGCCGGGCGGATCGCTGGCAGCCAAGGGTGTTCGGCCTGCTTCGACAGGCGACTATGAGGCGTGGAAGCCCGAATAGGCGTGACTTGGCACCGTGCCCTCCTGCCAGTTGTAATGGCGTTCGCTGCGGCAGGGTGCGATCGCGCCCAGCAAGCCGAACCGGAAGGCAATCAGCCGGTCACCATCGACGTTCCGCGGGCATCGGGCGAGCAGCCCGGCGTAACGCCGATGGCCCAGCGGGTCGCGGTCATCGGCCTCTTGAACAAGCGAAACGGCATCGTCCGCGACCTTACCTTGCGGCCCGGCCAGGCGATGCGTGTGAAGGACGTTGTTGTCCGCCTGCGCGCTTGCGAGGCAACGGCACCGTGGGAAGTCGAAAAGCTGACCGGTGCCTATGTCCAGGTCGACCGGCTACGGTCGGACGGCCAGTGGGTCAGGAAATTCTCGGGCTGGCTCTACAAGGAGAGCCCGTCGCTCAACGTGGTTGAAGACGCGGTTTACGACGTATGGCCCAAAAGCTGTGCGATGAGCTGGCCCGGCGGGCCGGCGGCGCCATCAGCGCCGGCGCGCTCGAGCAGCCGGTCCAGCGCTTCGAATTCCGGCGGCGGCAACTCGGTGGAGGCCACCGATCCGACGTCGGAAGCTGCGCCGGCGCCAAACGAGGATAGCGCACCTCCTCCGCCTGCCACGCCCGCCGAGGATAATGCGGCGCCCAGCAATCCGACATAATGCCCGCGATCGACCGTCGTCGCACCTAGCGACGCGAGGTGGGGTGTGATGAACTGGCAATCGAGCAGTGTGAAATTGCCGACCCGAAGTCGGGCGACGAGCCAGGCCAGCGCGACCTTTGAGGCATCGGTCATTAGGCTGAACATGGATTCGCCGAAGAAGGCCCGGCCAAGCTTCACGCCATAGAGGCCGCCCACCAGTTCGCCATCGTGCCAGCATTCGATCGAATGGGCGTGACCGACGGCGTGAAGGCCGAGAGTGGCCCGCTCGATGATCGAGTTGATCCAGGTTTCCGAACGGTCGGCGCAAGCCAGGAGAACCTGGTGGAAGGCGCGATCGCGGGTGACGGTATAGCGGTCCGACCTGACCCGCTTCGCAAGCGAGTGCGACAAATGGAAGTCGTCGAGCGGGATGATCGCGCGATTGCGCGGTTCGACCCAGAAGATGTCGCCTGCATCGCGGCTGTCGGCCATCGGGAATATGCCCGCGGCATAGCCCCTCAACAGCATCCGCGGATCCAGGCCCTCGCTCATAGCAGTTTACGCACTTCCTCTTGCGGGCGGCACAGCCCCGCACCTTTTTCCGTCTCCACCAAAGGACGCTGGATGAGGATCGGATGTTCCATCATCGCGTCGAGAATTTCATCGTCGGTTGCTTCTTCGCCGGTAAGGCCAAGTTCTTCGGCGAGCGGTTCCTTGGCGCGAAGGCCTTCGCGAGGGCTGATTCCGGCACGCTCGTACAGCCGTTCCAATTCCTGGCGGCTGGGCGGTGCTTTCAGATACTCAACGACGGTCACATCTGCGCCCTCATTGCGCAGGATTTCCAAGGTCTTGCGGGACGTTCCGCACATCGGATTATGGTAGATTGTCGCTTTCATCGCTTACTCGTTCATTCGAGGTTTCCAATGCTGCCACAGAGAGGCCGCGCATAACAGCGGTAACGCCCAAGCGAAGGCCTAGATCGTTAGATTAGCGGAACCTCCTTATCATTGTCTCGTTTGGCGAGCGTGGCTTGTGCACCGCTGCCGGGGGCGTCGGGTCCTGGAGCACGGTCCAAGGTAACAAAGCAAAAGGGAGTCAGAATATGCGTAAATCTATGATCGCGATCCTGCTCGCCGGTACCGTTTCGCTCAGTGCATGTGCAACGAGCAGCGAACAAGCCGGTGACATTGCGCAGGGCGCAGCGATCGGCGCGACCGGTGGCGTTGTTGCCGGTGCGGTGATTCCGGGCGTCAGCGTAATTGAAGGCGCCGCTATCGGTGCGGCTGTCGGCGGTCTCGCCGGCGCTGTTTGGGCCGACAACAACAATGACGGCTATGCCGATGGCTATGTTCAGAATGGCCAATATTACAGCGGCACTCCCCAGGGCTATGATCCGACGCTTCGCCGTGTCGCGACCGGCGCCATTGGCGGCGCTGTCATCGGTGGCGTGGCTGGTGCCGTCATTCCTGGGCTGAGCCCGATCACCGGCGCGGTGATTGGTGCGGCCGTTGGTGGTCTTGCCGGCGCCGTTTGGGCCGATAACGACCGTGACGGACAGGCCGATGGCTATGTCTACAATGGCCAATATTACCAGGGCCAGCCGGCCGGTTACGCCGAACCAGCACCCGCAATGTCTTCGGGTGAGCGTGGCTAATGAGCGCAAGGATCCGTTTGCGATCTTTGCCGGAGCCCGTCGGACGCCACAGGCGCCCGGCGGGTTTCGCCGTTATTGTCGCGAGCACGCTGCTATTCGCGCTTCCCGCGCAACCGGTTGCGGCTGCGGTAACGGCGATACAGATCTCCGAAGCTTCAGGCGGACCTCAATGGATCAGCAGTGAAGGCGAGCGTCCTGCCCAACTTCTGATCGGGCTGCTTCAAAGTTCCAACCTCGATGGCCTCGATCCTCAGCGGTTCAATACCGACAAGCTCAAGCGGGCAGTGGCGGCGGCCGAGAACGGCGGCTTTGCTGCGGCCGACAAAGCCAATGCATTGTTGGACGCAGCACTAGTTTCCTATGTCACTGCCCTTCGGAATGCGCCGACCGGCGACTGGATCATCAACGATCGGGGCGCGGTGCCCGCTCCGCCCACGGCGGAAGAGTTGCTCGCCGACGCTGCAAGGGCTCCATCGCTTGAGACGTGGCTACGGGCGATGCCGTTCATGCATCCCGAATATGCCGAGTTGCGGCGCGCGCTTGCGCAAGCGGATACGGTAGGAAATCGCCAGTCCGCCGACCTCATCAGGATCAACCTTCAGCGGGTCCGCTTGCTTCCGGCCGGCGGCCGCTACGTGATGGTGAACACTGCCGCCCAGAAACTTTACATGTACGAAGACGGCAAGGTCGTCGACGAAATGAAGGTCGTGGTTGGGAAGGCACACCAGCCGACCCCAATGATGGCCGCGACGATCAAGTTCACGGCGCTCAATCCATATTGGCAGATTCCGTCGGACCTAGCTGCGGAAAGGGTCGCGCCTCATGTGGTCAAGCAGGGCCTGAGCTACCTCGCCGACAATGGATATGTGGTGCTGTCGGACTGGGGCGAGCGTGCCCAGCCTGTCGACCCGTCGATGATCGACTGGCAAGCGGTGGCGGACGGCAAGATACTCGTCCGCCTGCGCCAGGATCCCGGGCCGCATAATGCGATGGGCCGGATGAAGTTCATGTTCCCCAATCCGCAGGGCATTTATTTGCACGACACGCCGAACAAGGAGCTGCTCAACGAGGATGCGCGGCTGTTCAGTGGCGGCTGCGTCAGGTTGGAAGACGCGCCGCGCCTTGCCCAGTGGATTTATGGAAGACCCCTGGAGTGGAGGGGAGCTGCGGTCGAACAGCCGGTCGAGTTGCCCAAGCCGCTTCCGGTCTATTTGATCTATCAAACAGCCGTGGCGAGCGGCGACCAGGTCACTTTCTATCAGGACATCTACGGCAAGGATCGATCCTTGTTGGCTGGATCGAACGCAAGTCAGGTCGCGGTCCGATAGAAGGCTAGTTCTTCGACCAGGTGGCGGTGTAGCGGACCTTTACGCTGATCGCATTTCCTTGCCGGTCACGGGCCGGTTGCCAGCGGCTTTGCCGGATCATCAGGTTGCATAGTGCCTGGTCGACGGCGTCATTGCCGGTGGACTGGAGGACGCCGCAGTCCGTCACCCGGCCGCTCTCCCCGACGGTCAGCATGAGGTAGCCGTAGCCACGGTCTGCGGAGAATGCGCGCAACAGCCGTGCCGGCAGTTTCGAAGAATTGCCGCCTAGCAGGCGTGCCTCGCTGCCGATCCCGCCGCCCCCACCAGAGCCGCCACCGCCACGGCCCGTGCCCGATCCGCCTGCACCGGGGCCGGCGCCGGTTTGCGCCGCGCCCGCAGTCGCCGCGTTGCCGGTTCCCGCAACAGGCGCTGCGACGACCGGAGGCTTGGCGGGTAATTCGATCGCAGGCTTGGGCGCGACGACCGGTGTCGGTTCTGCCTTCTTTCCGGCTGCTCCTTCCTCCAGCTCGGCCTTGCCGGGCTCTTCTGGGGGTGGTGGTTGGGGTTCGGGGATTTCCTTCACGTCGATAAGGACGGTCGGGTCGCTTTCGCGGACGCCAAGCGGCGAATCCGATGGCATCAGCAGCGCAGCACCGATGATCATCGCATACACCAGCGCAACGGCGGCGATCGCCTTCGCCTTGTCTGGCCGGGTCGGATCAGCGCTGTATCCGGGCATGCCGGTAGAACGCTTCTGAAACGACGTGGATGCAGCTATTCCGCTGCTGGCAGGTCCTTATTCTCGTCGAGCCAGCGTTCCAGCCATTTGATGGTGTAATCGCCCGACAGAAAGGCATCGGTGGCGATGATCCGCTGGTGCAACGGAACGGTCGTCTTCATGCCGTCTACGACGAATTCCTCCAGCGCGCGTTTCAAACGGCGAATGCAGCTTTCGCGGTCGGTTCCGTAGACGATCAGCTTGCCGATCATGCTGTCGTAATAGGGCGGTACCTTATAGCCGGCGTACAGCCCGCTATCGACGCGGACGTGCATGCCGCCGGGGGCGACATAATTCTTCACCAGGCCGGGCGAGGGCGCGAAGGTTTGCGGGTCCTCGGCATTGATGCGGCATTCGATCGCATGGCCGTGAAGATTGACCTGGTCCTGCGTGACCGAAAGTCCGTCACCCTGCGCCACCCGGATTTGCTCGGCCACCAGGTCGATGTCGCTGATCAGTTCCGTCACCGGATGCTCGACCTGAAGCCGGGTATTCATCTCGATGAAGTAGAACTTCCCGTCTTCGTACAGGAACTCGATCGTGCCGGCGCCGCGATAGCCCATTTCGGCCATCGCCTTGGCAACCAGCCCACCCATATGCGCGCGTTGCTCGGCGGAGATGACGGGAGAGGGCGCTTCCTCGATCACCTTCTGGTGTCGGCGCTGGATCGAGCAGTCGCGCTCGCCCAGGTGGATTGCGTTGCCATTACCGTCGCCGAATACCTGGAATTCGATGTGACGCGGGTCGCCGAGGTATTTTTCCATGTAGACCGTTGGGTCGCCAAAGGCCGCATTGGCCTCCGACGAGGCCTGGCCCATCAGGCTTTCGAGCTGGTCTTCGTCGGGGACGACCTTCATGCCGCGTCCGCCGCCACCCGAAGCCGCCTTGATCAGCACGGGATAGCCGATTTCGGCCGCGATCTGCTTGGCTTCCTCGACGCTGTTGAGCGGTCCCGGAGATCCGGGGACGAGGGGCAAGCCAAGCTTCTCAGCCGAATTCTTGGCCTCGATCTTGTCGCCCATGACCCGGATATGCTCGGGCTTCGGCCCGACCCAGATCAAATTATGGCTTTCGACGATCTCGGCGAACTGGGCGTTCTCGCTGAGGAAGCCATAGCCCGGGTGCACCGCATCGGCGTGGGTGATTTCCGCCGCCGAGATGATGTTCGCGATGTTGAGATAGCTGTCCTTGGCCGGGGCCGGACCGATGCAGACCGCCTCGTCCGCGAGGCGGACGTGCATGGCATCGGCGTCGGCGGTCGAGTGAACCGCCACCGTCTTGATGCCAAGCTCGTGGCAGGCGCGATGAATGCGCAAGGCAATCTCGCCGCGGTTGGCGATCAGAAGCTTTTGAATTGCCACGTCGGACTACTCGATGACGACTAGGGGCTGGTCGAATTCGACCGGCTGGGAGTCGCCGACGAGGATCTGGGTCACCTTGCCGCCTTTGGGCGCCTGGATCGGGTTCATCACCTTCATCGCTTCGATGATGAGCAGGGTGTCGCCCTGCTTAACCGATGCACCGACCGCGATGAACGGTTTGGCGCCCGGTTCGGAAGACAGATAGGCGGTTCCGACCATCGGCGACTTGACCGCGTCTACGGGAGCGGCGGCTGGCGCGGCATCGGCCACCGGGGCGGCGGCAGGTGCGGCCAAAGCGGGGGCAGCGGCCATTGCCGGCGCCGGGGCATAGGCCATGACCGGAGCGGCATCGCGCTTCACCCGAATCTTGCGGTCACCATCCTCGACCTCGATCTCGGTAAGTTCATTGGCGGACAGCAACTCGGCGAGTTCCTTAATCAGCGCCGTATCGACGCGCATCGCCTGCTGTTCCTTGGAATCGGCCATTTTGTATCCCTTTATATGCCGTAGCGGCGCTCCCTGTCAGAGCCGGGCCGCCGCGTCCAGTGCCAGAGAATATCCGCGAGCGCCTTCCCCCTTGATCAACTGCGTCGCGGCCAGCGCAACCAGGTCGACATGACGGAAGGATTCACGTGCTTCGGGGTCGCTTAGATGTACTTCGATTACCGGAGTCGCGATCGCCTTCACCGCGTCGTGAAGCGCTACCGACGTGTGGCTGTAGCCGCCTGGATTGAGGATTACCGCCTTGGCGCCCTCCGCCTGTGCCTCGTGAAGCCAGTCGATCAAATGTCCTTCGTGGTTGGACTGGCGAATATCGAGCCGCACACCGAGACCCTCGGCCTGCTCGTTCAGCCGCCCGGCAATGTCGTCGAGCGTGTCGGAGCCGTAGATTTCGGGTTCCCTCGAGCCGAGCAAATTGAGGTTCGGGCCGTTGAGCACGAAGATCAGCGGTGGCGTCGGCATGGAGAGCCCCTATATGGGCACCAAGTTCATCCGTGAAGCGAAAGCGTGAGTTGTCATGTCCCTCGATGGAACCGCCGGAGTCACCATCAATGGCGAGCACCGCCGGTTGCCGGGCGGGACCAGCATCGCGCAGATGATCGCCGAGGTGGGGCTGGACCCGCTTCGCGTCGCGGTGGAACGGAACCTGGAGATCGTGCCGCGCTCTACCTTTGGCGAGGTGATCGTCGAGGACGGCGACTCTTATGAAATCGTCCACTTCGTTGGCGGGGGTTGAGAATTGACTGACACATGGACCGTTGCCGGCCGCACCTTCACCTCGCGGCTTATCGTCGGCACGGGAAAGTATAAGGATTTCGAGCAGAACGCGGCCGCGGTCGAGGCGTCGGGCGCCGAGATCGTCACGGTCGCGGTTCGCCGGGTCAATGTCAGCGATCCCAATCAGCCGATGCTGGTCGACTATATCGACCCGAAGAAGATCACCTACCTTCCCAATACCGCCGGCTGTTTCACCGCCGAGGAAGCGATCCGGACGCTGCGCCTTGCGCGCGAGGCGGGCGGTTGGGACCTCGTGAAGCTTGAAGTGCTGGGCGAAGCGAAGACGCTTTACCCGGACATGCGGGAGACGCTTCGGGCGACCGAGACCTTGGCCAATGAAGGCTTCAAGCCGATGGTCTACTGCGTCGACGATCCGATCGCGGCGAAGCAGCTCGAGGAAGCCGGGGCGGTGGCGATCATGCCGCTTGGCGCGCCGATCGGTTCGGGTCTCGGTATCCAGAACCTCGTCACGATCCGACTGATCGTCGAGGGCGCCAATGTCCCGGTGCTGGTTGATGCCGGTGTCGGGACCGCGAGTGACGCTGCGGTGGCGATGGAACTGGGCTGCGACGGCGTGCTGATGAACACCGCCATCGCAGAAGCCAAGGATCCGGTGATGATGGCGCGGGCGATGAAGCTGGCGGTCGAAAGCGGTCGACTGGCCTATCTTTCGGGCCGGATGGCGAAGCGCCGCTATGCCGATCCGTCGAGTCCCCTGGCGGGTTTAATTTAGAAAAGCGCCTAGCCGCTGTCCGATTTAATCGGATAGCCGATGCTCCACGTTCTATTCAGTTCCTCAGCTGCTGGGATTCTGCGCCAAGTTTTTCGCACTCGCAAAATCCGTGACAAGGTCGTCGATTTAACGGAATCGCTAGAATGGGGCCCGATGGGAACCGAAAACTTTCGGGACCGCGCGGAGTGGCTTGATCACAATGTACCCAATGATTTTGGGGGATGGACCTGGATCGTTGAGCATGTCTCGGATTTTCGAGCGCACATTGCCTCAGATCCCGATCGACTAGTTTGGCTAGCGCCATATTCTGCCCAAGAGAGAGCGGGGTTTTATTGGTACCTGGACCAGTTCGGCGGCGCCAACTTGAAAATGATCATCGCTGACTATCCGCTGCGCGATTTTTGCCGCGGCGATCTGCCAAAAAGCCTCGGCTTGCTTGGGAATGATCAAATGTCTCAGTTGCTTGATGAATGTCCCCGAACAAGCTGGAACAAGGCAAGATTTCCTGCCGAAAATTGGCGTTCATTAAAGGCGGACAGCGCAATGTTGAGAGTTATCGAGAATGGCGAACTTCGAAGTGCACCGAGCAACCACTTCGACGAACGCCTACTTCGGCGCATTGGGTCTGAATGGAAAGAATGCCTGCGAGTGATCGGTTATTCCCTGGGTGATATTTGGAAAACAGGCCAGGATGCCGACGACGTTTTTTTGTTGTGGCGCCTACGCGAGCTTATTCGGGCCGGAGTGATCGCTTGCGATAGGGATTCGCTGACTTGGCCGCTTCGATCTGAGCGGATGCCGATGGTACGCCGCATCGAATAACACCATCATTTTATAGCCGTCACGAGCCGCGCGGACATCGGCGCGTCGAACCCGCCGGGACCTTCGTACTGACGAAGTGCCGCCTCAGCCGCGTCCGTAGCGGGGCCCAGCATTGTTGGGTCGATCTGCTCGATGTCGCTGCGGACCGGCGTTCCTTGAACCAGTCCAAGGGCCGCATCGCGCGCCGAGGCGGCGCGGCTGTGGAGCTCGACCGTTTCATATTCAATGTCGGTAAAACCGGCAGCGAGCAGGTCGCGCTCGATCAGTCCGATGTCGTGATATGCGAAGGGTACGCGCTCATAAAATCGCATGGAATCACCCGGGAACATGTCACCCACCGCGCGACCGGCCGCCATTGTCGCGAGATTATGTTCGATGCGATCCCAGATGACGAGCTTGTAGCGGCCTCCACCGCTGAGGACGCGGCGCGCTTCGGCATTGGCGCGGACCTTGTCGGGATAGAACATGACTCCGAACTGGCAGACGACGAGGTCGAAGCTGTTATCGTTGAAGGGCAGGGCCTGTGCATCGGCGGGCTGGAAGCGGACGTTCGAAGCGCCGATCCGCCGCGCGGCCTGCTCCAGCATGGGCGCATTGAGGTCGGTTGCGATGATCTCCGCGTCGGGGAGGGCGCGGTGCAACTCCTCGGTCAGGATGCCGGTACCGGCAGCCGTTTCGAGAATGCGCTTCGGCCGATGTTCGGCCGCGCGCTCCGCGACCAGCTTCGCATAGGGCGCGAACATCAGCGGCACCATATACTGGTCGTAGATCGCCGGGATCGAGCCGGCGAAGACGGTATCTGTCGCGGTCATCGGGCGACTCCCTTCGTCATGCGGAGGACTAGCAGGAACGAGCCGACAAGCCCATGAGTTCGGTCGGCTGGAGGTAGGCGATGAGCGATTTCGCCACGCTTCGCGAACGAATGGTCGAACGGCAGATCGCGGCGCGCGGTCTGGACGATCCGGCGCTGCTCGCCGCTTTTCGCGCCGTTCCGCGAGAGGATTTCCTCAGCGGCGACTATGCCGACTATGCCTATCAGGATTCGCCGCTGCCGATCGAAAGCGGGCAGACGATCAGCCAGCCCTATATCGTAGCACTGACAATCTATGCAGCTGGCATAGCGGCGGGTTGCAGGGTGCTCGAGGTCGGAGCCGGTTCCGGTTATGCCGCAGCGGTCATTGGGCAGATTGCCGGTGATGTGATTGCCGTTGAGCGGCACCGCGAGTTGGTCGACCTGGCCCAACTTCGGATGCGGCGGCTTGGCTATGGCAACGTCCGGATCGTCGAGGGCGACGGCACGTTAGGCTGGCCTGAAGGAGCGCCGTTCGACGCGATCGTGGCAGCCGCCAGCGGAAGCCATGTTCCGCAAAGCTGGATCGCTCAACTGAAGCCTGGCGGTCGGATCGTCATGCCGATCGGCGAAGCGCATGCGGTCCAGACCTTACTGAAAGTTACTAAGCACGGTGACGGCTCGCTGAGCCACGAAGACCTCGGTGGCGTGCGGTTCGTCCCGCTGATCGGCGCCGAGGGATTTGCCGGTTAGCCTCAGCGGGCGTGGAGTGCAGCGATCGTCGTCTGGTTGGTGATCACCTCGACATCGGTCACGCAATGCAGAAGGCGGATGCCCTTGCGCTCCATGGCGCGCCCGAAGGCCGAACCAAAGGCTTCCGTGCTTTCCACCCGCTCCGACCAGCCGCCATAGGCTTCGGCCAATTTGGCGAAATCAGGATTGGCGAGTTCCGTCGCGCTGATGCGCTTCGGATAGTCGCGTTCCTGGTGCATGCGGATGGTGCCGTAGGCGCCATTGTCGACCAGGATGACGAGCAGGTCGGCACCATATTGGGCTGCGGTCGCAAGCTCTTGCCCGTTCATCAGGAAATCGCCGTCGCCGGCGACGCAAACAACCGGACGATCCTTGAAGCGCAGCGCCGCGGCGACGGCGGCAGGAAGGCCGTAGCCCATCGTTCCCGATGTCGGCGCCAGCTGGGTCGGCAGCGGGCCATAGTGCCAGTAGCGGTGCCACCAGCCGGAGAAGTTGCCTGCGCCGTTGCAAATGATGGTGTTGCCCGGAAGCGCGTCGCGCATCGCCTTGACGCAAGGGCCAAGGTCCAGCTTCACGCCTTCGCGTGCTACCGGTTCGGACCATGCGAGCCATTCCCGGTGCGCTTCCTCGCCGGAGGAGAAGCGGACCAGGTCGGGATCGGCCCAGTCGGCCGCCATCTCCGCGAACTCGCCCATGTCGGCGCAAATCGGCAGTTCGGCTCCAAAGACCCGGCCCAGCTCATTGGGATCGGGATGGACATGAACCAAAATCTGGTCGGGATGATCGGGATTGATCAACTTGTAGCCGTCAGTCGTGGCTTCGCCGAGGCGGGCGCCGACCACGAGCAGCAGGTCCGCTTCGCGGATACGCTGCTGAAGCTTCGGATTGGGGCCATAACCCAACTGCCCCGCATAGACGCCGCAATCATTGTCGATCGCATCCTGGCGCCGGAAGGCGGCGGCGGTCGGAATGCCGTACCGCCAGGCGAAGGTCGCGAAATGGTGCGCTGCATCGCGGTCCCAGCCCGCGCCGCCGATGATCGCGACCGGATTGGTAGCGTCTTTCAGAAGGCCGAACATTGCATCCATCGCGCCGGCGCAGGGGGGCTGGGCGATTGGCGCGATCTTGGGCCGGTCGATGGCCTCGACTTCATCGCGAAGCATGTCTTCAGGCAATGAAAGTACCACCGGTCCCGGACGGCCCGCGGTCGCAACGCGGAAGGCGCGCGCGACATATTCCGGAATGCGGCGCGCATCGTCGATCCGCGCCGCCCATTTGCAGATCGGCCCGAAGAAGGCGGCCATGTCGATTTCCTGGAATCCTTCGCGGTCGCGGTCGCCGCGATCGAGATCGCCGACGAACAGGATCATCGGCGTCGAATCCTGGAAAGCGACGTGGACACCAGCGGAAGCGTTGGTCGCGCCGGGGCCGCGGGTCACGAAGGCGACGCCGGGCTTGCCGGTCATCTTGCCGTCGGCATCCGCCATATAGCTGACCCCGCCTTCCTGGCGGCAGACGATCGTTTCGATCTCCGGCGCGTCGTGAAGCGCGTCGAGGACTGCGAGGAAGCTTTCGCCGGGAACGGTGAAAATGCGGTCGCAGCCCTGGATCCTGAGCTGCTCGACAAGGATCTGGCCGCCGGTGCGGAGCGCGGTTTGGGACATGGTGCGGCGCTGTAGCGGGTTGGCAGCCGCTTGGGGAGGGGTGGCTTGCAAGAGGGCCGAAATCGGCGCAAATCTGCGGCGGGGCAGTAACGCGTTCCACCCGGGCAGGGGGGGGCGGAACAATGCAGATCATATTTGCCGCGATGCTGGCGGGTGCGCCCGTCCCGGCGCCGCTCGAATATCGGTACGAAATACGCCGTGCCGAGGGCACAATCTACAATCCCTGGACGCTCAGCGATGATAGGGTCGAGCTCCGCTCTTACATAGGTTCAGGGGCGAACCCTGGTGACTTCGTCGCGCCGACCATCCGGGTTGTGCCGGGGCAGAAACTTACCGTCGACCTCGACAATCGTTTGGAAACCTGCACTGCGGCGCAGAAGCGCGACCATCTCTGCTTTAACGACACCAATCTGCACACCCATGGCCTATGGATCTCGCCGTCGGGAAACAGCGACAATGTCATGGTGTCGATCGCGCCGGGCGAGAAATTCCGCTACGAATATGACATTCCAACCGACCATCCAGCCGGGACCTTCTGGTATCACCCGCACCGCCACGGTAACGGCCTGGTCCAGGTCGGCAGTGGCATGGCCGGCGCGCTGATCGTGACAGGCAATCGGCAGCCAACTGCCGATCGACCTGGGGACATCGACATCCTCCTCAAGGATCAGCGGGGCCGGCCGATGGCCGAGCGGACGATGGTCTTCCAGCAGATCGAATATGGCTGCCTCGATGAACGCGGAATTCCGGCAGGCAAGCGCGATGCCCAGAATGAGCCGATCCGCCCTTTCACCTGCGAAAAGGGTCAGGTCGGAAGGATCGAGAATTTCGAGACCGACTGGGGATGGAGCAAGACCGGTCGATTCATGGGCATCAACGGGAAGGTCCAGCCGGTCATTGGAAAAGTGGCGGCGGGGCAGTTCGAACGGTGGCGGCTGATCAATGCCGGCACCGGCGGAACGATGCGGCTGCGACTATTCCACCTCGACCCTGCGGCGCCGGAGTTGCGGACGGTACGCGCCGAAGATCAGGTTGCCTGGCGACAGCGCTATTGCACCGGAGCACCGCTCCCCATGTGGCAGATCGCGCTCGACGGGCTGACGCGGTCGGACATTCGCAAGACCGATGAGTCCAGCGTCTTTCCCGGGGAACGGATGGACATATTGGTCAACCTTCCCGAGGCCGGCCGCTACTGCATGTTCCACGACACGAGGCGCAAGGATCCGGAAAAGGATAATCCCAAGCGTATGCTGGCCGTCGTCGAAGCGGTTGGTAAAGCTTCTCCTTCGGCAAACGCCGACGAGCAGTTGAAGGCCACCCTGGTTCGCTCTGCGGCCAAGGCCGTGGACGACCCGGCCATTCGGGACAAGGTTGTTACCGATCTTCAGAATGGCCTGAAGCTGTCATCCTTCGTCTGGCATAAGCCGATCGCCAAGGAAGAAATCAGCGGCTACCGCGAAGCGATCCTCAACGTGCTCGACGGCCCTGAAGCTACGGCGTTCCGGATGAACGGCCTGACGCACGACGAGCACCGCATCGACGCAATTCTACCCCTGGGGAAGGCCGAAGAATGGCGCGCAGCGGCCCTGGCCGAGGGCCATCCGCTGCATATCCACGTCAATCCCTTTGAGATCATTTCGATCAAGGATGCCCAAGGTCGAGACCTCGCCGATCCCGCCAGCCCCGCCTATGATCCCGACTATGGCGGCCTGATCGGACAGTGGAAGGACACGGTCCTGGTGAAAGAGGATGTCCGCGTCGCCTTTCGAACGCGCTACGAGCGGTTCACCGGGGATTTCGTCATCCACTGCCACATCATGTTCCATGGCGATCATGGGATGATGCAGAACCTCCGGATCGCCGCCGATGGCGACAAGCCGGCGGAGCATGGCGCGCACTGACCGTCAGGCCGTCTCGAGATCCTGTTTCAGCTTGGCCAGCATCGCCACCGCGCGCTTGGCGTGGGGGCCGATCCAGCGTTCGTGAATGGCGTGGATGGGGAGGGGGTTGAGGTGGTTCCAACGCTCCCTCCCGCGTCGCTCGACAATGATGAGGTCGGCGCTTTCCAGGACCTTCAGGTGCTGCATCACGGTGCAGCGGTCGAGGTCGGAAAATTGGGCGCAAAGCGTTCCGGTGGTCAGCGGCTGATCGCGAAGCGCATCGAGAATGGCGCGGCGATGCTGTGAGGCCAGGGCGCGGAACACCTTGTCCTGCTGCTGATTGACGACAGTGCGAGCGACATAGGGCGGCGAATTTGACATGTTATAGATTTATAACATATCGAGTCCGCATTCAAGGAGCCGAGTCGATGGACCTGAAATTCAAGGTGATGATCCATGTCGGGCGCCCGGTCGAAGAGGTGTTCGAGGCGGTCGCGGACCCGAAGCAGCTGTCGAACTATTTCACCACCGGCGGTGCCAGCGGCCGGCTGGAGCCGGGCAAGACAGTGACCTGGGACTTCCACGACTTCCCCGGCGCCTTCCCGGTCGAGGTCGATGAGGTGGTGCCGAATGAGAAGATCGTGCTGCGCTGGGACGCGGCCGAGGGCGACCAGCTGTGCGAGGGGGCGCACGACGTCACGCCGGCCGGCTACAAGACCACCGTCACCATGTCATTCAAGCCGACCGACGACGGCCGCACCCTGGTCGAGATCGAAGAAAAGGGCTGGCGCGAAACCGAGGGCGGCCTCCAGGCCAGCTACGGCAATTGCATGGGCTGGTCACACATGCTGGCGGCACTGAAAATGTGGGTCGAACACCGCATCAATCTGCGCGAAGGCGCTTATAAATAGCCCTCGTTCGTCATCCCCGCGAAGGCGGGGACCCAGTATTTGTTTCGCTAGGTTCCCGCCTTCGCGGGAATGACGAATTCGGCTTTACGCCACCTGGCGCTCAACGGGCGCGAACGGGCTTAGGCCCAGCCAGCGTTCCATCGTTTCGATGAGGTCGCGGTCGCCGGTGAGCATCAGGCGGTCGCTGGCGCGGGCCTCGCGGACGCTTTCGATGCCCATCCAGATGGCCGTCATCGTCCGGAGCGGGCTCGTGACGTAGAGGTCGACGTCATGGCCCGGATCGACCGAGCAGAGGTCGACTGGCTGGCCCGGCTCCACGATCAGCCACCAGCCGCGATCGCGCTTCGGCGCGTCGGGAAACTGGAACTGGATGACGAGGCGGCGCGGCGGAGGCGGGTCGAACTTGAGGCCGCGGCGCATGTCCCACATCAGCAATTGCGCATCGAGCTGATCGAGCGACAGCTTGCTGGGGATCCAGCGCTGGCCCCATTTGCCGAAGGATTCGACCAGGGGCTGAAGCTCGCGGCCGGCCTCGGTCAGCCCATATTCGTGGATCGTCGGCTCGCCCCGGACAGGAGTGCGGGCGACGACGCCGGCTTCTTCCAGTTCCTTCAGGCGCTGGGACAGAAGGGCGGGCGACATTCGCGGCAGGCCTCGACGGAGGTCGTTGAAGCGGGTCGAGCCGGCGAGAAGTTCGCGGAGCAGGACGACGGTCCAGCGCGAACAGAGGACTTCCGCCGCCATCGCCACCGGGCAGAACTGGTTGTAGCTGCGTTCCATTGCGGGCTCCCGATACCCTCTTACAGCCGCGCAATATAGCTCACCACTTCAGTTTCTGTACCGGGTCGGTTCAGTTGCTGAACTAGCTGGCTGCCGACCGGTCACGGTATTTCGCTTCCATCACCTGAAGATTGCTGAGAATGGAGAAGCGAATGTTGGCGCTGGTTGAGAAGCCGATGACGACCGATTGGACGAATAAGGCCGAGGAAATTGCAGCAGCGATCGCCGGGCATGCCGCGAAGCATGACTCGGACGACAGCTTTGTCGCCGAAGGCTTTGCAGCCCTTGAGGAAGCCGGATTCTTTTCCGCGCTGGTGCCGGAAGAGCTGGGCGGCGGCGGCGCGAGCGTCGGCGAGATTTGCGATGTCATCCGCATTGTCGGCCGGTCCTGCGGGTCGACCGCGCTGGCAGCGGCGATGCACAGCCATATCGTCGCGGTCGCGGCGTGGCGCTGGAAGAACCAGGGCGCACCGACCGACGGCCTGCTGAAGCGCATCGCGGCCGAGAAGCTGAAGCTGGTTTCGAGCGGCGGTTCCGACTGGCTCAAGAGCGCCGGCACGATGGAGAAGGTCGAGGGCGGCTACAAGCTGACCGCGCGCAAGGCCTTCGCCAGCGGATCGCCGACCGGAAGCCTGCTGATGACCAGCGCTGTTTATGACGATCCGACGGACGGGCCGACCGTGCTTCACTTCGCCGCGCCGTTGAAGGGCGAGGGCGTTTCCATCCAGCCGACCTGGCAGACGATGGGCATGCGCGGGACGGGTTCGGACGATGTCGTGTTCGACGGCATGTTCATCCCCGACGCCGCGATTTCGGGCAAGCGGCCGCAGGGCCAGTGGCACATGCTGTTCCACATCATCAGCATGATCGCCTTCGCGCTCATCTACTCCGCCTATCGCGGGATTGCCGAGGGCGCGCGGACCCGGGCGCTGGAGATCGCGAAGAAGCGGCCGCAGGACCCGATGCTGGCCCAGCTGGTCGGCGAGATGGAGAATGCCCTGCTGTCCGCGACCCTGGCGCACAAGCGGATGATCGAGATCGCCGAAACCGGCACGCCGGGTCCGGAGACGACCAGCGAGGCGATGCAGTGCCGTACGCTGACCGGCCAGGCGGCGATCGATACCGTCGCCAAGGCGATGGAAGTCGCCGGCGGTGCGGCCTTCTATCGCAAGACTGGGCTGGAGCGATCCTTCCGCGATGTGCAGGCTGGGCGCTTTCATCCGCTACAGGAAAAGCCGCAGCTCGACTTGGCGGGACGGGTAGCGCTGGGTTGGGATATTGATGGTTAATTGAGCGCTTCGCGCTTACCCACCCCCGGCCCCTCCCTTGCAGGGAGGGGAGGCATGGAAGCTGACATTCTCCCCTCCCTGCAAGGGAGGGGATTAAGGGGTGGGTAGCGAGCTTCGCGAGCCCTGCTACGCCAGAGCCATGAAACGCGTTCCCGAACAATTGACCACCTTTGCGCGAGACTTGCGCACCAACTCGACCAAGGCAGAGCGATTGCTTTGGCTGCGCCTACGTCAGTATCGGCCGCGATTTACGAGACAGCTGGTCGTTGGCCCATACATTGTCGACTTGGCATGCCGGCAAGTGAAGCTGGCAGTTGAACTGGATGGTGGCCAGCACGCGAATGTCACTGATTATGACGATCGGCGGACGACATTTCTCGAAGGCCAAGGCTGGCTGGTGATGCGGCTATGGAACAATCAGGTCGAAGAAAATCCTGACGGCGCTGCGGAATTCGTTCTGGCTCAGTGCGAGGAGCGCCTTGGCGGCGCAACCCACCCCCGGCCCCTCCCTTCCAGGGAGGGGAGGCAGAGGAGGCCTCGTTTTCGCTAACTCTCCCCTCCCTAGCAGGGAGGGGTAGGGGTGGGTTGAACGGTGGAGCAGCTTAAGCCTGGTGAATAGCCTTCACGACCTGATAGCTCTCCAGCCCTTCCTTGCCTCCTTCAGAACCAAACCCGCTGTCCTTGACCCCGCCGAACGGTGCATCCGCGACGGAGATGGCGAAGGTGTTGATGCCGACCATTCCACTTTCGATCAGGTCGCCGATCATGTTGGCGCGGCGGCCGTTTTCGGTGAAGGCGAAGGCGGCGAGGCCGAAGGGGAGGCGGTTGGCCTGTTCCATCACTTCTTCGAAGGTTGAGAAGGCGCGGGTCACCGCGACCGGTCCGAACGGCTCCTCGTTCATGATGTCCGCTTCGTTTGGAACGTCGGCGAGCAGGGTCGGCTGGAAGAAGAAGCCGCCGTCTCCCTTCGATCCGCCGGCGAGGACGCGGGCGCCTTTGGATACGGCGTCTTCGATCAATGCACCGACCGCTTCTGGACGACGCTCGTTGGCGAGCGGGCCCATCCGGGTGTCGGCATCAAGGCCGTTGCCGATCTTCACCTTCTGCGTGCGCTCGGCAAAGCCCTTGAGGAAGGCGTCGTAGATCGATTCCTGGACGTAGAAGCGGGTCGGCGAGACACAGACCTGGCCGGCGTTCCGGAACTTCTGCGGGACGACCATGTCCAAGGTCTTTTCAAGGTCGCAGTCGTCGAAGATCAGGACCGGCGCGTGGCCGCCAAGCTCCATCGTGATGCGCGTCATGCTGTCGGCGGCAAGGCGCATCAGATGCTTTCCGACCGGGGTCGAGCCGGTGAAGCTGACCTTGCGGATTTCCTTCGATGCGATGAGCGTCGAGCTGATCATCCGGGCATCGCCGTGGACCAGCTGGGCCACGCCCTTGGGAATGCCGGCGTCGACGATGCAGCGGAACATCTCGGTCGCGCAGCCCGGCGTTTCGTGCGGCGGGCGCGAGATGACGGTGCAGCCGGCGGCGAGCGCCGCGGCGACCTTCTTGGCCAGCAGATAGATGGGGAAATTCCACGGACTGAACGTCGCGACCGGGCCGACCGGCTGGCGGATAACGCGCGACAACTGGCCGGCGGGGCGGACCAAAGTGCGGCCATAGTCGCGCTTGATCTCTTCGGCGTACCAATCGAACAGCTGCGCCGAGCCCATGACCTCTGCCTTGGCCTCGGCGAGGATCTTGCCCTGCTCCTGAGTCAGGATCGCGGCGATATGGTCTGCGCGCTCCCGAAGCAGGGAAGCTACCTTGTGCAGGATGGCGCCACGCTTCTCGACATCGGTCGATCGCCACTCCGGCCAAGCGCGATCGGCGGCGGCCAGGGCCTCCTCCAGATCATGCGCGGTCGCGTAGGGCACTTCGGCCATTGCGCTGGCGGTGACGGGATTGACGACCGGATGCGCGTCGCGGCCTTCGCCGCTCCGCCATGCGCCGTCGATGAACATTTGCAGGTCGGTATCGTAGCTCATGGCGAGCGAGATAGGCTTCCAACGGCTTGTCGCCAACCCGTTCTTCTACCATCCTCCTTGTCCCGGACTTGTCCGGGATGGGGAGGGGGACCGCAGAAGGCGGTGGAGGGGCCAATCGATGCGGGCAACTCGAAATGCAATGCAGAGTGCTCGCCGTCTGCGGCGAGCCATGACTCCACCCGAGGCCAAGCTTTGGCTGCGCTTGCGGGGGTCACCGCAGGGAATTCGATTCAGAAGGCAGCATCCTATCGGACCATTTGTAGCCGACTTTTACTGCCCTGTTGCCAAGCTAGTCATTGAGATCGACGGTCAGGTACATGACTTTGAAGAACGAGCCCTTCTGGACGAAGAGCGGAGCGAACATCTGGAACGGCTTGGCCTTCGAGTGACTCGTATTGCGGCAGCCGATGTGTTTGCCGATGCGACGTCAGTAGCCGACAGCCTGATCCGAATGTGCGCTGATTTGATTGGCCCCTCCACCACTCAGCTTCGCTGAGCGGTCCCCCTCCCCACCGCTTCGCGGCAGGGAGGATGAATGCCAAGCTTGTCGCCAACCCGTCACATGGCTAGGCGAGACGGAAAGGGACAAGGAGACATGCCATGACGAAGTCGGAGTTGCTCGCGAAGATGCAGGATGCGGGGGCGTGGCTCCCGGGCAAGACCGTGAAGATCGACTTCGGCGGCGACGATGGCGTGATCCACATGGACGGCGCCAACAATCTGGTCACCGACAATGACGCGGCTGCGGACACGACGATCAAGGTCAGCTGGGACGATTTCCAGTCGCTGGCATCCGGGGCGCTGGACGGCATGACCGCCTTCATGACCGGTAAGCTCAAGGTCGAAGGCGACATGGGCAACGCCATGCAGCTGCAGGGCATTTTCTCCAAGCTTCGGGGATAATCCCATTGGAGGGAGAGCGTGATCTGGCGCGGCTGCTCGCCGCGCTCGATCCGCGACTTCATTCCGAGCGGTACAGCTTTTCGACTTCCGCCGACGCGAGGCTTGGAGACGGCGACTTTGCAATTGTCCGCGAAGCGGAGGGACTGACGGCAATCCGTCCCGATCCGTCGGGCGAATGGGCTCGCATCAGCCTAAGCGTCCATTCGAGTCTGGAAGCTGTTGGCCTCACCGCCGCACTTGCGACGCGCCTCGCTGATCGGGGTATAAGCGCGAACGTCGTAGCGGCCTTGCATCACGATCACATCTTCGTGCCTTGGGACCGCCGCGAAGAGGCGATGGAAGCGCTTCGCTCTTAGCCGCTTGACCCTTGCATGCGCGGACGGCAGAGCCGCGGCCAAGGAGATTCGGATGCAGAAAATCTATTCCGACGCCGCCCTAGCGCTCGACGGCCTGCTGTTCGACGGAATGACGATTGCCGCCGGCGGGTTCGGACTTTGCGGCATCCCGGAGCGGCTGATCGACGCGATCCAGGCGTCCGGGGTGAAGGACCTCACGATCGCATCCAACAATGCCGGGATCGACAATGAGGGGCTCGGCAAGCTGCTTCGGACGCGGCAGGTCAAGAAGATGATCTCTTCCTATGTCGGCGAGAACAAGGAGTTCGAGCGGCAGTATCTGGCCGGCGAGCTGGAGGTGGAATTCTGTCCGCAGGGAACGCTGGCCGAGCGGATGCGCGCGGGCGGCGCCGGCATCCCCGGATTCTACACCAAGACCGGTGTCGGAACGCAGGTCGCCGAGGGCAAGGAAGTCAAGAATTTCGACGGCGAGGATTATATTCTCGAACGCGGCATTCGCGCCGACCTCAGCATCATCAAGGGCTGGAAGGCGGACGAGAGCGGCAACCTCATCTTCCGCAAGACCGCACGCAACTTCAACCAGCCGGCGGCGACGTCGGGCAAGATCTGCGTCGCGGAAGTTGAAGAGATCGTTCCGGTCGGGAGCTTAGATCCCGATAGCATCCATGTACCCAGCATCTATGTGAAACGGCTGGTTCTAGGTGCGCCGTATGACAAAAAGATCGAATTCATGACGGTGCGGGAGCGGGAGCACGCATAGTGAATAGATCGGTCGTTCTTAAAGTAGCAGGACTGTTGGCTATCGGCCTTCCAGTGCCTTCCTGCGCGGGGCCGCCAGCCGTAGCAAACGGCGAGGCCACCGACGATGGAGTGGCCGCAATCTCATTACCCGAAGAGCAGCTGCGGTACATGCTGGGTAGGACAGTGATGGGAACCCAGTCGGGCCCAATAGCGATCTTTGCGCTGGGTCTAGACCGCGGTTGCGACATTTTTGATGAGGCCGCCGATCGAGCTGTTGCGCGCAACCTCCCAAAGTGGCGGGCAAATCTTATTCGGGCTTACCGCCAGAATGTGCCAGCCGCAGAATTGGCGGAGGCGGTTGAAAAATCACCGCGAGCCGCTCGCGACGACCTCAGCCCCTATTTGTCCGCGATTGGCTCGGAGATGAAGCAGGCTAGCGATCCGATCCTGATGAGGGCGACTGCAGAGGTTCTCGCAGAAATGGCGGGCGAGGCGGGAAGTGTGGATAGAACCAGCATCGACGAGGCCGAACGCCGCAAGGATCTTCAGCGCATGAAGGCAGAAGGAGAAGTCTGCGGCGTGGGACGTAAGGGAGGAACAGCTTAATGCCTTGGGACCGCAACCAGATGGCGGCGCGGGCCGCGAAGGAGCTGAAGGATGGCTATTACGTCAACCTCGGCATCGGCATTCCGACCCTGGTCGCGAATAACATCCCGGAAGGCATGACCGTCACCTTGCAGAGCGAGAACGGGATGCTTGGTATCGGGCCGTTTCCCTATCCGGACGAGGTCGATGCCGACCTGATCAATGCCGGCAAGCAGACGATCAGCGAGCTTCCGAGCTCAAGCTATTTCAGCTCGTCGGACAGCTTCGCGATGATCCGCGGCGGGCATATCGACCTCACCGTCCTCGGCGCGATGGAGATCAGCGAGGGTGGCGACATCGCCAACTGGATGATCCCGGGCAAGATGATCAAGGGCATGGGCGGGGCGATGGACCTTGTCGCCGGGGTCAAGCGTATCATCGTCGTGATGGAACATACCTCCAAGAACGGCGACCCGAAGTTCATCCCGGCCTGCACCTTGCCGCTGACCGGCAAGAATGTGGTCGACATGATCATCACCGACCTCGCCGTATTCCAGCGGCCGGACCATGGTTCGCCGTTCCGGCTGATCGAGACAGCGCCGGGCGTCACCGCCGAAGAGGTGCGGGCAAAGACCACGGCGAATTACGTCGAATGATTAACCCCTCTCCCCATGGGGGAGAGGCTGGGTAAGGGGGAACGAGGTTGGAGATTTGATGAGACGGTCGAGCCCCCTCATCCCAACCTTCTCCCCCACGGGGAGAAGGAGCTTGGCTGCTGCCCTTCTCCTGTTTCTATCCGCTTGTTCCAACACGCCTACCATCATTGACGGCACCAACGCCGAAACCTTCGCCAAGACGACGGAGAAGGCGCGGCGCGACCTGCCGATCAAGGAGCGGCTGACGTTCGACGCCGCCATCCACAATCCGGGCGGCCGGCGGTACGGCAATAATGACATCGATGGATTGGCCCGCGAAGCCTACCACGGCATGACCGCTCATGATGTGGTCGCCGACGCCAAGGCGCGCGGGATCGAATAGGAGAAGTCATGAAGGCGCTGCTTTCCCGCGAACCTGGACCGCCCGAGACGCTCACGCTTGAGGAAATCGCCGATCCGGTCGCCGGGCCGGGCGAACTGCTGATCAGGGTTCACGCATGCGCGATCAACTATCCCGACGTGCTGATCATCGAGGATAAATATCAGTTCCGGCCGGCGAGGCCGTTCGCTCCGGGCGGCGAGGTGTCGGGAGTCGTCGAGGCGGTCGGCGATGGCGTCAGCGGGTGGAGCGTCGGCGACCGGCTGATCGCCTATCATGGGCATGGCGGGCTGGCCGAGAAGGTCGCGGTACCGGCGGCGCATGCCTTTCCGCTGCCGGATGCGCATAGTTTCGCGGAAGGCTCCACGCTGCTGATAACCTACGCGACCGTGATCCACGCATTGTGGGATCGCGGACGATTGAAGTCCGGCGAGACATTGCTGGTGTTGGGCGCTGCCGGCGGGATCGGGCTTGCCGCGATCGAGCTTGGGAAGGCGAGAGGAGCGCGAGTCATTGCAGCTGTCTCCAGCGAGGATAAGGCGGAGGCCGCCAGGGCGGCGGGTGCCGACCTGGCCATCGTCTATCCGCTGGGGCCGTTCGACAAGGACGGCCAGAAGGCGCTGGCCGAGCAGTTCAAGGCAGCCGTCGGGCCGGGCGGGGCGGACGTCATCCTCGATCCGGTCGGCGGCGATTATGCCGAGCCGGCGCTGAGGAGCATTTCCTGGGAAGGGCGGTACCTGGTCGTGGGGTTCCCGGCAGGAATACCGAAGCTTCCGCTTAACCTGACGCTACTGAAGAGCTGCGATGTTTGCGGCGTGTTCTGGGGCGCGTTCGCGGCGCGGGATCCCAAGGGCAATGCCGCCCATGTCGCGGAGTTGTTCCGGCTGTGGAGCGAGGGCAAGATCAGCCCGAGGATCAGCGAGACCTATCCGCTCGAACGGGCCGGCGAAGCGATCGCGGCGATGGCCGCGCGGAAGGCGATCGGCAAGCTGGTGGTGACGCTCGACTAGGCGGGCGATGGGGCCGGGTCGCCTGGTTCCCCGCGAAGTTTTCGGAAGGGCTCGCGCCGCTCATAGGCGAGGCTCTTCCACAGCCACTCCATCGGGCCGTTCTCATAATATTTGAGCCACAGGTTGGCGGCGACGAGTTCGGCGGCGATGACGATCAGCGCGACCGCCAGCAATTCAGCCTGACCCCAGGCGCCGAACAGGTCGAAGCCCCATGGCGCGAAGACGATCCACATCATCAGGAACGACGTGAAGAGATAGACGGTCAGCGGCATCCGCCCCGCCGCCTCAAAGGGCCTGAGCATCCGATAGCCAAGCGCCGAACGGACGATCAGGTGGATGAGCGCCAGGTGGCCGAGGGTCGTCGCCAAGCGGGCCAGGTCGAACACAATTCCTTGCCAGTGCTGGCCCGGCTGGAACCTCAACGTGTCTACCCAGAAGCTGCCTCGGACGGCGAGGCCGATGCCGTAGCCGGCGATCAGCAGTGCCCAATAGATGCTTTGCCGCGCCCGTCCCTGGATGATGCCCCATTGGAACAGGGCCATGCCGATCAACATGGAGGCGACAATTTCCGCTTCGATGACCCAGAAGAAGCCCATGAGGAAGGTCCAGCCCTCCAACTGAGCATTCCAATAGGCTGCCAAGGTGGAATGATGCGCCTTGTCGGCCTTGGCGATTTTCTCCTTCGCCTTGGCATTGTCGGCCGGCAGCTGCGTCTTGCGCTCGATCTTCTCGCGATGCTCCTTGAGGGTCGTCTTGTCTTCTTCGCTGATCTTCTTTCCGGCTGCTTCGGCGGCCACGATCTGCTCGACCTTTTGCAGCCGGTTGGTTTCCTCGCGGTAGCCGCTGGCGTTGTACAAGGTCAGGGTAGCGAGGAAGATCGCGGCCAGGCCGATCTGCGCCTTGGGGCCCAGCTTGCGGAACGGGAACAGGAAGACGGCGGCCAAGCCGTAAACGAGCAGGATATCGCCGTACCACAGCAGGACGAAGGCGTTGGCCAGGCCGAACAGGCACAACCAAATGTTGCGGCGAAAGTGGAGGTCGGCGACCTCTACGGGGCCATCGGATGTCATCGCGCGCCGCGCCATGATCATGATGCCGGCGCCGAACAGCAGTTCGAGCAAGCCGCGCTGGGTGCCTTCGAGGAAGGTATGGATGAAGAGCGTCGCCCAGTAATCTGCCGGGGTCCAGGTCGGATAGCGCGGATCGAACAGGATAAAGCCGTAGCCGCCCATCCAAGGAATGTTCATGATCAGAATAAACAGGATGGCGATGCCGCGAACGATATCGAGCGATGCGATGCGGTCGGCGCCGCGCACTCGATCCACGAGCAAGTCGGACTTTGCGTTCATCGGAGCCCCCTCACAATGAAGGGGTCAAATTGCGCTCATTCCGGCCCAGCAACAAGTAACCTTTCGATAATGGTAATCTAGTTTTCGAGGCAGTAGCGGCCGCAGATTTCGTCGACGACAAGCCTTACCCAATCGTCTCCGACAGGCTTCGCGGCGATCAGGCGCCGAAAGTAGATCGGACCGGCGGCCATCGAGAAAATGGCTTCGCGATCGACATTGTCGCGCAGTTCTCCGCGCGCGATTGCGCCATCGAACATTGGACCAAGCCGCTCCATCCGGCTCGCCCAGAAGCGCTCCCCCTGGCCCGGCGCAACCCCGGTCTGCAATGCAGCGGCGACCGTGATGAGGGCAGGGCCGAGCGGGCCGTTCAGCGCCCTGGCGAGGTTTCGCAAGGTTGCCGTCAGATCGCCGCGAAAGGTGCCGGTGTCGTGGGGCGCGGTTTCGCGCTCGGCAAAATCGATGATCGCGTCGATGATCGTCGGCCAGCGATCGGGATTGCGCCGATAGAGCGTCGATCGCTCAACGCCCGCGCGGCTTGCGATATTCTGGAAGGTGCAGGCGTCAATGCCGCCTTCGACCAGTAGCTCCAGAATGGCTTCATGGATCCTTCGCGTCACTTCGGCGGTTCTGCCACCGGGACGTTTTTGAGGGGTGGGTCGCTCCATGACATCGGTGTCCGACATATGTTGACTCCACGACATAACGCCACTAATGCAACAAATAGTTGCTTTAACTATCAAGCCCAAAATGACTGAATTTGCAAGCCGTTCCGACGATGGAGCGACTGGAGACCCTTCCGCGCGCGGCCGTCCGCGTGTCCTGATCACCGGCGCTTGCCGGGGGATCGGTCACGCCTGCGCCAAGGCCTTCGCCGCACAAGGCGCGGAATTGATCCTGGCGGACCATGATACGGAGTTGCTGGGCATGCTGGCCAAGGAATTGGACGCGGTCGGCCGCTATTGCGACGTCGCGTCAGAAGGCAGCGTCACCATTTTCGCGGCCGAGATATTGGCGAGCTATCCCGAGCTCGACATGGTGATCAATGCGGCCGGCGGGGGATATGAGCGGACCCTGGGCATGTACCGTGTTTCGCGAGCGCTGATGCCGGGCCTTCGCAACGGCAGGTACGGGAAAATCCTGCTCAGCATTCCGCCGGCATCCGCTGACTCCGGAGACGCGATTTTCCCCTACGCCAGCTCGAACCAGGCGTTTCAGCGGCTATGCTCCGCCCTTGCCGCCGAAGCGCGCGGCTCGTCGATCCGGGTGATGATCGGCTGCTCGCAAGGCAAGCGGCTGGTCGAGGTCGTGCCCGACAGCAACGCCCGCTACTGGTCGGATGCGGGATTTTCTTCGCACCGGGAGGATGACGGCAATCGCGCGCTCGCAGCCGATATCGCCAAGCTGACCGGCTGGACTCGCGGCGATGAAGGCGCGCGGCGAGCAGGCTAGGCCCGTACGATTGTCCGGCACGCGGCTGGACGCAGGTCCCACCAATAACTATCTGGCGGGCCAATGAGGATCCGCCAATGAGCCAGTTCGAAGAGAATGACCGCAGCCTTGAGGCCCAATTGGCCAATGACGAGGAAACGCTATTCCGCATTCTCGCCCGCCGAAACCGGCTGCTCGGCGAGTGGGCGGCCGGCCTGATGGGCCTGTCCGACGTCGAGGGGGAAGCCTATTCCAAGGACCTGGTGCGGGCCGATTTCGAAGGCGGCGGCGGCAAGGACGTCACCTTGAAGCTGCTCGGCGACCTGACGGCTGCCGGGGTCGAGATCGACGAGGACCGAATTCGCGAAGCGACCAGGGAAAAGCTGGTCGAAGCCCGGCGCCAGTTGATCGGATAAGACAATGCCAATGGCCGCCCAGGATATCGAGGACATGATCCGAACCGCCATTCCCGACGCCGAGGTCGAGATCCGCGACCTCGCCGGCGACGGCGATCATTATGCGGCGAAAGTCGTTTCGCCGAGCTTTGCCGGGATGAGCCGGGTTCGCCAGCACCAGCTGGTCTACAAGGCGCTTGGCGGGCGAATGGGGGGCGAACTTCACGCGCTGCAACTTGAAACCGCGGTGCCCAACGGAGAATCCAAATGAGTGAAGCTAAGGAGCGCATCGACGCGCTGGTTCAAGGAAATGACGTTGTCCTGTTCATGAAGGGCAGCGCGCTTTTCCCGCAATGCGGATTTTCCAGCCGTGCCATCGCAATCCTCGACCATCTGGAAGTGCCGTATGAAACGGTCGACGTCCTTCAGGACCAGGAGATCCGCCAGGGCATCAAGGAATATAGCGACTGGCCGACCATCCCGCAGCTCTATGTGAAGGGCGAGTTTGTCGGCGGTTCGGACATCATGATGGAAATGTTCGAGAGCGGAGAGCTTCAGCAGCTTCTGAAAGCCGAGGCCTGAGGAATTTGCGGCTCCCCTGTTGGGCAGGGGCCCAACGAGGAGAGCCGCCCCCGAAACGCGAAAACAGGCCTTAAAACTAAAAGGGGACGGCGAACGCGGGACCAGAAAACCGCTGTTGCCGTCCCCTTTGTGTTGGCGTGGAACCAAGTGGACGCCATACATAGTGCAACCGCCGTGCCAATTAGGAAAAACGGCAGAAAACAGCTGATAATCTGTCTCGTCTCGCTGGCGACTCAAGCCATTCCGTAAAGAATCCCGACGTTTTTTAAGAAAATGACAGGGCGGGCGAAATTCTGTGTTTACAGCTGTAGTCAGTTCGCTTACAGTTGTAATCGAAAGGACGCTCCGATGGACGTACGGATCAGCGATGCGGAACTCGAAGTGATGGAAGCGCTTTGGGCGGCGGGCCAACCGCTGACCGCTGCCGAAGTCGCCGACCGGATCGATGGGACACGCGAGTGGACGCTGGCAACCGTCAAGACGATGCTGTCGCGGCTCGCAACCAAGGGCGCCTTGAAGCATCGCGAGGATGGCCGCCGCTTCCTTTATTCACCGGCGATTAAGCGCGAAGATTATGTAGGACATGAATCCAGGCGGTTCGTCGAACGGCTGTTTGGCGGCCGTCTATCGCCGCTGGTAGCGCGGCTGGCCGAAGAAGATGCACTGGACGAAGATGACATCGCCGAGATCGAGGCCCTGTTGAGGGAGCTGAAGTCGTGACGGATTGGCTGCTTGGAACATTGCTCGCGACGACCGGACTGATCGTCCTGGTCCTGTTGGTCCGTGAACCCGTCCGCCGCCATTTCGGCGCCCGCGTGGCCTATGGCCTGTGGATGATCCCGGCGGCGAGGCTGCTGATGCCAACGATCACCCATACGATCGAGCGGACCGCGCCCACGCCCGTTCTGCCTTCGTACATCGCCCCGCAGGCGTCGATCGAACCGATGCTGCTGGCGACGATGGCGCCGTCCGAGCCGACGCTGGTCGAGCAGCTGGGCGGATGGCCAACGATCCTGCTGACCTTGTGGCTTGGCATTGCAGCCGGCCTGTTCCTGGCCCGGATGCTGACATTTGGTCGCGAGCGGCGGGCTATCCTCAAGGATTCGCGCGAACTTGGCCGCATCGGCTCCATCCGCCTGGTACAGTCGCCGGATCTCACCGGGCCCGTCGCGTTCGGGATTTTCGACCGCGTGATTGCCGTCCCGTCAAATTTCGAGGGTCTCTATGCACCTCATGAGCGCCGCCTGGCGCTCGAGCATGAGCTTGCCCACCATCGTTCCGGCGACCTTGTCGCCAACTTCTTTGCCTTTGTCCTACTCTGCCTCCAGTGGTTCAATCCGCTCGCCTGGGTAGCCCACGCCGCTTTTCGCTTCGATCAGGAAGCAGCGTGCGATGCCCGGGTGCTGGACAAAGCCAAGGCCGACGATCGCGCCGATTACGGTCGTGCGATCGCCAAGGCCGCTTCGGGAAGGGCGCTGCTGTTCGCCAGCGCGCTCGATCGACGCAACACCCTTCACAGGAGGCTTAAGTCCATGCTTACCAACCCCACCGCCGGCCGTCGTTTAAGTGGCCGGTTGATGGTCCTCGCGACGGTCGCCGTCGCCCTTCCGCTGACCGCCACGCGGGCGATCAACTATGTCGACATCGCGCCGCCCGCGGCCCCGGAAAGCCCAATGGCTCCGGCTAGCCCGGCTAGCCCGGCAAGCCCTGCAGCCCCGGCGAGCCCGGCGGCGCTGGCAGTCGCGGCTGTCCAGGCCGCCACAGCGGCTGCTCCGGTCGCGGAACCGGCGCCGTCCGCGCCGACGGCAGCGGTGGCTCCCGTTGCACCGGTTGCGCCAGTTGCACCCGTCGCGCCTGTTGCTCCAGTCGCGCCTGTCGCACCGGTCAAGGCGATGTATTTCGACCATGACAGCAAGATTCACATCAACGGTCGCGAGAAGCGCTGGGAAGATTTGACTCCGGCCGAGAAGCAGGAAGTGCGGCGCTCGCTTGCAAAGGCGAAGGCGGATCTGGCCCGCAACCGGATCGACCGCGAAAAGATGCAGCGCGAGATCCGCGAGTCCATCCAGGACATGAGGATCGACCAGCGGGAAATGCAGCGCGACCTCGCCGAAGCGCGGCAGGAGATCAACCGGGCAATGCGCGAAATCGACCGTAACGCGGTGCATATCCGCCGCTCCGGCCAGGACCCGGAACAGATCAAGGCCCAGATCCGCTCATCGATGCGTGATATCGAGAAGATCGATGTCAACAAAATCTATCGCGAGGCGATGGCTTCGGTCGATCACAAGCAGATCGAGAAGAGCATCGCCGAAGCCGAAAAGTCGATCGAGAAGGCTCAGGACGAGATCGAGCGGCTCGAAATCCAGTTCGACGACGAATGAATTAGGCTCGAAGCGGCACGAGGCTAGCCTCGTGAAGCCGGGGCGTCCGATGCTGGGAGGCAGCGTTGGGCGCCTCATTCCATTTCCGGGGGGCCTTGGCAAAATGGGCACATGGCGGCTTAAGGTCGCGGTTGGTCGAGGCCTGATCATTGGTTAAACCGGGGTTCAGCGGCCCTTCGGCCAATGGAAGTCCCGGATAAGGATTGAAAATGAACAGGTTGACGATCGCACTGGCCCTGGCCGCCGGCGCTATGTTCCCGGCGCTGGCGCAGGAAAAGCCGGCAGGGTCCACCATACAGGGAACCGATCCCGAAGCGCTGAAGCTCGTCACCGACTGCAATGCCCGAAAGTTCGAGACGGTCGTCGAACGCGACGAGAATGGTGAGAAGAAGAGCTCCAAGGTCAAGCTGTGCGGCAAGCAGGGGCAGACCGACGCCGAGTGGGCGGCCACGCTGAAGGACGCCGCGGCGAAGATCGAAGCTAATGAGAAGATGCCGCAGACCGCCAAGGACCAGCTGACGTCGGCGCTGAGGGCGGAGATCGCCAAGGTCGAGGCCGGCGCTGTGGCACTGCCGGCTCCCGTTGCTTCCGTTGAGCAGCCGGCTCCTCAGCCAGCTCCGCCTCCAGTGATTGTCGCCGCCAAGACGCCTGCGGTCGCACCGGTCGTGAAGAAGCCGAAGCTGACGATCCGTTGCCTCGCGCCCGGCGAAAAGGGTACGGGCAGTAGCTGCGCCACGCTTGATCGTGCCACGCGCCTTTCGATTATCGCCGATGCGGATCTTGGCGGCGAGGCAAGCCTTCGCTTCCTGCGGCGAGGGGATGAGCGGGCGAAGCTTGCACTCGCACCGATGCGGCAGGGCGAGACCTACCGGTCCAAGTTGCCGCCGGAGCTTTGCGCGGGCGTTGCCAGCACCAAGGTGGAGATCCAGGTGATGGGGTCCGGCCAGGTTGTCGAAACGCTGGGGCCATATTCCCTGCGCTGCTAGGCCGATCCGTTAGTTGCCTTGCACGCTTGGCTCGTGGCAGGAGCCGGGCATGGATGCGCCTTATGCCATATTGGAGCGGCTTGAGCCGGGGATTGCCCGGCTATTGGCGCGCAATCCATCGCCATTCACCTATTTCGGGACGCAGACCTATCTGGTCGGCGACGAAGAGCTGGTGGTTATCGATCCCGGGCCGGATATGCCCGAGCATGTCGAAGCGATCGTCGCCGCATTGGATGGCCGCAGCCTCGCCGCGATCGCTTGCACCCATACGCACCGCGACCATTCGCCGGCCAGCAGGGCGCTAAAGGAAGCTACCGGCGCGCCGATCATCGGTTGCGCACCGCTGGTGCTGGAGAGCATCGGACCGCGCGCCGACGCCAGCTTCGACAAGGAATATGCGCCCGACCTCGTGCTGGCCGACGGGCAGGCGATCGAATTCGACAATGGCAAGCGGTTGCTCGCGGTTGCGACGCCCGGGCATACCAGCAATCACCTTTGCTTTGCGTTCGGCGACGCACTGTTCACCGGCGACCATGTCATGGGCTGGTCGACGACAGTGGTCGTCCCGCCCGACGGCGAGATGGGTGCCTATATGAAGAGCCTCGACCTGCTTCGGCAGCGCGGCGACCGCATCTTCTATCCGGCGCATGGGCCGGCCGTGACCAAGCCGATGCAGCTGGTCCGTGGGATGATCGGCCACCGGCTGCAGAGGGAACGGCAGATATTGCGGCTGGTCGGGGAACGCGCGCGCGATATCCCGGACATTGTCGCCAACGCATATCCCGGGCTGGACCAGCGGCTCGTGCCCGCAGCCGGCGGATCGGTGCTGGCGCATTTGCTGGACCTTCAGAAGCGCGGGATGGTTGAAGCGGGGGAAGGTGAGACATGGAGCAAGGCCAAAGCCGCCTGAACAAGACGCTGGCGACCGCAGCGGTGATCGTCGCGCTGGTGCTTGGTCTGTTCTTCGGAAGCGCGATCGATATCGGCCGAAGGCTGTTCGGCGGGCCCAATCCCGAAACCGTTGCATCGTCGGCGTTGCAATCGATGCGGGCGCAGAACCGGCTGGTACCGTTCGTTGCGCGCTATGTCTCGGTCGTCAGCAGTCGTCAGGAGCGGCTGGGCGGGCTGGTCAGTTCGGAGCGGACGCTGATCCTTCCGGGCGACGTTCGATACGAACTCGATCTCGCCAAACTGGGGCCGGAGGATGTGCAGTGGGATGCGGGCAAGAGCACGCTCAGCGTCACCCTTCCGGAAATTGAGATTGCCGGCCCCGAAGTCGATCTCGGCGCGGCGCGCGAGTATGGCGAGAATGGCGTGCTCAGCGTGATTACCGACGCCGACCGGGCGCTTGACCGCAACAATCGGGCGAGGGCCGTGGCGGACCTCCGCAAGCAGGCTGGTTCGCCGGTTCCGATGCGGCTGGCGCGCGAGGCCGGGCGGCAGGCGGTGGAGCGGAGCTTCGCGCTGCCCTTGCAAGCGGCGGGGTTCGACAATGCCAAGGTGGTGGCGCGTTACCCGACCGAAGGTTCGGCGGTAACGGAGCCACTTGACCGGAGCCGCAGCTATAACGATGTGCTCGACGAGGCGCGGAGCAATTGAGCGCGCCGCTGGCTTGAAGGACGAATGACATGACCGCGCAGACACAGAGCCTCAAGGGGCTCGATCTCCTGGCCGAGATCGCGCGCCTCAAGAAAGAGCGCAACGCGGTTATCCTCGCGCATTACTACCAGAAGCCGGAAATCCAGGATCTTGCCGATTTCGTCGGCGACAGCCTGGACCTGTCGCGCAAGGCGGCGGCGACCAACGCCGAGGTCATCGCCTTCTGCGGCGTGCGCTTCATGGCGGAAACGGCGAAGATCCTGAGCCCCGAGAAGATCGTCATCCTGCCCGACATGGATGCTGGCTGCTCGCTTGAGGACAGCTGCCCGCCGGACCAGTTCAAGGCGTTCCGCGACGCGCACCCGGACCATATCGCGCTGACCTACATCAACTGCTCGGCGGCGGTGAAGGCCCTGTCGGACATCATCGTCACCAGCTCCTCGGCCGACGTGATCCTGAAGCAGATCCCGAATGAGCAGAAGATCATCTTCGGCCCGGACCGGCATCTCGGCGGCTATCTGGCGCGCAAGACGGGGCGCGACATGCTGTTGTGGCCCGGTATCTGCATCGTCCACCAGGCGTTCAGCGAAACGGAGCTTCTGAAGCTCAAGGCCGAACATCCCGGCGCGCCAGTTGCGGCGCATCCGGAATGCCCGCCCCATATCATCGATCATTCGGATCATGTCGGGTCGACGAAGTCGATCCTCGACTTTGCGATCCATTCGCCGAGCAAGACGATCCTGGTCGCGACCGAGCCGCATATCATCCACCAGATGGAGAAGGCGGCGCCGGACAAGACGTTCATCGGCGTCCCCGGCGGCGACGGCAACTGCAACTGCAACATGTGCCCCTACATGGCGCTCAACACGCTAGAGAAGCTGTACGTGGCGCTGCGCGACCTGGAGCCGCGCATCGAGCTTGATGCGGAGACGATGGCCAAGGCGCGAGTACCGCTCGAGCGGATGCTGGAAATGGCCGGCCGCACGGTTGGGCAGGGCGATGTCGGAATGCCCAAGATTTCCGGGGACTAATTGCCCGGGGCCAGCCCAAGCCCGCGCGATCTCGATTTCTTGACTCAGGCATAGCCGCGGCGCAGCGTTTGCCCGCGGAGGGCGAATGGGGGCCATTTTCCTCAGCTATGCACGTGAGGACCGCGGCTGCGCCGCAAGGCTTGCCGACGTCCTCGAAACGGCCGGGCACGACGTCTGGTGGGACCGCCGCCTCGATGGCGGCGAAGAATTCTCTGACGAAATCGAAGCCGCGCTCGACAAATCCGAAGTCGTGGTGGTCGCCTGGTCGCAAGAATCGATCAGATCGCGTTGGGTGCGCGACGAGGCAGGGGTCGGCTGCGACAAGGGCAGCCTCGTCCCGGTCAGCATCGACGGGTCGGTGCCGCCGATGGGCTTCCGCCAGTTCCACACGCTCGACCTGACGGGTTGGAAAGCCGCGAGGAACGACGAACGAACGAACGAATTGCTCCGCTCGGTTGAGAGACGGCTAAAGGGAAAGGAGGAGCCTTCACCAGGTCAGCGGCCGGCGAAGCCGCCACGGCGTTTCTCGCTTCCCCAAGGCAAGCCGTTTTGGTTCGCGGTCGCGGCGCTGGCTTTCATCGCGGCGGTCGCAGCCTTCCTGGCATTTCAGAAAATCCAGAATGCGGCGAGCCAACCGCTTAAGCCAACGATCGCGTTATTGCCGTTCAACGCAGGAAACGAGGACGCGAGCCTGCGCGAAATCGCGACGCAAACCCGCGACTCCATCGCTCACACATTTTCGCAAAGCGGAGTTCCGTTGCGCCTGATGAACGCGGCCCCGCAACCGGGCCAGCCGTCGGTCGATTTCCTGATGTCGGGCGACGTCAGCAGAAGTGGGGACAAAATCGTTGCTACGGTACGTCTTGCCGAGGCTGCGCACGGATCCACCGTTTATTCGCAGCAGTTCGAGGCCAGCCGCGATGAGGTCCGCGACCTTCCGGAGCGCATCGGTGCGCAAATGGCCGGAAATCTTACCACCAGCGCGAAACTGCCATTGCTCGACCCGCGCCTGTCGCTCGACCCGGCTATCCTGACTGACCTCCTCCAGGACAATTTCACCGGCGATATGCTGCGGGCATATCAAATCGCGAAAAGGTCAGCCGCCAAGGCGCCCGACGTCCCGCTCGCTCAACTCGGGGTGGCCTATAGTACGGCATTCATCATGGCTGATCTGCCGCTCGAGGAACGGGCCGGAGCGGTTGCGGAAGCGCGGCAAGCGGCCGATCGGGCCGTCGAACTGGCACCGAAGTTCGGCGAGGCATATTCGCCATGGTGCCTCCTTCGAAGCGAAACTCTATTTGCCGCCTGCGAAGACCGCCTCCGCCTGGCAAAGCGGGTCGATCCCGATGCGCCATATGTGAATACGTTCCTTAGCCATCTCCTCCGCAGTGTCGGCCGCTTCGATGAATCGGCGGACCTCGCGAAACTGGCCCACACCCACGATATCTATGTGCCGACGAAGATCGGCTGGATGCTCAAGGCGATGGAGTTCGAGGGCGATAGCGCCGGCGTTCAGGACCTCTATCAACAGGCGGTCCGCTGGTGGCCCGAATATCAGTGGATGTTCATTCGGAATCGCCTGTTCAGCCTGATCGACCGCGGCGATTTCCAGGCGATGCAGCAGCTTGAGCGGGAAGTGAAGATCAAGAACCTTGACCCCGACTATGTAACCAGCGACGAGCTCGTCGCGGCGCTGAAATCGAGATCGATCGCGGCTGCCCGAAAGACCTGCCCCGATGGCGACGATATGCTGCTCAACCTCCGCTGCATGATCGCCCTGGCGCAGCTTGGCGATCAGGACGGCGCCTATGCCATCGCGGCCAAACTCTACCCGCAGCGCGTCGGCAGGACCCCCGCGGAGACGGAGCGGATCTGGATGGAGGAACCCGATACCGTCCAAACCGACTTCATAGCATCGCCGGGTTCAGCACCAATGCGGCGCGACCCGCGCTATATCCAGCTGGCTGAGCGCAGCGGATTACTGGCCTATTGGCGCAGCGGGCGGCCTCCGGATTTTTGCAGACGGCACCCGGAACCGATCTGTAAGCAGCTGTTCAAGCGCAAATAGGGATTCGATTTTCATCCCCGGGTTGGCAACTTAATCTGGGTTGCGAATTGCGCATTTCGGCAATCGTTTCGTCGCACGAGTCAATCGATTCATCCCGAGTCCGCCCCGTGTGAATCGCAACTGGCGATCAGCGGCCTAACCAAGCTGCGGGGCAGAGGGGGGAGACTCGTGCAAAAGGCAGTCGCTGGCGCGGCCATCGCGCGCATCCGACGCTATTTCCCTGAGCGTGAGTTCATCATGCGCTCGGAAGGGCATGTCCGCTATCTGCGCATCTCCTCGCGCCTGCAGATGTCCGTCGCCGCAGTTGCCGCCGGCCTTTTGCTTGCCTGGGTGGCGACCATGGCCTCCGTGGCGATCGGTTCAGTGCTCGACAGCTACAATGCGAAATCGTTGCTGAACCGCGAAGCCAAGGTCGTAAGCGCGGAGAACCGCATCGCCGCCTATCGCAAGAATGTCGATGCCGTCGCCGTCGACCTCGACCGGCGACAACTGTTCATCGAGAAGATGGTCAAATCCTATGTCGGAGACCTGCCGGCCGATGCCAAGGCGGGCGAGACCGTTTCCGATAGCAGCCAGGAATCCTCCAAGACCGTCGACAAGGTCAGCATGACGGTGCCGGAAGCGGCCGCTCTCGCCCAGGTCGAGGCGCGGCAGCTCGCATTCGCCGAACGGCTGACTCGGTTCGCCGACCGGCGCTCGGCCGCCGCCGAAGCTGCAATGCGCAAGCTGGGGCTCAATCCCCAGCGAATGCTGGCCTCGCTGGACGACCGGAGCGCCATGGGCGGCCCGTTCATCGCGCTGACTTCAAATGCCGGCGCGATTGATCCGCGCTTCCGCCGCCTCGGTCTTAGCCTTGCGCGGATGGATGCGCTTCAGCGCGGGCTCGAAGGAATTCCGCAGGTCATCCCCGCCGCCGCCAACCATATCACATCAGGTTTTGGCTATCGGTCCGATCCGTTCGCCGGTCAGGCGGCCTTCCATGCGGGGCTCGATTTCAAGGGTCCGATGGGAGCCCCGATCTTCTCTGCCGCCAACGGCAAGGTCGCTTTCGTCGGCCGGCGTCCGGGGTATGGCAATTCCATCGACATCGACCATGGCAACGGCCTGCACACCCGCTACGCCCACATGTCCGCATTTCGCGCGCGCCCCGGTCAGGTCGTCACGGCTGGGCAGGTGATCGGTGCGGTCGGAAACACTGGCCGATCCACCGGTCCGCACCTTCATTTCGAGGTTCGCCTGAACGGCCAACCCGTCAATCCGCGCCCATTTCTTGAGGTAGCCCCTAATGTTCTCCAAGAAGCCAGACTCAACCGACCGGCCGTCGGGTAACGCAGCCATGTCGGATTCAACCTTTTCCGTGCTTGGTCCCGACATCGCCATCAAGGGCGATCTGACGGCTACGAAGGATCTTCACCTTGATGGGCGGATCGACGGCGACATCACATGCGCCGCCCTGGTCCAGGGAGTGTCCAGCGAGGTCACCGGCACCGTCGTCGCAGAAAGCGCCCGTATCGCCGGAACGATCAAAGGTTCGATCACCGCAAATACGCTCGTCATCCTGAAGACAGCGCGGATCGAGGGCGATGTCGCCTATCAATCGCTCACCATCGAGGAGGGCGCGCAGGTGAACGGCAAGTTCGCCCCGCGACAGGTTGAGGCGGAACCCAAGCTCATGCTGGCCGGCGGCACCGAGGTGAACTGAGCGCCTGACGGACCGGCTCTTACCGCCCGGTTCTTGCGGAAAGCTTCGCTTCAATATCCGGAGTTGCCCCGATTTTAGATGCGGGGCCCGGGTCTAAACGGGTGGCCGCCCTTTCAAGGAGGCGGTCATGCTAAAGCTATGTGTAATCGGCGCTGTCGCGGGACTGGCGTTTTCGACTGGCGCCGAAGCCCAGCTCACACGTATCGGGCCCGCCACGGCGGCCGTTGCCGATGCGGTCGAGACCAAGGGCACGACCGACACGCTCTATATCAGCGGCATCACGCCGCCCGCGCTTGACCCCAGCGCGCCGACCGTGCGCGGCGACACGAGGACGCAGACGCAGAATATCCTGAAGATCCTTGGCGATATTCTGAAGGGGCAGGGCTATGGTTATGGCGACGTGACGATGCTCCGCGTCTTCCTCGTCGCCGATCCGGCGAATGGCGGGAAAATGGATTTCGAAGGCATGAAGCAAGCCTATGGCCAGGTCTTCGGAACCGCCCAGCAGCCGGGCCGCCCGGCCCGCGCGACGGTGCAGGTCGCGGGGCTGGTGGACGAGGGCCAGCTGGTCGAGATCGACGCGATCGCGGTGCGGAAGCACAAGCCCTAGGCGTCAGCGTGTCGAGCTGAGGAAGCGCTCCATCAACGGACCGACCTCCTCCGGGCGCTCCCAATTGGGGTTGTGGCCAAGCTCCCCGAAAACCCGCTCCTCGGCATGGGGGAAGGCCTTTCGCAGCGATGCGTGATGCTCGGCCGGGAACAGCGGGTCCTTGCCCCCTGATATCAGCAGCACGGGAATTTTGATGTCTTCGGCGTGGCGGCCGACCGGGACATGGGCAAGTTCGCGCATGACGCCGTGCCAGACGTGGAGCGGAATCGTCAGATATTCCTGCTCGATCGCATTGGCGAACTGAGGATCGACCGACGTCGGCTGGTTCGACGGATGCCATTCGCGCAGGAACGGGGATGATTTATCCAGGGGCGCCTTGAGGGCCGTTGCGCTGCTGTAGAGCCAATCGCCGCGCTTGACGGGCTCGAGGGCGGTCGAGCCGATGAGGATGAGCCTGGAAACGCGGTCCGGATGGTCCGCAGCTAGGCTGATCGCAACCATCGAGCCCAGGGAATGGCCGGCAACCGCGGCACGCCGGACCCCAAGGGCATCCAGGAATAGCCGGGCATCATCGGCGAACTGGGATGTGCTGTAGCAGCACTCCGGCGCATCGGATCCGCCGTGGCCGCGCTGGTCCGGGATCAACAGGCGGTACGCGGCGAGATAGGGCGCGGTCAGAGACCAGCTGCGGCTGCTGTCCGTGTAGCCGTGCAACAGGAGCAGGGGCTCCCCCTTCGGATTGCCAAGCTCGACATAGTTGAGCTTGAGCCCGTTCGGCAGCCGGACTTCCTTCTTCAGGGAAACCCAACTTGCCTGATCAACCGGGGCCGCGAATGCGTCGGCGCTGCCGATGCTGGCGATCACCAATGCGAGGAAGATGATGGCGACCCGGATGCGGCTCATGCTTGCCTCGAGCGGGCGTGAACAACGGTCCTGGCTGATGTGAAGAAACATGATCACTCCCTTGGTCACGCGGACGACCCCGCGCCGGCCATGCGGCAGTGGCGCGCGATGGTTGGGATAATCGTGTGAAATTGCGTGGTAAGCAGCCGTGCCACCGGGGCGACCTGTTTTCCACGGTCGCAGCTTGGCCGCTCGTCGAAAGGTGCGTTGACCGAAATTCACCGCGCGGCCACGGTCCGCCTCAAATTCTTTGAGGGGTCTTCCTTTGCGTAAAATCCTGTTCGCCGCGTTGAGTGCGGCCGTCGCTTCTTCTGCCGTGGCCCAGAACGACGATCCATATCTTTGGCTGGAAGAGATTGAGGGCGCCAAGGCGCTGGAACAAGTGAAGGCGTGGAACGCCGCGACCGAGGCGGACCTGACCAAGATGCCGGGCTTCGAGGAACGTCGTCAGCGCGCACTGGCGATCCTCAACGATCCCAATCAGATCGCGGCGCCGAGCGCGGTGATGGGCGACCTGGTCGCGAACCATTGGGTCGACGCCAATCACAAGCGGGGCTTGTGGCGCGTCTCGCCGCTGGCGGATTATCTGGCGGGCAAGCCCCAGTGGCGGACGCTGATCGACGTCGATGCGTTGGGCAAGGCCGAGGGGAAGAGCTGGGTGTGGCACGGCGCGGACTGCCTTCCGCCCGAATATCAGCGCTGCCTCGTCTCGCTTAGCCCGGGCGGAAGCGACGCCGACGTGGTGCGCGAATTCGACCTGACGACCGGCAAGTTCGTCGAGGGCGGCTTCGTCGTTCCGGAAAGCAAGAACAGCGTGACCTGGGTCGACCGCAATACGCTGATGGTCGCGATGGCCGAAGGCGAGGGGACGGTGACCAAGTCCGGCTACGCGCGCATCGTCAAGGAATGGAAGCGCGGTACGCCGTGGAGCGCGGCGACAAAGATCGCGGAAGTCACCGTGGACGATATCGGCATCAGTCCGGTCGCGGTCATGGACGGCGATGTCCGCCGCGTCGGTTTCAGCCGCAACGTCGGCTTCTATGAGTCCCGTCGAGCGATGCGGGCGCCCGACGGACGCTGGGTCGACTTGCCGATCCCGGAGACGGCGAACTTCAACGGGGTGATTTCAGGACAGGCGATCGCAACACTGGTCGAGCCGCTGGGCGCGTTCCAGCCGGGTTCGGTCGTGGCCTATGACCTCCAGCAGATGCTGGCGGGCCAGAAGCCTGCGCCAAAGCTGGTGATGGCGCCGACAAAGAGCCAGGCGATCGAGGAAGTCTCGGCCAGCGACAATGTCCTGTGGATCAAGGCGCTGGACGATGTGTCGGGCAAGCTGTTCGCGCTTCGGCGCCAGTCAGACGGAAGCTGGTCGAGCAAGGCGATGCCGCTTCCGGCCAACAGCACCGTTCACATTGCGGGGACCGCGGACAAGCAGGACATCGCCTTCGCGACGGTCGAGGGCATGCTGAACCCGACTACGTTGATGTCGATTGATGCGGCTGGAAAGGTTGCGACAGTACAATCTTTGCCAGCGCAGTTCGATGCATCGAAGTTCACGGTCGACCAGCGTTTCGCGACGTCGAAGGACGGGACGCGCGTGCCTTACTTCCTCGTCCGCAAGAAGGGCGTCACCAAGCCGACCGGCGTCCTGGTCCATGCCTATGGCGGGTTCCGTGCAGCGCAGACGCCGACCTATTTGACCGCTCAACCGTATCGCTCCGGACCGCTCGGCCTGTTCTGGGCTGAGGACGGCGGGGCGTTCGTCCTCGCCAACATCCGGGGCGGCGGCGAATATGGTCCCGGCTGGTGGCGCGATGCGCTGCGCGAGAAAAGGCAGAACAGCTTCGACGATCTGGAAGCGGTTTCGCGCGACCTGATCGCGACCGGCGTGGCACGCAAGGACGGTGTCGCCATTTCGGGCCGCTCCAACGGGGGCGTGCTGGTTGGCGCAGCGCTGACCCAGCATCCCGACCTATATTCCGCGGTCATTTCAGGTTCGCCACTGCACGACATGAAGCGCTATTCGCACATGCTCGCCGGCGCATCCTGGATCGACGAATATGGCGACCCGGACAAGCCGGCGGACTGGGCGTTCATGTCCCAATATTCGCCCTACCAGAATGTCCGGCCCGGGGTCCGCTATCCGGCGACCTTCTTCTACCTGTCGACCAAGGATGACCGGGTGCACCCCGGCCATGCGCGGAAGATGGCGGCAAAGCTCAGCGCGGGCGGAAGCACCACCTATTATCACGAGTATCTGGAAGGCGGCCACTCGGTCGGCGCGGACCGCAGCGAAGATGCAATGCGATCGGCGCTGCTGTGGGCGTTCCTCACCAAGGAGATCGGGAAGTAGCGGTCAGCTTGCGATAATTAGCAGGCGTTCAACCCTGCGGCCTGGAAGATGCCGATCGCGTTGGCGACCCGTTCGCCTGACGGCGGCTTGGTGTCCAACAGCTTGTAGTCGAGCTTCAGCCGCTCCCACTTATATTCGCCGAGCTGGTGGAACGGCAGGATCTCCACGCGTTCTATGACGCCGAGCGAGGCTGCGAATTTCGCCATCTGCTCCATTTCCTCGTCGACGTCCGTGAGGCCCGGGACGAGCACGTAGCGAAGCCACATCGGGCGCTTCAGCTCCGCGAGGCGGCGCGCAAAGTGGAAGACTTCGGCATTGTCCTTGATGCCCGTCACGCGCTCATGCTGTTCGGCGGTGAACGCCTTCATGTCGAGGATGACAAGGTCGATGTTCTTGAGCTCCTCGTCGGACAGCTTGTCGCCGAAGAAGCCATTGGTTTCCATCGCCGTGTGGACACCCATCGCCTTGACCGCCGCGAGTAGCCGCACCGCGAACCGGTCCTGCATCAGCGGCTCGCCGCCAGACAGGGTGAAGCCGCCATGCATCAGCTTTAGGCCGTGCGCATATTTGCGAACGCCGTCGATCGCCCGTTCAAGTGTCACAGGAATGCCGTTGCTGAGCGTCCATGTGTCCGGGTTGTGGCAATATTGGCAGCGGAACATGCAGGCCGTCGTCCAGGCGACGACCCGGATGCCCGGGCCGTCAACGGCCGAACCCGTCGTGTAGCTGTGAAGGAAGCCCATATCGCCGGTCTTGAGCGCACTGCGGACATCCACCTCCGGCACGTCGTCGCCAAGATGGACCCGCATTTCGTACGGGCTTTTTGCCTCCAGGTTGACCTTCTCGGCCGAGGCGGTGGCCATTTTATCCTCCGTGGAATGTGCGGTTGATCACATCCATCTGCTGCTCGCGGGTCAGGCGCACGAAATTGACCGCATAGCCCGACACGCGGATCGTCAGGCTCGGATATTTCTCCGGATGATCCATCGCATCGAGCAATGTCTCTCGGTTCAGCACATTGATGTTCATGTGATAACCGGTCGAGCCGAAGAAGCCGTCCAGGATCGACGTCAGATTGGTGATCTGGTCATCCTTGGTCCGCCCTAGGCCGCTGGGGATCAGCGTCGTCGTCAGCGAAATGCCATCCTGCGCGTCGCGGTAGGGGATCTTCGCGACCGAAGCTGCCGACGCATGGACGCCATGACTGTCGCGGCCGTGCATCGGATTGGCACCCGGCGCGAAGGGCTCGCCCTTCTTGCGACCGTCCGGCGTGTCGCCAGTCGCCTTGCCGTAGACGACGTTCGACGTGATGGTCAGCACCGACTGGGTATGGAGTGCATTCCGGTAAGTCGGGAATTTGCGCAACTTGCCCATGAAGGTGGTGACCAACCAGGCGGCCATTCCGTCGACGCGGTTGTCGTTGTTTCCGAACAGCGGGAATTCGCCCTCGGTCTCATAGCCGGTGACGAGGCCGGTATCGTCCCGTTTCACCTTCACCTTGGCATATTTGATCGCTGACAAGCTGTCCGCGACCACCGACATGCCGGCGATGCCGAATGCCATGGTGCGAAGCGGCGCATAATCGTGAAGCGCCATTTCAATCCGCTCATAGGCATATTTGTCATGCATATAGTGGATGCAGTTCATGGCGGTGACGTAAGTGGCCGCCAGCCAGTCCATCACCTTGTCGAGGCGGTCGACGACATCGTCGAAGTCCAGATAGTCGCCCTGGACCGGTTCGAACGCCGGTGCGACTTGCTTGCCCGACACCTCGTCGCGGCCGCCGTTGATGCCGTACAGCAGCGCCTTGGCGAGGTTGGCTCGGGCACCGAAGAACTGCATCTGCTTGCCCATCGCCATGGGCGAGACGCAGCAGGCGATCGCGCCGTCGTCGCCCCAGGCCATGCGCATGATCTCATCGCTTTCGAACTGGATCGAACTGGTGTCGATCGCGACCTTCGATGAGAAGCGGCGGAAGCCTTCGGGAAGCTGCGGGGAATACCAGATGGTGAGGTTCGGTTCCGGCGCCGGACCCAGATTGTAGAGGGTCTGGAGGAAGCGGAAGCTGGTCTTGGTGACCAGCGGCCGCCCGTCGTCGCCCATGCCGGCGATCGATTCCGTCACCCAGGTCGGGTCGCCCGAGAATAGATCGTCATATTCGGGCGTACGGAGGAAGCGGACGATGCGCAGCTTGATTACGAAATCGTCGATGATTTCCTGCGCCTCGCTCTCGGTGATTTTCCCTTCTTCGAGGTCCTTTTCGATGAAGACGTCGAGGAAGGTCGAAACGCGGCCGAGCGACATGGCCGCGCCATTCTGCTCCTTCACGCTGGCGAGGTAGCCGAAATAGAGCCACTGCACGGCTTCCCTGGCGGAGGTGGCAGGTCCGGAAATGTCGAAGCCATATTTGGCGGCCATTTCCTTCAATTCGCCGAGCGCGCGGATCTGCTCGCTAAGCTCTTCGCGGTCGCGGATGATTTCGTCCGATGACCATTTGTTGTCGAGCGAAGCCTTTTCTTGCTTCTTCACTTCAGCCAGGCGATCCACGCCATAAAGGGCGACACGGCGATAATCGCCGATGATGCGGCCACGGCCGTAGGCGTCGGGCAGGCCGGTCAGAACGTGCGAACTGCGGCACTTGCGAACGTCCGACGTATAGGCGTCGAACACGCCGTCATTGTGCGTCTTGCGATACTTGGTGAAGGTTTCGACCATCACCGGGTCGGGCTTGTAACCGTACGTCTCAAGCGAGGTCAGCACCATTTTCAGCCCGCCGTTGGGCATGATCGCGCGCTTCAGCGGGGCTTCGGTCTGAAGGCCGACGATGACCTCATTAGCCTTGTCGATATAGCCGGCGTCGTGGGCGATGATCGTACTGGGGATCTGGGAGACGTCGAGCACGCCCTTCTTGCGCTCCTCGACGAACAGGTCGGTCAGTTTCTTCCAGATGCCCGTGGTCCGGTCGGTCGGCCCGGCAAGAAAAGCTTCGTCGCCATAATAGGGCTCGTAATTGAGCTGGATGAAGTTGCGGACGTTGATTTCCTTGGTCCACAATCCGGGCTTGAAGCCGGCCTGCTTCTTCTCTTCGGCGGGGCTCGGTTCAAGAACGACGGTCGACATTTCAAATCTCCCTTATCGGGCTTCAGGCAGGGGGTCGCCCAATGGCTGGGCGGGGCGGGCGCGACTTCCTGTTTCGCGCAAGAGGAAGGCCAGGAGGATGGCGATGCCGATGCCAACTAGCATGGGCATAAAGGTCAGCTGATAGTCGCCGAGCTCGCGGTCGCCGCCGCCGCTAATCCGCATCAGGCGTGCGGCGAAAAGTGGGCCAAGCAAGGCGGAGAATGAGAAGTTGATGAAGTTGATGACGCCGGTGGCGGTGCCGGCATGCTCGGGCCGGTTGGCTTCCTTGATAACGGTGTAGGGAAGCATCGCCGCGCCGGAAGCGATGCCCATGACCAGCGCAATCGAATAGGGCGGGAAGACACCGGGGGGGCCATAAAGACCCATCGCCATGGCGGCGGCCAGGACAACGCCAGCAACGATGATGACGGGCTTGCGCCGTCCGATCTTGTCGGAAATCCAGCCCAGCAGCGGACAGCCGATGATCCAGCCGAACGGGACTGCGGCCGAACGCAGGACGGCCACGTCATACGACATTCCATGCGCCTCCTGGAGGAAGCGCACGCCCCAGACCATGTCGAAGATGGTGGTCGGAATAAAGAAAAGTCCGGAGATCAAGCCGCAGATGATCGATTGCGGATTGCAGAACACGGTCTTCATCGCGCTTCCGGCGTCGCTTAGCCAATTGCCGTGTCGCTCTGTCTTCTGCCGCTTCGGAATGAAGAGGAACAACAGGATGGCGATCGGAATTCCGATGACCCCCATGATCAGCCAGAAGCTGTCCCACTGCAGGCCGTTTGAAATGGCTGGGCCGACAAGGAATTGCCCGGCAGACCCGCCCGCCATTCCGAACATTTGCGTTGCGCCGATCAAGGTCGCGGCCTTGGACGCGGGAAAGTTCGTCGTCGCGATATAGGCGGCGCCAATGAGCGCGAACACACCCCCGGCACCCTGCATGAAGCGGCCAATGCTGGCGAGGTTTGGATCGCCGGTCGAAAAAAGCAGTGCACCAACGGCAACCGTTGCCGCCCCCAACGGTACGACCGCACGCGGCCCGACCTGATCCATCGCCACGCCTGCAACAAGGCTGAACGGGGCGTAGGCGTAGTAGAAAAGGCCGACCAGCGACGCGATGCCAACAGGCGTCAGCCCGAAGGCGTCGGACATCTGCGGCACCATGACGGCCGGCGCCGACCGCATCGCATATTGGTAGAAATAGTAGATCGAGGTGATGAGCCAGGCGACGGTGACCACGCCGAGGGGAGTCACTGCGGGTCGTTCGGTCGCCTGGCTCATCGGAACGGCGTCAGCAAAGGGTCAACGAGACGGCGAGGCCGCCTTCTGAAGTTTCCTTATATTTGCCGTTCATCTCCTTGGCCGTGATCGCCAGCGCCTGCACGGTAGAGTCGAAGTCGACGCGGCGGTTGGCCGGGATCTCGTTCGACGCGATGAGGTAGCCGGTCCAGGATTTGACCGCGCCGAACGCACAGCGCTCAATGCACGGAATCTGGACGAAGCCGGCGACCGGATCGCAGGTCATGCCGAGATGGTGCTCGAGAGCGCCTTCCGCTGCGTTGGCGACCACTTGCGGATCGGCGTCCATGGCCTGGGCAACCATCGCTGCACCCATTGCGGATGCGACGCCGATCTCTGCCTGGCAGCCGCCTTCGGCTGCGGCGAGCGTTGCGTGGTGCTTGCACAGATAGCCGATCACCGCTGCTGCAAGCAGGCCTTCGCGAAGCTTCTGGTCCGATACTTTGGCCCCGGCCTGATCGAGGGAGTAAAGGACGGCCGGCATCACGCCCGCCGACCCGCCGGTCGGTGCTGTAATGACCAGATGGCCGCGCGCATTTTCCTCGGAGCCGGCGAGGGCTGCCGCTGACAGCACGCCAATACCGCGCCGTGCAGGCCTCTCCTCCTTCATGGCATGCTGGTAGACGTCGCGAGCCTTGGTCTTCAGCTTGATCGGCCCCGGAAGCGTGCTTGTCGGAGCCGCGAGGCCGGTCTTCACTGTCGCCCGCATGGCACCGATGATCTTGTCGAGGAAGGCATTGATCTCCGCCTCGCTACGACCCGAAATCGATGTTTCGTTGGCCATCGCGACCTGAGCGATCGAGATGTTATCGCGCTTGGTGTAGTCGATGACCTCCTTGATCGTTTCGTAGGGGTATTTCGGCGGGTTCTTCTTGGGCGGCGTATAGCCCTTCCATTCGATGAAGCCGCCGCCGACCGAATAATATTCCTGCTCCAGCAACACCTTGTCGCCGGCCATCAGCTTGGCGGTCATCGTGTTGGCGTGCGGGAAATCGCCCTTGGTGGCATCGTAGATGATGTCAGCCAGGGACGCATTGATCGTCTTGGTCCCGAGCTTCACGGGATATTGCCTATCCGGCTCGGCCGCCATCTTGTCGAGGACCGCAACCGGGTCGATCGTTGCCGGCTCGTGTCCGATCAGGCCGGCAAGGGCCGCGCGTTCGGTACCGTGGCCCTTGCCGGTTGCGCTGAGGCTTCCATAAAGGTGAACCTTCAGTGCGGTGGCTTGGTTGAGCGTTGATTGAGGAAGCTTGATCGCCCTCTGGTAGAAATCATAGGTGATCCGCATTGGCCCAATCGTGTGCGAGGACGACGGTCCAGGGCCAACCTTGTAGAATTCGTCGACCAGGGTCATCACCGGGCCCTTGGAGTTCTTCACCACCTGAAGATCGGGATTTTCCTTGCCCTGCAGGGGCGGTTCGGCAGTCGCCTGCGCAAACAGCGGATTGACCTGCCCACCGAGCATGCCGATTGCGGTTGCCATCGCGCTGCGCACCATGAAGCTGCGGCGATCTGATCCCTGCGGCGGCTCGGAATAATCGAGTTCCGGAAGCGTGAACGGTCCCCGCTTATGTGATTGGCTGTCCATATCCTGCCCTCCCATCTTCAACCGAGGGAGCTTGAGGCGCGTGGCGCCTTCTGGACGGTAATTCGTCCAAGAGCTCCCCTCGAAAAGCGTCAGTTCGAGCTATAGGCCCTGGGTAGCGCCAAGATATCAGGGGGAACCCCCAACACCCCCTCAGCCAGTTACTGAGGCCGTTCCGCCGTTTTTGATGCGGCCGATTTGTGCAGTGCGTCAGGACATATCCCGATGGCCCGGATCGGTGCCCTGCCTATGCTTTCGGTTCAATTCCGGAGGCCTATCCATGTCTGGCTCGCAGAGCCTTGGTCCTGCGCACGACTATCTGCTCGACGCGTGGCAGCGATCGGTGCTGTTCCTCGATGTGCTGCGCCAGCGCGGCAATATTTATCGCGAGCAGCAGGAGAAAGCGGCGCCCAATGTCCTGGAGTTCGATGCCGAAGTGGTGCTGGACGGCCGGAAACTGGCGCGCCCGGTCAATTATGGGCTGGTCAGGATCAAGCCGCCGAAGGGCGTAAAGATCGATCCGGCCAAGCGGCCGTTCGTGGTGGTCGACCCTCGCGCGGGCCACGGTCCCGGCATCGGCGGCATGAAAACGGACAGCGAAATCGGCGTCGCGCTGGAGAATGGTCACCCCTGCTATTTCATCGGCTTCCTGCCCGAACCCATGCCGGAGCAGACCACCGAGGATGTGTGGAACGCGGAGGCCGAGTTCATCCGCGAGGTAGCGCGCCGGCATCCGGGTACCGGCAAGCCGGCCGTCATCGGCAACTGTCAGGCCGGCTGGCAGACGATGATCATGGCCGCCACCCATCCTGACATTCCTGGACCACTGCTTCTGGCAGGCGCGCCGCTATCCTATTGGGCCGGCGTCCATGGCAAGAATCCGATGCGCTATACCGGAGGAATGTTGGGCGGCACCTGGCTGACCAGCCTGTCCGGCGACTTGGGCGAAGGTACGTTCGACGGGGCGAATTTGGTTGCGAACTTCGAGAAGCTGGACCCCGCGAACACCTTTTTCGAGAAGCCGTATAACGTCTATTCGAAGGTCGATACCGAGGCCGAGCGCTTCCTTGATTTCGAGACGTGGTGGGGCAGCCCCGTTCTGCTCAATGCGCGGGAAATGCAGTGGATCGCCGACAATCTGTTCGTCGGAAACAAGCTGACGGACGGCGAGATCCGCACCTCCGACGGCGTCCAGATCGACCTTCGCAACGTCAAGTCGCCGATCGTCGTCTTCTGCTCATGGGGCGACAACATCACCCCGCCGCAACAGGCACTGGGCTGGATCACCGACCTGTACGGAACCGATGACGAGCTCATCGCTAACGGCCAGACCATCGTCTATTCGGTGCACGGGTCGGTCGGGCATCTCGGCATTTTCGTGTCGGGCAAGGTCGCGACGCGCGAGCATGACGAATTCACCAGCTCGATGGACATGATCGACCTGATGCCGCCCGGCCTTTACGAGGCGGTCATCGAGGAAATCAGCGACGACGATGCCCATCGCGAGCTGATCGGCGGGGACTATCTCTTCCGGCTGGTGCCGCGAACCCTGGATGATATCCGCGCCCTGGGCGGCAACAGCCCCGAGGATGATCTGAAGTTTGCGGCGGTCGATCGCGTATCGGACATCAACCGGCGGCTGTACGAAAGCTACATGGGCCCACTGGTCCGCGCCGTCACGCCGCCGGGCTTTGGCGATTGGGCGCGCAAGATGCACCCGAACCGGGTCCGCTTCTCGATCTTTTCCGACGAGAATCCGGGCATGAGGCTAGTCGCGGAGACGGCCGAACAGGTTCGCAAGGATCGGCAGGCCGTTTCGGACGACAATTTCTTTGCCGCCGCCGAAAAGGCGATGGCCTCGACCATCAGTGCGTCGCTGTCCGCCTTCGGCGCCGCACGCGATGCGATGACCGAGCAGCTCTTCCACATGACCTATGGCTCGCCGATGTTGCAAGCGCTGGTCGGCCTTGATCCGAAGGACGAAGCGAGCCGCCGCAAGCCGGAGCGCGATGCGCTTCGCGAGCAGGTGCAGGCCAGGAAGCGGGAAGAGCTTGAAGCGAAGTTCGAAACGGGCGGTGCTCTCGAGGCGGCGCTTCGTTCAATCGGCTACATCCGCCTGGGCCAAGGCCAGGTCGACGAGCGCGGCTTTGCGATGATCAAGCAGCTGCATGACGCGCAACCGCCCGGCCGGCCGCGAACGATGGAGCAACTGAAGGAAGCGGTAAGAGATCAGTATCTGCTTCTGAAGATCGACCAGAAGCGTGCCGTTGCCGCGATACCGAAGCTCTTGCCGCGAGATCCGGAAGAGCGGGCCAGCACGTTGCGTTCGATTCAGCGCATCATTTTCGCAACTGGCGAGCCAACGGGCGAGGCCAAGCGACGATTGGCCGAAGTGGAGAGCTTGTTCGGTGCGAAGGCCTCCAAGGCCAGCAAGAAGGAGGATGACGATGTCCGTGCTTGAGGCCGATGCCCCCCCTGTCAGCCGCAATAACCATGAGAAATTCCACAAGCTGATCGCAACCGCCCAGAAGCACCAGCCGGTGAAGGTCGCGGTGGCGCATCCTTGCGACCAGGTGTCGCTGGAAAGCGTCGTCGAGGCAGCGAAATTGAGGCTGGTCGAGCCGATCCTTGTCGGTCCGCAGGATCGCATCAAGGAAGTTGCCGCTCAGCATGGTCTGGACATCAGCAGCTTCGAAATCGTCGACGCTGGATACAGCCAGGAATCGGCAGCCAAGGCGGTCGAGCTGGTTCGCGAAGGCCGCGCCGAGGCACTGATGAAGGGCAGCCTTCACACCGATGAAATCATGAGTGCGGTGGTGAAGCGCGACACCGGTCTTCGCACGTCCCGTCGCATCAGCCACTGCTTCATCATGGACGTGCCGGATCATGATCAGCCGCTCGTCATTACCGACGCAGCGGTGAACATCGCGCCGGACCTCAAGACCAAGGTCGACATCACGCAGAACGCGATCGATCTCGTCCGCGCGCTGGGGCAGAAGGAAGTTCGTGTGGCGGTGCTGAGCGCCATGGAAAGCGTCAATCCCGACGTCCCTTCGACCCTTGAAGCCGCTGCCCTGTGCAAGATGGCGGACCGGGGCCAGATCACGGGAGCGCAACTCGACGGACCGCTGGCGCTCGACAATGCGATCAGCCCGGAGGCTGCGGCGATCAAGAAGATCAGCTCCCCGGTCGCGGGGCGCGCCAATGTGCTGGTCGTGCCAGACCTTGAGGCCGGCAATATGCTGGCCAAGAGCCTGTCATTCCTCGCTGGTGCGGACGCCGCCGGAATCGTCCTTGGCGCGAAGGTGCCGATCATCCTGACCAGCAGGGCGGATGAAGAGACGGCACGGCTTGCTTCCTGCGCCGTCGCCCAGTTGCTGGTCGCCGCCCGACGCGCGGACGCCGCGGCGGCAATCCAGTAGGAGCGGGGGTATGGCTGAAGTCCGGCCGATCCTGACCGGGCACAAGTCGCTGATCGTCGGTGTCGCGAACGATCAGTCGATTGCTTACGGCTGCGCGGAAGCATTCCGGGCGTGCGGGGCGGACCTCGCCATCACCTGGCTTAATGACAAGGCGCGGCCGCACGTCGAGCCATTGGGCGAGAAGCTTGGTGCCGAGATCATGGCGCCGCTCAACGTCGAAAATCCCGGCGAATTGGAGGCGGTCTTCGACGAAATCGGCAGCCGCTGGGGCAAACTCGATAGCCTGATCCACTCCATCGCCTTTGCGCCGAAGGAAGATCTGCAGGGCGGGCTGCTGGATTGCTCCGCCGCAGGGTTCGCGCGGGCAATGGACGTATCCTGCCACTCTTTCGTCCGGATGGCGAAGTTGGCCGCCCCACTGATGAAAGACGGCGGCACCATGTTCGCGATGAGTTACCTCGGCGCCAACCGCGTCGTGACCAACTACAACGTCATGGGTCCGGTTAAGGCAGCGCTTGAAGCGGCCTGCCGTTACCTCGCCTTTGAGCTGGGCCCCCAAAACATTCGCGTGCACGCCATCTCGCCCGGTCCCCTCAAAACCCGGGCGGCGTCGGGCATCAAGGATTTCGAGCACCTACTCAACGACGCAGTCGCGAGATCGCCGCTGCACGAGCTGGTCGACATCGACGATGTCGGCTTCGCCTGTGCCTATCTCGCGGCCGACTTCGCCCGGCGGATCACCGGCGGGACAATCTACATCGACGGCGGCGCAAACATCATCGGATAACGGGAGAGACAGCATGGCGCAGTGCATCGCAGTGGTGAACGCCGGCTCATCCAGCGTGAAGTTCGGCTTCTATGACAGCGAGGGCGAGGAGACCCTGCTGCTGCGCGGTGCCGTCGAGCAGATCGGCGTTTCGCCGACGCTATCGGCAAGCGATGGCGCCGGAAACGACGTGGTGGAGCGCAGCTGGCCGAAGGACGGCTTCACGCACGCGCAAGCAATGACGTCTGTACTGGACGTCGCCCGTGAGTTCTTGCCGGAAGGTTCGACCGTTGTCGGCGTCGGCCACCGCGTGGTTCATGGCGGAACCGAATTTGCAGGCCCAGCGAAGGTGAGCCCCGAGGTCATCGCCGTGCTCGAGGGATTTTCGCCCTTGGCGCCGCTGCACCAGCCGCACAATCTCGCGCCGATCAAGGCAATCGCGCAAAATCGGCCGGACATTCCCCAGGTCGCCTGCTTCGATACCGCCTTCCACCAAACCCAACCGCATCTCGCGCAAGCCTATGCGCTGCCACGAGAGCTCAGCGACGAAGGCATCAAGCGCTACGGATTTCACGGCCTGTCCTATGACTATGTGAGTTCCCGGCTGCGCGAGGTTGCGCCGGATCATGCCGACAAGAAGATCATCATCGCCCACCTCGGCAATGGCGCAAGCGTATGCGCCATCGACAAGGGGAAGAGCGTCGCAACGACGATGGGATTCACGGCGGTCGAGGGGTTGGTCATGGGGACCCGCTGCGGTTCGATCGACCCAGGCGTGCTCATCTACCTGATGGACGAAAAGGGCATGGATGCCAGGGCGCTCGAAACCCTGGTCTACAAGAAATGCGGGCTGCTCGGCGTTTCGGGCATTTCATCCGACATGCGGACCTTGCGCGGATCCGACGATCCGCGGGCGCGGGAAGCGATCGATCTGTTCATCTATCGCATCGTCCGCGAGATCGGGTCGCTGGCGGCGGCGCTTGGCGGCGTCGACGGATTGGTATTCACCGGTGGTATCGGGCAGCGCGACGCCAAGACCAGGCGCGAAGTCGCGGCTGGTTGCGCATGGCTGGGTGCGGAGCTGGATGAAGCGCGGAATGGCGGCGCCGAAGGGCTGATCAGCACCGATGGGTCAGCGCTACCGATGTGGGTCGTACAGACCGACGAGGAGCTGGTAATCGCGCGGCAGACGGCCGTGGTTCTGGGGATTTAGCGCGGCTGCACGTCGATCGTTTTCGTATGCGGGTGGTGCTTGTCCAGGTGCCGCTTGATGATCCGCAGATTGCGCGTGTTCGACTGGAAGAAGAGGTCAGGGATCGCGCCGATCCAGGGAATAAGGCCGAGCAGCATGTCGAAACCGATGTTCCCGCCCATCCGCGCGATCTGCCATTTCGACATGCCCAGGTTCCGCGCTTCCCAGGCGATGTAGCTGCCTAGCGCGGCGGCGCTGATCGTTCCGATGCCGGGTATGATGTCGAGGATGACATCGAGTCCGACCGGCTTGTTGATGCCCGGGATGACGAACATCCGTTCCAGCACCTTCTCCATCGCCTCAACCCGCTGACGAACCGAGTGAGGATCGGTGCCAAGGCTGGGCATTTGGCGGCCCAGCTTCGGGGTCGGCTGTTCAATGGTGTCGGTCAACGCAATCCTCCGCTGTTTCCAATCTCAGCAAGGCCAACCAACGTATGACGGGCAAAGGGGTTCTCTTCGAAGCCGGGAGCGCGGCCCGAAACCAGCGACCACCGGATCGGGGCGGCAATAGGGATGAACAGCTGCGCATCGTCCATCATCCGGGCCGCTTCAAGGAACAGCTGGGCGCGCTGGGCGGAATCTGGCGTGAGGCGCGCCTGGTCGAGCAACGGATCAGCATCTTCCAGGCAGACGGGAACCATGTCGCATCGGAACCGGCGAAGGAACCACGCCGGGGACGAGGAAGGGGCGACTTCATCGATCCAGACGAGGTCCGCCGACGCAAGGGTAGGGGCACGATCGACCCGAATGCCCAGCGGTCCCCAATCATAGCGCAGACGAGCCAATAGATAGTCTCCGCCAGGGCCGGCCGGCAGGAGAATGCGAAGGTTCGGCAGCTCAACCTTGCCGAACAGTCGCCGGGCCTCGGCGACAAGGGCTTGCCTCCGTTCGATCACGGGCTGTGCTATCCAGGCAGGTTGCTGCGGCGCTCCCACGCCCTCCAGTCCGGACTGGAGAATCGTTGCCCGCGGCTGAAGGCCATTGACGTGGAGGCCGGCAATCAATGCGTCGCGATCGATCGCGGTGCTGAGCAATCGCCGCACGTCGCGTTCCTTGAGCGCTTCACGGCGGCCTGTCGGCGCCAATCCGAAAAGCCCCGCCACCGGGTCGAACCGACGAGCACCTCGCGGAAGCTTGGCCATGAATGCATAGGGAAGGTCGCCCACGGTGCCGCCGAGCAAGAGCTCGAGGTCGCCGTTTGCAAAGGCGGCGATCAGCTTTTGGGCATCTCCTCCGCTCAAATGGATCTTCTCGACCGGATCCTCCGCATCGGGGATCCGGATGCGGTGAGCGAGAAAAATGCCCGGCAGCTTCTTCAGCTCCGCCGGCAGCGGCGCAATCTGTTCGGCGGTGGCCGGCTGGAACGGACCGGTCCCCACGCTTGCCCTGACCAGCCCAAACTCCGGTTGGGCGAGCAGCTGCAGAAGGTTGGGGCGAGGTGCGTTGAGCCGAATTTCGATGACCCGGTCGGTCATCGCGACGATCTCGCGGACCGCGCCCAGCGTATCCTTGAGCGGGTTCTTGCTGGACGGCCTTAATTGGCGGCTGATGATCCGGGCGACCTCATCCGCCTTGATCTTGCGGCCGTCCGGCCATTCGCCGGTCTGCAATCGAAAAATATAGCTGAGGCCGTCGTCGCTTACGTTCCATCGTTCGGCGAGGCCCGGAACGACCTGGCCGCGCTCGTCGAAGCGGACAAGGCCCTGAGCGACATTGGAGCGGATCAAGGCTTCTCCGGCCGTCAGCGGTACCGAGACAGTTTCGACCAGTTTCGGCTCTGTCCCGATCACCGCGACTCGCGTCAGATCCGACGCGCCGCTTCCGCAGGCGATGGGGCCCAGGGCGGCCAGTGCCGCAAACATCAGGCCAAGGCTGAATCGACGGACGGCCATTGGGGCTTTGGTTTACCTTTAAAGCAGGGTTCAGCAACCACTGGATATTCGAACCCAACTGTTTTACCTAACTAAAGCAGTTCGGCCGCTGGAGTTTCGTGCCGGAAGGGGAGAAATGGCAGACGACCACGGCCCGGGTTTCGACCGCGCACATGGCATCTGGCAGCGTGGCGGCACTGACGTCGAAAACCTGCCCGATCCCTTCGGACCTGGTGCACGCCATCCCGAGGCAGCGACGCCTCCGAAACCTCCGGGAAAGTATCGGCGCTGGCTTCGCTGGGGCTTCAACATCTTTGCGGCCCTGCTGCTCGTCACCTTGATCTGGCTGATCGTCACCGCTCCTCTGTCCCGCGCGCTGGAGCCGCTGGACGATCCCGCGATGCTGCTTGTTTCTACCGAGGGCCGGGCGATCGCTCGTCGCGGCGCGATCAAGGACGAACCGGTGGACGCGGCGAAGCTGGACCCGCTGACGCCTGCCGCCTTCATTTCCATCGAGGATCGTCGGTTCCGCAGTCACTGGGGGATCGATCCGCGAGCGATCGGTCGCGCCATGGTTGCCAATTTCCAGGCGGGCGGCGTGCGTCAAGGCGGAAGCACCATCACGCAGCAGCTGGCAAAAACCAGCTTCCTGTCCGCGGACAGGTCAATCAAGCGGAAGGCACAGGAGGTGATCATCGCCTTCTGGCTGGAAGGCTGGCTGACCAAGGACGAAATCCTCTCGCGGTACCTGTCGTCCGTTTACTTCGGCGACGGCGTCTATGGCCTCCGCGCTGCGTCGCGACATTATTTCGATCGGGAGCCGGAACGGCTGACCCTGGCGCAGTCGGCGATGCTGGCGGGCATGGTGCAGGCTCCGTCACGCCTTGCCCCGACGCGCAACCTGGCGCTGGCCCAGAAACGGAGCCGTTTGGTGCTTCAGACGATGGCCGATACCGGCGTGATCAGCCAGGCTCGCGCGGAATCGACGAAATCCGCGCGGCCAGTGGGAACGGCGAGCAGCGTTCCGACCGGCACATATTTCGCGGATTGGGTCGCACCGCAGGCCGCCAAGGCGTTCGAAGCCGATTATGGCGAGGTGAAGGTTCCGACGACACTCGACGCCGATCTCCAGCGGATCGCAGTGCGCGCGGTCGCGAATGCGAAGATCGGCGATGCCCAGGCCGCGCTTGTGGCGATGCGGCCCGACGGCCGGGTAGTGGCAATGGTTGGCGGCCGCAATTACGGGAAGAGCCCGTTCAACCGCGCCACTCAGGCTCGGCGTCAGCCGGGCAGCGCGTTCAAATTGTTCGTCTACCTCGCAGCGCTGAGGGCCGGTTACCGGCCCGACAGCAAGATCGAGGATCGGCCGATCACCCTGGATGGCTGGTCGCCTGGCAACAATGACGGCGTCTATCGCGGGACCATTACCTTGCGGGAAGCCTTCGCCCGATCGAGCAATGCGGCGACGGTTCGCCTGGCCGAGCAGGTCGGACGGCAGAATATCATTCGGGCGGCGCGAGACTTGGGAATCGACTCGCCGCTGACGGATCGGCCGAGCCTCTCTCTCGGAACGTCCGGCGTCAGCTTGCTTGAACTGACGGCAGCCTATGCGGCAATTGCCGGCGGGCGTTACCCGGTCGAGCCGCGAGGACTGCCGCTCGACAAGGAGGAAGAAGGGCTTTCGGGCTTCTTCGCGCGCGGGGGTCATCTGGACGATCGGCGGGATCGGGCACCGATGATGGAACTGCTCTGGGCTGCGGCCAATGAAGGGACGGGCCGCCGTGCGGCCATTTCGACGGCGACCTTCGGCAAGACCGGCACGACTCAGAATAACCGTGACGCGCTGTTTGTGGGCTTTGCAGGCAATCTTGTTGTCGGGGTCTGGGTGGGCCGCGACGACAACCAGTCGCTTGGGCGAATCACTGGTGGAACTGCGCCGGCGGAAATCTGGCGGCGGTTCATGGGATCGGCGATTTCGATCGACGGCCGGCAGGGCCCGCCGCTGCCCGAAGGATTCCGCTTGCCAGAACGTCGACAGCCTCAGAAGGAGCGCAAGAGCCCGCTCCCTGACGACTGGAGCGAAAGCGGCAAGGCGGTGCGCTCCATCCTGGAGATGGTAGAGCGGCTTATCGATCAGAATTGATCCGTTTTAGAATTAATTACGGTTAACGCGCGGAAACCGGTGACTTTAAGTCTTTCTCAACCCTTCAGGGCGTAATCCTCTCTGCAACCGACGCGGATTTGATGCGGAGGTAAGGGAATTGTGGATCCCTTTTGTGGAGCCTGAAGGAGACCAGAGATGGCCAAGTTTCTGAAGCTGATCAAGAACGAAGACGGTGCGACCGCCATTGAGTACGGCCTGATTGCCGCTCTCATCGCTGTTGCCGCGATTGCCGCTATGGGCAACATCGGCGACCAGCTGGGCGACACCTTCAACGACGTTGCGACCGAGCTCAGCACCGCTCGCAACTAATCGTTCGAAGATTAGTCAAAAAGATTGGCGGCGGCGTCGAAAGGCGCCGCCGCTTTTCTTTTGTCTTCGCCAAGGATGCCTCGGGTCAAAGCGTCGAGCGCTATCCGGGCTACGGCAAAGTAGCCAAAGGGCCGAACTAGAACGTCGAAGCAGCCGTGCGCCAGGCGCAAGGATCTTGGGGTTTCGAGTAGGCCAGCCTATCGATGGCCAGTTGAAGTTGCGGCCCGACGAGCGGCGATATGCCGGGATCCTTGTCGAGCAATTCCAATGCTCTCAACATCAGATCTAGGGCGATCTCGCGCGTGTCGAGCACGTCTTTTTCGGCGGAAATCCGCCGCAAACGGTCAGATTTAATTTTCATTTATTGCTCCCCCTTTCCGCTCGATGAACGAGCACGCTTGCGTCGGCAACCGGAGATAACGGTTAACTTCGAGGAAACTGATCCGAATCGGACTAAGCTGTCGCAGCTCAGCTGATGCCCGCCATTCCCGCGGCGGAAAATTCATGAGGCCTCCAACAAAAATTGTGCGAGACGGGTCGCTCATTTGGAATTGGGTGCATGGGCGAGCAATTGTTTGTTGGAATCGAAACCGGCGGGACCAAGATCCTGGCGAGAATGACCGATGAGAATGGGAAAGTCGTGGCTGACGGTCGCTGGGCCACCAGCACTCCCGCCGCTGCACTGCATGATCTCGTCGAATTCATTGGGCACGAGAAGCGCGAAGGTCAGCTTGCCGCAATCGGACTTGCGGCCTTCGGGCCCTTGGTCACCGACCGCTCATCGCCGGACTATGGACTGATGCTGACCACCACCAAGCCGGGATGGTCCGGTTCCAACCTTCGAGCCGATATTGCGAGCCGGTTTGATGTGCCGGTGGTGGTCGACAGCGATGTAAATGCCGCCGCCGTAGCGGAGCAGGCCTTGGGGGCAGGGAAGGGATTGCCGAGTGTTGCCTATGTCACCGTCGGGACGGGCATTGGTGCCGGACTGGCGACCAACGGCAGGAGCTTGACCGGCGTCATGCATCCGGAAGCAGGGCATTTGCAGCTCAACCGGCTGCCCGGCGACGACATTCCCAGCCTATGCCGGTTCCATGAAAACTGCGCAGAAGGGTTGGTTTCCGGGCCGGCGCTGAACAAGCGGCTAAATGGACGGCAGCTTTCCGAAGACACTGCCGTCGCCGAACTGGTCACCCGCTACCTGGGCCAACTTGCCGCCAGTCTCGTGCTCGCTTGGTCGCCGCATCGGATCATCTGGGGCGGCGGGGCGATCAGCGAGGCGGACATAGTCCCGCGGATCGAGGAATCTATGCGTGCGGCACTTGGTGGTTATGGCGTTGGGCCTGCTGTCGAACGTCCAGGGTTTTGCGTTCCTGCCGCACTCAAGAATGCAGGTCTCGAAGGGGCATTGCTGATGGCCAGGCAGCTAGCGCTCGAAACCTAGTAGTGTTTCCCGACGCTAGGCCAGGTGGCCGAGAAGGTCCCTCACGTTGATCGGCTTCCGGATAATTGGGACCGTTTCGCGCATATGGGCCACGGCACCTTCGTCGGCGTAGCCGGTCATCAGTAGCGCCTGAAGCGCAGGCCGCTCGATCATCGCGCGATTGATCGTGTCGAGCCCGTTCATTCCCGGCATTGCGAAATCGGTGAGCAGCACGTCGTAGGAGCCGTTGGATTTCAACCGCTCGATAGCGGTCTTGCCATCGCCAACCTCGTCCACCTTGAAGCCTAGTTCGCGAAGCTGTTCGCCAAGAACGGTTCGAACGCTTTCGTCGTCATCGACCAGGAGCACTGCCTTCATCGTACCGGATGTTCGAACGTTCGAATGTTCCAATGCTTGCGGAGCGTGAGCCGGCTGATCGGTCGCCGGAAGAAACAGCTCGATCCTTGTTCCGCCGCCGGTTCGGTTGTCGATTTTCAAGAGCCCGTTCGATTGCTGGACGAAGCCCGCCACCATCGACAGCCCAAGCCCGGTTCCCTTGCCGGCTTCCTTGGTTGTGAAGAAGGGTTCGGTTACTCGGCTCACCAGTTCTTCGGGGATGCCAAGCCCCTGGTCCGAAACGCTGATCCGGATGTACGTGCCGACCTTCAAACCGGATTCCGCGTCAGTTGCGTCGAGTTCGAAATTGTCCATTTGGACCTCAACCGTGCCGCCGTTGGGCATGGCGTCGCGGGAGTTGAGGATGAGGTTGACCAGCGCAAGTTCCAGCTGCGCCTTGTCGGCATAGATGTTCTGAAGCTCATCGGGGCATTGCCAATCCACCGTGATCGTGCCGCCGAGGGTGTGTTCGACCAGCCCCGCGACCGATTTGCACAGGGACGACGCTGAAACGCTGGTCGGCTTCAGGTCCTGCTTCCGCGCAAAGGCCATCATCCGCCGGACGAGTTCCGCGCCCTGCTCGGCCGCATGGCGCATCTGGTCGATGATCCGCTGTTCGCGTTGCTCGAAATCGACCCGGCGTTCCAGCAAGTGGATACCGCCGATCACCGCCGACAACAGGTTGTTGAAGTCGTGGGCCACTCCACCAGTCAGCTGTCCGATCGCGTCCATCTTCTGCGCATGGATCAGCCGGCCTTCCAGCAGCCGCTGTTCGGTCACATCCGTAAGCGTTCCGGCAAATTGAGAAGCTTCCCCGGTCACGTCTGACACCAATACGGCCTGGTCGTGGAAGTGCTTGTAGCTGCCGTCGGCGCATTGCCAGCGATACTCGATCGAAAGTCGTCCCGTTTCACGGCTCGCGCCAATCGCTTCCAGCACCCGCTCGCGATCCTCGGGATGCAGGCGGCGTTCCCAAAGCTCCGGGTCCTGCTGGGCCTCGTCGAAGTCAAAGCCGGTCATGGCCGTAAAGTCACCTGAGACGAAGTCCGGCCGGCGCGACTGATTTCCTAATGGCTCCATGTAGAGCAGGATCGGGATCGAACGGATGATAGCGGCCTCGCGCTCGCGTGTTGCCTGCAACTCGCGTGCGATTTGGAGGCGGTCCAGCTCCGCCTTGAAATTGGCATCGCGAAGCTTTTGTTCCGCAACGCTTTTTTCCTCGACCTGTGCTCTCACATTATAGAGATCGACAAATACGCTGACCTTCGATTTCAGGATCAGCGGATCGACGGGTTTGAACACATAATCGACCGCGCCCATCGCGTAGCCGCGCATCAGATGCTCAGTTTCCTTGTTTACCGCCGACAGGAAGATGATTGGGATTCGGGCCGTCTGTTCGCGTTCCCGGATCAGGCCCGCGGTTTCATAACCATCGATCCCCGGCATGAAGACATCCAGCAGGATGACCGCAAAGTCGTCCTTCAGCAGATGGCGAAGCGCCGCTTTGCCGGACGTCGCAGTCACAACAGTGGCGATATCCTTCAGCAGCTCGGACAACGCCATCAGGTTCCGCTCATCGTCGTCGACCAGCAGAATCTTGGCTCCGGCCGGCGGTGCGGAAGCCGCCGTGTCGGAGCTGGACTTTTTTATACGCGACGAACGGGTCATTTCGGTCATGCGGCTTTCGAGCTTCTGCGGGGCTTGGTCAGCTTGCCGCTCTGGCCGGCCTTCGCCCGACCGATCCAAACACGCATCAAGGCGAGGAGCAGGTCGATATCGACCGGCTTTGCAATATAGTCGGACGCCCCCGCATCCAGGCACTTCTGGCGATCTCCCTTCATTGCCTTCGCAGTGACGGCGATCAGCGGGAGATCGGAAATTCCGGGCGTGCCCCGAATTCGGCGCATGGTTTCATAGCCGTCCATGTCGGGCATCATGATGTCGACCAGCGCTGCGTCGATGTCTGGGTTCGCCTGGATAATGGCGATGCCTTCGGCTCCGCGTTCGGCGTGCAGGACTTCGACGTCATGCACCTCCAGGACGCTCGTCAGCGAGTATATATTCCGGATGTCGTCATCGATGATCAGGATCCGGCTCCCGGCAATTTCCGGGATCGCTTCACGCTTGGTCGCCCGAGCCGCCCGGCGAGTGGAGGCTTTACCCTTCGCCGAGGGGCGGGCCGATTTGGCGATGGTTTCGAACAGATCGGCCAGCTGATCGCGGTCGGCCGGCTTGTCGATAACGCGAGTGGCGCCAATGGTGAGCGCATGTTCGGCTTGTTCGGCACCGGAAATCACGTGGACCGGAATGTCGGCCGTGTCCGGATCGTGGCGCAGCAAGTCGAGCAGCACGAAACCGTCGATGTCCGATAATCCGAGGTCGAGCGTGATGGCATTGGGGCGCAACTTGCGGACCATCGCAATCGTTCCGGAGCCCGCCGAAGAAATGACGCCCTTGAGGCCCTGGTCGTGGGCCAGTTCGAGGAGAATGCCGGCAAAGGTCGCGTCATCCTCGACGATCAGCACAAAGGGCTGGCCATCAAGCTCGTCACGGTCGTCCGGCGGGGCATAGCTCATCGCTGGGATTGATGGAGCTTCCCCGGGCAAGACATCCATTGCGGTCATTGCGATCGGGACGCTGAGCGACTGGATGGGCACGTAGAGCGTGAAGATCGATCCTTCGCCCGGCGTCGAACGAACCTGGAGCTCGCCACCAAGCAACCGCGCAATTTCGCGGCTGATCGACAGGCCGAGGCCGGTACCACCATATTTGCGGCTGGTCGTACCGTCGGCCTGCTGGAAGGCTTCGAAGATCAGGCGCTGCTTGTCTTGCGGAATTCCGATGCCGGTGTCGCTGACCGAAATCTCGATAACCTGGTCGGAATCGCGAAGGATCGGATGTGTCGGACTCCATCCTTCGGTAGCGGTTCGTGCCGAAAGGGTGACGCCGCCATTGGCCGTGAACTTGAAGGCGTTGGACAAAAGGTTGAGGACGATCTGCTGCAGCCGCTTTTCGTCGGTGCGAATGGTCGGCGGCAAGGTTTCGTCGAACTCGACATTGAAGGCGAGGCCCTTTTCCGAAGCGAGCTGGCGGAAAGTGCGCTCCATATGCTGCTTCAAACCGGCCATGGGCACGTCGCCGATCTCGATCGAAACCGTGCCGGACTCGATCTTCGACAGGTCGAGGATGTCGTTGATCAGGTTGAGCAGGTCGGCGCCGGCGCTGTGGATCGTGCGCGCGAACTCCGTCTGCTTTTCATTGAGGTTGCCCTGCTGGTTGTCGGCCAGCAGCTTTGACAGGATCAGCAGCGAGTTGAGCGGGGTTCGCAGTTCGTGGCTCATATTGGCCAGGAATTCCGATTTATACTTGGACGTCAGGGACAGCTGCTCGGCCTTTTCCTCGACCGCGCGGCGGGCCATCTCGATTTCGAAATTCTTGGCCTCGACCTGACGCTTCTCGTTTTCGAGCAGCTGGGCCTTTTCCTGCAGCTCCTCATTGGTGTTGTGCAGTTCTTCCTGCTTCGTCGTGAGCTCGGTCTGGCGCGCCTGAAGCTCCTGCGTGAGCAGCTGCGATTGGGCGAGCAGTCCCTCGGTGCGCATCGTCGCCGCGATGGTGTTGAGCACGATGCCGACGGTTTCCATCAGCTGGTTGAGGAAACTGTGGTGCGTCTCGTTGAACTCTTCGAACGAGGCCAGTTCGATGACCGCCTTGACCTCATCTTCGAACAGGGCGGGCAGGATGTTGATGTTGACCGGCGACGCGGCGCCCAGGCCCGATCCGATCTTGATGAAATCGCCGGGGACACTGTTGAGGCGCATCGGCCGCTTGTCTGCCGCAGCCTGTCCGATCAGCCCTTCACGCAGGGCGAATTGCTGTTTCAGGTCCTCGTGATTGTCGGCGCCATAGCTCGCGACCAGTTCCAGCTTGGTGTCTTCCTCGTCGCGGTTGGACACGTAGAACACGCCATATTGCGCGTTCACCAGCGGTGCGAGCTCCGACATGATCAGGTTGGAGATGGTGGCGAGATCGCGCTCGCCCTGAAGCATGCGGCTGAAGCGGGCGAGGTTGGTCTTTAGCCAATCCTGTTCGGCATTCTTGAGCGTCTGTTCCTTCAGGTTGAGGATCATCTCGTTGATGTTGTCTTTGAGGGCCGCCATCTCGCCGGATGCCTCGACGGCGATCGAGCGGGTAAGGTCGCCCTTGGTCACGGCGGTTGCGACTTCGGCGATCGAGCGCACCTGATTGGTCAGGTTCGCGGCGAGCTGGTTCACGTTGTCCGTAAGGTCGCGCCACAGGCCGGCGGCACCCGGAACGCGCGCCTGACCGCCAAGGCGGCCTTCGACGCCAACTTCGCGGGCCATGTTCGTCACCTGGTCGCCGAAGGTCGACAGCGTCTCGATCATGCCGTTGATCGTCTCGGCAAGCGCGGCGATTTCGCCTTTCGCGTCGAAGGTCAGCTTGCGCTTCAAATTGCCCTGAGCGACGGCCGTCACGACGTCGGCGATGCCGCGCACCTGGTTGGTCAGGTTGGTGGCCATCAGGTTGACGTTGTCGGTCAGGTCCTTCCACGTGCCGCCGACACCAGGAACCTGAGCCTGGCCGCCCAGCTTGCCCTCAGTACCCACTTCGCGCGCGACGCGTGTCACCTCGCTGGCGAAGCCGTTGAGCTGGTCCACCATCGTGTTGATGGTGTTCTTCAGCGCGAGGATTTCGCCCTTCACGTCGACGGTGATCTTCTTGGACAAGTCGCCGCGCGCCACGGCGGTCGTCACGTCGGCGATATTGCGGACCTGGCCGGTCAGATTGTCGGCCATCAGGTTCACGTTGTCGGTCAGGTCCTTCCAGGTGCCTGCGACGCCGCGCACATGGGCCTGGCCGCCAAGCTTTCCTTCCGTACCCACTTCGCGGGCCACACGGGTCACTTCGGAGGCGAACGAGTTGAGCTGATCGACCATCGTATTGATGGTGTTCTTGAGCTCCAGGATTTCGCCCTTCACGTCGACGGTGATCTTCTTGGAGAGATCGCCAAGCGCAACGGCGGTGGTCACCTCGGCGATGTTGCGGACCTGACCGGTGAGGTTCGCGGCCATGGCGTTCACATTGTCGGTAAGGTCCTTCCAGGTGCCGCCGACGCCCTCGACCTGCGCCTGGCCTCCCAGCCGGCCTTCGGTGCCGACCTCGCGGGCGACGCGCGTCACTTCGGAGGCGAAACTGTTGAGCTGGTCGACCATCGTGTTGATGGTGTCCTTGAGCTCCAGGATCTCGCCCTTCACCTCGACGGTGATCTTCTTGGACAAGTCGCCACGAGCCACGGCGGTGGTGACGTCGGCGATGTTGCGGACCTGGCCGGTAAGGTTGCCGGCCATGGCGTTCACATTGTCGGTCAAATCCTTCCAGGTACCGGCAACGCCTTCGACCTGCGCCTGGCCGCCAAGCCGTCCTTCCGTGCCCACTTCGCGGGCCACGCGGGTCACTTCCGACGCGAAACTGTTGAGCTGGTCCACCATCACGTTGATGGTGTCCTTGAGCTCCAGGATTTCGCCCTTCACGTCGACGGTGATCTTCTTGGACAAATCGCCGCGGGCCACGGCGGTCGTCACCTCGGCGATATTGCGGACCTGGCCGGTCAGATTGTCCGCCATCAAGTTGACGTTGTCGGTAAGGTCGGCCCAGGTGCCGGCAATGCCCGGGACCTGGGCCTGTCCGCCGAGCTTGCCCTCGGTGCCCACTTCGCGCGCGACGCGCGTCACTTCCGAGGCGAAGCTGTTGAGCTGATCGACCATCGTGTTGATGGTGTTCTTGAGCTCGAGGATCTCGCCCTTCACGTCGACGGTGATCTTCTTGGACAAGTCGCCAGACGCAACGGCGGTGGTCACCTCCGCAATGTTTCGGACCTGGCCGGTCAGGTTGGCGGCCATGAAGTTGACGTTGTCGGTCAGATCCTTCCAGGTGCCTGCGACGCCGGGAACCTGTGCCTGGCCGCCGAGCTTGCCTTCGGTGCCCACTTCGCGCGCAACGCGGCTCACTTCCGAGGCGAAGCCGTTGAGCTGATCGACCATCGTGTTGATGGTGTTCTTGAGCTCGAGGATCTCGCCCTTCACGTCGACGGTGATTTTCTTGGATAGATCGCCCGAGGCGACGGCGGTGGTCACTTCGGCGATGTTGCGGACCTGGCCGGTCAAGTTGGCGGCCATGAAGTTGACGTTATCCGTGAGGTCGGCCCAGGTGCCCGCGACGCCGGGCACTTGTGCCTGTCCGCCGAGCTTGCCTTCGGTACCCACTTCGCGGGCCACGCGGCTCACTTCCGAGGCGAAGCCGTTGAGCTGGTCGACCATGGTGTTGATGGTGTTCTTGAGCTCGAGAATCTCACCCTTCACATCGACGGTGATCTTCTTGGACAAGTCGCCCGAGGCGACGGCGGTGGTCACTTCGGCGATGTTACGGACCTGGCCCGTGAGGTTCGCGGCCATCAGGTTGACGTTGTCGGTAAGGTCCTTCCAGGTGCCGGCGACGCCTTTCACATTGGCCTGTCCGCCAAGCTTTCCTTCCGTACCGACCTCGCGGGCCACGCGGGTCACTTCGGATGCGAAGCTGCCCAGCTGCTCGACCATGGTGTTGACGACCTTGCCGATGCGCAGGAACTCGCCCTTGAGCTGGCGGCCCTCGATCTCGACGGCCATGGTCTGCGACAGGTCGCCTTTCGCGACGGCGCCGATGACGCGTGCGACTTCGGTCGTCGGCTGCACCATGTCGTCGATGAGCTCGTTGACGGCGCGAAGCTTGCTGTCCCAGCCGCCGGACGCGCCGCGCACCTTGGCGCGATGGCCGATCTTGCCTTCCTTGCCGACGACCTTCGAAAGGCGCTCGAACTCTTCGGTGATTTGCTGATTGAGGCCGACTACCTCATTGAAAAGCGAAGCGATCTCGTCATCGTCGCTTCCGTCTTCCGGGAGGCGCACGGTAAAGTCGCCGCGCCTCAACCGCCGAAGCGCGTTGACCAGTTCCCTGCGCGATACTCCGAACTCCGAGCGCGGGCTCTGCTTGTTCATGGGCCCTCCCCATGGCCAGTGGATGGGCGCGAAGACAAACCCCGCCCATCGAGCCAATTCGCGGGCGGTCAATCGGTTCCCAATGCGGAAACATTTTCGCGCTTAATGGCATGTTAGCCACGATAGCAGGCCGCGTCGGTGTCGTTACTTCCAAGCGGCTTGAATAGCGCGTGCCGAACGCAGCTTGTCAGACAGCCGAAACTACCCGCGTTGCGTCGTCCTCTAGTCCCGATAGCAGCGCTTCGACATTATGCCCAAGCGCGTCGACCGCATAGCCGCCCTCCATGACGACCAGCACCGGCAATCCGATTGCAGCGATCCGCTCGCCGATCGCCCGGTAATCGTCCCGGCGAAGTCGGAAATGGGAAATCGGATCTTCTTCGAACGTATCGGCGCCGAACGACAGGACAAACAGGTCGGCACCGTGCGACCGGACCGCGTCCAGCGCTTCGGCTAGCGCTGAATAATAGGCCTGGAAATCCGTTCCGCGAGGAAGCGGCAGGTTGAGCGTCTTGCCTTCCCCGGGCCCCGCGCCGCGCTCGTCGGCGTGGCCCCAGAAGAATGGATAATCGGTCACCGGGTCGGCATGGATCGATACGAACATGACGTCCGGATCACTGTAGAAGATGTCCTGCGTCCCGTTTCCATGATGATAATCGATATCGAGGATCGCGACGCGGCGACCGGAACGGCGAGCTTGCTCGGCGGCGATGGCCGCATTGTTGAGGTAGCAATAGCCCCCGCAATAATCCGGTCCCGAATGGTGGCCCGGCGGCCGGCAGAGAGCGAAGCTGGCAGCCGCCTCGCCATCGAGGATGACGGACAATGCCGAAAGTGCGGTCTGCGCGCTCCAGTAGCTGGCTTCCCAGGTGCCTTCGGCGATCGGCGTTGCAGCATCGTAGCTGTAGAGCCCCAGCTTTGCGTCGATCCGGTCGAAATCGAGCCGCCGACGCCGGACCACTGGCCAGGTGTATCCGATGGCGTCGCCGTCGCGTCCCGTCGCCCGCCATTCCTCGTAAGCCGAGCGCAGAAATTCGACATAGGCGCGATCGTGAACGTTTAGCAGCGGCTCAAGCCCGAAATCCCTGGCGGGCCTTAGTTCGGCAAAGCTGTTCGCAATGATCTGCGCACGCGATGATTTTTCCGCATAGGCCGTCCAACCGCCGTTATGCAGTTCCTGGACGGGCTCATGCGTCAGCTGCCGCCGGTCGAAGTAGCCGGGTACGGTAATCATTTGATCAGAGTCCCTGGGCGGTCGTGCCTTGCTGCCCCTCGTGGATCGTCATCAGCGATTCGAGCAGCTCCTCGTCCGCGCTGGACATGACCGCGAGCACCACCGCCTCATCACATCCTTCCGCGGCCAAATATGCGTGTCCCATACTGGAATCGATGTAGATCGACTGACCAACATCGAGCGTGACCGAGTCATAATAAGCCGTGTTGACGGTAATTTTTCCGCTCAGGACATAAACGAACTCCTCACCTGCATGGTGGACAAGCTCGCCGAACTCCTCCGACGTCTTCGCGCGGATCTTCGAAATGACCGGGATCATCCGTTTCCGCCGAAGGTCGGTGCAGAGATAGTAATAATCATAATTGTCCGTCTCGACCCGCACGGCATGGTCGATGTCACAGAGGCTGCGGCGGGCCGTGATGGCCGCCGGCGGTTCCTCGACCGATTCGGCGAATAGTTCCGACATGCGCATGCCGAGGCGCTGCGCGACCTGGTAGAGCTTGTCGTAGGTGAGGGTCAGCCGGTCATGCTCGACCTTGGACAGCGTCGAGACCGGAATGCCGCTCTTCTCGCTCATCTGCTTCAGGGTCCAGCCCTCGCGATTGCGCACGCCACGGAGCAGGGCGCCCAAGGTCTGAACTGTTGAGGACATGTTACGCGAATCCCTTTCCGGTTGACGAATTTTCCAATCAGGATAACAGTATCCCAATCAGAACAATAGCATCAGTCTATTGAACGGCGCATGCCGGGGCAATCCCGGCGACTTGGGGAGGTAAAGCCATGGCAAAGTGGCGAGGATTAGTTTTTGGATTGGCGGCTGTGGCCGCTGGTGCTGGAGTGGCACAGCAAGCCGTCAAGCTTGGACCGGATACGACGGTTGCAAAGCCGGTAGCGGTGGCAGCCGCGCCCGGCGCGACGCCGGTCACTCCGGCGGTTGCCGGTGCCCATGAGCTCAGCAAGACGGACGTCGACGCATGGCTCGATGGCTACATGCCTTATGCTCTTGCGCGCGGCGACATCGCCGGTGCGGTCGTCGTGGTCGTCAAGGATGGCCAGGTCCTGACCCAGCGCGGCTTCGGCTTCTCCGACGTCGACAAGCGCACGCCGGTTGATCCCGCCACAACTCTTTTCCGCCCCGGTTCCATCTCGAAGCTGTTCACCTGGACGGCGGTGATGCAGCAGGTCGAGCAGGGCAAGATCGATCTCGATGCGGACGTAAACACCTACCTCGATTTCAAGATTCCTGCCCGCAACGGCAAGCCGGTCACGATGCGCAACATCATGACTCACACGGCCGGCTTCGAGGAAACCGTTCGCCACCTCATCCATGATGACACCAGCCCGGTATTCCCGCTGGACAAATTCGTGAAGGAAAGCCTGCCGAACCGCGCGTTCGATGCCGGCACGACGCCAGCCTATTCCAACTATGCGACGGCGCTGGCCGGCTACATCGTGGAACGTACGTCGGGTCAGTCGTTCGACGATTATGTCGACCAGCACATCTTCAAGCCGCTGAGCATGCAGCATTCCAGCTTCCGCCAGCCGCTTCCGAAGAACCTGCAGCCGTTCATGTCAAAGGGCTATCACGGTGCATCGTCGCCGAAGGCGGAGCGGTTTGAAATCGTGGACCCGGCTCCTGCGGGCAGTCTGGCGGCTTCGGGCGCGGACATGGGCAAGTTCATGATCGCGCACCTCAACAATGGTGCGGGCCTGTTGAAGCCTGAAACCGCCAAGCTGATGCATGAGTATCGCTACGACGTGATCCCGGGCCTCAATCGCATGGCGCTTGGCTTCTACGAGCAGGGCATCAACGGCCATCGTGGTTTGGCGCATGGCGGCGATACCAGCCTGTTCCACTCCGACCTGACCCTGTTCGTCGACGACAATGTCGGTCTCTATGTGTCGGTCAACAGTGCCGGTGGCGAAGGCGCGCCGCGTGCTTTGCGTGAGCGTCTGTTCGACGAATTCGGTAATCGCTACTTTGCGGCCACCCCCGTTACGACCAAGGTCGACGACGCGACCGCCAAGAAGCATGTCCAGGAAATCGCCGGCACCTATTTCAACAGCCGCGGTATGCGTTCCAATTTCCTGCACATCCTTGACCTCATCAGCCCGATCTCGATCGGACCGGATGAGAACGGCAAGCTGTCGGCCCCGATGGTCACCAACACCGGCAACAAGTCGCGTCGCTGGGTCGAGATCGAGCCCTATGTCTGGAAGGACGTCGACAGCGGCGAAAAGCTCGCTGCCAAGGTCGAGAATGGCAAGGTTACGCGCTGGAGCTTCGACACCGTCTCGCCGTTCATGGTCTTCGACCGCGTGCCCTGGTACAAGAATCCGTCGTGGCTTGCGCCGGCCTTCTTCGTGTCGCTCGGCCTGCTGCTGCTCGGCGCCCTGTCCTGGCCCGCCGGAGCAATCACTCGGAAGCGTTACAAGCTCGCGCAGACACTTCAGGGCAGCCGCCTTCGCAACCAGCGCCTCTGGCTTGGTTCGCAGTGGCTGGTGCTGGCGACCATCGCCGGATGGCTGACCTTTGTCTCGGTCGGCTTCTCGAGCCTGGAGCTGCTTGGCGGACCGCTTGATCCGTTGCTGATCGCCCTGCAGATCCTGACTCCGATCGCGTTCGTCGGACTGGTGCTCTTCTCAGGCTGGAACCTTCGCCAGGCTTTGGTTGAGAAGCGTGGCTGGTTCTCGAAGACCTGGGCGGTGGTGATGCTGCTTGCTTCGGCAATCCTGCTGTGGGTCGTCCTGGCGTTCCACGTCATCAGCTTCGGGACGAACTACTGATGGCACGGCTGGAGTTGGACGTAACTGTCGAGACGTTGCGGCTGGCCCAGCCGTTCCGGATCTCGGGTCATGTGTTCACTGGATCGGATGTCGTCGTGGTTACCCTCCGCGATGGCGACCTTCAGGGCAGGGGAGAGGGGGGCGGCGTTTATTATCTCAACGATGACGTCCCCCATATGCTCTACACGATCGGTGCCGCCCGGTCCGCGATCGAGGCGGGCCTGACACGGGAGGAGCTGCGTTCGATCATGCCTCCCGGCGGCGGCCGCAACGCAGTCGATTGCGCATTGTGGGAACTGGAAGCCGCGCGGGCCGGGAAGCCCGTGTGGCAGCTTGCCGGGCAGTCCGAACCCAAGCCGCTTCGGACTACCTTCACCCTTGGGGCTGATGACCCGGAGGTGATGGCGGCGGGCGCGATCGGCTATGCCGGCGCCAAGTCGATCAAGGTCAAGCTGACCGGCGAACTGGATCTCGACATCGCTCGTGTCGAAGCAATCCGCGCGGCCCGGCCGGATGTCTGGCTTGGCGTCGACGGGAACCAGGGCTTTGTCCGCGACGATCTGGATCGGCTCATCGAGGCATTGCAGGAACAGAATGTTTCGCTGCTCGAGCAACCGCTCGCGCGGGGCAAGGAATCCGACCTGTACGGCTATAAATCGCCGATCCCGATTGCCGGGGACGAGAGCCTGCTTTCGCTGGGCGATGTGGCCGGCGCGGTCGGTTGCTTCGACGTCGTCAACATCAAGCTCGACAAGTGCGGCGGCCTTACCGAAGGCCTTCTGATGGCAGAGGAGGCGCGCCGCCTAGGCCTTGGCGTCATGGTCGGAAACATGGTGGGATCCAGCCTCGCAATGGCCCCGGCGTTCGTTCTCGGGCAGGGCTGCGACATCGTCGATCTCGACGGCCCGACGTTCCTTGCAGAGGACCGGAAGCCAAGCGTCGTCTACGAAGGCGGAAACGTCACTGCCGGGCCGGAAGTATGGGGCTCGGGCCAGGTGACTGTCGCATGAGCCAGGAGCCGACCTGGTTCGGGCAGCCGCGCGGCCTCACCGTCCTGTTCCTCACCAATATGTGGGAGCAATTCTCCTACTTCGGGATGAGGGCGCTGCTGGTCTATTACATGACCAAGCAGCTGCTGATCGGGCAGGCGCAGTCGTCTTTCATCTACGGCTCTTACACCGCACTTGCATATTTCACGCCGATCGTCGGCGGCGTCATTGCCGATCGCTATCTCGGCAAGCGCAAGGCCGTGATCATCGGCGCCAGCATCATGGCGCTGGGTCATTTCATGATGGCGTTCGAGGCGCTGTTCTTTTTCGCGCTGGCAGCCATCGCACTGGGTAACGGCCTGTTCCTGCCGAGCCTGCCGAGCCAGGTCGGCGACTTGTACAAGCGCGACGATCCCCGCCGCGGCTGGGCGTTCAACATCTACTATGTCGGGATCAACATCGGCGGGTTCCTGGCGCCGCTGATCTGCGGCACGCTTGGGGAAGTCTACGGCTGGCATTACGGCTTTGGCGCGGCTGGTGTCGGCATGGTCGCCGGGCTTTTGATCTATCTCGCGGGCCAGAAGCATTTGCCGCAGGAACAACCGCGCCAGGTCGCCGCCAATGACGACGTCCGCAAGGGCTTCGATCGACATACCATCCTGCTCCTGCTGGGCATCGGACTTTCGGTCACGGTGTTCCGCGCCGCGTATGAGCAGATTGGGAATACGGTCGCGCTGTGGGCCGACAGCGGCGTCGATCGCGCTGCCGGTGCCTTTCAGATCCCGATGACCTGGTTCCAGTCACTGAATCCGCTGTTCGTGATGCTGTTGACGCCGCCGCTGCTCGCCTACTGGCGCCGTCACGCCCACAAGGAGACCCAAGGTTCGCTAGTACGCCGAATGGCACTCGGTTCGCTGATTGTCGGATCGGCTTATCTGCTGCTCGCCGGCGTCACAGCCGCCAGCGGTGCCGCATTGACTGGCTGGGTTTGGCTCGCGCTGTTCTTCCTGGTTCTGACCTTCGGCGAGCTGTTCATCCTGCCGACCGGCCTGGGACTGTTCGCCCGGCTGGCTCCGCCGCACCTTGGAGCGACCACGGTGGCGTCCTGGTTCCTGGTCATTTTCTCGGGAAGCCTGACCGCCGGACTCGTCGGCACATTGTGGAGCAGCTTCGAGCCGTCGAGCTACTTCCTGCTCCTCGCGGCAATTGCCGCTGTTGCGGCGATCCTGTTGCGCGGAATCAGCACCGTGGCGGATCCAGCATCCAAATAGCGAGAATCCTTACCGAATCTGATTGACAATTTTCCAATCAGGACAATAGTGTCCTTATCAAGATTAATGCGGCGCGAGAAAGCGCCGGGGCGCAAAGCAGGCATTAGACCGCAATGGCGCCGTGCTTGGGGAGAGAGAATATGGTCAACGTCCGCACTGCATTGCTGCTGTCGTCAGGGTTTGCTGCACTATTTGCGAACGCGTCGGCGTTTGCACAGGAGATCGCCGCCGAAGCGGCGGTCACCGAAGCCAGTGCCGCTCAGGACAACGAAAATCAGATCATCGTTGTTACTGCGCAAAAGCGCGAGGAAAAGATCCTCGATATTCCCCAGTCGGTAACGGTGGTCGGCGGTGACACCCTTGAGCGTCAGAACGCAACGACGTTTGAACAATATGCCAATCTCGTCCCGAGTCTCAGCCTGAATGAGACCGATCCTGGTCAATCGCGCATTTCATTGCGCGGCGTGAACACTGGCGGCATCGCCTCGACCGTTGCCGTGTATGTCGACGAAATTCCGTTCGGTTCGAGCAGCGGCCTGCTCAATGGCGGCGTGCTGGCTAGCGACTTCGATACGTTCGATGTCAACCGTCTCGAAGTGCTGCGGGGACCGCAAGGCACTCTCTATGGTGCGAGCTCCCTGGGCGGACTGATCAAGTTCGTCACCAACGAGCCGAAGCTCGGAGTATTCGATGCCCGAGCGCGCGCCGGCGTCGAGTTCGTCGATGAAGGCGATGTCGGATATAATTTCAACGCAATGTTCAACGCGCCGCTCGGCGACAAGGCCGCGTTCCGCGCATCGGGTTTCTACCGCAGGAACGGTGGTTACATCGATGCAGTACCAAATCAATTCCCGAACAGCGTCTTTGTCGACCTGGGAATCCTGGATCCGCTGGGTACGTCCAAGGAACTCAACAATTTCAATGACAGCGACGTATGGGGCGGGCGTGGATCCGTGCTTTTCGAACCGAACGATCAGTTGAAGATCCGGTTGACGGCTATCGCGCAGAAAATTGAAACGGACGGTTTAAGCGACGTCGAGGTCGAACCGGAAACCTACAAGCCCCTGCATGATGACTGGACGCAGACCGTCATCATACCTGAGTCCACCTCGGTCAAATATCGCATCTACAATGCGACGATCGACTATGATCTGGGTTTCGCAACCCTAACGTCGGCAACGGCATTCGCGCGCAACAAGTTCAAGTCGCGCCAGGATGCTACTTTGCCGTTCGGGATGTTGTTTAATGCGCTCTACGGCCCCTATTCATTCCTGCTTGGCATTCCGCCAGTTACGACCTCGCCGATCGGCGTGCCGATCGACGCAGGATTCCGCCTCAAGAAATTCACTCAGGAAGTGCGGCTGGCCTCGCCGTCGAACGAGACGTTCGAGTGGCTCGCCGGCGCTTACTACACGAAGGAAGATGGCCTCGTCACCAATCTGATCGAAGCTGTCGATCTCAATACCGGTAATGCGTTCACCGATCCGTTCCTTGCTCAGCTGTTCACCGCGGAGCTTGGGTCCAAATACAAGGAACTGGCAGGTTTCGCCAACGCGACCTGGCATGCGACGGACCGCTTCGACATTACCGCTGGCGGACGCCTGAGCAGGAACAAGCAGTCTGCCCAGCAGGACGTGGGTGGAAACTTCTCCGCGTTGCAGTTTGGCTGCCCGACACCAGACACGGGCTGTTCGCTTCCTCGCGCCGAATCCGACGAGACAGTTTTCACTTACTCGATTTCACCGCGCTTCGAGATCAATGACCAGACCGCCGTCTATGCACGTGTGGCCAAGGGTTATCGCCCAGGCGGTCCTAACGTCATTCCGTTGGGGGCGCCCGAAGGCTTTCCGCCAAATTACGATGCTGACACGCTCACCAGCTACGAGCTCGGCCTGAAGGCCGATCTGGATTCACATGTGTCGGTGGATCTCGCAGCCTTCTACAATGACTGGAACGATATCCAGGTGATCGGCGTCACGCCGGCGGGCGACGACTTTAATGCCAATGGCGGCACTGCCAGGAGCATGGGCATTGAAGGAACGATTAGCGCGCGGCCGGTTCGTGGCCTCAACCTTTCGGTCAACGGTGCCTATATCGACGCCGAACTGACCGAAGATACGCCACCGATCACTGGCGGATTCGACGGCGACCAGCTTCCCTGGACGCCGAAGTTCAGCTTCTCGGTCAATGCCGATTATGACTGGGCACTATCGAGCAACATCCAGGCATTTGTTGGCGGCAGCCTTCGCTACGTCGGCAAGCAAAAGGGTAATATCAACAATGGCGAATTCGTTGGCCCTGGTGGCGACCTGAACGATCCCGACAACTTCGTGTTCACTCCACAGGACAAGATTCCGGACTACGCCACGCTCAATTTGCGAGCGGGGGCTGAGTTCGGGCACTTCAGCCTCGAAGCATTTGTCCGGAATGTCACCAACTCGCATGGCGTGACCTCGACAACGAGCTTTACCAACGCAGAGCTTGGCGGCAACGCCATACCGGGCGACGGAATCCTTGTCGGATTTACCCAGCCGCGAACGTTCGGACTCACACTGACGGCAGGCCTCTAATCCAATGGGTGGCACTGCCGATTCAGTAGACCGATCGACCGTGCACGCGTCGCACCAGGCAAGCCCACTCGGCCCGTATCTGCTCTTCCTGGGCGATACGGTCGAGCCGGGCTATGCCAAGACCGCGTTCGGGCTCCGCGATTGGGCGCCCGAACGGTGCATCGGCGAGCTCGTCCTGCCCGGTGGTACAGTATCGACCGGGCTGGAACGGCTCAGTTCCGAAGAGGCCCATGCCAAGGGCGCGCGCGCGCTGCTGATCGGCGTTGCCAGCCCCGGCGGGGTAATTCCGCCGCAATGGCTTCCGGCAATGCTCGACGCGCTGCGATCCGGCCTCGACATTGTCTCGGGAATGCATTCGAGGCTTTCCGACATCCCGGAGCTGGCGTTCGCGGCCGAGGCTCATGGACGGAGGCTTGTCGATGTCCGAGTACCGCCGGCGAATATCCCGATCGGCACGGGCGCGAAGCGCAGCGGGAAGCGGTTGCTGACCGTCGGTACGGATTGCGCCTTGGGCAAGAAATATACCGCCTTGTCCGTAACACGCGGGCTGCAGGCCCGGGGCCTGGACGCGACCTTCCGGGCGACCGGCCAGACCGGCATCATGATCGCCGGCGCCGGAATTCCGATCGACGCGGTCGTATCCGACTTCCTTGCCGGCGCCGCGGAGACACTCTCGCCTGCGGCCGATGAAAATCACATCGATGTCATCGAAGGGCAGGGAAGCCTGTTCCATCCGGGTTATGCGGCGGTGTCGCTCGGCCTGCTTCACGGCAGCCAGCCCGACATGTTCATCGTTTGCCATGAACCGGGGCGAACCCATGTGCTGGGCTATCCGGACGTCAGGCTGCCGACGATCGAGGAAGTGATTTTGCAGACGGTCGCGCTGGGCAAGCTCACCAATCCCGCCATTCGGTGCGTCGGCGTCAGCGTCAATACGGCGAGCTACACCGACGAACAGGCTCAGCGCCTGATCGCCGCCGAAAGCGACCGGCTCGGTCTGCCGGTCGCGGATCCGCTTCGCGGCGGACCGGCGTTTGACCAGCTACTCGACCGCTGTCAGGGCTAAGCAAATGGACGTATCGCAGCCAAACGGTCCGTCCCGGTTTCAACGCTATCTGCTGCCCGGCTTCGCCTTCAAGGCGGTGGTGATCGGCGGCGGCTACGCAACCGGACGAGAGCTGGCGGAATTCTTCCTGCCGAGCGGCGCATGGGGCGGCGTCGCGGCAATGACATTGTCGATGATGCTCTTCAGCCTTTGCTGTGTCGTCACCTTCCTCTTCGCCCGCCAGTTCGGCGCCCGCGATTATGTGACCTTCTTCAAGCAGCTTCTCGGCCCCGGCTGGATGCTGTTCGAAGGCGCCTACATCCTTTTCATCGTCCTGATCCTGGCCGTTTACGGCGCAGCCGCGGGGGCGATCGGGACGGCGGTCTTCGGCCTAAATGAAATATGGGGCACGATCGCACTCGGGCTTTCGATCATCGGTATCGTGACCTTCGGCAACGCCTCCGTGGAGCGCATGTTCGCCTACGTCTCCTACCTGCTCTATGCGGTCTATGCGCTGTTCGTCGTCCTCGGCTTCAGCCGTTTCGGAAATGAAATACAGGCCGCCTTCGCGAACGGCAGCATTGGCGGCAGCTGGGCGGCGGGCGGCACGGTCTATGCCGGCTACAACCTCATCGGCGCTGTCGTGATCCTGCCGGTGATGAGGCACCTAACGAGCAATCGGGACGCGGTCATCGCAGGCTTGCTCTCGGGCCCATTGGCGATGCTTCCTGGCGCGCTGTTCTTCATCTGCATGGTCGCGTTCCTGCCCGACATTGCGTCGGCGACCTTGCCGTCGGACTTCATGCTGCAGCGGCTGGAAATGCCGCTGTTCCATCTGCTCTTCCAGCTGATGATCTTCTCGGCCCTGCTCGAAAGCGGCGCCAGCTCGGTCCATGCGATCAACGAACGCATCGCCAAGGCCGTGCGCATCCGGCGCGGCAGCGAGCTCAGCCATCGCGCGCGTCTTGTCATCGCGTTGGCGCTGCTCATTTTCTGCATGTTCCTCGCCGACCGCTTCGGCCTCGTTGCGCTGATCGCCACCGGCTATCGCGCGCTCGCCTACATCCTGCTCGCCGTATTCGTCCTGCCGCTCATGACCTTTGGCGTCTGGCGGCTGTGGAAAAACCAAAAGACATCCGTGGAGGCACAATGAAACTTCGCCATTCGGTCGCGCTGATCGCGCTCGCTGCATCTTGCCCGTCGCTCGCGGCGCCGCCCGCCAATTTCGACCAGCGCGTGGAATCGCTTCGCGTGGCTTCGGAAACGCCGGGCATGGCGATCGCCATCGTCGAGAATGGCGAAACGGTGCTGGCCAAGGGTTATGGCGTTCGCAAGATCGGTACCAACGTTCCGGTCGATGCCGACACCATCTTCATGACCGGATCGACCGGCAAGGCCGTGACGGTTGCGGCCCTCGCAACGCTGGTGGATGCCGGAAAGCTGGGTTGGAACGACAAGATCGTCGACCGCCTGCCTGGCTTCCAGATGTATGACAGCTGGGTCACCCGCGAGATGACAGTGCGCGACCTGCTTACGCATCGCAGCGGCCTCGGCCTCGGTGCGGGCGACCTGATGTTCGTCCCGCGCAGCAAGCGCACCCGCGCGCAGATGCTGGAAGGCCTGAAGCACATCAAGCCGGCCACCAGCTTCCGCAGCGGCTACGCCTACGACAACATCCTTTACACAGTCGCAGGCGCCCTCATTGAAGCCGTCAGCGGCCAGACCTACGAAAGCTATCTCCGCGATAATGTCTACAAGCCGGCCGGCCTGCTGACCGCGACCAGCGACGAGCCAAGCCGTCTCGGCACCGTCAATCGCGCTTATCCGCACGGCCGTATCGGCGGTCCGGTCCGCGGCCTGGCGCCGCAGCAGCTGCTCGACGAAACCGATCAGCTGGGCGCCGCATCGACCCCGGCGGGCCTGCTGGCGATGAGCGCGAACGATCTCGCCAAGTGGCTCAAGATCCAGCTGTCGCGCGGCAAGACGGAAAATGGCGGCCGCCTGTTCAGCGAGGCATCTTCGGCGGCCATGTGGAACCCGGAGACGATCGAGCCCATCGGCAACCAGCCTCCGGGCTTCGAAGCCAACAAGCCGATGTTCCGCGCCTATGCCTTGGGCTGGGAAGTTTCCGAATATGGCGGCGCCAAGATCATTTCCCACTCGGGCGGCGTGTTCGGCTTCATCACCATGGTCGTGCTGATCCCCGAAAAGAATGTCGGCTTCGCGATCACGATGAATGCCGAGGAAGGCGCGGTCCGTCGCGGCCTCACCAACGAGCTGCTTGATCATTACCTTGGCCGGCCGTTCGTCGATTGGCCGGCGAAGTACAAGACCCTGCTCAGCACGATGTTGAACAATGCCAAGACCGCGGTGGAAGCCAAGGCTTCCACGCCCGCCAAGATCGGGCCGTCGCTATCGCTCGACCGTTATGCCGGTCAGTACAAGGACCCCTGGTACGGCAAGATCACGGTTTCGCAGGGCAAGTCGGGCCTCGGCATCAACTTCGACGAAACGCCGCGGATGAGCGGGCCGCTGGAACATTACCAGTATGACACCTTCATCGCTCGCTTCGAGGATAAGGGTATCGAGCCGGCCTATGTTACCTTCGGTCTCGACGCGGAAGGCAAGGTCGACAAGATCACGATGAAGGCGGTCTCGCCCACGGCGGACTTCAGCTTCGACTATCAGGATCTGAATTTCACTCCGGTCGCATCGGCTGCTCGCTGATCCGGTCAAATATAGGGGAGGCTGCCATGGCGTGGCGTACAGGTGTTGCATCGGCCGCGTTGGCAGCCGCCCTTTTAACGACAGGCTCGGCGCAAGGCGCGGAAACGCCCAGCTATGACCTGCTGATCCGCAACGGCATCATCTATGATGGCAGCGGCGGGGAGCCCTATGCCGGCGACATCGGCATCAAGGGCGACAAGATCGTCTACGCGGGGCCGTCTCGCGCCGCGACGGCCACGAATACCGTCGACGCCAAGGGCCTCGCCGTCGCGCCAGGCTTCATCAACATGCTCAGCTGGGCGACGGAATCCCTGCTCGTCGATGGACTTGGGCAGAGCGACCTTCGCCAGGGCGTCACGTTAGAAGTGATGGGCGAGGGCTGGTCGATGGGCCCGCTCAACGACCGGATGAAGAAGGAAGCGGTCGACCAGCAGGGCGACTTCAAGTTTCCGATCGAGTGGACGACGCTTGGCGAATATCTGAGCCTGGTCGAGAAGCGCGGGACGTCGATGAACGTCGCCTCCTATGTCGGGGCCACAACCGTCCGCCAGCATGAGCTGGGCGATGCCGACGTCGATCCGACGCCGGAGCAGCTGACGCGGATGCGGGCTCTGGTCCGCCAGGCGATGGAAGAGGGCGCACTAGGCGTCGGCACATCGCTCATCTACCCGCCCGCCGCCTTTGCCGAGACGGATGAGCTGGTCGCGCTGACCACCGAAGCCGCGCAATGCGGCGGAAGCTACATCAGCCACATGCGATCGGAAGGCGACCGCCTCCTTGAGAGCATCGACGAGCTGATCGAGATCTCGCGGCGTTCGGGAGCGCCTGCGGAGATCTACCACCTGAAGCAGGTGGGCCGCGCCAACTGGGACAAGATCGACGCGGCGATCGCCAAGGTCGAGGCCGCGCGTGCCCAGGGCCTCAAGATCAGCGCCGACATGTACACCTACACGGCCGGCGGCACCGGCCTTGCCGCTTCCATGCCGCCCTGGGTGCAGGACGGCGGTACCGAAGCCATGCTGAAGCGGCTGAGGGACCCGGCAACGGTCGAGCGCATCAAGCAGGAAATGGTGAAGCCCGGCAGCAACTGGGAAAACCTCTATAATCACGCGGGTCCGGACGGCGTCCTTATCGCCAGCATGACGGAACCGTCGCTGAAGCCCCTGATGGGCAAGACGGTCGCCCAGGTCGCGAAGGAACGCGGCGTCAGCGCCGAGCAAGCCGTCATCGACCTGGTGCTTGCGGACAAGGGCCGGTCGGGTGCGATCTACTTCCTGATGAACGAGGACAATGTGCGCCGTCAGGCCGCGATCCCCTGGGTCAGCTTCGGATCGGATGCCGAGGCATCGGCGCCGGAGGGCGTATTCCTGAAGAGCAGCACCCACCCACGCGCTTATGGCAATTTCGCCCGCTTCCTCGGCAAATATGTCCGCGACGAAAAGGTCGTGCCGCTGCAGGACGCCATTCGCCGCCTGACTTCATTGCCCGCAGGCAATCTCGGCCTGCGCGACCGCGGCCAGTTGAAGCCCGGACTGGTCGCCGACGTCGTGCTGTTCGATCCGAAGACGATCAGCGACCATTCGACCTTCGAAAAGCCGAGGCAGTATGCGACTGGTGTCCGCGACGTGTTCGTCAACGGTGTGCAGGTCCTGAAAGACGGCACACCGACCGGCGCCAAGCCCGGCCGTTTCGTCAAGGGAGCGGGTTGGACCGGCTGGCCGGACGGAGGAGCTTGCCGCAAGGCAGGCTGATCAGCCGCAAGCAGCCTTAATCACAAACGGAAACGGGCCGCTTTCGCGGCCCGTTTTTCGTTCGGCGGAACTCTAGATTTGGACGGATGGTGGAGCCGAGGGGGATCGAACCCCTGACCTTCGCAATGCCATTGCGACGCTCTCCCAGCTGAGCTACGGCCCCGTCCAATTCGTCGCGCCTTAAGGGAAGCATTCCCGTCTGCCAACGGGAAATTTTCCCTTCCGCGATCTTTCTTAGCCTTCTTCGTCCTCGTCGCCGGTAGCAACGCCGAGATCCTCGTCGCCGGTCGCCAGATCGACTTCCTCGTCGGCGCTGGGTTCTTCGTCTTCGTCGGGCACCAATTCTTCGGCAGCCAGATCGTCATCCTGCTTGACGGCCTGCTCAGGCTGAACAGCTTCGAACGGAAGCGGCTGCTTCGACTTCAGGACTGGCTCGGGCAGCCAGGCATTGCCGCAGTTGATGCAGGTGACCGGCTCATCCTTGGTCAGGTCGTAGAAGCGGGTCGAGCATTTGGGGCAAGTGCGCTTGGTGCCCCATTCGGGTTTGACCATTGGGTCATGTCTCCATGAAAGGTGGCGGGCGGAATTGGCCCGGCCGCAGTTGGCGGGCGCCTTGCCATAGCGCAAAGCCCCTGTCAAAGCGCCGCTGCATGCCTTCCGCCAGCCAACCCATCCTGATCGCCGTCGACGGCCCCGCAGCCAGCGGAAAGGGGACGATTGCGAGGGCGTTGGCGAAGCATTTCGGCCTGCCGCACATGGACACGGGCATGCTCTACCGCTCGGTTGCGCTGACGATGTTCCGCTTCGGCGGCGATCCGGCCAGCGAGTTTGAGGCCGTACGCGCTTGCGAAGGCGTCGCGCAGATCGACCCGACCGACCCTGAACTACGCAGTGAAGTCGTCGGATCGATCGCCAGCCGGATTTCGACCTATGCGGGGGTGAGGGCCGCCCTGCTCGAGCGCCAGCGCAATTTTGCGTCGCAGGCGCCAGGCGCGGTACTGGACGGGCGTGATATTGGGACTGTGGTGGCCCCGAACGCCACGGCCAAGCTGTTCGTCACTGCTTCTCCGGAAGTTCGCGCCCGCCGGCGCGCTGCGGAACTGCTGGCGCGCGGCATGCCGGCGCATCTCGAAGATGTGCTGATCGATATCCGCGCACGCGACGATCGCGACACCCATCGAGATGCCGCTCCCTTGGTACAGGCGGCGGATGCGGACCTGCTCGACACCAGCGACATGGAAATCGACGAGGCGATCGCCGCGGCGATCGAGCTGGTCGAACGGAAGATCGCGGCGCTGGCCTAAAGCCAGCCGAGCTTGCGGAAGCGCCGGTAGAGCAGGGCGCAGATCAGCAAGATAACCGCGACGACGATGAAATAGCCGTATCGAGCGTGAAGCTCCGGCATATTATCGAAATTCATTCCGTAAATACCGGCGATTGCGGTCGGCACGGCGAGGATAGCGGCCCATGCGGCGAGCTGCTTGGTAATCGTCCCCTGCCGCTGCTGTTCGAGCAGCGAGCTCAATTCGAACACGCTGGTCAGCACTTCGCGAAGGCCATCCACCCTCGTTTGCACGCGCCGGACGTGGTCCTGAACGTCGCGGAAATAGTGGCGGGCTTCGGTATCGATGCAGGGCAGGTCCTGCCGCGCCAGCTTCTGGGCGACTTCGCCCATCGGGCCGAGGACGCGCTGGAAGCGGATCAGTTCGCGGCGGACGGTGAAGATGCGATTGACTTCCCCCCGTCCCAGGAAGCTGTCGACCGCCTTCGTTTCCATTTCGAGAACTTCTTCCTCAAGGTCCTCGATCAGGGGGAGGTAGCCATCGACGATATAGTCGAGGATCGCGTGGAGCAGATAGTCCACGCCATGCATGAGAAGGCGCGGCGACTTCTCAAGCTGTTCGCGGAGCGCGGTATGCGCACGGGTTGACCCATGCCGGACGCTGATGATGTGGCTGTGGCCGACAAAGATGGCGGTTTCGCCATAGTCGATATGGTCGTCCATCAGGTGGGCGGTTCGGGCGACGATGAACAGCTGGTCGTCATAGACGTCGATCTTGGGAAGCTGGTTCGCCTTGAGCGCATCTTCGACCGCCAAAGGGTGAAGCTCGTAATTATTGGCGAGCGAATGCATTTCCTCTTCGGTCGGGTCGGCGATGCCGATCCAGACAAACTCGCTCTTGTCGTCGCGGCAGTCGATTCTCTCGTCGATCGACACCTCGCGCACCCGGTGTCCGTCTCGATACAGATATGCGGCGACGACCGTCATGGCGCAGCTTGTAAGTGGAGTGCTGCCGGGTGGCTAGCCTTCCTTCTGTCGCAATTGGGCAAGCTTTCGTCTATTAACCATTTGTCAACCATTCGAGGAGCTAGGATGAACAGGGGCAGGATCTTAGGAGACCGGTGGTCAAGGTCATGAAACTGTTCGCATTCCTTGTCGCTGGAGCCTTCTTCGCTGCCCAGCCCGCGGTCGCAGCTTCGAAACCCGAGCTGGTTCCGCTTGAGCAGCAGCTCGCGGCACTCGCCAGCGCGCAGCCGACCGAACTTGGCTTTGCCGCCTACGACCTGGGCTCCAATTCCAGCATCTGCGTCAATTGCGAAGCCGCCTTTCCAATGGCCAGCACGGTCAAGATCGCGGTCGCGGCCGCCTATCTTTCGCAGGTCGATTTTGGCCGGCGATCACTGGACGACAGGATTGGAAGCCAAACGGCCGGCGACCTGATCCAGGCCATGCTGATCCACAGCGACAATATCGCGACCGATCGGCTGATCCGAAATCTCGGCGGGCCGGACGAAATCCATGGCTGGCTGAAGTTCCACGGCCTCAACAAGGGCATTCGGGTCGACCGGACCATTGCCGAGCTGTTGAGCGCGCGCCGCGACCTATGGGATGTGCGGGATTCCAGCACACCGATGGCGATGATCGAGCTGTTGAAGAAGCTTGAAACCGGCAATGTGCTGAAGCCAACCAGCCACGCCTATCTGCTAAACCTGATGGGCCGCTGCATGACGGGCAAGAACCGCATCCGCGGCCTCTTGCCGACGAGCGTCCGGGTCGAGAACAAGACGGGCACGTTGAACGGGCTGACCAGCGACGTCGGCTATATCCGGATGCCCGATGGCAGGAAGATCGCAGTAGCTTTCTTCGCCCGCGGTGGCACCGCCCGGCCCCGCGCCATCGCGGAAGCCGCCCGGGCCATCTACTACGGCTTTGCCGCTATCCCGACCTATCCGCGATATGCTGCGGCATCGGCCGGGCAGGAAACGGCGAACTAGCCTCGGAATAGGAAGGGCCCCCCGAACATCCGTCCGGGAGGCCTTTTTTTCATGCCAGTAAATGCAGCGGCCAATCTAGATGAAAAGGAAGTCACCGCTGTTCACATTACCCAGGCCGGCGAGCGAGATGTTATCCAGCTCCGTCACCAGAACTGCGCCACCTGCCACGCTTGGGTTCGCGTCATAATAAACGGCTGCATGGCCCAGAGCAGCATTGTACACGACAAACATCGCTCCCTGGCTCACCGCCTGAGAGTCGATATAGGCTTGCACAGCCGCCGTGTTTGCAAAGGAGGTCGTGCTGTTGATGAAAAGCTCGCCTGCATCGATGGTCGTATTGTTGTTTCCAACGCTGAACTCATTTGCCAAGCTACCAACGTCGATGTGAAGCTGGTCGACGGTAGTGGACGACGTGCCGGCTTCGAAATCCGTTACGTGGTTCGTCATCCCAGACCAGTTAGTCAAAATGAAGTCATCGCTCCCAGCATCACCGGTCATGACGTTATTGCCGCCCTTCGTATCGAGCTTGTCATCGGCCGCACCGCCAAAGACCCTGTCATCTCCGCCAGCGCCAATGATGACGATGCTTCCCGTGAAGCTGTCAGCGCCGTTCTTCAGATCGAAGTAGGAGGCCGCGTAGGTGTCGGCGGACAGGTTGATGGGGTCTGCGCCTCCAGTGACCTGTACAACATTGATGGTCACTGTTGCCGTATCTGTGCCTCCTGCATTTGTCAGTGTGTAGGTGAAGGGGGCCGGATTTGCGCTGCTGAGTGTGATTGTCTGCGTGGTTGCGTCGTAAGTTGCGGATTGCCCCGCAGCGATCGAGAACGTCGCGCCATTGAGGACATCATTTCCAAGGAATGACGACAGCGAGAATGTCGTCGGATTTGTGCCGCTCGAGATGTAGAGAACGTCATCGTTTGCTACCGGCGTTGGCGCCGCCTCGGCGGCTCCGTTGACGGTGACAGTCAATGTGTTGGGCGTGGTCGTGATGCTGTCGCTCACGCCAAAATGGAACACCAAGGTGTCGGTGTCGCCGGCGGGCATGCTGTTGAATAGCGCGAACCCGGCAGAGGTTAGCGCGAACGTCGAGCCGGACACCGTATAGTGGGTGCCAAGGGTCAAGGTCCGACCGTCCGACGTGGTCACGCTGGTATCGGCATTCACAACGTTTAGCGTCGTACCGGCATCGACGTCGGCAGCGCCAGACAGCAAGTTTTGGCTGAACGTTGGTCCATCTTCTCCCACGCTGCCTGTTAGCGCAGTAACCGTCGGCGCATCGTTGGTGCCGGTGATGGTGATGGTCAGGGTGGTGGTGCTGGTTGCGCCGAAATCGTCGACCATGGTGTAGGTGAACTGGTCCTGGACGACCTGGCCCTGGTAGAGGGCGTTGGTGTCGGCATCGGCGTTGTTGAGCGAGTAGCTGTAGCTGCCGTCTGCGTTGATGGTCACCGAGCCATAGGTGCCGCCGACCGCCGCGCCGACGTTGGTGCCCAAGCCGTTGACCGCGCTCACCAGCTTGGTCGCGCCGGTATCGACGTCGGTATCGTTGGTCAGCACATTGCCGGCCGCCAGAGCATCGCCGGCGATCACGCCGGCCTCGACCACCGGATCGGTAGCATTGGTATCGGCGACCGCCACCGGCGCATCGTTGGTGCCGGTGATGGTGATGACCACGTCGACAGTGTCGGTGAGGCCCTCATCGTCGGTGACGACGACGGAGTAGGTGAGCTCGATGGTGTCGCCCGACCCGAGCGCTTCGAGGTCGAGGCCTGAGGGATCATAGGTCCAGGCGCCGGCGGTGGTGATCGAGAAGGCTTCGCGGATGGCGTCGGCGTCGAGGCCCACCGGCAGCGCCGAGGGGGCTCCGCCGTCGGGGGTATAGACGAGGCCGACATCGGCCGCGGCGGTCGAGACGCTGGCGTCCGGCGTGTCGCCGGCATCGACGTCGCTAAAGACAATCTGGCCGGTGGCCGGCGTGTCCTGGGCCGGGGTCACGTCATCGACCGCGTTCTCGGTCGCCGCGCCGGCCAGGTCACTGGCGCCCTCGTC
>NZ_JAMGBA010000003.1 GCF_023516455.1 Sphingomonas caseinilytica | reverse complement strand
GATCACCGGCGCATCATTGGTGCCGGTGATGGTGATGGTGACAGTTTCAGTAGCGGAATCGCCATCCGCGTCGGTCACGACAACCTTGTAAGTAAGCGTGATTACATCGCCCGAGCCGAGCGCATCCAGGTCTAGCGCGGAGGCATCGTACGACCACGTCCCGGTTGCCGCGTTCGTGATAGCAAAGGCGGCCTCGATCGCAGCAGCGTCCAGGCTCGCCGGTAGCGCCGAGGGGGCCCCGCCGTCGGGCGTATAGGAAAGCGTGGTTTGCGACTCATCGGTATCTGCCGTCGCTCCATCGGCCGCCTTGAAATCAATATGGCCAGTCGACACGAGCGTGCCGTCTTCGGTGACCGCACCCGCAAGGTCGCTCGTACCAAGGAGCAGGACAGAGTCGTCGTCGACGTTGATCGTCAGCACGCCAGACGCGGTATCGCCGTCGCTGCTGACGGCATCGTACCCAACCGTGACGACAATGTCGTTTTCGTCACCACCGGGCGGATGGAGCCACGGCGCCAACTGCGTAACCTTATACGCGCCGGTGGCGGGATCGGTGATCTCGATCTTGAGGACGTTCGTCCCGTTCTGCGCAATGATGATGAGCGTCGGTGTCAGGGTGACAACCGACAGGGTTGGATCCGATGGAAGATCGACGCCGGTAAGCTTGACCGTCCCGATTGAATAAGTGTGCGACAGGATGCCCGTCGTATTGAGGGCGTCATCGTTGTCGCCGGTGCCGCCGGCACCGCCATTGGGGAAGGTGTCGTCGTCGACGTAAACAGTCGCATTTGGCCCCGTGGTTGCTGCGCCCTGTTCCAACATCTTCACAGAACCATTACGTGTCGTGTCGATGATGCCGTCGCCATTGGTGTCGAGGCCGACCGACGTGATGCGGACACCGAAATTGACGTTGGCAAAGTCTGCAAGAGTCAGTGGGGCGGCGTTGCTGTCCAGGGTGAACTCGTAAGCGCGAACGTCATCGCCTTTGGCGCCGACACCTTCGCTTCCGATTTCAATTCCGAAATCGAAGCCTTTGTCGCTTCCAAGCATGCCGTTCATGTTGTTGCTGTTGCTACCGGCAGTGGACACCGTGTCGTTGCCGCTTGTCCAGGCCGAGGTTGTCGATACGACCGAGCCGTTGGCGAGCGTCATCTTCGAGCCGGAGACACTCAGAGTTCCGAGAAGACCCTCATTGGCCAGATCCATGAAGAAGCCGCGCAGGTCGCCGAGATAGTTCATTGCTCCAAGGAGCTGAGTTAGCGTGATGGTCACGGTTCCGTCGGCGTTTTCACGGATGTTAACCTGGACCACGGGCGTCCCGCCGCCCGTCGACTGATCGTTGATGGTGAAGGTCATATCGGCCATTTCAATACTCCTCGATCCAGGCAGTCCCGGTCGCCGTTGCAACGTCGAAATGCATGAAGGTCAGGGGAGCACAGGCACATCTTTGGCGCCCGCCAGCGGCAGTATTCTTAGCCATGATGTCCAAGCCCCCGATACAGGCCCCGAACGACTCGGGGCAAAGTTAAGTCGGCATTAACTTTCGATAATTAACTAAAGATAACAAGAATTAAGATTCAAATCCGTTCCAAAACGAGACAAACCGTTAATCGCACTGCTCCAGCGGTGCTTACCTTGCCCCTCTAAACCCTTTCGGCTATGCGCGCCCCGTCCGGCGGGTGGTGGATCCCGCGGATGCCCGTCATTTGAGGCGAGCGCGTAGGGTACGGAGGGAAGCCTTCCGGCTCTCACGCGCCGTTTTGCATGTAAGGGCATTCGCAGGCCGCAACCTTCAGGATGCGCCTTCGGCATGGGGCCGGAGGGGCGGCATATTGGGTTTCCAGGTCCGCTTTAAGGTAGTCCGGCCACGGTGGCCGGCGGCGGCATGAAAATCTGAAGTTCGAAAGTACACTCATTTTATGGCCAGCACGGCATTTCCGAGCCGCGACGATTTCGCGGCGCTTCTCAACGAAAGCCTGGGCGGCGAAAACGAGGCCTTTGAAGGCCGCGTCGTCAAGGGCACCATCACCGCAATCGAAAACGACCTCGCCGTCATCGACGTCGGACTGAAGAGCGAAGGCCGCGTCCCGCTGCGCGAATTCGCCGCGCCGGGTCAGAAGGCCGAGCTGAAGGTCGGTGACGAAGTCGAAGTCTTCGTCGACCGCGTCGAGAATGCGCAGGGCGAAGCCATGCTGAGCCGCGATCGCGCGCGCCGCGAAGCTGCTTGGGACAAGCTCGAGAAGGAATTCGAAGCCGGCAACCGTGTCGACGGCGTCATCTTCGGCCGCGTCAAGGGCGGCTTCACCGTCGACCTCGGCGGCGCAGTGGCGTTCCTGCCGGGCAGCCAGGTGGACATCCGTCCGGTTCGCGATGTGCAGCCGCTGATGGACCTGCCGCAGCCGTTCCAGATCCTGAAGATGGACCGCCGCCGCGGCAACATCGTCGTGTCGCGCCGCGCCATCCTCGAGGAAACCCGCGCCGAGCAGCGTTCGGGCCTGATCCAGTCGCTGGCCGAAGGTCAGGTGATCGACGGTGTCGTCAAGAACATCACCGACTATGGTGCGTTCGTCGACCTGGGCGGCATCGACGGCCTGCTGCACGTCACCGACATCAGCTACAAGCGCGTCCAGCACCCGAGCGAAGTCATCGCCATCGGCGATACCGTCAAGGTGCAGATCATCCGCATCAATCGCGACACCCAGCGCATCAGCCTCGGCATGAAGCAGCTTGAGTCCGATCCGTGGGAAGGCGCCGCCGCCAAGTATCCGCTGGAAGGCGTGTTCAAGGGCCGCGTGACCAACATCACCGAATATGGCGCGTTCGTCGAGCTGGAGCCGGGCATCGAAGGCCTGGTCCACGTCAGCGAGATGAGCTGGACCAAGAAGAACGTCCATCCGGGCAAGATCGTCAGCACTTCGCAGGAAGTCGACGTCAAGGTCCTGGAAGTCGACGAAGAGAAGCGCCGCATTTCGCTCGGCCTCAAGCAGGCCCAGTCGAACCCGTGGACCGACTTCGCGGAGAAGTTCCCGGTCGGCGCGACCGTCGAGGGCGAAGTCAAGAACTCCACCGAGTTCGGCCTGTTCATCGGCCTTCCCGGCGACGTCGACGGCATGGTTCACATGTCGGACATCGCGTGGGGCGTGTCGGGCGAGGAAGCGCTGGCGCTTCACCGCAAGGGCGAGACTGTCAGTGCCGTCGTGCTCGACGTCGATGTCGAGAAGGAGCGCATCAGCCTTGGCATGAAGCAGCTTGAGCGTGGCGGCGTGGTCGCTTCGGGCTCGGGCGGCGTCAACAAGGGTGAAACCGTCACCGTCGAAGTCCTCGAAGTTAAGGACGGCGGCCTCGATGTTCAGGTGGCCGAAGGCGGAGCGACCGGCTTCATCAAGCGCACCGACCTCGGCCGCGACCGCGACGAGCAGCGTCCGGAACGCTTCCAGGTCGGCCAGAAGTTCGACGCTCTCGTCACCGGTTTCGACCGTTCGAAGAAGCCGAACTTCTCGATCAAGGCGCTTCAGATTGCCGAAGAAAAGCAGGCAGTTGCGCAATATGGTTCGTCGGACAGCGGTGCTTCGCTGGGCGACATCCTTGGCGCCGCGCTGAAGGAAAAGGCCGAGGCTACTTCGAAGAAGAAGTAAACCTAGGTAAACCTTTGATGGTGTGACATTTTGTCCCGCCACGATACGAAATGGAGGGGCGTGGATGCAGCAATGCATCTGCGCCCTTTTCCTTTCCGTAACGTGCTGATACGCAATGCCCCAACGCCGGGGGGAGCTGGCGCCAAATTTCTAGATTCTTGCGGGGAACTCGATGATCCGTTCCGAGCTGGTGCAAAAGCTGTGCAACGACTTTCCAGACCTTAGCCAACGCGAGGTCGAAAATGTGGTGTCGGCGATTTTTGATTCCATTACCGATCAACTGTCCAAGGGCGGCCGTGTCGAGCTGCGCGGGTTTGGCGCCTTTTCGACCCGTCAGCGCGATGCCCGCACGGGCCGCAATCCGCGGACTGGCGAGGCGGTCGACGTGGACGCCAAACGGGTGCCTTATTTCAAGCCCGGCAAGGAAATGCGCGAACGGCTGAACCTGAACGGGGAATCTGCCGACTGATTGCCATCCCGAAAGTCCGGGGGCACATACGGGTCACAAGCGGACGTGGCGGAATGGTAGACGCTGGAGACTTAAAATCTTCTGCCCATTGGGCGTGCGGGTTCAAGTCCCGCCGTCCGCACCAGCATTGAATTCCAGTCAGTCCGGGGGACTGACGAATTCAATGCTCCGAGCGAAGCGAGGCAAGGGCCCACAGGCAATCTGGGGGATTGCCGAGGACAGCGATCACGAGTGAAGCGAGGGGCGAATTCCAATCAGTCCGGGGGACTGACGAATTCAATGCTCCGAGCAAGGCCAGGGCAGGTGGTCCAATCAGCCCGCGGGACTGATGAACTCAATGCTTGGTGGCTCTGGCTCGATACCTCCATAGCTGAGGAAAATATTAATTAATCGCAGTTAAACCTGCGGATCGTGACCAGTATTTCGTCAAGTAAGTCCGCGTTGCGGGACTTTAATCGCTCGCTCGCCAATGCACGGCGGGACGTGCTGCTTCTGTCTATCCTAATTGCCGCGGTCTTCCTGCTGATCTGGAACGGAAGTGAATTCTTCGCGCGAGTGACGAAGGCGGAGACCGGTCTCGGTCCGGGCCTCAAGGTCGCATTGATCGCGCTGACCTTGAACGTTGCGCTGATCCTGTTCGGCTGGCGGCGCTACGTCGACCTCCAGCACGAAACCGAAATGCGCAAGGAGGGTGAAGCCCGCGCGGCTCTTATTGCATCGACGGACGGCATGACCGGATTGCTCAATCGCAAGGGCTTCGCCGACAAGGGCGAGGATCTGCGGCAAACCGCGGCGGCCGAGGGAGAGCAGCTTGTCATCCTCTCGATGCAACTGAACCGGTTCAAGGCGATCAACGATCGTCACGGCTATGACATCGGGGACCAGGTCCTGCGCATGATTGCTTCGGCAATGGAGCAGACCGCCGGACCCGGGAACCTGGTGGCGCGACTGGCCGGCGACGAGTTCGCGATCGCCCTTGCCGCACCCCGAGCGAAGGTGGCGAACGCCTGGATTCTCGCCGAGGAGCTGCTGGCGGCGGTGACCCGGCCGATGGAAATCGAAGGCAAGCTGGTGCAGATCGGAGCGTTCCTCGGCATCGCTGCCGCTGAACCGTCCGATGCCCAGATTCCAGACCTGCTTCGGCGGGCCGACATCGCACTCACCCGTGCCAGCTCGACCCGTTCGGCTCGCCCAATCTGGTTCGATGAAGGGATGGAACGTGAGCTGCTCGTCCATAGCGAGATCGAGCAGGGCATCCGCTACGGCCTGGACCACGGCCAATTCCTTCCTCACTACGAGCCGCAGGTCGAACTGCTGACAGGCGAAATCGTCGGGTTCGAAGTGTTGGCGCGCTGGGATCACCCGCTCAGTGGTATGATCGGGCCGGATCGTTTCATTCCGGTGGCGGAAGAGCATGGCCTGATCGGACGGCTGTCGGAGCAGATCATGCTCGCGGCAATGACCGAAGCAGCCACGTGGGACCCGACGATCAAGCTGTCCGTCAACATTTCCCCGATGCAGCTGAGCGATAGCTGGCTGGCCCAGCGCATTGTTCGTCTGCTGGCCGAAGCGGGATTTCCGGCGGAACGGCTAGTGGTTGAAATCACCGAAAGTTCGCTGTTCGCCGACATCGATCTGGCACGAACGATCGTCACCAGCCTGAAGAACCAGGGTATCAGGCTGGCGCTAGATGATTTCGGCACCGGCTTCTCGTCGCTGGCGCACCTTCGCTCGCTGCCGTTCGACGTGATCAAGATCGATCGGAGCTTCGTTTCGACGCTGACCAAGGATCCGGAAAGTTCCGCGATCATTCGCGCGGTCGCAACGCTGGCCGACGGCATTGGCGTTCCAGTCACGGTCGAGGGCATCGAGGATGCCGCCACGCACGCCGCGGTCGCCGGAATCGGCTGCGCGGTCGGGCAGGGTTGGTATTTCGGCAAACCAATGAGCGGCGATCAGGCAACGGCTCTACTGCGTTCGCGCAAGAGCGGGCCCTCAGCGGCTCCGCCCATCTACCGAAAAGCCGCCAGCTAAGAAGGCCAATGTCCCGTCGTGGGACGCGTGGATCGCAGCGCGATTTAGAGGCGTTGAAGACGTGGTAAAAATCACGTTAAGAAGTCTTCAATGCAAGCTAATGATCGCCTTCAACGTGTCTTGCGGGTCCGACAATTGGGCGGTGCGACCGCTGCTGTAGCGGACGAAATTCCGTCTACGCTGCTAAGCGATGCCAAATTGTTCGCGATGACCTTCGCCTGCGGGTTTCTGTTTACGACCATTTTCCTGGCCTAGGGGCCGACGCCGGCGTTCAATCGCAGGCGAGATGAAGTTTCCAGCCCAGCCAGGCCGAGATCACGGTCGCTCCCGCAACGATCAGCAAGCTATCGGCCACGGTTACCCCCAATTGCACGGCGGCGGTCAAAATCAGCGTTGCCGCGACCATCAGACCGGAATTGACGATGTTGTTGGCCGCGATCGTCCGTGCGGTTTCCGATTTGGGCACGGTGGTCGTGAGGAAAGCGTAGAGCGGCACGACGAACATTCCGCCCGCCACCGCCACACCCAGCAAATCGACGACGATCATCCAGCTATTGGGCATGGCGAGGAAGGCATGGAGATCCCGAAGCTCGGCTTCAGGTGCGGGCCATCCCTTGACCCGTCGATAAAGGTCAAGGACGAACAGGCCCATCAGCAGGGCGGAAATGGGTGAATAGCGTGCGGATACCTGCCCGCCCAGCAAGCGGTTGACCGCGACCGACCCGATTGCGACCCCAACCGAGAAGGTGGCGAGGAAGAGCGTTGCCACCGTCTGGTCAGCACCCAAGGCATTCTTGACCAGAGGCGGGAACTGCGCGGCGAGGACCGCGCCCATGGCCCAGAAAAAGCTGATCGCGATGATTGCCAGGAACAGCCGGGGAATGTGCAGCGTGTTGCTGACCAGCGTTCGAGATGCGCGGATGATGTGCCAGTCGAAATGGAACGGCGGTGCATCCGGAGCCGGCGGGGCGGCGGGCACGAAATGGCCGGAAACCCGGCCTATCGCCGCCACGACCAAAACCGCGACGGCTGCGAATTCGGCGTGGAAGCTGCCGTCCGGCCGCTGCAGTACGAGCACGCCGCCAAGCAACGTCCCGGCGAGGATGCCGATATAGGTTCCGGCCTCTACCAGGCCGGTACCGCCCAGCACCTCATCCGATTGGAGATGCTGTGGAAGAATCGCGTATTTGATCGGACCGAAGAAGGTTGAGTGGACGCCCATGGCGCACAGTGCCGCAAGAAGCAGCGGGACATTGTGCAGCAGCAACCCGCCCGCACCGACGATCATGATCAGGATTTCGGCCGTCTTGACGATGCGCACGATCTTCGCCTTGTCGCGCTCGTCCGCGAGCTGTCCGGCGAGGGCGGAGAGCAGGAAGAAGGGCAGGATAAACAGGCCGCCGGCAATGGCGCTGAATGTCGCTTCCTGTTCAGGGTCCTGGTAGATGCCGTAGATCACAAGCATCACCATCGCAGTGCGGAACAGATTATCGTTGAAGGCGCCCAGGAACTGAGTGACGAAAATCGGCAGGAAGCGCCGGGTTCGTAATAGGTGTGCACTGTCCTGCATCGTACTTCCGCCCCCTGATAGCGCTATTGCTACTGCCCGCAAGCGGCGGTTTTTTGACTCTGTGCAACTCGTCGCGTTTGCCCTAGCGAATTGGCTGATGCTGACGCTGCCAAACCTGCTGACGCTGTCGCGTATCCTGGCGGTGCCGATTCTGGTGTTCCTCCTGTGGCGGCCGACTCCCATCGATTACGGGATCACGTTCGTCCTCTACTGCGTCGTTGGAATCACCGATTATTTCGACGGCTATCTGGCGCGCGCGCAGGGGCGGATTTCGCGGCTCGGCCAGTTCCTCGACCCGATTGCCGACAAGATCATGGTTGCGGCCGTCATTGTCATGCTGATCGCCAGCCGGAAAATGTCAGGCGAGCCGATCATCCACGGGCTGCACATCATTCCGGCCCTCGTCATCTTGCTACGCGAGATCATCGTATCGGGTCTTCGCGAATTCCTGGCACCGCTGAACGTCAGCATGCCGGTCAGTGCGCTTGCGAAATGGAAGACCACCTTCCAGCTGGTCTCACTCGGCGCATTGATCCTTGGCGGAGCATTCCCGGGCGAACTGTGGGTTCACAATGTAGGATTGGCCAGCTTGTGGGCTGCGGCGGCCCTGACGCTGGTCACTGGCTATGACTATCTTCGGATCGGCCTGAAGCACATGGATTGAGCATTTCGCCCGGCATGTCGCTGTGCGGTCGCCACTGATCGATTTTCCAACTTTCTCTGACGAACTTATCTCGTTTCCGCCCGTTCAACTCGCGGCCTAGCGTCGGCGCAAAATTTGGACAGGAGGCAGGAAAATGGATGCGAAGACTGGTGACGTGGGCGGCTGCCCGGTGCCTCACGACGGTGGCGTACGAGCGCTGCTTGGCCGGACCAACAAGGACTGGTGGCCCGAAATGCTGGCGACCGAGATCCTCAACCCCAACGGTTCGACCAATCCTCACGGCGAAGACTTCGACTATGCGGAGGCCTTCAACGCGCTCGATTACAACGGGCTCAAGGCCGACCTCACCGCACTGATGACCGATAGCCAGCCCTGGTGGCCGGCGGACTATGGCCATTACGGCCCGTTCTTCATCCGCATGGCCTGGCACGCGGCGGGCACCTACCGTACGGCCGACGGCCGCGGCGGCGCCAACAGCGGGCAGCAGCGCTTCGCTCCGCTGGATAGCTGGCCCGACAACGGCAACCTCGACAAGGCCCGCCGACTGCTGTGGCCGATCAAGCAGAAGTATGGGAAGAACATCAGCTGGGCCGACCTGTTCATCCTCGCCGGCAACGTCGCGATTGAGAGCATGGGCGGGCCGGTGTTCGGCTTCGGCGGCGGCCGCGCCGACGTGTTCGAACCCGAGCGCGACATCTACTGGGGTTCGGAAGACAAATGGGTCAACCAGGGCGTTCAGACCCGCATCGCGCCCGAGCACGGCTTTCAACAGATCGAAGGCCCGCTCGCGGCGATCCAGATGGGCCTGATCTACGTCAATCCCGAAGGGCCGCAAGGCAACCCGCACGACGACGCCGGCATGGCGCGCGACATGAAGGAAACCTTCGCGCGCATGGCGATGAACGACGAAGAGACCGTGGCGCTGACGGCGGGCGGTCATACGTTCGGCAAGGCGCACGGCAATGGTGATCCTTCGACCCTGGGTGCAGCCCCGGCCGGCAGCGATCTCGCCGCGCAAGGCTTCGGCTGGGTCAGTGGCGAAGCCCATGGCGGGATTGGCGAGCATACCGTGACCAGCGGCATCGAAGGCGCCTGGACCAACGTACCCAACAAGTGGACGGAGAACTATTTCCGCTTGCTGCTCGACTATGATTATGAGCTGGTGAAGAGCCCGGCTGGTGCCAACCAGTGGCAGCCGATCGACCAGAAGGAAGAGGACATGGCCCCTGCGGCCTGGGATCCGAACCTGAAGGTCCCGACGATGATGACCACCGCCGACATGCAGCTCAAGCGTGACCCGGCATATCGCGCGATCAGCGAGAAGTTCAGGAACGACCATGAGGCGTTCAAGGACGCCTTCGCGCGCGCCTGGTTCAAGCTGACCCACCGCGACATGGGGCCCAAGGTCCGTTACCTCGGGCCGGAAGTCCCGGCCGAAGACCTGATCTGGCAGGACCCGATCCCCGCCGGCACGATGCCTTCCGATGCGGACGTCAAGGCGGTCAAGGACAAGATCGCGGCCAGCGGCCTGACGGTCAGCCAGCTCATCAAGGCGGCGTGGGCCTCGGCTTCGACCTACCGCAAGTCCGATCACCGAGGCGGCGCGAATGGCGCGCGGGTGGCGCTGGCGCCCCAGAAGGACTGGGATGTCAACGAACCGCAACTGCTCGCCAAGGTGATCGACACGCTGAACGGGCTGCGCGGCTCGATGAGCCTTGCCGATGCGATCGTGCTCGGTGGCGTGGTGGGCCTCGAGAAGGCGGGCGCTACTAACGTGCCATTTACCGGCGGCCGCGGCGACGCGACCGCGGAGCAGACCGACGCCGACAGCTTCGCCGTGATGGAGCCGGAAGCGGACGCGTTCCGCAACTATGTCGGCAAGAAGAAGCTCGCGGTGAAGACCGAGGAGATGATGCTCGACCGCGCCAGCCTGCTCGGCCTGTCGGTGCCCGAGATGGTGGTGCTGGTCGGCGGTCTTCGCGTGCTCGGCGCCAATCACGGAGAGCGCGGCCACGGACACCTCACCAAGCGTTCGGGCCAGCTCACGAACGACTTCTTCGTCAACCTGCTCGACATGACCAATGTGTGGAAGGCGGTCGATGGATCGGGTGACGAGGAATATGTCGCCACCGACCGCGCCGGCGGCCACGAAGCCTGGCGGGCAACCCGCGCGGACCTGATCTTCGGATCGAACGCGGAGCTTCGCGCGGTCTGCGAAGTCTATGCCGAGAAGGGCGGCGAAGCGAAGTTCGCGAAGGACTTCGTCAAGGCTTGGACCAAGGTGATGAACGCGGACCGTTTCGATCTGGCAGGATCGAACGCCAAGGCCTCTGCGGCATCGCGCGAGCCAGAGCTGGCCAAGTAGGTAGGGCTTAGATCCGCCGCGGCATCGGCCTCTGGTGCCGCGGTGGGCTCTTAGTTGGTCGAGCTCGCGGGGACGAGTTCGCGCACGATCTCGCGAAGGCTGTCCGCGAGCAACTGGAACTCATTCTCGCGTGGGCTCGAACGTCGCCAGATCAGCGCGATGCGGCGGAAGCCGTGATCCGACCGCAATGGCTTGGCATCGACGCCTGTTCCCTCAAGGATTCCGGCCTCGATCGCCATGGCAGGAATGAAGGTCAGCCCAAGCCCGTTGTCGACCATCTGCACAAGCGTATGAAGCGAAGTACCCATCATCGCCGCATTGGCCCGAAGCTCGGGTCGGTTGCATGCCGACAGGGCATGATCCTTCAGGCAGTGGCCATCCTCAAGCAGCAGAAGACGATTTTCGTCGATCGTATCGACATCGATCATTTGATCGCTCGGCGCCTCTCCGTGCGGATAAGCGACATAAAGACGATCTTCGAACAGTGGCGCATGATCCACGTCGCCACAGCCGAACGGGAGCGCCAGAAGGACGCAATCGAGTTGGCCCCGGTGAAGCGCTTCGCAGGCCGCCTGACTGGTCTCTTCGCGCAGGTAGAGCTTCAGCGAGGGCCATTGGGTTCGAAGCCGTGGCAACATCGCTGGGAGAAGGAAGGGGGCAATGGTTGGAATTACACCCATGCGCAGCTCGCCGTGCAGCGGCTTGCCTTCGGCCCGCGCGAGCTCCGCGAGTTCTTCGGCTTCTCGAAGCACCAGGATCGCCTTGTCGGCAATCTTTTCGCCCAGAGCGGTGAACCGGACCAGTCGTCGGGTCCGCTCAACCAATGTGATGCCCAGCAAAGCCTCCAGCTCACGCAGCCCCGCGGATAGGGTGGACTGCGTGACGAAACTTGCCTCAGCAGCTTTGCCGAAGTGCCCGAAGCGGCGGAGGGCGACCAAATATTGCAGTTGCTTGATGGTCGGAAGGTGGACGATCATTTATCGAAAATTCCAATCACTGTGCTCGTTATAATGCACTTGAACGATTGAAGCCAGCACTCTACCTGCGGCCTCAGTCATTGTGCACCGCAACACAAATAACTGGAGAAATTATGCTGACCGTTGGGGACAAGCTTCCCGCACTTACCGTTCCTGTTCAGCAGGGCACCGCTGCCTTGCCTGCCGGCGAGACTCTCGACCTGGGCAACACCGGAGGACGTTGGAAAATCCTGTTCTACTGGCCGAAGGACTTCACCTTCGTCTGCCCGACCGAGATCGTTGGCTACGGCGAACTGAAGCAGGACTTCGCCGATCGCGATGCCGACCTGATCGGCGCTTCGACCGACACCGCCCATGTGCACTTCGCCTGGCGGAAGTCGGACGAGCAGCTGGCCGAGGCGGACTTCCCGTGGATCGCCGACAACAAGAAGGAACTGGCTGATGCGCTGGGCATCATCGCGCCGGACGAAGGTGTCGCCTATCGCGCGACCTTCATCATCGATCCGGACAATGTGATCCAGCATGTCGCCGTCAACGGACTCAACGTAGGCCGGAACCCGGCCGAAACGCTTCGCGTTCTTGACGCGTTGCAGACGGACGAGCTTTGCCCTTGCAACTGGAATGATGGCGAAGAAGTATTGAGGCCAGCGGCCTAACCGGCCAACGAATCCTGCTGCTAACGCGACGCGAGCAGCAGAGGCGGCGGGGGTATTCTCCCCTAAATTATGCCCCCGCCGCCAATTCTTTCCCAAATCGATCGATTGAACCGATCCAGCCCGCTGGAGGATGGCCCATGCATGGCCTCAAGGATTTTGCCGACACGTTGCCCGATTACGCCAAGGACTTGAGGCTGAACCTCAGCTCTATCCTGTCCGATCAACTACTCGGCGATCAACGCAAATATGGACTGCTGCTCGCTTGCGCCCATGGAACGGGCCATCGGCCCCTGGTGGCTGCCGCCGAAGCCGAGGTTGACGGCAAGCTGAGCGCGGAGGCGGCCAATGCGGCGCGCGGCGCAGCTGCCGTGATGGCGATGAACAATGTCTATTATCGCTTCGTCCACCTGGCTTCGAACCCCGAATATGCGACCATGCCGGCCAAGCTCCGGATGAACTTCATCGGATCGCCCGGAATTGCGAAGGACGATTTCGAACTGTTCAGTCTGGCCGTCTCGGCGATGAATGGGTGCGGGATGTGCATCGACAGTCATGAAAAGCTGTTGAAGCAGCATGGCGTGAAGCCCGAAGCGATTCAGTCGGCGGTCCGAATTGCCGCCGTACTAAAGGCGGTGGCGACGGTTCACGCCACGCTTTAGGCGCGTACTAGCTGAGGGCTCGATATAGTCCGTAGGCGCTTGTGATCGTCAGGACCGAGCCGACGAAGGTCAACAGCAGGTCTGCATTGACCCTTTTGGCGATCCAGGCGCCGAACGGCGCGGCGGCGACCCCGCCAATCAGAAGGCCAAGTGTCGCAGTCGTGAAGGCAGCCCAGCCGAGCGTCGCAATGAATGTAGCCGAGATTGTCACGGTCAGGAAGAATTCCGCAGTGTTGACGGTTCCGATCGTCTTGCGGGGGTTGCTGCCCTGAACGAGCAGGTTGGAGGTTACGATCGGGCCCCAGCCGCCGCCGCCAGCCGCATCCAGGAATCCGCCGGCAAGGCCAAGAGGCGCCACTACCTTCGGGGCCTTCTCCGTATGCTTGTGCATCACACCGCGGTAGAGAAGGTAGGCGCCAAGCACCGTCAGATAGGTCAGGACGAAGGGCTTCGCGACGTCCGCATGTATCTGGGTCAATAAGTAAGCGCCCGTTACGCCTCCCAGTACGCCCGGGATGACGATCCGGAAGAACAGTTTCCAGTCGACGTTGCGATGCGCAACGTGGCTGATGCCAGAAACGGCGGTCGTAAAGGTTTCGGCCGTATGGACGCCAGCTGAGGCCGCCGCGGGCGGGACGCCGGTGGCGATGAGGAGCGTGCTCGAGATCAGGCCGAAGGCCATGCCGAGTGCGCCGTCAATCAACTGGGCGGCGAAGCCGATCAGGATGAAGGTCACGAGGACGGCCGGATCGGCCAGCAGTTCCGTGGGAATGCCCGTTCTCCACCCTGTTGATAGACATTAACTGCCCGAGTTGATGCGGGGGAGCAACACTGCCCGGCGCATGGAAAGGGCCATTCGCCTTTTCATTACGGGCCTGAACGCTTAAATTAGGGGCGAAAAGCAGAAGGACGCCACGATTGGCTTCGACCCTTGTTGAGTATCTCGATTCCGTAAAGGCCAGAGATCCGGCCGCGCGGTCGCGCTGGGAAATATTGATCTATCCTGGCGTTTGGGCGCTTGGCCTCCACCGCGTAGCCCACTGGCTGTATGGCGGGCAGCTATATTTCCTCGCACGGCTCGTGAATCATTTCTCGCGCGCGATCACCGCGATTGACATCCATCCGGGCGCCAAGATCGGCGAGCGCTTCTTCATCGACCACGGCTTCACCGTTATTGGCGAAACGGCCGAGATCGGGGACGACGTCACCATCTACCAGAACGTGACGCTGGGCGGGACCAATCCTTCCACCGGTGTGGGCGGCAAGCGGCACCCGACGCTTTGCAATGGTGTCGTGATCGGCTCCGGTGCTCAGGTCCTTGGCCCTATCGAAGTGGGGGAGGGCGCGAAGGTGGGCGCCAATTCCGTGGTGACGAAGGACGTCGTCCCGCAAAGCACGGTGGTCGGGATTCCGGCCAAGCCGGTACCGGTCGACACGGTCCACTATAGCCCCGGCTTCGTTCCTTATGGAACGCCCTGCGGCGAAGATTGCGACCCGGCGCGCGCTCGTTTGGTCGAGCTGGAGGAAGAAATAGACGCGCTGCGCAGGGAAGTGGCAGAGCTTCGTGCGCGAAGCCAGCCAAAGCCAAAGGTCAAAAGCGCTTGAGCGTGATCACGCCGTTTCCGCATCCGCGGGACCGGCGAGCTGTCGCGACATTCGATCGAGCCGAACTGCAACGCATCCTCGACCTATATGGGCGAATGGTCGCGGCTGGCCATTGGCGCGACTATGGCCTTTGGTTCGACGCCGATGTCGCGGTCTTCGCGGCATTCCGGCGCACCGCCGAGCAGCCGGACGTGCGGATAGAGAAACGCCCCCAGCTCCAGTTGAAGCAGGGGGCGTTTGCCCTGGTTTCACAGCATGGAATGGTCGTGAAGCGGGGCCATGAACTCCACGGTGTCCTGGCCCCGCTTGAGCGCCGCCTTATGCGGCTTGTGCGGGATTAGCCGACGGCCGATTGACCAGCGGTAGCCGCTCCTGAAGGCTTTCCGGCAACGGGCCCACCACGAGGGCGCGTGCCTGGGTCCAGAAGGCCGAAAGCATCAGCAGTGCCGACCCGATCACAAGCGCAGTCAGAGCAACGTTGAGCTCGACTGCCCCAAATTCCCGGAACAATGCGTTCAGCGCATAGAGCACATAGGCCAGCGCGGAGACGAGCAACGCACGGCGATCGACGGCGAGCGCGGTCAGGCCCAGCACGACATAGAGCAGGACGGCGATAAAGCCCTCGCTGACCGTCGCAGTATTATTGTTGAGCCCGAGCAGCGTGAAGATCGGGTGGACGATCATCGGTGCCGCAAGCAGGTGGAGCCAGAAGGCTACGTCGGCGCGGCGGGTAAGGCGGGCCCTGTCCGATCCGTCCCACCACATTGCGAACAGGAACATGCCGATCCCGAGGAACAGCACAAAGCCAAGTATCAAGTTCTGCGACTGCTCGGCAGTCTGTCCCAGCGCCGCCACCAGCAGTGCAAGGACGATACCAGCAACCGAGGCGGCCCCAGCGGCGACCGTGATGGGAACACGGAAGCGCTTCCAGTGAAGCCAGGCAGCGGACGCAGCGATGGCAGCCGAAATGGCACCGATCACGCCGCCTAGTTGCGGATTGTCATCGAGAGCCGGGCCGGTTCCCATCACCAAGGCGAATCCGGCGGTAGCGAGCACGCCGAACACGAAGGTCAGCAACAGCAGGATCGACGGCAGCGCCATGCGTCGCTTGGCGGTGAAGAAGAGTGCAAGGCCCCAGCTGGTCGCTGCGACCAGCGCGGGTGCGATCGGGGAGGGACCGTCCGATTCAATAATCAGGCCCGTGCGCATGCCGATCCACTGACCGATGAAGCCCACGGCAAACAACAGGATCGCAGCAGCGATCGAAACAAAGATGTCGTTGAAACCGGTAATGAGCCGGAAATTTTCTTCATCAACGGCAGGTGAGCGCCGCTGTAGGTCGACAAAGTTGCGGAGCGATGCGGCTGCCTCGGCGCTCATTGCGCCGGCGGCTACCGCTTCGTCGAGATCGTTCTGGCTGTACATCGACAATATCCTCCCTGATGCCCCTAAGGTCGCACAGGTGTATTATTGTGTCAATACAGCGTTACGGGAAGCAAGATGGGGTGGCCGGCGTCCATTCAGGGGGGTGAAGGGGGGACGCCGGCCTAGCTCGGAATTCGAATTGCTATTTGCACTTCACGCGGCTGCGATCGATCTTGCGGCCGACCAAGGCTCCGGCCGCCGCACCGATGATGGTCCCGGTTGCACGTTCGCCCTTGGTGTCGATGGCGCGACCGATCAAAGCGCCGCCGGCACCGCCGATAATGAGTCCAACGGTACCGTCAGGCCGCTTGCAACGGTAGCGGCCATGAGAATCCTGCCAGATGCGCCCATTGTAGGCGTGACCTTCCGCCTGACTGAACGCTGGAAAGAGCGGAACGGCCAGGCTTGCGGTTGCCACGGCCAGAACAATTTTACGCATTTAGACATCCCCTTTTCGCGCCGCATCGCGGGTCGTTGCGTCACCTTGTCGACGGCGGCGGAAATGACCAGCCGTCTATAACCGTTACCATGCCGATTTACGGTGAACCGTTGGACGTGGAGTGCCAGAGCGGGCGCTTGCCATCCAGAATGGACGCGTCGATAGGTCTGCCGATGGCTACTCGCGGCGAACATCTGATCCATGCCGACCGGGGCTTTGCGACCGGCGCAGGGATAATCGGCAGTATAGCTGCCCCCGCGTTCAAGCGCGTCCTCGACCACTTGCATGAACGGCTCGAGACTGGCGGGATCGAGGCATCACTGCCTGACGGCAGCGAGCGTCGGATCGGCTTTCATCGTCCAGGCCCGGTCGCAATCGTTGCTGTCCACAGCTGGATCGCGCTCGTCCGACTGGTCACGTCCGGATCCGTCGGCTGGTACAGGGCATGGGCGGCGGGCGAGTGGAGTTCGCCCGACCCGGTTCCCCTGTTCGAGCTGTTCATGAGGAACGGTAGATCGCTGGGCGAGATCGCGCGCGCCAAGGGTGCGCGGCGGTGGATCAATGCCTTGGCGCACCGGCTGCGCGACAACCGGATTGGCCAGGCGAAGGAGAATATCGCCGCGCACTACGATTTGGGGAACGACTTTTACGCGGAGTGGCTGGACCCCAGCATGACCTATTCGTCGGCGCGATTTGCGGCCGGCGACACGCTTGAACGCGCCCAGCTTCGAAAGATCAGGATGCTGCTGGATCGGCTCAATTTGAAGCCGGGCGATCGCCTGCTCGAAATTGGATCTGGCTGGGGAACGCTGGCAATCGAAGCCGCCAAAAGGGGCGTAAGGGTTGTTGGCCTGACCTTGTCTGCAGAGCAGAAAAGTTGGGCTGAAGAAAAGATTGCCGCATCGGAATTATCGGATCTGATCGAGATCCGGCTGCAGGATTATCGGGAGATTCGCGAACAATTCGATGCGGTCGCCTCGGTCGAGATGGTCGAGGCGGTAGGCGAACGCTGGTGGCCCGCCTATCTCGATTGCATCGCGTCCAACCTGAAGCCGTGCGGGCGTGCAGCGTTGCAGTTCATCAGCATTCGGCACGAACTGTTCGATAGCTATTCGCGCAATGCGGACTTCATCCAGGCCTATATTTTCCCCGGCGGCATGCTGATTGACGAGCCCCGGTTCAGGACGCTGGCAAAGGAGCGCGGCCTCGGTTGGGAGGATCGAGACGGCTTCGGGCTCGACTATGCCGAGACGCTGCAGCAATGGCGCGAGCGATATGACATGGCCGTGCTCGAAGGCCGACTAAGCGGCTTCAGCGACCTGTTCCACAACCTGTGGCGCTATTACCTGATGTATTGCGAAGGCGGTTTCCGGGGCGCCGGAATTGACGTCGCCCAGGTAACGATGGCGAAAGCCTAGCCATCCACCCGAAGGCGGCTGCCCGTTTCCGCGTCGCCAGACAGACTCTCGACGATCGCCGCGGCGACGACCTCCGGGGGTTTCAGGCTTGCCGGCTCTTCACCCGGGAATGCGAGTTGGCGCATCCTGGTGCGCGTCGCACCCGGATCGACGATCTGGACCCGCAGCTTTCCGGCATATTCCGTTTCATCGGCATAAGCCCCTAGCAGCGTGTCGAACGCTGCCTTCGACGCTCCATAACCGCCCCAAAAGGCGCGGGGCTCACCGCCCACCGAAGAGGTCACGCCGATCACGTCGGCCTTTTCCGCCCGGCGAAGGAGCGGATCGAAGGCTGCGATCATTGCCTGGTTGGCAAGGACGTTGAGCTTGAAGACCTTTTCCAGCTCCTTGGCGTCGAGATGCTCGACTGGTGACAATGACCCAAGCATGGCGGCGTTCAGCACCAATATGTCGAGACTGCCCCAGCGTTCGGCGACCGCCTGTGCAAGCTTCTGGATATTCTCGGAATCGTTGAGATCCATCGGCGCGATCGTGGCGCTGCCGCCGGCCGCATGAATTCTTTCCTCGACCTGTTCCAGTGCTGTTGCACCTCGCGCAGTCAGGATGACATGCGCACCAGCATCGGCAAGCGCTTCCGCGGTCGCGGCGCCGATACCGCGGCTTGCTCCGGTGACAAGCGCGAGCTTGCCTTCGAACGGCTTCGTGTCGGTCATGGAATCCCCTTTAGCGACTGGCGACGAGAGAAAGCTTCTTGAGCTTGCCGTCCTTGTCGCAGTCGGTCAGCGTCGTCGGATAGTTGCCGGTGAAACAGGCGTCGCAACGCTGCGGCGTGGTGGCGTCGCGCTGGTCGCCCAAGGCGCGGTAGAGCCCGTCGATGGAGATGAAGGCCAGGCTGTCCGCATTGATGTAGCGCGCCATCTCTTCGACATTCATCTGGCTGGCAATGAGCTTTGAACGCTCGGGCGTATCGACGCCATAGAAGCAGCTGAATTTGGTCGGCGGCGAGGCAATGCGCATGTGCACCTCCTTCGCACCGGCATCGCGCATCATCTGCACGATCTTCACCGACGTCGTGCCGCGCACGATGCTGTCGTCGACGAGCACGATGCGCTTGCCTTCGATGAGCGCCCGGTTGGCATTGTGCTTCAACTTCACGCCAAGGTGGCGGACATCCTGGCTCGGCTGGATGAACGTCCGTCCAACATAGTGGGAACGGATGATCCCGAGCTCGAACGGAATCCCGGATTCCTGGCTGAAGCCCAAAGCGGCTGGGACTCCAGAGTCTGGAACCGGAACCACATAGTCGGCCTCAATCGGAGACTCACGAGACAGTTCTGCACCGATATTCTTGCGTACTTCGTAGACCGAAGTGCCTTCGATGATGCTGTCAGGCCGCGAGAAATAGACATGCTCGAAGATGCAAGGTCGGGCCTTCGCCGCGGCGAACGGCCGGAAGCTGCGAACGCCGGTTTCGTTGACGATGATCAATTCGCCCGGCTCGACATCGCGAAGGTAGCTTGCGCCGATCACGTCAAGCGCGACCGTTTCCGATGCGAAGAACGTCGCTTCGCCAAGCTTACCCATGACCAGCGGGCGAATGCCCAGCGGATCGCGGCAGGCCACAAGGCCTTCCGGCGTCAGGCAAAGCAGGGAATAGGCGCCCTCGACCTGGCTCAGCGCGTCCGTCAGACGGTCGAGCGGGGTCGAATAGCTGGACGTCGCCACGAGGTGGATGATCACCTCGGTATCGCTGGTCGACTGGAAGATCGAACCGCGACGGATAAGCGCTGCCCTTAAGGTCATGGCATTCGACAGATTGCCGTTGTGGGCGACCGCAAAGCCCCCCTCTGCCAAGTCGGCGAACAGTGGCTGGACGTTGCGAAGCGCGGTCTCGCCTGTCGTCGAATAGCGCACATGGCCGATGCCGACCGGGCCGGACAGCTTTCGGATGATGTCGTCGCGGTCGAAGTTACCGGCGACATGCCCCATTGCGCGATGAGCGTGATAGTTGGTGCCGTCAAAGCTGACGATGCCGGCGGCTTCCTGGCCACGATGCTGCAAGGCGTGAAGGCCAAGCGCTACGAAGCTGGAGGCGGTGTCCGCGCCCCAGATTCCGAAGATTCCGCATTCTTCGCGGAGTTTATCGTCGTCGAACGGGTTGGTGGTCAGCATGATTTTCGTGCGAATCCCCAAGGGTTTGGGCGCATATAGTGGCGCGGCGCGCATTTGTCGCCTTTCGCCTTGCTCAAAGCTGAAGCAAGGTAGCGTCATGCGATCCATCCTCCCTTGGTTCATGCTGCTCGCCGCCTGCTCGCAGGGGCAGGAGCCAGCTCCGTCAATTGCCACCGGCACCTTCGCAGGGGAGGGCCGCGACCGGCTTTGCATCGCGGGAGAGCCCGGCAATTATCGTGGAGGCCTGATCGTCTATGCCGACGGTGATGTGAATTGCTCTGCCGGCGGCAAGATCGATGCCGCGAACGGAGCAATAGCGTTGGTCCCCCGGGGGGAAGGCGACTGCCGCATCCCGCTGGCTATCGATGGCAACGCGGTCCGGATCGGCGATGTGCCGGCGGCATGTTCATATTATTGCGGGCCGGGCGCGGCGATGGCCGGCAAGACATTCAACCGGTCCGATGCCGGCGGCCAGGTGGCCGATTTGGCCGGCGATCCACTATGTTGAGCGCCCGACATTGCAATTGACCTTTACGGAAACGTAAAGTAGTGACTGCTGCATGCTTCAGCACAAGACGCATTATTCGATTGGCGAGCTGTGCGACGAATTCTCCGTCACGGCGCGCGCCCTCAGGTTCTACGAAGATGAAGCGCTGATCGCGCCCGAACGGCGCGGCACGCAGCGGCTCTATACCGAACGGGACCGCGCCAGGCTGGCCTGGATCCTGAGAGGCAAGCGAGTTGGCCTCAGCCTTTCCGACATCAAGGAACTGCTCGACCTTTATGACATCGGCGACAATCGTCGGACGCAGCGCCTGAAGACGATCGAGCGCTGCCAGGGCCAGGTCGACAAGCTCAAGCAACAACGCGTCGACATAGATGCGACCATCAAGGAACTGGAAGGCTTCATAACGCTGGTGAAGTCCCAGACCGCCGATCAATCTACACAAGGGAAATAGCTGCGATGCCCGTCTATTCCGCACCCATTCGCGACACGAAATACGTCCTCGACCATATCGTCGGCATCCAGAATTTTTCGAACTTGCCCGGCTTCGCGGATGCGACGCCCGACCTGGTCGAAGCAATTCTGACGGAGGGAGGCCGCTTCTGCGAGGAAGTGCTGGCACCGCTGAACCGTGTCGGCGACGAGGAAGGCTGCAAGCGCCTCGACGACGGGTCGGTGACAACTCCTCCGGGCTTCAAGGAAGCCTGGGACCAATTTGTCGCCGGCGGCTGGACGACGCTGCATGCACCGCAGGAATATGGCGGGCAGGGGCTTCCTTCGGTCGTTGCGACCGCGATCGCCGAATATCTCGGATCGGCCAATCACAGCTTCGAAATGTACAATGGCCTGACACAGGGCGCGATCGCCTCGCTGCTGGTGAAGGGATCGGACGAGATCAAGGCGAAATACGTACCCAACATGGTCGCCGGGAAGTGGACCGGCACGATGAACCTGACCGAACCGCATTGCGGTACCGACCTTGGCCTCCTGAAGAGCAAAGCGGATCCCAATCCTGACGGCAGCTATTCGATCAGCGGCACGAAGATCTTCATCTCGTCGGGCGAGCATGACCTGTCGGAGAACATCATTCACCTGGTGCTGGCCAAGATCGCTGGAGCGCCGGACAATGTGAAGGGCATTTCCTTGTTCGTGGTGCCGAAGTTCCTGGTCAACGAGGATGGGTCGCTAGGCGAGCGCAACGGCGTCACCTGCGGCTCGATCGAGCACAAGATGGGCATCCACGGCAATTCGACCTGCGTGCTCAATTATGACGGGGCAACGGGCTGGCTTGTCGGCGAAGCGGAAAAGGGCCTGGCCGCCATGTTCATCATGATGAACGCGGCGCGGCTTGGCGTCGGCCTGCAGGGCTTGGCGCAAGGCGAGGTCGCTTATCAGAACGCCGTCGCCTACGCGAAGGATCGCCGTCAGGGCCGGGCGCTGAAGCCAGAGGATCGCGACCCCGAGGCCAAGGCCGACAATCTATTCGTTCACCCCGATGTCCGCCGGATGCTGATGGAGGCGAAGGCCTTCAACGAAGCGGCCCGCGCGCTGATCCTTTGGGGCGCGCTTCAGGTCGATCTCAGTCGCAAGGCCCAGACCGAAGAGGAGCGGCTGGCTGCCGATGACCTCATCTCGGTGATGACTCCGGTGATCAAGGGATATCTGACCGATCGCGGGTTCGAGACCGCGGTCAACGCGCAGCAGGTTTTCGGAGGCCACGGCTATATTCGGGAATGGGGCGTGGAGCAGTTCGTCCGCGATGCCCGGATTGCGCAAATCTATGAAGGGACCAACGGGGTCCAGGCGATGGACCTGGTCGGGCGCAAGCTTGGCAAGGATGGCGGACGTGCGATCCGGGCCTACTTCGAGGCCGTCGGTAGCGACATCGCCGAAGCCAAGGCTTCCGGCGATCCGGCCGGCATCGCCGATCAGCTTGAAAAAGCGCTCCAACATCTGCAGGCGGCGACCATGTGGATGGCCCAGAACGGTATGGCCGATCCCAACAATGCCGGGGCCGGAGCCTATGCGTATATGCAGCTGATGGGGCTCGTCAGCCTCGGCTGGATGTGGCTCAAGATGGCGGGCGCATCGGAGAAGCTTAAGGACCAGCCCAATGAGGACAAGGCGTTCCACGAAGCCAAGCTGCTGACGGCAAGCTTCTTCGCGGATCGGGAGCTGGTGACGGCTGGAGCCCTGCGCCGGAAGGTGGAAGCCGGTGCCAACAGCGTGATGGCACTACCGGTCGAAGCGTTCTGATCTGTTAGCCTGTGGCCTTGTCGCGGTCCGAACCGACGTACCAAGGCTGCAGCATGGTCACCTCGTTCGCTTTCTGCCGCTTGGCAGCGAGCCGGCCGAGATCGAATGTTTCCGTGAATTGAACGCCGAATTTGCCGGCATGTGACCAGCGCACGGCACCCACGACCGGGCCGACGCCGACGATGTCGATCGTCAGGGTCTGGCCCGGCGCCACAGGTTCATCACATTCGACCAAGGCCCCCATGGCCGAAATGTTGCGCAGCCGGATCTCGGTTGTGACGCCATTCACTGCCGCGATGGCGCGCCGCATCAGGCGATGGCGTGGCTCGCGGATGCACTGGAACCCTTCGGCCTCGACGCGCGAGCTGTTGGCCAGTTCACGCGCTTCTTCGGCTTTCATGGGTTTGCCGAAGATGTAGCCCTGAACCTGGCTGACGCCCAGTTCGCGGATCAGGTAGAGATCGTCATGGGTCTCGACGCCCTCTGCGGTGGTGTCCATGTCGAGGCTCTCGGCGAGCGAGACGATGGCGCGGATGATGGCTCCGTTGCGCTTCGTCGTGGAAGCCGCACCGCGAACGAAGCTCTGGTCGATCTTGATCTTGTCGAACGGTGCCTTCTTCAAATAGCCGAGCGAGGAATAGCCGGTTCCGAAATCGTCGAGGGCAAGCCGTACGCCCAGCGACTTCAACCTTGCGAAGGTACCGTCGGTCGCGTCGCTGTCGGCGAGGAACACGCCTTCCGTGATTTCAAGCTCCAGCCTGGCCGGCTCGAAGTCATGCTCTGCGAGGAGAGCTGCGACAGCATCAACGATGTTGGGGTCGTTGAACTGGATCGGCGACAGGTTGACAGCGATGCGCACATTGTCTGGCCAACCGGCGGCCTCCGCGATGGCCGCCTGGAGGACGAACTCGCCAATGCGTCCGATCATCCCACATTCTTCTGCAAGCGGGATGAATTTGTCGGGAGAGATCGGTCCGCGGGTTTGATGGTTCCAACGAACCAGGCATTCGAAGCCCGAGATTTCCTCGCTGGCGACCCGCACGATCGGTTGGAACGCAACCCACATTTCCCCACGATCCAGGGCCTGCCGAAGGTCATTTTCCAGCAGCTGACGGTCAGCGGCCTCGCTGTGCATCGACGGTTCGTAGAAGCAATGCTTGCCGCGGCCGGCCGCTTTCGCAGCGTACAGTGCCAGGTCGGAATTGCGGATCATGCTGTCGGCGCAGCTCTTGCCCGGATCGCCGATGGCGATGCCGACCGATGCGCCGATCACCACGCGATGGCCTTCGATGATGTAGGGCCGCGAAACATGGTCGATGAGGGTCCGCGCAAGGCTTTCGAGCAGGCCGGTTTCAACCGTGCCGGGAAGAACGGCCTTGAACTCGTCGCCGCCAAGGCGGCCAACCTGGCCATGGTCACCCATGACCGACTTCAATCGGTCGGCGACCTGGCGCAACAGTGCATCGCCGATCGGATGGCCAAGCGTGTCATTGACGTTCTTGAATCGATCGAGGTCGATCAGGAACAGAGAGCAGCCCTTGCGACGGTTGGTCGCGTTACGGAGCGCCTCGTCGAGCGTCTGCCGCATCAGCGCGCGGTTCGGGAGGCCGGTAAGGGAGTCGAACCGGGCAAGCCGTGCGACTTCCTGTTCGGTGCGGCGCTGCTCCGTCAGGTCGGTACCGATGCCGCGAAAGCCGAGGAAGCGCCCGCGCTCGTCGAACAGCGGATTGCCCGAGAGCGACCAGTGAATGTCGTCGTCGGACGCCGCGCGGACGATCACGTCGCTGAACGGGAAGCGCGCCGAGAGGTGGAAGCCTAGCGTGCGTTCCTCGCGCAAGCTGTCGGCCGATCCGGAATCAACCGAAAGCAGATCGGTGAACTGGCGGCCGAGCAATTCCTCGGGGTTGCACTTGAAGTCGTCGGCCAGCTGCTGCGACACGTAGGAGAGCGTGCCGAGGTTGTTGGTTTCCCAGAACCAGCCCCGGCCGCTGTTCTCGAATTCGTCGACGAACTGGAGCGCCTTGCGAGCCTGTGCTTCAAGGCGAAGCCGCGCCCGGGCATTCGTCATCACGGTCCTGGCACCAGCGACGCTGTAGGCAACGTTGATGATTGCCAGGAAGCCGATGCCAGCAAGTACTTCGGGACGATCGGAGACAGCCAATGAGCCGGTGATCGCTACCAGAGCATTGGTGATTGCAACCGGGGGAGAGGAAATGGAGACAATCGTCGCCGCGCCCAGGCCGGCCCCGAACGAAAGGGCAATGAAGCCGATGCTTGAGGCGCCCAGAGTGCAGGCGAGGGTAAGGCCATAGGCCAGCCACAGGGCGCCGCTGACGCCAATATATCCACATAATCCGCTGGAGATCGCCCTTGGTGAGAGGCCCAGCCTGCGCCGATACTTCAAACCAAGATAGGCCGCCGCATCGACCGCACCGACCGCCAGCAGCGGAACGAGCGGGTTGCACTCGAGCGGCGCGAAAATCGACATTGGGTGAACGAGGAAACAGGCCAGTCCCCAGACGAGATGGGTGGCGCCGAGAAGCAAGGGCGCGAGCTCGAACATGGCGACGCGCTGCGCCGCCAGATTGTCGTCGTCGGACGAATCCGGCGCCCTGAGATCAAATGTCAGAGCGTCCTGGACCGAAGCCCGCTCATTCAATTCGTCGCCGTCGGAAACGGCGAACCGAGCCCTGCGCATCCCCTAATACACTCCCTCAAGTGTCTGGGGTTAACGCGAAAGGATTAACGCAACGTCAAATCGACGTGATTGTCAGTAACTTAACTCTGTTCTTCGGGCAGGAAATCGGGGACCGAGAGATAGCGCTCGCCCGTGTCATAATTGAATCCGAGGATCCGCGGATTTCCGCCCAGTTCCGGAGCCTTCTGGGCGATTGCGGCCAGGGTCGCGCCGGACGAGATGCCGACCAGCAGCCCTTCCTCCCGCGCCGCCCGCCGAGCCATTTCCTTGGCATCTTCCGGCGCGACCTGGATGACTCCGTCCAGCACGGATACATCGAGGTTCACTGGAATAAACCCGGCGCCAATGCCCTGGATCGGGTGCGGCGAGGGCTGGCCGCCGGAAATGACGGGCGACAAGGTCGGCTCGACCGCGAAGACCTTCAGAGACGGCCAAGCTTGTTTGAGAACCCTTGCGCAGCCGGTGATGTGGCCGCCAGTTCCGACACCGGTGATCAGCGCGTCGAAAGGCTGGTCCGCGAAGTCGGCCAGGATTTCCTGCGCCGTGGTGCGCACATGGACGTCGATATTGGCCGGGTTGTCGAACTGCTGCGGCATCCACGAACCGGGCGTGGCGGCGATGATTTCTTCGGCCCGGGCGATGGCGCCCTTCATGCCTTTTTCGCGGGGCGTAAGATCGAACTCCGCGCCATAGGCAAGCATCAAGCGGCGGCGCTCGATCGACATGCTGTCGGGCATGACCAGGACCAGGCGGTAGCCCTTCACTGCCGCGACCATGGCCAGGCCGATGCCGGTGTTGCCGCTGGTCGGCTCGACGATCACGCCGCCGGGTTTCAGCTTGCCGCTGCGTTCGGCATCCTCGACCATCGACAGGGCGATGCGGTCCTTGATCGATGCGGCCGGGTTCGACCGTTCCGACTTGATCCAGACTTCGGCCTTGCCGTCGAACAGGCGGTTCAGGCGGATATGCGGGGTGTTGCCGATCGTCTCGAGGATGTTGGCGGCCTTCATGAAAGGATCTCCTTTGCGGCAATGCGGCTCTAAATCAGGGTTGAGAGAAGCGATACAAGGTCAGACGCCGCTGGCGATGACCGCGTCCTGGGGCGGCGGCTCTTCAGCCAGTTCGAATGTCTTGGCGCGGCGAAGTTCGGGGAAAAGGAGCGCCCACAGCAGGGTGACGCCGATGGCCGCGATCCCGCCCGCGACCGTCGCGGCTACTGGTCCAAGCAGGGCGGCGGAAAAGCCGCTGCGCGTTTCGCCCAGCTCATTGGAGGCCGAGATTGCGAGCGTCGACGCGGCGGCAACCCGTCCGCGCATTTCGTCTGGCGTGTGCAACTGGATCAGCGATTGCCGAATGTAGACCGAGAACATGTCCGCACCGCCAAGCAGTGCCAGCATCGCTAGCGACAATAAGTAGGATCGTGAGAAACCGAACACGGCGGTGGCGGCGCCGAACACAACGACGGCGGCCAGCATCTTCACACCGACATTGGTTTTCAGCGGGCGAACGGAGAAGAACAGCGCCGTCAGGGTGGCGCCGACCGCCGGTGCAGCGCGGAGCGGGCCGAGCCCGTCAGCTCCGACCTGCAGGATGTCGCGTGCATAGAGCGGCAGCATTGCGGTGACGCCGCCAAGCAGCACTGCGAACAGGTCGAGCGTGATCGCGCCGAGGACGAGGCGATTGCGGCGGACATAGGAGAGGCCGTCGAGCATCTGGCGCAGCGGGCTGCCGGGCTTCAGCGCGGTGCGCGGGAGCGGGCCGATGGTGAAGAGGCAGATCGCCGAGAAGGTGAACAGAGCCGCGCTGAGCGCGTAGGGCAGGTGGGGAGTGACGTCGTAAAGAATGCCGCCGAGCGCGGGCCCGATGATTGCTCCTGATTGCCAGGCGGTGGAGCTCAGCGCGATGGCGTTTGGGAGAATCTCTCGTGGAACCAGGTTGGGCGCCATGGCCCCAAGCGCCGGACCGGCGAAGGCGCGGGCCACGCCGAGAAGGGCAGCGACCCCGAACAGGATCGGAAGGCTGATAAAGCCGCCAAAGGTGGCCGCGAACAGGATGAGCGCGCAGAGGAGTTCGAGCAAGATTACTGCCCGGGCGACGTGCCGCCGGTCGAGGCGATCCGCCGTCCATCCGCTGATCGGTGTCAGGACGAAGAGCGGTACGAACTGGACCAAACCGATCAACCCAAGCTGGAATGCGGCTTCGCGGATATCCATGGTTTCGCGGGCGATGTCATAAACCTGCCAGCCGATGACGATGACCATCGCCATCTGGCCGATCGTCGTCGTCAGCCGCGCCAGCCAGAAGGCTCGGAAGTCGGGTATGCGGAGCGGTTCGGGGATCAACGGCACGGGCTTAAGGTCGCAAAAGTCTCAAGGTCGGGCGCCATTTCGTGCGACCTTAGTGACTTTATGGTTTCGGAGGATCGGACGGTAGGACGGTGCGCCGGCATGGCTGCTGCCTAGCCAATGCGAGCCGCGTAGGACAGGGGTTTCGTTACCTGGTCCAAAATGGCTTGTAGTTCCTATTTTGTTCCAATACGTTTGATGGCATGGCCAAGCTCAAGACCCGTTATGTTTGCCAGGCCTGCGGGTCCGAGCAGCACCGCTGGCAGGGGCAGTGCCCCGACTGCGCCGAATGGAACACGCTGGTGCAGGAAGCATCCGGCGTTACGGTTTTTTCCGCCAAGCATGATCTGAGCAGCGGCGGCCGGGCGGTTGAGTTGGTCGGGCTGGACGCAGTCGTCGCCTTGCCGGATCGGATGCGGACGGGGATTGCCGAATTCGACCGCGCCATCGGCGGCGGGATCGTGCCCGGATCGGCGATGCTGCTGGGCGGCGATCCCGGAATCGGCAAGTCGACCCTGCTGCTGCAAGTCGCGGCGAAGCTGGCGGCGTCGGGCCGAGAGGTGGTCTATGTTTCAGGGGAAGAGGCCGCCGACCAGGTCAGGCTGAGGGCCATCCGCCTGGGCCTGGGTAGGGCGCCGGTCCGGCTGGCCGCGGCAACGTCGGTCCGCGACATATTGACCACGGTCAGCCAGGGCGAGCCGCCCGCATTGCTCGTCATTGACTCCATCCAGACGATGCACAGTGACCTGATCGAAGGCGCGCCCGGTACGGTAAGCCAGGTCCGGGCGTCGGCGCAGGAGCTGGTGCGCTTTGCGAAGGACAGGGGCACTGCCGTGGTGCTGGTCGGCCATGTCACCAAGGACGGGACAATCGCGGGGCCACGCGTGCTCGAGCATATGGTGGACACGGTGCTCGGCTTCGAAGGCGAGCGCAGCCACCAGTACCGGATTCTTCGCGCGGCCAAGAACCGGTTCGGCGGTACAGATGAGATCGGCGTGTTCGCGATGGAGGGCGGCGGGCTGGTCGAGGTGCCCAACCCGTCTGCGCTATTCCTGACGCAGCGCGGCGAGCCGGTCAGCGGGACGAGCGTGTTCCCGGCGCTTGAAGGAACGCGGCCGGTGCTGGTCGAAATCCAGGCGCTGGTCGTGCGGCTGGCGAGCGGCGCGACGCCTCGGCGGGCCGCGGTTGGGTGGGACGGAGGGCGGCTGGCGATGGTCCTGGCGGTCCTGGAAGCACGCTGCGGGATCAGCTTCGCGACGGCGGAAGTCTATCTGAACGTCGCGGGCGGCTATCGCCTGAGCGATCCGGCGGCGGACTTGGCGGTTGCTGCCGCGCTGGTGTCGGCGCTGTCGGAGCGGCCCGTGCCGCAGGAGGCGGTGGTGATGGGCGAAATCGCGCTGTCCGGCGAGGTTCGCCCGGTTGCGCACGCAGGACTAAGGCTCAAGGAATCGAACAAGCTGGGCTTCGACCGTGCCTGGGTACCGGCCGGTACGGAAGGGGCGGGCGGCATCTCGCTCAGCCGGTTCGGTAAGCTGAAGGAGCTGGTCGACCAGATTCTTGGCCGTTGATTGCTTGAAACCGGTTACCCGCAACGCCTTACTTGCCGTCGACCATGCTGTCCGGCGGGGCGCTTGATTGCGAAAGGAGCAATTTTTCCGCCTTCGAGCTGCGAGAAATGGAGATCACATGATCGACGCCCTGGATGGTGATCGCCAGCGTCCCCTGTTCGGTCAGAACGATATAGCCTTTTTCCTTCAGATACCATTTGTGGAACTCGAAATGCTCGTGCGAGCATTGCAACATGTCCTGAAGATAAAATCCGACGACGCCGGCGTCACGCGCATCCTCTCTTCTTCGGCGATATAGGTACATCAAGATCCTTGCATGATCGTCAGCATCGTCGAGAGCGGAGGTTTCTTCGATCCCGTCTTCGCTGGTCGAAGGAAAGTCGCGCGGCTCTCCATCGCAATGCTCCGCATGGAGTAGATCATATTCCGCGCGCTTTTCCGGGTCACGCAATATGCCATAAGCTTCGACGACCTGGCCGAATTTCGCGACGTCGGAAGTAGTCGAATGGTCGGGATGATATCTCTTGGCGAGATGATGATAGGCGGATTCCAGCAGCTTTGCGTCGCAATTTGGGCTGACCTGCAGAATACCGTAATAATCGACGAATATTTCCCCGGCAGTCATTTATATTATTGTCCCATAGATGTTCGGACGCATGAACAGCGCCACGGCGACGGCCGGCAGCGAACACCCGCTTCCCCCCGGTTGCGGAATGCTACCGTCGCTTAACTTTGCATTATCTGCAATGGTGGAAGGTGAGGCTGTGCGCTGACCTCCTTCACAATGAGGGTGGCGCTTCCCAAAGTCCCCGGCTAGCCGGGGCGGATATGACTGCGCTTGATATCTTCGTGATCCTGCTTCTCGGCGGCGCCGCATTGGTCGGTTTCGTCCGGGGGTTCGTGCATGAGGTGCTGGCGCTCGCGGCGTGGGTCGCGGGGATCGCGGCGCTGAAGCTGTTCCATACGCCGTTGCAAGGGAAGCTGATCGAGCCGGTCGGGACCGAAGCGGGGGCGAGCGTGCTGGCCTTCGCCCTGCTGTTCCTGCCGGCTTATATCGGCGTGAAACTGATCGCGCGGGCGGTCGGAGGAAAGGCGCGGCGGTCGGTGCTTGGACCGGTAGACCGGCTGCTCGGCGGCGGGTTCGGGATGGTGAAGGGCCTTGCCGGGGCGACCTTGTTCTTCCTGCTGGCGAACCTTGCTACCGACATGATCTACGGCGGCGAGGCCGACCGACCGGAGTGGATGACGGAATCGCGGACCTATTCGCTGCTGAACGCGACCGGCAGAGCAGTTGTCGATTGGGTCGAGACCCGGCGGAATGAAGGAGATGAGGCGTGATCCGCCTGTACGACACGATGGCGCGTGAGAAACGGCCGTTCGTGCCGCTCAATAAGCAGCGGATCACCATGTATGTGTGCGGACCCACCGTCTACGGCCGCGCCCACATCGGCAATGCGCGCCCGGCGGTGGTGTTCGACACGTTGTCGCGGCTAATCAGGCACGAATTCGGCGAGCAGAGTCTGGTCTATGCGCGCAACGTTACCGACGTCGACGACAAGATCATCAATTCCGCCAAGGAAGAGGGCGTCGATCCGTCGGTGATCACCGAGCGGTACGAGCGCTTCTACCTGGAGGATATGGGCGCGCTGGGTGTGCGGCCGCCCGACATCGCGCCGCATGCGACCCAGGAAATCCCGGCGATGATCGCACTGATCGGGGAATTGATCGCCAAGGGTTTCGCCTATGAGGCGGAAGGCCATGTGCTGTTCTCGGTTCCAAGCGACCCGGATTACGGAGCACTCAGTCGCCGCGACCGCGAGCAGATGATCGCCGGGGCGCGGGTCGAAGTGGCGCCCTACAAGCGGGACCCGGCCGACTTCGTTCTGTGGAAGCCGAGCGATGAGGGCGTGGTCGGCTGGGACAGCCCTTGGGGCCGTGGGCGGCCGGGCTGGCACATCGAATGTTCGGCGATGATCCGGGCGCATCTCGGCGAGACGATCGACATTCATGGCGGCGGGCTCGACCTCATCTTCCCGCACCATGAGAATGAGATTGCTCAGAGCCGCTGCGCGCATGGCGGGCTGCCGCTGGCGCGCTTCTGGGTTCACAACGGCTTCGTCGACATGGGCGCGGAGAAGATGTCGAAGAGCCTCGGCAATGTCATCACGCCGAACGAACTGCTGGCGGAGGGGCACAAGGGAGAGACGCTGCGGCTGGCCCTTTTATCCGCGCATTATCGCCAGCCGTTGCCCTGGACCGAGCAGTTGATCGCGCAGAGCAAGGCGACGCTCGATCGGCTGTACCGCGCGGCTGGAGATGCGGAGCTGGGCGACGTCGATCCGGCGTTCGTCGATGCACTTGCGGATGATCTCAATACGCCGCTTGCCCTGTCGCGCCTGACGGCGATCGACGATCCCGCGAGCTTGAAGGCTTCGGCACAGTTGCTTGGCCTGCTCACTATGTCGCCGGAGGAGTGGTTCCAGGGAGCGGGCGACAGCGGCGATATCGAAGCAAGGATCGCGGCGAGGGCCGACGCGAAGAAGAATCGCGACTTTGCCGAAGCCGACCGGATCCGGGACGAGCTGAAGGCCGAGGGTATCCTGTTGGAAGACGGGCCGTCGGGCACCACATGGCGCAGGGAATGACCGAGCCGCTCTATACCCGTGAAATACTGCGCCTCGCGGCGTCGATCCCTTATCTTGAGCCGTTCGAGGAACTGGAAGGCGCGATCGAGCTGCGTTCGCCGACGTGCGGAAGCCGGATGCGGATGGCGGTGGAGCTGGACTGGGCGGATCGCATCGTACGGCTGCGTCAGGCGGTCGAGGCCTGTGCCTTCGGGCAGGCGACCGCCGCATTGATGGGCGGCCATGCGATGGGGCGGAGCTCGGAAGAAGCTGCGACGGCGCTGAAGGAGCTGGAGGCCTGGCTGGCCGGCGGCGACGCGCCGACCAGCTGGCCCGGCCTTGAGGCCTTGGCGCCCGCGCGATCGAAGAAGGGCAGGCATGGGGCGATCCTCTTGCCCTTCCGGACCCTGGTCGCGGCGATCGAGGCGGCGCGATGACGGTCGAAACGCACGCTGTCGAGACGACCAGCTTCATCCTCGAGAGCGGCGCGATCATGCTTGGGACGGCGCTGTTCTTCGTCCTGCTGTTCCGCAAGCTGAAGCTTGGCGCGACCCTTGGCTATATCGTCGGCGGGGCGCTGATCGGTCCGCATTTGCTCGGGCTGGTGCAAGATCCCGAGGATCTGGCCAGCATCTCCGAGATCGGGATCGCGCTGCTGCTATTCATCGTCGGCCTGGAACTGCAGCCACAGCGGCTTTGGCGATTGCGGAAGGACATCTTCGGACTTGGCCTGGCCCAGGTCGTGCTGTGCGGCATTGCGCTCAGCCTGTTCATCCACCTTGCGCTTGGCGTCACGCCACCGGCGGCGCTGGCGATCGGGCTGCCGCTGGCGCTCTCGTCGACCGCGCAGGTGCTGCCGATGCTTCGGGCGGACAATGAGCTGAATACGCCGCAGGGCGAACGGGCCTTTTCGATCCTGTTGTTCCAGGACCTGGCGATCGTTCCGATGATCACCATCATCGCCGCACTGTCGCGGGTGGCGCCCAATCCCAGCGACCCGGCCGGCTGGACGTTGGCGCTCTACACGGTGCTGGCGGTCGGCGGACTGGTCGCGGTGGGGCATTGGGTGCTGACTCCGCTGTTCCGGCTGATCGGGCGCATGGGTGAACGCGAACTGTTCATCGTCGCCGGGCTGTTCGCCGTAATCGGGTCGGCCGCGCTGATGCACGAGCTTGGGCTGTCGGTGGCGCTGGGCGCTTTCGTTGCCGGCGTGATGCTGGCGGAATCGCCCTACCGGCACGAGATTGAGAGCGACGTCGAGCCGTTCCGATCGATCCTGCTGGGCCTCTTCTTCCTGTCGGTCGGAATGCTGCTCGACCTGGGCACGATTGCCGAACGGCCATTGTTCGTCCTTGGAATCGCGGCGGCGCTGATCGCCATCAAGGGCCTGATCATCGCGGGGCTGGCGCGGACATTCGGGAATAGCTGGCCGAGGAGCGTCAGGCTGGGGCTGCTGCTCAGCCAGGCGGGCGAATTCGGCTTCGTGCTGTTCGGGCAGGCGGCGGCGGCGCAGATCATCCTGCCCGAGGCCGCATCTTTGTTCGGCGCGGTCGTGACCCTGTCGATGGCGGCGACGCCGTTCCTGATGCGGCTGACCGATTGGCTCGAACGGCGCGAGGCGGCCAGTACCGAAGGGCTGGACGGCCCCGAAAACTCGCCCGAGACCAGCGTCATCGTCGTTGGCTATGGCCGTTTCGGGCAGACAGCAGCGCAAATGCTGATGGCGAAGCGGATCGGCGTCACCTTGATCGACACCGATGCGGAGATGATCGAGGTCGCCGGGCGCTTCCAGACCAAGGTCTATTATGGCGACGGGATGCGGCTCGACCTGCTGCGGCTGGCCGGTGCGGAGACCGCCAAGGCGATCCTCTTCTGCAACGACAATGCGGATGGCGGGCTAACCCCCGACGCGATCCGGCGTGTGCTGGAGGCATTCCCCCAAGCTGCGGTCATGATCCGCGCCTTCGACCGGGTGCATTTGATGAAGTTCGACGGGCTGGACGTTGCCTTCGCCCAGCGCGAATTGTTCGAAAGCGCGGTGAAGATGGGCCGCGCCGCGCTCGAGATTGTCGGCATCGACCAGGAAGAGATCGACCGCGTCGACTTCGAATATCGGTTGCGCGATTGCGAGCGCCTGGAACGGCAGAGCGAAACCGGCGACCTTCGCGCCGGGATCGAACGGTCGTTCGGCCCCGATCGTTCGCTTCCCGATGAGGATCAGGGCGCGGCGTCGAGGAACTGAGCAAGGCGGCGAGTATCGACCGAAGGCTCGAGGAAGGCCCGGCCAATGCCATGTGCCAGCACAAGCGCTATCCGGCCCGGCTTGTTCTTCTTGTCGCGGGCCATCCAGCCGGTAAGGCGGCCGCCCTTGCTGGCCAGTCCGACCTCCGACAGCTTTGTCGGCAGGCCGGCATTTCCAAGATGGGCAACGACCTTCTCTGCATCGGCCGCCGGACATAGGCCTGCTTCCGCAGAGAAGCGAAAGGCGAGGGCCATGCCGAGCGCAACTGCCTCGCCATGCAGGACAGTCCCGAGGCCGGTCTCCGCCTCGATGGCGTGGCCGAAGCTGTGACCCAGGTTGAGAAGCGCGCGCTTGCCCGAACGATCCTCGAGGTCCCCTGAAATGATCCGGGCCTTGGCCTGAATCGCCGTCGTGATGGCGTGCTGGCGAAGATCGGGATGGCCGGCGAGGAGGCCGCGGCCGTTGGCTTCGCACCAGGCGAAAAAGGCTGGATCGTCGATCAGGCCATATTTGACCACCTCGGCATAGCCGGCGCGAAGCTGGCGCTCGTCCAGCGTGTCGAGATAGGCGGGATCGGCGAGCACGAGCGAAGGCTGGTGGAAGGTGCCGACCAGGTTCTTCTCGCCGAACGCATCGATAGCGGTCTTGCCCCCGACCGCGCTGTCCGCCTGGGCGAGGAGGGTGGTCGGGACATGGACGATCGGGCATCCGCGTTTGAACAAGGAGGCCGCAAGCCCCGCCAGGTCGCCGACGCTTCCGCCCCCAAGCGCAATGATTGGCGTGGTTCGGGAAGCTCCGCGTTCCGCCAGCGCGGCGAGCAATATGTGCAGCTGCTCCCAACTCTTGGCCGCTTCGCCTTCGGGCACCAGAATCGGGTCCGCACCAAGCGCTTCCGCGACCTTTGATCCATGGAGCGCAAAGACCCGAACGTCGCTGACCATTATCGGTTGGGCTCCGCGAGACAGATCGCGGATTCGGTCAAGGCCGGCCTCGACCGACCCGACGATCACGTCATAGCGATGCGCCGGCGTATCGATCGCGATGACGGTCATTGCGCAAGATGGTCTTGGAGGGCGGCGACGATCGCCTCGACAACGTCGCCATGGGCGCCGTCGCCGCTGCGAATATGGATTTGCGCTTCCTGGTACATCGGCTGACGCTCTTCGGACAGGCGAGAGAGAGTCTCGGCGCGATTCCCTTTTTGCAGCAGTGGGCGGTTGTTCCGCCGCCCTGTCCGCTCCGCCAATACCTCGATGGAGGCGTCGAGCCAGACGGTAATTGCCCGCTCGTTCAATAATTCGCGGGTCCTGGGATCGATGAAGGCGCCGCCTCCGGTCGCGATCACCCTGACCGTCCCGTCGACCAGACGGGCAACCAGCCGGCGCTCGCCGTCGCGGAAGTCGCGTTCGCCATATCGCTCGAACAATTCGGCGGTCGACGATCCCGCCGCTTCCTCGATCGCGACGTCGCTGTCGACGAAGGGAAGGCCGAGCCGTCTCGCCAGTCGGCGTCCAACGGTGGACTTGCCCGCGCCCATCAAGCCGACAAGAACGATCGGCCGGTCGAGAATTTCGGTCAGCTTTTGCACTTTGTCGCGGTTTCCCTTTGCGCGGGGCTATACATAGAGCCTCAAGGTCGGGCAAAAGCCTTTATCCATTCTTTCGAAGCGTAAGCGGAGTAACCATGCCCCGAGGCCTGATTTTCCTGATTTTGGTGATCCTTCTGCTGGTGGCGGGCGTTTATTTCCTTTCCAAGAGCGCCGACGAAGTGCCTGTCCAAACAATCGAGTCCGACGTCACTGCCAATGCTGCCGCGAACTAAAAAATGGCTGATCGGAAGCGCGGCGCTAGCCGCCGTGCTGGCATTGCCGGTGGTCGCACAGGATCGGCCGGAATCGCTTCTTCCGCCGGACTTTAACCAGCCCGCGCCGACCCCACAGGCCCAGACCAACGAGGTCCAGCCAAGGGTTCAGCCTCCATCCCAGCAGCCGCAGTCGCAGCAGCCATCGGAGAGCGGTGCGGTCGAGATCGTCGATCTTGTCGAAGCGTTGGAAGAGATGACGCAGCGCGAGCCCGTGCCGCAGGTCGAATATCCGGCCGGCGCGAGGCGCGATCCAAGGCTTGCAGGAACCCTGGACCCGGTTGCGTCCGGGTTCGGCTATCGCCCCTGGGGCGCGGCGAGCGGCAAGTCGCTGCAAATATTGATGCGGCGGATGGATACGCCGCTGGCGTCGCGATGGTCGCATATCGGCCTTCGCAACCTGCTGCTGGCCAAGGCGCCCGGGCCGCTCGACGTCCATCCGGCCGACTGGGCCGCGGAGCGATCGTGGTTGCTCCTCCGGATGGGGGAAGCGGATGCAGGGCGCTTGCTGGTTGCCAGCGTCGACACCGACCAGTTCACGCCGAAAATGCGGCAGATGGCATTGCAATCGGCGCTCGCGAACAGCGATCCCGCGGCCATGTGCCCGATCGAGCCGGGCCTTTCCAAGGTCGAACCGCGTGTCGCCCCGCTGGTCACCGCCATTTGCGCCTCCCTGGCTGGCGAGTCCGAACGGGCCGCAGCCGATATCGAGGCGGCGCGCCGTCGCGGACGGCTCAGCGCGATCGATGTCGCGCTTGCCGACAAGGTGGTCGGAGCGGCGGCGGAAACGTCGCGTGCGGTCACGATCGAATGGGATCCGGTCGAAGATCTCAACAGCTGGCGCTTCGGCCTTGCAACGGCAACAGGGATGATGCCGCCCGAGCGGCTGATCAATTCCGCGAGCATCCAGACCCAGGCCTGGCTCGCCCGGTCGCCGATGTTCTCCGCGACCCAAAAACTGCCGATGGCTCGCACCGCGGCTGCCCTCGGAGTGCTGTCGGGCCAGTCTCTCCTCGACCTTTATACGGCGGCCTTCGACGCCACCGATCCGGACGCCTTGGGCGGAACCGATGCCTGGCAGCTCCGGCTTGCCTATGTCGGAGCGGACCTGGATGCGCGCCTGTCGGCGATGCGAACCATCTGGGGCAATTCGCAATCGCCCAGGGACCGGCTGGCAACACAGGTCCTGCTGTCGCGTGCCGCCCGGCGGGTCCCGGCGAATGCCGACCTGCAATCGGATGCGCCCGATATCGTCGCCTCGCTGTTCGCAGGGGGATTCGATCGGGAAGCGGCGCGGTGGAGCGGGGCTGTCGGCGATATGGACGACGAGCCCGCCGATGCGGTCTGGGGGATGCTGGCGGTCGGCGCGCCCGACGGCAGGACTCCGGGGATCGATGTCAGCCGGATCGAGGAATTCGCCGACCGGGACGAAAGCGAGAATTCCCTGCGCACCGCGATTCTCGTCGCTGGCTTGGCGGGTCTCGGCCGGATCGACGGAGATGCGGCGGGGCAACTGAACCGCAAGTATAAGCTGGGCCTTGGCGGGAAGACCGGCTGGACCGAGATGATCGACGGCGCGATGCGGCGGCGGCAGACCGGATCCGTCATCCTTCTGACGGCCAGCGCGCTCCAGGGTACCGACATTTCCAATATTCGCGGCGTTTACCTCTACCATGCGGTCACGGCGCTTCGCCGGACCGGGCAGGAGTATCTCGCCCGGATGATCCTCGCCGAGGCGCTGGCAAGGACGTGACGCCTGCCGACGCCGCGTTGGTCGACCGCTTCTGCGAGATGATGGCGGCCGAGGTGGGGGCGTCTCGAAATACGCTGCTCGCCTATCGCCGGGACCTTGAAGCGACGGCGGAAATCGTCGGCTCATTGGAACATGCGGGCAATGCCGAACTCGGGAAGCTGGGCGAGGCCTGGGTCGAACTGGCGTCTTCCTCGGTCGCCAGGAGGTCGGCGGCGCTCCGGCGCTTTTATGGGTTCCTGTTCGACGAGGGTATCAGGATAGACGACCCTTCGTCGTCGCTTCCGCGCCCGAAGCTGCAGAGGCCGCTTCCCCGCATCCTCGACACTCATGAAGTTGAAGCGATGTTCGCCGCCGTGGAAGAGCGGGCGGCAAGCGATCAGCCGCTGGCGCTTCGCAACCTGGCGTTACTGGAGCTGCTGTACGGCTCCGGTCTCCGCGCGACAGAGCTGGTTTCGCTGCCCAAACGCGCGGTTCGATCCGGCCAGCCGTTCCTGATGCTTCGCGGCAAAGGCGACAAGGAGCGACTTGTCCCGGTTTCGGAGCGCGCCACCGAGGCCGTGCAGAAGTGGCTTCCGAACGTCCCGGCAGAGAGCCCGTGGCTCTTTCCAAGCGGAAAGTCCCATCTCAGCCGGGTGCGCCTGTTCCAGCTCGTCCGGAGCATGGCCGCGCTGGCCGGAATTTCACCGGATCGCGTCAGCCCCCACGTGTTGCGGCACGCCTTCGCGACCCATCTTCTGGCGGGGGGAGCGGACCTCAGGGTACTCCAGTCGCTGCTCGGCCATGCCGATATCGCCACGACGCAAATTTACACCCATGTCGACTCGGCCCGGCTCGTCGAGCTGGTCAACAGCCGTCACCCGCTGGCGAGCGGGCATCATGCGCCCCGGCGTTGACGTAGGGTTCGCCGCCGCTTACGCCGCGCCGCAATGCTGACGTACCTCGATTTTGAAAAGCCGATTGCCGCGCTCGACCAGCGGATCATTGAGCTCCGCGAGACCGCGACCGCGGGCGACATCGACATTGAGCCGGAGGTCGCGAAGATCGAGGCCAAGGCAGAAAAGCTGCTCAAGGAAACCTATTCCAAGCTGACCCCCTGGCAGAAGACTCAGGTCGCCCGGCATCCCGAGCGCCCGCACTTCAAGCATTATGTGGCCGGAATTGCCGACGACTTCATGCCGCTTGCCGGGGATCGGGCCTTTGCCGACGATCCGGCGATCATTGGCGGGCTGGCGCGGATCGAAGGCCGCCGAGTCCTGCTGATCGGCCATGAGAAGGGCGACGATACCGCCACTCGCCTCAAGCATAATTTCGGCATGGCCAAGCCGGAAGGATATCGCAAAGCCATCCGCCTGATGCAGCTGGCCGACCGTTTCGGACTTCCCGTCATCTCGCTGGTCGATACGTCCGGCGCCTTTCCCGGCGTGCAGGCGGAAGAGCGAGGCCAGGCCGAGGCAATCGCCCGGTCGACCGAGCAATGCCTTGCGCTTGGCGTCCCGATGATCGCGGCGGTGGTCGGTGAGGGCGGCTCGGGCGGAGCGGTGGCGATCGCGGCGGCCAATCGCGTCCTGATGTTCGAACACGCCGTCTATTCGGTGATTTCGCCGGAAGGCTGCGCCTCCATTCTTTGGCGCACTGCCGACAAGGCCGCCGACGCGGCGGAGGCTATGCGCGTTACGGCGGGGGACCTCAGGGCGCTTGGTGTCGTCGACCGGGTCGTGGATGAGCCGCTGGGCGGCGCGCACCGCGCTCCGGAGGAAGCGATCGGCAATTTGAAGGCTGCCATCCTCGAGGAACTGGATGGGCTGGCGAAGCTCGATCGGGCCCAACTGCTCGAACAACGCAGGGCGAAGTTCCTGGCCATCGGCTAGCGCCAGCGGATCAATCGTTACGGAACCAACCAATTGCGGCTGCCGTTCATTCTGGCGAAAACCGGAATCAGCGATGGAGTTGGTTATGCGTATGCCGCTTTTCTTGGTCGCAGCGACCTCGGTGCTGGCCTTGTCGGCCCTTTCGACGGCTGAGGCCCAGCCGCAGCAGCCAAATTATCTCAACCAGCGAGACATCCAGGAAGCTGCCCGCCAGCATCCGGAGATCGTGGAGGAATTCGGCGGCGCCTTGACCGGTCCGCGCGCCGCCTATGTCGAAGGCGTAGGCCGGCGGGTCGCGGCATTTTCGGGCACTGCCAATGCCGGACAGGTCTATCACTTCACGACGCTCAACAGCGCCGTTGAGAATGCGTTCGCGGTACCGGGCGGCTATGTTTACCTGACCCGGCAGCTGATGGGCATCATCAACGACGAAGCCGAACTGGCGTTCGTCGTCGGGCATGAAACCGGCCATATCGCCGCAAACCATCACAAGCAGCGCAAGTCGGCACAGCAAAGCAGCGCCGTATGGGGAGTGCTTGGTTCGGTGCTTGGCGCCGTCGTCGGCAACAACGCTTTCGGCGGCCTGATTTCGCAAGGCGCCCAGCAATTCTCCAAGATGCGGTTGCTGAGCTTCAGCCGCGACCAGGAGTATCAGGCCGATCAGCTGGGCATCCGCTATCTTACGGCGGCAGGATACGACCCCAATGCCAGCGCGACGATGCTCGGCCAGCTGACCAGATCGTCCGCGCTTGAAGCACGGCTCCAGGGCGATCGCAGCCGATCGACACCGGAGTGGGCGAGCACCCATCCCTTAAGCGAAAACCGGATGGCGCAGGCGAGCCAGCTTGCGCGGCAAACCGGCCGCGCCGGGCAGGGATTGCGCAACCGCGATGCCTATCTGGCCCAGCTCAACGGCGCGATGGTCGACGATGATCCGGCTCAGGGCGTGATCGACGGCCGGACCTTCACCCATCCTGACCTTGGCATGCAGTTCACCGTGCCGACCGGCTATCTGATGCAGAACGGTACCCGGGAAGTGAGCATCCAGGGCTCGGGCGGCCAGTCCCAGTTTTCGGGCGGGCGCTACAGCGGGAACATCGACAATTATATTTACGAGGTTCTCCAAGAGCTTACCGGAGGCAAGACACAGCTCCAGATGGGGCAGATCCAGCGGACGACCGTCAATGGCATCCCCGCAAGCTACGTCACGGCCCGCGCGAACAGCCAATCAGGTGCGATCGATGTTGGGGTCATTGCCTATCAGTGGAGTCCGGACACCATTTATCACTTCGTGACCCTGACGCGCGCCGGAACCGGAGGTCAGCCCTTCGCATCGATGTTCAACTCGGTTCGCAAGATTTCGGCTGCCGAGGCTGCGGCGATCAAGCCGAAAGTCATCAATGTTGTGACGGTGCAGAGGGGCGATACCATCCAACGGTTGGCAAGTCGGATGGCCTATCGCGATTTCCAGCTTGATCGGTTCCTTGCGATCAACGGCATCGATGCCAATAGCCCGTTGGTGCCGGGCCAGAAGGTCAAGCTGGTGGTATACGGGCCGCGAAGAACGAGCTGATTATTGCTGCATCGCGTCTTCGAGATCTGAGTCCAGCTGGCCCCACATGCCATTCGCGCCACCGCCGAGCTTCTGCAAGCTGCTGATGATGGCAACGGCGATCAAGGCCGCGATCAACCCATATTCAATTGCTGTCGCGCCGCGCTTGTCCGAGCGCAGTCGACGCATCCTTCGGATAGCAAACACGCCACCCTCCTCTGGTCCTGGTCCACTGTGCCCTCTTACCGCGAATTTGATTAAGGATTCATTGGCGTAACGAGGTTAATTCGCCGCTTGCCTCGATTATTGGCTCCAGGCCAGAAAATGGAGGATTTCCACGATTTCCTCGGTCCGGCCATCTTCGCCTGCTCCGGTAAATGCATTTTGCAGGTGAATAGCTTCCGATTTCGTGAAGATGGGCGGGCGTTCGGCCAGGACGGAGGTTGCGCCCATGGCACGCAAGTCGCGGATTAGGTCACCAAGGCTATTGTAGCGGAGCGTCACGCGGTCGATGTCGACGACGGGCATGTTGAAACCTGCCGTGGCTAGCAGCTGGGCGAGCGAGGAGGCGTCGATGCGTGGATGGGCGCGACCGACGATGCGGCCGGCCGCGCGACCGGCTTCGATCAGGCCGGCCCGCAGCGTTGCGAGGCTATTGCCGCCCGCCATCGCGCCGATGAAGGGTGCGTCGCTACGCATTGCTCGGCGGATCAGCTGGAGTGCGAGCGGCAGGTCATTGACGGAATCCAGCGTACCGATCGCAATGCAGAGGTCGTAGCGCTCCTCGCCGAAGTCGAAGCGATCCTCCTCAACCTGCCTGCCATTGGCTGTCCCGGCAAAGCGCAATCCCGGGTCCACCACGTCGATATCCCCGACCATCTGTCGCAGGGGTTCTGGCCACTTGGGTGAGGGGCAACCGATCAGCAGCGCCCTTTCAAACGGGCGTGCTATGTCACGGAGCCGCTCGAGGCAGTCGTCGAACGCGCGGTCATAGAGGAACAGTTCCGGGCCCAGATGAGCGGCGCGGTCGCGGCGCACGGCCCGGAGGTGGCGATCGAACAGGTCACGAGTCACGCCGGCGCTTGTGCGTCGGGTCATCCGCGGCAACAAGTGGGTTATGGCAAGTTCGCTGATTGATCCGCTTCGCTCGCTTGGCCGCGCGGTGGTCGATTATGCGCTTCCGCCGCGCTGCGCGGGCTGCGGCGAGGTGATTGAGGAGGCGGGTGCCTTTTGCCCGCCCTGCTGGAACAGGATGGAGTGGCTGGGGAGCGAGGGATGCGAGCGTTGTGGGCTGCCGCTTCTGGCGACCGAAGCCGACACTTGTGGCCGTTGCCTTGCCGATCCGCCGCACCTGCACCGAATTCGCGCCGCGGTGGCCTATGACGAGTTGCCGCGCGCTATCGCGCTTAACCTAAAATATGGCCGAAAGGTTGGACTGGCGCGGACGATGGCGCGCTATATGGCCCCGCTGAAGGGCGCGTGGGATGACGAGGCGTTGCTCATCCCGGTGCCGCTTCATCGCTGGCGCATCTGGAGCAGGGGGTTCAACCAGTCCACGCTGGTCGCTCGGGAGCTTGGGCGGATCTGGCGCATGCCGACGCCGAACAACGCGCTTCGGCGGATCAAGCGGACCAAACCGCTCAAAGGCATGAGCCACAGTCAGCGGCGCAAGGCGGTCGCCGGCGCGTTTCAGGTAGGTGACGGTAGCGAGCTGGCCGGAAAGACGGTCATCCTGATCGACGACGTGCTGACCAGCGGAAGCACGGCCGAGGCTTGCGCAAAGGTGCTGCGAAAGGCCGGTGCTGTCCGCGTCGAGCTGATTTGTTGGGCAAGGGTGGTTCGCCCATCGCAGCTGATGCGTTAAGCCATTGACGAATCGGGACGTGAGGAGGCCGCGTTGGCCCAAGTTGAAATCTATACGAAAATGACCTGCGGCTTTTGCACGCGTGCGAAACGGCTGCTCGAAATGAAGAAAGTGAAGTTCCAGGAAATCGCGGTGGACTTCGGCGGAGCCAAGAAGGCGGAAATGGTCGAGCGGGCCGGAGGACGAATGACCGTACCGCAAATCTTCATCGACGGCCGTCATGTCGGCGGCTGCGACGACCTGATGTGGCTGGAGCAGCAGGGCAAGCTGGACGAGTTGCTGGCCGCATGACGGCGACGCGGATCGCGCTGTTCCAGGCCCAGAGCGGCATCGACCCCGCGGCCAATGCGGAGCGCCTCGTGTCAGCCGTAAGCGATGCCGCCGCCGGCGGGGCGCAAATGCTGTTCACCCCGGAGATGTCGGGAATGCTCGACCGTGATCGGGAACGGGCGCTGGGCAAGGCGAAGCCCGAGGCAGAGGATCTGGTGCTGGCCGCCGTTCGGGAAGCGGCGGCGAGGCACGGCATCTGGGTGCACCTCGGATCGCTGGCCCTCAAGGGAGAAGGCGGAAAGCTGGTCAACCGGGGGTTCGTGATCGATGGCCAGGGCGAGATCCGCGCACGGTACGACAAGATCCACCTGTTCGACGTCGACCTGCCCACCGGCGAAAGCTGGCGAGAGTCGGCGATGTATGATGCAGGCAAGTCGGCCGTGATCGTCCCCGGCACGCCGGTCGGAAAGCTGGGCCTCACCATTTGCTACGACCTCCGCTTTCCGGAACTGTTCCAGCGGCTGAGCGAGGCAGGCGCCGACGTCATCTCGGTGCCGGCGGCGTTCACCGTCCCGACCGGCAAAGCGCATTGGCAAGTGCTGATGCGGGCCCGGGCGATCGAGGCCGAGCTGTTCATCGTCGCGGCGGCCCAGGCCGGGCGGCATGAGGATGGCCGCGAGACCTATGGCCATTCGCTGGTTGCCGACCCGTGGGGCGAACTGATCCTTGAGATGGACGGTGAGCCGGGCCTGGCCTTCGCCGAACTGGACCTGACGCGCATCGCCGACGTCAGGTCGCGGATCCCGGTTCACCAGCATCGCCGGCCGATAGCGCCAGTGGCGAATTGATTAAGCCCGGCAGCTTTCCTAAGGGGCAAGTGGGATGGCTCCGTAGCTCAGCAGGATAGAGCAGCGGTTTCCTAAACCGAAGGTCACAGGTTCGAGTCCTGTCGGGGCCACCAGAAGTTTTTGAAAAGAGAGGGAAAAATGCTCGCGCAACTGTTCCAGGATCACCCCAAGTCGCTGGGTATGAGCTGGTGGGAGCATGGCGTTGGAGCAATCGTCATCGGCGCCCGGATGGTGGGAGCGGGCATTGCCTGCATGGTCCATGCGGTCATCCCGGCCCTCTTCACCGAAACCGCCGGAAAGACGGTGATGAGCCTTCACGATCATATGGTGAAGCGGAAGGCCGGCGCGGCCAACCCGAACGCTTGGCCGGACTATGAGATTTGAGCCCTGTGACGGGTGACACCGGCGTAATCATCGTCGGCGGCGGCTTTTCCGGAACGATGCTGGCGGCTGAGCTGGCACGTCGCGGCATCCGGGCAACCTTAGTCGAGCGGAGCGGCCGGGAAGGGCGTGGCACCGCATACTCGACGCCGGAAGATGCGCATTTGCTAAACGTCGTCGCGGCGAAGATGGGCGCCTGGGCCGACGAGCCAGAACATTTCGCCAAGACGGTCGAGGGCGAGGGTTATCAGCCGGGCGATTTCGTGCCCCGGCGCCGCTATGGCGAATATCTGAGCGGGATCCTGCAGGAAGCGGAGGATAGCGGGCTGGTGACGGTCGTCCGGGCTGATGCGCAGTCGGCCGGGCCGCGCGCTGGCGGCGGCTGGACGGTCGCGCTGGGCGATGGGACGGAGCTCAACGCCAAGGCGCTGGTCGTCGCCCACGGCAATCAGGCGCCCGATCCGCCGGAAGCGGCGACCGGAATTTCCGAGCAGCTGTTCGTCAACGACCCGTGGAGCGATGAGGGGCGGAAGGCGGTCGAACGGGCGGCGGCCCTCAACAGCGACGTCCTGCTGATCGGGACCGGTCTCACCATGATCGACGTGGTGCTGAGCCTGGACGAAGCCGGGCACCGCGGCCAGATCTGCGCCCTGTCTCGGCGGGGCCTCGCTCCGCGCGCCCATGCCGAGCACAATCCGGCGCCGGTCAGGATCGAGGAAGTCCCGCAAGGATCGCTTAAAGCATTGTGGGAATGGCTGCGGAGCCAGAGCGCGCGGGTCGGCTGGCGCGCCGCGGTCGACAGCATCCGGCCCTATACGCACCAGATCTGGCAGGCGCTGACCGATGCCGATCGCCTACGCTTCCTGCGCCATGCCCGGCCATGGTGGGACGTCCACCGCCACCGGATCGCGCCGGAAGTCGCCGGCCGCATCAAGCAGCTGGTGCAGGAAGGGCGGCTCCATATCGTCGCGGCCCGGGTCAAGGCGATGCGCGAGGAGAAAGGCCAGCTTGCGGTCGCGATCCAGCGGCGCGGGATGGAGAATGCCAAGTCGGTGAACTTCTGCCTCGCCGTGAACTGCACCGGGCCGCTGGGCGCCATTTCAGAAAGCGACGATCCGTTGCTTAACAGCCTGTTCGACGGCGGCCACGCGCGGCCGGATTCGCTCGACCTGGGCCTGGACGTAGATGGCCGGTCGCGGATCGCGGGTGCAAAGCGGGCCTGGGCGCTGGGGCCGCTGACCAAGGGCCGCTTTTGGGAAATCACCGCCGTCCCTGATATCAGGGGGCAGGTGGCGACCGTGGCGGACGACATAGCCGAGGAATTGAAGCGATGAGCCAGGGCAGGGAATGCAGCCCCGAGGACGGCGACCTGGTCAGCAGCGCGCCCAAGGTCGCGGTGCCGAGCGAGGTCGAGGAAGCGGTCAAGACGCTGATCCGCTGGGCCGGCGACGATCCGGACCGCGAAGGCCTATTGGATACGCCGAAGCGGGTGGCGCGGGCCTGGCGCGAATATGCCCGGGGCTATTCCGAAGACCCGGCGCATCACCTGTCGCGGACCTTCCATGAGGTTGGCGGCTATGACGAGATCGTCCTGCTGAAGGACATCCCGTTCCAGTCACACTGCGAGCATCATATGGCGCCGATCATCGGCAAAGCGTCGATCGCCTATCTACCGCGCGATAAAGTGGTTGGAATCAGCAAGTTGGCCCGCGTTCTTCACGGCTATGCGAGGCGGCTGCAGGTTCAGGAACGGCTGACCGCGCAGGTCGCCGACTGCATCTGCGAGCATCTTCAGCCCAAGGGCGTCGCGGTGGTGATCGAAGCCAGCCACGCCTGCATGACCGCCCGGGGCGTCCAGACGCCGGGCGTGATGATGACCACGTCGCGGATTATGGGTGTTTTTCGCGAAGATGACCGGAGCCGGAAAGAGGTTTTGGCGCTGATGGGGTATTAGGCCGAGCGTCCGAGCGCAGGCGAGCGAATGCGTGAGCATTCGGAAGCCAGCGCGTAGAGAGGCGGAGCCACGGACGGCGGGTGGCCGCAGGCCACCCTCAGCTAGCATTCCGACCGGCGCGCCGGCCGGAGCCTTCAAGCTAGCTTCGCCCGACCGACGTCACGAATTTAGTTCGTGACGGCCACTCGACCTCTTTGTGGTTTAGCAGGATAAGAAGGCAGATCCCGGATCAAGTCCGGGATGACGAGGGGAGGGGAAGGGTGTCGGCGCGAAGTTGGCTTGCGCTGGCTTAAGGCCTCACCGCTCTAATTCTGACGGTGGCTTCCGGCGGGCAAGCGGTGCGGGGGCACTGGGGCGCGAAGGTCAGGTGGCGGCCTGGCTGACCGTTGAGAACTGACTGCCGCACCTCGATAGTGAAGATGCGGTCGTAGTCTCGTTCTACTTCGCTTCGGGTTCGGTAGGTGCGGACATCTCCGTTGAAATCCACCTTCAGGGGAAAGCCGATTAGACGGAGGATGGCGGCGCTATTGTTGGCCTGGAAGGCCGATTGCAGCTTGTCGTTGAAATCATCGTAGGCCTCTTGCGCCGTGACCTCCGCGACGGGCGCTGCGGACTTCATATTCTGCCGCCGAGCAAGCGTTCCGGTGACGACAATGTTCTCGGACTGTGCGGCGACTGCGTCGGCCGCCTCCCGTTCCGCCATCGGTGCCAGTGGAGGCGGCGGTGGGGGTGGAGGTGGTGCTGGCGGGGGTGGTGCCGGCGCGACCGAGGCCATTGGCGAAGCCGGGCGCGCGCTTAGCAGTGGCGCGGTGGTGGCGACTCTGGCTTTTTGCTCCGGGCGGGCATCCGTGAAGCCGGGCTGTTCCTGCTTGGCGAGGGCGCGGGCTTCTTCGGGCGCGGCGATGGGTTCGTTGCGGGCGAGCGGGACTGACGTCGCCGGTGGTTCCGGGGCTGGTTCGGCCGGGAGGGCGGCGGCGTCTGGCGCGGGGTTGCTATCAATTGACTGGACGTTGGCCGTCGGGAGGCTGGGCTCGGCCCGTTCCGATGCAACTTCCTGCGGCTGGTTGCGGATCGCGATCTGCATGGCCGGGATGCCGACGACGGCGATCAGCGCGGCGGTGACGAGGCCGCCGGTGGCGCGGCGGTGGGTGGCGGCCCAACCGAAAATGCCCGGGCGGGTGCGGGGCTTGGCGGGTTCCTCGATGCCATCGAACTTGCGCATCGCCGTGTCGATGGCGATGCGGCGCGCGGCGGGATTGGGCGGCGGCGGGGCCGGCAGCGAGACGATATCGTCGCTTTCCTGTCCCAAGCCCTAAGTTCCTTCGTAAGGTCGCGTCGCCAAACTCATAGCGACTATAACATCATTGGTAAGCGCTTATTCGGGCGGCCGCCGGAGCCGGGGTCAGGGGGCATTCGGCCCCGGCGGCCCGAAATCGCTAGCGTTCCAGCGCCGCCAGCGACTTCGCACCCTTGGCAGCGCGCACCAGCTGCACGAATTCCGAACGATAGCCATATTCGTCCGGCCCGCGCGCCGCGTTGGCGATCCGCACCACATCGTCATAGGTCAGCGACCCGTTGTAGCGCCCGCCGCGAAGCAGCTCGGCGAAGCCAGCGACCGCTGTGGCGAAGCGGGCGTCGCGCGGAGCGGCATCGAAGCTGGCGAAGGCGGCGCGGCTATCGATCGGGGTGGTGATCAGCCGGCTGGTGTCGGACTTGGGCAGCTTGTAGCGGATCTTGACGAAGCCGAGCTCGGCCGAGCGGGCGGTTACGGCGGGTTTTGCACCGTAGCGCGAGCTTCCCATGGTGGTCGGGCCGCCGACCGGCACCACCTCATAGAGGGCGGTGACCGACTGGCCGGAGCCGACGTCGCCCGCGTCGACCTTGTCATTGTCGAAGTCGTCGCGGTTGAGGGCGCGGGTCTCGTAGCCGATCAGCCGATATTCGGCGACGGTGGCAGGGTTGAACTCGACCTGGATCTTCACGTCCTTGGCGATCGGGAAGAGGGTCGAACCGGCCTCCTCGACCAGGGTCTTGCGGGCCTCCTGCGCCGTGTCGATGTAGGCGGCGGTGCCGTTGCCGTTCTGGGCCAGCGCCTGCATCAGCGCGTCATTGTAATTGCCCATGCCGAAGCCGAGGACGGAGAGGAAGACGCCCTTGCCGCGCTCGCGCTCGATATAGCCCTTCAGCTCCTCCTGGTTGGTGATTCCGACGTTGAAGTCGCCGTCGGTGGCCAGGATGACGCGGTTGACGCCATTGGGGTCGAGATTGGCTTCGGCGAGGCTGTAGGCCTGGCGGATGCCCTCCGCGCCGGCTGTGCTTCCGCCGGCGCCGAGCTGGTCGATGACCGCGCGGATCTTGGCCTTCTGGTTTGCCGGCGTGGGAGCGAGTGCGGTCCCGGCGCTGCCCGCGTAGGTGACGATGGCGACGGTGTCGCGCGCGTCCAGCTCATCGAGCAGCATGGTCAGCGACTTCTGCACCAGTGGCAGCTTGTCCGGCGAGTTCATGGAGCCGGAGGTGTCGATCAGGAAGACGAGGTTGGCGCGCGGCCTTGTGGCGCGGGCGACCTCATAGCCCTTGATGCCGATGCGGACGAGCTTGCGGCCCTGCGCCCAGGGACTTGGGAAGACGGCGACGTTGGTTCCGAACGGCTGGGCCGTGGTCGCCGGCGGGGCATAGTCGTAATGGAAATAGTTGATCATCTCCTCCGTCCGGACGGCGGCCGGTTGCGGCAGGACATTCTGATTGAGCGAGGCGCGGACCCAGCTGTAGGAAGCGGTGTCGACGTCGATCGAGAAGGTCGAGACCGGGGCTTCGCGGACGATCTTGAAGCTGTTCTCGACGAACTTGTCGAACTTGTCGCGGCCGACATCCTTGTAGGCGGGCGGCCACATGCTCGCGTCCATCACGGGCGGCGGCGGTGGCGGCGGCGCGTAGGGCGACATCATTGGCGCCGGGGCGGCCTTGGCGCGGTTTTCCTGGCGGGCCTTTCCGATGGCAATCTGGCCGGTGACGACGATGCTGTCGGCGGCGGATTCCGCTTCCGCCGGTTCTGCAATAACGTCCGTGGGCGGTGCTGCCGCCTGTTCGTCAATCGACCGCCCCGCGCAAGACGCGAGGAGCAGGCCGGCGAGAGCGACGCTGATGAGACGATGCTGGCTCCCCATTTGAAACCTCCCTTTTGAGTGGGCGGCAAAAGTGCCTGCCCGATTACTGGGACGCGGGAGCGGGGGATTTCCTTTGAAGATTATTTTTCGGAAGACAGGATGCGGCGGACTTCGTGCATTCTCCAGGCCACCGTGGCTTCGGCGATGCCGAGGATTTCGGCGGCCTCGGCATGGGTCAGCTGCTGACCCGCGACGAGGACGACGGTGTCGCGAAGCGCGGGCTTCAGGCGGGCGATGGCGCTCTTGATCCAGACGGCATCGTAGAGATCGCGGCCGTCGGGCTTTTCCGCGAGGCCGACGAGGACGGCGAGCTTCTCGCTGAAGACACCGAAGCTGCGGCGACGGCGGCGCCAGTCGCTGCAGGCGTTAAAGGTGATGCCGTAGAGCCAGGTGGTGAACTTGGCGTCCCCGCGATAGCTGCCGATCTTCTCGACCAACGCGCAGCAGACGTCCTGGGCGATGTCGTCGGCGTCGGCGCGCGATCCCGTGAGCTGCCAGGCGAGGCCGTGGATGCGGTCGTAATGGCGTTCGAGCAGCGCGGCGAACGCGTCGCGATCGCCGGCGGCAGCGGCGGCGATGAGACTGGAATCTGGTTCGCTGCCGATTGCCGCCACCCGTCACGAGGTTGTCGGTGCTTCATAACAAATGGGATGGGGGGCGCCAGCCGCGTGACCGATAGATCGGAGAGCCAGAAACTCGCTATAAATCTTGACTATTCGGAAAATCAGTCTTATCCGGCTTTTAGCGACTTCGTCCGCGCACGGAGGCTGCCTATTCCGGCAGCAGCGGAGTCGAGGAGACCAATGTGACAGAACCGCTATTGGCGGTCCCGGCCAAGGAGGTTGCGGGCAAGTTTGGATATTATACCGATGAGGCGATGCTTCATCCGGTCGGTATCCAGCGACACGGCGTCACCCGCGTCGTGATGCTCTCGCTTAAAGAATATGAGCGACTCCTTCGCCGTGATCGCCAGGTTCTGTCGGTAAAGGACCTCGACGAGAATGCCATCGAAGCCATCCGGACCGCCGAACCTTCCGAGCGATCAAAGTCGCTCGACAATCTCATGGACGATTCCCGAACCGGGTGACGTCATCTGTTATTCCTATCTCTGGGCGCGGGAGGCGGCCGAGGGTCGGGAAGAAGGGGTGAAAGATCGTCCGGTTGTGGTGGTGTTGGCGAGAATCGTCGAAGGCGATTTCACTCGCCTGATTGTTGCACCCTTAACGCACTCAGCGCCTCCGGCCTTCGGGGGCGTCGAGGTGCCCCAAGCGGTCAAGCGTCACCTGGGCCTGGATGATGGACGAAGCTGGATAATAACGACGGAGGTCAATCAGTTCATCTGGCCCGGGCCCGACATTCGGGCGGCAAAGGGCTCCGACACGCTGCTATATGGTGCAATCCCCGCGCGACTGTACGAGCAGGTGAAGGTGCAGATTTCCGCCAACTACCATGCACAGCAGACGTCATCGGTGAAGCGGACGGAGTAGCGGCACTCGCTGTCACCACGCGCTGCTTGCGATTGCTGGGCAATTGCCGCGCTGCGCTCGGCAGCTTGTGAGGAAACCGAACCGCGTCCGAAACGCTTAGTCATCCGATGAGCGAGCATAGCGACCTTGGCCCGTGGTGGACGGTGCAGCGTGGCGGCGGGCCGATCGTGGCGACAGCGATCCACGACGGGCACGGGCTTCGGCCCGAAGTCGCGGCGGCGATGAGCCTAAGCGATGCCGAGCGGCTTCGCGAAGAGGATCCGTTCACGGGGCAGGCAATCCTGGATGTGCCGACCCATGTCGTCGTCCACCGGTCGCGGTTCGAATTCGACCTTAATCGCGGCCCGGTCGAGGCCGTTTATGAAACGGCGGAGCAGAGTTGGGGCCTTGAGGTATGGCACCAGCCGCTTCCCGCGGGTCTTGCCGACCGGTCGCTGGCGATCCACGCCGCTTACTACCGGATGCTCGCGGGCCTGCTGGACGATGTCGCGTCGACGCATGGGCGCTTCGTGCTGATCGATGTGCACAGCTACAACCATCGCCGCGACGGGCCAGACACCGAAGCGACGCCGCCGAAAGATGCGCCCGATATCAATATCGGCACATTTTCGATGCCGCGCGAGGAGTGGGCGTTCCTGCTCGATCCGCTGATGGAGGCGATGGCCGGGTTCGACTTCAACGGCCGGACGCTCGACGTCCGCGAGAATATCGCCTTCCAGGGCAAGGGCGAGCAAACGCGGTTCGTGCACGAACGATACCCCGGGCGCGGCTGCGCGATCGCGCTGGAATTCAAGAAATTCTTCATGGACGAGTGGAGCGGCGAGCCCGATCCGGCGGAGCTTGAGGCGATGCGGCGGTTCATCGCTTTTACCGCCGACAAGGCGCGAGGCCTGCTGGGATGAGCGCGCTGCCCGACCTCAAGGAGGCGCCGCCGGGGTTCAAGCCGGAATATGCGAGCACGGGTGCGCTTCGGCAGGCTGTCGGCGAGAGTGGGCGGGTGCACCTGGACCGCTGGCTGCCGTTCCTGATCCTGCACCGGACGGACGATCCGGAAACCAGCCTGGCGCGGCGGATCGCGGTCGACAGCCCGGCCTATCTGCTGTGGTCGCCCGGCGACGATGCGGTTGCACTGTCGGCACTGGAGGCGGTGGCATCGGCCGCGGTCGAACGGGAAGGGCGGCTGCTGGTGGTCACCCTGGCCGACCAGCCGGTCGAGTTTCATCGCGAAGGGTCCCAGGAGCTGCCGCCGTTCGTCGCCCAGGTCGGCGCGGGGGACGAGGGCGATGTCGGAAGGGCGGCCGCGGCGCTGGAGGAGGATCTGCGCGACATCGAGATCGACCTTCGCGACTGCAAGGTCGAACGGGTGCCGTTCGAAGCTTTGCTTCCCGGTCCGTTCAACAAGCTTCTGAATCGCATCGAGGGCGTCGAGCGTATGTCGCTGCGCGTGCCGCAGATCCACCGGCGCAAGGAGGGCGGGGAGTATCCGGCGATCGCCCACGACATATCGGTGGGGATCGGCGATTCCCTGCTCCGCGCGGCCTGCGCCTTCATGGATGACGGCAAGACCGAGGTTCCGAAGCATTACCGCTCGCTGGGTCGGAGCGCCTATCTCGCTGCGGCGCTGAAGGCCGACAAGAAGCTGGACCGGGTGGCGCGGAGCTTCGACTTCCTGCTGTCCATCTCCCCGATCGACACGGCCAAGGCCTATGCCCGGTTCGCGGCGGGCCATGAGCAGCAACCGCCGCACTTCCATTATCGGCCGCTGACGGTCGATCCCGACCTTGCCAAGCGCGAGCTGTACGCGATCGATTTCCGGGCGCTGGAGGATCCGTTGCTGGAGCGGTTGCTGGGCGAGAAAAGGCATGAGCTGGATGCGCAGCTGACGATGCTGGCGACCCGCAACACGCCCGCCTTCCGGCCCGCGTCCATGTTCCTTTACGGGATGGTCGACGATCCGCTGTTGGCGGATGCAAAGGCCATATTGGGATCGTCGGCAAAGGATCCGCCGCGCGGCCCCACCGTCAACGCGCCGGAGATTGCCGAGGCGGCCGGGGAGCTGGCGGCGCGATACCGTGAACAGCATCCCGATTTCACGCCGGACGTGCAGGTCCGGGAGGATGTCGCGGGCCTGCTGGTGTCGGGGCGGAAGCTGCTCATCGGCGCCGATACGGTGATGCCGCGGCGGCGGCTGGACGCGCTTCTGGCGCATGAAGTCGGCGTCCATCTGCTGACCTATTTCAACGGCAAGACACAGGGCCTCACCATCTTCCGGTCGGGGCTCGCCGGATATGAGGGGGTGCAGGAAGGCCTTGGCGTGTTCGCGGAGTGGGCGAGCGGGGGCCTGACGCGGACGCGGCTGCGCCTGCTGGCGGGGCGGGTGGTCGCGGTGGATGCGATGCAGCGGGGGGCAACCTTCATCGATACCCATCGGCTGCTTCACCGCGATCATGGTTTCTCCTCTCAGGGCGCGTTCGGGATCGCCGCGCGGGTGTTCCGTTCGGGCGGGCTCGCGAAGGACGCCATCTATCTGCAGGGGTTCAAGGCGGTGATGGAAATCGTCGAGCGCGGCGCCTCGCTGGCGCCCTTCTGGCTGGGCAAGATCGCGGTCGCGCACGTACCGGCGATCGAGGAACTGTTGCAGCGCGGGCTCGTTCAGGCGCCTCGGTTCATTCCCTTGTTCCTCGACAATGACGCCGTCGAGGAACGGGTAGCGGCGCTGCGCGGCGCAAAGGGTTTGGCGGCAATCACGACGGGAGCATGACGCTTGCAAATCGCTTTCTTCATCAACGACCTTGAGCGGGAACATGCCGGCTATACGACCACCGTGCTGGCCCATCAGGCGGCCATTCGTGGTCACCAGGTCTGCTATGTGACGCCGAGCGATTTCGCGCTGCGTTCGGATGACTCGCTATGGGTCCATGCGCGGCGTATGCCGAAGCGCAAATATAAGGATCGCGAAGATTTCTTCGAAACGCTGAAGTCCGCCCGGGTCAAGGCCGAGCCGATCGACATGGCCGAGATCGACGTGCTGATGCTGCGCAACGACCCGTCGATCGATGCGGAAACGCCATGGGCGATGGAGGCAGGGATCCTGTTCGGGCGGGAAGCGGTGAAGCGCGGGACGATCGTCCTCAACGATCCCGACAGCCTCGGCCGGGCGATCAACAAGCTTTATTTCCAGAGCTTTCCAAGCGAGGCGCGGGCCGAGACGCTGATCAGCAAGCATGCGGCCGACATCAAGGCCTTCGCCAAGGAGCATCGCGGCAACATCATCCTGAAGCCGTTGCAGGGATCGGGCGGTTCGGGCGTGTTCAAGCTGGACGCCAAGTCCAAGGACAATCTCAACCAGATCATCGAGGCGATCGGGCGCGACGGTTACATCATCGCGCAGGCCTATGTCCCGGCGGCGAAGAAGGGCGACATCCGCTTCTTCCTGATGAACGGAAAGCCGCTTCAGATCGGCGGCAAATATGCCGCGCTGCGCCGGGTCGCGTCGGCCGACGACATCCGATCCAACATCCACGCGGGCGGCAAGGCCGAGGCGGTGGAGATCGGCGAGACGGAGCTTCGCGTCGCCGAGCTTATTCGCCCGAAGCTGGTCGCGGACGGCATGTTCCTGGTCGGCATCGACATCGTCGGCGACAAGATTTTGGAGGTGAACGTCTTCTCGCCCGGCAATTTGGGCAGCTGCTCACGGCTGGCCGGCGTCGATTTCAGCGAGCCGATCCTGGACGCGATCGAGCGCAAGGTGACGATCGCGGAGCAAAACCCTCAGAGCTTCGATAACCGGCATCTGGCGATACTTTAGAGGCGTGCGGAGCGGGTTAGTCGCGCCGCTCCCGATAATACACCCCGTCGTCATAGTATCCGCCGCCGAAATAGGGCGCGCCATAATCGCGGCCGTAATAAGCCGATCCGTGAGTTTGGCGGCTGTAGGGCGAAGTGCCAGGGTCGGTGGGGGAGAATTTGCGGTTCAAAGCGGTGGTGCCGCGGCCGTCGATGCTGCGGTGGCTGGGATAACCGTAGAAGCCGCGAGAACCACCGCGATTCTGGTCGCCATAGGAGCCGCCGCCGGTATCGGGACGGCCCTGCGTGAGGCTATCCTGCTTGGGGGCGTCGAGGGTCTCTCCGGCGGCCACGGCGGGAAGGGTGGCCAAGCCTAGAGCCGACAGGATGGGCAGGATTTTGGCGACCATTGCAAACGGGCTCCTTCCACCGCGTCCGGACGGCTTTCGCACAGATTGGCTGAACGGGCGATTTAGCTGGCGGAGTTGGGTTGGGCCAGGCTTGCAATGACGGCAATGGGTGGAAAGCTGCCGCCAGACCTCGCGTGACGTCAGACTGCCAGAGCCTTGCCATCCACCAATAGCGGCCTGCAAATCACGGAGGCTCGGATTTTCTCAAGCATGACAGTCCGATCAATTTTTTCGTCGTCGTCGGCAAGCATGTAATAGTTAGTCCCGATCCCGATAGACTTCATGTCCGCCATGAGTTGATCCGCATTCACACCGTTTAGCCAACTTCGGTATCGCAGGCGTTCCAGCGTGCTTGCGGCCTCGGCGAGCAGCGCACCGTCAATGGGACCGGGCTGGTGCTGAAGTATTCGCAGGGTTGCCCACATTACCCTCTCATCATCGACGTCCGAGTGGAAGTTCTCTGACTGTGAATAGTGGAGCCGCATCCGGTCACGCTCCAACTTCGGAAATCTTTCCACTAGTCCGCCGGACATTGCACTCGACCAAGCAACCGACTGAATCGGCCGGATCGCAGGTCCCCCTCCTATCCAACCTACATCAGGCAAGCTGTGGCTTTGTCGTGCAGCTGAAACAACCAGACCAAGTTGCTTTAGTCGTTGGTCCAAACAGGGCTGCTGCGCGACCCGCTCCTCATACACTCCTGCGGAAAGCGCGAGTTCGGACTTTACTGCCTCGAATGCTTCGGCCGTGTCGCTGCGAATGTGCACGGTTTGAGCCAACTGCTCCGCACCCAATGCCAATAGTACGCCGAGGACAATTATGCCCACCTCGCCCGCGAACTTGCGCCAGCCGTGCAGTGGCCTAGGCAAATCTACTTTCATGCGACGAACGCTCCCCCGAGATTACGGGAGCGTAACAGAAGACCTAATGACCGCAATGGGTCGAAAGCGGTCGTTTCGCCATCCTCCGAGGGCTGCTAGATTTCAATCGAAGCGAGGGGAGTATCTGCATGGCTGGATCAGGCATGCTGCATGCATTTTGCGGTAAAATTGCTTCGGGCAAATCTTCGCTGGCCGCATCGCTTGCCAATGCCCCGCAGACCATTTTGATAAGTGAAGACCAACTGCTGTCGCGCCTTTATCCCGGAGAGGTCGTGACGATCGACGATTATGTTCGCGTCGCGACACGTCTGCGCGCAGCCATCGGGCCACACCTGGAGAAACTTCTCCGAACTGGACTCAACATCGTGCTGGACTTTCAGGCGAACACGCCAGCGTCGCGAGCCTGGGTCAGATCAGTGGCCGAGCGCGCGGATGCGGAACACATATTGCACGTCCTCGACGTTCCCGACGAGGTCTGCAGGTCACGCCTGGCGGAGCGAAACGCGGCTGGCGCTCATGAGTATCAGGTCAGCGAGGCCGATTTCGAATTGTTCAACAGCTATGTTGTGCCACCAACGTCGGCCGAAGGCTTCAATGTCGTTGTTCACGCCAATTCCTAGCCCCCAAAGTCCTGCCATGACCAATGGGTTTGCTGTGGCCGGTTGGGGTGGAAAGCGGTCATAAGCCAGGCCGGCGCCTCAACTCTCCAGAAACTCCTCGACGATCCGTGCATATTTTCGCCAGCCGGGATCACTTTCCAGAAGCAGGTGGTTGGGGCTTTCGATGGCGATGAACCTCGCGCCGGGGATCCTGGCGGCCAGGGCTCGACCCGTGGAGAAGGGGACTACGGCGTCGCGGGTTGAGTGGCCGACGAGGGTGGGGGTGGTGACCTTTCCGAGCAGGCCGGTGACGTCGATGTCGGCGAAGACGCGCTGGAGGGCGACGGCGTTTTCGGCTGAGGTCGTGACGCGCTGCATCTCGTTGAAATAATCCTCCTGCTCCTGGCTGCCTTCGGGGAGGTAGAGGGAGGTGAAGAGCTGGCGGTAGGCGGGGTTGTCGAGCGCCCAGCCGTGTCGGGTGAGGTCGAGCATCGCCTCGCGCCGCTCGATCTCCGCCGGGTCGCCGCGATGGGCCCAGCCGAGGGCGTAGCCGCCCCACAGGTGCATTTTCCGCACGCGCTCGGGATGGCGGACGGCATAGGCGATGGCGACGGCGGCGCCCTGGCTGATGCCGAGGAGGTCGAAGCGGTCGAGGCCGGCGGCGTCAACCACGCTTTCGAGATCGTCGACGAAGGCTTCGAAGTTCAGCGGCGCATGCCAGTCGGAAAGGCCGTTGCCGCGTTCGTCGTAGCGCCAGACGGATCGGATCGCGGTCAGGGCCCTGATCCAGTGGCTCCAGATCGGGCTGTGCAGGTCATGTTCCAGATGGTTGAGCCAGTTGGCGGACTTTACGAGCGGCGGGCCTTCACCGGTGACGGAATAGGCAAGGCTGGTGCCGTCGCTGGCCGTGCAGAACTGGATTTCCTGGCGCAGCGAGGCGGCTGGTTCAGCGGCTTCGGCTGAAGTTTCGGGCTCCGCCGATAGCGGGATGGCCGGGCTGTCGCGAAGCGCTGCAGAGGCCGGGATGCCGGCGTCGGCGAGGCGGCGGATAGCGAGTGCGCGCTGCTGCTCAGCTTCCTCCTCGCGGTCGGCGGCGACGAGCAGGTTGCAGAGGCATTCGGCCGGTTCGGGATCGTAGGGGCTGCGTTCGACCCAGGCGCGGACGTGGGGGAGCAGCTGCTCGGGCGGGAGGTCGCGGGTGACGAGCTCAGCGCAGAGCCGGCCGAGCGCGACGCGGGCGTCTTCCGCGACGGCGATGCGCCAGGCGTTGAAATCGTCGCAATTGGGGAGGTCCAGTTCCTCCATGAACGAACCGGTGGCGGCGGCGCAGATGGACTGCATCCGTTCGGTAGGAGCGGCGGTGAAATCGGCGGCGGCGCCGGTGAGGTCGGAGAAGTCGATGGCGAGCTTTGACGGATCGAGCGCGACCGTTTCGCGGTCGGCGACGATCGCATCGCCGACGACGCCGCGAAGCTTGCTGAGGCTCCAGCGCAGCGCGCCCTTGGGATCGTCGGGGATTTCCCAGAACAGGTGGCAGAGGCGGTCGCGGCGGACCGGCTTTCCTTCGGCGGCGAGATAGCCGAGCAGGGCGCGAGTCTTGCGGCTGGCGGGGAGGGGCAGGGCCTTCCCGTCATCGATCACCGCCATCGGCCCAAGCAGGCGCAATTCCATCGCCAACCCCCGCAAACGTGGAAACGCCCCTAAGCGGTTGAGAGAGTCGTTTCCAACGCTTTTTCCAACGCTTGCTCCAACCATGGCCGGGCAGAAGGCCTTCAGCGGACGAACCAATCGTCCACGAAAAAGGAGCAACACATGTTTTCGAAGTTGGAAGAAAGCGGAGTGGCCTGCGCAGGTGGCGCGCTGGCTCTAGTCTTCGCAAGCCTGTCGCTTGGGGCAGCGCTCTTGCCCGTCCTCACCGCGTAAGGAGCTCACCCCCACGATGTTTCACGATTTCAAATATCCGGCGATCCTCGCCGCATCGAACCGCGCCGCGTGGCAGATTGACGAAGTCATCAGCCCCGGTGCGGAGTTCGACTTCACGCGGCCGTTCATGCCGGAAAGCCTCGCCCAGACCGCAGGCCTCGACATGCTGTCCGATGAGGAGAAGCTGACGCTCAACCATATCCGGGCTCATGACTATCTGAGCATCTTCGGGCTGGTCGAGGAGTTCATCCTCCCCTTCCTGATGGACCATATCCGGCCGAGCTTGCCCGATGCGGACGATCATCGCGTTCGAGCGATGATGCAGTTCGCCGCGGAAGAGGCGAAGCACATCCAGCTGTTCAAGCGCTTCCAGGAGACCTTCACCGAGGGCTTCGGCCAGGAGTGCGAGATGATCGGCCCGCCCGATGCGGTGGCCAAGGTCGTGCTGGCCCATAATCCGATGAGCGTCGCGATCACCATCCTGATGATCGAGTGGATGACGCAGAGTCACTATGTGGACAGCGTTCGCGGCGATACGCGGCTGGAAGGCTCGTTCGTCAACCTGCTCCGCTGCCATTGGATGGAAGAGGCGCAGCATGCGAAGCTCGACACGCTGATGGTCCACGACATCGCCAAGGACATGAGCCAGCAGCAGTTCAAGGAGGCCGTCGACGGGTTCCTGGAAATCGGAGCCTTCCTCGACACTGGCCTCAAGCAGCAGGCGCAGTTCAACCTCGAGGCGCTGGAGCGCAAGATGAAGCGCCGGCTCCCGGAGAAGGAACGCAACGAGCTGCTGGAGCAGCAGCGCCGCGCGCTCCGCTTCACCTACCTCGGCTCCGGTCTTCGCCACGCGAAGTTCCGCGAGACGATCGGCGCGATCTCACCGGCACAGCTGCTGCGCATCGACACGATCGCGCCGAGCTTCTGCTGATTAAAAATCCCAAGGAGAATGAATATGTTAAGCCCCATTCAAAAGACCATTATCAACGACATTGACCTGGGCAAGCTGACGGAACTGGTCGAGGAGGCCGCGGTCAATCCGAACCTCGGCTTCGAAGTCACCACCCGGTGGACCGGCCAGTTCCGAAGCGAAAGCCGCCCCGGCCCGATCACCATGGGCAATGGCGACAAGGTCGCGCGCGACCATGTCATCCTGGCCGACGAGCCGGAAGAAATCCTCGGCAGCAACGAGGCGCCGAACCCGCAGGAGCTGCTGATGGCGGCGCTCAACGCCTGCATGACGGTCGGCTATGTCGCCGGCGCGGCGAAGCGCGGAATCCGCCTCGACCGGCTGGAAATCGAGACCAAGGGCACGCTCGACCTGCGCGGTTTCTTCGCGCTCAGCGACACGGTGCCGCCAGGCTATCCGGGCATCGAATATGTCGTCCGGATCGCTGGCGAGGGAACGCCCGAGCAGTTCGCCGAAATCCATGCCGAAGTGCAGGCGACCTCACCCAATTTCGACAACCTCGCCCGCGCGATCCGGATCGACGCGAAGCTGGAAATCGGAAAGGAGTAAGCGGGAACCGCGGCCGTTCGAGGAAACCTCTCCCCACCCCACCTCGCAGCGGCCGCCCGCTGACACAGGGCCGGTCTCCATTGCAGCCGGAGGCCGGCCCCGTTTTTTCGAATTTTCCGCGCACGCCGCAGGAACGAAACAATTTTCTGCCAGTTAATTGAACGCGGAGGACCGAGCCTTCGCGAAAGCCCGCCCAGCACGCATGGGCGGGCTTTCTCTTTGGCCGGTGCGGAAGCGGTCATGCCGGGCGAACGTTAATGGCGACACTCGCGTAATGATGCGAAGTTGGTTGCGGCAATCGGTTCGGCAACTAGCGATTGGCGACATCCCCTCTCGGCCTCAAAGCCTCCACGTTTCGATCAACAAGCCCACACGCGACGGTCAATAGCCTGTCAGGATCAAAGGGCTTTGACATCAGTTCAGCGTTGGCGAACGACTTGGGAAGCGACTCCCGGCCATAACCACTGACAAAGGCGAAGGGGATGTTGTTGCGGGTGAGGCATGCGGCGATCTCGTCGACTGCGTGGCCACCCAGATTTGCGTCAAGCAATGCCGCATCGAAGCGCTCTTCTGCGATCAATTGCAATGCGGACGAGGTATTCCCGGCCTGGCCAATGATGTCCGCACCTGCGAGCGAAAGCTGCGTGGCCATTTCCATTGCGACGAGCGGCTCATCTTCGATCACCAGCAACCGCTTGCCCCTAAGCGGTTGGGCATCCGGACCTGCGTCGGAATCCGCAACTTGCAATGCTCCGGTCGCGCGATCATTGGAAAGCGGATTGGGCATGGGATGCCGCGGCGCTTCCGTGGGCAGCGGCAGCAACAGTTCCCATTCGATGCCGTCGGCCTTGAGCAGCATTTCCGCCTTCCCGCCAACGCCGCCTGCGCTTCGCTCGATCAATGCGGTACCGAAACCGCGGCGGACCGGTGCCTTCACCGGAGGCCCGCCCTGCTCAATCCAGCGCAAGCGCAGCGCGTCGCCGCTTACCGTCCAACAGATGTCGACCTTGCCATCGGGCTTGGACAGCGCGCCGTATTTGAGCGAGTTGGTCCCCAGTTCGTGCATCATCATGGCAATCGTCGGCACGACATTGGCTTCGACGAGGACAGCCGGCCCCGAGGCGCAGATTCTTGTTTCATCCGCAGGCCCGAGGTTCATCTGGTCCGAGATGATCTCGCTGAGCTGAGCGCCTTGCCAATCGTTGGCGCTAAGCTGGGAGTGGACGCGCGACATCGATTGGATGCGGCCGCTGAAGCTGGTCACGAAGTCGCCTGGCTTCTCGCAATGGCGCAGAGTCTGCGTGGCGATGGCCTGGACCGTGGCAAGCATGTTCTTGACGCGGTGGCTAAGTTCACCGGCGAGCAGCTTTTGCAGCCCTTCGCTTTCGCGCAGAGCCGCGCAGGTGCGATCGAGCTCCTGCTCACGATCGCGCAACTCCTCCTCCGCGATCGTGCGTTCGAGGAGATCGGCCGCTTGCCGCGCAAGGATGTCGAGCAGCCGCAAATCGCGTTCGGACGGGTTATGGGGCTCGCTCCAGTGCGTCGAGATCATGCCAAGCAACTTGCCTCCACGTGACCTCAGCGGCGTCGTTTGCGCCGAGCGTATTCCGGTTCGCCTGAAGGCAAGAAGGTCTTCGGTGCCGGCGATCTCGTCCCATTCCTCGAAATCCGGAATGATCGCGCGGCCGCCCGCCTTGAGCGCTGCCGTACAGCTGCTGTGGGCGGCCGGTGGCACCCATTGCCAGAATTCCACGGCCTCGCTTGGCAATCCGCGGTAGGCCAAAAGGGAGAGTTCACCGCCATGTCCCGACGGATCTCCAGGCGGACATAGCAGCTGCATCGTACCAAATTGCGACCCACAGATTGCGACCGCAGCATCAACGATCTTGCCGTATAATTGGACGCGATCCTGCTCGCCGATCAATTCGACGCTGATCGCGTGCAGCAACTCGATATCCGTATGCGCATCGGACAGGTCGGCTGCTTGACTGGAAGCCAGTGCCATGACGTTCGGCGTGGACTGGGACATTGCGAACTCCGCCTCTCAGGATCGAGCAGGATCGTTATGTCCTACCCCCCACGCCCTAAATTCCTGAACTTCCAAGCAGTTCCGATTTCAAATCAGATCACTGCAATGGGTGGAAGGCTGACATTGGCTTGAGGTCAAATCAGCCGGTCGGCACGTTGGTGCAGATTGGCCAGGCGCTCGGCGAATTCAGGTGGAACGGCGCCATCGGATAGCGTGACTTCGAACGCATCGACGAAGGCGAGGAAGTCGTCGGCCAGCATTTCGATCTCGACCGTGCGAGCATCGTGGCGGATCAAGGCTCGTATATCCGACGCGGAACTCACGGGATGCGCCTTCCGGAGCTGATGAAGTCGATCTGCGCGATGATGGCGGCAGCAAGCTTACGGCTGAGTTCGGCGGCGTCTTTCAAATCCTGGACCAGGAGGTCGGGATCCGATCGATCAGCATAGCCATCGAGCTCGACCGCCTTTGCCTGGAGCTTCTCGGCGATTGCCCTTAGCCGATTGGCCGGATCATTGTAGGCCAGATTGTCGGACACGAGCCTGAGCAGCGGCGCCCTGGCCATTCGCTCCGCACCGCGTTTCGCCAGGAACTGGGGATCGCGAGAACGCATGATGGCATCCGCGACATGCCCGGTAATGAGGTCGATGGCATCAATCTCTTCGCGGGTCGGCATGCCTGTCGATCGATGGAGGATGGCAAAGGTGCCGATGATTTCGCCATTCGAGTTCCGGATAGGCGTGGACCAGCATGACCGGTATCCATGCTGCAAGGCGAGGGCGCGATAGTTCCCCCATACCGGATCGGTCGCAATGTCGGTCGAGTAGATTGGGCGGCCGTAGTAAGCCGCTGCTCCGCAAGAGCCGGCATATGGGCCGATCTCAATGCTTTTACTGGCGCGGCAATAGGAGGCCGGAACGGTCGGAGCGGCACCGTAGGAAAGTCGTTTGCCGTCGGGGCTGAGCAGGAGGATGCAGGTAAACGCATCGTCCCCGCCCAGTTGCTCGACGGTCATCAGATGGCGGTTAAGGACGTCCTCCAGACTGTCCCCACGCCTCAACTCCGCGGAAACATCGCTGTCGCGATCTTCCAGCGATTTGCGAAGCGCAGCGGCAAACGGCATCGGCGCCTCCAGGGCGGACTAGCGACCTACTGCCAACGCGCGACAGAGTCGCTCTTGCATTCGTGTAATCCATATTCGCAGGCGGCGCGCCGTTAAATCCGGATTGACCCTAGTTGGCGAACGGAAGCGGCCGCCATCCTAATGACCGGTTTGGGTGGAAAGCGGTCTCAGGACTTATTTCGATGCAATTTCCGACTTGTACTTCGCCACCTTCGCGTTGTGCTGCCGCAAAGTCTCCTCGTGCGCGGCCATCGCGCTGTCAAATTCAGCTTTTGCCCGTTCAGCGTCCGCCTGTAGCCAAGCCTTCCGTTGGGCAATTTCTTCGATGGCGCGCTGGTATTCGGCTTCCATTTGCTCTTGCTCGGCGGCCCTTCGTTCTTTCTCGGCGTCGGTGATCATGACCGGCGTGCCGAGCTCGGTGACGCCGTAGAGCAGCTTGGCAAAAGCGGGGGGCAGCCGAATACAGCCATGAGACGCCGGGTATCCAGGTAAATTGCCGGCATGCATTGCGACGCCTTTCGCGGTGAGCCTTTGCATGTAGGGCATCGGCGCATCGTCATACGTGCGCGACCGATGCACGACCTTCTTTTCCAGGATTGAGAACTCGCCGGTCGGGGTCTCGCGTCCTTCACTGCCGCTCGAAATTGTCGAGGCGGCAATGGGGACGCCGCCGCGATAGAGCAAGGCGAGCTGCCTGGTCAGATCGATGACCAGGAATAGGGGGCCGGTCGATGCGGCCTTCGGCTCCCAGACAAATTGCCCAGGACCAAGCTGAGCCGCACTTTCCATGACTGATAGCTTCTGGTGTGTCACAGGGTTTGCGGAAGCCGAGGCGGCGACGCACGCCAGAAAACTCAATTTAATCAGCCGTTTCACCAATTGTCTCGTTCAGGCAATTTGCTCCCGAACAGGCCCCCGGCTGCGGTTGCGTTTTAGCGTGGTGAGAACGCCGTCCCCATAGGGAAAGTCATGGATGGAGACTTAGGAGAGGGCGGCAGGTTGGCAGTTACGTTCCTATGACCAGATGGCCGCTTCATTATTAGCGCAATGGGTGGAATGCGGACATGACTGCAATGGGTGAAAACGGTGCAGCGGATTGGACAGGCCGATATGCATGATTGCGCCCCAAGATTACGGGGGCGTAACATACGTGCTTATGACCGAAATGGGTGGAAAGCGGACACTTGATTGGCAGCCGGAATCCACTCTTGAAATCAGAAACTATTATCCCAGATCATCGCCGCCGGAAGCCTCATGGGTCCGGTGACGGGACGGTTGAGGCCGTTCGACGGCCCATCCTTCCGCCTTGCTCATCAAGAGGAGGATAATACATGCGTAGTGCTTTCGACTTTGCGCCCTTCCGGCGCTCCACCGTGGGCTTCGACCGGCTGTTCGACATGCTCGAGAACAACTCCTTGGGTCAGGGCCAGCAGGAAAGTTATCCCCCGTTCGATCTGATCAAGCTTGGCGATAATGACTATCGCATTGAGTTGGCGGTGGCGGGTTTCAAAAACGATGAGATCGACATCACAGCCCAACAGAATGTTCTGATCGTGTCCGGCAAGAAGACCGACGAGTCCGAGCAGCACGGCTCGGATTACATATATCGCGGAATCGCCAATCGCTCGTTTGAGCGCAAATTTGCGCTAGCGGACCATATCCAGGTGCGCGGCGCTGACCTCAAGGAAGGGTTGCTCGCCATCGACCTAGTGCGCGAGATTCCGGAAGCGATGAAGCCGCGAAAGATTGACATTGGCAGACAGCGTTCGGCGATTGGCGGTGGGGAGAAGCCCGCCTCCGAGCAGACCGTCGACGCTGAGCCTGAGAATGCCTGAGTCTGAAGGTCCCGGGGCGCTGCCCCCGGGGCCTTTTTCCTTGTCGCTGCCCGCAGAGGTCGAAAACGAGCCAAGAGGTATCGCACATCGTGTCCCGATATTTCTTTCATGTGTATAGCGATGCGGTCGCTCATGATGAGGACGGTCAGGACCTCGCCAGCGTGACCATCGCGCGCGAAGCCGCCGTCCGAGCGGCGCGGGAGTTCGCTGCGGACCAGATAACCGAACGCGGCGAAGTACACCTCCGACATCGAATCGAAGTCGAAGATGAGCAGGGTCGTCCCGTCTTTACGTTGCCGTTCGCGGCGGCGTTCAAAATCGTCTATTGATCCTAGACGGTGGCTATCGCAGGCGCAGAATCTAATGTCTGCTTTGGGTCGAAAGCAGCCATTAGACCTGCGTTCGGAATCGGAGGATCTTGCGAGGACGCATGCGCCCGCCACCACTCAGCCTGTCTGCGCAAAGTAAACTGAGCCGGTGCTCGGATCTGTTGGGCCTACCAACCCGCCGGCTGATCCGGTCTGGCGATCATTTTGGCGACTGCTTCGTTGGAGGCCAAAACGGGCATGAAAGGCGTAGTGGAGACTTCCACCACAGATATGCCCTCACTGGCTTTTGTCCGGCGTACATAGGTGGGCTCGCCCTCCACGGATGCAGAGCCCACTCCAACCTTGCCTATCGGTGCAACAATGGAGACGCCCATATGCGTCCGGGCCTCTGAACTCAGCCCGCCAGACAATTCACCATGTGTCTGGGGTTCTTCTACTTGAACGCCGGTCCCCGCGAGCTTGCCATGATCCAGAACTTGCGGATCCCGAGCAAGTGACGCGGGGACAACAGTAACACCGACCGCGAGGCCAAACGCCATCCATCCGATCCATAAGGTTCGCATCAGGCTGGCACCTCCCGAAGGTCGAGCGTCTACGCCGGCGTTACTTGCGCCTTTCCTGCTTGCACTGGCCCGGCGGGCCGCAGTTGAAGACGTTCGCATCTACATATGCCGCGACCCTGCGCCCGAGATCGGCGCCGTTTACGTCGGCCGTGCGGAAGTGAAGGCCGCCGTAGATCCGCGCCTCGATGATGTCGGGGATGACATCGGTGAAGCGGCTGTAATGCCGCGTCGATCCCAAACCCACCGTCCCGGCGGGACCGGTGCTCACGATATCGAATTCCGCTGTGTCGCTGCCGAAGAACGCCTTGGCGGCGTGCATGAACCCGCTGAAGACGCAGTTGGCACCCGACGGTTCGTCAGGGTACGGCGGCAAGGCCAGAAGTGAAGTCCAGTCTGGATCGGCCGCGGTCGCATCGTTGCCGTCGTCGGCGGCGAGCTGAATCGCAGTCGTCGGTCGCCAGAAGCCCCAATGGGCCTTTTCTGCCCAGCAATTGATCAGGCTGTCCGCCGCGCTCATGCTGGTCATGGCGTGGAACCGCGCCTGTTCACTGATGGTCAGCCCCTTCGAGGTCGCCACCTGGCGCATGGCCGCGTACAGCATGGGAACAGGGTGCGCGCCAGTAAAGTTCGCCAGCTCGGTCTGAGCAGCCGTCCGCGTAGATCCGGTGGCCCGGCCCAACGACTTCACCTCATTGAACTCGGTCGCATATTGGGCACCTGACAGTGGGAGAGGCGGCCCTGACGTGTGGAAATAATGCGAGCTCGGCAAAGCGAACGGCCGCACGTTGCGCACCCATCCATTCGGATCGTTTGCCGCGGGAGCCGCACTTATGGGGCGCCATTCACCGGGGGCCGACCCGACCGGAAAGCCGGCCGCGCCGAAGCGGCCGTCATTCAAACGATTGGCCAGCATCGCCGACGCCGCAGCAGCTCCGACTTCAATGCCTTTGACCTTTGCCTGGCCTGCCGGGATCTCGGCCAGCGAGGCGGCGTACTGTGTATCGAGGCGAGCTTTGATATCGGCCTTGACCTGGGAGGTCAGCGTCGTCGTCAACGGCGCCTGGGTGATGAGGCCGATCAGGACATGATGCGCCGCTGTCGAAGCCGCCGCGTCCTGGGACGCGCTCGTCGCCGCTTTCAGTCCCTCCAGGTAGGGATAGTGCCCGCCCTTGATGGCGTTGACCGCGTCGTAGACCGCGGCCTGGACGATCGCGAGATGAATGAACGCGACCGGAGGCGGAAACATGAGGCCTGGCGTGGCGGCAGTATTTCCGTTGACGAGCGTGACCGCGGCCCTTTCGTTCCATACGCTCACCGCATCGTTCTCCGCCGCGTAAGCGGGACTGGCATGCAAGGCGGCGGCGAGCAGGGCGATAGACAAGATCCCGGCACCCCGCCGCTTCACGCGCGCTCTTCGCAGAGAAGAGTCTGAATTGTTTGTGGTTTTCGGAAAGTTGAAGCAGTTGAATGCGCTATCGACTTTTGAGATCATCATCAGACGTCCTCCTCGATATTTCGCCAAGGTAACGGGACGGTGCTGGTTTTGGCTTGTTGCGCCTCCCCCAAGTTGCCCCCATGTCTTGTAGTTGGCGAATGCCCTACTTGAACTGATGTGAACCCCCCAGTTTAACATGGGGAGAAGCACCGGGCATAGTTACCTAACGATAATACCGGGCGCCTCGTCTTCCGGGCTTCTCGGAAACGCCAAATGATGGCCAAGGCAGGATTTAGTGAGTCCAATCGGGGTATTGGTCTTAACCTTGCTGAAGCTGCCGTGCCGACGGGCATGGGGCACATGACCGCAATGGGTGGAACGCGGGCATAAGCAACAGCCGCCGAGAATCGACATCGCGATGCGCTGTGCTAAGCCGTCCGCCTGATAACAGGGGGGAAAGCATGACACGTTCCATTCGCGTCGCGATCGGACTTGCACTCGCCACGACCAGCATTCCAGTGCTGGCGCAGCAGCGGCCGGACCAGGTCCAGGCGCGGCAGATCTATGAAAAGGTCATCACGTTCCGGACGTCTCAGGGGCAGGGGCAAGTGCCGCCGATGGTCGCCTATCTCGAAGGCGTGCTGCGCGACGCCGGCATATCGGCCGACAACATCGTCAAGCTGCCGAAGGCGGAGACCGTCGGCATGCTGGTGCGCGTGCCCGGCAGCTACCGCAATGCCAAGCCAATCCTCTTTTCGGCGCACATGGACGTGGTCGACGCGCGGCCCGAGGACTGGAAGCGCGATCCCTATAAGTTGATCGAAGAGAATGGCTATTTCTACGGCCGCGGAACGATCGACAACAAGGGCGGCGTCGTGGCCCTGATGTCCACCATCCTTCGCATGCAAAAGGCGGGCGTGAAGCCGAAGCGGACACTGGTCTTCGCCTTCATCGGGGACGAGGAGACGGGGCTGGACGAGACGGACGGGACGACCCGCCAGGTCGCGGCTCATCCGTGGGTGAAGGGCGCCGAATTTGCAATCAACACCGATGCCGGCGGCGGCCTGCTGGCGCCCGACGGCAAGCCGATGATCTACCTCGTCCAGGGAGCCGAGAAGACCTACGCGACGTTCGAACTGACGGCGACCAACAAGGGCGGACATAGCTCTCGGCCGCGCACCGACAATGCAATCTACGAGATTGCCAGGGCGGTGACGCGGATCGACGAATATCGCTTCCCGGCCATGTCGAACGACCTGACGCGCTCTTATCTGGGCGCGGTCGGCAAGGTCACGCCGGGTCCGGCGGGCGAGATGCTGAAACGCTTCGCCGCCAATCCTGAGGACAGCGCGGCGGCCGACGCGATCGCGGGCATTCCCGAATTCGTCGGCACGACACGCACAACTTGCGTCGCGACCATGCTGAGCGGCGGCCATGCGGAAAACGCCTTGCCGCAGAAGGCAACGGCCACGGTCAATTGCCGCATCTTCCCCGGCGTTTCGATCGACGACGTGCAGAAGAAGCTTACCACGCAGGTCGCGGACCCGAAGATCAGCGTGAAGGTTCTCGGGGCCCCCTTCGCCAGCCCGGTATCGGAACTGCGCCCGGATATCGAGCGGGCCATTACCCAGTCCATTCACAAGCGCTACCCTGGGGTCGCCGTCACGCCCTATCTTGAATCGGGCGGTACCGATGGAATGGTCTATCGCACGGCCGGCATTCCGACCTGGGCCACGTCAGGCATCTTCATCAAACCCGAGGAGATGTTCGCGCACGGCCTCGACGAGCGGGTTCCGGTGAAGAGCTTCTACGACGGGCTTGACCATATCCATGACCTGGCGGTGGCATTGGGCGGAGACTGATGCGGCAGTTACAACGGTCAGCCGAATAATGTCCGGGCCGCCGCCAAGTTTGATCTGCTGATCGGAACTTCCGTGTCGTCGACCAGCCGGGCAATCGCTCGTCCGGCTGAGCTCTCCAGCGAGCGAACGCCGTCCTTGGCCACCCACCAGCTGCGGTGCACGCGAAGGCCCAGCCGGGGATCGATGGCCGCCGCCGCGTCCGCGAGCCGCATCAGGACCAGCGCCGATCCGTGGAGCGTGTGGACGCGCAGATAATGATCCTCGGCCTCGAGTGCGAGGATGTCGCGGCGCAGGTCGACCGGGAGCTTCGCAACGAACTCGCGCGGATATTCGGGAGAGGCGGGTGGCTGTTCCGCGGTTAAAGCCTGAGGCAGTTGGTCGTCGTGCGAAATGGCGCGGGCAATGATCAGCTGGATCAGCGCGACATATGGGTAGAGCGCGAGCAGTTGCAGGGGGCTGAACGTCCTGCCCGGCCGGACCAGTCCGATCGCCCAGGCCCCAAAGAAGGTCATTGGCACCGCGGAGGCCGCCGCGATCGCGACGAACCGCATTGCCGTTTTCCTGCCGGGCGCGATTGTTGGAAGTACTCGCTCGACGGCAACGACGGCGCCAAAGCCGGCGAGCGCCATGACCATCCAGAAGGAATAGCGCACGATCGGGGTCAAGGAGGTTTGCGATCCGAACGGACCGGTCACGCCGAGCAGCAGGCCGATGGCGAAGGCACTGATCAGGCCGCGCCACTTCCCCATTTGCCGCCATTCACGCATCGCCAATTGCATCGGCCCCCCGGTCACGAATTATCCGAGGCTATTCACGACATTCCCCATTGTCGACCGACATCTGTGCCCGGCAACCGCCCGGCACCAACGTCAAAGTGTTGAAATGGAGAAATCAATGAATCGGATTATCGTTATCGTGGCCTTGGCATTCGCAGCCGTTCAGCCGGCTCCCAGCGAGGCTGCGACCGTGGGTCTCGAATGCGACGCGGGAACCGCTCAGGCGGGCGGCGAGGCCCCGAACCTTCACGGCCATTGGGATTTCCTGATGATCCCGCGGGGCACGCCCAGTTTCGGGCTGATGTCGATCGGCTTCGTCGGCGCCGAATATGGCGGATCGCTGGCGCCGGTGAGGACCGCACCCGTTGTCCTGCGCAAGATCAGCTTGACCGGCAACGACGTCCGCATAGTCGTCGCCTCCCGCGAGGGCGATGTCCTGTTCGACGGCAAGCTTTCGGCCAAGGGCGACTTCATGTGCGGAACCGTCACCTACCACGGAGGTGAAACCTTCCCGATGGTGGCGCAGAAGCGGCCGTCGACTTACCAGTCGCCGTCCCAGGCTTCGCGGACGCGATGACCGCGCAAAAGAAGGCCGGGCCGGGGAAATCGGCGCGGCTGGTCTCCGAGCGGGCCGTGGGTCGGTTATTGCTGCAATGGGTGGAAAGCGGACATTGGCTGCGAATAATCCTGTGTCGTCATCCGTGACGAAAAGCCGTTCGACGACGAAATTTGTTCGCAGTGCAAGGCAGTGCCCTCAGCCTAGTTCTGACCGCAATGGGTCGAAAGCTGCCGTTAGTAACTTTGTGCAATGAACCTCCGCCATGGATCGTAGCAGGCGTAATCTGTTGATCGGCGGGAGTATTGCCGGAGCGATGGTGCTGGCGGGGATGGTTCCTGCCGCATGTTCCCGCCGTAAGGGCAATGGGGGCTCCATGAAGCGGCCGCCGGGCCAGCCGAAACCGTTGCTGGAAGAAGATATCACGCCGGTGCTTGCGCGCCTCGACGCCTGGTATGCGGCGCACCTCTCGCCGGACGAATATGTGTGGAATCCACCGGCCAGCGACGAGCAGCTGGACGCGTTCGAACAGACGGTGGGGATCAAGCTTCCGCGGTCGTATCGCCAGCTATACCGATGGCATGACGGCGAGAACGACGACCGCTGGGGTCATTTCTACGGACTTCCGCTGCTACCCCTGAAATATGCTGAGTACCAATGGAAGGCCTGGGAGCGCGTGCTCGCGGACTTCGGCGGCGATCGCTACGCGATCGGGGGTGGGGGATGGCCATCAGGCGCGGTCGACCCGGCCTACATCAATCCGCGCTGGATTCCGCTGACGCATGACGGGTCGGGAAATCATATCGGCATCGATTTCGACCCATGGCCGCAAGGCCGCGTCGGCCAGGTGATCCTGTACGGGCGCGACGAGGATATGAAGCTTGTCCTTGCGGAGTCGCTTGGCAAGTTCCTGGAATGGATCGCCAGCCTGCTGGAGAGCGGCAATTTCAGGCTGGAGGCGGAGCCCGGAGAGCAGGTGCTGCGCGAGTTCCGATTGAAGAATCCGCCGTCCGACCATTTCCACGATGGCGCTCGAAAGCTTCTGGGAGCTCCGGGGCCTTTCCTCTGACCCCTAGTCCGCGTTGTCGAATTTTCTGACTTCGATGGCGCTTTCGTCGAAATCGTCGAGCAAGCGGGCGTTGATGCCCATCTTGCCGAAGTCTTGTCCGAGGGTCTGCCAATGGGTGCCGCAGCCGCAAGTCGGGCAGTGGTGGATGCCAATCATCCGGTCGCCCCAGACATAGGCTGTCGTCTCGCCGGAAATGCGCACCTCGTCGGGAGGATAATAGGCGACCCGCCATGCGAGCAGGCGGCAGAGGGAGCAGTTACAGTCCGCAACCCATTCGGGCCTCTCCGGCACTTCGATCCGTACCTTGCCGCAATGACAGCTTCCCTGAACGCCCATAGCGCCTTGTAATTGCGCTCTGCCCATGTTCGCAATGGCCGGGGTGAAGCCGGAGAAATGCGGGTCGATTTGCTGACTCGGCGTTATCTTTGTGTTAATTGCGTGCGGTTGATTCCAAGGGGCGGGCCATGAGTAACCCTGACGGTCCCGCTTCGCTCGGCCTTCGTGTCATTGTCTGCATCAAGTTCGATTCTCGTGCCCCGGCCGACGAGGTGGCAAAGCTAAAGCGGCGCCTGATCGATGACGATCGAGCGCTCCATTCCATCGACGTGTCGGGCACCTATGATTTCATCACCGAAGTGTCCCTTCCCAACATGTCCGACTATCAGGATTGGGTCGAGGAATTCGCGGCCTCATTCGCCGCGCTGGTCGAGCTTCATGAGGCCAACTTCATTTGCCGCCGCTATGTCAGGGAGCAGGAAGGTCCCATCCATTATCTATGGGTCACCGGGAACGGAGGGCGGTCGCGCATCGATTGCGACGAAATCGAACGTTTTTGCGCGGAGGGCGACTATGTTCGTGCCCACAGCGCCAATCGATCTTGGCTAATCAATTCGAGCCTGGCCAAGCTTGTAGAACAGCTGGACCCGCACGAATTCATCCGCCTCCACAGATCCACCGTTGCCCGGCGCGACGCGATCGTTCGCCTGCGTCACCAGCGGCATGCCTGGTATGCTGTGGTCAGGAGCGGCGAAGCGCTTCGGATTGCCAAAAGTCATGTCGGCGAAGTGCTGAAGTCGCTTCGCGACGATTGGCCGTCCACTCATGCCGTTTCGGCGACGGGGGAACCGCTCAACGAGAAACCGGCGGTGCTCACGGAACAGTAAGTGCATCGGGCCGCGAGATTGCGGATATGCCTTCGATCCTCCCTGACGGAGGGGGCAATAAGGAGAAGGCAAATGTTTGCTCGGTTTACCAGCCGCGGAATGCGCTTGCCTGCGATTGCGATCGCCACTCTTGTGGTCGCGACACAGGCGCCCGCCCAGGACGGCCGGCCGGTCGTCGTCTACGGCGAGTCCGCGGGAATCCACACCGAACGCGTCCCCTATGGCGATCTCAACCTTCAGGCGGGTGCCGATCGCAAAACTCTTTATGGCCGGGTCGGCAGGGCCGTGCGTAACGTCTGCAATTTCGACAGCAATGCGATGACCACCGACTATCGCTTCTGCTCCGCCGGCGCCTGGAGCGGCGCCCGGCCGCAAATCGCAGCGGCGATGGCGAAGTCGAGCCTTGCGCTGAACGCTACGCCCGCCGGCGCCGCGTTCATCACGATCCGCCGTTAACAGTTTCACCACTCCTCGCGGAGACGCGCGCTGCCTTCCGGTGGCGCGCGTTTGCGTTATCCCCCGTTCGCGTCGGACGGGTGGAAAGCGGACGATAAAGCGCTAATCTCCCAAGCCAATTGCAGGGGGTCATCATGCTTGTTCCTTGGGTCGCTTTCGTGCTCGCCGCCGCCGCTCCGCCGCAAACCAAAACTCCGGAACTTACGACGGCAGCTTTTCTCGAAGCGTTCAGTGCCATGGATCAAGCACGGTTCGACGAGTTCTTTGCTCCGGACGTGACGATGTTCTTCCCCGGCGGCGGATCGAATCCGAGGACCCGGGTCGAGGGTAGGGAAGCGGTGCTTTCAACGTTCCACGACTTCTTCAAGATGCTGAAGGAACAAGGCACGACGTCGCTCGACATCGCACCACAGGATCAGCGGGTTCAGATCATTGGGGATGTGGCAGTGGTAAGCTTCGGGCTCGATTGGGGTGACGCGGTTGGACGTCGCTCAATCGTCCTGCGCAAGATTGGCGAAGAGTGGCGCATCGCGCATTTCCACGCATCGACCGTCGACAAGTAAATGCGGCCTGATGGCGGGAATGGGCAGGACGAGGTCGCCTTCGCTAAACAATCGCTCCTACCTTCTTGCCGTCCCGCAAGACTTCGCAAATCGGGCAATCGACGTCGTCCGCCGCATGCCGCACAGCCTCCGCGTCGGACCTGGCCAAGATGTCCTTCCTCTGGACCACGACGCCGGCAATCTTTGCCAGCTTGTTGATACGATAATGCTTCATCGGCACCCTCCGGGCGCATGAATGCAGAAATGCCATTACGGTTCCGGCACGTCGGCGGGTGGTAAATGAATGACCCCAATGGGTGAAATCGGTCATTAGCCAAACGCATCATTTCCCGCGATCGGTCGGCAGAGGCCGGTGAAAATCCACGTTTATTTCGGTTTAATTTCGTGTCACCTTCGGGCCCAGTTGTTTGTTGCGTAACGTGGGGGCGTTCGGTGACCAGTTATCGCCGTGGATTCAGGGAAAAGGTCTGGGACAAATTCTGGCACTGGGATCAGCGGTGCGAGTCCTATCCGACCAGCAATTGCATCATCCAGAAGGAAAGGCCGGCCGACGACTTGCTGTGCGGTCGGTGCATGACGCTCAGCCGACAGGGCTGATCCGCGCGGGCAAGGAAAAGCCCTCGACGGTCGGGGGCCAGTCGAGGGCTTTCCATCCGCTTGGTTCCCCCCGAAAGGAGGGGAAGCGCGACCCCCTAGCCGACGCCTCCCCAAAGGGTAACGGACGCGCAACGAGTATCGGCGGGAAACCGGTGACAAAAGTTATCGAAAGTTAGGGGGCACGCGAAAGCCCCCGGCTGGGGACAGTCGGGGGCCCGGTACGCAGCGGAAAACCGGGGGGGCAGTCATTCCGCGACCCTTTAACGAACTGGCCCCTCAATCGTTGCGTTTGGCCTTGAACCGATTGCGCTGGACTCCCCGATGATCGAGGCGGATAATCTCTCGTTGCTCGGTTGCGTCATTGGGGGAAACCGGTGTCAGAGTATCGCCGTGGCATATTAAAGGGCGTTCGCCAAAAGCGGTGGCATTTCCATACGCTTTGCGAGGACTATCCAACCCGCACCTTTTCCATCCGGACGACCACGCCGCCCCAAGACGAGCTTTGCGCGCGGTGCGGTGAGCTCAGGCAAAGTCACGCATAAGATAAAAGGGCCGGACCTGCTTTCGGCGGTCCGACCCCTCTACGGTCAAGCAACCGGAGAGGTGTCCAAATCCCCCGGAACCCCTCGACTGTCGAAGATACCGGAAATCGGCACGCTAGGCGAGCCGTTCGATCGGCGCATGCCGGGCCGCGCTCGCGACGAGCTCGTCGAACATGGCGACGTAGCGGGCCATCGTCTTGTCCCGCGAGAATGCATTCACACGATCGCCGGGCTGCACCCGGTCGGGTCCCGTCTGGCGAACGAGAGCGGCCGCGAGCCCGTCGATTTCATGGGGGTCGACGAGAAGGCCGTATTTGCCGCCGTCCAGAACATGTTCCGCATCGCCGGCCGTGCGCGAGGCGACGACGGGCGTGCCGCAGGCCATGGCCTCCAGCAGCACGTTCGACGAGCCCTCCCAGAGTGAAGGGAGGGCCAATGTTCCGGCGGCCGCCATCAGGGGGAAGGGGTTGGCGGTCGCCGGAACAAGGTCGACGTCGTCGGCGATGCCGAGGTCGAGCGAGAGCGCGGAAAGGCGGGCCGTTTCGTCCATGTTGCCGTCGCCGAGGATGATGAGGCGCATCGGCCGGCTTTTGCGGGCGATCGCAAAGGCCCTGAGCAGCGTACCGAGATTCTTCTGCTTCACATGGCGGCCAACCGCCAGGACGAAGGGCAGGGAGCGATCCGCCGCCCAGCGATGAGTGCATGGCTGGTGCGAAGCGGCGCATACGCCTTCCACATCGACTCCGTTGGGTATGACCGCCGCCTTGCCGCTGGCGAGATGGAGTCCGAGCAGCGGATGATCGCCAAGGGCGCGCGACACGAAAACCAATCGGTCGGCCAGGTTGGAAATCAGGCGGAACTTGAGGCTGCGCCACCAGCTGACGACTGGGGAGGGATCGCCGTGATCGAGGTCGTTGCTGATCCTCAAAAGCTTCGTCCCCGGCAGGCCGAACCAGGCGAATGTGCTTAGCAAATGGCCGTGATTTCCGGCCGAAAACATGATGTCCGGCCGCCATTCGCGGCAGTGCCGCCGATATTCGAGGAGTGCCTGCTTGAGCTGGAACCGGCGCGACCGGCCTTTTTCGGCGCTCCTGACGAGCCTGACGACTGTGACGTCGGGGCGGATCTGGTTCCGGAGGACGCCGTCGGGGCGGCAGGTAAGGAGCCGTACCTCATAGCCCGACGCAGCAGCTTCGTTGGCGATGGCGATTGCGTTGCGGACCACGCCGGTCGCGGTGAGATCGCTGACGAAGAGCTGGATGCGCGGCGCGGCAGAACGCCACCGGAACTGACTGGCCATGTTCATGGCGCGATGATTTAGGCCGCCAATTTTGCGCCGATCTTTCAGTTTTGTTTGATTTTGCAAATGTTGGGGGCCCGGACCCGCGAAGGCTGGGAATTCCGGGCGCGCGCCTTATCAGTGGGGCTGGATGAAAGTGCTTCTGATCGAGGACGACCGGACGCTGGCCGATTATGTCGCGAAAGGCCTTCGCGAAAGCGGCCATGTCGTTGACATTTGCCGCGACGGCAAGGCGGGCCTCTATTCGGTCGCCGAACAGGCGCACGATGTGATCGTGCTGGACCGGATGCTGCCGGGCGTCGATGGGATGACGATTCTGCAGACCATGCGGGCCGCGGCCAACGCGACGCCGGTCATGATCCTGACCGCATTGGGCGAGGTCGACGATCGCGTCGAAGGCTTGAGGAAGGGCGGCGACGATTATCTGTCCAAGCCCTTTTCGCTGCAGGAGCTGATCGCGCGGGTCGAGGCGCTCGGCCGACGGCCGGCGGCGGCGAAGCAGGTCGAACGGCTGGCGGCCCACGGATTGGAGATGGACCTGCTTCGGCGGCACGTGCTGGTGCGCGGCGAGGAAGTGCGGTTGACCAGCCGCGAATTCCAGATCCTTGAAGTGCTCCTTCGCAATGCCGGGCGCGTGGTGACCCGAAGCATGCTTCTGGAAGCGGTGTGGGATTACCGGTTCGATCCGCAGACCAATATCGTCGACCAGCATGTCAGCCGGCTTCGCCAGAAGCTGGGCGACGACGGGGCGAACGAGGTGATCGAGACGGTTCGCGGTGTCGGTTATCGGGTCAAAGGCTGATGCCGAAGCGGCTTGCCTCCAGCCTTGTGATCCGCCTGACCGGAACGCTGATCGCCGTTACGTTCCTGGCAACCGGTAGCCTGGTGGCCGGTATCTATTATTTCGGCGTCCGGACCCCCATGAATGCCGTGCGTGCGGAGGTCCGGCAGGAGTCTGACCGGCTGCTGGCGATTTATGAAGCGCGCGGTGAGAAGGCGCTGACGGCTGCGCTCATCGAACGGCGCAAGGTTGAGTCGGAAAACAGGGCGTTCGACGCGTTGCTGGACCGTGATGGAACGCTGCTGACCGGCAATTTGCCCACATGGCCGGATGTTCATCGCAACGAGTGGGTCGCCATCGAGGCAGATCTCTACAGCGACGGCGACGAGGCCGACAACGAGGCGCTGTCGCGCGACATTGTCCTGGCCGATGGGCGCCGCCTGATCATCGGGCGGGATGTCGATGTGCTTTCCGACCGGGGGGAGCTAATGGGCGAAGCGGCCTTGTGGGGCTCGCTATCCGTCCTCCTGTTCGGAATATTGGGCGGACTGTTGACCAGCTGGATCATCGCACGGCGGCTGGAAGCCGTTACCGGGACAGCGAGCCAGGTGATGGGCGGGAATTTGGGCATCCGCGTGCCGCTGAAAGGGACGGGAGACGATTTCGACCAGCTGGGCATGAGCCTCAATGCGATGCTCGACCGGAACCAGGAACTGGTCGCATCGCTCGGCCGGGTGTCGGACAATATCGCGCATGAGCTGAGGACTCCGCTGGCGCGGCTACGGACCGCGCTGGACCGATCGTCACTGACTCCGGACCAGGTCGAGGCGGCGCGGACCGAGGCGGATCGGCTCCAGCAGATCTTCGACGCGCTGCTGCGGATCGCGCGGCTGGACACCGGACGGCACCGGATCATCCGCAAGCCGGTCCAGCTGGACGAACTGGTCCACGACGCGGTCGAATTCTATGCGCCGGAAGCGGAATGGCGAAAGCATGCGCTGGGGGCGGCTGTCGTCCCCTGCACCGTGATGGGCGACCGCAACCTGATCTTCCAGGCGATCGCCAATTTGCTCGACAATGCGCTGAAGTTTGCGCCGGAGGGCGGTGACGTCCGTGTGGACCTGGAGGTCGAGGGACGGACCGCGAAGCTGACGGTTCGCGACAGCGGGCCAGGGGTGGATGCCGAGCATCGGGAGCGGCTGACCGAGCGCTTCTTCCGGGCGCCGGGAAGCGAGGCGATCCACGGAACCGGGCTGGGGCTGACATTGGTCGAGGCAATCGTCGCGGCGCATCAGGGGACGCTGGAATTCGTCGATGAGGGCGGAGGGTTTGCGGCGGTGGTGAGGATGCCTTTGGCTTAAGTGGCTAACCAAATCGGTAAAAAACACTTGACATCGTCACGCTGATTTGGCACAAAGTCGGCAATTATATACTTGACAAAGCAGTGTTGAAATCTATGGTGTTTCTCAACGGAGACGCACCATGGACATTACCGCACCCCGCTTCACCAATGAGGATGCAGCCCGCGAGCACCTAGAAGCTATTCGCTGGCCCGATGGTGCAGAGTGTCCGCACTGCGGCCTGATTGCCGCAACCAGGCTTTCCGGATCTCACCACCGTCCCGGCCTGTACCAGTGCAACAACTGCCGTGAGCAGTTCACTGTCACAGTCGGCACCGTGTTCGAGCGCTCCAAGATCGGCTTGCACAAGTGGCTGCTCGCTACGCATCTGCTTTGCGCCTCCAAGAAGGGCATGAGCGCCAAGCAAATCGAACGCATGCTTGGCGTTACCTACAAGACGGCCTGGTTCATGTGCCATCGTATCCGCGAGGCCATGAAGGACGAGAACCCTTCGCCTCTGGGCGGCTCTGGCGTGGTCGTGGAAGCCGACGAGACATTTGTTGGTGGTAAGGCTCACCGCCGCGCCTATCGCGCTCCAGCGCCCAAGAAGATGGTCTTTTCACTCGTCGAGCGCGACGGTCGCGCCCGTTCCTTCCACATTGCCAACATCCACGGTGGCAACGTCCGCTCTGCGCTGGTTACCAACGTTGATCGCGCCTCAACCCTGATGACCGATGACGCCCGTTTCTATTGGGGCATTGGCCGTGAGTTCGCACAGCATGGTCGCGTCATTCATGGTGCCGGTGAGTTCGCCAAGGCTGGCGGCATTCACAGCAACACCGCAGAGAACTTCTTCTCCATTTTCAAGCGTGGCGTTGTCGGCACCTACCACCATCTCAGCGCAGCGCATTTGCATCGCTACACGGTGGAGTTCGACTTCCGTTACAACACTCGCAACAACAACGATTTCGAGCGCTCCGAACTGTGCCTCAAGGGCATTGCTGGCAAGCGCCTGACCTATCGGCGGATTGGTCCGCTCGCAGCCTGATTACTACAAGGCAAAGCCTGTAATTGGTGAGCGCCGTAAGCGCTGGACACGATGATGGTGAGCGCTAGCTTCGTGCAGCCGAATCTTCCGCAGTATTGGAGGGAATGTATGGGCACGCCAACGTTCAACGCTGATCCTGGCGCAACAGCTATATTCACCTATAGGTTGGTTGCGCGATTGATCGAACTGCTTGCGGCCAAGAAAACAATCACTGAGCAGGAGGGCGCGGACCTTTATCGGTACGCGCTAGCGAGCCTCAGTCCAGAGGCTCAAGGTCACGCCAAAGAACTGCTCAAAGCCACTCTTCCGGACCTGAGAACCGACAACCCCTAGCAGGGCGTCACTCATTCGAAGTTGGCTGGGCTCGTTTTCCATCGCTCACCTTCTTGGCCTTGTGCGGGGCGGGCTTGGTCGCCAGCATCCGCCGCAACACCTCGTCCTCTTTCTTTTGATCGGTGTCTGACATGGTTCAAATCCCAGAGAATGACATTCTGGACTGGTATGCCTCACTTATGTCCGAGGCCAAAATTCGCTTGCTGTCTGTCAATGGCCAGCTTGAGGAAGCTGTCGAACGATACCGGCATGATAACATTCAACTGAGCTTCGTTGCCGAATTTTGCTACATGCAGCTCCGCCGATCGACTGAACTAATCGCCTTAGCGGTCCTGGTGGCGCACAATGAACACCCAGATTTCCGGACCAAGAAATTCATCGACAAATGGAACCCCGAAGACTTGATGGAGGAATTGAGTAAGCTCAACCCCAAGGCGTTTCCGCAGGCGGTGGAGTTCTACGAGCAAAGCCCAGAGACGGTCTATGTCATGCTTCCACGGGCTACCAATACGGTTGTCCGCGACCTCGTTGGTAAAGTCTACATAACCTCCTGCGACCGACTTCACACTGGCCACCTGCGAGCGGTGCTGAAGAAGAGAAACAAAGATTACAGCTTAGATTTCATCCGGGACTCGGTCACGTCGCTAGCCAAGGCGCTCAACAACCACATTCTCGAATTGCCAGATGGCCGATGGATTAGAGCATCCCTCCGTGCGGAAGAGCCCGGACCAGTATTTTGCCAGTGGCTGAATCAGCCTCCGCCTCCACAGAGCGCAGAACCTGAAACACCTTCATTACCATAGGCTGTTCCGCTTTGGTTCGTTGGTTCATTGCCTTGCTTTCTTAAGTATATAATTGCCACAAAGTCGGAACAGTCGGTAAGTGTGATTCGGGGCCGGGACGCAAGTTCCGGCCCTTTTTGCATGGAGAATGCAGGTGAAAGAGGTGGTCGAGGGAAAGACGCGGCTGAGGCGCTGCCGTGCGTCCTGGCAGCGCATTACCGAGAAGCAGGTCGACATCTTCTTCGCGTCGCTGGCAGAGACATGCAATGTGCTGCGATCGGCCAAGGCGGCGGGTTTTCACCCTAGTTGGGCCCATCGTCGGCGCCAAACGGACGCAGCGTTCCGCAACAGTTGGGCGCAGGCGGTGCGCGAAGGCTATGCGAAGCTGGAGCTGATCCTGCTGGAGCGGGCGATGATCGGCACGCCCAAGCTGGTCCGATCGTCGAAGAATGGCGACCGGATCATGCGGGAATATTCGACGAGCCTGGCCGTCGCGCTCCTGAAACGGCACGCGGATACGGCCGATGCGGCGCAGTATCAGCCCGGCGAGGATGAACTGACCGAAGTCAGGGAGCGCATCCTCGAAAAGCTGGAGGGATTGAAGCGGCGCCAGGATGCCGAGGCTGACGAACGCCCATGAGCCTTGGCATTACGCCGGCGCAACTCCGGCGTTTCCTGGCGCTGAGCCCTGAGGAACAGGAGAAGCGCATCGAAGCCATGTCGTTCAGCGACATGCTCGACTTCGACGTGGCGTTCGAGACGTGGGCGCACAAGAGCCAGCTGCCGCCGCCGGGCGAGGGGTGGCGGGTGTGGCTGATGATGGCCGGGCGCGGATTCGGCAAGACAAGGGCGGGGGCGGAATGGGTCCACAAGCTGGCCCGGGCCGGACCTCGGCGGATCGCGCTTGTCGGTGCGACGATCGACGAGGCGCGAAACCTGATGGTCGAGGGCGTGAGCGGTCTTCTGTCGATCGCGCGCAACAATCGCTCGCCGGTCAAATGGGAGCCGAGCCTCAATCGCCTGACCTGGCCGAACGGCAGCATCGCAACGCTCTACTCGGGCGATAATCCGGATGGGCTGCGCGGGCCGGAGCATCACATCGTCTGGGCGGATGAGCTCGCTAAATGGCGTCGCGCGGAAGAAAGCTGGAACAACATGCAGATGGGATTGCGGCTGGGATCGCGGCCCCGGGTGCTGGTCACGACAACGCCGCGGCCGGGGCCGCTGCTGGAACAGATCAGAAAGCAGGAATGGACCGTCGAGACCCATGGCCGGACCAAGGACAATATCTGCCTGCCGAAGAGGTTCGTGCAGGTGATGCTGGCCACTTATGGCGGGACCCGGCTTGGGCGGCAGGAGCTGGACGGAGAGCTGTTGAGCGAGGCGGAGGGGAGCTTGTTTCCGAGGGTGTTGCTGGAAGGGGCGCGGGTTCAACCCCTCACCCCGCTCGCCTTCGGCGAGTCGCCCTTTCCCTCAAAGGGAGAGGGGTTTGAGCGCATCGTTGTCGGCGTCGATCCGCCGGTTTCGGTGGGCGGCGATGCTTGCGGGATTGTGGTGGCGGGGCGGCGGGACGGGAAGCTTTACGTGCTGGCCGATCGGACCGTCGATGGCGTCAGCCCGGAGGGGTGGGCAATGGCGGTTGCGCGGGCGTCGGCGGAATGGAGCGCAAGCCATGTCATTGCCGAGGCCAACCAGGGCGGGGCGATGGTGAAGAGCGTGCTCAACGCCGCGGATCCCGCGCTTCGAGTGAAGCTGGTCCATGCGACGCGCGGCAAGTCGGCACGGGCCGAGCCGATCGCGATCCGGTTCGAGAAGGGGCAGGCATTCCTGGCGGGCTGTTTCCCGGAACTGGAGGCGGAGCTTTCGGGGCTTCAGGTCGGCGGAAAATATGAGGGACCGAGCCGGTCGCCCGACCGGGCCGATGCCTGCATCTGGGCATTGAAGGAGCTGAGCGAAACGCGGAGCGGCGTTCCACGGGTGCGGATGCTGTAGGCTGCCGATGCGAATGGTGGTACGTCCCCAATCGACGGGCGATTGGCAGGGGGTTTGCCATGGCGACTGTGACTGGGGCGGTTGGCTTCGAAGAGCGGAAGCCGGATTATCTTTCTGGAACGCCGCGCGCGCACGCGATCGATCGATGGATCTTCGTGTTCATGGCGGCATGGTTCATCGCCATCGTGCTGGCCGGGTTCGTCCCGGACTCGCTGATGAAGATCGAGATGGTGCGAGCCGGGCTGCGGCCGCCGTTCCCGATCGTGCTGCACATGCATGCGGTGGTGATGGGGGCGTTCCTGTTGCTGCTGCTCACGCAAAGCTGGCTGATGGCGACGGGGCGCAAGGCGCTTCACATGCAGCTTGGTGTTGCCGGGATGGTGCTTGCGGTCGTGGTGGTGATCGTCGGGTTCGTGCTGGTGCCGACCATGTATCACCAGCTGTGGTACGGAGCGCAGAATGCGCCGACGCCGGAAGCGAAAGCAGGTGCGGAGCAGGCGCTTGCGTTCTGGAACAATATTACCCTGCTGCAGCTTCGGATCGGGCTGTTGTTCCCGCTGTTCATTGTCATCGGATTGAAGGCGCGGGGCGGGAACGCCGGGCTTCACAAAAGGATGATGATCCTGGCGACGGCGATCCCGCTGCCGGCGGGAATCGACCGCATTCCGTGGTTGCCGCAGACCATGCCGGGAAATCCGATCACGGTGGATCTTTATACGTTGCTGGCCCTGTCGCCGATGTTCGTTTGGGACGTGGTGAGGAACGGGCGTGTGCACCGCGCCTACTGGATTTTCGCCGCGGCCTATCTGCCATGTGCGGTGGTGGTGCATGCGCTTTGGAACACCGCATGGTGGGCCGAGAAGGTGCCGCGGTTGATGGGTGTGATGTAACGACAGCGGCCAATTAGGCGAACTCCGTCATTGCGAGCGTAGCGAAGCAATCCAGAGTCCTTCCTGGATCGCCACGTCGCTTCGCTCCTCGCGATGACGACTATTACGGGGAAATCAGATGGGATGGTTATTCGGGCGCATGATGACGTTCGAGGTCGAGGCCGACGAGGCGCCGGTTTCAACGGCCGAAGTGGTCGCGGACGCTACTGGCGGGCTGATCGAGCTGGGCGAAGGCCGTGCGATTGTGGGTTATGCGGCGCATGGTTCGTCAATCGCGGACGCTATCCGGCCGCTGGTCGAGCATGATGGACTGCCCCTTGCTGAACGGGACGGAAAGCTCAGCGGGGCGGCGGCGTCTGAGCCGGTGCAACTGGATGCGAATGAGCTTGGGTGTGATGCGGACGGTAGGGATCGGCCGTGTGTCGAACGGCTGCGGCGGGGAGATTCAAGCCTGCCCGCTAGCCAATGCATTATCTATCATGACGCCGACAGGGACTTTCAGGCCGGCCAGATGCGGGCTTCGAGCGGTGGCGGCGGCGCGGTAGAAGAGCGGATCGAAATCCCGGCGGTGCTTGTCGCTGCCGAGGCCAAGCAATGGGCAGAGCAGCGCCTAGCACGGAAGTGGCAGGCAGCAAGCGGCGTACGTCTGAGGCTGCCCCCGTCGCGCATGGAGATGAAACCCGGCGACCAGATACGGCTGCCCGGATCGACGCGATCCATGGTGGTTACAAGCGCGGAAATCGACGGGATGGCGGTCGTCATCGAAGCGGAAGCTGGTGCGGCCGAAGTCGCAGGTCTGCCAGCCGATCCGGGACGAACCGTTCCCGACCGTGACGAGCCCATTGGCCGGAGCGAGATGGCGCTGATCGAGCTTCCCGCCATGGGCGACCTGCCGGAGGCGAGGCCGACGCTATTCGCTGCCGCATCGAGTGGGGGGCGATGGAAGCCGGTGCCGGTGGAACTTTGGTCGGGGCAGCAGCCGCGGCCCGGTTTGGCGCTTGGACGTCGCGCGGTTTTGGGCACTGCTACGACGATGCTCGATCATAGGATGCCTCTGACCCTCGATCTTTTGTCGAGCGTGACGGTGCGGCTCGCCTATTCGGACCAGTTGCTTCTGAATGCCGATGAGGACGCGCTGACGGCCGGCGCGAACCTGGCGATGGTTGGGGATGAGCTGATTCAGTTCGGCCGGGCGGAACGGCTGGAGCATGGGCGGTACCGACTATCGCGCCTGCTGCGCGGGCGGCGGGGCACGGAATGGGCGGGTGCGAACCACCGGGTTGGAGAGCGATTCTGCCTGATTGATTCGACGGCGCTGGCGGCGATCGACCTGCCGTCGGGCACGGCAGGTGCGGTGTTGAGGGCGGTTGCGCACGGCATCGGGGATGTCGCACCGCTGCCGGAAGCGCAGCGGATGGTCAGCGGAGAAGCCATCCGGCCGCCGTCGGTTTGCCACCTCCGCGCGCGACGCGATGGAGAGTCGGTCCGCATCAGTTGGGTTCGCAGGAGTCATCAGGGCTGGTCCTGGAATGACGGGGTCGGCGTGCCGGCGGACCCATTTTCCGAACATTATCTGGTGAACATCATCGGACCCGAAGGCGAACTGTCACTGGAGAGCGACCGGCCAGAGGTGATTCTCAATGCTTCAGCGCTCCACGCCGACGCCGGCCAGCCGATAGAAATCGAGATTCGCACCGTCGGTCCAATGGCATTGAGCCGGCCGCGCGGCGTCAGCATCACCCTTTGAAAGGAATCACATGGAGCAGACCGCGCGTTTTCAAATTCCCTTGCTGGCCCCCGGCCAGGTCCAAAAGGAACTGACACACAATGAGGCGCTGGAGCGGATTGCGATGCTGCTTTGCCCTATCGTCGAAGGCCCGCCGCAAGCCGAACCGCCGGAGGACCCGGAAATCGGCAACTGCTATCTGATCGAGGAGGCGGCGTTGGGAGATTGGCAGGGCGAGGGCGGTTCGATTGCCTGTTTCACCGCCGGGGGATGGCGATTTATCGCGCCGACGGAGGGACTTAGCGTCACTGACAAGAGCAGTAGGGAGATTTTTCAGTGGCGCTCGGGCGGCTGGGAAGCGGGAATTGCCCGCTGCCGGGAAGTGCGTATCGACGGGCAAAATGTGTTGCGCGGACGCCAGCCGGCCATCCCTGACCCTGCCGGCGGGACGGTGGTCGACGAACAATGCCGCGCCGCCGTTGCGGCCGTTTTGGAGGGCCTTAGGGCACACGGATTGATCGGCTGAAGCCGCCAATTTCCGGGAAATTATGTAGGTTGCGGCCAGAGTGCGGCATTTGGGCAACAGAACGGGGAATTGTAATCTTGCACGGCAACCGACCCTCTCATAAGGTGTTCGGGCAGTTCTGATACGGAACGCATGTGAAAGGGGATATTTCTATGCGGAAGCTGGCCATTATGGCTGCGCTCGCTTCGACCACCTTGGCTACGCCGGCTCTCGCGGTCGACAATGCCTGGTACGTTGGTGTCGAAGGCGGCGCGATGATCGTCGAGGATACGAACTTCGACGTCACCATCAACGACGTTCAGGTCGACGATGCAATTCAAATTGACCACAACGTTGGCGTCGACGTCGATCTCATCGGCGGTTACGACTTCGGTGGTTTCCGGGCCGAACTCGAGCTTGGTTACAAGAGCGCCAGCCTCGACCAGGCGACGATTGGCACCGAGTTGCTTGACGCAGACGGCGACGCGCGCGTCCTGTCGGCGATGGTCAACGGTTTGCTGGACTTCGGTGAAGACGGCGACTGGAATGGCTACATCGGCGGTGGCGTCGGTCTGGCCAGCGTCAAGTACAACCTTGAGAACGACGATGGCGACGGCGATGTCAGCGAGAGCGACGGCGCTTTCGCATGGCAGGTCATTGCCGGCGTTCGCAAGGCTGTCAGCACCAACATCGAACTGGGTCTGAAGTATCGCTTCTTCAACACCACCAAGTTCAAGTACAGCGATGATGGTGACGAACTGCAGAGCAAGTGGCGTTCGCACTCGCTGCTCGCCAGCCTGATCTACAACTTCGCGCCGCCGCCGCCTCCGCCGCCGCCGCCGCCGCCCCCGCCGCCTCCGCCGCCTCCGGCGACGCAGACGTGCCCGGACGGTTCGGTGATCCTGGCAACGGAAGCGTGCCCGCCGCCGCCGCCGCCGCCGCCGCCGCCGCCGCCTCCGCCGGAGCCGGAACGCGGCTAAGCCAAACGGCTAGGCTAGAAAAAGTTACCCCGGGCGAGCTACGGCTTTCCCGGGGTTTCTTTTTGCGCGGCGCAGGAGTGGTTCCCTTTGGCACCCTGCTTTGCGCGTTGCGTGGGGCGGGGTCACCGCCTAAGCCTTGGCGGGCCGAGGGTAGGGAAATTCAGGTGATGCGGATCGCGGGTGCGGCCTTGATGCTGTTCATGACGGCCGGAGCGGTAGCGCAGCAGGCGCCGGGCCCTGTGGCTTCCACGTTCATGGTCTTCTTCGACTGGGGCAAGGGCGAGATCCGCAGCGACGATGCGGCCACGCTCGACAAGGTCGCCGAAGCCTATCGCGCCAACCCAGCCCTACGCCTGAAACTTTCCGGCCACACCGACCGATCGGGCAGCGTCGCGACCAACCGCCGGACCGGACTCAGCCGGGCCGAGTTGGTCCGATCCGAGCTGGAAAAGCGCGGAATTTCGCGGAACGCGATCACTGTCGCCTCGTTTGGTGAGGAGCAGCCGCTGGTCCCCACCGAAGACGGAGTTCGCGAGGTGCAGAACCGGCGGGTCGTGATCGAATTTGGGGAGTGAGCATGCGCAAGCTGATCCTGATCGTTTCAACCGCCCTTCTCGCGGGATGCGCGACGTCCGATGAGCTTGGACCCGCCGGCGACGGCCCCGTGATCGCGCTGGTCAACGGAGCCGGAGCGACAGTTGGCGGCGTACAGGCCGAACCGCGGACCAGAGGAAGCTATATCCGTGTCGCGGTAGAGGGCCTGCCGCCTGGCGACCATGGGCTCCATCTCCACGCCGTAGGTCGCTGTGACGGGCCCGCGTTCCAGAGCGCCGGCGGCCACTGGAACCCGGCCGGCAAGCAGCACGGCCATCTGAACCCCGCCGGCCAGCATGCGGGCGATTTGCCCAATTTGACGGTCAGCACCAATGGACGCGGGGCGATCAACTTCCTGGCGACGGGCGGGGCGCTCAACGATGCCGACGGAACGGCGCTGGTCGTTCACGCCAAGCCGGATGACTACAAGACCGATCCGAGCGGCAACAGCGGCGACCGGATCGCCTGCGCGGTGATTTCACCGGCGCAGTAGGCGCTAACGTCACCCGCGATTTACCCTTCCTTCAGCGCGGCTCGTCATAGTGCCGGCGCCGAGTGGGAGAGGGCGCGCCATGCGTAGTTTCGGGTGAAGATGTTTCTGATCGGTCCGGCGCTACTTGGCGCGGCCCATGTCGCGGGCAGTATTTTTGCCGACGACACGCGCGAGATTGTTCGCCAACGGCCAGCCTTCGTTTATTCGACGGTGAGCCAAGCCCTCGCCAATACTCCGGAAAGCGGAACCATGGAGTTCGAGAGCGGGCCGCCGGTTCCCTACAGCATCAGCGTCGATCGAAACCCCGGCCGGAACATGGTTATCCATGTGAAATTCAATGGCCGCGAGGCGGGCCAGATCGACCTCCGCTTCCTGCCCGAGAATGGAGGCAAGGAAACGCTGATGATCGCAAGGGTCGAAAGCGACGGAAAGGTGGTACGCGAGGAGCTCGCCGGGACGGAGAAGGCGAAACTCGGCTATGCGCCCGACTGGCTGCTCACCTTCGCGTTCGGGCGATCGCTGCGGGAGACGGCGCAGGAGATCGAGCGGGGCGCGATCAAGGCGAACCCCACCATCTAAGCTTCGGGCTTAATAGTTGAACGCTATCCGGTTGTAATAGAAGGCGACTTCCTCCGTCGGCGCACCCGCAGCCGCGTTTCCGCAATTCGCGACGCTGACGTCGTGAAGGACGTGCGATTTTGCGCCGTCCGCAAGGGTGAGGGAGGGATAGCGATCGCCGACGCGGCAGCCCGACCAGGGCGAGGCGACGCGGACCCAGACCGTGCCTTTGCCGGCAGGCTTGGACAGCGTGACCGGCTTGTGGGCCCGCTTACCGGTGGGGAGGCCGGACGCGGATGACGCCCCGTCGCCGGTGATGTCGCCGGCCGCAACCGAGACGCCGCCGGATGCCGTGGCGCTTGTCGTCGAAATATCGTGGACGCTGACCTTGCCGCTGCCCTGGCCGCCGCCGCTGCCGGCGCGGGCGGCATTCTCCTGAAGCTCCCCGACGCCGATATTGATATCCTCGGTGCCGCCCTTTTCGCCGCCTTGCTCCGGCTTCACGCCCTGCTTGACGGTGAAGCCGTCAACCTTCGACACGCGGCCCGCGGCCTGGGACGAACCCCAGGAGTAGGACAGTATCTCAATTTCGTCGCGGTGGTCCTCCTTGGCGTTGCTGTCCCCCTTGATCGGTTCGAACTTCATATAAGCCGGGCCGGCAGCGGCGCTGCTCGCGGCGAGCGCCACCAGCGCGGCGGCGAGAATGGCGTGGATCGTCAGACTGGTCGTGGGGCGCATCGCGTCCTCCCCAAGATTAGAAGGGAACTATAGGCCTGTTCCGAAGGTACGGCCAGCGCTGACCCTAGGTTCAGCCAGGGCTGGCCTTGTCCGCGACCTATTCCTTCTTCGTCGGTTCCCACGCGCTGACCGTTACCTTCTTATAGTCGAAGGTGGCGCTTTCGGCCTTCTTGCCGCATTTCGACACGGTCACGTCTTCAACGACGTAGCGCTTGCCGCCGCCGGAGAGGGCGAGCGAGGGATAGTTGGCGCCCACCTTGCAAGCCGTCCACGGATATTCGACCTTCACGACGACGCTGCCCTCGGCAGGCGGGGCGTCCGCGGTGGCGCCGTTGCCCCAGGTGAATGACGCGATCTTCAGATGCTGTCCCTTGTCGTCGGCCGGCACCCCCTCAAGGTTCGGCAGCGTGACCGAACCACGGATTTGCTCGTTGCCCGGAGGGGCGGGAGCAGCTTGGGCGAACAGCGCCAGGGCAAGTCCCATCATCAGCATGTCACTTTCCTTCCTGCTTGTTGATTTCCCAATTAAAGCGGCGCCGGCGATGGACCCGCGGCGGCGAAGTTGGAGTGCAGCGTGAATGACCGCTTCGCCGATCCCCCGGACCGGCTGCAGGTGTCATTGGCGATCGGGCGCATTTACGTCCCCCCTGATCGGACCGTCCGCCGGCCTATACGCCTGTTGCGGCCTTGCCGCTAGCGGTGAGGGTCAGAAGTGTCGCGAGGTGCTGACGGCGGCGAGGCAGTCGAAGTGAACGGGGAAGCTGAACTCGTCGAACAGTGGTTTTTTGACGGGGCCGACCGGCTTCTGAACGCGGATGCGGACGAGGTCGGCGGGGGCGATGTCCTTCGCGCACATGGCGCAGGGTTTGCCATCGATGTCACCGCCGTCATCGGGCAGCGGCGACTTGCCTTCCCAATGGCGGTGGAAGTTTAGCTCGACATCCGGGTGGAGCACGCCGCGGAGGCAATCACTGTGGGCCGCGCTTTCCTGAAGCACATAACTGGGCGTGTCCGGATCGACGCGGATCAGTCGCAGGATCGTGCCCCACGGCACCAGCTCCCCGCAGAAACGGCAGAGATGGCCGGTCTTGTAGTTCAGGTCACGGGTGCGGGGCATTTGGCGAGTTTAGCGCAGGAAGCCGTCACGAAGTAAATTGCCCTTCGGTCAGCTTCGCTTCCGTGACGTCAGTCGGGTTCTCCCCGGATCAAGTCCGGGGCGACCCGCTGGCCGGCTTTCGCCATCTCCATGCTTTGCTCGGTGGCTTAAGCCCTAATCCCTGAGCTCGGCGGAGACCTTGCCGCCGTTCTCCTCGAGCTTCGTCATCACCGCCTTGTGCAGCCAGATGTTCATTTCCGCGCTGCCGTCCTTTTCGCCGGTATAGCCAAGCTCGGTCGCCAACTCCTTGCGGTTGTCGAGGCTGGAATCGAGGTCGAGCAGTTTCATCAGGTCGACGATCGAGCTCTTGTAGTTGAGCTGCTCGCCCTTGTGCGAAGCGGCCTCGGCGAGAACCGCGTCGACATCGACGTCGGCTATCCGGTCGGGAGTGGGACTGGGCGTGTTGATTTGCGGCATTGCCTGACCCTGCCCGGCAGGGGCGGCTTGCGGCGACTGCGGAGCGGGCTGGGCCTGTGCCTTACGCCCGAAAATCGCGTCCTTGATCTTGCCGAAAATGCTCATCGCCGATCCTCCTAAATGGTGTGGGGGATCAATGGATGGGGAGGTGCGAAGGTTGCGGCTGGGCGGGAATATAAGGGCGTTAGATCAGCGCTCTTCGATCCTATCGACGCTGACGGTCGAAAGGCCGGTGCGGCCGCCCTCGACGGCCACGCGCTGATGAAGCAGGCGGTCGGTCCTCTCCGTCAGCGCGGAAGGGAGGTCGAGCGCCCATTGCCCGCCGTCATCGGCCTCGACGAAGAAATCCCGCTCGCGCGACCAGCGCAGCATTCCGGTGACAATGAAGGGAAAGATCACCAACCCGCTCCCCGGTGGCCGAGATGGCGGTCCGCCCCCGCTCTCGACTTCACACCACGATCCTTGGCGATCGGGGAGTAGTTAAACCGGAACACGCCGGTCCCTACGACCTTTAGGCCCGAGAGCCCTGGACATACGTCGCAGGCTCCCCGACCAAAAAGACGAGGTGTGCGGACCGATAACGTTCGGGCCACCGTTTGAGTGCAGGGTAACTAGCCCCGGCAGCCGTGCGTGGCGGCTGCGCGGGGGATTATGGTGGGGTGATTGCGGACGCGCAACCACAGGTTGGGAGTGTAGGAGGCTGCATTGTACGCAAACGCGGTCTCGTTGTTGTCAACGTTGTCAACGAACCACGAAATCGTCGTAATTTCCCGCTATATGGCGATTTAAACAGTACAAACGTAACACCGTAACGTTGCGTTCAGGGGTTTTGTCACACATATAACCCGTACATGACGCATACGTCGTACTAGACCAAGGAGGGTCGAATGAGCATCAAATCGAACGCATTCGGCCGCGTGGAACTCACCGGTGCCGATGCCAAAAAGTTTCGGGCGCAAGCAACCTATGGGCGCCCAAAGGCTGCCGCTAAAAGCGGTGCGGCCAAGGGCTCCGTTATGGCCCGAGAGCTTCAATCTTCCGGTACGGTCAAGCTCAAGCTGAGAGCGACGGCGTAGACTGTTGGCCGCCAAGGCCGCACCCCAGGTTGAAATTCGCCTTATAAAGCCCGGTGACAGACTCACCGGGCTTTCTTTAGGTGACCAGGCCTTCGCACCGCTCAAGACATTCGCTCAACGTCATGCACATGCATATGAACGTCAAAGCCTTGCCCGAACGTACGGCGCTTTTGACGTTGCAAACAACGATAAGCTAATTGGTTACATCACCCTCGTTTGCGGCGAAGTCGTAATTCAAGAGGGTGATAATGCGCTCGTGGTCGAAGACGGGCTGGCCTACCATTATCGGCAATATCCGGCAGTGAAGATTGCTCGACTGGCAGTGGATCGGCGCATTCGGGAAGCTGGCATCGGTAATGCGCTTGTGAATCTCGCTTTGGGCATCGCCAGAGACCTAGTTTCCCCCAATGTTGGATGTCGATTTGTTATGGTGGATGCCAAGCGCGCCTCCGTGCCGTGGTATGATCGGCGTGGGTTCACCATGCTCGATACAGCGGAAAATAGGGAACGCGACGAGCCGGTTATGTTCGTGGATCTTAGTAAGCTTGGCTGAGTCCGCTAGGTATTAATTGCGAAGACCAATCCTAAGTGGCAACTTTGCTTAGTCGTCTTCTTTTTCCCATTCTTCGCTTAGTTCCTGCACTGCAGCGTTAAACGCCGTAATAGGCGTATCCAAGTTCGATGAATATTCATAATATCGGTCAAATTCATCCAGTACCAATTCCAAGTATTTGCAGGCCCTGAAGACGAAATCGACAATTGGCCATACATCACGGATTACTCCGACTGCATGCTGTTTGTGGAGAGGATTGTCACAGGTGCGGGCATTCCACTTGCCAACGTGATTCCACATATTATGCACGCAGGAGCTGAACGGCGTGTACGAAAATTTGTACAAATCTGGATCACCAATTTCATCGCACATTTTTCGGACCGAGGAGCCACTCCAGGACCCTAGGTTGACTGCGATGAACATTTGAAATTGCTGGCTCTCAATCCAAGCCATATTTGCCTCCATAATGCGCTTTACGTCTGCTCCTTCAAATCCATCTTCTAGCTTTTGTTGGTAGTGAGCAGTCAGAAGCTTTTCAGTTCCAAGTCCATAGCTAATGTATTCTTGTGATCGCTGTCGCGGGTCGAGCAGTATCCATCGGTACGTGATAAGAAGATCGATCATGGATCGAAGAACAAGGGGAGCAATGTGCCCGCTCCAAGTTAAGGGGCTTTCGGCGAGTCCGATTGCCAATGCCGACTGGCGCGCAAGGAGTGTCGATAGGACTGAGTTCACCGCCGTCTCAAAGCCGTCTCCGCCGCGAAAATCCGCGGTGCGCTCAGTGAGATTGTCCGAGATGTTCTGGCAAAGCCGGAACCCAAACCGGCCTATGGCGTCATATTGCGTGCTCATTCCACTCACAGCTGCTCGTTTGGTAGTTTTTGCGCCAAAAATGCTTGCACCAATCCTCGCTTTCTTCGGAGCCATCATGCGGGAAGAAAGCCATTGAACAGGCTCGAACTGAGCATGCAGCCATTTCTGCCCTGTCCGAACCCCAGTCGATTACAATGGCTTCAATGTCAGGCACCGTACCCGTTGCGAACTTCATCTTATCCGCAATTGCCATCGCATAAATGATAGTTGAGACAACAGTAAGGTATGGCTGGTCGAACCGATTGGCATATTTTCGGACTGTCAATTCCACTCGCCGTTTTGCCTCTTCAGCCTCATCGTGCGACGTTGCCCATTCAAGTCCTGGCCAATCATAGGTCAATCTGAATGCTGCAAACGCGACCGAGATGTTAGCGAGTTCTTCCTCGTTCAAAATAATGGTGAGCTTGTCGCCATTCGCTGCGATCTCGGAAAATCGATACCAATTCACATTGGTTTGCGCATTCCACAACTTCTTGAGAATTTTAGAAATAACTTCAATTCCCTCACGTAGCCCATACCACTCAAGCAGGATTCCGACCCAGACAATCTCAGGAAATATTAGATCGATCGTGCTAATAAATGTCGTTTGAGGAATACCCAAAATTGGAGGGATCAGTTTTTTCTTGTCTCGAACGTGTCCTTCCAAAATTGGATAGTTGGGAATCGGTCGACGCCCCTTTTTTTCCTTCTTGGGCATCTTCCGTACCTCCGCATGCGGACATCTACTTAGGGTGTCTTCTCTCTTTACTTCGCAGCCAACAAATCGGGTTCGTCCGCCGCCACGCGCTTCGCCCGTTTGCGGGGTTTGGGCACCAGCGCCGGCTCTGAACTGACCGGCGATTTCTTCAGCGTCTCGCGCAGATACTGCCCCGTGAAGCTCCGCTCGTTCGCCGCCACAACCTCCGGCGTCCCCTCCGCGACGATCTCGCCGCCGTTGACTCCGCCGCCCGGCCCCAGGTCGAGGATCCAGTCGGCGGTTTTGATGACGTCGAGGTTGTGTTCGATCACCACCACGGTGTTGCCTTGCTCGACCAGGGCGTGGAGGACGTCGAGGAGTTTGCGGACGTCTTCGAAGTGGAGGCCCGTCGTCGGCTCATCCAAAATATAAAGCGTGTTGCCGGTGGCTCGGCGGGAGAGTTCCTTCGACAGCTTGACGCGCTGGGCTTCGCCGCCGCTCAGGGTCGTCGCCTGCTGCCCGACCTTGATGTAGCCGAGGCCGACTTCGGCCAGCATCGCCATCTTGTCGCGGATGCCGGGGACCGCCTTGAAGAATTCCACCGCATCCTCGACCGTCATGTCGAGCACGTCGGCGATGCTCTTGCCCTTGAACTTCACCTCCAAGGTTTCGCGGTTGTAGCGGTGGCCGTGGCAGACGTCGCAGGTGACATAGACGTCGGGCAGGAAGTGCATTTCGATCTTCAGAACGCCGTCGCCCTGGCAGGCCTCGCAGCGGCCGCCCTTGACGTTGAAGCTGAAGCGGCCGGGCTTGTAGCCGCGCGCCAGGCTTTCGGGGAGGCCTGCGAACCAGTCGCGGATCTGGGTGAAGGCGCCGGTGTAGGTCGCCGGGTTGGACCGCGGGGTGCGGCCGATCGGCGACTGGTCGATGTCGATCACCTTGTCGAGATGTTCGAGGCCGGTGACCTTATCATGCTTCCCCGCGATGATCCGCGCGCCGTTCAGCGAGCGGGCGGCGGCGGAATAGAGGGTGTCGATGGTGAGCGACGACTTGCCGCTGCCCGAGACGCCGGTGATGCAGGTGAAGGTACCGAGCGGGATCGACGCGGTGACGTCCCGAAGGTTGTTCTCCCGCGCGCCGTGGACGGTCAGCTTCTTGCCCGAACCCTTGCGGCGTACGCTCCGCATCGGGATGTGGCGGCGGCCGGCGAGATAATCGGCGGTGAGGCTGTCCTCGCAGGCCAGCAGCTCGTCCAGCGTACCGGCGCAGACCACTTCGCCGCCGTGGACGCCGGCGCCCGGGCCCATGTCGATGACATGGTCGGCGGTGCGGATCGCATCCTCGTCATGTTCGACGACCAGCACGGTGTTGCCGAGGCCCTTGAGGCGCTTCAAGGTTTCGAGGAGGCGGTCATTGTCCTTCTGGTGAAGGCCGATCGACGGTTCGTCGAGAACGTAGAGCACGCCCGAGAGGCCGGAGCCGATCTGCGAGGCGAGGCGGATGCGCTGGCTCTCGCCGCCCGACAAGGTGCCGCTGGTGCGGTCGAGGTTGAGATAGTCGAGCCCGACATTGTGGAGGAAGCCGAGGCGCTCGTTGATTTCCTTGAGGATCGCCTTGGCGATCTCGCGCTGGGTCGGGTTCAGCTTCTCGTCGAGCGAGGAGAACCAGTCGAGCGCGTCCGCGACCGAGCGGCGCGAGGAGAGCGAAATATCCTCGCCGGCGATCTTCACCGCCAGCGGCTCGGGACGGAGGCGGGCGCCGCCGCAGGTTTCGCACGGATGGGCGGCCTGGTAGTTGCTGAGCTCCTCGCGCATCCAGGCGCTTTCGGTGGAGAGCATTCGGCGCTCGAGATTGCCGATGACGCCCTCGAACGGCTTCTTCACCTCATAGCTTTTCTTGCCGTCGACGAAGCGCAAGGTGACCGGCCTGCCGCCGGTACCGTGGAGGATGACGTGGCGCGCCTGCTCGTCGAGCTCGCCCCACGGCGTTTCGAGCGAGAAGTCGTAGGCGCGGGCGAGGCTGCCCAGCACCTGCATATAATAGGGCGACGGCGGCTGCGACTTGGCCCAGGGGACGACCGCGCCCTTCTTCAGGCTGAGCGCATGGTTGGGGACGACCAGATCCTCGTCGAAGATCTGCTTTTCGCCGAGGCCGTCGCAGGCCGGGCAGGCGCCCTGCGGTGCGTTGAACGAGAAGAGGCGGGGCTCGATCTCGGCAATGGTGAAGCCGGAGACGGGGCAGGCGAACTTCTCGGAAAAGACGATGCGGCCGGGGGCGCCGAAGTCGAGCTTGAAGCCTTCGCGCTCCGATGCGGATTCAAGCGCAGCGGCGACGCCGGTACGCTCGGCGCCGGCCGGGTGGGGGACGTCGGCCGGATCGAGATAAGCGAGGCCCTCGGCCAGTTTCAGCGCGGTTTCGAAGCTGTCGGCGAGGCGGGTTTCGATGCCTTCGCGGATGACGACGCGGTCGACCACGACTTCGATGTCATGCTTGTACTTCTTGTCGAGCGCGGGCGCATCCTCGATCGCGTAGAATTCTCCGTCGATGCGTACGCGGGTGAAGCCCGCCTTCTGCCATTCGGCCAGCTCTTTCCGATACTCGCCCTTGCGGCCGCGAACGACCGGGGCGAGCAGATAATGGCGCGAACCTTCGGGCAGCTTCATGGTGCGGTCGACCATCTGGCTGACCTGCTGCGCCTCGATGGGGAGGCCGGTGGCGGGCGAATAGGGGATGCCGACGCGCGCCCAGAGAAGACGCATATAGTCGTAGATCTCGGTCACAGTGGCGACCGTCGAGCGCGGGTTGCGCGAGGTGGTCTTCTGCTCGATCGAGATGGCCGGCGAGAGGCCGTCGATATGCTCGACGTCCGGCTTCTGCATCATCTCCAGGAACTGCCGCGCATAGGCAGACAGGCTCTCGACGTAGCGGCGCTGCCCCTCGGCATAGATGGTGTCGAAGGCGAGGGAGGATTTGCCCGAGCCGGAGAGGCCGGTGATGACCGTCAGGCTTTCGCGCGGGATCGCGACGTCGATCCCCTTGAGGTTGTGCTCGCGCGCGCCACGGACGGTGATGTGAGTCAGCATAAGGCTAATTTCGTTCCATCTTTGTTCTATTATTAAACAAGGCGAGGCGGGCGGTCAACGCGCTGCAATAGCGCGGTTTCCATGTCAAAAATTTCATGTTCATCGAAAGGATCGGGACGCTCGTCGATGGCCGTTAGATTCATAACCGCGAACGTCCATGTCCGGCTTTCATGAATCTAATCAAGGACATGGGGGTGTATGATGAGTCTATCAAGTAAGCGCGGACTGCGCGCGATCCGAAATGCGTTGCTGGTTGCCGCCTCGGCGCCGCTGGCCTTGAGCGCATCGGCAAATGCCGAAACCGCCGCGACCGACGGCAGCGTCCGCTTCGGAAGCTGGGGCGTCGACCTTGCTTCGCGCGACTCCAAGGCAAATCCGGGCGACGACTTCGAACGCTTCGCCAGCGGCGCCTGGATGGACGCGACCGAAATCCCGGCCGACAAGCCGTCGAACAGCGTCGGATCCGAGGTCAACGACCGCAACCAGGATCGCCTCCAGAAGATCGTCACCAGCTCCAGCAAGGACAGCCAGCTGGGCGCGCTCTATTCAAGCTGGATGGACGAGGCGCGGCTGGAGCAGCTCGACGCGGCGCCGCTGAAGGCCGACCTAGACGAGATCAGCGCGATCAAGACCAAGGCCCAGTTCACCAGCAAGATGGTGGACAGCTTCTCCGACTTCGGATCGACCCTGTTCGCGCTCGGCGTGCTGCCCGATCCGGCCAATCCGACGATCAATATCGCCTTTGCCGGAACGAGCGGCCTGGGCCTTCCCGATCGCGACTATTATTTGCTCGACAAGTATAAGCCGCAGCGGGACGCCTATCGCGCTTATATACAGCGGACGCTTGAGCTGACCCAGACGCCGAACGCATCGGCAGCGGCGGACACGATCCTGGCGTTCGAGACGGAGATCGCCAAGCTGTCCTGGACGCAGGCGGACTTGCGCAACCTCGACAAGCTCAACAATCCGATGACGCCTGCGGAACTCGCCGCCTATGCGCCGGGTATCGACTGGAACCGCTATCTTGCCGAGCTGAAGATCAGCACGCCGAAGATCGTCGTCGGCGACAATACGGCGGTGAAGGCGCTTGCAGCGCTCTATGACGCGACGCCGCTGGAAACGTTGAAGCTGTGGCAGCGGTTCAAGGTGACCAACCAGGCTTCGGATTATCTGTCGAAGCGCTTCGTGGACAACAAGTTCCAGTTCACCAAGACCTTGACCGGCGCCTCGACCCTGCGGCCGCGCTGGCGCCGCGGCATCGACCAGATCGACGGCCGTTTGGGCGAAGTGCTGGGACAGACCTACGTCCAGCAATATTTCTCGCCGCAGTCCAAGGCGATGATGGAGCAGCTGGTTACCAACCTGAAGGCCGCAGCCGCCATCCGCATCAAGGGCAACAGCTGGATGGAGGATGCGACCAAGCAGGCCGCGCTCGCCAAGCTGGACAGGATGGACGTGATGGTCGGCTATCCCGACAAGTTCCGCGACTATTCCAAGCTGGAGATGAAGGCGGACGACCTCTACGGCAACGTCAAGCGCAGCTCCGCCTTCGAGTGGGATTATACGCTGAGCGATCTCAACCAGCCGGTCGATCGCAAGAAGTGGGCGATGAGCCCGGCGACGGTGAATGCCTATAACGGCGGGCTGGAAAACAAGATCGTGTTCCCGGCCGGAATCCTGCAGCCGCCTTACTTCGATCCGCAGGCGGATGCGGCGGTCAACTATGGCGCGATCGGCGCGGTCATCGGCCATGAGATCATGCACGGCTTCGACGACCAGGGCCGCAAGATCGACGCCAGCGGCGCCATCCGCGACTGGTGGACGCCGGCCGACGGCGAGCGGTTCAAGAAGCTGACCGACGAGCTGGGCAAGCAATATGCTTCCTATGAGGCGGCGCCGGGTGTGTTCATCAACCCGGACCTCACCATGGGCGAGAATATCGGCGACATGTCGGGCCTTGAGGTCGCTTACGAAGCCTACAAGATCTCGCTGGGCGGCAAGCCTTCGCCGGTGATCGATGGCTTGACCGGCGACCAGCGCTTCTTCCTGGCATTTGCCCAGGCGTGGCGCGGCGAGCAGCGTCCCGACGCGATCAAGACGCAGGTCGCATCCGACCCGCACAGCCCGCGGCGCTACCGCGTCATCGGTCCGCTCCGGAACCTCGATGCCTGGTATGCGGCGTTCAATGTCCAGCCGGGAACGAAGTTCTACATCCCGCCGGAGAAGCGCGTTCGCATCTGGTAATCCGATGACTTGCGAACCTCATGGCGCGCGCTAGCCTGCGCGCCATGAGGGGACATTATTTCGGCCTGACCGGCCTTTCCATCCTGCTTGCATCCTGCGCAACGACGCAGGGCGAGCAATCCTACGACACCGTCATCAGCGGCGGCACGATCTACGACGGCAGCGGTGCCGCGGGATTTGCCGGGGATGTCGCGATCAAGGGCGATCGGATCGCCTGTGTCGGGCATTGTCCGGGCTGGGCGACGCAGCGGATCGACGCCAACGGCCTCGCCGTCACGCCGGGCTTCATCAACATGCTGAGCTGGGGCACCGAAAGCCTGATCGCGGACGGGCGCGGCCAGAGCGACATCCGCCAGGGCGTGACCCTTGAAGTGATGGGCGAGGGCGAGTCCATGGGCCCTTGGAATGCGACCATGAAGGCCAATGAGTCCGCGCGGCAAGGCGACATCAAATATGACATCGCTTGGACCAGCCTTGGCGAATATCTGAGCTTCCTGGAGAGGAAGGGTGTTTCGCCAAACGTCGCCAGCTTCGTCGGTGCGACGACCGTTCGAGTTCATGAGCTGGGCGAGGGTGACGTCGATCCCACGCCCGAGCAGCTTTCGAGGATGCGGACGCTTGTCCGGCAGGCGATGAACGAGGGGGCGATGGGGGTCGGCTCTTCACTGATCTACGCGCCGGCCAATTTCGCCGAGACGCCGGAGCTGACCGCGCTTGCAAGCGAGGCCGGCCGTTGCGGGGGAATGTACATCAGCCACATCCGCGACGAAGGGCCGAAGTTGATCGAGGCGATCGATGAATTGATCGAGATCAGCGAGAAGGCCGGGGCGCCGGCCGAGATCTACCACTTCAAGCAATCGGGCCGCGACAATTGGCACAAGATCGACGCCGCCATCGCCCGGGTCGAAGCTGCGCGGGCGCGGGGGCTTCGAATTACAGCCGACATGTACACCTATCCGGCGAGCTCGACCGGTTTCGACGCGGCGATGCCGCTGTGGATCCAGGCCGGCGGGATCGAACAATGGGTCGGTCGGCTGAAGGATCCGGCGCAGCGGGCGAAGGCGCTGGCCGATATGCGGAAGCCCGACGCTTCGGAGAACACCAAGCTGGCGGTCCAGGAGCCCGACAAGGTGATCCTGGTCGGTTTCAAGACGGCGGCGCTGAAGCCGCTGACCGGCAAGACTCTTGGAGATGTGGCGCGGACACGCGGTAAGCCGCCGGAAGAAGTGATCGCCGACCTGATCGTCGAGGACGGGACGCGGATCCAGGTCGTCTATTTCGGGATGAGCGAGGAAAATGTCGCGCGGCATGTGACCTTGCCGTGGATGGCCTTCGATTCCGATGCGGCGGCCATGGCGTCCGAAGGCGTGTTCCTGAAATCGAGCACCCATCCGCGGGCGTACGGCAATTTCGCGCGGCTGCTGGGCAAATATGTGCGTGATGAGAAGCGGGTTCCGTTGGAAGAAGCGGTTAGGCGGCTGACGTCGTTTCCGGCGACAAACCTTGGCATCAGGGATCGCGGTTCGCTGAAAACCGGCAATTTTGCCGACATCGCGATCTTCGATCCGGCGCGGATCTCCGACCGCGCGACCTTCACCCAGCCGCAGCAATATGCGGTGGGAATGGTGCATGTTCTGGTCAACGGCGTGCCGGTGCTGCGCGATGGAGAGCACACCGGCGCGACGCCGGGCAGGTTTGTGAAAGGTCCTGGCGCCGGTCGTTGCAGCTAGGAGAGCGGAAACCGCTCGATTGCTTCGTAATGCGCGCCTTCGCGGGCGAGCTGGCTTTCGTAGAGGATGAATTCCTCCGCCTCCCACGGTTCGGACGTCAGGCCGCCGTGGCGTTCGAGCCAGGCGTCCAGCCGATGGGCCTTGCCTTTCCAGCGGGCGAGCGTGATGTGCGGCAGATAGGCGCGGCGCTCGGGCTCAAGACCCGCCGACTGGCAGGCTCGTTCCACCTTGGCGTTAAGGGACTTTAGCTGGTCCCTTGGCGTGACGCCGGCCCAGAGCGCGCCGTTGCGGTGCTTTTCGAACTTGCCGACGCCATCCAGCGCCATGGAGATGCGATCGAAGCGCACATGTTGCAGCGCGGTCGCCAGATCCTCCGCAGCGGGGCGCTCCACCTCGCCAATGAAACGCAACGTCAGATGGAGCTGATCGTCGCTCTGCCAGCGCATGTCCGGCATGCCCTCCATCAGGTCGAGAAGCTGTTCCCGCACCGTTTCAGGGGGGCGGATGGCGACGAACAGGCGGTGCATTCCCCATGCGCTAGACCACCGTTCGTCGAAGCGTGAGCGGTTTTTCTTGAACAGCATAGGCAAAGACACGATATTGCGCCCCACGAGGGGATGTGTCGTTGAGGCCCCCCAGAAGAGGAGAGAGAATGCAGAACCAGTTTGACCCGCGCACGACGACAGGCGGATTTGATCCGGCTGTGGCGGTCGGCGTTCCGCGCGCTGCACGCGACGCGGGCCTTCGGTCCTACATGCTCAAGGTTTACAATTACATGGCATCGGCCGTGCTGCTTACCGGCATTGTCGCAATGGTCTTCGCCGGATCGGGCTTCGCCGCCCAGGTCATGGCGACGCCGCTGCGCTGGCTGATCATCCTGTCGCCGCTGGCCATCGTCTTCGCGATGAGCTTCGGCGTGAACCGGATGAAGGAATCGACGCTTCAGGCGCTGTTCTGGAGCTTCGCGGTGCTGATGGGCCTGTCGATGTCGACCATTTTCCTGGTCTTCACCGGCGTCTCGATCGCACAGACCTTCTTTGCCGTGACGGCCTCGTTCCTGGGGCTTAGCCTGTGGGGCTACACGACCAAGAAGGACCTCAGCGGTTTCGGCACGTTCCTGATCATGGGTGTCGTCGGCCTGCTGGTCGCGATGATCATCAACATCTTCCTGCAGTCGACGGCGATGCACCTGGCGATCAGCGCCATCGGTGTCCTGCTTTTCGCGGGCCTCACCGCCTATGACACGCAGAAGATCAAGTCGATGTATGCCTATGTCGCGGGCACGGACATGATGGGAAAGACGGTGATCATGGGGGCACTGACCCTCTATCTCGACTTCATCAACATGTTCCAGTTCCTGCTCAGCTTCATGGGCAATCGCGAATAGTCGCGATGGCCTGAAGCAGGCAGAGAAAGAGGGCCGGCGGAGCGATCCGCCGGCCCTTTTGCTTGCACTGGGCCAGGGTCAGAAGCGTTCGCCGACCATCGCCTCGCTCTTGGTCCAGAGTGCCTTTGCTCGCTCCGGATCGAGGGCGTAGGGGCGGACACCTTCGGATACGGCACTGATCTGCGCATCCGTAACGTCGGACGTCACGTGACAATTCTCGCAATAGCGTCCGCCAACCTCATCTGCATCGGCGGTGATGCCCGCCCAGACTGAGGTGGCCGCTCCCTGCGGGATCGTCTTCCATTCGAAAGTCGACAGGTCGAGACCAGACGCGTCCAGAAGTGCCTGGATCTGCTCCATGCTCTGGTGGCGGCCAAGCTCTGTGTCGATGCCTCCGGGATGCACAGCGGCGGTGCGGATGCCGCGATGCTTGTGACGACGGTCGAATTCGACCGCGAACAGGATGTTGGCCGTCTTCGAGCGGCCGTATGCGGCGTAGGGCTCGTAAGGCGTGCGCTCGAAATTCGGGTCGTCCAAGTCAACGTCCGCGAAGCGGTGGCCGGCGGATGCCAGGCTCACGACGCGTCCACCATCGCGGATCAATGGCTCAATGCGGTTGATCAGTACGAAGTGACCGAGATGATTGGTTCCAAACTGCGTCTCGAAGCCGTCCGCGGTATGGCCGAAAGGCGTGGCCATCACGCCAGCGTTCGCGATCACGAGATCAAAATTGCGGCCATCGGCGAGGAGACGGTCAGCGCCGGCACGAACGCTTTCGAGGCTGGCTAGGTCGACTTCGACCAGCTCGATCGGCCAGGCGCCGGCTTCGCGCAGGGCGCGCTCGGCCTTGGCGAGATCGCGGGCCGTTCCGACGACATCGGCCCCATGTGCTTTGAGCGCGCGGGCGGTTTCGACGCCGAGACCGGCGGATACGCCAGTTACCAGCGCGCGCTTTCCGCTGAGGTCGATCCCGGCGAGGACTTCGTCGGTGGTAGATTTGGATCCAAATTGCTTCGTCATTTTCATCTCCAAGGGCAATCGGTTGAATGCAAACGGCCTCGACTTCGCCGGCAGGGGTTGCGGCGCAAATAGCGAATCACTAGAACTGGAGGACGCCTCCGTTTAAATATGGAGGGACCCTCCGTTTATCAAGAGGTATTTTCATGCCGGCCGATTTGGGCCCCGAGAAAGCCCGAAAGCCACGCGCCGACGCAGAGCGAAACCGGCAGAAGCTGCTGAACGCGGCTCGCGCCGCATTCACCGCGCAGGGGGGGCTCGTGAGCATGGAAGAAGTGGCGCGCACGGCCGGCGTGGGAATCGGTACGCTTTACCGGCATTTCCCGACGCGGGACGGGCTATTGGTCGAAGTTTACCGGGGTGAGATTGCAAGGCTTTGCCAGGAAGCGGAGTTGTTGGCCGCGACCAAGACGCCGTTGGAGGCACTCAGAGCTTGGCTGCTGCTATTCGTTGACCACCTGGCCGACAATATCGTGCTCGGCGATGCGGTGAAAGCAACTGCGGGAGAATCCAAGGCCGATGCAACGGCCCAGCTGCTGACCGCGCTCGACATATTGATGGATAATCCGATCGCCGTAGGAGCGATGCCAGATCCCGGCGTTGAATCCCTCGACCTGCTGCGTGCGCTTTATGGCGTTGCGACGGCCAGTCCATCATCCAATTGGGTCGGAGCCGCCCGTCGCATGGTCGACATTCTGATCGCCGGAATGGATAGTCGCGAGACTAGCCCAAATAGCGCTTGAAGAAGCGGACGGTTCGGCCCCAGGCGAGGTCGGCTGCTTCCTTGTTGTAGCGTTCCGCCGAGGTGTCGTTGTTGAAGGCGTGGTTGGCGCCGTCATAGCCTTGGTAGGTGACCGGCTTCTTGGCTGCACGGAGGGCGTCGACCCAGGGGAAGAGGGTGGCCGCGACCCGGGCATCCAGCCCGGCATGGTGGATCAGCAAGGGCGCCTGCACCTTGGCCGCCTCCGACGGATCGGGGGCTGGGCCGTAATAGACGACACCGGCGTCGAGCTTGTCGCCGGCGGCGACCGCCAGGCGATTGACGAACGCGCCGCCCCAGCAGAAGCCGACCGCGCCGACCTTGCCGGCGCGGCTGGATTTGGCCAGCTCGGTCAGCATCGTCACCGCATCGGTAGTGGTCTTGCCGAGGTCGAGCTTGCCGATTGCCTCGCGAGCGGCGTCGTCATTATTGGTAGGCGTACCGCCCGCCAGCGACAGGAAATCGACGGCAACGGCGCGGAAACCTTCGAGGGCGAACCTGCGCGCAACGTCGCGAGTGTGTTCATTGAGGCCGCGGTTCTCATGGACGACCAGGACCGTCGCCTTCAACGATCGCGTGCGCGGCTCGGCGACATAGGCCTTGTAACCTGCCGGATTTTCGAACGTCATCATCCGGGTGGTCAGCCGGGGATCATCAGCGGGCACGATTACTGCCGCTGCAGGAGAGGCGGCAATTGCCGCGATCAGGCTGGTTGCCGCCGCCGTGCTTCCGGCGATCAGGGTCATCCGGCCGAAGAAGTCGCGCCGGTCCATGCCTTCGTGGGTAAATCGATCGTAGAGCTCGATTGCTTGTTGAAGTGCCTTAGGGTCCATCACCACCTCCCGGTCGTCATTGCGAGCGTAGCGAAGCAATCCAGCTTCCGTTTCATGGATTGCCGCGTCGCTACGCTCCTCGCAATGACGGATTGAATCATCCCGCGGCCTGCATCTCCGCGATCAGCTGATTATCCTCATCCTTGCCGCGCTTGTAGGCCTCGCGCTGGCCGATCCGGTCGGCATAGGCGACGAAGCTGTCGAGTTTCGGCATGGTGCCGAACTGGACGCCCCACAGGACGGCGCTTCCGACATAAACGTCGGCGGCGGTGAAACGGGAGCCGCAGACATAGTCGCGGCCGGCCAGATGATCGGCGAGCGTGTTCACGGCGAGGTCGTAGTTACCGTAGCCGAACATACGTTCGCGTTCGGCGCTGGGTTCGAACCCGACCGCCTTGTTGGTCACGGCCTGCTCCAGCGGACCGGCGGCGAAGAACAGCCAGCGGTAATAGTCGGCCTTCTCATTCTCGCGCGGACCCAACCCGGCTTCGGGGAAGACATCGGCCAGATAGGCGCAGATTGCCGCGCACTCCGTCACGATCTTGCCGTTGTGGCTGATCGCCGGGACCTTCATCATCGGATTGATCGCGCGATAGCTCTCGTCCTTCATCGACGAGGCATAATCGAGGATTTCCGTGTCATAGGGCGCGCCGACCTCTTCCAGCATCCAGCGGATGATCTGACCCCGGCTCATCGGATTGTGGTAGAAAATGATCTCGCTCATCGCTCCGTCCTTTCCGACTCCGCCCTAGCACAATGAGAACATAAAGAGAACGTCTGTGCCCGCCCCCGAGAGACAGGCACAGTCATTATCTCTTCAGCCTGCGATCATCCACGCTCACCCGGCTTTACCGGCTGAGCAGCGACACAGGTGCCTTGCCGTTCGGCCGCGCTGCGGTCGCGTGCGGCCCGGAATTCGCTGTCCTGGCTCCAGTTCGGCCATTCGCAGCTATTGGCGAGATGCAGGCCGACGGCGTGGAGCAGCTCCGCATCCTGCGCGATGCCGGTGAAATCCCAGCTGGGATCATATTCGTCGTCGGGCTGGTGATACATTTTGGCCGTATAATTTGCCTGCCACGCCTGCGCCCGGGCGACACCGCCGTTGATGAGGTCCTGGCCGCCGCTGAAGCTCATCGCCGGGATGCCGACCTTGGCCAAGGTGAAGTGATCCGAGCGGAAGAAGCCGCCGGTTTCGGGACGGGGATCGGGCACATAGTTGCGGCCGCGCTTGGCGCCTTCCATGACCAGCATGTCGAGCAGGCCGAACTTCTGGTTGCCGCGGATCGTGAAATCGCGCGCCGGGCCTAGGACGCCCATCACGTCGGTGTTGATCACGCCTGCGGTCTTGGCGGCCGGATAGAGCGGGTTGGCGGCATAATATTCGCTGCCCAGCAGGCCCTTTTCCTCGGCGGTCACGGCGAGGAAGACGACCGAACGCTGCGGCCTCGGACCGGCGGCGAAGGCGCGCGCCTGCTCGATGATGTGGGCGAGGCCGGTGCCGTTATCCATCGCGCCATTGTAGATGCGATCGCCATTGGCGTCGGGGAGGCCAATGCCGAGGTGGTCCCAGTGCGCCGAATAGATGACCGTCTCGTCCGGACGCGTGCTGCCCGGCAGAATGCCGACGACGTTGTGCGAGGTGATTACCTCGGTCTTGGCATCGCCGTGGACGGTGAGGTTTGCCTTCAATGGAACCGGCTTGAAGTCCTTCCGCTTGGCGGCCGCCTTCATCGCGTCGAAGCTGGTGCCCGATGCCGCGAACAGCTTTGCCGCGAGATCGCGCTGGATCCAGCCTTCCAGCGGCGGATGCTCGGCCGCCGGGTTCTGGCGGACGATGTCGAACATCGCGTTGGTGTTGCTGTTCTTGACCGTTGCCCAGCCGTAGCTGGCCGGATCGGTCTCGTGGATCACGAGGACGCCTTTGGCTCCCTGGCGGGCACCTTCCTCATATTTGTAGGTCCAGCGGCCGTAATAGGTCATCGCCTTGCCGCCGAAATCGCCTTCGCCGCCCTCGAAATCGGGGTCGTTGACGAGCATGACGAGGATCTTGCCCTTGGCGTCGAGGCCCTTGAAATCATCCCACGAACGTTCCGGCGCCTTCACACCGTAACCGACGAAGACCAGTTCAGCGCCGTCGATCGACATCGCCTTGTCGCCGTTGGTCGGCGCGCGGACGGCGATCTCTTCGCCCTGGGTAAGCGGTGCGGCTTTGCCGGCGATGTTGATGCTGACCTGCGGATTGGCCGCGAATTCGGAGCGGAGCAGGGGGACCGCCTGGGTCCACGTCCGCTGGCCATTCACAATGTCACCGCCCGGCTGGAGCCCCGCACCGGCGAACTGCTGCGACAGATATTCTACGGTCTTGGTCTCGCCATTGGTTGCGGGAGCGCGCCCTTCAAACGCGTCCGAACCCAACACCTGGACGTGCTGAGCGAGGCGCGCGGGATCGATTTGGGCGGTCGGTGCGGTCTGGGCGAGAGCGGCGCCGCTGGCCAACAGCAGGGCAACGGCGGAAAGGCGAGCGAAATTGCGCAAAGTGCGACTCCTGACATGGTGGAATTGCGCGGAACTTGGTCGCGCGAATTGCCGCGCGTCAAGCCACGCAACCGCCGTTCGTCGAACGGAGCCGCCGCCACGTGGTAACCCCTCCGACGCAGCGAGAACTGCCTAGCGGGGCGGGCGTTCCTCAGACGTCCAGATTGACGACGCGTTTCAGTTCCGACCGGAGGCGTTCCTCGTCGAAGGCGTGCTGCATGAATTCGCCGTCGCGTTCCACCCAGAAGAGGAAGAGGTGGGCGGACCAGCGGTTGGGATTGGGCATCGTTCGCCCGTGGCGCAGTTCGATACCGCGATAGAGGACGGCGTCGCCTGGCTGCATCTCGATCGACGAATAAGGCTCGTCGCCGAAGCTTTCGACGCAAGGATCAACGGTCGTGATCCGTTCGGACCCGACCTCAAGCGGCCAGGTCACGCCGTCGCTGTAGGCGAGCGTTAGCGACACGCTGTGCTCGCATGACGGGCGGTCCGCATGGACGCGGCAGATATCGTCCTTCTGATAGATGCGGAAAAAGTCATAGCTGGGCAGGAGATCCGCCCCCGTGATCTCGCTGATGATCGGCGTCAGGCCCCACAGGAAGGTGGTCAGCGGCCGGTAGAAGTGACCCGAAATGTCCGATGTCTGATGCTTCGACAGGTCGTGCAGCTTGGCGAAGGTCTCGAACGACTTTCCTGAATTGGCCAAGTCGACCTGCAGCTGCTTGAACAGGTTCGACGCGACCTCCGGGGGGACCAGCCCCCTGATGGTCGCGTAACCGTCCTTCTTATAGTCGCCTTCGACTCGCATAGGGTCACTTATCCCGCATTGGTCCTTGTCCGAAACCCGCGGATCAATTGCCCGAGGAAGCCGTAGTTTCCGCGGCGCCTGCCTGCTTCCGATATTTGTCGAACCAGGCGATGATGGCGGACGCCTTGGCCGCCGACTGCGACGGGCGGGCCGCGATGCCGCCGTGGCTGGCGTTCGGGACCTTCACCAGCATCGTCGGAACGCCCTTCAGCTTCAGCGCCGAATAGAGCTGCTCAGACTCGCTGACGGGCGTGCGGTAATCCTCCGCGCCGACCACGACCAGGGTCGGTGTCTTGACGTTGCCGATCAGGCTGAGCGGCGAGCGGGCCCAGTAGGACGACTGGTTTTCCCACGGCAGGCCGCCCATCCAATAGGGGCCGAAGAACTGGATGCCGTCGGCGGTGAGCGCCATGCTGGTCCAGTTGATGACCGGCTTTTGCGAAGCCGCCGCCTTGAACCGATCGGTCTTGCCGACCAGCCAGGCGGTGAGGACGCCGCCGCCCGAACCGCCCGTCACGAACAGATTTTCCGGATCGGCGATGCCGCTTGCCACTGCCGCGTCGACGGCGGCGAGCAGATCGGCCGTGTTGCTGTCGGGGTAGGTCTTCTCGATGCCGTCGGCGAAGGCCTGGCCGTAGCCCGTGGAGCCGCGCGGGTTGGTGTAGAGCACAGCGTAACCCGACGCCGCGTAGAGCTGGTAATCGGTCGAGAAGTGCGGGCCGTAGGAGGCGTAAGGCCCGCCGTGGATTTCGAGGACCACAGGCACGCGGGTGCCGTCGCGATAGCCGGGCGGGAGTAGTATCCAGGATGGAACGCGCGATCCGTCGGGCGCGGTGACGTCGAGCGTGCGGACCTGCGCCATCGACTTGCCCGACAGGCTGAGGTCGTTGAGGCGGGTCAGCTGGCGGGCCTTGCCGCCCGATGAAACCGACACGTCGGCCGGGCGGGTTGCGCTATCGGTCGTGTAGGCGAGAGTGCCGCCGCGCGACACGCTGAAGCTGCCGCCAGCATAGGGCCGATCGAGCGAGCCGCCGCCGACATTGCGGACGATCGGCGAAACGCTGCCGTTGAGGCCGATGCGCGAAACGGTGACCGAGCCCTCTTCCTCGTAGGAAGCGATGATCGAGCGGCCGTCCGCCGCCCATTCCATCTGGTCGATCGACCGGTCAAGGCCCGCTGCGACCTTACGCGGGGCACTTCCGTCCGAATTCATCACATAGAGGTCGGACTGTTCGAAGCCCTTCTTGTGATCGTCATAGCCGACATAGGCGATCAGGCGGCCGTCGGGAGACGCCACCGGTGCGGCATCGGGGCCGCGACGATCGGTTAGCGCCGTCACGGCACCGCTGGCGACTTCAAGGCGATAGACTTCGCTATCGTTGGCAATCATCTCCCAATCGGCCTTGCGAACAGCGCTGAACAGGATCCCGCGACCATCGGCGGTCCATTCGGGATTGCCGTCATGATAGGCGCCGAAGGTCAGCTGGCGGGGCGCTCCGCCCAGCGCGTCGACGACGAAGATATGGTCGAAGCCCGGCTTCAGATAGCCGCCGCCATCGACGCGGTAGGTGGCCTTGTCGATCACTTCGAGCGGCTTTGCCCATTCGGCGCCCTCGGGCTTGGCCGGGGCGGAACCTAGCTTGGGACCGTCGTCCGGCACGTTCATGAGGTAGGCGATGCGCTGCCCGTCAGGCGACCAGGCGATGCCCTGTGGGCTATCGGCGAGGCCGGTAATTCGGGCGGTCTGGCCGCTGTCCATCCAGCGGACATAGAGCTGCGACGCGCCTCCTTCGGCCGTCGACACATAGGCCAATCGCTTGCCGTCGGGCGACCAGCGCGGGCTGGAGTGGCTTCCGGTGCCGGTAACCAGCGGGCGCTCGTCGCCGGTCGCGACATCGATCAGCCAGATGGTCGAGCGAGCCCGGTCGGTCATCACATCGTTTGAGCGGCGGACATAGGCGATCGAACGGCCATCGGGGCTGATCTGCGGATCGGAGGCCGCAGAGAGGTTGAACAGGTCCGCACCGGTGAAGATGGGATTGGGCGCATCCGAAGGCGCGGCGATCACCGCGGTAGTAGTTCCCAGCGCCAGGACGGCCAGCGCTACTCGCCAATGCTTCATCGAATATCCCTCCCGAACAATTGCGCCGCAACAAAGCAGAAATGACGGATCGCACAAGTCCCGTTCTGCAACTGGATTGGATCATGGCTTGGTGCGCCGTTCGTGCTAAGTGGCGGTTCGCCGAGGCGGCGGGAAATGGCCGCGAGTATGCGCACCCAGATGAAGGGAGAGGCATTTCATGGCGAAGGTCCTATGCGTCCTCTACGACGATCCGATCGACGGCTATCCAACCCGCTATCCGCGCGACAATCTGCCGCATATCGACCGCTATCCCGACGGCCAGACCTTGCCGACACCGCATGCGATCGACTTCCAGCCCGGACAGCTGCTGGGCAGCGTCGGGGGAGAATTGGGGCTTCGCAAGTTCCTGGAGGATGCCGGCCACCAGCTGGTTGTCACAGAAGACAAGGACGGTCCGAACTCGGATTTTGAGCGCGAGCTGGTCGACGCCGATGTCGTCATCTCGCAGCCTTTCTGGCCGGCCTATCTGACCGCCGAGCGCATCGCCAAGGCGCAGAACCTCAAGCTCGCGATCACCGCGGGCATCGGATCGGACCATGTCGACCTGCAGGCGGCGATCGATCGCGGGATCACGGTCGCCGAGGTAACCTACTGCAATTCGATCAGCGTTGCCGAGCATGTGGTGATGATGATCCTGGGCCTTGCGCGGAACTATCTGCAGTCGTGGGACCTGGTGAAGGCCGGCGGCTGGAACATCGCCGATTGCGCGGCGCGGTCCTACGATATCGAGGGAATGCATGTCGGTACGGTTGCGGCCGGGCGCATCGGCTCTGCCGTGTTGCGCCGATTGAAGCCGTTCGACGTGCATCTGCACTACACGGACCGGCACCGGTTGCCTGCCGAGGTCGAGCAGGAACTTGGGCTGACGTGGCATGAGAGCGCGGCCGACATGGTTCCGCATTGCGACGTGGTGACGATCAACTGTCCGCTGCATCCTGAGACGGAGAATTTGTTCGACGCGGCGATGATCGCGCGAATGAAGCGCGGCGCCTATCTGGTGAATACGGCGCGCGGGAAGATCGCCGATCGCAACGCCGTCGCGGATGCGCTCGAAAGCGGGCAGCTCGCAGGATATGCGGGCGACGTCTGGTTCCCGCAGCCGGCGCCGCGCGACCATCCTTGGCGCAACATGCCGAACCACGGAATGACTCCGCATATTTCCGGTTCTACGCTGTCGGCGCAGGCGCGTTACGCCGCGGGTACCCGCGAAATATTGGAATGCTTCTTCGAAGGACGGCCTATCCGCGACGAATATCTGATCGTCGACGGCGGGCATTTGGCCGGCGCCGGAGCGCATAGCTACAGCGAGGGCAATGCGACCGGCGGGTCCGAGGAAGCGGCACGGTTCAAGTCGAAGCCAACGATCCCCGTCCAATAGACACGGGCCGCCGTTACGAAGGTTGAGTAGCCCAAGTTTGACGAGTCTTTTCAGGAAGCTGCGGCATCCGCCGACGGCTAGCAGCACGCTCCAATGAATTGAGGTCTGAAGGGGTATCCAATGGAGTCCGCCTTGTTCGGCGCACTGGCAGCGTTTGCCAGTGTGATGCCCGTTGCTGCGTCTGCGTCCGAACTTGAAGGCGCCAATGCCGAGTTGGCCGAGCGCTATCGAACGGCGATGAAAGGTGCGCGCTGGACCGGTTCCCTGCTTTCATCGAATGCCGAGACGCTTCCGACGGGGCATTTTTACACGGAACCCTACTTCTACGATGTCATCACGGGGGGAAATCACTACCCGGGATCGAGCGGTTTCTATCAATATGGACTGGCGGAGAGGTTCACCGTCGGCGTCCAGCCGAAGTTCGCGTTTGGCACCCGGAGGCCCAATCGCGAATTCAACGTTGGCGACTTGAAACTGTTGACCCAGTTTCGCCTCACTCGTTTCACGCCCGAGAAGCGGATTCCGACGATCGCCATCGTGGCCCAGGAATCGCTGCCGATCGGCAAGCATGATAAGCTCGGCTTGCGGGAGGATGGACACGGATCCGGCTCTTTTGCGACGGAAGTCGGGGTCAATGTGCAGCACTATTTCCTGCTCAGGAACGGCCGACTGCTGCGCGGCAGGATCAACTTCTTGAAGTCATTTCCGCATGGCGCCGACGTCGCGGACCGAAGCGTCTATGGCACCCAGCCGGGATTTCGCGGTCGGGCCAAGCCAGGTTCGAAAACAACGATGATCGCCGCGGTCGAATATAGCCTGGCGCGAGAATGGGTCCTGGCATTCGACGTCATCCGCGAATCCACCGCCCAGACCGGTTTGAAGGGCCGCTACGGCACGGGGTCGCCGATCGATCAAACACTTCCTGCGAGACGTTCCATCGGCTTTGCTCCGGCAGTCGAATATAGCTGGAGCGATACGAGCGGTGTGCTGCTCGGCGTTTGGATCAGTCCCAAGGGCCTTAGCTCACCCTCGTCGGTCGTACCGGCAATCGCCTACAGCCGCTTCTGGTAAAGCCCCACTTCCAGCCAGATAGATTAGCGTTGACTAATACATTAGCCGATACTAATTTGATGGCATGCTTGAGACGAAAGAATTCGACTCGGTTCTTAGGGCGTTGGCCGATCCGACGCGCCGTAGCCTGTTCGAGCGTGTCGCCGCGGCCCGGGAAATTACCGTCGGCGACCTCACCGAAGGTAGCGGCGTCAGCCAGGGCGCGGTTTCGCAGCATCTCAAGACATTGAAACAGGCCGGGTTGGTCGCCGAGCGGCCCGAAGGCCGTAAGGTTTTCTATCGTGCCAATCCGCAGGGCCTTGAGCCGATGCTTGAATGGATGACCCGCTACGCTGTCTTCTGGTCCCAGCGCCTCGACAAGCTCGAGCGGCTGCTCCGCCAGGACGATGGGCGCCAGGCGAACCCCACCGAAGGAGGCAAGAAATGAGCGAGCTGACGCAGATCGACACTTATGGCGCGCTGATCGGACCCGATACGCTGAAGATCCAGCGCTTGCTTCCAGGGCCGATCGAGCGGGTCTGGGCCTATTTGGTCGACAGCGAGCTTCGCAAATTGTGGATGGCCTCAGGCGACATCGAACTGGTCGAGGGCGCTCCGTTCGAGCTCACCTGGCGCAACGATGAGCTCGCCACCGTCAGGACGGGCGGCCGGCCCGACGATATTCCCGAGGAACATAGCATGACGAGCGAGGTGGTTGAGGTCGACGAACCGCGAAAGCTGGTCATTACGTGGAGCAACACCGGCAACGTCACCTTCGAGCTTGAGCCGATCGGCGAAGGCGTCCTGCTGACCGTGACCCATGCCGGCTTCCAGACCCGGTCCGCGCTCATCGGGCATTCGGCCGGGTGGCATGCGCACCTCGACGTGCTGGAAAATCTGGCATTCGAACGGGAGCCCAAGCCTTTCTGGCCGCGCTGGCAGGAGCTTCGCGGCGAATATGGCGAGCGCCTGCCCGCCGATTTCGGGGCCTGAGCCATGTGCCCGATGTGCCTTTCGACGATGGGCTGGATTGCACTCGGCACTGGAAACGGCGGCGGCGCGATTGCCGGGCTGATCCTGGCGTTGAAGCGCCGCAAACAGAAGGATGAAGACGGTGAGTGACCAACAGACCGAGACGCGTTCCGAGTTACCCGATTCACATCCGCCGGTCGTTAGTCGCGCGGAGTGGGACGAGGCGTGGCAGCAGCTGCTGGTGAAGGAAAAGGCGGCAACACGCGCCCGCGATGCGCTGGCGGCGGAACGGCGGCGGATGCCCTGGCTGGCGGTCGAGAAGGATTATGCGTTCGACGGGCCCGAAGGAAAGGCCAGCCTGCTGGACCTGTTCGGGGGGCGTCGGCAGCTGATCGTCTACCGCGCCTTCCATGAGGACGGGGTCTTCGGCTGGCCCGACCACGCCTGCCCGGGTTGTTCCATGGTTGCCGACCAGGTTGCCCATCTCGCGCATCTCAATGCGCGCGACACGACCCTGGTCTTCGTCTCGCGTGCGCCGCAGGCCGACATCGCCCGGCTGCAGGCGCGGATGGGCTGGGGGCATATTCCCTGGTTCACGGTCACGGATGGTTTCGACAAGGACTTCGGCGTCGACGAATGGCACGGCCACAACGTCTTTATCCGCGACGGAAGCCGCATCTACCGCACCTATTTCGTCAACAGCCGCGGCGACGAGCAGATGGGCGGGACGTGGAATTACCTCGATATCACACCGCTCGGCCGCCAGGAGGAATGGGAAAATTCGCCGGAGGGCTATCCGCAGACCCCAACCTACAAATGGTGGAAGTGGCACGATAGCTATGTCGAGGGCGCGGTTCCCGACAAGAAGTGGGTCGAAGTGTCGGATGCCGGAGAGGCGGCGTTTCGCGATAGCCTGTAGCTCGCCAGATTCAGTCCGTCCTCCCGGCCTGGATGCGGGGGAAGATACGGAACGCGAACAGCAGGTAGAGCAGCCAAAGCGCGAACCAGGCGGACGCAACGGCAAGCAGGCCGACCGTGAACAGCACCACGCACGGCGTCAGGAAGAGAAAGATACAGCCGAGAAGCCAGAAACGGTCAGCGCGGCGGGCATATTGCGATCGGGTGGCGTCGTCGATGCGGCCGCCCAGCGACACGCCGTAATAATGAAATGAGGCAAATGCGAAGGAGAAAGTCGCTACGCCCATCACGATCAGTGCGGCCTGGAACAGCCATGCATTGACTTCGCCGCTGAGGAACTTCGGGTAGAGGAAGAAAAGCAGGAAGGTGAAGATCGCGATGCAGGACGCGGCCAGCTGATAGGATCGATTGACGTTCGCGGCGGCAAGGTCGTCGGTCATGGAAAGCCCCCTTCAAGTCTTCATCGCATGGGGCTCTCGCGAAATCCATAAACGGTCATTTCAGAAGCTGCACATGAAATTGACGGCCCCACCCATAGGAGGGGCCGCCAATTTCATGCGCGTATCGGCGCTGGGACCGAATTGCGTCTGCCCTAGCCGCGTTCCGGCTCCGGCGGCGGCGGCGGCGGCGGCGGCGGGGGAGGCGGCGGCGGGCAAGTATCCGTCGCCAGGATCACCGATCCGTCCGGGCAGGTCTGTGTTGCCGGCGGCGGCGGCGGCGGAGGAGGAGGCGGAGGCGGAGGAGCCTCAACCACCGGTTCGCCACCAAATCGCCATCCGGCCTTCACGCCCCAGCCCTTGAGATCGCCGAAGTCACCCCAAACGGCCAGAAGCGGTCCTGAGCTGTTGACGGCGCCGACGCCGGCTTCCAGTCGGAACCAGGTGCCGGGTCCGTCACCCTCGACCTCGGCCACGGACGATCCACCGAACAGGTCGAACGACGGCCCGTCGCTGAAGTCGTGGAAGACCCTGGCGTCGACAAACGGCGCCCACATGCCGGACCCGAAGGTCGCCCGGGCACCAAGGTTGCCGCGAGTGCTCTTCACCTTGTCGAAGTCGAACCCGACAAGACCGACCTCATCGACTTCGAAGTCGTCGATCTTCGAGTTCACGAACGCAATCCCTGCGCCGATGTCGAAGACCGTCGATCCGCCGAAGCGATACCCGAACTGGCCCTGGAAGCCGAAGCTCTTCAGGCGAGGCTCGTCGACATCGAAGAACAGCTCATTGTCGAAGTCGGCCTTCGCGGTATCCCACTTGACGAGCAAGTCGCCGTAGAAGCCCATGGCTCCGCCGAACATGCCGTATAGGCCAATGTTCCAGCCGTCGGCATCAAAGTCCGATGACGAATTGCTGATATTGGCTTTGGACTTCTCCCAGCCGGCGGTGAGGCCGACCACGAAGTTTGGGCTGACCAGGTAATCGACGCCAAACTGGATGCCAGTGTGGGTGGTTTTGAGCCGGTCGATTTCATAGTCGGTGTCGAAGACGGTGATATCTTCGTCATCGAGCTTGTCCTGGCTATAGTAGACCTGGCCCCAGAAGCCCCAGTTGCTCGTCCGTTCGACCCCAAGGTCGGTCCGGCGAAGGGCGGCATAGTTGCTGTAGATATCAGCCGACTGATACCACAGCCCCCGTGCTAGATCGCCAAGCCGCACCACTTCAACCGCCGCAATATTCGGCGTCGAGGCGAGGAAGTAATCCGCGCCAACCTGGGTCAGGTTGAAGTCGAACAGGCCGAGATTGGTGGTGCCAAGGGTGAACGCACCGGCGGTTGACGCCGTGCCATCGACAACCAGTACACCGCCTGGATTGAAGATGATGTCGGACGTCGCCAGGACATTGACCGTAGTTGCCGTGCCGCTGATCGCGCCGGTCACCAGCCGATCGCCCAGTACGCCGCTATAGTCGATCGTAAGTGACGGAGTGCCCGAACCGACATAAGGCCCGACAATCGTCAAGACATCGTCCGAGGCGCCATCGTCTAGGCGGATTGCGCCGCTGTTGCCGAAGCTGGTCTGCCCCGTGATGCTCGATGCGCCCTCATCCGCACGGATCGTGCCCGTGTTGGCGAAGGAACCGGCGGGAACCGTGAAGGCGCCCGGAGCCAGGTCGATCGTGCCCGAGTTGATGACGGCCGTGAAGCCCGCCAACGTCGCAGGGCCGGCCGTGTCGATCGTGCCGGCGTTGGTGAAGATCACCGCCGGACCGGTCAGCGTTACGCCGCTGGCCATGTTGATGCGGCCGTTATTGGCTTGAGTCGTCCCCGTTCCGAGGTTTTCAAGGCCAACGAACGAGCTGTTTCCAAGTATGTTCAGGATACCTGTCGTCGAGTTGACGAACCGGTCGGCACCCGCGCCAAAGTCGAGCGCTCCGTTGAGGTTCATCGTGCCGTTGTTGGTCAGCGTATCGTCGCCGCCGCCAAGCGTCATCCGGCCGTTGATGGTGCCGGCGTTGGTAATGCTGGAAGCGCCGCCACCGGCATCGTTGATCGCCAGGCCTGTTGGCAAGGCGCCGATCGTGCCGTTGTTGACGAGAGTCGTCGTAGCCGTCCCGTTGAGCAGGATGGCCTGCGTCGCGCCCGTGACGTTACCGGTCGTGCCGATCGTGATCGACCGGGCCAACGGCGTCGTAGCCGGAAGCACCGGGTCAGCCGCGCTGGTGGTCGAGACAAGGCCCGAACCGGCCGTGCCCGTGGTCACGCCGTTAAGCGTGATGGCCTGTACGCCCGTCGACGTAACGGTGACGGCGTCGGTCGCGGAAGTCACGTTGCCGAGGGTCACGGACGTCGCGCCGGTCCCGCCGGTAACGGCAACGCCATTGGCGCCGGTGGAGTTGACGGCGCCCGTATAGTTGACGGTTGTCGTGCCGGTTCCAACGTTTACGGCCGTAATGCCGTTCAATGCGGAGAAAACGGCTCCGCTACCGGTCAGGCTGACCGCCGAGCTATTTGCCGCATTATTCTGGGTGACCTGGATGCCGCTGTTGGTCAGCCGGTCCGTTGCGCTGCCAATCGCCCCATTGTTGACGACAGTAAGCGTGCCCGTACCATTGGTCGTGCCGGTAATGCCGATCACGAGGGTGTTGGGCGTGGCCGTGGGGCTGCCGATCGCCGCGTTATTCGTGATTGTGGTCGAGCCCGACCCGCCTCCGGTAACGCCAGCGCCAATGCCGCCTCCGGCCGAACGAATGGTGGTTCCGGTCGCCGTCGTAACCGAGACGTTGCCGGCAGTACCTGAATTCACGGCCAGAATGCCGTAGCTGCCAGCGGTGGCAATGGAAATATTGCCGCCGACGGTGGCCGTCAGATTGCCGGTCCCGGCCGTATCGAGTGACAGGCCCGCACCCGTTGTCGACAGGTTGGTGATCGAACCTGCGCCGGAATAGGTGATATTGGTCGCGCCGACCGCCGACAGGTCAACGGCTGCGTTGCCGCCGGCAGTGGCAGTGTTGCCCGTATTGATCTGCACCGATCCGTCATTGACGAAGCTCAGCGTATTGCCGCCTGCACCTGTATTCGTGACCGCCATGCCGAAGCCGTCAACAACCGCGCCGGTGCTGACCGTGGTGGTGACATTACCCGCCGCCGTATCGACGTTCCACTGACGATCCGTATCCGGGCTGACGCCGGCATAGGTCGTATCGGTGGTGTTCGTGGTACCGCAGACAATCGTGCCCGTGACAGGCGTCGCCGCCGGCGTCGCGGTGCACGAGGCCGCCGCCGGCGAGGCCGCGACCATCGTCAAACCAAGTGTGAGGGCTGCGCCGCTCAAGAGGCGCGTTCGGAAAGATACGGTCATTCCCTGTTACTCCCTGTTCTCGCGCATCACCCGAGAAGATGCGGCGCAAAAATCCGGAAGCCTCCGGACACAATCGTGGCCCCGGAATGTGCCATTTTTGGACTTGCTGATTTAAATTAGCAACTCCTGAAAAGTATTGAATCAAAAAATAGGGGAAAACCCCGATTTTTCCGGCCGTCGCACACATTCTTCAGCGGCTGCCGGCACGCGTGGAGCGTGGCGACATGATCCTCGCGAATATCTCAAAGGCGAAGAGTTGGGCGAAGCTCCATCGGCAAGTGCGTTTAGCAGCTTTAGACGCCCGCTGCGCAGCGGCGAGTTGTGCGGCGGGCAACGCCGGCGACGCTGGCAGGCGTCAACGGCCGCCCAACTCTGGCCTCTGCTGGCGTGATGAGGCTAAATGCAGCCGAACCGGTGAGTTCGTTGGCCGCTGCTCAGATCGATCCTGGGCCCGGCCGGGCCGATTCAGCTTTTGCCGGCCGACTTGGCGATTATTCGGCAGCCGTCGCCTTTCCGCCTGTCTTGCGCTTGGCCTTCGCCTTGGGCGCAGCTGCGGGCTTGCCCTTTGGCGCCTTTGGCGGGGCCGGCGTGATCTCGAAGGCGGGTTGGCCGTCCTTGATGTGGACCTTGACTTCGCCGCCGTCGACCAGCTTGCCGAAAAGCAATTCCTCCGCCAGCGGCTGCTTGATCTTCTCCTGCACCAGTCGCTGCATCGGACGGGCTCCGTAGAGCTTGTCGTAGCCGCGTGTGGTGAGCCATTCGCGCGCCTCGTCGTCCAGCTCAATGTGGACATTGCGGTCGGCAAGCTGCAGCTCCAGCTGGAGTACGAACTTGTCCACGACGCGAGCCACCACCGCTGGCGGCAGGTAGGCGAACGGCACGACCGCATCGAGCCGGTTGCGGAATTCCGGCGTAAACATCTTCTTGACCGCATCCTCCTGCGCATCCTCGCGGGACATCGCGCCGAAGCCGATGCTCTCACGCGCCATGTCGGCAGCGCCGGCATTGGTGGTCATGATGAGGATGGTGTTGCGGAAATCGACGGTCTTGCCGTGGTGATCGGTGAGCTTCCCGTTGTCCATCACCTGCAGAAGGATGTTGAACAGGTCCGGGTGGGCCTTCTCGATCTCGTCGAGCAGCAGGACCGAATGCGGATGCTGGTCGACGGCGTCGGTCAACAGGCCGCCCTGATCGTAGCCGACATATCCCGGAGGCGCGCCGATCAGGCGGCTGACCGAGTGGCGCTCCATATATTCGGACATGTCGAACCGCTGGAGCGGAATGCCCATGATCGAGGCGAGCTGACGCGCGACCTCGGTCTTGCCGACACCGGTCGGGCCGGAGAAGAGGTAGTTGCCGATCGGCTTGTCGGGATCGCGCAGGCCTGCGCGGCTGAGCTTAATGGCGCTAGCGAGCTTCTCGATCGCCATATCCTGGCCAAACACGACGCGCTTCAGATCCGCTTCCAGCGTCTCGAGAACCCGCTTGTCGTCGGTCGAGACTGACTTCGGCGGAATCCGGGCCATTGTCGCCACCACCGCCTCGATTTCCTTGACGGTGATGGTCTTCTTGCGGCGGCTGGGCGGCACCAGCATCTGCATCGCGCCGACCTCGTCGATCACGTCGATCGCTTTGTCGGGAAGCTTGCGGTCATGGATGTAGCGCGCGCTAAGTTCGACGGCGCTCTTGATCGCATCGGGCGTGTAACGGACGCCGTGATGCTGCTCGAACGAGGAGCGGAGGCCGGCGATGATCTTGATCGTGTCCTCGACCGTCGGTTCGTTGACGTCGATCTTCTGGAACCGGCGCAGCAAGGCGCGGTCCTTTTCGAAGTGGTTGCGGAATTCCTTATAGGTGGTCGAGCCAATGCAGCGGATCGCGCCCGAGGAAAGCGCCGGCTTCAGCAGGTTGGAGGCGTCCATCGCTCCGCCGCTGGTCGCACCTGCGCCGATCACCGTGTGGATTTCGTCGATGAACAGGATCGCATTGGGCATCTTTTCGAGCTCGGTAACGACCGATTTCAGCCGTTCCTCGAAGTCGCCGCGATAGCGGGTGCCGGCCAGCAGCGCGCCCATGTCGAGCGCATAGATAACCGCTTCCTTGAGGACATCGGGCACGTCGCCTTCGATGATCTTGCGGGCGAGGCCTTCGGCGATCGCGGTTTTTCCCACGCCGGGATCGCCGACGTAGAGCGGGTTGTTCTTGGAGCGGCGGCAGAGGATCTGAACCGTCCGGTCCACTTCCGGCATTCGGCCGATTAGCGGATCGACCTTGCCCGATCGTGCCTTGTCGTTGAGGTTGACCGTGAACTGTTGGAGCGCGCTTTCCTTCTTGTCGCTCTTGCTCTCGGTCTTCTCTTCGGTGCCTTGGGGCGCTGAAGGCTCGGACGCCACCTCGCCCTTGCCAACTCCGTGGCTGATGTAGGTCACCGCATCGAGGCGGCTCATGTCCTGCTGTTGCAGGAAGTAGACGGCATAGCTTTCGCGCTCGCTGAACAGGGCAACCAGCACATTGGCACCAGTGACCTCATCGCGTCCCGACGATTGCACGTGGAGAATGGCGCGCTGAACGACGCGCTGGAAACCGCTTGTCGGAGTCGGGTCGGTCGCGCTGTCCGCGACCAGGGCCCCGAGCTCGCTGTCGAGATATTGCTTTACCGTCGCCTTGAGATCGTCGCGATTGACGCCGCAGGCGGTCATCACCTGGCTGGCGTGATTATCGTCGATGAGCGCGATCAGCAGGTGCTCCAGCGTCGCATATTCGTGGCGGCGCTTCGATGCCTCGCCGAGGGCATTATGCAGGGTTGTTTCAAGTTCGCGGGCGAAACTGGGCATTCACGGTCACTCCATGCCCACCGGGGAGCCGGCGGGCTCGACCATCAATGTTGGCCCCTTCGCCGAGTCAATCAAGGGGCAAAGAGATGGGGAGGTGATCGGTTCGTCGCGCGCGTGGTGGGAAGGCCACAGCTGAAGCCCGTCGGCGTCCCTGAGGGCGGCTTGCTACTTCTTGAATAGCTCGTCGGCAGCCGAGCGATGGGCCGAGGCTGCGGCCATGTGGGCTTCGACGCGAGCGATTTCGCCCTTCAACGTCTCGATACGAACCTGAAGCTCGTCCTGCGAAAGCGGCCCTAGATCCTGCTTCACCACCTGGGTCAAAGGGTCCTGCGGGCGGCTGGAAAAGAAGTCTTCCTCGTCCATGTTCGGAATCGTTGACCGATGATTGACCCAAGTCAATAAGCTTGCGCCCGACTGTACAGGGAGCGTCGATGAGCGAAATTATCCCGGACGTAATGCGCGTTGTAGAAATTGCTGGACCAGGCGGGCCCGAGCAGCTGCGTTTGGCGTCGCGTCCGACACCCAAGCCCGGCAAGGGCGAGCTGTTGGTCAAGGTTGCCGCGGCCGGGGTAAACCGGCCCGACGTGCTTCAGCGCAGGGGTCTTTATCCGCCTCCGCCCGGCGCAAGCGACATACCCGGTCTAGAGATCGCCGGAACCGTGGTCGCGGCGGGGCAGGGCTCGACGCACCTGATCGGCTCGAAAGTCTGCGCGTTGGTCGCGGGCGGCGGATATGCCGAATATTGTGTCGCGCCTGCCGGAACCTGTCTTCCGGTCCCGGAAGTACTCCGGCTGACCGAGGCGGCGGCAATCCCGGAAACGCTGTTCACCGTCTGGGTCAACCTGTTCGAACGAGGCTTCGCGGCCGAAGGCGAAACGGTGCTCGTCCATGGCGGGACCAGCGGGATTGGAACCATGGCGATCAAGCTGGGCAGTCTATTCGGACTGGAGGTCATCGTAACCTGCGGATCAGACGAGAAATGCGCCGCGGCCATCGAACTGGGTGCGGCACATGCGATCAATTACGCGACAACCGATTTCGTCGACGCGGTCCAGCGCTGGACGGAAGGCGCGGGGGTCGCCGTGGTGGTCGACATGGTCGGAGGCGACTATCTGCCGAGAAATCTCCAATGTCTTGCGGATGATGGACGGCACATTTCAATCGCGTTCCAGCGCGGAGCGACGGCGGAGATTACCATTCCTGACATGATGCGCCGGCGCCTGACCCTCACCGGCTCAACGCTTCGCGCCCGCGAAATCGGCTTCAAGACGATGGTCCGCGATGAAATCGCGCAAACCGTATGGCCATATGTCGAAAGCAATCGATTGAAGCCGGTCATGGACCGGAGTTTTCCGATGGAGCAGGCGGCTGAAGCGCACGCGCGGATGGAAGCGGGTGACCATATCGGCAAGATCGTGCTAACAATGGGGCAATGAGCGGGCTGATCCTTCACGAAGATGCGCGGTCGGGGAACTGCTACAAAATCCGCCTGACCGCGGCCCATGTCGGGATCAAGCTTGAGCGCCGCAACTACGACATCATGCATGGCGAGACGCGAACGCCGGAATTCCTCTCCAATATCAATGCCAACGGCCGGATTCCCGTGCTGCAGGACGGGAACCGCTTCCTTACCGAAAGCAATGCGATCTGCTTTTTCCTGGCTAATGGTTCGAAGCTGATCCCGGACGGGCATTTCGACCAGGCCGACATGCTCCGCTGGATGTTCTGGGAGCAGTATAATCACGAACCCAACATCGCCACGCTCCGCTTCTGGCTTCGTTTCATTGGAATCGAGGCATTGAACGATGCTCAGCGGATGCAGATCACGGGCAAGCGTGAGAATGGGCTCCACGCGTTGGACCTGATGGACAACCACCTCAAGGACCGGAAATGGTTCGTTGCCGACCAGTTCAGCGTCGCCGACATCTGCCTGTTCGCCTACACCCATGTCGCCGACGAGGCCGATTTCGACCTTGAAGCCTATCCGGAGATCATCCGCTGGATGGAGCGGATCATGACGATGGACGGGCATGTCGGGCTAGAGGACTGACATTCCTCAGACTCTGCTTGCCCTGATCGGCTGTCGCGATTAGATGCGCTCCCAATGACTGGCCGCTCCTTCGGTGGGGCGGCCCTTATTGTTTGTGGAGACGAAGATGGCCCAGCCGCTCATGCCGCATGCGACCGCCGCCTGGCTGGTCGACAACACCTCGCTCAGCTTCTCGCAGATCGCCGATTTCTGCGGGCTGCACGTGCTCGAGGTGCAGGCGATTGCCGACGATACGGCTGCAACCAAATTGACGGGCCGCGATCCGATCCGTTCGGGCGAACTGACGCACGAGGAAATCGAAAAGGGCCAGGCCGACCAGGACTATGTGCTGCAAATGCACAAGGCGCCGGACCCGGTCACGCGCACGAAGGGGCCGCGCTACACGCCGGTTTCGAAGCGGCAGGACAAGCCGGACGGCATCGCCTGGATCATCCGCAACCATCCGGAAGTGTCGGACGGCCAGATTTCCAAGCTGATCGGCACGACGCGCACGACGATCGCCGCGATCCGTGAGCGGACCCACTGGAACATGGCCAATATCCAGCCGAAGGACCCCGTGACCCTGGGCCTGACGTCGCAGCGCGAACTGGATGCGGCCGTAGCCAAGGCCCAGAAGGCCGCCGGAACAGTCGCGCCGACCGACGAGCGGCTGGCCAGCGATCGTGACGCGCTGATTGTACAGCTGCGCGCCGAACGCGAAGCGCATGCCCGCGAAGCCGAAGCCGCGCTGGCAGCAGCCGACGTGGACCTGGAAGGTGCAGCGGAATCGGACGAAATCGTTCCGGGCATCAAGGATCCCTTCAAGCGTTGATTTGGCGAAGCCCAAGGCCCAGAAGCTAGGCAATGGATCAGGGTGACATTGAGCAAATGAGCTTCGAGGCGGCGCTTGCCGAGCTGGAGCAGATCGTCCGAAGCCTTGAGCAGGGCCAGGCTCCGCTCGACGAGTCGATTGAGCTCTATCAGCGGGGAGACCGGCTGAAGCGTCACTGCGAAGCGCGTCTGAAGGCGGCACAGGCCCGCATCGAGCAGATTGCTCTGGGCCCGGACGGCCAACCAAAGGGCACGAGCCCCTTCAATGCTGCTTGAGCGTGGCGTGACCGACGCCGAGCTTCAGGCCGAAGCCAATCGCATTGCCGTCAAAGTCGAATCCATTTTCTCAAGCTACCTGGCCGGATCGGGAGACGGGCGCGACCGGCTGTTCGAGGCCATGCGCCATGCCGGGCTGGGCGGGGGAAAGCGGCTTCGCCCGCTCCTGACCGTGGCCACCGGCCGATTGTTCGGCATTGCGGAAGACCGGGTGATTCGCGCCGGGGCAGCGATCGAGGCAATCCACGTCTATTCGCTGATCCATGACGATCTGCCTTGCATGGATGACGACGACCTGCGTCGCGGCAAACCGACCGTGCACCGGGCTTTCGATGAGTCGACGGCGGTGCTTGCCGGCGACTGTTTCCATGACCTGGCGTTTGAGATCATCGCGGACACCGCGACCCATGAGGATCCGTTCGTCCGCGCCGAGCTCGTGCTGGAAATGGCCCGCGCATCGGGTCCGAACGGCATGGCCGGGGGGCAAATGCTCGACCTAGTCGCGGAGGGCCAAGTGCTGGACATGGGATCGATCACCCGCCTTCAGCAGCTGAAGACCGGCGCCTTGATCGAGTTCGCTGTCGAGGCGGCGTGCATCATGGGGCGCCTGCCGCCCGAAGCGCGCACGCCCTATCGCGGCTTCGCACGCGACATCGGGCTGGCGTTCCAGATTGCCGACGACCTGCTCGACCATGCCGGCGACGAAGCGGTGGCCGGCAAGCGGCTGCGCAAGGACGCACATGCCGGAAAGGCGACATTCGTATCCTTGCTTGGCGAGGATCGCGCCCGGCAACAATGTTCGATCCTGATTGGACAGGCGATCGAGCATCTGGAACATCATGGCGAGGAAGCGGACCTGCTTCGCGCTGTTGCCCGCTACGTAGAGGAAAGGGACCGTTGATGGCTTCGAAGCAGCGCATCGGCGTCTATCCGGGAACGTTCGACCCGATCACGCTCGGCCACCTCGACATCATCCGGCGCGGCGCTCACCTAGTCGATCGGCTGGTGATCGGTGTCACGACCAATCCGTCGAAGGAACCGATGTTCACGGTCGCCGAGCGAATGGAAATGGTTCGCCGCGAAGTCGCCGACGTTCCGGGTGTCAGCGTCGTCGAGTTCGATTCCCTGCTGATGGATTTCGCGGAACGTGAAGGCGCGACGTTGATCCTTCGCGGCCTGCGTGCCGTCGCGGACTTCGAATATGAGTATCAGATGGCCGGCATGAACCAGCAGCTGAACGACCGGATCGAAACGGTCTTCCTGATGGCGGACGTCTCGCTACAGCCGATCGCGTCAAGGCTGGTGAAAGAAATCGCGCGCTATGGCGGGGCGATCAACAAGTTCGTTACCCCGGCCGTGGCGGCCGATGTCGCGAAAAAATTGAAATAGCACTGGAGTCGACGGCGCTGCCGCGATAGTCGGAAGCGATCCAGGGGGTGGGAGTTTCGAAGATGAATAAGCGTTTGGTTGCGTTGCCTTTTCTCGCTTTTGCGATGATTGCGGCAAAGCCCGCTCCGGAACCCGTAAAGCCGCCCGTCTCGATGGTTGCGCCAGCCGAGGTCGCGGCCGACCCTGCCAATCGCTGGACGCTGGAACTTTCGAACGGCGGCAAGGTGGTCATCCAGCTTCGCCCCGATATCGCACCGCAGCACGTCTATCGGATCCAGCAGCTGACCGTGGCCGGCTTCTACGATGGCCTGGTCTTCCACCGCGTGATCCCGGGGTTCATGGCCCAGGGCGGCGATCCTATGGGTACCGGTGAAGGCGGCTCGCGGCTCCCCGACGTGCCGGCTGAGTTCGGCGATTTCCCGCATGTGCGCGGCGTCGCGTCGATGGCGCGGGCCGAGGACGTCAACAGTGCCAACAGCCAATTCTTCATCATGCTGGCCCCGCGCTTCGTGCTGGATCACAAATATAGCGCCTTCGGCCGCGTAATTGAGGGCATGGGTGCGGTTGACGGAATCGCCGTGGGCGAACCGCCCCAAGCGCCGACCAAGATCGTTCGCGCGACAATCGGTGGCCCGCTTCCGGCACCGCCCGTCGTGACTGCCGCAGCGCCTGCGCCTGCTGAATCCACGGCTGCCGCGCAGCCCCAGTCCGCACCGTCCGGTCCCCCGGCCGCTCCTGCGGAAACCGCGCCGGCAGCCCCAGAGCAGGCAGCGCCGCCGGCAGAGCAGGCACAGCCAGCTCCCGCACCTACGGAACAGGCACCGGCGGAGCCTGCCGCTGAAACGCCGCCGCAAGAAGAGGCCGCGACTCCCCAGTAATGCGCGTCGACCTATTCGACTTCGACCTTCCGCCCGAACGCATTGCACTTCGCCCGGCACGGCCGCGCGATTCCGCGCGGATGCTGCTGGTCGACGAGGCCAAACTGTCCGATCGGACGGTGCTCGACCTACCGTCGATACTCCGGTCCGGCGACGTGCTGGTGTTCAATGACACCCGCGTCATTCCGGCGCAGCTGGAAGGAATGCGTGGCGAGGCGCGGATCGGCGCAACCTTGCACAAGCGCGAGGGGCTTCGGGAATGGTGGGCATTCGTTCGGAACGCCAAGCGGGTCCGCGATGGCGACGTCATCGAATTCGGCGAAGGGGTGAGGGCCAGCGCAGTTGCGCGGGATCCGGAGGGCGCGATCCTCCTCCATTTTCATGGTGAGGAACCTGTCGAGCTACTGCTTGAACGGGCCGGGCAGATGCCGCTCCCGCCTTATATCGCCAGCAAGCGGGGAACCGATCATTCCGATCAAACCGACTATCAGACAATGTTCGCTCGCGAGGCCGGCGCCGTTGCCGCGCCGACAGCAGCCCTGCATTTCACCGATCGGCTGATTGCTGCCCTCGATGAGCGCGGCGTCAAGCGCGAGATGCTGACCCTGCATGTCGGCGCGGGCACGTTCCTGCCGGTGAAGTCGGAGAATACCACCGACCACAAGATGCACAGCGAGTGGGGGCGGATCGACCAGGAAACCGCCGAGCGGCTCAATCAGGCAAAGCAGTCAGGCGGGCGGCTGATCGCGGTGGGAACCACTTCGCTTCGGTTGATCGAAAGCGCGGCCGGCGACGATGGGCGGATCCAGCCATTCGACGGCGATACCGCCATCTTCATCACGCCCGGTTATCGGTTCAAGGCGGTGGACGGCCTGATGACCAATTTCCACCTGCCGAAGTCCACCCTGTTCATGCTGGTCAGTGCCCTGATGGGGCTCGACGTCATGAAGTCAGCCTATGCGCACGCGATCGAACAGGGCTACCGCTTCTACAGCTATGGGGATAGTTCGTTGCTGCTCCCCGCCTAGGCGCGGCGCCCTGCCTTCTCGGGTTTCGCTTCGGGAATTCCGCCCAGCCAGTGGCTGAGATCCCGGTCGATCGTCCTCGAAAGCAGGATCACGTCATCGCGCAAGCTGTCGATGATCTGCTGGCGAACGGCGGGATCGAGGGGCTGCCGCTTGGCAGGGATCTTGTTCCAGTCGAGCAAGCGCTTGCGAACGCGAAAGATCGTCGCAAGCGCCTTGCTTTCGCCCGACCCGACCTTCTTCTCGCGCTTGTGAAATTTCTCGCCGGCGAGTGCGCTGCGAACTGCCTTCGGCGGGCGCTTCAGGAAGCGCTGCAGCCATCCGATCCGGATTGATTTATTGATGCGCTGCGGCTTGAAATTCGTGGCCGCCCAAGGCTCGAGGCCAAGAAAGCCGCAAAGATTGCGGTACGTTCCTTCGGGGTCGCTCGAAAGATCGTCGAAGAGAACGATGTGGCATCGCTCGCGGCCCACCGCATTGATGAATCGTGCGACATTCTCACCGAGCTGTCCTGCCCAATCATAGCGAAGCCATCGGGGGTCGATCGCACTTTTGGGAATAGACTTGCCCTTGGCGCGTTCGCCGATCTTGGCCCATGCCGCAGGAAAGTCGCGAATGGTCTCGTCGCCGGTTACCAGCAAACGAGCATGAAGCGAGGGCAACATGGCAACCGGATCGCGCAGGGCGATGACGAATTTGGCGTTCGGCCACAGCTTCAGGATTGGCGCCATCCGGTCCGCCGCGTAGAGATAGGTCACCGAGCCTTCGGCGTAGAGCTTCGGATCGCCTTCGCAATGCCCGAAGAAGCGCTGCCAATATTCCTCTGTGACAGTCCGCTCCAGCTTGTCCTCCGGTAAAGCCGCCACCTCGTCGTGCGAGAAGAAGTGGGGCTCCTTCACGATGGAGAAGCAAACATCGGGGTGCTGCTGCAGGAAGCCCGCCAATGTCGTCGTCCCGCAGCGCGGCGCACCGACGATGAAGGCGAAATGCGACTGATGGTTGAGCGGCTTGTCCATGAGCCACGCACCTATGAACAGAATGCGGCGGGAGTCAGGCCGAAAAATAGGTCCATAGCAATCGCGTCGTGAGGCCCAGCGACAGGAGAACGAGCAGCGGCCTGATCAGCCTGGCACCGAAACGCATCGCCGTATGGCTGCCGATCCAGCCGCCGACCATTGCGCCAGCGGCCATGCAGAGACCCAACAGCCAGAACATCTTGCCGCCGATGGCGAAGAACAGGACCGAAGCGATGTTGCTGGTGAGGTTGAACAACTTTGTCAGAGCCGTCGCCCGGGTCAGGCCAAGTCCGCGAAGGCCGACCAGCGAGGCGGTAAAGAAGCTGCCGGTGCCCGGACCGAAGAAGCCGTCATAGGCCCCTATCGCGGCACCGACCGGGGCATAAGCCTTGCCGCTGATCCGCTGGTGCGCGTCTTCGTCGCTCATCCGCGGGCTGATAAGGACATAGGCGGCAACGCCGACCAGCAAGAGCGGGATGATCAGGGAGAGGGACCGGGTATCGATGCTTTGGACGACAATCACGCCGACGCTGGCTCCGATGAACACGAGGACGACGGTGAGGATATTGGCACGCCAGTCGACGAGGCCCTTGCGAAAGTAGTTCGAATAGGCGGTTGCGGTTCCGAACATCGACTGAAGCTTGTTGGTGGCAAGCGCATTGATGGGCGGCACACCCGCCGACAGCAGCGCCGGCATCATGATCAGGCCGCCGCCACCGGCGATGGCGTCGATGAAGCCGGTGAGAACCGCAACAGCGGTCAGCGCGGCATAGACCCAGGGTTCGATCATGCTCGTTCCATACAGGTCGCGCGCGACTTGTCACGAAGCGCTACATAGCGTTTGATGGGCGGGCCGAATGATTGGGGGCCTGGTGTCAGATCGCGTACCTTCGTCTCGCGGGACGGATCCCTTCGATAAATCGATGCGGCGAGGCGCATTCACTCATCGAGCTGGCGAATTCGGCCGAACGGCAGACTATGCGCAGCTAAGGAAGAAGCAGCCGATTTCCTTTGTTGTTCCGGACGAGCTTCGCGGGGTCGTCAAGAATGCGGGCTTTCTGATCGTCTCGCCGCTGATGCTGGTCGTGGCGTGGTTTGCGAGCGAAGTGGGGGCGCCCGGCGAAGTTGCCTCGGATCCAAGCGCTGTGTTGCTCTTTTGGGGCATTCTGGTCGCCGGAATCGGCTTCTGGCAATTCGTAGCGAGGTCGCGTCAATTCGTTGCGGGTCGGGCGTTCATGCTCGCGTTCCTGCTTGTTGCGACGGCGGCCATTTCATTGGGGTATGTATATGCCGCCCGGGATTCGATGTCCGGCGCGTCGGTTGGCAAGGCTGAGCGGGTTATCCCCTATGTCGCCGGATCGAAACGAACGATGTTCAGGAGGCACAAGCCCGTGTTTCGCCATCAAAGGGCGGATGGAGGCGATCTTGAGGGCGAGAGCCGTGTTCCACCTCTGGAACATGGTCCCTGCGTGACAGCGCAACTCATTGAAGGGCGGCATGGCTTTCGCTGGCTTCGGATAGTCGAGCAGATGCCACCCCGCGGGGCGGGCCAGCTCGACTGGCCTGTACGGAGGGCGGATTGCTTCAGCGACAAGCCGCTAGCATCGCTGGTTTGAGGACCGTCGCATCTCGTGCGGTAGCCGGAGCCCGGTGAAATCGCTAGGGAGCGCGGCCAATGACCCGCTTCCAGTTCACCATCCATGCAACGGCCGGCGCCGCCCGCACCGGCATTATCTCGATGCAGCGCGGCGAAATTCGTACGCCGGCGTTCATGCCGGTCGGGACTGCGGCGACGGTCAAGGCAATGAAGCCGGAAAGCGTCCGGGCCACCGGTGCCGACATCATCCTGGGCAACACCTACCACCTGATGTTGCGCCCATCCGCCGAGCGCGTCGCTCGGCTAGGGGGCCTGCATCAGTTCATGAAGTGGGACCGCCCGATCCTGACGGACAGCGGCGGCTATCAGGTGATGAGCCTGGCCGAACTGACCAAGCGGACCGAAGAAGGTGTTGCGTTTCAGTCTCATCTCGACGGCGCCCGGCATCTGATCACGCCCGAACGGTCCACGGAAATCCAGCGGCTGCTCGATAGTGACATCGTCATGGCGTTCGACGAGCTGGTGCCGACCACTTCTTCGGAGAAGGTTCAGCTGGAGGCGATGGAGCGGTCGATGCGCTGGGCGAAGAGGTCTCGCGAGGCCTTCCTGTCCGGCGGGGAGCATGCGGAGCGGGCTGCGCAGTTCGGGATCCAGCAAGGCGCCTTGGACGAGAAGCTGCGCAAGAGGTCGGCGGATGATCTGATCGACATTGGCTTTGACGGCTATGCGATCGGCGGGCTCGCCGTCGGCGAAGGCCAGGAGGCGATGTTCGGAGTGCTGGATTTTGCGCCGGGTCAGTTGCCCGCCGATCGGCCCCGTTATCTGATGGGCGTCGGAAAGCCGGACGACATCGTTGGCGCGGTCGCGCGCGGCGTCGACATGTTCGACTGCGTGCTCCCGACCCGATCGGGCCGCACGGGGCAGGCATTTACCGCCGACGGGCCGATCAACATCCGCAATGCCCGATTTGCGGAGGACCAGGGGCCATTGGATGCTGAATGCGCCTGTCCGACCTGCACGAGCTACTGCCGAGCCTATGTCCATCACCTCGTCAGGTCAGGCGAGATCCTCGGTGCAATGCTGATGACCGAGCATAATTTGAGCTTCTACCAGCGGCTGATGCAGGACATGCGCGATGCCATCCGCGAGAGCCGCTTCGCATCGCACGCCGCAGCCTTCCTCGACCGCTATCGGCAGGGAAAGAAGGCGGCTTAGACGGCGCTGAACTGCAGGAGGCTCCCGAAGTTAACGCTATAATGCGCTGAACTGCAGGAAGCCGGGCACCGGGCCGTTCCAGTCGCCCTTGTCGTCGCGAGTTGCCTTCTTCGGAGCCTCCTTGGCCCGAGCGACAATCGGTTCCGGCTCCGGCATTGATTCCGCCTTGGCTTTCGCGGGTCGCCGACCCTTGGCCGGCCTTTCTTCACGCCGCGGCTCTTCGGTCGAAGCGGCTTCGCTCTTGTCGCCTTCCGCGCGAGGGAGCTTGTTTCCGGTCAGTTTCTCGATCGCGGCGACTGCCTCGGCGTCTTCGCGCGTCGCCAACGTAATGGCGATGCCCTTGGCACCAGCGCGGCCGGTGCGTCCGATGCGGTGAATGTAGTCGTCCGGCTGCCACGGCACGTCGAAGTTCACGACGTGGCTGACGCCCTTCACATCGAGCCCGCGCGCCGCGACGTCGGAGGCGACGAGAATGTTGATCTCGTCCTTCTTGAACCGGTCGAATTCGGCGATGCGGCCACTCTGGTCCATGTCGCCCTGAATCTGGCCGACGGCGAACCCTGAGCGCTTGAGGCTGGTATAAAGCTCGCGCACCGTAGTCTTCTTGTTGCAGAAGATGATGCCGGTCTTGAATTCTTCTCCGCGCAGGATGGTGCGAAGCAGGTCGCGCTTCTTGTCGCCCCGTGTCACGATCAGCCGCTGGTCGATGTTGACGTTCGCGGTGGCCGGGCGGGCGACCTCGATCTGCTTGGGATCGCTCAGGAACTTGTCAGCCAGCTTCTTGATCGGCGGCGGCATCGTCGCGGAAAACAGCAGAGTCTGCCGGGCCTTGGGAAGCTTTGTGCAGATTTCCTCGATGTCGGGGATGAACCCCATGTCGAGCATCCGGTCCGCTTCGTCGATCACCAGCAGGTTGCAGTCATTGAGCATGATCTTGCCGCGGCTGAAGAGGTCCATCAGCCGGCCCGGCGTCGCGATCAGGACGTCCACGCCCTTTTCCAGCGCCTTCACCTGATCGCCCATCTGCACGCCGCCGATCAGGAGCGCCATCGAAAGCTTGTGATATTTGCCGTATTTCTCGAAATTCTCGGAGACCTGCGCGGCCAGTTCCCGGGTCGGCTCCAGGATCAGCGAACGCGGCATGCGCGCCCTGCTTCGACCTTCGGCAAGGATGTCGATCATTGGCAGGACGAAGCTTGCGGTCTTGCCGGTTCCGGTCTGGGCAATGCCGATCAGATCCTTCCCCATGAGCACGGAAGGAATGGCGCCTTTCTGGATAGGCGTGGGAATATCATAGCCGCTGTCGGTGACAGCGCGCAGCAATTGATCGGAAAGGCCGAGATCGGCAAAAGACATCAAATAATCCGGAAATAAAGGAAAGCGCGCCGCTCAACGGCGTCGCGCCAGCGGCGCGCTACAAGTTCGAGGGGTTGAATGTCAAGTTGGGCGCTAGCGCCGCACCTGTTTGACCTGCGGAACCAGGGTCCGGAAGCGTTCGATCCGGCAGCTTCCGCCGATCCTCGACTGGATCGATTCCCGCTTTGCGCAAATGCGTTCGTCGTCCGGTTGAAGATAGAAGCCCTTGTAGAAATCCAGCGCCGGGCATTCGTCGTTCATGATAGCCCGAACCCGGGTCCGGTCCCGAAGCAGGAAATCGATCGATGAGGGTCCGGACCACATGGCGCCGGCAATGCGTTCCGAACGAACGCATTTCGGACCCTTCTCCTCTTTCCATTCAATGTTCTGCGAGCGCTTTGGCCTTGGCCGAACCGGGATGCTGATGATCACCTCATCCTGGACCGTGACACGGCGCACGACTTGCGGTTGCGAGGAATCCTGCGCGGCCATGGCAAACAATGCCGGGATCAATCCGAGAAGGGCGAACAGCGTCATGCAGAAGGGACCATTGCGGTAAGCCGATCTACCGGCAAGCGTTGAATGCAATGTGAACTGCCGGGCAATCGTCAGCAAAGCCGAGAAAAGTGCTTCCTCTAAACGCCTTGCACTTGGAAAGGGCAGCCACTAGAGCCAGCCGGCTTAATCTCAGCAGGCCGGCGAAATGGGCCCAGCCCCGCCAGCCCGCCTCATTTCTGGAGTATAATCATGGCGAGCCAAGCGCCGAACATGTTGCCGCTTCTTTACCAAGGTCTTGAGCCGCTCAACCGCAACCAGCACGGCAATTTCAAGGTCCGCCGCCAGACCGGCCTCGACCGCGTTGCCGGGACCCACGCCATTCCGGTGACGGTTGACGAATTCTCCATGGTCCAGCGTCATTTCCCGATCGTATTTTCGTCGGGCGAGAATCCGGTTCCGATCGTCCTCATGGGCTTGCACGAAGGCACCAACGCCTTCTTCGACGAGAAGGGCATTGCGATCGACCCGTCGATCTATGTTCCGGCCTATCTTCGCCGCTTCCCGTTCCTTCTGGCGCGCTTGCGTGAGGATACCGACGAGCTTTCGCTTTGCTTCGATCCGACTTCCGGCGCCGTCGGCGAGTTTGACGAAGGCGAAGCTTTGTTCACCGGCGACGAGCCGTCAGAAGCAACCAAGGCGATCCTGCAGTTTTGCGAGCAGTTCGAACAGGCCGGCCAGCGCACCCAGGCGTTCATGGCCGAGCTGAAGCAGTCGGAACTGCTGATGGAGGGCGAAGTCGCCATCCAGCCCGAGGGCAGCGACCAGCCGTTCATTTACCGCGGCTTCCAGATGGTCGACGAGGAAAAGTTCCGCAATCTGCGCGGCGACGAGCTGCGCAAGCTGAACCAGAATGGCGCCCTGCCACTGATTATGGCGCACATGTTCTCTTTGTCGGTCATCCGCGAGATCTTCGGTCGGCAGATGCGGCAGGGTACGGGTCCCGCCAGCCTTCGTCAGCCGGCGACTGCCGACGCCTAACCCGCGATCCCGCGCCGCTCGTCACTAGGCGGCGCGTGGCGATCGTGCGGTGGATTAACTGATGCGATATTGAAACGGCGCGGTGCCGCCCCACATCGGGGTAACGCCGCGCCGTTTCTTCTGTCTCCCCTTCAGAAGTGCAGTGCGGCATGCACCTTCAGGTGCGTTCCTCCCTGACTTCCGGCCGTCCGGCCTTCCGGGCGGCCGCTTTTTATTCAGCCGCTTCCTTGATTCCGCGCGACAACAGGGCCTCACCCAGGCCAATGGCAAGCATCTCGAGAAATCCGGCGATCCGGTCGAGCCCAACTCCTGGCGTTCGGCCGTCACGATCGAGGTAAGTCGCGCGGTCGATCTCCAGCTGGATGGCGTGAACCCCAGCAGCCGGTCGCCCGTGCCGGGCAACGATCGCTCCTCCGGCGTATGGATCGTTGAGGGCGGTCCTGAATCCCGCCTTTCGCGCGATTCGCGCAGCTTCCTCGCACAGCCATGTGGCCGCGCTGGCCCCGTGCCGGTCGCCGATGACCATTTCCGCCTGGCCCGCGCGCGAGGGCATGGAATGGCAATCGATCAGCACCGCTTCCCCGAACCGGCCGGTTAGCGCTTCCAGCTCCTTTTCAAGCAGGTGATGGTAGGGACGGTGAACTTCGTCGATCCGCCGCTGAAGCTCGGCCCGATCGATCCTCCGACGCCACAAGGTGCCGTGCCGATGAGTCCGGGAAGGAATGAGGCCGAGGCCGTAACGGGCGCGGGGGCCCACCGGAGCCGGCGAGACATTCTCGATAACCGCCGGATCAACTTCTTCCTCTTCCCGATTGCAATCGATGACGGCGCGCGGAACGTTCTGGACGACGGTCCCAATGCCAGCGCCAATTGCTCGCCAGCACAGTCGGTCCACGAAGGGGTCCTCGAGCATTTCCAACGATTGTCGACCTTGCGCGGCATTGGCGAGAATGACCGCATCATATTCTCGCCCGGCATGGGGCACCGATAAAAGGACCGGTAGTGACCCACGCGAGGGATGCAGGGTAGCAGGAGGGTAGGGGCGCATATGCAACAGCAAGCACCCTAATCGTGCCAAATGAAGACAGCAATTGCCTCAAGATGCGGCAACGGCTGGAAAATCTTAAGGCATAGGCGCATAGAGTGACCACGATGATCAGGATTTTGCTCGCCGAAGACGATACGTCGATGCGCGAATATTTGCAGCGCGCGCTGCAACGCGTCGGTTATGAAGTCGAAGCGGTCGGCTGCGGCACCGAAGCCATGCCGCTGCTTGAGGCCGGCAAGTACGACCTGCTCCTGACTGACATCGTCATGCCGGAAATGGACGGGATCGAGCTTGCCCAGAAGGCCAGCGCGATCGACCCGGCCATCCGCGTCATGTTCATCACCGGCTTTGCGGCGGTAGCGCTGCAAGGTGGTCGGACGGCGCCGGAAGCGAAATTGCTGTCCAAGCCGTTCCACCTGAAGGACCTGGTGGCCGAGGTCGACCGCCTGTTCCAGACCGAAGATCAGCACGGGCGGCTCTAAGCCGCTTTAACCCCCTTGCGGGATTGGGAATCGGCCCTTAAAGGCCCCCTCCAGATGCACGCCGGATCATCCCGGCGGAAACCCCGAGTGGGCGTGTAGCTCAGTGGTAGAGCACTGTGTTGACATCGCAGGGGTCGCAAGTTCAATCCTTGCCACGCCCACCATTTTAACTCATTGAAATATATAGCTTTTTTCTGCCGGCGGGACCATTTCGGGGCCGTGAATTCCGGCGCAGTTCCCGTGCATGAAATTGCAAAAAACATAACAATTTCAAATAGTTAATCGAACGGGAACGCTTTCTGCGTTTTATTTACAGAAAACTAGGAGCCCTTGTGCTGTTACCACAAGGATCTCATCGCAGCTAACGGCCAACTTCTACGGTTTGGGCGGCTCGACGGGCAACAGTGTTGAGCGGATGACCGATATCGTTAAGGTCGTTGCGGCTGCGCTCGCGATCCTGTGAGGTCAGCCCCGAGAACAACAGAATGGCAACCGCTTCGAACACGCCCTCCACACCGCTTGGACCTCGTACGGTACCGACGGATTCGTTGATCCCGAATCCTCACAATCCGCGCGTGCTATTTGACGAGCTTCCGCTGAGAACGTTGGAGGAATCGATCCGGCGCGTCGGCATCCTGGTGCCGATCACTGTTTTCCAAGCGACTGGCTCCAAAAAGTATACAATATTGGACGGCCAGCGGCGGTGGATCTGTGCGCAGCGGCTTGCGTTGGCAGACGTCCCAATCAATCAAGTTCAAGAGCCGACGGTGGCTCAAAACATCGTGACGATGTTTCAGATCCATAAGCTCCGGAAGGACTGGGAGCTTATGCCAACGGCTCTGAAGCTCGGCGTCTTGATGAATGAGTTGGACGAGCGTCGGGATGCCCAACTTGCCGATCTGACCGGACTCGACGTAGCCGTCGTTACACGATGCAAGAAACTACTGTGGTACCCGAAGCAATATCAGGAGATGATGCTTTACGCGGATCCGGAAGATCGCATCAAAGCCGACTTCTTTATTGAGCTGTACCCCATCCTGACCGACCGGCTCGTCTCACGAGCGCAGTGGTACGACCGCGACATGATAATCGATCGGTTCTTGGTGAAATATCAGGAGAAACTGTCCGGTTTCAAATCGATCACGGACTTCAGGAAAATCAAGCAACACATAAGCGTCGCGCGAGCCGCAGGACACGAGGACCAGATCCTCGATCGCCTACATCGCTTCATTCTGGATGACCGCATCGATATCGAAGATCTGGAGATCGATACCGCAAAGGTTCACCGCCGGGCATCAGTTTTGGTGCGCACGTTAGCCAAACTGATGGATCAATTGAGGGAGGTCGAAGCGGAAGCGTTCCTCGGCGAAGAGGACCTATGGGTGGAACTTGAAGAGCTGCATGCGCTGATCAACTCCAAGCTCGCCGAAGCTGACCGACGGCCCAAATGAACGACGCGGCGCAAGCCCGCACGCGCGAAGAGGAGTGGGCGGAACGTTTTCGGTTTTACATTGAACCCCCGACGGTTGGGGCCATAAAGGCGTGGCTGGAACTTTTCGAAGAAGCTGATCGGCCCACGGCGGCGAAGGCCTTGGATCATGTGCTGATCATCTCCGAACGAGAAATTCAAAGGGGCTATCGGGCAGCATTGGAGACAATTCCCGGTTGGTCTGCTGATCCAGCGGTGCGGCAAGGAAGCTGGTTTTTTGTTGGCTTTGGACGCGCCGGCGAGAGCGGACCTGCAATGGTCCGATCATTCCGATCTGCGAACGACTTGGCGCTCGCCAAGTACGATGGCTTGTTCTGTGACCTGTCAGATCTGCCGTACAAAAAGCTAACGGCCAGTGACACTGTGGTTTTCATCGACGATTTCTCAGGAACTGGCCGTCAGGTGTGCCGTCTTTGGCCGGTCGTTAGTGAGCTAGTGGCGTCAGAGGCCGTCTGCCACTTGATCCTCACGGCCGCGACGACCGCAGCTGAGACCGCCATTCGAGAGCGCACCCAGTTGATCAGCCACGTCAGTCATAGCCTCGGGCCAGACGCAAATGTCTTCGATGAAGCCTGCACAAACTTTGATCAGGCTGAAAAGGACACCTTAGCCCGATATGGGGCAATTGCTGATCCGCGACGACCGCGCGGATACGGTGACTCCGGACTGCTCCTCGTTTTGAGCCACAAGACACCGAACAACTCGATCCCGATCCTTCATGTGAATGAGGACCACTGGAAGGGCCTCTTCCCGCGCTATTTGAGGGCTGCCTAATGGGCGACGCTGGCCGTATCGGTCGGCTCAGAAAGTGAAAATAAGCTCTTGCTAAACATCCGCTCGCGTCGGATTCTTAAATTAAGCTGGGGAAGCGGATGACCGGTCGAATTAGTTACATGGGGACAAAGCATGACCTCGCCGATCGCGTGGCGCAGGTCATCGCTGACTGTCGTCCAGGGCGACTGCTTGATGCCTTCGCCGGGATGGGCGCAGTCGCCGAGGCTCACGCGGGTAAGCGACAGGTCTGGACCAACGATGTTCAGCATTTCGCCTATCTGGCCGGCCGCTGCAGGTTTACGGATCCGATTGGTCCCATGCCCGCTTCGAAGATGCGTAAGCTTGCGACCCCTGTTTACCGGCAGAACATGGCCTGTTTGCGCGAACAAAACCGCATAGCGTGGAAGGCAGCGGTAAAACTGCCGGCGGCTGTCACGTTTGATGAGTTCGACCACCTCTATCAAAAGATCTCGGCGCAGGAGATCAATCGGAAGGACGCATACGGCTGTTTTACCGGTATTTACGCCAACACCTATTTCTCTTTGACGCAATGTGCCGAAATTGATTCGATCAGATGCGCTCTCGATGCCCTGCGGGGTCGTGGTGAAGTAACACCCGCGCAATTCGATTGGGGATTGCTGGCTTTGGGCCACGCAGCGCTACGGCTAGCAAATACCACGGGCCATTTTGCGCAATATCTGCGGCCGAGCGCCAAGAACCTTAAGCGGGTCACCCACCAGTTTGGGCGTTCTATCTTCGACCAGTGGCTAGCAAGCTTGGGTTCTTTACTGCCCTCCGGAACGCCAGACTGGCGGCGCGACAATCTCGCGAGCCGATCTGATTGCGATTCTCTCCTTCGGACCATTCGTCAGTCGGGCGATGTCGGCGTTGTCTATTGTGACCCGCCTTATACCGACGATCAGTACTCGCGATTTTATCACATCTGGGAGACACTGGTCCTTTATGACTATCCGGTGGTGACGGGCGTGGGACTTTATCGTCCGGACCGTTTCACGACGGATTTTTCTCTTCGAAGCAAAGTGGCCGATGCGTTCAAAGCGCTCGTCGAAGAGGTCGCATCTACGGGTGCCGATCTCGTGCTAAGCTATCCTTCAAATGGCCTGCTACATGATGTCGGTTTGAGCCCATTGGAGGTGCTCAAGGGCACATATTCGAAGGCTGAGTTGGTCACGGAAATCCAGCATAGTCATTCCACAATGGGTGCTTCAAAGGGGCAGGCTACCGCCGCCGTCGCTGAGTGCATTTATCTGGCCAGAGCATAGGCGCCCACGCAACTACGCAGTCATCAAGAAAGAGGAGGCTCGAACTCACCCTCGACATAGTTTGTGGGAAGGGTGTTCACGAGATGCTCCACGACCGACGATAGGACCTTTAGATCATCGTCCTTATACGAGCGACCACTCGGATGGGCGACGATACGGCGGATTCTGTTCACCGTGTCGAACCATCCGCTGTAGAAGTGCTTGCCTCCGGATTCGTCATCCAGTCGGATGCTAAGGGCATCTTTGACGGCATCTCGGACATCCTTTTGGACCGCGATTTTCTGAAGCTGAATCCAGTCGAGGTACGCTTCCACCGGAAGCTTTTCCCCTGCTTCATCGTCAATTCTTTTCGCTTGGCATGCCTTCTGGATTTCCTTTGGCACTCCCTGGTCGAAATATTCCTCTCCGTAGATCGAACGCAGCCGATCAAGGAGGAATGCAGGGACAACCTTCTGAATCCACTTAACTTGTCGATCGGCTAAATCCGTCACCTCGCCAGAAGTTAGGCGTTTAAAGTCGCAATACCCCTCGGGAGCGAAATCGGGCGCTGACTCGATAACCAAGTCGACTATGCCAAAGAAGTAATGATGGAAGCCGCTGCTTCCGAAGATCACCTTAAATTTGTCTTCAAACTCAGCATCGGTCGCTGTCTGAATGAACGTAAGCACCGGTTCGATATGAGGCTTAATGGCGTTGTACAGATCATGGATCTCAGCCGCCTGCGGCTCGAAGCCCAGCTTTTTCGAGGCATAACCGATTAGCTCGCTAACGAGCCGAATGTGACTTCCGACGCCAAAGTTCGTGCAAAGAAGTCCCGGCTTTCCAGCTTCCCATCGCTCCGGATTAGCCAGACGCACTTCTTCGAAATGCAGTTCAAGTAATGCTACCAGACGTTGCAGGGTAGCTTCGGACGTGCCGTCCCAGCACGGGCCATGAACGATATCTCCGCTGCGCGGATTGATCGTTCCAATCAGTCCGGACTGATTTATCCGATCCTGAATGCTCCGTACGTTTAGCGGCTGAGCTGTACCTGCGGTTATTCCGGGCGATACTACTTTGCCTTCTAGCGGGCCGCCACCTCGTGTGTTGAGCAGGTCAACTGCCCGAGACGCAATTGCAGCTAGGCGCTCCTTCGGGACCTCAGAGTCCCATTTGACCTCTCCCTCTAGTGCCGAAAGCAGCGTCGGCGGAACGGTTGCCTGCTTCGAATTGATCTCAACAAAGATGTTCGCCTCTTCCGATGCGGTTACCGAGTCAAACCCAATGAAGAACAACGGCGTTGCATATTCCTCTGTGGTGTACGTCGTCCCGTACAGCCTGTGTTGGCCATCTATGACCCAGCAACTCTTGTACCGGTCAGGAAGGATGAGATTGCCGAAGGCAACCGAGGAGATCTCATCCTTAGCCTTTTGTTCGAATAGGGGCTTGCGATGAAAGTTCAGGAGGATCGTGTTAGGAAAAAACTTCCCTGCATCGAGAAACGCCCCGATTTCCTTGAGCCGCGTCGGCTTCACAATTCGCTGGTATGATGGAGCGCCGGAAGGATCGCGCAGGTCACGGTGGTTTACGAAAGCGATCCTGAGGATGTCTTTCGCAAGCGCAGAGAACAAATAGGCAGTCTTGCCGCCAAGCTTGGTCTTCACCGCAGGCACCTTGCGCCCGGCTAGGGCGGGCACTTTTTGATCCTCAAGGTACTCGGCATGAAATTGGTATCGAGCGGCAGGCCCAAGCTTCTTCGAGAATTCTTCGAAGTAGATCAGCTCCAAGCCCTGGATCACCTTGATGTTATGGTCGGCGGCTCGCTTTAGGTCTTCCTTCGACCAGCGAATATTATCGGTAACGAAGCACCAGATGATCTTTGGTTTGTATGCTTCACCGTAATGTTTCCGGATCGCATCCGCCATTGGCTTCATCAGGCCGGCGAACTCGTTCAAGTCCTTAAGCAGGGACCTTTTCGTCGGCAGCTTGCAGGCCTTGCACTCAGCAATGACGACCGTTTCATCGTCTTTCGCAAATACGTCGACCTGTTTCTCGGTGGCTTCCTCACCCTTACCGACAACAACCCGGAAATTCCGACCCTTGTTAAGTTCCGAATATCCGAAACGATAAAGGATATTCCAGAAACGGTTTTCGAGCACCTCGTCGAAGCGTTTTGGCCGTCGCATGCGTAGAGAGTTTTTGTTCTCCCGCTGCACTGACCACCCGTCCGCCTCTCTTGTAGAGCGGAGCGGAATTTCTATGGTTTCTTCATCATAAGTCTTGCTTCGGCGTGCGTACTCGGCACGTTTTTCTCCGAAGTCTTTTACAAGGTCCCCAAGCATTTTCGCTCCCCCGAAAAGCGATAAATGCAAAAGGCCGCATTTGTGTCAAACTGCATGGCGGAGAAAAAATGAAATATAATACCGTGACGTTATCGCGTTTTGAGACGGTGGTTGCCGCCTTGCACAGCTTAGGCGGGCAGGCACGGCCTGCCGAAATAGCGGAAGAAGTTAGAAGACTGTTTCCCGGTCCTCACCCCGACAGTCTGCTGCAAAGCGTCAGAGCCCGTATCCAAGAATGCTCGTCGGACTCTAACAACTGGAAGGGGAAGCGAGACCTCTTTTACAGCGTCCACGGGATCGGTGGCGGCGTCTGGGGACTGAGAGCGATGGACCCACTCAATCCCGCCAATGAGGACGGCATCGCGGACTCAGCCGAAGCTTACATGGCGGAAGAAGGGGCCGCCACCCTCCGGACGCATCTGCGGCGCGAACGTTCGAGGTCTCTCATCGACCGCTTCAAGCAACAGCTTACGTCGTACGCTTGTTCGATTTGTGCTTTCGATTTTGCGACTACTTACGGAGAAATCGGGCACCATTTCATTGAAGCCCATCACAAGATTCCAGTCTCACAGCTACAGCCTGGTGCTAAGACCAAACTAGAGGATCTCGCTGCCGTTTGCTCCAATTGTCACCGGATGCTTCATCGCGCCGGAGGAATTTCCGTCGATGATCTCAAGGGCCGTCTCCAGAGTTAGCCTTCACCGAGCGTCTTCTGTGTCGAAACGGAGCTAGCTTTTTGACTGAGCACGGCCGCTCGCCCTTCGTGCGTGCGCCAACGCGACCGTCGAATCTGCCGGCGCTGCACGAGAACGGGTGACCTGCCTTGCGCTAATGGGGGTTGGGATGTTCGGACGACGCATCCTTTCGTCATATGCATCGAGCGAAGAGTTAACTCGACGAAGCAAGTTTTCCATGTCGCCGTGGAGCCTTTGAAATTTGGCAATTGAGGCCTCTAGAGCTGCACAAATTCGGTGCGCTCGATCCGCCTGAATTTCCACGCTCTTAAGGTTGTTCCGTTTTCCCATTCGCTAGACCGTACGGGCCTCCAGAGGTTGTTTTCGGCATCCCAAGAGTTCATTTCTTATGTGCACGGCTTCTTCCGTGCGATTGGACCTAAGGTCACGTTCGCCGGCGCTTCCAGCAGTGCTAGTTCTGGCGGAAGGTGCGTGAACTGAAGCGTAGGCCCAATGAGCGTCGTTTTAGGTAGTTGGACGAATTCAGTGGCGCGGGGCGACTTGCTGGCTTTATTGGTCATGAAGCTCCTCTGTCGGAAATTCCGACATTTTGCAAGCTGTCCTTTTCGCAACGACGCGACAGGGTTGATCCGTCGTGGCTAGGACAGAGCCGTCCGCACGCTTTGTGCCACTTGGCATACAGTTGCGATCGCGTCGGGAAGCCGCTGGCCTCACGCAAGTTGAGGTTGCGCGGGCATTAGGGTGGAGCCATTCAGCAGTCACCGATATCGAGGCCGGCCGCCGTCGGCTGAATATTTTCGAGTTTGTCGACTATGTCATCGCGCTCGGATGCGATCCCATGAGGACCTTCGATGAATTAGTCGCTGGAGCCTATCAGAAGGGGGCGAAGCGTTAGTCATCGGCAGCGAGGTGTTGAGCCGGACTCAACATAAAGCCTCTGTGTGTAGATTCCCGTGCAATTCCCGTGCAATTGAAGCTCGAATCGGGCGAATTTGCTGCACTTTTGGCGTTTTAAAATGTCAAATAGTCCGAAAAGCGGCCGTTTTTGCACCTATCACGCGTGTTGACATCGCAGGGGTCGCAAGTTCAATCCTTGCCACGCCCACCATTTTCTTCTCAATAAATCAGCATCTTATCTCTTGCGGCTGGCTTTGATCTGCAGGGTTCGGTTGGTTCAACTGAACTGAATTGCTGATTTGGAATTGCCAGGCATAGATGTCCGCTTTGCGCCCATTGCGGACATAAGAGCGTGTGATAGCTTCCCGGAATGGGGGACGCATCATGAAGGTCCACTTTCCGCAACCTTTGCGTGGCTGGCGCGAGTTTGCCGGCGAAGTCGGCGTCATCGTCCTCGGTGTTTTAATCGCTCTCGGTGCGCAGCAGGCTGTGGAATGGGTGCATTTCAGGAACGAGCAGCGAAACACGCTAAAGAGACTGTTTGAAGAGGCTCGGGTCAACGTGACCGAGCTGCGAAACCGGCAACCAAACGCAGCTATGATGCAGCTTGAGATGGATTTTGCCACGGAGCTGACCAAGGGGAAGTCCTGCCCGGCGGTAGAAAAATGGGCGGCCGTTGAGACATCGAACATGTATCGTTCGGTCACGGTTCAAACTTCGGTTTACGATGAGATTGTTGGAGCCGGTGGTCTCGCGGATGTCGGCTCGACCAGTGTACGAGACGCGGTGGCCAAGTTCCATTCGAGGCTCAAATGGGTTCAAGACCAAACTAGCTTTTTCCGTTCGGCGATGGTTCTTCCAGTGCAACTTGATGACCCTCGACGGTCATTGGCCTACGACCCTTCGGCCCGGGAACCATCGATCGTTACGTTCGATCGCCAAGCTTTGTGTGGTGATCATGGCTTCCAAAGCCGTGTCGTCGAGAGTGTCCGTAATCACGTTGTTTGGGATCGATATCGGCTGCGCTTGGCGGACGATGCCATTCGAATGTGCGCGGTTCTCGCTGCTGAACTCGGCATGGAGTGCACGCCGTCTGAAGGCGCCCCATTTACGGATGCCGAGCGGCGCATTGCGGAAGGCGCGTTGCCGAATAGCTGAAGCACTATTGGCACCTAATGACCGCTTTCCACCCATTGCGGACATTAGCGCGGCAGGGAGTCACGAAGGGTTGCGGCCTCGGCAACCATGGCCTGGCCCTCGCGCTGAAGATCGCGAAGCCGATCCACATATGCCGCATATTCCGGCCGCAACTGGCCACCGTCATAAAACGCAGCTGCATTGCCGAGATGTGGGAGCACCCGCTCCTCGCTGAACGCGTTGTAACGCAGGTAACGTTCCCCGAAGGAGTCCGCGCGGCTGTAAAATCTCGCGAGCCGGAAAAAGACCACTGGATCGAGCGAACGTGTCGCGCCCGTCGCCACAATGCCGTCCCAGGCTCTGGTCGGTGGGCGCTCGCCGCCACCCTCGCGATAGACCGGGGGGGGCGGTGTCTCGCCACGCTTTCTTGCCTCGTCGAAATCGCGAAGGAGGATCGTGATCCGCTTGTTTATTTCAGCACCATGCGTAGCCGAGTCAGCGAGGCTTGCCCGAAGCCCGCCAATCATCGTTCGATAATATGAGGCCTCCTGCCGAGCTTCTCGGAAATTCTCGAGCGCGAACGCAGCGGTCACGCCGACGAAAACAATGATTAGTTCAAACGCAAACTCGCCGAGCAAACCTCGGTGCTGCTCGAAAAACTGCCCAAGCGATGGAGTTCGTTCCGCCACCGTGCCAATATACGCACTTTCGGCAATCTGCCCAACGACCGCTTTCCATCAATCGCAGACATCGGGCGCTTTGACCTCACCCTGCCTCGCGAATTTGACCCTTTAGCCGCTCTGCTTCTCTCGATAGTTGGCGCGCATTCCAGATCTTCTGGTCGAGGTCCGCAATAACACGATTGAGAGCCCACTTTAGGTTCGGGATTGCCCGCACCTCGGTGGCGATGCGTTCGGCGGATCGCGGGTCCATGGTCGACGTGCAGCGATCGGAAAGTCTCGGCGTGACGCTCCCAAATTTGTCCGTCTGAAGAACCTCCGGACAGTCTTTAAGCACTTGCGCCTGGGCAGAGAACGGAAGCACGGACCGGATCGTTTCCCGATAGGGCGGAACATTGTCGAACAGGCGCTGCATGGTCGCCTGGCCGACATAATAGTTGGCGATGCGCTCCCGAAGCATTCGGTCGCCGAGGAACTCCGCCTTCCCGGACGCGACGACCTCGTCATAGGTGAAATGGCGGATCGCCTGGGGGATGTGGTTGCTGGCTTCATAGGCGTGGATGATGAACGCGCCGGGATCGTCGCTGACCGGCCTGTCGAGCGCGGCCAGTGCAGCTCGCGCGTGCGCCAGGACCTGGCCGTAGTACTGGATGCGGAAAGCAATATCGCGCTGGTCGGATTCGAGGTCGAAGTAGAGCCGATCACGATATTCACGGCCTTCAGCGCGGTCGAGCCGCGCCTGGTTCCAATTGTTGACCTGAATGCCCAGGAACACGCCAAGGATGAGGATGACGAGGTCCACTGCCACCCCGAACCAGTTCTGGCGCTCCGCTTCCGCCCGTAGCCGTTTGAGGATCATGCTTCCCCCCAAATCACGCTAGGCGAAGCGAGGGCCTCCTGCCAGCCCCCGCCTCGCGCGCCAAGCCATACTTTCCCACAAGCCAGTAATCGCTATCGTGCACGGCACCGAAGCGGTGGAGGGGGCCATGTTCCAGGCGGTGCGTCTTTGGTGGGGCAGTGGGCGTGGCAAGGTTACGACGCGGCTGTTCCTGTTCGAATTTGTCGTCGTGGTGGCCGGCGTGTTCACCGCCCAGGCATTGGCCAGTTGGCTCAGCGATCGGGCGGAGGATCGAGCAATCCGCGAGGAAAATGAGCGAATCCGTTTTGAGATCGGTCGAGCGCGCCAGAATGCGCGGGTATGGTTGGCCGCCACCCCGTGTCTTGAAGAGCGGGTCAGCCAGGTAATCCGCAAGGCATCTTCCGAGGGGCAACTGAGCCCCGACGAGATCAACCCTCCGCGCTTCCTTGGATATACTGTGGGAGAACTGTCGCCCGACGTCGATCGCTCCTTCCGCAGCCGATACAGCGCGCGCACTGTGGACACTTATGCGGGCATTTCATCCGCATCCAATGCGATTGTGGATAGCTATCGCGAAATGCGACAAGACTGGGAACGGTTTGCGCTGCTCGATCCGGACCTCGGGACACCATCGCCGGCGGATCGGGCGACCGTCCGTGACGTAGGGGTACAAGTCCGCTCGCAATTGCGCCGCCTGCGGGTTCAGGCCGAAGCCATCGAACAGGCTGCCGGACGACTTGGGATCGAGCCACGGACTTCCGACGCAATAGTTGGTGACGCGACACCGATAGAAAATTGCGCCGAGATCTGGCGCACGGGAATCATTTGGCGTGAAGGCGCCTCCTGAAACTCCTGCTTTATTCCTCTGCACCGAGGTGTCGATCAGGCTCGAAGCCGGCCAACCGACGTCCGCTTCCTACCCATTCCGGTCAATAGCATCCGAGAATGATCGAGCGTCGCAACCTGGCCGGAAGCGGACCGTCCCCTTATGGCAGCTTTCAACCCAAAGCAGATATTACGATTAATGTCGCAAACTACGCTGTCACGATTGTTGCTGAAGAAATGGATTCACGAACGGTTTTGCACATGGTTTGAGGGTGAAGCCAAAGCCTTTCATGTCTCCTTTCGCCTTGCCGATTAGCTCGTCCAGACGTTCCCTGTCGTTCCAGCCCAAAGAGCGCATTTGTTCGGCGACGCCCGTTGCGGAAATACCCTCCGTAAGAAGGCCAAGGTTTGATCGTGCAGTGAAGTACGACTTGGTGAGCTGCCCGCGCAGTTCCGGCGTCAACGTCGCTTGGTAGGAGAGGATCTGCAACGTATTGCCCGCTTCACGATCGGTTGCGAGCGCCTGCCGCACCTGGTCGAAAGTTGAATAGATGTCTGCGATAGACCTGTACCGCTCCGGCTCCATTGAGTTCACAGAGCCGTTCGCAATCGCAGCTCGCCAAGCGGTGTCGCTTACGTCAAGGGCGAAGAATCCGTAAACAGTGGGATGCTTCGGCACCGCGGGTGCAGTCATGAACAACGGGCCAGGTATGACGCGACTGGGCGAGTGACCTTCAAGCATACCTTCGATTACTTCCAGGCGCTCGCGGCGGCAGTCCGCCACCACATTCTGCATGACCAAGATCATGAGATTGTTATCTAGCTCGTCCCGGATGGCCGCCTCCGAGACTAGCGCAGCGCTTCGGTTGTTGGCGTCTGTGACCTTTTGTTGAAGCCAAAGCGCGAGAAGCACGCCGGCCACGACCACCACGAACTCCATGGCCCAATGGGCGATATTACGTCGCTGTCCTTTGCTAAGCTTCCGCAGCATCGGTCCCCCCATGCTCGATTGTAGCAGCGAGCAGGAACTAGAAAAGACCGGTCTCCAGTCTGATGTTGCTGAGCAGCCGCTTTCCACCCTCTGCAGTCTTTAGGGTGTCCGGCGCAAAACCAATCGGATGTGACGGGGGAGCGGCATTGTTGTATTAACGACTTTATGTTGGTCGAAATGTCCGCAGGTCGCGCCGGGCAGCAAGGGCTGGAACTGCTGTTCCAGCGATCGCCATCGTTAATGGCTGTGCTCGAAGGCATCGATCACAAGATCGTATCCGCCAATAATGCGTTCATCGATCTTGTCGGGAAACGCGCCCAAGTTGGCAAAAGCCTCGCCGATGCTCTTCCGGACTATGAACAGCAGGGCATCGACAAGATTCTCGACGGAGTCGCGCGCTCGGGCCAGGCATTCGTCGGCCACGGCATGTCGTTCACTGTAGAGCGAGCGGACGGATCGACAGAAAGGGTGTTGGTTGACTTTGTTTTCCAGCCATTGGCCTCGTCAGAGGGTCAGGCACCAAGCATTTTCATCCACGGAAGCAATTTTACCGAGGATCCGCGGAACGACACGCTTCGAATGGCGCACAATAAAGTCTTGGAATTGGCGATTGCCGACGCTCCGCTCGAATCGACACTTTCTGAGCTCATTCGCATGGTCGAATCGACCTCGTGCACAGGCGTTCTTGGCTCTATCCTGCTGCTGGACCCAGACGAAGTGCACCTGCGCGTCGGCGCAGCACCCAGTCTGCCTCCCGAATACAGCGCCATATTAGACGGTGCGGCGATCGGCGACTGCAGGGGTTCGTGCGGCACCGCGGCATATCTCGGTGCGGCCGTATTCGTTTCCGACATCGAAACAGACCCGCTCTGGGCGGATTTCAAGCACCTACCGCTTGCGTACGGTCTTCGCGCTTGCTGGTCGATCCCCATCCTTACGTGCGGACGCAAGGTCTTAGGCACTTTCGGCATGTATCATCGCGAGCCGCGCGAACCGACCGCCCGCGACCTCATGCTGGTGAACCTGATTACACAGACAGCGGCGCTGGTGATCGACCGCGAGCGTGCCAAATCGGCCTTGCAGAACTTCACTACAATGAATGGCCGATCGCCCGATTATCAATCCAGTCCGGCCGCCCCCGCAAATTAGGCAGCTAGGCGCAAGCACCGGTAGTCAGTTTCATTCTTGTCGTCCCGCTTGAACGTCGCGGTCGATCAGCGCAAACTACATCAGCCGAGCGGGAGGAACCGTGTCACGGATCTTTTTGAGCTATGCTCGAGATGACGCGGATGCAGCAAGGCGGCTCGCGGATCTCATTGCCCAAGCCGGCCATGACGTCTGGTGGGATGACCGCCTTCATGGCGGCTCGCGTTTTGCAAAGGAAATAGACCGCGCCCTGAAGAATGCGGAAGCGGTCGTCGTGCTCTGGTCCGCAGCGTCGGTTGAGTCAGCCTGGGTCCAGGACGAAGCGGCGGAGGGTCGTGACTCCGACCGTCTGGTTCCCGTCGCGATCCGATCTGCCAAGCCGCCACTCGGCTTTCGTCAGTTTCATTCGATCGACTTGGGCTTCTGGAACGGTAATGGCCGTCCGGCAGAGCTCGACAGAGTATTGGATGCGATCGGACGCATCTGCGTAACCGAGCATGCCGGACTTTCCACCCAGCCTGCTGTGGGAATGGCGCAGTCCAAATTGTCGATTTGCGTTCTGCCCTTCTCTAACATGAGCGGCGATCCCGAGCAGGAATATTTCAGCGACGGGATCAGCGAGGACATCACGACGGACTTGTCGAAAATTTCCGCGCTCGATGTCGTCGCGCGCAACACGGCGTTCGGCTTCAAGGGTCAAAATCCGGATGTAAAGGAGGTGGCCAAGTTGCTCAAGGTCACTCACGTCCTTGAAGGCAGCGTGCGCAAGGCGGGCAATCGTATTCGAATTAATGCCCAGCTGATCGATGGGTTGACGGGCAAGCATCTGTGGGCCGATCGCTTCGACCGGGACCTTACCGACGTTTTCGAAATTCAGGACGAAATGTCCAAGGCGATTGTCGACGCGCTGCAGCTTCGGCTCCTTCCACAGGAAAGAGAGGCGATCGAAGATCGTGGGACGGCAAACGTCGACGCCTACAGCCTTTATCTTATGGCGAGACAGCAGTGGGTTACCGGAGGGTTCACTGACCCTGCGCGCCACCGGTTGATCGTCCGGCTATGCCGTGAGGCAACAACGCTGGATCCGAACTACGCCCAGGCGTGGGCGCTGATGGCATTGGCCCAGGCGCTCCTTAGATTTTGGCATGGTACCGAGGATGACGCCTTGCCGGCGGCGGAGCGCGCGCTTGCGCTCAATCCCAACTTACCAGAGGCGCATTGCGTCAAAGGCCGGTATCTCGAGGACGAAGGGCTATCCAGGGAAGCGGAGCGGCACATCCGCTCAGCACTCGAGCTTGCACCTGAATCCTGGGAAGCCAATCGCGAAATGGCGGCATTCTTGTACCGGCACGGCCGTCACAGCGAAGCGATTCCGTTCTTCGAAAAGGCGGCATCGATGATGGAAACCGATACGTCGAGCGCTGGCATGCTAATGAGCTGCTACCAAGCGCTTGGAAACGACGAGAAGCTCCGAGAGGCAGCCAGCATGTGCGTTCGGCGCGCGGAGCGTGCTATCGCTTATGACCCGTCGCACGCCGTGGAGCTGGCGTGGGGGAGCAGCGCGCTGGCATATCTTGGTGAGCGTGACCGCGCGCGCGACTGGGCGCGACGAGCTCTACTCGTAGATCCCGACAATCAGGCGATGAGGTACAACCTCGCCTGCGCCTTCGTGACCGCAATAGAAGATCGCGAGGCGGCCCTGGAAATTCTCGGCCCGTATTTCGACAGGGTGGACAGCAAGATGCAGCTGCGGCACCTCGACGCCGATCCAGACTTCGATCCGATCCGCGATGTTCCTCGCTTCCGGGAAATGCTCGCCGCAGCGAAACATCGGCTGCACATGGAGACGGACAGGAGCTAAGAGATGCCCGTTTCCTACTTAGACTGGACGCTCAGCAACTAGCGGACCTGATTGGCCTCTTTTGGCTCTGGACTTTCCATTCGAGCATCCTGGAAGCCAAGTTGTTGAAAGATTCTGAATCAATGCGAAGTGCAATGTCCGCTTTCCACCCATAGCGGACAATGTCGGCGCAAGATCAATTCACCAACCACGCGGCCCTAGCGTTCCATCCGGTAGAGCAGGTTTAGGGTTACGCCGGTTTCCAACTGACCTGGAGCCACAATGCCGCCATCGCGCTCAGGTGCTGGCGGTGGAGGCGGCGGTGGAGGCGCCGAGGCGTTGCTTACCCGCGATCCGGTGACAATCACTTCGATACCTCGATAGGAAACACCTTCCTCGACCGACAGAAGCCGAACGCTGGAGTAATCGTTGTTGCGTGCATATTCCAACGCCTCTGCCTGGCCCCGCGCCATGGCACGAACACGGGCCTCACGACGCAGCGGACCGGGATCGGCAATTGCGAAATTTGGTCCGTAGACAGTATCGGCCCCGGCCGTCGTGAGCGCATCAAGTAAGGACGTTAGCGTGTCGATGTTGCGCGTTTTGATCTGCACCGAATTGCTCGCGACGTAACCGATCAGAGTCTGCCGTCCACGCCCACCGGGTTCGTTGTCCCAGCGATAGTCCGGTTGCAATTGAATGCCCTGAGTCTGGATGTCGCGCTCGCGAATGCCTGCAGCGCGAATGGTCGCAAGTAGCTTTTCAGTCTTTACCTTATTGGCCGCGACCGCTTCGGTTGCCGTCGACGCTTTGGCCTGCGTGCCAACCGTCATGCTCGCCTCGTCTGGAGGAGTTCTCAACGATTCCCCGATGTTCACGCGAACCAACGGCGTGCTCGCCATTTCCGAAATGCTGGCTGTCGGAGCCTGTTGGGCCAAGGCCAGCGAAGCGTGGCCAATCGCGGCCGCTGCGGCAAATATTACGCAATACTTCCGAATGTTCATGGGAAACTCCTCCGCAGGCGAATAGCTGCCGCCCGATCCTAAGACGCGACAGCCCGGCAAATCCTTTGAACGCTCCAAAAAGAATTTCGGAACTACTCCCGAACGGTCCAACAGCGGGATTTTGCTGGCGTCCGCTTGTTCCTGTCCGATGGCCGGAATGGGTGGAAAGCAGCCATTAGGGCAGTTCGCGCAAAAGGTCCGCACTTGCCGCCTCCGACCGCGCGCTTCGGTGGAAGAGGGCGGCGGCGATCAGCCAGAGCAGCACGAAGAAGCCGCTTAGCTTCAGGACACCTGTTGCACCCATCGGATCCGACGCGGTCGAGGGCGCGGTGGCTACGGCTATGGCCAACAGCAGCTGCACGCCGGCGACCGCAAACATGGCACGCGCCATGCCGTCGGGCCGGAGTTGGGCGACGAAGGCGCACGCCGCCGCTGTCGCGACGACGCCGAAGAAGCCCTGGTTGACCGGATTGTCGTTGCTGCCGACGATGCCCACCGCAAGGTTCATCCAGACCTGCAGGATGGAAGCCGCCAGCGCTGCTCCGACACCTAGGCGATAGGCGATTCGCGCCGACTTGCCCCACATCCGTGCGTCTCCGGTTGTTGAGGACACATCGTGCATGAGCGGCAAGGCAACGTCATGAGCAAGATGTGAGCTTTTGCTGAAACGCCACCTGCATCCCGGCAATCCCCAATGACCGCAGTGGGTGGAAAGCTGCCACTAGAAAGGCGGCGGCTAGCGCACCGGATCAACAGTTTTGAAAACGCTTTCGCATGGCTTGGTGCTGGCAAGAAATGCCAGGATGTTTGCTGCCAACCATGCGGGGCGCTCGAGAAATAGGTGATGTGTGCTCCGAGGCACTTCCAACGCCGCTCCGCACTGCCGGCGTGACAGGAATTCGGCTTGCTGGCGAAGCATCCACGGTCGCAGTGCCTTTACAGAGTAATCGATGAACGCCTGCCGCTGTTCGGCGCTCGCTTCGGGTGGAACCTGCTCTGCCACGTCCTTGGAAGTGTAGAAGGCAAGCGAAGGGGCGGCGATCTCCTCCCACTTGGCCTTGGCGGCAATATCTCCGGCCAAAGCCGCACCCGCTGTTTTCTGATCCGTCCTCGGAGCGACGCTCTTGGGTCCCTGCTGCATGGTTGCAGCGACATCAGCAACGACCGCCTTACTGCGAACTCCGAGCGCCTGCTGACGCCATTCGGCAAATGAAGCGACGGTGGCGAGTGCGGTTGGCGAAGGCGATGCTGACGGAGGCAGGGCAGCCATCAACGATGGCACTTCCGAACGATCATAGGCGGCGTCGATGTAGACCAAGCGATCGACGCGCTCAGGGTGCTTTGATCCAAGCGTCGCTAGCTCGCCGCCGGCAAGGCTGTGGCCAACGAATGAGGCTCGCTGGATCCCCAGGTGATCCATCAGTTCGAGCAGGTCGCCGACTAAGGCCCCGTTCGAATAGTCACCATTCGATGCATCGCTGGATTGGCCATAGCCACGACGCGTGACGGCGATAACACGGTGCCCCTGTCGCAGCAGCGGTCCGAATTCATCGAAGACATGGGCCGAGCTTCCCAAGCCCGCCAACAAGATCACGACCGGACCCTGACCGCCATGGTCGATGTAGTGAAGCCGGACGGACTTCAGCTGGCAGTAGCTGTCGCCGCCGATCGCTGCGGACGTGCAGGCGGTGTCCTTTGCAGAAGCCGGCGCAGCAAAAAGCAGTGCCGCGAATGCGGCTATTACCGCGCTTCTCATTAGAGGCGATAATCCAGCGTCAGACCGAAGGTGCGCGGCCGGACGTAATAGTCGATCGGCCCACGCACGAGACCCAAGGTGGCTTGCGAGATGCCACGAACGTCTCCGATATTTTCAAGGAACAGGGTGGCCTCGAAATGGCCAAGTGTCGCACCAGCTCGCGCATCAAACAGATTATACCCGCCCTGCGTCTGAGGCGATGGAGTAAGTTCGCCCGGCGCCTTTGAGACGTAGCGATGGCTCAGCGACAAGAGTGGTGCGTATTTGGCTTGGCGGGCATTGTACGAAATGGAAGTCGCGGTCTGCCATTTGGAAGCTCCAGGAAGAGTGGTTCCCTCCGGGATGACGACGGCGCCGGTGACGAAATCGCGCCTCAGTTCACCATCTAGATAGGTGACAGAGCTTTGCACTGTGAGATCGCGGATCGGCCGCCAAGTTAGCCCGGCTTCGAAACCCCGATTCCGAGCCTTGCCGGCATTTGCCGTGTAGGTGAACCCGCTCGGGCTTCTTTGCGTGACCTGGATGTCCGACCAGTTCACCCAGTAGATTGTGCCGTCCAGGAGGAGCTTGCCATCTGCCAGGGTAAGGCGGGTTCCAAGCTCATAATTCCAGAGAGAGTCGGAATCGAACTGGCTCGGAATTTCAAAGACTGGGTCGTTGGCGATGTTGGGTCCACCAAAGCGGAAGCCCTTCGATACAAGGCCATAGACCATCACATCATCGTTTGGCGTCCAGGTCAGCGCGAGCTTGGGTGAAAATCCGGTTTCGCTTGAACCGCCCTCTTCAACGGTCGTTACCGGCCCGGTGAATGGGCCAGCTCCAGTGGTGGTGGTGGAGTCCAGCTCCGTGTGGAACAATCGTCCGCCAGCCGTGATCTTGAACGCATCCGAGACCCGGAAACTGCCTTCGCCGAACACGGCGCTTTCTTTTGCATCAATGTCGACCAGCGCTTCCAGCAGCACAGAAGACCCGAAGACGCCGGCCGCAGCTGGAGCATCGAGCACATTGCTGATCTTTTCAGAGGTTCGATCGTGGAACAGGCCGACAATATACTCGAACCGCTCTCCCACGGGTGATGCGAGGCGCACTTCAAACGAGTCGCCTTTGATCTTTCCGGGCTCAAGAAACGCGATTGGTGCAAAGTCCAATAGGGCACCGCCGGCAAAGGTAGAGAAATCCTGCGTTCCCGAGAATTCCTTCTTCCGATGGGTTGCAGTTGCGATGAGCGTCGCAAACCCAAGGTCCTGGTCGAGCCTCAGGTTGTGAATGTTGGTTTCGTAGCGGAACGGCTCCGCGATTAGCGTGCTCTTTTCGAAGGTGCCCAGTTCAGGCTCGACGCCCCCGGCATCACGCGTCTTTTCGACCTGACGCAGGAAGAGATAATTCAGGTCTGTGCCATCCGCTGGCTTCATCGTAACCTGGACTCGCCCACCGTTGATGGTTGTCCGATTTGAATTGTCATCATCGGTTCCGATGTTGTCGACAAATCCAGCAATGCTGCGATGGCTAAGCACACCCCGCACTGCCAACGCGTCATTCACAATCGGCACATTGACCATTGCATTGGCCGAGTAGCCTTCGTCGCCGTGGGCCACCGTCTCAAGAGTGCCGCGAACGTGTACGTCGACTGAGTTGAGGTCGGGCCGGCGGGCCTGGTAGTTGATTGCACCGCCGAGGGAAGCAGATCCGAACAACGTACCCTGTGGGCCACGCAGAACCGCGACATTATCGACATCGAACGTATCGAGGTCCGGTATTCCGCCCGAGTAGAACGGTTCGGTCATGGGAACGTCGTTGATGAAATAGCCCGTCGTGCCCTGAGCCTGCGCAATTCCGGTGGTGGTGGCCACGCCGCGGATGATGGCCGTGGAGTTGCCGGGTACCGTCTGGTTGAAGACGACGCCGGGCGTCCGCGTCAGATAATCTACAAAGCTGCGAGCACCGATGTTCTCGAGCGACGCCTCGTCGAAAGCTGTCACCGAAGCGGAAATGTCGCGAACCGGTTCCGCCCTCTTTGTGGCGGTCACAACGATATCGGCATTTTCAACTTCGGCGGTCGCTGGCGCATCCTGCGCAAATGCTGCCGAAGCTGCCATCGATCCCAAAAAGATCGACCGCCCCATGAATCTTGCCACGGACGAAACGGTTGGCTTCTGCATGCAATCCCTCCCCTGTCAGAATCACAAAATGAACTAACTAGTCATTTTGTCAATCGGCGGATTGCAAGGAACGCTCGGCCCTCTAAGCATAGGGCGATGCCCAAAATTCGCCCGGAGACGGCTGCCAAGCGCCGCATGCAGATATTGAAAGCAGCTCACTGCGCTTTCAATCGCGATGGGATCAATGTGTCGGTGGATCAAATTTGCGCCGAAGCCGGTGTGAGCAAGGGCAACTTCTACGGCTATTTCGAGTCCAAGGACGATCTGATTCTCGCCATTGCACGAGAGCAGGGCGAGCTAATCCGCAGTTCTCCGCAGGTTGAAACGGTCGATGAGCTGATTGGTCGACTTATGCCTTTTCAACACGACGGAGACGTTTCAGCTTCCAGGTTTGAATTGGAAGCCTGGACCTACAGCCTGTCCCATCCTGAGCTCCGGTCGACCTTCCAAACGAATCTGCGGGACCTCGATCAGTCGATTGCCATGGCCCTCCGGCGACTTGCTTCAGCGTCCGAAGGGCCATCACCAAAAGATGCCACCCAGGCGGCAGAGATCCTGAGGATTTTTGCTGTCGGCATGATGGCGAATACGGCGATCGTTGATCGAACTGACAGTGAACTGATCGAATCCGTCAAGAAGTTGATCGACCTTCTCATCGGTGGCGACCGCGTCCCAGTGTCGGGTCAAGGCTGAAGGGCATCACTCAATCGACCCAACCCATTGGGTCCACGCTAGCGGCAGTCTGCCGCCCCAATCTGGCAACGCTAATGGCAGGAATGGGTCGAAAGCGGACATTGCTGGCCATCGCTCCGGGCTCAGCCTAACGTTGTGGCGAACTGGGGGGATAGGTCGATGCTGCGCCAACTGCTTCTGCTTGCTGGATCGTTGATGGCGGCACCTGCAACTGCTCGGCAACGGCCTCCGCTAATCGACGCCGCTTCCGCATCGATGATCTCATCCGAAGCTTCGGGGACGGCTGCCAAGCGGACCGTTCAGTCCCTGTCACTCCGTCACCGAATGCGCGGGTCCGAAGGCTATCGCCAAGCCGCCGAGCTAATCCGCGACCGGCTTCGCGGCTACGGTCTGGAAGAGGTCGAAATCATCGCCCTGCCAGCCGACGGTAAGACCTTCTACGGAACGCAGCGCGCGCGGCCTGCATGGAACGCCAGCTTTGCCGAGCTTTGGGAACAACGTCGCAACGGCGACGCCTGGGCCGACGCGGAGCGGATTGCCTCGTGGAATGATCAGCCGATCACCCTGGCCCAGGACAGCATCAGCGGAAGTGCCAGTGGCGACCTGGTCGACGTCGGCACGGGTACGACCGAGGCGGATTATGCGGGCAAGAGCGTTCGCGGAAAGCTGGTCCTGGTCTCGGCCCAGCCTGAAGCGGTGGCCGGATTGGCGGTAAATAGATATGGCGCTGCCGGAATCGTCTCGTGGGCCCAGAACCAGAAACAGGGCTGGTGGGGTGAAGATAAGAGCCTCATCCGCTGGGGACACCTCGACACTTGGGAGAACCCGGCTTTCGCATTCATGGTGTCGCCGGCCCGTGCGCATGAATGGCAGGAACGCCTCCGCCACGGACAGCAGGTACGGCTGCGTGCCCGCGTCGAGGCTGGGAGGTCGCCGGGATCCTATCTCATTCCCACCGCTGTCATTCCCGGCAAGGACCGCGCGCACGAGATCGTCTTTTCCTGCCACCTCGATCATCCATCGCCGGGCGCCAACGACAATGCCAGCGGCTGTGCCGGTGAACTGGAAATCGCCCGGGTCCTGAACCGCCTGATTGCAGAAGGGAAGTTACCCAAGCCGGAACGGACGATCCGCTTCATCTGGCCATGCGAGGTGGAATGCACGATCTCGTTGCTCAATGCGCGGCCTGAGTTTGCCAGCCGTACGCTCGCCACGATCCACCTCGACATGATCGGGGGCGATACGGAAAAGACAAAGTCGATCCTCCGTGTCGAAGGCTCGCCTCCCAGCCTCCCGAGCTTTGTGGACGACGTAGCCTTTGCGATCGCCAGGTGGGTCAACGGCCAGTCGCTGGCCTACGCGGATACCGGCGCTGCCGACTGGCCCCTGCTCGATTCCGAGGGAAGCAAGCGGCCACTGCAGGCGAAAGTCGGCGGCTTTACCGAAGGCAGCGATCATACCGTCTGGGCCGAGAGCAGTTGGCGCATCCCGGTCATCTACTTGGCCGACTGGCCGGATCGCTTCATCCACACCCAGCGAGACGTTCCCGAGAATCTCGACCCGACCAAACTCAAACGAGCGATCTTCATCGGCGCTAGTGCCGGATGGTATCTTGCTAACCTCGGCCAGAACGACGTCCCCTTGCTTGATCGGATGATGCATGCGGAACGGCTGGATCGCCACGCCGCCGAACTGCGCAAGACAGCTGCCATGGCGCCTGCGGACGCCGCCCTGGTCGAGCGTTACTCTCAAAATGCTGACGTCTCCGAAGCGCAGTCGCTATCGCGATTTGGACTTCAACCGGCAAATGGCACCGGGATGGCCGGAGCGGCCATCGCTCCGGCGGCGGCTGCGCAAGGGTCGGGGGCTTTGATCTACCGGCGAAAAGCCAGTCCGAAGGGCCCGATGACTGGCTTCGGCTACTCATGGCTGGACGACCAGCTACAAGGGAAGGGCCTGCCGCGGCCTGCCCTGCTCGACCGGGAAGGTCCGGGCGACACGGCAAGCTTCGCCTACGAGGCGTTAAACCTGGTCGACGGGACCCGCAATGTCCAGGATATCCGGGACTTCCTGTCCGCAACCATCGCTTCGGTTCCGGTTGAGGAAGTCGCGGAATTTCTCGCGACCCTGGAAAAGGTCGGCCTCCTCGAGGGGCTGGCAGACAATATCAGGTAGCCAGTTCCCTGACCCAGCCTCCTAATGTCCGCTTTGAGTCGAAAGCGGCCAGATGTGGTCGTGCAGCTCGTTTTTCCGCAGGCCAATTCCGGCCAACGGAGAACGACGATGGGACACTCGTCATACGACCCAGTTGAGCAAGGACCAGCGTGGAACGCGGGAAAGAAGCTTGGAGCCAAGCGGCCGCTCAAACCCAAGGAGATCTGGGAGATCCGCTTCATGCTCGATCGGGAGCATCGACTGCGAGACCGGGCGCTCTTCGACCTAGCGATCGATAGCAAACTTCGCGGCTGCGATCTGGTGAAGGTCCGCATCGGTGATCTCGTATCGGGCGGTCGCGTTCGAAATCGCGCTATGGTCATCCAGCAGAAGACGAAACGGCCGGTTCAGTTCGAGCTGCTCGAACCCGTCCGTGCAAGCTTACTCGCATGGCTGGAACGGCGTGGCGGCTCGCTGGAAAACTACGTCTTCCCGAGCCGCGTCGATCGCCTCGATCATCTGAGTACGCGCCAATACTCGAGGCTGGTTGAAGAGTGGGTCAGTGGCATTGGGCTTCGGAAGGAAGACTACGGAACCCACTCGCTTCGACGGACCAAGGCTGCTCTGATCTACAAGCAAACCGGCAATCTGCGAGCAGTGCAGATTCTGCTTGGGCACTCGAAGATCGAGACCACTGTCCGGTATCTGGGAGTGGAGGTTGAAGACGCGCTCAGCTTGGCTGAGGCCACCGAAGTGTGACTACCCGGCCGGCGCTCATCTCGTACGGGCGCCGGCCTCATTTGGCCGTTTGCAGACTGTCCGTTTATGGCAGCTTTGCGCCCAAATTGGGCGTCCAGCTGGTTTGCGCGGATTCCCTAATGCTGCCGTTGGTTCATGTTGCAGGCCAATGGCAGGTTTCGACCCATTACTGTCATTAGCTGCGAGTTCGCGCCTTTCGACACCTATTGCGGAGGCAGCCTGAAGTCGGCACGGTTGGGCGCGGGCGCATGGCGGCCAAGGAGGACGAGAATGTCACCAGAGCTCAAACTCCTCTGGGCAGCGTGCGTCGCATTAATACTTGGCGTGATGCTCGGCATTACTGCATTCAAAAGTGCGTCGCCGACGGCAAGTCATGACGACGGTTCGGGTAACGAACGGATCGTGATGATCTCTCATGGGCAAGCTGCGGATCCCTATTGGAATATCGTCCGGAACGGAGCCGAAGAAGCGGCCCGGCAAATGGGGGTCGGGCTCGAATATCGGGCTCCGGAGACATTCGACATGATTCGCATGGCCGAACTCATCCAGTCGGCCACAAATCAGCATCCGGCGGGTATTATTGTCACCATCCCGGACGCCGAGGCGCTTGGACCTTCCATCCGTGCGGCAGTGCAATCAGGGATTCCAGTCGTATCGATCAATTCCGGATCCGACGTAGCAGCTGGACTTGGGTCCTTGATCCATATCGGCCAGGACGAATATGAGACCGGGAAGCGCGTTGGCGAGCGGTTGAAGCAGGTGGGGGCCAGGAAAGTCGCCTGCGTCAATCATGAAGTCGGCAACACTGCTCTTGATGCTCGCTGCAGGGGAGTGAAGGACGGTTTTGCCGGCCCTGTCTCTGTCCTCCCGACATCCAACGAGTATCAGGAAATCAGATCGAAAATCGCTGCGGTACTGGCAGGGGATCGAGCGATCGATGCGCTTGTCACGCTTAGCGCTCCGCTGGCCGGGGATCCTGCAGTCGAGGCGGTGCGGGAGGCGCAACGACCCGTCAAGATCGCGTCGTTCGACCTTTCGCCCGGCTTTCTTGAAGCGCTCGGTCGCGGAGAGGCCACGTTCGCAGTTGACCCGCAAGCCTTTCTCCAGGGCTATCTGAGCACCGTGCTGCTTACCAACAACGTCCGCTACGGCCTGATGCCGGCCAACCGGCTGATCGAAAGCGGCCCGCGCTTCGTCACTCGCGCGGATGCACCCAAGGTGCTGGAGCTTTCCAAGCAGGCGATCCGTTGATGGGCGGCGCAGAAGAGCCCGAGGCTCAGCCACCGCCAGCACAACGCTTTCTTGAGCTGGTCAAACGACCAGAGCTGGGAGCAGTCGGCGGACTTCTCGTCGTCACCCTCTTCTTCCTTTTCACCGCCGATCCAGCGATGTTCACGGCGGCGGGCCTGATGAACGTGATGAGCCCGGCCGCTCAGCTGGGCATCCTTGCGGTTGGCGCCGCACTTCTGATGATCTCCGGTGAGTTCGATCTTTCGATCGGGTCGATGGTGGCATTCGCCGGCTTCGTCTTCGGAGCCATCCTGGTCGTATGGCAGGCGCCACTTGCAGTCGCCATCCTGCTCACCTTTGCCTTCGCCATCTCCATCGGTGCCCTCAATGCCCAGATCGTGTTGAAGACGGGCCTGCCGTCCTTCATCGTCACGCTCGCGCTGCTGTTCATGTTGCGGGGCTTAAGTTTGGTCGGCCTCAAATGGGCAACCGGCGGTTCGACCCAGTTGCGGGGCATTCGCGAGTCCGTGACCGGCAGCTCGCTTCTTCCGCTGTTTACGGGCGACGTATCCGGAATTCCCATCGAGCTATTGTGGTTCGCGGCGGTGGCGGCGATCGGCGCCTTCGTCCTTGCCCGAACTCGGTTTGGGAACTGGATATTGGCATCGGGCGGCGACGCTGAAGCCGCGCGCAACTCCGGTGTGCCGGTTGCAGACGTCAAGGCCATTTTGTTCATCGTCACGGCCTGCTGCGCGGCGCTTGTAGCCATACTTACGGTATTGGATTCCGGCTCGACGGATGCGCGGCGCGGCTTTCAGAAGGAGTTTGAAGCGATCATCGCCGCAGTGATCGGCGGCTGCCTGCTTACCGGGGGATTCGGATCGGTCGTGGGCGCTTTCTTTGGCGCGATCATATTCGGAATGGTCGTAATCGGCCTCACCTACACCCGCATCGACCAGGATTGGTACCAGGTCTTCCTCGGTGCGATGCTGCTGATGGCGGTGCTGTTCAACAATTACGTCCGCAAGCGCGTGGCCGGAGAAAGATCGTGAGCTCCGGGCCGCTTATTTCCGCCCGCGACGTCGCCAAGCGCTTTGGCTCCGTCATTGCGCTTTCCGGGGTGTCGTTCGATGTCGGACCGGGCGAGGTTCACTGCCTGCTCGGCGACAATGGCGCCGGCAAGTCAACCTTGATCAAGATATTGTCCGGGGTGCACCAGCCGTCCGAAGGCGGGCTGTTTGTCGACGGCGAGCCAGCCTTATTCCGGGATCCCCGTGACGCGCTCGACCGCGGTATTGCTACCGTGTTCCAGGACCTCGCGATGATTCCGCTGATGTCGGTCGCCCGCAATTTCTTCCTCGGTCGTGAACCGATCAAACGCCTTGGCCCAATACGAATGCTCGATGGCGACCGGGCGGCGGATGTCACGCGCGATGAAATGAAACGGATGGGGATCACGCTTCGGGATCCCGGCCGGCCCGTGGGCACGCTTTCAGGCGGGGAACGGCAATGCGTTGCGATCGCCAGGGCGGTCTATTTCGGCGCCCGGGTCCTAATACTCGACGAGCCCACGTCAGCTCTAGGTGTCACCCAGACCGCGATGGTCCTCAAATGCATAGACGAGGTTCGATCGCGGGGGCTGGGCGTCGTCTTCATCACTCACAATGTACGCCACGCGCTTCAGGTCGGAGACCGATTCACGGTCCTCAACCGGGGGCGAACATTGGACAGCCGGGCGAAGAGTGAAGTGACGGCCGATGAATTGCAGGCGCTGATGAGCGGATCGGTTTCGGCCTAGCTCGCCCGCACGGCTCGCCGATTAATAGCGGATGGCGACGGCCTTCGATCCCAAATGGCTTTCCATGGCCGCTTCGGCGATAGCGAGGGCGGAAATGCCGTCCTGGTATCCGACCGCCGGTGTCGCGCCGTCCAATATGTCCGCGAAATGGGACATCTCCGACCGGTAGGCGCCGGCATACCGGTCGAGGAAGAAGTTCTGCAGCGCGTCGGTCTGCGAGCCGAACTCGCCCCAGACCTCGACGGTGGAAGACAGCACATTGCCGGCGCGCAGCAGCCCCTTGGCGCAGAAAGCCTCGATCCGTTGATCATAGCCATAACCGCTTCTGCGACTGTTGCTGATGACGCAGATCTTGCCGCTTTGCGTTCGAAGCAGAATTTTCGCCGTATCCACATCGCCGGCCTCGCCGATCGCCGGGTCCACGACGGATGTCGCTGCCGCATAGACCTCTACGGGATCTTCGCCCAGCAGCCATCTGGCCATGTCGAAGTCATGGATGGTCATGTCCTTGAACATCCCTCCCGACACGCGGACGTAGTCGATCGGTGGCGGCGACGGGTCGTGACTGATGATGTGCAACGTTTCCAATGCGCCCATTTCGCCGGAGTGGATGCGATCGCGCAGCTGCCGGAAATTATGATCGAAGCGGCGATTGAAGCCCAGGAACAGCCTGGCGTCGTCGCTGCCGAGTGCGGTGGCAGCGGCGCGTGCCTTGGACAGGTCGAGATCGATCGGCTTTTCGCAAAATACCGCCTTGCCCGCGGCTGTGGCGGCCACGCTGAATTCGAGGTGGGTGTCCGTCGAACTGGCGACGACCACGCCGCTCACATCCGGGTCTGCGAGCACCTCTCCGAGGCCTGCAACCTTAGCGCCCGTCGAAGATGCCAGATCGTCGGCCGAGCTGGCGATCGGATCCACGACATATTTGAGATCGATCCGCGGATCGGTCTTGGCGTTGGAAGCATGGATGCGTCCGATGCGGCCGGCACCGATGACGGCGATATTATGCACTGCTCAATCCCCCTGGAGCATGACAGGAGCCCCGGCCCTGAACGATCGTTCCGCGGCGTCCGCAAGGTGCAGTGCGCGAAGCGTGTCGCGCGGCCCTGTCGACGGCGCGGCGCCACCGTCCAGGACATCAGCGAAATGATCGAGCTCGGCGCGATACGCCTCGGCGTAGCGTTCGGCGAAGGAATAGGGGAACGCCGCTCCATGCCCCCCGCCTTCATCAAATGTCGAAACCGTGGAACCGGCGACATTGCCGACGCGCAGGGCGCCTTTCGACCCGAACAGCTCGACTCTCTGGTCGTAGCCATAGCCGGTCCGCCGGCTGTTGCTGATCAGGCAGAGCACCCCGCTTGCGCTCCTTAGAATCAGCTTCGCGGTATCGATGTCGCCAAGCTCTCCGATCTTGGGATCGATTAGACAGGCGCCCGCCGCGTAGAGTTCCACGAATTCTTCCCCGACGAGCCACCGGGCCGTGTCGAAGTCGTGGATGGTGAAATCCTTGAACAACCCACCGCTTCGCGGAATGAAATCTAGCCGTGGCGACGCCGGGTCGTGGTTGATGATGTGAAGCGTCTCGAGATTTCCGATCGAGCCGGCCGAAAATTGCGCCTTCAGGGCCGTGAGATGCGGATCGAAGCGGCGATTGAAAGCGATGAAGACTGGTCTCGAAGATTGCTCAATCTGGGGCAGCGCCTCAGCCAACGCATCGGCGTCAAGCGAAAGCGGTTTCTCGCAGAATACGGATTTCCCAGCGCCCACAGCGAGAAGAACATTTTCGAGGTGCGAGCTGGTCGAACTCGCGACCACCACTGCCACAATGCTATCGTCGCCGAGAATCTCTTCATAGGTTGCGGCTGTCGAACCCAGCTCGTCGGCGAGGCTGCCGGCCAATTCCCCGCTGTGGTCGGCAATCGCCGCTAACCGAAAGCGCGGACTGGCGGCGAGATTACGCGCATGGAGTCCGCCCATGCGCCCGGCGCCGACCAGTGCCACATTATGTACCTTCATTAGCCCGTCGCCTGAGTTGGAATGATTGTTCCCACAAATACCAATTTTGGAATTGCCGTAAATGGCTTTTGATTTCCACGGTGAGAATGAATATTCCAGAACGCTAGCGAGGGAAAATGGGAAACAAGATCCGCAAGCCGCCTGCAACCGCGGAAGAGTTCCGAACTCTGCTGCTGAAAGACTATGACGGGCTTAGCAAGCGCCTGAAGCAAGTCGCGCGCTATGTCCTGGACGAGCCAAATGAGCTCGCGCTCGAAACGCTTGCGGTGATCGCGGAGCGCTGCGGCGTGCAACCTTCTGCAATCGTCCGTTTCGCCCAGGCGTTCGGTTTTTCCGGCGCCAGCCAGATGCAACGGCTGTTCCGCGACGGCCTGCTCTCGGCCAACAACGCCATTGGTTATGGGGAGCGCGTCCGCCGTTTCAGCGAGTCGGTCAGCCGGACCGCGGCGGGCGAAGGCCTCCTGACCGAATTCGTCGAAGGAAATATTCTCGCACTCCAGAACCTCAGCGAGACGGTCAGCGAGAAGGAAATGCGCGGTGCGGTCGACCTCATCGCAAACGCGGCCGTGGTCCATGTCGCGGGGTTCCGGCGCGCCTTTCCGATTTCCGCCTATCTGGCCTACTCGCTTCAGCAGCTCGGCAAGCATGTCCAATTCATCGACGGCGTCGGAGGCCTAGCCCGGCCACAGGCCAACACGATCGATGACAGGGACCTTCTAATCGCCGTCAGCTTCCATCCTTATGCGCCGGAGACGGTCGAGCTGACCGAGATTGCGACGCGCAATGGCGCGAAGATCCTTTCGATTAGCGATAGCCGCGTTAGCCCGATCGCCAAGGCGGCCGACATCGCCCTCCAAGTGCATGATTCAGAAGTCCGCAGCTTTCGGTCGCTTGCTGCCTCGATGTGCCTGGCGCAGGCGGTTGTGATCGGATTTGCGTTCGAAGCCGAGGGCAGCCGAAAGGTTGCCCGCAAAAAGTGAAATGCTCATTGCGGAAATTCCAATGTTGGAATAGTTGTTTCAAAGGAGCAGATAGGGGCGTCTGACGACTTTGACCAAATCGCTGGACCTGGTTGCCATTGGCCGATCGAGCGTCGACCTTTACGGGCAGCAAGCCGGAGGACGGCTTGAGGACATGGGCTCGTTCGCCAAATATGTTGGCGGAAGCCCGACCAACACGGCAATCGGCGTGGCCAGGCTTGGACTGAAGAGCGCGCTCATCACCCGTGTCGGTGCCGACCACATGGGGCGCTTCATTACCGAGCAGCTTGTACGCGAAGGCGTCGACGTCAGTGCCGTTGGCGCTGACCCCGAAAGGCTGACCGCGCTCGTCATCCTGGGCATTCGAGACCGGGAGCAGTTCCCGCTGATCTTCTACCGGGAAAACTGCGCGGACATGGCGATCGATATCGGTGACATCGACGAACGGCTTGTAACGTGCGCCGGAGCCGTTCTCGTCAACGGGACGCACCTGTCGACCGTTTCGGTGTTCGAAGCATCGTTGAAAGCAATCGAATTCGCCAAGAGCAGCGGCGGGAAAGTGGTATTCGACGTCGACTATCGACCCGTACTGTGGGGGCTCACCGGGAAAGACCTTGGTGAGAACCGCTATGTCGCTTCGAACGCGGTTTCGGAGCGGCTGCAGTCTATCCTGCCCTATTGCGATCTTGTCGTCGGCACCGAAGAGGAAATGCGCATCCTTGGCGGGAACGACGATACGATCAGTGCAATTCGGGCCGTTAGGCGCACTACGGATGCGCTACTGGTTTGCAAGCTGGGGGCCGAAGGCTGCGTCGCCTTCCTGGGAGAAATTCCGTCGGAAGTCGAAGATGGATTGTTGGTCCAGGGCCTCCCCGTCGAGGTATTCAATGTACTCGGCGCCGGCGACGCGTTCATGGCGGGCTTCCTGTCCGGGTGGCTTCGCAACGCACCCGTCGAGGAATGCTGCCGGCTCGCCAATGCCTGCGGCGCGATCGTCGTTTCCCGCCACGGCTGCGCTCCGGCAATGCCGACGAAAGCGGAGCTCGACAGCTTTCTTGGCCGGACCGACATTCCATTCCGGGTTCGTGAAGATCGCGACCTGGAGCACCTGCATTGGGCAACGACGCGGCTGAATCATTATGGCGAATTGTCAGTGCTGGCGATCGACCATCGCAGCCAGTTCGAAGAGCTGATCCGCGACTTGGGCTGCTCGGACGAGCGCGTCAGCCAGTTCAAGCAGCTGGCGCTGAGTGCATTGGACCGTGTCGCCGGGGGGGACCCGAGGTTCGGAATGCTGATCGACGATCGGTTCGGATTTAGCGTCCTAGCGGAGTTGGCCGATCGTAATTATTGGATCGGACGGCCAATCGAAACGCCACGGTCGCGCCCGTTGGAATTTGAAGGCGATGACGACGTAGGCATGGAGCTCAATAGCTGGCCGCTGACGCATGTCGTCAAATGCCTGGCGAGCTATCATCCGGACGATCCGCCGGAACTGAAGGAACGACAGGAACGACAGTTGCTCCGCCTCTATTCCGCCTGCCGGCGAACCGGGCACGAACTGCTGCTGGAAATCATCCCGCCATCGCATCTGACGGTAGATGAAGAGACAACCGCGCGCGCACTCGACCGGCTTTACGACATCGGCATTCGCCCGGACTGGTGGAAGCTGGAACCGTCCAGCGATCAGTCGGCATGGGCCAATATTGTTCGCGTAATTGAGGATCGAGATCCTCTGTGCCGAGGAATTTTGATGCTCGGGCTCTCGGCACCGATCCCGGATCTCATTGCATCGTTCAATGCTGCCGCCCGGTTTCCGTTGATCAAAGGGTTTGCAGTCGGACGCTCCATATTCCACGACGTCGCGACGGACTGGCTATCCGACCGGATCGACGACGAAGAAGCGATAAGCACGATGGCATCGAGGCTTTCGGCACTTGTAGAGGGGTGGCGTTCGGCGCGGGCCGAAAGCGGGGCTGGGCAATGAGCACGATCCGGCTCACGGCAGCTCAGGCATGCGTCCGCTATCTGGCGAACCAATATGTCGAATTGGATGGAGCGGAAGCCCCCTATTTTGCCGGGGTCTGGGCAATTTTCGGGCATGGAAATGTTGCCGGCCTGGGCGAGGCTCTGACCGACGTCCAGGACCTGCTGCCGACCTACCGCGCGCATAATGAGCAGGCGATGGCACACGCCGCGATTGCTTACGCCAAGCAGATGCGGCGGCGACGGGCGATGATCTGCACGTCGTCGATCGGACCCGGTGCGACCAACATGGTCACGGCCGCCGCGCTCGCCCATGTAAACCGGCTACCCGTGCTATTCTTGCCGGGCGACGTCTACGCCAGCCGAAGGCCTGATCCGGTGCTTCAGCAAGTCGAGGATTTCGGCGACGGCACGGTGTCGGCGAACGACAGCTTCCGTCCCGTTTCTCGCTATTTCGACAGGATTGTCAGGCCGGAGCAGCTGCTCGATGCTCTTCCGCGTGCGCTTGCAATCATGCTCGATCCGGTAAGCTGCGGACCGGCGACCCTCGCCTTTTGCCAGGACGTGCAGGCGGAAGCGTTCGATTATCCCGACAGCTTCTTCCAACGACGCGTCTGGCGCATTCGCCGGGCAGCTCCGGAGCGTCAGGATATCAGGCGGCTGGCGGACGCGATCAGGCAGTCGGCGGCACCGCTGCTGATCGCCGGTGGCGGCGTCCACTATTCCATCGCATCCGACGAGCTGGCGAGCTTCGCTTCCGCATTCGGGATACCGGTTGCCGAGACCCAAGCCGGCAAGGGCAGCTTGCCGTGGGATCATCCGCAGTCGCTCGGAAGCATCGGCGTCACGGGTTCCAGCGCCGCAAACGCTGCCGCTGCCGAAGCAGAACTTGTCATCGGGATCGGGACAAGGCTGCAGGACTTCACGACCGGCTCCTGGACTCTTTTCGAGAATCCTCGGGCGACCTTGGTCCAGATCAACGTATCGCCTCACGATGCTCACAAGCGGGGTGCATTCGCACTGGTAGCGGACGCCAAGCTGGCGCTCGACGCACTGTCGGAGGAGCTTGGAGAGTGGCGGTCGCAGGTCCGCAATCGCCATGCTTCCGCGGTCGAGGACTGGAATGCGGCTTGGGATGTAGCAACCGCGGCCGGGAACGAGAAGCTTCCGTCCGATGCCCAGGTCATTGGCTCCGTTTGGCGAACAGTCCCCGATACCGCCATCGTCGTCGGTGCCGCCGGCGGCCTTCCGGGCGAATTGCATAAGCTTTGGCGCTCAAAGGCCAGCGACGGCTATCATCTGGAATATGGTTATTCCTGCATGGGCTACGAAATTGCCGGTGGACTTGGCGTAAAGCTCGCCGCACCGGACCGCGAAGTCGTCGTCATGCTGGGCGACGGAAGCTACCTCATGCTCAATTCCGAGATCGCGACATCGGTCATGATGGGCGCGAAGCTCATCATCGTCGTACTCGACAATCTGGGTTTCGGGTGCATCAATCGCTTGCAACAGACTACCACCGGCGAGCGCTTCAATAATCTCTTGCCTGCAACGTCGCGGATCGATTTTGTCGCGCACGCCAAGGCATTGGGCGCGATTGCGGAGAAGGCTGCTTCTCTTGCCGAACTCGAAGCGGCTTTGGGGCGCGCCCTTGCGGCCGACCAGACCTATGTGGTCGTGATCGAAACCGATCCCGAACGGAGCACTGAAGCCGGCGGCGCCTGGTGGGACGTTGCGGTGGCCGAGGTGTCGAAGCGCGCGAGCGTGGCGGAAGCGCGCAAATCCTATGATGAGCAGATTGGAAAGGTACGGCGGTGACCATCCGCTTTGGCGTCAGCCCGATTGCATGGATCAACGATGATATGCCCGAGCTCGGCGGAGACACGCCGTTGGAAAATGTGCTTCGGGACATCCAGGAAGTTGGGTTCGCCGGCGTGGAGCTGGGCGGCAAGTTTCCGCGCGAGCCTCAGGAACTTCGGGCACTTCTGAACAAATATGGGCTCGCGCTGGTCGGCGGCTGGTACAGCTCGAACCTATTGGTGCGAGATGCGGATGCCGAAATCGAAGCGCTGCGGCGTCACCTCGACCTGCTCCAGTCGCAAGACTGCAATGTGTTCATCATCGCGGAGACCAGCAACGCCATCCACGGTGACCGGAACCGCTCGCTCAACCAATCGCCTGACCTGAGTGACGACCAATGGAAGGTCTTTGGCGAACGGATGACCAGGGTCGCTGATTTCGTCGAAGGGCAGGGCCTACGTCTTGCATATCACCATCATCTGGGGACTGTGATTGAAAGCGGCGCGGAGTTGGACCGCTTCCTGCAGGTTACGGGTCAAACGGTAGGCCTTACGCTAGATACGGGCCACGCCGCCCTCGGCGGGATCAATGCAGTCTCGATTATGAAGCGGTTCCCACAACGCATTGCACATGTCCACTGCAAGGACGTTCGCCGAAGCATATTCGAATCCGTTTTGAGCGGCGGGAACAGTTTTCTTGATGGAGTGCTTCAAGGGATGTTCACTGTCCCGGGTGACGGCAACCTCGATTTCCAGCCCCTGTTCGATGCCCTTGCAAAGATGAGCTATGCAGGTTGGGTGATCGTAGAGGCAGAGCAGGATCCAGCGATTGCTGATCCGCGGGCCTATGCAAAGATCGGACTGGGTACGCTCCGCACGCACGCCCGGTTCGCAAGATTGGAGGCGGTCCAATGACGCTCCGTGTCAGACCACATGCACCCGCGGCCGATGGCTCTGTTCTCGAGGTAACCCCGGAGTCCGCGGGCTGGTCGCACGTCGGGTTCCAGGTCGTGAAACTGGAACCGGGCCAGCGGCACGATGGAGGCGCGCCGGACCGCGAAGCATGCCTCGTCATCCTTGCCGGAACGGCGTCTGTCCGCGCCGGTGAACTGGTGCTCGAACGGGCAGGAACGCGCGAAAGCGTGTTCGACGATATCCCGCCGGCCGCGGTCTATGTCCCGGCGGGCGTCCCGTTTGAGGTTACCGCAGAAACGCCCGTCGAACTCGCGATCGGCTCGGCCCCCGGGCAAGGCCGAGGCGAGCCGCGACTGATCGATCCGGCGCGGATGAGCCGTGAAGTCAGGGGCCAGGGAACCAACCAGCGTTTCGTCCGAAATGTCCTGCCTGAGACTGAGCCTGCGGAAAGCCTGCTGGTCGTCGAGGTAATTACTCCCGGCGGGCATTGGTCGAGTTATCCGCCGCACAAGCATGATACCGCAACCGAAGGCGAGGAAACCGCGCTTGAGGAGACCTACTATCACCGCCTCAATCCGCCGCAGGGCTTTGCAGTCCAGCGCGTCTATACCGACGATCGCTCAATCGACGAGACGATTTCCGTTGAGGACGGCGACGTGGTGATGGTCCCGCGCGGCTATCATCCCGCCGGCGCGCCGCACGGTTATGACCTTTACTATCTCAACGTCATGGCGGGGCCCGATCGCCATTGGATCTTCCGTAACGATCCGACGCACGACTGGATCGTGCGCAAGTAGCATGGCTGACCGTTCACCCCTCATTGCAGCGATGCTGGATGCGGCCTTCGCAGCCGGCGAAGGGCTGAAGCGCGACTTCGCCAACATTGCCCAGCTGCAGGTTCAGCATAAGCAAGGCCTGGACGACATGTTCAGCGAGGCGGATTTGCGCGCCGAGCAAACCGTTCGCGAAAGGTTGTCTTCATTCCGTCCGGAATACGGTTTCCTCGGCGAAGAGGGTGGGCTGGTTGCGGGTGACGATCCCGACAATGTCTGGATTGTCGATCCTCTCGACGGCACGACGAATTTTCTCATCGGCCTGCCATTGTTCGCGGTGAACATCGCACTCGCCACCAATGGCCGGGCAGTCGCCGGGGTGACCCATATCCCGCTTCTGGATGAGACCTTCTGGGCCGAGCGGGGCCAAGGAGCCTATCTCAACGACCAGCCAATCCACATTTCCTCTCGACAGCAAATGATCGAAGCGGTCCTGGGCGTCGGAATTCCCTTCGCGAGTAAACCGCGACACGAACAATTTGCCGCAGAAATGGCGCGATTGACGCCGATCGTTTCCGGCATTCGCAGGCTTGGGGCGGCAGCGGTCGATATGGCGTACGTCGCCTGCGGTCGGTTCGATGCTTATTGGGAGCAAAGCATAAACGCGTGGGATATCGCAGCCGGCGTAGTCATCGTCGAAGAGGCAGGCGGCATCGTAACTGATACGCTCGGACAACCCCTGGTTCTCGACAATGGGACCGTACTTGCTTCGGTCCCGCAGCTTCATTCCGAGTTGGTCGACGCGATCGCTCCGGTAGATGGCTAAGCTCGGCGCTACGCCCAAAGCATACCTGTTCCTTTTGTCTGTCGCGATTTGTGGCGCACTCCATGCGCAAGCTCCGGAGACCGCTGGGACGCAGGTGTTCACGCCCGACTTCTTTGCATCGTCAAAGCCCGCCGATGCCTACGACATGGTTCGAAAGCTGCCGGGGTTCGAACTGATCGAAGTGGACGAGGAAGTTCGCGGCTACACCGGATCGCGCGGCAACGTCCTTTTCGACGGCCGGACGCCGTCAGGAAAGCAGGACAGCCTGGAGCAAATGCTGAAACGCATTCCCGCAGCTTCGGTACTTCGGATCGAACTGATCCGCGGCGGGAAGAAGGGTGCTGCGACCGGCGGGTTTGATCTGGTTGCCAACGTGGTGCGGCGTCAACAGGTGGCGAGTTCAGGCTCTGTCCTCGGCGGGATTAGCGCTGCCGACGAAATCGGTATCCAGCCAGACGGGCGGGTCGAATATTCGCGCGACGGAACCCGTAGCCGCCTGGACGCCGCGATCGAGCTTGCCACGGAAATTGATGAAGACTCTGGTTCCGGCGAGATCGTCGAAACTGATCCAGACGGGGCCGTCGAGCGAGTCATCGGCCGCGACGAGAGAGAATATGTGCGGACGCTATCGGCGAGCGTCGAGCACGACCTGACGCTGGGCGACGGGGAGTTGGTTACCAATCTCAGCGGGGCTCGCGCCGTAACGCGCGAGAAGATTCGCTCTACCGAGGACGGGATCGAGGTCGAAGCGCCGGAGCGGGAAAGAATATGGAGCGCCGAAATCGGCGTCCAATATCAACGCTCATTGGGCCAGGGCGAACTGGAAGCCCTCGTGACCCAACGGACGGAATGGCTCGATGCCGATGCCGAGGAGGAGGATGAGCTATTCTCCGAGAGCACACGCAGCAGCGAAACGCTGGCCCGGGCCGAATATCGCCACGAGGGCGGAAGCCTGCAGTACTTCGGCAGCATCGAGGGGGCTCTCAACAGGCTGACCGGCGACGCAGAACTGAGCAGCGATGGCGTACCGATCCCAATTACCGGATCGGACGTCGATGTTAGCGAACGTCGCGCCGAGGCGGCGATTGGCGCAACGTGGCAAGCCAGTAAGAGCCTGGCGTTGGAGACCAGTCTGCGTGCGGAATATTCCGCGATTCGGTCCACCGGGGATGCATCGCAAGACGATGACTTCCTGTTCTGGAAACCGCGGATTCGGCTGTCATGGGACAACCGTCGAACGAGGATCCAGGCCACGTTGGAAAGGGAGGCCGCCCAGCTCGATTTTGAGGATTTCGTTGCGTCGGTCGAGCTTGATCGGGACGATGTGGTGGCGGGCGCGCCGTCGTTGACGCCGCCTACCACCTGGTCTTTCTCGACGTTGTTCGAACAACGCTTCTGGGATGGTGGCTCCTTCATCCTGACATTCCGCCGCGAGCGGATCGACGATGTCATCGACCGCGTCGTCGTCGAAAGCGATGGCGAACTGTTCGATGCGGTGGGCAACATCGGTCGAGGCAAGCGGACAAGCTTGCGCGCCGAGCTTACTGCGCCGCTGGATCAGATCGGCCTCAGCGGAATGGAAATTCGGGCTGATCTTACCTTCCTGAAAAGCCGCGTGACCGATCCCATTACCGGAGAGAAACGCACCATTTCGGAAGACAAGCCGTTTGAGGGCGAGCTTCGCTTCACGCACGACCTTCCCGGTGGGCGGTGGAGCTGGGGAGTGGACGCGACGCTGTCCGAGAAGGAGCACGAATTTCGCTTCGACGAGGTTCGGCGCGAACGGACCGGCACGGCGCTAGGGGTGCATGTCGAGTTTCGGCCGACGTCCGACTGGCGGATCCGTGCTGAAGTCGAGAACGTCGCATGGGACGAGCTGACTGATCAGCGTGACAAATATGACGGGCTGAGAACGTTTGACGTCCTGGAATCGATCGAAACCAGGCGGATCAACACCGACCCGATATTTACGCTAAGCATCCGCCGAGCGTTTGGAGCGGACGAGGGCTAGTGAGGCAGGATACCTGTCCGGCGCGCGTAATGTTCGGTGGCTTCTAGCACGTTGGCGCCGCTGCCATCGTTCGGCGTGGTGAAGACGCGCGCGGTTGCCTGGTCGCCGTCCATCGTCAGGTGGACATATCCCCAGATCAGGCCCTTGGCGTAGCTGGTCTTCAACTCCGGATTGTTGCGGGCCTGGTGAGCCATGAATGCGCTGTTGACCGGCCGCTGCTTCGCCGCCGCGCCTGACACTATCTGCGGCAGTGGCGGAAGGTTGCTGCCGGGCACAGCGGCCGCGCAGCTGTCGGTATGAAGCTCAAGCGTATGTTCGTGGCCCGCCAAAAACATGTCGGCATATTTGCACATCGTCGGCAGGATCAGGCGCCGAAGGACACGGGCCTGCTGGAACTTGCTTCCTGCCGAGGACCAGATGGGGTGATGTGCCATCACGATTTTCCACCGAGCGGTCGATTGCCGAAGCGACTGTTCCAGCCAGGCGACCATGTTCCGCTCGCCCTCATTTTGCGGCTTTGTCCACGGCTCGGGCTCTTCGAGCGTGGTGCCCGGAAGTTCGCTTCCGTCATCCGCCAGCTCGGCTTCGTAAACCTTTTCGTTGGCCAGCAGCACTTCGGTGTCCAGCACGAAGATCTCGACGTCGGGTCGGCCCGGAGGACTGACCCGATAGAAGATCCCGTCCATGTAAAAGGGCTTGGTCGTTTCGAGATAGCGGACTTCGGATAGCGCAGCCTCCCGCGAGGTCCGCCAATCATGATTTCCGAGCGTTGCGTAGATCCGGAAGTCGGGTGCGATGCTCCCGAAATCTTTATAAGGTTCTAGCAGGATCTCGTTGAAGCGCTTGGCATCGCTGATGCCGTCCGCGCCGCTCGTCGGGCCATTGGGATAGATATTGTCGCCGAGCATGACGGCGGAATCGCATTGCGCAGTCTGGCAGTAGCTGCGCATCGCCTTTGCGACCGGCATCATTCCACTCGCGGCGACATAACCCCCGGTATCGGGCAGCTGGATCATCGCAGATGGCGCGAATTCGGCGGGCGGCCGCTTGTCCTCGGCCCATTCTTCGCGCTCGACGGCGATCGCCTGTTCAAGCGTTAGGGGCGGCTTGCGCTCGTCCGCTTCGAGGTAATCTAGATCGTAGCCGTGATCTCCGAACAGCAGCATCGCGTAGGGCCGCGATCCTTGTGGCGAAACCGCGCCAGGTGGCGTGCTTGCGCAACCGGCCAGGAACAGGGTCGCGCCCAACAGATAGCCGCGCATCAGATTAGCCCTTCCAATCATGTTTTAGTCGCGGAGCCGGGTCCGCCAGAGGCTTGCTGCAAGCAGCATCGAGACGACGGATGAGCCGATCCAGAACCAGATGACCGGCCCGAAGTCATAGATGCGATCGTCGCCTGCGATCGCCATATTCTGGTCGATCAGGATGCCGGAAACTTGCTCCTGTATCGCAGCCCCGATGTAGCTGAAGATGCCGACTACCCCCATCGCCGCGCCCGCCGCGCGTTTGGGAGCGATATCGACGCCGAAGAGCCCGCCGAGCGAGGTTACCAGACCGGTGAGGCCCATGCCAAACAGCAGCATGCCGACAATCAGCATCGGCGTATTCGTCGGGCCGAAGAAGATGATCGCAAGCCCTAGCAGCTCAAGGATTGCGAACAGCAGGTTGGCGGGTGGACGCCGCGCGTTGAACAGTTTGTCGGATGTGAAACCGAACGCCACCGCGCCGGCAATGCCCGCCAGGGTGCTGATCATCAGAAGCGTTCCGGCCATGGGAAGCGAATAGCCGCGGGCCTCCTGCAGATAGAGGATGCCCCAGCTGTTGATGCCGTAGCGGGTGATGTAGGTTGTGGCGCTGGCGAGGGCGAGCACCCAGATCGCCGGTATCTTCAGGATCGAGAATTGGAGAGCGAGCGTGCTCCTGGCGCTGCTTTCGCTCGTTTCCGTATACTGGTCCTTCTTCCATTCGTTGACCGATGGAAGGCCAAGCGTTTGCGGACGGTCCTGCATCAACGCAAACACGCCAATGGCCGTGACGATGCCGATCAGGCCCGGGCCCCAATAGCCCCATTGCCAGCCGAGATAAGAAACCAGTCCGCCAACCACCAGGAAGGTGAGGCCTTCGCCGATGGAATGCGCCGTGCTCCAAACGCCATAGGCCCGGCCCCGCTCCTTGTTCGAAAACCAGGCGGTCATCGCCACGACACCTCCAGGAGCGCCGAAGCTTTGGAACCAGCCGTTAAGCCCCCAAATGATTGTCGCGGCCAGGACCGTAGTCGTGAACCCCATGAAGAGATTGCAAATCGCAGTGAGCAGAAACGCTGCCGTCAGGAAGCGTCGCGCATTGGCGTGATCGGCAAGGAAGCCGTTGGTGAGCTTCCCCAGCGCATATGTGTAGAAGAGCGCGGAGCCGATCGTCCCAAGCTCGGTCGGCGTAAAGATGCCCTGATCGATCAAGGGCTTCTTCACCACGCCGATCGCAAGCCGGCACATGTAGATGAGACCGTAGCCGATCGTGATAGCCAGCATCACGCGGATCCGGTTGCGCCGGAAAAGTCGATCGATTTCCGATTGCTGCTCGATACGGGGAGCCTCGGCGCCAGTCGCGAACGAGCGGAGAAGTACGTTCATTTCACTTCTCCGCTCATAACGCTACTTCGCATGATGTTGGCCTGCTTACCCGATCAGAAGACTAGTCGAGCGGTCAGCATGACCTGAGGCGAAGTCTCCTCATGCTCGACCTCGAAATTGTCGACGTCGCCGTTCTGCTGGTTCTCGATGATCTCGAGGCCCGTATCGCCGTCGTAGTTCTTCTCCCACTGCAGGCTTCGCGCATCGAGCAGGTTGTTGGCGCTGAGGCGCATCACGAAATTGCTGCCAAAGCGCTTCTCGACATAGGCTTCGAGGTTACCCTCATACTTCTGGAATTCCTCTTCGCCGAAGAAGGTGCTGGTCGCCTGCCCCTGCTTGCGGAAACTGAATCCTGCGGACATCCCCCAGCTCGGAATTTCCTGGGTCAGGCCGAAGTTATAGACATATTTGGGCTGCCCATCGAACCGCACTTCCTGTCCGGTGTTGGGTTCGGTTCGCTCGGACCAGATCCGGGTGTAGTTGGCGAACAGGCCCGTGTTAGGCATCCCGATAAAATCAAGCGGTGCCGACAAGTCGAATTCAAGGCCATAGACTTTGCCATTGCCGACATTGTCGAAGCTGTAGATGCGGGCGCGGCCTTCGTCGCTGTCAGGATCTTCGTCTGGGAAGACAGGTACGCCCGTATTCACCAACGAGATCAGGTCGCGAACCTTACGGTAGAAGAAGTTCAGGCCGACGACGCCTCGCGGCAGTCGCTGTTCAAGCCCGATGTCGACGCCCCAGGAGGTTTCGAATTTCAGGTCCGGGTTGCCGATCGTAACGTCATTGTCCTCGGGATCATCAGTCAGGCGGAACGGGACCACCTGATCCACATTCGGCCGGCGGACAGTCTTGGCCAGGCTGGCCCTGAACTGCGGCCCGTTACCGAACGGAATCTGGAAGTGGATCGACGGATTGAGGTGGAACTCGTTCGCCGAAGCCTTTTCCTCGTCGGCTTCCGTCAGATCCTGCCGGATCTTCTGTTTTGATTTGGTATATTCGGCGCGAACACCCGTCTGAAGCTTTGCTCCGCCGCCGAACTTGAATTCCGCCAGCGCGAAGCCATCGAGTCGGCTTTCGTTATATTTGAACCGGCTCTCGACGATCGACGCGTCTTCGTCGTCGTTGAGGTCCTCGCCGATCGTTTGGCCGAATGTGCGCCGCTTGATCTTGCCGGCGATGCCGCCCTTCAGGCTCCAATTGCCCCAATCCTTCTTGATCGCGGCGTCACCCGAGAATTCCTTGTCGTTCACGTCAAGCGCATCGATCTCGAAGAGTTCGGCGTCATCCGTCAATTCAAGGTCTTCAGCGTCCAACGTGTCCAGGTCGAACGGGTCGTCATCGATCTCATATGTATTATTGGAGCTTTCCTCGTCGAACTGCGAGTAGCGAAGCTGGGCTTCGGCGCTCATGCCGTTGCCCCACTTGGTTTCATACAGTCCCGAAAGCCCGAAGTTCAGCTGCCGCCACGGCTCCTTCGCAACCTCGGTCGCATCGATTTCCCAGCCCTCATCGAAGACCGGATCCTCATCATCATTCTCCGGGCGCTCCAGTCCCAGCGTCTGTTCGGTATCGGTACGACGCGTTCGGATCAGGAAGCCATCGAAGCGCAGCTTGCTTTGCTCGCCGAGCACGAAAGTGATGTCGCCATTCAGCGAAAGGTCGAAGCTTCTGCGGGTGTCGAGTTCTTCGGTGCGTTCAACCGCGACCGAGCCGTCCCGATCGAATGGCTTGAATAGGTCCAGTCCATTCTCACTGTCTTCGAATCCTGGCGAGTTGTCGTCGAACACCTCTTCGCGCGTGAGTTTCGGATTGTAGCGCTGCTGTGCATCGACAGTCAGCGACCATGCCACGGTTTCGGCCGCATTCCGCCCCGACCACGAGACCGCTCCAGATCCCTTGATGGTATTGTCGTCAGGGTAATAGAGAAGGGCCGCGCGGGTAATGATACCCGGCGGCAGGCTCGCGCCGTCCTTCAGGATAATGTTGATGGTGCCGCCGATGCCCTGGCTGTCGAGGTCCGCGGTTGGCGATCGAATGATTTCAATGCGGTCGATAATTTCAGCGGGAATGCGGTCCACGAAAACCGAACGGTCGTTACCGCCGCCCGGGATCGGCCGGCCATTTACCAGGATCTGGGTGAAGCCGGCGCCGAGGCCGCGAAGAGCCGGCGCGTCATATTCGCCAATGTCGCTGCCGAAGGCGACGCCGGGCACGCGCTTCAGCGAGTCGCCGACCGACGTCGGCTCGAATTTCTGGAAGAACTCCTGACCGAACGTCAGCTCCGGAGCGATGGTGTCGGTACGATTGCGGTAGATTCGCGAGCCTACCACGACGATGTCGCTCAGCGATCGGTCATCGGTTGTCTCCAGGCCTTCGCTGGTTGGAACCGCTGGCTGTCCTTCGACCTTCGCATCGCCTTCCGCGGCCGTTTCGGCGGCGGGTTCCTGATCGGGCGTACTCGACTGCTCCGGCGCTTGTTGAGCCATCGCTGTTTGGGCAGCGAGAAAGGCAGTCGAAAAGAGAAGCACCTGCAGAGTTTGCAGCTTGCGCATCATAGTCTCTCCCCCTTGTCCTCACTTCTTCTGGTGACGACAAAATTCATGATTGAACAGAAAATTCCAGAATGCAACTATTTTGGAATTGTCCTTGCACGGCGAAGTCGTCGCGATTAGCTATCTGGCATCTGTGACAGACCGGAGACGGCCAAAATGCGGGTTGGGGTGGGACTTGCCGGGATCGCCGGAATCGCCTTTTTGGGAACTGGAGTCGCGGCGCAAAACGCACCCGCCGTTCCATCCGTCGACGCATCGAGCACCGTCGCGACCCAGCAGGGCGGCTCGAACCGTGCGGTGGTCGTTTCTGATGGCCAGAATGCATCGATTGTCGGCACGGCCGAGCTTGCTGGACTCGAAATTTATGACAGCTCGGGCAAGCGCACTGGCTCTGCTCCCGCTGGCGAAGCGGTTAGTGTCGATGTGCGTTATGGCGCGCTGCCGGGGCTTGGTTCTTCTCCAGTCCTGCTCGCCGCGGATGCCGCTAGTAACAGCCTTCGCTTTTATCGATCCCAGGGCGGCGCTCTCACGGAAATTAGCGCGCGGCCGGTTCCGCTTGGCATCGCAGTTGAAGGTGCATGCCTCTATCTTAGCAGCCAGGACGGCTCCCTCTACGCGTTCGCGCTGGGCGACGGGGGTGAGATCGACCAATATCTGCTGTTCGAACCCTCGGCCGGCCGCGTGGATGCCAAGCTGATGCGGCGGCTCCATGTGGCTTCCACCGTCGAGCATTGCGTCGCCGACGATACGACCGGCCAGCTTTACGTCGCGGAACAAGCGGTCGGGATCTGGCGCTTCAATGCGGAGCCTGAAACCGAAATTCTACCGACACTGGTCGACGCGGTTCGGCTCGGCAAAATTACCGAAGAAGTCGGCGGACTCGCACTTTACGACGGCGGCGAAGGAGCCAGGTGGCTGATCGCTTCCAACGCATCGGCGGGTCAGCTTTATGTTTACGATCATGCCAAGGACGATGCCTATGTCGGCGCATTGACGATTTCGTCGGCGGGAGAGGCGGTCGGCGAACCTGGCGGCCTGTTCGCAACAAGCTCGGCAGTTGGATCCAGCCAGGGCGCTCTGGTCGTCGGTGATGAAGACGGGTCGAACTACAAAGTCATTCCGTTCACCAAGATCGCTCAAGCGATTGGCGTCGGCGCCGGTTCGCCGCAACCGCTGACCGTTTCAGTCGCACCAACATTTCCAATCGTGCATCCCACAATCGAGTCCGACCCAGTAACCAGCGCTGCCGACGCGGCCGACGATCCAGCGATCTGGGCCAATCCTGAGAATCCCGCCGCAAGCTGGGTGATCGGCACCGACAAGCAGGGTGGACTTCATGTTTACGACATGCAGGGCAAGTCTCGCTTCTTCGCCGCCGACGGCAAGATGAACAATGTCGATCTCAGAACCGGCTACCGGCTTGCCGGGCGCGATATCGTCCTGGTGACGGCCAGCGACCGAACCAACAAGGCAATCGCCATCTATTCGCTCGATACTGCGACCGGATCGCTTTCCAGCATCGCGGACGGCATCCAACCGACCGGCCTGTCAGATCCCTACGGCCAGTGCATGTATCGCAGCAAGCGTGGGCGGACCTATGTGTTCATCAGCGATCCGGACGGCCTGGTCCGCCAATGGGAACTGGTTCCCACGCGATCCGGAAAGGTCCAAGCGAAGCAAGTGCGCGACATCAAGTTCAGCAGCCAGACCGAAGGGTGCGTCGTCGATGACGCAAACAGCACACTCTATGTTGCCGAAGAGGACATCGGACTTTGGCGAGTGACGGCCGATCCCGTGAAGACCGCCGTCCCTGTCTCCGTCGACAAGGTCACCGACAATCCGAAGCTCAAGGACGATATGGAAGGCGTCGGCCTCTACGATCTTGGCAGCGGGCGTGGCTATCTGATCGTCTCGAGTCAAGGCAACAACAGCTACGCGGTTTATCGCCGCGAGGGAGATAACGCTTATGTCGGCTCATTCTCTGTCGTCGCTGACCCGGCAAAGGGCATCGACGGCATTTCCGAAACGGACGGCCTCGATGTGTCGAGTGCAAACTTGGGCCCCGGCTTCGAGCAAGGCGCCATGATCGCACAGGACGGGCGCAACATGCTTCCGGTCGAGAATCAAAACTTCAAATTCGTTCCGTGGTCGACAATCGCGAAATCTCTCAAACTGGATTCGAGGCGATAAACCTCGTGGCCGTGGAAAGCAGTTGCTGTCGGCCGCTTTGGGCCGGATGCAGTCATTCGTCGCCGGTCTGAACGAACGGCAGAATTAAGGTCCTGGCGGCCCGCAAGCGGCCTGTCCGATAACGGCCATTAACGGCTGGCCTGCAGTACACGGCAGCTATCTAAAGATAAATTTTCAACCGTCCCAAATGAGCGGATATCGGATCCCATAAGGGGGTCGATCCATGGTCAAAGCTGCTGCCGCGCCAACTAGCGCGCGCCTTGAGTCCCTCGACTTCATTCGAGGCTGTGCACTTTTCGGGATCCTCATCATGAACATAGTCGGCATGGGCATGGGCCCTGCCTACGACAACCCAAGAATCATGGGAGGCGACACGGGGATCAACCTTTGGACATGGTTCGTCGTCAACGTGACCTTCGAAGGTACGCAGCGGGCCTTGTTTTCGATCCTGTTCGGAGCGGGCGTCATCCTTTTCACTAGCCGGCCCGATTCCACCGATGCCTATTTCCGGCGCAATCTGTGGCTCATCGCCTTTGGCCTGTTCAATGCGTGGATTCTGCTGTGGGGCGGAGACATTCTCTATTTCTATGGGCTGACGGCCCTGTTCCTGTTTGCCTTCCGCAACTTGCCCGGAAAGAAATTGCTTGCTCTTGGCGTAGCGTCCTTCGTCCTCGGCGCAGCCTGGAGCGGACTTGATACCTACAATTCGCTCGATCTCTACAAACGCGCTCTCGCCGCCCAAAGCGTGCCGGCCGCCAAGCGGACGGACGATCAGAGGAAATCAATCGAAGAGTGGAAAGATGAATCGCGCGGCGGTCCTTCGCCGGCCATGGTCGCCAAAGCGAAACAGAAAAATCAGGCTGGTTACTTCAGCGCATTGCAAGCCCGGGCACCCTGGATCGCGAAGGCCGAGTCCTGGGGCGCATACCGATATTTCTTCGACATTTTTGGGATGATGATGATCGGCATGGCCTTGTTCAAGCTGGGCGTTCTGACTCTTGAGGCAAGGACAAGAACCTATTTAGCGATGATGGTGGGCGGTTATGCGATCGGCATGCCGCTCAACATCTACGAGGCCAATTGGCTAATGAGCCACGGTTTCTCGGGCCTTGCCAGGCACCAGGCCGAAATCACCTATGATTTCGCGCGGCTGGCACAAACTACCGGGCATCTTGGCCTGCTTGGGCTGTTCCTCAAGTCCGGCATTTTTACCTTGTTCAGGACGTCCATGGCCGCCGTCGGGCGGATGGCGCTGACGAATTACCTGACGCATTCGGCCGTCGCGCTGACCATCTTCGTGCTGCTTGGCTATTGGGGAAAATTCGAACGGTACGAGCTTTATTTCATCGTACTTATTGTCTGGGCGGTGCAGATTGTCGTCAGCCCGATCTGGCTCAGGCATTTCCACTTCGGTCCGGTCGAATGGCTGTGGCGCTATTTGACCTATGGTAGCCGGCCGCCCTTCCGCAAAGGTGCATCGGCATCGGGCTCTCGGCCGGCGCTTGCTGGATAGCAACAGATGGCCACCATCGGAGCGATCTGATGACCGCAATGGGTGGAAAGCGGTCATTAGAGCAGATTAGTTCGGCACTGCCTGCATTGCGTCTTTAAAGGACCGCATTGGCAGGCCATGCGCCTTGCAAAACCTGTAAGTCCCGTAGCGCTTAGTTACCCTCTCTGCATTTTCTGGCGTTGGAAGCATTCCAGCCTTTTCGATATTCTCGATCAGTTGGCCGTGAACCATATCCAGATATTCGAAGCGGCCGCGAACTCGTTCGATGTCCTTGATGATCGAGTATCGGACTGCGGGATCGAGCGGCAGTCGGTGAGCCAGTGCGACAAATGCGGGCTCGTTTGCCTCGACTTCGGCTAGCATCGCTGCCATCTCCGGCAGCTGCGTGTAGTGGCCGGCGAGTTGACGCCGCAATGCCGGGTCGAAGCTTCGGATTGTGCCGTCGCTGACAGCCGCCTCCCATGCGTCTGTCGGGTAGTTCTTTCCCGGCATCCGGAACACGTAATGGGAGCCATCTTCTTCAGAATATAGCGGTGCCGGGTCCAGCGTCGAACCGCTGGCGAGGACACGGTCCCGCAGTCGGTAAATTTGCGCCTGCAGGCAGGGGTAGATCACGCGATACTCGACTGCATAGTCGTAATGCTCGGCCAGCTCAAAGCGAAGTGCCGTCCTGGTCGCTTCGACCTTGTCGTTCCAACTGCGGTCTTCGGCCCATTGCTGCGCGGCGAGTGCTATAAGCACGCCGACTGTGACGATCACCAGTTCAATAGCGATTGCGGTCCAATCTTGGGCTCGAAGCTTCGCAACAGCGCGCTTGAAGATCATCGTTCTACCCCCGGAATATAATTACGGGGTTAGCCAGTGTCCGCAATGGGTCGAAAGCGGCCGCTCGTGAAGGCTCAACCTATTGGCGAAATGGGGTGTATCTGGACACTCGCCTGCGGTCGACCCGACCTACTGGACATCGTCTGACACAGGGCATGGCTTCCCTTGAATACAACGGCGGCACCCTGCTGTTTCAGCGCACTCGCCACACTCTTCATTCGTTCGTTCATTAGCCGGACGTCTGCTCTATCCGCGCCGAAACGGTAACAAAGGACAAGCGCGGCCCCAGACTGACGTTTGGCCCCGCCCACGGCTTCACGGAGCATCGGGAGCTGCTGCACGGGCATATCCGCCCGTCCGGCATCGAAGTAGATTGGGAACACTGGCGCAGGAGCAGCTACAATCGGAGGTGCCGATGAAGATTGAAACTGCGCCAGGGCTGGCTCAGAGCTAATTGCCAGTATTGAGAGCAAGCATACAAGACGGGCATCGTTCATTACTGTGACCTTGTTATTCCGACCCGGCGCGGCCCTTTTGGCGCTGCGGGCTAATGACCGCAATGGGTTGGTTTCGGCCATGACCGGTATGGGTGGAAACATTGTGGCCGAGCCGTTCTTAATGCTCCGTTCGAAGGGCGCAGGCGGCGTGATCAGCGCGAGAACACCGCTCCATGCGGCGCGCCTTCGCCAGTCCAGCCGTGCGGCCATGACTGCTTGGCAAAACTGAATCCGGCCTGGCCATCCGGCCCGCGAAAGGCTTCGTCTATCGTCAGCGCGCCGCTCTTCTCATCGAGCTTGAGCAAATACATCCGCTGGCCCGGCTTTTCGGGCGTAACGGCCAGGCGCCGCGACTTCGGGTCCCAGGCTGTCCAGTGCGGGGCAAAATCTGAGCCCATGACCAGTCGCGAGACCTCCACCGGTCGGTCTCCGTCGGTAATATCGAGGACGATGAAGCCGTGGATGTCGGGGACGCTCTGCACCATATATTGCCCGACGATGGTCGGCACGCCGCACCAGCTTCCCGGGTATTGGTAAACCAGCTTCGCCTTGGGCGCCGGGCCTTCCATGCCAGTCACCCGCTGCACTCCGCATGACAGGGTGTGGACATAGGCCACCCCGTCGGCTCCGATCCGCGGCTCCTCGGGAGAGATATGCCCATTGAGCCGGGGCCCTGGATCCAGCCTGTGCGTCCCCAGCAGTTTGAGGTCCGACAGGCGGAACAATTGATAGGTGTTGCTGGTCAGCAGGAAATCGTCGCGCATCGGCGAATTGGTGACGATCACCCGGTCGATCTTCGGCAGGACCGCGAGGCCGTAAGGCAGCAGCCCCTCATCCGCGAACGCCGGGTCGGCATTGCTCGCCGACCGCACCATCTTGCCGGAATCATCGATCTCCACCAGCCCGCCGGTCTTCCCGCCCATAGCCATGTGGCCGCCGTGATCGGGATATTGGAAGGTCGCCAACACGTTGCCGTTGGGCAGGCGAACGAAGCTATGTGGCATGCTGTATCCGCCAAGGCTCGTGAAGGCGCCGGCCTGGCGAGGCTGACGCGGATTGCGCAGATCCATGATCAAGGTGCGATTGGCGTCATGATCATTAGCAAACAGCATTCCGCTGGCCGGCATTTCATATTCGGAATGATGGGCTTTCGAGCTTTTCTGATCAGTGCCGATACCGGTCACTAACTTGCCGTAGGTCGGAGAAGCCGGATCGGCGTCCACGACTACCAGGAAGTCGTTGCCGGTTTTTGCGGGGTCCCCCACCCAAACGAACAGATATCGGTCAGCTGCTTTGATAGACTGGGACTGTGCAGCCGCACCCCATGTCAGCAACGCCAGGACAAACAGTTGCAAACCACGAAACATGGCTATTCCCCCTATCTTCGCGGAGAAACGGATTACGACCAGTCGTACGCGTCACATCTACACTGTGATTGTTCCACTCAACGCCAATGACCGCAATGGGTCGGAAGCGGTCATGACCGCAATGGGTGGAAATCGGACCTTGCATGAATATCCCGAACTAGGCGGAAATTCGATGCCTGGCTTTGGGCGCTTGGCGTCATCCCCAATATTGTGTCACTGAAGATGAAGCTGGGCAGTCGATCAAATCGTACGCTTGGCGTCGAGGATCATTGAGTCGCCATGGGGGTGCGCCGGACAATTCGCGCGGGGGACGGAAAATGACAGACGAGACATTTGCACGTCCAGATTACGGCCCGTCCGGTGCAGGAGCGGTGCGCTTTTTCGAGGGTTTCCCGGAGTGCCTGCCCGAAGAGGTAGCTGCCAAATGGCAGTGCGTCGTCGATACGATTGCGGTGTTGCTCGGGGTTCCTGCCGGCCTGATCATGCACGTGCGCGACGAAAAAATCGAAGTTGCAGTGGCAAGCAGCGGGGGCAGCCATCCCTATCATGTCGGCGATTCCGAGCACTTGGCCGAGTCAGGGCTTTACTGCGAAACGGTCGTGTGCACCGGAGACCGATTGCTCGTCGCGGACGCCCTTGCCGACGAGCTTTGGAAGGACAATCCCGACGTCAAGTTCGGGATGATCGCGTATCTCGGCTTTCCCATTCACTGGCCCGATGGACGCCCGTTCGGCACGCTTTGCGCGCTCGACACCAAACCCAACCATTTCGGCCAGATATTCGAACGTCTTCTCATCCAGTTCAGGGATCTGATCGAGCAGGACCTGGCGATGCTGTGCGAAAGTCTGTCGCTCACGCAGCGCCTGACCCAGGAGCGGGAAGAGGCACGCAATGCGGCAAGCGCTGCCCGCGCGGAGTTGGCTACGGCTGCCAAATTGTCGGTCATCGGCCAGCTCGCCGGATCAATCGTCCACGAGATCGGTCAGCCTTTGGCGTCCATCCGATTGCACGCCGCCGCCGCCCTGAGCTGGCTTGAGCGCGATCCGTCGCAACTGGATGAGGCGATCACCTCGATCCAACAACTACGCGTCGCGGTCGACGATGCGTTCGAGCTGGTCGCGAGCCTCAGAGCGCAGGCACGACGCGTGCCGGCGGCAATGAAATCGCTGGAGCTCAACGAGATCGTCAGCAAGGTGGTGGTGCTCGCACGGCGCGATCTGAGCTCGATGGGCGTCCATTGCGAGTTGCATCTGGATAAGAAGGGGACATGCCTTCAGGGCGACCGGTTGCAGATCGAGCAATTGATCATGAACCTCGTCCAGAACGCCGGGCGCGCGCTACAACGGGTCAGCGATCGACCGCGGCGCGTGCGCGTGAGCACGACGGCGGGGGCCGAAGGCTGGACACTTGTCGTCGAGGACAATGGGCCAGGAATCGAGCCGGCCATCGCGGGAATGATCTTCGAGCCCTTGTTCACGACCGAGGAGACAGGGCTCGGCCTTGGTCTTTCGATTTGCAAGTCGATCGTCGAAGGCCATCACGGCACTATCTGCGTGGAGGAACGCGACACCGGCCCGGGTGCGCGCTTCCGCATCGCGCTTCCCATCAAAAATTGGGTGCAGACTATAGATTCCCTTTGTGGTGAGGCCGCAGCAGAGGAATGACCGCAATGGGTCGAAAGCGATCATTAGGATGCCCGTCAATCAATCCATGCGCAGCGCCCAGGCATGGCCAAACTGTATGTAGAAAACCCTGCCGCCCGGACCGTAAGCAATATCAATACCCACATCCAGGCCAAGCTTTCGCGCCAGTCGATAGCGGAAGCCAGCCCCACCGGCCGCGATCAGGCCTGAATCCTTGAAAATTCGTCGGCTTCCCGCATCCGTCGCGCCGACGCCTCCGAAAGCGAGCAACGTCCAGCGATTGCTCAGCTGCCAGGCCAGTTCGGCCTCCGTGCTCACAACATTTTGCCCCTGGTAACGGATAGCCTGGACCCCGCGCAGCGTGATCGCCGGCGCGAAGTAGGACGGATAGTCGCCGCGGATCCCGTCAAATTCCAGCTTCAGGCTCCCGTGCAGAGATGACCCAAAGCGTGAGAAGCCATAGAAATGGGCGTCATATTCCTCATAGTCTCGGTCGCTGCCGAACGCGCCGCGATTGAATTTACCTTCGACAAAGGTGTTGATGCCGTTGGTGGGCGTGAGCGAATTGTTACGGCCGTCGAAATGAACCCCGAACCCCAATGCGCCCGTCGTCAGCGTGTTGTTGAAGTCCCTAGCGATGCCTTCCGGCACGCCGGCAATTTCGAGGCCGGAGCTCAGCTTGCGGAAGTCGAACACCGGACCGGCGGACCAGCCTTGATCGCCGATGCTCCACAGCGCCGATCCAAGGATGCCATATTTATAGCGGTTGGTATATTTGATGCCGTTCGGAGCGAACGCTGGGAAGGCTTCCAGCCTGAAGTTTCCGCGCCCAATCCCGACGCGATAGTTCAGCCGCCCATCAAAGGCATAGCCCGCCTCGAAATAGCCCCCGCCGGTTGAACCATTCCCTGTCTTGAACGCGGCGCCGATGCGCCGCCTGACGCGATTGGGATTGTCCTTCGGAACCGTCAGGAACACCGCGGCCAGGCCAAATCCTCCGTCGACCACCGGTTCGGTGATGATGATTGGCAGGGGGATGAAACCCCCCTTCGCCAGGAAGTTGGAAAAGTCGACCTTGCCGTCCTCTTCGTCGACGAAATAGCGCTTGATGAAGCTTTTCTTCTTCGGTGGCTCTCCCGCATCTGGAGTGACATCCGTGTCTGGTACATCGTTGCCAGCAGCGGCTTGCGTCTCCTCATCGGTCACGCCTTGCCGCGATACCGGCTGGTCCGGCGGCAACGGCAGCGGCGTTATCGATTGCCCGAGTGCAGGTACGCCGGCACACAAGAATGCACACGCGACGAGTACATGGGCCAATCTTAGCTGCACCGACAATTGCGACACCTGGCGCATCCTTGATCGCATCCGCCGGAGTTGCGGCCGGCGAACGGACAGGCATCAAGCGCAACTTAGGCATCGCCGTACACCGGGGAAATTCCGGTCCCGGCGATGAAATAGTACTTAATGACCGCCGTGGGTCGGATTCAGTCGTCCGCTCTCATTATGAACGAACGGCCGGATTAGCGCCTGGCGGACCCGAAAGCGGACGGTCCGCTTTCGGCCAAAACGAGCCGCAAGCCAGATTTTTGTGCTACTGTCGGAGCTTCGGTTTTGGCGGAGAGCGCAATCTAGACTGGCGCGAAATGGGAAGTTGGTGTCGTCATTCGACATGTCTTAAGTGCACATACTCGTACGCCAGCCGCCGGTATTCCGCCCTGTCCGAAGCTACTGCTTTTGTCGTGGTAATCAGCTTGCACGCCGTGGGGGCGTCGTTAAAGTTTTGGTGCGAAAACTTCGCCCATTGGACAAAGACGACTAGGTAGAAGCGTAGGTTGCTCGATCAAACCCCAGATAAGGCCAGCGAAACCCCCGCCTTTCTGTCGGATGGTGGCGAAACCGGCGCCTTGATGCGCTCGCTTGACTGGTCTCGCTCACCGCTTGGCCCTCCATGCAACTGGCCGCAGTCGCTACGATCGGTCGTAGCGCTGATGCTCGGATCGAAGTTCCCGATGTTTGTGGCGTGGGGGCCAGAACTGGGCTTCCTCTACAATGATGCCTACGCCGTGATCCTGGGAGCGAAGCACCCGCAAGCAATGGGGAGCCGCTTCGAAGTCATATGGAAGGAAATTTGGTCCGACGTAGGTCCGTTGGCCCATCGCGCGTTGCAAGGTGAGGCAACATGGCTGGAGGACCTGCCGCTCGTCATGAACCGCAAAGGCTTTGACGAGCAAACCTGGTTCACCTTTTCCTACTCTCCTGTTCGTGGCGACGATGGCCAGATTGCCGGCATGTTCTGCGCAGTTGCGGAAACGACCGAGAAGGTGATTGCACAACGACGCGTGGCCGACGAGAATCTAACGCTCGAACAACGCGTAGCACAGGCTCTGGCCGACAAGCAGGTCTATGCCGACATTGTCGAAAGCACTGACGCCTTCGTTCAGATGGCCGACCCTGAGTTCAATTTCCTGGCGATCAACAAGGCATCCGCAGACGAGTTCGAACGCATCTTCGGCATTCGGCCGAAAGTCGGCGACAATATGCTGGCACTCCTTGCGGACAAGCCTGAGCATCGTTCGGCCGTGGAGAGCGTATGGTCACGAGCCCTCGCTGGAGAGGAATTCACCGAGATCGCTGCGTTCGGTGATCCCGCACTTGATCGCCGCCACTATGAGATGAAGTATAACTCTCTTCGAGACGAAGATGGTCGTGTGATCGCTGCCTACCAATTCGTCTATGACGTAACCGACCGGATCCGCGACCTGGAACGCCTAAGAGACGCTGAAGAAGCGCTACGGCAAAGCCAGAAGATGGAGGCCGTGGGGCAGCTCGTCTCAGGGCTTGCCCACGATTTCAACAATGTGCTCGGAGCTGTTGTCGCCGCATTCGATATGATCCGTCGGCGGGGAGACGACCCAGAGCGCGTAAGCCGGTTTGCCGAAGCCGGGATCCAGGCAGCCAAACGTGGCGCTAAGCTTACGTCGCAATTGCTGGCCTTCTCGCGGACTCAGCGGATTGAACTGACGCCGTTGTTCGTCTGCGACGTTATCGAGAAGATTGAAGACCTTCTCGCGCGCACCTTGGGGCCGCTCATCGAATTGGATCTGGCTCTCAACCCGGAGCCGGTAGCAGTGCTTGCCGATGCCACCCAGGTGGAGATGACGGTGCTTAATCTTGCCCTAAATGCCCGGGATGCGATGCCCGAGGGGGGGCAGCTCTTTATCGGTACGGCTGTTCAACACATTGCCGCAGACCCGGAATTGGAGCCGGGCAAGTACATCGAACTAACCATCAGAGATACTGGCCAAGGTATGGACGAGGACACGCTTAGGAAAGCCTTGGACCCGTTCTTTACAACCAAGCCTGTTGGCAAGGGCACTGGCCTCGGACTTGCGCAAGTTTACGGAAGTGCGCGTCAGTCGGGTGGCACTGTCAGGATTGATAGCAAGTTGGGACGCGGCACCACCGTGCGAGTGTTCTTCCCTGCTACAGACCAAGCTGCGACGAGGCATCTGCACGAAAACACTGCCGCCCATAAAGGACCTTCCAAGGGCGGACTAGTTCTGCTGATCGATGACGACGAGGACTTGCGGAGCATCGTTTCTAGCGCACTAAATTCGCTCGGATACGAGGTCGTTACCGCTGCAGATGGCCCCAGCGGACTGAACCAACTCCTCTCCTCCAGACCGGATGTGCTTGTTGTAGATTTTGCTATGCCAGGAATGAACGGAGCCGAAGTAGCAAAACAGGCCCGGGAACTTTGTCCCAACCTGCCGGTAGTGCTCGCCAGCGGGTATGCGAACACCGACGCCATAGAGCGAGCGATCGGGAAGGATGGAAAAATACTACGTAAGCCCTTCAGGATCGACGAATTGCTAGCGGCAGTTGCGGAGGCAACTGGCGAGGCGGCTTCCAGCGTTGAAGTCCCGCTATAACTGGTTCCCGGAGGTTAGGATTCCCATCAAGAAAATAGAAGCCGAGCTCGTCAGCGCACAGAATGCACTTCGAGAGAGTGATGCAGCATTCCGCACTCTTGCAGATGCGCTGCCGCATATGGTCTGGTCGACCCTTCCGGATGGCTATCATGACTATTACAATTCCCGCTGGTACGAATTTACCGGTGCTCCCGCGGGCTCAACCGACGGCGAGGCATGGAACGGAATGTTCCATCCCGATGACCAAGAACGTGCTTGGACGATTTGGCGCGAAAGCCTGAAAACCGGAAAGCCATATGAAATTGAATATCGCCTCCGTCATCACACCGGTGAATACCGGTGGACACTGGGGCGGGCCCTTCCGATGCACGACGATGATGGAAAGATCGTCAGATGGATAGGAACCTGCACCGATATCCATGATGCCAAGGAATACGCGGCCCAGAATGAAATCCTAAGTCGTGAACTGAGCCACCGAATCAAGAATATTTTTGCCGTCATCGGTGGACTTATTGGAATGTCGGCTCGCAGCGACTCGGGACAAAAACAATTTGCGGCGTCGCTCCAGCAAAGGATTGCCGCGTTGGGGAGGGCGCATGAATTTGTGCGCCCACATAGCGAGCATTCGGCACCGCGCGATCTGCCTGAAACTCTCCAAGGTATCCTGCGCGAGATTCTGTCGCCCTACCCAGCACTGGCTGATGGACGAATCTTGATTGCCGGTGACAATGTTTCGATCGACGATCGCGGAGCAACGCCGATCGGCCTTTTGATTCATGAGCTTGCTACAAACGCATCAAAATATGGTGCGCTTTCTACTTCTAACGGAACGGTGAAGCTGGTCGCTGCTATTAATGGCGACGAACTGGTGCTGTCATGGCTGGAGGCAGGCGGACCCAGAATCCACGGTCCACCAAGCAGGACCGGATTCGGCACCAAGCTTACCGAACTCAGCATCGTCCAGCAGCTTGGTGGAAGCCTCGAACGCAACTGGAAGCCTGAGGGCCTCGCCGTTGAGGTACGCGTGTTGCTCAGCAGGCTTGCGCGCTGATCAACCAAAAAGCTTGAGGCCGCGTGGAGGAGTAACTTGCCGGCCGTCGCGCACGCCAAGGGCATAATCGACGGCTGCCTTCACCGTTCCCTCATCTGTCGGCTTCGCGATCACGCCAATTGCTCCTGCTAACCCCTGACCTAGCAGCCGTGGATTTGCAGTGATGAACACGACGGTTACACCCCGTGCGCCCAGCCGTTGGCCGATCTCAGGGCCCGTAAGTCCGTCGCGAAGATTTAGGTCGACCAGAGCCAAGTCGATTGATTCTTCGAAAAACGCGTTCGCGGACTCCAGATCGGGAACGATTCCGATCGGATGATGGCCGAGGTCGCCCAGAATGCATTCAAGCTCGAGAGCGACCAGCATTTCATCCTCAACGATAAGTATGCGAGCGGACATAATCCTTCGGTTATCCTTCGGTTATCCTTTGGTTCCAATTCGGTCCGGACAAACGATCAAATGGGCAACTGGTTTCCTTGAACGTCAGCTAGCCACACGAACCGCGTTTTTTCAAACCGAGCCTAGACTTTGGCAGTCGGCCGCAAGGCTCTGCCTTTCCAGAACGAGTAACACAACCGTTCGAAAAGGGGCGGATGTAGCCTTTCGAAGCCAATCTGAACGAATGGCAGGAATGGCACGTCGCCAACCCGAAAGCGGACAGTCCGCTATCGGCCAGGTTGCGACGCTCGATCGTACTCAGACGCTAGTGACCGGAATGAGTGGAAAGTGGACGCTGCGATTTCCTTGTCGCGAATTGAT
>NZ_JAMGBA010000002.1:272500-1065865 GCF_023516455.1 Sphingomonas caseinilytica | reverse complement strand
TATCAATTCGCGACAAGGAAATCGCAGCGTCCACTTTCCACTCATTCCGGTCACTAGCGTCTGAGTACGATCGAGCGTCGCAACCTGGCCGGTAGCGGACGGTCCGTTTATCGCAGCTTTCGACCCATTGTGGTCATTAGGACTTTGGCCAATCTAGCTTCGGCGAGGGGCTGGACCATACTCAATCGTGCCTTGCAGCATTCGCCGAAGGCGTAGGAGACACGGCGGTCAGGGCGCAGTAACTCCTGCGCCCCGATCGCAACCCTGGCCCCTGTCCGCCGATTCACTGCAGTCGAGGTTCCGCTCGTCAACGACGACCAGCGGATCCGCGCGCTTTTCATTGACCTCCGCGAGATAGGTCAGGAGATTTCTCTGCGCATCCTGCATGACCGGGTTGGTCGGGACGGACTTAGCTTCGATCGTTAGCGTATTGCCGACGAAGGTCAGCTCGTAGTTGGCGGTTGCCGCCAGACTTCCCTGGCCAATCGCATAGTCGCCCGGCCCTTCGCCCGGCGCACGGGTCAGGCCTCCGCCAAGCGTGTCGCCCGTGACGAGCGATCCTTGCGTGACCGCATAAGTTAGCGCTGGATCTCCTGACCCTTCTATCTTGGACTGAGCATCGGCCGAAACGGTGATGGCCCGCTTCAAAATGTCCGCGACGACGCTTGCTGGCAGGTTCACCGAATAATTGCCGGCGTCGCTACCCGACAGGGAGGCGCTACCGACGTTTACAATCTTTCCCGTCCCGGCATTCTTGTCGGAAAAGGCGAGGCTTGCTGACCCTGTCACGCTGTCACCGGCGATCACGCCAGTCAGCTGGATGGTGCCCGTGGCGTCGGTGGTCCCGTCATAGGTCTTCGAATTGGCGGTGACGGAGCCGGTAATCGCCTTCTTCAGGATATCGGCAACGACCGCTCCCGGAAGGGTGACCACATAGTTGCCGGCATCGGCGCCGCTGGCTGCAACGTTCGTCACATTGACGGTCTTGCCGGTGCCCGCATTCTTGTCGGCGAAGGCCAGGTTGGCGCTCGCCGCAACCGTATCGCCGGCGACGACGCCCTGCAGCGAGACCGAGCCAGTGGCGGCGGTCGTCCCGTCATAGGTCTTGCTATCCACCGTCACGGTCCCGCCGATCGCTTTCCTTGCGATATCGGCAAGAGCGCTCGACGGTGTTTCGAGCAGGTAATTACCGGCGTCCACGCCGGCGAGCGCGGCGTTGGAAACGGTCACGACCTTGCCGGTCCCGGCATTCTTGTCGGCGAAGGCGAGATCCGCGCTCCCCGTCACGCTGTCTCCCGAGACGGTGCCGGCAAGATTGACGCTTCCGGTGGCAGCGGTGGTGCCGTCATAGGTCTTGTCGTCGGCCACGACGGTCGCCGTGATGGTCTTCCTGAAAATGTCCGCAAGGACCGTTGCCGGGATCGTCACGGAATAATTCCCCGCATCCGAACCGGTAAGCGCGATGCCGCTCACCGTCACGGCCTTGCCGGTCCCGGCATTCTTGTCGGTAAATTCAAAGCTGCCGTCGCTTGCGCCAACCATGTCGCCGCCAATGATTCCAGCCAGGGCCACGCTTCCGGTCGCGGAGGTCGTCCCGTCATAGGTCCTGGAATTGGCGGTGACGGTTGCGGTCAGCACCTTTTGCATGATGTCGGCGAGCACGCTTCCTGGAACGCTCAGCGAATAGTTCGAAGCATCCGTTCCCGTAAGGATGACGCCGCTCACCGTCACGAGCTTGTCCGGCCCGGCATTCTTGTCGGCGAAGCTGAACGTACCGGCGGATGTTCCGACCGTGTCGCCGGAAATGACCCCGCCCAGGGTGACGGAGCCGGTCGCATCAACCGTACCGTCATAGATTTTGTCATCGGCGGTGACGGTCGCGCTGATCGCCTTCTGGAAAATGTCGGCAAGGACGCTCGCAGGGACGGTCAGGGCATAGTTATCGGCATCGGTGCCCGTGAGGGTTACGCCGCTCACCGTCACGGACTTGTCCGTGCCGGCATTTTTGTCGGTGAAGGTGAAGGCCCCGCCGGAGGTGGAGACGCTGTCGCCGGCGACGATACCGGCGAGGCTTACCGTACCGGAGCCGGCATTGGTTCCGTCATAAGTCTTGTCGTTCGCGATCACCGTGGCCGCGATGGATTTTTGAAATATGTCCGCGACCACGCTCGGAGCAAGGCTGAGCGTATAATTGCCGGCGTCCGATCCCGCCAGGGAAGCATTGCTGACGTTGACGGTCTTCCCAGTCCCCGCATTCTTGTCGGCGAAGGCGAAGTCCGCGGCGGCGGTCACATTATCGCCCGCAACGACGCCGCCGAGCGCGACCGATCCCGTCGCATCGATGGTCCCGTCATAGGTCTTGTTGTTCGCGGTAACCGTACCGGTCAGGGCCTTCTGGAGGATCGAAGCCAGGGTCGAAGCCGGCAAGGTGAGGCTGTAATTGCCGGCGTCCGTGCCCGAGAGCGAACCTCCGGAAATCGTCACGACCTTGTTCGAGCCGGCATTCTTGTCGGCGAAGGCAAGGAGGGCCGAGGCGGTGACATTGTCACCACCAACGACGCCGGAGAGGCTGACCGAGCCCGTCGCGGCAGCGGTTCCGTCATAGGTCTTGTCATTGGCGGTAACCGTACCGGTCAGCGCCTTCTGGAAGATCGAGGCGAGCGTCGAGGCCGGCAAGCTGAGGCTGTAATTCCCGGCATCGCTGCCCGAGAGCGAACCTCCGGAAATGGTCACGCTCTTGTCCGAGCCCGCATTCCTGTCCGCAAAGGCGAGAAGCGCGGAAGCGGTGACATCATCGCCCGAAAGGACGCCCGAAAGGCTGACCGAGCCGGTCGCGCTGGTCGTACCGTCGTAGGTCTTGTCATTGGCGCTGACCGTTCCGGTGAGCGCCTTTGGAGTGACGCTAATCTTCCCACTATTGGCGAAGGCCAGGCCATAGCCAGAGGTGGAGACCAAGGTTCCTCCCGTGGCCGTCACCGCATAGGGTCCGCCCGCGACATCGGCATTGGCGGCAAGGCCGGCCGAACTGATCAGCGGCGCTCCGCTGAACGCGGAAGCAAGCGTATCGCCGAGGAAGGCGCCGGCAACGCCGGCATGAAGACCCGCAAGCGTGTAGAGCGAAGCCGTCGAACCGCTAAGGTCCGTGCCATAGACCTTGCTCGCATCCACCGTCGTGACCGTTGCGATCGGCTGGTAGGTGAAGATGTAGCGATTGCCGCTGATGCTTGCCGGATTGTGCGAACCATAGCTCGCGTTCCAGATTGCGGTATTGCCGCTGTCGAGGCCGCCAAAGCTGTTGCTAGCCGGATTGGTGGAATAGACGAGCCAACGGTTCGTCGCAGCGATCGCGCCGGCGCCGCCGGCATTGCTGAAATTGCCTGCGGCGGCGAGTGTTACGTCGACGCCCCTCACCTGTCCGAGCGATCCGATAGAAAGCGATCCGCCGGTCGAGCGGAGGAACGCATTGCCGCCAGCTTGCGCCAGGCGATTGACGGCGATGGAACCTGCGGCTGTGGCGCTAAGGTCGCCAGGCGCTGCTACCGTGTCGGTGATGGTGAGCGCGCCGCCCGAGGAAAGCGTCACCGATCCGCCGGGAGCGATGCCGCCGACGTTGAGATCGCCATTCAAGGTGGTGATCGACAGGTTGCGCACTGCATTGACGTCGGTCAGCGCGCTGATGGTCAGGCCCGAGGTGTCGATGATGGAAAGGTCGCGCGATTCCTTCAGGACCGCGGTTCCGAGGATTCCGCCCGTCCAGTCATCAGCGGTCATCGAGATGTCGGTACCGATAATGGTCTTGCCGGTGCCGCCGCTCATCAGGCCGCCGGCAGTGAGGTTCACGTTCCCCGCCGCCGTGTAAGCATGGGTCGCGGACAGGTTGGCGTTCAATGTCATGTCGCCGCCGGCCCTCAAGGAGAGGTTGCCGACATGGGTATTCCTGACGTCGCCGGCGACGGTCATGTTTCCTGTGGTGGACACATCCAGGTTCTGCGCGACCTGGAGCGCGTTCACCGTCAACTGTCCGCTGTTCGCCAGCGTCAGCGATCCGTAGATCGTGCCGTCCAGCGAATTTACGTCATTGTTGCCGGTCAGAATGGCGCTGGCGATGGTCGATTCCCAGCTACCGCCGAAGATGCTGAGCTGGTTCGCGGTGATGCCCGCAAGCGCCGCCTGGCTAATGTCGCCGGACCTGATGTAGAGACTGACATTGCCCGGGGTGACGATGCTGGACTGGAGCGACATGCCGCCGGAGCTCTGGAGCGAAACCGGGCCGCTCGCGGTGATGCCGTTGACCGTCCCGACCGTTCCGATCGTCAGGGCGCTATTGTTGTTGAAGTCGACGGCGCCGGTGTCGGCCGAGACCGCGAGCGTTCCCACCCGGTTGTTGATCCCCGCGAACGTGACCTGCCCGGCGTCGACCGCGAGCTGGTCGATATCCTGGATCGACCCGCTGAACGTCGCTGCCCCGCTGCCGGTGGTAAACGCCCGAAGGGTAACATCGTCCGCGATCGAAACGGCAAGGACCGAGCTGCCGAAATTGAGGCTGGAGCCCTGCACCAAATGATTGCCTGCCGTCAGTCGGAGCGGGCTGGCGAAGGTCACCGCTCCCGTTGCGAGCACGTCCCCGCTGATCGTCGCCGTGCCGTTGAAGCCGACATTGGTGAAGGTCGTGCCCGCCGATCCGATGGTGGAAGCGGTGATCGCTCCGCCCGTCAGGCTGAGGTTGACCGGACTTCCACCGCCAATGATCGCGGAGCCGGTCAGAACCAGGTTTCCGCCCGCCGTGAGGGCGATCGATCCGGCCGGTGAACTTACCACCCGGGTCTGGCCGCCGATGGTGAGATTGTTCGACACGGAAACGTTGTTGGATACGTAGGCCGTGCCCGTCGTCGTCAGGTTCGCGAGGCTGTTGTTGACCGCGCCGACGATCTCGATGTTCCGCACCGACAGCGAATCCGCCCCCGCGAGGCCGTCGCCGCTAATAGTCCCCTCGAACCGGGACGTGCCGTTGATCCTTGAGTCCATGGTGACGTTGCCGCCGATGATCACGGGGGCATGGAAGTAGGACTGGCCGGTGATCGAGGTGCCGGTCAAGGCGATCGACGAAGCGGTGAACTCCATGATCTTCTGGGTGCCCGCGGTGAGCGAGACCGCGCCCGCCGACAGGACTCCGGGCGTCGTAAGCAGGATCCAACCGTCGGTGACGGAGAGGTTCCCGGTGATCGCCAGCCCGCCGCCCGCGTCCTTGATGCGGATGTCGCGGAACGTCGAAATGGGACCGAGGTTGGTGATCTGGTTCGATGCGCCGTCGAGCGTGAACTGGACGCCCGAACCCTGCAGCGTGTTGGTGGTGATCACCCCCGCGGCGTTTTGTGTCGGGCTTCCAGTGAACATCACGTAGCGCCCGGCGCCGGTGCCCGTCGTGACCGGGGCATTCAATATGATGTTCCCACTGTTGCTGCCGAGCTCGATGTTCCCGTTGGTAGCGGCGATCGCGCCATTGATCGTGAGATCACCGCCGACGGTCGTGATTCGAAGGTCATCGGGAGCCGTCTTGCCGCCGATCGTCAGCCCGAATGCGGTGTCGGTGATGTTGAAATCTCCGACCCCTGCCCCGCCCGTGAACGTCGGGGCGAATACGCCGGTGCCGGTCCAGTCGTCGGCGACGATCGTATAGTCGCCTTTGGTCGAGACGCTGGTGTTGACCGTCATCAAGTCGCCCGCTTCGAGCCGAGCGCTACCCTGGGCGACCGCGACCGTCTGGTTCGTCGTAAGGTCGTCGGCGGCACGGACATCGAGATTGCCCGCCGACACGTTCAATGCGCCGATGGTCACATCGCCCTGGCCCGTCGCGGCGCCGAGCGGCTGGACGGCTCCGCCGGAAACGAGCGTAGTGGGGACGGTCACATCCCCGGCCGCATGGAGGACGACGTCGCCCTCGACGAACTCGACCCGATCGGCCGAGGTACCGCCAAGCAGGATCGAACCGAGCGCGGCGCCGCCGCTTCCGGCCGACATGATGAGTGTCTTTCCGCCCGACGCCGCCGAGTCAGCGTTGAACGAGGCGCTCGAGGTGACGTTGACTGCGGTAACCTGGTCGGAACCCTGGTTGATCGTGACCGCGAGGTAAGTGCCGAGGTTTGAATCGAACAGGATCTGCGCGTTGCGCGCGCCGATAAGTCCGATGTTGGTCGATGCGTCCGCATTACCGGAGAAATTGATGCCGGGCGCGACCATCGTGATCGCACCATTGCGCGCATTGAGCTGGCCCACGGCGCCCGCGTCTGCATTGACGGTGATCGCTCCGCCAACGCCCGAGAAATTGAAGCTGTTGTCATCGAAGAAGTCTGCATCGGTGAGGCCGAGAGTACTCAGCAGCAGGCCGCCGACGTTGACGGTTGCATTGCCACCGACGGCGATCCCTGTCGGATCGATGAACCAGACGTTGCCGCCATAGGTCCCGCCTACTGCACCGAGGTAACTGGAGAGCGCGCCATTGATCTGGGTTCCGGTGCCCCCATTCACTCGATTGAGCACGATGTCAGTATTGGAATTGAAGACATAATTCAGCGAATCTTCGGCGCTGAGATTGAAGCTGTCCCAGTTGAGAATCGTGCGGCTGTTGCCGAGCGTAATGGTCGTTGTGTCCGCACCGGCGCCGTTGGCGGTCGCGCCGGTCACGACGGTGGATCCGCTGCCGCCGTTCACGTTCGTGCTGATCGTTCCGGCGTTGGTGTTGGCGAATTGCGCATTGGCCGGCGTTGCGAGGCCGAGGGCCAGGGCCAGCGGGGCGGCGTTTAGGAGGAACTTCGCAGCGATACGCGACTGGTTGCGAATGGTGGCCATGATCATGGTCTCCTGGGATCAGCGGATCGAAAAATTGGTGGTGAGCGTCAACAGCAGCCGGTTGCCCGGTGTTGGCCCGCCGGGAAGCGCGGCTTTTTGAGGCGCGGCGTAGGTCAGGCTGAGCTGGGCGCGCCGGGTACGGAAGCGGACTCCGCCGCCGAGCGACGCGATGGACTTGTCGTAACTGAGCGGATCCTCGTTCCACAGCCTTGCTGCGTCGTAGAATCCGAACAGGCCGACAGCGCTGGTGCCAAGCACGGACTTCGCATCCGAAAGCGGAGCTTCAAACCCGGCCTCCAGCTGCATCGCGACCGCCCGGTCCCCCGATGCCGCTCCCGGATCGTATCCGCGACCGATGGTGTAATTGCCGACTTGGAATTCTTCGTAGGCCGGAAGCCCGTGCGGTGCCCATTGTCCGCTGAGTGTGGCGGCAACGAACGGTATAATGCTGCTGGCACCGAAATCCTTGCGCGCCGAGGCATTAGCCCGGACGACTGTGAAATCGGGACGGCCGTCGGGCCTCGACAGTAGCGGATCGTCGCGGTCGCTGGCGCCAAATGCATCCAGCCCCTTGCGAAGCTCGATGCTGCCGCCAAACCGCAAGTCGCGCGCTCCGGCCGGCGACCAGCGCCCTCCGACTTCAAGCGAGAGAACTCGCAGATCCTCGTCGAACAGGGTGATTTCATCACCGCCGATGGGCTTCAGGAAACCGAGCGCATCATCCTGCCCGATGAGCTCGAAGCGGCCTGCAACGTCAATTGCTGCGCCGCGCCGGCGAACCAGCGGATATCGAGCGCCAATTCGGGCAACCAACGACTCGCCCTCGATATCCAGCACAGCGACATCGCCTTCGGGCTTGGTCTTGCCGTAGGCGATGTCGCCAACGACTGTCAGGCCCGAGGAGCCGATATGTGCTTCCTCGATCAGCTGGAAGACGCGTTGGTTCCAGTTGTGACTAGCCGATAGGATGAAGCTCGTGCGCTCGGCCAGTGGAGTAAGACTGTTGAGATCGACACGGGCCGATCCGCCTGCGCGCCCGATATCCTCCGAGCCAAGATTATGGCCAGTGAAGGAAATATCGACGATCCGGCGCGGCGCGAAGGTCGCAACCGCCGCCAATGCGTTTGGCTCTCCGCTTTGCGCCCGGCGAATGCTGAAACCAGGCTCGGCCCCGGGGATTTCCTGTGTCAGTAGAAAGGCGCGTTCGACATCCCGCCAGCGGGTTGCGCGTCCCTTCTTGAGCGCGCCGACATAGGCGGCTGCTTGGCCCGAGGCAGGACCCAGGGCGTCGGCGTTGACCAACGTCACTTCGCTGATCTGGCCTTCAGTGACTTTCAACGTCAGGACGCCGCCGGAAACCCGTTGTTCCGGCAGGTCGACCCGGACCAGCGCCTCGCCCCGAGCCGCATACAGTGCCGACACCCGGTCGCGCGCTTCACAAAGTACCACAAGGTCGCGCTCGCTGCCCGTGAGGTCCGCAACAGAACTCTGGATTTCCTTCAACGGAACGAGGGTCGCTCCAGTAACTTCGATCCGACTGAGGGTTATCGTCCCCTTGCCTGTGAACGGGCAATCCTGGGCCTGGGTCAGCTGTTGCGGGTCTATTTGCTTCGGCCGCACCGGCGGCGTCCGGCTTGCGGGATCGATGTCCTGACGCGATTGGCCAGGGACCGTGGGCTGGGCCAAGGCCGACTGAGCTGAAACGATGCTTGCACTGATCGCAAGCGCTGACGCTAACGCCCGCGGCGAAACCCAAACACTGGAACGCATGAACCCCTCACAAAAAAGGGGCTACGCCCCACGCAACAAACAGGCACAAGCTGTGCACCTGTTCTCAAGCTTTCACCCGACCTTAAGAACGGCAGTTGCTATTAAAAAGTTAACAACTCATGCCAAGCGGAAACTGGGGCCCAGCGCAGTAATCTCGCACCTGTTGCGCTTGGGTGACTCGGCTGGACCGGAAAGGGCTTACGGCCACTTTTGGCCGATAGCAGACAGTCCGCTTACGGCCGCTAACGACCCAAAGTTGCCATCAGTCTGGCGTCTGTTTCGACCTAATGAGGTCCAAAAAATTGCGATGCGTCGTGAAGGCAGTCGGATGAACGCGGGCACATCTAATCGCGGCGGCGCGTTCAATTCGATGAAACACAACCCTGGAGTCTGTCGCCGGGCGACGGATGGAGACGGCCAATCGAGATCTTCATTGAAGCGATTGCGCTAACGATCGGTGCCTTGCTGCCGATTACGAACCCGTTCAGCACTGCGCCCCTGTTCATCGCGCTCACCAGCGGTTTCGACAACAAAGAGAGGCAGCGCCAGGCCCTCAAAGGCTGCATCTACGCTTTCTGGATCCTGGCGGTGTTCCTGTTGCTAGGTGGGGCCATCATCGATTTCTTCCGGATCTCGGTCCCCGGAATCCGCGTTGCTGGCGGCCTGATCATTTCGGCCATAGGCTTTCGCATGTTATTTCCTCAGGCCTGGTCGCCGGGCTCTTCAGCCAGCGACCCCCAAAAGGGCCAAGTAGATATATCCTTTACGCCGTTGGCCATGCCGAGCCTGGCGGGTCCCGGCTCAATTTCCGTCGTCCTAAGTGCCGCGGCTCAAATCCGGAGCATCCGACCGGAAGACTGGCGCACGATTTACGTCGCAGTCATCCTCGGAATGGCGTTGACGCTCACGCTTTGTTTCCTGGTGCTGCGCGTGGCGGGCTCGATGGTCCGTTATCTTGGGCCCAGCGGCATAGATGCCATGACCAGAATTTTCGGTTTTCTCCTAATCTGCATAGGCATGCAGTTTTTGCTGACGGGCATCAGCGACTTTTTCGGAATCCACCACGTCTGAGACCCGATGGGGTCAACTTCCTAGAGTGGGCTTTCCACCCAAAGCTGCCATTGGCCGGAAGGCCAAGGATCTATTGACCTCTGCGCGGTTGAGAGTCAGGCGACCGGCATGACCCTCATTGTCCATCATCTTGAAAACAGCCGTTCGCAGCGCGTCCTCTGGCTCCTGGAAGAGCTCGGCATTAGCTACGACGTCAAAAGGTACGAGCGTGATCGCAAGACAATGCTCGCTCCCCCGGAGCTGAAGCTCATTCATCCTCTCGGCAAATCGCCCATCATCGAGGATAACGGCACGATAGTCGTCGAGACGGGCGCGATCATCGATTACTTGGTGGAAAAGGCGGAAGGGCGGCTGGGTCCGCCCCAGGAACCTCAAGCTTCACAACGCTATCGTACCTTCCTCCATTATAGCGAGGGCTCGCTCATGCCGTGGCTGCTTGTCATGCTGGTTATCCGTCGATTGGGACTGCTCGGTCGACCGGCCCATCCGAAAGTGCAGGCGATGCTCAACCAGCATCTCGACTATCTTGAGGCCGAGCTTTCAGGCCGTGAGTGGTTTGCCGGTGACCAATTTACGGCCGCCGACATCATGATGAGCTTTCCGCTGGAGACCGCGCGCCACCGGGCAGGCCTCGATGGATCGCGGCCGAATCTCATCCGGTGGCTAGATCGCATCCACTCGCGACCAGCTTACAATGCCTCGCTCGCCCGCGGCGGCCCTTACGCTTACGCATAGCTTGCAAGCGTAAGCACTTTGCGGATGAATGCTAATGTCCGCTTTCCATCCATTGCGGACTTTGCATTCGCTAGCGTTTTATAACCTTGAAGGCTTCTTCAAGGGGCAATGTATGGACAACTGCGCCGGCCGCATTCGCTACGTCGAGCCGCAAGCGAAGGTTTAAAAGCCCATCCTTCATTTCATGGCTGAGGGTATCCCGTGCACAGTGCAGTGCGAACTCTTTGGCAGCGTTGAGATCTGGCAACTCCTGGCCTTCAATGTCCAACAAGCGATCTGATCCGTCACATAAATGGAAGTAATAGAGCGTCCGGGGCGAAACCGCGGCGTCATCGGGTGGTGGGCGGTCCTGATCCTGTCCAGTTTGCTTGAGCTGGGCCTCTTGGGCCATTTCGCGATAGCGATCGGCCATATCCAAATGGAGGTTTCGGATCGATTGGGAACTAGTCTGATCGGCCAATTGTCGCTGGTCTTGTTCGCGGCGCCGATAATAATCCACTTCGTCAAGTTCCACGGTCATTCACCCCCCACGGCGTACTCAGTACATGTGCACTTTGGCAGAATTATTATTTGAAATGAAGGGGTTATGGCACTGCTAGTGTCGGGTAGATGACTTAGTGTGGCGTGTCACTAACCAATCCGATCGAGCACAAGCCAGTGTCGGCGCGATAACTTGGCCGACCACGATAGGTTCCCATTGCTCTGTACCCGTCCTGCGTGCCTCTGGTTGTGTCCGATATGGGTCGAAATTGGCCATAACAGGGTGCCAGGTCTCGCGCATTCGTCTGTGACCGAGTAGCATCCGTAGATGCCTGTTGCGAACGATCAGCTATTCGACAGCATCGGCCTTAGCCCGATCGCTACAGTCATCAGCAACCCTCGCCGGACGGACAATCCACTCGAGGCGGCGAACCCAGCCTTCTGTGCGCTGACCGGCTATTCGGAGGGCGACATCGTCGGCCGCAACTGCCGCTTCCTGGCCGGCGAGCTCACCGAACCGTGGATCACCGACCGGATACGCAGCGCGATCGGCTCTCGCCGACCCGTGCTCGTCGATATCCTGAACTATCGCCAGGACGGCAGCCCATTCCGCAACGCGGTGCTGGTCAGCCCCTTGTTCGACGAGGACGGCAATCTGGCATGGTTCCTTGGCTCGCAAGTCGACCTTGGGTCTGACTCCCCGTCGATTTTCGAGGCCAACCGATCTCGCGCGGTGTCGCTGGTCAAATCGCTCCCGCAACGCCGCCGCCAGGTACTCGGGCTGATGGCGAGCGGGCTGCTCAATAAGCAAATCGCCTGGGAGCTCAAGATCAGCGAGAAGACGGTCAAGATGCACCGGGCGCTGCTGCTTGAGCAGCTTGGCGTCGCCACCTCGGCGGACGCAATCCGGATCGCGGTCGAGGCCGGCCTCTAGATGCAGCCTAAAGACCGTATGGAGACGGCAGGCCCACGCTCCTAACTCCTGAACCAACTCCCCGTGTGGGAGAAGACAGGAGCTTACCCATGTTCAACACCCCCAAAATGCTGGCGCTCGCTGCCGCGACGGCGATTGCCATCTTGCCTGCTGCGGCGTCCGCCGGGAGCGGCACCAAGGGCAACCTCGTCGCCGCCGCGATGAAGTCCAAGGATCACGCGACGCTTGTCGCGGCCGTCAAGGCGGCCGGCCTCGTGGACACGCTGGCGAGCGGCGGTCCGTTCACCGTCTTCGCGCCGACCGACGCGGCCTTTGCCAAGCTCCCGGCCGGCACCGTCGATAATCTGCTGCAACCCGCCAACCGCGACCAACTGCGCGCCGTGCTGACCTATCACGTCGTCCCGGGCAAGGTGACGTCCTCCCAGTTGGTCGACCTGATCGGCAAGAACGGCGGCAAGGCCACGCTGACCACTGTCCAGGGTGGCACCCTCACCGCCAGCCTGTCGGGCAGCTCGGTGCTGATCACCGACGCCGCCGGTGGCAGTGCCAACGTCACTGCAGCCGACCTCGTTCAATCAAATGGCGTGATTCACGTTACGGACGCAGTGTCTCTCCCCATGTGACGGCGTCCACGCCGGCCGCCGCTGACCGGCTGGCGGCCGGCTCACCTTTTCAAGCTTAGGAGATTTCCGGTGACCGTTCTGAACAAGGTAACGCTGCTGCTGCTGATCGTTGGCGGCCTCAATTGGGGCCTCGTGGGCCTTTTCAACTTCGACCTGGTGGCTGCGATCTTCGGCGAAATGAGCGTGCTTAGCCGGCTAGTATACTCGCTCGTCGGGCTATCCGCGCTGTTTCAGCTCATTCCGCTGTTCGGAGGTGAAGGTACGCGTAACAACACGGTTCGCGCGTGAGCTAAAAAATGGATCGGCGCTCCTGCTAACTCGGGGGCGCCGAGGTCCAATGATTGGGCGAGGCTTTTTCGCGGGCAGACGCACTCGGCAGTCCGGAGCAGAGCGGAGGACCCGATCCATTGGACCGGTATCGAACGACGTGTTTCGCCAGCGGCTCAAATGACCGCAATGGGTGGAAAGCGGACACTAGGAACTAGGCGCGCGATCGCTCCGAAGTATTTCGTAAGCAGCTTCGGCGCGCTTCACAAAATCCGGGTAACGCCAAACTGCGCCACTGAAGGCGGTCACTTCCGCTAGTCTGACTGTCAGACGTTCATCGGGGTCTCGCCCGGCAAGCCTTGCGGCAATTCTAGCCAGCGCCTCGATATCGGCCGAAATATCCCGGTCCTTGATGGTATGCCCCCAGACTTGCGGTTTCCGTTAGACAGCACGCGAAATGCTACATGCGACGGAAAGGTACCTGAGATACCGGACACGGCCTATCATCCACATGAGGATGCTTTGGCGTCATCATCCCTCCGTACACTCAAACGCAATTGCCAGTTCACCTTGGCGAGCAACATCAGTTCTATTCTTGATTTGCAGGGAAAGTCTGGAGGAGATCTCCACGTGGTAATTCTCCCAATGCAATGGACTCTATTTAAATGGGCAACCATGCTATCCCCTAAGGGTAAGGCCGAGCCCGAGTATGCGCTAATCCGGAGGGGCGGTATGAAATCGCTTGCCGACAACAGTTCAAGCGTGATGGCATCAGCGGCCCGGACCGCGGATTTCGCCAAGAGGCAAACGGTAGTCGCCGCCAGTTCAGGCGAGCGCCTAGAGAAGCTTCCTTTTATCTCTGGCTTCCAACAGTTAATTGACGCGCTGCCTGAGCAGATTGGCCTCGTCGATGAGCACTGGGTTCTAATTGCCGTCAACCAGGCGTGGTCAAAGACAGCGGCGCTTTATGGCTATGACGCGCTACGCCCCGGCACAAACTACTTCGAATTTTGCAAGGAGAGGGCCGACGAGGGCCATAACGCCGCGCGTCCAGCGGTCGAAGGCATAAAGCAGATAGACGCTGGCTTATGTGACACTTGCCATTACCTCTATGACGGAAACGACCGATGGGAAGGTCGCACCTTCCAGCTGACCATAAATCGCCTTCAGATTGAAGGTCGCACGTTCGCGATTGTCACTCGTTCCGATGTATCCGAACTCGTAAAGTTGCGCCGCCTTCGCGAAGGGTTCGCTCAATCAATGATCGAGGGGCAAGCAGAGGAACGACGTCGCGTCGCCCGCGACGTGCATGACTCGACGTTGCAACTGTTGGCAAGCCTGGGCCTCGGTCTCGGACGGCTTAAGCGCACGCAGAAATCCAAGCAGACGCTCGACATCGTCGATGAGTTGGAACACCTACTTAGCGAGACGCTCCGGGAGATCCGATCGATCTCCTTCCTGGCACATCCGCCGATACTCGAAGAAGTAGGTCTGCGTGAGGCACTGAAAGCGCTCACTGCAGGTTTCGAGCGTCGTACAGGGCTGACAACATCTTTCCGCATTGACGGAACCGCAGACGGAATTTGGCGTCCAGGAGAGGCCGCAATTTACCGCATCATTCAAGAAGCCCTATCCAATATTTATCGCCATGCACACGCAACAAAGGTCGATGTCGGCCTCTTTGTTCGCAGGTCAATGGCCCACGTAGTCGTATTGGATAATGGCATTGGAATCTCGCCACTTGTCCATCATGGAGTTGGGTTGCCGGGTATGCGGGAACGCCTCGTTGACCTCGGTGGGCGGCTTGCAGTGAAAAGCCACTCGCCCGGCACGATCATTATAGCAAGCGTGCCAAGATTCCCGCCACTCCGTACGGTCGGGGACCTCGCGCTCCGGTAGCATTGCCGCCATAATGCTTTTGTCCGGAATGGGTCGAAAGCCACCACAAGCGGACTGTCCGCTTCCGGCCAATGTGGTCGTGCAGCTCGTTTTTCCCGCAGGCCAATTCCGGCCAACGGAGAACGGCGATGGGACACTCGTCATTTGACCCAGTTGAGCTAGGACCAGCGTGGAACGCGGGAAAGAAGCTTGGGGCCAAGCGGCCGCTCAAACCTAAGGAGATTTGGGAGATCCGCTTCATGCTCGATCGGGAGCATCGACTGCGAGACCGGGCGCTCTTCGACTTGGCGATCGACAGCAAACTTCGCGGCTGCGATCTGGTGAAGGTCCGCATCGGTGATCTTGTATCGGGCGGTCGCGTTCGAAATCGCGCGATGGTCATCCAGCAGAAGACGAAACGGCCGGTTCAGTTCGAACTGCTCGAACCCGCCCGTTCAAGCTTGCTCGCATGGCTGGATCGGCGTGGCGGCTCGCTGGAAAACTACGCCTTCCCGAGCCGCGTCGATCGCCTCGACCATCTCAGCACGCGCCAATACTCGAGGCTGGTTGAAGAGTGGGTCTGTGGCATTGGGCTTCGGAAGGAGGACTACGGAACTCACTCTCTTCGACGGACCAAGGCTGCGCTGATCTACAAGCAAACTGGCAATCTGCGAGCAGTGCAGATTCTGCTTGGGCACTCGAAGATCGAGACCACAGTCCGGTACTTGGGAGTGGAGGTTGAAGACGCCCTCACCTTGGCTGAGGCCACTGAAGTGTGACTACCCGGCCGGCGCTCATCTCGCGTGGGCGCCGGCACCATTTGGCCGTTAGCGGACCGTCCGCTGGCGGGTTGCTAGACCACGATTCCTGCGGTCCGTTCACGATGATTTGGAATGGCCGGATCCGACCCAAAGCAGACATGAGCTGAATGTCTAGCATCAGCCCATTTCCGGAGTGGGCGCATGAAAGCAAAAGCGATGCCGGCTGGAGCGAGCAAACATGTTATAAGCGACTCATCACAGGCATTCCTTCCATTGTAAGCGACCTGTGGCTGAGAGACCTGCGCTCCCGCTTGCAGCAGGAGACCCGCGATGACCGCCGACATTACTCATTCCGCTTCCAGGGGATCAACCGATCGCTGGGAGAATGAAGGCGGTCCGATGGCGCCGCGCCGAACGCCAGCGCCGGACGAGCTGCAGATCGAGCTGAAGCGATACGGCATCGTGCCGGTGCAGCTGACGGTGTTCGACTGGGGTGGCTATCGCTATTCAAACGCAAGAGACGCGATTGCCGCCGCGAAGCGATCGGCGATACTGGTCTGAAGCCGGTTTCCGGTGCCGATTGTTGCAGGATCCCGCTAACATGCGAACCAGGACATCCACGATCACTTTCCAATGTCCGTTCATCTTGAACAGCGATGTCGACGAGCTGCCTGCCGGCAGCTATCACGTCGAGATCGACGAAGAAGAGATACTGGCCGCGGACCGGACCGGCTATCGCCGCACCGCAGCCTATTTCTATGTGAACAGCCCGGGATCGACGCGGATGCTGGTGATCGATCCCGCCCAGCTCGATGCAGCGCTGGAGCGGGATGCGCAGGCGCCGGTTGGGATTGACTCGCCGTCCCGCCCTTAAGCGCGTATAGCGAGTTCCATCACCGGCCATTGCAAGGCGCGCCGGTGGCTGAGAGAAGTGTGACGCTCCCGCCTGATGGAGCATCTCCACATGAAACAGATTCACGATCTCGCCGAGGCTCAAACGCTTGCGCTGGCGATCGTCGACACGCTTCCGGAACCCTTCCTGGTCCTTGACGACACGCTGCATCTTCTCGCCGGCAGCCGCTGCTTTTACGAGGTATTCGGCGAGGACCCGGCAAAGACCCAGGGCCGCTCCCTGTTCGAGCTTTCCGGCGGACAATGGGACATCCCAGGTCTCCACCAGTTGCTGGCAGCCGTCATCCCCGAGCACGCGGCGATGGGAGGCTTCGAGTTCGAGCAGGATTTTGCCAAGCTTGGCAGGCGCACATTTCAGCTCAACGCGCTGCCGATCCGTGACGAGGGTGGCAGCAGTCGGATGGTTCTGCTCGCGATCAAGGATATCACCGAGCGGCGCATCGCCGAGCAGGAAAAGCAGCAATTGCTGGAACATACGGAAGAGTTGCTCGAGCAGCAGAGGACCCTGCTACGCGAAATGCAGCACCGCATCGCCAACAGCCTGCAGATTATCGCCAGCATCTTACTTTTGAAGGCAGGCTCGGTGTCGTCGGAGGAGACCAAGAGCGAATTGCGCGCGGCGCACCAAAGAGTGATGTCGGTCGCCGCCGTGCAGAGACAATTGAATGCATCCCATGGCATCGAGCAGATCGAAATGGGGCCTTATCTGACGAAGCTGAGTGGGGGCCTCGCCTCGTCGATGGTCGGACCCAAACAGAGTATCGATATCGTCGTTGCAGCCAGCGAAGGCGCATTGCCCAGCAGTCACGCGGTCAGTGTTGGACTGATCGTTACCGAACTTATTATGAATGCCATCAAACATGCCTTTCCAAAGGCGCACGCATCCGCGCGCATTCGCGTCACGTTCGAGATGGCCAAGTTGGACTGGAAGCTGACGGTGTCCGACAATGGTTTCGGTCGATTGCACACCGAAAATTCGAAGAGCTCGACCGGTCTCGGCACCGCCCTGATCGCGGCATTGGCGAAGCAACTCAATGCTCAAATTTCGGAGGCCTCGTCGCCCAAGGGGTTCACCGTGGATGTGACCCGCTCGACGTTCGAATCCCGCTTGCCCGTGGCCGCATGATTCAAAAAAAGGACGCCCGGCCGAAGCTGGACGTCCTTTCCGCGTGACACTTTATCAGCGCGGCAAATCAAGCAGCGCAAGGATCATCTGCGACTGGCGGTCGATCTGGTAGATGCGGCCATTGTCGTAACCATAATAAATCCGATCGTTGTCGACATAATCGGCCCGGTGCTGGACCGGCATGTGCAAAATTCGGGCCGTGGCGTGCTGTCCAATCCGAGTGTCACCGTAGAAGCGGTCACCAGGATGCGGTCCAGAAAAGCGGGGGTCGGCGTAATTGCCATTGATGGCGCAACTATCCCAGCCCGCTGATTGATCGCCACGGGGGTTATAGTCGCGGCTTGCGGTACGGATTTCCGTCGCAAGCGAAGTGCTGTGCTGCATCAGAGTGGCATGCTCGCGGCCGCTGATCCCGTTCGGGCTGAACTGGCGCTCAAGCTGAACCAGTCGGCCGAGGTCCTCGCGCAGACCAATGCTCTCAGTCCGCGAAATGGTTCCCTGGTGGACGCCAGCGTTGATCTGGATCTGCAGCTGGTGGCTGTAAGTGCGGGCATTGCCCCACTGGGCCGCGCCTGGCGCGGCGAGTGACAGCGCGGCGAAGCCCGCCATCAACATGTAAATCGGTCGCATTGAATTTCTCCTTGAGTCCCCATGCAGGGGAAGCAGTTGCACCGCTGATCGCTGGGACGCGTTTTTGACGTCACCTCACGAAGCGGCGTCGAAATGCGGGGGCGGAGACGAATGCTCGCCTCCGCCCGACGTTCCGTTGTTTAGATCGTTGCGAGATTCAGCGCGCAGGGCTGACGCTCCTTGGTGGTGCCTACGTCATAGGAGAGACGCTGGCCTACCGTCGGGACACTGTTGTTCTCCCACGAGAAGGCGCTGCGCTCGAAGCGAAGCATGTCACCGCCGGCTTCCGGCTTGATCTCGCCGTGGCCCTTGATGGTGTCGAATGACTTCACTGTTCCAAAATACTTCATGGTGAGTTCCTTTGTTGGCACGCACCGAGATTGGCGCCCTGCCGCTAGGAGACGCTAAAGATGGAAGAAGGTGCGCCTTAGCGCCCAAGACCGTCGATTTCGACTGGTAGCGAGATACAAATAACCACAATGATTGGCATTTGCAAGGTGAATCTTTAAAATATAAAAGATATTTATATGGAACTTTATTGAGGTCTACGGCATTTTTATTATGTTGGTCGTGGAGTACTATTTATCTGCTTCACCGTGCAGGATTAAGTGTAGTGCAGGATTTTAGTTATATATTTGCTTTGGCCGGCATATTTGTGCTTCTTGGCTCGGGCGCTGCGTGGTGGAACGTCTTTCGCCAGCCGCAACTACAACCCGCCGCCGGGCGCCTTGAGCGAGATACCCGCGAGAATAGGGCGGCAATGGCACTAGTGGCAGCGTTCGGACTCAGCCTGGTGGCAGCAATCTTGGCGATATTTGCCTGGATGTTTTAGGCGGGTGAGCGGCAAGGACGCCTCATTCCTAGTGCCCACTTTTCACGCGTTCCGGCCATGATCGCTTTCGCCCCATTGCGGACATGATTGCAGCTTCGCGTAGGCGCAGGAATGCCGCAGGCAATGAGCATTAACTGCCGTTAATTGGTGAAGGGGCGTACTGGCCGTTGGAGAGCTCCTTGGCCGCCTTCTCAGACCGGGGCACCTCCTAAAGGTATATCGTCTAGATCCGGCTGCGCGACTGGGCGGAGCTTAAAGCCCTATTACAGGAAGAGTTGAATCATGGACACACGGGTCGCGGGCCCCGGTTTCAATAGAGCCCTATCTGATGGCCGCCCCGGTGGTCCAGCCATCTCGGAAGACCTGCGCGTCATCGTCTCAATCATATTTGATCCTCGGGCCTCACCTGATGACGTGTTCGCGTTCAAAAGCGCGCTCATCCACTGCCCCTCGGTCCTGGATTCCGCCGAGGTAAGCGGCAGTTTCGATTTCATAATCGAAGCAACATTTCCCAACATGAGTGCCTACAATAGCCAGCTACATTGCATGGCCGGACGATTGGCAGCATTGGTGGCTCGCTACGAGACAAGCTTTATCGGCAGGCGCTTCGTCAGCACGCACCAGCGTGATCGGGCAATCTGGGTGCCGATTGCAAACGGCCTTAAACGCATCGATTTCTCGATTGTCGACAAAGTACGCGCGGAGGGCGACTATATGCTCATCTACTCGGCCGACAGCAGTTGGATGGTTCATTCGACTTTGCATTCACTGGTTGAGCGCCTCCCGGTCGACGAATTTGTTCAGATCAATCGTTCCATACTAGTGCGCTATGATTTCATCGGAAGCGTTATGCGTGAGAAGAGAGGTTGGTTCGCGTTGCTTGATGACGGCACTCAAGAACCAATTTCGAAGACTCGTGTGGTAGAGATACTGCGTACTTTGCGATCGCCTACATCGAAACGTGGGCCGGGTTCGTCGAAAGGCAGCGACCTCGTCGATCTCAAGAGCATCAGTTAACCAAATAATAATGCGCGGCACTATCTAAGGTGCCATCCAATCCCGTCCTCAGGGATTGGAAAGAAGGCATGTAATGACTTACCGTAAGCTGCTCTCCATGAGTGCCGCCGTGGCACTTGCTGCAGGAGGGCTTGTCATTGTGGCGCCTTCTGCATCTGCCAAGGATCGGCCCGTTCTCGTTGTGGCACCATCCGATCTGGCTCCCACCCGCCGCGTCAGCTATGCTGATCTCAACCTGGCGAGCGCTGCTGGCGAAACCACTCTAAATCACCGCGTTCGAGGCGCAGTGTCAGCGGTTTGCCGCGAGTCAGTTGGATCGTCTCCGCATTCATTTGCCAGGCAGGGGTGCAGCAGGTTCGCATGGGCTGGCGCCCGACCTCAGATTGCGCGAGCCATTCAACGAGCTCGCGACATTGCGGCGACGGGTTCTTCAACCATTGCGGCGACTGCCATTACTATCGTTACTCCGAAGTAGTGCTAGCCCCATCCGCGCTACAGTGGTCCTCGGAAACGGGGGCCACATCCATGTAACCGTTTTGTGCCTGATAGAACAACTGAGCAAGGATGCTGCTGCCTTGACAGCCTCGTCGAGATCGGCGTCCTCTATTACGATCAGCGGGCCTTGCCGCCGAGTTCGAGCAGGCAAAGCTTGAGGTGCTCGGCCGCGCGCCGGGGTGACAATGCGGCCGATCATTAGAAGCCGCCGAAAAACAGCAGGTCTCGAACGTAAATATCCCGCCCCGCTTGCTTTTTCCGCCAATGAGGTGCTGTGTCGCTCCAGGAACGTCTTATCCCACCAGTTCTGTGTGCCCAAGTGGTCGGGCCGCTCCAGCGAACCGTTCGGTTCGCCTCGTAGCAAGTTAGCTACACAACAAGGAAAATCCGATGAAGAAGCTATTAGCCCTCGGCATCGCCGTGGCCATTGCCACGCCCGCGACTGCTCAGCTTAAGCCCTACCAGGACTATACCGTGAGCGACAGCGTATCGAACGTGTCGACCATCAAGGTGAAGGAAAACATGGTCGAAGATTATCTACAGGGCATCCGAAATACCTGGGTCGCGAGCAATGCCGCTGCGAAACAGCTGGGCCAGATCAAGGATTATCACGTCTACGTGAGTGACCTGCCCAACAGCGGCGACTTTAACGTGATGCTTGTCGCTACCTTCGCAAACACCAGCGATCTTGCGCCCAACAAAGCCCGCTATGAAGCGTTCATGCGTGCCTGGGGAACCCAGCACGAGGCCGCGACGCGCACGACAACGACCACCGTTTATCCGAACCTGCGGAATATCACCGGTGAGTACCTAATGCGCGAAGTGACGTTTATGCCTGCCAAGTAGTAGTCGATGTGGGGCAGAGGCGACGTCTCTGCCTCGTTATTAATTTTCATACAGCGCGGAGCCGCCTGTCCGCTTTGGGTCGTTGGTGGCCACTAAGGGCGGAAAGCGGTCGTTAGCCGTATCGGCGGGCCGGGACGATGCGGACCGAGTCGATCGGGCTGGGGCAAGACCTCATCATTTCGTTGGCGTCGAGGACAAGGGCCTCCAACGCCAGCGGATCGAAACCAGGCTCCCCGGGCCGCATTTCTAACTCCGTTTCAACGCAGAGCACGATGCGTTTCTCATGCCCCTCAATTTGCCACTCATGCCAACAGCGCAATCCCCGACGGTCATTGTCCGCTGAAATTGGATGAGGTTTCTGGCTCATCGAATGTTCCGCTCTGCCGCAGCAATCGCGTCCTTCGCGTTGGTATAGCGGTATCCCGACCACTCATAGACGGTGAGCGGGATGGCGGTGATCCCATGAGCAGCCAGCTTGTGGCCGACGTCGGCCCCAATGGTGGAGGGCCTCATCGCGCCCCCTTCATTCTCCCATTGCGATGCCGCGTACGATTTTTCTGATCTCGAAGGCATATGAGGCTCCAACCTACAAGCGGGAGCGTTAAATCTCCCAGTCGCAGTCGGCTTGGAAATAGAATGATTGCGATAAAAGCCTAATAACACATTCTGATTTTATTTTCGCGATGTCACTATCTTATTACTTAAATCGGGTGCATATCTTTCTTGCTACCAGTCGCAATGACGGTGCCAGGCGCTAAGTCGCTCCTTTCTCCATCTTTTCGTCTCTCTAGCCGCACGGGCCGATCCTGGTCGCGTGCGAATTGAAAGGAGCACATCATGTTGTTCGGAACCATCAAGAGATTTGACGAGACCAAGGGCTTCGGAACGATCCGGCCCGAAAATGGCAACGCTGACTTGCAGTTCGAGAAGGGCGCGGTGTCGTGGGGCGATGCAACGACTCCAAAAACGGATCGCCGACTCTCTTACGAGATTGGCAAGAACAAGGATGGCGTCGAATGCGCCGTCAACCTTCAGCCCGCGTAAATTCGGTTATCGACGGGGTAGTCAAACCTCGTCCGGCCCGCGCCGGGGGGCGCGGGTCATTTCAAGCAGAAGGAATAGAGCGGTGGAACAATGTTACTGGCTCTCTCGTGAGAGCGAAGAAATGGATATGGTCAGGTGCGCTGCGTCGCCCGAAGCACGACTTGTGCATCAGGAATTGGCCACCCGATATGGCACAAAGGCCAAAACGGCGGAAGCAGATGCTATTGCAGCGCTCGGCATCGAAAAGGTTCGAGCCGACCACTATCTGGTCAATGGCTTCCGCTACACAAACGCCAGCGACGCCATAGCCGAAGTGCGACGCGGTGCAGCGCAATGACCCGCTCGATCGTCGCCCCATTTGCGCTCACGGTCCTGGTTGTCGGTTCAGCGCTCGTATACGCGTTCTGGTAGGTGTAGGCTTTGATACAGGCATGTCGGACTCACGCCCTGCATATGCCTGTGCAAATGCGCCCGACGCACAGGCTATCGTGAACCAGAAGAAATTTTCATGCACGGCCGAAGAGCCGGCGGCCGGTGCAATCAGCCAAGCGCTTTGAACGTGCTCAAGGGACCACGGTCGTGAAGAGATAAACGCCAAATATGACCAAGTGAATTGCCCCTTGGAGAACCGTCGTTCTGCCCGTTCCGAGCGACAAGGTCGCGACGATTAGGGTGAGAAACAGCAAGATGACGCTGCGCGCATCCAAACCGAGCGAAATCGGCAGCCCAGCAATCAGCGAAAGCGCAGCGACCGCCGGGATCGTGAGGCCAATTGTAGCTAAGGCCGAACCAAGCCCGAGGTTGAGGCTCGTTTGCAGCCGATCGGCAAGGGCGGCTCGCGTAGCCGAAACGCTTTCGGGTAATAGCACGAGCGCAGCTATGATCACTCCAACGATGCTATTGGGAGCCCCAGCATTGGCTACGGCCGCTGTGATGGCTGGCGCCAGGGTTTTCGCGAGCAAAACGACGGCTCCCAGGCAGGCCAGGAGCAACACGGAAGATATAAGAGTATGCGGAACTGAAGGAGGAACTTCATTCGCGTCGAAGTCATGGACGGACGGCTTTGTTGGCAGGAAATAGCCCCGATGCCGAACAGTTTGAACCGAGACGAATGTAGCATAGAGCAGGAAAGAGACTACGGCGACAAAGCCGAGCTGCGATGGCGCATAAAGGGGGCCAGGTTCGCTTGTCGTAAAGTTCGGAAGCACCAGGGTGAGCACCGTCAATGCCGAGAGCGTAGCCAGCGACGCGCTGACGCCGGTTTGCTGAAATATCTGCTCTCGATATCGCAAGCCACCAACCAGGATGCAAACGCCCACCAGTCCGTTCAATATGATCATAACAGCCGCGAAGACGGTATCGCGAGCAAGTGTGGCCGCGCCTTCGCCAGCGGCCAACATGAGCGTCAGGATCAAACCTAATTCGATTATCGTTACCGCAACAGCCAGAATGAAAGTGCCGAACGGCTCGCCTACTCGGTCGGCAACTAGCTCGGCATGATGCACTGCGGCGAGTACTGTGACTATCAGAGCGGCAACCAGCAGTAGCGTTAAGATCGGTGTTGCAATGCTGGCCGCTATGAGCAGCCACGCGATGAAGGGCGAAGCCCACGTCCAATGCCTAAATGCCGTCGCCATCATCCATCAGTGGAGACCCTGCGGAATGACCGCAATGGGTGAAATGATATGCCGTTCGTGCGCCTTGGCTCTTTGGTCGAAAGCTGTCATTGGCCATAAGTCGGTCGAGCGTAGATAAACGTCCGCTTTTGAGGTTCATGCTTGGAAGCGCCTTACGACCGCGATGGGCGCGAAGCGGCCGTCACTTGACTAATGGCACTGAAATTTCCCAATGAGTCGAGTGCCCATCATATTCATGTTGGGTGCGCCAGATTTTAGGGAATTCTGAAGTTGCCCAGGTCGATGCGGGTAACGCATTGGTGACCCATCTCGCCTGAGCCAGCTCACAGCGGATCGTCGCTTCGATCCAATGCCTATTGGGGTTGATTTTTACTTCTAATCAATCAAACTTTTATTAGCTCATAGAGAACGTACGAGAGCACATGCAAACTGCAAAGCAAGTTGGCCTGTTTCTCGCGACCATGTCGCCAACGGTTGGCGCTTCGGGTCGTATGGCACGACCAGTCAGACCATCGGCAGCGCGACCCTTATAAATGGCGGAGGCAGACGACGCACTTGCCAGACGATCGGCGGGACCGTTTCCTGCAGCCGAAACATTTCTGAGGCCAGCCGGACAACCAGCGTTTTGTGGCTGGCAGCGGTGGGCGGTACTTGCCGCCTTCGCGCTGATTGTGATCTTACGACTCCCGAACGCCTGGACGCACGGCCGTTTTCTCGACGAGGAAGCCACAGTATTCCTGGCCTACGCTTGGCATTTCCCCTGGGTCGAGGCGCTATTTCGCCCCTTTGCAGGGTATTGGAATGCGGCAGCGAACGCATCGACGGTTCTGGCGGTTCAACTAATCCGCGGCGATCTCCTCACTCTGGAACGGGCACCATATTTCACAATGGGAGTGGGGCTCACATTTCAGTTGATGCCTGCGGCTCTGATCTTGACCGGGAAAGCGTCATGGCTGGCTTCACGCCCGGCGGTGATCGCCGCCCTGCTCCTGATTGCCATCGCGCCAGCCACTGAAGAAGTTTTCTATAACGTACTGCACATCCAGCTTCACCTGGCGCTCTGCGCGGCGCTTATCCTCGCATTTGCCGTGCCCGAGAAAAAGAGTGTGCGCTTCGGCTATGGCGGCCTGCTTTTTCTAGCGCCACTCAGCGGATTGGGCGCCATCGTACTATTGCCGCTGTTTCTCCTGCGGGCATTGGCGGATCGCGAACCAGGGAGATTTTTCCAAGCAGCGTCCCTCGCCGCAGGGTCTGCCGTGCAGCTATTTATTTTCCTCGGATCAAGCACCGTACGCGGCCAGCTGCTCGATATACCGTCGCTAGCAGCGGCAATGTTCGTCCGCATGATTCTTCTGCCCATGTTCGGACCCGATTATGCAACGATAGTGGGGTTCGGATTGGCAGACTTTGATGGATTTCGAAGCTCGCTCATCTGGGCCTTCGCTGCAGCCCTGGTGTTATTGTTCGGTGCGTTGCTCTTGTTCGCGATGCAACGCCGCGACGGTGCCGTCTGGCTATTGCTATCCAGCTTCTCAATTACAGCCATGTCACTTGGTGGAGGTATGGTTGGCGCCTATAATTCCGCCTTTCATGTCTATGCCGGCGAGCGCTACAATTTCTTGCCAGTCGTGCTGCTCGGCTTGACTATCGTGGTCATTGCCGCGCGAGAGCAGGGCCGAGGAAAATATGTCTGGCGAGCGATTTGCAGCTGGCTGATACTCATTGGCGCGTTGAATTATCCAAGGCCGCACTCTGTTTTTTTTGCGAACGGACCTTCGTGGCCTACGGAAGTGCAGAAATGGCGAAGTGATCGCCGCCACCCACTCGCGGTGTGGCCCCGGCCGTGGACTGCCGATCTTTCCAATGAGTCCAAGCCATGCTCGCCGCCGTCGCAGCCGGTCCGGAAATCGAACGAACCCCGCTATTGCGAAAGTGGCTGGATGAAGTCGTTTTCTAAGTAATATGGGTTCTTGCAACCACCGGTGACGGCGGGCGTGCATTCAGCGCCAGATTTCGATACGCGCCATTGCGCTTTACGCCGGGCGTCCGCTAACTCCACGCCATGCGGGAGCGTCTAGCGGTAATCGGCCTGGGTTATGTTGGATTGCCGCTTTCGATCGCCTTGGCGCGAAAATTCGACACGGTCGGGTTCGATATCGACCCAGCGCGCATCGAAGAGCTTCAAAACGGTGAGGACCGAACTCGGGAAGTCTTGCCGGACGCACTGAAATCGAGTGTGCTTGAGCTTACGGCCGATGCCGGGTCGATGGCGGACAGGACGATCTTCATTGTCACTGTGCCCACCCCGATCGACGAGCGGAACCGGCCGGATTTTACCGCGATCCTCAAGGCATGCGCGTTGGTCGGCCCAGCCCTGTCACCTGGATCGATCGTCGTGTTCGAAAGCACCGTCTATCCCGGTGTCACCGAGGATATTTGCGGGCCCGCGCTGGAGAAATCATCGGGCCTCAACTGCGGCATCGACTTCACGCTCGGCTACAGCCCGGAGCGCATCAATCCGGGGGACAAGGAGCATCCGCTGGAGAAGATCGTCAAGGTCGTTGCCGGCCAGGACGAGCAGACGCTCCAGCGTCTTGTTGCCGTCTATGGAGCGGTCGTCGAAGCGGGTATCCACCAGGCGCCGTCGATCAAGGTCGCCGAAGCCGCCAAGGTCATCGAAAACACCCAGCGCGACGTCAACATCGCGCTGATGAACGAGATCTCGAAGATCTGCGAACTGGCCGGCATCCGTTCGGCCGATGTGCTCGCGGCCGCCGGGACCAAGTGGAACTTCCTGAAATTCCATCCCGGGCTGGTCGGCGGCCACTGTATCGGCGTCGATCCTTATTACCTCACCGCAAAGGCGGAGGAGCTTGGCCACCATCCGGAAGTCATCCTGTCCGGCCGACGGATCAACGACGGCATGGGCGCCTATGTTGCCGAGAAGGTCATCCGGCTGCTCGCCAATCATGATTTGCCGCTCAAGAAGGCGCGCGTCGGAATCCTCGGCTTCACCTTCAAGGAGGATGTCCCTGACATTCGCAATTCCAAGGTGATCGATATCTACTCGAAGCTTCGGTCCTACGGAATCGAACCGCTGGTTCATGACCCGCTGGCCGATCCCAAGGCCATGCTGGACGAGTATGGAATTGCGGTTTCGGAATTGGGCGAGATGAAGGATCTCAACGCCCTGGTCCTTGCAGTGCCCCATCTTGCCTATGACGAGTTTGGTGGCGACCAGCTGTGTCAAATGGTGGAAAGCGGCGGAATTTTCGTCGACATCAAGTCGAAATTCAGACCCGACGCGCTTCGCCCGGATCTCAATTACTGGAGCCTCTAGGCGCCCGCTCCGTCAGCTGAGCCAATACTGAAGGGACGGGGTTAGAGGCAGTTCGTCGTCAGAGACGACCGCCGTTGCGGAGATCAGCAAGGCGGCCATGACTGCCGACGCGAACAATGCCTTCTTCACAATCGCTTCCTCATTCTCGGCGCGCCAGCCGATCCCCAGCTTGGGGAAGTCGGCGGAGGACGGCTGGCGCTAGCCCCCGACCTATTGCGTCAGTTGCGTCTTGGGCGTCACCACCCGGACCACGACCCGGCGCGCTTCTTCGTTGTTGGTGGGCGCCGCGATATCGGGCGCCGATCCTTCTTCGCCCATCGCCGATGGGGACAGGACGCGCCCGGGGTTAATCTTACCGGTCTGCCGCAGGTAGTTGCTGACGGCTCCCGCGCGCTTCAGGCTGAGCCGCTCGTTGGCGGCTGCATTGCCCGTCGGGTCGGCGAAACCGAGGATCGAGATCCGGTAATTGCCGAATGACGGAGCCTTTTCAGCCAGCGCCTTGAGGTTCGCCTTGTCAGCGGCGGAAATCGTCGAGCTCCCGACCTTGAAATAGACGGTCGTCTCGTCCTGGATCACATATTCCTGGCCTTCGATGATGGCCTTGCGAAGCTCGGAGAACTGCTCGACCGTGCCAGCCTTGGTGGCGATGGCGGTCCGCCAGTCCTTCTCCTTGAACTTGATGTCCTCGGCCGTGATCGTGCCGCCCTGATTATCGCCCTCGACGGTGAAGATCAGGCCCGGAATGAGGGCACCTGCGTCGCGCGTCTCGCGTTTGGCGATTCCGCTGGTCTGGACGATCTTCGTTTCCGGCGTCAGGACGACCGTCAGCGGTCCTGCCATCGACTTTGCATTGATGGTGTTCCCGCTCACCGATGTGATCACTGCTTCCGTTTTGACCTCTTCAGCAACGGCCGGCACGGCCGCTACTGAAATGAGCAGACCCGCAGCAATGGTTCCAAGCTTGCCCTTCATCATTTCCTCCTAAGACCCCAATTCAAGGCCCGGCCCGCCCCGAATGGGCGAAACCAAGCTGGCGTTGTTCCCGGGATTGGATTGCAACGGAGGTGGAACGGCCACCATCGGGGAAACCCCCGCCTAGCGGCTGGGATGTTTCCCTAGCTCACTTGGTCTTGACGGTTGGGGCCACCCCTTCGGTGCCTGCGACCGGTTTGCCCAGCCATTCGTAGAACAGCACATATCCGACCGCGAGAATGACGGCGCCAATGAACAGCCCGACCAGCCCAAAGGCCATAACGCCGCCAATGACACCCAAAAGGATGATCGGCATCGGTACTTCAAGACCATGACCGATCAGCATCGGCTTCAGGACCGCGTCGCTCACACCGGAAACCAGCGACCAGACCGTGAAAATGATCGCGGGCGTGGTTTCCATGGCCGACCAAGCCCAGGCAATCGCGGGCAAGGTGACGATCAGGACTGGGAATTGGACTATTCCCAGGAAGAAGGCGGCCAAAGACAAGAGGCCCGCTCCCGGCACTCCTCCGACGAAGAAGCCGATTCCGACCAACAGGGCCTGGACGAAGGCTACGCCGATGACGCCATTGGCGACCGATTTGACCGTCGCGGCAATGATATCCATCAAGTGCCTGCCTTGCTGGTCGCTACCAGTCAGACGGGCGAACACGGCGGCGAAGAATGCGCGCAGACTCGCTGCATAAGCGAGGGCCACGGCGGCAAGGATCACAGCCAGAATGAGCGCAAGAACGGCCATCAGGATGCCGCCAGCTTGCGTCAGAAGCCAGCGGGAGAGTTCCTTCACCTGCGTGCCATATTGCTTGATAAATGCCGGGAAATCACTGGCCGCCTGAGCCCAGGCCGCGTGGAGTTTGGGGCCGACGCCGGGCAGGCTCTCCAGCGCAGGAGGTGGCGGCCTGACATGCGCGGTTCCATCCTGGATCGACGATACCAGTGTTGGAATTCCGCTCGCAGCATTCATCGCCGCGATTACCGTCGGGACCAAAATCACCGCCACGATTAATGCACCAAGGAGGGTAGCGGCACGTCCGGGTTTCCAGCCTTTGGCCAGCAACTTGTCCTGTAGGGGGTTGAAGCAGATCGCCAGGATGATCGTCCAAAGCAACAACCCTACGAAAGGCAGCAAAAGCTGAACGCAGAGTGCGATCAGCAGACCTGTGAGAAACAGTGGGAGAAGCAGGTCGATCCAGTTCTTGACCGACTTGATCCCTTCCGGTGCCGTCGCCATTCCCCATCCCCTTTTGCCGCGAGGTTGGACTATTGGATTAGTGATGGCGGGCTTGGCGCAAAATCGGGGGAATCCCCGGGGATCAGATCAGCTTGCCCGGGTTCATGAGTAACTTGGGATCGAGCGCGGCCTTGATAGCCCGCAAATGGCGGACGCGGTCCGGCGCCAGTCGTGCGAGCTCGTCCTTCTTCATTTGGCCGATGCCGTGTTCCGCCGAAATGGAGCCGCCCGCCGCGGTAACCAGGTCATGAACCAGCCGGGAAACGGACGGCCCTTCCCGCTCAAGCCAGTCGGCCCCTCCCCTTGTCCCCGATCGAACGTGAAAGTGGATATTGCCGTCGCCGAGGTGGCCGAAGCCGGAAGCGTGCGTTCCCGGAAACGCCTTTTCCACTTCGGCGGCGGCATCGGCCATGAAGCGGGGCATGGCCTCCACCGGAACAGAAATATCATGCTGTGTCGCCGGGCCGAACGTCGCTCGCTCAGCCTCCGACAGGCTGTCGCGGATCCGCCAGAATGCCTCGGCCTGGGCCTCGCTGGAGGAGATGACTGCGTCGCGGACCAGCCCCTTCTCGATGAGCGGCGACAACAGTCGAGTCAGTAGCTCCTGCGGCTGCTCTTCCTGCGCGGTTTCCGCTGTCGCTTCGACCAGCGCCTGCCACGGAAACTGACCCTCGAGAGGTGCGCGCGTTGCCGGGATATGGCTGAGAACCGCGTTCAGCGATTCCTGCGGCAATATTTCAAAGCCTTCGACCCGGTTCGTCGAGGCTTGAAGCGATTGCAGGACATCCAGCGCCGCTTGCGGACTGTCGAGGCCGAGCCAGGCGATGGCGCGCGAATGGATGGCCGGATAGAGCTTGAGCCGGGCCGCCGTGATGACGCCCAGCGTTCCTTCGGCACCGATCAGCAACTGGTCGAGGCTGTAGCCGCGATTGTCCTTCTTGAGGCCTGACAAGCCGTCATGGATGGTGCCATCGGGCAGCACCGCCTCGATCCCGTCGACCAGACCACGCATCGGTCCGAAGCGGAGGACCTGGGTTCCGCCCGCGTTGGTCGAAATCAGCCCGCCGACAGTGGCGCTGCCCTTCGCGCCCAAGGTCAGCGGGAACCGCAACTGCTCCCCGCCCACGGCTTCATGAAGGTTCTGCAGAACCACGCCGGCCTCAGCCACGACCCGCATGGCCTCCCGGTCGATGAGGCGGATCTGGTTCATCCTCCGCAGGGACAGGATCAGCGCCGATCCGTCGCCTGGAGGCGTCGCGCCGCCAACCATGGAGGTATTTCCCCCCTGGGGAACCAGGGCAACGCCGAGATCGGCGGCCTTCGCGACGATGAGAGCGACCTCTTGAGTGGTTTGGGGCTGGAGGACTGCTGCCGCCCGGCCATGCCACCTGCCCCGCCAATCGGTCAGCCATGGCTCGATATCGGCCGGGTCGGTCAGCACCGCCCGATCGCCGAACCAGGCGCGAACTTCCCCGACCAGGGTTTCTTGCGGGCGGGTCACTGCTTTGGCTTCCAGCGATCGCAGCGTTCGGCAGCATCGTCGCGGTGAACCAGGCGACCGCCCTGTACGACACCGTCGACGCATTGCAGGACCGAGACGTCTTCAAGCGGGTTGCTGCCCACCGCGACCAGGTCGGCCACATGCCCCGGCTTTACCGACCCGAGCTCCGCCTGCCCAAGCGCCTTCGCGGCTTCACTGGTCGCCGAGGCCAGTGCTTGCATCGGAGTCATCCCGAACCGGACCATGTAGCGGAGCTGCCGGGCGTTGAGGCCATGCGGATAGACGCCGGCGTCGGTGCCGTAGGTAATGGGGACGCCAAACTTCACGGCCTTGGCGAAGCCGGCGCGCTGCGTATCCGTGGTTTCGCGATTTTTGCGCAGATATTCGGCCGGCCAGCCGTCGCGGGTGCCGATCTCGTCGATCCAGTCGCCGTTGAAGATATCCATGTCGAGCCAAGTGCCATGTTCCTTGGCCAGCGCCAGCGCCAGCGCCTCGTCATCCGGCAGCGAGGCATGCTCGATGGTCCGCGCGCCGGCCCGGATCGCCGCCTTGATCCCTTCCGCTCCATGGGCGTGGGCGATGCAATATTTGCCAAGCTTGCGCGCCTCGTCGCAGGCCGCCTGGATCATTTCCGGGGTCAGCTCGAGCGCGCCGGGCTCGCTGCCGATCGCAAGCACGGCACCGGTTGCGATCAGCTTGATGAAGTCGGCGCCGCCGCCGATGATCGCCCGTACCCTCGCCCGGGCCTCGTCCGGCGTGCTGGCCTCGCCAATGCGAAATTCGGGGCCGATGACGGTTCCGGCGGGCGCTCCGGTCACCGCTCCGCCGCCGCCCGGCAAGGTGACATAGCCCCCGGAAACGAACATCCGCGGCCCTTCGACTTCTCCGGCGGCGATTGCATCGCGAAGCGCAACGTCAGTCAGGCCGCGATATACTCCAACGTCGCGGACTGTGGTGAAGCCGGCGTGGAGGGTAATGCGCGCCATTTCGGCGCCCTTCAGGATGGTGTCGGCCTCGCTGTGCTTCAGCGGCTCGGCCGGGTCATTGGTCTGGCCGATCCCGTCGGCGATGTGGGTGTGGAGGTCGATCAGGCCGGGCAGCACCCATTTGCCCGACCAGTCGATCAACCCTCCTTCACGCTTTGCGCCGGCCCAGGCCTCGTCACGCACGATCTTGCCGTCGACGAAGGTCAGCAGGCGGTCGTGGGTTACCGTGGTAGAGCCGGGGTCGATCAGGTGGCCTGCGCGCAATTGCAGCGTTTCGGCAGCGGCGGGGACCACGGCGGCGGCGGACAGAAGCATCGCGAGAGCAACACGGATCATCGGTAAAGGCTTTGCAAAGCTGCGCCTAAGAAGGCAAGGGTAACAACATGGCCCGACCGCCCATCACGATCGTGCTCGCCCGCGCCATCAATGGCGTGATTGGCAAGGATAACGACCTTCCCTGGCATATTCCCGGCGACCTCAAGCGGTTCAAGCAGCTGACGATGGGCAGCGCGATGATCATGGGCCGCAAGACATTCGACAGCCTGCCCGGCATCCTTCCGGGACGCAGACACATCGTCATGACTCGCGATGCCGACTGGAATGTCGAAGGCGTCGAGGTGGTACATGACGTCGACAGTGCCATCGCCGCCGCCGGCGAGGAGCCGATCTCGGTGATCGGCGGCGCCGCGATTTTCGAGCTGTTCGAGCCGATCGCCGACAAGATCGAGCTGACGGAAGTCATCGCCGAGGTCGACGGGGATGTGTCGATGCCGGATTTGCGTTCAAGCGAGCGGTGGCTGGAGGTGGCCTATGAAGATCATCTTCCAACCGCCGAGACGCCGGCCTGGCGGACAGTGACGCTGGTCAGGGCCTAGGGGTTCAGGGCTGCCTCAGCGTATCCGGCTTGGGCGCCCCCGCAGCATAGACGCGGTACCGTTTCATCTGATCGCCCAGCACCTGGTCCACGAGCGGAGCCATCGCGCCCGCCCCGCCTTTGGCGAAGCCGGATACCCGATAGTTCATGGTGACGCGCGTCCCTCCGGCAATCCGTTCGAACTTGACGTCCATCACACCGGTCGTCGCTTCAAACAGCAGGGGACCAAGGCTTCCGGTCAAAAGGATACGCTCGCCCGGCTGGACGAAGGTCACGCGCATATGTTCGATGCCGCCACCGCCATCGAGCGGCTCGCAAAAGCAGCTGCCAGCGCGGAGCTGGAGCGTCAGCCTGCTGGCGTCGCCGGAATAGGTGTGCTCGCTGTTCCACCACTGATTGATCCGGCCGAACGAATTATATGCCTCCGCCTGTGGCACGACGAGGTTCACGCTATGCTGGATCTCAAAGCCGTGATCGCTGGCATTCAGCACGGCGGCGGAGGCGGGCGAAGCGGCCATGAGAGCGGGAATCAAAAGGGCTGAACGCATCGCAAGTCCCCCGTCATTGCGAGCGCAGCGAAGCAATCCAGCGCTCTAGCAATGGATTGCCACGGCGCTACGCGCCTCGCAATGACGATTGGTCTAGCTGTCGAGAATGGCGTCGATCGCCGCGGCGACTTCATCGACGCTGGCCATGCCATCTACGCGGCGAACCAGGCCTTTTTCCTCGTAGATCGGCAGGATCGGCGCAGTCTTGGCGCGATACTCGGCCATGCGCGTGCGGACGGTCTGCTCATTATCGTCCGGACGGCGCTTGAATTCATGATGCCCGCAGACGTCGCAGGTTCCATCGACCTTCGGCCGGTGGAATTTATCGTGATAGCCCGCGCCGCAGTTGGCGCAGGTGAAGCGGCCGGTGATACGCTCGACCAGCATTTCCTCGTCGACCACCAGCTCGATCACATGGTTGAGCTTCCGCCCGCGCTCGTCGAGCAGGATCTCCAGCGCTTCGGCCTGATGCTTGGTGCGCGGAAAGCCATCGAAAATCGCGCCGTGGGCACAGCCGCGGTCCAGCCGCTCACCGATAAGCGCCGACACGATGGCGTCGGACACCAGCTCGCCGGCCTCCATCACCGCTTTGGCCTTAAGGCCGGTCGGCGTGCCGTTGGCAACCGCTTCGCGCAGCATGTCGCCGGTCGACATCTGGACCATGCCGCGGTTCTGTTCGAGCCGCTTGGCCTGGGTCCCCTTGCCCGCCCCCGGCGGTCCCAGCAGAATAATGTCCACCAGAAATTCTCCCCTGTGACGTAAGCCCGCCTTAGCGGCGGCGCCCGCCCTTCAACTTCGCCTTCTTGATCAAATCGCCATATTGGTGGGCGATCAAGTGGCTCTGGATCTGGCTGACGGTATCCATGGTCACGTTGACCACGATCAGCAGGCTGGTTCCGCCGAGGTAGAAGGCGATGCCCGCCTGGCTCAGCGCGATCTCAGGGATGAGGCAGATCAGCACGAGATAGGCTGCGCCGATCACCGTAATGCGGTTGAGCAGATAGTCGAAATATTGCTCCGTCGCCTTGCCCGGGCGAATGCCGGGGATGAAGCCGCCGTGGCGCTTCAGGTTCTCGGCCGTCTCTTCCGAATTGAACTGCACCGCCGTGTAGAAGAAACAGAAGAAGATGATGCCGGATGCGTAGAGCGCCAGGTAGAGCGGCGCGCCGTGCTGCAGATAGGTGCTGATGGTGATCAGCCATTCGCCCGACGAGCTGTCCGGATTGGTCGCGCTGCCGCCTGCAAACTGAAGGACGGTCAGCGGCATCAGAAGCAGCGACGAAGCGAAGATCGGTGGGATGACGCCGGCAGTGTTGAGCTTGAGCGGCAGGTGGCTGCGCTCCTGCTGCATCAGGCCGCGAGCTGTCTGGCGCTTCGGATACTGGATCAGCACGCGGCGCTGCGCCCGCTCCATGAAGCAGATGAACAGGACCAGCGCGACGACCGCGATGACGATTCCGAATACGACGATGGGGTCCATGGATCCGGTGCGGCCGCCTTCGAACAGCTGCGCCAGGGTACGCGGGAGCGAGGCGACTATGCCGGCCATGATGATGAGGGAAACACCGTTGCCGATACCGCGGCTGGTGATCTGTTCGCCGATCCACATCAGGAACAAGGTGCCGCCGACGAGGCTGACCGTGGCCGCGACCCGGAACAACAGGCCCGGCTCCACTACCGCGCCAACGCCCTGCGTCGCTGCCAGGCCCTCAAGTCCGACCGCGATGAACCAGCCCTGCACCATGGTGAGAGCAACGGTGAGGTAGCGGGTATATTGGTTCAGCCGTTTGCGGCCAGTCTCGCCTTCCTTCTTCAGCGCCTTCCACGGCTCATAGAGCGAGGCAGCGAGCTGAACGACAATCGATGCCGTGATGTAGGGCATGACGCCAAGCGCGATGATGGACATGCGCTCCAGGCTGCCGCCCGAGAAGGTGTTGAAGAAGTCGAGGACGCCACCTTGCTGCGTCTGGAACAGGCTTGCCAGCGCGCGCGGATCGATGCCCGGAATTGGAACGAAGGAAAGCAACCGGAACAGGACCAGTGCACCGAGGGTGAACCAGAGCCGCTTCTTGAGCTCGGTCGCCTTCGAAAACGTCGAAAGCGAAATATTGGCGGCCAGTTGTTCGGCTGCGGATGCCATCGAATATCCCTAGAAGAAAGTCAGGCGGCGACGGACTATTGCCCCCCGCCGCCCGATATAGTCACTGGAAGCCCGTTGCGAAGCCCCCTTGCCGCAGAAAGCCGTTAAGCCTTCTTCTCGGCCTTGGCGGCGAGCTTTGCGTCGCGGGTCTTGCCCTTCTTGGCAGCAGCCAGGGCAGCAGGATCCTTGCGCTCGATGAGCTCGATGCTTCCGCCAGCCTTTTCGACTGCCTCGCGAGCGCCCTTGGACACGCCGGCAACCTTGAAGCTGGCCTTGGCCTTGAACTCGCCCTTGCCGAGGAGGCGGACGCCGTCCTTGCCGCCACGAGCGAGGCCAGCAGCCTTCAGCGCGTCATGGTCGAGCAGCTTCTTGGCGTCGATCTTGCCGGCGTCGATCAGCTTCTGGACCGCGCCGAGGTTCACCTCGGCATAATCCTTGGCGAAGATGTTGTTGAAGCCACGCTTCGGCAGACGCATGTGGAGCGGCATCTGGCCGCCCTCGAAGCCCTTGATCGAGACGCCCGAGCGGCTCTTCTGGCCCTTCTGGCCGCGGCCCGCGGTCTTGCCCAGGCCCGAACCGATGCCGCGGCCGACGCGAACGCGGCTCTTGCGGGCACCAGGATTGTCGCGGAGTTCGTTGATCTTGATAGTCATGTCTTGCACTCGCTTTCGCTTTTGTCGCGCATGAAACCGGATGGCGGCGCCACCCGGTCTCGATACTCAATTGATTAGTCTTCGACCTTCAGGAGGTGCGCGACCTTGCGCACCTGGCCGAGCACTTCCGGCGTCGCCTCGACCTCAACCGTGCGGTGCATCTTGTTGAGGCCCAGGCCGACGAGGGTCGCCCGCTGGGTCTTGTGACGGCGGATCGGCGATCCGGTCTGGGTGATCTTGATCTTGGCCATCACAAATTACTCCGTGACCGCTTCGGCGGTCGCTTCCGCCTCGGCCTTGTCCATTCCGCCACGGCCGAGAAGGTCAGCAACCTTCTTGCCACGACGCTGGGCGACCGAGCGGGGGCTGGTCTGATCCTTGAGCGCCTCAAAGGTCGCGCGGATCATGTTGTAGGGGTTGGACGTGCCGACCGACTTGGTGACCACGTCGTGGACGCCCAGGCTCTCGAACACGGCGCGCATCGGACCGCCGGCAATGATGCCGGTACCCGCCGGGGCGGTGCGGACCGTAACGCGACCGGCACCGAAGTGGCCGAGGCCGTCATGGTGCAGGGTGCGGCCATCCTTGAGCGGGACGCGGACCATCGCCTTCTTCGCAGCCGCAGTGGCCTTGGAGATGGCTTCCGGCACTTCGCGAGCCTTGCCGTGACCGAAGCCGGCGCGGCCCTTGCCGTCGCCAACCACGACCAGCGCCGCAAAGCCGAAGCGCTTGCCGCCCTTAACCGTCTTCGAGACGCGGTTGATGTGAACCAGCTTCTCGATCAGTTCTTCGCCGGCTTCCTCGTCGCGGTTGCCACGACGATCGTCGCGACGGCCACGGCCGCCACCACGGTTGTCACGGCCGCCGCCACCACGACCACGGCCGCCACGCGGACCGCGACCTTCGCGCGCTTCCGGAGCGGCTGCTGGAGCAGCTTCGGTCGTCGCTTCGGCGGGAGCTTCCACCTGCGGGGTTTCGTTTTCGTCAGCCATTTAGAACTCCAATCCGCCTTCGCGGGCGGCATCGGCCAGGGCCTTCACCCGGCCATGGAACAGGAAGCCGCCACGGTCGAACACGACCGCGGATACGCCCGCCTTCTTGGCGCGCTCGGCCAGGGTCTTGCCGACCGCTGCAGCGACTTCGCGGGTCGCGCCGGTCTTGCCCTTGACGTCCTTGTCCAGGGTCGAAGCCGACACCAGCGTCTTGCCGGCGGCATCGTCGATGACCTGGGCGTAGATGTGCTTGCCCGAGCGGTGAACGCTGAGGCGCGGCTTGCCCGCGGCACGTGCGCGCAGCGCGGTACGAACCCGGCGCTTGCGGCGATCGAAGAGAGAGAGTTTCGCCATGGCTTACTTCTTCTTGCCTTCTTTGCGGAAGATATACTCGCCGCGATACTTGATACCCTTGCCCTTGTAGGGCTCCGGCTTGCGCCAGCGGCGGATTTCGGCGGCCAGCTGACCGACCTTCTGCCGGTCGATGCCGCTGATCTCGACGGTCGTGTTGTCCGGGGTCTTGACCTCAAGCCCTTCCGGAACCGCGACATTGACGTCGTGGCTGTAGCCGAGCTGCAGCTTCAGGTTCTTGCCCTGGGCCTGCGCACGGTAGCCGACGCCGGTGATTTCCAGCACCTTGCTGAAACCGTCGGTGACACCCGTGACCAGGTTCTGGACGTTGGTCCGCTGCATGCCCCACGCGGCGCGGTTGCGCTGCGCGTCGACAAGCGGAGTCACGCGGATTTCGCCTTCGCCGATCTCATACTTCACGAGATCGTCGAGCAGCTTCATCGACAGCGTGCCCTTCGGGCCCTTCACCGTCAGGGTCTGGCCCTCGATGGTCGCGGTGACGCCAGCAGGCGTCACGACCGGCCTTTTACCAATGCGGGACATTAGAATACCTCCGCCAGGACTTCGCCGCCGACATTCTGGTCGCGCGCTTCCGCGTCCGACAGAACGCCGCGAGGCGTCGACACGATGGTGATTCCAAGGCCGTTGCGAATGCGCGGGAGCTCGCGAGCGCCCGAGTAGACGCGGCGGCCCGGCTTCGACACGCGAGCCAAGTGCTGGATCGCGGGTTGGCCTTCGAAATATTTGAGCTCGATGCGCAGGCCCTTCTGGCCAGCAAGCTCTTCTTCGGAATAACCGCGGATATAGCCTTCGCGCTGAAGCACATCGAGCACATGGGCACGAAGCTTCGACGCCGGCGTCAGGATCGAGTCCTTGCGCGCCTGCTGGCCGTTACGGATGCGGGTGAGCATATCACCCAATGGATCGGTCATCGGCATCTTTAGCCCTTACCAGCTCGACTTGGTCAGACCAGGAATCAGGCCTTTGTTGCCCAGTTCCCGAAGCATGATCCGCGACAGGCGGAACTTGCGATAGAAGCCGCGCGAACGACCAGTCAGTTCGCAGCGGTTGCGGATGCGGGTCGGGTTGCCGTTACGCGGCAGCTCGGCCATCTTGAGGCGCGCGATGAGGCGCTCGGTCTCGTCGACCGAGGTATCATTCGCAATCGCCTTGAGCTTCGCACGCTTCGCCGCGGTCTTCGCGACGAGCTTCTTGCGACGCTCGTTCTTGTTCACGGAACTCAGTTTCGCCATGACTTAAGTTCTCCAATAGCCGCTTACGCGGCCACCTTTTCTGCTTCGGCCGGGAAGGGGAAGTTGAAGAGACGCAGCAATTCGCGCGCTTCCTCGTCCGTCTTCGCGGTCGTGGTGATGATGATGTCCATGCCCCGGACCTTTTCGATCTGATCGTAATTGATCTCGGGGAACACGATCTGCTCCTTGAGACCCATCGCATAGTTGCCACGGCCGTCGAACGACTTTGGGTTCAAACCACGGAAGTCGCGGACGCGCGGGAGAGCGATGGTCACCAGGCGGTCGAGGAACTCGAACATGCGTTCGCGGCGCAGGGTAACCTTGCAACCGATCGGCATGCCTTCACGCAACTTGAACTGCGCGATCGACTTCTTCGCCTTGGTGATGACAGGCTTCTGACCCGAGATCTTTTCCATCTCGGCAGCGGCCTGCTCGACCTTCTTCTTGTCCTGGGTCGCCTCGCCGACGCCCATGTTGATGACGATCTTTTCGAGCTTCGGCACTTCAAGAGCGTTCTTGTAGCCGAACTTCTCGGTCATCGCCTTGGCGATGCGGTCGTCATAGTCCTTCTTCAGGCGAGGGGTGTAAGCCTTCTCAGCCATCGATCTTCTCCCCGGACCGCGCAGCAACGCGGACCTTCTTGTCGCCGACCAGCTCGAAGCGGACGCGGGTTGCCTTGCCATCCTTCGGGTCGGCGATCGCGACCTTTGAGATGTGCATCGGCGCTTCCTTGCGCTCCAGGCCACCCTGCGGGTTCAGCTGGGTCGGCTTGCGGTGGCGCGTCGCGACGTTGACGCCGGACACGGTAACCTTGCCTTCCTTCGGCGACGACGAAATGACTTCGCCGGTCTTGCCCTTGTCGCGGCCCGACAGGACTACGACCTTGTCACCCTTGCGGATCTTCGCGGCCGACATCACAGCACCTCCGGCGCGAGCGAAATGATCTTCATGTGCTTCTTCGCGCGCAGCTCACGAACCACCGGCCCGAAAATACGGGTGCCGATCGGCTCTTCGTTCTTGTTCACCAGCACTGCCGCGTTGCTGTCGAAACGGATCACCGAGCCGTCGGGACGGCGGATGTCCTTCGCGGTACGAACGATCACCGCACGGTGAACGTCGCCCTTCTTCACGCGGCCGCGCGGAGCGGCTTCCTTGACGCTGACGACGATGATGTCGCCGACGCCGGCAGTACGGCGCTTCGAGCCGCCCAGCACCTTGATGCACTGGACGCGCTTCGCGCCGCTGTTGTCCGCAACCTCGAGGTTGGACTGCATCTGGATCATGAGTTCAGTCCTTCCTTAAGCTTCGGCTGCTTCCGGCTCGGCTTTCGCCTTGCCCTTCGCTGCCTTGGTTGCCTTCGCCGGCTTCTCCGGAACGTCGCCTTCGATCATCTCGGCGACTTCCGCAGGGGCGGCGCCGACGCGATCGAGAACGGTCCAGCTCTTCAGCTTCGAAATCGGCGCGCATTCCTGAATGCGAACCTGCTCGCCCGCCTTGAAGGCATTGCCTTCGTCGTGGGCATGGTACTTCTTCGACAGCTTGATGATCTTGCCGTACAGCGGGTGCTTCACCCGACGTTCGACACGGACCACCACCGTCTTGTCACCCTTGTCCGACACCACGGTGCCAGTGAGGACGCGCTTCGGCATCTCAAATACTCCTTACGCCTTGGCCGCTTCGCTTGCGCGAACGGTCTGCAGCGTCTTGATCCGGGCAATAGTGCGACGAACTTCGCGCACCCGGCTCGGCTTCTCGAGCTGGTTGGTGGCGGCCTGGAAGCGCAGGTTGAACTGCTCGCGCTTCAGATCCGACAGCTGGGTTGCCAGCTGATCGTCGGTCTTGACCGTCAGGTTATCCTTCTTGGCCACGATTAGTCCTCCTCAGCCAGCGATTCACCCAGGCGGGCGACGACCTTGACCTTGATCGGCAGCTTTTCGGCTGCACGCTCGAAGGCGGTCTTGGCGAGATGGCCGGGAACACCGTCCAGCTCGAACAGGATGCGACCCGGCTTCACGCGGGCGACCCAGAATTCCGGCGAACCCTTACCCGAGCCCATGCGGACTTCGGCGGGCTTCGACGACACGGGGACGTCCGGGAAAATGCGGATCCACAAGCGGCCCTGACGACGGATGTGACGCGTGATCGCGCGGCGAGCCGCTTCGATCTGGCGCGCGGTGATCCGCTCCGGCTCCATGGCCTTCAGGCCAAAGGCGCCGAAGTTCAGCTCGGTGCCACCCTTGGCATTGCCATGGATGCGGCCCTTGAAGGCCTTGCGGAACTTGGTGCGTTTCGGTTGCAGCATCTCTACAGTTCCTTAGCGGCGATCTTCGCGCGCCGGGCGAACGCCCGAAGTCTGCGCTTCCATCATGAGACGATCCTGCGCGAGCGGGTCATGGCCGAGAATCTCGCCCTTGAAGACCCACACCTTGACGCCGCAGACACCGTAAGCGGTGTGTGCCTGCGCCTCGGCATAGTCGACGTTGCCGCGCAGCGTGTGCAGCGGAACGCGACCCTCACGGTACCATTCGGTGCGGGCGATTTCCGCGCCACCCAGACGGCCCGAGCAGGTGATACGAATGCCCTCGGCGCCGAGGCGGAGAGCCGACTGCACGGCGCGCTTCATCGCGCGGCGGAAAGCCACGCGGCGCTCGAGCTGGTCAGCGACGCCCTGTGCGACGAGACGCGCATCGATCTCCGGCTTGCGGATTTCGACGATGTTGAGGCTCACTTCCGAACCGGTCATCTTCGAAAGCTGCTTCTTCAGCTTCTCGATGTCCGAGCCCTTCTTGCCGATGATGACGCCCGGACGGGCGGCATAGATCGACACGCGGCACAGCTTGGCCGGACGCTCGATGACCACCTTCGAGATCGCGGCCTGCGGCAGCGTCTTGAAGATGAACTGGCGGATCTTGAGATCCTCGAGCAGCAGGCGGCCGTAGTCCTGGCCTTCCGCGAACCAGCGGCTGTCCCAGGTACGGTTGATCTGCAGGCGCAGACCGACGGGAGACGATTTCTGACCCATTACGCTTCTTCCTGCTCGCGAACGACGACGCGGAGGCGGCTGAACGGCTTCTCGATACGGGTCGAGCGGCCGCGGGCGCGGGTCGCGAAACGCTTCATGGTGATCGACTTGCCAACCGAAGCCTCGCTGACGATCAAAGCATCGACGTCGAGGTTGTGGTTGTTCTCGGCATTGGCAACCGCCGAGGCGAGCACCTTGTACACATCCTCGCTCATCCCCTTCGGAGAGAACTTCAGGATGTTGAGGGCTTCCTCGACCTTGCGGCCGCGGATGAGACCGGCAACCAGGTTGAGCTTGCGAGCGGAACCACGGATCATGGTGCCGACCGCCAGCGCTTCCTTATCGCCGACCTTACGGGGGCTCACGGGCTTCGACATTAGCGCTTACCCTTCTTGTCGGAAGCGTGACCCGGGAAGAAGCGCGTAGGCGCAAATTCACCGAGCTTCATGCCAACCATGTCCTCGTTGACGGACACCGGCACGAACTTGCGGCCGTTGTAGACGTTGAAGGTCAGGCCAACGAACTGCGGCAGGATGGTCGAACGACGCGACCAGGTCTTGATCGGCGCACGACCGCCCTTGTCCTGAGCGGCTTCCGCCTTCTTCAGGAGCGACAGTTCGACGAACGGACCTTTCCAGATGGAACGAGCCATTTTCGATTAGCCCTTCTTCTTCGCGTGACGCGACCGGATGATAAACTTGTCGGTCGCCTTGTTGTGACGGGTGCGAGCACCCTTGGTCGGCTTGCCCCAGGGGGTAACCGGGTGACGTCCGCCCGAAGTCCGGCCTTCACCACCGCCATGCGGGTGGTCGACCGGGTTCTTGGCGACACCGCGGGTCAGCGGACGCTTGCCCATCCAGCGGGTGCGACCGGCCTTGCCGAAGTTCTGGTTCTGGTTGTCGGGGTTCGAAACCGCGCCAACCGTCGCCATGCAGTCCGAGCGGACATAGCGCTGCTCGCCCGAGTTCAGGCGAACGATGACCATGCCCTTGTCGCGGCCCACGACCTGCACATAGGTGCCGGCGGCGCGAGCGATCTGACCGCCCTTGCCAGGCTTCAGCTCGACATTGTGGACGATGGTGCCGACCGGCATCTGGCCGATCTCCATCGCGTTGCCGGGCTTCACGTCGACCTTCTTGCCAGCCACGACCTTGTCGCCGGGCGCGAGACGCTGCGGCGCGAGGATGTAGGCCTGCTCACCACCCTCGTAGGTGATGAGGGCGATGAAGGCCGAGCGGTTCGGGTCATACTCGATACGCTCGACAGTCGCCGTGACGTCCCAGGTGCGACGCTTGAAGTCGACAATCCGGTACTTCTGCTTGTGACCGCCGGCGATACCGCGCGACGTGACATGACCCTTGTTGTTACGGCCACCCGTCTTGCGCTTGCCTTCGGTCAAAGCCTTGACTGGCTTGCCCTTCCACAGCGACGATTTGTCGACAAGGATCAGGCCGCGGCGGGCCGGACTCGTCGGCTTATATTGCTTGAGTGCCATGATCCTTAGATCCCGCTCGTGATGTCGATCGACTGGCCTTCGGCCAGCGTCACGATCGCTTTCTTGACGTCCGAACGCTTGTAGGGAGCACCCTTCCAGCGCTTGGACTTGCCCTTCTGGACGATGGTGTTGACGCCGGTCACCTTGACGTTGAACAGCGCTTCCACCGCCGCCTTGATTTCAGGCTTCGATGCAGTGCCGGCGACCTTGAACACCACCGCGTTATTTTCCGACAGCATGGTCGACTTTTCGGTGATGTGCGGCGCAAGCACGATGTCGTAGTGACGGTTTTCGACCGTCGTGGTGGCAGGCTTCTTAGCCATTGAACCGGGCCTCCAGCTTTTCGACCGCGGCGCGGGTCAGGACCAGCGTCTCGTGGCGCATGATGTCGTACACATTGGCACCGACCGCCGGCATGAGGTTGAGCCCCTGCAGGTTGGCCGAAGCGTGGGCGAAGCCGACGTTCAGCGCGTCGCCGTCGATGACCAGCGCGGTCTTGCCGAAGCCCAGCTTGCTGAGCTTCGCCTGGAGCGCCTTGGTCTTCGCGTCCGTGCCCATGTCGAGGTTGTCGAGAACGATCAGCTGACCGCCCTGCGCCTTCGCCGACAGAGCCATCTTCAGGCCGAGCGCACGAACCTTCTTGTTGAGGCTCGAAGTGAAGACGCGGGCCCGCGGACCGTGCGCCTTGCCGCCGCCGATGAAGATCGGAGCGCGGCGATCGCCGTGACGAGCCGTACCGCCGCCCTTCTGGCGACCGAACTTCTTGCCGGTGCGGGCGACGTCCGAACGCTCACGAGCAGCGCGCGCCGGGGCGCGGCGGTTGATGAGCTGCCACGTAACAACGCGGTGCAGGATGTCGGCGCGCGGCTCGACGCCGAAAACGGCATCGTCGAGCTGGATGTCGCCGCCAGCCTTGGCGTCGAGGGTCTGAACCTTGACCTTCATCGCTTAGCCTTCCTTGCTCTCGTCGGCTGCCGGCTTGTCGCCTTCAGCGTCGGAGTTCTGAGTTTCAGTTGCTTCGGCTTCCGCCTCGGCAGCAGCAGCTTCGGCCTCAATAGCGCCAGCTTCCTGCTCGGCGGCAATCGCCTTCACTTCTTCATCGCTCGGCAGAGCCGGGATCTCGTGAACCGCTGCGTCATCGACGAAGCCCGCCGGAGCGTGCTCGACTTCGAGTTCGACACCCTGGACGACCAGGCCGGCCGGATAAGGAGCGCGCTCGTCGAGCGGCAGCTTGATCGCGTCGGAAACGGTCAGCCAGCTGCCCTTGTGGCCCGGAACCGAGCCCTTGACGAACAGGAGGCCGCGAGCGCCGTCCGTGCGAACGATCTCGAGGTTCTGCTGGGTGCGGTTGCGGGCGCCCATGTGGCCGGCCATCTTCTTGTTCTTGAAGACGCGGCCCGGATCCTGGCGGTTACCGGTCGAACCGTGCGAACGGTGCGAGACCGAGACGCCGTGGGTAGCGCGCAGACCGCCGAAACCCCAACGCTTCATGGCGCCGGCGAAGCCCTTGCCCTGAGTGACGCCCGAAATGTCGACATACTGGCCGGCAACGAAGTGATCCGCGCTGATCGTCGCGCCGACGTCGAGGAGCGCATCCTCGGCAACGCGGAATTCGACCACGCGAGCCTTCGGCTCGACCTGGGCCTTGCCGAACGCGACGCGCTGCGGCTTGGCGACATTCTTTGCCTTGGCCGTGCCAGCACCAAGCTGCACAGCGGTGTAACCGTCGCGATCCATCTCGCGGCGGCCAATGACCTGAACATCCTCCAGCTGGAGGACGGTCACGGGCACGTGGCGCCCGTCCGCCTGGAACAGGCGGGTCATTCCCATCTTCTTAGCGATCACGCCAGTGCGCATGATCCACACTCCTACAGAGGCCCCTCCTAGAAAGGGGCGTGCGGCCCATGAAACAATGCGTGCCCCGCTTGGGCCATTCCCACGCGGAAGCGCGGGATGCGGGGGACGCAGTCCGGAATGGCTTATGGCCGTTCCGCGGTATCCCTTGATCCGATGTCGATCCTGGAAGGTTCGACTAGGTCCTTAAGTCAGGACCAGCGGCCGAATCTGGCCGCGGTGCCAGCCCCTTAGGCCAGCCTGATCTCTACGTCTACACCCGCGGCGAGATCGAGCTTCATTAAAGCGTCGACCGTCTGCGGCGTCGGCTGGACGATGTCCAGGAGCCGCTTGTAGGTGCGGACCTCAAACTGCTCGCGCGACTTCTTGTCGATGTGCGGCGAGCGGTTCACGGTGAACTTCTCGATGCGCGTCGGCAGCGGAATGGGACCGCGAATGAGTGCACCCGTACGCCGTGCGGTGTCGGCGATGTCCCCAGTAGCCTGATCGAGCACGCGATGGTCGAAAGCCTTGAGACGAATCCGGATGTTTTGCGTTTCCATGTCCACTTACCGATGCGAAAGAGCCTGAGCGCCGCCTTCCAGGAAGGCATTGCCCTTACATAAAAAGCCAAGCGCGACACTGGCCGTTCGGCCGACGCCGCGCTTAACGAAAAAACTGGTTGCGGGCCGTGCTATCTCGCTTGCGGAGAATCGCGCGGCCCGCGCCCTATATTACTTCGAGATCGAACCGACAACCCCTGCGCCGACGGTCCGGCCACCTTCGCGGATTGCGAAGCGCAGGCCCTGGTCCATGGCGATCGGAGCGATCAGCTTCACGCCGAGGGTGACGTTGTCGCCCGGCATGACCATCTCGGTGCCTTCCGGAAGCACTACTTCGCCCGTCACGTCGGTCGTGCGGAAGTAGAACTGCGGACGGTAGTTGGCGAAGAACGGCGTGTGACGGCCGCCCTCGTCCTTCGACAGGACGTAAACTTCGGCCGAGAAGTCCGTGTGCGGCTTGATGGAGCCGGGCTTGCACAGAACTTGACCACGCTCAACGTCTTCACGGCCGACGCCGCGGATCAGCGCGCCGATGTTGTCGCCGGCCTGGCCCTGATCGAGCAGCTTGCGGAACATTTCGACGCCGGTGACGACCGTCTTCTGGGTGTCGCGGATGCCGACGATTTCGACTTCGTCGCCAACCTTGCAGATGCCGGTTTCGACGCGGCCGGTCACGACAGTGCCGCGGCCCGAGATCGAGAACACGTCTTCGATCGGCATCAGGAACGGCTTGTCCAGCGGACGCTCCGGCTGCGGGATCCACTCGTCGACAGCAGCCATCAGCTTCAGGATCGCCTGCTTGCCGATTTCGTCATTGCTGTCTTCGAGGGCGGCGAGAGCCGAACCCGCGATGATCGGAATATTGTCGCCGTCGAAATCACGCTTCGAAAGCTCTTCGCGGATTTCCAGTTCGACCAGCTCGAGCAGCTCGGGATCGTCAACCTGGTCGACCTTGTTCAGGAAGACGACCATGGTCGGAACGCCGACCTGCTTGGCGAGCAGGATGTGCTCCTTGGTCTGCGGCATCGGGCCGTCAGCGGCGGACACGACGAGGATCGCGCCGTCCATCTGCGCGGCGCCGGTGATCATGTTCTTCACATAGTCGGCGTGGCCCGGGCAATCGACGTGCGCATAGTGGCGCGCGCCGGTCTCATACTCGACGTGAGCGGTCGAGATGGTGATGCCGCGCTCGCGCTCTTCCGGAGCCTTATCGATGTTCGCATAATCGACGAAGGTCGCGCCGCCGGTCTCAGCCAGGACCTTGGTGATCGCTGCGGTCAGCGAGGTCTTGCCGTGGTCGACGTGACCGATGGTGCCGATGTTGCAATGCGGCTTATTCCGCTCGAATTTTGCCTTCGCCATTTTACGCCTCTTCTTCGTTTAAATTCCGGGCGGCCCGCCCAGTGCGAGCGCGCCCATAGCCACAATTTTTCGGTTACGCCAGCTTCGCCTTCACTTCGTCGGCGACATTCTGCGGCACCTCATCATAGTGCGAGAACTGCATCGAGTATTGTGCCCGGCCCTGGGTGAACGAGCGCAGCTGGTTCACATAGCCGAACATGTTCGCCAGCGGGACCATTGCCTCGACTGCCTGCGCGTTGCCGCGCGTGTCGGTGCCCTGGATCTGGCCACGACGCGAGTTCAGGTCGCCGATGACGTCGCCGAGGTAATCCTCGGGAGTCACGACTTCAACCTTCATCACCGGCTCGAGCAGCGTGATGCCCGACTTCTGTGCCACTTCGCGCATCGCGCCGCGGGCAGTGATTTCGAACGCCAGCGCCGACGAGTCGACGTCATGGTACGCACCGTCATACAGCACGATCTCGAAGTCGATGATCGGGAAGCCGACCAGCGAACCGGTGGCTGCCGTCTCGCGGAAGCCCTTTTCGATCGCGGGGATATATTCCTTGGGAATATTACCGCCCTTGATCTCGTCCTTGAAGATGATGCCAGCGCCGCGCTCGCCCGGCGTGACCTTCACCTTCACGCGGCCGAACTGGCCGGTACCACCCGACTGCTTCTTGTGCGTGTAGTCGATGTCGACGGGCTTCTTCAGATATTCGCGATACGCGACCTGCGGAGCACCGACATTGGCCTCGACCTTGAACTCGCGCTTCATGCGGTCGACCAGGATCTCGAGGTGGAGTTCGCCCATCCCCTTGATGATGGTCTGACCCGACTCATGGTCGGTCGTGACACGGAACGAGGGATCCTCGGCGGCCAGTCGGTTGAGGGCGATGCCCATCTTTTCCTGGTCAGCCTTGGTCTTCGGCTCGACGGCAACCTCGATAACCGGTTCCGGGAACTCCATGCGCTCCAGGATGATCGGCTTCGCCGGATCGCACAGCGTGTCGCCGGTCGTCGTTTCCTTGAGGCCCGCGATGGCGACGATGTCGCCGGCGCGTGCTTCTTCGATGTCCTCACGGCTGTTCGCATGCATGAGGAGCATACGGCCGATCTTTTCCTTCTTGTCCTTGACCGAATTGAGCACGGTGCCCTTGGTCAAAGTGCCCGAATAGATGCGGGCGAAGGTGAGCGAACCGACGAACGGGTCGTTCATGATCTTGAACGCCAGCGCCGAGAAGGCTTCGCCGTCGTCGGCCTTGCGGGTGTCCGGAGTCTCGCCGTCCAGCTTCACGCCTTCGACCGGCGGAATGTCCAGCGGCGACGGGAGATAGTCGACCACGGCGTCGAGCAGCGGCTGGACACCCTTGTTCTTGAACGCCGAGCCGCAAAGGACCGGCACGAACGAGAAGTTGAGCGTGCCCTTGCGGATCAGCTTCTTCAGGGTCGCGACGTCCGGCTCATTGCCTTCCAGATAGGCTTCCATGACATGGTCGTCCTGTTCGACGGCCATTTCGATCAGTTCCTGGCGAGCGGTCGCAGCAGCGTCAGCAAGGTCGGCCGGAATCTCTTCATAGACGAACTTCGCGCCCAAGCTCTCGTCGAGCCAGATGATCGCGCGGTTCTCGACCAGGTCGACCAGGCCCTTGAAGCCACCCTCGATGCCGATCGGGAGATACAGCACCGCCGGACGGGCGCCGAGGCGGTCCTTGATCATGTCGACGCAGCGCTCGAACGAAGCGCCGGTGCGGTCCAGCTTGTTGACGAAGCACATGCGCGGAACGCGATACTTCTCGGCCTGCCGCCACACGGTTTCCGACTGCGGCTCAACGCCGGCGACGCCGTCGAAGCATGCGACCGCGCCGTCGAGCACGCGAAGCGAACGCTCGACTTCGATGGTGAAGTCGACGTGGCCCGGGGTGTCGATGATGTTGATCCGGTGCTCGGGGCCCTTGCCATCTTCGGCAGCCCAGAAACAGGTGGTCGCGGCGGAGGTGATCGTGATGCCACGCTCCTGCTCCTGCTCCATCCAGTCCATGGTGGCGGTGCCTTCGTGCACTTCGCCGATCTTGTAGGACTTGCCGGTGTAATAGAGGATGCGCTCGGTCGTCGTCGTCTTGCCGGCGTCGATGTGGGCCATGATGCCGATGTTGCGGTAGCGGTCGAGCGGATGGCTGCGGGCCATTTCAGATTCCTTAGTGTTGCAGGGGGTCGGCCGGGCCGATCCCCCTGAATATAGGTACGGTTTTTACCAGCGGTAGTGCGAGAAGGCGCGGTTCGCTTCCGCCATGCGGTGCGTGTCTTCGCGCTTCTTCACCGCGTTTCCGCGGTTCTGCGACGCGTCCATCAGCTCACCCGACAGACGGCCGGCCATGGTCTTCTCCGAACGCGAACGCGCGGCCGAGATCAGCCAGCGGATCGCGAGGGCCTGGGCGCGCTCGGTGCGAACTTCGACCGGGACCTGGTAGGTCGCACCGCCGACGCGGCGGCTGCGGACTTCGATGCCGGGCTTCACATTGTTGAGCGCATCGTGAAAGACCTGGAGGGGATCCTTCTTCAGACGCTGCTCGACATTGTCGAGGGCGCCGTAAACGATGCTCTCGGCGACCGACTTCTTGCCGTCGAGCATGACCGAATTCATGAACTTCGACAGAACGATATCCCCGAACTTCGGATCGGGAAGAATGACGCGCTTTTCTGGGCGACGACGACGGGACATTGGAAAATCCTTTCAGAGCGGTGCGCCTGCACAGCGGGCGGCGCGACCGACGAACCAGCTTATTTCGGGCGCTTGGCGCCGTACTTCGAACGGGACTGCTTGCGGTCCTTCACGCCCTGCGTGTCGAGGACGCCGCGAAGCACGTGGTAACGCACACCCGGAAGGTCGCGCACACGGCCGCCGCGGATGAGCACAACCGAGTGCTCCTGCAGGTTGTGGCCCTCACCCGGAATGTAGCTGATGACCTCGCGGCTGTTGGTCAGGCGGACCTTGGCGACCTTGCGCAGCGCCGAGTTCGGCTTCTTCGGGGTAGTGGTATAGACACGGGTGCAGACGCCGCGCTTCTGCGGGTTCTGCTCCATCGCAGGGACCTTCGACTTGGCCTTCTGCGGTTCGCGACCCTTGCGGATCAGCTGGTTAATCGTCGGCATGAAGCCTTCACCTTTCGTTGCCGGAAATCCGGCGGTTACTTTGCGCAACGCAAAAGCGTGAACACCTGGCAGCCCCAGGGCCACCCGGCCTTCACGTCGTTGAGCAATGTTCAGCTCTGCCCGGAGGACTAGCGAAGAATCGCAACGTCACGGACGTGCGGCCCATTAAGTGGGAATGGCTGTGAGGTCAACCGGAGACCCGGCCACCCTCACATCCACAGGATTTCGGATGGCTGTACGTGCCAGTCGGTGGCGATGACGTTGGCGGCATTGGCGTCGTTGTAGGCAAAGCCGCCATCGGCCTCGCCCAGCCAGTTGGTCATCTGCCCATTGTCCCGGCGCCACAATATGTCGTCGCGGCCGTCGCCGTTGAAGTCGCCAACCCCGGCAATGCGCCAGTCGGTGGCGATGACGTTGGCGGCATTGGCATCGTTGTAGGCAAAGCCGCCATCGGCCTCGCCCAGCCAGTTGGTCATCTGCCCATTGTCCCGGCGCCACAATATGTCGTCGCGGCCGTCGCCGTTGAAGTCGCCAACCCCGGCAATGTGCCAGTCGGTGGCGATGACGTTGGCGGCGTTGGCATCGTTGTAGGCAAAGCCGCCATCGGCCTCGCCCAGCCAGTTGGTCATCTGTCCATTGTCGTTGCGCCACAAAATATCGCTGCGGCCGTCGCCGTTGAAGTCGTTGCGGGCGTCGTTGGACGATGTCTTCAAGGTCAACTGGACCCCGCCGGCCGCCGCCGAGGCAACCAGCATGCCGCTGACCCCAGACAGGGTCAGCGTGCCACCTGTATAGGTCAGGGTTGACCCCGACAGCGAGAAACTGAACCCCGCCAGGCTGGCGTCGCTAATGACAATCCTGTCGCCAACCGCAAAATCGGTGATCGTGTCGCCGTTCAGGCCCGCCGCCGTGTCCCGGAATATATCATTCCCTTCACCGCCGGTAAGCGTGTCCAAGCCCGCCATTCCGGAGAGTATATTGTCGCCGCGATTGCCGGTGATCACGTTCGCTAGATTGTTTCCGGTTCCCGAGAAATCATCGAAAGGTGGTGGTTGCAGCGCCGCGCCGCCGTAGGGATCGTAAATCGGCTGCACGAGGGTGAGATTTTCAACATTCGCGCTGAGCGTGAAATTGGCTTCCGCCATGACCAGGTCGATGCCTTCGCCGGCCGCTTCGATGACCTGGCTAGCCGAATGGCGAACTTCGTATATGTCATTGCCGGATCCGCCATAAAGCTGACTAGATCCCAGCCAGGAACCCTTCAGCGTGTCATTGCCGGCCCCTCCCCAAACCTGGTGGCCGACCTCCCATGCCCAGAGCGTGTCATCGAAATTCGACCCGATGAGCTTCTCGACGCTGATGGTATCGAACCCCGAATTGCCGGTATTGGCGCCGGAACCGTTGGTGACGGCATAGATCGAACCGGCTGCGCCACCGTAATCGACGGTATCGAAGCCGTCCCCGCCGATCATCCAGTCGTTACCCTGGCCCGGGACGAACCGATCGTCTCCACCGTCGCCAAACAAACGATGGTCGCCCGCCCCAGTGCTGATGATAACGTCGTTGCCATCGCCGCCGTTAATTTTGAGCGTAGTCGAGGTGCCGGTGAGCGTATCGCCATATGCGGAGCCGATCAGCCGCTCGAACCCGCTCAACGTGTCGAGGCCTGCTCCAACCGTATTTTGCTGGGCCGTGGTCCTAAGGTCGACTTGCACTGCAGCGGTTGCAGTCTCGTAGGAAACGACATCCTCGCCTGCTCCCCCATTCAAGACATTGTTCGCAGCGTTGCCGATCAGCGTGTCATCGCCGGCCCCGCCAATCGCATTCTCGATACTTACGCCGAAAGCGATGCTGACGTTGCCTTCCTCGCCCAGCACGTTTGAAAAGGTGCCCGGATTGAGGTTGATGAGATGCGATCCGGCCAAACCGGACACATCGATGGTATCGACGCCTCCACTATCGAAAATGCAAAGCGCGCCCATGGTTGACGACCAGCTGGGCCCATAGGTCGTATTGCCTGCCCGGGTTGTCGTTGACAGACCATATAGCATCGACATGGCCAGGATGTCGGCCATCATCGGTGTGACGACATAATTGAAATCGAAGCCTTGGCCTGCAAAGTAAGTATTATCGATCTGGTCGAAGTAAGACATTACGGACAGTGGCCAGCCGTCATTCAAAAAAACGGCCTCGAACGGATAGCTGGCATCGCCATTGTACCCGCCCTGATGACCTAGTCCGAGCGCGTGGCCGATCTCATGGACATATGTCTGAAACGAATAGCCGTTCAGCGACGTCCCATAGTCGGCCAACCAGTCGACGGAAACGTTGACGTGGGAACTGGTAATGATTCCGTTAGACCAAATGCTGTTACTGAACGCCCCTTCCTCATTGTCGTCGAAAGTGATTTGGCCACCTGTTGCAACTTGTACGAATGTAATTCCGATGATGTCCGTCCATGTGGCAAGCGCCGCCAATGCGAGCGTCCGAGCCGGCGCCGTTAGAGCCGTCAGGTTCACCGTTATCGAGCCGCCGGGCGCGACATCGAAATGGCGCGATTCTCCGCCCCAGTAACCGTCAACGAGATAATCGGCGAGTTGATCGACCGTGCCGACTGGAGGAGGCGTATAGGTTTCGACGCTAAGTTGGTAGGTCCCCGTGTAGCCAGGGTAATCAGGGCTATCGGGCGGAGGATCCCACGCCCCAACGTCGATATAATAGGTACCGGTATAGGTAGCGGTAAAACCCAGCAAAGAGTCCCGGTTTATACCAGAAGTGATGTCATCGTTTTCAAAGATGATGTTGCCACTGGAATCCCTTATCCGAAGATAAGGATCGATCAGCGTTAAACCGTCTAGCGCGACGCTGATGGACTGTCCCGCCGTCAATTGAATCTGAAACCAGTCGTGGTCTCCAGCAACTTCGAGGCTATCGGTGACCGTTCCGCCAACCGAAATGCTGCGGGTCGTCGTACTGTTACCCGGAACGTCTACCACATTACCCCCTCGACCAAGCTTTCAGATTTTTCGCTACGGAACTATCGTCAATTATTAGTTATGGCTGCCAATACCTGTATTTTCTCACCGACGGCTCGTCTCTTCCACCCGGCTTGCAATCGCGCTTGCAAACCGCTCGATCGAACCCCGATCCATCACGCGGTCATTAATCGTAATATTGAGGTCGGGCAGGACACGGCCATCAGGCAAGCTGATCCTCGCGGCCAAGGTGTGTGCAGACGGCGATCGAATTTCCACGGCGAAGGGCACGCCGGGCGCGGCGGCGGCGGCGGCAATCTTGACCAGCTCGCACAGACTTGCTGGTCCCCCAGCATCGGCGAGCAACTTCTCCGCGCCAACAACACTGCAGGTCACCGCGCGGCTCTTCGATTGATTCATTCCGTGGGCACCCCCAGTTGCCGAGATCATCGCCAACGCGACGAGAGCCGCAAGATAGTTCGGTGGCAACCCCATACCCCATTTAGCTGAACTCTAGCTTTGATATAATCAGCATAAATATTAAGGGCTTATGAGCAACCGCCAATTCGCATTGATGGAGGATTTCCATCCAGTGGTGCAGAAATGACATTTACCAGGGATGCTTGCAGCACCGCATGGCCGAGGATGAGCCCACTTACGCTTTACCGAACGACCTCATCGCCGCGGACCATGACATAATCGACTTTTTTAAGGACGGTTACGTCCTGAAGGGGATCGCCGGTAACCGCGATCAAATCCGCGCTCTTCCCAGCTTCGATGGTTCCGACTTCGCTCGACAAGCCCAATAGATCCGCTGCGTTTACCGTCGCTGCCTTCAGCGCCTCGACCGGCGGCATCCCATATTTCACCAGAAGCTCGAATTCGTCGGCGTTGCGACCGTGCTTCGAGACGCCTGCGTCCGTTCCGTAGGCAATCTTCACGCCGGCGGGATAGGCCTTCAGAAGCGATTGCCCCGTGATGCCGATACGCCATTCGATCTGCTGCTTGACGGCGCCCGTATAGGCGTTGGGATCCTTGGCCAGCCGCTCAAGATAGCCGTTCACGGTCGAAAGAGTCGGCACATAATAGGTGCCTTTGGCTTTCATCAGCTTGATGATTTCATCGTCCATGACAGTGCCGTGCTCGATCGAGTCCGCGCCGGCTTTAAGTGCAAGCTTGATGCCGTCGGCGCCATGGGCGTGCACCGCAACCTTGCGGCCATAGGCGTGCGCCGTGTCCACGAGCGCCTTCGCCTCATCCTCATACATGCGGGTGGCGAGGCCGGTGCCGCTGTTGACCCCACCGGTCGTTGCAAACTTGATCACGTCCGCGCCGCGATCGATCTGCCGCCTGACCACGCGGCGGCAGCTTTCGACGCTGTCGCAGAGATTTTCGGGATCGGGCAAGTGAGCGACAATCTCGTCATTGAGCGACCCGCGCCCATCCATGTGGCCGCCGGTAGTGGAGATGGACCGGGCTGCATCAACGATACGCGGTCCCTGGACCCAGCCGCGCTTGATGGCTTCCCGAAGTGCCAGCGTATTGCCCTCGTCCCCAAGGTTACGAACGGTGGTAAATCCGGCACGCAGCGTCTTCATGCCGTTCATCTGCGCTTCGAAAGCTTGCAGCGGCTGGTCGTCCCTGAAGTTCGCCAACAAAGCCTGCTCGCCGCCACGATCCGACGACAGGTGGACATGGCTGTCGATCAGTCCGGGAAGCACGGTCTTGTCCTTGAGGTCGACTACCGCGGTGCCTGCCTCCGTCGGCGCAACATAGCCGTCCTGGACGGAAACGATGCGGCCCTGGTCAACGACTACGGTCGAGGGGCCGCGCACCGCCTGTCCCGGAACCGCGATCAGCCTTCCCGCATGAACATAGGTTGGCGCGCCGTTTGCGCCTGTAGCGGCCAGCGCGGCAACCACCGCGCCCGTCCAGAATTTAAGCAATGCCTGACCCCTTCGATGTTTCGCGGCACCTTAAGCCGCGACCGCGACGGTGCAATCTCTGGAAGCGCCGTTTGTCGAAAGATTCGGCGGATCGGCTGCAAGCTCTCGCATCAGATCGCAACTGGAGGTAATCTCCGGGCGTTGGAAGGGCATGCCAGCCTTGTTTCAAGGAGAAACGACATGGCACTCAAGCTATCCGCCATGGCTCTCAGCCTGATCGTTGCTGCCGCCTCGCCGCTGTCGGCAAGTCAGCCCCAAGGGGAACCGAGCGCCAGCGCGCCTGCCGCAGGTCCGGACGCTCTATATTGTCTTCGAGTTGATCCGTTCACGGGCACTCACATTGAGCGGATCAAATGCTGGACGCGCGAGCAGTGGACCGATCAGGGCGTTGATGTCGACTTGGTCTGGGCCAAGGACGGCGTCGAAGTTAAGGGCTGAACCAGACAGGTCTTCAGCGCATGAGGCGGTGCATCGCTAACCGCTCGTAAAATGGCCGGCATTGATCGGCGACGCGCCTCTCCTCGTCGTCGAGTTCGACTTCCTCACGATCCGGCCGGCCGAATCCGGTGCTTGCCGCGACCGCATCGTACCAATGCGATGCCCAGATGCCGTCGGTCTCACGAATTCCGGGCTCCCAAGTCAACATCGCCGGGTCCCACGGAATAGACAGTGCCTGGCACAGCCGCTCAAGCATGGTTGCCGGGTCGCGCAAGATGTCGGCGCTGTCGATCACCGGCGGCGCATGGCCAAGCCGATCCGCTTCACGCTCGAAGAACTCGACCTGGCGCTCCACGCCCAGATGTTCGGGCCGAACCGCGACGCGTTTGGCGGCATAGCTGGCGATGACGCGTTCCGGATCGCGGATAAGGAAGGCGTGGCGCAATCCCGGCAGATCGTCGTGGGAGATCGGACCCACCATGTGGTGGGCCATGTGCTTCTGGTACCAGATCGAAGCCACCGTTGGAGCTGGGCCAGTCATGGCCCGCGCTACGCCGTGCCAGTCGCAATCCATCGATGCCATGACGTCGTCGGCCATCGGCTGAGGGTCGCCCGTTGCCTTGAGATAGGCGCCGTAGAACGGCTCGTCGGAGACGAAGGTGTCCGCTCGGGATCCAAAGCTTCGCATCATCGCCGTGGAAAGGTTTCTTGGGCCCGACCACATCGCGATGCGGATGGTCACGGCCGCTTCTGTTCCGCGACGTCGCGCTCGACCCGGTCCTGGTAAAGCTGCTGAAGCCGAGCGACCATCGGGCCCCGGCATTCCAGCGACCGTCCATCGACTTCGCGAACCGGGACGATGCCGGCGAAGGTTCCGGTGACGAAGGCTTCGTCGGCGCCGTAGACGTCAGTAAGCGAGAAGTCCTTCTCGAACGCCGGAATGCCGGCCTCGCGGCAGACCTCCAGCACCACGTTCCGAGTGATACCGCCGAGGCAATATTTTCCGCTGGAGGTCAACACTTCGCCCTTTCGGACGATGAAGAAATGGGTCGAATTGCAGGTCGCGACGAAGCCGTGCGGATCGAGCATCAGGCCCTCGTCCGCACCGGCCTGCGTCGCCTGGATGCGGGCAGTGATGCAGTTGAGCTTGGAATGGCTGTTGATCTTCTGGTCCTGCACCGCAGGATCTCCGCGCCGGACATGGACCGTGAACAGCTTCAGGCCCCGCTCGTAAACCGCCGGATCCGGTTCCTTATATTCGGGAATGATGACGATGGTTGCGGGCGACACCACGACGCGGGGATCCTGGTAAGGGGTCGAGCGGACGCCGCGCGTGACCATCAGGCGGATATGGACGCCTTCATCCATCTTGTTGGCATCGAGCGTTTCATAGAGGCGCTGCACCAGCTCTTCGCGCGACAGGCCGATATCCATCGCGATCGCCTTGGCGCCTTCGAACAGGCGGTCGAGGTGGCGATCGAGGAAGGCCATTCGCCCCTTGTGGACACGAAGCCCTTCCCACACTCCGTCGCCAAGCATGAAGCCGGAATCGAAAACAGACACGACCGCTTCTGGGCGAGGTTTCAGCTCTCCGCTGACATTGATGAGGATCGAGGCGTTTCGGGGGTCCGAAACGTCGTGCATCGATTGGGCCATGGGAGGAGCGTGGAGCGGCGGCGCCGCCTTTGCAAGCTACCCCTTAAAGCTGCCCCCGGCGGCCGAACCCCTGACGCGGCATTCGGTGGAATGGATCCGGCTCGAACAGCGGCGCCACATGGGTTTGGGTCACTTGCTCGACGAACACCGGTTCGGCGACGACCGGTTCCGTATCCGCGACTTGTTTGACCTTGGTCTTCTTCGGCGCACCAGAGGTTCGGCGGCTTGCCTTGCGAGGTGCCTTTTCCGGCGCAGCCTCGTCCTCATGGACGGCAAGCGGTTCGACCGGTTGGACCTGCGCTTCGCCAAATTCGGTCAAGCGGGGATCGAGTTCCAGTGCGTCAACCATTTCCCTGACCGTCGGCTCTGGTGCAAAGACCTCGCTGGCCACTGCCAGGTTAGCCTCTCCCGCCGGCGTGAAGTCTATCCGTTGCGGCTCAACCGCCACGGACGGATCGCGCCGGAAGAGGTCAAAGAAGTGAACGAGGGCGTAGAGGGTCGCAACGCCGGCAGAGGCCAGCAGCGCCGATGCGCCGGTTTGCAGCCATGCCCCACCACAGGACGCTGCGATTCCCATTGCGCAGAGGACCTCGAAAAAGATCCGTCCACGTGACGGCTGAAAGCTGTGCATAGGCCTTCTCCTGTGCGGGAGCCTATGCTTCGCGCCCTACATATTGGTTGACGAACAAGCTTAATTACTCGGTCGTACCCCCGTCCCACTCCTCTTCATGATGGCGGGCGTCGGCCTCTTCCTTGGTCGACTGGACGATCCCGTCCTTATGCTCAGGCGGACCATAGAGGGTGTAGAGCTTCAGCGGCGCGTCACCGGTGTTGCGCACATTGTGCCTGGATCCGGCTGGAACGACGATCGCGCTTCCGTCGACGACGTCGTAGCTATTGTCGTCGATGTCGACCTGGCCATTGCCTTCCTCGAAACGGAAGAACTGGTCGCGGTCTTCATGAACCTCCGCGCCGATGTCGCAGCCCGGCGGCAGGCTCATGAGCACCAGCTGCAGATGCTTGCCGGTGTAAAGGACGCGGCGAAAATCGTCGTTGCCGGTCGTCTGCTGCTCGATATCGTCGTGGTAGCCCTTCATGCCGATCCTCCCGAGGCTCGCGTATCCGAAGCTAAATGGCCCTTCGGCGAACTGGTTCAATCAGAAATTATCGATGACGGTGATCGGGGTTAATCCCGGCAAGGATCATGTCCCCAATTCATCAGCGAATAGCGCCAACGGGAGGTGTAGATGTTTTCCGGCCGCTGGGCACAGTGCCGGCGAACAAAGCCGACCACTTTTCGCATATGCGCATAGTCGTCGTCCGATAGCTCGCCCTGCTTCTTGCCCAACAGCTTCACGATCCGCCGGCCGCTGGCGTGACCGACGCTCTCGGCGGCATCGCCATCCTTGCCTTTGAAGCCGACCTTCCGGCTTTCGTCGGTCTTTAGCCAATCGCCCAGTTCCGAAGCGGTCATGTTGACCGCTTCGGCGAACTCGCTGCGGACCTTGGCCTTGTCGATTGCCGCCATCCATCCTCAACCGGCCTCGAGGCCGAAGGTTCAGTGCGCCTTCTGGATCTGCTTCCCGCCGAGGATAACCGCGTCCGGAGCCTCGAGCAGCCGGACATTGGCCGTCGGATCGCCGGTCACCGCGACCATATCGCCGAAGCGACCTACGGCGATGGCGCCGACGTCGCCGGTCTTGCCGAGCGCTTCCGCTGCATTGCGGGTCGCGGCCTGGATCGCCTGAAGCGGCGTCATTCCATATTCGACCATCACGGCGAACTGCTGACCGACCATCGAGTGCGGCATCACGCCCGCGTCCGACCCGAAAACCATCCGAACACCTGCGGCGTTTGCTTTGCGGAAATTGTCCCGCTGTATCTGGCCGATCTCGCGATCCTTGCGGATATTCTCCTCAAGCTCGCCATTCTTGCGGCCTTCGGCCTGGGTATAGTCCGTGTTCTTGATGTCCATCGAGAACCAGACCGGGCGCGCCCGCGCCTTGGCCAGGCGAATGCTCTCGTCGTCGAGCAGGCTGACATGTTCGATCGTGTCGATGCCCGCGCGGATCGCGGCGTTGATCCCGGAGGCGCCGTGGGCGTGGGCCGCGACGCGAAGGCCCTGCATATGCGCCTCGTCGGCGATTGCCCGCAGCTCCTCCTCGGTCAGCTGCTGCTGCCCCGGCGTATCGCCGCGCGAGAAGACGCCGCCGGTCGCGCAAACCTTGATCACTTCCGCGCCGAACTTGCGCTGTCGGCGGACCTGGTACTTCAGCTCCTCCGGGCTATCGCCGATGCCCTCTTCCTTGTGATCTTTCTGCGCGCTCGGCGGCAAATAGGTGTCATCGCAATGGCCACCGGTTGCGCCCAGCGCATTTCCAGCCGGGACAATACGCGGGCCGACGACATAGCCGGCCTCGATCGCCTGCTTCAGCCCGACGTCCGCCCATTGGCCCGATCCGACGACGCGCATCGTGGTGAAGCCGCCGTCGAGCATGTCGCGCGCGGTGCTGGTGGCAACCACCGGCCAGAAGCTGTCGGTATATTCGAGGAAGCGATAGCCGCCGATGTCGGCCGGTCCCAAATGAGTGTGCATGTCGATCAGCCCGGGGACCAATGTCTTGCCCGCAAGATTGATGTGCTTGACCTCGGCGCCCCAGCGCACCGTCTGCGCGTCGGCAATCGATGTGATCCGTCCCATGTCGTCGACGAAGATCGCCGGATGCTCGACATATTTGCCGGTCTGAACGTCAAGATAGCGATCGGCGGTAACGACCGTCGCCGCATTCGCAGTGGACGCGATCAGAGCGCCAATCAGGCCAGCAACAAGCTTCTTCATCCCCACCCCCATTTTCTCGAATCTTCACTAATCTTCGCACTGACGTGCGTTAAAATCGACTGCGCCCAAAGCAAGTCGAAGCGCTTGGACATTACACGGCGATGCGTTGCACGGAATTGCAGCTGTAGGACAGAGTTTTCGTTCCGGACCTTTACCGGTCTTCAGATGTGCAGCACCCGCCCGAATGCCGCGAGAACGCTTTCGTGCATCGTCTCGCTGATCGTCGGATGCGGATATACGGTGTTGATGAAGTCCGTCTCGACCAGCTCCGCCGTCTTTCCGACCGTGTAGCCCTGAATCAATTCGGTCACTTCAGCACCGATCATGTGCGCGCCGAGAAGTTCGCCGGTCTTGGCGTCGAACACCGTCTTCACGAAGCCTTCGACCTCGCCCAGCGCGATTGCCTTGCCGTTGCCGATGAAGGGGAATTTGCCGACCTTCACTTCATGGCCGGCTTCCTTGGCCTTGGCCTCGGTCAGGCCGACGCTTGCAACCTGCGGGTGGCAGTATGTGCAGCCCGGGATGTTCGTCGGATCCATCGCGTGCGGATGGACGTCCTTGTTGCCCAGCGCCTGCGCGATCGCCTCGACCGCGATGATCCCTTCATGGCTGGCCTTATGCGCCAGCCAGGGCGGCGCAGTGACGTCGCCGATCGCCGAGATGCCTGGCACATTGGTTCGGCACATGGCGTCGGTGTCGATATGGCCCTTGGTGGTTTTCACGCCCAGCTTCTCGATCCCGATATTTTCGGTGTTGGGAGCAATCCCGACCGCGACGATACAGTGCGAGAAGCGCTTCTCCTCCACCTTGCCGTCCTTGGTCTTGATCTTCGCCGCGACGCCCTTGGCATCGGCCTTCAGGCTTTCGACGCCGGCCGAGGTCAACAATGTCATGCCCTGCTTGGCGAGGCTCTTGGCGAGGAAGTCGCTGACTTCCGAATCCTCGACCGGAACGACGCGGTCGAGCATTTCAACCACGGTCACCTTGGCGCCCATGTCGTTGTAGAAGCTTGCGAACTCGATCCCGATCGCGCCGGAGCCGATGACCAGCAACTCGGTCGGCATCTCGGCGGGCGTCATCGCGTGGCGGTAGGTCCAGATCTTCTTGCCGTCCGACTGCGCAAAGGGGAGCTCGCGGGCGCGGGCGCCCGTGGCGATAATGATGTGCTTGGTCGCAAGCTCGGATTTCTTGCCGTCAGCGGTCACGGTCATCTTGCCCGGCGCGGTGATTTCGCCGACGCCCATGTAGACCGTGATCTTGTTCTTTTTCATCAGGTGCGTGACGCCCTGATTAAGCTGCTTTGCCACGCCGCGGCTGCGCGCGACGATCTTGGCGAGATCCGGCTTCACCTCGCCCGCGACCAGGCCGAAGCTGTCGGCGTGGCGCATGTGGTGCAGCATCTCTCCGGAGCGAAGCAAAGCCTTTGTCGGGATGCAGCCCCAGTTGAGGCAGATGCCGCCCAAATTCTCGCGTTCGACGATCGCGGTCTTGAGGCCAAGCTGGGCCGCGCGGATCGCGGCGACATAGCCGCCGGGACCGGAGCCGAGGACGATGAGGTCGTAGGTATCAGCCATTGAATGCTCCGTTGGCCCCTCTCCCCTCGCGGGAGAGGGGTTGGGGAGAGGGGGCGGCCCGGAGAGCTGACAAGATCAGCTCTCCGACGCCTTCCTCATTCGTGAAAAGGTCATTGTTCCAAATGCGAATGATTCGGAAGCCTTGGGCACGCAAATAGGCATCGCGCTCCATATCTGTCGCATTGTCCAAATGCTGACTGCCATCCAGCTCAATAATCAACCGTTGAGACAGACAAATGAAGTCCGCGATGTAGAAATCGACGGGAGCTTGCCGCCGGAATTTATAACCGGCGAACCTCTTCGCACGAAGAATCTGCCAAAGCCTGTGCTCTGCCTCAGTTGGGGCCGAGCGCATCGTCTTCGCGCGGCTGCGCAACACCCGCCCCCTCTCCCTGGCATCGCTGCGCGATGCCTTTCCCTCTCCCGCGAGGGGAGAGGGACCACTCATGCGCCGATCTCCCGAGGCTGGTTGTTTTCGTCGAGGGCGACGAAGGTGAGTTCACCTTCCGCCACCAGCTTTTCCCCATCGCCGTCGCGTTCGCGCGCGATGGCTTCCGCCTTGAGTTTCAGCGACGTCCGTCCCTGCTTCAGCAGATTGACATAGATGCTAAGCTCGTCGCCGACCGCCATTGCACCAGGAAACTTGAGTTGGTCCGCGGCAACCAGGATGGCCTTGCCGCCGGTGTGGCGCGACGCGAAGGAGCCGCAGGCGAGGCCCATCTGGCCCATCAGCCAGCCGCCGAATACCCCGCCATAGGGATTGGTATCGGAGGGCATTGCGGTCACGCGAATGAGTGGCGTGCGATCAATCATTCCGCCGTCTCAGCGGCTGTGCCAGTTGAAGAACATCCGCAAGGCGATTGCGGAGCCCACGAAGAGCGGGACCGAGAATAGAAGCCCTGGCGATCCGGCCACTGGCCTTATGGTCCCCCATTTGGTCCAGCCGGCCATCCAGACCCCATCCTGTCCGCCGAAAAACATCGGCAAGACGAAGCCCAGGATCGCACCCAGGAGGAGAGCGGGGAGCCACTTCATGTCAGGCCACCAGTGCCAGCGGACTTTCGACCAACTCCTTGAATAATTTCATCAGCCGCGCCCCGTCGGCGCCGTCGATGGCGCGGTGGTCGAAGCTTCCGGTGGCGCTCATCACGGTTGCGATCTGCAAGCTGTCGTCGATGACGTAGGGCCGCTTTTCGCCTGCGCCGATGGCCATGATCATCGCTTGCGGCGGATTGATGACCGCTTCGAAATGCTTGATCCCGAACATGCCCATGTTGCTCAAGGAGGCAGTGCCGCCCTGATATTCATGCGGCTGGAGCTTTCCTTCCTTCGCCCGGGCGGCAAGGTCGGCCATTTCCTTGCTGATCGCCGAAATCGCCTTGTTGCCGGCGTCGACGATGATCGGCGTGATGAGGCCGTTGGGAATGCTGACCGCGACCGAAATATCGGCGCGGTTATATTTGATCAGCTGATCGCCGCCGAAGCTGACGTTGCATTCCGGAACTTCGATCAGCGCCAGCGCAAGCGCCTTGATCAGCATGTCGTTGACCGACAGCTTCACCCCGCGGCTGGCGAGGCCGGCGTTGAGCTCGGTGCGAAGCTTCAGCAGCGCGTCGAGGTTCGCATCGAGCGTCAGATAGATGTGCGGGATCTGCTGCTTCGATTCCGTCAGGCGCCGAGCGATCGTCTTGCGCATGTTGGAGAGCTTGACCGCCTCATGCGGGATATCGAGCGGCTCGACATGTGCCGGGGCCGGAGCGGCGGCAGGTGCCGGCGCCGCCGCGGTCGGGGCAGGAGCAGCCATGGCGCCGCCAGCCGCGGTTCCGAGGTCGGCGCGGACAATCCGTCCACCGGGTCCCGAACCCTTCAGCGTCGAAAGATCGATACCCTGCGCCTCGGCGAGGCGGCGGGCCAGTGGCGAAGCCTTGATGCGGTCCCCGCTGTCGGTCTTCGGCGCGGGAGCGGCCGGCGTCGGCGAGGCAGCCGGCGTTTCGCCTCCGCCTTTTGCCGGCGGTGCGGCCTGCACCTTCGGTTCTTCCACCTTGGGCGGAGGTGCCGCTTCAGCCTTCGGCGGCGGCGAGGCGGCGGAAACAGATGCGCTTTGGTTGCTAGCATCTTCGCCTTCTCCGGCCAGGATGGCGATCGGCGTTCCGACCTTCACGCCGTCCGAGCCTTCGGGAATCAGGATCTTGGCAATCTTGCCCTCATCGACGGCTTCGAATTCCATCGTTGCCTTGTCGGTTTCGATTTCGGCCAGGATATCGCCCGAAGATACCGTGTCCCCTTCCTTGACCAGCCACTTGGCCAGCGTCCCTTCTTCCATCGTCGGCGACAGGGCGGGCATCTTCAGTTCGATGGACATGGGCTCTCTCGGGCTGCGTGTCGGGACTCGACCGGCACAAAGGCCAAAGCGGCCATTCGGTCAAGTCGAATAAGCTTGCCAGTGACATTGACTTGCAGCAGCGTCTCGTTGGGGAGAACAGGGATGGCGCGGACTTATCTCGTCGTGATCGACGACAGCCCGGAAGCGCGGGTTGCGCTGCGCTTTGCAGCGCGCAGGGCGTCGAAGACCGGCGGAGCCGTGGACGTGCTTGCCGTGGTCGAGCCGCAGGACTTCGTTCAATGGGGCGGAGTTCAGGCCGCGATCGAGGAAGAGCAGCGGCTTCGTATCGAGGGCGTTGTGGCAGCGGCCGTTGGCGAAATCATGAACTCCGCCGGGATCACGCCGGAGATTATCGTCCGGCAAGGCGATCCGGTGGCCGCGGTGCGCGCCCATATCGGAACGCGCGACGATATCGCCGCACTTGTCCTGGGCGCTGCTCCGTCGGGCAAGCCGGGGCCGCTCGTGGCGCATTTTACCGGCAATGATTCCGGAAAAATGCCGGTGCCGGTGATGATCATTCCCGGCGGGCTTAGCGACGACCAGCTGGAGAATTTGAGCTAGTTCCCAGCGCCGCGTCATGCTGAACTTGTTTCAGCATCCATTTTGGAGCCGGGTGAGCGGACGGAGGAATGGACCCTGAAACAAGTTCAGGGTGACGGATGCCCTGGGGGTGTCTGGTAGCCTGAACTCAGGAAGACGGCTTCAAATTGCCTTCGTCATAATCTCGGCGAGGCGAACGACGCCCGCCTCGTCTTCGGCATCGAACCGGGCATGCTTGGGACTGTCGATGTCCAGGACGCCCAGCAGCTCACCGTCGCGGATCAGCGGCACAACGATCTCGCTATTGGATGCGCTGTCGCACGCGATGTGGCCGGGGAAAGCGTGCACATCCTCAACCAATTGCACCTCGCGGGTCTGGGCCGCGACGCCGCAGACGCCGGTGCCAAACGGGATGCGGATGCAGGCCGGGCGACCCTGGAACGGACCAAGCACCAGCTCTCCATCAATGTTCCGATAGAAGCCGACCCAATTGATGTCGGGCAGCGTTTCCCAGATGAGGCCGGTCGCGTTCGCCATATTCGCGATGCCGTCGGTTTCACCAGCAACGAGGCCCTCAAGCGCCAGCGCCAAGTCCGCGTAAAGCGTGGTCTTGTCCGCCGCTTCGATCTTGAAGTCGTACATCAGTAGTCCACTTTCCCGCGACCGCGCTTCACTTCGCTACGCTGCTTCTTCTGGTCGACCCGCTTCGCCTTCGCCGCCTTGCTCGGCCGCGTGGCCTTACGCTTGCGGGGGACCATATGGGCCTTGGCGATCATTTCCGCCAGCCTTGCGCGGGCATCTTCGCGATTGGCTTCCTGCGTCCGGTAGTTGCGCGCGGTGATGACCAGCTCGCCGCTGTTCGTCATCCGGGTGCCGGCGATTTCCTTCAGCCGCTGGTAGGCGTCCGGGCTGAGACCGAGCCTGAATACGTCGACGCGCAATTGGCAGGCGGTCGCGACCTTGTTGACGTTCTGCCCACCCGGCCCGGTCGCGGCGAGGAAGCGTTCGCTCAGCGCCTCTTCGGGCAGGATGACGTCCTCCGGCTTCATAGGAAGTCCAGCCAGCGGCCAAAGCGATCGGGGACCGGGGCCGTCACATCGATCGGCTCCTTGGGTTCGCGCGGGACGATGAGCCGCCACGAATGCAGCAGCATGCCGCTGTCCGGAAGGGTCATGCCGCCGAGTTCCGCATCGTCCGGCAAGCTGTAGACAGGGTCGCCGACGATCGCGGCGCCGAGCCCCCGCGCCGCGTGGACACGGATCTGGTGGGTGCGGCCCGAGAGCGGCTGGAATTCGACCAATGTTTGGCCATCGGCCTCGGCGATCCGGCGCCAGCGGGTCGCGGCGGCCTTTCCGCCGCGATCCACGACCATCCGCCAGCCGCCCTTCGCGCTGGAAATCTTTGCGACCGGAAGCTCAATCGTCCCTTCATCGCCTTCGATCACGCCGTCGAGGACCGCCAAATAGGACTTGGTGACACCAGCGCGTTCGAACGCCTGCTGGAAGTGTTTCACTGCCCGAGGATTGCGCGCGAGCAGCAGGCAGCCCGACGTATCGCGGTCCAACCGGTGCATCGGAACGGGCGGCCGCTGGAAACCCAGCTTCAGCTCGTCGATCCTGGCTTCGATGCTGTCGCCACCCGCGCGGGGCGCATCGACGGGCAGGCCTTCGGGCTTGTCGATAACGATTGCCTCGCCATCGACGAACAGGATCCGGTCCTCAAGGTTTACGTACAGGGTCACGACAGATCCTTAAAAATTGAGCAGTTCCAATACTGATTCAGACTGATGCAATGCTGCAACGGCGCGAACCATTTACCAAGCTTTACGCACTATTAACCTTTTAAGGTCAGAAACCGCATGGTTAATGGACGCTTAGACGTCGCTAAAAGTGCTCAACCTTTGCACTTTTGATCGGCGGCCTAACCAGGGGAATATAGGCATGCGGGTTCTGCTGATCGAAGACGAAGCGACCATCGCCAAGAGCATCGAACTGATGCTCGGTACGGAAGGCTTCAACGTCTACACCACCGATCTTGGCGAGGAAGGCCTCGATCTAGGCAAGCTCTACGATTACGACATCATTCTTCTCGACCTCAACCTTCCCGACATGCACGGCTATGACGTGCTGAAGAAGCTCCGCACCGCCAAGGTTTCGACCCCGGTGCTGATCCTGTCGGGCATCGGCGAGATGGATTCGAAGGTCCGGGCTTTGGGCTTCGGCGCCGACGACTATGTCACCAAGCCGTTCCACCGCGACGAGCTGGTCGCTCGCATCCATGCGATCGTCCGCCGTTCGAAGGGCCATTCGCAATCGGTCATCCGCACCGGCAAGCTGGCCGTGAACCTCGACGCCAAGACGGTCGAGGTCGACGGCTCTCGCGTGCACCTGACCGGCAAGGAATATGCGATGCTGGAGCTGCTCAGCTTGCGCAAGGGCACGACGCTCACCAAGGAAATGTTCCTGAACCACCTCTACGGCGGCATGGACGAGCCCGAACTCAAGATCATCGACGTGTTCATCTGCAAGCTTCGCAAGAAGCTCAGCCTCGCCTGCGGCGGGGACAATTATATCGAGACCGTCTGGGGCCGCGGCTATGTGCTGCGCGATGCCGAGGCGGAAGGCGGCACGACCGAGGTCGCTGCTTAAGTCAACAAACTCTCTGTGGAGTGGGCAACGGCGGGGCGGAAACGCTCCGCCGCTTTGCATTGCACCCTAGCCGACCAACTGTTCGGGAATTGGCGCGCGCTTTGAGTCCGCGAAGACGCTCGGCCGCAACCAAGTGCTGATGCGCCTGGTCAGTGCCACCTCCCCTTCGACCACAAGGTCGCCGGTGAGCATTGCGTCGCGATAGCTCCTGTCACCCATCCAGACGTCATGCATCGTGCGCGTTGTCGTCGTGAAATAGACGTCCACGTCCCGCCCCGGCGGAGTGATGCAAATGTCCACCTTTTCGCCATCGACCAGCAGCCACCAATCGGCCTGGTCGTTCAAATCCTTGAACTTGAACTGGATGACGCTGTGGTCGCCAGGAAGCTGTGACGGATCGATGCTGCGTTCCAAATAGTACATTAGGAATTCAATATCGAAATCGTCCTGGGTCAGCTTGTCGCGCTGCCAGCACAGACCCCATTCGCCCATTGCGATAACAACCGGCAGCAACGCCTCGCACGCCGGCGTCGGAAAATATTCATAGCCCCGCTGGCCGCTGATCCGCCTCCTGACGACGAGCCCTTCCGCCTCAAAGGATTTGAGCCGTGCGGTCAGCAGGGCCGGCGAAATGTCGCCAAGGCCCCTTTGCAGTTCATTGAAGCGCCGCCCTCCCATCAACAGCTCTCGAATGATGAGAACGCTCCAGCGCTCACCCAATATCTCCGTCGCTTTGGCGATCGGGCAGAATTGGCCGTACTTCATTGGGCCTCCTGGCCCCGCAACATACGCTCCCACGACACCCCTCGCACTACAAAATCTGTAGTAGATTGCTTCATTTGCTGAACTGGCCGGGCGGGCCGGAGGCAGGCATTTGGTCCCCACCCCAACGGAGGAGACTCTCAATGCCGCTAGTTACCATCGACGTCATCAAGGACGTCTTCAGCCCAGAAAAGAAGCAGGAGCTGATCGAAAAAGTCACCGAAGCCATGATCGAGGTCGAAGGCGAGGAAATGCGCCCCGTGACCTGGGTCCGCATCATGGAGGTCGAGCAGGGCGACTGGGCGATCGGCGGCCAGCGCCTCAACGCAGCAGCAGTTCACAGCATGGGCGGTAAGCTGAAAGCCGCTTAGCAGTTTAAGCTTGGATCAAACGGCGGAGCGGAATCGCTCCGCCGTTTTGTTGTTTCGACGCAGCCTCAGGCCTTCGGGAACTTAAGCCGGGTGACGATAGCGGCGAAGCGGGGGTCCCCACGAATTGACTCGAAGTTTTGATCGGTCGGGAGGTACATGAGTCCGGGATCGCGAACCTTCAGCGCCGCTTCGAGCTCGGCGATCGCACCTTCCCGGTCACCCAGTTGGGCCAGTATCTCGGCATATTGGTAATGCGCGCTGTCGCCGGCGAACTTGCGCATGTCGGCCAGGATGGCGGCGGCACGCGCCCGGTTTCCGGTGCGTGCCGCGATGGCCGACCGGATCACGAACCAATTAGGGTGCTCGTGTGGCAATTGGTCAGTGACGCGTTCGGCTTCGGCATAGTTTCCGGCCTGAAATAGCGTGGTCGCGAGCCCGTTGCGCACGGCTGTCGAGGTAGGCGAGTCGGCGAGCAGCTTCCGAAAGAGCGGAATTGCCTCTTCGTGCTTACCCTCCCTGGACAACAGATAGGCCCTCGATCGGGCCACGCTGGGGTCCAGTGGATCGCGCGCCTGCGCTTTACTCCACAGAGTTGCCGCATCGTCGCCAAGACCAATCCCGCCCAGGAAGTTCGCGACTCCGACCATGATCTTCGATGAGCAGCCGGGGCTGGCAATGGCGCGCTGATATTCCGCCCAACCGGCAGTAAAATCCAAACTGGTCGTGCGATTAAGGCCGAGGGCAAAATGGGCGTCCGCAAGATCAGGCGCCAACGACACTGCCTTTCGCGCGACGACGGCCGCGGCATCCAGGCCCGTTTGCATTTCCTCGGCAGTACTCGCGTAAAAAGAAACGGCCGAGGTCGTCGCATTCGCCTTGCCGGCATAGGCCATGGCATATTGGGGATCGAGCGCGATCGCCGCGTCATAGAGCGCGACTCTCGCCAGCAACCCGTCCTTGCTGCCGTCCGGATTGGCATCGGCCTTCAACACCAGGTCTTGCGCAGCGGCGTTTTGAGTGCCGCCGACAGTCAATGCCTTACGATCGGCGTCGCCAAGCTGGCTACGCAACTGTTGTGCCACGGCTTCCGCGATGCTGGTCTGGATCTGAAGCACATCGCCGTTCGGGCGATCGAACGTCTGTGTCCAGCGTTCGACCCCGCTATTGCCATCGACCAGCTGGGCACTGACGCGGATTGTGGAAGGCGATCGGCGCACACTGCCGGTGACGATGGTTCCGACGGCCAGTTTCTTCGCAGCCGCCATGGCGTCGGCATCACGCAGCAGTTCCGATGAGGTTCGTCCGATCACTTTCAGCCCGGAAATGCGTGCCAGGGCGCTGCGCAATTCCTCGGCCATGCCATCGGAAAAATAGCTTTGCGCCGGGTCACCGCTCAAATTGGCGAACGGCAGGACAGCAACACTATTGGCGTTGGCAGGCGACCCACCCAACCACCACCAACCCAACCCGCCCGCCGCGGCCAGGCTTACGACAGCCCCGCCGGCAAGCGCGCCGCGGCGGTCGACAGATACCGTTTTCTCGACGGATGTCGTTCGAAGCGGCTGATCGCCGCCGACCGTGTGCCGCGCCGCGTCCAGCAGCGCGAGATAGCGCGGATCGTCGCGGTTTCCCTTCCATCCGGTCAAAGGCAAGCATTGCGTCTCGCCGAACCCGAGCGGCGGGTCGACCCGATCGATGGTCACCGGCACATAGACCTGGCGCTTGGCTGCACGCGCGGCTTCGTCGCGGACGAACCGGCCTTCGGGACCGGTCGAGCGCTTACTCCAGATGACGATTACACAGAGAGCCTGGTTGAGGTTGGTGGCGATGCTCTCGCGCCACTCATCGCCAGCACCGATGTTCGCATCCCACCAGACCGAAAGACCATCGGCCTGCAGCGCCTCGACAAGAGGCCGTACTCGCTGCCGGTCCTCCGCCTTGTACGAAACGAAAACGTCCGACATCGCCGCTTCCCCCCGATGGCGCGCAGTCTAAGAGCGTATCTGCCGGTTCAGGCAATCAACTGCAACCGGTGCGTTTAGGCGTCGATCAGGATCCGCTTCGGCGTACGCGCCGGCAGCTGGTCGGCGATGAGCGGTTCCGGCAGCACTTCCGGCGCGTCCATGCGGCGCCAGCCGTCGCGGCCGAGGCGCTCCATCGGGCGGAAGCTCGCCTTGTAGGCCATGCGGTCCGATCCTTCGACCCAATAGCCGAGATAGACATAAGGCAGCCCGGCGCGCGCGGCGCGGACGATGTGATCGAGGATAATGTAGGTACCGAGGCCCTTCCGAGCGCCCTCGCCCACATCGTAGAAGCTGTAGATCATCGAGAGGCCGTCGCCCTGCTGGTCGCTAAGGCAGGCGCCGACCAGCTTGCCCGGCTGACCGTCGACCGACGGCTCGCGATATTCGATGACATAGGTGCGGACCGGCGTCTGCTCGATCATGTCCGCATAATCCTGCTCGTCCATTTCGGCCATTCCGCCGCCAGGGTGGCGGGCCGACAGATAGTGGCGAAGCAGCGCATATTGTTCATCGGTCGCCCAGGGCCGACAGGCGTTCACTTCCAGATCGGAGTGGCGGCGGACCAGCTTGCGCTGCGTCGCGTTGGGCGTGAATTCATCGGAAACGACGCGCACCGAGATGCAGGCGGAGCAATCGACGCAGCTCGGACGGTAAGCAACCGATTGAGAGCGGCGGAAGCCGATGCGACCCAATGCCTCATTGAGCTCGGCAGCATTGCGGCCGTTGAGCTCCGTGAACACCTTCCGCTCAACCTTGCCGGCCAGGTAGGGGCAAGGGCTCGGGTTGGTTACAAAGAACTTTGGGAAGCGAAATGGTGCGCTCACCCAGTTGGCCTCCGTAAAATGGTTACGAAACTCTTTATGCTCGTCGTAAACGCGGATGAAAAGGGGTTGGACCCCGCAAAAGAGGGTTAATGCAACTACCTGTCCCGCGAGAGGACGATTCAGGGTAAATATTGAGGCTCGTTAGTCGAGTTCTGCACGCTCAACGTTGAACCCGGCCCCCACCAGCCGCTTGATCAGCGTTTCGATCGCCTGGGAGTCGCGCGCTTCGCATTCCACCTCGATCACCGTGTCCTTGGCCGGAAGGCGCGTAAAGATGCGGTGGTGGTTGGTTTCGATGATGTTGACGCCGCACTCGTGGAATTTGGCGGTGATCGCGGCCAGCGCCCCCGGCCGGTCCTGCGCCGCGATCCGGAGCCGCGCAATGCGGCCGCAGCGGACCAGCTCGCGAACGAGCACATTGGCGAGCAGGTGGGTGTCGATATTGCCGCCGCAAAGTGTCGTACCGATCTTGCGGCCGCGAAAACGCTCCGGCTGTGCGAGAATGGCAGCAAGCCCTGCCGCCCCTGCCCCCTCAACAATTGTCTTCTCTATATTCACGAGCATCGCGACGGCATGTTCGATGTCGCGCTCCGCGACGAGGTCGATGCGGTCGACCAGGTCGGCGATAATGGCGCGGGTCAGCTGGCCGGGCTCCTTGACCGCAATGCCCTCCGCCAGCGTGTCGCCGCCGATCGCGCCATGTCCGTTTTCGACGACATTCTTCATCGACGGGTAGAGTTCAGCCTCGACGCCAACTACCTGGATCCCTGGCTTCAACGCCTTTGCGGCGGTCGCGACGCCGGAAATCAGCCCTCCGCCACCGATCGGAATGACCAGCATGTCGAGGTCGGGCGCGTCCTCCAGCATCTCCAGCGCGACCGTCCCCGCCCCCGACATAACGGCCACGTCATCGAACGGATGGACGAAGATGTAGCCGTGCTTTTCTTCAAGCTCGCGCGCATGGGCATAGGCGTCGTCGAACCGCTCGCCATGGAGCACGACATTGGCGCCATGGCCCTCGGTCTGCGTGACTTTGATCATCGGCGTCGAGATCGGCATGACGATCGTCACCGGAATGCCGAGCCTGCGGCCATGATAGGCAACGGCCTGCGCGTGGTTGCCCGCCGACGCCGCCACCACGCCGCGGGCCCGCTCGGTGTCCGTCAGCTGCAGCAATTTGTTGAGCGCGCCGCGCTCCTTGTAGGCGGCGGTGAACTGCAAATTCTCGAACTTCAGCCATACTTCCGCGTCGACGATTTCCGACAGCGTATAGCTTTTCATCATCGGGGTTCGAATGACCGAGCCCTTGATCCGCTCGGCAGCGGTCTTGATGTCGTCGAGCGTCGGGCGGGTCTTGGTCGGTGCGTCCATGGGGTGCGGCCTAGACCTTCCGTGCCGCGCAAACAATGCTATCGAGCGCGGCATGATCAAGAGTTTGACCGCAACTTTCGGGATGCTTTTCGCGTCCGTCGCTACCCCGGCCCTTGCCGACACGTTGATTGCCAACGCCAATGGCATCCAGGTCGATGCCAATGGGAAGCTGGAACGATTCACCGGAATCCTCATCGGCAATGACGGGAAGGTGAAGCGGTTGCTTCATGGCGAAATGCTGAAGCTGCGCGATACGGATGTCGTCGATGCCAAGGGCAAGACGGTGCTTCCGGGCCTGATCGACGCGCACGGCCATGTGACGGCACTTGGCTTTGCAGCGCTCCAACTCGACCTCACCGGGACGACGTCGATCGAGGATCTTCAGTCTCGACTAAAAGCCTATGCAGCGGCCAATCCGGATGCCCGCTGGATTCTCGGCCGCGGCTGGAACCAGGAGCTTTGGACCGAGAAGCGCTTCCCGACCTCTGCCGATCTCGACGCCGTCGTCAGCGACCGGCCGGTCTGGCTGGGCCGGGTCGATGGTCATGCCGCAATCGCCAACAGCGCGGCGATGCAGGCGGCGGGCTTTGCGCTCAATACGCAGGCACCATCTGGCGGGCGGATCGAGAACGGCCTGTTCGTCGACGCCGCCATGAGCATGATTGAATCGAGAATTCCAGCGCCGACACCCGCCGAGCAGGATGCCGCCCTCGCCGCTGCCCAGAGGCTGATGCTTTCGAATGGCCTCACGACGGCCGCGGACATGGGCACGACGCCGGACGAATGGCTTGCAATGAACCGCGCCGGAAAGGCGAATGCCCTGAACGTACGGGTTTTGAGCTACGCCGGCGGAATCCCCGGCATGAGAGCCATCAACAGCGGGAAGCCCACCGGCTGGCTTTATAACGATCGGCTGCACCTCGGCGGGGTGAAGCTCTACGCCGACGGCGCGTTGGGATCGCGCGGCGCCTGGTTGAAGCACCCCTATCATGACAAGGTCGACACTCGGGGCCTGCAATTCCTGACCGACGCGCAAATGCTTGAGCAGGCCAATGCGGCTGCATCGGGCGGTTACCAGCTTGCGATCCACGCGATCGGCGACGCGGCCAACGCGCAGGTCATTTCAACCTATGAAAAGATATCGGCGACGTACGGCAAAGACCGTCGCTGGCGGATCGAGCATTTCCAGATTGCCGACCCGGTCGACATCCCGCGCCTCAAGTCCGCCGGGATCATCGCCTCGATGCAACCGACCCACCAGACCAGCGACCGGCTGATGGCGGAAGCGCGGCTGGGCCATGACCGGTTGAAGGGCGCCTATGCCTGGCAGACCGTCGAAAAGCTCGGCATTCCGATCGCATTCGGATCGGACTTTCCGGTCGAAAGCCCCAATCCTTTCCCGGGACTGGCCGCGGCGGTCAGCCGTCAGGATATGAACGCGCAGCCGCCGGGCGGCTGGATTCCTGAAGAGCGCGTCACCTTCGAACAGGCGCTGGCCGGCTTCACCCGCGGCGCGGCATATGCCGGCTTTGCCGAAACGAAGATCGGTACCCTCGACGCGGGCAAATGGGCGGACTTCATCATTGTCGACCGCGACGTCAGCACCGTGGATCCGCAGACCCTGGGCCGGACGCAGGTCCTCGAGACGTGGGTCGCTGGCAAAAAGGCCTGGTCGAAAGCCGCTAGCGTGGGCGCAGAGCGCGGTCGGTAAGCATGGCCGGCGTCAGGATTTGCGGAAGTTCCTCAGCTTCAGCGTTACCTGACGCATACCAGAGGTAAAGCGGCACGCCTGCCCTGCCCCGGCCTTCGAGGAAGCGGGTGATGGCGGGGTCGCCGTTGGTCCAGTCGCCGACGAGCACCTTCACGCCAGCCTTGTCGAATGCGTCGCGCACCGCTTCGCGCTCGATCGCGGCGGCCTCGTTGGCCTTGCAGGTGAGGCACCAGTCCGCGGTGAAGTAGACGAATACCGGCCAGCCTTCGGCGCGATATTTGGCGACGGCTGCTTCGCTCCAAACTTCCGTTCCGATTGGCACCCGCGCTTCGGCCGCGTGCTGGCGAGGCACGAGCAACGCGGCGCCGGCGGTTAGGATCAGGACCGCTGCCAGGGCTGCCCAACCGGCAGGCGCTCCATTGCGCTGACGAGTGCCCGTCCAGATCAGCAGGAGGGCCAATACGACAACAGCGAGGATGCCGGCGACAAGACCGATGACCCCAGCCTGCCGATAGAGCAACCAAAGGCAGCCTACGGCCGTCGCCGCCATCGGAATGGCGAGGAAGCGCTGCAGGCGAACCATCCAGGCTCCGGGCTGCGGCAGGCGTGTCCGTAGGGCCGGCATGAAGGCGATAATGAGGAAGGGAATGGCGAGGCCTAGTCCCAGGGCGGCGAACACTGCGACCGAACCGTAAATCGGCAACAGCAGTGCAGTTCCCAACGCGGCGCCCAGGAACGGCCCGGCGCAGGGGGTCGCTACGAAGGCCGCAAGGGCGCCGGTTCCGAAGCTTCCTCCCGGGCTATGTTCGCCTGCCAAGACCGGCAGTTCAAAGGCCCTGAGGAGGTTCAGCGTAATCGCGACCGCCAGCAGCAACAGGACGATCGTCGTTCGCGGATCCTGAAGCTGGAAGGCCCAGCCGGCCGCGCTTCCGCCTGCGCGGATCGCAAGCAGCGCGGTTCCGAGCAGTCCGGTTCCGATCACGGCCCCTGCAGCATAGGCCAGCGCATCGCGCCGTGCCTCTCGTTCATTGCCGCCCGACCGCGCCAGGTGAAGTGCTTTCAGCGCCAGGATCGGGAAGACACAGGGCATGAGGTTGAGCAACAGGCCGCCGACCAGCGCACCGAGGATCGCGAGCAGGACGGCGTCGAACCCGCGATCGCCAATGCGGCTGCCGCCCTCCGGTACATTGCCGGGCACAGCCTTTATTTCCAACCCTCGCCCGTCGCCGAGCGCCAATACGCCGGAGAGACTTGCGGGTTCGCCCCGCCGACGCTTCAACTCCGCGACCAGCATGTCGTCGCTGCGCCGGAATGACTGCGGCGCCGCATAGTCGATCGGGCCATCGTCGGACGGGAAGAAATAGGGTTCGCCGATCTCGACGCTCTCGGGCAGCGGAATTGCGATCTCGATCTGGTCGCCCTTGATCGCGAACTTGGCTGGGCTGACCAGCGGACGCGGCAACGCCCGGCGCCATTCGTCGAAGCGCGCACGCTGGCTGGCGCTGCTTCCGCCAACGGGAATGTCGAGGGCGAATTCGCCCCGCTCGGGAACGCAGACCTTGTCGGTGCAGGCGAGCCATTGCGCACTGGCGCGGATCGGCAGCATGCCCTTGGCATCCGCCGGAACCTTGAGCCGCGTCAGGACCGCGTGGTCGCGCTCGTAGACATAGTTGACGATCCCCGCGACCAGCAGCCGGTCGGGCACCGGAAAGCGTAATGGAGCGAGGCTCGCACCCTCAGGCAACTGCCAATCGATCTTCATCGGCAGGCCCGCATCGCCCGGATTGATCCAATAGCCATGCCAGCCCGGCTTGGTGTGCATCAGGATCGCAAGCTCGACCTCGCCGCCCGGCACCGCTGGACCTTCGGCGACCAACTCAGGCTTGATCGAATTTTCGCGCGGCGCGAGCTGGGCGGCGGCCGGGGTGGCGATCAGCGCGAACAGTATGAGCAGCCAGCGAAGCATTACACTTCCGTCATTGCGAGGAGCGAAGCGACGAAGCAATCCAGTTTCGTCGTCGGCTGCTGGATTGCTTCGCTTCGCTCGCAATGACGGTGATCAATCCAGATTGGGCCTAAGCCATCGCGTCGCCACGTCGACTTCGATATCGCGCCGTCCCGCATATTCCTGGAGCTGGTCCTGGCCGATCCGCGCGACGCCGAAATATTGGCTCTCGCGGTGGCCGAAGTAGAAACCGGACACCGCCGAGGTCGGCAGCATCGCGAAATTCTCGGTCAGCGAGACTTCGCCGGGGGCTCCGCCCAGCATTTCGAACAGGATCGGCTTCAGCGAATGGTCCGGGCAAGCGGGATAGCCCGGCGCCGGCCGGATGCCCTGATAATGTTCGCGGATCAGCTCGGCGTTCGAAAGATGCTCGTCGGCATAATCCCAAAGCTTATTGCGGACATGGGCATGGAGGACCTCGGCAAAGCTTTCGGCCAGGCGGTCGCCCAGCGCCTTGAACAAGATATCGTCATAGTCGTCGACGGTCTGTTTGAACCGTTCGAGGTGCGGCTCCATCCCGTGGATACCGACCGCGAATCCGCCGATCCAATCCTCGCCATCGGGATCGATGAAATCGGCGAGGCACATGTTCGGCCGGCCTTCGCGCTTCTTCACCTGCTGGCGAAGGAAGGGAACGCGAGTCCAGTCGTTGCCGGCGAGGATAAGGACGTCGTCGCCTTCGCGGCGGCAGCGCCACAGGCCGACGGTGCCCTTTGGCGTCACCCAGCGCTCGGCAATGATCTGGTCGAGCATCGCCTGGGCATCCTTGAACAGGCTGCGCGCGCTCTCGCCGACGACAGGATCGTCGAGGATGGCAGGATAGGTCCCCGCCAGTTCCCAGGCGCGGAAGAAAGGTGTCCAGTCGATGGAGGCCTTCAAATCCTTCAACGGCCATTCGCCGAAGTGATGAAGCCCCGGAAACTGCGGGGCGGGCGCCTTGCCGGAAGGATCGTAGGGGAAGGCATTGGCCCTTGCGTCAGCGAGGGTTGCAAGCTCGCTATGACCGCTTCGCTCCCGCGCCTTACGGATCTTGTCATAATCGTCGGCCGTGGCTTCGACCAACGGCACCCGCTGCGTGTCGGAAACCAGCGACGAGGCGACACCGACCGCGCGGCTTGCGTCGAGGACATGGATGACCGGGCCCTGATAGGCCGGATCGATGCGAAGCGCGGTGTGCACCTTGCTGGTGGTGGCCCCGCCGATCAGCAGCGGCATCGTCATGGCCGCGCGTTCCATCTCGCCGGCAACCGTCACCATCTCGTCGAGCGAGGGCGTGATGAGGCCGGACAGGCCAATCATGTCGGCGCTGTTGTCGTTGGCTGCCTTCAATATGTCCTGCCAGGACACCATGACGCCGAGGTCGATCACTTCGAAGCCGTTGCACTGAAGGACAACGCCGACGATGTTCTTGCCGATGTCGTGGACGTCGCCCTTGACGGTCGCCATCACTACGCGGCCCTTGCCCTGGGTGGACCCCGACTTCTCCTTCTCCGCCTCAATGAAGGGAAGGAGGTGGGCAACCGCACGCTTCATGACGCGGGCGGACTTCACCACTTGAGGCAGGAACATCTTTCCCGATCCGAACAGGTCGCCGACGACGTTCATACCGTCCATCAGCGGTCCTTCGATCACCTCGATCGGGCGGGCGAAGGCCTGGCGGGCTTCCTCGGTGTCCTCGACGATATGGGCGTCGATGCCCTTGACGAGAGCGTGGGCGAGGCGCTGGTCGACCGGCCAGCCGCGCCATTCCGCGGCCTTCTTTTCTTCAGCGGCGTCGGTTCCGCGAAAGCGTTCGGCCAAGACAATCAGCCGTTCCGTGGCATCGTCCCGACGGTCGAGGATGACATCCTCACAGGCTTCGCGAAGCTCAGGATCGATCTGGTCGTAGACGTCGAGCTGACCAGCGTTGACGATTCCCATGTCCATGCCCGCCGGAATGGCGTGATAGAGGAAGACCGAGTGCATCGCCCGGCGTACTGGCTCATTGCCGCGAAACGAGAAGCTGAGGTTGCTGAGGCCGCCCGAAATATGGACATGCGGGCAGCGCTCCCGGATCTCCCGCGTCGCCTCAATGAAGTCGAGTGCGTAACGCCGATGCTCGTCAATTCCTGTCGCGACCGCGAAGACGTTGGGATCGAAGATGATGTCTTCAGGCGGAAAACCGTCCGCGACGAGCAGCTTGTAGGCCCGCTCGCAGATCTCGACCTTCCGCTCCTTGGTATCGGCCTGACCGGTCTCGTCGAAGGCCATGACGACGACGGCGGCGCCATAGTCGCGGACCTTTCGCGCGGCCTTCAGAAACAGGCCCTCGCCTTCCTTGAGGCTGATCGAATTGACGATCGGCTTGCCGGATACGCACTGGAGCCCGGCCTCGATCACGCTCCATTTGGAACTGTCGATCATGACCGGTACGCGCGCGATGTCGGGCTCGGCCGCGATCCGCTTCAGGAAGGTCGCCATGGCCTTTTCGCCGTCGAGCAGCGCTTCATCCATGTTGACGTCGATGATCTGCGCGCCAGCCTCGACCTGATCACGAGCGACGGTGACCGCGGCGTCATAGTCGTCGGAAAGGATCAGCTTCTTGAACTTGGCGGATCCGGTAACGTTGGTCCGCTCACCAATGTTGACGAACCGGGCTCCAGCCCCTGCAAAATCATTCACGCGGCAATCACCATCGGTTCGAGGCCGGACAGCAGGGTCGATGTCGGCGCATTGGGCACCCGGCGCGGAGCGGCGCCCTCGGTCACGTTGGCGATGGCGGCGATATGCGCGGGCGTGGTGCCGCAGCAGCCGCCGACGATATTGACAAGCCCTTCCTCCAGCCATTCGCGGACCTGGGCTGCGGTTTCTTCCGCCGCTTCGTCATAGCAACCGAGCTCGTTCGGAAGTCCGGCGTTGGGATAGGCCATGATGAGCGTTTCGGCCTTCTGCGACAGCGCAGCGAGGTGCGGCCGGAGCTGGGCTGCCCCGAACGAACAGTTGAGGCCGATGGTCAGCGGCCGCGCGTGGCGGACCGTGGCCCAGAAGCCCTCGACCGTGTGACCGCTTAGGTTGCGTCCGCTGAGATCGGTAAGCGTCATGGAGATCATGATCGGTAGTTCTCGACCTAGCGCGACTTCAGCTTCCAGCGCCGCCATGATCGCCGCTTTGCAGTTCAGCGTATCGAACACTGTTTCGATCAGGACGAAATCGACGCCGCCCTCGACAAGCGCGTCGATCTGCTCGCGATAGACGGTCTTCACCTCTTCGAATGTCACTTCGCGATAGCCGGGATCGTTCACGTCGGGTGACAGCGACAACGTCTTGTTGGTCGGCCCGATCGCCCCTGCCACCCAGATCTTGCCATTCTTCGCGCCGGCCTCTTCTGCGACTTTGCGGATGATCCGGGCTGCCGCGCGATTGATGTCCTGCACCAAAGCTTCGGCGCCATAATCGGCCTGGCTGATGCGGTTTGCGTTGAACGTGTTGGTCGCAAGGATATCGACGCCCGACGCGACGAAACGCTCGGCGATCTTGCGAATGACGTCGGGCCGAGTGAGGTTCAACAGGTCGTTATTGCCGCGCTGGTCATGGCCCAGCGACAGGTCACCCCGGAAATCTTCTTCCTTGAGGTTTTCACCCTGGATCAGCGTGCCATAGGCACCATCCTTTACAAGGACCCGCTGCGCGGCAGCCGCGCGCAGGTCCAACGCGGCGCTCATGCGCGAACTCCCAGCAAATGGCAGATGGCGTAGGCCAGTTCCGCCCGGTTCAATGTGTAGAAATGGAAATGGCGGACCCCGCCGGCGTAAAGCTGCCCGCAGAGCTCTCCGGCGATGGTTGCTGCGACAAGCTGACGGGCCGCCGGAAGTTCGTCCAGCCCTTCGAACAGCCGGTCCAGCCAGTCGGGGATGGCCGCTCCGCATTGGCCCGCGAACCGACGTGTGGTCGCGACATTCGTAACCGGAAGGATGCCAGGGACGATCTCGATTCCGGGGCGGATCGCGGCAACACGATCACGGAAGCGGAGGAAGCAATCGGCCGAGAAGAAGAATTGCGTGATCGCGCGGTCGGCGCCCGCATCGATTTTCCGCAGCAGATTATCGAGATCGCTTTCCGGACAATCGGAGTCTGGATGGACCTCCGGGTAGGCTGCAACCGAAATTTCGAACGGAGCGACCGCCTTCAGGCCTGCAACAAGCTCGGCCGCATTGGCATAGCCGCCCGGATGGGGGCGATAGGCTTGCCCAACCTCCGGCGGATCGCCGCGAAGCGCGACAATGTGACGGACGCCGACATCCCAATAGTCCTTAGCGACGGCATCGATCTCATCACGGGTCGCACCGACGCAGGTGAGGTGCGCCGCCGGCGTCAAGTCGGTTTCCTTGACGATCCGCTCGACGGTTGCGTGTGTCCTCTCTCGCGTCGATCCGCCAGCTCCATACGTCACGGACACAAATCGCGGGTTCAACGGCGCCAGAGTTTCGATCGAACGCCACAGCGTTTCCGCCATGGTGTCCGTCTTGGGCGGGAAGAATTCGAAACTGACGGCAATGTCGCCCCTCGCCTCGGCGAAAAGCGGCGCGTGATTGTTCAAGTTGATCTCCAGTTCGCGGTTCATGCGGCTACACGCTCCGATGTTGCGGAACCGGCCTTCACGCCGCGCCACAGGATGACGGTCAGTGCGCCTCCACCAAGTCGTTCGATCCGGTCGAGATTGACGCCGGCGGCCGAAAACCATCCGCGCATCGCGTCGTCGGCGAAGCCCAACCTTAGATGCGCATCCTGCTCCTTCAGCTCCGCCCGATCATGCTGTGCGAAATCGATCACGAGCAGTTGGCCACCTGGGGCCAAGACACGTGCCGCTTCGGCGATCGCCGAGCCGGGTTGCTGCGCATAATGCAGGACCTGATGTAGAATGATGCTGTCCGCGCTGCGGTCGGCCAGTGGCAGCGCCTGCATGTCGCCCTGGCGTAGGCGCGCTCCACAAATTCCGGCTTCATCCAATTTCACTCGCGCCAGTCGAAGCATTTCGGATGACCGATCGATGCCGATGGCGCTATCAGCCATTGGGGCGAACAGCTCCAGCATTCGCCCCGTCCCGGTACCGATATCCAGAAGTGCTCCCAAGGGACGCTCGTCCAAAAGCTCCGTAATCGCCCGCTCAATCTCAGTGTCCGCGATATGCAGTGCCCTGACGTTTTCCCAGGTCGCGGCATGCGCTTCGAAATAGCGCCTGGCCGCCTCCGCCCGATCGGCGCGGATCGTGTCCAACCGCGCCGCGTCGGCCGCGAATATGCGCTCGGCGTCCGGGTCGACCTCACTGGCAAGGGCGAACAAAGATTCTGTCCTGTGAGGCTCGGCAAGCTGGAGGTAGACCCAGCTGCCTTCCTTGCGGCGCCTGACCATGCCCGAATCAGACAGGATCCGGACATGGCGCGACACTCGCGGCTGGCTTTGACCCAAGAGCTGGGCGAGTTCGCCGACCGACAGCTCCATCGAACGCAACAGCGCAAGGATGCGCAGCCGCGTTGGATCGGCCAGCGCTTGGAAAAGCGAAGCCAGCTGGAGGTCCCTGGTCATGGCTTAAGGATATAAAGAAGTCTTTATATGCGTCAATGAAAGCAGGGCCAAACCAAGAACTTTTTGCCTCCGCAACAAATGACGATTGCGTGACGCGCGAAACATCAATATCTCCAGCCGCTGGCCTGACGCTATGCGTGAGGCCGAGCCGGAGTTGTGCCCGCAAGGGGACAGCTCCCCATAAGCAAGGAATGGAACGATCATGAAGAAGGTTGCACTGACCGTTGCGGTCCTCGCGCTCGGCCTGGCCGCGTGCGAATCCAAGACCGAGGAAGCCGTTGAGAACGTTGCGGTCGAGAACGCCGTTGAGAGCGACGTGAACGCTGCTGAAGTCGCCGTCGACAACGCGCTCGACGCTGCTGGCAATGCCGTCGATAACGCTGGTGAAGCGGTCGAGAACGCTGCTGACGCCGCTGGCGACGCTGCGACGAACGCTGCTCAGTAAGCTCTCGCGTCTGCCGCATTAGCGGCAAAGCGAATAGAAGGGCCGTCCGGGAAACCGGGCGGTCCTTTTTTCTTGTCCGGTCGGGATGCTAGTCAATTCCAATGAGGAAGATCTTGTTATTCGGCCTGATGTTGCTTGCTGCATGCAATCGGGAGGAGCAGCCAGAACCGCCGACCGCCGCCGAAACGGAGCGACTCGATGAGGCCGAGGAAATGTTGAATGACCTGGCCAACGAAGAAGGGGCGGCACCCGAAGGCACCGCCCCTGCTGTAAATTCGGATTAGCTTGGCGGTGGCCGTCACGGAGTAAATACGTGACGTCGGTCCTGTCCGCTACGCGGCAGGCCGTCCGAACCTCGCCGGGTCCTGGCCTAGCTAACGGCTCTCGCGAGCCGCTTCGCTAGCCCAGGCCGCCTCGGTTAGAAGTCCATTCCGCCCATGCCGCCCATGCCGCCCATCGGAGCGGCCGGCTTGTCATCAGGCATTTCGCTGACCGCCGCTTCGGTGGTGATCAGAAGGCCCGCGACCGACGCGGCGTCCTGGAGCGCGGTGCGAACGACCTTGGTCGGGTCGATCACGCCGGCCTGGACCAGGTTCTCATAGACTTCGGTCTGGGCATTGAAGCCCAGCGCCTCGTCCTTGCCTTCGAGCAGCTTGCCCGAGATCACCGCGCCGTCATGGCCGGCATTCTGGGCGATCTGGCGAACCGGCGCCTGCAGAGCCTTGCGGACGATGTCGATGCCGCGGGTCTGGTCGTCGTTGACGCCATTGAGGCCTTCCAGAGCCTTCGTAGCATAGAGCAGAGCGGTACCGCCGCCCGGAACAATGCCTTCTTCGACTGCAGCGCGGGTTGCATGAAGCGCGTCATCAACGCGGTCCTTGCGCTCCTTCACTTCAACCTCGGAAGCGCCGCCGACCTTGATCACGGCAACACCGCCGGCCAGCTTGGCGAGACGCTCCTGGAGCTTCTCGCGGTCATAGTCGCTGGTGGTGTTCTCGACCTGCTGGCGGATCGCGCCGACGCGGGCCTCGATCGATTCATGGCTGCCAGCGCCATCGACGATGGTGGTGGTGTCCTTGTCGATGCTGACGCGCTTGGCGGTGCCGAGCATGCCGACCGTGACATTCTCAAGCTTGATGCCGAGGTCTTCCGAGATCATCTCGCCGCCCGTCAGGATTGCGATATCCTCAAGCATCGCCTTGCGGCGGTCGCCGAAGCCCGGAGCCTTGACGGCAGCGACCTTGAGACCGCCGCGCAGCTTGTTGACGACCAGGGTCGCCAGTGCTTCGCCTTCGATGTCCTCGGCGATGATCAGCAGCGGACGGCCCGACTGGACGACCGCTTCGAGGATCGGGAGCATCGCCTGAAGGTTCGACAGCTTCTTCTCGTGGATCAGGATGTAGGGATCGGCCAGTTCGACCGACATCTTCTCCGGATTGGTGATGAAGTAAGGCGACAGGTAGCCGCGGTCGAACTGCATGCCTTCAACGACGTCCAGCTCGAACTCGAGACCCTTGGCTTCCTCGACGGTGATCACGCCTTCCTTGCCGACCTTTTCCATCGCCTCGGCGATCTTCTCGCCGACGACGGTATCGCCGTTGGCCGAGATGACGCCGACCTGGCTGATCTCGTTGGAGCCCGAAACCGGCTTCGAGCGAGCCTTGAGGTCATCGACGACCTTGGTGACGGCAAGATCGATGCCGCGCTTCAGGTCCATCGGGTTCATGCCGGCCGCGACCGACTTCATGCCTTCGCGCACGATCGCCTGGGCGAGCACGGTGGCGGTGGTGGTGCCGTCACCGGCGATGTCGTTGGTCTTCGAGGCGACTTCACGCAGCATCTGCGCGCCCATGTTCTCGAACTTGTCCTTGAGTTCGATTTCCTTGGCGACGGTGACGCCGTCCTTGGTGATGCGCGGTGCGCCGAAGCTCTTGTCGATCACGACGTTGCGGCCCTTGGGGCCCAAAGTCACCTTCACGGCATCGGCGAGAATGTCGACGCCCTTCAGAATGCGCTCGCGAGCGTCGCGCGAGAATTTCACGTCCTTGGCTGCCATCTGGCTACCCTTTCAAACTTGTGAAGTTGATGAAGTTGACGGTGGAGAAATTGATGAAGTTGACGGTCAAACCGTCAGCCAACGATCCCCAGAATGTCGCTTTCCTTCATGATGATCAGGTCTTCGCCCGAGATCTTCACCTCGGTGCCGGACCATTTGCCGAACAGGATGCGGTCGCCGGCCTTGACGTCCAGCGGCGTCACCTTGCCGTCTTCGGCGCGAACGCCGGTTCCGACTGAGACGACTTCGCCCTCTTGCGGCTTTTCCTTGGCAGAATCGGGAATGATGATCCCGCCGGCGGTCTTCTCTTCGGCCTCGACGCGGCGGACGAGGACACGGTCATGAAGCGGCCTGAAAGACATTGGTCTGAAACCCCTTGTGTTGCGTCATCAGAATATGAGTCGGCTGGCACTCTTTTGACGGGAGTGCCAACGTTGGCGCGCATATGGGTCGGGCATTCCTACCCGTCAACACCCCCCGGTACGGGAATCGTCAGGAAGCGACGCGGGTGAGGCCGAGCGTTTCGCGCCTGGTCCAGCGCCAGAGCATCAGGACGGCCACGATCGCCAGGCCGACGGCGAGGCCAGTCCAGATGCCCTGCCCCTGCCAGCCCTGGCGGAACGCGAGCCAGGCACCGATGCCGATACCGATTGCCCAATAGCCGACGAAGGCGAAGATCATGGGCACACGAGTATCGTGGAGGCCGCGCAGCATGCCGGCGCCGACCACCTGCGCGCCGTCGACGATCTGGAAGATCGCGGCGATGGCCAGGAAGGAGGTTGCGAGCGCGATCACCCGGGCATTTTCGGCCGTGTCGTCTAGGAAAATGGTGATCAGGTCGCGGGGGATCGACCAGATGACGATTGCCGTCATCGCCATGAACCCGACGCCCAGCATCCAGGCCGTCCAGCCGGAACGTGCGATCCCTGGTTTGTCGCCCTCGCCGAGGCAGCGACCAACCCGGACCGTGGCCGCCTGGCTAAGACCCCAGGGCACCATGAAGGCCATCGCTGCAATCTGTAGGGCCACGGCGTGGGCTGCGACGGATTCCGCGTCGATCAGGCCCATGAGATAGGCCGCGGCGCTGAATACTCCGCCCTCAAAGCCCATGGCCAACCCGATCGGAAGGCCGAGCCGCCACAGCTTGCGATAGCGCGGCCAGTCCGGCCTCCAGAACCGCCCGAACAAATGAAACCGGCGAAACTGCCGGTCGGTGACGATCACCACCGCCAGCATCAATGCCAGCACGGTCCAGACGATCGAACTGGCGAGACCCCCGCCGAAAATGCCGAGTGCCGGCAGCCCGAAATGGCCGAAGATCAGCCCATAGCCGAGCAGCGCGTTCGCCCCGATCCCGAAGAGGCTGATGACCAGCACCCAACCCGGACGCTCCAGCGCCGCGACGAAATTGCGCATCGCCTGAAAGAACAGGAACGGCATCATCGACCACATGTAGCCGTGGATGAAGGTCTGGGCGTCGCGGGCCAGTGCCGGCTCCTGCCCCAAGGCAAGGATGATCGGTTCGGAATTCCACAGCACCAGCCAGATCGGAACCATCACGGTGACGATCATCCACAGCGATTGGCGAAACGTCCGGCGCACGTCGTGGACCACCTGGATCTTCGCACCGATCGCGGTCGCCATCATCGGCGACGAAGCTGTGACCAGTCCCAGGCAGACCAGGCTGAAGGCGAAGACGAGGTTGATGCCGAGCGCCGAGGCCGCCAGCGGCCGGGCGCCGAGCCAGCCCATCAGGACAACATCTGTCGCCTGGATCGCGGCATAGGTTAGGTTTGAGAGGATGAGCGGCCAGGCAAGACTTAGGGTCGCGCCGAGCTCCGCGCGCCACGCCTGCCGGCCCGACGCCGTCGATAAAACTGGAATGGCCTCCATGAGGATGCGGTTAGCAGTTCTGCCGTTTTCCGCCACAGCCACCGGTCGAAATTCCTTGGGCCAGACCTTATTTCTGCATTAGGCCTGATCTTCGAAGGAGATTGGCATGCGGTTCGTGCGTGCGATTTGGAAGTTGCTGGTGGGCGTCAAGGACGCGCTCGTCCTGGTGTTCATGCTGATATTCTTCGGCCTGCTCTATGCCGGCCTGTCGGCGAAGCCCGCAGCCATCGGAAACGGCGTCCTGGACATGGACCTTGACGGCGTTCTCGTCGAGCAGGCCTCGCGCCCCGACCCATTCGCCACCGTTGCCGGCGCCGGCAACGTCACCCGCGAATTCGAGCTTCGCGACCTTGTCGCCGCGCTCGAGACCGCGAAGGATGACGACCGGGTCAAGGCGATCTCGCTAGACCTGGATGGCTTCCTCGGCGGCGGACAGCCGGCGATCGCCGCGCTTGGAGAGAAGATCCGCGAGGTCAAGAAGGTGAAGCCGGTCGTCGCATTCGCCACCGGCTACACGGCCGACCGCTATCAGATCGCGGCGCATGCTTCGGAAATCTGGATGCCGGCGATGGGCGTTCTCGCGATTGCCGGTCCGGGCGGCAACAATCTTTATTTCAAGGGCTTGCTCGACAAGCTTGGAGTCACCGCCAACGTCTATCGCGTAGGTACGTACAAGGCCGCGGTCGAGCCCTTCACGCGCAGCGACATGTCGCCCGAAGCCCGTGAAAACTCCCAGGCCCTGGCCGGCGCACTTCTGGAAACATGGCGGGAAGACGTGGCACGCGGACGGCCCGCCGCAACGCAAGGCATGGCGCGCCTGCTGGGCGACCCGGTCGGCGTGACCCGGGCGGCCAATGGCGACATCGCCAAGGCGGCACTGGACCTGAAGCTGATCGACCGCGTCGGCGAGCGCCGCAATTATGAAGAGCGGCTGGCAGAGCTTGGCGGCAAGGACGATGACGGCAGCCATCCCTACAAGCGGATCAAGCTTGCCTCCTATGAGGAGCAGGCGGTCGAAACGCCCACCGGCCCGATCGGCGTCGTGACCATTGCCGGCGAGATCGTCGACGGAAAGGCCGGCCCGGGCCGCGCCGGCGGCGAGACCATCGTTCGCGAAATCGAGCAGGGATTGGCCGACAACGACCTCAAGGCGCTGGTCGTCCGTGTCGACAGCCCCGGTGGTTCGGCGATGGCTTCGGAGCAGATCCGACAGGCGTTGATGGCGGCCAAGGCCAAGAAGATCCCGGTTGTCGTATCGATGGGCAATGTCGCGGCATCCGGCGGTTACTGGGTCGCGACGCCCGGTGACTATGTCTTCGCCGAGCCTTCCACGATCACCGGATCGATCGGCGTGTTCGGCGTGCTTCCCAGCTTTGAAGGCTCGCTAGCCAAGCTCGGCCTTGGCGCCGATGGAGTGAAGACGACGCCGCTTTCAGGCGAGCCCGACTTGCTGAAAGGCCCGTCACCGGAAGCCGACGCGATCATCCAGGCCGGGGTGGAGCAGGTTTATGCCAAATTCCTGACCATCGTCGCCCAGGCGCGTCGCAAGTCGCCGGCCGACGTCGATCGCATCGCGCAAGGCCGCGTGTGGGACGGCGGAACGGCTCGCCAGCTTGGGCTGGTCGATGGGTTCGGCGGAATGGACGAAGCGGTCGCCAAGGCAGCCGAACTCGCCAAGCTGGGAGAAGATGAGCGCGGGCTCACCTACCTTGAGAAGGAACCGAGCTTCACGGACACGCTGATGGAGGCCTTTGCCGCGGAAGAGGAGACCGAGGAAGTGCCCGCCGACGCGTTTGCATCGCTCGCGCCCGCTCCCGAAGGCCTGCTGGCCCGCGCAATCGCCGAGGTCCGTTCGATCCTGAATGGCCCGACAATCCAGGTGCGCTGCCTCGACTGCCCGCCGGTCGTCGCGGCCCCACGCCTGTCCAACGACGACCGCAACTGGCTCGCTCGACTACTTAGCTGGAGCTGACGACTTCCCGTTGCCGTTTCGGCCATTGCCGTTCTTGCCGTTCTTGCGGCGAATGGTCAGCGGCAGAAGGACAAGGGCGAGAAGCACCATACCCAGTGACAGCGCGCCGAAGCTGACGACCCAAGGGTTATGCGTGTCCTCGCGGCCCTGCAGGTCCATGATGTGCAGGCCCCACATGAAATCGTAAATCCGCCACCAGGCGGTTCGACGAGCGATAATGTCGCCTGACCCGCCATCGATGTAGAAATGGGTATTGTCGGTCATCCGCACGACCCAGCCGTTCATGGCCCGGCGCAATTCCAGGGGCGGGCTGTCGGCGTCGATCCGCTTCACGCCAGCCACCTGTGCGGTGCCGGTGTAGCGGGCCATCAGCTCCCTGCTGGCATCTGCTGCACCAAGCGGCGGCAGGAGTTGTCCGGTCGCGGGATCGGCCAGCCGTTTCTCGCCGTCGCCGAAATCGATTTCCCAGCGGGGACCGTCAGCGCGCGGCTCCAGCGCGACGGAAAGGATTGGACGCCCCTCGACCTTCGGCGCGACCAGCGACGCACCGACGCTGAACGGCTTCGGCGCCGCAATCAGATCTTCGCCCCTGACTTCCTCGATGGGCTTTGCGACCATCACCAGACCGGAAACGGTCCAGAACAAAAACGGCAACGCTACAAGCCATCCCAGCCAAACGTGCCAGCGGCGAAGCCGCGTGCGGATTGCCCCCAAAATCGATTCTCCCGGTCACACTTCCAAATCGAAGGTCCACTCCGGCGTGCTGGTTCATTTCCCAGCGACCGCCGGCATCGAATCGGCTTTCATTCAATAAGCACGCCGGCATTCGCGCGTCATGATTTTTATAAAGTTAAGGTTAATTGATCCGACTGGGCCAAAAGAAAACGGCCGCTGCAACGTGTGCAGCGGCCGTCCCTATAAATGCCGGTCGAGCAAGATGCAGCCCGATCGATCAAATATGGATCGGTTTTCCGGTCACCGCCATCGCTGCTTCCTTCAGCGCTTCCGAATGGGTCGGGTGAGCGTGGCAGGTGTAGGCAATGTCTTCGGACGTCGCGCCGAATTCCATCGCTTGCGCGGCCTGAGCGATCATCGTTCCGGCAACCGACGCAATGCACCAGACACCGAGCACACGGTCCGACTTCGCATCGGCGATGACCTTCACGAAGCCGTCGGGCTCATGGTTGGTCTTGGCTCGGCTGTTGGCGAGCATCGGGAACTTGCCGACCTTCACCTCGCCCTTTTCCTTGGCCTGCTCCTCGGTGAGCCCGACACCCGCGATTTCCGGCATGGTGTAGACGACCGAGGGGATGACATCGTGGTTCACGATGCCGGTCAGGCCGGCGATATTTTCGGCGACCGCGATCCCTTCGTCCTCGGCCTTGTGAGCGAGCATCGGCCCCGGAATGACATCGCCGATCGCCCAAACGCCTGGAACCTTGGTGCGGAAGTCATGATCGGTTTCGATCTGGCCGCGATTGTTCACCTGCAGGCCGATCGCGTCGAGGCCGAGGCCGTCGGTATTCGGTTTGCGGCCGATCGACACGAGGACGCAATCGGCGTCGATGGTTTCGGAAGCGCCGCCCTTGGCCGGTTCGACGGTAAGCGTCGCCTTGCCGCCCTTGGTTGCGACGCCGGTGACCTTGGTTCCGAGTTTGAACTCGATCCCCTGCTTCTTCATGATCTTGTTGGCTTCCTTGCGGACCTCGCCGTCGAAGCCGGGCAGGATCTGGTCGAGGAATTCGACACAGGTGACCTTGGCGCCCAGCCGCCGCCAGACCGAGCCAAGCTCAAGCCCGATCACGCCGCCGCCGATGACGACCATATGTTCGGGGACCTTGGGAAGCTCCAGCGCGCCGGTTGAGTCGACCACGACCTTCTGGTCGATCTCGACACCAGGAAGCGGGGTGACCGAAGATCCGGTCGCGATGATGATATTCTTGGCGGTGACGGTGCGGTCGCCGACCTTGACCGTGTTCGGCCCGGTGAAGGTCGCATAGCCCTTCACCCATTCGACCTTGTTCTTCTTGAACAGGAATTCGATGCCGCCGGTGAGGCCCTTCACGGCGTCCTTGCGCTGGCCGTGCATGGCGTCGAGGTCGAGTTCCGGCTTCACCTTGATGCCGAGCTTGGCGAAAGCGCCGTTGGCGGCCGCGTCAAAATATTCGGACGCATGAAGCATCGCCTTCGACGGGATGCAGCCGACGTTGAGGCATGTGCCGCCCAGCGTCTCGCGCCCTTCGGCGCAAGCGGTCTTGAGGCCGAGCTGCGCGGCGCGGATCGCGGCGACATATCCGCCAGGGCCGGAGCCGATTACCAGCACGTCGAAGTCGAAATCAGCCATTCTTATTCCCTTTATTGTCATGCCAGCGAAGGCTGGCATCCATGCCATCGACATGGGCCCCAGCCTTCGCTGGGGCGACGCTCAATGGTTGAGATTGGCCGCGACATAAGCGGCCATGCGCGATGAATCCACCCCACCTATTTCTGGCGGGGGCGATCCAGGCCTTCGCCGCCGTCGATCAGCCGGCCGGCGCGCTGTTCCTGGACGGCGCGAAGCATGGTGCGCGCGGCGTTGCGCACCTCCTCCTGGATGCATTGGTCCTTGTCGAGTTCCTCATGGTTGGTCGCATAGGGCTGCCAGTACCCAATATAGCGGTCGAGCTCCGCGCTTGGGCCGGCCGGCTTCAATTCCATGAAGCGCAGCCAGTCGGCGAGGCTTCGGCGGACATTCTCCGCACCCTCGACGTCGCCATGGACAACGACGGAGAAGACCCGCCCCGCGAGATGGCGCGGGTAGGGCCAGCCTTCCATCTCGAGCTCCTTGGCCTTCTTCGCGTCCTTGCCGTGAGTGAGCGTCGGATCGGGATTGCCGCCGTCGGCGCAGACCAGCCGATCCATCATCAGCTTCAGCGGCGAGGTCGGCGAATACCAGTTGACGGGCGTGATGATCATGATGCCGTGCGCCCTCATCCACAGCGGATAGATGTCGTTCATCCAGTCCTGCGTCTGGCCGAGGGCATAGTTGGGGTAGCAGCTGCACGGCCAATGGCAGAGCGCCGGCGCGGTCGAGAAGCAGGCTTTGCAGGGGTGGATGTTGCGGCCATACTCCGACGCCAACCGCGACAGGTCGAGCGTCCGGACCATCGTCCCTTCGACCCCGCAGATTTCCTTAGCGAGCTCCAGCAGGCGCCAGCTCTTCGACATCTCGCCGGGGCAGGTGTGCTCGCTTCGGGAGGAGCAGTTGACGATCAGGATGCAGGGGGGCTCGTCGCGATTGTCATGCTCGGCCTGGGCCGTGTCGATCAGCGCCTTCGCGTTGATCCAGTCGACCGCAAGGTCATAGTCGGGATCGGCATAGCCGGGGCCCGCCTTCTCGGTACGCGGAGACTTGCGGCTGTTGGAATAGCCATCCCACGCAATCCCAGCGACCTTGTCCAGTTCGGCTTTTGCGGTTTCGAAAGCGGGGTCGGTAAAGGTCGACAGGAAGCGCTTGCGGAATTCAGCTTCGTCAAGCTCGACAGGAGGCATCCCCTTCCGGGGCTCTGGTGCATCGGTCATGGGCAAGCAACGCCGACCGCCGTGACTCTTTCCATTAAATGTCATGCCAGCGAAGGCTGGCATCCAAGTCTTTTTTTGGCGTGGGCCTCAGCCTTCGCTGGGCGACTAGCAGACCTAGAGGTCGATCAGCAGGCGGGTCGGATCCTCGATCGCTTCCTTGACGCGAACGAGGAAAGTCACCGCCTCGCGGCCGTCGATCAGGCGGTGATCATACGACAGGGCGAGGTACATCATCGGACGTGCGACGATCTGGCCGTCGCGGACGACCGGACGCTCTTCGATGCGATGCATTCCGAGGACCGCCGACTGCGGCGGATTGATGATCGGGCTCGACAGCAGCGATCCGAACACGCCGCCGTTGGAAATGGTAAAGGTGCCGCCCTTCATATCGTCGGCGGTCAGCGTGCCGTCCTTGGCCTTCTTGCCGAAGCCTGCAATGGTCTTTTCGATTTCGGCGAAGCTCATCGCGTCGGCCGAGCGGATCACCGGGACGACCAAGCCCTTCGGAGCCGACACCGCGACCGAAACGTCGAGATAGTCGTGGTAGACGATCTCGTCGCCCTCAATGCGGGCGTTGACGGATGGAACGTCGCGAGCGGCGAGCGCGACCGCCTTCACGAAGAAGCCCATGAAGCCGAGGCGGATGCCGTGCTTCTTCTCGAACAGATCCTTGTAGCGGGCGCGCGCATCGATCACCGCCGTCATGTCGACGTCGTTGTAGGTGGTGAGCAGCGCCGCCGTGTTCTGCGCCTCCTTGAGGCGCGTTGCGATGGTCTGCCGAAGCCGGGTCATCTTGACCCGTTCCTCGCGGCGCTCGCCCGAAGGCGCGGCAGCTGCAGCCAGTGCAGGTTGCGCGGTCGCCGCCGGGGCGGCCGCAGGCGCCTTCACTTCAGGCTCGTGAACCGGTCCGCTGTCCTTGGCCTTGGCAGCCGCCAGCACATCATCCTTGGTCAGGCGCCCGTCCTTGCCGGTACCACTGATCTTCGACGGATCGACGTGATGCTCGAGAACTGCACGGCGAACCGCGGGTGACAGGGTCAGGTCGGCGTGATCCGCAGCCGGAGCATGCGCGTCTTCCCTCGGCAGCGGCGTTTCGGCCGGCCCAGGCGGGTTGGTCGCCGCATCGACCGCTTCCTTGGTCTCCGCGGGAGCGGCAGCCGCCGCCGCAGCGCCAGCTTCGCCGATCCGTGCGATGACGGCGCCAACCTCGACCGTGTCGCCTTCCTGGAACAGCTGCTCGGCCATCGTACCCGCGACCGGCGACGGCACTTCGACCGAAACCTTGTCAGTCTCGAGGCTCGCGATCGGCTCGTCCGCGGCGACGGCTTCGCCGGGCTTCTTCAGCCACTGCGCGAGCGTGCCTTCAGTGATCGACTCTCCCAGTGCTGGAACCTTCACATCGGTGGCCATGGGTCGCGTTTCCTTAAGAAGCTTGTGCGGATTGAGCGTTGCGGCTGCTATGCCCCAGCGCGTCGGCAATCAAGGCCGCCTGTTCGGCAGCGTGGCGCTTGGCGAGCCCGGTGGCTGGCGAAGCGGAGGCGGCGCGGCCGGCATAGCGAGCGCGCTTGCCCGTGAACCCGGCCTCGATCAGGCATTCTTCCAGCTCATCCTCGACGAAATGCCAGGCGCCGTTGTTTTTCGGTTCTTCCTGCGCCCAGACCAGCTCATCCAGTTCGGGCATCGCCTTCAGCCGCTTGACCAGCGGGTCGCCCGGGAAGGGATAAAGCTGTTCGATGCGGATGATCTCGGTGGTCGTATCGCCGGCCGCGTCGCGCGCCTCCATCAGCTCATAGCTGAGCTTGCCGGAGCAGAGCACGGCGCGCCGGGTCTTGCCCGCCGCTGGTGGATTGAGATCGCTCAGGATGCGGTGAAAATGCCCCTCGCCGATGAAATCGTCGCGGGTCGACACCGCCAGCTTGTGCCGGAGCAGCGACTTCGGCGTCATCATCACCAGCGGTTTACGGAACCCGCGCAGCATCTGGCGGCGCAAGATGTGGAAATATTGGGCCGGCGTGGTGCAATTCGCGACCTGAATATTATCCTCGGCGCAGAGCTGCAGGTAACGCTCCAGGCGCGCAGAGCTATGTTCCGGCCCCTGCCCTTCGAAGCCGTGCGGAAGCAGCATCACCAGACCGCTGGCGCGCAGCCACTTGGCTTCGCCTGCAGCGATGAACTGGTCCATGATGGTCTGAGCGCCATTGGCAAAGTCGCCGAACTGCGCCTCCCACAACACCAGCGAGCGCGGGTCGGTGGCGGAATAGCCATATTCGAAGCCGAGCACGCCGAATTCGCTAAGCGGACTGTCGAGCACTTCGAACATCGGTAGGCCCGCGCCGTCGCGCTTCGTGCTCAAGGGTACATATTTGTCGCCGGTCTTCTGGTCGGTCCACACGGCATGCCGCTGGCTGAAGGTGCCGCGGCCCGAGTCCTGGCCAGACAGGCGGACGCGATAGTCCTCCTCGACCAGGCTGCCGTAAGCCAGGGCTTCGGCGGTCGCCCAATCGATGCCCTGCCCCTCGTCGAGTGCCTTTTTCTTGGCGTCGAGGATCCGCCCCAGCGTCTTGTGTATCGTGAGACCTTCGGGAACGGAGGTCAGGAGCGCTGACAGGCGCTCGTAGACGTCTTCGCTGATCGCCGTGTTGACGTTGCGGCGTGCGTCGACCGGCTCGCCCGGAATGCCGAGGCCCTGCCAGCGACCCTCGAACCAGTCCGCCTTGTTGGGGAGGTAGCTCGATCCCGCCTGGAACTCGCTTTCCAGGTGCTGGACGAAGCCGGCGGTCGTGTCGTCGATCCACTTCTGGTCGATTACGCCTTCCGAGACCAGCCGCGCGCCGTAGATCTGGCTGATGGGCGGGTGCTTGCGGATCGCCTCGTACATCAGCGGCTGGGTGAAGCTCGGCTCGTCGCCCTCATTGTGGCCGAAGCGCCGATAGCACCACATGTCGATGACGATGTCGCGGTTGAACGCCTGGCGGAATTCGATTGCCATCTTGCAGGCGAAGGTGACCGCTTCCGGATCGTCGCCGTTGACGTGGAAGATCGGCGCCTGGACGCCCTTGGCTACATCCGACGGATAGGGCGAGGATCGCGCGAACTGTGGGCTCGTGGTGAAGCCGACCTGGTTGTTGATGACGAAATGGATCGTCCCTCCGGTCTCATATCCAGGAAGGCCGGAGAAGCCGAAGCATTCGGCGACGATGCCCTGTCCGGCGAAGGCCGCGTCACCGTGAAGCAGCAGCGGAAGGACGCTGTCGCCCTCTTCATCGCCCTTGCAGGTCTGCGACGCGCGGACCTTGCCTAGAACAACCGGATCGACCGCTTCGAGGTGCGAAGGATTTGGCAGCAGCGACAGATGGACCTGGTTGCCGTCGAACTCGCGGTCGGTCGAAGTACCGAGGTGGTACTTCACGTCGCCCGATCCGCCGACGTCCGCCGGATTCGTCGCACCGCCCGCGAACTCGTGGAAGATGGCGCGATAGGGCTTGCCCATCACGTTGGAGAGGACGTTCAGCCGGCCCCGGTGGGCCATGCCGATGGCGATTTCCTCGACGCCGTAGTGGCCGCCATATTTGATCACCGCTTCCAGCGCGGGGATAGCGCTTTCGCCGCCGTCGAGGCCGAAACGCTTGGTCCCGACATATTTCTTGGCGAGGAATTTTTCCCACTGCTCGCCGTGGATCACCTTCTCCAGGATCGAGCGCTTGCCCTCCGGCGTGAAGGTGATGGCGGCATGCTTGCCCTCCATCCGCTCCTGGAGGAAGCGGCGCTCCTCCAGGTCGTTGATGTGCATATATTCAAGGCCGACCGTGCTGCAGTAATTGGCCTGAAGGACCGGCAATATCTGGCGGATCGACGCTTCCTCGAAGCCGAGCGCCCCGTTCAGGAATATCTTCCGATCGAGGTCGCCTTCGCCGAAGCCGTGATAGGCTGGAGTCAGGTCGGCCGGGAGCTCGCGCTGCGTCAGGCCGAGCGGATCGAGATTGGCGGCGAGGTGTCCGCGCACCCGATAGGTGCGGATCAGCATCATCGCCCGGATGCTGTCGTCGGCGGCGCGGCGGATCGCCGCCTCGTCGGTGACGCCAGTAGCCGCAGCGACAGCCTTGGCCTTCTCCGCCACCTTCTCGATGGTTGCTTCGGTCGGATCGAGGCCGAGGTTGACGGAGTCGAGATCCGCCACGGGCCAGTTCGGCCGGGCCCAGCTTGGGCCCTGCTCGCGTTCGATCGCCAGTCCGGTCAGCTCGTCCATTTGCCCTTCCCGCTCGCCTTACTTAGGCGTTCAGCAATTCCTTAAGCGTCTTGCCGAGCTCAGATGGGCTCGGGGAGACGCGGATTCCAGCCGCTTCCATTGCCGCGATCTTGCTTTCGGCATCGCCCTTGCCGCCCGACACGATCGCGCCGGCATGGCCCATGCGACGGCCCGGAGGCGCCGTGCGGCCGGCAATGAAGCCGACGGTGGGCTTGCTGCGGCCACGCTTGGCTTCGTCCGCGAGGAACTGCGCCGCCTGCTCTTCCGCGTCGCCGCCGATCTCGCCGATCATGATGATCGACTTGGTTTCGTCGTCGGCAAGGAACAATTCCAGCATCTCGATGAATTCGGTGCCCTTGACCGGATCGCCGCCGATCCCGACCGCGGTGGTCTGGCCCAGACCCTCGTTCGAGGTCTGGAACACCGCTTCATAGGTAAGCGTGCCGGAGCGCGAGACGACGCCGACACTGCCCTTCTTGAAGATGTTGCCCGGCATGATGCCGATCTTGCATTCGCCCGGAGTCAGGACACCCGGGCAATTCGGGCCGATCAGGCGCGACTTCGAGCCGTCCAGGGCGCGCTTCACCTTGACCATGTCGAGAACCGGAATGCCCTCGGTGATGCAGACGATCAGCGGCACCTCCGCATCGATCGCTTCAAGGATCGAGTCCGCGGCGAAGGGCGGCGGAACATAGATGACCGATGCGTCGGCGCCAGTCGTCTCGACCGCCTCACGGACGGTGTTGAACACCGGCAGGTCGAGATGCGTCGTGCCGCCCTTGCCGGGGGTGACGCCGCCGACCATCTGCGTACCATAGGCCAGCGCCTGCTGCGTGTGGAAGGTGCCGGTTTCGCCGGTCATCCCCTGGGTGATGACCTTGGTGTTCTTGTTGACGAGAATGCTCATACTTGGCCCTTTATCCCGTCATGCCAGCGAAGGCTGGCATCCATGCAATGGCATGGGCCCCAGCCTTCGCTGGGGCGACGATTAGTTCAATGATGAATCAATTGCCTTACACGCCACGAGCAGTTCCTTGACTGCATCGACGCTGACCTGGAAATTCTGCTTTGCTTCGCCGTCGAGTGCGATCTCGACCACTTCCTCGACGCCATTCGCGCCAATGACGGTCGGAACGCCGACGTAGAGACCGTCGAGGCCATACTTTCCGTCAACATAAACGGCGCAGGGCAGTATGCGCTTCTGGTCGCCGAGATAGGCTTCGGCCATCGCGATCGCGCTGGTTGCCGGTGCGTAGTAGGCGCTGCCGGTCTTCAGCAGGGCGACAATCTCGCCGCCGCCGCCGCGGGTGCGCTTGACGATCTCGTCAATCTTTTCCTTCGACGACTTGCCCATCTTCACCAGGTCGTCGACCGGGATGCCCGAAATGGTCGTGTAGCTGGTGACCGGCACCATCGTGTCGCCGTGGCCGCCGAGCACGAAGGCGTTCACATCCTTGACCGAGACGCCGAATTCCCAGGCAAGGAAGGTGGCGAAGCGGGCTGAGTCCAGCACGCCGGCCATGCCGACGACCTTGTTGTGGGGAAGTCCGGAAAATTCGCGCAGCGCCCAGACCATCGCGTCCAGCGGGTTGGTGATGCAGATAACGAAAGCGTCGGGGCAATGGTTCTTGATGCCTTCGCCGACGGCCTTCATCACGCCGAGGTTGATACCGAGCAGGTCGTCGCGGCTCATGCCCGGCTTGCGCGGCACGCCGGCGGTGACGATCACCACATCGGCGCCGGCAATGTCGGCATAGTCGTTGGTGCCCTTGATATTGGCATCGAAGCCCTCGATCGGGCCGCATTGCGCAAGGTCCAGCGCCTTACCCTGCGGAATGCCCTCGGCGATGTCGAACAGGACGATGTCGCCCATTTCCTTTTTCGCCGCGAGATGCGCCAGCGTTCCGCCGATCATTCCGGCGCCGATCAGCGCGATTTTCTTGCGTGCCATTGAGGTTCCCGTCCCCTTGCGAATGTGGAAGCCGCGCGAGCGCGCGGAGTTGCGGCGGCCTCTAGACGGTCAGGCTCAATGGGGCAAGGCGATCAGCTTCAACATTTGTTCGGCCCAGCGTATAGGCCTCTGAGAGGCGAATGGGGGCATCGCTATGTCGCTCGAGCAACTATCCTTCCTGTCACAGATCATCTCTGCAGTCGCGGTGGTTGGCTCCCTGATATTTGTCGGAGTCCAATTGCGACAGGCGACGCGCGCGGTCCGTGCCTCATCGTCGCAGGCACATTCGACAACCTATCACGCAGTCATCTCCAGCTTGATCAATGACGGCGACTTTGCCCGGATCTGGCGCGTTTCGCTCGGCAATCCCGAAGCCATCAATCCTGACGAACGAGTCCGCTTTATTGCCTACGGCAGCGCCTTGTTCCGCTACTACGAGTCGTCCCGCGTCCAGTGGCTACGAGGCCTGCTCGATGAAGAGCATTGGCAGAATATCGAACAGCAAGTGATTAGCCTGAAGTCCCAACCCGGGATCAGATGGTGGTGGACCATTCGTGGAAATTGGCATTCGCCCAGTTTTCGAACCTGGTTCGAAGGCCTTCCGACTGTCGATCCCGTCGCGCTTTACGGCCCGGAGGGAACGCCCGGCGGCGATCCTAGTTAGCAAGGCGCATCGCGAAAGTCCGTTCGGGTGACGGTTAACGATCAGGTCATGGACCGTTCAGCCCGGTACAGATAGGTTGGACCCAACATTTCGAAGGGGATTTTATGAAGAAGCTCCTGATTTTCGCCGGCATCGCGACTCTGGCTGCGACCGCGCCCGCCTTTGCGAAGCCGGACCATGCCAAGGGTAACAAGGGCCATGGCTATGCCTATGGGGGAGGAGGCTGCCCGCCGGGCCTCGCCAAGAAGAATAATGGGTGCCTTCCCCCGGGGCAGGCCAAAAAGCTGTACAATGTCGGACAGCATTGGCCGCGCAACTATGGCTATGCCTGGAATTACAACCAGATCCCGTACGATATGCGAACGCAATACGGCTTCAACCCCAACTACCGCTACTACTACGGCGACGGGTACGTCTATCAAGTCGACCCCGCTACCATGCTGGTCAGTCAAGTCGTCAGCGCCATTCTGCGCTAGAGCTGGTTTCCGTAAATGATGAGGCCGCCCGAGAATCCGGGCGGCCTTTTCGATTTTACTTTCCCTCGAACAGGCTGAGGATGTTGCCGTCCGGATCCTTGAACCAGGCGGTCTTCATCCCTTCGCCCTCGTAAATGTCGCCGTTGGCGGTCAGGCCCTCGACATCATATTGTTCGAAGAAGATGCCCTTTTCCTTGAGGTCGCGGACCTCGGACTCGATATCGTCGACGTCGAACGTCAACGCAGTGGCCTTGTTGGTTCCCGCGAACTCCGAACGATAGACCGTGATGTCGGTGTTGCCGCCCTTCAACGTAACGATTTCGCCGCCCATTTCATCGGCGGTGTCAAAACCCAGCTTTTCCTCATAGAATTGCCGGGCCCGATCAACATCCTTGACCGCGAGCATGGGCGTGGCGTCGGCTTTGCCGAGCATAGTCCTTCTCCTCCTTTTGAGAGGTGAAATAACGCTCTAACGGCCCGCAAGTGCCTTCAGCATCATCTCCCAGAACAACACATTGTCGTAAACGGCGCGAACCGCCATCCGCTCATCGAGGCCGTGGGCGCGCTCGTCTTCAGGGATGATGACCCAGCTGCCGTCGAGGCCGTAAACCGGCATACCCGCTTCGCGGAAGAAAGAGCCATCGGTTGCGCCGGCCGACATGTAGGGGGCGACCGGAACATTCTTACCGTTCAACGCGGTCACCGCATCCTGGTAGGCTTTGGCGACATCGGCCCGCAGCGGGCTGACCGGCGTGGCGCGGCCGGAATAGGTGCCGTCCTTGGTGACCTCGACGCCGGCGCCGACAACGCCCTTCAATTCGGCGAGAACAGCATCGGGACTGACGCCCGGTAGGATGCGGCAGTTGACGGTCGCATCGGCCATTTGCGGCAAGGCGTTGTCGGCATGGCCGCCGGTTAGCTCGGTCGCGACACAGCGCGTGCGAGTGAAGCCGGTTTCCAGCTCGCTGGCCTCGATCGCATCGGCGGCAGCGCCATCCTGTTCGTTGGCCAGCCAGGCCCGCATCGCCTTACCGAGCGCGCTATCGCCCTCCTGCATTGCGCGGAGCTTGAAATAGCCGCGAGTAGTCTCGTTGAGCGACGGCTCGAAGCGATGCGCCTCCAGTTTCTTCAGGGCCGTTGCAAGCTCGTAAATCGCATTGTCGGGCCGCGGGCGGCTGGAGTGTCCGCCCTTGTTGCGGACCGTGAAATGATAGGATTGGAATGTCTTCTCGGCGGTTTGAAGCGCGAAGCCCAGCGAGGTGCCGTTGGCGAGGAATCCGCCGCCGCCGCCGTCCGAGTTCAACGCATATTCGGCGTCGGTTAGCTGCCGCCACTCGGTTGCCCCCAGGCTGGCCCCATTGCCCTTGGTTTCTTCGTCACCCGAGAAGAACAGGATGAGGTCGCGCTTCGGCCTCCAGCCGGCCTGCTTCAGCTTCAGGACCGACATCATGATGCCGGTCATGCCGGCCTTGTTGTCATAGGTTCCGCGGCCATAGAAATAGCCGCCTTCCTCGCGGAATTCGAAGGGGTCGAACTTCCAATCCTCGCGCTTCGCCTCGACCACGTCCATGTGCGCCATGAGCAGAATCGGCTTGGCGGTGGGCTTCTCCGCACGCCAGCGGGCAATCAGGGCTACCGTCTTGTCGCCAGCTTCGCCCTCGTAGGGCATGATCTTGATGTCGTCGGCGGCAAAGCCCGCAGCCTTCAGTTCACCTGCCAGATATTCGGCAAGCTTGGGCATCTGGTTGCGACCTGACACGGTCGGAATTTCGACCGCGGTTTCGTAAAGGGCACGCGTTTTTGCCTGCCACGCCGGGTCCAGCTTCGATGGCTGGCTGACGATGGCCGGCACCTGCGCGAAAGCGGAAGCTGAAAAGGCAAGAAACGACAAAGCGAGCAACGAGCGCATGGAATTCCCCTCCGGATTGTCGGCCCGACGCTAGGACGAGTCTCCGGCTTTGCGTAGAGGTTTCTTCGCACCTTCGGGGTAATTTGGCCGGATGGATAATGTAGTTTGGCCGCCTAGGCCGCCAGTCCGTGCCCTTCGCCGAGATAGTCGGCGCTCTGCATTTCCTCGAGACGGCTCACCGTACGGTCGAACTCGAACCGGCCGTCGCCTGACGGATAGAGGGCGGACGGTTCCGCATCCGCCGCGGCGAGGAGTTTCACACGATGTTCGTACAGCGCGTCGATCAGGGTGACGAACCGCGCCGCCTCGTTGCGCATCTCGCGGGTAAGGATCGGAATTCCGACGATGATGACGGTGTGAAAGCGGCGTGCCACCGCCAGATAGTCGGAAGCTCCGCGTGCTTCGCTGCAAAGCCGCTTGAAGCTGAAGACCGCCACGCCTTTGAGGCTCTTCGGAACGTGCAACATCCGCCCGCCGCCGACATCGAGTTCCTCCGACGGCACCGCTGCCCGGTCCTCGACCGGATGGTCGGTCAGCTGGAAGAAAGCGGCACTGAGCTTTTCGGTCGCTTCCGGCCCGTTGGGCACCAGCCAGGTGTCCAGCCCGCGCATACGGTCGAGGCGATAGTCGGTCGGCCCGTTCAGGGGCAGCACTTCCATCGTTCGCTCGATGAGGTCGATGAAGGGAAGGAACAGCTCCCGGTTCAGCCCGTCCTTGTAGAGATCGCGCGGCGGGCGGTTCGACGTCGTGACGATCGCCACCCCTTCGTCGATCATCGCCGTGAACAGGCGCGACATGATCATGGCGTCCGCGCTGTTGGTGACCATCATCTCGTCGAAAGCGAGGAACTTCACCTCCTCGGCGATGTCGTGCGCGACGCGGATGACGGGGTCGCCTTCCTCGCTTTTCCGCGCCTCGCGCAAGCGCGCGTGAACGTCCAGCATGAAAGCGTGAAAATGGGTTCGGCGCTTGGGCTGGATGTCGAGATTGTCGAACGCCAGGTCCATCAGCATCGACTTGCCGCGGCCGACGCCACCCCAGAGGTATACGCCGCGCTGACGTTCCTTCTTGCCGAACAGCTTCTTGAGAAAACCGCCGCTCTGGCCAGCAGCATCGCGCCCGAAACGGTCGAGCGCCCGGACGGCCTTGGACTGGTCTGGATCGGGCTTCAGCTCTCCTGCCGCAACCAGCGCGGCATAGGCCTTACCGACGGGCCCCATCGTCATCCATGGCCGGAGCGTTTGGCCGCGTCACGCGCTTCAATGTGCCGGTGAAAGCGTAGCAGATCTCGCCCTCCTGCTCGCAATGGCCCTCGAAGAAGACCAGGCCGCCCTTGGTCTGCTTGAGCAGGTGGACATGGGCGTCGAGCGGAACGCCGACCCGGCCCCGCGCAACGAACCGCGTGTGACAGTCGAGGGTCACATAATGCCCCTCATGCATTCCCGCGCAGCGGCCTCCGGCGAACAGGCTCATGTCGATGAAGCTCATCACCGCCCCGCCGTGGATCGACCCGCCCATATTCTGGTGGCTCGCGTCCGGATGCATCCGGGTCACCGCCCGGCCTTCGACGTCCGGCTTGAACAACAGGCGGCCGGTCTGCGCCGCGAAGCTTCCACGCGGGAAATCGCCCCAGCTGTACCAGCCGGGGTGGTCGGGATCCTCGACCGCCCCTTGGGGCAGGGTCAAGCCGCGCGCTCCGCGATCAGCTTCTTGGTTTCCGCGATCGCCTTGGCCGGGTTCAGCCCCTTCGGGCAGACATTGGCGCAGTTCATGATCGTGTGGCAGCGATAAAGGCGGAACGGGTCCTCAAGCTGGTCAAGCCGCTCGCCGGTCGCTTCGTCGCGGCTGTCGGCCAGCCAGCGATATGCCTGGAGCAGGATCGCCGGCCCAAGGAAACGGTCGCTGTTCCACCAATAGCTCGGGCAGCTGGTCGAGCAGCAGGCGCACAGGATGCACTCGTACAGACCGTCGAGCTTCGCCCGGTCGTCCGGCGACTGAAGCCGTTCCTTGCCCGACGGCTCCGGCGTCGCCGACTTCAGCCAGGGCTGGATCGAGGCATATTGGGCATAGAAGTGGGTCATGTCGGGGACCAGGTCCTTGACCACCTCCATGTGCGGGAGTGGAGTGATCTGCACGTCGCCCTTGATGTCCTCGATCGCGGTGGTGCAGGCGAGTCCGTTCTTCCCGTCCATGTTCATCGCGCAGGACCCGCAAATGCCTTCACGGCAGGAGCGGCGGAAGGTCAGGGTCGGGTCGATCTCATTCTTGATCTTGATGATCGCGTCGAGAACCATCGGCCCGCACTTGTCGAGGTCGATCGTATAGGTGTCGTAGCGCGGATTGGCACCGCTGTCGGGGTCGTAGCGATAGACCTTGAACCGCTTCTGCCGCTTACCCTCTTCGGCCTTGTAGGTGCGGCCCTTCTTGGTGATCTTGCTGTTCTTGGGCAGGGTGAATTCGGCCACGTGCGGTTCCCGTTGGAATTAGCTTTGAAGCGCCGCTAGCACCACGGGCGCGGTAACGGCAAGTCAAACAGCCTTGGCTGACTTCAGCACCTCTGCGGCATGGCCCGGCACCTTGACTTTGCGCCACGCCTTCATGACGCGGCCATCCTTACCGATCAGGTAAGTCGCCCGCTCCATCCCCATATATTTGCGGCCGTACATCGACTTTTCGACCCAGGTGCCAAACGCATCGCTGATCGCGCCGTCCTCGTCGGAGGCAAGCGGCACCTTTAGGTCGTATTTGGCGATGAACTTGTCATGCTTCTTCATCGGGTCGCGCGACAGGCCGACGACCTTGACGCCGGCCTTGGCGTAATCGCCGGCGAGCTCGGTGAAGTCCTGAGCCTCCTTGGTGCAGCCGGACGTATCGTCCTTGGGATAGAAATAGAGCACGAGCGATTGGCCCGGCGCCGCGAGGTCCAGCTCGGTCCCGTCGCTGAGCTTCGTCTTCAATGCCGGAACCTTGTCGCCCTCAACCAACATCATTCATCCCCTTTGACTCGCGCCCAGCGGGCCGCGATCCTTTGCCGCGCCACATCCGTTGCCGCAAGCAGGGAAGGCCAATCCTCGTAACCGCACAAGGTCGCAACCAGCCTGCGCGACTGCTCGGCCGGCTCCATCGCCTTGCTTCCGACGAGGCGAAGAACGACCAGCATTCGGCTGAGCAGGCGAAGGTCGGGATCGGCGCCGTCGTCGATCAGTCCATCGCTAACGAGCGCTTCAAGCGCGACTTCCAGCCGCGGGTCGAGGCCGATCCTGCTGGTCAGCTGAAGCGTGTGGACGGTGAATTCGAAGTCGACCAACCCGCCCGGGCCGAGCTTGATGTCGAGCGGCCCTGCGGGCGGCTTGTGCCTCGCCATCTCCTCCCGCATCGCTGCCGCGTCGGCCCGGATACGGGCCGGGTCGCTGGGTCGTTCGAGGATCGAGCAGATGAGGCGCCGGACCTTGCTTCTAGCCGCGTCGGATCCCGTCAGGGGGCGAGCACGGCACAGCGCCATATGCTCCCAGGTCCATGCCTCGTTTCGCTGATATTCCTCGAACGCGGCCAGGCTGACGGCGAGCATCCCCTGGGCGCCCTGCGGCCTCAGCCTGGTGTCAACATCATAAAGCGGGCCAGTCGCTGTCGGTGTTCCGAGCGCTGCGCCGATCCGGCTTGCCAGCCGGTTGTAATAGTCGGTCGCGGGGAGCGGCTTGGCCCCGTTCGACTGAGTGCCGGGAGGCGCGTCGAACAGGTAGATGAGGTCGAGGTCGCTGGCGTGGGTCAGCGCCCTGCCGCCAAGCCTTCCAAGCCCGAGCACGACCAGTTCCCCGCCGGGAACATCGCCGTGGCTTCGGCGGAATTCCTGCGACACGAGTTCGGTCAGTGCCACCACCGCCGCTTCGGCTAGGTCGCTATATCCTTCGGCGATGACGATCGGGTCGCGGTGAGCGGCGAGAAGCTGCACGCCAAGGGCAAAGCGGCGCTCGCCAACCATTCTCCGCAATCTGTCGAGTGCGATGTCGAACGGCTCGCCGCGCGTCGCCACCAGGAAAAGGTCGGCCAGTTCCGCGGCGTCGGGCGGCGGCGCGAAGCTGGATTCATCGATCAGCCCGTCAAGCAAAGTCGGCCTGCGCCCCAGCTGCTCGGCCAGCGGCGGGGCGTGAGCCAGGATCAGCGACAAGAGGTCGGCTAGCTTCGGCCTCGCGCTCAGCAGCCGGTAGAGATTGACCCCGCTGGACAGCTTGTCGACGATGTCGCCGAAGCGGTTGAGGCTTCGGATCGGGTCGGGCCCGGCGGCGACCGAGCGCATCAAGGTCGGCAACATCGCTTCGAACGCTTCCCGGGCGGGCGGCGACCTGAGCGAGCGGGCACGGCCGGATCGCCAGTCGGCAACCCGCCGAAATGCCTCCTCCACCTCCTCGAACCCCATGCTGGTGAGTTCCGAACGGAGGATATCGGGATCGTTCGAAAGCCGCTCGTCCCGGTCGGATACCAGCGCGTCGAACTGCACTCCGACCGCCTCGACCTGCGGGGCCAGTATTTCCAGAAAAGCCGCGGCACTCTCGCTTCCGTGGAGCCTTGCGACGGCCTCCAGCGCCTCGGAATCGGCGGGTAACCGATGCTCTTGCCGGTCGTCGATCATCTGGATGCGGTGCTCGGCCGTCCGCAGCATCCGATAGGCATCGCCGATCGCCTGGGCGACCTCAGCCTCGAGCCGGCCCGTCCTGGCAAGTGCGGCCAATGCGTCCAATGTCGCCGGGGCCCGCAATTCCGGTTCGCGGCCCCCATGAACCAGTTGCTGGACCTGGGTGAAGAACTCCGCCTCGCGGATCCCTCCTCGTCCGCGCTTCAGGTCATAGCCCGGACCGAACTGCTGGCCTTGCGCATAATGGTCGCGGATCCTGAGGCTAATGTCCCGAATTTCTTGGATCGCCCCGAAATCGAGCGCGCGCCGCCAGATGAAGGGCCGGATTTCCTGCAAGAAAGACCCGCCCAGATCCAGATCGCCGGCGGCTGCACGCGCCCGGATGAATGCGGCGCGCTCCCACGGCAGGGCCGAGCTTTCGTAATAGCTGATCGCGGCCCCGGCGGGCAATACGATCGGGGTCACTTCGGGCGACGGCCTGAGGCGGAGGTCGACCCGGGCGACGTAGCCGTCAGGAGTCCGCTGCTGCATCAGTTCGATGAACCGGCGACCATAGCGTACCGCGGCCTCGCCCGGTTCGTCGCGTGGTCTTCGCGGCAATGTCGCGGGGTCGAATAGAAGGACGAGGTCCACGTCCGAGGAATAGTTGAGTTCCCCGCTCCCCAGCTTGCCAAGCGCGAGTACGGCAAGGCCCCGCGGCTCCTCGTCCGGCACGCGTTCCAGCATTGCGGCGCGAAGCGCTTCGTCCATCGCCTTGTCGGCAAAATCCGACAGGGTCGCCGTCACCCATTCCAGGGGTTTTTCGTTGCTGATGTCAGCGAGCGCCACAGCCAATGCGAGGGCATGACGCTGGCGCCTCAATTGCTCGGCGACACTCTCACCAGTGATCGACAGCGCCTTGCCGACCGCTGCGTCACTACCCTCTTCGACAAAGCTGGCGGCGATAGCTGGGAATGCCGCGATCGACGATCTCAGGAACGGGGCATTGGCCTCGGCTCGGCCCACGGCTTCCGCCCGAGATGATGAAACCAGTGTTGCCATTGGGGCCCAATCCTATGCCGAAAACGACGAATTGCGAAACCGCACGGCTTTTCAAGCATTTGTCATGGCAATGGATATCGAAAGGTCCTTCATGGCGAGGACGGAAGGTTCAATCCGCGAAAGCATCAGCTGGCGTGACCTTCCTCCCACCCAGGCCGGGTTGGCGGCAGCGCTTCGTCGCGCCTACACGCTGCCGGCCGACGAGACCGAACGGCAGTTCGAGCAGCTTTTGCAGAAGCTTGGCTAGCCGCGGTCGCGGCTCAACTCGTCCACTTCACCCATGATTTCCTGAAGCGCCGACTTGTTGGGATCGGTCTTGTGCTGGCGCCGCGACGGCAGCTTGCCGCCGCTCATCAACGCCTCAAGCGCAACGCGACCGCGTGCCACGCGGCTCTTGATCGTCCCCACCGCGCATCCGCAAATCTCGGCGGCTTCCTCGTAAGCGAAGCCGCCGGCGCCGACCAGGATCAGCGCCTCGCGCTGCGGCTGCGGCAAATGCAGCAAGGCTCGCTGCATGTCGCCCAGCTCGACATGGCGGTCCTGGCTTGCCGGTGCGGCCAGGATCTTGGCCGCGGTCACATCGTCCCATTCGCCCTTGAAGCGGGCTCGCCGCATCTGGCTCAGGAACAGGTTCCGCAAGATGATGAAGGTCCAGGCACGCATATTGGTGCCAGCCTGGAAGCGTTTTCGCGCCGCCCAGGCCTTCAACAGCGTCTCCTGCACCAGATCGTCGGCCGTGTCCCGGCTACCAGAGAGGGATCGGCCGAATGCACGCAGGTGCGGAATTACCTGGGCAAGCTGATCCTTGAACTCGTCGTCGGGCAGCGGAACGGGTTCCGGCCGGGCCTCAAACTCTGAATCGACTTCAACTTCGTCATTCACTGAAAATCGCCCCGATTCAGCAGAAGTGGCTGTTTCTGCATGATACGCCTGGTTGCTACACATTGATGTATGAAGTTAGCGCGCGATGAACAATATCAGCGCGAAGGCTATAATTACCAACAGCAGCCCGACGCCGAGAACGACGCGCGTAACATGCGGCGTGGTTCCGGCCCGGGCTTCCGTCGCGGTCAAATGTTCCGGCCTTACATCGGTCATGGATACCCCTGCGTTCAGGAAGAATGTTTCCCTGCTCTAACGACAAAGTTCCATGGCTGTTCCGTGCTCAGCCGGCAGGTACCGTGGCCGCATCGAAGAACAGCGCCTGGCTTATGGCGGCCTTCACGGTCGAACGCTGGAACGGCTTCGTAATCAGGAACGTCGGCTCGGGGCGGGTCCCGGTAAGGAGGCGCTCCGGAAATGCCGTGATGAAAATCACCGGCATCGAAAATTCCGACAAAATATCCTTCACCGCATCGATCCCGGAGCTGTCGTCAGCGAGCTGGATATCGGCCAGCACGAGGCCCGGCGGCGACTTGCGTGCCTGTGAAACGGCTTCGTCGCGCGTTACGGCGACACCCGTGACGTTGTGGCCGAGGTCCCGAACGATCGATTCAATGTCCATCGCGATGATCGGTTCGTCCTCGATGATCAGGACGTCCGCATGGGTTTGCCGCTCGATTTCCTCCATCGCTTCGGCGACGAGGCTTTCGACATCTTCCGGCGACGCATCGATCAGATAGCCGGTATCCTCACTGGAAAACCCCTCGAGGCTGGTCAGCAGCAGCGCCTGACGCGAGAGCGGCGTAATGCGTGCAAGCCGCGCCTGCGCAATTCCTTCCGCACCGGCAATTCCCATTGATGGCTCTTCGCCTTCCTCGACATTGGCGGTGGACCAGATGGCGTGAAACGTCCGGTAAAGCCCGAGGCGGGGATCGACGTCCCGCGGAAATTCATCGGGCTGGGCAACGATCGCCTCCAGCGAAGCGCGGACGAATGCATCACCATGGGCCTGCGTCCCGGTCAATGCGCGCGCGTAACGGCGAAGGAACGGAAGATGCGGTGCGATTTCCTGGCCAAGCGACATGAGTTTTGTAACTCCCCTTAATGTTCGTTCCATCGTTTCGCCGCCGTTCTGTGCGGTGCGGCGAACCGGTGCAACCCCGTCGACTGGCTTCGACGCGCCGTAGCTACGGCGCAACACCCTTCGCCCCGAGTATGCGATTGGTGGAACAAAGGATTGGCGATTTGGTTTCCTCTCCCAATCCCGGTCGCGTTAACTCGCCATTGAATGGCTCGCGCGGTTGGGCAATAGGTGCGGGGGATTTCCCGGTACCTCGTTTAAGGGCCGGCCATATGTGCCGCGTAACAGTGTGAGGTTGGATGTGGCGCATATGCTTGCGCTCGAGGGGGACGAGAGGTTGAGTGGGACCAGCAAAGCCAACGGCCGAAACAGCCAGTCCGGCTCAGGGTCTGCAGATAAGAAGCACCGTCGGGATCGCGGCGGAACCATCGGTCGCGCGCTTCGCACGGTCTATGACGACGCCCTGCGCGAAGATGTTCCGAAGGATTTCCTCGACCTTCTTCGCAAGCTCGACTGAGTTTTTCCATCGAATGATCGCGGCTTGATGGAACGTCAGCATTCCTTCCTGGAACGCTGGCCGACCGGCGTCGTCCTGATGCTGCTGTTAACCGCGGCGTTACTCCCCCTTGGCCTTGTCCTTGCCTGGGTAGCCCAGCAGAGCGTCTCGGAAACGCGGCGAGCAAATATATCACGGGCCGAGACGCAAGGTGTTGCAGCTTCGCAAGCGATTGAAAGCCTGCTTGCCCGCAACGTGCTTGCCTTGCGGATCGCGTCCAACGCCGCATTTGCGTCCAATCCATCCGATCCCTGCGCCACTGCAGCCCGCTCGCTGGCCGTCGCTCCGGCCGTGGGCCAGCGGTTCAGGCTTCGCGATGCACAGGGGAAAACACTGTGCACGATCGGGTCGTTTCAGGCAGAGCATGAGGATTGGCTGGTCGCCCCTGGCGACGTGAGGGCCTGGGTCTCCCCCCGCGGCCTGATCCATTACCGGCTTGGCGTCATCGGTGGGATGGCAACCGGAGTCCTCACCATCGCGGAGCTGCAGAAAGCAGCTGATGAACCGACCGGCGATATTTACCGGCTGTCCGTCGCCGATGGCACAAGTGAAATCGCCGTAATCGACCGGCCACTCGCAGGAAATTTGCGAAGCTTCGAGAAGATTCATCCGATCAGCAACGGGCAGCTGCAGGTCAAGGTGGTAACGCCGTTGGCGTCCGCGACACAGATCGATCGGGCCATCATCTACCTGCCTCTGCTGATGTGGGCAGTCGCCGCGTTGCTTAGCTGGCTGCTTGTTCGCCGCCTGATCCTGCTGCCCCTCGCCCGGCTGAAGACCGCGGTTCTGGAATATCAGCCCGGCGAACAAGGATTGGAGCTTGGGACCAAATTCGGAGCGGCAACCGAAATCCGCGACGTGTCGATAGCGTTCGAACGGGCCGTCGACCGAATCGAAGGCGCCGAGCGCGAGGCGCTGGAGGCGCTGGAAGGCCAGCGAAGGCTGGTCCGCGAAGTTCATCATCGCGTGAAGAACAACCTCCAGGTCGTCGCGTCCCTGCTCAGCATCCACGGTAGAAGCGCGGATAGGCCCGAGGCGAAGGCGGCCTATTCGGCCATTGGACGAAGGGTCGACGCACTGTCGGTCGTCCACCGTCACCATTATGCGGAACTCGAGGAGAATCGGGGTATCGCCCTTCGGCCGCTGCTGACCGAACTGACGGCGGACCTTCGTTCCAGCGCCCCGGTCGAAGCGCGCAAGATGCGCATCGATTTGGAACTGGATGCGCCTAACACGACGCAGGACGTCGCGGTTGCGGTAGCGTTCCTGATCACCGAGATCGTCGAATATGCGATGCTCCGCCAGCCGGACGACATCGTCGAGATTTCGCTCCGCCGCGACGACGAGTTGACGGCCACGCTGGCGATCACCTCGGCGGTTCTGGTTCCGGATGGCGACACATCCGACGTCGCACGGATGCAGTTCGAACGGATCGTCGAAGGGCTGGCCCGCCAGCTCCGCTCGCCGCTTGATCGGAAGCTTGGCCGCTATGCCGTTACCGTACCGATTTTTCCGGACCGGTAAGTCGTTGCAAAAAATGCGACGAACCGTTGAATTAATTTAACTTCAGGCGGAACCGAGACCGAAAAAAGGGCGTTTAACTGGGCGGATAGTGACCTTTTGCCCCCCCGCTCTCGCTATCCGACGAAATGGGCCCGGAATCGCCAACCCTCCCCCCCCCCGGTGGCGTTTTCGGGCCCAAATTTTGTCCCGAAACGGCGGCCTTGCGAGCCGCTCTCCAGTGGGTCAGCCGAATGGCCAGGATCGCGAACTCATACAGCGTGTAGAGCGGCACGAGCATCAACAGCATCGACACGACGTCCGGCGGGGTCAGCACCGCGGAAACCGCCGCGGCAACGACGATCGCATAGCGACGCGATTTCGCCAGCTGTTCGCGGGTGACGATACCGGCGCGCTCCAGCACCATCAGCAGCACCGGCAGCAGGAATGCGACGCCGAACCCGAACAGGAACCGCATCGAAAAATTCATATAATTACCGATGGCGGGCAGCGCCTCCTGGGTAACGCCGCCAACCTCGCCTTCGAAGCCGAGAAGGAACTTCAGCGCCCAGGGCATTGCCACGAAATAAGCAAAGCTTGCGCCGGCAATGAAGAAGAAGGGCGTCATGATGAGGAAGGGCAGAAACGCCTTCTTCTCCTTGGCGTAGAGCCCCGGCGCGATGAACCGCCACATCTGCGTCGCGATCACGGGAAAGCTGAACATCAGCGCCGCGAAGAAGGCCACTTTCACTTCGACGAAGAAGGCCTCGAAAATATCGGTGTAGATGAGCTTGCCCTGGCCGGCGGCCAGCAGCGGCTGCACCAGGATCGCGAAGATCGGCTTGGCGAAGTAGAGGCAGATGAAGAAACCGGCGGCGATCGCCGCGACGCACCACAATAGCCGGCGGCGAAGCTCGATCAGATGGTCGACCAGCGGCGCCTTGGTTTCATCGATATCGCTGATCATGGAAGCGGCCGGTCTTCAGGTGGCGTGGGATCCTCGTCCGGCGCTGGGGGCGCTTCAAGCGGCAGCCCCGGCTGGCCCTCGTCCGGCGGCAGCGACGTCATGACGGGCTTCGGTTCCTCGTAGGTCGCGTTGGGCGGAAACTGCTTCATGATGAGGTCATTCTGTTCGCGCCATGTCTTCTCCATTTCCTCCAGCTCGGCTTCGCGGATCACATTTTCGATTCCGGAGGTGAAATGGCGGGCATAGCCGCGGATCTTCCCGACCCAGCGGCCGACCATCATCATGACGCGCGGCAGCTCCTTGGGCCCGATGAACAAAAGGGCCACTACCGCCACAACGAGCAGTTCGCTGGTATCGACGCCGAACATCGGCGGACTCTATCAGATTCTAGCCGTGATTACTGACGCGACTGATCGTCGGTCGGCGTGGCCGTCGGCGTCGCGGTCGGCTCGGCGGGTCGCGGCGTGACGTCGATCGGCTGCTGTGGCGGAATCTGCTTCTGCTCGGCCGGCTTCTCGTCGTCGGCCAGGCCTTGCTTGAAGCTCTTCAGCCCCTTGGCCACGTCGCCCATCATGTTGGAGAAGCGATTTCCTCCGAACAGCAACAGGACGATGACCGCGAAAATCAGGATATGCCAGAGGCTGAAACCGCCCATGAGGAAACTCCGGTAAAAGACTTTGGGAACGTCTTAGTCGTCCTCGCCTTCAGTTTCTAGCTGAAGCTGAAAAACGGACTCTTCGAGTGGGTCGAGCAGGCCGGCGGCCTTCAGATCGTCGATTCCAGGCAAATCGCGTCGCGACGACAAGCCGAAATGGGTCAGGAAATCAGATGTGGTCGCGTAGAGCAGCGGCCGCCCCGGGGATTCCCGGCGTCCGGCGGTGCGAACCCATCCCGCTTCCATCAGCACGTCGAGAGTACCCTTGCTGATCTGCACGCCGCGGATCGCCTCGATCTCGGCCCGGCTGACCGGCTCGTGGTAAGCGATGATCGCGAGCGTTTCCGTCGCCGCGCGAGACAGACGCCGTGCGTCCTCCCTGGTCCGGCGAAGGATGTGCGCGAGATCCGGGGCGGTCTGGAAATGCCAGCGGCCACCACGCTCCACCAGTTCGACACCATGACCGGCGTATCGCTCGGCCAGGCCGGCCAGTGCGGAGTCGATGTCGCCTTCGCCGACATAGCCGGCGATTTCCTCGACGCTGAGGGGGCTTTCGGAAGCGAATACAGCCGCTTCGACCGCGCGCTGAAAATCGTCCATCAGGCTGCCTTCCGGACGAGCAGTTCGCCGAAACTTTCTTGCTGTTCGATCTGGAGCTTGCCCTGCCGAGCCAGTTCCAGCGCAGCGACGAAGCTGCTTGCCAGCGCCGACTTGCGGTATTGCGGATCGCCGGTGGCGGGAAGAAAGGCTTCGAGCGTCGTCCAGTCCAGGGCCTGCCCGAGCAAGGCCGCGACGCGCTGGATAGCATCTTCCAAGGTCATCACGGCGCGATGCGCGACGACATGCATCGCTGGCGCGGTGCGCGCCTTGACCCGTCCATAGGCGGCGAACAGCTCGAACGGGGTGACCTGCCAGGCGGATTTGCGGACCAGCTTCAGCCCCTCCGGCGCGCCGCGAGCGAAGACATCGCGGCCGATCCGGTCACGCCCCATCAGCCGGGCTCCCGCATCGCGCATTGCATCGAGCCGCTGCAGCCGAAGCTGCAAGCGCATCGCAAGCTCTTCCGGCGATGGATCGACCGTCGGATCCTTGGGAAGCAGCAGGCAGCTCTTAAGGTAAGCCAACCATGCCGCCATCACCAGATAATCGGCGGCGATTTCCAGGCGCAGCGTCCGGGCGCCCTCGATATAGGCCAGATACTGCTCGACCAATGCCAGGATGGAAATCTGGTGGAGGTCGACCTTTTGCTGGCGGGCAAGGCTCAAAAGCAGGTCGAGCGGGCCTTCCCAGCCGTCGAGGCTGAGGTTCAGCGCCTCGTCTTCGCGCGCCGGCGCAACGAACAGCTCTTCATCCCCCATGGAGCCAGACTATGCCGTAATTCAAACCAGCGCCAGAAGCGCGTCGCGCTTGGTGACGGCCTCGGCGAAATTCATTTCGTCATCGGGCGTGAAGCGCATCGCCATGGCCCTCGCCAGCCTCGACGCACCTTCCGCTGAAATGTCGCCAACCGCATTGGCGACCAGACGCATATTCTCCATCTTGCCGTCGCAATGCAGCGCGACGTCGCAACCCGCGGCGACACAGGCCGCCGCTCGCTGGCCGTGGTCTCCCGCCAACGCCTCCATGCCGATGTCGTCGCTCATCAGGAAACCGTCGAAGCCGATCCGCTGTCGGATGATCTCATGGATGATGAACGGCGATTGCGAGGCAGGCCGTTCGGAATCCCAGGCGGTGTAGAGGATGTGGCTGGTCATCCCCATCGGCGCTTCCCGCATCCGCTCGAACGGCTCCAGGTCGACCAGCAGTTCATCATCCGTGGCATCGACCACCGGCAGTTCCAGATGGCTGTCGACCAGCGCCCGGCCATGTCCAGGGATATGCTTGATGACGCCCAAGGTGCCGGCACTGCGCAAGCCTTCCAGCATGGCCTTGCCCAGCGCCGCCACCTGCATGGGTTCGGCACCGAGCGCGCGGTCGCCGACGATATCGGTCGCGCCGGGCTGGCGAACGTCGAGCATCGGCAGGCAGTCGACGTTCACTCCGACCTCGTGGAGCATCAGCCCCAATGCCCTTGCATTGACCCGCGCCGCCTCGATCGCGCTGGAAGGCGCTAGCTGGTAGAGCTTGTCGAACGCTTCGCCGCTTGGGAACGCCGGCCATTCGGGTGGCCGCATGCGCGCCACTCGCCCGCCCTCCTGGTCGATCAGGATCGGCACTTCGTCATGGCCTTCAAGGTCCCGAAGCGCATCCGTCAGCGCTCGCAATTGTTGTCGCGACTCAATATTTCGCTTGAACAAAATATAGCCGGCTGGCCGGGCATCTCGGAAGAAATCCCTCTCTTCCGCCGAAACTTCAGTGCCGGCCAGGCCGTAAATCGCCGCTTGCATCAGTTCACCGGCAGGCAGCTCTCGCCCGCAGCCTTCAGCGCAGCGCAGGCTGCCTTGGTCTGATCGGAGGAGCCCGTAGCGCGCAGGCGGAAGACCGACTTTCCTCCCACCGTTGCAGTGACGACCACCTTGTTCAGTGCGGCCACGGTCGGGAAGCGGCCGGACAGCAGCTTCCACGCCGTCTCGGCCTTCACGGTCGACGCATAGGCACCAAGCTGAATCGTTGGTCCCGAGGATGCTGCCGTTGAGGCCGTTGCAGTGTCCGGAGCGGGCTCCTTTACCTCATTCGGAGGAATCTTCTTCGGCGGAGGTACAGCCTCCGGAGTCTCTACCGGTAGCGGGGTCATTTCCTGCGGCAGCTTCTTGACGTCCAGAGCCGCGTCGGGATCTTCCCCGGCACTGGTTGAGAAAGCCGTTTCGCTATCGCCGGCAACGTCGAGTCCGCCGGGGTCGGTCGGCCGAACCTTATAGGGCCCTGGCTCCGCCTTGATCAGCTGCGGCGCTCCACCTGGAGCCGGATCGCGCCGGCCGATCCAGAACATCGTTCCGGCGACAACGGCCGCGGCAAGCAGGACAAGCAGCAACGCCATGAACATCTTGCGCGCTGAAATTGCCCGCGGGCCGTCCTCATTCTCGACGGCCTCCAACCAAGGCAGCGCATCGCCGTCATAGGCCCGCCCATCGCTCATGCTTGTGACTCTCCCCTTCACTCGATGGTCATACTAGGGGCTGCTAGTTCAATATGGGAGAGGCATTGGCCAAATAATTGCGCTCTCTCAGGCGACCGTGCAGGGTCGGCCGATCGACTTCAGATTGCCGCACAGCAGCTTGGCATGCTTCTTCGACGGAGTGCCGAGTTGAAGCCGATAGAAGCGCTTGGACCGGATCGAAATCGCTTCGATGCTCTTGGGCATGGTGACCAGGAAGGTGTAGTCGCTCACCGTGCTTTTCCAGGCGGCCTCGGCCTCCGTCCGGGTCAAGTAAACACCCAGCTGTACCGTCTTGCCGCGGACCACCTGCGCGGTCGGATCGACTGCGGGGCGCGGCGGGTCAGGCGGGAGAGGCATGTCTGCGATCGCCAGGGCGGCTTCGGACGCCACCACTTCCGCGGCGGCGGCTTCTCCAGCCTGCTCGCTCACGACCTCGCGATAGGCTGTATCGGTCGGGACCGCCTTGATCTTTCGCCTGGGCAATGGCGCGGGCCTGCGAAAGGCCGGCGTCGGCTTCACTATTGCAGTCGGTGTCTGGCTTACATGCAGCGGCGGCAGCACGACCTGGGGCTGCATTTCGACGGGAGCTGGTAAGGTCACATGCGCTTCCGCTGCCGGTTCCGCCTCCCGCCCAGAGGGCAAGTCGCGGGTGAGCAGGGTCACGACCGCGGCCAGCCCGATCGCGCCAATCGCGGTGGCGACACCCGTCTTCCGGTTCGATTTCTTGCCGGTTGGAGCGCGATAAGGTTCGAGCCAGGGAAGCCGATTTGCATCCCTCACCACCCCCGCGTCAGCCATCAGCGCATCTCCTCGGCGGCCTCCACTCCCATCAGCCCGAGGCCATTCTTGATAATCTGCCCAATTCCGCGCGCCAGTTCCAGCCTGCTCAGAGAAAGTTGTGGATTATTTTCAATGAGAAAGCGGCGTTCGGGATCGTCGTTGCCGCGGTTCCAAAGCGCATGGAATGCGGCCGCGAGATCGTAGAGGTAGAAGGCGATACGATGCGGCTCATGGGCCATCGCCGCACCTTCGACGACGCGCGGATATTGGGCGGCTAGCTTGACCAGTCCAAGCTCCTCGGCGTCGAGTAATGCGAGGTCGGCCTTGTCAGTGAGCGGTAGCGCCGCCTCCACTGCCTTTCGCTGCAGCGAACTGATCCGCGCATGGGCATATTGGACGTAGAAAACCGGGTTGTCCTTCGATGCCTCGACGACCTTGGCGAAGTCGAAATCGAGCATCGAATCCGTCCGCTTTGTCAGCATCATGAAGCGGACGACGTCCTTGCCGACTTCGCGCACCACATCTGCCAGCGTGACGAAGTTTCCGGCACGCTTCGACATCTTGATCGGCTCGCCGGCGCGAAGCAGCTTCACCATCTGGATGATCTTCACGTCGAGATCGACGCGGCCGTCGGTCAGCGCCGTGACTGCCGCCTGCACCCGCTTGACAGTCCCTGCGTGGTCGGCGCCCCAGATGTTGACCAGATGATCCGCCGACTGGGCCTTCTTCAGGTGATAGGCGGCGTCGGCCCCGAAATAGGTCCAGCTGCCGTTCGACTTCTTCATCGGCCGGTCCTGGTCGTCTCCGAACTCGCTCGATTTAAACAAGGTCAGCTCGACCGGTTCCCATTCGTCATGTTCGTCGAGGCTCTTCGGCCGCTCGAGCTGGCCCTCATATACGAGGCCCTTCGAACGAAGATTCTCCATCGCTTCTTCGACCTTGCCGGAGGCTTGCAGCTCGGCCTCGGATGCGAAGATGTCGTGATGGATGCCAAGCAGGCTGAGGTCGTGCCGAATGAGGTCGAGCATCGCGGCGACCGTCTTCTGCTTGAACAGCTGAAGCCACTCGGCTTCCGGCTTGCCGACCCAATCGTTGCCATATTCGGCGGCCAGGAGCGTTCCGACCGGCTTCAAATAGTCGCCCGGGTACAGCCCTTCCGGTATCTCGCCGATATTCTCGCCCAGCGCCTCGCGATAACGGAGGTGCGCAGACCGGGCGAGCGTGTCGACCTGGCTGCCGGCATCGTTGACATAATATTCCTTGGTTACCCGAAAGCCGGCGGCTTCCAGCAAGCGGGCAAGGGAGTCGCCAACCACGGCTCCGCGGCAATGGCCCATGTGCATCGGGCCGGTCGGATTGGCCGAGACATATTCGACGTTGACCCGCTCGTTATTGCCGATGGTCGACAATCCGTAGCGCTCGCCTTCGGCAAGGATCGTCACCAGCTCGTCGCGCCATGCACCATCGGTCAGGCGCAGGTTGATGAAGCCCGGCCCGGCAACGTCCACCTGAGTAACCCCGGGTATAGCCTCAAGCTTCGGCTTGACCTGTTCCGCCAGCGCGCGCGGGTTTGTGCCGGCTCCCTTGGCCAGTACCATGGCGGCATTGGTTGCGAGGTCGCCATGCGAAGGATCGCGCGGCGGTTCGACCGCTACGGCCTTGCGATTGAGTTCGGGCGGCAGCGCTCCTTCCGCGACCAGTTCGTCAAGGATGCCGTCGAGCAGCGCGGAATAGCGGGCGTAAAGGGACAATGTGGCTCACCGAATGAAAGGAATTCGGCGCGCCTCTAGCGGTTCAGGGCCGCTTCGCCAACTTTATGCATTGAAGTGGCTAGTTGCCGCCGCCCGACGACGGAGGAGCATAGACGATGCGCCATTCGGTTTTCTCGCCGGATTTGACGGACACCAACTGCGGCTGCGCCCCGCCACGCCGCTTGGGTGAGCCGAAGGCGAAATGGCTATGATCACCTTCGTCCAGCGACTCCGCGAGCGCGAAGCCGGCGTTGCGATAGGCCGCGGCGATCTGCCCGTGGCTCACGCCCGGCCGTCGGGCAATATCGATCGCGCGGTTGCTGAGATGGTAGCTGTTGGCCACTCCGCCAACGCGGCGGTTGTGCGCGGGGCTTCGATAAGTGCTGGTTACCTGGCCCCAACGAGCGCCGATCTGCTTGACGTCGCCCATGTTGACGGAGCGGCTGTTGGTTTCCAATGCCCAGGTGCCCGCCGGCGGAGGTTCGTCCGCGGTGGAATGGCTCACGGGCTTTCCTACCTCACGGACACCAAAGTCGGTTTCGGCCGCAATCGCGGTCGAACCAGAGCCCAGCAAAAATAACGCGATCCCCGCCCTTATCATGGCAACGCCCCCTCGTGGCTGCAGCCATATAACACGAAATTAACGTTGAGCGGGAGTCGGATAAGCCGGAACGCCCTTCCCGAGCGTTCGTTAGAGGGCGGTCCCAAATGGGAGAGGAAGAATGTCGAAGCTAGTTTTGACGAGCATCATGGCTGCCGCGGCGCTCGGATTGGCGGCCTGTGGTGATCGCGACCAGGAAAATATGGCTGTCGAGAATGTTGAGGACCTCAACGCCACCGAAGACATGAACATGGGCATGGATATGAACACCGACATGAACATGGACATGAACATGACCGACAACAGCATGGATAATGCGGCGGGGAATGCGGTGGACAATAGCGCGACGACCAACAGCTATTAATCCAGTTCAGGATTTTCAATTTTGAGCAGCTTGGCAGGGACGAAAACCGTCCCTGCCTGGCCGACCTCCTTTCACCAATCTCGTAGGGACAATTCGACCAACATGCGCTGGTGCTCGATCAAGGAGCTTCACGTCGCGGGCATACAGTTCTAATTTGCAACTTATGCAACAAGCTCTCCCCTCGTCGCGGCCGCCTTTCGCAATCGACTGGCGGAATGCCAATTTCCTTCTGACGGCCATCTTCTGGGCATTCACCTATGCACTGTTCACCTATCGGGCTCAGCTTCGGTACGGTGACGCTTATGAGCTTGTCGACACGATCAGGTTCGTTTCGACTGCGGTCGGCGCCGGACTCTATTGGCTCGTGCTGTCGTACCTGATCGACGGCACCCGCGACCGTCCCGGCAAGCCACTGGCGATCCTGGCCACGATTCTTCCCGCTACAATCGTGGTACTTCTGGCCCGGGTTCTGCTTGAGCAAATGGGCGCGACCAATCCCAACGGATTTCCGGGCGACCTTCGTTTCGTAATGGTTTGGGGCGGCTATTTCGGCTTGTGGGTCAGCGCCTCCTTCGCCCTTCGTGTCATGCCCCGATTGAATTTTGGCGCCGAAATGGGCCTGCAACGCTTCAAGGCGAAGCGGGTGACGGTCGCTAGCCAGAACAAGAATGCACTGTTCCGGGCAGAGGTTCTCGAGCGGCTTGCCCTGGAAATCGCCAGCCTGCCGGCCGCCGAGCGCCGAGCGCTGGTCGAAGAGTTTACCGTTCCCCTGAGCTACGAGACTGCCGACGAGCTTGAGCTCCACGTCTCGCGATGACCAGGCTAAGCGGGCCCTAGAATTTTTCCGGCAGCCTAACCGGACCGATCAGCGCCTCATGGCGTGCGATGGCGAAACGGTCGGTCATCCCGGCGACATAGTCGCCGATCCCGCGCAGCCTGGCCGTCTCATCGTCGGCGCGCTGCCAGCCTTCCGGCAAGGCTTCGGGGCGATCGATGAAATATTGCGCAAGATCGCTGACGATCCTTTGCGCTTCGATACGGATCGGGCGAAGCGCGTCATGGTCGTACAGGTTCGCATAGAGGTGGCGTTTGAGCGCGCGCTCGGCGTCCTTCATTTCGCTGGAGAAGCCGGCCAGCTGTCGGCCAACGCTCCTGACATCATCGATCGTCTCGACACCGGATTCGCGGATGCGTCGCCGCGTTTCGCCAAGCACATCGCCAACCATTGCGCCAATGCCGTCGCGGATCAGGGCCTTTTGCTTTCGTGATTGGTCCAGGCCCGGATGGCGCGCCTCGATCTCGTCCCACCATCCCCGGACGAGGGGAAGTTCCAATAGCGGTTCAAGTTGTAACACCCCCGACCGCAAGCCGTCGTCGATGTCATGATTGTCATAGGCGATGTCGTCCGCGATCGCAGCGACCTGCGCCTCGAGGCTTGGCCAACTGAGGAGCTCCAGATCGAAGCCGTCATTGGCCTCCTTCAAGGCCCAGTGAGGCTGGCTAACCGGTCCATTGTGCTTGGCCAGGCCCTCCAGCGTTTCCCAGCTGAGATTCAGTCCGTTGAACGTGGGGTAAGGGTTCTCAAGTTCAGTGACCAGGCGGAGCGTGTGGCCGTTATGATCGAAGCCACCAGCCTTCGAGAGGCTCCGCTGCAATGCTTCTTCGCCGCCATGGCCGAATGGCGGATGGCCCAGGTCATGTCCCAGGCAAAGCGCCTCCGTCAGATCCTCGTTGAGGCCCAGCGCCCTGGCCATCGTCCGGCCGATCTGCGCAACTTCCAACGAATGGGTGAGTCGGACGCGGAAATGGTCGCCATCGGGCGCGACGAACACCTGCGTCTTGTGCCGCAAGCGCCGGAATCCGACAGAATGAATGATGCGGTCGCGGTCGCGCTGAAAGGCATCGCGAGGACCGCGCGGACCCCGGTCGTCTTCCGCGAAGGCCCTGCCGCGCGAATTGGAAGGCTGCGCGGCAAGGGCCTTTGGAAGCGTCATCTTGAGGAAAGTTTCTCGATCTTGATCTGCGACGGCGTGCGGGTCCAGCTAAAGCCGCCGACGCCTTCCTTGGCAAGCTTGTTGACGAAGGCCTGGCTTTCCGACTTCGTATCGAACGGGCCGATCACCAGCCGGAAATATTCCTTGCCGGCGGTGACGTAGCCGGGCCGCGACTTGAGCAGGCTGCCGGCCTTGTCGGACAGCTTCTTATATTCAGTAGCCATCCGGTCCTGGTTGGATCCACCGGCGAGCTGGACCCAGTAGGTTCCCTTGACCCCCAGCTTGGCCGCTTCCTCGCGCTCCTTCTTTTCGGCAGCGAGTTTCGCGTCGCGCGCCTTTTTCTCGGTCGCCTTCTTGTCGGCTGCCTTCTTGTCGGCAGCTTTCTTCGCAGCTGCCGCCTTTGTCGCCGCGGCATCGTCGGACGCAGTACTTTCGACTTTGGGGGACGGCGCGGGCGGAGGCGGTTCCTCGATAGCGGCAAGCAGCTTGTCTATACTGCTGAGTTTGTTCTCGCCTGTTGATTTATCGACCTGCTGCAGCGAGGACTCGCCGTCTTCGGCAACCGCGACCGGTTCAGTGGCTTCCTGTTCGGACTCGGACTGCGCCAACCTGTCTTCCGTCGGAGCGGCGCTCGACGCCGACGGCAGGCTAAAAGATGGCGCCGCCGATGAGCTCTGCGACGGCAGCGAGAAGCTGGGCTTGGGTGCCGGCGGCAGCGGTTCCCGCACCGCCACGCGAACCGGCGGCGTCGTCTGGACGGGCGGCGCGGTTACGGTGGCGGGCGGCTCGGCCAATGCGGACCGATCCCGCGAGGGAGGTACCGAAGCTGGCGCAGGCGCAGCCTGAGCTTGTGAGATTCGAATGGAGGCATTGTCGGGGAACATGCCGAGATGGACCGCCGCTGCCTTCTCCTGAACGCTGAGCTGCGGAAGAGAGCTGATGAACGGCGCGAAACGAGCCGACCCGCCCGGCATCACCGCTTCAATCGCCTGCGCGGCACCTCTCGAATCCCCGACTAACGCCAGGACGAAGGCGCGCGTTCGTTGCGCCGCGGGGTCTCGGCGATTCAGGAGCGGCTGGATGGACGCCATCGCACCGTTGCGGTCGCGGCCGATCGCTAGGCTGAGAGCCAAGCGCCGGCGGCCTTCGTCGCTGTTCAGCGACGCGATCGCCAGCCGATAATCGCTTTGTGCACCGGTAAGATCGCCGCTAAGGTCGCGAGCCAGCCCGCGGTCCAGCGCAATGGTCAGTGCCGAAGCTCCAAGCCGGGTTGCCTGGTCGAAATAATAAATCGCGCCGTCGGCATCGCCCATATGCGCCATCGCCGCGCCAAGGCCGGCCTTTGCCGCCGGCGCATTCGGATTGACCTCTTCGGCGCGTCCGAAAAAGCCCGCGGCGGTCTGCACGTCGCCAAGCTCCAGGGCGGCCTTCCCTGCCCCGATCAGCGAATTGAAGTCGCGCGGATTGCTGGCCAGGATGCGGATATGACGCGACAGCGCCGTACCCGGAGATTCCGGTGTGACGGACTGAACGGTGGCCGAAGCCGCAGTGGCAATGAATGACGCTGCCAGCACGGCAATGAAGCGCGCGCGCATCGATCCCAAATTAAGCATGGTCCTCCCCATGCCTGATGGAAGCTTGCTGAAAGCTTGCTGAAAAGGGCGTCGCGACAAGACGTTGCGGCCCGGCGACGAGCCGCCGCTCGCTTGAGCGGCAGCCGCGCCGAGCCTAAACCAGGTTACTGATTATTCTGCCGATTAAGGAAACGCGGAATATCGAGCGGTTCGCGGCGGAAGCCCGGGACCGGCTCTTCCTCGACCTTCGCCTGGGCTGCGCCGCGCGCGATGTTCGACATGCGTTCGAACAGCGTGCCTCCGGCAGCAGCGGCCGGCTTGGCTTCCTCGATCGGCTCGATCTCGGCTTCTTCCTCGTCGATTGGCGGAGCGATCGGCGTACCCATGACCGGATCGGCAAGGATATCGTCATTGCCGAGCAGCAGTTCATCGGTCGCTTCGTCGTCACTCGTCAGGTCAAGCGGCGCTTCTTCGGCCGTGGGCTCGGGCGCCGGAGTAATGATCGGAGCTGGCGTAGGAGCCGCGGCGGGGCGGCCGGCGGTCGGGAAGGTGAAGACCTTTCCCTGCGTCGGTTGGACGGCGGCTTCCGCCTCGATGCCGGTGGCGACGACCGACACGCGGATCTTGCCGCCAAGGTCGTTGTTGAACGCCGAACCCCAGATGATGTTGGCGTCGGGGTCGACCAGTTCCTTGATGTGGCTGGCGGCCTCGTCGACCTCCATCAGGCGCATGTCGTCGCCGCCGGTGATCGAGATGATGACGCCCTTGGCGCCCTTCATGCTGACGCCATCGAGCAGCGGGTTCGAGATCGCCTTCTCCGCGGCTTCGATGGCGCGGTTGTCGCCCGAAGCTTCGCCGGTTCCCATCATCGCCTTGCCCATTTCGCCCATCACCGAGCGGACGTCGGCGAAGTCGAGGTTGATGAGGCCCGGCATGACCATCAGGTCGGTGATTCCGCGGACGCCCTGCTGCAGTACCTCATCCGCCATCTCGAACGCTTCCTTGAAGGTGGTTTCGGAAGTGGCGAGACGGAACAGGTTCTGGTTGGGAATGACGATCAGCGTGTCGACATGCTTCTGCAGCTCTTCGATGCCGCTTTCGGCCGAGCGCATGCGGCGCGATCCTTCGAACGCGAAGGGCTTGGTCACGACGCCGACGGTCAGGATGCCGCGGTCGCGCGCGGCCTTGGCGATGACCGGCGCGGCGCCAGTGCCGGTGCCGCCGCCCATGCCTGCGGCGATGAAGCACATGTGCGCACCGTCGAGCGAGCGCTCGATCTCTTCGAGCGTCTCTTCGGCTGCGGCGCGACCGATCTCGGGCCGCGAGCCGGCACCCAGGCCTTGCGTGATCTTGAGGCCCAGCTGGATGCGCTGGTCGGCTTCGGAAGCATTGAGTGCCTGCGCGTCAGTGTTGGCGACCAGGAACTGGACGCCCTGGACGTCGGAGCGGATCATGTTGGCAATGGCGTTGCCGCCGGCGCCGCCGACACCAATGACACTGATCCTCGGGCGAAGCTCGTCCACTTCCGGCCGGATGAAATCAATGCTCATGGACTAACCCCTCCCCCTGCGCTGCTAGCGCGTTGAACCGTCAACGAGAATCCATGAATCATTGCGAGTCCCGCGACAAGCGTAAAAGTTAACGTAAAACGAAAAAAAGCGTGGATTGTGCCCGTACAGACTCACCATGATTCAAAATGGCACAGCCATGAAAAGCCCGCTTCGTCGTTAACGTTAATCTTTCAGATTTACTTGCTCGATGCGCGGAACGCAGACTGCCCACCAAATTGCACCGATTGCGGCTACGATCGCTGTGAGGATGAATGCGCTGTTGTAACCAGCGCGCTGGACCACAATGCCGGTAACAATTGGCCCAATGATGCCGGACAGGTTGCCGATGGCATTCTGCACGCCGACCCAGGTCCCGGATGCTCGCGGACCAGCAAACATTTGCGCAACGGCATAGAGATTGAGCGATAGCGCCGCGGACGCCGCCCCCGCGAGGCACAGCAGGATCGCGATGGATAGCGCAGTATGCGCGAATGCCAGTCCGAGGATCGCTCCCGCAGCGACCAACTGGCTGACGACCATCATCCAGCGACGGCAAGCGGCCTCCGACCTTCCGGACCGCGTCCACCAGTCCGAGAAGTGGCCATAGCCGAGCGCACAGGCGCCCTGAACCGCATAGCCGAGCGTCGCCAGCATGGTCATCTCGCCGATGCTGAAGCCCCGAGACTTGGTCAGGAACAGGGGCAGCCAGGCAAGCAGGAAATAGAAACAATAGTTTCCGAGGGCATGCACGATCGACATCGACCATAGCGGCCATTTGGTGAGAAGCTCGCCGAGCGGAACCCTTGGCCCCTCGTCATGATGACCCGTTGTTGGAAGCGTTCCCACCACCTGCCGCCACGGCAGCACCCACAGTAACGTCACGGCACCAAAGACGAAGAAGATTGCTGGCCAGCCCCACTTCGCCAGGATCAAGCCGCCTGCAAGAGTTCCGACCGCCGGCCCGAGAGCAATTCCGGCAGCCACCGCAGCATTTGCGACGCCCCTCCGTTCGGGCGGAACGTGGCGGGCAATGATTTTCGAACTTCCGGGAAAGGAGATGCTTTCGCCGATGCCGAGCATGACGCGGAGGACAAGGAGTGAGGCAAAGCCCCCCGCGAAACCCATTAAGAGGGTGCTCGCCGCCCAAAGGACGATGCCGCCGGCCATCAGCCGATAGACGGAAAAGCGATCACACAGCCAACCGGCGAAGAGCTGAACCGGCGCGTAGATCCAGAAGAAGGCGGAGAAAACGACGCCATAGGCTTCATCGGACAGGCCGAGGTCGCCCTTCATTACCGGCGCGGCGATCCCGATCGCACCGCGATCGACATAGTTGAGGAAGACCGCCGCTCCCAGCAGGAGGATCAGTGCCCCCGTGGCGTTCTTCGTCGTCGCGATGGTCGCCATTCAATCCCCCCTGTTTTCGCAGGAGGCTAACAGCTAGTCTCGCGGACTAAAACCCGCCCCGCATCGCGGCGATAAGCCGGCCCATCATCCCGGTCGCCGGCTTCTTCTGGGTCACACCAACCAGCGCCAGGTCGCGGATGTCGCCGCTTCCTTCGCCCGCCAGCATGGCGAGACCCACCAAGGTGGAGAAGCCGGGCCCGCTATGCGCCTCCGGCAGACCGGTGATGGTTTTCGGACGGCCGACCCGGACGGCACGGCCAAGCACGCCCTGCATATAGTCGGCGATGTTCTTCAGCTCTGCGCCACCGCCCGTCAGTACCACCTGCCGGCCGACCGGTCCTGCGAAGCCCAGTTCCTTCAGCGCGCGCTCGATCTCGTTGGTGATCTGCTCGGTGCGCTGCCGGATGACGGTGATCAGCTGGGCATGGGTGATGCGCAGCGGCTCTCCGCCGTCATCGCCGCCGATTGGCGTTGCCTCGACCATTTCATGATTGTCGCGCGGGGATGTCATCGCCGAACCGAACCGGCATTTCATCCGTTCCGCTTCCCGCCGTTGGACGCCGAACGCACAGGCGATGTCGTCGGTGATATCCTTGGCACCCAGCGGTATCGAGCGAAGGCCTACGAGCATGCCTCCGGCGTGAAGCGAGATGTTGGTCACTTCGGCGCCCATTTCGACGAGGGCGACGCCCAATTCTCGCTCTTCCGGCGTGAGGCAGGCGAGCGCAGCGGCAACCGGGGAGGCGATGATCGCCTTCACGCCGAGGTGCGCCGAGCGGATGACGAAATCGATATTGCGGAGAGGCGCCGGATCGGCGGCAACGACATGGATGTCGACGCCCAATCGGTCGGCATGAAGCCCGATCGGATGGTGCACGCCCTCGACGCCGTCGACAGTGTAAAGGGCGGGATGGGCATGGAGGACGACCTGGCCGTTGCGGTCGATCGCGCCGCGGCCCGCGGCAAGCAATTCCTCGATGTCCGATTGTTCGACCTGGTGGCCGCCCAGTTCGACTTCGACATTGGCAATGTCACTGACCAGTCCGCCGGCGGCAAAGCTTGCCCAGACGTCATCGATGGTGACGCCGGAGATGCGCTCGGCGATCTCGACGGCTTCGCGGACCGCGACCTCGCTGGCTTCCATGTCGGTGACATAGCCGCGCTTGACGCCGCGGCTTTCCCGTTGGCCGGTGCCGAGCACGCGCAGTCGCCCGTCCGGGTCGCGCGTCACAATCAGCGCGCTGACCTTCGACGATCCGATATCGAGTGCTGCAATTAAAGGCTGGTCGGTGTCGGCCATTATCGTTGGTCTTAACTCTCTGAAACCGGTTCGGGAACGATCGGTTCGCCCGGCTTTCGAGGCAGCCGGACCGTCATCGTGTTGTTGGGATTTCTCATGTCGAAGTGGATATAGCCGCGACCGAGCAGGCCGGACGACTTATCCATCTTGGCAAATTTCGTCAGCGCCGTCGCCGCAGCCGTGTTGCCCTCCGGCAGCATAATTGTCTCACCAGTTTGCAGGCTGAGATTCCAGCGGCGCTCACCGACCCAGGTCGCCGAAACGAGCTGCGCCTTCAAAGCGGGAACTTGCGACAGCAGCGCGTCCAGCGCGACGGCATGAGCGTTGGCGCCCTTGCCGATCAACAACGGCAGATCGGGCATCTGGCTGACCGGGACCCGGTCCAGCACCACGCCCTCCGCATCGATCAGGGTCAGCCGATCCTCATCCTGCCATAGCGCGGCGGGCTTTCGCTCGACGATGTCGATGACCAGCGTATCCGGGAAGCGGCGCGAAACGCGCGCGTCCTTGACCCAGCCATATTCAAGCAGCCGTTGCCGGATCGCCGCCACGTCGAGGAGCGGCATGGCCGTCGTCTTCTGGTCGAGCGCAATTTCGTAAACGGGCCGCGGATCCATTCGCTTGATGCCCTGCACGTCGACGCTTCGCACCCGGAAACCCGCGTCGCCCACGGCCTCACCGGCAGCGATGCCGACCTTGGCTGGGACATCGAGTGCGACAGCAGCCGCGCCGGTCACCGCAATGGCAAAAAGCGCAAAGGCCCAACCGGCCAGCTTGTTGGCCTGGGCTTCCTTGACCGGCAGCTTGCCTGCCAATTTCCTGGGAACGGAGACGCGTGAGCCTCCCTTACGGGATCGTGCCCGGCTCGACGCCCCCCGCCGGACATGCGCTGAGGTCACCCGTCCTTCACTCCTTCGAGCGCTTCGGTCTTGTCGGCCACCGGAACCATAGCTTCGGCAATGATCCGCTCGACCAATTCGCCGTAGCTGATGCCCTTCTGCCGGGCCTGTTCCGGCACCAGGCTTAGCGGGGTCATGCCCGGCTGGGTGTTAACCTCGAGCAAGTAGACTCCAGCTTCGCCCTGCGTATCGTCCCAGCGGAAGTCGCTGCGCGAAGCTCCCTTGCATCCCAGCAGGCGATGGGCCGCCAGCGCCATGTCCATCATTTCCTGGGCAATATTCGCCGGTACGTCGGCCGGGCAGACATGCTCGGTGAGGCCGTCGGTATATTTGGCGTCATAGTCGTAGAAGCCCTGCACCGGCTTCAATTCGGTGACGCACAAGGATTCGTCACCCAACACAGCAACCGTGAGCTCGCGGCCCTTGATGAAAGGCTCGGCCAGAAGCCTTTCGAAATGGAGCCACGGGCCTTCCGCCTTGGCGCTGATCGGGCGGCCGTAATTGCCCTCGTCGGTCACGATTGCGACGCCGACCGAGCTACCTTCGTTTACCGGTTTCAGCACATAGGGCCGCGCCATCGGGTCGCCTTCGTAGAGCGAGCGGCTTTCGACCACCTTGCCCTTCGGCATGCGGATCCCGTGCGGGACGAGGACCATCTTGGTCAGTTCCTTGTCGATCGCGATGACCGACGTTTCGAGACCGCTGTGGGTGTAGGGGATCTGCATCAGGTCGAGCAGGCCCTGAACGGTGCCGTCCTCGCCCGGCGTGCCGTGGAGGGCATTGAATACGACGTCCGGCCGGATCGCCGCCAGCACCTGTGCGACGTTACGGTCCATGTCGACCGGCGTGACATTGGTGAACCCGCGGTCCTTCAGCGCCTCGACGATGCCTTGGCCGCTCATGCGCGAAACGTCACTTTCGGACGACCAGCCGCCCATCAGCACAACGATATTAAGGTTCCGGTCGAGCTGTTGGGGCACGATTAAGCTACTCCGATCCGCTGGATTTCCCATTCAAGGGAAATGTTGGTCTTGGCCTGCACCCGGCGCCGGACTTCCTCGCCCAATTCCTCGATGTCGGCAGAGCTAGCGTTACCGAGATTGAGCAGGAAATTGCAATGCTTCTCCGACACTTGCGCGTCACCGATCTTGAGGCCGCGGCATCCCGCCGCATCGACCAGGGCCCATGCCTTGTGGCCGGGCGGATTCTTGAAGGTCGAGCCGCCGGTCCGGCTCCGAAGCGGCTGAGACTCTTCGCGGGCCTGGGCGATCCGGTCCATCTCCTGGCCGATGATCAGCGGGTCCCCGGCCATCCCGCGGAACACAGCCTCCACCACCACCGCGCCTTCCGGCAGTTCGCTGTGGCGATAGGTGTAGCCGAGCTGCTCGGCAGGCCATTCCTCGACCGTCCCGTCGTGAAGGACCACCGTGCAGGAAACGAGGATGTCCTGAACTTCGCGGCCATAGGCGCCGCCATTCATCCGGACGAAGCCGCCAACCGTGCCGGGAATACCGCGCAGGAATTCCAGCCCCGCAATGCCCGCATCGCGCGCGGTTGACGACACGAGAATTCCGCTCGCTCCGCCGCCGCACTTGAGGGTGGTCTCGTCCAGCCGTTCGATCTTGGAGAAGGCTTTGCCCAGGCGAACCGTGACGCCCGGAACGCCGCCGTCCCGGACGATCATGTTGGAGCCGAGGCCTAGCGCCATCACCGGCATATCCGGATCGAGGCCCTTCAAATACTCGACCAGGTCGTCGCGGTCGGCCGGCTCGAACAATAGCTCGGCATTGCCGCCGGATTTGAACCAGACCAGCGGTGCCAATGGCGCATCGGCCTTCAGCTTGCCGCGGACGCTGGGAAGAGTGGCTGTCGAGCTCACTTGGCCGCCCTCGACTTCACAATACCGTTGGCAAGGCCGCCGGCCCATTTCGTGATGTCTCCAGCCCCCATGCAGATGATGATGTCGCCCTCGGCAGCCAGGTCCCGAAGCGACGCGGCAAGGTCGGCCGGGCTGTCGACCGTCTTGACCATCCGATGCCCATGAGCGCGCAAGCCGTTGGCAAGCGCGGCAGCGTCGACACCCTCGATCGGCTCTTCGCCGGCCGGATAGACCGGCGCCACGAACACGACGTCCGCGTCGTTGAAGGCATTCTGGAAGTCGTCCATCAGGTCGCGAAGCCGGGTAAAGCGATGCGGCTGGACGACCGCGATCACCCGCTCTTCCGCCGCTTCGCGCGCAGCCGACAGGACGGCGCGGATCTCCACCGGGTGATGCGCATAGTCGTCGACCACGGTCGCTCCGCCCACCTCACCAACCTTGGTGAAGCGGCGCTTCACGCCTGAGAAATTCTTGAAGCCGCTTTTGACTATCTCGTCCGAGAAGCCGAATTCCAGGCCGACCGCGATCGCAGCAAGCGCGTTGAGTACATTATGGCGGCCCGGCATCGGCACGAACACGCCTTCGATCACGCGCCGCTCGCCATCGAGCTGACGGACCGAAACGTCGAAGCGACTGCCGCCTTTTTCCGGCACGATATTTTCGGCGCGAAGGTCAGCCAGCGCGGAAGTGCCATACGTCACGACGCGCCGATCGCGGATCTCGGCCAGGACATGCTGCACGTCGGGGTCGTCCACGCACATCACGGCAAGGCCGTAGAAAGGAACATTCTCGACAAACTCGACGAAGGCGTCCTTCACCGTGTCGAAGTCGCCATAATGTTCGAGATGCTCGGGATCGATGTTGGTGACGACCGCGATCGTACCGTCGAGGCGCAGGAAGCTGCCGTCACTTTCGTCCGCCTCGACCACCATCCAGTCGGATTTGCCGAGCCGCGCGTTGGAGCCATAGGCGTTGATGATCCCGCCGTTGATCACGGTCGGGTCGATCCCGCCAGCGTCGAGCATCGCCGCGATCATCGACGTCGTCGTGGTCTTGCCGTGGGTGCCGGCAACCGCGACCGTCGACTGCATCCGCATCAGCTCGGCCAGCATTTCCGCGCGGCGAACGCGCGGCAGGCGCCGTTCAGCCGCTGCCTTCACTTCCGGATTGTCGTCGCGGATGGCAGTCGAGCAGACGACGACCGCGGCATCGCCGAGATTGTCGGCGTCCTGTCCGATCATCACCGGGATGCCGCGCTTCCTCAGGCCTTCGGTGACATAGCTGTCGTTGTTATCGCTGCCCTGCACCTTGTAGCCGAGGTGGTGCATGACCTCGGCGATGCCGGACATGCCGATCCCGCCGATTCCGACGAAGTGGATCGTACCGATCTCGGTGCCCATCGCCTTCATGCCGGCACTCCCATGCCGCCGATGCCAGGCGCCGACTGCGTTTCGGCCGGCCCAACCAGCAATGGCGCAGTGCCACCAGCAATCCGCTCGACCAGGTCGGCAAGGTCGCTGGTGGCGTGCGGCCTGCCAACCGAAAGCGCGCGCTCGGCGGCATTGGAAAGCGCCTGCGGATCGCCTGCTATGGCTTCGACCTGCTTGGCGAGAAGCTCCGGCGAGAACTCCGTCTGTGCAATCATGCGAGCACCACCTGCTTTCGCCATTTCCCGAGCATTTGCAGTCTGATGGTCATCGGTTGCGATCGGTAGCGGTACAAGGATCGCCGGCCTTCCGGCGGCAGTGAGCTCGGCTATGGTCGAGGCTCCGGCGCGGGCGATGATGAGGTGCGCTTCGCCAAGCCGGTCCGGCATGTCCTCAATATAGGTCAAAAGCTCAGCCGGAATGTTCAATGCGGCATAGCGGTTGCGCACCGCCTCGATATCGTCGGGCCGGCACTGCTGCACGACCTGAAGCCGATGCCTGAGCTTGGGCGACAGCATGCCGAGGGCATCGGGTACTACCTGCCCGAGCACGGTCGCACCCTGGCTGCCGCCGGTCACAAGAATCTTCAGCGGTGCGGTGTCGTCGAATTCCGGGAATGGCAAGGTGCCGAGCCTGGCGACGGACTCGCGGACCGGGTTGCCGACCAGCTCTACCTTGCCTTGGTGGCCGGGCTTCAGCCGATCTACCTCGGCGTAGGACGTGGCAATCGCATCGGCCGAGCCGGCAAGCAGCCGGTTCACCCGGCCAAGCACCGCATTTTGTTCGTGGAGGATCGTCGGAATGTTGAGCGCGCTGGCCGCCAACAGGGCCGGAAATGCCGGATAGCCGCCAAAGCCGATCACCGCGTCGGGCGTGAACTCGCGGTACAGCGCCTTGGCTTGCCTACGCCCGGCAAGAACCGCAGCTGCCGCTTTCAACCAGCCGATCGGCCCGCCGCCGAGACGTCCGGCCGGAAGGATATAGGTCGGCACATCCTCGAACAGCGCAGGGATCTTCGCACCGCGCTCGTCGGTGATCAGCATCACGCCATGGCCGCGCGACTTCAGCTCTGCGGCTAGCGCGTGGGCCGGAACCATGTGCCCGCCGGTACCTCCGGCGGCGAGTGTGACGTTCATCCCCGCAAATTCTCCCCGCCCCATTTCACCACATAGGGCGAGCGGCTCAGATAGGGGTTTCGGCGCGTGAAGGCGAGCAGCAATCCCATCGCAATCGACAGTGCCAGCATCGACGATCCGCCGTAACTGATGAACGGCAGGGTCATGCCCTTGGAGGGGGCGATCTGGACGTTGACCGCCATGTTGATCAGCGCCTGGAGCCCGAACTGGATGACCAGGCCAGCCGCGGCGAGGATCGCGAAGCTGGATTCCTCGTCGAGGAGCTTGATCAGCACTCGGGCGACGATACCGAGGTAGAGAAGCGCGATCATCAGGCAGGCAATCAGGCCAAACTCCTCGCCGATGACCGAGAAGATGTAGTCGGTATGCGGCTCCGGAAGACCGAACTTGCGGGTCCCGGCGCCGGGACCCATTCCGAACAGGCCGCCGGCAGTCAGGGTCCGCATCGCATTCTCGGTCTGGAAATTGTCGCCCGCCCCAAAGATGAAAGCGTCGATCCGCTGGGTCGCAACGTCATAGAAGAAATAGGCCAGCACGACGCCGATGATGCCGGCAATGCCAAGCCCGATCAGGATGCGCATGTTGAGGCCGGCGATTGCCAGCATCGCGATCCAGACGGCGGCGAAAATGATGGTCGATCCGAAATCGGGCTGGCGCATCAGCAAGATCGCAACGATGCCGATGATGCCGGCTGAGAAGGTGAAGATAGGCAGCGACTTGTCGGTTTCCTTGAGGCTAAGCAGCCAAGCCATCGACACGACGAAGAAGGGCTTCAAGAATTCGGACGGCTGGAACAAACCGACGCCCAAGTTGAACCAGCGCTTGGCGCCGTTGACCTCTGTGCCCAGCCAGGGAACCAGGGCCAGTGCGACAAGACAGATCATCGCGCCGATCAGCGAAAGCCGCTTGAGTCTCTCACGCGGTTGCATCGAGATAGCGATCATCACCGGCATCGACAGTGCGATCCAGGCGATCTGCCGGTAGAAATAATAGAGTTCGTCGATCCGGACCGAGCCGCCCGAGTAGCGCTGTGCCACGGCAGGCGACGCTGCCGCGACCGCGATCAGGCCGAAGCCGATCAGCAGTGCCAGCATGAACAGCAGGACCCGGTCGATTTCCCAGAACCAACGGCCCGTCGCCGACCGGTCGGATCGGCCATAGCGGTTGGGATCAGCCCAGGCGGTGCTGGCCTTGATCCTGCCGGTGATCGTCTGGTTCATAATCCCCCCACCAGGTCGCGGAAGGCATCGCCCCGCGCCTCGAAATCCCGAAACTGGTCGAAGGAAGCGCAGGCAGGGGACAGCAAAACCGTGTCACCTGCCTCAGCTTCCGACGCGGCTGTCCTGACCGCTTCGCCCAGCGTACCGCACTCTGCCACAGCCATATGCGGGGACAAGAGGCTGGCGAACATTTCTCCCGCTTCGCCAATGGTATAGGCCTTGACGACATGGCCGAAGTGCGGAGCGCATTCGTCGAGATTGTCCGTCTTGGCCTGCCCGCCAAGAATCCAGCGGATTTTCGGGAAGGCAGCCAGCGCCGGAGCGGTCGCGGTTGGGTTGGTCGCCTTGCTGTCATTGACGAACAGGACGCCGCCCTTTTCGCGCACGCGTTCCATCCGGTGCGGAAGGCCGGCATAGGTGCAAAGTCCCTCTTCAATGTCATTTTCCGAGACGCGCAGCAGCTCACAGATCTTGATGGCTGCTGCAGCATTCTGAGCATTGTGAGGGCCTTGGAGCGAAGGCCAATGTTCCTGCGCCCGTTTGAACTTGTCGTTTTGGTAAGCCTCAAAGAACGTAGTCCACTGCCACTTGTCGCCCATGTACTCTTCTTGCTCGATGCGCATGTACCAATCATCGGCAACGGGATCGTCCGCGTTGAATACGGCCCAGTCTCCCGCCTCTTGCATTTCAAACAGGCGGATTTTCGAAGCAGTGTAGGCCTCGAAACTGTCATACCGATCTAGGTGGTCAGGGGTGACATTAAGAAGCACGGCAACTTCACAATATAGCTTCTGGGTCAGGTCGATCTGGTAGCTCGACAACTCCAACACATAGACTCCGCCTTCCGGCAGTGGGTCCTGCGCCAGGATCGGAAGGCCGATGTTACCGCCCATTTCCGTCGGCACGCCTGCGGTCTTCAGGATGTGGTGAACCAGCGCGGTCGTGGTCGACTTGCCATTGGTGCCGGTGATCCCGACGACCTTGTGCGCCGGTAGCTCGGCCCGCGCCCGGGCGAACAACTCGATATCGCCGATGATTTCGACGCCGGCTTTCTTCGCTTGGCCCGCGATTGGGTGCCGGTTGAGCGGCAGGCCCGGGGTTACAACGATGGAGTCGAAGCGTGAGAGATCGCCACCGACGAAATCCTCAAGCTCGACGCCGACAGGCGCCTTCGCCCTCGCCTCTTCCTTGTCGTCCCAGGCCGTAACCCGCGCCCCGCTGGCAAGCAGCGCCTCGACCGTCGCCAGGCCGCTTCGCGCAAGACCAAGGACAGCATAATGTTTTCCGGCGAAGGCCCTGGCGGTGATCACCTCAGCTTCAGGGTGGAGAGGCCGGCAAGGGCAAGAATGAAGCTGATGATCCAGAAGCGGATGACCACGGTCGGCTCGCTCCAGCCCAGATGCTCGAAGTGGTGATGGATCGGCGCCATCCGGAAGATGCGCTTGCCGTATCGCTTGAACCAGAAGACCTGGACGACGACGCTAACCGCTTCCAGCACGAACAGGCCGCCGACGATCACAAGCACGAACTCGTGATGTGTCGCAACCGCGACCGCGCCTAGCGCCCCACCGAGTGCAAGGCTGCCCGTATCGCCCATGAAGACCGCGGCCGGCGGTGCGTTGAACCAGAGGAAGGCGAGCCCTGCGCCGACGATGGCGAGCAGCAGGACGGTAAGGTCGCCGGCACCCTTCACGTTCGGGATGCCGAGATATTGCGAATAGACGGCATTGCCGACGAGATAGGCGATCAGGGTGAAAGCTACCGCGGCGATGATCACGGGCATTGTCGCCAGCCCGTCGAGCCCGTCGGTCAGGTTTACCGCATTGCCGAATGCGACAATGACGAAAGCGCCGAACGCAATGTACGCCCAACTAAGGTCGATTACCGCGCCCTGGACAAAGGGCAGGTACAGCTGCGTTCCTGAATGACGAACCATCAGCCAGGTGGCGGCACCGGCGATGAGGAACTCCAGCAACAGGCGCGTACGGCCCTTGAGGCCGGCATGATGCGCCTTCTTCACCTTGTCGTAGTCGTCGAGGAACCCGATCAGGCCGAACCCGGCCGTCACGAGCAGGCAGGCCCATACATAGGGATTGGCGAGGTCCATCCAGAGAAGGACCGAAATGCCGACCGAGATCAGGATCATCAGCCCGCCCATGGTCGGCGTGCCGCGCTTTGCGAGGTGGCTTTGCGGACCGTCGGCGCGGATCGGCTGGCCCTTGCCCTGCTTGGCCCGAAGCCAGTTGATAAAGGCAGGGCCGATCAGCAGGCCGATCATCAGCGCGGTCGCGGTCGCCGCGCCGGCACGGAAGCTGATGTAGCGAATGAGGTTGAGGAGACCCGGAAAGCCCAGCTGCTCGGCCAAGATGTAGAGCATTAGTGCCTGGCCCCCTCACCAGCGTCCGCCAATTGCAATCCCCCTGCCATCCGTTCGACCAGCTTCGCAAGCCCGATCGAATTGGACGCCTTGACCAGAACAGCGTCGCCGGGGCGAACGAGCTGCGAAAGCATCCGGGTTGCCTGCTCGACGGTTTCGGCCCGTTCGATCGGCAGGTCGTCGCCTAACGCGTCGGCCAGCGGCGCCATTTCCTCACCGACCAGGATCAACCGGTCCACGCCAGCCTCCCGAACCGACGAAGCGAGGCCGGCATGAAGTGCCGCGGAATGGGTGCCAAGCTCACGCATCGGGCCGAGGACGGCGATCCGCCGACCGACGTCGCGCTCTTCGCCAAGGGCTTTCAAAGTCGCGGCCATCGACGCCGGATTGGCATTGTAGCTTTCGTCGATCAGCAGATAGCTACCGCCGGCGACTTCCAGCCGGTGACGCTCGCCCCGGCCCTTGAGGCCGCCCATGTCGGCCAGTGCCAGGCCGGCGATTGCCAAGTCCGCGCCGGCGGCCTCAACTGCTGCCAGCACGGCGAGCGAATTTTGCACCCAATGGTCGCCGCGCTGGGCGATCGTATAGGTCAACTCGCTGTCGAGCAGCTGGGCAGTCACCAGGCTGCCGCCACTCTCAGACCTCACGGCATGCAATGCCACGACGTCGGCCTCGCCCTGGCCGAAAGTTACGGTCCGCCCCGCATATTTCCGCGCCGCTTTCACCAGCCGGTCGCGGTGATCGCTATCCTCCGGAACGATGGCGATCCCCTCCGGCTCCAGCCCTTCGAAGATCTCGCCCTTGGCGTCGGCGATCGCTTCCATCGATCCCAAATGTTCGATGTGTGCCGAGGCAATCGTCGTCACCACCGCAATGTGCGGCCGAACCAGCCTGGTCAGCGCAGCAATCTCGCCCCTGGCGCTCATGCCCATTTCCAGCACCGCAAACTCGCTGTCGCGCGGCATCCGCGCCAGGCTCAGCGGCACGCCGGTGTGATTATTATAGCTTTTCACCGAACGGTGGACCCTGCCCTTCGCATAGCGCTCCAGCGCCGCATAGAGGGCCTCCTTGGTCGACGTCTTGCCGACTGATCCGGTCACTCCAATTATTTTTCCGTGGCAACGATTGCGGGCAGCAACTGCTAGCTTCGTGAGCGCGTTGGGTACATCATCCACGAGGATGTGCGGGCCGTCGACAGGCTTCGAAACAAGCGCGGCGGGCGCACCGGCGGCAAAAGCCTTCGCGCAATAATCATGCCCGTCCGCGACCGTTCCCGGCATGGCAACGAACAGCCAGCCATGTTCAACCTCGCGGCTGTCGAAGGTGACCCCCGATACTTCAAAGGCCGTGCCATGAAGGGCTCCGCCGGTCGCAGCGACGATCTCTTCACTGGTCCACAGCGCTGTCTGGTGGGCGTTCAAGCGGCGCACTCCCGCGCCACGGTCACATCGTCGAAGGGAAGCACCTGGTCTCCAATTATCTGTCCCTGCTCATGGCCCTTACCGGCCACCAGCACAATGTCGCCCGCTTTCGCCATCGCGATTGCTTCGCCGATAGCCGCCCGCCGGTCACCGACCTCGATCGCTCCGGGCGCCCCTTGAAGCACGGCATGCCGGATCACGCCTGGATCCTCGCTTCGCGGATTATCGTCGGTAACGATCACGACGTCCGAAAGTCGCGCCGCAACCGCGCCCATTTCGGGCCGCTTGCCATGGTCGCGATCGCCGCCCGCGCCAAGCACGGTGATCAAGCGTCCCTCGACGTGCGGGCGAAGTGCCGCAATCGCCGCTTCGATGGCATCGGGCGTATGCGCATAATCGATATAGACTGGCGCCCCGGCGCGGCTGATGACGGCACGTTCCAGGCGGCCTCGGACAGGCGCTACCCGCCCCATGCCGGACAATGTCGTCGACCAATCCGCGCCGGTCGCCAGGGCCAGTCCCGCCGCGGTCAGCACATTGTTCATCTGATAAGCGCCGATGAGCGGAAGGCTGAGTTTATACTCCTTCCCTTCGTGGCGAAGGATGAGCTGCTGTCCAAGCGGGGTTGATGCACGAGAGACCAGCTCGATCGTCCGGGCGCCCGGTCCCACAGTAATAAGCTTCAGCCCCCGCCGCTCAACGCGACCAATCACATCTTGCGACTTAGGGTCGCCGGTCCACACGACCGCTACGCCGTCCTGCGCGACGACCTCGTCGAACAGGCGCATCTTGGCCGCGAAATAGGAGTCCATGTCGCGGTGATAATCCAGATGATCGCGGCTGAAGTTGGTGAAAGCGGCCGCGTTCACCTTCACACCCTCGGCGCGAAACTGATCGAGTCCGTGGGATGAAGCTTCATAGGCGACATGGCTGATCCCCAATTTCCTGAGGCCTGCCATGTTGCTGAGAAAGGTGACGATATCTGGTGTCGTGAGCCCGGTGGAAACCTGATCGTCGGCAGTTGTGACGCCGAGCGTGCCGATAGACGCCGATCGATGCCCCGCCATCCGCCACAGTTGCCGGGTCAGCTCGACGGTCGACGTTTTCCCATTGGTACCCGTCACCGCGACGATCGTTTCGGGAAATGGCGCAAAGTAGCGGGCGGCAAGATCGGCGAACAATTTGCGCGGCTCGTCGCCCTTCAGGTGGGGAACGCCTTCAACGACGGCCTCCGGGCGGGCGACGATCGCGACCGCACCTCGGCGCACGGCCTCAGCAATGAAATCCTCGCCGTTGAAACGCGCGCCGCGGAAGGCACCGAACACATTGCCGGCGGCCACCTTGCGGTGATCCAGCGCAAAACCGGTAACGTTGGAATCGCTGGTGATGCCGGCCAGTGCGCCCAGGTTCATGCCCTTACTTGTCCTCGTGAACGAAGGGCAGCACCTCGGCCATGTTGGGCTCGCGATTCTTGTCGGGGCGCACGCCAAGCATCGGCGCGATCCGGCTAACCGTCTTGCTGAAGATCGGTGCGGCGTTCCAACCGGCGGTTCGGAAGCCGTAGGTTTCCTTGGTCGGTTGGGGTTCGTCCAGCATCACCACCATGACATAGCGCGGCTCGTCCATTGGGAACACACCGGCGAAGCTGGTTACAACCCTTGTATTCGAATATCCGCCGGCGACCGGCTTGTTGGCGGTGCCGGTCTTGCCGCCGACACGGTAGCCCGGCGCGTCGGCCTTCTTGCCGGTGCCTTCCGTGACAACGAGGCGCAGCAGCGAGCGCATCTTGTAGCTGGTTTCTTCCGTGAACACGCGGTGGCCCTTGCCCGGAGCGTGGTTCTTGTCGACCTTGAGCAAGGTCGCCGGGCGATAGATGCCGCCGTTGAACAGCGTCGCATATCCGGTCGCCAGGTGCAGCGGAGTGACCGCAATGCCGTGACCGTAACCGACGGTCATCGTTTCAACCTGGTTCCACTGGTTGCCCGGGGTCAGAGTCCGGCCGCGCTCCTTGAGCTCGATCTCAACCTTATCGAGGAACCCCATCTTGCGAAGAAATTCCTTTTGCCGCGTCGGGCCAAGCTGGTCGGCGATCTGCGCCGTGCCGATGTTCGAGCTTTCCTTCATGATTTCGGCAACGGAACAGGCGCGACCGAATGGATGGGTATCGCTGATCGACCGATTGCCGACGCGAAGCGACTTTGGACAAGGATACATCTGGCCGAACGACTTCACGACACCGGCGTCCATGGCCATTGCCACAGTGAACGGCTTGAAGGTCGAGCCAAGCTCGTAAACGCCAAGCGTAGCGCGATTGAAGCGGGCTTCCGGCGTGCCCTGCCCCGCCGCGTTCGGATTGAGCTGCGGCAACGACGTCATCGCCAGGATTTCGCCAGTATGTATGTTCATGATGACGCCGGCCGCGCCGATCGCGGAAAAATGGGTCTTGGCCGCGTCGAGTTCATGCTCCAGCGCCTGCTGCACGCGGCTCGATACGCTGGTGACGATCGGTTGTCCGCGCCGTGCGGGATCGCGGAGCTGTTCATCGAAGGCGCGTTCGATGCCCGCATTACCCTTGCCGTCGATGTCGGTGTAGCCGACGACGTGGGCGGCGAGGCTAAGCTGCGGATAGAGCCGGTCGGGCTCCCGCTGCAGGGCCAGGCCCGGCTCGCCGAGCGAGTTGATCGCGGCAACCAAACTGGGGCTCGCCCGGCGGCGAAGGTAATAGAAGCTGCGACCTGAGCGCAGCATCGCCAGATACTGTGCCTCATCCTTCTCCGGCATGAGCTGGGCCAGCTTGCGCGCCAGGTCGAGCTTGTTGCCGATCACCTTCGCGGGCTGGAGACCGATGATCCAGGCGTCGATCGTCCGCGCCAGCGCATGGCCTTCACGGTCGACGATGTCGCCGCGCTCAGGAGTAAGGTCGAGTGCCCCGCCCTTCCGCCCGGCATGGTCGCCGAAGGCCGCGAGCCAGATGAGCCGAAGGCAAATAATCGCGATGATGCCGGCGAAGAGGAGCATGCCAAACATCAGCCGCTGGTGCATCAGCGCCAGTATCTGCCGCCGCTGTCCGACCAGACGGAGCCGCTCGGGCCGTGCGACGAGAGCGGGCGTCGGGGCGTTCATCAGTCGGAATCGCTGTCCTTGTGAGTGCGTTTCGGGGTTGCCGCCCCGGCGGATGCCGTGGGCGCGCCGCCTTTGGCCTTGGGCTTGGCGGTTGGCAAGGGCGCGAGCGGATCAGCCGTCGCGGTTTTGGCTGGCTTCGTCGCAGCGGCGGGTTTTTGCGGCTTGTCGGCAACAGTATTGGCCGGTGCGGTCGCGGTCGGTTTGATGGGTTGCGGCTTGACTGAGGACGGCCTGGTAATCGCCTTGCTCGAGACGCCGTAGCTCGCAACGTACATCATGTCGCTTGCCGACTTGGGTGCAGTCGCCGGGACCGCTGGGCCATCGGCATCGCCAGTCAGCTTCGGGCGACTCGAAATGGCCTGCTCAACAGGAGCAGAGGCGAGCACGACCGGCGCTTCGATCGCCGGCTTCTTATGCGGCGTGACCATCGTCGCCAGCTGGAAGCCGCCTTCGACGAACTGGTCGGCGGTCGGCGCCGACAGGCGGATGAATTTGACGTTCCAGCGCTCAAGCTGCGCCAGCCGACCACGCGTACCGATTTCGGTCTGCAGCAGCCGGATGTCGCGCTGGGCGAGGGCGATCTTTGTCTCGACCTGCTCCAGCTCGGCGCGCTCCGAGGCAACGTTCAACGAGACCAGATAAAAGCCGAGCGCGGCGCCAGCGACTGCTCCGGCCCAAATGACCGAACCGAATCCGCGCGCGCTCATTGTACTGCCCTCCCGGCAGAGACTGCCTTTTCCTGGTCCCACGCGGGCGCATCGGTCCTGACCGCAGTTCGCAAACGAGCCGAGCGCGCGCGCGGGTTACGGGCCAGCTCGGCCTCAGACGGTGAGACCGGCTTGGCAACTTGTTCGAATGTCGGGGCGGGCCCCTTGGCGACCATCGGACGATGGCGCGATCCGGAAGGAACATCCCCGCTGCGGGTCTTGAGGAAGCGCTTGACGATGCGATCCTCAAGACTGTGGAAGGTGACGACGGCCAGACGCCCGCCAGGACGAAGCGAGCGTTCGGCGGCCCTCAGGCCCTGCTCAAGTTCGTCGAGTTCGGCGTTTAAATGGATTCGGATCGCCTGGAAGGTGCGGGTCGCCGGGTCGCTCTTCTGACCCTGGCGGAACCCAAGAGCCCTCCGCACCACCGCCGCGAGCTCGGCCGTTCGGGTCAACGGCCGCGCAGCGACGATGGCGCGGGCAACCGCGCGGGCGCGCGGCTCCTCCCCATATTCCTTGAGGACGCGGGCAATCTCGCCCTCATCGGCATGGTTGAGGAATTCAGCTGCGGTCTGGCCCGACTGGCTCATGCGCATGTCGAGCGGACCATCGTTCATGAAGGAAAAGCCGCGATCGGCCTGGTCGAGCTGCATCGACGACACACCGATATCGAGCGCGATACCATCGACCGGAAGCAGGCCGCGCTCGGCGAGCACCCGGTCCATCTGGCTGAAGCGTTCGTTGATCAGTGTAAGGCGGGGATCTGGGACGAGTGACGGACCACTGGCGATCGCGTCGGGATCGCGGTCAAAGCCGATCACTCGTCCCGCTCCCACCCCCAGCAAGGCACGCGTGTATCCGCCAGCACCGAACGTGCCGTCGACAAGGGTCTCGCCGGGGACGACGGCGAGACCCGCAACGACCTCTTCGATCAGGACGGGTAAATGTGGAGCCTTGTCGGTCACTGGCCGCGCTCCTCGAGACGGAAGCGGGCGATATCCTTCATGTCTTCGGGCACATTGGGGTCGGCGAGGAACAGTTTCGGGTTCCAGATCTGGAACGTCTCGCCAACACCGATGAACAGGGCCAGGTCGTCGACCTGGCCCTTCCGGCGCATCATCGGGGGCAAGATGACGCGGCCTGAACTGTCGTAGGGGACCTCCTCGGTAGCGCCGAAGGCCATCATTGTGCGGCGGGCATAGTCGAGCTCGGCGCTGGGATCTGTTTCCTGCTTCTCCAGCAGTCGCTCAAGCTTCTGATGCTTCAGCGCGGCGTAGGCGGGGTCGTAGGCACTGAGGCAGGTGAAGGCGTCATGTTTGGCGAGCACGATGGTGCGGGCATCGCCGCGGCGCTCGATCACGGAGCGAAGGAAAGCGGGCACGGAAACGCGACCCTTCGCGTCTACCGCGTTCAAAGCACTGCCTTGAAACAGATGCTCTAGTGCCACGTCCTACACCCCTTGGCGCGGGCACAAGCTTTCCCGTTCGCAGGATGCACGGTTCCCCGTGCGCCCTGCGTCCCATCGACTCAGTCAGGAATGCCCCGCGCTACAGTTGATGTTGGTAACTCAACGAGGTGCGGGATACAATGGATTTTCATGCCATACAGCGGGATTCCATGCCGTGTGGCGGATTTTCAACGGTTTTTTAAGGGTCTGTTAGGGATTTGTTCTTCGCCTGTTCTGGTCGGCCAACCCTGTGGATAAGTCTGTTGGAATTGGCCATGACTCGTGGACTTAGCGGGATTCGAGCCGGTTCAGTTCCCCGACCAGCAAGCTCAGATTGTCGGCTTCGCTGTCGTCGACATTAAGGAAGTCCGCGTCCGCAATTACTGTTACCCAGCCGCGACCGATGGAGCAGCGAGCAATCATCCCTCCGCCCACCACGATGCATTTGCCAGTGCTTGCGAGATGCCCTCTGGTGTCGGATCCGTCGGCTTCCGGACCGCTCAGCTTCAATCCCCAATGCTGTAACAAGCCGGTATCGGCGAACGCCGGTTGCGGACGGAGCTTGTCACCGAACGGGCGGCTGCTTGGCCAGTCGAGCTTGGGATCGGCAAGCAACAGAAGCTTCCCGCCACCTTGCACCCATTGGTCGAGCTGAACCAGGACGTCTGCAGGCTGCGCGCGCGGGTGTGCCATCAACAAAAGGCTCTTCCCTTGCAGGCTTTTTTGATCCGCCACCCCGACCGGCAAGATATTATAGCGTTGCTCAAGCCGGGTCAGTGCCGGCGATCCGCCATTGTCCAACCCGAACTCTTCCCCGAATAGCAGCGGCAGGCTGGTGATGAGTGCCAGTGGAGCCCGCTCCGCTTCCGGTCGTGGCCCCAGGCGATCGCTGGATCCGGTGACCGCCCAGGCGGCGATCGCCGCCAGGAACGCAATCGCGCCCAGCATCGCGATCGTCGAGCGCTTCATTGCTTGTTGCTGGCAGCGCCCTCGCTGGTTTCATTTTCCAGCGTGGCGCCTGGAGCTGCGCCGATCTCGGCCAACGGTTCGTTCGGCTCCTTGTCGGCAGCCAGCTCATTCTGGGCAGGCGAGACAACGCTGTCCTCGCTGGATCGGCTGATCGCCGTGCCGAGTAAAACGAGCAGGAAAACGAAGGCCAGGCCGGTCAGTCCGATGCGGATGCGCTGCATCCGCTCTTCGCCTTGGGCGCGGTTCATTGCGACACACTATGCGCCCGGACGTTTCATTGCAACGAAGTGACGCTCGTCGATCAGGTGCTTTACGCGGAGGCATTTCATTGACAAAGGCGAATCCATGATTCGCAATCTTTCACTCATCGCCGTTGGCTTGCTGGCTCTGGCCGCTTGCAAACCTGAAACCATCACTGGTGGCGAGCAGCCGGATCCGATGGCTCACGAACTGGCAAATGCGGCGCCGGTCGAGCTGCCGCCGTCGATCGCGGCGAGCAAGACCTATCGCTGCAAGGACAACAGCCTGGTGCAGATTGATTGGCTTGCTGAAAACAAGGGTGCCTACGTCCACGGCGCCGACCGGACGCAGACGCACGTCAAGCCGGCAGAGGCCGTTGAAGGCCAGCCCGCAAGCACCGATCTCACTGCCGAAGGCGGCTATGTCTTGAAGGGCAGTGCAACCGCGTCGACTGTGAACCTTACCCTCCCAGGCAAGGGCGCGCAGGTCTGTAAGGGCTAAGCCTTACAGCTCGGTAGATTTGGGAAGCCCCTGGCAATGCCGGGGGCTTTTTCTTTGGCCATAGTTCTCCGACTTGCGTCTCCGCGGCTAGCCGTAACGGCTCGCCGAGGCTAAGGGGCCGCGCATGACCGTTTTGGACGCCCCCCGCATCACCCCCGAGATCGTCGCCGAACATGGCCTCAGCCCGGAAGAATATGACCGCGTTCTCCACGCGCTGGGCCGCGAGCCCAACCTGGTCGAGCTCGGAATCTTCTCGGTCATGTGGTCGGAGCATTGTTCCTATAAATCGTCGCGCTTCCATCTGAAGAAGCTGCCGACCAAGGCGCCCTGGGTCATCCAGGGTCCCGGCGAAAATGCCGGTGTGATTGACATCGGCGACGGGCAGGCCGCCATCTTCAAGATGGAGAGCCACAACCACCCGAGCTACATCGAACCCTATCAGGGCGCGGCGACCGGCGTTGGAGGAATCCTCCGCGACGTGTTCACCATGGGGGCGCGGCCAGTCGCCAATATGAACGCGCTGCGTTTCGGGCGGCCCGACCATCCCAAGATGCGCCACCTGATCGCCGGCGTGGTCAGCGGGATCGGCGGCTACGGCAATTGCGTCGGCGTTCCGACCGTCGGCGGCGAGGTCAATTTCGACCCCGCCTATGACGGCAACATCCTGGTCAATGCGATGACCGTCGGCGTCGCGCATACCGACAAGATCTTCTATTCGGCCGCGACCGGGCTGGGCAATCCGATCGTCTATGTCGGCTCCAAGACGGGGCGCGACGGCATCCACGGCGCGACCATGGCATCCGCCGATTTCGATGAGAACAGCGACGAGAAGCGCCCAACGGTGCAAGTCGGCGATCCCTTCACCGAGAAGCTGCTGATCGAAGCCTGCCTCGAATTGATGGCGACCGACGCGATCGTTGCCATCCAGGATATGGGCGCCGCAGGCCTCACCAGCTCCTCGGTTGAAATGGCTTCGAAGGGCGGAGCGGGCATTCGGCTCGACATGAACAAGGTGCCGTGCCGCGAAGAAGGCATGACGCCCTATGAGATGATGCTCAGCGAAAGCCAGGAGCGCATGTTGATGGTGCTGAAGCCCGGCCGCGAGGGCGAGGCAGAAGCGATCTTCCGCAAATGGGAACTCGATTTCGCGGTGATCGGCGAAGTGACCGATACCGGCCACATGGTCCTTGATTGGAACGGCGAGACGGTTTGCGACATCCCGCTTGGCCCGCTGGCCGACGAGGCTCCCGAATATGAGCGGCCCTATCTGTCCCGCAACGATTACAAGGCCTGGGCGAAGGTCGGTCCGCTGGGCAACATCCCCAAGAGCAGCGACTGTGCCGCGGACCTGCTGACACTGATGGGATCGCCCAACCTCGCCTCGCGCCGCTGGATCTGGGAGCAATATGACAGCCAGGTCGGGGCGGATACCGTGCAACGGCCCGGCGGCGACTCAGCTGTGGTCCGCGTGCATGGGACCGACAAGGCCCTCGCCGTCACGACCGATTGCACGCCTCGCTACTGCTATGCCGACCCCTATGAGGGCGGGAAGCAAGCGATTGCCGAGGCCTATCGCAACCTCTCTTCGGTGGGCGCAACGCCGCTCGCCGTGACCAACTGCCTGAACTTTGGGAATCCCCAGCGGCCGGAAATCATGGCCCAGTTTGTCGGTTGCCTGGAAGGCATGGGCGAAGCGTGCCGCGCGCTCGACTTCCCGATCGTGTCGGGCAATGTCAGCCTCTACAACGAAAGCAAGGCGACCGGTGGCGGCAGCGCCATCCTCCCAACGCCGGCAATCGGTGGCGTCGGCCTGCTCGATGACTGGCAGAAGTCGGCGACGATCGCATTCAAGGCAGAAGCGCAGAAGATCCTGCTGATCGGCGCGGATCCCGACATGGACACCGAGATTGGCCAGTCCCTGTGGCTGAACGTCTGCCGCGGATCGCGCGACGGACAACCGCCCAAGGTCGACCTGGCCCGCGAGCGCGCCAATGGCGAATTCGTGCGAAAGCTGATCGAAGAAGAATATGTCACCGCCGTCCACGACGTTTCCGACGGCGGCATCGCCGTTGCCGTCGCGGAAATGGCGCTCACCGGTAATATCGGCGCGCGGCTGATGATCCGAAGCTTCGAAGAGTATGTCGACCGCGAGGTCATCCGCCACGATTGGTCGCTGTTTGGCGAAACCCAGGGGCGCTACATCGTCACCGAGCCGCTCGACCGCGACATCGTCGAAAAGCTGGCGGCGGAGCACGGCATCGGTTGCTGCTTCGTCGGCTGGACCGGCGGCGAGACGATCTACATCGGGACAAAGGAAGCGGCGACCGATGGCGAAGTCAGCCTCACCGACCTGCGTGCGGCGCATGAGGGCTTCTTCCCCGCACTGATGTCGGGCGAACTCTGAGCCATGGCGGCGGCGGGCTATTCAGCCAGGCCGCTAGCCCAGAAGCTCGGCCTGAAGCCCGGTATGCGCGCCTGGTTCCAGGACGTGCCGGACGCCGTCCGCGCGGCGATCGACCGCGATGCGCCATCGTTGCAGCGGCTGAGCCTTCCAGAACCGCCGATCGAATTTGCCCATATATTTGTGACAAGCTGCGCCGTGCTTGATTGCGAACTGCGCATGCTTCTTCCGCTTCTCGACCCCGCCGGGATGATCTGGGTCAGTTGGCCAAAGAAGGCGTCGAAAGTGCCGACGGACATTACCGAAGACGTCATTCGGGAAGTCGCCTTGCCGCTTCAACTGGTCGACGTGAAGGTTTGCGCAGTGGATGAGATCTGGTCCGGGCTGAAGCTGGTGATCCGCAAGGAGCATCGCTGACAGCCAATGGCCGATCTAGCGTCCCGCTCGAACGTTGAGCGACGCAGCGGCAACGTTCAACGAGCGCCAACTTGACTTCGGCCCGACCCAAGGCAGCCTTCCAGTCCGATACAAGGGGAGGCAAGAATGGGTCGAACGATCGCCATGGCGACATTGGTCGCGGGCGCACTGGATATTCTCTACGCGGCTCTGATGAGTTCGATCTTTGGCCGCGGGCCGGCATCAATGCTGCGCACGGTGGCATCGGGCCCCTTCCCCGGAGCGACCGAATGGGGAGCGACCGGATCCATACTCGGCCTCGTCGTCCATTTCGTCCTGATGGCGATCATGGCGGCCTGTTTTGTGATTGCGGCGCGCAATTGGCCTGCAGTGATTGCCAAGCCCATTCACGCGGGCGTTGCCTATGGGCTGATTACCTATGTCGTGATGAACTGGATCGTCGTGCCGATCCGCTTTGACTCGCCATTGCCTCCGCAGACACGCGCGATCGTCTCCCAGCTGTTCGCGCATATTGCGCTGGTGGGTATCCCGATCGCGCTTATCACCGCGAAGAATTTGCGGGGCCGATTGATCGCCTGATCGGATTCCAATTTACTCTTGCGAATGGTTCGCATTATCGTGTAAACGATCTTCATGATCGTCTGTGTCTGCAATGCGATTCGCGAAGACGAAGTCCGGGCCGAAGCTCGCAAGGGCGCTACATGTCCGCTTGAGGCCTATAAGGCTCTCGGCTTTGAGCCGCAGTGTGGTTGCTGCCTCAATTGCGCGCAGGACATCATCGACGAGGAACGCGGTGTTGCGTCACGGTCCAAGTCGAGCCGCGTGGTCATCGAGTTCCCGCGCGCCGCGTAATGCGACTAAGTCGCATTATTTTTCCCTGATTTCCGCCAAATTCTTGCTTCCTTTTGTGCCACCAAGGCGTTAGAGCCGTGACAGCCAAGGGAGGTCGCGATGAAGGGCGATAAACGGGTCATCCAACTCCTCAACGAAGCGCTCAAGAATGAGCTGACCGCGGTCAATCAATATTGGCTGCATTATCGGATGCTCGACAATTGGGGCATCGCCAAGCTCGCCGAGTTCGAGCGGCACGAATCCATCGACGAGATGAAGCATGCCGACAAATTGGCGGAGCGGATCCTGTTCCTCGACGGACTTCCCAATTTCCAGTTGCTCGGCAAACTCCGCATCGGAGAGAATGTCGAGGAAATGCTGAAGTGTGACCTGGCTCTCGAAATGGAGGCGCTGGTCCAGCTCAAGGGCGCAATCGCCCACTGCGAAAAGGTCCAGGACTATGTCAGTCGCGACCTGTTCAGCGAGATACTCCAGAATGAGGAAGAGCATGTCGATACGCTGGAATCCCAGTTCGACATGATCGCGCGCATGGGCCTTCAGAACTATATCCAGCTTCAGAGCGAGGGCTCGGAAGACTAGCCTGGAATTCGTCATGCTGAGTTCACCGGGCCGGCAATGCCCCGCATTGCCGTCATGCTGAACTTGTTTCAGCATCCATCTTGGGGGAGTGTGGTACCGGGCGAGAAAATGGACCCTGAAACAAGTTCAGGGTGACGCCCCCGGGGGACCCATGGCCACGACATCATCATCGCCGGACCGCATCGCAACGCTCGACATTGTCCGCGGCGTCGCGGTGATGGGAATATTGGCGATGAATATCGTCGCCTTTGCAATGCCTGTCGGGGCCTACATGAACCCCATGGCATACGGCAGCGAGACGTCGCTCGACCTTGCCGCCTACGCCTTCAACTTCATCCTGATCGACGGAAAGATGCGGGGCCTTTTCTCCTTCCTGTTCGGAGCCAGCATGCTGCTGGTGATCGAGAAGGCTGAGGCGAAGGGCCTGAACTCGGCATCGGTCCACTACCGCCGGATGCTCGTCCTGCTGCTATTCGGAGCGATGCATTTCTACCTGATTTGGTTTGGCGACATCCTGTTCGGCTACGCCCTGATCGGAATGGTCGCCTGGTTCTTCCGCAACATGGCGCCGCGCAAGCTGATCGCCCTCGGCGCCACCCTCATTTTCCTCCAATTCCTGATCATGGCCAGCTTCGCCTACAGCGCCCAGGGCCTTTCGGTGGCGGCCTCCCAACCGGGCGCGAGCGCCGATACCGTCGCGGCCTGGAAGGAAATGTCGCTGTGGGTGCGCGTCCCGAGCAGTGTCGAGCTGGCCGAGCAAATGGGCCGCGCGCTCGGACCCTGGACCAGCCTGGTCCACTACCAGTTGACCGAACATCGGTGGGAACCCCTTATCTTCTCGCTGACGTTTGGACCCGAGACACTTGGGTACATGCTGTTCGGGATGGCGGCGTTGAAGAGCGGCTTCTTTGCCGGTAGCTGGGATGAACAATCCTATACGCGGGTTGCCGTCCGTGGCTTCCTGATCGGCATTCCGATTTATCTCGTCATCGTCTCGCTGATATTCCTCGACGGTTTCTCTCCAGTGGGCCTTTTCTGGCTGGCCATGGTGGCCACTGTCCTGGTCCGCCCGATCATGATCGTCGCCGTTGCCGCATTGATCATCATCCTGACCGACCAGGGAGGCTGGCTCGTCGAACGGATCGCCGCCGCCGGCCGCGCCGCGTTCACCAACTATCTCGGCACGTCGATCCTGATGACCGGCCTGTTCTACGGATGGGGGCTTGGGTTGTTCGGAGAGCTGAGCCGCGCCGAGCTCTGGCTCGTCGTCATTGCCGCATGGGTGGTGATGCTGGCCTGGTCGAAGCCGTGGCTGGAACGGTTCGAATATGGCCCGCTGGAATGGCTGTGGCGAAGCCTGTCACGAGGATCGTTGCAGCCCATGCGCAAGCCCGCCCTGCCGGCCGTCGTCTAGATCCTGCCGAAGCCCTGGTTGGCGACTTTGCGGCCAAAGCCACCGGGCGAGCCCGGGCGGCTCTGCAACGGATTGGTCGCCTTGTCGAAAAATTCGATCGTCCGGTTCCACAGCCGGCGCAGCTCGACAACGTCGGGCACCAGCTCGTCCGGGAAGCGATGGGTCTCGATGCAGAAGCGGGCCGTCTGCTCGATCTTTTCAGCTACTGCGGCCAACGGCTCCGCACCGAACTGACGAGCCTCACCCTTTAGCGTGTGGGCGGGGATGACCAAGGCCACGGTATTCTGCTGGTGCATCGCCAATTCGATCGCCGAGAGGCTTTTTTCGCCATCTTCGCGAAAATAGGAGAGAATGCGAATAAAGCCCGGTCCGAGCTCGCCCCGGCTTTTCTCGAAATGCACCCAGTCGATGATGTCCGAGCCGTCTTCCACTTGTTCCAATCTCCGTGACGCCCTCAATGAAGGCGCGGGTCCACATGCCTTGCGTACGCGCAAAGGGTAAAGGACCGGTTATTTTCCGTCTTAACCCTTGTTGTGAAACGGGTTCTTCGGAGCACGCATCGTCAGGCGAAGCGGCACCGGGCCCAGGTCAAGGTCGCGGCGCATCGAATTGAGCAAATAGCGCTGGTAGCTGGTCGGCAGCTGGTCGACCCGCGTCCCGAACACCACAAAGCTTGGCGGCCGGCTCTTCACCTGGGTGATGTAACGCAGCTTGATCCGCTTGCCGCCGGGCGCTGGCGGCGGATTCTGCTCGATCGCACGTTCGAACCAGCGATTGAGTTCGCCGGTCGGGATTCGCTTCGACCAGCTGTCGCGGACCTCGAACGCCGCGCCTAACAGCTGGTCGATTCCTTTGCCGGTCTTGGCGGAAACCGTGAGCACGGGAACGCCTTTCAGCTGGCTCAGCCCTTCCTCGAGCGCGGCCTTGACCCCGTTGAACAGCGATGAGGCATGTTCGGCTACGTCCCACTTGTTGATCGCGATGACGAGTGCCCGACCTTCCTCGATCACCTGGTCCGCAATCCTGAGGTCCTGCGCTTCCAAACCGCGCGTAGCATCAAGCAGGAGGACGACGACCTCGGCCATGTCGATCGCGCGGCGCGTATCCATCGCCGACAATTTTTCCAGCTTGTCTTCGACCTTGGCCCGCTTCCGGAGCCCAGCGGTGTCGACAAGCCGTACGGCCTTTTCGTTCCACTGCCAGTCAAGGCTGATGCTGTCGCGGGTGATGCCGGCTTCCGGACCGGTGATCATCCGTTCCTCGCCCAGCATTTTGTTGACCAGTGTCGACTTGCCGGCGTTAGGACGACCGACAATGGCCATCTTCAGCGGGCCGGTGCCCTCTTCGACCTCCTCCGCCTCTGTCTGGAAATGCTCATGCTCGACATGCGGGCGCAGCACTTCGAACAAGTCGACCAGTCCCTCGCCATGTTCGGCACTGATGGCGATCGGTTCGCCAAGGCCAAGCGCAAAGGCTTCGAGCCGGCCAGCCTCGCCGGCGCTGCCTTCCGCCTTGTTCGCGGCAACCACCACCGGCGTCTTGCCGGAGCGAAGCCAGCGGGCAATTTCCTCATCCAGCGGCGTCAGGCCTTCGCGGCCATCGATCAGGAACAGCGCAACGTCCGCCTCGCGCACCGCCGCTTCCGTCTGTGCCCGCATCCGGCCCGGCAGGCTGGCCGGGTCATGATCCTCGAAACCGGCGGTATCCATCACGCGGAATTCGAGGTCCAGCAACCGCCCCTCGCCCTCGCGGCGGTCGCGCGTGACTCCGGGCCGGTCGTCGACCAGCGCGATGCGCTTGCCGACCAGCCGATTGAACAGCGTCGATTTGCCGACGTTAGGGCGGCCGACGATGGCGACGGTGGGGAGGGACATGTGGACGCCCCTGCCCGCCCGCTGCGCAGGCGTCAACTAGCGGTAGGCAATCAGCCGACCTGCGTCAGTCAGCAGGTAGAGCGTATTATTGGCCACGACCGGCTGGAAGCTAACACCGTCCTTGAGGTCGACCTGGCTCTGGAAGGTGCCGTCAACCGGGCTGACATTGACCAGTGCGCCGTTCGATCCGGCGACGATCAAACGCTCGCCGGCGAGGACCGGTCCGACATAGGTGATCGGTCCCTTGCGGTCCTTCTGGTCGCGGTAGCGGGGCAGCTGGTTGATCCAGCGGATCTTGCCGGTGCGGCGAGCGATCGCCACCAGCTGGGCCTTGTCGTTGACCGCGAAAATCCAGTCGCCGGCAACCCATGGTGTGGCGATACCCGCGAAGTTCAGTTCCCAGATGCGCTGGCCGGAGAAGAGGTCGAGGGCGACCATTCGTCCGCCCTGCCCGATCGCATAGACCACGCCATTGTCGATCACCGCGTCCGCATCGATGTCCGACAGCGAGGCGACGCTGGTCGACATGGTCGTCCGGGCCAGCGCGTCCTGCCAAACCTGGCGGCCATTCTCATATCGATAGGCGTTGAGCTCACCCGACGAGAATCCGGCGACTACGGTGCCTTGTCCGATCGAGGGGGCGGCCGAACCGAACACACCCGCGATTTCCAGCGCGGCGGCGTTCGACCAGTTGGTTGTCCCATCGGCGGCCTTGAGCGAGTAGATCTGATTGTCCTGGCTCATCACGTAGACAGAGCCGCCATCGACCGACGGTTCGCCGCGAAGCGGACCAGCCGGCTTCACCGTCCATACAATTCCGCCGTTCGTGGCGTCGAGCGCGGCGACATAGCCGATGCCGTTGGTCGCGTAGACCCTGCCCGAATCATAGGCGACGCCGCCGCCGTAGATCGACGCAGCATTATCGCCGACTTCGCCGAACCGGGTCGACCAGAGCTGACCGCCATTTTGGGTGCTGAAGGCGCGAACCGTTCCGGACGTATCCATCGTGAAGACCTTGCCATCGGCCACGACCGGCCCGCCGCCCAGCCGGCCGCTCTTGTCGCTGCCCCGGCCGATGGAAACGGTCCAGGCGACGCCGAGGGACTGGCCCAGGCTTAGATGTCCGACCGACTTGTTGGCATTGCCGCCCGACTGGGCCCAGCTGTCGTTTGTGACCGCCGCCGGCAGGGTCATCGGCTCCGTCGCGGTGGCGGTGTCGATGTCGATGTCCGCCTCGTTGACGAGGACCGGCGTCCGCTCACCCGGAACCGTGATCTTGTCCGACTTCTTGAACAGTCCGAGGCCGCCGCCGCAGCTCGCCAGCATCGAAGCCGACAGGAGAAGCAGGGTAACGCGAGATACGTGACGCATGAGTGATCGTCCTACTGAGCAGGATTGGCGGCGGGTTCCGCCGGAAGGGCAGCGCTAGCGTCGACTCCCAGGGAGCCCGCGAACTGAACGGCGCGGCTGCGGATGGATTGGGGAACCTGGCGGTCTTCCGCGATGCGGGCGAACAGCTGACCAGCGCCATTGCGGTCACCCTTGGCAAGCGTCGCGAGCGCGACCATTTCACCAGCGGTCCCGAAGAAGGGCTTGCCGGGCTGTGCCAGCGGCGACAGGCGGCTGATAATCTCGTCGGGCTTCAGCTGATCATATTCGATCATCGTCCCGCGCACCGTGGAAAGATCGCGATACGGCTGGGGCATGCCATCGTCGGCCGCGATTCGCTTGTAGATGTCGAGCGCCGTTTTTCGGTCGTTCTGACGAAGCGCCATGGCGGCCCGTGCCAGTTCGGAACCAGCCCGAACGACGTCGTTGGACGCGTTCGACAGAGACTGAAGGTCGGCCGTCGCGCCCTTCACATTTCCCTCGCCGATCTTGTCGATCGCGGCGGACATGGCTTCGGTCTGCTCGGCAACCTCCTGCTTCTGGCGATCCTGCCAAAAGAGGTAGCCGCCCACTGCGACGAGCAGCAGGACGACCGCGACGATCAGCCATTTCCCATAGGATTTGGCCATATCACGAAGCTGGTCGCGGCGGAGATTTTCATCGACTTCGCGGACGAAACTTTCGGCCGGATCGTTAGGAAGCGCCAAGGGGGTCCTCAAAAATTACCGGTGGGGCGCCAATCGCTTCGTTCCCCACCCCGTTTGAACAGAAGCTGGCGGCGCTCCGTCTAGCGCGCGCGCGGCGAAAGGCAAAGCCCCACCGTCGCTCTCTCATTCAGAGCCCACGCCTCATTGACGGGACAAGGAACCTGGCCGGTCGACTTCGCCATAGGCATCGCAGTTGCAATGGAACAGCAATCGCCCTGGCGGTTTGAATAGCGCCTGCACCGTCAGTGCCGACACGCCGATCGTGATTTCATCGCCGCAGCCCGGACAGACCAGGCTTTCATCTTCCAGCCCTTCGAACAGCGGAAGCTGCCGCGGCGGGCCAATCACCATATCCTCCACGGACGGCTCGCTGACCTGCTTGAGCTGGGTCTGAACTGGCATTTCGCTTACTCCACGCGCCGGCCCATCATGCTCGGCTTCACTCGGCAGGGCCTGAACTTGAGGCAGACTAGTCATGGACGGCAATAGTCGCCCGGGCGCATGAACCGGCGTTGAACTGGCCCGAGCAAGTGTGGCTAGAAGTCCGCCTTGCCGAAGCGTTCGACGCCTTGATTCATGCCCGGCGGATCGAGGACGGTGAGATCGAGATCGATCGGCTCGCCAATCCAGCGGGCGAGGCTCGTATGATCGGCGAGATCGTCATCGGTCAGCGGATGGACCAGTGCCTGGAGGCCCGACACTTCGATGGCTTCAACAACTGATGGTAGCGCGGCTTCCAGGAAGTGAATCTCATATTGCGGGATCGGATGCGGCCCGACTGCCCGATCCGTCATCGCTCCGACGAAGAGCAGGCGCCCATCGCCCTCGATCGACAAGCGTTGTTGGAATTTCGCGCGCAGTGCCTCGGCGACTGGGCGCTCTGCATCCGAATAATAGATATGGGCATGAAAGGGCGCGGCGCCGGTCATGGATGGGTCAGGCCTTCGGCCGGTAGGTCTGCTCGTCGGTCGGGAAGGAGCGATTGCGAACTTCGTCGGCATAGCGGCCGACGGCATCGCCGATCTCGCTGGCCATGTCGGCGTAGCGCTTTACGAACCGGGGAGTGCGCTCGAACAGGCCCAGCATGTCCTCCGTGACCAGCACCTGCCCGTCGCACCTGGGAGACGCGCCAATCCCGATGATCGGCACCGGAACCGCCTCGGTGACCTGCTCGGCGATCTGCTCCATCACGCCTTCAACGACGATGCAGAAAGCGCCCGCATCGGACACCGCCTTGGCGTCTGCCAATATCTTCTTCGCCTCGTCGGCGCTCCTGCCGCGGGCGCCGTAGCCGCCAAGCACGTTGACCGCCTGCGGGGTCAGGCCGACATGTCCGATCACCGGAATTCCGCGGTGCGTCAGGAAATCGATTGTCGGCGCCATAGCCTCGCCGCCTTCAAGCTTCACGGCGGCGCAGCCGGTTTCCTTCATGATCCGCGATGCGCTTTCGAACGCTGTCTCCGGAGAGCCCTCATAACTTCCGAACGGCATGTCGACCGCCACCAAGGCGTGCCAACTCCCTCGCACCACGGCCGCACCATGGGCGCACATCATTTCCAGCGTCACCGGAACTGTCGACGGCAGGCCGTAGATCACCTGGCCAAGGCTGTCGCCGACCAGCAGCATTTCGCAATGGGGGTCGAGCAATTGCGCCATTCGCATCGTGTATGCGGTCAGCATCACGAGCGGCTGGTCGGTCTTGCCGTCCTTCTTGTGTGCGCGGATGGCGGGAACGGTCATGCGCTTGCCGGGAACCGGCGTCGGCGTGGCGCGGCTGGTCGCCGTATCGATGGTGAAGGTCGACATGGGTTTCCTTCTAGCCGCTCGCTGGCGGGACAGCCAACCCCGGCTAGCTTAGCCAGCCCTTTCGGCGCGCGAGCTTGGCGGTCTGCCAAAGGGCGTAAGCGATGACGAGGATGACCACCGGCACCAGCAGATGATCTTCTGGAGTGAGCTCCCGGAGTTGCTTGACCAGAAACAGGCCGGAGAATTGCACGGCGACCGCGATCACCGAGAGCAGCAGTGCAGGCTCCGCAAAGCGCCGCCGCATGATGAGGCCGACGGCCCCGAACAGGCCCGCGCCGATCGCCACCGCCCAGGCGATCGTCATCCACTGCGGTGTCGCATCGTAGATCGCGCGCTGGTCGAGCGGGAGGGTCGCGGGGTCGAGCGTCAGGCTGTTGGCGAACAGAAATGCGCCCGCCCCCTCGAACAGGAGCGCTCCGATTGCCACGGCCCAGAACCAAGCTGGCACCGCTGCCCTTGTCGCTCCTTCGTCCACGCGCGCCTCCCTCACATTTTGGCCAGGCACTTGTCCGACGTGCGAATCCGTTTAGCAAGTGAAATGACCCGATGGGTCTCGCAACTGGGGAGGGATTGCGATGGACCGTTCGACGTTGCTGTGGGGCCTGATCCTGGCTCCGCTCTTCTACTATGTCGCACTGATTGGCGGATCGCTGCTTTGGCCGGGCTATAGCCATGTTACCCAATATGCCAGCGAGCTGGGCTCGTCGGCTTCGCCCAATCCGATGTTCTTCAATGGCAATGTGATCCTGTGTGGGCTTTCTGCGCTGATCGGCGGCTTCGGCCTTACCCATGTTCTAACCCGCCTGACGAGCAACCGCGCATGGTCGGTCGCAGCGGGGGTCAGCATTTCCTTGTGGGGCCTCGCGATCGTCGTGGCCGGTCTTTATCCGATGCCAGACGATCGCCACGGCGCCTACGGGCTGGCGATCGCCGGTCAATTCACGTCGCTGTTCGCATGGATAGCCCTGCGCAGGGTCGAGGGCCTGTCCGGACTAAAGATGTTCCTCATCGCGATATTCGTGGCCAGCTTCGCGCTGTTCGCGATCATGATGGGGGTCGGCGGGCTGGTGACCCGTGCCAATGTCGGCATCTGGCAACGGATCAACACCGCCATCGGAATCCCCTATCTGGCGATCCTTGGGTGGGTGCTTTTGCAGCAGGCAAGGCGGCGCGCCCTCACCTGATCGGCGGCGACATGGCTATTGAGGCTTGGGAGCGATCGCCAAGCCGTCACCATTCTTTCCGGCCGGAAGGCGTCGAAGGACTGTGCCGCTTTTGAGGTCGACCTCCGCAATGACGTTGGATCCGGTTTCGGCCGCGTACAAGCGTTGCCCGTCGGCTGAGAAGATGATGGTGACCTGGCCCGCTTTTTCATCGCCGGACAGAGGCACGTCACGGACGTGCGCGCGCGAAACCGCATCGATCACTGTAATCCCTCCCGCGCCAAGGTTGGAGGTGACGATCCAACGGCCGTCGGGACTGGCCGCGACCCGGATCGGGACGCCGCCGGTCTTGACCTCCGCAAGCTTGTCGAACGTATCCGTATCGAAGGCCTGCACCCGGCTACCTTCCAGGTCGCCGACCCACAGAACCAATTCATCCCTGCTCAGCGCGATCCCCTCGGGCCGTCCGCCAACCGTAATGTCGCGCAGCTTCTTCCCACGGTTCAGATCGAGAACCGAAACGGTGCCTGCCGGGATGTTGCTGGTGTAGGCAGTCGTTCCGTCCGCCGTGACGGCAACCATATGCGTCCCCGCCTGATCGGTCTTGATGCTCGACAGAAGCTTGCCGGCGGCGGGATCGACCACCGCCAGGGACTGGCTTCGCTCAGTCGTAACCACGATCCGCCCGTCCCTTAGCCAGGCGATGCCATGCGGGCCTTCATTGGGTGCAAGGTCGATCGTCTTCAGCTTGGTCCGGGTCGCGATATCGAACAGGTCGATGGTCTGGTCGCCATAGGCGACAACTGCCGCCTGCTTCCCGTCGGGCGAGATGGCGATCTCATGCGGCATTTTCCCCGTCGGGCTGCGGCCCAGTTCCGTCCCGGTCCCAAGGTCGACGAAGCTGACCGTGTCTTCCCCCTTGTTGCCGATCAGCAGCACTGGGCCTTTGGGCGATTGCGCGGCGCAAGCGATGGATGAGGCCGCAAGGCTGAAAGCTAAAGCAGCATGGCGAAGCATGGGAAAACCCTCCAGACGATGGGGTAAAGCCTAGCCGAGGCCGGCCTTCCGTCACCGCTTTTTTCGACGAAGGGCGTAATTGTCCAAGCTTAGTCACAGCCCGGCTGACGCGTGGAACTGACCGACGCCCCGACGGTTCGTGACCGTGAGCGACGGGCAGGAGTATTGCCATGAGTTCGTTCCCCCGCGTCGCTTGCGCCGCGATCGCCGCGCCAGCGCTTCTCGGCGCCGCGTCCCCATCTATTCCGACTCATCGCAATGCCGCGACCTACGTAGTCGCTCTGTCCGGGCAAGCCGAGGTGGCGCCATCGCACCGATGGAGCGGCGACATGGACGGGTCAGGCCAGGTCAGGCTGACGGTAGACCTCGACAAGAACCAGATCTGCTACGGTTTCACCCTGTCCCATCTCGCAACGCCGCTGATGGCGCATATCCACAAGGGCGGCGAGCACAGCACCGGTCCCACCGTCGTCACTCTCTTCACCGGCCCTGGAGGCAAACTCGACGATTGCGTGATGTGGGTCGAAAAGTGGCTGACCGAGATCGTCGCCAACCCGTCGGACTTCTACGTGAACCTTTACACCACTGAATATCCGGACGGTGCTCTTCGCGGGCAGCTCCAGGGCTAGCCCCTACTCCCACTCGATGGTGCCGGGCGGCTTCGACGTATAGTCGTACACCACCCGGTTGATGCCCTTCACCTCATTGATGATCCGAGTCGCGCAGCGCGACAGGAAGGCGGCGTCGAACGGATAGATGTCAGCGGTCATTCCATCCACACTGGTCACCGCACGAAGCGCGCAGACGCTGTCATAGGTTCGGTAATCGCCCATGACGCCGACCGTCCGGACCGGAAGAAGGACCGCAAAAGCCTGCCAGATCGCGTCGTACAGGCCCGCATTGCGGATCTCGTCGAGATAGACCGCGTCGGCCTTCCGAAGGATGTCGCAGCGCTCCTTGGTCACCTCACCCGGGATGCGGATCGCAAGGCCCGGTCCGGGGAAGGGATGGCGGCCAACGAACAGCTCGTTGAGCCCAAGTTCGCGGCCGAGATCGCGGACCTCATCCTTGAACAGTTCGCGAAGCGGCTCGACCAGTTTCATGTTCATCCGCTCAGGGAGCCCGCCGACATTGTGGTGGCTCTTGATCGTCACCGACGGCCCGCCGGTGAAGCTGACGCTTTCGATCACGTCGGGATAGAGCGTGCCTTGGGCCAGGAAGTCGGCGCCGCCGAGCTTCTTCGCTTCTTCCTCGAACACGGCGATGAACTCGCCGCCGATGAATTTGCGCTTGGCTTCGGGGTCGGTAACGCCGGCGAGGCCGGCCATGAAGCGCTCCTCAGCGTCCACCACGACCAGCGGGATGTTGTAATGATCGCGGAACAGGCTCTCGACCTGCTGACGCTCGTTCAACCGCAGCAGGCCGTGGTCGACGAAGACGCAAGTGAGTTGGTCGCCGATTGCCTCATGGATCAGGATCGCGGCGACCGAGCTGTCAACGCCGCCTGACAGGCCGCAGATCACCTTGCCAGTTCCAACCTGCTCGCGGATTTCGGCGACCTTGGTCTCACGATAGGCGGCCATGCTCCAATCGCCCTTCAAACCGCACACGCGGTGGACGAAGTTGGCGATGAGCTTGGCGCCGTCTGGCGTATGGGCGACTTCGGGATGGAATTGCGTCCCGTAGAACTGGCGCTCTTCGTCCGCGATCACCGCGAACGGCGCGCCGTCGCTGACCGCGACGATCTTGAAGCCGGGCGCGAAGGCGGTGACCTTGTCACCGTGGCTCATCCACACCTGGTGCCGCTCGCCAACCGCCCATAGGCCATCGAACAGCGCGCATTCCTCGGTGATGGCGATGAAGGCGCGGCCGAACTCGCCTTCCCATTCGCCCTGGTTGCCAGGCTCTACCCGGCCACCAAGCTGGTGGCTCATCACTTGCTGGCCGTAGCAGATGCCGAGGATCGGCAGTCCGGCGTCGAACAGCTCGACAGGAGCGCGGGGACTCCCCTCCTCCGGCACTCCGGCGGGCGATCCCGAAAGGATGATCCCGGCCGGCTTCATCCGCTCGAAGGCGGTGAGGGCCTGGCTGAAGGGCGCAATCTCGCAATAGACGCCGGCCTCGCGCACACGGCGCGCGATCAGCTGCGTCACCTGGCTGCCGAAGTCGACGATGAGGATGGATTCGTTGGGCTGCATGGCGGGCCGATAGTGAGGTGATCTGGCGCTGTAAACCGCCGGGCGTGCTTCTCGCACTTCCGAATTCTTGCTACGCCGCGCTCATGTCCGGGGCGCAGTCGACCGTCATTCTCTCTTACCGCCGCGAGGACAGCGCGGGCGTAACCGGGCGGATATTTGACCGTCTCACCCAGGAATTCGGCACGGACCGCGTCTTTATGGACATCGATTCCATGCCCGCCGGCGTCGACTTCCACGAACATTTGCAAGCGATCCTCGCCGACTGCGGCGCATTGCTGGTCGTCGTCGGCAAGTCGTGGCGGTCGCAGCGCAAGGGGCAGCCAGCGCGGATCATGGATCCGGACGATTGGGTCCGCATCGAAGTTGAGACCGCACTTGATCGCGGCATTCCGGTGGTCCCGCTGCTGATCGACGGAGCCTCACTGCCAACTCGCGACCAGCTTCCGGAAAGCCTCTGGCCCCTTCTCCGCCGCAACGCACTGCCCGTCGACAGCGGCCGCGATTTCCATGCACAGTTGACGAGGCTCGTCCGTGATCTTCGGATTCACATCGACCCGGCCGCCTCGAATGGCGGTGATATTGCGGACCATACTACACTTCAGCAAATGACGGCCTTGCCGGTTCAATCGGTGAACTGGAAGGCGCTGGGCAGGTGGATCCTCCTTCTCGCCCTTATCATCACTCTTGGGGCAATCGCGATCACCGGCGCCCGACAGAATGCGAAGTTCGAGTCCGAGCCGAAGGACTTGCCCGAACCACCTTCTCCGCCGGGGGGCTAACCACGCAATAGTTAGGTAGTGACTTAACTATCTTGACAAGCGGGGCTGCCGAGTCGATAGTTAAGCCCATGCTTAACGAATCACTTCTCGACAATGCCTTCGCCGCGCTGGCTGACCCGGCGCGGAGGGCGATGCTGGCGCGCCTGTCACGCGGACCCGCTTCGGTCAGTGAGCTGGCACAGCCGCTGCCCATGAGCCTTCCCGCGGTGCTGCAGCATCTGAAGGCGCTGGAAGAGAGCGGACTGATCCGAACGGAAAAGAAGGGCCGGGTCCGGACCGCGCAAATGCAAGGCAATGCGATTGCGGAGGCGGAGCAATGGCTCACCGACCGGCGCAAGGAATGGGAAGCCCAGGCCGATCGCCTCGAAAAATTTCTCAGCAAACTTTAGGTTCAAGGAGGATGACGATGACTGGTAAACATGACCTGGTGCTGGAACGCACGCTCAACGCCCCGCGCGACCTCGTATGGAAGGCGTGGACCGACCCTGCGCTTTTGAAGCAGTGGTTTGCGCCCAAGCCTTATGAGATCAGCGAAGTCGAAATGGATTTGAAGCCGGGCGGCGTGTTCCGGATCGGCATGGTTGGGCCCGACGGGTTCGACACCGGCCATGGTAATCCAGGCTGCTTCCTCGAAGTGGTCGATGGCGAAAAGCTGGTTTGGACCAGCGCACTGGCGCCGCAATATCGGCCCGCGGAAGGGGTCGGTGAAGGTTGCGAGTCTTTCCCGATGACCGTGATCGTCACCTTGGCAGACGCCGGAAACGGAAAGACCAATTATCGTGCCGTTGCGCTGCATAAGAACGAAGCCGACAGCAACACCCATGCGGAAATGGGCTTCGAGGGCGGCTGGGGCAAATGTGCCGAGCAGCTTGAGGAACTTGCCCAGGGCTTGGCGGCTCACGCCTGAGACCACTGAACATGGATTCCGTCACTCGGTAAATTAACGGAAACCCTTCCTGCATTCCTGCGTTGCGTTCCCCCGACAAGGGGGAATGTGGCGGGGGTTAAAGCAGGAATTTATGAAAGCCAAAAACGACGTTCAGCCGGAAGTCGGCATTCCGACCGGCATCGAAGCCTTTGATAACATCCTGGCCGGCGGCTACGCCCGATCGCGCGTACATTTGATTGAAGGCCGGCCAGGATCGGGCAAGACAACCCTCGCCCTTCAATTCCTGATGGCCGCGCGAGAACGCGGTGAGACCAGCCTCTACGTCACTCTATCGGAGGGACGCGATGAATTGATCGCCGCGGCCGCGACCCACGGCTGGTCGCTGGACGGCATCGAAATCTACGAGCTAGTCCCGGCAGAGCTCAGCCTCGATCCGACGCGCGAGCAATCGGTGGTCTATTCGTCCGACCTGGAGCTTGGCGAAACCGTCAAGTTGGTGATGGACTGCGTCGAGCGTCTCAAACCCGACTGCGTAGTGTTCGACAGCCTTTCAGACATCCGGCTGCTTGCCGGATCTCCGCTTCGCTACCGAAGGCAAGTGCTGGCCCTGAAGCATTATTTCACCGGCAAGCAGGTCACGACCATTTTCGTCGACGACCTCACGGAGGAGATGGATGATGCCAACCTCCATAGCCTGGTCCACGGCGTCACCCGCCTGGAACAGCTTACCATCGCCTATGGTGCCGAGCGCCGCCGCCTAAGGGTCTTCAAGATGCGCGGCCGCGCCTTTCGTGGGGGCTTTCACGACTATATCATCCGCACCGGCGGCCTGCGCATTTTCCCGCGCCTGGTGGCCTCTGACCACAATATCGGATTTGAAGAAGATCAACCGGTCAGCAGCGGGCTGCCCGACCTCGACAACTTGTTGAAAGGCGGGATCGACCGAGGCACAAGCACCCTCATTATGGGGCCGGCAGGGTGCGGGAAGTCGACGTTGGCCATGCAATATGTTTGCGCAGCGCTTGAACGCGGTGAGAAGGCGCTGTTCATCAGCTTCGACGAAACACGCCGCAACTTTTACAAGCGCGCGGGCGGCTTGCACATCAATCTCGATCAGCGGAAAGAGAACTTCAGCTTCCAACAGGTTGATCCAGCCGAGCTAAGCCCGGGCGAATTGTCGGGCATCGTCCGGGATCATGTTGCGGAAGGGACCACCATCGTCGTGCTGGACAGCTTGTCCGGTTATCAGAATGCGATGCCGGAAGAGCAGTTCCTGCTGCTTCAGATGCATGAAATGCTGACCTACCTGAACCAGCAAGGCGTGCTGACGATCCTCGTTCTGGCGCAACACGGACTTGTCGGCGCGATGCAATCGCCGGTCGATCTGACCTACCTGTCGGATAACGTCCTGCTGCTCCGCTACTTTGAGGCCGCCGGCCAGTTGCGTCGCGCAATCTCTGTACTGAAGAAGCGAACTGGCGACCATGAGCCGTCAATTCGCGAATATCGTATCGACAAATCGGGAGTGAAGGTAGGTGAGCCGCTTACCCAGTTCAGCGGCATCCTGACGGGCGTTCCCAAATTCTCGGGGGCGAACGAAAAGCTCCTCGAACTGAAAGAGGACGCCTAGCCTCGTGCCGCAATGCCTCGCAATTCTGGCGCCGTCCGGGCGCGATTCCACGGTCATCAACGGCATTCTTAGAGGTGCGGGGCTGGATACGACCGTGGAAGCGGGCATCGACAGCTTGATCCACGCGCTCGAGGAGCCGCGCGCCGGCGGAATCATCCTTGCCGAGGAAGCCTTGGGTGAAGAGGGGCTGGTCCAGCTTGAACGATATCTGTCGGCGCAACCGCCATGGTCGGACCTGCCGATCGTGTTGCTGACCCGTGGCCGTTCAGGGCCGGAAGCGAACCTCGGCCTGGCGGGCCGTCTCGGCAACGTCACCATCCTTGAACGGCCGCTTCACCCGGTTACACTCGTTTCCGCGGCCCGCGCGGCCCTGCGCGCCCGCGCCAGGCAGCATGAGGCCGAAACCTACATCGCCGAGCTGCATCAGAGCCAGCAGCTCGTTCGGGAAAGCGAGTCCAAGTATCGGACGCTCTTCGACACGATGGACGAAGGCTTCTGCATCATCGAGTTTCTCGATGGTCCGCATGGGCCATTGAGCGACTATATCCATGTCGATGCCAATGCTGCCTATGAGCGGCATGCCGGCATTCCGAACGTCGTGGGCCAGCGGGTCCGGGACATGGTGCCGGACGAAGCCGACAGCTGGGTGAAGCGGTACCGGGCAGTCCTTGAAACTGGTGAGCCGATCCGCTTCGAGCAGGAGCTGGTCGCAACCGGCCGGCATTTGGAACTGGCGGCCTTCCGTGTCGAACCATCCTCGAAGCAACAGGTGGCAGTGCTGTTCCAGGACATCACGGCCCGTCGACATGCCGAGATCGCGCTGCAGCAGCTCAATGCGACGCTTGAGCAGCGCATCTCAGAGGCTTTGGCTGAACGGAAGCTGCTTGCGGAACTGGTCGAAGGGACGGACGCGATCGTCCAGGTCGTCGACAAGAATTTCCGCATACTGGCGATCAACAAGGCCGCGGCGGACGAAACCGAACGGCTTACGGGAAAACGGCCCAAGGTCGGCGACGACAAGCTTGCGCTCCTGGCGGACCACCCGGACTTGCTTCGAAACGCCAAAACGGTCTGGCAACGCGCCATCGATGGCGAAGCCTTCACCGAGATCTCGCACGTCAACGATCCGCGGCGCGGCACTCTCCATTTTGAGATGAAGTTCAACCCGCTTTACGGCCCAAGCGGCAAGCAGGTCGGAGCCTATCAGTTCGCCTATGACGTGACGGACCGCGTTCGCGACCATCAACGGCTGGCCGAAGCGACCGCCCAAATGCATGAGATGGCCAAGCTTGAAACCCTGGGGCAGCTGACGGGCGGCGTTGCCCACGACTTCAACAATCTCCTCACGCCCATCGTCGGCGCGCTCGACATGCTCCGTCGGCAACACGAAGCCGACGAACGTTCAAATCGGCTGATCTCGGGCGCCATGCAGGCCGCCGAACGTGCCGCGACCCTGGTTCAGCGACTGCTCTCATTTGCCCGACGCCAGCATCTTGAGACGCGGACGGTCGACGTGAAATCGCTGGTCGAAGGCATGCACGACCTGATGCAGCGAACGATCGGCCCCCATATCGCGGTTCGCGTTGATACGGCGGCCAATGTGCCCGCCGCGCGGGTCGATCCCGGCCAGCTCGAGCTGGCGGTCCTGAATCTGGCGGTCAACGCCCGGGATGCCATGGCGGGCGGCGGTCAAATCCGCCTGGCGTTGGACGACGTCGAGGTAACTCCAGCAGACGACGAATCCTTGCGGCCTGGCCGCTATATCCGCCTGGCTGTGACCGACACGGGCACGGGCATGGACGAAGCCACTCTCAGCCGTGCCATCGAGCCGTTCTTCACCACCAAGGGGCAAGGCGAAGGCACCGGTCTTGGCCTCTCCATGGTTCATGGTCTGGCCGCGCAATCCGGGGGCGCACTCAAGATCCGAAGCAAGGTCGGCCAGGGCACTACGGCCGAACTGTGGCTGCCGGTTGCCGATGGCCGGGTGGAAGCGCCGGACACGGCCGACGGCGAATTGCCGCAACAGCCGCGCCGCGCGTCGATCCTGATCGTTGACGATGAAAATCTGGTGCGCTCGGCAACGGCCGAAATGCTCCGCGAAATGGGCCATTCGGTAATCGAGGCCGCAAGCGGCTCGGCCGCCCTCGATCGGCTCAATTCCGGCGAGCAGGTCGATTTGCTGATCACCGACTATCTGATGCCGGGGATGCGGGGCAGCGAGCTGGCGGAAGATGCGCTTGCTATCCGGCCCGGCTTACCGGTGCTGTTGCTGACCGGATACGCCAATCTCGCGAAGGGAGAAGCGGCTGGCCTGCCAAGGTTGTCGAAGCCGTTTCGGGAAGCGGACCTGGCGCGCGCCGTTGCCGCTCTGCTTAGCAGCGAGGGGCGATCCCCCCGCGGCAAACCGCGTCTGCGTTCGGTCTAAAGAAAATGCGCCGGGATCTTTCGAGCCCGGCGCACCCCGTTCCCCCGGAAAGGGGAAACTCAAGTCAATCGATTAGTAACCGCGCCAGCTAGCCGAACGGCGGTTGATATCGATGTCGCGGATCCGGCCATCGTTGCGGACTTCGCAGTTAAAGCTCAGGTCCGCACCTGCGTTGTAGCCGTAGTTGCCGTAACCTTGGCGGCCATAACCGTCGTAGCCACGGTAACCCGAGCTGGCGACGCCATGGACCTTCAGGCCGTAGCTCTTGCGGTCGACCCGGGTGATGCCCTGGACGCGACCGCCGGCATTGCCCTGGTTGTAGCCGTAGCCATTGTAACCGCCGCCATAAGGCATGTTGCCGTAGCCGTAATAGCCGTTGCCGCCATTCAAGCGGGCCTCGACCGCGCGGGCGCACTGGTCGACCGCCGCGTTCTGGTTGTACCCGTACTGGCCGCCATACTGGTTGCCATATTGGTTGCCATACTGGTTGTACCCATAGTTGCCGTACGGATAGCGGCCGTAACCGGTGACGCTGTTGATGATCGCGCCAACGATATTGTTGTTGTTATTGGGATATCCGTAGCCCGGATAATATTGCGCCGCTGCCGGGGTCGCGAAACCCGCGAGAGCCGCAAGACCAGCTGCACCGGTCAGTAATTTCGTCGTCACCGACATGAGACATCCTCCTACTCAAACTCGGGCCACACTTTTCGGCCCGCCTATGAAACGCTTTTTATGCGTCATCGGCTGCATCGATGCTGAATATGGTTGATGCCTTGCGTTCAGCTTTCTGAACGCGGGCGCAGGTCGATTTTAGTCGAGCCGCTTGATCGTGCCTTCGGATTGGCCGACCGTGATCCCCATCTTGCGGATCGTGACCTTGGTGCTCGCGGTTTTTCCGCCCGGCAATGGCGCGATCCATTGCTCGACCGAGACATTGCCCTTCATCTTGAAGCGGAAGCGATATCGACCGCCCACCTCGTCGACCGTAATCGGGCCCTTGGCCTCCGACATGGTTCCGGTGAACTTGCCCGGCGAAGTCTCCCGGATATGCCATCGCCGCTCATGGGGCGGCTTCCCCTCATCCTCGACCCGCTGGACGAGGAGCAGGGAACCGTCAGGCTTGATTTCGCCGCGTCCGATGCTTCGCGACTTGTAGGGCTTCTTCATGACCAGCTTGATCGTCGCCAGGCTTTCCGTCCGCCCTTCGAAGAAGCTCATTGCGCTGGACTTCTGCTCGGCCGCCCACAGACTTGGACTAACAGCCGCCACGACCACAAATGCTGCGGGCACGGCTGCGAAATAGGAAAGCTTCATAGGCTGTCAGAAATCCCGAGTTGTGAACGGCAATAACGCCCGCAACCGGGATACTTTCCAGCCGAAAGTTCAACTTGTCCAGATTCGAGGCAACATGACTGTCACATTGCCGAAATGCCGGGTTATTCCTTGCGGCTGGTCGCGTCGCTGACCGACTGGTCGTGGCCGCTCTTGTCGCTGAAAAAGGACAAGGCGAACAGTCCGCAACCCAGCAGCACCGAGAAGAAGACGCCAAGGATCGTCGCCACGACCAGATGGAAATAAAGCTCTCCGGTCGCCGCGAGGTAGGCGATCGCACCGGCCGCCATGACAACGCCGATGACGGCGATCCATCGGGCCATCCGCCAGAATTCCGCTTCGGCCGCTTTCCGTTCGTTCTGCATGGCGGACATATGGGGGAGACCGTCCGGCAATTCTAGGCTGGATCAGGCGGCTGGCGCTTCGGCACCTTCCGCGGCGATCTTCCGGATCGCCTGCTCGAATACCTCGGACGGCTGGCCGCCGGAAATCAGGTAGCGATCGTTAATGATGACCGCTGGCACCGCGTTGATGCCCTTTGCCCGCCATTGCTCTTCCTCTTCCCGCACTTCCCGCGCGAACCGATGCGACGAGAGCAGTGCCGCAGCGGCTTCGCGGTCCAGGCCGGCCTTCTCCGCCGCATCGGCAAGCACGCCGTGATCGGCAGGATTGAGGCACTGGGTGAAATAGGCATCGAACAGCGCGAGCTTCAGCTCCCGCTGCCGTCCTTCCTGCCCCGCCCAATGCAGCAAGCGGTGCGCATCAAACGTGTTGTACACCCGCCCTTCTTCCGGGGGCAGCGCGATGGTGAACCCAAGATCCCCCGCCCGTTCCCGGACCATCGCCCGCCGTTCAGCCAGCTGCTCAGGTGTCGAGCCATATTTCTGCGCCGCATAATCGACCAGCCGCTGCCCTTCCGGTGGCATATTCGGATTAAGCTCGAACGGCTGGAACCGAACTTCCGCCTGCACCTCAGGGACACGTTCCAAAGCCTGTTCCAGCCCCTTAAGGCCGATGACGCACCACGGGCATGACACGTCGGAAACGAAGTCGATCTTGATGGGCTTGCTCATGGGGCTCAGATAGGCGCCCACGCCCCTTCATGCCAGCATGCAAAAAGGGCCGCGGCATCGGCCGCGACCCTTCGTTGTTCCTGGCTGTGAAAGCGAAGGCTTAGGCTTCGGCTTCCTCGTCAATCATGACCGGACCCGAATCCTGGCCCTTGGCCGAGGTGTCGCGGTCGACGAATTCGATGATCGCGATCGGGGCAGCGTCCGACGCGCGGATGCCGGCCTTGATGACGCGGGTGTAGCCACCGTTGCGGTCGGCGTAGCGCGCGGCGATGACGTCGAACAGCTTCACAAGCTGCGTGTCGTCCATCAGGCGCGCATGGGCCAGGCGGCGGTTCGAAAGGCCGCCCTTCTTGGCCAGCGTGACCAGCTTCTCGACGTAGGGGCGGAGCTCCTTCGCCTTGGCGGTGGTGGTGGTGATCTGCTCATGCTTGATGAGGGCTGCGGCCATGTTGCGGAACATTGCCGCACGGTGGGCCGAGGTGCGCTGCAGCTTACGGCCGGCGACGCGATGACGCATGATCTTCTTCCTTCGTTCGTCAGGGGTCCGTGTAAGGTAACCCCAGCCAGGCGGACTTGATTGGGAGCCGCCCCTTTTCCCTTAAAAAGCAATGGCGAGGCCACGAGCCCCGCCGTCGCGGGCTCCTCAACCCGATTACGCGCGCGGAGTCAAGTTTGAGCGGCGCTCATTCCGGCCCCGTTATTTCATTGGCGACTTCAACGGCATCGGATAAATTCCGGCATGAGGACGGTGGGAGACCTGCGATGGCGAATGGCGTAACCCCCGAGCTTCTGGATTTCATCCTCCAGCTCGCCCAGTTCCTGTTGATTGCATTTGGAATTCTGATCGGTGGCGCGGCCATCGTTTACATCACGATGTTCTGGAAGGGCAATCTGTCCGCGTCCGGTATTGCGGGGATCCTGCGGCAGACGGACGTTCCCAAGCTTGCGACCATCATGATGATCGTGCTGGCAGCATCTTTGCTGGGCCTGATGGGCGTCATCGAGGGCGAAGCGGTGATCGCGCTTCTCAGCGGCATTGCGGGCTTCGTGCTCGGCCATCGGGGCGCGGCCAAGGGCTCGGAGATGGAATGACGGGACGGGACGGTTGGGCCGGACGGCTCGCTTACCTTGACTAGTGCCCCTCCCGGGACCAGCCTCGACGCCAGCGAATTTTCCACAGCCGTGAGGGGCAGGCCATGGCGAACGCTGCACTAGTAATTTCAGCTATTTTTTTGGCGGGTTTCAGCGGTGCTGCTGCGGCTGCAGAAACGACAAGACCGGCGCAATATCTCTACGCCTGGGCAGGCGATGCGGATGAGAAGGACAGCGACTTTCTCGCGGTCATCGATGCCGATCCGGCAAGTGCGAGCTATGGCAAGGTCGTTGCTACCGCGCCGACTGGCACCAAGGCGACGATGCCGCATCACATCGAATATGAAACGCCGCCGGGCACGACCTTGTTCGCCAACGGCTGGAAGGCGAGCCACAGTTTCGTCCTGGACATCGCCGACCCGCTGAAACCGCGTGTCGCGGCCGATTTCAAGCGCGCCGGTCAGTATAGCTATCCGCACAGCTTTGCCCGCTTGCCGAGCGGGAACACGCTCGTCACCTTCCAGTCGATCGGCGACAAATATGCCCCGCCCGGCGGGCTCGTCGAACTCGACGAGCGTGGTCAATTGGTCCGCGCGACGCCTTCCGCCACGCCCGACATTCCAACCGCGATCAACTGGCCCTACAGCCTGGCAATCGCACCGGCCGCCGACCGCGTCATCACCACCAGCACCGATATGGGCATGGGACCAAGCTGGAAGAGCCCGGATACCAGCCACGTCCAGGTCTGGTCGCTGAGCGAATTGCAGCTGCTGGCCAGCGTCGCGCTTCCGGACGGCGACAAGGGCAAGCACAATATCTTCCCGGCGGAGCCGCGCCTGCTCGCCGACGGAAGCGTCTATGTGAACACCTTCACCTGCGGCCTGTTCAAGATCGACGGGATCACCTCCGCGAAGCCCACCGCCAGGCAAGTGCACGCCTTTCCGTCAGGCCCGGGCCTACACGACATGTGCGCGGTCCCGCTCGTCGTCGGCAAATACTGGATCCAGACGGTCGGCGCCATTAACGGCCTGGTCGTCCTCGATACCAGCAATCCCGATAAGCCGGTCGAGGTATCAAGGCTGACGATGCCCCATGGCTTCCACGTGCCCCACTGGATTGCCGCGGACCGGAATAGCGACCGCGTCGTTGTCACCGGCATGGTCGATAGCTGGCTGGCTATGCTGAAGTTCGACCAGGAAACCGGCCAGCTTGCCCTGGACGAGCGGTTCGGGACCGGCGGCGGCATCCAGTTCGATCGCCCCGACTGGCCGCATGGCGCGTCAGGCAAGGCAATGGTTCACGGCACCGTTTTTAGCCGCGCGCAATGACCCCGATCGTCGCGCAACGGCTCATCGCCGTACCGTTCCTTGTCCTGGGTGCCTGGTGCCTGTTCTTCCCGCAAATGGTCGAGCGACTGACCTTCCGGCCCGAACATTACCATGGCACTGCGACCTCTGCGGTGATGATGGGCTGTTTCGGGGCGCAAGCGATGCTGGCCGGAATTTTCGCCGCCTTCAGCCGGTTCACCCGGGCCACCTTCCTGGCCTACGGCTTGGCGCTGCTCCCGTTCTTCTGGTTCAACTATTGGTTCGTCTTCGTCGTGCCGCTGTTCAACGAGTGGATGATGCTCGACTTCGCGGCGAACTTGGCGATGCTGGTTCTTTGCGTTGTCGGTTTCCGCGCAAGCCCACGCCAAGCAGTGGCTGGTTAAGCGTCCGGACTCGACGTTGGGCAAGCATCCGTTAAATTGCGCGCTCCGACTCGTGCGTTAACGAGGCGACTGTTCTTTGGGAGGGGACGGCCGTGGAGTCTGACATTCGCTATTATCGACGCCGCGCCTATGAGGAGATGGCTGCCGCGTCGCGCGCCGTCACCGAAGCCGCGCGCTTTCGCCGGCTCCAATTGGTCGAGACCTATCTCCAGCATCTGAAGGCATTGAAGGCGCCGCTTCCGTTCAGCGACGCGGAAATGGCGCAGGCCCATCGCACGGCTGGCGCCTATTGCTTCAGAGAAATGGCCTGACCGTCCGCTAAGACCGGAATAGCAAAGGCCCGCAGCGATTGCCGCGGGCCTTCTGATTCATGGCGTCCGGTTACCCCGGAAAGCCGTCGGCATAGAACACAACACGATGGCGCCCGTCGATCCGTTCGCATCGGGTCGTGCGAAGGCTGGCCTTCTGGAAGGCCGAAGCGGACAGGCTGCGATAGGCTTCGCCGCGCAGGGACGCGTCGAGCCGCTGCTTGTTGCGCACCTTGGCGAGCGCAGCGGTGCATTGGCCGTTGTTGCTGAATCCACCCTGGAATTCGGTGTTTGTCAGGATGATTCCGCCCACGCCCTGTGACATGGCGGGCGCGGCTAGGCCGGCAGCGGCGATGGCCGCAAGAATGAGTTTCATACTCGTACACTCCTCGATCTTCGGGGAAAGGTAATGAACGAGTGGCAGTTGGACGCGGGCGCTCGGCCTGTCCGATGCGAGGCCCGCCCTGTCACCGGAGCCCAAGCAAAAAGGGCCGCGGCTTTCGCCACGACCCTTCTTTACGCAAACTGAAAAAGCGGCTGGGCTTTAACCCAGGAGCTCTTGTTCGAGCTTCTTGGCCATCTCTTCGATGTTTTCCGGCGGCCAGCCTGGGATGTCCATGCCGAGGCGCAGGCCCATCGAGGCAAGGACTTCCTTGATCTCGTTGAGGCTCTTGCGGCCGAAGTTCGGCGTGCGGAGCATCTCGGCCTCGGTCTTCTGGACCAGGTCGCCGATGTAGATGATGTTGTCGTTCTTCAGGCAGTTGGCGCTGCGGACCGACAGTTCCAGCTCATCGACCTTCTTGAGGAGGTAGCGGTTGAGCTGGTTGGTGTCGGTGGTTGCGCCTTCCGGTGCTCCCGGGACACCAGCGGTGCCAACCACGCCGGCGGCCGGAGCCATGCGGATCTGGCTGTCGTCGAAGTGGACGAACAGCTGCAGCTGGTCCTGAAGGATCTTGGCGGCGTAGCCCAGCGAGTCTTCCGGCGTGATCGTGCCGTCAGTCTCGATGGTCAGGGTCAGCTTGTCATAGTCCAGTTCCTGGCCGACGCGGGTGTTTTCCACCTTGTAGGCGACCTGGCGGACCGGACCGTAGAGAGCGTCAACCGGGATCAGGCCGATCGGCGCATCGGCCGGACGGTTGGCGGCGGCCGGGACATAGCCCTTACCGACGTCCGCGGTCAGCTCCATGTTGAGCGTCGCGCCATCGTCCAGGTGGCAGATGACCAGTTCCGGATTGGTGACTTCGATGTCGCCGGTGGTGGCGATCTGGCCGGCGGTGACTTCGCCCGGGCCAGTGGCCGACAGCTGAAGCCGCTTCGGGCCTTCGCCTTCCATCTTCAGCGCGATCTGCTTCACGTTGAGGATGATGTCGGTAACGTCCTCGCGAACCCCTGCGAGGCTCGAGAACTCATGAAGCACGCCTTCGATCTTGATCGAGGTGACGGCGGCGCCCTGCAGCGAGCTCAGGAGCACGCGGCGCAGGCTGTTGCCGAGCGTCATGCCGAAACCGCGCTCCAGCGGCTCGGCCACGAACACCGCCTTGCGGCGAACGTCGGTGCCGGGCTTGCGCTCCAGAGCGTTCGGCTTCTTGAGTTCCTGCCAGTTCTTTGCGTTGACGGCCATGTTTCTTCCTTGGCAGTGCGGAGTCGCGGCGTCCCGCTAAACTCCTGATTTTGAACTACTTTCTTTCCAACCACTCGCCCGAAGGATGAGTTCGGGCGAAACGGTCAGACGCGGCGGCGCTTGGACGGGCGGACGCCGTTGTGCGGGATCGGGGTCACGTCGCGGATGGACGTGATCTGGAAACCGACCGCCTGGAGTGCGCGAAGCGCGCTCTCGCGGCCCGAACCCGGGCCCTTCACTTCGACTTCGAGGGTGCGGACGCCATGCTCGGCGGCCTTGCGGCCTGCGTCTTCCGCCGCGACCTGTGCCGCGTACGGAGTGGACTTACGGCTGCCCTTGAAGCCCATCATGCCGGCGCTGGACCAGGCAATCGCATTGCCCTGCGCGTCGGTGATGGTGATCATGGTGTTGTTGAAGCTGGCGTTCACATGCGCGACGCCAGAAGTGATGTTCTTGCGCTCGCGGCGGCGAATGCGCTGTGGTGCTTGTGCCATAGGAAATCCCTAAATCTTTAGCTGAGCTCGGTCTCGCAACCGCGTCCCACGCGGTCACTCACTTCGAGCTTACTTCTTCTTGCCGGCGATCGGCTTGGCCTTGCCCTTGCGAGTGCGCGCATTGGTGTGCGTGCGCTGGCCGCGGACCGGCAGGCCCTTGCGGTGACGCAGGCCGCGATAGCAGGCGAGGTCCATCAAACGCTTGATGTTCATCGCCGTCTCACGACGAAGGTCACCCTCGACGGTGTATCCGGCATCGATTGCTTCACGGATGTGCAGCACTTCCTGGTCCGTCAGGTCCTGAACGCGGCGTTCCGGAGCGATCGACAGCTTCTCGGTGATTTCCTTGGCTTTGGCCTGGCCAATGCCGTGGATATACTGGAGCGCGATAACAACGCGCTTGTTGGTGGGCAGGTTGACGCCCGCAATACGTGCCATGAACGATATTCTCCTAGCTCCACAGGACAGCGGGCACCCGACTATCCCATCTCAAAGCGTTGACCCGCTCCAATGGAAAAACGGCGCGCGCACGAATGCGCCGCCGGTCAACCGGTGAAACGGGATGGCGGGCATGTAGGAGTGGCCCCGAAGAGAGTCAAGCGACCCGTTGGCCCTTAAGGTCACAAATGTCTCAAGGACATAGGCCATTTCGTGCGACCTTAGTGACCTTACGGCAATCCGAATGGAAACTCGACAGGTTGCGGACGATAAGAAAGAGCAGCGAGCGTTGTCCATGCCAGATCGCGTACCCTGTAGGACAGGATTTTCCCCAAGATTGCCGCCGAAAGCGCTAGCCATTAGGGCAAGCGGCGATGCAGCGCCTGTTCCATGACCAGCCGATCCCCGACGAGCTTCGCGGCGCGATCATCGCGCTTGGCAATTTCGATGGCTTTCACCTCGGTCACCAGGCGGTGGTCGGCAGGGCGGTGCAGCGCGGTGCCCACGAGCGGCGGCCGGTCATCGTCGCAACCTTCGATCCGCACCCGGTTCGCCACTTCAGGCCGGATACCCCGCCATTCCGGTTGACCACGCTGGACCAGCGCGAGCGGCTGTTCGCCCAGGCGGGCGCGGACGCGATGCTGGTGTTCAACTTCGGCGCCGAGCTGGCCAGTACGACAGCCGAGGATTTCGTCGCCGGGATTTTGGCTGATCGCTTCGGCGCCGCGGGAGTCGTCACGGGCGAGGACTTCACCTTCGGCAAGGGCCGAGGTGGCAATGCCGAGGTGCTTCGGGTGCAAGGCGCCACATATGGAATCGGTGCAGAGACGGTGGAAGCCGTGCTGATCGACGGCGTGCGCATCTCGTCCGGCCGGGTCCGCGAAGCGCTGCAGGCGGGCGATCCCGGAGCCGCGACAAAGATGCTCACCCGACCGTTCGCGATCCAGGGCACCGTCATCCATGGCGACAAGCGCGGCCGCGATCTTGGCTGGCCGACGGCCAATGTGGAACTCGGCAAATATCTTCGACCCAAGTACGGCATCTATGCGGTGCGCGTGACGCTGGATAACGGCAGCGAGCATGCGGGCGTCGCAAACCTTGGCGTCCGGCCGACTTTTGATCCGCCTACCGAATTGCTGGAAGCGGTGCTGTTCGATTTCGACGGCGACCTGTACGGGCGCACGATCGAGATCGCGCTTCACCATTATCTGCGGCCTGAAATGAAGTTCGATAGCCTCGATGCGCTGAAGGCGCAGATGGATGCGGATGCGAGAGAGGCGAGGCGGTTGCTAATGCCGTCATTGCGAGCGTAGCGAAGCAATCCAGGCTGGATTGCCGCGTCGCTGCGCTCCTCGCAATGACGGAAAGGTTTGCAAGCGGCAAACCGCCCGCTAATGCCGCGCGCGATGTCTGATAAGCCTGATACGCCCGTGAAACCCGACTACAGGTCCACCGTCTTCCTGCCCAAGACCGACTTTCCGATGAAGGCCGGCCTTCCGCAGAAGGAGCCCGTCATCCTTGCCAAATGGCAGGAGAGCGGCCTTTACGAGCAGGTTCGTGCGCACCGCGAGGGGCGCGAGAAGTTCATCTTCCACGATGGCCCGCCCTACGCCAACGGCGACATCCACATCGGCCATGCGCTCAACAAGACGTTGAAGGACATGGTCGTCCGCACCCAGACGCTGCTGGGGAAGGACGCGCCCTATGTGCCCGGCTGGGACTGCCACGGCCTGCCGATCGAATGGAAGATCGAGGAGCAGTATCGCAAGAAAAAGCTCAACAAGGACGAGGTGCCGATCAAGGAGTTCCGGGCCGAGTGCCGCGCCTATGCGGAGCATTGGGTGACGGTCCAGACCGAGCAGTTCCAGCGGCTCGGAATCACTGGCCAGTGGGACCAGCCCTACCTCACCATGAACTTCGAAGCCGAGGGGACGATCGTCTCCGAGCTCTACAAGTTCGCGGAGAGCGGCCAGCTGTATCGCGGCGCCAAGCCGGTGATGTGGTCGCCGGTCGAGAAGACCGCGCTGGCCGAAGCCGAGATAGAATATGAAGACATCACCTCGACCCAGATCGATGTGGCGTTCGAGATCGTCGAAAGTCCGATCCCGGAACTGGTCGGCGCCTATGCAGTCGTCTGGACGACGACACCGTGGACGATTCCGGTCAACCAAGGCATCGCCTACGGTCCGGAGGTAGAATATCACCTGTATCGCGCACCGGAACCTGACGGCCGGAAGTTCCTCGTCGCTACCGAGCTGCTCGCAGGCTTTTTCGAACGTACCGGAATGGGCCCACATGCCGAAGGACTGACCGAGCCGTTCGATATTAAAGAACACGCGCTTGGGACGTACAAGGGCACCGACCTTGCCGGCTCGGTGGCCCGGCACCCGATGCACAATCTCGGCGATTTCTTCGCGCGACCCCGTCCGTTCCTGCCGGGCGAGTTCGTCACCACGGACAGCGGTACCGGGCTGGTCCACATGGCGCCTGACCATGGCGAAGACGATTTCGAACTATGCAAGGCGAACGGGATCGACCCGGTCTTTGCGGTCGAGGGCGACGGCAAGTATCGGTCCGACTGGCTGTGGCTGGGTGGCCAGGGAAGTGTCATCAATCCCAAGTTCAACGCGCCGGATGGCCCGATCAACAACGACCTGCGCGACGCCGGGGCGCTGCTCGCGGCAAGCTATGACTACCAGCACAGCTATCCGCACAGCTGGCGGTCCAAGGCCAAGGTCATCTACCGCTGCACGCCGCAGTGGTTCGTGGCGATGGACAAGCCGCTGGGGCTCCATCACTTGAAGTCGAAGGCCGAGAAGCGCTGGGAAAATGAGGGCGGTGCGCTGCTCGATCCCGAGCAGCATGTTGCCGACGAGACCGCAACCCTGCGCGGCCTCGCGCTGAAGGCGATCAGCGAGACCCGCTTCGTCCCCGAAAAGGGCCGCAATCGTATCGGATCGATGGTTGAGGACCGCCCGGACTGGGTGCTGTCCCGCCAGCGCGCCTGGGGCGTTCCGATCGCCGTGTTCGTCGAGAAGAAGACCGGCAGGCTGCTGGTCGACCATGAGGTCAACGAGCGGATCGTGGCCGCGGTTCGGGCCGAGGGCGTCGACGCGTGGGAAGAGAACCGCGCCCAGGAATACCTCGGCAACGCTTATAACGCCGACGATTATGAGCAAGTGACCGACATCCTCGATGTCTGGTTCGACAGTGGCTGCACCCATGTGTTCACCTTGGAAAGCGGGCACTGGCCGGAGCAGCGCTGGCCCGCCGACCTGTATCTGGAAGGCAGCGACCAGCATCGAGGCTGGTTCCAGTCGTCGCTGCTGCAAAGCTGCGGCACTCGGGGTCGGGCGCCTTACGACCAGGTGCTGACCCATGGCTTCACCATGGATTCCAAGGGCATGAAAATGTCCAAGAGCCTTGGCAATACGATCAGCCCGCTGGACCTGATGCGCGATTATGGGGCGGACATTTTGCGGCTGTGGGCGCTGTCGGTCGACTTCACCGAGGACCACCGCATCGGCAAGGAAATCCTGGCCGGCGTCGGCGACCAGTATCGCAAGCTGCGCAATACGTTCCGCTACCTGCTCGGCGCGCTGGACGGGTTCACGGAGGAAGAGCGGCTGCCGGTCGCCGAGATGCCCGAGCTTGAACGCTATATGCTGGCGCTGACGTCCGAGCTCGATGCGCGGCTCAGAAAAGCGGTCAGCGATTACGACTTCAACGATTACACCCGCGCGCTGACGGACTTCGCGAATAACGACCTCAGCGCCTTCTACTTCGATATCCGCAAGGACTGCCTCTATTGCGACGCCCCGAGCGATCCCAGGCGACGCGCCTATCGGACGGTGCTCGACACGCTGTTCCATGCGCTGGTCCGCTGGGCCGCGCCGGTGCTGGTGTTCACGGCGGAGGAAGTGTGGGGCACGCGTTATCCGGAAGAAGGTAGCGTCCACCTGCTGGAATGGCCGTTGATCGACACCGAATGGCGGGAAGACACGGCGCTGGAGGCCCGCTGGGCCGAACTTCGCCAGCTTCGCGAAAGCGTGACCGAAGCGATCGAGCCGCTGCGCCGCGAGAAGGTGGTGGGATCAAGCCTGGAAGCTGCGGTTACGGTGGCCAGCGATGCCGCCCCGGCATTGCTTGCGGAACTGTTCATTGTGTCGTCAGTCAGTCGGGGCAATGAGCTGTCCGTGGCCAAGTCCAGCTATCACAAATGCGGCCGTTGCTGGCGGCTCCTGCCAGAAGTCGTCGAGGACGGCGACCTGTGTGCGCGTTGCGAGGAAGTCGTGAATGGATAAGCGTACTACTGCATACCTGTTTGCGCTGCTGATCTTCGCCGTCGACCAGATCAGCAAATGGTACATCATCGGGCCGCTGAACCTTGAGGCGGTGCAGAACATCCAGCTGCTCCCCTTCTTCGATTTCACCTGGGTCGAGAATCGCGGGATCAGCCTTGGAATCGCCCAGGCGCAGAACGAGACTCACCGCTGGATCCTGGTCGCCGTCACCGCCGCGATCGCGGTCGGAGTCGCTGTATGGATTCGCAAGGAAGAGGCCCGCGGCGACCAGCTTGCGCTGGCAATGGTATTGGGCGGAGCGCTGGGCAATATCGTCGATCGGACGCGCTACGGATATGTGGTAGACTTCCTCGACCTCCATTTTGGCACGTTCAGGCCGTTTTATGTCTTTAATGTCGGCGACGCGGCGATTAGCATCGGCGTCGTGATCTTGCTGCTCCGCGCCTTTCTCATCCGCGACAAGGCGCCTGAAGGAATGAATGAACATGCGTAAGTACCTCTTCGTCCTGGCACCGGCGATCCTGCTTGCCGGCTGCGGCGCCTTCGGGCCGAAGCAGAAGTCGCTCGACGAATTCGCCGTCGCCCGCAACGCGCCGCTGGTGATCCCGCCCGACTATTCGCTGACCCCGCCGGTCGCCGGCACCGTCAGCATGTCGGCGCAGGATGCGCAGACCCAGGCGATCGAAGCACTGTTCGGCGGCCCGGCACCGCGCAGCTCGACCGAGACGTCGGTACTTGAGCGCGCCGGCCGCGATCGTGCCGCTATCGGCATCCGCTCGACCGCCGGCGATCCGGAGACCAAGGTCCTCGACAAGGGTCAGTCGACCCAGGCGATCATCGCCGCCCAACCCGCCGACAGCGAAACCGCTTCGGCCCAGACGCCGCAGTAAGCGGCGAAAGGGGGAGCATGAGTTCGGATAACCTGTCTACGCGCCTCGTCGAAATCGAGGCATTGCTTGATCGCTCGCGCCGCCGGTTCGAGGAAGGCAGCCGGCTGGTCGAGGAAGCGCACCAGGCGCTTGCCGAGGTCCAGCAGCTTATCCTTGGATCGCCGGTTTCGCTGAGCCCCGAGGATAATGAAGAAGCGGCATCGCGGCTTCTGGCGAGCCTCAAGGCGAGCGGCAGCGAACTGCCGGAGACGCTGTGCGGCGGCCGGCTCGCGGTCGACCCGATCCAGCGCCTCATCCGCATCGACGGTCATCCGATCGGAATCACCGAGATGGAATATCGCGTGCTCGAGCTGCTGGCGTTCGCCCGCAACAACGTCGTCACCCGGCAGATGCTGCTGAAGCATCTCTACCGGCGCGCCGACGACCAGCCGCAGCCGAAGATCATCGACGTGTTCATCTCCAAGCTTCGGAAGAAGCTTCGTTCGGCCAGCGGCGGAGCGGAATTCATCGAGACGATCCCGCAGCGCGGCTGGATCCTCCGTGACATCGAGGCAGCGACCGCAGCTTAATCGGTTTTGCTGATTTACCGAAGATTTACCCGACCGTGGCAAACGGTCGGGCATGATTCATTTCATACCCGAATCGGCCGACGAGGCATCGGAAGTGGACGCCGCCGAGGCTATCGGCGGGCATGCCGGGCCATATGCGGAGGCAGTCGCGCGGTTGGCGTCGATTCGCCAGGCGCTGGCCTGCGTCGAGCAGTTTTCGGGGGAAGCGCCATCGGACAGCATGGCCGAGGCCAAGCTGGCAGCGGCCTGGCCGGGAGCGTCTGCAGCGAGGCAGCGCGTCTATGATGCGCGGTCGACGCGGACTGCCGCCGCGGCAGCGGCGGGCCTCGAGGCGCTTGCAAGGCTGCACGACAATGGCGGCGAGCCGCATGCCGCGACGCTCGAACGGTTGAAGCGCGAACTGCGTGACGGCGTCAATTCGATCGACCTGCTGTTCAGCCTCTAGGCTGGGCCTTGCTCCTTGGGCGTAGACGGATCGGCGCCCCATTCGCTCCAACTGCCATCGTAGAGCTTGCCTCGCCGGCAGCCGAGACGCTGAGCCGCGAAGATCAGCGAGTTGGCGGTTACTCCTGAACCGCAGGTAGCGATGAAATCCTGGGTCGGATCTACCCGAAGCTGTTCAAACGCCGCACGCAGTTCCTCATCGGACTTCAACGTACCGTCCTCGCGATATAGCGACGCGAAGGGCAGGTTCTTCGAGCCGGGAATATGGCCCGTGCCGACATTGGGCCGGGGATCGGGTTCGCTGCCCTCGAAACGGGCCTTCCCTCGGGCATCAAGGATTGGAGCGCCGACGCCGGCAAGGATCTGCTCCTTCGTCACCACCTCCCCACTCCTGACCTCAGTATCGAAGCGGGCTTGGCGCGGCGAAGCCTCGCCGGCTTCGATCGGCCGCCCTTCGGAACGCCATTTCTGGAAGCCGCCGTCGAGGATCGCGACCTGATCCGCGCCGAAATGACGGAGCATGAACCATCCGCGCGCCGCAGTCCGAAGCGGCGAATTGTCATAAACGACGATGCGGTCGTCCCTTCCAACGCCGAGTTCCGCCATCGCCCGGCCGAAATCTTCCGCCGAGGGCAACATGTGCGGCGCGGGGTTCGAGCGGTCCGAAACCCGGTTGATATCCAGGAACCGCGCGCCCGGAATGTGAGATTCAAGGAATTCCGCCCCTCCGTCGCGGCCGTCGTTCGGCATGAAGGCGCTGGAATCGACGATCGCGAGGTCGGCTGCGCCGAGGTTGCGCGCCAGCCATTCGGTGGAAACCAGCGAGTCCATAGTTTCTCTCCCGTCATTGTGAGCGGAGCGAAGCGATCCAGTTCAATTTGCTGGATTGCCACGCGCCTCCGGCGCTCGCAATGACGACGGTATGAGCGACGTAAAGCTTCACCCGAACTGGCTCACCCCGCTGCAGGCGGAGTTCGACCAGCCCTATATGGGCGAACTGAAGCAGTTTCTGATGGCCGAGCGCGAGGCAGGGAAGCGCATCTTCCCGGCGGGCGCCAATTGGTTTCGAGCGCTCGACCTGACGCCGCTCGATGAGGTCAAGGTCGTGATACTCGGCCAGGATCCCTATCATGGGCCGGGGCAGGCGCACGGCCTGTGCTTTTCGGTCCCTGAGGGGGTCCGGCCGCCGCCGAGCCTGGTCAACATCTACAAGGAGTTGGAAAGCGATCTCGGTATCCGCCGGCCTGCACATGGATTTCTGGAGCATTGGGCGAAGCAGGGCGTGCTGCTGCTCAACAGCGTCCTGACCGTGGAGATGGGCCTTGCCGCATCGCACCGCGACCAGGGGTGGGAGCGGTTTACCGATGCGGTGATCCGGCTGGTGAATGCGAAGGAGCAGCCGGTCGTCTTCATGCTGTGGGGCAGCTATGCGCAGAAGAAGGCAGCGTTCGTCGACCAGTCCCGCCACCTCGTGCTGAAGGCTCCCCACCCTTCGCCGCTGTCGGCCCACAGCGGCTTCCTTGGCTGCAGGCATTTCTCCAAGGCCAATGCATTCCTCGAAAGCCACGGGATGGCGCCGATCGACTGGGCGTTGCCGGAATGCGTGAGTGCGGCGTAAGAGGCGCGCCATGTCGACTACACCGAAACATCTGGGCCAGGCCAGCGCCCTACCTTCTTCTCCCGACGTGGCCGAACTCGATTATGTGCCGAATCCGCGCGCCGGGTCGCTCTACCTGGTGCGCTTCGCCGCGCCGGAGTTCACTTCGCTGTGCCCGGTCACCGGGCAGCCCGACTTCGCCCATCTCGTGATCGATTATGCGCCCGCGGAAACGATCGTGGAGTCGAAGAGCCTCAAGCTGTTCCTCGGCTCGTTCCGCAACCATTGCGGGTTCCACGAGGATGTGACGGTCGGCATCGGCCAGCGCCTGTTCGAAGAGATGAAGCCGCAGTGGCTCCGCATCGGCGGTTATTGGTATCCGCGCGGCGGGATGCCGATCGATGTCTTCTGGCAATCGGGCGAGCCGCCCAAGGGGCTGTGGCTGCCTGAACAGGGTGTCAGTTCCTATCGGGGCCGCGGCTGACCAAGGTCGCCATGTTCGGGGCCGGCTCGATCGGCTGCTTTGTCGGCGGATGCTGGCAGGCCGCGGGGCTGGATGTCCGCTTTATCGGGCGCAAGGGTTTCGCGGACGACATCCGCCGAAACGGGATGACGGTCAGCGACTATAACGGCTGGCAAAAGTCATTCGCGCCCGATGAAGTCGATTACCGGGTCGATCCGGACGCGCTTGCCGATGCGGATGTTATCGCGCTTTGCGTCAAGAGCGGTGCGACGGAGGAAGCGGCGAAGGAAATCGCCGCCCATGGACGGCCGGGCACCACCGTAATCAGCTTCCAGAACGGCATCAGCAACGTCGAGGTGCTAGAGCGGCAATTGGCGGATCGCTTTATCGTCGTTCGAGGAATGGTGCCCTACAACGTCGCCTATCTGGGCGATGGACGCTTCCACAAGGGTGTTGCCGGGGATCTTTATGCCGGGGACATGCCGGTAACGCAGGCGCTGGCCAAGGCGATCGGCACCTCCCCGGCCACCTTGAACCTGTCGGACGACATGCTTGGGATTGCGTGGGGCAAGTTGCTCATCAATCTCAACAATGCCGTGAATGCACTTTCGGGACGGCCGTTGGTCGAACAGCTTCTACAGCGCGATTATCGCCGGGTGGTGGCGGCCTCCCAGCGCGAGGGCGTCAAACTGTTGAAGCGGGCCGGCATCGAACCCGCCAAGGTCGGCGCGGTGGGCCCGGCCCTTTTGCCCACGGTAATCGGATCGCCGGACTGGCTGTTCCGCAACCTTTTCATGAAGGCGTGGAAGATCGACGAGAAGGCGCGATCCTCCATGGCCGACGACCTCGCCGCCGGGCGAAAGACCGAGGTGGATTATATCAATGGCGAACTGGTGCGGCTTGCCGACCGGCTCGGCGTCGATGCCCCCGTCAATCGCAAGGTCGTCGAGCTGATCCGCAAGGCGGAGAGCGGTGCGCCGCCGCTGCCGCCCGCCGCGCTTCGCCGCGAGGTCCTAGGCCGCTAGCGGCTTCGCGGCACCCGATCGGGTCTTGGCGTAGAGCCAGAGGATCGATCCGGTGAAGACGATGAGCCCGAGCGGGACCGCCCACTGGAATTCGTCAACCAGTGCCAACGGCGCGGAGTTGTCAGTGGCGCCGACGATCGCAGCGAAGGCAACGCCGAACAGCGACTCTCCGACGATGAGGCCGGTGGCCATCAATACGCCGAGCCGTTCGGCGAACGCCGGGTTCGGCGCGGTCTTGGCCCACCGATCGTAGAAGTGGCCAATCAGAGCGCCGACCGGGATCAGCAGTGTGAGGGCCATCGGCAGGTAAATCCCCATGCCCACCGCCAGCGGCGGGAGCATGCCGCGCTTGGTCACGCGCAATATCTCGTCGATCGCGCAAGCGGCAATGCCGATCGCTGCGCCGAGGCCGATGAGGTTCCAGTCGAGGTTCCCGCCAAGGACGCCCTGCGCGATTGCGGAGATCAGGGCCGCTTGCGGTGCGGCAAGAGCGTTCTCGCCCGCGCCCGGAGCACCCTGGAATCCGAATGCGTCGTTGAGAAGCGTCAGGATCGGCGGGATGACGACCGCACCGAACAGGACGCCCAGCACCAGCGCGAACTGCTGCCGCCATGGCGTCGCTCCGACCAGCTGGCCGGTTTTCAAATCCTGAAGATTGTCGTTCGAGATGGTCGCAACGCCGAACACGATGGCGGTCACGAACAGGGCGAACGCGACAAGGCTCTGCGTCGCGGTCGCGTCCACAGCTGGGAACAGCGCGGCGAGGATCAGTGAAATGCCGAGGACGGCAAGGATGCCCACACCAGAAATCGGGCTGTTCGAAGCACCGATCAGGCCGGCCATATAACCGCAGACCGCCGCGATCACGACACCAGCGAACAATATGTAGACGATGGTGACGATGAGCGTGCTGCCCGCCGCGTCGGCGATCGGGCCGGATTGCGCAAAGGCGGCCAGCAGGAACCAGATCGGGATCATCGAGGCGATGATGACGCCGCCGACGATGGTGATCGGCAAATCACGTTCGGTCAGCGCCAATCCTTCGCCCCGCCCTGCGCGGCGTTCGCGATTGGCGGCGATGGCGCTCATGATGCCCTTGATGATCGGGCCGATGATCTTGAGCAGAGTCCAGATCGCGGCGACGCCGATGGTTCCGGCGCCGATGAAGCGGACCTTCTCCCGGAATACCGTCCCGACGATCGTCTCGACATCGACTGCGGTTGTGACGCCGCCAAGTCCGGTTTGCCAGGGCACCAGCACGAACCAGCTCAATATCATGCCGACCAGCATGGCGATGCCGACGCCAAGGCCGACCAAGTGGCCGACACCGATCAACGCCATCGACAGGCTGGTGGAGACGGTCGTCGCACCGGCTCCGAACTTGAAGGTCTTGGCTGCGTCGGCGGCAAGAATCCGGGTCTGAGCGAGGATGGCATAGCCGGCCGCGACCAGCGAGCTGATCAGGATCGCCGCAAGGCCGCGCTTATTCTCCTCGACGCCGCCCACGCCGGCGCCAACCTTCAGCACCTCGGCCGCCGCGACGCCTTCGGGATATGGAAGATCGGAGCCTGTCACCAGCGCGCGCCGCAACGGCACGGAATACATGACGCCAAGGATGCCGCCGATGGCGATCACCGCGACCGACAGCCAGAAGGGGAAGCCGGTCCACCAGCCGACCATGACCAGGCCGGGAAGCACGAAGATGATCGCGCTAAGCGTGCCGGCCGCCGAAGCGATCGTCTGGACGATGTTGTTTTCCTGGATCGTCGCGCCCTGGAAATAGCGCAGCACGGCCATGGAGATGACCGCCGCCGGGATCGACGTGGCGAAGGTGAGGCCGAGCCTGAGCCCAAGATAGACGTTGGCCGCCGTGAACAGCAGGGTGATGAGGCCGCCGAGGATGACGCCGCGAAGCGTCAATTCCCTGATGCCCATCGTTGGTGCGGCCACGGTTGCCATCAAGCGCCTCCACTCATTTCTTGTCAGGTGGAGCGGGCAAATCTTCCCGCTCGAAACGGATGACGGTGTCGTACCGGCCTAGCAGCAGGCGGTCACCATCGATTTTAAGCGGCTCGCGGTTGAAGTTATGCGTCTTGTACGCACCCTCCATTCGCGTGGCCGTCAGATAGACTGTTGCTCCATCGGAAACCCAAGTGCCTTCGGCCGCTTCGGACACGGCGCCATAATCGAGCTGGTACATGAAGCGGCCATCGGGATCGAGCTCGAGCGCCGCGCCCACTTCCATCTGATTGGAACGATAGAAACCGGTGACCGGAGGCGCATCAGTGGCGGCAAGCAGCAGCGCTGCGATCAGGACTCCCATCAGGGAAGCCTAGCCGCACAATCTCTCATGCTCAACGCGCTATTGCGGCGCGTTGAGGTCGCGATACCGTTCCTCGCTGGTCAGCCGATAATCGTCGACGTCGCGCTCGGCATTGGCGAGCGCGGCGGGACGCTTCGTCCCCATCGCCGTATCGAATTTGACGAGCGCGTCTGACAGCGCCTGGGCCTCTGTCGGACAAGCGGATTTCACCGCCGTCGCATAGGCATCGGGCGCGACCTTTGCTCTCGACTGGTTGCTTTCGAACGTCTTCAGGCACGCCTGAAACGTATGGCGTGGAGCGTCGATTGACGCAGGATTGGGCGCCGCCAACGCGAGCGCCAGCACAAACGTGATCATACCCGTCCCCTCCACGGACAATCAACGTTTGAAGAGAATGCCTGATCCTTACGGAAAATCAACCGGAGCTGGGGCCAGCGCCCATTCTCAGGCGCCGATAGTGATCCCCGGCGGGACCGGCGAACTATGCCGCCGCACTACCTGCCAACTATCGCCCACCCTGACCCAGACATCGGTCAGGAGAACGCGTTCGTCGATGACCTGCCCGAGGTAACGCACCTTCCATTGGGCATCGACCGTCGCGACGATCACATTATCGAGGGCGACGCATTCGATCACCCTCACCTCGAGGCTGGCGATATCCATTCGCTTCAGCGCCTCGATCCACTGTTCGAGATTGACCGCAACCGAGCCGGTCGAGCGGATTCCCACCAGCTTATATTGCGGGTGGATCAGCCGGCGCAGCGCAGCCTCATCCTTATCGATGAGCGCGTCGCGCCAGTCCCGTTCAAGGTCCCGAACATCCATGCAGGGTGCATCAGCGGCCACGAAGCAGACCTCCAAAAATGCCGCGCAGCAAGGAATTGCCGAGCTGCCGGCCTACGGATGAAGCGATTGAACGTCCGGCCGACTGGATCATCTTGTCAGCCATGCTGGGCTTTGCGGCCTCGCGGGCACGGCGCGCTTCCTCGCGCTCCAGTTCGCGCTGGCGCTGGGCTTCCAGCCGATCGGCTTCGCGCTGCTGGCGTACCTCTTCCTTCTCCGTGGCGGCGCGTTGGCGAGCGGCTTCCTTGTCGGCGATGGCTTGTAGCCGCGCTGCTTCCGCAGCCGCCTTCTCCGCATCATTCTGCGCCTTGGTCGCGGCAGCGGCGGCGGCGGCTTCATCGCCCTTCGCCTTCAAAATCTCCTCGGCGCTCTCGCGGTCGAGCAGCGTGTCATATTTGGCGCCGATCGCATCGGTCTGGATCAGGATCGCCCGTTCCTGCTGGGTCAAGGGCCCGACCCTGGAAGCCGGCGGCTTGATCAGGGTTCGTTCGACCGGCGTCGGCGCCCCGTCCGGCATCAGCAGCGAAACGAGTGCCTCACCCACTTTCAGTTCGGTGATCGCGCTGGTGACGTCGATTTCGGGATTGGGCCGGAAGGTTTCGGCGGCCGATTTCACGGCCGCCTGGTCGCGCGGCGTGAAGGCGCGCAAGGCATGCTGGACACGGTTTCCGAGCTGTCCCGCCACATCGTCGGGGATGTCGATAGGATTCTGCGTGATGAAATAGACGCCGACGCCCTTGGACCGGATCAGCCGGACGACCTGCTCGACCTTTTCCTGGAGCGCCGGCGGCGCATCTTCGAACAGGAGGTGCGCTTCGTCGAAGAAGAAGCCGAGCTTGGGCTTGTCCGGATCGCCGATCTCGGGAAGCAGCTCGAACAGTTCCGACAGCAGCCACAGCAGGAAGGTCGAATAAAGCCGCGGGCTCTGCATCAGCTTGTCCGCGGCGAGGATGTTGACGATCCCCTTGCCGTTTTCGTCGAGCTTCAGGAAATCCTCGAGATCGAGCGCAGGCTCACCAAAGAAATGATCGCCGCCCTGGGCGCGCAGTTGAAGCAGAGAGCGCTGGATCGCGCCGACGCTCGGCTTCGACACATTGCCATATTCGAGGGTCAGCTCGTCCGCCCTCTCCCCGATATTGACCAGCATTGCCTGCAGGTCGTCGAGGTCGAGGATCATCAACCCTTCCTTGTCGGCGACATGGAAGGCAATGGTTAGGACGCCTTCCTGAACCTCGTTGAGGTTCATCAGGCGGGCCAGGAGCAACGGCCCCATCTCGCTGACGGTGGTGCGGACCGGATGGCCCTGCTCCCCGAACAGGTCCCAGAATTGCGCCGGATAGCCTTCATAGGCCCAGTCGGAATATCCGATTTCCGCCGCACGGGCGGCGAAGGCTTCATGGGGCTTGGCGGTGGCGGCGCCGGGCATCGAGAGGCCGGCGAGGTCGCCCTTAACGTCGGAGACGAACGTCGGGACACCGGCCGAAGACAGGCCTTCGATGATCCCCTGCAGCGTGACGGTCTTGCCCGTACCAGTAGCGCCGGCGATGAGTCCGTGCCGGTTGGCGCGCTTCAACTCGAGCTGCTGTGGATTGGCCCCACCGGGGCCGGCACCAATGAAGATACTGGTCGAAGACTGGCTTGCCATCAGGTCGAGTCACTCCTTCGGCTCAAACGCCTACGGAGCACGCTCCTTCGGCCTAGGCAATGAAAGCCTAGGCCGAAGGGAAGCTGTCAACAACCCGGACCTTTACCGAGCCGAAATGTTGACGCCCACGAAGGCTTCCGGCGCCTGGCCGCGTTTGACCAGTAGAAGGACGCTGCTGCGCCCTGCGCGGCGTGCACCGTCGACCGCCGCCTGGACTTGCGCCGGGCTGCTTACAGGCTGGCGATTGACCGAAATGATCACGTCGCCGCGGCGAATGCCCTTTTCGGCTGCGTCGCTGCTCGGGTCGATCGAGGTGATGACCACGCCGCGCGTGCCCGTGGGAAGGTTGAGCGCGCGGATGATCTGCTCGTTGAGCGATTGCATCGACAGGCCGAGTGCCGTGCCTGGTGCAACCGGCGTTTCCTCGCCCAGCACCTGTTCCTGGTCCTGGCCGCCGCCGGCCTGCTTGGCCAGTTCCTCATCCGTCGGGCGCTGCCCGACCTGGACCTGCAAGGTCTGCCGTCGGCCATCGCGGACAATCTCCAGAGGCACGCGGCTGCCAACGCCCGAATTGGCGATCAGGTAGCTGACCGTTTCGTCCTGGGTCACATCGCGCCCGCCGACCTTCAGGATGACGTCGCCCTGCTGGATCCCGGCTTTCGCCGCAGCTTCGCCCGGGACAACGGAGCGGACCAGTTCGCCACGATCCTTCGGCAAGCTCAGGGCGCCCGCGATATTCTCGTCGAGCGGTTGCAGTGAAACACCGAGATAGCCGCGCTCCGGACGCTGGCCGCGGCGAAGCGCCTCGATGACCGGCTTGGCAGCTTCCGCCGGAATGGCGAGGCCGATGCCGACGCTTGCGCCGGTCGGCGAGATCAGGGCCGAATTGATGCCGATGACGTTGCCAGCCATGTCGAACATCGGACCGCCGGAGTTGCCCATGTTGATGCTGGCATCCGTCTGGATGTAGCGGTCATAGGCGCCGATGCCGGTGATTCCGCGATGCAGCGCGGAGATGATTCCGGCCGTCACGGTTCCGCCAAGGCCATAGGGATTGCCGATCGCGACCACCCAGTCGCCGACCCGCGACCGGGTGGAATCGCCCCAATTGACGTAGGGAAGGTCGGCGCCTTCGATCTTGAGCAAGGCGAGGTCGGAAGCGCTGTCACGGCCGATGATCCGGGCCGGGAATTCGCGGCGGTCGGACAAGGTGATGGTCACGCTGTCGACGGTACCTGTACCGTCCACACCCTGGATCAGGTGATTGTTGGTGACGATGTAGCCGTCCGGCGAGATAATGAAGCCGGAGCCGAGCGAACCGGTTTCGCGGGTCTGCGGCGAATCCTGCCCCGGCGTTTGGCCTTGACCCTGTCCCTGTCCCTGGCCCTGCGGCGACTGCCCGCCGAAACGGCGGAAGAATTCTTCAAACGGATCGACCTGTCGCCGGACGGGCACCCGCTGCTTGGTCGAGATGTTGACTACCGCCGGCGCAAGCTTCGCCGCCAAGTCCGCAAATGACACCGGCGCGCCGGCGCGCGGAACGATGGCGGACGGCGCATTCTGCGCCACCTGCGCACCGGCCTGGCCGGTTGCGACAGAAAAAGCGGTACCTCCCAAAAGCAGGGCCATGGCGACCCCATAGGCGTAGCGCACGGGTCGAAACTCCTTCGTCGAATTCATTCTCATCCTCGCTTGGCTTCGCGATGCACGCAGCGACGCTAGGTCAAGCGCATGAACGCGAATTGAACAGTACCGGGTCCTATCGTCCAGTGAATTCCTTCAGATATTCGTTGTTTGGCGACAGAATGATGTTGGTTTGCCCCGCCTTGCCCTGACCTTCCGGCAGGAAGGTAGTCTGGTAGGACTGCATCGCCCGGTAGAAATCATAGAATTGCGGATCCTTGCCGAAGGCCGCGGCGTAGACCTGGGCAGCTTCAGCGTCGGCCTCCGCACGAATGATCTGTGCGCGCTTTTGACCCTCGGCACGGATAGAACGAGCCTCCTGCTCGCGCGCCGTGCGCATCCGGTCGTATGCGGAGTCGAGCGGCGACCCGCTCGGCAGGTCTGCCTTCTTGATGCGCACATCAACGATTTCGACGCCATATTGCCGGGCAACGCGATTGAGTCCGCCACGGATATTCTCCATCGCGCCCTCGCGCTCGGGCGACAGGAGAGAGGCGAACGGACGCTTGCCAAGCTCGTTGCGAAGCTGGGAGCCCAGGATCGGCTTCAATGCCAGTTCAACCCGGTCGACCGACCGAGCCGCCAAATACATGCGGAGCGGATCGACGACGCGGTAACGGGCGAAGGCGTCGACTTCCAACCGGCGCTGGTCGGTCGAAAGTACCTGCTGCTTGTCCATGTCGAGGTCGCGGACGCGCTTGTCGATCCAGACGATATTTTCGACGAACGGTATGCGGATTGCGAGGCCGGCGCCGACTCCGCCGAACTGGTCGCCCTCTTTGTACCGATTGATAATCCGTACGGGCTTACCGAACTGGGCAATGATTCCCTGCCGAGTTTCGGGGACAATCGACACGCTGCTTAGCAACAGGACTAGCAGCAGGAAGCCAAAGGCGGCAGCGGCGATCGGGTGACGGCGAAGGGCGTCCATCAGCGCGCTCCTGCCGGGCTGCGCCGGACTTCGTTCAAGGGCAGGTACGGCGTTACGCCGGGCGTTTCGACGATCGTCTTGTCGACGTTACGCAACACTCGCTCCATCGTTTCATAATACATGCGGCGGCGGGTCACTTCCGGCGCAAGCTTGTACTGCTCATAGACCTTGTCGAACGCCGTCGCCTCGCCCTGCGCGATTTGGCGCAGCTGGAGGGCGTAGGCATTGGCCTGGTTGATGTCGCTCTGGGCGGCCTGCTGGGCCGCAGTAACCTGCTTGAACGCTTCATTTACCTGAGCCGGCGGATCGGCCTGGCGGATCGCGACACCCTGGATCACGACGCCGGATTGATAGGCATCGAGCGTCTGCTGCATTTCTTCCTGGACGCGCGTTTCGATGGATCCGCGAGCGGCGCCCATCGCATCCTGCAGGGTGACCTGGGATATGATCTGTCGCATCGCGCTCTCGGCAACCTGGCGGATCGTTTCCTGCGGCGTCGCTAGCTCGTAGAGATATTGCTCGGGATCGCGGATGTTCCAGCGGACCTGATAGGCGATGTCGATGATGTTCTGATCGCCGGTCAGCATCAGCGTTTCTTCCGCGGCCGAACCAATATCCTCGTTGCGGATTTCCTCCACATTGACCTTTTCGACCCGGTCGATCGGGGACGGCAAGGTGAGGCCGATGCCCGGCGAAAGCGTGTGGCTGTAGCGACCGAAGCGGGTGACGACGCCGCGCTCTTCGGGCGCGATCCGATGCATCGTGGTGAGCAGGAGCCACACCAGCGCGACGGCGATCGCCGCCCAACCGAATAGCGAACGATCCGGCCGACCACCGAAATTGAAGTTGCCGCCGCCTGGTCCGCCAAAGCGACCCTTGCTGCGCTTCAGGAAATCGTCGAGCGAACTCACCGATCCCCGCCCGGTACGGCGCGGTTCTTCGCCCCATGGTCCGCCGCCTTGGCTATTGCCTGAAGGAGGCTCGTCGCCTCCGCCGGATCCCGGCGGCGCGCCCCAGGGACCCTTGCTGTCGCTGAAAAGGGCGCGACCCCGTGCTCCCCATTCGGAAAAGATTGTCATGGCCCCATAATAGGAGGGGTTTCGCCGAAAAACAGTGCCGCCTGTCGAAAAGGCGACTAAGGCGCGCTCCATGACTAATGACGACGTCCTGACCGCCCTCGATCAGCTGCCGGAAGCGGAGCGGATTCGGTCGCGAAAGCTGACGGGAAATGTGGCGACGATCGTTGCAGACGCCAGCGGGCTTGGCGCCGAGGAAAGGCAATCGCTGGAAGCGAAGCTGAAGGCGGCCGCGCTGGCCGTACCGGGCGTTACCGAAGCGCGTGTTGCGATGACCGCGGCCAAGCCGCATCGCACATTGATCGCCATCGGGTCCGGCAAGGGCGGCGTCGGCAAGTCCACCCTTACCGCCAACCTCGCCGTCGCACTGGCGCGCATGGGCAAGCGCGTCGGCATCGTCGACGCGGACATTTATGGCCCTTCGCAGCCCACTCTGTTTGGAACCAGCGAAAAGCCGCAGGCGGTGAAGGAGAAGCTGATCCCGGTCGAAGTGCAGGGCATCAGGCTGCTGTCGGTCGGGCAACTGGTCTCGGCCGATACCGCATTGGCGTGGCGTGGGCCGATGGCATCGAGCGCGCTCAATCAGCTGGTCGAGGGCGACTGGGGCGACGCTGAATTGATCCTCGTCGACCTGCCGCCCGGCACCGGCGACGTGCAGCTGTCGCTGGTCCAGAAGGCGCGTCCGGCCGGCGCCGTGATCGTGTCGACGCCCCAGGACCTGTCCCTGATCGACGCGACCCGTGCCATAGACCTGTTCGGCAAGACCAGTGTTCCCGTGCTGGGGCTGATCGAGAATATGGCGGGCTATCAGTGCCCCCATTGCGGCGAGGCCAGCGATCCGTTCGGACAGGGCGGCGCGGAGGCGTCGGCGGCCAGGCTCGGCGTGCCCTTCCTGGGACGGCTGCCCTTGTCGACAAGCCTTCGCGAGGCATCGGACGCTGGCCGCCCGCCGGCTGCAGGGGAAGGGCCGGCAGCCGAAGCATTTTCGGCCATCGCGATCAAATTATTGGCCGAACTGGAGAAAGTTTCGGCCTAGAGCATTGTTGGCGGACACAGCAAAGGTCTCAAGAAAGTGCCGCTAACCAATTCCCAGGATATCGCCGACCTCCTGCAGTCCGTCCGGACCATTGCCATGGTCGGCGCTTCGGACCGGCCGGACCGCCCCAGCAATGGGGTGATGAAATTCCTGCAAAATCAGGGATATCGCGTAATTCCGGTTAATCCGACCATCACCGGCGAACATGTCCACGGCGAATATGTCTGGCGGGAGCTGGATCAGATCGGCGAACCGATCGACATGGTCGACATTTTCCGACGGAGTTCGGAAGTCGGCCCGATCGTCGACCAGGCCATCGCCATCGGCGCCAAGGCGGTCTGGATGCAGTTGGGCGTCGTCGACGAGGAGGCCGCCGCCCGCGCCGAAGCGGCAGGCCTCAAGGTCGTCATGGATCACTGCCCCAAGATCGAGATCATGAGACTGGGATTAGCGAAGATTGAACCGGCGGCCGACTGACCGCCGTTTCACTTACGTATCGGTGCTTTGACCACGCCGATGTCGTAGGAACCGCCACGACCATCCGCGGCCTGGCCATCGATGGCGTTGCTGCCTGCGAGCAGAATGCCCGCGAAATGGGGCGTGGCCATCGACGTTCCCGACATGGTTGCATAGCCGCCGCCCTTGTAGGTCGACAGGATGCTCGATCCCGGTTCAGCGAACGAAACCGGCGGCTTTCCGTAATTGGAGAAGCTCGACCAGGGATCGACCAGGTCGGTTGCACTCGCGCCCTGCGCAAAGGATGCGATCGTATAGACATTGTCGGTATTGCTGACGCCGCCGGCCCGCGCAGGCGAGTGGTTCATCGCGGACTCGGATTCATTGCCGGCGGCCAGCGCGAATTTCACGACACTCGCGGCTCCTCGAACCGCATCGTCGAGGGCTTGAGACACGCCCCCGCCGAGGCTCATGTTGGCGACGTCTCCGGCCCTCCCCACGGACGCGACATATTCGACACCGGCAATGACGCCGGAGTTGGTGCCGCTGCCACGGCGGTCGAGCACACGAACGGCAACTACCTGAGCGCCCGGCACTACCCCGATGACGCCGATCGTATTGGCCTTCGCCGCGATCGTTCCCGCAACGTGGGTGCCATGCCCATGAAGATCGCTGGGCGATGTTTCCCGAGCCACGAAATTCGCGTGTAGGTTGGACGTCGTGTTGAGGTCCGGGTGGGTGAGGTCGATACCAGTGTCGATCACGAAGGCCCTGGCATTGGCGACCTTTGTCTCAACGCCCACACCGCCACCGACGCGCGTAATCCCCCACGGCGTGGTCTGTCCTGATGGCTGGGGCGCTGGGGGCTTGCCGAGCACGCGGAACTCGAACGGGTCAGAAGACTGGATCGCCTCCACTTCCTGATCCTGCTCGCAATAGGCGATGTTCGGGTTCTTGCCCCGCAGCAACTGCGCAGTGAGGCCCGGCGCCGAGGCCGAGAATCCGCGAATGGCATTGGCATAGACATGCTTTACGCCGTTGCCCGCAGCCTTGCCGGCCTGTTCCCGCACCTTGTCCTTGCCGACCGCGCCTTCCTTGAAGACGCAGATATAGCTTCCCTCGATCTTGTCGCCCGCCTTGGCAAAAGCCGGCGTCGCTCCCCCCAGAATCGTTACGGTCGCTGCAAAGCAAAGCAGTTGATTGATCTTGCGCATGATTGCCCCCGACTGAGTCGTCCCGCGGGGGAGGTTATCGAATCATTTACCAGTTGCAAACCATTGGCGATTCAACGGATTTCCCAGTCCGGGACTGGGGCAAACGGCGTCAGGCGCTCGCTACGGTCATTTCCGGCACCAGCAATGTCGGACTGTCGATCCCTCGCCGCAGCCTCAGATCGTTCGCCGGCTCAAGGGTCGCGAAGATCTGCTTGAGGTTGGACGCGACGGTGATCTCCGCGATAGCCGGGCCGATTTCACCGTCGGTGATGAGGTAGCCCGCAGCGCCGCGTGAATAGTCGCCGGTGACCCCATTGACCCCCTGTCCGATAAGTTCGGTGATCAAAACGCCCTTCTTGATGCCGGCGATCATGTCTTCGCGGCTGCGCTGGCCGGCGGCAATGGTAAGGTTCGCAGGTCCGGCACCCGGGCTTCCGGAAACTCCGCGGATAGCATGTCCGGTAGGCTGGATGCCGAGCTGCCGGGCGGATGCACTGTCTGCCAGCCAGCTGGTGAGGACGCCATCGTCGACCAGATTCATCGCGCGGACGGGAAGGCCTTCGCCGTCAAATGCCCGGCTGCGTAGCCCGCGCTTACGGAATGGATCATCGTGGATGGTGATTCCTTCCGCGAAAACCTGCGTTTCGAGCGCGTCCAGAAGGAAGCTGGTCTGCCGCGCGATCGCCGATCCGCTGATGGCGCCGACGAAGTGACCGAGAAGCGTGGTCGCGACGCGCGGATCGAACAGGACCGGCATGACACCAGCCTTGATGCTGACCGGATTGAGGCGAGAAACCGCGCGTCGGGCGGCCCGGTCGCCGATTTCCTCCGCTGCCTCCAGATCGGCCAGATGCCGCGCCGAATGCCAGGCGTAGTCGCGCTGCATCGTCGAACCCGTACCCGCGACGACGCTCACCGAATTGCTGTAGCCGGTGGCCCTTGTAGCCGCGGCGAAGCCGTTGCTGTTGGCGATGGCGAGGGTCGAAGCCGAAGCGGAAGCGCCTGCGCCGCCGCTGTTCGTCACGCCTTCAATGGCACGCGCGGCATCCTCGGCGGCCAGTGCTCGCTGGCGCAGCTCGGCCGGATCGGGATCTCCGCCATCGTCGAGGTCGAGGTCGGCCGGAACGCCGCGAAACAGCAATTCTTCCGGTGCCAGGCCGGCATATTGATCCTCCGGCGCTTCGGCGGCCATTGCCAGCGCACGCTCGACCAAGGTCTGCATCGCTTCTTTGGAAAGATCGGACGAGGCTACCGTCGCGTTGCGCTTGCCGATGAACACGCGGAAGCCGATTTCCTCGCCTTCGCTGCGATGAACGTCCTCCAATTGGCCAAGCCGGACGCTGACGCCTTGAGAGCGGTCACCGACGTAAACGGCGTCAGCAGCGTCGGCGCCCTTCTTTCTGGCGAGTTCGACAAGCGACGCGGCGCGGTCGCGGGCGGCGGGGAGATCGAGCATGGGGCGCGACTAGGCCCTCAATCGAGCGACGACAAGCCGACGACAAGGAAGCCGATGAAAAGGAGCAGGCCGGCGAAGCGATTGGACCGGAACAGGGCGAGCGACCCCGCACCGTCGCGCGGTTCGATTCTGGCCACCTGCTGCGCAAGGTGGATCGCGGCGGGCAGCAGCGAAAGCAACGCGAGCCAGTCTGGCCGTACGGTCCAGATGGCCGAGGACCAGCCGGCAAGTGCCAGGACATAGCAAATGCCCACGCCAAGCTTGGCCTTGTCGCCCATCGCCCGGGCACTGGATTTCACGCCGACAAGCTCGTCATCCTCAATGTCCTGGATGGCGTAGAGGGTGTCGTAGCCAATCACCCAGAAAATGCTGCCGATCCAGAGGAGCAGTGGAGTAAGCGCAAACTCGCCTGTGACCGCGGGCCAACCAACCAGCGCCCCCCAGCTGAACACCAATCCGAGCCAGGCCTGCGGCCACCAGGTGATCCGCTTCATGAACGGATAAGCGGCGACCGGGAGAATGCTGAGAAGTGCGACAAGCTGCGCGACGCGAGGGAGTTGCAGCAGCACGACGAGGCCGATCAGCGATAGACCAATCGTCAGCGCCCATGCCGCCCTTGGCGATACACGTCCCGATGCCAGCGGGCGGAGCCGGGTGCGCTCGACCCGGCGGTCCAGGTCCCGGTCGACGATGTCGTTGTAAACACAGCCCGCCGAACGCATCGCGAAGGCCCCGAGCAGGAACCAGAGGAATAAGGTCCATTCGCCTCGTACTCCTGCCAGTCCAACGCTCCACGCGCATGGCCAATATAGCAGCCAGGTGCCGATCGGCCGGTCGAGCCGCATCAAGGAAGCGTAGGGCCGCATTGCACGCGGCAATCCGCCGATAAGCCCAGTTCGCTCGCTGTCGGGGACGAGGTCCGTGACTGTCACGCAGCCTCGGCGCGGTCGAGCCAGTTGACCAGAGCCGCCAAGGACGGAAGCTCGACGAAGCGGGGATTGTCGCTTGGCGCCGGTCGCTGCTCATGGCTCCAGCCGAGCGGCTGCGGGATGTAGGCGGCCCATGCCCCGGCCTCGAGTGCCGGGATGATGTCGGAACGCATTGAATCCCCTGCCATCAGCGCGTTCCCGGGCTCCACGGCGTTGCGGTCGAAAATGCCGGTGAATGTTTCCGGCTTCTTGTCGCTGACGATTTCAATGCCGGAGAAGAGGTCGCCGAGCCCCGAGGCGGCGAGCTTGGCCTCCTGATGGAACAGGTCGCCCTTGGTCACCAGCACCAACCGGGCCCGCTCGGCCAATGCGGTCAGTGTTTCCTCCGTGCCCTCGAATAGTTCTACCGGATGGGCGTGAAGCGCTTTCCCCGCCTCCAGAATCTCTCGGATCACGGACGCCGGAACATCGTCGCCACTGAGATCCAGCGCGGTTTCGATCATCGACAGGGTGAAAGCCTTGGCGCCGTAGCCGAACAGGCCGAGGTTGCGGATCTCGCATGCCTCAAGCGATGACCGCGCGATCCCGGCATCCGCGAACGGCTCCAGCATCCGCACCAGCGCGTCCTGCGTCGCGTGGAAGAAGCGCATATTATGCCAAAGCGTGTCGTCGGCATCGAGGCAGATAAGGTCGATGGGCATGGGGCCACTTAATCCTCTTCGTCATCCCCGCGAAATGGTGAAAACGCACCGTTCCCCAAACGGTGCTGGTTTTCGCCATGGGCCCCAGTTTTTTTGTCGCGCTGGGTTCCCGCTTTCGCGGGAATGACGATTATGAGGACATGAACATTCGACCAGAGCGGCCCGGAGACGAGGGCGCGATTGCTGCGGTGATCGAAGCCGCGTTTCTGAACGCCCCGCACCGCGACGGTACGGAGGCCTCGATCGTCGAAAGGCTTCGCGAGGCCGGGGCGCTGAACATTTCGCTGGTCGCCGAGGATGCGGGCGAGCTCGTCGGCCATATCGCATTTTCCCCGGTGACCATCGACGGCGCGGACCTGGGCTGGTTCGGCCTTGGCCCCGTTGCGGTGCTGCCAGATCGACAAGGCGACGGGATCGGTTCGCGGCTGATCCGAAGCGGTCTCGAGATGCTGCGGAACGAGGGTGCGGCGGGATGCGTGCTCGTCGGCGAACCCGCCTATTACCAGCGCTTCGGGTTCCAGACTGTCGCGCGCCTCGCCTTTCCGGGGATACCGCCCGAATATTTCCAGGGGCTTTCCTTTGGTGGCGGCATGCCAAGCGGCACCGTCGCCTATCACCAGGCCTTCGGCTAGGAAGCGCCAATGCCCGCTACGCCCGCCTGGCCGCCGAAAAGCCTTCCGCGCCTTTATGTCGAGACTCCGCTCGAGGCTGGCGCACGCGTCAACCTGGACGCAGCGCAGGCCAATTATCTCGGCAATGTCATGCGCCTGAAGGAAGGCGACCGGCTGCTCGTCTTCGACGGCATGTCCGGCGAATGGCTGGCCGAGATTGCCGAGGCGGGCAAGAAGCGCATGACGCTATCGGTCACGGAGCCGACCCGCCCGCAGGAAGCAGCGCCTGATCTTTGGCTTGCCTTCGCTCCGGTCAAGAAAGGCCGCGTCGACTGGCTAGTGGAGAAGGCCGTGGAGCTCGGTGTCGCGCGCCTGCTGCCGGTCGTCACCCAAAGGACCATCGTCGACAAGCTGAACCTCGACCGGATGCGTGCGCACATCATCGAGGCGGCGGAGCAATGCGGCCGGACCGCGCTGGCGGATATCGACGAGCCGGTGCGGCTCGATGCGTTCCTCAAGCAGCGCGATACGGGCCGCACGCTCTACTTCGCCGACGAGACAGGCGGTGAACAGGCGGCAGTGACGTTCAAGGCCGGCCCTGCCCTGATCCTGACCGGCCCTGAAGGCGGATTCACTTCTGAGGAAGCCGCAACAATCCGTTCCGCGCGGAATACGACCGCCGTCAGTCTTGGACCCCGCATCCTTCGCGCCGAAACGGCGGCTTTGGCCGCGGTCGCGGCGTGGATGTCGGCGGCCGGCGATTGGCGATAAGCGGCATTGCTTGGGTCATTAAGCGGAAGGTGCTGGCGCGGGTTGCGGCTCCCGGCTAGACGCGTCGCCGATGACGACCCGTACCGACCTGTCGGCGAGCCCGCCGATCGAGAGCCGCGACGATCTGCTTTCCGTATTCCAGGGCGGGGAAAAGCCGCGCGAGGCATGGCGGATCGGGACGGAGCATGAGAAATTTGTCTACCGTCTCGACGATCATCGCGCGCCCAGCTGGGACGAGCCCGGCGGCATTCGCGACCTCCTCGTCGGCCTGACCGAGTTCGGCTGGCAGCCGGTCGAGGAAGGCGGGAAGATCATCGCGCTGACGGGCGTGGACGGCACGATCAGCCTTGAACCGGCCGGGCAGCTGGAGCTGTCGGGAGCGCCGCTCCGCGACCTGCACGAAAGCTGCGCGGAGAGTGGACGGCACCTCCAGCAGGTAAAGGCGATCGGCGACCGGCTGGGCCTTGGCTTCCTCGGCCTTGGCATGTGGCCGGACAAGGCGCGCTCCGAACTGCCGATCATGCCGAAGGGCCGCTACGGCATCATGCTTCGCCACATGCCGAGAGTCGGCAACCTCGGCCTGGACATGATGCTTCGCACATGTACCATTCAGGTTAATCTGGACTATCGTTCTGAAGCCGACATGGTAAAGAAATTCCGCGTCGGACTAGCGCTGCAGCCGGTCGCGACCGCCCTGTTCGCGAATTCGCCGTTCACCGAAGGCAGGCCCAACGGCTACAAGAGCTTTCGAAGCCATATCTGGGAAGACACGGACCCGGCCCGTACCGGCATGCTGCCCTTCGTGTTCGACGAAAGCTTCGGTTACGAACGATATTGCGACTATGCGCTCGACGTGCCGATGTATTTCGTCTTCCGCGACGGCCAATATATCGACGCGGCCGGCCAAAGCTTCCGCGACTTCCTTGAAGGCAAGCTGCCCGCGCTTCCGGGTGAAAAGCCGACGATCGCCGATTTCACCGACCATCTGTCCACCGCCTTCCCCGAAGTGCGGCTGAAGAGCTTCCTCGAGATGCGCGGAGCGGACGGCGGGCGCTGGGGCCGGATCTGCGCCCTCCCCGCGCTGTGGGTCGGCCTTCTCTATTCGCAGAGCGCGCTCGATGCAGCGTGGGACCTGTGCAAACATTGGTCGATCGAGGAGCGCGAGGCGCTGCGCCATGCCGTCCCGCGCCAGGCGCTCGATGCCGAGGTGCCGGGTGGCGGCACCGTCCGTGACCTTGCGCAGCAGGTACTGGAGATCGCGGCAGCCGGCCTCACCGAGCGGGCGAACCTCAATTCGGCAGGCGATAATGAGGGCGGCTTCCTCGATCCGCTGCGCGACGTGGTCGCCAGCGGCAAGACATTCGCCGACCGCCTGCTCGATCGCTACCATGGCGATTGGCACGGCGATCTCTCTCATGTTTACGAGGAATTCAGCTTCTAAAAACGCTGTGGCGGATTCATCGCAACGCGCGCGAAAATGTCACGTAACGCGCCCGTCACATTGACTCGCATGTAAGCACACGTAGAGGCACTAGACGCATCGGGGCGGGGCACTTCTTGAACGGGGCCGCGTCCGCTGGCTTTTCAAGAAAGACGACGATGCGCCGCACCTCTCAGACTTCGCTCATCGCGCTGGCAACCGCCTGCGCATTCGCAACCACGCCGGCATTCGCCCAGGAGACGACCGAAGCTGCGCAGCCCGCTCCGACTGCTGACACCGCGGGCGACCAGGGCGTCGGCGATATCGTCGTCACCGCAACCCGCCGCGCCGAGAACCTGCAAGACATTCCCGTGTCGGTTGCGACCGTTGACGAGAAGACGCTGGATGCCGTCATGTCGGGCGGCGCGGACATTCGCGGCCTTTCCGGACGCGTTCCCAGCCTCAACATCGAAAGCTCTTTCGGCCGGACCTTCCCGCGCTTCTACATTCGCGGCCTCGGCAACACCGACTTCGACCTGAACGCGTCGCAGCCCGTCAGCCTGGTTTATGACGACGTCGTCCTGGAGAACCCGATCCTGAAGGGCTTCCCGGCGTTCGACGTCGACCGGATCGAAGTGCTGCGCGGCCCGCAGGGCACGCTGTTCGGCCGCAACACACCCGCCGGCATCGTCAAGTTCGACACCGTTCGTCCGGACCGGAACAACCATAACTATGCCCGCCTGAGCTACGGCAGCTATTCGACGGTCAATGCCGAGGCCGCGGTCGGCGGCGAAGTCGGCGAAGGCGTCTCCGTCCGTGTGTCGGGCCTGTGGCAGCACCGGAGTGACTGGATCGACAACCTCGCCGAGGAAGGCAGCAACGACCTCGAGGGATATGACGATTTCGCGATCCGTGGCCAAATGCAGTGGCAGCCGAACGACCAGCTGACGCTTCGCGTGACCGGCCAGCTGCGCGACCTTGACGGCGACGCACGCATTTTCCGCGCCAATGCGATCGAGCCAGGCACGAACAACCTGATCGGGCTCGACGGCGGCGACTTCAAGCGCGACGAGGTGATTACTGACGGCCTCAACTTCCAGAAGCTGAAGACCCAGAATATCGCGGGCAACATCGAATATGATTTCGGTCCGGTAACGCTCTATTCGATCACCAGCTATTGGCATGGAAAGCTTAAGAGCCGCGGCGACATCGATGGCGGCTTCGGCTGCTCATTCTGCGGGCCGGGCTTCACGGACAACAGCGAGCCGGGCTTCATTCCGTTCGCGGCGCAGAGCCAGGACGACATTCCGGACCTCGACCAGTTCACCCAGGAAGTCCGCATCGCTTCGAACAACAGCGGCGGCCTCGGCTACCAAGCCGGCGTTTTCTACTTCAACGAAGAATTGGAAATCGAAAGCTTCGACTTCGGCGCGCCAACGGCGACCGACCCGTCGGCTATCGTTCGTCAGCACCAGGACAGCAAGGCTTGGGGCGTCTTCGGCTCGCTGAACTATGCATTCGACAACGGCCTGAAGCTGCAGGCCGGAGCGCGCTGGAACAGCGACGACAAGGAGCTGACTGCCGACCGCGAATTCGACCTCCGTCCCGATTTCATCGGCGGCGGCCCGGTTCCGGAACAGACAATCGAGGCCGACGACAGCGTCCTCACCTGGGACGTCAGCGCAATCCATGAGCTGAACCAGGACATCAACATCTATGCGCGCATCGCCAAGGGCTATCGCGCACCGTCGCTGCAGGGCCGCATCCTGTTCGATCGCGATCCCTCGATCGCCGACAGCGAAACGACCATGTCGTACGAGGCGGGCATCAAGACCGTCCTGTTCGATCGCAAACTGCGCTTCAACCTGACCGGCTATTTCTTCAAGACCAAGGATTTGCAGCTGTCAGCGGTTGGCGGCGTGCAGAACGCCAACCTGCTGCTCAACGCCGATGCGGTGAAGGGCAGCGGCTTCGAAGCCGAGCTCGAGGCACGCCCCGTAACCGGCCTCTCGCTGACGGCCGGTCTCAGCTACAACAAGACCAAGATCCACGACGACGACCTGACCGTCGAACCTTGCGGCTCGGTTCCTGCCTGCACGGTGCTCGATCCGATCGACCCGCTTCATCCAACCAACGTGTTCATCGACGGCAACTCGCTGCCCCAGGCACCGAAGTGGACGATCAACTGGACCGCCGGTTACGAATATCCGGTCGGGCCGGGTTCGCTTTACGTCTTCACCGACTGGTACCACCGCTCGAAGATCAACTTCTTCCTCTATGAATCGGTGGAGTTCACGGACGACCAGCTGCTCGAGGGCGGTCTTCGCATCGGTTACAAGACCGATCGTTATGATGTCGCCGGCTTCGTCCGCAACATCACCAACGACGAAAGCGCGGTCAGCGCCATCGACTTCAACAACCTCACCGCGATGGTCAACGAGCCGCGCATATGGGGCGTCGAGCTGGGCGTTAAGTTCTAAACAGTCGCAAAGTGGCGGCGGGTGCGTTACGGCAACCGCCGCCATTTTTCTGTCCGGAGAATGTGATGACCGAACGCCGCACCCTCTACCCGGAAATCCAGCCCTATGACTCGGGCATGCTGGACGTCGGCGAAGGTCACCAGCTTTACTGGGAGCGGAGCGGGACGCCGGGCGCCAAGCCGGCCGTCTTCCTGCACGGCGGCCCGGGCGGAGGGATCAGCCCCAACCATCGCCGCCAGTTCGACCCGGCCAAATATGACGTGCTGCTATTCGACCAGCGCGGCGCGGGCAATTCCACCCCGCATGCCAACCTGGATGCCAACACGACCTGGCACCTGGTCGACGACATCGAGCGGCTGCGCGAAATGTGCGGCGTCGAAAAATGGATGGTGTTCGGCGGAAGCTGGGGTTCGACCTTAAGCCTTGCCTATGCCCAGACCCATCCTGACCGGGTCACGGAACTGGTTCTCCGCGGCATCTTCCTGTTCGGACAGAGCGAGCTCGACTGGCTCTATCGCTACGGCGCGTCGGAGCTTTATCCGGACGGCTGGGACGAATTCCTGGCCCCGGTGCCGCAGGAGGAACGCGGCGATCTGGTGGGTGCTTATCGCCGGCTGCTGACCAGCGACGATCACCAGGTGCAGCTTCGTGCGGCGAAGGCATGGAGCAAGTGGGAAGGAGTTACCGTCACCCTGCTGCCCGATGAGGAAATGCTGGCCGAGTTCACCGAGGACCAACATGCGATCGCGGTCGCTCGCATCGAGAATCACTACATGCTTCATCGCGGCTGGCTGGAAGAAGGCCAGCTGCTGGAGGGCGCGAAAAAGCTGCGCGGAATTCCCGGCGTCATCGTCCAGGGCCGGCACGACTGCTGCACCCCGCCCCGCGCGGCCTGGGAGTTGAAGCGCGCCTGGCCGGAGGTCGAGCTCAACATCGTCCCCGACGGCGGACACCTTTACAACGAGCCGGGCGTCCTCGACGGCCTGATCCGCGCGACGGACAAGTTCGCGGGGAATTAAGCCGTCATTGCGAGGAGCGCAGCGACGCGGCAATCCAGACTGGATTGCTGCTATGCTCGCAATGACGGGTCACTCGCCCGGCGTGTAGGTCCGCTCGATGTGGCCCTGTAGCTCGTCGGGATAGAAATAGACCTGCCGAAGGGCGCCCGCGGCGTAGCGCGCCGCCTGGTCATTGAAATGGGGCGATGACGGGTTTCCGCTCTCGCCGCCGGCGCTGACTGCCCTTGCCCGAACGCGCGGCCCGAATTCGACCACCGCAACGAAGCTGTTGCCGCTCGTCCCGTACCAGCGCCTGGTACCCGGCTTTGCTTCGGAACCGACGGACGCCAGCGATCCCCAGCGACCGGACGCGAAGGGCAGCGCTATGCTGGGAGCCTTATCGCTGAATGGATGATCGATTGCCGGCGAAATCCGCTGGAATCGATTAATCTCGCCCCACGGCACCTGCCACCCGCCGAAGTCGCTGGTGAGGCGAGCGATGGCCTTGTCCAGCGCCTGCAACTGACCGTCCGGCGGGACGTCCCTGGCAAGCCGCATGGTCTTGTGATTGATCGGTTCGTCGGCAGAGCCGCCGAGCGCCTTCATCATTTCATCCGTCCAGAACATCGCCAGCGATTCGGCGGTGGATTCGCTGCTCCAGCGATAATTCCAGTCACGAAGCAGCGCGATCGGCGCCGCCAACGCACGTTTGCGTTCGCTGTCCGGCGACTGCTCCCACGCCCGGACCAGCCCAGGAATCAGAACCTCGAGGCCAGGCTGGAGACTGTCGTAGGCGGCCGCCTGTAATCCTTCGAGCGTCCAACCCTTGCTACGCTCCAGCAGCCTGACCGCATGAAGCCCGCGATAATTCTCTCCGTACGTATCCATGTAGCGCGGATAATGTTTCGCCTTGGGACTGAAGGCGCCGGCCGAAGAATAGGGCCAGTTGTTCGTATTCTGCACCCATCCGTTGGGCGGACTGATGACGTTCGGAAGGTCGACCAGATTATGGAGAGATGTCCAATCGGTTGCAGGGTCGCTGCCGTCGACCGGCTTCGTATAGTCGAAGCGATCGTTGCGGCGCGGGACGAACTGCGCGTGGAAATAGGCGATCGTGCCCGTCGAATCCGCGAAGATCGTGTTGTTCGAACTGTTGGCGCGGATCCGTGCGATTTCGAGGAAATGAGCAAGATCAGTCGCCTTGGTGCGAAGATAGCTCTGCTGCAGCGCCGAAACCGGATTGTCCATCATCCTGAAGGCGACCCACTTGCCCCCCTCTGCCCGGACGATCGGACCATGGTGCGTCCGATAAGTCGTGAAGCGCCGTTCCGCGATACTGCCGTCGGCTTTCCGATATTTGATGGCGATCGGACGGGTTTTGATGTCGCGCCACTCCGATCCATAGCGATAGGAGCGCTTGCCCTTCTTCTCCGAAACGGTCTCGACAAATTCATCGGTGCTGTCGACGCCGCTGGACGTGTGCATCCACCCGGCCTTGGCGTTGAAGCCCTGGTAGATGAAGAACTGCCCCCAGGTCGCTGCACCATAGGCATTGAGCCCTTCCCCGCTTGTGACCTGCGATTCCGATCGGAAGAAAAAGCTGGTGTGCGGATTGATGAGGAGCAGCGCCTTGCCGTCGCGGGTCAGGGAGGGCGCAATCGCGATCCCGTTGGAGCCTCGGGGCTCCGGATCATAGGCCGCGAACGCGGTCTTCACCGCCTTGCCACCGTAGAATTGTGTCAGCCCATTCAGGTCGATGCGTTCGATATCGCCCCCGATGCTTCCTTCGGTGAAGCTCAGCGCCATCCAGGGCTCGAACCGTTTCAGCACCTTCGGCTTCACCTCCGGATGGGTGGCGAGATAATAGTTGAGGCCCGCCGCCCACCCATCCATCAGCTTCTTCAGCCAGTCGGGGCTGTTTGCATAGCCGGCCTTCAGCTCCTCCTCGCTGACATAGAGTCGGGCGCGGAGATCCTTCCAGATCGCTGCCTCCCCTTCCGCCTCGGCGGTGCGGCCCAATGCGGTCAGGTAATTGGCTTCGATCCGCGGGAAATCATCTTCGGCTTGCGCGTAGATCATTCCGAACACGGCATCGGCGTCGGTCGGGCCATTGATATGGGCGATGCCGAAATCGTCGCGGGTGATGGTGACCTTCGCCGCCTGGCTTTGCCACGTCGAAAGCTCCGGCGGCGGCGCTGCGGCGACAAGGAACAGGGCGAGCGGTAGTACAAGCGGACGCATCGGCAATTGCTAGGCGACGCCGATCGCCAAGCCAAGTCAGGCCTTGGGAAGCTTTTGCATGGCCTCTCCCCAGCCAGCGAGTTGCTTGGAACTCGCCCGCTCGATCAGTTCGTCTGCATCGCGGATCGAATATGTCGCCCCGCTTTTGACCTTCTCCAACTCCTCCCAGGCGATCGGCGCGGCAACCGGTGCGCCGTCGCGGGCGCGGGCCGAATAGGGCATGATCGCCGTCGCGCCGCGCTGGTTGCGTAACCAGTCGAGGAAGATGCGGCCCTTACGCTGGTTCTTGCGGATGTTGGCGGTGAAGGTATCGGGCTCGGCCTCGGCGATGGCGCGGCTGAACCGTTCGGCGAAGCTTTTGACCTTGGGCCAGTCGGCTGAACGGTCGAGTGGGGCGATAACGTGGATGCCCTTCCCGCCGGTCAGCAGCGGAAAAGTGACGAGGCCAAGGTCGGCAAGTAGGGCGCGGAGCCTCAGTGCCGCTTCCTTCACCTTTTTGAAGTCGAGGCCTTCGTCGGGATCGAGATCGAACACCAGGCGGTCTGGGTATTCCAGCTTGGCCACGCGGCTTCCCCAGCCGTGGAATTCGATCGTCCCCATCTGCACGCAGGCGAGAATCCCCTTCGCGTCCTGGACGTAGAGATAGTCCGCCACGTCGCCGTCGCTTTCCTCGATCGGGACGTGTTTTACGTGCGGACCCATCGCCCCGCTGTCGTGCTTCTGGAAGAAGCATTGCTTGGCGCGGCCTTGCGGGCAGCGGACCAGGCTGATCGGCCGCTTGGCCATGTCGACCAGCATCAGGGATTCGACCGCAGCGTAATAGGCGGCAAGGTCGCCTTTGGTCAGGCCGTCCCCCGGATAAATGACCCGGTCGGGATTGCTGATCTCGATCCCGAAACTGTCGGACGCCGCGTCCGCCTTCTTCGACTTGGCGACGGTCGAGAGTTTCTTCGGCTTCTCCAGCACGACCTCCCTTGCCGGCTTGTCCTCGCGAAGCGCGATGAAGCTCGGATGGCGAAGCGTAGCATCCCGGGTGAATTCCGTGAACGCGACCTCGGCGACCAGCTTCGGTTCGATCCAGTGCGACGAGCGCCGCGCGGACCGCGGCACGTCCACCGCCGGTTCGTGGATTTCCATCGGTTCCATCCGGTCGCGCAGGTCCTGGATCATTTTCGTGTCGAAGCCGGTGCCGACCTTTCCGGCATATTTGAGCTTGCGCCCGTCGCGCGCCGCCAGATGGAGCGAGCGGAAGCCCTTTCGCTTGTCGCTGTCCTGCCAGCCGACGATCACGAATTCCTGCCGCTGGATGCATTTGATCTTCAGCCAGTTCTTCGATCGCTTGCCGGCATAAGTCGCCTCGGCCTTCTTCGAGATGACGCCTTCGCCGCCTTCCTTGCAGATGGCGTCGAACAGCTTCTCGCCCTTGCCGATTACATGATCGCCATAAAGAATCGGCGGGCTGACAGGCTTAAGCAGCGCCGCGAGCCGCTCCTTGCGCTCGATGTTGGGAAGGCCGGTGATGTCCTCGCCCTGATCCACCAGCAGGTCGAATGCATAATAAGCGAGCTCCGCGTCCCCTCCCTTCAACGTCGCCTGGAGCAGCTGGAAGCTTGGCTTGCCCTTCTTGTCGAGCGCGACGGCTTCGCCATCGATCAGGCAGCCGGGTGGAAGCTTGGCGGCGGCGCGGACGATCGAGCGGAACTTGTCGCTCCAGTCGTTGCCGTTGCGCGTCCACGCGGTAGCGGCCCCGCCAGCAGTCGAAACCAGCAGGCGATAGCCGTCATATTTATACTCGTGGAGCCAATCACTGCCGGCCGGAACCTCATCGACCAGCGTCGCGAGCTGCGGCGCCTGGAAAGGCGGCGGCCCGACGCCGGTCTTGCGCTTGGCGCGCCCGGTCTTGCCGGTGGCCTTGCGGTTGGAATGCCACACGTCGGCCGCCGCCGCGATCTCCGCCATGCTGCGGTCGGTCGTGACGCTGGTGACGCATTGCTCGACCAGCGCTTCGCCCTCGTCCGGCTTGGCGAAATCATCGTCGACCTTCTTCAGCATCCAGGGTTCCTGCCGCTCGCCGGGCTTCGGCTTCAGGCGGAACATCACCCACTCGCCCTTCATCCGCTCGCCATCGAGCGTGAAGTGGAGGTGGCCCTCCTCGATCGTCTTACTCGGGTCCTTGCCGGGCTCTGGCTCCCAGCGGCCCTTGTCCCAGAGCATCACCGTGCCGCCGCCATATTCGCCCTTGGGAATGACCCCTTCGAACTCGCCATAGTCGAGCGGATGGTCCTCGGTCCGGACCGCAAGCCTTTTGTCGTCGGGGTCCAGCGACGGGCCCTTGGGCACTGCCCAGCTCTTCAGCACGCCGTCCAGCTCCAGCCGGAAGTCCCAGTGAAGTCGCGACGCATCATGCTTCTGGACAACGAAACTGTCGCCCTTCCCCTTGAGCTTGCGGCCCTTGGGCTCCTTCGTCTTCGAGAAGTCGCGCTTGCGATTGTAGGTTTGGATGTCGAGCTTGCGAGAGGCCATGTCTACCGTCGGCCGGCTGCACGCTTCGGAGCGGACTTCTTCGCCGCGGCACGGCGCGGTGCCGGCTTCGCCGCGGTACGCTTGGCCGCTGGCTTCGCCTTCGGCTTGTCGTCGCCAAGACTCTTCTTGAGCGCCGCCATCAGGTCGATGACGTTGGAGCCCTTCGGGACGCGGTCAGGCTCATCGTCCTGGATGACCCGCTTGCCCTTCTTCTTCTGCTTCTCCGCGATCAGCTTCTTCAGGGCGTCGATGTAGCGGTTCTCGAATTCCTTGGCGTCGAAGTCGCTCGACTTCTTGTCGATCAGGCTTTCCGCCATTTCGAGCAGGTCGGCGTCGGGCTTGGCGTCGCCAATGTCGCGAAAATAGCTCGCCGCCTTGTTGACCTCGTCGGCGTAGCGGAGCGTCTCCAGCACCATGCCGCGGCCGCAAGGCTTAAGGCTCACGACATATTCCTGGCCCCGCATTGCGAGCTGGCCAATGCCGACCTTCTTGGTCTTCTTGAGGGCCTCGCGAAGGACGACGAAGGCTTCCTCCGCCAAATCGTCGGCGGGCACCACATAATAGGGCTTGTCGTAATAGATGGGGTCGATGTCGGTCAGGTCGACGAACTGGGTGAGGTCGAGCGTCTTGCGGCTCTCCAGCTTGACCTTCTCGATCTCCTCGGGGTCTAGCAGGACGTAATTGCCCTTCGAAATCTCAAAGCCCTTGAGGATCTCGTCCCGGTCGACCGGCCCAATCCCGGGCACGACCTTTTCGTAGCGGACGCGCTTGCCGCTGGGTTCATGCACCTGGTGAAAGGCGATCGACTTTCCGGATTTGGTGGCGGGATAGATTTCCACCGGGATCGAAACCAGCACCAGCTTGATGATCCCGCGCCAGGTCGGACGCGCAGCCATTCAATATCTCCAAAGCCTGTCCGCGCGATTCAATCGACGGAGCGCGGAGTCGTTCCTTGGCGGCGCAACCGCAATTGCCTAGATTGGGAACAAGAGGGAGCCATCATGTCCAACCCTGCAATCACTGCCGCGCTGATCGCCGCTTCCCGGCAACAGGAAGTCGAAGAGGCCATTGAGGGCCGCCTGACGAAGGCCAAGGCCACCGGGCCGACGAGCGCGGTGGCGCTGGACCTTACTGGCAAGGAAAAGGAACTGCTCGACCAGGCGGTGGCCGAAGGGACGGTCAAGACCACGAGCGACGGGCGCTATTATCTCAACGAGCGCGCCATCGCCGACCGCAAGGAGGGCCAGGGTTTCATGGTCCTGCTGATCCTTCTGGTCGCCGCGTCGATCATGGCTTCGGGGATCGTGCTGGTGAAGATGGCCGGCAACTGACCATTGACGGATCGCTAGGGGCAATGGCAAAGGCCCTCGGCCCGAGGCGCACCGGGCGGGTGTAGCTCAATGGTAGAGCAGAAGCCTTCCAAGCTTACGACGAGGGTTCGATTCCCTTCACCCGCTCCAAATTTTATCAGTCCGGGGGACTGAAAAAATTTGGAGCGCGCGCGAGTATAACGAGCGCGGCGACTGGAGCGCGCAGAGCGAAAGCGAAGCGGCAACAACCTCGTTCAACCCTAGGTTGACAGCGCACCTTCTGGCGGCCACATGGCCCGCCTGCCCGTCATGCTTGCCGGTCCCCGGACTGGCGATGCCTGGCAACACCTGGACAGGTGGCCGAGTGGTTAAAGGCAGCAGACTGTAAATCTGCCGGGCTTCGCCCTACGCTGGTTCGAATCCAGCCCTGTCCACCATCACCCTTCGCCAGCAGCAGAATTCGGCAGTTCGTAAGCTCTGCTGGCGCAGCTCGACAGCTAATCTTGGCAGTCAAGCGTTGGACTTCCTAACCAGCCAACTTGATGCTTGTTAACATCAATCAAAATTTGAGCATTTCTGCGGATTCGACTAAGGGATTTCACGGGGGAGTCTGTTCCAGCACTTGTTCCATGCTCGGAAGGAATATTGGTGCACCTGATGGTGTCTGATCGCGTTGAAGAGCCCGGCCGAATCAATAATCAGGATTCGCCAGTCGCTCGGCTTACTGAAGGCCAGATCGAGTGCCTGCTGTTGGTTGACCGCCATTACAGCAGCAAGGAAATCGCATCCAAGCTGGGGATCAGCCCCCATACGGTCGATCAACGGATCCGGGGCGCCCTGGACAAGCTTGGCGTAGAGCGCCGGGGCGACGCCGCGCGCATGGTCGCGGATGAGCTTCCCGTCGATCACCCCATATATCAGCGTTTGATACATCAATCGCCGTACATCGACCCCGACGCTCGGCAAGGTCAGGAAGACGGCACGGTCCGCACTCAGATTCGGCACGCAGACCGTGCAGGGGGGGCTCAGTCCCCCGGTAACTTGACCGAGCAAAGTCCGGAAGGACGAAGCTCCCCCCTGCAACTGCCGTTTGCAACGAGGAGCCATCCCAGCAATGAGATGAGCGTTGGCCTCCGGCTCGTGTGGATCGTCCTGATCGCAATGGGCGCGACCTTTTCGGCGGGAATGTACCTTGCCGGTCTGGAAAGCCTCTCCAGGATGATCAGCGGCTAGGCCGTCACCTCCAGTCAATATTGCTGATTACGGCCTGGCGCGGGTCTCCTCGCGCCAAGGGGAGATATGCCATGCGCAAACAGATGATCGAAAACGCCGCCTTCGATGTAGCAACCCAGGTTCGCACTGTCGAAGACGCCATTGAGACGGCACTGGCGGAAATCGCCGACCTGCAAGGCCGGATGATCCGCGCCCGAGCGACAATGGGCGTTTCGACCGCAACCGGTCACGAGGCCTTCGAGCAGCTGGCGATCGCGCTTCAGAGCCTGGTCACGGCCCGCGGCGGAATGGCCCACTGCCACATGACCTTGAAGGAAACGACGCAGTTGGTTCCGGGGCTTCGTACCGTCGGATTTGGCGACGCGCAGGAATGCCCGCCGAAAATCGCCCACGCCGACCTCCGCGTCGTCGCCTGATCGGGAAAAGGAATTGACCGGACCACGGACTTCGTGGTCCGGCTTTCCGTCTCTATGCTTGGCGCATTCATCTTCATCCCGCTGTTAGCCGCAGTCTGCTTCTACGCCTGGCTGCGCGGAGGCACCGATGAGCGCATCGTCGCCGCGACCTGCCTTGCCGGTACGCTAGCGACGCTGCTCGCCATCTCGCCGCTCCACCAACGCTATGCAGGCGTCGAGGAAGGCCTGATGCTGGTCGACCTCGCCGTATTGGCCGGATTCGTCGTTGTTGCCCTCCGGTCTGACCGGTTCTGGCCGCTGTGGGTGGCAGGCCTGCAGCTGACGACGTCCATCGGCCATTTGCTTAAGGGCATCGACCAGGACCTGCTGCCGCGCGCTTATGGTGCGGCGCTCCAGTTCTGGAGCTACCCCATCCTCCTCATTCTCGTCGTCGGTACTTATCGGCGCCATCAGCGCGTTCGCCGCTCAGCCTAGCGCAGCGCTCAATCGCCGATTAAGGATCGGCGCCGTGCCGACTGTCGATGTCATTTCCCAGGCCATCCTAGATGCCATCGACGAGCCGGCGCTGATCGTCGGTTCCGGCAAGGTCAAGGGCGCGAACCAGGCGGCGCAGTCGCTGCTCGGCAACATGATCCAGGGCCGCGACCTTCGCTTTGCAATCCGCCACCCCCTGGCGCTGGATACCATCCTGGCCGGCCGGCAGGCGGACCTGGAACTGATCGGGATCGGATCGGCGGAGCGGCCGTGGCATCTGTCGGTACGTCCGGTACCCGGCGGCACGCTGGTGCTGCTGTCCGATCGATCGATCGTCAGGGCCGCCGAGCGAATGCGGACCGATTTCGTGGCCAATGCCAGCCACGAGCTGCGCACCCCCTTGGCAACCATCATCGGCTATGCCGAAACGCTGGGCGAGAATGGCCCGGTCGACGATGAGATGCGTGCGAAATTCGGTGCCACGATCGAGGCCGAAGCGAGGCGAATGCTACGGATCGTCGAAGATCTGATGAGCCTGTCGCGCATCGAGGCCGACCGTTACCGGGTCCCCGGCGAAGAAGTCGACATGGGTGAGATCGCCCGAATCGCGATCGAGCATTCGACGGTCCATGCCGACCGGCGTGGTTGCCGCGTCGAGGCGCGGATCGAGGATCCGGTTCCGATCCTGAAGGGCGACTTTGGCCAGCTCCTCCAGCTCGCCGACAATTTGATCGGAAATGCCATCCGCTATGGCTGCAACGACAAGTGCACCGCGATCACGGTGAAGGTCGCGGGCGATAGCCAGCGGGTCCTGTTCTCCGTCAAGGATGGCGGCGACGGGATCGCACCCGAACATCTGCCGAGGCTCACCGAGCGCTTCTACCGGGTCGATTCGGCGCGCAGCCGCGAGTCCGGCGGTACCGGGCTCGGCCTCGCCATCGTCAAGCATATCGTCGAGCGCCACCGGGGCGAGATGCGGATCGATTCCGCACCTGGGCAAGGCACCGAAGTCAGCATTTCCCTGCCGATCGACTAAATTTCCCGCGACCCCTGTCACGAAACCGTAACAGAACCGTCACAGGGACGCGACGAACTCGGCGCTAGTGGGCGCAGCACGTCGGCTTGAGACCGACCTTATGGGAGTTTGGCGATGAGGAAGATGCTGGTTGCGCTGCCGATGGTGGCGCTGGTTGCGGCCTGCGGATCGGGTGGCGGTAGCGGAAACGCGGCGGCGCAGATGAAGGTCGTCGGATCGTCGACAGTTTATCCCTTCACGACCGCGGTGGCGGAAGTGTTCCAGCGCGCGAACCCGGGATCCAGCGTCATCGTCGAATCGACTGGCACCGGCGCGGGCATCAAGCTGTTCTGCGAAGGCGTTGGCGGCCAGACGCCGGACATGGTCAATGCATCGCGCCAGATGAAGGCCAGCGAGTATGAAACTTGCGCTCAGAACGGGGCCAAGAATGTCATCGAGGTTCCGATCGGCATTGACGGGCTGACCCTGATCCAGGCGAAGGAACAGGCTCCGCTGAATCTCACCGTCGACCAGATCTACAAGGCCCTTGCGGCCGATCCGTTCGGCAAAGGCGCCAACAAGGCACAGACCTGGAAGGACGTCGATCCGTCGCTCCCCGCGACCAAGATTCGCGTGCTTGGCCCGCCGCCGACGTCGGGCACTCGCGACAGCCTGGCCGAGCTGATCCTCACCAAGGGTTGCGAAAGCGATCCGGCGATGAAGGAATTGAAGAAGACGGACGAGGACAAGCACAAGTCGGTCTGCACCAAGATCCGCGAGGACGGCGCCTATGTCGAGGCGGGCGAGAACGACAACCTGCTGGTTCAGAAGGTTTCGGCCGACCCCGGTGCGCTGGGCGTGCTCGGCTTCAGCTTCCTTGAGGAAAATGCCGATCGCGTGAGCCCTGTGTCGATTGCCGGCATTGCGCCGACCGAAGCGACCATCAGCGACCTTTCCTATCCGGGAAGCCGCAAGCTCTACGTTTACGTGAAGGGCGAGCATCTGGCGGCGAAGCCGTCGATCAAGTCGTTCATCGAGGCCTATGCCAAGGCATGGGGTAAGGGCGGTCCGCTCGAGAAGAAGGGCCTGGTTCCGCTTCACGACGCCGAAGCAACGGCAGCGACGGCCCAGGCGACCGGCCTGAAGCCGCTCGATCCTTCGAGCCTCAAGTAAGCAGGAGCGGCGGGCGTCATGACGCTCTCAATTGCGCTCGTCGCAGTCCTGTTGCTGGCGTTCGCCGCCGGCCTCTTTGCCCGTCGCCGGGCAGTGGGGCTGCGCGGCGGGGGCGCCAGGCTGAATAGCCTTCCGGGCTACCACGCATTCTATGTCGCCCTGTGGGCAGCCCTGCCCGCACTGCTTCTGTTGGCGATCTGGACGCCGGTCCAGACCGGCCTCATCGAACAATCGGTATTGTCCTCACCCGTTGGCCAAAAGCTGCCGGCATTCGATCTTGCCCGCGACACCATCCTGACCGAGGCGCGAGAAATTGCGGCTGGTGACCGAGAAGCGGGTTTCAACGCAGAATCTTCCGAGCTCGCCCCCATCTATGACGCCGCCACGAGCCGCTACGCAGCGGTCGGCGGAAGCATCGCCATCGTCTTCGCACTGCTCGGCGCCTTTCTTTCGATGCGTCGCATCGGCGTCGATTTCCGCGCCCGCAGCAGCGTCGAGCGCTGGGTCATGGGGCTTCTGGTCGCCGCCTCGCTGATCGCGATCCTGACGACGCTTGGAATCGTCCTTTCACTGCTTTTTGAATCGCTGCGCTTCTTCCAGCAGGTTCCGATCACCGAATTCCTGTTCGGAACGACCTGGAGCCCACAAACCGCAATCCGTGCCGATCAGGCCGGATCGTCGGGCGCCTTCGGATCCATCCCGCTATTCTGGGGAACCGCCTTCATCGGCGCGATCATCGCGATGATCGTCGCCATTCCGCTCGGCCTGATGAGCGCGATCTTCCTCACCCAATATTCACCGCCGAAGCTTCGGGCCTGGCTAAAGCCGATGCTCGAAATCCTCGCCGGCGTTCCAACTGTGGTCTACGGCTATTTCGCGGCGCTGACCGTGGCGCCGGTGATCCGCGATTTCGGCATCGCCATCGGCGTCAGCTCCGCCTCCAGCGAGAGCGCGCTGGCCGCCGGCCTGGTGATGGGCATCATGATCATCCCGTTCGTGAGCTCGATGGCCGACGACAGCATCGCCGCCGTTCCGCAGGCGATGCGCGACGGCAGCCTGGCGCTGGGCGCGACCAAGTCCGAAACCATCAAGAAGGTGCTGCTTCCAGCCGCTCTCCCGGGCGTTGTCGGCGGCGTCCTGCTGGCCGTCAGCCGCGCGATCGGCGAAACGATGATCGTGGTGATGGCCGCCGGGCTCGCCGCCAACATGACCATCAATCCGTTCGAAAGCGTGACCACTGTCACGACCCAGATCGTCCAGCTTCTGACAGGCGATCAGGAGTTCGACAGCGCCAAGACACTCGCGGCCTTCGCGCTCGGACTGCTGCTGTTCGTGATCACCTTGATCCTCAACCTCATCGCGCTCCGTGTGGTGCGCAAGTATCGGGAAGCATATGAATAGCGCCTCCGCAGCCGCATCCCGCTGGACCGGCGAGGAGATGCAGAAGCGCGTCGCCGGCCGCTATCGCGCGGAGCGTCGATTCCGCTTCTTCGGTTTCTTCGCGATCGGTATCTCCGTTGCGTTCCTCGCCTTCCTGCTGATCACCATGGCCTGGCAGGGCCTGGGCGGGTTCAGCCGGACCGAAGCCAGGCTGACCGTCAACTTCGCGACGTCGGACCTTTTCCTCGAGGAAGCGACGCTTCGCGGACCAGAAGCACAGGAGGCGGTTGCCTCCGCCGGTCTGGAAGGCGTCATCGAGCAAGCCGCGGTCGCCCAGTTCGGCGAAGGCGCCGGCGAGCTGTTCGGCGGCGCCAGCGCCCGCTCCCTGGGCGATCAACTCATCGAAGATCCGTCGCTCCTGACCAAAAAGGCTGAACTGTGGATTCCGCTGTCGTCGAAGGCCGATGTTGCGGCCAAGGGCGAAGGCGATCCGGCGCTGGAAAAGCTATTGGACAAGGTGGACACCAAGCGTGTCTTCAACAGCGAATTCCTGACCGCGTCCGACGCGACCGACGCATCGGTGGTCGGAGTGTGGGGAGCGCTCAAGGGCAGTTTTCTCACCATCCTGGTGACGATGGCCCTTGCATTCCCGATCGGCGTCCTCGCGGCGCTCTACCTCGAAGAATTTGCGCCCCGAAACCGCTGGACCGACATCATCGAGGTTTCGATCAACAACCTCGCCGCGGTGCCGTCGATCATCTTCGGGCTGCTCGGCTTGGCGGTGTTCCTGAACTTCATGCACTTGCCGCGCTCGGCACCTTTGGTCGGCGGCCTCACCCTGGCACTGATGACCATGCCGGTCATCGTCATCGCCGGCCGCAACGCGATCAAGTCGGTCCCGCCTTCGATCCGCGACGCGGCGCTTGGCGTCGGCGCATCCAAGATGCAGGTGGTCTTCCACCATGTGCTTCCGCTCGCGCTGCCCGGCATTCTCACCGGAACGATCATCGGCATGGCCCGAGCTCTGGGCGAGACCGCCCCGCTTTTGATGATCGGCATGCGCGCCTTCATCGCGTCACCGCCCGAAGGCATCACCCAGCCGGCGAGCGTGCTTCCGGTCCAGATCTTCCTCTGGTCCGATGAAGTCGATCGTGGCTTCGTCGAGAAGACCAGTGCGGCCATCATCGTCCTGCTGGTGTTCATGCTGCTGATGAACGGGCTGGCCATTTATCTCCGCAACAAATTCGAGCGTCGCTGGTAGGCAGAATGAAAATGATCGAAACCATCGTTCCCAACCCGACCGAATCCGACGAGCCGTCGGTCGTCGACGGCCCGGCAAAGATGAGCGCTCGCAAGGTCGGCGTCTTCTATGGCGAGAAGCAGGCGTTGAAGGACGTCAGCGTCGACATCCATGACGACAAGGTTACCGCGTTCATCGGCCCATCGGGCTGCGGCAAGTCGACCTTCCTGCGCTGCCTCAACCGGATGAACGACACGATCGCGGGTGCCCGTGTGGTCGGCGACATCGAGCTGGACGGCGACGACATCTATGCGTCCCGAATGGACGTCGTGCAGCTTCGCGCCCGCGTCGGAATGGTGTTCCAGAAGCCGAACCCCTTCCCCAAGTCGATCTATGAGAATGTGGCCTATGGCCCGCGCATTCACGGCCTTGCCGAGAAAAAGGATGATCTCGACGGGATCGTCGAGAAATCGCTGAAGCGTGCAGGCCTGTGGGAAGAGGTCAAGGACCGCCTCCAGGAGAGCGGGACGGCGCTGTCGGGCGGCCAGCAGCAGCGGCTGTGCATCGCCCGAGCCATCGCGGTCGACCCGGAAGTTATCCTGATGGACGAGCCCTGCTCGGCGCTCGATCCGATCGCGACCGCCAAGATCGAGGAGCTGATCCACGAGCTGCGCGGCCGCTATGCGATCGCCATCGTCACCCATAATATGCAGCAGGCCGCGCGCGTTTCGCAGCGGACAGCATTCTTCCACCTGGGCGAGATGGTCGAATATGGCCGCACCAAGGACATCTTCACCAACCCGGTCCAACAGCGCACGCAGGACTATATCACCGGCCGTTACGGCTGATCGGAGAGAGCAACATGGCCACCAGCAGTGGACATACGATCAAGGCGTTTGACGAAGACCTCGACCGACTGCGCGCGCTCATCAGCGAGATGGGCGGACTGGCCGAACATGCCATCCGCGAGTCCATGCGTTGCCTCGTGCAGCATGACCTCGACGGCGCTGCGAAGATCGTCGAGGACGACAAGAAGCTGGACGCGCTGGAGATCGAGACGGAACGCCGAGCGGTCCAGCTGATCGCGCTGCGCGCACCGATGGCCGCCGATCTTCGCGACGTGGTCGCGGCGATGAAGATCTCCAGCGTTGTCGAGCGGATTGGCGACTATGCCAAGAATATTTCCAAGCGCGTCCCACTCCTCGTCGACCGCGATATCGAGCCCGTTTCGCTGATGCCGGAAATGGCCAAGATCGCGACCCAGATGGTTCACGACGTGCTCAACGCCTTTGTCGAGCGCGATGCCGAAACCGCAATCCGGGTGATCGAACGCGACAAGGCGGTCGACGATTTCTACAATTCGATCTTCCGCACGCTGCTGACGTACATGATGGAGAATCCGAACAACATCGGGCAGTCGGCGCACCTCTTGTTCATCGCCAAGAATGTCGAGCGCGTCGGCGATCATGCGACCAATATCGCCGAGATGGTCTATTATGCGGCCACGGGCGAGCACATCACCGATCGCCCGAAGGGCGCCGATGACATGATGGTGGAACAGGCCTGATGTTGCCCAAGCGGCTCCTGCTGGTTGAGGACGACCGGGCGCTGGCCGAGCTGGTCAGCTTCCACTTCGACCGGGCCGGATATGCGGTGACTCGTACCGGCGACGGCGAGGAAGCCTTGATCCTGGCCGAGGAGGTGAAGCCCGACCTCGTCCTCCTCGACTGGATGATCGAGGGGATCAGCGGGATCGAGGTTTGCCGCCGCCTTCGCCGGCGCCAGACCACGGCCAATGTGCCGATCATCATGCTGACAGCGCGGGGCGAGGAAGACGACCGGATCCGCGGCCTCGATACCGGCGCCGACGATTATATGACCAAGCCGTTCAGCCCCAAGGAGCTTGTGGCGCGCGCCGGGGCAGTCCTGCGCCGGGTTCGTCCGGCCCTGGCCGCCGAGGCCCTGTCCTATGCCGGGCTCGACATGGACCTGGTCGCCCATCGAGTTCGGCGGAACGGCGAGCCAATCCAGCTTGGACCAACGGAATATCGTCTGCTGCGCCATTTCCTCGAGAACCCCGGCCGGGTCTTCTCGCGCCAGCAGCTGCTTGAAACGGTTTGGCCACATAGCGAAGACATCGAATTGAGGACCGTCGACGTCCACATCCGCCGCCTGCGTCTCGCGCTTGGTGAGCCCGATCTGGTGCGCACGGTGCGATCTGCAGGATATGCGCTGGACTCCGAGGGGCTGAACTAGCCCTAGCGGCGCTCCTCGCAATGACGAAGAAGCTGCGCTAGGGCGGCGCAATGGCGCGCAAGAACAAAGGCAAGTCCGGCGGCAATCCGAACCGGCCCCGATTCTGGGGCAAGCATGCGGTGGCTGCCGCGCTCGATAATCCCGACCGCAAGGTACTGAAGGCCTGGGCAACCCGCGAGGCAGCGCAGTTCATGCAGTTTCCAAAGGAATTGACGGTCGTGATGGCCGAGGCGCCCGACCTTGGCCGGATGGTCCCGCATGACGCACCCCACCAGGGCGTCGTCATTGAGGTCGAGCCGCTTGAGGAAATCTGGCTTGGCGATGTGCTGGCGGAGGCGCCGGAGAAGGCGGTCCTTCTCGTGCTGGATCAGGTGACCGACCCTCATAATGTCGGTGCGATCCTTAGATCTGCCGCAGCCTTTGGAGTCATCGGCATCGTCACCCAGGATCGGCACGCCCCACCGGAAAGCGGTGCCTTGGCGAAGGCCGCATCCGGCGCGTTGGAGCGGGTTCCGTGGGTCCGCGTCGTCAACCTTGCCCGCGCGCTGGAGGAAATCGCGGAGGCGGGGTTCTGGCGGATTGGCTTGGCCGGTGAAACGAAGACGGAGCTCAAGGACGCTCTAGGCCCGCAGCGGGTTGCACTGGTGCTGGGAGCCGAGGGACCCGGCATGCGGCCCAATACGAGAGAACATTGCGACGCCCTGGCCCGCCTACCTATTTCTGATCAGGTGGAAAGTTTGAACGTTTCGAATGCGGCAGCGGTGGCGCTCTACGCCGCTAGTGTCGCCTGATGGTCCGGACACCTGAATCGCTGGCCGAAAGCCTCAACGCACTCGCCGAGCGCGAAATGGCCTTTGCCAATGTGCTCAAGGCGCACGGCCATCCCGAACCTCGAGCCAACAAGCCGGGTGTTGAAACGCTGCTGAGAACCATCGTCGGCCAGCAGGTCAGCGTCCACGCCGCCCGGTCGATGTGGAACAAGCTTGCCGCAAAGTTCGGACAGCCGATCGACCTCAAGACAATGCTTGCCGCGAGCGACGAGGAAATGCGGGAGGCGGGAATGTCCCGGCAAAAGGCGGGCTATTTGCGAAGCCTCGCCGGACTGGTGCTGTCGGGCGAGCTCGACCTTGCACACCTTCCCGAGGATGACGAGGAAGCGATCGCGCAACTCATTAAGATCAAGGGCATCGGGCGCTGGTCGGCCGAAATATACTTGCTGTTCGCGGAAGGGCGCGGCGACGTCTGGCCCGCGGGCGATCTCGCCGTCCAGATCGAGATCGGCAAGCTGATGGGCCTCGAAGGCAAGCCTACCGAAAAGCAGCTGCGCGAAATGGCGGAGAACTGGCGACCGCACCGCGGGGCTGCAGCGGTTCTCGCCTGGCACAGCTATAATGCTCCGCCGCTGGACTAGCTGCGGGCTAATCCGAAGCTATTAGGCGTTCTGCATTCCGATGCTGTGCGGGCGTGAGCTGAGGCCGCGGAAGATCTTCGGACCCTGGTCGATTCGGAACGGGGCCAGCTTCTCATCTTCTACATTGCCACGGCCCACCAGGAAGCTGGCCGACGCCTGCCCTTCGGTTCCGCCGAAGCGATAGAGGATGTTGAAGCCGATCAGCGGCACGAACAGCTTCCGTCCGCCCGCCTCGAATTGGTGAATCTCATCGAGCGGAAGGCGCGCAACGCTCTTCAGCGAAACGCGGCCAAGCGGCGCGATCAACGTCATGCGGTCGTCGCTTGCGGTCGGATTCTGGAAGAAGGTCGCGATCTCCCGATCCTGCCCGACATGCGCGGTGAACAAATGCCCCTCGACAAGCACCTCGCGAGCGGGGGCGGAGCCGACGTTCGCAATGACGATTTCGAACATGAGCATCACCTCTTTCTCGGTGATGACCACGCGATCGGGCACGAATTCGACATTGAGCTGCGGCTTCAGCTTGCTTGCCACGATGGTCCCATCGCCGGCGGGCTTCGGCGCAGGCGATGGACGAGCCGTTCCTGCCGGAGGTACGGGATCAGCTCGTGGACCAGCCGATGCACCTCCCCGGGAGGGGACCGGATCTGGCCGAGGTTGAGCCCGCGGAAGGTCCGGTTCGGCAATGTCCGGAGCGAGACCGGCAAAGGCCATGCGGCCCGGATCTCCATGACGGCGATCACGATCGCGGCGGCTCCAGAACAGGAACGCGCCTCCGCCGATCAGCGCGACAAGCGCCGCCAGCCAGGGCCATGAAATAAGCCCGCCGCCCGTATTCGACGCAGTGGGGGCAAGGCCGGGATCGATCGCATCGGGTTGCGGAGCAGGATCAGTCGTCACTTCAAGCGGTAACGACGGCGTCAGGGGACGCCCGTTGGCGGCAACACCTGCCGGCAAAGCCGTTCTGCCACTGACGGTGACGGGGGCCGCGCGTTGCGCCAGATTGCGGCCGGGCGCTGGAGAAGGAGCCGCTGCCTCGGCGGGCACGGCCTCACCGCGGCGCGGTTGCGCGGTCGCCGTATCCACCGGCTGCGCAGCGGTTGCCGCCGGCCGGTCCGCAGGCCGGGTGACCGTTCCCTGGAGGTTGAAGTCGCGAAGCTGGGACGGGCCGATCGTTTCGGCCGATGGCGGCGGCGCCGCGGTCACATCGATTGGGGCATCCGTGCTTTGCGCGCCAACAGGCGCCGCCAAGGCGAGCGCGAGCGCGGCGGCCATGCCGCCAAATCCTCCAATCGTCATGCGGCGCAATGCCGTCATTCTCCCCCACCCTGCTGTTGCTGGATAAGCAGCCCGTCTGTCCCCACGACCGGCGCCATGTAGGGCGCTATTGGCGATAAACCAGTGCCGAGACAAGCATTTCCGGGCTGAGCCGATGCTTAACGCGCGTCGACCGGTACCGATTTGCATCGCTTTCGATGGCTACGGATCGATGGCCCGCAGTCCATTGGCATAGCGTGCGGCCTTCTCCGCATAGTGCGCGGCCGACAACCGAAGCAGCTCGACCTGTTCATCGCTGAGCTGACGAACGGCCCGTGCCGGCGATCCCACGATGAGACTTCGGGGTTCGAAACGCTTGCCCTCCGTCACCAGTGCCCCGGCGCCGACGATACATTGCGCCCCGATCACCGCCCCATTGAGGATTCGGGCACCCATCCCGACCAGCGCCTCATCCTCAATCGTGCACCCGTGAAGGATCGCCTGATGACCGACGGTGACCCGCGCTCCGATGGTCAGCGGCGCACCAGGGTCGGAATGGCCGACGGCGCCATCCTGGAAATTGCTTTCCTCGCCCAGCAAAATGGGTGTGTTGTCCGCCCGAATAATCGAGCCGAACCAGACACTGGCCCGTGCTCCCAGACGAACGTCGCCAATGAGATCGGCCGACGGTGCGACCCAGGCACCCTGGCCCAGCGTCGGTGAAATTCCATCCATTTCGAATAGTGACATCGCAGCAAGCTAGCGCGGGAAGCGTCGGGGGGCTACTGTGGGCCGAGCCAAATCGCGGGGGACAACCATGCAGAGTCATGGACGCAAGGCAGAACGCATCCCATTGCAGGCGGATATCGATTTCCGCCGCACCGGCGAGCATCGCTGGAAAGTCAACGTCGTCGACATTTCGCCGCAGGGCTGCAGGGTCGAACTGCCAGTCCGCGTGAAAGTGGACGACTTGATCTGGGTCACCTTCCCGGGCCTTGAAGCGATTCAGGGTAAGGTCTGCTGGGTGGACGAATGGGTAGCGGGGATTGAATTCAAGAATCCGCTTCACGCAGCGGTATTCGACATGGTCGAGCAGCGGATGCGCCGCGGCGAGTGACCGACTTCATCCTGGTCATTGACGAGGGGACAACCTCGACTCGGGCCATGCTGTTCCGGGCGGACGGCACTATCGCAGGGACCGCCCAACGACCGCTGACCCAGCATTACCCCGAGCCCGGCCACGTCGAGCATGACGCCGCGGAGATCTGGAACAGCAGCCTGGCCGTCGCCCGCGAAATGGTTGCGACGGCGGGCGGCGCGGAGGCGATCGCCGCCATCGGCATCACCAACCAGCGCGAAACAGTCGTTGCATGGGATCGGTCGACTGGGCGGCCGTTTGGGACCGCATTGGTCTGGCAGGACCGCCGCACAGCCGACCGCTGCAAGGCACTGGTCACCGCTGGACTGGAGCCGATGATCCAGCAGCGGACCGGACTTCTGCTCGATCCCTATTTCAGTGCGACGAAGATGGAGTGGATGCTGGTCAACCGGCCGGACGTCCTCGCGGCGGGAGAGAGGTTAGCCTTCGGGACGATCGATTGCTGGTTGATGTGGAATCTGACCGGCGGCACGACCCATGCCACCGATGCCAGCAACGCCAGCCGCACGATGCTGATGGCGCTGGACGCCAAGGGCTGGGACCCGCAGCTTTGCGAGCAGTTTGGCATCGATGCAGGCAGCCTGCCTGAAATCGTCGATTGCCTCGGACAAATCGGCGAAACCGATCCTTCGCTGTTCGGTCGGTCGATCCCGATCTGCGGCATGGCCGGCGACCAGCAGGCGGCGACCATCGGCCAAGGCTGTCTCGACGCAGGTCACACCAAGGCGACGTTCGGAACCGGAGCATTTGTCCTGACCAACAGCGGGATGGAGCCGCTACATTCGTCCCATCGCCTGCTGTCGACCGTCCTTTTCCAGGAAGAAGGGAGGCGGAGCTACGCGCTGGAAGGCAGCGTCTTCGTCGCCGGAAGCCTGATGCAATGGCTCCGCGATTCGGCAAACCTGCTCGTCAGTGCCCCGGAAAGCGAAGCGCTGGCAGCCTCCGTACCGGACAATGGCGGGGTCTATATGGTGCCGGCGCTCTCGGGGCTGGGCGCTCCGCACTGGCGGCCCGAAGCCAGGGGGCTGATCAAGGGCATCAGCTTCGCAACCACCCGGGCGCATCTCGTGCGGGCGGCACTCGAGGCGCAAGCGCACCAGATCCACGACCTGATGAAGGCGTTCGAGGCGGACGGCGTGAGATGGGAGCGGCTTCGCATCGACGGCGGCATGGTCGCCAACAACTGGCTGGCACAGGACCTGGCCGACATATTGGACCTGGAGGTCGAACGGCCGAGCATGGTGGAAACCACGGCTCTCGGGGCGGCCATGCTGGCAGCGGTCGGAGCCGGGATCCATCCCAACCTGCCCGCGGCGGCAGGGGCCATGGATAGCGAAGTCACCTGTTTCGAGCCGAGGATGCCGAGCGCCGAGCGCGAACGGCGACTGGCCGGTTGGAGCGACGCGCTGAGCCGCGTTTGAACGACGAACGGCCCCGCCCGGCCTGGAGCCGGGCGAGTCAGGAATTCGGCAAATGGACTAGTCTACTTAGCGGGTATCGCCGCTTGATGTCCTGGGACTGCGCGTATCGCCGCTCGACGTCCTGGGGCTACGGGTATCGCCACTGCTCGATGACGGGGCAAGTGCCTGTTCGCCATCGCCAGTGGGAGTGGACCCGCGTTGCTGCTTGGCCATCCTAGTCTTCCTTCCCTCGCTTGGGATGCCCGATTGTCGCATGGAAGCTTGGTTAACGATAGCCTGCGACCTCAGTTGAGGTTCAACTCCCTGATAAGCTTGGAAAATCCGACATGCTTTCGGATCGGATCGAGCAAGGGGTCCGTCGCAAGATAGATGAGCCCCGAGTCGCCGACCTGCCTCGCTCGCTCGAGCCTGGCGACCGCTTCGTCGGCACTTCCCCATTGGGCAAGGACCTGCGCCTGTTGGTAAAGCGATGCGTCGCCCATTTCCTTGACGAGATCGGCCATCGCCTTGTCGGCCTCGGCCTTATCGCCCAGCTTGTGATCGACGATCGCAAGGCCCGACAGGCGGAAGAAGTTGGTTGGCTCCGCATCAAACTCCGCGCGGGCTTCCTTCAGTTTTCCAAGTTGCATCAGGCAGTAGCCGAGAAAGGCGTGGGCGTTGCTGATCTTGGGATTGAGCTCCAGCGCCCGGTGGAGCGGCGGCAAGGCGTCGGCGTAGAGCCGTGCGGCATAATCGATTGAGCCGGCGGCGCGGTGAACTCGCGCGTTCAGCGGATCGAGAACGAGCGCCCGTTCGATGGCGGCATGCGCCTGGTCTGGAAGGCCGGCTCGCGAACAATAAAGGGCATAGAGAAGGATGATGTCCGCGTTGCCGCGGCCAAGCTGGTAAGCCCGCTCATAGGAGGGGCGCGCACCCTTGACGTCCAGGTGACCGGTGAAAAGCACGAAGCCGAGCGCCAGCTGGGCGTCGGCAAGATTGGGTGCCAATTCGACCGCACGCCGCGCGGCCGCGGTCGACTCCGCATAAAGCGGCTTCAATTCGTTCGCCTTGCCATATTCGGCGGCGATGGACGCGAGCACCCGTGAACGGGCGGCATGGGCCATCGCGAAATCTGGATCTGCCGCGATCGCGACATCGTAATTGGCAAGCGCCTGGCGATCGCTCTCCTCGTCCTTTGCCAGATGATAGAGGGACTTGCCCTGCAGATAATGATCATAGGCTTCGGCATTCTTCGTGCCGCCCGGCACCGGCTCGTCGGTCGCGATCTGGATCGACAGCGCCTCCGCGACCATGTGCGCAATCTCGCCCTGCAGCGCCAAAATGTCGTTTAGCCGTCGATCGACGGTCGTCGACCACATGCTGAAGCCAGTCTTGCCGTCGGTCAGTTCGGTCGAAATCCGGAACAGGTCGCCCGATTTGCGAACGGACCCTCCCAGCAGATAGCCGACCCCCAGCTTCTTCGCGACCGCCTGAAGATCGTCTTCATCCTCGCCTGCCCGTTCCGACGATGCCGCCGCCATTACCCTCAATTCGTCCAGCTGGATCAGCGCGGCTCGAATTTCCTCGGTCAGGCCTTCCGCGAAATATTCCTGCGAACTGTCGCCGCTCAAATTCTTGAACGGCAGCACCGCGATGCTGGATTCGTCAGCCTTGCCGCCGAACAGCCCGCGATCGATGGCGAGGTAAGCGCCGCCGCCGACGATGGCCGCCGCTGCGCCTGCCCCTCCGATCAGAGCGGCGCGGCGCGACACCCCACGTTGGCGGGTCCGAACGGCCGGAGCGGGCGCCCCCGAACAGGAGGAAATCGCACGCTCCAATGCCTCGAACTGAGGTGAATCGCGGCGGCCGCGCCAGCTGCGGAACTTGATCACCTGATATTGGCGGAAGCCGAGCGGCGGACGCGCCCCGTCGAGGGAAATCGGGATCAGGCATTGCCGGTCGCGGCCTAGCGCCGCCTCGTCGCGAACCCAGTCGGACTCGACCGAATTGGCCGACCACATGACGATCACGGCATCGGCGGTTTCCAGTGCCGATCCGATCGATCGGGCATAAGCCGCGCCACCTTCGATGAGCGCGTCCCACCAGACCGTATAGCCGGCCTCCTCAAGCAAGGTTGCGATACGCCGGGCCTTCGCGTCGTCAGCATGGGAATAGCTGAGGAACAGCGTCGCGCGCTTGGAATCTGACGGCTCTGACGGCTCGTTCTGCATCCGCACCCCCAGCGAAGGCGAAACGCTAGCGAAAAGCGATGATGCTGGCGAGTCCGCCGCGAGGAGCGCTAAACGGACTCAACTAATGGCTCACTCCCGTCTTCTCGACCGGATCGGCATAGCCCTACCGATCATCCAGGCCCCGATGGCGGGCGTCTCCACGCCGGCAATGGCGGCAGCGGTCAGCGAGGCAGGCGGACTTGGATCGATTGCTGTCGGCGCAACCGACGCGGCCGGAGCGGAGGTAATGATCGCCGAGGTGCGCGAGCGGACCGCGCTACCCTTCAACGTCAATTTGTTCTGTCACCGGCCGGCTCAAGCCAACGCGGAGATCGAAAGTCGCTGGATCGAGCGCTTCCGGCCCCGGTTCGCGGAGTTTGGCGCGCTGCCCCCTGCCAAGCTCACGGAGATCTATCGCAGCTTCGTCGGGGATGAGGAGATGTTCAGCCTTCTCATCAAGGTTCGGCCGGTGGTCGTCAGCTTTCACTTTGGACTGCCGCGCCGCGAGTGGTGCCATTCACTCCGGGACGCGGGGATCATCCTGTTGGCCACTGCGACAAGTGTTGCCGAAGCCCGCGCGGCAGCGGACGCCGGCGCCGACGCCATCGTCGCGCAAGGATGGGAGGCCGGCGGGCACCGCGGGATGTTGGATCCCGACGCGAAAGACGAACGGCTGCCTGCACTGGATCTTGTCCACTTGATTCTCGGCGAGCTCGATATCCCGGTAATCGCGGCGGGAGGAATCATGGACGGCGCCGGCATTGCTCGCGCCCTCGAAGTCGGAGCCTGCGCGGCGCAGCTGGGGACCGCATTCATCGCCTGCGATGAGAGCGCGGCGGATCAAGCCTTCCGGGCGGCTTTGGTCAGCCCTGCGGCGCATAAAACCGTGATGACGCGTGCTATTTCCGGGCGTCCGGCGCGCTGTCTCGCCAACCGATTCACCGCGCTTGGTCAAAACATCGCGGACAGCGAAATCCCCGCCTATCCGATCGCGTACGATCTCGGAAAGGCGTTGAACTCGGCGGCCAAGGCTCGCGGCGAATATGGCTTTGGCGCACAGTGGGCCGGAGAAGGTGCGCCGCGATTCCGGTCAATGCCGGCAGGCAAGCTCGTCGAGGTACTTGCAGCCGAACTGCGCCAGACCAACATTCCAGTCGAAGGGAATTGCCATGAATGACGTCGCCGCAACTGTATTCGATCTTACCCGGCCGACCGACGACCAACTGCAGCAACTAGCCGCGGACCTGACCGATGAGGAGCGCCACGTGCTGCTGGAGCATGGCACCGAGGCGCCGTTCTGCGGCGTGTTCCTCCATGAGAAGCGCGAGGGCGTCTACAATTGCCGGCTATGCGGGCTGCCGCTGTTCACCGCGGGCGACAAATTCGAAAGCGGGACCGGATGGCCCAGCTTCACCACGCCTTTCGCGGAAGATCATCTGACTTACATCCGCGACACCAGTTACGGGATGATCCGCACCGAAATCGTCTGCGCACGATGCGGCGCCCATCAAGGCCACGTCTTCCCCGACGGCCCGCCGCCGACGGGCGAGCGCTATTGCATCAACTCCGTCTCGCTGGCGTTCACGGCCAATGGCGACCCGCTACCCGACAAGCTCGACAGGGGCGCCCCCGAAGGCGAGCCCTTGCCCGGCTAGACACCTCAATAGCCGAGGGACCGCGACAGCTACTTGGCCCGCGCGGCGGGCTTTATGGTCTTCGCCACCCGGATGCCGATGGAATCGTCGATATCCGTTGGGCGGTAGCGGTACCTTTCCGCCGACCGAACTTGCCTCGGCTGCGATCCCCAGGAGCCGCCCCGCACCATCTTCTTGGTGCAATCGCCACCTTCTGAAGCACCGTCAGGCCGTATTCCCGCATAGGACGGCGTCGCGCAGTCCGCGGTCCATTCGCCCATATTGCCGAGCATGTCATAAACGCCGAAGGCGTTGGGCTTGAACGACCCGACCGGGGCGGTGTTGACGAAGCCGTCCGAACAGGCCGCATAAGGAACCTGCTCTCCCTGATAGAGATTGCCCTTCTTCCCCAATATCTGTTCGTCATAGCCGTTCATGTGCGTGCAGCCGTCATGAATGCTTGGTCCCCAAGGGTAGGCGGTCGTCGAACCGGCCCGCGCGACATATTCCCACTCGGCTTCGGCAAGGAGGCGGTAGCCGCCACCGGTTTGGCTGTTCAGCCAGCCCACATAAGCCATCGCATCGTTCCAGCTGACGCATGCGGCCGGGTGATTGTCGTCCTGCTCAAATCCCGGGTCTTCGACGTTCGTTTGCTCGTCTGCAGCCCAGGTGCCCGGCTTCCGGCGATCGGTAATGCAGCCGCCGCTGATGGGGTGACCGCTTTGACGGAGAAATGCCTGATACTGCGCGCGTGTTATCTCGAACCGGCTGACCGCAAAGGGCTGGGCAAAAACGATCTCGGTCTGCGGGCCCTCATCCTGCCCGCGGCCAGGTTCTTGTGCCGGCGAGCCGATCAGGAACCGGCCTGCCGGGATAACGACCATCTCCGGGCAAGCATCGCAATCCCGGAACTGCGATGGCGCTGAAGCGGGCGCATTCTTCTTCGTGTTCGAGCTCGCCGCCAGTGACGACGAGCTGAAGCCCAGCAATATCAAGCAACCAAGCAAATGCGCCTTCATCCAAGATCCTTCGGTTCAACCAAAATCGGTTCGATGCCCCGGCCAGCTGGTTTACTGCGCGAACCTGCCCGGTCTTCCGAAGAATTTGCTGAGTATGGGCGCAAGCTATTCGCCAACCTGTCCTTGGCATGGTGCGACGGACCTGACGCGAGCAACCGGGGGCAAAATGGTCATAGGCGCCCGTCCGCCGCATCCAGATCATCCGCCGAGGATGGGCTCAATGGAACGCCAATTGGTGCCAGACTTCGAAGATAAGCTGCCATCCTTGCGCTTCGATCCGGCGGGATCCAGCGCGCTCGGGCGCTAGACGGGCCTTCTCAGCACGACCGCCAATAGTAGCATCGCCGAGGAACCGGCGGCCGCAAGACCCCGGACGGAGTTCCAAATCGTCCAGTCGCGCACATATTCCTTCCACCTGGAAACGTCGTCGCCCCGGAACTCGTCAAGCTTCACGTTCAGCGGAACATTGAAGAGCATCGTCACGCAAAGCGTGCCAACGAGGTAAAGCAAGCAGGACCCGACAATGAGCTTGCCGGACGCACCCTTAAGCGACGGCTCAAAGTAGAGCATGACAACCATCAGCAGGCCGGTGCCCATCAAAACGATGAGGAAGCTTGAATTCAAAACGGTCGCGTTGATCTGCTTCATCGCCAGCATTCCGCCCGGCCCGTCAATCTTCTCGAGCGCCGGCATCACGAACGACGAGAATGCGAAGAAGGCACCTCCGACGCATCCGGCGCCCAAGATCACCGCAATCTCCAGAAGGGAGAGCGGCTTTAGATGATCGCCCAGCAAGGCCGAGAATGATCGGAGTTCACTGGCTGAAAATTGAGATATCCGGTTCACCTAGAGCAAGCTCCTTAGAGCGGACGTCGCAAGGACCGCGACGACCATGCTTACGAGGACATTTCCAGTGAGGCGCATGACGGCCATCGCGGCCGCAGTCGCGACCCACACAGGCCAGCTGAGTTGCGCCAGCCCGACGACCAGCAATGAAGCGATGATGGCGATCGACGCCGTGTCCAGGAACGCCTTCGCGCGTTCGTCGAGCGCAGCCTTGCGCGCCACAACCAGGCCAGCGATGCGCGTCGCATAGGCAGCTAGCGCCATCCCGAACAAGGCAAGCGCGTCAGTCACGGCGGCTCCAAAGAGTCATCAGCGCGACCGGAACCCCTGCCAATATGGCCCAATGCGGCTCGAGGAATTGAAGCGCCACCAGGGACGCCAGGCCCGCCGGAATTGCCGGATGGATTCGCGCTCCGCCTCCCGGCATCGCCAGCAGCAGGGCGCCAAAAAAGGCGGGTATGATCGCGTCGAGGCCAAAGCGCGTCGACGTTTCCGGATCCACTTCCGCAACCAATCCCAACCAGGTTCCGGCAACCCACACGGCCCAGATCAGCAGGCCACCCCCGATGAGGTGCATCAGCGCGGCCTTACCGGTCAGTCCGCTGGCACGCGTCGCCGCCCAGTTCGCATCGAACAGGAAGGCGGAGCCAAGCGCGATTTCGCGGGAGCTGGTGCCCTTCAATTGAGGAGCCATGCTGGCGCTCATCACGAGGTAGCGCGCGTTGGCCACGAAGGTGATCATCACCAGGGGCCAAAGCAAATTCTGGGTCCAAACGGACAGCGCGGAGAATTGCGCGGTACCGGCGCAAACCAGGATGCTCATCGCAAGCGCACTGGTTGCGGAAACACCTGCGGCCGTCGAAGCGGCGCCGAATGCAATGCCGAAAAACAGGACAGCTGGGCTGGCGGCGAGCGAGTCCACTGCGCCTGCACGCAAGTCTCGCAATTGGATCTCGGAATAAGCCACGACAATCAGTTCATTGAGCAGTCTAGGATCGCCAGCGCGGCGCCCTGGCATCAATTTCATGGCAGGATGAGCGTTGGAACATCAGATCCTGCCGGACTTCGAAGCTTTCCCGCCACATCCCACCGACCTGATCGTAAGGTCGGGACAAATCTATCAAATCTTGCCTATTTTGCCGTGAAAACTGCCATTCCGATGCCAATTCAAGGAAGGCGCCATTGGCGGAATTCGATGAAAGGCGCATAATCCCGCCATGGCTGCACATCGCGTTGTCGCACTGGTGACGCCCCCAGTTTCACTTTTCGAAGTGGGCTGCGTCATTGAGATTTTCGGGATCGAGCGCGATGACATGCCCGACCGATACCGGTTTTCGCTGGCCAGCAACTGCCCCTCGCCTCTCGCTATATACGGGACCTCGGCGCACTTGGCTTCGATCGAGGGCCCGGAAGCTTTCGAGACCGCCGACACGATCATCGTCCCGGCCTATCCTGTTGAGACGCCCCCACTGGCCAAGGATATTGCGGTGATCCAACGGGCTCACGAGCGGGGCGCCCGGATCCTCTCGATTTGCTCAGGCTCGTTCCTGCTCGCCGCCGCCGGCATCCTCGATGGGAAGCGCGCCACCACACACTGGCTGTACTCCGACCTGTTCAGGGCCAGATACCCCAACGTCGATTTCGAACCCGATATTCTCTACGCGATCGAGGGACAGGTCATCACGTCCGCGGGGTCCGCAGCGGGCCTCGACATGATGCTCGACGTCACCCGGCACGACCTTGGCTTCGAAGCGTGCAACATGGTCGCGCGAAGGCTCAATATCGCTCCCCACCGCGATGGCGGTCAGGCGCAGTTCGTCCCGCGTCCGGTTCCGGAGATCAGCGACGACCGCATCAACCGGCTGGTCCTCTGGATTCGCGAAAACTGCCGGGAACATCTTTCGATCGCCGAGATGGCATCTCGGGTCGCGATGAGTTCGCGCACCTTCTACCGCCACTTCCGGGCGGTCACCGGCCATACGCCATACGACTGGATCCTGAGGGAACGAGTCGGCCTCGCGATGCAATTGCTGGAGCAGGGCAGCAATAACGTCGACCAGGTCGCCGATGCGGTCGGCTTTTCATCCGGCGACGCGCTCCGGCTACAATTCCAGAAGGTCGTCGGGATCGCGCCGGCTGCCTTTCGGCGGATGTATGGAAGGACCTCTCCCGTCATGGATCGCCCAACCGTGACGGCAAACGCGACGCCAATATATTCCTGATCCTGCGATCGCGATCTCTTGATCGGTGACAATTTGTCACTTTGGCGCGACGATTTGGCATAGTCTCCGCTGTTCAGCACTCTGACTGTCTTAATAATCACCGTCATGTCCTGCATGCAGGAACTTCGAAGTGGTCATCAATATGATCCGGCTTCGTTTGATGACTTCGATTTTCAGACAGGAGCCAAGTAGATGATCCGCAGTGCCGTAGCGAGGATTTGGATCGGGCTCGTTCCAAAGGACCGGGCGGACGATTATCAATTGCTGATGGAAGAGGTGGCGCTGCCCGATTACCGCGACACGCCCGGCAACCTAATGGCAGCGTGTCTCCGCAGTGACGAGCATCCTCGATGGTCAGAATTTCAGATGGTCACGCTGTGGACCGACCGCGACGCGATCCAGGCATTTGCCGGTCCGCAAATCGACAAGGCCGTCTATTATGATTTCGACGATGAGTTCCTCATCGACAAGCCGCAGCTCGTCCGCCACTTCCTGACCAGTTGGAGCGCTTAGCGTATCGGGATCCGGCGCATGGCCGGTGGTGCCCAGGAGAGGACTCGAACCTCCACGCCCTTGCGAGCGCCAGCACCTGAAGCTGGTGCGTCTACCAATTCCGCCACCTGGGCACAGGTGCATTTGATTGCCGGTAGGCCGCGGCGCTTAGATGGCAGCGGCTGATTCTGTCAACAGGCTCATGCCGAGCTTTCGCCCGGGACATATTCGATCAGGTCTCCGGGCTGGCAATCGAGCTGCTCGCAAATCGCTTCCAAGGTCGCGAACCGGACGCCTTTCACCTTGCCGGACTTGAGTAGCGACAGATTGGCCTCGGTGATTCCGATCGCATCGGCCAGCTCCTTCGACCGGACTTTCCGCAGCGCGAGCATGACATCGAGACGGACGACGATCGCCATCAGACGATCTCCTCCAGCTCGGCCTCGATGGCGCGGGCTTGCTCCAGCATCCGGGCCAGCAGGAAGAGGAACAAGGCCCCGGCCAGCACCAGCAGGTCGCGAAGCTCGAATGCCATCGCGGTGCGTCCGCCACCGGCCGAAACGGTCTTGGCGATGGCACTCACGGGCCCCGCGGCAACCTCGACCAGCATGGCAAGGAACAGCCAGAAGGCGAAACCGCGAAATGCCTTTGTGACGCGCGGTCCGAATAGGGGCCCATCCGCCACGGCACCTAGCATCTGGGCAAGCCGTATCAGCGCGACAACGAACAGTGCCAGCGTCGCGTCGACCAGTGCCCGACCCACCCAGCCATCGACCACTTCGCGCGATTCGACGCGCACCGGTCCGACATCGAGACCGAACCTGGCCAGCAGGTAAACCGCGACGATCAGCCCGATCGCGACAAGCACCGCGAGCCGTAGCCGACGTGCCGAACGGGCGATGGCAAAATTCTGCATATTGACCTCATTATCGTTTTGCGATAATTTCTTCTTCATTCACAGCATACTCTTAAAGGCTAACAAGATGAAAAGCTATAAGCGAATCGCACTTGGTGCATTGTTGATTGCGGCGGCTGCCGGAGTGGCCGCGCAGGTCGCCGAGCCCCCAATCGCGACACCGACCGTCACCGCCGTTGCAGAACGTTCGGCGACGATCCCGTTCGAACTCTATCGCGGCAATCGGATGTTCCTGAAGGGCAGCATCAATGGCGTGGAAACCGCCATGGTCCTCGATAGCGGCGCCGGGGTGACCACGCTCGACAAGGCGTTCGCGCAGAAGATCGGCCTGACGAACGGCCAGAAGATCAGCGCGTTCGGCACCGGCGGCGAACAAGACGCCGAGTTGTTCCAGAACGTGACCATCGAGGCCGGCAACCTGAAACTGTCTGGGGCCACCGTGGTCGCGATCGACCTAAGCCAGATCGCCAAGGGCGTCGGCCGCCCGATGCCGGTCATCCTGGGTCGCGAGATCCTGGTGAACAGCGTTGTTTCGATCGACTTCGACCGCAAGGAAATGAGCCTGTCGCCATCGAAAGGCTTCGTGGCGCCGGCCGGTGCGACGGAGGTCAAGCTGAAGCGCGACGAAACCCTGCATTATATGCCGGTATCGCTCGCGGGCCTGCCGCCGGTCGATGCCGCCTTCGATCTCGGCAACGGCGGAGCGCTCAGCATCTCCAAGGAATATCATGAGGCGCACCGCGAGTTCGCCGCCCTCCCCCCTGCGACCAGCCTGAGCGGCGGCGTCGGCGGGCTTCACGAGATGAAGATGGTCACCGTGCCGAAGGTCGACATGGCCGGATTCTCCTTTGAAGGCGTGCCCGCCAATCTCGGTGCCCTTCCCGAGGGGCCCTATAAGGACCGGGCCAATGTCGGCATCCAGATGTTCAAGCCGTTCAGGCTGACGCTCGATCTCGGCAATGACCGGCTGTGGCTTCAACGCAATGGCAAGCCGGCCGAATTCACCAAGGATCGCAGCGGAATGTTCACCCTGCTCGAAGGCGACCATTTCAACGTCCTGCACGTATCGCCGGGAAGCCCGGCCGACCGCGCAGGCTTCAAGAAGGGCGACAAGCTGGTAGCGATCGGCGGCGAACGCGTCGGACCAGCCTTCTTCGCCGGCCCGCAGGCCAGCTGGTTCCGCGGTGCGCCGGGGACCGAGGTCGCTCTGACCAAGGCTGACGGTGCAACCGTCAAGGTGACACTCGCCAATTACTACTGACGGCCTGAAATGTACGGCCCGCGCCCCTTGCCAGCGCGGGCCGCTTGGCCCAAGGGTCACGCCGATTCCAAGAGCGTAACCCGGCCAAGGACTGACATCCCATGAGGAACCCCGGCACTCCGCCACTCATCACTGTTTTCGGCGGAGGCGGCTTCATCGGCCGCTATGTTTGCGAGGCATTGTTCAAGGCCGGGGCCCGCATTCGCGTCGCGGAACGCAATCCGCGCCGCGCTTGGTTCCTTCAACCGCTTGGCTCGATCGGGACCTTTTCCGCAGTCGCAGCCGATCTGGAGCGCCCGGCAACGATCGCCGCGGCGGTGGAAGGCGCGGATGCGGTCATCAACCTTGTGGGCATATTCAAGGGCAATCTCGATGCCGTGCACGTCGAAGGAGCTGGCAAGCTCGCCGCTGCTGCCAAGGCGGCCGGTGCGCGTTCGTTCGTGCACATCAGTGCGATCGGCACCGACCCCGAAAGCGAGTCCGGTTATAGTCGGACCAAGGCACTGGGCGAACAGGCCGTTCGCGCCGCTTTTCCAAAGGCGACGATCATCCGGCCGAGCGTGGTATTCGGGCCCGAGGATGAATTCACCAACCGCTTCGCCGGTCTCGCGGGGTACTCGATCTTCCCGGTCTTCGCGCCGAAGAGCCGCTTCCAACCGGTGTTTGTCCGCGACCTGGGCCAGGCGATTGCCGCCGCCGCGCTCGACCCGCGCAGCCATGGCGACAAAATCTATGAGCTTGGCGGCCCCGACGTGCTGACGATGCACGAACTCGTCGGCCGGATCGCAGGCATGGCGGGCCAGTCGCCCGACCTGGTCGACATGCCCGATTTCATGGGAAGCTTGATCGCCAGCTTCGGTTTCTTGCCTGGCGCTCCGCTGACCCGCGACCAGTGGATCATGCTGCAGAAGGACAATGTGCCGAGCGGCAAGCAGCCCGGATTCAAGGAATTCGGGATCAATCCGACATCAATGTCGGCAGTCGCGCCGGAATGGCTCAGCCGTTTCCGCAAGGGCGGCCGCTTCGCCCCCGCCAACCAAGTCGCGTCGGCCGGATAAGCGCAAATGCCGATCATCCTGCTGGTCATCATCCTCGGCATCGTCGAGGGCGTCACCGAATATCTGCCGGTTTCCTCGACCGGCCATCTGATCCTTGCGACCGAGCTTCTGGGCTACGATGCCGACAAATGGGCGCTGTTCAACATCGCGATCCAGCCGGGTGCGATCCTTGCGATCCTGGTGCTCTACTGGAAGACCTTCCGCGACGTGCTGATCGGCCTGTGGAAGCGCGAGCCCTCGGCCTTCGCCTTCGTGCGCAACCTGCTGGTCGCATTCATCCCGGCGGTAGCGATCGGCCTTGCGATCGGCGATTCCATCGAGCTGCTTCTGGGCAATGCGATGGTCGTGGCAGTTGCGCTGATCCTTGGCGGCTTCGCGATTCTGGTGGTCGAAAAATTGGCCAAGCCGACGGATCGCGGCGGCGTCGCCAATGTCACGCTCGGTCATTCCATCGGCATCGGCCTTATCCAGTGCCTGGCGATGATCCCCGGGGTCAGCCGGTCCGGGGCGACCATCCTCGGTGCCATGGCGATGGGGGTCGACCGCAAGACCGCCGCGGAGTTCAGCTTCTTCCTCGCCGTCCCCACGCTCTCCGGCGCGACGGCGCTTCAGTTGTACAAGCATGGCTCGACGATGGAGCCCGGCATGGGCAGTTGGATCCTGCTGGGCAGCCTGGTCAGCTTCGTCGTCGCGGTGGTCGTAGTGAAGGCCTTCGTTTCGATCATCCAGCGCTACGGTTTCGCTCCCTTCGCCTGGTACCGGATCATCGCCGGATCGGCCGCGCTGATCTGGCTGGCCGCCCGCTAGAACGCATAAACCGTTGACCGCAAAGCAGGAATCGCCATCCTAAGGCGACTCGCGGGAGAATTGTCATGCGTGCCCTGCTGTTGGCCTTGCCATTGGTCCTCATCCCGGTTCCTGCCTTCGCGGCGCCAGCCGAAACGCCCCAGGTGCAAATCCCGCCGGAACTGAGCGACCCGGCCGTGGCCGACAAATTGACCCGCGCCCTCGGCCCGTTGAGCCGCGCCCTGATGAATATGCCCGTCGGCGAACTGGAAGCGGCCCTGGCTGGAAGGGAACCGACCGCGGCCGACCGGTCGAAGCGGCTTGGCGACCAGATCGGTCCTGAAGGCCAGAAGGAACTCGAAGCCACGATCGCCACGGCTGGCCCGAAGATGCAGGCCATGCAGAAGGCGCTGGTGGCGTCGCTTCCGGCGATCATGTCGACGCTGGGCGATGTCGGTAAGCAGTTGGAGCAGGCAACCGCCAACTTGCCGGATCCGACCTACCCGAAGCAGTAAGTCGTCATTGCGAGGAGCGTAGCGACGCGGCAATCCAACTGATTGGCTGGATTGCTTCGCTTTGCTCGCAATGACGGGTTGTTACTAGTGCGCGGGCCGCTAAAGCTGCCTTATCCATGTGGCAGCTGTTTCAATTTCCGCTTTGTCCCTTTTCCCGCAAGGTGCGCCTGGTCCTCGGCGAGAAGGGCGTGGCGCATGAGCTTGTGCGCGAGAATCCGTGGGAACGCCGCGACGAGTTCATCGACCTGAACCCGGCGGGCGAAACGCCGGTGATCGTCGATTCGACCGCGGGCATCGTCCTGATCGGAAGCCAGCCGATCGTCGAATATTTCGAAGAGACGGTCGACAAGATGCCGATGATCCACGGCAATGCCGCCGCCCGGGCGGAGATCCGTCGCCTCACCGAATGGTTCGACGAGAAGCTCCACCGCGAAGTGGTCGAACCGCTGATGCACGAGCGTATGAGGAAGCGGCTGGTCAGCCGCGAAAGCCCGGATACGCGCATCCTTCGCGAGGCGATGCGGATCGCCAACGGCCATCTCGATTATATGGATTATCTGCTGGACCATCGCCGCTGGATCGCTGGCGCGGGCCTCAGCCTGGCCGATTTCACGGCGGCGGCACACCTCAGCGTCGTCGATTATCTCGGCGCCCTCGACTGGCGCGGCCACAAGCAGACCAAAGACTGGTACGCCGTCATGAAGTCGCGGCCCGCTTTCCGGCCACTGCTGGGCGAGCGGATGGAGGTGATCGTACCCCCCGCGCATTACGACAAGGTCGACTTCTAGCCGTCGCTTAGCGTCACTAACGTCGCAAAAGTCTCAAGGTCGGGCGTGTTTTCTTGTGACTTTAGTGACTTTAGCAAGCTTGGATTTGACTTGCTGACGATGCGAAAGATCCGCCGCGACCTAAGCATGGTAACTGGCCTGTAGGACAGGAATTTCGGCACGATTTGCTCAACTATGGGCCGTCACGGGAGGAAATCCCGTGACGTCGATCCGGTCGCTGTGCGCCGGTCGGCCGCCCTTCGCAGTCTCTTCGGGCGGCGCCGCTCGCTACGCTCCGCTTTCGCTATGCTCGGCCGCTCGGAATTAACCATTATTTTTCGTTGTCGGCCAAGCGAACAGGGCGCGCGGCGGGCCGAACTCGACGCCTCCCCCGCCCCCATATAACTATTTGCCTAGTAAAGTTTTTCTCCGGGGGGAGGGGCTCCATGAACTTCTCACTATTCAATTTCGGCGCGCGTGACGTGGCAATCGATCTCGGCACCGCCAATACAGTCGTTTACCTCCGGGATCGCGGCATCGTCATCGAAGAACCGTCGGTCGTCGCGCTCGAATATCGCAACGGCATGCCGCAGGTTCGTGCCGTGGGCGAAGATGCCAAGTTGATGCTCGGCAAGACGCCGGCGAACGTCCGGACTGTCCGGCCCTTGCGCAACGGCGTGATCGCCGACCTCGAAGTCGCCGAGCAGATGATCAAGCATTTCATGCTGAAGGCCATCGGCGGCGGGCGTGGCCGTATCGCCGGCAAGACCCAGGTCGTGATTTGCGTTCCATCAGGATCGACCAACGTCGAACGGCGAGCCATCCGAGACGCAGCGTCCAACGCGGGCGCAAGCCAGGTCAGCCTCATCGAAGAGCCGATGGCCGCCGCGATCGGCGCGGGCATGCCCGTTGCCGATCCAATCGGGTCGATGGTCGCCGACATCGGCGGCGGGACGACCGAGGTCGGAGTCATTTCCCTCCAGGGCCTCGCCTACAGCCAATCGGTCCGCATCGGCGGCGACAAGATGGACGAGGCGATCATGTCCTACGTCCGGCGCACCCATAATCTGCAGATCGGCGAAGCGACCGCGGAACGGGTGAAGAAGCAGATCGGATCGGCACGTGTCCCGGCGGACGGGCGCGGCCTCACGCTTGGCGTCAAAGGCCTGCACGTCGAGAAGGGCGTCCCGCGCGAGATCGAGCTGACCCAGGCCGAAATCGCCCGCGCCCTCAGCGAACCGGTCGGCCGGATCGTTCACGCGGTCCGCGAGGCGCTTGAACATACCGAACCGGAAATCGCCGCCGACATCATCGACGCCGGAATCACCATGACCGGCGGCGGCTCCCTGCTGCGCGACATCGACGCGGTGCTTGCCGACGAGACCGGCCTTCCGGTCCGCGTCGCCGACAATCCCATGCAATGCGTTGCGCTGGGTGCCGGCCGGACTCTGGAAGAGCAGGTCTATCGGGGTGCGTTGCATCCGGCGTGAGCCCGGTAGCGCCGCGCATATCTGGACGGAGGTTGTGTATTGTCTGACTTCGTAAGTGCGCGGCTCAACTATTATCAGGTGCTGGGAGTATCGCCGGGCGCGGCGGGCGATGAGATCGACCGTGCATTCGCCAGGGAAGGCAGCGTATTCCGGCCGCATGCCTTTGGCGGCCTCACCGAGCTTTGCATGGCCTATGAAACGCTGCGCGATCCCGCCAGCCGCCGCGCTTATGACGCGACCCTTCGCGGTCAGCGGGAAGCGATCCCGTTGAATCGATCAATCGGAGCACGTCCTGTTTCGGCTCAGCCGCTGTCCATGGGTTCCGCCAACGCTGAAGTGCCAGCAAAAGCCCCTTCGAGCACCACTCACTCCGTGTCGCCGCCACCGAAGCCGGCGCTGGCGCTTGGACCGGGGGCTGAATTGCATGCTCAATCGGAACCCCGCTTCAGCCAAGCGCTAACGCCGAGCCCGTCCGTGGAGGATTATCTAGGGGTGGAAGCGCGTCCGCTGGATTTGAAGCGGACCGGAATCGTCCTGGGCGCCATCATTGGGGCCGCTTGCATGGCGGGCGGCGCGGCAGGCTGGTGGTCGACGCGTTCAATCGACGAACCGCAGGAGACCGAGGGCAAAGCCACGGTTTCGCTGTCGCCTGCGAAACCGGCATTGGCATTCACGGCAGAACAAGCGGAGCCCGTGCCAGTGCAGGTCGCCGCGCCGATTGAAAGGGTTGCTCGACCCAAACCCAAGGCCGCAATTCCGCCGCCGGTAGAACCAATGGCAGCCGCTCCGCAGTCCATCGCTGTGGAGCAACAGCCTGAACAAATCGCGGCAGATGCCGACCTGGTCACTCAGGCGGAAGTAGAGACGCCGGCGAGTGAGGCGGTGGCCGCAGCCATGCCGCTTCCCAACAGGACGATTGCCCGAACGATCGACAGGATCGGCTATGCATGCGGAGCGGTTTCCTCGACCGCATCGGTGGAGGGCGGCTCGCCCGGCACTTTCAAGGTAAACTGCACGTCGGGCCAGTCCTTCCAGGCCAGCCCGGTCAACGGCCGCTATCGTTTCCGGCGTTGGGACAAGCGCTAACGTTGCTCCTTGAATTAAGCAGACACCACCTTTGGATTTGCGCGAGCGTAGCGGCCACGGGTATCGATGATTAGGCGAGCACTCTTGGCAATCGACGGATAATCGAAATAGTCGTGGTCTGTCACAACGACTACGCAGTCTTGATTGGACACCGTTTCGTCGGTGCATTCCACGTTTTCAATCCCGTCCGGCAGATAGTGACCATGCATATCGGTAACGTAGCTGTCAGAAAAGCATACGTTAGCGCCAAGGTCTTTCAGCTTCTCGATAATGGGTATCGCAGGAGACTCTCTGACATCATCAATATTTTTCTTGTACGAAAGTCCGAGTACCATAACATTACTTTGGCTTACCGCCTTGCCATGGCCGTTAAGTCCACCAATTATCTTCGAAATAACATATTCAGGCATTGATGAATTTATTTGACCAGCAAGCTCAATAAAGCGCGTGTGGACACCAAACTCACGCGCCTTCCACGTAAGGTAGAATGGATCGATGGGTATGCAATGACCGCCCAGACCCGGCCCAGGATAGAAGGCTGTAAAACCAAAAGGTTTCGTAGCGGCTGCCTTTATCACTTCATGAATGTCGATATGCATCCGATCCGCGATGACCTTCATTTCATTCACAAGTCCGATGTTTACTGAACGATGAATGTTTTCCAAAAGTTTGGTCAATTCAGCCGCCTTCATGCTCGACACGGGCACTACTTTATGAGTGACCTTGGAGTACATCAGACAGGCCAGTTTGCCACAGGTATGAGTATGTCCTCCGCATACTTTAGGAGTATTGTGCGCTGAGTAGAGTGCGTTGCCTGGGTCTTCGCGTTCTGGCGAATAGGCCAGAAAGATGTCTTGGCCCACGGTAAAGCCTCGATCTTGCAGCATGCCGAGGAAAACTTCCTCCGTCGCCCCAGGATACACGGTCGACTCTAACGCCAATAGTTGACCTGCTCGAAGATGCGGTCTGACTTTCTCGGCGGCAGAGCGAACGAACGACATATCGGGCTCGTGCTGAAGACTCAGCGGCGTCGGGACACAGAAGATAATTGCATCAACGTCTTCAACGGCCGAAAAATCAGATGTGATCTTTACAGTTGAAGCATTAGACAGAGCTTCTACATCGCGCTCAGCGATATGTCTGATAGGCGACTTACCTGCGCTCAAGTGACTCACTCGTTCTTCGTCTGAATCGATTCCGACGAGAGAAAACCCAAGCTCGTGAAAGCGCAGCATTAATGGTATGCCGACGTAGCCAAGGCCGACAATTCCAACTCTAAGAAGATTCTGTTCTAGCTTTGCGGTAAATACTTCAGAGAAATTCGACTGCACTGCTGACGCAAACATTTACTACACCGTGATGTTCATTGGAATTCCGGAATGACTTCACGTCCACCACCGGCGCACGCTCCATGGGGCGTAAAGACTGCAAAATCAACAATTGTTTTTGTAGCTTGCAACATTAAAAGAGCGCCGCCAAATATGGCATAAGAATCGGATTCTATCCCCCCTCGAACTGCGTCCGTTTGGAGCCGAATGTAATGGCACCACACGTGCGCCTGTAAGGAATGCGTCATTTCCACCAACCAGAATGACACGTTAAAGCGTTCTTGCGCGTTGGTTGCAGGAATGCACCGGAGCGGTACAAGTTGCACCGCTGGCGTGCTGGGCCATCTCGGATACACAGCTCCAGCTCAACTAATCGGTGCGGACCAGGCGAATCTCAAGGGCCACTGGGAAGCGAGGCCGATTGCTCGTTTCAACGACAGGATGCTTGAATTTTCGGGCAGCAATTGGCGTGACTGGCAGCCTCTAAATCGGAACTGGCACGGCACGCCCTATTTCAATGGCTTTGTCGAGGAAGGCGTCACGATCCTCAACGAAGTTTTCGGTAATGCGCCGATGATTGTGCTCAAGGATCCTAGGTTGTGTCGCCTGACTGCAGTCTGGCAAGAGATTCTAAAAGTAAGCGGATTTTCTACGACTGTATTCCTGCCGCTCCGTCACCCTGCGGAAGTCGCAGCGTCCTTAGGCGCGCGTAATAAGATTGATCCTGCGCAGGCACAATATCTCTGGCTGCGTTACATGTTGGATGCTGAACTTGGCACGCGCAAGGATCGTAGATTTCTTTTTCGCTACGCTGATTTTGTACATGACTGGCGCGGCACGTTGCGGCGTGCGGAGAAGCGCATCGGTGCCAAGTTTCCCCGTCTGAACGATTGTGTAGCAAACACGGTTGATTCATTTGTTGATCAAGCACTTTACCGCAATCGGGCGAGCAAATTAGCATCTGCCGGGGACCTGCATCCGCTTGTGGCAGAAGCACACGAGATCTTTACGGATTGGGCAAGCACCGGTGAACGGCCCGGCGATCATCAGCGTTTGGATGAAATCGACGTGGAGTTCTCCTCCTTCAGTGGGCGGGCACGTCCTCTTTTTGTTGTATTTGATCACATTCAAGAACAACTAAATGGCCTGGAAAGCTCAATAGTTCGCCACAAGGCACGTATTGACGGGGCTGGCGCGCCCGGAGCGGCGCTCGCGTCAGTTGAAGGGCCGGGAATACCCGAGATCGGTGAAGCGACCTCCCCGCAAGGCGACGATATCGACCGTTTGCAGATTGCCTTGGCAGAACTGAGTTACGACCTGCTTGGGGACACGGAGGGCTTGCGCGCAGCTCTGGCGCAATTTGCAAAGGGCGAAGGGGACGCTTCGCTTACGAAACTGGCGAAGGCCAAGTTCGAAGCTGAAATCGCCCAACTGAAAAATGAGCTGGGGTCACTTCGTGAGCATTCGGACAAGCAGATCAGCGAAGCCGAAGGGCGTTTCGAAAGGGCGCAGAAAAGCGAGGCTGATGCTGCTGCCGCCGTGGAACAAGCCCGAAGCGCAAAAGCTGAACTTGAATCCCGAGTTTCAGTGCTTGCTAGCGAGCTCGAGCAAAAAAGAGCCGAGACCGACGATATCTATGCCGAACGCGACGAGCTCAAAAACGAAGTTGCCGCGTTGAAGGCGCAAGTCGAAGCTGCTGTTTCAAATGAAGGGTCGCTCAACGCGCAGTTGGCGCGAAACAGCGATGAGCTTCTGACATCACTGAACGACTTAGTTGCACTTGGTAATCTCCTTCGCAACGAAGAGCAGAAGTGCACAAAACTTGCCGCTGATCGCAAGGTTTTCGAAAAGCGCATTCGCGAGCAGGAGCTCAAGCTCAGTGCGGCACGCACTGAGATCGTCGAGATCCGTCAGCAATACGATACGAAATTGCAGGATTGGCGAAATGAACAAGCGGAAAGGAAAGCCGTCAAGAACAAGTTAATTAACTTACGTGTTCGACATAAGGCTGTAAGTGAAGAAGCTGCTACTTATGAGCGGCAGCTGATGTTGGCCGATAGGCAGCTCAAGTTGAATGATGTTAATGTAGCTGTCTCCTCGAGAATATTGGATGAAATGTCGAAAAGGAGAGTTTCTTTTCCAGAATCGTCCAGTCGATCAAAGTTCCTTGCAAATATTCCAAGCTCTTCCATGAAACGATGGCAGCAATTTTGCCGCATTCTAACTGAATCTGGAATTTTCGATCCCGAAAGTTATCTCGCACTCCATCCGGACGTTGCGGCTTCTGGCGTCGATCCGCTAATCCATTTCCTGACACATGGGCTTGCCGAAGGCCGGACGCTGGATGAGGGCGCTGATCGATGCTCTCTGCGCTAGCTGCAAGGTTGGGCATGGCGGATGCGGAGTTTCACCGCTGGCTAGGACGACGACTGCGCCCTGCCCTACCGTCCGAAAGCCCCAACCCCGGGACCCGGTACGCATTGTGGGAAGACCCTGCTGATCCCAATTTCAGTTCATACAGCAAAGGGGCTCGATACCCAGTCCTGCATCCAGCCGCGACCAGTGCAGTCGTTTCTCGCTACCGACGGATCCGTTCGGACGAACAAGCCGAGATCGGGTTCATCACCGCGATCGCCGGGCGCTACGACACGCCGAAATGGCATGAGCATCTGCTGCCTAACGCAGATTATCTGCTGTTTTCGGACGTGCTCCAATCCCACCCGTTGCACGACGTCAGACCGTTTCCATACTTCAATGTCGATCCCACGCGAATGGCTCGCTTCATTAAGACGCATCCGCACTCCTTCGCGCCTGACTACAAGGTTGTGATCTGGGTCGACGGCAACATGGTGATCCGTGGTGATTTGGGCGAGGAGATCGAGACCTTCATCCAGTCGGGCTGCCCGATAGGCGCAATACCGCATCCATTGCGCAGTTCGATCTACGATGAGGGAGAAGCATGCACTAAGCGCGCCAAGGATGAGCCTGAACTGATCGATCGCCAGCTCGACCGCTACCGCAGGCAGGGCTTCGAATCTCAATTTCTAATTGAGAGCGGTTTCATGATGTACCGCCTCGATCACCCACAGCTGCCTGGCTTGCTTAGCCGTTGGTGGGGAGAAATCGAGCGAGGATCCCGCCGCGACCAGCTCTCACTGCCTTTTGTGATCGAGCAAAGCGGGGCCGAATGGCACCGCATAACCGAGCTTGGCACAAGCGTGCGCAATCATCCTAAGCTCGTGCTGGTTCCACATGAGCCCTTCCAAGATCCGATCTGCCCGGACGCGCGGGACGTGGACCGTGCTCCAGCCCAATTCAGGTTGGTGAAGGAAAGCCGGATCGCTGCGCAAGCCGGGCGTCGCATGGACATAGTAGTTTGCGTTCACAACGCTTTGGACTGTGTAAAACGGTGCCTCACGTCCGTGGCAGCAACTCGCAACGCAACATGCCACCGCATTATCATCGTCAACGACGGATCAGGCTCAGAAACAAGCGACTGGCTCCATGAATTTGCTCGAGAAAACGAAAACTGCCAGTTGATCGAACATGTTACCGCACTTGGCTATACCAAAGCGGCAAATGTTGGAATGGGAGCAAGCGATGGCGAAGCGCTGGTCCTGCTTAACAGCGACACCGAAGTAGCTCCGAACTGGATCGAAAAGCTGTTCGATGCTTTCGATGCCGTTCCCGGAATCGGAATCGTTGGCCCGATCTCGAATGCAGCCAGCCATCAGTCCGTTCCAGACCACCGTAGCCATGCCGGCAACACAGCGATCAATCCGTTCCCTGAAGGCTATGGCCTGGCTCAGATGGATCAGTGGTGCGAGGAGCAGGCTACGGAGCCTGCGTTTACCCTAGTCCCCTTGGTCCACGGCTTCTGCTTCGCCATCCGGCGCGAGGTTCGGGAATCCATTGGAAAGTTTGACGAACAGGCCTTTCCTTTCGGTTATGGCGAGGAGAATGATTTTTGCCTGCGAGCCTCAAACGCCGGATTTCTTCTCGCAGTCGCACTTCATACTTTTGTCTTCCACGAAAAGTCGCAGAGCTTTGAGAACGAAAAGCGCATAGCTCTGATGCAAAACGGTGCCGCCAAACTTCGTGAAATTCACGGGAAGGAGAGGATCGTCAACGCAGTGCGTTCTATGCAGGAAAATCCAGCTTTTGTGCGGCTGAGGCAGTTGTCTACGGCGCTGCCATACACCAGGGACGTGGTGAATGACGCATGACGGAGTTGCTGGGCTTTGATTTGCCGATCTCAGTAGCAGTTCTCGTGGTTCATTGGATTTGTTGAATCAGCACGCCTGCTTCGCAGCCTCCAGATAATTGGGGTTCGGATCGTCGCTTAATTGCGGGCCCAGCGTCGGGCATTTTCAGGACCAGGAGCCCCTCCGGCCAGTCGTTCAGGCCCGCCTGGCAATGGCCGCTATCGTTTCCAGCCGTGGGAAAAGCGCCAAATGCGCCTTATTCGGCGATTTGCCGCACTCGCAGGATCCTGATCATTCGCTCATTGCCATCAAGGTCGGGCCAGTTGATGCTTGCGCCTTCGGCAAGGCCGTAAAGGGCCGCGCCGATCGGCGTGAGTATGGACACGCGACCTTCGGCGATGTTCGCGTCAACCGGCAGAACGAGCTGGACGTCGCGGCCTTGCCCCGATCTCTCGTCCAGGAAGCTGACGAAACTGCCGAGGCGGACATGGCCGCCGGGCATCTCGGTCGCTTCGTGCAGCTCGGCTCGCTCAATCTCTTCGAGCAGCATGGCAGCGACCACCGGGTGGCGGTGCTCCGCGCTGAGCGCCAGATCGGCGATAAGATCGGATTCCGATGCAAGGAGGTGAATCGGCGGACGGACTTCGGCCAATTGGCTGGGTGACGGGCGGGCTTCGCCTGCATGATTAAGTTCCATGGGAATTTCCTGCTCCATTGAGTTGATTGGTGGTGCGCTAGAAGAGTGACGCCCAGATCGCCCAGGCGACGAACAGCAGCAGGACGATCAATCCGGCGATCGTCTCGGCCTGGCCCGACCTGGCCTGGAACTTGTCCCAATGGTCGGCGACAAAGGCATCTAGCCTTGGTTTCAGCTGCGGGTTGCTGGTGATGATTCCGACATCGAGGTAGCGGCCGTCGCGCAGGATGGTCAGGATTTCCCGCGCTTCCTTGCCGCTGACATCCGGGTAGCGCGCCAACAGTTCGGAAGCTCGCTCCAGGTCCAGTCGCCGTGCGCCGGCACTCTCATGCAATATTTGATGTTCCATGGGGGTAACTCGTCTTGATTGAATGACATTCGGTGCTTGCACCGTCAGGCTGGCATCGGGCTTTGCCGAAGCCAGCGGCCGGCATCCCGCTGTTTGCTGGCGACTTTCTTCAGCTGGCGCTCGATGGCGCGCGCCCGGGTAAAGATGCGGCCGTCCATTTCGTCGAACTGATCGTCCGACGCGTAGAAGATGAATCCGCCCGCGACGCGGACTGCGACGCCGACCGTGTGACGGTCCAGTTGGACCACGAAACGTTGGTTGATCATTGAAGACCCTACTCCGTCGAGCGAGGCCGCGCGGACGCATTGGGCGCTCCGCAAGGCACATCGCTCGTCAATTTGAATGAAGAGTGCGCACCCGCCTCAAATGCGATGTGCGCGGTTCATTGGAGTAGCCCTAAGCGCGCCACCGCCCGCAACGTCGCGGACCGCCCAGGGCGCTAGAGTCGTGCGGTACTGCTGCCCGGATGGAGCTCTGAACGCTTCAACTGATGATGCTCAGCCATAGACTCAATATGGACCAATGCGCCGACCAATCAAGGCCGGGCGCAGAGCGATGCATCAGACCGCCCGCTTGGCCGCTACAAGGTAGTTGAGGCTCAGATCTTCGCTGAGGTGCAGGCCGCGCGTCGGGCTGATCGCAATGCCTTCGAAGTCGATGACTTCAAGGCCCACTTGCGCGAGCAGGCCGCGCATCGATTCCGGGTCGATGAACTTGTCGAAGTCGTGGGTGCCCTTGGGGATCTGTCCAAAGCCTTCCGCCAAGGTGATAGTCAGTAGCTTCGACCACGCCGTTCGATTGGGCGTGCTGAGGATCATCAAGCCGCCGTCCGCCAGCTTCGCCGCCAGGGAGTGAATGAACGCCTGCGGGTCCGCGACATGCTCGATCACTTCCATCGAGGTGACGAGGTCGTACTTCCCTTCGACCTCCTCCACGCCCGCCGCGCGATAGTCGATGTTGAGCCCCTGCCCCGCGGCATGGGCCTTGGCGACGTCGATCAGCTCGGGCGCGGCGTCGACGGCGGTCACGTTGGCGCCCATCCGGCTGAGCGGCTCGGCCAGCAGGCCGGCCCCACAGCCGACATCCAGCGCCGTCTTTCCGGTAAGCGGCCTGAAGCCATGTTCGTCAGCCTGCCAATGCTGGTCGATCATGTCACGGACATAGGCGAGGCGCACCGGGTTCAGCTTGTGAAGCATCGCGGACTTGCCGTTGGGATCCCACCAGTCGGCGGCCATCTGCCCAAAATGAGCGGCTTCGCGGTCTACGATACTTGTCTTGGTCACAAACCCTACCTCGTCATTCCAGCGAATGCTGGAATCTCCCTTGCACTTCAGAAGCAACAAGGGAAAGGGGATCCCAGCTTTCGCTGGGATGACGGCGAAGAGGAGACCGATCACCCCAATGCCACGCATCGTGATGAAATTCGGCGGAACCTCGATGGCCGGCATCGAGCGCATCCGCGCCGTCGCGGAACGGGTGAAGCGCGAGGCGGAGGCCGGCAATCAGGTCGCAGTCGTGGTGTCCGCCATGGCCGGCGAAACCGATCGGCTGGTCCAGCTGTGCAAGGAAGCCGCCGCACTCTACGACCCCCGCGAATATGACGTGGTGGTCGCAAGCGGCGAACAGGTCACCAGCGGCCTCCTTGCCATCACGCTGCAGGGAATGGGCCTCAACGCCAAAAGCTATATGGGCTGGCAGCTTCCGATCCGGGCATCCGGTCACTCGGCTGCGCTTATCGAGAATATCGACGTCGACGTGCTGGAGCGCGTGTTCGACGAACAGGGCATCGCCGTCATTCCGGGCTTCCAGGGCGTCACCAGCGAAGGCGCTGTCGCGACCTTGGGCCGGGGCGGGTCGGACACGTCGGCGGTGGCACTGGCGGCCGCGATGAAGGCCGACCGCTGCGACATCTATACCGACGTCGACGGCGTCTACACGACCGATCCGCGCATCGTCCCGCATGCCCGCAAGCTCGACATGGTCACCTATGAAGAGATGCTCGAGCTGGCGAGCGTTGGCGCCAAGGTGCTGCAGACCCGGTCGGTCGGCCTTGCAATGCGATACAACATGCCTCTGACCGTGCTGTCCTCTTTCGAGGACAAGCCCGGCACGATGATCGTCGGCGAAGATTTTGCCCTTGGGCACATCGAGGAAAGCGATATGGAACGCAACGTCATCACCGGCATCGCCCATGACAAGAATGAGGCGATGGTCACCTTGACCGGCTTGCCGGACAAGGCGGGCACGGTCGCGGCCATCTTCGCCCCTCTGGCCGAGGCAAACATCAACGTCGACATGATCGTCCAGAGCGTTCCGCGCGCCGGCGAGCCGAGCGTCCTGACCTTCACCGTTCCGACCGCCTCCCTCGCGCACAGCGTTGCCGAGCTGAACAAGGTCAAGTCGGCGATCGGCTTTGACGAGATTTTGACCGACACGAATGTTGTGAAGGTCAGCGCGGTCGGCGTAGGCATGCGGTCCAACGCCGGCATTGCCGCGAAGATGTTCCAGACGCTGGCCGAGCGCGGCATCAACATCCTTGCCATCACCACCAGCGAGATCAAGGTGAGCGTGCTGATCCCCGAGGAATATACGGAGCTCGCGGTACGCGTCCTTCATACCGCCTACGGCCTCGATGCCGAGCAGGAGCTGACCCAATGAGCGGCGAAGGCATGATCGCGGAGGTCCGCGCCGTCCATGGCGATGCAGGCATGATCCGCCTGAAGGAACTGATGGCTCGCGGCACCGAGTTCCTCGGCACCGAATGGGCGATCCTTGGCGGAGCGATGAGCTGGATCTCCGAGCGCCACCTGGTCTCGGCCATTTCCAATGCCGGCGGGTTCGGCGTGATCGCCTGCGGCGCGATGAGCCCGGAACTGCTCGACGGCGAGATCGCGGGGACCAAGGCGCTGACGCAAAAGCCGTTCGGCGTGAACCTCATCACCATGCATCCCCAGCTGAATGAGCTGATCGATGTCTGCTCGAAACATGAGGTTACGCACGTCGTCCTCGCCGGAGGTTTGCCGCCCGGCGGCGCGATCGAGCGCATCAAGGCCCATGGCGCCAAGCTGATCGTCTTCACGCCCGCGCTGGCGCTGGCAAAGAAGCTGATGCGGTCGGGCGCCGACGCGCTGGTGATCGAAGGGATGGAGGCCGGCGGTCACATCGGCCCGGTGTCGACCAGCGTGCTGTGCCAGGAAATCCTGCCCCATGTTTCGGAAGAAATTCCGGTGTTCGTCGCGGGCGGGATCGGCCGCGGAGAGGCAATCGCCGCCTATCTCGAAATGGGCGCCGTCGGTGTGCAGCTCGGCACCCGCTTCGTCTGCAGCCACGAATGCATCGCCCACCCGAATTTCAAGAAGGCTTTCCTCCGCGCCTCGGCCCGCGACGCCATCCCGTCGGTCCAGATCGACCCCCGCCTGCCGGTTATCCCTGTGCGCGCTCTCAAGAACCGGGAGATGGAGAATTTCGCCGCCAAGCAGCGCGAAGTCGCGCAAAAGCTGGACGAAGGGGCGATCGAAATGGCCGAGGCCCAGCTCCAGATCGAACATTATTGGGCCGGCGCGCTTCGCCGCGCGGTGATCGACGGCGACGTCGAGAGCGGTTCGGTCATGGCCGGCCAGTCGGTCGGCATGGTCAAGCGCGAGGAACCGGTCGCCGAGATCATCCAGGAACTGGTCGAGGAGGCCGCGCATGCCCTGGGATCGCGGTAAAGGCTTTTAATTCGCACCGCCCAATGCGGTCATCCGGCGTTTACCCCTTGGAAGCATCCCGCTGCTATTCGTCGATGTGGTGGCAAGCTTTCCCTCTCCCGATGACTTCGCGGACCGCCGCGCCCATCCGCGTGTCGAGGTAGCCCTACCGGCGTTCCTTGAGGCCAATGGGGAGCGTCATTCGGTGCAGCTTATCGATTTGTCGTCCGGCGGCACCAAGCTTTCCTGTTCGCTCAGCATTGCGGCCGGCTCGGAAGTGACACTGGATTGCGGAACGTTCATTCGTTCTGCGATCGTCAGGTGGCAGGGCCCCGGGGTCCTCGGCCTTTGCTTCGCCAGCGAGCTGGATGCGCGGGAAGTGTCCGCCATGGCCGATCGCTCGAATGCCCTCGTCGCCCGGATGACGCCAAAGGATGGCCGGGCAAGTTAGCGCCCAACTCGAAAGAGAATGCGGTCCGGGCAGTGACAGCGAGCCTGTGCATCTGTTAGCGCATCACCCATGCCCGTGAGCGCCGCCTCCTCCGCCCGCGAAATCCTGACCGGCCTGCATGAGGTCATGGCCAAGCGCGGTTCGGCGCAGACCAAGCTGGACAAGGTCGTCGACCTCATCGCCGAGGCGATGCGCAGCGAGGTCTGCTCCATATACCTGCTTCGCGACAATGCGATGGAGCTGTCCGCGACGCACGGCCTCCGGAAGGAGGCGGTCCACGTAACTCGCCTCCACATGGGCGAGGGTCTCGTCGGGACGATCGCCGAAGAAGGCCGGATCCTGAACCTCGCAGAAGCGACCACCCATCCCGAGTTCGTCTACCGGCCCGAGACCGGCGAAGAACGCTATCACAGCTTTGCCGGTGTCCCGATCATCCGGCGGGAATCGCCGATCGGCGTCCTCTGTGTCCAGCATGCCGATCCTCGCCGCTACGACGATGTCGAGATCGAAGCGCTTCAGACCGTAGCGATGGTCCTTTCGGAAATGATCGCCAGCGCCCGGCTGGTCGACGGTGCCCGGGCGGCGCTCCGGAACGCCGGAATGCAGCGGATGGTCGGGCTGAAGCTGGTCACCGGCATGGCCAAGGGCGTTGCCGTTTTCCACCAGCCGAAGGTGATCATCGAACATACGGTTGCCGAGGACACCGAAGCCGAGCGGACGCGGGTATATTCGGCATTCCGGCGGATGCGCGAGCAGATCGACCATATGACCCGCGAGGCTGAATTCGGCACCGCCGGCGAGCATAATGAGATCCTCGAGACCTATAAGATGTTCGCCTATGACGAGGGCTGGTCGCGGCGGATCAATGAGGCGATCGACAGCGGCCTTACCGCGGAAGCGGCGATCGAGCGGGTCCAGCAGCGAACCCGGGCCCGGATGCGGGAGATAGACGATCCGATCCTGAAGGAGCGGATGCACGACCTCGAAGATCTGTCGAACCGTCTGCTCAGGATCGTCTCCGGGCGGATGGGAACGGCGGCCCAGACCGGGCTGGCGAAGGACGCGATCCTGATCGCCAAGAACCTCGGTCCCGCTGAACTACTGGAATATGACCGGCGCCGGCTGAAGGGCGTGGTGCTGGAGGAAGGTTCGCTGACCGCCCATGTCACCATCGTCGCCCGGGCGATGGGCGTGCCGGTCGTCGGGCGCATCGCCGATGTCCGCCATATCGCCAATGAAGGCGACATGATCCTGGTCGACGGGGACAATGGGTCCGTGATGGTCCGGCCGAACCGGCCGATGACCAACGCCTTCGACCAGCGCATGTCGACCAGCGCCAAGCGGCGGGCCGAGTTCGCTGCGATCCGGGCACTGCCGGCCGAGACGAAGGACGGCGATCGGATCGGGCTGATGGTCAATGCCGGCCTTGCCGAGGACGCGGCGATGCTGGAAGCAACCGGCGCCGACGGCATCGGCCTGTTCCGTACCGAGTTCCAGTTCCTGATCGCGGCGACCTTGCCAGGCCGTGAAAGCCAGTTGCGGCTATACCGGAGCGTGCTGGAGGCAGCGGGCGACAAGCCGGTCGTGTTCCGGACCGTCGACATCGGCGGCGACAAGGCGCTGCCCTATCTTAGCGAAGACGAGAAGGACGAGAGCGAGAATCCGGCGATGGGCTGGCGCGCTCTGCGCCTAAGCCTGGAACGCAAGGCGCTGATGAAGGCGCAGGCGCGGGCCCTGATCGAAGCTTCGGGCGGTAAGACCTTGCGCGTGATGTTCCCGATGGTGAGCGAACCTTGGGAATATGAAGAGGCCCGCGCACTTTTCGAAGAGCAGCTCGCCTGGGCCAAGAGTGCCAAGCGCGCAGGACCGAAGGCGGTAGAATTCGGCGCAATGCTGGAAGTACCGAGCCTGGCCGAAACGCTCGACCTGCTGCTTCCACGCGTCGACTTCCTGTCGATCGGCACCAATGATCTGACGCAATTCCTGTTTGCCGCCGACCGGGCCGATCCGCGACTGGCGGAGCGATATGATTGGCTGAGCCCCGCGATCCTGCGGTTCCTGCGCCGGGTTTCCACGCAGGCGAAGGAAGCGAATGTTCCCGTCCGCGTATGCGGCGAGATGGCCGGACGCCCGCTTGAGGCCATGGCGCTGATCGGCATCGGGATCGACAATTTCTCGATCACTCCGGCGGCGGTTGGGCCGGTCAAGGCGATGGTCCGCTCGATCGATGCGCAGGCCGTCAGGACGAAGGTCGAAGCATTGCTCGCAAAGCCGCCGGCAAACATGCGCAAGTCGCTTGGCGACTGGGCGAAACGTCATGGCGTTTCAATCGGTTGATCCTGTGCACATGCGCGGTTGACAGGGCGGCGTGACCTCCCGACAACGGATGAAATTCAAGCGTAGCATTCGGGGGTAAGTGGATGGACGAAACGGAATCGGCTGAGGTCGTAACGGCCGGCCAGCGGCTTCGCGAGGCTCGTGAGGCCAAGGGCATGTCGCTCGAGGAAATTGCCGCCCAGACCCGGATTCCAACCCGCCATCTGGCCAGCCTGGAGGTAGGCGATTGGGACAAGCTTCCCGCCGCGACCTATTCGATCGGCTTTGCCAAGAATTTTGCATCGGCAGTCGGGCTGGACCGCAACGAAATCGGGGACCAGCTACGCTCCGAAATGGGCGGCTCCCGGCCGGTTTTCGCAGTTCCGGAGGTCTATGAAGCGGCCGATCCGGCGCGGACGATGCCCAAGGGCCTGGTTTTCGGTACCCTCGGCCTGCTGGTGCTGGTCGTTCTGGCGCTGATGTGGGTCAGCAACCGCTCGCTGGAGGAGGACCCGGTCCCCGAGCCCGCCAATCTGGAAGCGCCGGTCGAAACGCCGGTGGCTACCGCCCAGCCGGCGCAGCCGGCCGCTGCCGGTCCGGTCGTGCTGACCGCCACCGACGCGGTGTGGCTGGAAATCAAGGACGGCTCGACGGTCCTGAAGCAGGGCATGATGGAACGCGGCCAATCCTTTGAGATTCCGGCGACTGCAACGGCCCCCGTGCTGACCACCGGCAAGCCTGAAGCGCTGAGCATTGCCGTCGGCAGTCAGCAGGCTCCCGCCGTCGGGCAGCCCGGCCGGACGGTCAGCGGCGTCAGCCTGAAGGCCGCCGACTTGATGCAAGCCGCAACAGGCGCGACTTCGGCGCCGGCGACTGGCAATTCCGCTCAGCCGAACGTGCAGCCCGCGGCACCGCCCCGTGCGCCTCGGCGCGTTGCTCCGCCCCCGGCTGCTGGCCAGTCGGTCGAGCCGGCTGCTCCGGCCGGCGCCGATGCCCCCGTCGCCAATCCGGCGCCTGCCGGAGAGACCGCAACCCAACCGTGATTCACCGGCGGGACAGGCAATGTGATGCAGTCTCGCCAAGTACCGACCAGTCAATTGAGGATTGATATGCGTTTCCGTTCCACCCTTTCGCTAGCCGCCCTTGCCGCAGCACTCGCCCTGTCCCCCGCCACCGCCCAGAAGCGCCAGCCCACGCCGGAACAGCGTATCGAGCGGCTGGAGAAGCAGGTCCGCCAGGTCCAGAAGCAGGTGTTCCCGAAAGGCCAGCCGGCCGATACCGCCGGCTTCAGCGATGATCCGGCAGCGACCCAGGAATCGGTAACCGGCCTCAACGGGCGGCTGGATGCGATCGAGCGCCAGCTATCCGACATCGTTCGTCAGTCGGAAGAGAATGGGAACCGGGTCGCGGTAATGGAGTCGGAGTTGGCGCGGCTTCGCGCCGACCAGGATCGCCGGATTCGCGCGCTCGAAACCGCACCGCCGACCAGCACAGAGCCGGCGCAGGCGAACGAAGACGAAGGCGCCGAAGCGCCGCCGCCGCCTTCACGACCCAAGGTTGAAAAGCGCGACGCTGAATTGACATCCGCAGTGCCGGCCTCCGCAACGGCAACCGATCCAGCCGAAGCGGCCTATGATGAAGCCTTCCAGCTATGGAACAGCGGCAAGTATGACCAGGCGATCAAGTCGCTTCAGGCCTTCACCAAGAAATATCCGGACCATCGCCGGACGAGCTGGGCCTATAACCTCACGGGCCGCGCGATGCTCGACAAGGGGCAGCCGCGCGCTGCCGCCGAAGCGTTGCTCGCCAATTACCGCCGCGATCCCAAGGGCGAGCGAGCACAGGACAGCCTGTTCTACCTCGGGCAGGCGCTGATGAAGCTCGGCCAGCCGGGTCAGGCCTGCAAGGCCTATGAGGAGCTGGAAGACGTCTATTCGAGCAGCTTGCGCGCACCGCTCAAGGCCGCGCTTCCGGGCGCCAAGTCCAGCGCCAAGTGCAGCTGAGCTTTTGAAATCATGTCGCCCCAGCGTAGGCTGGGGCCCATGTTCGGAACATTGACATGGATGCCAGCCTACGCTGGCATGACGTAATGGCTACAGGGCCGCCTCCCGATCTCGTCGATCGCTTCGCCGCCGACCTGGGTGCGCTTATCGCCAAGGACGTGCGACTTGGCGTCGCAGTTTCGGGCGGTCCCGATAGCCTGGCGCTGCTCCTGCTGGCCTTCGCGGCTCGGCCGAACAGGGTCGAGGTCGCGACTGTCGATCATGGCCTCCGTTCCGAGAGCGCTGTCGAAGCCGAAATGGTGGCCGATGCCTGCGCCCAGCTCGGCGTGCCGCATCGGACGCTGGTTGCCGACTGGCCTGAGGCGCCGACAACCAATCTCCAGGCCGAAGCGCGGGCGATGCGCTATCGCCTGCTGAACGAATGGGCGATCGAGCAAGGCCTGGCGGCGATTGCGACGGCCCATCATGCCGACGACCAGGCGGAAACCCTCCTGATGCGCCTGATGAGGGGCGCGGGGGTCGGTGGCCTTGGCGCCACCCGGGCCAGGCGACCATTGTCGGAGCAAGTCATGCTGGTCAGGCCGCTGCTTGGATGGCGGAAGGCGGAACTGGTGGGACTTGTCACAGGCGCCGGCCTCGATCCCGTCGACGATCCAAGCAACCGCGATCCACGGCACGACCGAAGCAGGATCCGCAGCTTGCTCGACAATGCCGACTGGGCCGATCCCGCGCGGATGGCGGCGAGCGCCTCGGCCCTTCGCGACGCCGACGAAGCACTCGACTGGGCGCTTGCCCCGCTTATTGGATCGCGGATCAGGCAGGATGGCGGAGGCTTGGTAATCGAACCATTCGACCTGCCCCGCGAACTCAAGCGACGCCTCTTGCTGGCGGCCTTCGCTGAACTCGCTGCGCCGCCGCCCCGCGGACCCGACGCGATGCGGGCATTGGACGCGCTTGAGCGAGGGGAAACGGTGACGCTTTCCGGCCTGAAGCTTGAGGGCGGATCACGGTGGCGGCTGAGCCTGGAACAGCCCCGGCGGAGCTGAGGGAAATCCCCAATTGTAAATCGGGAACTTTGGGACCAGACCAAGCGCTGTTCCTACCGAGCGGGCAAACAGGGAGGAACCATGGCTCGCTTTGTATGCCTTGCGTTGTCTTCGATGCTTCTCGCGGCCCCGCTTCAAGCGCAGGTCGCGAAGGATCGCGCCCCCTCGCCCTCCCCCTACCACGTTACGCAAGAAGAAGCGCCGCAGCGCAGCTTCGATATCATCGACGATACCGCCGATACCAACTCGTCAGGCAAAGGCAGCCGGATCATCGCCGGAACCGAGGTGATGGCGAACACGTCGGTGGGCTTTGGAATGTTCGGCGAAAAGGCCGACCCTCCCGAGCATACGAAATCGATCAACCGCGACTATTCTGTGCCGAAATCGCGCAAGGCCGCGTTCGGAGTCGCCCTTCGATTCTAGCCGCGAAGATGGCCTCACGCGCTCGTCTGAACGCTGTTCCATTGTCATTAAGGGTAATGCGCCTATTTTAAGGGCTGCCGAAAACCGCACGGTCTTGGGCCAGTGTATTTCGGTCAATCCAATGAGGGACGATTAGGTGGACGAAAAGCGCAACGAGAAGAAGCCCGGCAACCCCTGGACCAAGTCGCTACTGATCTGGCTGGCGGTGCTGTTCGGTTTGGTGCTGTTCGTCCGCGCTTTCGACAGCGGCAGCGCCGCGCAGGGCGACCCCCTCGCCTATTCGGATTTCGTTCGTCAGGTCGATGAGGGCAATGTCCAGTCGGTGACCATCGCGACGTCGGCTGTCGGCAATGTCACCGTCAGCGGCAAGATGACCGACGGCAAGTCGTTCCGCACCGTCGCTCCCCCCAACACCAACGTCGCCGACCGGCTCGTTTCCAAGGGCGTCGGCGTCGCGGTGAAAGCGGAAGAGCAGTCGAGCGTCTGGCTGATCCTGCTTTATCAGTCGCTGCCGTTCCTGCTGATCCTCGGCATCAGCTTCTTCGTCATGCGGCAAATGCAGAAGAATGCCGGCGGCGGGGCCATGGGGTTCGGCAAAAGCCGGGCACGCATGCTGACCGAAAAGCAGGGACGCGTAACCTTCGCAGACGTGGCCGGCATCGACGAAGCTCGTGAGGAGCTTCAGGAAATCGTCGAGTACCTCAAGGACCCGGGCAAGTTCGCTCGCCTCGGCGGCAAGATCCCCAAGGGCGCTCTGCTGGTCGGCTCGCCCGGTACCGGCAAGACGCTTCTGGCCCGCGCCATCGCGGGTGAGGCGGGCGTTCCATTCTTCACCATTTCCGGTTCGGACTTCGTCGAAATGTTCGTCGGCGTCGGCGCGAGCCGCGTCCGCGACATGTTCGACCAGGCCAAGAAGTCGGCGCCCTGCATCGTCTTTATCGACGAAATCGACGCCGTCGGCCGCCACCGCGGCGCCGGTCTCGGCAATGGCAATGACGAACGCGAGCAGACCCTCAACCAGCTGCTGGTCGAGATGGACGGCTTCGAGGCCAATGAAGGCATCATCATCATCGCCGCGACCAACCGTCCGGACGTGCTCGATCCGGCGCTGCTGCGTCCGGGCCGCTTCGACCGCCAGGTCGTCGTTCCGCGTCCCGACATCGACGGACGCGAACAGATCCTGCAGGTCCACATGAAAAAGGTGCCGCTGGCACCGGACGTCGACGCGCGCATCATCGCTCGCGGAACGCCGGGCTTCTCGGGCGCCGACCTCGCCAACCTCGTCAACGAGGCCGCGTTGCTTGCCGCCCGCAAGGGCAAGCGGCTGGTCGCGGCACAAGAGTTCGAAGAGGCCAAGGACAAGGTGCTGATGGGCACCGAGCGCAAGTCCATGGTCATGACCGAGGACGAGAAGAAGATGACCGCCTATCACGAGGCCGGTCACGCCATCGTCGCGCTTCATGAGCCGGCTTCGGACCCGATCCACAAGGCGACGATCATCCCGCGGGGCCGTGCGCTGGGCATGGTGATGCGTCTGCCCGAGCGGGACAATTACAGCTACCACCGCGACAAGATGTACGCGAACCTCGCTGTCGCCATGGGTGGCCGTGTCGCCGAAGAAGTGATCTTCGGTTACGACAAGGTCAGCTCCGGCGCTTCATCGGACATCAGCTATGCGACCGGCCTTGCCCGCGACATGGTGACCCGCTGGGGCATGTCGGACGCGCTCGGCCCGCTGCAATATGCGGAAGCCGATGAGGAGGTGTTCCTCGGCTATTCGGTCAATCGGCAGAAGAACATGTCGAACGAGACCGCCCAGGCGATCGACAAGGAAATCCGCCGCATCGTCGAGGCCGGCTATGATCGCGCCAAGCTGCTGCTGACCGAACATGGCGACGAGCTGGAAACGCTGGCTCAGGCGCTGCTCGAGTTCGAGACGCTGAGCGGCGACGAGATCAAGACGCTGCTCGACGGCGGCCATATCGATCGCGGTTCAAGTTCCAAGCCGACCATTCCGGCAGCGGGCTCGTCGATCCCCAAGTCGAAGCGGCCGAAGCCGGGTATCGGCGGCGCAGCTCCCGCCGGGGCTTAAGGCTCCCTACATCGTTCCGATCGCAACCGTCGCGGCCAGGAATATCCCGGCCGCGGCGAACGAGAACGACACCAATGCAATGGTGCGCATAATGGCACTGAAGCGGCCGAGCTCATAAGCGCCCTTTAGGTGCCGGTACATGTGGAACGGCGGGACGAAGAACAGGAAGGCGGCCAGCGCTGTCCAGCCCGCCGCGACCAATATGCCTGCAGCCACGACCAGCATCATCATGAACGACAGCGAGTAGGTGACGAACACAGTGTGGTCGTAGAGGTTGTGTTTCCTTCGCAGCGGGAACAGCAGCCACAGGAACGGCACGGAGATCGGGATCAGCAGCCAGCTGTATTTCGATGCGGCTTCCTGGATCTTCAGCGATACGAGCGCCGGGTCTTCCTTTGCCTGTTCGACCAGTGGCCGGACCCATCCGGGTGTATCGGGGTCAAGCTCTCCCTGAATGATCGGGCCGGTGACGGCCTGCTGGCCCTCGGCAATATCCCGCTTGCGCCTGGCGATCTTGCGGTCGATTTCCTCCAATGCGCCTTTGGCAATGCCCACTTCCTTTCGCTTGGCCTCCAGCTTGGCGAGCGCTTGCTGGTCGGCGGCGAGCTCTTCCTGCATGTCCACTTTGAAAGCTTCGGGATCCGCATTGAGCGCACCGGTGAAGTTCAGCACCGCGAACATGGCGAAGACAGTGAACAGGTAGAGCGCAACTGGCGAAATGAACCGGGCCCGCTCGCCGGCGATATAGCGCCGCGTCATCTCACCCGGATGCCAGGCGAGCATCGGCAAGGTCCGCCATATCTTGCCTTCGAAATTATAGAGACCCTGGACGAAGTCGAACAGGAAACCGCGAAGCGACCGGTGCACATGCGATTTCTGGCCACAGGCGGCGCAGTAGGGGCCGACCAGCTTCGTTCCGCAATTCAGGCAGTTCTTCTCATGCGTATGGCCGTCATCGACGGCCTCGCCCGCCTCCGGCTCGACTGCGCGCGCGAGCATCCCGCCGGTCACGGCATCGCCGATCGCTTCGAATTCGCCCATTCAATTCCCCCTGGTGAGCTTCCCGCCATCTTACGCCCGCATGGCACCACGTGCTAGCCACAGGCCATGCCACGGCTAATCGGTCTACTTGGCGGAAGCTTCAACCCGGCCCACCGGGCGCATCGGGCAGTCAGCCTTGCGGCGATGGACGCGCTTGGCCTCGACGAAGTCTGGTGGCTGGTCTCGCCCGGCAACCCGCTGAAGGCCGGCGCAAAGGACATGGCGCCATTCGAAGCCCGTGTTGCATCCGCCCGCGCAATGGCGCGGCGAAGCCGGATCAAGGTCAGCGACTTCGAGGCGAAAAACGGGACTCGCTATACGGTGGATACGGTTGCCCGGCTGATCCGCCGATGGCCCCGGCACCGCTTCATCTGGCTGATGGGCGAGGATAGTGTGGCCGAATTCCACCAGTGGAGGCGCTGGCGCGACTTGGTGCGCATGGTGCCGATTGCGGTAATTTCGCGCCCCGGCTATGATGACGATGCCCGAGCGGCTCGCGCGACGGGCTGGTTGCGACGGTTCGTCCGCCCCGCAAGCCAGGCGCGACATTGGACGGAATGGAGTGCACCGGCGATTATCTTCCTTCGCCTGCCACCCGATCCAACCTCTGCCACCCGGCTGCGCGCAATCAATCCACATTGGCACCGCCGCTTCGCTTCGAAGCTCTCCCGGGCCGTCCAACAATAGAGGAGTAACTTTGGCCGATCCCGCTAATGCGTCCGCCGTTCCGACCAAAGAGGTCGACGTCGAGGCGCTGCATAGCCTTGTCATGCAATCACTGGATGACGATCAGGCGGTGGAGATGGTCACCATCCCGCTGGCCGGAAAGTCGTCGATTGCCGACCATATGGTCATCGCATCCGGCCGTTCTTCACGGCAGGTGGCGTCGATGGCGAACAAACTCGCCGACAAGATCAAGCAACAGTTCGGCAAGATCGTTCGCATCGAGGGCCTACCGGTAGCCGACTGGGTGCTGATCGATGCCGACGACGTGATCGTGCATCTGTTCCGCCCGGAGGTTCGGACCTTCTACAATCTCGAGCGGATGTGGGCGTTTGGCGATGAGTCCGCTTCAAAGGCGGCCTCTGCGCCCTCCGCCTGACGAGGTGCTGATCCACATCATCGCACGCGGCAAGATCGGCCGCTCGCCCGAGGCTGAGCTGGTCGATCGATATCTGAAACGCATCCAATGGCCGACGAAAGTCACGGAATTGCCCGACAAGGGCGGTCTTTTGCCGGATGCACCGCCAAACTCAGTAACAATCGTCCTGGATGAGCGCGGCAAGGCGCTATCGTCGATGGAATTCGCCAGGAAAATCGAGGGTTGGCGCGACAATGGCCGGCGCGAGGCCCGCTTTCTGCTTGGCGCCGCCGACGGACATGAGGAGGAATTGCGCGGCAAGGCGGACCTGCTGCTGTCATTCGGCCCCGCGACCTGGCCTCACATGTTGGCGCGCGCGATGCTGGCCGAGCAGCTTTTCCGAGCGACCAGCATCCTCGCCAACCATCCTTATCATCGGGAGGGGTGATGCGCCGGAGGTCCGCCTGCCTGCTGCTTGTCATCCCGGTCCTGCTGTCGGCCGCGAGCGCGCCGGTTATCACGGTGACGGAAACCGCCGATGCGGCGCTGGCACGGGCGCGAACCGAAGCTGGCCAGGCGGCGAACCGACTGACCAAGCTGCAGGCCGAGGCCGCGCGCGCGGGCAGCGAGGCGGATCGGCTGAAATCGCAACAAGCCGCTGCGGCGGCGGCGATAGAAGAAACTGAAGCGAAGATCGCCGAGCAGGATGCCGAGATGCGGCTTGCAAGAGCGCAGATAGTGCTCGCCGAGCAGCGACTGGCAGTCAGGCGTGCTCCCCTGGCAGCGCTGCTGGCCGGTCTCGCAACGATGGGCCGGCAACCGCCGATCCTGGCCCTTGCCGACCAAGGCTCGGTCGAGGAAATGATCCGCGTCAAGGCGCTGCTGGATGCGACGATGCCGGTCATCGAGCGGCGCAGCGCCATGCTCCGCAACGACGTTGAGAGTCGGAGGCGGTCGGCCGACGCGGTCGATCGCGTTCGAAGCGAATTGGCCGCGAGCCGGACGCTGCTTGACCAACGGCGCCAGCGATTTGCCGAGCTGGAGGCTGCCGCGACCGATCGGGCCGCCCAGCTCGCCGGCGAGGCTTTCGGCGCAGGAGACCGGGTGCTGGCGAGCGATGAAGCAGTGGCGCTGGCCAGCAGCACCGCGGAAGCGGACCGTTCCGCGCGAGCCGCGGCAGCCCGGCTGACTGACCTGGAATTTGCCCCCGCGAGGCCGATGCGCGGCGATTCGGCGCTTCCGCCGTCCGATTTCGCTTACAGCCTGCCGGTCGAGGCACCGTTGATCGAGGGGCTTGGATCGGTCAACAAGGCCGGAATTTCGTCGCGCGGACTGAGATTCGCCACGTCGAGAGGGGCAGCGGTGGTTGCTCCCGCTGAAGGCGAAATCGTATTCGCGGCGCCATACCGGGGCAATGACGGCATTGTCATCATCGATCATGGTGGCGGACGAACCAGCCTGTTGTTGGGAGTTTCCAGCGAAAAACCGCGCGGATCAAAGGTCCGTCGTGGAGAGTTTATCGGGCGAGCGCTGGGCCCGCTCGGCGTTGAATTGCGGCTAAACGGCGTACCCCAATCGCCGGCCTTAATCGCAGCTTCATCTGTTCCGCTGTCAAATGGCGGCAACAGCCGCTAAATTGCGACGCGACGGACTGACAGGAAATTTAGTCATGGCACCCCTTTCGAAGCTTCTCCCTCCCCTGGCACTGGTCGGCGCACTGGCCATGGTCCCGGTGGCGACGACCGCATTTGCCGCCGCGGAGACCGATACGCAGAAGGAACTCGAAACCTTCTTCAGCGTGTTCGAACGGGTCCGTGCCAACTATGTCGACAAGGTCGACGACCATACGCTGATCAAGGGAGCGATCGACGGCATGCTGTCGGCGCTCGACCCGCACAGCAGTTATGCCGAGGCGTCCGACTTCACCCAGCTTCGGACGACGACCGAGGGCAATTACGGCGGCCTTGGCCTCACCGTCTCGACAGAGGACGGCGCGGTGAAGGTAATCGCCCCGACCGAGGATACCCCCGCGGATCGCGCCGGGATCAAGGCGGGCGACTATATCACCCACATCGACGGCGAGTTCCTGTACGGCTTCTCCCTGGATGAAGCGGTCGACAAGATGCGCGGCAAGCCGGGAACGACCGTCAAGCTGACGATTGTGCGCCCAGGTCGCGACAAGCCCTTCGATGTCAACGTGACCCGCGAACGGATCGAGCTTCGACCCGTGAAGTGGGAAGTGAAGGACAATGTCGGGATCATCAACATCAACGGCTTCTCGGCCAACACCGGTTCGCTGACGCGCGAAGCGCTGGTCAGCATCGATAAGTCGACCGGGGGCAAGGCCACCGGCTACATCGTCGACCTTCGTTCCAACCCGGGCGGACTGCTGGACCAGGCGATCGAGGTCAGCGACGCGTTCCTGGAGCAGGGCGAAATCGTGTCCGAGCGAGGCCGTGAGGCCAACGATATCGAACGCTTCTATGCGAAGCCCGGTGACCTCGCGAAGGGCAAGCCGGTGATCGTCCTGGTCGACGCCGGTTCGGCCTCGGCCGCGGAAATCGTCGCCGGAGCGCTGCAGGACCATCGCCGGGCGGTCGTCATGGGCGAGCGCAGCTTCGGCAAGGGCTCGGTGCAAAGCGTGATCCAGACCGGACCGCAGTCGGCACTTCGCCTGACCACCGCGCGCTATTACACGCCGTCGGGCAAGTCGGTTCAGGCCGGTGGCATCGATCCGGACATTTCCGTGCCGCAGCTTAGCGACGAGGATTACAAGTCGCGTCCTCGCCTCCGCGAAGCCGACCTTCGCCGCCACCTGGTCAGCCAGGCCCAGGTCAAGGACGAGGTGCTGGAGGATGAAAGCCAGCCCGATCCGCGTTTCTCGATGACCTATGCGGAGCTTGAGAAGAAGGGCGTCAAGGACTTCCAGCTCGATTATGCGCTGAAGGCCCTGAAGCGGCTTGCGCCGCCGCCGGTGCAGCTGGCCAAGACGGCCTCGCGTTAATGCTGGCCCCGCCCCTGTCGGAAGGCGCGTCGCGCCTCAAACAGGCTCGCCTGCTCGCCTTGCTCATTCCGGCGGGACTGCTCGGCGGGGCATTATTCTCGCAATATGTCGGCGGCCTTTATCCGTGTGAGATGTGCTACTGGCAGCGCTGGCCGCATGCGGCGGCGATATTGCTGGCGATCGGAGCATACCTGTCGCGGTCCAATCTTAAGCAATCGCGGATTCTGGTGATGTTAGCGGCCTTGGCCGTTGCTATTTCCGGAGCGATCGGAGTCTTCCATGCCGGCGTCGAAATCGGCTGGTGGGAAGGTATCACCCAATGCACCGCCACCGGCGCGACCAGCCTTCAGGACATCATGAATGTCCCGCTCGTCCGCTGCGACCAGGTCCAGTGGGAGTTCCTCGGCGTCTCGATGGCCGGATGGAACGCGATCATCTCGCTGGCGGGCGCCGCGGCGATCGTCGCGCTGGCGCGCAAGGGCGCATGACCGGGGGCTGGAGACCTGGCGACAATCGTCCCGACCGGGAATCGATGCTGCGCGTCAACCAAGCCGGCGAATATGGTGCGACCCGTATCTACGCCGGACAGCTCGCGGTGCTTTCGCGAAGCTCTACGGCCGCCCACCAGGTTGCCCGGATGGCGGCCCAGGAGAAGCGCCACCTTGAGCGGTTTGACCGCCTGATGGCCGATCGGCGCGTTCGCCCGACCGCGTTGCAGCCCTTCTGGAGTGTCGCCGGCTTCGCGCTTGGCGCTGCAACGGCGCTCATCAGCGAGCGGGCGGCGATGGCCTGCACCGACGCCGTCGAGACGGAGATCGACCGCCATTATTCGGAGCAGCTGGCAGAACTGGGCGACGACGATCCGGAGCTGGCGGCGGATATCGCCGAGTTCCAGGAGGAAGAGCTGGAGCACCGCGAAACCGCGCGCGAACATGGCGCACAGGATGCCATCGGCTACCCTCTGCTGCATGCGACGATCCGGGGGTTTTGCCGGGTAGCAATCGAATTATCGAAGCGGATATGACGGAACTGGAACGGCGATTCGACCGCTTTTCCTGATGCAAAGGAACCATGTAACCATGTCGAGACTGCCGTCCCTGACCCTCGCCACGGCTGCGCTTGTCTTGCCGACGCTGGCCGTGCCCACGCCTGCCCTAGCGCAGCGCGTCAACGAGATCATCGTCTATGGCACCGATCCCTGCCCGCGTTCGACGGACGATGAAGTCGTGGTCTGCGCCCGCAAGCCGGAGAGCGAACGCTTCCGCATCCCGGAGAACCTTCGCCAGGGCGGATCGCTGCAGTCGCGTCAGGCCTGGGCGAACCGGGCGATCGCGTTCGAAACCTATGGCAAGACCGGCATCAACAGCTGCTCGCCGGTCGGCCCGGCTGGCTTCACCGGCTGCAGCCAGCAACTGGTGAACCAGGCGTTCAAGGAACGCCGCGAAGAGACCACGGCTATCGTTCCGCCGGAGGAATAAGAATTCGTCATCGCGAGGTGCGCAGCACCGTGGCGATCCAGTGTGGATTGCCGCGTCGCCTTCGGCTCCTCGCAATGACGGCTATGGCCGGGCCTGCTCTGACGCGATCCAGGCGTTGATCTGCGCTTCCAGCGTATCGAGCGGCACCGAGCCCTGACCCAGCACCGCGTCGTGGAAGCGGCGCAGGTCGAATTTCGGCCCAAGCGTCTGCTCCGACTTCGTCCTGAGCTCGCGGATCTTCAGCTCGCCAAGCTTGTAGGCCAGCGCCTGCCCAGGATTTGAGATGTAGCGGTTGACCTCCGCATCGATATTGGCGTCGGTCAGCGTCGTATTGTCCTTCATGAACGCGACGGCCTGCTCCTTGGTCCAGCCCTTGGAGTGGATGCCGGTATCGACCACCAGCCGCGAAGCCCGCCACATTTCATAGCCAAGGCGGCCCATGTCCTTCTGCGGCGTGTCGTAGAGGCCCATTTCGATGCCCAAGCGCTCCGAATAGAGGCCCCAGCCCTCCACGAAGGCGGTGAAGAAGGCGGTGTTGCGCCGCCATTCCGGCATCTCCAGCTCCTGCTGGAGCGCGATCTGCATATGATGGCCCGGAACCGCTTCGTGCACGGTCAGCGCCGGAATCTCCCAGAGCGGCCGTTGGTCCAGCTTGGACGTGTTGACCAGATAGAAGCCTGCCAGGCCAGCCTGTGGGCTTCCCGGCTGATAGCGGGCAGTCGTGTCCCCCGGCGCGGTCGCCGCCGCCATCGGACGAATGCCATAGGGCAGCCGCGCCAGGCGGCCGAACAGGCTCGGCATTTTCCCGTCGATCGTCTTGGCCATCATCGAAGAGGCCGCGAGCAGCTCCTCCGGCGTCTTGGTGAACCATTTGGGGTTGGATCGCATGTCGGCGATCATCGCTTCGCGGCTGGCGAACCCGGCCTTGCTTGCGACCTGCTCCATCTCCGCCCTGATGCGCGCCACTTCGCGAAGGCCGATCTGGTGGATCTCGTCAGGCTTCAGGTTGGTCGTGGTCTGCTGCCGGACCTGGAAGGCATAATATTCCGGACCCATCGGCATGGCCGAAACGCCGACCGACTGGCGGCACTTGCCCTTGAGATCGCGGTCGTAAAGGTCGGCAAAGGCCTGGTAGGACGGATTGACCTTGGTCGTGATGACCGTCTTGGCGCGCGCCTGGAGACTGGCCCATTCGCCGGCAGCTATGCCTTCCGGCCGCTGCGCCGTGAACGGTGCATAGAAGCGCGACTGGTTGATGTCCGGCGTGATGTTGCCGGTGATCGTCGAGGCGAAGTTGGTCATGGTGACGCACGGCTGGACATAGCCTTCGCGCGCCGCCTTCAGGCTGATCTCGCCATAGCTCTTCATCCGATCGGGAACGAGTTCGAGCCGGGCGAGGTAATTGTCATAATCCCTGGCGGTGCGGAACGGCATGCTGTCCGCCATGCCGGCGAGGAAGTCGTGGTAGCTTCCAAGCGTCGAATAGAGCAGCTGGCGCTGGCCGTAGCGATTGGCCTCGACCGCGTCCTCCAGCTGGCGCTTCAGGATGGCCCGATTGGCTTGTTCCGACGCCGGCAGGGAAGCCGCCGGGATCGCATCCAGCCGCTTCAGGAAAGCGGCGGATTGCGCGGTCTGCCGGTCCATTTCGGCCAGGCTAAGCGGGCCAAGCTGCCGGTCATAGTTGGTGACGCCGACCTGCGTCGCGAACAGAGGCGAATCCTTCAACGTTGCCGCCCAAAACTCGTCCTGAAGTTTCTGAAAATCCTCGGTCGGCCCGGACAGAGCGGGCGCGCTCACCGCAATCATGGTGGCTGCCAAAAGTTGCCAACGAAGCCGCATGTTCGTTCCTCCCCTGATTTTGTGCCGCACAGTAAGCGACGTTCGCCGGCTCGCAACTACCGTTTCGACGAAAGCGGGTGGTTGCCGGGCACCGCCGGGAGTAGATTGCACCATGGCTATGAAACAACGGATCGCCATTGGCCTTGCCGCCGCGACCGCGGCGATTGCACTACCGACCTTGGCCAGTCTCTCCGGAAAGGCGGAGGCAGCGGCCGTGCCGCCGCCCCAACTGAACGAGCGCGCCACGGGTAATCGCGAGGTGGCCGTGCTTGCCGGAGGCTGCTTCTGGGGCGTCGAGGCCGTTTACGAACATGTGAAGGGCGTCTCGGACGTACGCTCGGGATTTGCCGGCGGCGACCGCAAGTCCGCGACGTATGACAAGGTTTCAGGCGGCGGGACGCGCCACGCGGAAGCGGTTCGGATCGTCTACGATCCCAAGGTCATTGGCTATGGCGACCTGCTCCGCATCTTCTTCGCGGTCGTTCATGACCCGACTGAGGTCAATCGGCAGGGACCCGATGTCGGTCCGCAGTATCGATCAGCCATCTTCCCGCAATCGGAGGGGCAGGCGCGCGTCGCCCGCGCCTATATCGCCCAGCTGTCGAAGCAACACATCTTCCCCAAGCCGATCGCAACGAAGCTGGAGCAGGGCGCCTTCGTCGCAGCGGAAGCCTATCATCAGGATTTCATGCGCAAGAACCCGACGCACCCCTATATCGTCTACCACGACAAGCCGAAGGTGGCCGCGCTGAAGCGCCAGTTCCCGCTGTCGTGGAAGGGTTGAGGTGGGCTCCTAGAACCCGAACCTCACCGCAAACCGGGCCGTGGTTGGCGCGCCCGGCGCGATATTATTGTCGTTGTGCGCGGCCGCGAAATAATCGGCGCCGAACAGATTTTCGACATTCAGCTGCGCTTCGATCTCGTCGGTGATCGAATAATAGAGGGCGGCGTCGAAGCGGGCATAGCCAGGCAGCTTCACTGTATTGCCGATCGAAGCGAAGCTCTTGGACCGGGCAACCGCACCGACACCAAAGCCGAACTGCTGCGACACATCGTAGCGGGTCCACAACGAGAAGCTGTGGCGCGGAACCAGCGGAACATTACAGGTGGCTACGTCAGGATTGCAGGCGGTGGTCCGCTCGCGCACCTCTGCCTTCTGCCACGCATAGCCGGCGGAGATCTGCCAATTATCGCTGATGCTGCGTTCCAGCCCGAGCTCGATGCCCTTGCTGCGCTGCTCGCCGGTCAGAATGTCGGGCTGGCCCGCGACGGGATTGGGCGCGCGGGTGTTGGACCGATCGAGCTGGTAGACCGCAGCGGTTGCCAGCAATCCTTCGATCGGCTCCCACTTCGCACCCAGTTCGAAGTTCACGAACTTTTCCGGCTTCAGCGATTCCGTCGTCACCGTCAGCGAGCTGAACTGGTCGCCCGATTGCGGCAGGTATGAACGGCTGTAGCTGGCATAGAGCGAGAGTTTCTCGACCGGCTTGAACACCAGGCCGAGACGCGGCGACCAAAGCTCGTCCTTGCGGCTGAACTCGGTACCCGCGCCATGGAAATCGTCGACGTCCAGCTTGAAGCTGTCGAACCGGAGACCGGCGACGATCTCGAACATCGGGGAGATCCGGATCTGGTCCTGGATATAGACGGCCGCGACGGTCGCTTCGGTCTTGTTGTTGGCGTCACTTGCTAGGTTTGCATAGGTGACGTCCACATCGACCGTGGGGTCGGTCAGCGGCACCCAGTTCTGGCCGGCAAAACTTCCGCTCTTCCTGAGATTGCGTGAATCCTGCTTTGCAAATTCGAAGCCGACCAGCAGCGTCTGGTCGATGCCTCCGAACTCACTGTCCCAGATGAGATCGGTCTGGGTAATGAAGTTTTCGCGGTCGTTGCGGCTGTTGTAGGCGCCGAGCGTCACGCGCTCCGGCAGTAGCAGGGTCGCAGGCAATGCGGCGCCGGCCGGATAGATGTTCTGATAGAATTTGTCGTAGTGTCCGTAGAGCGTCCGGTTGCGGAGCTTCAGCCCTTCGCTGAACTGATGCTCGATGGCGAAATTGACGAGGTGGACGTCGGCCTTCGAATAGCTGTCATCCGGATCGCCGAAGAATGTGTTGTCGAAACCCTCGATCGGTTCGACCGGGTTGTCGACCGTACCCACGCCGCCTCGAACGTCGGACGGAACGCCGCGGTCGGTGGTGCGGCGGTCGTGCAGATATTCGTAGCTCAGATCGATGCGTGTGTTGGGCCCGACCATGAAGCCGATCGTCGGGTTGATGCCATAGCGCTCCAGGTCGACATGATGTCGGAAGCTGTCGCCATTTTCGTACATGCCGTTGACCCGAAGGCCGATGCCTTCGCCGAGCGGCTGGTCGATGTCGGCGGTCAGTCGGACGCCGCCATAGCTGTCGCCCGCCGCCACGACTTCGCGGTGGACATGGAGGGTCGACTGCTTGGTGACGCGGTTGACGATCCCGCCGCCGCCGCCGCGGCCGAAGATCATCGCATTGGGTCCCTTCAGCACCTCGACGCGGTCGACATTGTAGAAGTCGCGGAAATATTGGACGTCGTCGCGCAGCCCGTTGACGAAGAAGTCGGCGGTCGTGTTGTTACCGCGCAGCGTCACCTGGTCGCGGTTGGCCTCTCCGGTTCCGGTCGATGCGCCCGGCACGAAATACATGACGTCGGCGATCGAGCGAAGCTGCTGATCCTCGATCTGCGCTTCCGAAATGACGGTCAACGTCTGCGGGATATCCTTGATGTCCGTATCGGTCTTGGTCGCCGTGCTGGTCGACTTGACGCCATATTCCTCGCGCTGGCCGATCACCACGATCGGCTCTTGAAGGTCGGCCGCCTCTACGGATGAAGCCTCCGCCGCCACCTCGGCTGCCAATGCGGGCGCCGCGAAAACGGTGGAAACGAGCAAGGCGGCGACAGATGCGCGGTACATGTAAGAAATCCCCTTTGGCCTGAACTGGCCTTGGGATTGCGACTAGCGATACTGATAGTCATTCGCAATAGCGAATCTAGGGCGTAACGAAATTGTCTATCGACGAGCTTCCAGCTTCAGCGGCAACCCGCCCTTGGGACGTAGGGTCACCATTCCCGCAGCCTCGGCGGGATGGCCGATGTCGACGAAGCGCCATTTGCCGAGCCAATGCGCGAGGATGGTCAGCGCCTCGGTTGTAGCGAACTGTGCCCCGACGCAGGTTCGCGGACCCGCGCCAAACGGCAGATATTGGAAGCGATGCCGACCACGCTTCTCGGCGAAGCGCTCGATATCGAAGGCGTCGGGATCATCCCACAGCTTGCGGTGGCGGTGGAGAATCCAGGGCCAGATCGAAAGGACGTCGCCGGGCTCTACTTCCTCCTCGCCTAGCTTGTCGTGGCCGACCGCCTGCCGGTCGAAGCGCGGCACGGGCGGATAGAGTCGAAGCGACTCACTCAGGAAGAGCCGCAATCGGGGCACCCGCTCGGCCACGTCGGCGCCTTTCGACAGCGCCGCTTGCGCCTCGAGTGCGAGTTCTTCTTGCAAATCCGGCTGGGCGGCGAGCAGGAACAGGGTCCAGCTCAGCGCATTAGCCGTCGTTTCATGGCCGGCGAGATAGAAAGTGGCGGCATTGTCGATGCTGAGCGCTCGGGCCTCTTGTTCCGAAAACTGCTTTCGCAGCGCATCGATCATCCCGGTCAGGAAATCGCCCTTGATGCGGCCATGCCAACGATCATCGACGACCTCGGCCAACGTTTTGCGCAAGTAGATTTGGCCGCGCTTCCCTGCCCTGCCCTTTGGTGTCACTGGAATCTGCGGCAGGCGGAACAGCGCCAGCATCCGCGCTTCGGAAAAGCCTTCGATCGCCGCTGCAATCTGGGCCATGGACTCGTTCGAAATCAGCCGCGGGTCGCCGCCGAACAGGGCAAGCGCGATGATCGTCATCGTCGTTCGCGTCGATTCTGCGGCCATGTCGAGAAGCTGCCCGTCGGACCAGCCTTCCATCGCGCGAGCGGCCGCTTCGACGAAGGTCCCGCGTTGCGCTTCCACTGCCGCGGGCGAGAAGCTTGCCGCAACAATCCGCCGCTGCTCACGCCAAAGCTGGGCGTCGGCAGTCAGTAGCCCTCGGCCGATGATCGGATCGAGCAGTGTCTTGACGATGTCGGGCTTGGCGTAGTTTGCGGCATTGTCGAGCAGCACATGCTGGATGAGGTTCGGGTCGAGCAGGATGTGGACCCGAAATCCAAGGATGTTGCGCTTCAGGTAGCCGATCTCAAAGGCGCGCTGCGACCAGCCGTAAACCGAAGTCCTTGCCCGCTCCCCGAAAAAGCCGCGCCAGGTTGCAACCGGCTTCTCCGGCCTCGGTGGGTATGGCGGGGTGAAAGGGCGGTTCACTCCGCCGCCAATAGCTCCTCGGCACCGCCCAGGTCGACACTGACCAGCCGGCTTACGCCGCGCTCGATCATTGTCACGCCGTAAAGCCGGTGCATCCGGCTCATCGTCACTGCATTGTGCGTGACGATCAGGTAGCGGGTATCAGTTTCGCCGCTCATCCGGTCGAGCAGGTCGCAGAAGCGGTCGACGTTCGCATCGTCGAGCGGCGCATCGACCTCGTCGAGCACGCAGATCGGCGCGGGGTTGGTCAGGAACAGGCCAAAGATCAGCGCGACGGCAGTCAGCGCCTGCTCGCCGCCCGAAAGCAGTGTGAGCGACTGCAGCCGCTTGCCGGGCGGCTGGGCCATGATATCAAGGCCTGCCTCCAACGGGTCGTCGCTTTCGACCAGTTCAAGGTGGGCTTGGCCGCCGTCGAACAGGGTCGTGAACAGGCTCTTGAAGTGGGTGTTCACCTTCTCGAACGCGTCGAGCAGCCGCACCCGGCCTTCACGGTTCAAACTGCCGATCGAGCCGCGCAGCCGGTGAATCGCCTGGGTTAGCTCATCCTTCTCGGCGACATTGGCTTCGCGACTGGTGTCGAGTTCAGAGAGCTCCTGTTCGGCAACAAGATTGACCGGCCCGATCCGTTCGCGCTCGGCTGTCAGTCGTTCAAGATTTTCGCGCTCGACCTCAGGATCGCCCAGCGCGTCGGAATTGAAGCCTAGTTTTTCAGGCAGCAGCGGCGGCGGGCATTCGAACTTTTCGCCGCAGATGCCCGCATATTCCTGGCGTCGGGCGATCTGAGCCTCCGACCGCGCGCTGGCGCCGGCCCGGGCTTCGCGAGCGGCGGCGAAGGACTCGCCGGCTTCGGCAAGCGCTCGACCGGCCACAGCAACGGCTTCCTGTGCATTACGCTCTGCCTCGGCGGTACGGGCGATCTCGGCCTCGCTTTCGCCTGACGATTTCTCAATCCGTTCGATGTCGGCGGAATGGCGGGCGGGCTCATCAACCAGTTCCTCCTGCTCCTCCTCCATCGCCATGGCGCGGGCGGCGGTTTCGGCCAGCCTTTGCTCGGCCTGCAGGCTGCGAGTGCGCCATTCGCCGGATTCCCGTCCAGCGGCGGCATGGCGCTCACGATCGGCAGCCGTTTCGCGTGCCCGGGTCGCGGAGCGGGCACGGCAGTCGGCGACCGCCTCGCCAGCAGCGGACGCCGCCGATCGCGCGGCAATTACTTCAGCCTGCAGCGCATCGGGATCCGGCAGCGCCGCCAGATTGCGCCGCGCGACATCCACCGCTTCCTGCGCAGCTTCGGCCAGCGGCGTCAGATCGGCCCTGCGCTCCTCCAGTCCGGCCCTCTGCGCATCGAGCCGATCCAGAGCGGCACTTGCAGCGTCCCCGGCACGGGTCGCATCGCGCCCGTTCCGCTCCGCCATCGCTGCCGCCGCGCGGGCGGTTTCGGCGGTTTTGCGGTGCTGCTCGACATCCGACACGGCCTGGTCTCGCGCCGCATGCGCAACTTCAACCGCTTTCTCGAGGCCCGGCAGCTGCCGGTCGATTTCCGAAAGCCGATTGGCGCGGAGCAGGCGTTCCGCTGCCGCGGCCCCTCCCCCTACACTGACGAAACCGTCCCAGCGCCGCATCACGCCATCGCGGGTCACCAGCCGCTGGCCGACCGCCAGCAGCTGGCCGGTATCGGCCTCGGCCACGCCAACTTGCGCAAGCCTGCGATGCAGCGCCTTCGGCGCATCCACATGATCGAGCAGCCGCTCAAGTCCAGCAGCCAATGCCGGATCGGCGGTTTGGGCCTCGCTGCCCTGCCACCGGCGCGGCCCTTCGCTGCCGAGCACAGCCTCAATGTCTTCACCAAGCGCCGCCGCCAGCGCTCGCTCATATCCGGGTGCGGCCTTCAATTCTGCGAGGGCAGCGCCACCACCATGGTCGAGCGCCCGGGCCAGCGCATCCCGCTCTGCCTTGGCAGCGCTAAGCGCCGCGCGCGCTGCGGCGAGGCCGCTTTCCGCTTCGTCCCGCGCCATCGCAGCTTCGGCCCGACTTTGCTCGGCATTGGCCAAGGTAGCTTCCGCTTCGGCCAGTTGCCGCGCCGCATCGTCGACGGCCTGCTTGGCCTGCTCGATCTGCACCTTTTCACTCGCGCCGTCGCCGATCGAGGCCAGCTGCTGGCCCAATCGCTCGCTTTCTGCCGTGACGCGCGATGCTTGCGCCTGCGCCGCTTCAAGCGCCGCCTCGGCCACGCGCCGCTCGGCCCGCATCGCCGCTTCGCGGGCCAGCACGGCGGCCAGCGCCGCTTCTGCCTCACGCGAAACTGTTTCAGCCTGCGTCAGTTCGGTGGCAATCCGCGCGGCGATGGTTTCCGCGTCGGCGAGCCGCTCCTCGATCGCCCGCCGCTCGGCGTCCAAGGTCTCGATTGCCTTGGCCGCGTCAGCCTTCAACGCGACTTCGCGTGCCGTTTCCGCCGACAATGCCTGCGCCAGGCGATCCAGCTCGGCCAGCCTCCGCACCACCGTGTCGCGCTTGGCCCGTGCCGTTGCCAGCTCATGGGCGAGGGTGCGGCCTGCATCCCGCGCTGCAATCGCCGCATCGCGCCGTTCCGCCAGTGCCGCGGCGGCCTGTTCCTGAAGCGATTGGGCGGCCTGCATCGCCTGCTGGAGCCGGGCAACCTCGCCTTCGCACGCCTTTGCTTCGTCCGCCGCATCACTCGCGGCCCGATCCGCATCGGCCCAGCGAGCGTAGATCAGCTTACCTTCAGCCAACCGGATCTTGTCGGTCAGTGCGCGATAGCGTTCCGCGGCCCGGGCCTGGCGCCGCAATGCGGAAGCCCGCGCCTCCTGCTCCGTCAGCATTTCGTCGAGGCGCTGGAGGTTGGCCTCGGTCGCGCGCAGCTTCTGCTCCGCATCCTTGCGCCGGGCATGGAGGCCGGAGATCCCCGCCGCCTCTTCAAGCATCATGCGCCGCTCGACCGGCTTCGCTGAAATAACAGCGCCGATCCTGCCCTGACTAACGAGCGCAGGCGAATGTGCTCCGGTCGCCGCGTCAGCGAACAGCAGCGCCACATCCTTCTGCCGGACGTCGCGGCCGTCGATCCGATAGGCCGAACCGGCTCCGCGCTCTATGCGCCGGGTGACCTCGCTCTCGCCCAAACTGTCATTGTCTGCTTCCGCCGCCGACCGCTCGATCAGCAGCGAAACCTCGGCGAAATCGCGCGCCGGCCGCGTCGCGGTGCCGGCGAAGATCACATCCTCCATCCCGCCGCCACGAAGCGACTTGGGGGAACCTTCGCCCATCACCCAGCGAATGGCTTCCAGCAGGTTGGACTTGCCGCAGCCGTTGGGACCGACGACCCCCGTCAGCCCCGGCTCGATCCTCAGTTCGGCCGGTTCGACGAAGCTCTTAAAGCCGCTGAGTTTCAGCCGGCGGAAACGCAAATTGTCGGCCCCCTCGCCTTCATTAGCTGCCCAGAGCTTCCTTCAGCTTGGGCTCCAGGATCGCCCAGTTCGACGTCTGCTCGGCCAGGGTCCCGTTGATCAGGAAGGACGGCGTTCCGGGGATCGAATAGGTCGACACAGCGTCGCTGTTCATCTGGACCAGCTGGTTGGCTTCGGTTTCATTTGCCAGGCACTGATCGGCCTTGGCGCGCGGAACGCCGCGCTGCGCCGCGAAGGTCTTCAGGCCCGCAAGATCGGCGATGGTCGAGAATTGCTGACCCGGAGGCATGGTCTGAAGGCCCTGCAGGGTCGCCTGGTCGGCGGTCTGCAGCTTTCCGATCCAGGTCTTCTGGTCATGGAACATGGTCCGGGTCATGCCGAAGAAATTGGCTTCCCCGCCGCAGCGCGCGAGCAGCGTCGCCGCCATGTCGAACGGGTCGCGGACGAAATTGCGGAATTCCCAGCTGACCAGGCCCTTCTTGACGTAATTGTCGATCAGGGCCTTGCCGCCCTGCTCTTCGAATTCCGCGCAGTGCGGGCAGGTCATCGATCCGAACTCGACCAGCTTCACCTTGGCATTGGGATTGCCCATGACGAAGCCGCCCTCGGCCGACTTGGTGACGACGGTCGACCAGTCGCCATTGTTCGGTGCCGGGACGGGCGCGGCCGTGACTTCGGGCCCGCTGGAATTGGATGCGCTCTTTTCGGCGTTGCAGGCAGTCGCGAGCAGCGCCGCGGAGGCGAGGAACAGGTAAGTGATTCGCATGGGGGTCATTTGCTCCGAATGATGGGAATCGAGGTGGTTGATAAATTGTCGATCGCGGGGGCGCCGCGCGAACCGGCCAGCTTCGACGCAAGCGATTCAAGGCATGCCCGAAGCTCCGGATCGGCGATCTGGCGCAGGCCCTCGCCCAATTCCTTCGGGACTTCCGCCGCGACAGGACGCGCTGGCCCCGGCTCCGCCTTCAGGATGCGGCCCTGGCGGAACACCAGCTTGGCGACCGCTTCATAACCGAAGAAGCGATTGACCCTCTCGATGATCAGCGGGCCAAGATGCTGCATCAGCGGCGCATGCGCGCCTTCGACGGCCAGGGTCAGCGTGCCGCCGGCCTTCTTTCCCTGAGGAAATCGGATCGATTCCGGAGTTGAAACCTTGGCGTAGCGTTCGCCAACGATTTCGGGCCAGCGGCTGACTACCGCGCCCTGGACGAAGCCAAAGCGCTTGAAGCTCGTCCCCGCGATATCGCCAACCAGATCGCCGCACGCACGCGCATGGCCGCGACGGGGCGCTTCTTCTTTGGATTCGGGACGCAGGGGCTTCGCCATTTGGGTCGACCATGCCATAGCCATTTCATGCCCGCCAGTGCTGCAACGCAGCTCATCGACAAACTGCAACCCGCGACGCGGCTGCTCGCTCATTATGACGCCAATGCCAGGGCACTGCCCTGGCGCCGTCCGCCAGGCTCTCCGCCACCCGATCCCTATGTCGTGTGGCTTAGCGAGGTCATGCTTCAGCAAACCACCGTCGCAACCGTAAAACCGCGTTTCCGGCGCTTTATCCAGCGCTGGCCGACGATCGAGGGGCTTGCCGCCGCCGAGGACGAGGCGATCCTCTCGGAATGGGCCGGGCTCGGCTATTACGCCCGGGCCCGCAACCTGATCGCCTGCGCCCGCGAAGTCGTCCGGCGCGGCGGATTTCCGCAAACTGAGTCGGAATTGCGATCGCTGCCGGGGCTCGGCGAATATACCGCCGCGGCGATCGCGGCGATCGCCTTTGGCGAGCAGGCAACCGTAATCGACACCAATGTAGCGCGGGTGATTGCCCGTTACCACGGTATCGATCGCCCCCTCGTCGAGGCCCGCGCTGACATCCGCGTGCTCGCGGAGGGCATGACACCGCCCGATCGAGCCGGCGATTATGCCCAGGCGATGATGGATCTGGGCGCGACGATTTGCCGTCCGAAGCAGCCTGATTGCCCCAACTGTCCGCTATCGTCCGAATGCCAGGCCTGGGCCACCGGCTCGCCGGAACGATTCCCGGCGCCCAAGGTCAAGGCCGCCCGCCCCCATCGCCACGGCCTAGCCTGGTGGATCGAACGCGACGGGGCTGTCTGGCTGGTGCGGAGGCCGGCCAAGGGCCTGCTGGGCGGCATGGCTGCGCTTCCGGGGCCCGAATGGGGAGAGGAATCTCCACCGCAGCCGGCAGCCGCGACGATCAGTCACGGCTTCACCCATTTTACGCTCGACCTCCATATCGTCAGCAAGGCAGAGCCGTTGGCCGAAGGTTGGTGGCAGCCCATCGACCGAATGAACGAGGCAGGCCTGCCGACACTTTACGCCAAGGCCGTACAGGCAATGCTGTCGCGAAAGGAAGCCCTTGCCGCCTGAACCCTTTTTCTCCGGTCCGGGCCTGGACCGTGCCGACCATTTGCGGAGCGCCCCCGATGCCGTCCGCCAACTCGCCCGCCTTCCAGCGGCGCGGCAACTTGCATGGGAGAATGGGGCCCCGGCGATCGGCGAAGCCGGCCAATTGGTCTGGCAAGCCGTTACGGGCGACCCTCCCCTGTTCCTCGGCCTGGACGGCGAGGCGCCTCGCTTCTCCCACCTGCCCGACGGAAGCGCTGCAGTGGACGCCCGCGCGCACTTCCAATTGCTTGCCATGGTCGACGCCGCCGAAGCGCCGACCTTCGCCGCCGCCCTTAGCCTGGCCAACTGGCACCGGCGCCATGGTCATTGCTCCGTATGTGGCCAGGTCACCGAGCCCAATCGCGGCGGCTGGTCGCGCGCCTGCGGGTCGTGCGGCGCCGAACATTATCCCCGGGTCGATCCCGTGGTGATCATGCTTGCGGAGCATGACGGGCGACTATTGCTGGGCCGCCAGCCTCATTATCCGCCGGGGCGCTACTCGGCGCTGGCCGGCTTTGTCGAACCCGGTGAATCGATGGAGGCCGCGGTTGCCCGCGAGCTGAAAGAAGAAGCGGGCATCGACGTCAGGGAGGTCCGCTATCTCTCAAGCCAGCCCTGGCCCTTCCCGAGCAGCCTGATGATCGGTGCCCACGCCGTTGCGATCGATGATTCGCTGACAGTCGATACCAACGAGTTGGACGATGCCCGTTGGTTCACACGGCAGGAGGTAATCGATGCTGTCGAACAGCGCCCCGGCGCCTCCTTTCAGGCACCTCCGCCATGGGCCATCGCGCGCACCTTGCTCGAAGCGTGGCTCGACGGCTTGAAGTAAAGAAGACTGGGCCTTAAAGACCCCGGCAAATTCCAATCATCTTCGGCACGGCCGCACGGGGTTTCATGATCGATCGCAACAATACCATTGCTGGCTGGGTGCTCTTTGCCGGCATCATCGCGCTTGGCGCCTCGATCGTAACCGGAGAGCTTTTCCATGCGGAGCGCCCCGAGAAGATGGGCTTTCCGATCGAAGGCGTGGAAGCCGAGGGCGAAGCCGGCGCCGAGGCCGAAAAGCCGATCGAATTCTATCTCGCCTCCGCCGACGTTGCGAAGGGCCAGGACGTGTTCAAGAAGTGCGCTGCTTGCCACAACGCCGACAAGGGCGGGTCAAACGCGCTTGGCCCGAACCTTTGGGGCATCCTCGGCGAACCCGTGGGCAAGGGCCATGCCTTCGCCTTCTCCGATGCGCTTGCAGGCAAGGGCGGCAATTGGGATTGGGCGAACCTTTCCGAATGGCTAGCCAACCCCAAGAAGTTTGCGCCCGGCACCAAGATGACCTTCGCTGGCCTCAGCAAGCCTGAGGATCGCGCCAACATCATCGCTTATCTCAACGCGCAGAGCGACGCTCCGCGGCCGCTACCGGCCGCTCCGGCGGAGGCCGTTGCGCCTGCTGCTGGCGACAGTGCCGCCGCTCCGGCGGAAGGCGAAGCCGCGGCCGAAGCTCCTGCCGCAGGCAACGAAGCGGCGGCCAAGCCGGCCGAGTAAGCTTTCAACCAGATTTTATTTGAATAGGGCGGCCCTGGAGCCGCCCTTTCTCTATCTGCCCCTAGCACACCTCATAGTGGCGGCAGACGGCGTCCCATGCCTCTTCGGCCGTTTCGCACCAGGTAAACAGGTCGAGATCGTGCGGGCTGATTACGCCCTCTTCGGCCAGTCCCGGGAAATCGACAACCCGTTCCCAAAACTCCCGGCCGAACAGCAGGATCGGCAGCGGCCTTACCTTGCCTGTCTGGATTAGGGTCAGAAGCTCGAACATTTCGTCGAACGTGCCGAACCCGCCGGGGAAAACCGCGACCGCCCGTGCGCGCAGCAGGAAGTGCATCTTCCTCAGCGCGAAATAGTGGAACTGGAAGCTCAAATCCGGCGTGACATAGCCGTTGGGCAGTTGCTCGTGCGGAAGCACGATGTTGAGACCGATGGATTCCTTGCCCTCGTCGCAGGCGCCGCGATTGGCCGCCTCCATGAACGACGGACCGCCGCCCGAGCAGACCACGAAGTGACGCGAGCCGTCCTCGTCCACGGGAAAGCGGCTGACCCGCTGGGCCAGCTTCCGCGCCTCGTCATAATATTTCGACTTGGCGATCAACCGCTCGGCAACCTTGCGGTCCCAATCGGACCGCGCAGCTTCAAGCAAAGCCTGGGCCTTTTCCGGCTCCGGCACGCGCGCGGAGCCGTAGAAAACGAAAGTCGAAGCGATTTTCGCCTCGTTCATCAGCAGCTCGGGCTTCAACAGCTCAAGCTGGAAGCGAACCGGCCGAAGATCGGGACGGAGGAGGAAGTCGTTATCCTGGAAGGCGAGCTTATAGGCCTCGCTCTCGGTCTGCGGCGATGACGGCACATGCTCCGCGGCGCGAGCATCGACCTTGGCTTCCGGGAAAATCCGCTTGGGGGGTTTTGGATCAGTCATAAGCGGGATTGGGGCTTAGCTGCCCGTTGTCATTCCGCATAGCCTCAAGCGCGCAACGGCCTACAATATTTCTGCTGCCCCTCGGGCGACGAGCGGAGCCGCGTGTCGATATAGTAGGCAGCGGCCTCCTCGACGTAGCCGGCATGCGCTGCATCGATGAACGGAGCGGCATCGCGTTTCCATCCGGCAACGCACTCTTCCTTCGCCCTTTCCGACCGGCCGCAGTCGACAAAGTTCTCGAACGCCGATTTCCACTGGAGAAATGCCGATCGGTCCATCGAGGCGCCGTGCCCCGGTATCAACGTCACGAACGGCGTCGCGGCCACATCCTTGAGCGCCTGCTTCCATCCGTCGGCGCAAGCGGTGTCCATGAAGGGCACGATGTCGACCACCAGGTCGCCGACGATCGCCAAGCGCGCCTTGGGGTCATAGATCCAAAGGTCGGCCTCTGTCGCCGCGAATGGCGCGACATGGACTTCGAGCCTGCGGCCCGCGATCCGCATCGGACCGCTGGACGTGACCGAAATGGTCGGCCGCAACCGATCGGGATTGTCGATCACCGATCGGGCGCGAAGAATTTCCGCCTTGCGCGCGTCCGGAGTCTTTGGATCGGCCAGCATCTTGTCGGCCTGCTCGCGATTGCGATTGAGAAAGCCGGCCAGCGCGCCTTCAATCGCGTCCGTCGCGTAAACCCTGACCTGCGGATAGACCTGCCGGATATCGTAATTGCCGGTCGTGTGATCGAGGTGCCAATGGGTATTAACGATCGCCGCGATCGGCTTCCCGCGCTCGCTTGCATAGACGAGCAGCTTCTCTCCATGAGCGGGATGACGCCCGGTATCGATCACGATCAGGCCTTCGGGCGCATCCAGGAAAATGCTGTTGCCGTCCGGCCCCTTGTCCATCGGGACTGAGCCGGGAATGAGGTGGTAAGCATTTGCCGACGTGCCGGCGGAAGGCGCGGCACAGGCAGCCGAAATGAAGAACGCTGCGAAGATTGCTTTGCGCATGCTTGCCCCCTCTCTCGGAGAAGAGCCATGCATTCAGGATCGGCGGCAAGGGCCGTTCGATGAACCGCCAGACGACTGCGGCCTAGGGCTGTGGGCTTAGTAAACCCGCGCCTTGGGCTTGATGTAGTCGATGTCGTCCGTGAGCGTGTAGGCGTGCACCGGGCGGTAATCGATCTTCACGCCGCCGCCCTGGCCGCCCCAGCCGTCGAACCAGGCCGCGGTGTGCTTCATCCAGTTCTTGTCGTCGCGCTCGGGGAAGTCCTCGTGCATGTGCGCGCCGCGGCTTTCCTTGCGGTTGGCGGCGCAGTGCATGGTGACGACCGCCTGGCTGATGAGATTGTCCAGTTCCAGCGTCTCGATAAGGTCGCTGTTCCAGATGAGGCTGCGGTCGGAGACATGGACGTCGGCCATCTTCTTGTAGATGGCATCGATCTTCGCGACGCCTTCGGCCAGCGTCCGCTCGGTGCGGAAGACGGCGCAGTCGGCCTGCATCGTCCGCTGCATCTCGTCGCGGACCTTGGCGGTGGGCAGCGAGCCCTCTGCGTGGCGGAACTTGTCGAGCCGCGACAGCGCCAGTTCCGACGCTTCCTTCTTGAGGAGCGGCTGGGCGGCGCCGGGCTTGATCACCTCGGCAAGGCGGAGGCCGGCTGCGCGCCCGAACACGACCAGGTCGATGAGGCTGTTGGAGCCGAGGCGGTTTGCGCCGTGGACCGAGACGCAGGCCGCCTCGCCGACCGCGAACAGACCGGGGACCACGCTGTCCGGATTGCCGTCCTTCAAGGTGACGACTTCGCCGTGATAATTGGTCGGGATACCGCCCATATTGTAGTGGACCGTCGGAACCACCGGCAGCGGCTGGCGCGTCAGGTCGACGCCGGCGAAGATCTTGCCGGTCTCGGTGATGCCGGGCAGCCGCTCGTGCAGGATCTTGGGGTCGATATGGTCGAGATGAAGGAAAATATGGTCCTTATGCTCACCGACACCGCGTCCTTCGCGGATTTCCATCGCCATTGAGCGCGACACGACGTCGCGGCTGGCGAGGTCCTTCGCGCTTGGCGCATAGCGCTCCATAAAACGCTCGCCCTCGCTATTGGTGAGGTAACCGCCCTCGCCGCGCGCGCCTTCGGTGATCAGCACGCCGACGCCATAGATGCCCGTCGGGTGGAACTGGACGAACTCCATGTCCTGCAGCGGCAGGCCGGCGCGAAGCACCATGGCATTGCCATCGCCGGTGCAGGTGTGTGCCGACGTGGCCGAGAAATAGGCGCGGCCGTAGCCGCCGGTAGCAAGCACTACTGCCTGCGCGCGGAAGCGGTGGATCGAGCCGTCGTCGAGGCACAGGGCGACTAGGCCGCGGCAGACGCCGTCCTCCATGATCAGGTCGAGCGCGAAATATTCTATGAAGAAGTCGGCGTCATACTTCAGGCTCTGCTGATAGAGCGTGTGAAGCATGGCGTGGCCGGTGCGGTCGGCGGCGGCGCAGGTGCGCTGCGCGGGCGGACCCTCGCCCATATTCTGCATCATGCCGCCGAACGGGCGCTGATAGATCTTGCCCTCGTTCGTCCGGCTGAATGGCATGCCGGCATGTTCCAGCTCGTAGACTGCCGCCGGAGCCTCACGGCACAGATATTCGATCGCGTCCTGGTCGCCGAGCCAGTCGGAGCCCTTGACCGTATCGTACATGTGCCAGGTCCAGTGATCCGGACCCATATTGCCGAGCGAAGCGGCGATGCCGCCCTGGGCGGCGACCGTGTGGCTTCGGGTCGGGAAGACTTTGGTCACGCAGGCGGTCTTGAGGCCCTTCTCCGCGGCACCCATGGTGGCGCGCAGGCCCGATCCGCCGGCGCCCACCACCACGACGTCATAGACATGGTCGATGATCTTGTAGGCGGTCATGGATCAATTGGCTCCGAATGCGATCTTGGCGAGTGCGAACAGGCTGACGGCGGCGCCGGCAATGGCGGCCATCGTCAGGAAGAAGTGGATGCCGACACGCGTTCCATCCTCATGGACATAATCGTCGACCACAACCTTCAGGCCGTCGAGACCATGCTTGAAGGCGGTGATCACGAACAGCGCCATCGGTACGGCGCCCCATGCCGAGCCGAGCCACTCGTTTACGGTTCCGCGATCCAATGCGGGAAGCATGACCAGCGAGAAAAGCAGCCAGAACGACAGAAGCACGAGGGAGACGCTGGTGAAGCGTTCCTCGAGCCAGTGATGGCCGCCGTGATGCGCCGATCCAAGGCCGCGGACCCGTGCCAGCGGTGTAGCGCTTTCGCCCCGGCTCATCGACCGACTCCCATCAAGTAAAACCAGGTCAACGCCGTCGCGAACAGCGAAAAGACCAGCGTCATCACTGACCAGAATCGATTGACCCGAAGCTCATAGCCTGCCCCAGTGTCGAGAACGAGATGGCGAAGGCCGGAGAAGAGGTGCTGCCAGAAGGCCCAGGTCAGGCCGACCAGCACGATCATTCCAGTCCAATGCCGGGCCACCGCGCTGAACTGCGCATAGGCTGCATCGCCAGCAGCCAAGGCCGCGAGCCACCAGGCAAGGACCGCCAGTCCGGCAACGGTCAAACCGGTTCCCGTGATGCGGTGAAGGATCGAGACCGTCATGTGCGGTCCCCATTTCCAGATCGTAAGATGCGGCGACAACGGTCGCTGGGGCTTGGTGCTCATTGGTCCTCGAACCGCCTGTTGAAAGGGCTTGGTTCCCCTAGGGAGCAGATCGCCGTCGCGCAAGTTCGGCGAGAACTAACCCGACCTTAACCATTGCAGCCCCATAGCGGCCCTAGAGAGCAGACTGATTTCTGGGGTTTGAAAAGTCCAATGGCGAATATGGTGCAGGGAACGTCGAGCGGCGAATATGATCTGGTGGGCAGCCTCAAGCTGTACGACACCAGTGGCGATCTCCCCGAGCGCTCCAGAGAGCTTTGGAAACTGATCGGCGACGATGCCATCGTGCTCGCCCGCGAATTCTGGCGCCGCTATGCGCGCTCTCCCGAGGTCAAGGACAAGTTCGATGACGCAAAGATCGAGCAATTGTCGAAGCGGATCGTTCCCTACATCAACGACAAGTTCGATCGCCTCGACCAGCCGGAATGGCCTCGCCAGGCCTATGAATTCGTTGCCAAGGCGCTTGAAGCCGGGCTGTCGCTTTCGACGCTCCTCGCCGGATTGAATGCTGAAACCGAAGCGGCCTATGCGGCGCTTCGATCGAAGCTAACGGACGAGCGAGAGATTGTGAGGCTCGCCCGCGCATTGTCGGAAATCCAGGCGATCGAGATCGATTGCTTCATCCACCACGGTATCGTCGTCACCCGCAAGGAAAGCGAACAGGTCCAGCAGCGCCAGGCCGGCGCGTTCAATGGCCGTGTCATGGGGGTCGTCAACGACTGCACCGCCGAAAGCGAACAGCTTCGTGGCCAGGCGGCGCAGAGCAGCACCGCCGCGCGCGGCATGCTGGGCAAGACGAGCGAAGTTGCGGCGGCGGCCGAGCAGTCGGCGGTGGCGATGCGGGAAGCGGCCCAGACCGCCGCCGGCCTCATTCGCGCCATCGAGGATGCACGAACCGAGGTCGAAGTTGCTGCCGGTGTCGCGACCAAGGCCGGCGACCAGGCCGAAGCCGCGGTCAAGGTCAGCCATGCCTTGTCGGGTCATGTCGAGGCGATCGAATCGATCCTCGGCCTCATCCGCGACATCGCCGGTCAGACCAACCTGCTGGCTCTCAACGCGACCATTGAAGCTGCCCGTGCCGGCGATGCAGGCCGCGGCTTCGCGGTCGTCGCCCAGGAAGTGAAGAGCCTCGCCGCCCAGACGGCGCGGGCGACCGATGACATCACCAACAAGATCACCGCCATCCAGCAGGCGACCAAGCAGACGGTCGAGGCCAATGGCTCGATCAGCACGACGGTCGAGGAAGTGGAGGCTTCGGCCAACCGCATCCGTGCAGCGATGGAGATCCAGGCCCAGACGGTGACCATGATCACCGCCGCCGTCGATGAAACCGCGCTCGCCGCCGACTCAATGAGCTCGACCATCGCCGCCATCCGTTCCGATACCGAACAGGTCGCCAAGGATATCGACCAGGTCGAACAGGGTTTTGGACGCTTCTCGTCCAGAATCGCCGACTTCCGCTCCGCTACCAGCGAGTTTGTTTCAACCTTCGCAGCTTAACACCGGGAGGGCCCAAGCCCATGACCGCGTTGCAGCCATTGACGGATACCCAAGTGAAGAACCGACTTGTTGCGTATAATGCCGACGGCGCGCTTGAGCGCGACCTTCATGGGCTCTGGGAAGATGCGAGCGAGATCATTCGCGAATGCGCGCGGGCGCATTTCGGCGATGCCGCGATGGCGGTGGTCGAGCGTCATTATACGGCCAAGGTCGATGCGGCCTGGGTCCAGAATGTCGCCGACTTCGGGCAGCGCCTCTACCGCGAGAAGCAATCGGTCCCCCAATATATTGCAACGCGCGACAGGCTGATCAGCGACATCATCGCCCGGCTGTTCGAGAAGTTCGCCGGCGACCAGCTCAGGCTATGCAAGCTGGTTACCGCCCTTCAGCGCCTTACCAGCTTTGAAACCGACATCATTCTTGCCCAGGTCGCTTTGCTCGAAGCCAATGAGGCAGCCGAAGCCCGGGGCCGCCAAAGCGAGGAGTTCGAACGTCGCGTGGCCGAGCTGGTTACCGCCAGCGGCACGCAGTCGAGCGAACTGACGGATCGCACCCGCGCTACCGCTACGTCCGCGCGCGGCATGCTGGGCAAGACCAGCGAAGTTGCGGCGGCGGCCGAGCAGTCGGCGGTGGCGATGCGGGAAGCGGCCCAGACCGCTGCTGGCCTCATTCGCGCCATCGAGGATGCACGGACCGAGGTCGAAGTTGCCGCCGGTGTCGCCACCAAGGCCGGCGACCAGGCCGAAGCCGCGGTCAAGGTCAGCCATGCCTTGTCGGGTCATGTCGAGGCGATCGAATCGATCCTCGGCCTCATCCGCGACATTGCCGGTCAGACCAACCTGCTGGCATTGAACGCAACCATCGAGGCAGCCCGGGCCGGTGACGCCGGCCGCGGCTTCGCGGTCGTCGCCCAGGAAGTGAAGAGCCTCGCCGCCCAGACGGCGCGGGCGACCGACGACATCACCAACAAGATCACCGCCATCCAGCAGGCGACCAAGCAGACGGTCGAGGCCAATGGCTCGATCAGCACGACGGTCGAGGAAGTGGAGGCTTCGGCCAACCGCATCCGTGCAGCGATGGAGATCCAGGCCCAGACGGTGACCATGATCACCGCCGCGGTCGACGAGACCGCGCTCGCCGCCGACTCAATGAGCTCGACCATCGCCGCCATCCGATCCGACACCGAACAGGTCGCCAAGGATATCGACCAGGTCGAACAGGGTTTTGGGAAGTTCAGCCAGCAGATCGGGGACTTCACCCGCAAGACGAAGGAATTCGTCGCGCATCTGGCTGCCTAATCGTCATTGCGAGGAGCGGTAGCGACGCGGCAATCCAACCTGGATTGCTTCGCTTCGCTCGCAATGACGGATGACGTTGGTCCGGCGTTTCGCTAACGCCACTCCATGAACATCCTCCTGACCGGCGCCAGCCGCGGCATCGGTGCCGCCACCCTCGAGCTGCTCAACGCATCCGGCCATAATATTGCAGGCCATTCGACCCGTGGTGGAGATGGCTTAATCGCCGGCGACCTTGCCGATCCTGCAGTGCCACGCCGGATCTGGGAAAAGGCGCTGGATCAACTCGACGGCAGGATCGACGCATTGGTCAACAATGCGGGCATCTTCGAAGGCGTCGCCGTCGATGCGAGCGACGAGGAGTGGGACGCTGCCTGGGGGCGAACCCTGCAGGTGAACCTGCAGGCCACGGCGTCTCTCTGCCGGCTGGCGATCAATCACTTTCGTGAAGCAAGCGCGGGCGGCCGGATCGTTAACGTGGCAAGCCGGGCGGCTTACCGTGGCGACAGCCCCAATCACTGGCATTATGCTGCGTCCAAGGCAGGCATGATCGGAATGACCAAGACCATCGCCCGCGCCTACGCTGGTGAGAATATTCTCGTATTCGCCGTTGCACCGGGATTCACCGTATCGGAAATGACCGAAGAATATCTGACCGGCCGCGGCGGCGCGCAGATCCTCGCGGACATACCGCTTGGCCGGGTAACCAGCACGACTGAGGTTGCCGAGGCGATTCGCTGGTTGGCGACCCAGGCACCCGCCGCATCGACGGGCTCTGTCATCGACCTCAACGGAGCCAGCTATGTTCGCTAGACTGGCCTTCGCGGCGATCCTGATGTCGGGAGCCGGCGCAGCGCAACTGTCGATCCCGCTCGGCAAGGCGCCGCGCCAAATCGAGCGACCGAGAGCGCCGATCGAGGAATCCGGACCGTTATGGGCCAAGGTCTGCGGGGATTCGACCGACTGGGACCAGCCCGCACCCCCTGTCCGCATCCATGCCAACACCTACCTCGTCGGCACCTGCGGCATTTCCGCGATCCTGATCGCGGGCGAAGACGGACATGTGCTGATCGATGGAGGCACCGAGGCAGGCGCCGAAGTAATCGCCGAGAATATCGGCCGGCTGGGCTTCCGAATGGGGGACATCAAATATCTGCTTACCAGCCATGAGCATCTCGACCATGTCGGCGGGATTGCCCGGCTTCAGCAGATGACCGGCGCGACCCTGGTGACATCCGCGGGGGCGGAAAAAGTCCTCAACACCGGCTTGCCGAGCGCGGACGATCCGCAGTCCGAAATGCACAAGCCGTTTCCCGCCGCACAGGTCGGCCGGGTGATCGGAGACGGCGGGGACGTGCTGATCGGCAACATCCGTGTCTTTGCAATGACCACGCCGGGGCACACGCCCGGCGCCTTGAGCTGGCGCTGGGAGAGTTGCGAAGGCGCCGTCTGCCGGACGATGGTCTATGCCGACAGCCTGTCACCGATCAGCCGCGACGATTATAAATTTTCAGAGCATCCGGACTATCTCGCGGCGTACCGCGCTTCGATCGCCAAGATCGCCGAAAGTCCGTGCGAGATATTGCTGACTCCCCACCCGTCGGCCAGCGCGATGAAGGAACGGATGACCGGCGAGCAGCCTCTGTTCGATCCGGAGGGTTGCCGAAACTATGCCGCGAAGCTGACGGCCAACCTCGACGCACGACTGGCCAAGGAAACAGCTAGATGAGCTGGCGCGTAACGCTTCGCTGCACCCGCGCCGAAGCCGAGGCGCTGCCCGAATCCGCCGACCTGTTCGTGCATGCCGAGGAACCGCCAGTCATCGTCGCCGACGAGCCGGACCCACATGAGCCGGACGACTGGCGGATCCATGCCTATTTCGCCGAGCAGCCGACGACCCAGGAGCTGGTGCTGCTCCGTCGCCTCGCCGCGAATGGCGAGCCCGAGGTCGAACATCTTGAGGACACGACCGATTGGGTGACGATGAGCCAGCAGGGCCTCGGACCGATCCGCGCCGGCCGCTTCTTCGTCCATACGCCCATGCATTATGCCGACCGGCCGGCAGACACCGTCAATTTCGAAATCGACGCCGGCCTCGCCTTTGGGACCGGCCAGCATGACACGACAGCCGGCTGCCTCGCGGCGCTCGATCGGCTGCAGGTCGCGGGCAAGCTGTTCCACAACGTCGCCGACATCGGCACCGGCACCGGATTGCTTGCCTTCGCGGCGATGGCGCTTTGGCCACGGGCCAAGTCGATCGCGACCGACATCGACGACATCGCGGTAAAGGTCACCGAGGAGAATGCGGCAATCAACGGCGTGAAGCTCGGCCACGGACCGGGCGAGCTTTTGCTGGCCGTCGCCGACGGCATGGATCACCCGCTGATTGCAGCGCGAGCACCATATGACCTGCTGATCGCCAACATCCTCGCCGGGCCGTTGATCGAGCTTGCGCCGGACTTTGCGAGGAGCGTCACGCCTGGTGCGATGCTGGTCCTGGCCGGACTGCTCGATACGCAGGCAGATGCGGTCATCAAATCCTACGTGGCTGAGGGCATGACGCTGGTCGAGCGCGGGTCGGGCGAATGGTGCGTCCTGGTGCTGGAAGCGGCTTCCTAGCTTCGGTCGAGTACTCTACGCGCCAGTTTCATCGCGCCGACGACGCAGGCGGCAAACAGCGCGCCCTCCAATCCGCCGGTGACGACCTGGCTGATCTGCCCGAACCCATCTTCGCCGAACAATGCGCCCAGCTGATCGAGCCTCAGGCGGGAATTGGGAAATTGCTCCGAGAGCAGCTGAAGGCTTCCGCCCATCAATCGCCCGCCGAGCAGGACGATCGACACGCCCGCCGCGCCGCCGATTGCACCGGCAATGGCGGCCGAACGCCTGAGACCGGTCGCCGGTCCGGCCAGCCAAGCGCCGACTCCAACGGCAGCGCCGAGCAACAACCCCTCGGCGGCACCGGTAATGTCCCCCGGCGAACGGCCGAGCAGCAGGTTGAACGCGTCGAGGCCCAGCAACTTGGTGACAGCGCCGATGGCAAGACCGCCAAGCGCGCCGCCGATGACCTGCCAATAGCCGGCACGCCCTTTTCCGGCGATAGCGATACCGAAGCCGACACCGGCCCCGCCGAGCAAGGCCATCAACACCGTCACGCAAACGAGCACGAGCAGCACGGACACGGCGCCCACGCCGGGCTGGAGCGGCTGGGACGCACCGGCGAAGCCATAGACGAGGCCGCCGATGAGACCGGCCAACCCGCCGCCGATCGTCCCGCCCGCACCCAGGATCGCAACTTCTTGCGAGCGTTCATTGGCCTGTTCCTGCGACGGCGTTGCCGTGCCGCCGTCCACCGCGGCAATGAAGCGGTAGCCATGCTTTGGAATGGTCTCGATGAAGCGGGGCTGCGCTGCATCGTCGCCGAGCTGCTTTCGAAGCGTCTTGATGCACTGGGTCAGCGCTTCGTCGGTGACCGGAACGCCGCGCCAGACTTCATCGAGGAAACGGTCCTTCGATATCAGCTTGCCAGGCTCGCGGACCATCAGCGTCAGAGCGTCGAGATAGCGGCCGTTGATCTCCACCGGCTTGCCGTCCTGCCGAAGCTGGCGCTCGCCGGGATCGAGCTGGAATGAACCGAAGCGAAGGCTTTCCGACGTCACTGCTCGCCAAGGGCCGCTGCGAGCGCCTGGCGCTGCGCCGGCCTCCGCCATGCCTGCAGCGAGTGGATCGCCTTGTGCAACTTCGGATCTTCGTCGAGCCGTGAAAGTACGCGCTCGACCATCCGCCAATTGCGGCGAACGCCGGACTTCTTCCAGATGTCGGTCAGCCACATGCGGCCGGACCAGTCATGACCGTCAATGCTTGCCTGAAGGTCGAGCTGCGTCGCGAAGACGGCGACGCCTCCCAGGTTGCGCGCGTAGAGATCGCCGAAGCGATAGCCGTTGCAGACGAAGCTGGTGTTGGCGGCCTCCAGCCAGCTCTTCGTGTCCAGGATGGCACAAGGCTTGGTGCCGATGACCATCCGGAATTTTCGCGACGTCAGCGCCTTCAAAGTCCGCGCGTCGCCGCCGGCCCATGCCCGCATCCAGCGGTTTTCAAGCGTTTCGATGACCGGGAGAATGTCGTTCATGGCTTTGGAGTAAAGGCGCCGCGAGAAGTTTCAAGCACTCGCCACAATCTCCGCCCATTCGGCTTCGTTGATCACGCGGATGCCCAGTTCCTCGGCCTTCTTGAGCTTCGACCCCGCGCCGGGGCCGGCAACAACCAGATCTGTCTTGGCGCTGACGGAGCCGGCGGCGCGGGCGCCCAGCTTTTCGGCCTGCGCCTTGGCTTCATCGCGGCTCATGGTTTCGAGGCTACCGGTGAAGACGATGGTCTTGCCGGTCCATTCGGTTTCGCGTGCGGTCGAGACGAAGGCGGCGGGCCTTGCCAACCGCAGCAACTCGGCAAGTTCCTCGCGGTTATGCGGCTCGTGGAAGAAGTCGACGACGGCTTCGGCGACGATGCCGCCGACACCTTCGACCGATGAGAGTTCGGAAATCGCATTCTCGCTTCGGGCGACCCGCTCCAATTCCTCGATGGTGCCGAAGGCTTTCATCAGATCCTTTGCGGTCACCGCCCCAATGTGGCGGATGCCCAGCCCGAACAGGAAGCGTGCCGGATCGAAGCCGACACGGTTCCGAATCGCATCGAACAGATTATCGACCGACTTGGCCTGCCAGCCCTCGCGGCCGATCAGTTGGTCGCGATGACCCTTCAGGCGGAAGATGTCGGCAGGTCCTTCCAGCCAGCCCAACTCGACGAACTCGACGATGCTCTTTTCGCCGAGCCCATCGATGTCCATGGCACCTCGCGACACGAAGTGGCGAAGCCGCTCGATCCGCTGCGCCGGGCAGATGAGACCGCCCGTGCAGCGCACATCGACCTCGCCTTCCTCGGCGACCGCTTCCGACCGGCACTCGGGGCAGTGATCGGGAAAGACATAGGCTTGGCGCGGCTCGTCGCGGGTCAAATTCTCGACCACCTGCGGGATGACGTCGCCGGCGCGCTGGATCCGCACTCGGTCCCCTACCCGGAGCCCCAGCCGCGCGATCTCGTCGCGGTTGTGAAGCGTCACATTGCTGACGATGACGCCGCCAACGCCGACCGGCTTCAGCCGCCCGACCGGAGTGAGCTTGCCGGTCCGCCCGACCTGGATATCGATCGCTTCCAGCGTCGTTTCGGCCTTTTCCGCGGGGAATTTGTGAGCAAGGCCCCAGCGCGGGCTCCGCGCGACCTGGCCGAGGCGCTCCTGCCAGTCCAGGCGCCCGACCTTATAGACTACGCCGTCGATGTCGTAGGGCAGGTCGGCCCGCGCATGCTCGATCTTCGAATAATGGGCCAGTGCTTCCTCGACTGTCTCGCAGCGCACCAGAAGATCGCTGACGGGGAGTCCGAAGCTTTCGATCTTCTTCATCGCCAGCAGCTGCAACATGCCGAGCGGCTCGCTGATCTCGCCCCAGCCATGGGCAAGGAAGCGCAGCGGCCGGGCGGCGGTGACGCTTGCGTCCTTCTGGCGAAGCGATCCGGCCGCAGCGTTGCGAGGGTTGGCGAAGATCTTGCCGCCCGATGCCTCCTGCCGCTCGTTCAAGGCGGCGAAGTCGGCCTTCGACATATAGATTTCGCCGCGCACCTCCAGCACATCGGGCGCGCCTTTGATCACCTGCGGAATGTCGGCGATGGTCCGGACGTTCGGCGTCACATCCTCGCCGACCGATCCGTCGCCGCGAGTAGCCGCCAGGACGAGCACGCCTTTTTCGTAACGCAGCGAGCAGGACAGGCCGTCGATCTTTGGCTCTGCCGTCAGCGCGACCGGTTCGGTCGCGGGCAGGTTCAGAAACCTGCGAACCCTTGCAACGAACTCGTGCACTTCGTCCGCGCTGAACGCATTGTCGAGGCTGAGCATTTGCCGCGCGTGGGTGACTTTGGCGAGCGCAGAGGTGGGAGCGGCGCCAAGGCGCTTCGACGGCGAATCCGCCCGGACGAGGTGCGGATATTGATCCTCCAGTTCGCGATTTTCGCGGACCAGCGCGTCATAGTCCGCGTCGGAAATCTCCGGGGCGTCCTGGTCGTGGTACAGCTTGTCGTGATGCGCGATCTGCCGGGCGAGGCGCATCAGGCGATTGGCGGCTTCCGCTTCGTTCATTCCATCCCCGCCAGAAGCTCGGCGATCTTCGCCACGCTGTTCATGTTCCGCGCTGTCCCCTGTTTCACTGCCGGCAGTTTGAGCTTCGACTGGCCGATGCCTTCGCCATAGCTCACATAGATAAGGCGGGGACCGAGCGCCATCCGCTCGCCAACAACGTCGCGCGCCTCGTCGATCATCGATTGAGCGGAATTTTCAGCAATGAAGTGCGCCATGACCCGGCTGGGCTTGTCGTCGCTGAAGGGGTTCTGCCTGCCAGCTTCGGCCATTTCCCGGGCACTTCGGACAAAAACCGGAGTCGGCTTGCCAAAATAGGCCACGAGCCTTTCCTTGATCCGCTCCTGGACCGTGGCTTCCGCGAGATCGCTCGCGAACAGCAAATTCCCGCTGTTTATGAAAGTGCGGACCTTATCGAAGCCGCACGCTTCGCCAATGGCTTTCAAATCATCCTTGGGAAGCTTGCCGGTCCCCGACACATTCACCGCGCGGATCAGCGCGACATAGGCAGTCATTCCCGCGCCTCAGAAGCTGACTTGGGCCGGCGGCAGCTGCCCGTCGAAGGCCTGGTCCGCATATGGGCCATCCCGACCCACCCAATGAAGGAAGAGATGGGCCGACCAGCGATTGGGGTTGGGCGTCGTTCGCCCATGATGATGGTGGACGCCCTGGTACAGCACCGCGTCTCCGGCCTGCATTGCGACCGATCCGGCCTTCTCTTCTACCGCAAACTGCTCATCGGCGCGCGCAAATGGCTGTTCGATTCGTCTCGGGGAGACCTCGAGCGGCCAAGCCATCTCGTCGCTGTACGCCAAGGTCAATGACAGGCTGTGCTCGCAAGCCGGCCGGTCGCCATGGACTCGGCAAATGTCGCCCTCCCGATAAAGGCGGAAGTAGGCGTAGGTCGGAAGAAGTGCCTCACCGGTTAGCCGCTCCACCGCCGGAGTCATGCCCCACAGGAAGCTGGCGAACATCGGATAGTGATGGCCATATAGTTCCGGTGCGCCTGCCCGAAGAAGCGGCCCCTGCTGCTCCAGGCTCGACAATTGCATGCCTTGACGCGCCAGGTCGGTCTTCATCCGCGCAAGCAACATGGTGCACACTTCGCGCGGCACAAAACTCTTCAAATGGGCATAGCCCGTCGATCGATAGGAAGCGGCTATTTCCTCGCTCACGCCAGCACTTCACCGAGATAGTTGACTAGGCTGGCCCAGCTGCGGCGCGCCGCCGCCTCGTCATATTCGACGCCGGCGACGCCGATTTCATGGGCCTTGGGATTGGTGAAGCCATGTCCGACATTGCCATAGGCGTGGATCTGCCAGTCGGCTCCGCCATCGGTCAGCTCCTGTCCCAGTGCGACCACTGCTTCGGGCGGGACCATCGGGTCGTTCCAGCCATGATAGGCCGCAACCTTGGCCTTGATCGGTTGCGCGGGAAGGCCTGGCGGGTCGAACAGGCCGTGGAAACTGGCGACGCCGGCTACATCGGCCCCGGACCGGGCCACGTCGAGCGCGCACTGGCCACCAAAGCAATAGCCGATGACCGCGACCCGCGCCTTGTCGACATGCTCGCGCTTCAGCACCTCATCAAGCACGGCCAGCAGGCGTTCGCGAAGCGCGAACCGGTCCTCGCGCAATTCGCCCATCGCCGCGAATGCTTCGCCACGATCGATCACCGGGCGGAACCTTTTGCCGAACAGGTCGACGACAACCGCATGATAGCCAAGGGCCACAAGACGCTCGGCAAAGCCGATCTCCAGCGGCTGCACGCCCATGACGGTTGGAATGATGATAACCGTCGGCAAAGTGCGGCCGGTCCCGTCATGGACGACGACATGGTCGAGGGTCTGGCCGTTATACTCTTGGGTGAGTGAGAATTGCTCGGTCATGCTGCCTCCAATAGCCGGGCCGCCTGGGCGCGGGCTTCGTCCGTGATCGCCGCGCCCGATAGCATGCGCGCAATTTCCTCGCGACGCTCCTCGGCCGTCAATTTACGCACATGGGTGCGGGTCGATCCCTCCACATGCGCCTTTTCGATGCGGTAATGATGTGCCGCGCGGGCCGCGACTTGCGGGCTGTGGGTCACGACCAGCAATTGCGATTTCTGGGCGAGGCGGGCAAGCCGCTCGCCGATCGCGCTGGCCACCGCGCCGCCGACTCCGCGATCAATCTCGTCAAAAATCATCGTCTGGGCCGTGCCAGCTTCGGCAAGCGCCACTTTGAGGGCGAGAATGAAGCGCGACAATTCGCCGCCGCTGGCGATCTTGGTCAGCGGTCCGAAAGGCGCGCCGGGGTTGGTCGACACTTCGAACTCGACCCGGTCGATTCCGGCGGGTCCGGGATCGGCGTCAGTGAGCGAAGTCCGGAAATTGGCAGCGTCGAGCTTCAGCGGCGGAAGTTCGCCGGCCACTGCCTTATCGAGCTGTGCGGCCGTTTCGGTCCGGGACAATCGAAGCTGCCGAGCCTTCTCGTCGTAAAGGTCGCGAGCCTGCGCAAGCTCCGTTTCCAGGGCCGCGATCCGTTCGCCGCCAGCCTCGATCTGTGCAAGCTTTGCGGTCAATTCCTCGCCAAGGGCCGCCAATGCGTCGGGCTCGACGCGATGCTTTCGGGCAAGGCCGCGAATATCGAACAAACGGGCTTCAACCGCTTCCAGCCGAGCGGGGTCGAACGCCAATGCTTCGGCGGCACGGGCGATCCGGTCCTCCGCCTCGCTCGCCTCGATCAGCGCCCGGTCGAGGCTAGCCAGCGCCTCGGCAAGCAGCTCATGCTCCGCCGCGCCCCGCTCGATCCGCCTCGCAGCGGTTCGCAACAGGGTGAGCGCGCCTTCCGACCCGCCAAGCAGTTCGTCGAGCCCGGTCAGCGTCTCGCCTGCCCGTGCCCCCGCCTGCATTGCGGCCCGCTGCTCCGAAAGCATGGTCTCTTCGCCAGGCTCGGGCGCCAAAGCTGCGATTTCCTTGGCGGCATGTTCGAGCCATTCACGATCCCGTTCCGCCGCTGCAGCGGCTTCCCGCGCTTCGGCCAGTTCGGATTCCAGCCGGTCGACTTCGCTCCACGCCGTCTCGACGTCGCGCGGATCGATCCGCCCGAAAGCATCGAGCAAGGCCCGATGGCCGCGCGGATTGAGCAACCCGCGATCGTCATGCTGGCCGTGGATTTCCACCAGGCCGTTGGCAATGTCGCGAAGCAGTGATGCGGAAACGCCGGCTCCTCCCGCGAAGGCGCGGCTGCCGCCGTCGGACTTGAGGGTACGGCGAACCAGCAAAGGCTCGCCTGCTTCGCTTTCGATGCCCTGCTCTGCCAACAGGGCGAAGGCGGGATGGTCGGAAGGAAGGTCGAATTCGGCGGCAACGCTGGCCTGCTGCTCTCCCTGCCGGACAAGGCCCGTATCGGCACGAACGCCGAGCGCAAGGCCCAGGCTATCGAGGAGGATCGATTTGCCGGCTCCGGTTTCGCCGGTCAGCACGCCAAGCCCCGGCTCGAACTCCAGGTCGAGCCGGTCGATCAGGACCACATCGCGGATCGACAGCTGCCTCAGCACGCCGCCGAAACCCCGGCTTAGCTTGTCGGCTGGGCAGCGACCGCCGACGGCGCATGCCGTTGGATCAGCTCATAGCTGCGGTGGTACCATTTGCTGCCCGGATAGTTGGCGCCGAGCACGGCAGCCGCCTTATGGGCTTCCTCGGGCAGGCCGAGGTTCAGGTAGGATTCGACCAGGCGCTCCAGTGCTTCGGGCGTGTGGGTCGTGGTCTGATATTTGTCGACCACCTCGCGGAAGCGGGTCGACGCGGCCAGCCAATTGCCCTGCCGCTGATAGAAGCGTCCGACCTCCATCTCCTTGCCGGCGAGATGGTCATTGATGAGATCGAGCTTCAACCGCGCGTCGGAAGCGTAGCGGCTTTGCGGGTAGCGTCGGATCAGTTCGTTGAACGAGTCCGATGCCTGCTGCGTGATCTTCTGGTCGCGGGTCACATCCTCGATCTGCTGATAATAGCTCATCGCGATGAGGTAGTTGGCGTAGGGCGCATCCTTGTTGCCGGGATGGATGGTGAGGAAGCGCGTCGCCGAGCTGATCGATTCCGTATATTTCTGCGCCATGTAATAGGAGAAAGCGCTCATCAGCTGGGCGCGGCGGGCCCAGACCGAATAGGGATGCTGCCGTTCCACCTCGTCGAAGAAGATTGCCGCCTCTTCGTAGCGACCGCGGTCGAGCCGCTCCTTGGCCTCGCTGTACAGCGTGTTCACGTCGCGCGCGACGTAAGCCGTGTCGGTCTTCGCCTTGTTGCCAGCGCAAGCGGCAACGGGGAGGATGATTACGGGCAGCAGCAACAGTGCCGCGATACGGGTCTTGTTCACCATGGGGACTTTCCTAGCGCGGGCTGCACACAAGGCCAAGCGGGCTTTCACCAAACTGAACGCCTTCCCTTATCGGGCTGGCGCGACCGTCGGATCTTCCTCTTCCTCGCCGCGAATGAAACTGTCGCTCTTGAGGCCCATCCAGACCAGCGCCGGCGCCGAAATATAGATCGACGAATAGGTGCCGATGAAGGTGCCGAGCAGGATCGCGAGGGTCAGGCCAAACAGCACGTCCGGGCCAAGGAGCAGCAGAACCGCAAGCGCCAGCATGATCGACAGCGAGGTGACGATCGTGCGCGAGAGCGTCTCGTTCAACGAGAAGTTGAGGAGCGAGACGATCTCCATCTTGCGGTACTTGCGCATATTCTCTCGGATCCGGTCGTAGATGACGACCGTATCGTTCAACGAATAGCCGACGATCGCGAGGAAGGCCGCGACGATGTTGAGGTCGACCTGAAGCTGCGTCAGCGAGAAGAAGCCGAGCACCATCGCCACGTCGTGGAACAGTGTGACCAGGGCACCGACGCCGAACTGCCATTCGAACCTAAACCAGATGTAGATGGCGATGCCAAGCATGGCGAAGCCGATCGCCAGCGCGCCGTCCCATGCCAGCTCGCCGCTGACCTTGCCGGATACTGATTCGCCTGCCGTTACCTTGGCGCCCGGATATTGCTGCTCGATCATGCCGCGAACGGCGGTCACCACCTGGTTGGCGGCCGCTTCAGGACCCTCGGGCCTGGGCAGGCGGATCTGATAGGTCCGGTTGTCGCCGAATTCCTGGATGCTGGCCTCGCCAACGTTCAGCCCTTCGACCTTAGTGCGCAGGTCCTCGATGCTGACCGACTGAGCGAAAGTGGCGCGAACCACCTGACCGCCGACGAAGTCGATGCCCAGGTTGAGGCCACGATAAGCGGTGAGCGCGATGCTTGCAGCTGTCACGATGATCGACAGAACAAGGGCGACGTTCCGCCACTTCATGAAGTCGAAGTTGGTGTTGTCGGGAACCAGCTTGAGAAGTTTCATTTGCCCTGAATCCCGTCAGATATTGATCGCGCGTGGCCGCTTGGACTTGATCCAAATCGAAACCAGCATCCGGGTGAAATTGACCGCGGTGAACACCGAGGTGATGATGCCGATCAGGAGGACCACCGCGAAACCGCGGATCGGCCCGGACCCGAAATACATCATCAGCGCGGCGGCGATGGTGTTGGTGATGTTGGCGTCGAAGATCGCGGTCGAGGCTTCCTTGTAGCCCGTTTCCAGCGCGTCGAGCATCTTTCGCCCGCGTCTCAGCTCTTCCCTGATACGCTCATTGATCAGCACGTTAGCGTCGACCGCCGCACCGATCGTGAGGACGAAGCCCGCTATACCGGGCAAGGTCAGCGTGGCGTTGAACACCGCCATGATGCCAAGGATCATGAATGCGTTCACCAGCAGCGCGATCGACGCATAGACGCCGAACCGGCCATAGGTGATGATCATCAGGCCGATCACCGAAAGGGTCGCGAAGACCGAAGCGATAGTGCCGGCCTCGATCGAGTCCTTGCCCAGCTCGGCGCTGACGGTGCGCTCTTCGATGACGTTCAATTTCACCGGGAGCTTGCCGGAAGCCAGGCTGACTGCCAGCTGGTTGGCGGTCTCCACGGTGAAGTTACCGCTGATCTGCGCCTTTCCGCCGAGGATCGGCTCGTTGATGTTCGGCGCCGAGAGCACCTTGTCGTCGAGGATGATCGCGAACGGCTTGTTGACGTTCTCCTGAGTGACGCGGCCGAAGCGGCGCGCACCGGCGGCGTTGAAGGTGATGTCGACCACGGCGCGGCCATTCTGGTCGAAACCCTGCTTGGCATCGACCAGCTGCTCACCGGAGACCATGACGCGGCGCTGTACGGCGATGCCGCCCGTGCCATCGGCCATCGGCAGGACCTGGCTGCCCGGAGGAGCGCGGCCCTGCGCGACCTGATTCGGGTCGGCGTTGAGGTCGACCAGCTTGAATTCGAGGCGCGCGGTCTGGCCGATCAGCAGCTTCAGCGCTTCCGGATCCTCGACGCCCGGTACCTGGACGAAGATGCGGCGATCGCCCTGATTGATGACCGTGATTTCCTTGGTTCCGCCCGGATCGATCCGACGGCGGACCACGTCGCGGGCAACCGTAAGGCTGTCCTTCAGGGCCTGTTTCGCACCGGCCTCGGTCGGCGTCAGGACGATTCGGGTCGAATCGACGACGGTCACGTCCCAATCCCGCTTTCCAGTCAGTGCAACCGGCTGGGTCAGCGCGCGAAGCCGTTCTACTGCCGCATCCAACTGGGTCGGGTCGCGGACGATGAAGCTCAGCCGTCCGCCGGTGGTCGAAACGTCGCCGATGTCGATGCGCGGCTCGCCGCGGCGAAGTTCGGTCGTGACCGTCTCTTCCATCGCCTGAAGCCGCTGCTTGCCGGCGTCGGCAATGTCGGCTTCCAGCAGCAGCTGGCTACCGCCGGCGATATCGAGACCAAGGTTGATGCGCGCGCTCGGAAGCCACGCCGGCCAGCGTTCGACCTGGTCCTTGGGAAGCAGGCTCGGGATTGCCAGCAAGATGCCGGCAAGGATGGTGAGCGTGACAGCCCAGACCTTCCAGCGGGGGAAATCGAGCATTGAAGCGGAACCCCTAGTCGTTGGCCGGTTTGGCGGACGCTGGATCGACGACCTGGGTCAGTGTCGATTTCACGGCGGTCACGCGAATTCCCTGGCCAAGCTCGACCTCGACTTCGGAGTCCGAGACCTTGGTAACCTTGCCCAGTAGGCCGCCGCCGGTGACGACCCGGTCGCCCTTCTTCACGGCTGCGATCTGCGCCTGATGTTCCTTCATCCGCTTTTGTTGCGGGCGGATCAGAAGGAACCAGAAAATGACGAAGACCAGGACCAACGGAATGGTCTGGACGAAGAAGCTTGCGCCAGCCGAAGGAGCGGCCGCTGCGGCGAGAATGGAAATATCGTTCATGACCCCGGGAATCTCTTCATCGAAAGGGCGCCGGGAGAGCCCCAAGCGCAGGATGTGGCGCGCCGCCTATCACGCCGCGGGCCGCCTTGCCAAGCGATGCGCATCGCCCTAGATGCGCCGCTCTCACATGCCCTAGGGTCATGTGATCGGTCGGGGCGTAGCGCAGCCTGGTAGCGCATCACACTGGGGGTGTGGGGGTCGCTGGTTCGAATCCAGTCGCCCCGACCATTTTCTGAAGCGTGCGGGGCACGCTTCAGAAAATGGTCGCCGACGGATGTCGTGGCGAGACAAATGCGCCCTCTCTTGGCATCAATGTGCTCATGCCTCGTCGCCGTCGCCGCAAATCCAGCTGGCCTGTCCGTATCGCACTCGCGATCCTCGCGATTCCCGCGCTGTATATTGTTGCGGCGATTATCGGCGCGCTGATTCCCATCAACAGCGGATGGAAGGAGCCCGATGAGGGCGTCACCATCTATCTCGCCCACAACGGCGTCCACGTGGATCTCGTCCTTCCAGCCGAGGCCGAGGGGCTCAACTGGCGGCCCTTGGTGCCAAAGTCCGACATGGCCAATGTGCCCGCCGACGCGCGCTGGATCGCGTTCGGGGCGGGCGAGCGCCGGGTCTATCTGGAAACGCCGACCTGGGCCGACCTTTCGATCAAGACCGCGGCGGTCGCGCTGACGGGTGGCGAGCGGGTCATGCATGTGGAATGGACCCGCGACCCAGCTTATGCCGCGAAGGAAATCCGGCTGACGAGCGAGCAATATCGCCGCCTCTGGGCCTCGATCCGCGCCGGATTCGAGCTGGACACCCGAGGAAAGCCGATCCGCATCGATCATCCCGGCTATGGGCCGCGCGACGCCTTCTATCGCGGGGTCGGCAAGGCCAACGCGATCCACACCTGCAACCAGTGGGCCGCCAGCAGGCTGCGGCTCGCCGGGGTCGAAGCTCCGCTGTGGTCGCCGTTCGTGCAAGGGTTGGTGTGGCGGTATCGGGAGGCTCAACCGGTCAAGCGCTAACTCGTCATGCCAGCGTAGGCTGGCATCCATATCTGGAAAGAAGCCTTTCGAAGAGACATGGGCCCCAGCCTGCGCTGGGGCGACGGGCTAGAGGACATAGCGGCTTAGATCGGCGTTCTTGGCGATGCCGGCCAGCTGCTGCTCGACGAAGGCGGCGTCGATGACCAGCTTTTCGCCCTTCCGTTCCTCCGCGGTGAAGCTGATGTCCTCGACCAGCTTTTCCATCACCGTCTGAAGCCGCCGGGCGCCGATATTCTCGATCGCGTCGTTCACCTCGGCGGCAATCTTCGCCAGGGCGGCAATGCCGTCGTCGGCGAATTCGATCGTGACCTCTTCAGTCGCCAGCAGCGCGCTATATTGCTCGGTGAGGCTCGCCCGGGTTGCCGACAGGATTCGAACGAAATCCTCCTCCGTCAGTGTCGCGAGCTCGACGCGGATCGGGAGACGGCCCTGAAGTTCGGGGAGGAGGTCGGCGGGCTTCGCGATATGGAAGGCGCCGCTGGCGATAAACAATATATGGTCGGTCTTGATGGGACCATATTTGGTGGCAACCGTCGTCCCTTCGATCAGCGGCAGCAGGTCGCGCTGGACGCCTTCGCGGCTGACCGATCCGCCGCGAACGTCGCTGACCGCGATCTTGTCGATTTCGTCCAGGAAGACGATGCCATTGGCTTCCGCATCGGCCAGCGCCACGCGGGTCACGTCGTCCTGGTCGACGCGCTTGTCGGCCTCTTCCTCGACCAGCTTTCCGAACGCGTCCTTGACCTTGAGCTTGCGGCGCTTCTTGGGCGGGCCGCCCATCGCCTTCTGCATCATCTCGGAAAGGTTGATCATCCCGACGCCACCACTCCCGGGGATGTCGAACGGCATGCTCGCCGCTTCAGAAACTTCGATCTCCACCTCGGCGCCATCGAGACTGCCGTCGGCGAAGCGCTGGCGAAAGCTGGCGCGGGTTGCTTCCGACGATCCCTTGCCGGTCAAGGCATCGAGCAGCCGCTCCATCGCCGCAGATTCCGAAGTCTCGCGAACCTTCTCGCGGCGACGCTCCCGCTCCAGCCGCACGGCTTCCTCAACCAAGTCACGGCCGATCTGCTCGACATCGCGTCCGACATAGCCGACCTCGGTGAACTTGGTCGCTTCGACCTTGACGAACGGAGCGTCCGCCAGCTTGGCGAGGCGGCGGCTGATCTCCGTCTTTCCGCAGCCGGTCGGCCCGATCATCAGGATGTTCTTCGGCGTCACCTCGTCGCGGAGCTCGGGCGACAGGCGCTGGCGGCGCCAGCGATTGCGCAGGGCAACCGCGACCGCCTTCTTCGCCTCATTCTGGCCGATGATATGCTCGTCCAATGCGGCGACGATGGCCTTCGGGGTAAGATTGTCGTTCATGGCGTTGATAGATGGAGGCTCGAGGGGCGCGATCAAGCCGTGCAGCGGAAAGCTTCGAAGAAGCGCTGGTGGTCGCGGACGATGCGGGCGATATCCGCCGGGTCGGGCGTTGCGTCCCAGACATCCCGCTCGAACGTTCCGCCAAGGATGATTCCGTCGGGTCTCGGGAACATGTAGCCGAACCGGCCAAGGGCCGCGTAGCGCACTTCCGGTTGCGGCTCGAGGATCGCCAGTTGGCCGCGAACGGCCTGCAGCTCCTGGTCGCCGAACAGGTCGCGCGCGCCGAGACCGGTGCAGTTGAAGATGAGGCTTTCGCCAAGCGAGGTCACATCCGCCGGGCTCGCCAACCGGCGTACTTCGACCTTGCCGCCGGCGATATGGAAATCGCGGAGCATCTGGCGAAGGTAGCGGCCGGTTTCGACATACATGGTGTCGTATCGAAGCACGCTGTCGAGCGGGAACGGATGTTCGGCCATGCCCAGCATGCGGTTGATCGGCGGGAAGTTGGCGATCTCTCGGGCATCGGGGCTTCCGGTCTCGACATAGGTCGGAAGCCAGCGGATCCCGTAGTCGTCGCCGACCATGATCTGGAAACGGCGCCAGCTATAGTCGAGCGCGCGAAGATATTGGGCCTTGAACTCGCTGGTCGCCGAACCCTCGCGGAAGAAGCCGAACGGGTGGAACTGGCCGCCGGCGACGTTCGAGGTCGTGTCGGGGGGAAGCGCGGCAGTGTAGATGGTGACTGGAAAGCCGGCTTCCTGGGCCAGTCGCGCGGTCGACAGACCCATGACGCCGGAACCCAGAACGGCGACCGAGCCGCGGTGACCGGGAAGCCCGAGATCCGTCGCGAGCTTCGAGCTTCCCCAACTGAGGGTGATGCCGGCACCGCCGTGGCCGTAGTTGTGGACGAGACGCTTGTCGCCGAGCGCCTCGGCGCGGACGACGAACCCGGAGGCGCGATAGGGGCGAAGGCCGGCGACGGTGCGAATGACGCGACTTTCATCCACCTTGACCGGGGCAAGCGGCGTGCAGTCGGCGACGCGGGAAATACCGGTGCCACCAGTTGTAGCGCAACCGGCGAGGAGCGCAGTGGAGCTTGCAGCGAAGGCTCGACGGTCGATCAGCATGCAGCGAGCCTAGCCGCCTAATGCATCAGCCTTCAATCGTCTCGACGGTCAGCTGGTTGTTGGTGAATACGCAGACCTCGGCGGCGATTGCCATCGCTCGGCGCGCAAGCACTTCCGGGTCCTGCTCATATTCGGAAAGAGCCCGCGCCGCGGCCAGCGCATAATTGCCGCCCGAGCCGATCGCGGCGATCCCGCCTTCCGGTTCCAGCACGTCTCCATTGCCGGTGAGGATCAGCAAGGTTTCCTTGTCGGCGACGATCATCATCGCCTCGAGGTTGCGAAGATATTTGTCGGTCCGCCAATCCTTGGCCAGCTCGACCGCGGCGCGGAGGAGCTGGCCGCGATGCGACTCCAGCTTCTTTTCCAGTCGTTCGAACAGGGTGAAGGCATCGGCCGTCGCACCGGCAAAGCCGCCGATCACGCTGCCGTCGCCAAGGCGGCGTACCTTCTTGGCATTGGGCTTGATCACCGTATTGCCGAGCGAGACCTGGCCGTCGCCGGCGATGACGGTCCGCCCGTCCTTCTTCACCCCCAGGATGGTGGTGCCATGATATTGTTCCAAGGGTCAGCTCCCGCTCTTCGTTGCCGCGGATGTGGGCAGGTGGCCGCCGCGATGCAAGATTGCGCGCCCTAGCGGCGCCGCTTCCACCATCCACCAAGTCCGGAGAAAAGCGATTTGCTGGTGAAATCCTCGAACATCGCGTCGGGGCTTTTCGGGTCGAGCAACTCGGTGTCGGCGATGAAGGCCGTGGCCTCACCCGGCTTCTCCAGCTCGAGAAGCTTCATGGTCCTTCCGTCGCGCTGCAGCGCTTCGATCGTTCCAATCAGTGATCCGGTCCGGTCGAACAGGGTTCGGACCTCATCCTCCGATGCGCCGAGATGTTCGGCCATCAGCCGCGTCCTTACTCCGGCGATGACGGCCTCGGTCGCATCGCCATCGGCCTCCACCGCCAGGTCGCATTCGCTGTCGAGGCCTAGCGAGCGGTTGTTCATATTGGCCGAACCGACGCGCAGGATCCGGTCGTCGACGATCATGATCTTGGCATGGACGTAGATGTCGGCCCCGCCCTCCGTCACCGGCGAATAGATGCGGAAGCGGTTGCCCGGATCCTCGCGGCCGATGACCTGGGCGAGGCGGACCCGCGCCGCATCCATCGCGACCTGTTCCAGCCAGCCGTCGGCCCGGATCGGATTGACGAAGACGATCTCGGGCGGGTCGGAGCCGAGCATCCGCTCACGAATGGCCTGGGCGATCTTCGGCGAGGTGAAATATTGGTTCTCGGCATAGATGAACCGCCGGGCCGAGGCGATCATGTCGAGGAACAGCGCTTCGACCTCCTTCACTTCGGCATGTTCGCAATATTTGGCGCTGGTCCGGGCGATCGCGAAGTTCTGGTCCTGGAAGGTAGGTTCCAGATCGTCGGGCCAGATCGGATCGGCATCGCGAACCGGACCGAGCCTTTTCCCGGTCGCCCGTTCCCAGCGATCGCAGGCCAGCTCCCCGAGCGCCGCTGCCAGCGGCCCATCCACCGCCATGGTCGCGTCGTGCCAGGGGCCATAGGGCTTGCCGTTGGGTCGGACTCGGTCGGGATCATTGTCCTTATGGGCCGGCCGGTCCCAGCGGTCCCCAGTCATGTCGATGCCGCCGCAGATGGCGAAACAATCGTCGATGACCACGATCTTCTGGTGGTGGCTGCAACCCGGGGGATGAGCGCTATCGAGCTTGAACGTGATCGCCCTGGTGGCGGCGAGGCGCGCCACCCAGGCAATGGCGCTTCCCCGGAACAGGGTCTTCATCGCGCCGAAGTTCCACTTGAGGATCGCGATCCTGACGTGGGGCTTCTTCTTCGCGAGCTTCAGCAGGAACGCGCCCAGCGTCTCATCGGCATCCGCACCCTTGCCCCTGCGATCGAGCTTGATCCTTGGATCGAAGTCCCAGCCGATGATCAGGATGCGATGCCGCGCCTTCTCCATCGCCTCGCGGATGACATGGTAATAGTCGCAGGCGTCGACGATCACCGCGGCGCGTTCCGCCCGCTCGATCCGCCAGCAATTTCGAAGCACCTCGAACAGCGAACCCCTCCACAGAGCTTTGCTTATGCGACCGGTAGGAATGCCGGGCGGAACAGTTCGTTCCGCCCGCTCAACGCTTCGAACCGGGTTAGCGTTCGACGCCTTTCACTTTCCCCCAGGTGCGGGCCGCCGTGTAGCCGAGATAGCCGGTGCCGAAGAGAGCATAGAGCTCCTCCGGCAGGCCGCGCAGATAGGCGGTCATCCCATTGCCGATGCCGAGCGCCAAATCGGGATCGGCCGCCGCGATCAGGCCCATCGGGATCGCCCACATGATGAGGGCGTACATGACGTAAAGGAAACTCGGCCGGGCGCGGCTGGTCCAGGGGTCGGATGATTGCGCCTCGACGACGATCGCCTGCATCTGCGCGCCGATCGCGGCCATTTCCTGGTCGCCCTGCAGCTTGATCAGTTCCAGCTTGGCGCGGTCGCGCGCCTCGGGGTCCGGGATGATCTTGTCGAGCAGCTTGGAAACCGGCCCGACGATCGCTTCGATGATTGCCATAGGTCCTCCTCAACGGGTCTAAAGGTCACAAAAGTCTCAAGGTGCGGCATGTTTTCGTGCGACTTTAGTGACCTTATGGAGAACCTATACGGTTCGCCAACCACCCATAAAGAAACGCCTCATTGGCTGGCCGTTTCTCCGCGAGGCGCAAGTAGCGCTCGCCCTGGAGCGCCTCTAGCGCGCGCAACAGCACAGTCTCTCCCCGCTCGCGTCCGCGCACATCGAGAAAGGCATCGAGCGCCGCCAGTGTGGCCGGCCCGACGCGTCCATCAGGCACCAGGTCGGCGTAATCCTTGCCGTTGCGGTTGAGGGCCGTCAGCGCTCGCTGGAGAAAGGTCGCTGCGACGGCAGGCCCCATGTTGGCGCCGGTGTCGAACAGTTCGGCCGCGACCGCGGGGGCTCGGTCCGCCACTTCGTCGAAGCGGGGTCGGAGCCAGTAGAGGCGGCGATAGATCGCCTCCGCCTCCTCGCGGGGGAGCTCGGCGATCGCGCAGCCATAGCCATGGGCGCGGGCGACCGCCTCCGTAATTCCGAAGCGGGTTGGGCCGCCCTTGTCGGCGGGATGGTTCACATAGCCGCCTTCCCGCTCGATCAGTTCGTCGATGAGTTCTTCGATTGTCATTCCATTGCTCCTTCGGGTTCGTTCGAGTCGCAATGAATTACCTATTTGGTTATCTGTAGGACAGTGAGTTAGCCAAATCGTCATTATAAATCGTCATTCCCGCGGAAGCGGGAACCTAGCGAACGGATTTAAGCTGGGTCCCCGCTTTCGCGGGGATGACGAGAAGGAGAGATTTGGCTGGTCTTGAGCTTAGCCTCGATGCCGCTACGCTCCCGCCATGCAAACCCGTCTCATCGCCGCCCTCACCGGCCTGTCACTCGCCCTCGCCCCCACTCCCGCCGCAGCGAAGCTTTCGCCGGCGGAAACGCGGATGATCCGGACCGTCGATACGGAGCAGGAGCGGACGCTCGTTATGCTCGAGAAATGGGTCAACCAGAACAGCGGCTCGCTCAACGTCGAGGGCGTGACCAAAGTCGGCGAGATGCTTCGTTCGGAGCTGGAGCCGCTCGGCTTCAAGGTTCAATGGATCGACATGACGCAGACCGGCCGCGCGGGCCATATCGTCGCGACGCACAAGGGCAACGGCAAGGGCAAGCGGCTTTTGCTGATCGGCCATCTCGACACGGTGTTCGAGCCCGACAGCCCGTTCCAGCGCTGGGAACGGCGCGGCAATGACGGCATTGGCCCCGGTTCCGGCGACGACAAGGGCGGAATGGCGGTGATGATCGCGGCACTCCGCGCGATGCAGCAGGCAGGGACGCTGAAGGACGCCGATATCGAAGTCGTTCTGACCGGCGACGAAGAGGATAATGGCCAGCCGATCGAGCTTGCCCGCCGCGACCTGGTCGCCGCCGGCAAGCGCGCCGATGTGGCGCTCGATTTCGAAGGTCTGGCCGATGAGGACGGCAAGGACATTGGCTCGATCGCGCGCCGCAGCTCGGGCGCATGGACGCTGACCGTCACTGCCCGTTCGGGCCATTCCAGCGGCATCTTCTCGCCCGGCTCCGGCAATGGCGCAGTCTATGAGCTGGCGCGGATCATCGATGCGTTTCGAACGAAGCTTCCGGAAGACAAGCTGACCTTCAATGTCGGCCTGGTCGGCGGCGGCGCCACAGCCAAGCTGGACGAAGACAGGATCCGGCTGGAGGCGACCGGCAAGACCAACATCATTCCGGAGACCGCCGTGGCGCGAGGCGACCTGCGCGCGATCAGCCGGGAGCAGATCGAGCGGGTCAAGGCGAAGATGCAGGCCATCGTCGCCGATGGCCGGCTGAACGGCGCGACGGCGAAGCTGGAGTTCGATCCGGACGAATATCCGCCGATGGCGCCGACCGAAGGCAATCGGGCGATCCTTGCGAAGCTGAATGTCGTCAACGCCGACATGGGGCTGGAGCAAATGGGCGAGCTCGACCCGATGAAGCGCGGCGCCGGCGACATCAGCTTCGTCGCGCAGGACGTCGATGGGCTGATCGGGCTAGGCGCGGCCAGCAATGGCGACCACGCGCCCGGCGAACGGGTCGACATCGCCTCCATCTGGCGCCAGGCGAAACGGGCCGCGATCCTGATGACGCGCCTAAGCCGCGAGAAACGCTAGGCAATCGCGGACTGCGGAAAGGAACGCTGCGCCCGGGGCTTCGTTTCGACCCGTTGATGACCGCAACGGATCGCAAGCAACCGCAAAAGACCAACGGCAACGGCAATGGAAAGGAGCGCAGCGCGCTCTACCTGCTCGGCTGCAACATTTCCGCCTGGGTTTCCGACGTGTTCGCCCATCCGAGCGTCCAGCTCGGCTTCATCCTGTTGTGCATTGGCTGGTTCGTGTCGGGCCTGTCGACCGACCTGCTGACGGCCGCTCTGTCGATCATGGCGATTACACTTACGCAGATGGTGCTGAATCGTCAGAACGAGCGCGAAGCCGAGGCGCATCGCCGGGACGTTGCGATGCACGCCAAGCTGGACGAGCTGATCATCGCGGTGACCCACGCCCACAATGAATTGGCAGGCATCGAGGAGCTTCCCGAGGAAGTGATCGTCGAGCTCAAGGAAGAGACGTTGGCGAAACTGACCGAAGCCACGGATGAACCCGACGAGGCCCACCGGCGGATGCCGACTGATGCGAAGAGGTCACGCTCGGCAGCCAAGTGACAACTGACATTGCTGTCACTTGTCTATGCGATTCAGCCATGCATTACTGACATGGATTAGCCGCGCGTCCTGATGCGGCTACGGGGAAGATTTTGCATGACGAACCGCCGCCTGATCGCACTTTCGCTGCTTGCCGCTACCGCTCTCACCGCAACCCCGGCCGCCGCACAGCGCATCGACCATATCGTCGCGTTCGGCGACAGCTACGCCGACGACGGCAATGCCTTCCAGCTCGGCGGCATCGATCCGGCAACGACCGTTGTCTACACCACCGGACGTTTCTCGGGCGGCACCAACTACGTCGATACGCTGGGATCGCTGCTGGGCGTTCCGATCGACAATTTCGCGATCGGCGGCGCGAAGACGGACAATACGAACACAAGCAGCCCCTTCCTTCCGGGCCTGACTTTCGAAGTCACCAATTTCCTGGGGATCGGCCCGCAGCACCCGGCCTTCCCGTCCTATGGGCCGACCTTCGGTCCCAACGATCTCGTCACTGTCTCGATCGGCGGCAATGACGCCCGCCAGTATCAGCAACTGGGCGGAACGCTGGCCGGCGCGCCGACGGCGGCAGCGACGGCGGTCACTAATGCCACCGGCAACCTCAACCTGCTGGTCGGTGCCGGGGCACAGAACATCAGCTTCCTGGCCGGCGACACCGGCCGGCTGCCGGAAATCGCCGGCAATCCCGCCGGCGCCGCGATCCGCTCCGCCTTCTCGACCGCCTTCAACACGGGCATGCAGTCGACGCTTGCCGGCTATGCGTCCAACGGCGTCGTCGTCCACTATCTCGATCTCAACCTGCTGCTCGACAATGTCATTGCAAGTCCAGCAGCTTATGGGATCACCAACGGCCTGGCGTGCCCGTCATTCCCGCCGCCGCTCGGCCCGCCTCCGGGCAGCACGGCCTGCATCATGAGCGCCAGCGGATATCTCTTCTACGGCGACCAGCTGCACCTGACATCCAACGGCTTTGAGATCGTCGGCCGCTACATCGCCGCGCAGCTGACGGCGCCCCTGACGCTGCAGGCGGCGAGCGACCTGGGCCTCGACGTCGCCCACCAGTTCGGCCGCACGCTCACCGCGCGGATGGACACGACGGCGCCGCGCGACGGCGACATGCCCGAAGGCCTCAAATTCTTCGTCGCCGGTGACGGCTATTCCCGCAAGCTCGACGCAGGCGCGCGCAACGACGAATATCGGTCGAGCGGCGTCGGCATAACCGCGGGCGCCGAATATGGCTTCGGCTCCGGTCTCGTCGGTGTTGCGCTCAACTATTCCAAGCCGAAGGTGAATTTCGGCAATGACGCCGCGGACAATGAGGCCAAGTCGCTCCAGCTGGGCGGCTACGGCGCGTTCGGCATCGCTGGCGGCTTCCTCCAGGCCTATGCCGGCTACGGCTGGGACGATCATGAGATCGAGCGGGTTGGCGTCGTCGAAGGCATGGAAGCGGACCCGGACGGCGATCACCTGATCCTCGGCGCCAAGGCCGGTTACCTGATGCCGATGGGCAGCGTCCGCGTCGGTCCGGTGATCGCGCTCGATTATGCCAAGGCCGATGTCGACAGCTATACCGAGACCGGGGATCCGGTGCTGACCCTCAACGTCGATTCATTGAGCTACAAGTCGCTTCGGGGCTCGGTCGGCGTCGAGGTCCGCGGCGATTTCGAGGGCGGCGGCGCGCAGCTTCGGCCCTTCGCCTCGGCGGTCATCGAGAAGGACTTCACCGGCGACGAGCGCACCGTGCGCTTCTCGCAAACGTCGGCCCCGACCATCGTCAACAGCTTCGAGCTGCAGGACGGATCGAAGGATGCATACGGCCGCCTGTCACTGGGCTTCAGCGCGGCCATCCTCGAATCCGTCAGCCTCGACGTTGCCGGATCGGCGACCGTCGGCAAGGACCAGGGCGAAGAAACATCGGCTAACGTCGGCTTCCGCTTCAGCTTCTAGGCGGGGCTAGCCCGCCAGGCAGGCGGCGAAGACGCGGCGCGGCTCTTCCGACGATGGGACGACGAGCGGCGCCGTGCCGGTGATCGAGATCTCGACGCTGCCCGGCCCGCCGAACGTTTCGCCGATATCGCGCGTGCTGTCGTTCGGCGGAGCGGCGGCGCGCCATTGACCGCCGACGCCGTCGGGATTGATCACGGCCGCGATCGGCACCGAGGCGGCCTTGCCATTGCCGGTGAAGCTCAGCGTTCCCTGCGCCCCGCCGGTCGGGGGCAGGTAACGGACGAAGATCAGCTGCGCCTCGCCTTCCTTCGGCTTCTGGCACTGGATGGAAAAGGCCGGCGAATTCGGCGGTCCGAACAATGCGCTATTGTCCTGCTGGCGGTAGCTCCAGGCCAGACCGCCGCTGGGCGTCGGCAAGGCGGCCTGCTGTACCGCTTCGGCCATTGCCGCGTTGGCGGGCGCTGCCAGTCCCGTCGCCGAAGCGTCGCCAATCAGCAGGTCGCCCGGCGCGACCGCTTCATTGTCGACCGGGTCCGTCTTGGAGCAGGCCATAAGTGAAAGGAGAAGCGCAACAGGGACAATCGTGGATACTCTACTCATGGCGCAACCAACGCCCTTGGCACCGGGAGGTTCAGAAATCGGCGATTCCCTAACGGTCTTCCGAAGCCGGCCTCGATTGACATGCCAAGGCAAATGACGGCTCATAAGCATCGGCCGGCATGGTTAGTGACGCCTGATCCGCCTGAATTGCGTTCCGAGGGGCGGTGACAGACCGGCGCTGGAGGGGGAATGCAACATGGATGACGTACAAACCGCGAAAGCACCCGTGCACCTGTGGGTCGTCGGGCTGCTGGCGCTGCTGTGGAACGGCTTCGGCTGCTACGACTATCTGATGACGCGCATGCGCAATCTTGAATATTTCCGAAGCATGGCACCGCAATCCGATCCCGAGGCGATGCTCGCATGGGTCGATGGCTTTCCGCTCTATGCCCAGTTCGGTTGGGGCCTGGGCGTATGGATGGGGCTGCTCGGCTCGCTGCTCCTGTTGATGCGCAGCCGCTGGGCGATACCGGCCCTCGGGCTGTCGCTGCTGGGTGCGATCATGGGCCTTGGCTACCAGATCTTCCTGGCGCCGCCCGCACCGCCACCGATGAACGAGGGCGCGATGGCCTTCATGCCGTGGGTGATCATCCTCGTCGCGGCGCTGCTCTATTTTTACGCACACCGCCAGAAGCAGGCCGGGGTGCTTCGCTAGCTATCAGCCCGGCCGCGCATAAGCGGGGCCGGGCCATTCAGCTCATCGCGCCCGGATGAAGGCGCGGATGTCGTGCGACAGCTTCGACCGATCCTCGTCGCGGACGTACATCATGTGGCCGGCGTCGTAGTAATGATACTCGACCCGATCCTGCGGGATGCCGGTGCGTGACAGCGCATATTCGGCGGCGAAGAAAGGCGTCGCGAAGTCGTAATAGCCCTGAGCGACAAGGATCCTCATGCCGCTGTTCTCGCGCATCGCCTTGCCCAGATAGGGCGTGACGTTGAGGTAAGCATTGGCGTCTCGCCCGCCGATCCGCCAATCCCAATCGGTGACGAAGCGGGAGATCGACTGGTATTCGCGGTCCGTAACGTAGCCGAGGGGACCGCGTGTCCAGCTGTTGATGGCAGCCGTATAACCGGCATCGATGCCGTAGAAGCTGGGATCATTATCCGGGCTTTCACCGGCGCTGTCATAGTCGCGGCCCGTATAGCGACTGTCGAGACGGCCGACGGTGAGGCCCCGGTCGCGCAGCAACTCCTTATAGAAGCGATCCGGCGTGACGCGCAGGTCGGCGCGGTCGAGATAGGCTTCGCTGAGCCCGGTGAAGCGCGACAGTTCGCTGCGGATACGGGCGCGTTCCTCCGGCTGCAGCTTTTGGCCCTTGAGCAGCGCCGACGCATAGGGGCCGAGCGCGAACTGGCGCGCTTCCTCGACGAATTGCTCGGTCGAAGGCGCGGTCGCCTTGCCGTGAAAGAGGGCGGTCGCGGCCATCGACGGAAGGTTGGTCACGAAGCCGAGCTCATTTCCGGGGGCATCGGAGCCGACGGCAAAGTCGAGAACCGTCGAAATCAGGATGACGCCGTTCAGGCCGACGTCGTTGAAAGTCGACCCCTCAAGCTCGTTGACCACCGCCGCGGACCGGGTGGTGCCATAGCTTTCGCCGCCCAGGAACTTGGGGCTGGACCAGCGGCCATTGTCGTTGAGCCAGCGGCGGATGACCTGGGCGACGGCCTTGGCATCGGCTGTGACACCATAGAATTCCTTGGGGTCGGTCTTGCCGATCAGATAGCTGTAGCCCGTTCCCGGGGGGTCGATGAACACAATGTCGGTAACGTCGAGCAGGCTGTCTGGATTGTCGTTCAGCGGATAGGGCGGCGCACCGTCGTCGCGCGCGTCCGAAGGAATGGCGACCCGCTTCGGCCCGAAGGCGCCCATCTGCAGCCAGACCGTGCCGGAGCCTGGGCCGCCATTGAACAGGAAGGTCACCGGCCGCGACGGATCGCGCGGTTCCTTGACGTAAGCGGTGGTGACAATGGCGGCTTTCTGCGTTCCGTCCTTGCTGTCCGACAGGATCGTCTCGCCGATGGTCGCGCTGTAGCGGATCTTCTGTCCGCCGAAGACGCCGCTGTGCTGCGTCGTTCTGACCTGCGGCACGACGGTTTCGACCTTCGCCGCCTTGTCGTCCGGTTTGTCCTGCGCAAGCGCCGGACCGGCAGCGAGCAGCGCCAGGCCAAGCGCAGCTGAAATTCTAACCTTCATTCAAACCCCTCCCCGATTCGTGGGGCGGACCATGGCGCGGCGACGGGTCAGGGCAAAGCCCTGTCGATGAACGGTCGATTCTGGACTGCCGAAGGAGAGGCTTTACGCCTTCGCCGGTTCCCCGCCGCGTTCGGCGAACATCTGCGGCATGGCCAGCGCGTCGAACCCGTAGGGGTCTGGACGGAAGGTGACTCCATTGGGCGTGGCCGCGACGGTCAGATAGGTGAGGTAGATCGGCACCGCCTTCGGCAGCGGGAGATATTGCTCGGGCTGCGAAGAATCCGCCGGCACCCGGCCGAATACCCAGCCGGCGAAGCGATGATAATCCTCCAGCCTGACGCAGCCGTTGCTGATCCAGCGATCGCCCGCGAACTTTTCCTTCAAGGGCGTGTCGTGAAGGTAGATGCCGAAGTCGTTGGGCATTTCGAACTTCATCTCGCCCATCGAATTCCACGGCCCGGGCTTCTGCCGCACGCGGAAGGTCGGGAGCGACTTGCTGGACGCGACCTTCTTCCAGTTGATCGTCTTGGGGTCGACCAGCTGGCCGTTTGCGCTCCAGTCCGACAGAACCTCGTAATGGAAGTTCTGGAAGTAGGAGAGGCCCTGCTCCTTCACCTTCTTTGCGGTAAGTGACTTCACCAGTTCGGGCGGGACGTTCCAGTAAGGGTTGGCCTTGGCGTTGCGCATCAGAACCGCCATCATCGGCGTCTTGGTTTCCTCAGCGCCGACGATCACCCGCATGCTGTCGACCTTGCGGTCACCTGCGAACAAATAGGTTTCGGCGGCGCCGGAATCGACCACCACATAGCGGTCGAACGCCCGCGTCTGCGGAAGGCGGAAAGCGCGTTCCATGTTGATCGCGATCTTCCGGGCATAATAGGTCGAACCGCGATTGAGCGAGGCGATCGTCGCGCGGCCCGCGATGCCGTCAGGCGAACCAAGGCCATGCACAGCCTGATAGTTCGACACCGTCTGGAACAACTGGTCGTCATAGCCGCCCTCAGCCGAAAGCCCGAGGCGAGTACGCAAGGCGGCCACGCGCTTGCCGGTAGACCCGCGCTTCAATGCCGCACCGGCCGGAATCTTGGTCTGTGGCAGGCGGCCCCAGGTGGCCTGATATTGCTGGAGCCCGCGCGCGAGGTCGTTGAACATCGGATTGGGCGCGCCCTGCTTCTTGCTGGCGCTGGGATTGAACAGGCGCTGGAGCCAGTTCTGCGGCTTCTGCTTCTTCCTGGCGACGGTCGACATCTGAGGATCTACGTAAACGAAGTCGATGCCCTGCTTGATGCTGCGCGGAACCGCGACCGGTTCGTCGCCCTTGGGGCCTTGGGCCGCAACGATCGGCGTCGTTACCAGCATCGCCGCCGTCCCGATGATCAGACTATATTTCTTGAACATAAATTTTGCGCCGCGTTTGCGGCGCATTCCCCGAGTGAATTCAGTTACCCAACTCATTGCAAGCATTTGGGTTGCGTGAGCCTGAACGCGGGTTAGGCAGCTCTACGCTGGACGGTCAGTTGCAGCCCCAGGGCATTGAGGACACCAACCAACGTCTCAAGGGTCGGATTGCCGTTCTCGGAGAGCGCATTGTAGAGTGCCTGCCTGCCGACTTTGGCTTTGCGGGCGACTTCGCTCATCCCTTTCGATCGAGCTACATCACCCAGCGCACCAGCAATGTGCTTCGGGTCGTTCCCTTCCATCGCAGCCTCCAGATAATGGAGGATATCCTCCTCCGTCTGAAGGTGTTCGGCCGGGTCAAACGGGTAAAGCTTCAATGCCATCGTCTGCTTCCTTGGCGAGCCTTTTGGCGAGACGAATGTCTCGATCCTGGCTGGCCTTGTCTCCGCCGTTGAGCAGAATGACGAGCACGCCATCCCGCCACATATAATAGATCCGATAACCAGGGCCGAAATGGAGGCGCAGCTCTCGTACGGCGCCTCCAACGGACCTCGTATCTCCAGCATTCCCGCTCGCGAGACGCCGCAGCCGGTCGTCGATCCTCAGTCGAGCCTTTCGGTCACGCAGATCATTGATCCAGTCGCGAAAAACTTCCGTCTGGAGGATCTCAACTTGTCCTTTATACAGGACAGACGGGAAAGATTCAAGGTCGCGCCTCATGCGCTCGGTCTATCGTCCGGTCGAGCTGCGCGCTGTCGAACATTTGCCAAGGCTTGTCGGCGCGAAAGTTCAAAGCGGCCCGGCGCCTACGACCGCGCAGATGTCTGCCGCCCGGCCCTATCGCTTCCCGCCCCAGCGTCGCTGCGTTTTCCCAAAGCCGGTGCGCCGAGTGCCGGGCTTGCCCTGGTTTGAATTGCCGGTTGGCCGAGGCGCGACGCGGTCGGGATCAGGGATGCCGAGCTCGTCCTCTTCGAGCCGGCGGATTTCGTCGCGGAGCCGGGCGGCTTCTTCGAACTCGAGGTCGGCGGCCGCTTTCCGCATCCGCTCTTCAAGCTCGCCGATGTAGGCGCGGAGGTTGTGGCCGACGAGGTGCGGCCTCTCCTCGTCGCCGGTGTCAACGACAACCCCATCGCGGCTAGAGACGTGGGCGATGATGTCGCTGATGTTCCGCTTGATCGTGGCCGGCGTAATGCCGTGCTCCAGATTATAGGCCTGCTGCTTCTCGCGCCGCCGGTCGGTCTCGTTGAGTGCCCGCTCCATGCTGCCCGTCACCCGATCGGCGTAGAGGATGACTTTGCCGTCGACGTTGCGCGCGGCACGGCCGATGGTCTGGATCAGCGAGGTTTCGGATCGCAGGAAGCCTTCCTTGTCGGCATCGAGGATCGCGACCAGACCGCATTCGGGAATGTCGAGGCCTTCGCGAAGCAGGTTGATGCCGACCAGCACATCATAGACGCCAAGCCGAAGATCGCGGATCAGCTCGATACGTTCCAATGTCTCGACATCCGAGTGCATGTAGCGGACCCTCAGGCCCGCCTCATGCAGATATTCGGTGAGATCCTCAGCCATGCGCTTGGTCAGCGTGGTGACCAAGGTCCGATAACCCTTCCGCGCCGTTTCCTTCGCTTCGTGCACAAGATCGTCGACCTGGTCCTCGACCGGCTTGATCTCGACCGGCGGATCGATGAGGCCGGTGGGGCGGATCACCTGCTCCGAAAAGGTGCCGTCGGTTTCGTTCATCTCCCACGGGCCAGGCGTCGCGGAAACGAACACCGATTGCGGGCGCATCGCATCCCATTCGTTGAAGCGTAGCGGGCGGTTGTCGATGCAGCTCGGCAGGCGGAAGCCATATTCGGCGAGCGTGATCTTCCGCCGATGATCGCCGCGCGCCATGGCGCCGATCTGCGGCACCGTCTGGTGGCTTTCGTCGACGAACAGCAGCGCATTGTCAGGCAGATATTCGAACAGGGTCGGCGGCGGTTCGCCCGGCAGGCGGCCGGTGAGGAAGCGCGAGTAATTTTCGATACCCGCGCATGACCCTGTCGCGGCGATCATCTCCAGGTCGAAGTTGGTGCGTTGCTCGAGCCGCTGCGCCTCCAGAAGCCGCCCTTCGGCCTGCAATTCCTTCAGCCGCTCGGCGAGTTCATGCCGGATCGCTTCCATCGCCTGTTTCAGGGTCGGGCCTGGTGTAACATAGTGCGAATTGGCGAACACGCGGACGCTATCGAGGCTGGCGGTCTTCTTGCCGGTCAGCGGATCGAATTCGGTGATCTCTTCAATCTCATCGCCGAAGAAGCTGATCCGCCAGGCGCTGTCCTCATAGTGCGACGGGAAAATCTCCAGGCTGTCGCCGCGAACCCGGAAATTGCCGCGCGCGAAGGCCTGGTCGTTGCGCTTATATTGCAATGCGACGAGCTTCCGGATGATCTCGCGCTGGTCGACGCTTTCTCCCTTCTTCAGATCGAAGATCATCGCCGAATAGGTTTCGACAGAGCCGATGCCGTAGAGGCAGGAAACCGAGGCCACGATGATGACGTCGTCCCGCTCCAGGAGCGATCGCGTCGCCGAGTGGCGCATCCGATCGATCGCCTCGTTCACCGAGCTTTCCTTCTCGATGTAGGTGTCGGACCGGGGGACGTAGGCCTCCGGCTGGTAATAGTCATAGTAGCTGACGAAATATTCGACCGCATTGTCGGGGAAGAAGCTCTTGAACTCCCCATAGAGCTGTGCGGCGAGGATCTTATTGGGCGCCAGCACCAGCGCGGGTCGCTGGGTCGCCTGGATGACCTGCGCCATCGTATAGGTCTTGCCGGACCCTGTGACGCCCAGCAGAACCTGGCTGACCTCGCCATTGTCGCTGATGCCTTCGACCAGCTCCTTGATCGCGGTGGGCTGGTCACCCGATGGCTGATAGTCCGATTTCAGCTCGAACCGTTTGCCGCCGTCCGACTTGTCCGGCCGCTGGGGCCGGTGCGGAACGAAGGTTTCGCCGGTCTCGGGCTCGGCGAGCGAAGTTCGGATTTGAATCGCCATGGCCGCCACATATGGGGACGCAATTGGCGGGCGGCAATCGAATGGAGCGCAGGGCCTCGCCAAAGGGGAGCGCATGCCCTACTCATGGATTTTCCCGGCCGGCTTGTCAGGGAGATTCGCGATATGAATCGCGTCGCCCCGTGGTATCCACGTTTCCGGGTCTTGGGCGCCAACCCATTGGGAGGCGTTTTGTGAGTCGTGCCGAATTGCTGAGGCGGCTATTGGCGCCGTCGATCACGGGTGCCCGGGCGTTCGCCTTGGTCACCCTGCTCATTGCGATACCAACGCTGATCCGCGCTGCCGTGAACGGATTCGTCACCGGCTGCGAATTTTCGGTGTTCCTGCCCTTTGTCCTCGCTGCGGCCGTCTTCATGGAATGGCGCTATGCGGCGATCGTGGCCTTGGGTTCGGTTGGCCTTGCCGATTATCTGTTCATGACGCACGCGTCATTCTTCAGCGGGCCGTGCGACGTCTATGTCGTCGGCATTTTCCTGACCAGCTCCACGCTGATCATCAGCCTGGTGCAGTTCGTCCGCATGAGGTTCGCCGGAATCATCAGCACCGACCGGTCGGATTTCGCATCAGGCCAGGTGGTCTTCAGCCTTGAAAACAACCAGGCGTGGGCCGGCTGGCACGGCCGCAAGACGATGGTGCAGCTCGGGAAGAAAGACGATGTCGCTGAGATGATGGAAGATTTCCTGGCGCAGCTGGAACTCGCCGAGCGGCTCAATTCCCCGCGGCGCGATTGATCGCAATCTCAGTAACTTTCCTGCTTGAAGCCCGCCTTCATTCCGCGCACGAAAGGGTATGCTGCCGCCTTACGCAGTCCGGCTTCTTCCCCACGATCCCGAGTGGGCCGACCAGGCCAGCCGGGAGGAAACCCGCATCCTGAAAGCGGTGTGGCCGGCGATCGTCGAAATGCATCATGTCGGATCGACGGCCATTCCCGGCATCGCGGCCAAGCCGATCATCGACCTGGTGGGCGTCGGCCCCGACCTCGAGACGATCGAGGCCGCGCGGCCGAAGATCGAAGCGCTCGGTTATGAGTGGCATGGCGAATATGGGCTGGAAGGCCGGCGCTTCTGTACGCTTTGCGATCCGGTGACTGGCCTGCGCAAGTTCCACCTGCATTGCTATGCCGCGGGCGACCACAGTATCCACCGGCATTTGGCGTTCCGCGATTATCTTCGCGCCCGGCCCGCCATGGCGGAGGCCTATCAGCAGATGAAAGAGGATTGCGCGGCCAAGCATCCCAATGACAGCAACGCCTACACCATCTGCAAGGACTGCTGGATCAAGAAGACCGAAGCCGAAGCGCTGAAACATTATTAGGCGCGGCGCAAAGGACATTTGACTCCGTACCACGGTACGGAAGCTAAAGAGCTTCCGACTCGGATGAAAAGGGAGATCGAAATGTCCTCGTCGGTAGCCGTTCAATTGGACCATTCAGGCCATGCGCATCAGCATGGCAACGCATCGGTATTCGCACGGCGGCCGATCCTGACCGGCGTTGCCGTCGGTATCGGCTCGCTCGCCCCGCATTTCTTCCTGCCAGTGCAGGCGTCGCTCGGCTTCGCGGCGGTGCTGATCGCCCTCATTGCGGGCATTTACTTCGGCTTCGCGGTGATGAACGGATCGGCCCGCGACCAGTTCGTCGAATTCAACGTCACCGGCCTGTTCGCGGTCACCGCCTTGCTCGGCCTGCTGTTGTGGCCGATCCTGCTTGCACTGGCTTATTTCGGCCATGCGCTGTGGGATCTCGCGCACCACAACAAGTCGCGGCTGTCGCTGGTCAAGATCCCGACTTGGTATGTGCCGTGGTGCGTGGTGATCGACGTGATCATCGGCGTTGGCCTCATCGCCATCTGGACCGCGCACGGAATCCTCTAACCTCGCCGCTTCGTCAGTCGGGCCGATACTCCAGTAGATCGCCCGGCTGACACGCCAGGACGGTGCAAATCGCCTCCAAGGTCGAAAAGCGGATTGCGCGCGCCTTGCCGGTCTTCAGGATCGACAGGTTGGCGAGCGTGATGTCGATCCGTTCGGCGAGCTCGGTCAGCGTCATCCGCCTCTCGTGCAGCAAATCGTCGAGCTTGACGGCGATCGCCATTTCACACCGTTCCTTCAAGATCTTCGCGCATCAGCGTTCCTTCGGCGAATACGCGCGCAAGGACGAAGCAGAGGATGATCGCGAGCCAGCTGTTCGCCGAGAACCCAGCGTCCAGGTGGAACGGATGCTCTTCGGTCGAGATGATCCGGCCTATCCCCGCAATGGTCATGCTGATCAGCTGAAGCGCCACCAGTAGCCATGCGATCGCGTGCAACCGGTAGGCATTATCGGCCACGAACGGATCGCCCGCGCGCACCGTATCGACCATTTTTAAGAGCCGTTTGAAGATCTGGTAATTGATCGGCACGGTCGCGATGCCGAGCGCCGCAATACCCCGCATCGCCCACATCACCTGCACCGCGTCCGACATGCCGGAGACGCCCAGCGCCTTCATCGTCCAGGACTCGTTGATGAAGGTGAAGGCGAGAAGCGCGAGGATGCAGGCGCCGAAGATCCAGTTGAGCAGCACCAGGATGCGCAGGAACACATAGGCAAGGGGCAGCGCGGTGGAATGTCGCATCGGAAACTCCCGAATCACTTATCGATAAACAATATGTTATATATCGTTTATCGGCAAGTATCTCGAAGTTTCCGCATTCAGGCCCGCTTCGCGATGGCCTCTATCGTCATCTGCCGGACCGCTTCCGCCGCCGCAGCCCTTGAGTAGAGGTAACCTTGCCCGGTTTCACAGCCCAGACCGATCAGATACATTTCCTGTTCGACCGTCTCGACGCCCTCGGCGATGATTTCGATGCCCAGACTATGGCCGAGGGTAACGATCGCCTTGGTGATCGCCTCCGCCTCCTCGTTGGACCCGATCCCGCGGATGAATGACTTGTCGATCTTCAGGGCATCGACCGGGAACTGCATCAGATGCGCAAGCGAAGCGTAGCCCGTCCCGAAATCGTCCAGCGCGATCCGGAGGCCTGCGCGGCTAAGCTGCCGAAGCGCGCGTTCGACATGGTCGGCGCCGCGCCCGAGGAAGACCGTCTCCGTCACTTCGATCTGCAGGGAGGCGGGAGGTATATTGCTCCGTTCGATCGTCTCCAGCAGCTCCTCCGCGAACTTGCCGGAGCGGAACTGGGCCGCCGCGACATTGATCGCCACATGGCCGAACTCGACGCCATTCTCGATCCAGCCCCCGATGTCGGCAAGCGTCTGGTCGATCATGCATTTGCTGATCGCCTGCGACAGGACCGGATCGTCGAACGCCGCCCTGAGCTGTGCTGGAGGGCGCAGCCGCTCTTCCGCATCCCGCCACCGCAGCAGCGATTCAAAACCGACAATCGCCCCGGTCCGAAGGCAAACCTTGGGCTGGTAGTGCGGCACGATATTGTTCGAGGTGAGCGCGTCCCGCGCGCTGGCCATCATCGACGTCCGTGTCCGGAACTCATTCCGCATCGAACTTTCGAAAAGCTTCAGCTGCCCGCGCCCGGCCGCCTTCGCGGAATAGAGCGCGATATCCGCCGACTTCATCAATTCCGATCGCTCCGTGCCGCCCGCGGGCGACAGGCTTGCGCCGATGCTCGCATTGCACTCGATCAAGCGACCTTCATGCGCGAACGGCAGGTGCAGCGCGGCGTAGATCTTCTCAGCCGCCGCGTGGACATCCTGCTCCTTGCGCGCCTGCAGGACGATCGCGAACTCATCACCGCCGAGGCGGGCAATCAGATCCTCTGACCGTACGGCGCTCCTCAACCGGCTGGCGAAGGTGCAGAGCAGCGCGTCGCCGGCGTCATGGCCCAGCGTGTCGTTGACGAACTTGAAGTTGTCGATGTCGAGGACCAGCAGCGCATAGCCGTCCGACGCATGTTGTCCCGATGCGCAGTCCTGCAGGTGGTTCTGAAGGACGATGCGGTTGGGAAGCCCGGTCAGCGGATCGTGATTGGCCATCCACAAGGCGCGCTCTTCCGACACCTTCTGATGCGTAATGTCGCGGGCCACGATCAGGATCATCCGGCTGTCGTCCGCCACCCGTGACACCGCGAGATCGAACCACCGCCGGCCGTCTTCGGCGCAATGCGCAACGGTCAGGCGCGGCGTTTCCCCGGCTGCCGCCCGGTCCAGCGCCTGCATGGCCTCGAAACGGCTTTCCGGCGGCAGTAGGTCGAGCCAGGCGAGCCCGATGTTCGCATCCGATTCTCCCCGCCGGCCCTGCGGCCGGTTGCAGAACTGAATGCGCCGGTCCTCGTCGAGCAGCAGCGTATAGTCGGGGCTCGATTCCAGGATGCTGCGATTGAACGCCTCGCTTTTCTCCAGCGCGTCCTGCGCGATCATCCGGTCGACCATCACCGAGTTGATGCGGAATGCCGCAGCCCCGATCGTCACCATGTAGATCGGAAGCTGGACGGTTATGACCATGATGATCGCCTGGTCGGCGAACAGCGCCGCCACCGCGCAGGGGAGCAGGCTCAGCATCATCATGAAGATCGCCAGTCGCGGCGTGCAGAAGTTGCGAAGGCAAATCCCCGATACCATCGCCGCCGCCGACAGGCAGGTGATGGTCGCCAATACCCAGTCGTTGCTCGCCAGGCTGATGAAGGCGCCGAATCCGACCGACCCGGCCCAGCAGCAGGACAGGATGACGGGCAGCGTGATCGAGGTCTCCCGCCCTTCCGCCTGTGCCCGCCGCCCCGCGATCAGCACGAACAGCCGGACGACGCCCAGGATCAGCTCGGTCGCAAGCCAAATGATAAACGGCGCGGTCGGATGGCGCGACGTTGCGATCGCGGCGACGACGATGCTGTTGATGACCCCACCCAGGAAGATCGGGAGGGAGGTGAAGAGCCCGCTGGTCAGCTTGTTCGCGATCGCACCGTCGATCTGCCGGCCCGGCGCGGTGAGCCAGCGGACCGCCTTCGAATTGGAATAGAATACTGGCTGCAAGGCTGGGACCTGCCGTTGTAGGAATTGGGTAAGGCAGCGCCGCTACCGGGACTGCGCGAATGCCATTGCCCGGCGTCGGTTAAGAACGGCTGAAATAGCCATTTCGGATCAATCTTTTGAGGCGGCCCGTTGAACGCATTTGCGCTTGTCCGCCGCCCTCAATATTAGATGCGAAACGGATCAAAATCCCGGCCAAGGTCAGGAAATCGGGTTTATCGTCGACAAGCGTGCTTCACCAAACCAACTTTCGGGCCAAGGAGCCGCTGGCGCTGCATCATAGCTGGCCGATCAGCGAGCGCGCGCGCTATTTCGAAATGGGCAGCATCCTCAGCAGCGCGGTGATCGACGCCATCCAGCCAGAGCAGGTGGGTGAACTCGGTTTCCTCCACGTCGGCTGCTGGGAGTGCGACCTTAGCGACAACAGCCTGGTGTGGTCGGGCGGAGTCTACGACCTGTTCGGAATGCCCCGGGGCGCCCCAGTTACGCGCGAGGACGCCGTCGCGCTTTACAGCGAAGAGTCCCGCGCCGCGATGGAGCGGCTGCGGTCCTACGCGATCAAGCATGGGCGCGGTTTCACCATCGATACCGAAATCCACCCGTTCGCCGGAAAGTCCCGCTGGATGCGCCTCATCGCCGCCCCGGTGTGCGAGGATGGCCGCGTGACAAAGCTGCACGGGCTGAAGCTTAGCATTTGAGTTGAGGCACAGGCTTCCGAGCCCAAACTCGCCGTGCCAGCGGAAGCTGGGACCGCTTCCGAAGTATCAGCTAATGACCGCTATCGGTGGAAGACGGCTATTGTGACGCGAAGCCAGGCTAGTCAGATTTGAGCCGGATTTGCGAGCGGAACTTGGCCAGCGCGGCATCGACTGCCCGCTTGTCGGAACAACTCTTTACCTTCATTGCGAGCGTCACCACTACCTCGCGGTTGTGATCTGACGTGCTCTTGAGATGTTGCTCGAGCGCTAGATCGCCGACAGGGTTCCAGCCCCGATCGGCGAGCCATTTGAGATCATGTTCTTCCGCAACGTCGGTTGCGGCTATACGCGCACATTGAGAGCGCAACCGGAAGCCGGCCCAAGGCGAGCTGGGCAGGTTGTCGTAATTCGACGCACCGCTGTCGTCGGCGACTCTTTCGGCATGAAGCATGACGACGGCGTTCTTGCCCGCCAGCGCCGCCAGGCTGACCTCATATGGATGGCCCTCGAAAATCGCGTGGCGGCTGGTTGGCGCTAGCACTCGGAACCCGTTCGGCGCCCGAACCCCCACTGGAACGCCGTTCGACGATTTCAGGGCGGTGCCCGCTACGACTATATATCGGAAGGGTGCGGGGCCGGCAGCAACACACATGGCAGAAATCAGTACGAATATTGTCGACCGCACGGGCCGTCTCCCGGGTACGATTTGGTGCAAATCTAGCATATGGTATGATGGAGTCTATTTTCTGCCGGCGGCGGGTCGAAATCGGTCATCAGCCGCTAATGTCCGCAATGGGTGGAAAGCGGACACTGGTGTCCAGTGTGTTAAAAGGGTTATGCGAAGATATGGCGAGTGACCCGCTTGGGAATATCCTGGACCTAGGAAGGGTTGCGTATGAACACAGAGGAGTACTCAGCCGAGTATTTCCGGCGGCGGGAAGCCGAAGAGCGCAAATTGGCTGAGAAGACTCAGTCCGATGAAATCAAAGCAATTCATTCGGCATTGGCTGAAAACTACCAGGCCGCTGCCGAAGAGGTTGAGCGCGCGGAGCAATAAAAGACCCGCCACGGCATAGTTGGAACGCGGCGGGTCTTGTACGCATGGAGGGGTTTCCCCGAGCCAAACGCTTTACCCTCGCTGTTGTTGCGTTTTGATGGCGATCGGCAACTAACCGGTGACGACCGCGTTTTGTCGGCAAGCTCCCCAATCATTGATATCGAAGGGAACATGCCCGCCGGAATGTAGCGTAGTCCGGCGGGCTTTTTTGCGCTCCTTCATCGCTTGATGATATATTGGGACAGCACTAATCGTCCCTTGGCCCATCGAGGGGAGAGGTGTGCCGCTTGGTCGGACGTCTTCGACCAGCCCCCGATGTGTTGGGGATTTCCGACCAAGTTCGTAGAGTGTCGCGTGGACTGGGAACGCTTCATCTTTCTCGTTCCGTTTGTGTGGGTGGGATACCTCTGGTGGCGTCAGCGTCGCCAGTGAGTGATGTTGCAAAATTCCAGTTAGGTGATTTACTCAACACTCTTGTGACATAACCACTTCATTCTAAATAATAATTGTGCCAGACAGGCATTCGAGTGATGCGTCCGGGGGTGCGTGCGTGACAGTGGAAACTGGCGAGGCGGATTATTATCGCCGGCGCGAACAAGACCAGCGAAAATTGGCCGATCAGGCCAGCTCACCGTCAATCCGAAACATTCATTTGGATATGGCGGACCGTTATCGCGAAATGGCCCAGGAGGCTCAACTCAATCTCACGGGGCAAGACCGGGACCTTCCGCCTTCCGATGATACTGCAGCGTCACCATAATCGTCGTAATTGGCGCGAGGCTATTGGCAACTTTGGGTGGAAAGCGGTCATTGACCAATCACTCGGCCAAGGCATTATCGGTAACGGCGCTTGGCTGCGCCGCGTCAAGGAGGGCCGGCGATGCACCCAGTTCCCAAATCGCCCACGGAAGGACTTGCGATCTATCTCGACCCAGCCTCAGAGGAATGGGAGCGCGATTACGCAGCCCTGATGATTGGCGAATTGGAGGAAGGCCGAGCCGCCCTGCTTGCTACCGCGCGGGACAGCAATGAGAGCGCGATGTTGCAGCAGCGGGCGGCTGAAGTCCTGTCGTTTGCCTGGCGGGACCTGGGCGTGCTGATGACAGCGGATATCTCAGGCTTCGCGCCCTTTGCTCTTCAGGAGATTAGATTCCGGCGCGGCGAAGGGCCGCCCTTCGAACCCAAGTAGCCACAACCCGAATGTCCGCAATGGGTCGAAAGCGGACATTGGCATTAGACCAATGTAAATGCCGCAAATGGCCGAACCAGGCATACCGCATTGCTGGCTCTGCGCGCGCCCGCTCGGCCAGCGGATCGAGTGGCATCATCCTGTCCCGAAAAGTCGCGGCGGGAGAGAGAAGCGGGCGATCCATCCGATCTGCCACCGAACGCTTCATGCGCGCTTTTCCAATGCGGAGCTGGAGCGGATCGGGGATGCGCCGGGCACGCTTCGCAGTGACGAGGAAATCGCGCGCTTTCTCATATGGATCGCGAACAAGGACCCGGATTTTCACGCGCCGACCCATCGCCGCAAATAGATCGACGTGACGGGGCTATTCCTGCTTCGCCGCCGGTTGCTGTCCTCCTGAAGGATCCGGCACCGTCACATAAACGATCGTGTCGCCTTCATATTGCGGCTCGTAATAGTTGCCGCCGCAACTGTAATAATAGAGGTCGTTCCAATAATAGGGCGGGCAGTCCGCGGGCAGGTAGTAATAGGTCGAACCGATCGCCACCGCCGTGGCAACTGCTCCGATCGCGATACCGGCCGCTATCGGATGGTCGATCCATCCGCCGCCGCCGTCGCTGCATTTCGGGCAATCGGGCCGCCACTGCGTACCCGATCCGCCTTGGCCGGGGCGCTCGACTGGCAGCTGCCCCGCCGATCCACCGCCGCCAGGCCTGTTGGCCGGTAGTTGTGTACCCGATCCGCCGCTCCCGGGTCGGTTGGCCGGCAATTGCGACGCCGAACCGCCGCTGCCAGGCCGATTGGCAGGCAGTTGGCTGGCCGATCCCCCGCTGCCAGGCGTCCGGGTCATCGAGCCCCAATCCGTGCCCGAACCGCTGCCGCCCGGTCGATCCAGATTGGAAGGCTTGTTGTCCAGCCCCGAAGGCTTGCTGTAATTGCCGTCGCGGCTGAACGTCCCGCCCGAGCGATAGCTGCCCGACCCCCGATCAAAGCTACCTCGGCCAAAGCTGCTACCGCCGCCGCCGCGGCCCATGCTCATCGATCCACCGCCCCGCATGCCGCCGCCGCCACGGAACCCGCCGCCGCCAAAACCGCGAGCGTCGACGTCTGGGGTGAGCATCGCGAGCGTCGCAAGCAATACGCCCGACCAGGCTATTCCACGCCAGGCCGGCTTCAGCTGCTTTCGTCCATGGTATGCCCGAGCGTCCATGACTCCTACTCCTGGACTGTCGAATGGAATTCAGCTCACGCTAGACGGCAATTTGCGATCTTGGACCATCGGGATTCTTCCCCATCGGAACGGATGCGATGTGAGAGCGTGGAATGGGTGGAAAGCGCCCATTGCCGATCTCGGTGGAAACGGCTTCGGCATTCAGGATTCCCCCGATTGTGGGACATCTGCGCCGTTCCTAGGACGGGTGTCGGAGGCTGCCATGTCGAACCGAACAGCGGTGCCCGCTTTCGTAACCTTGCTGATCTGCTCCTTTTCGAGCGCGATTGGTCAGGGGATTCCGTCGATTCCGGGCGCGACATCGATCATGAAGGGGCTGCCGAACGTCTCCTCGATAAGCCCGGGAAACGCCGCCGGTGTCCTCAGCTATTGCATGAAGAACAAGGTGTTGAGCGGAGGAGGCGCCACAAGCGCGCTCAATGGGCTGATGAAGAAGCCCGGCGTTGCTTCGTCGAGCGGCTACGCGTCCGGACAGGCAGGCAATATCCTGACGGGCCAGGGTCAGAAATTCTCCCTGAACCAGGTCCCCAGCCAAATGAAGTCGCAGGCCTGCAACGCCGTCCTGAAACAGGCGCCAAAGCTCCTCTAGGGAAACCTCACCCCGACGTCCGGAGTGGCGGGGAATAGCCACTAGGTCATTAGCCAATGACGGCGATGGATCAAACGAGGCGATTCAGTTGCCAAGGCTCGGGTCGCCATATGGCGCAAGCGGGGAAACGCCACTATGAGCGTCTTCGTCCACCAATGTGCCGCCTGTGGGGGGAAATCATGGCGCAGGACCGTTTGGGGCTGTTCGATACTCCGCCAAGCCGGGCCGAAACCCGGCTAAGCATCGCGATTGTCGGGCTTCTGTTCGCAAGCCTCGCCGTGATCCTGCCCCTGCAAGACATAAGATTGCGCGAAGTCGATGCGTTCATTCCGATCATCGACGCAATCTTGTTCGTCAGCGAGCTGATTACCGCTGCGCTGCTCTACGCCCAGGCCGCGGTTTTCCGCTCGCGGGCCCTGACGATATTGGCGACCAGCTTTGTCCTGGCAGCGTTGCTCCTGATCCCCCATCTCCTCACCTTCCCGGGCAGTTTCGCACCGGAAGGACTGCTTGGAGCCGGGGTCAACACGACGGCATGGCTGTTTACGATCCGGCGGGCCGCGCTCCCACTTGCCGTCATCGCCTATGTCTACCTCCGGCAGGCGGATGTTTCTTCTCCGCCATGGACGGAGCGTCAGCCCGAGAGGATCATACCGTGGCTGTTGGGAGCCGCGGCCGTGGCAACGGCAATCACCTTGCTGACCACCGTCGGGCACGATCTGCTCCCGCCCTTCTACACGAACAATGTCGACCGCGTTCAGCATTACGCGTCGCTCTATCATTTCATCGTCTTCGCATTCTATGCCGGTGCGACCATCGTGCTGCTTAACAAGCGCAACTCGGTGCTCGACATGTGGCTGCTGGTCGCCTTGTTCGGCTGGCTGTTCCAGTCGCTGCTCAACGTGGTGATCCCCGCTCGGTTCACGGTTGGCTGGTACGGGCTGTTCACCTTGATGCTGGTCTCCAACCTCATCGTCATGCTTGCATTGATCGCGGAGACTGGCTGGCTCTACTCGCGGCTAGCGCTGTCGACCGCCGTTCAGCGGCGTGAACGCCAGGCCCGGCTGATGTCGATGGACGCGGTTACTGCCGCCATCGCCCATGAGGTTGGGCAGCCTCTCACCGCAGTTACCCTCAATGCGTCTGCCGGATTGAACAGCCTGACGGGGCCAGAGCCAGATGTCGAAAAGGCAATCCAGGCTCTGCGCGCCGTCAGCGATTCCGGAAAGCGAACCTTCGATGTCGTCAGGAGCATCCGGGCGATGTTCGCCAAGGGAGCGCACGAGGAGACCGAATTCGATCTCAACGACCTTGTGCGCGAGACGGCGTCGCTGATGGACCGGGAAATGGCGGTCAAGAAAGTCTCGGTGGAACTTGCGCTGAATGACGCGCTGCCGATGATCAAGGCCGATCGGGTCCAGATGCAGCGGGTGCTGGTAAACCTCTTCTCCAACGCGATTGATTCCCTCAGGATCGGCAGAGGACGACCTCGCCGCATCGCCATCCGGTCCGCACTGTCGGACGGCAAGGGCATATTGCTTGAAGTCAGCGACACCGGCACTGGAATCGAACCGGATGTGCTCCAGCACATCTTCGAACCCTTCTTCTCGACGAAGGCTGCCGGCAGGGGTTTGGGCCTGCCGCTGTGCCGAACCATCGTCGAAGAACATGGCGGGCGACTCTGGGCCTCGCCCGGCGAAGAATTTGGGGCGATCTTTCACCTCCAGCTCCCGCGCCGCCGCCAATAGCCCGCGATTTGCGGATCGCGGGCGTTGACGCGGTAGATGCGGAGCGGTCCCTACCTCTTGATCGGCGTGATCTTGGACCCTTCCAGGCCCAGGCCCGCCATCAATCCCTTTTGTCCAAAGGGGAAGGCGTAGACGTCCTTGGCGATCGTCGTGGATGTGGTGCTCATCGCAGCGCCCTTGTCCACCACCACCACGCTTGGCCCCGAACCGATCGCCCAGCCATCGCTCTTCCTGAGATAGGTGAGCGCCTTGTCGTTCATCAGGAACAGGGCGTAGCTGAATGACTGTCCGCCGGCCTGAAGGCCGAAGGAGGCAGCGCCGATCTTGTAATAGCCGGCTGGCTTGCCCTTAACGAGAAGAACGCCCTCTCCGCCCTGGCCGCCAACGACCAGTCCGGCCTTGACGATCTTGGGAAATACCAGGATCGCACGTGCATCCCGGCCGTACCTCTTCGCCCTCGGCGATTGGGCGTAGAGTCGATTGAGTGCGGCCTTGCCATTCGCATTCAATTCGGCGGCGGTAGCGGCGAAAGCGTCCTGGGAAAAAGGCCCAAGGCTGGCCACCAGCATGAGGCAAAGTGCCAAGACCAGGTGTCGAACGCGGTTCATTTTCCGGCGCCTCCGATCAAGATGTGCGAGCCTCTTTGGTCGTCGAAACCGAGTTCAACTATCGGCAAATCTACTGAGCGAGCCATTTTCGCGCGAGTGTCCGCGACATTGACAGCTTCCCTATTCGATATTTCAAAGCAATCGCGCCGCTCTTGGCTGTGTGTATTATTCGTGTAATACAGTTGCCTGAAAAGGGAACCCGATGGATCGCACGCAGCTCACCGACCCGAAATCCATTCGAGCGCTGCTCGCCTATCTGATCGTCTGGGGCGGCTCGACCGCCTATCTGGCGCTAACCGGCGGCGACTGGGTGTTTCCATTCGCGTCGCTCATCATCTTCGGCCTGATCTTCAGCGGGGTGATCTGGTTCCTCACCCGCAAGATGAATGCGCCGCCGGTACCGGTGAACAGGCCGGCGCGCGAAAGCCATGCGCTGCTCGCCTATCTCCTACTCTATGCCGTCGTGCTCATCGGAATCTGGCTTGGTTCGATCAAGGAAGTCATACCGGAGGGCCCGGAGCAGGAATGGGCGGTCCTGGGATACAAGCTGCTGATCCATGTCGGCCTGCCCGCCGCGATCATTCTGGCGCTGGGCGGCGCGATCCGCCCGCTGTTCGACGGCGGCATGAACCGGAAGGGCTTCTGGACGACACTCTTCGTCCTCAGCGCCATGATGTTCGGCTTGCTTGCACTGGTCAGCCCATCGCTGAAGCAAATCGGGGCGCTGAACCTCGATCCCGCGATGACCTTGTTCTGGGTCATTGCATCCTGGGCCTGGCTGTCGATCGAGGCGGGCCTGTGCGAGGAGTTTCTGTTTCGCGCCTGCCTCCAGTCGCGGCTCACCGCCTGGCTGAGCTCGCCGGTGGGCGGCATTGCCCTCACTTCAATCCTGTTCGGACTGGCGCATTGGCCGGGCCTCTACCTGCGGGGCGGTCCCGGGGTCGACGGCTGGTCGACCGATCCGATCCAGGTCGCGGCTTTCACCATCGCCACCTTGTCGCCGCTGTCGGTATCGCTCGGCTTGCTATGGGCCAGGTCGCGCAGCCTGCTGCTGGTCGTAATCGTCCATGGCGCGATCGATGCCCTGCCCCACACCGCCGAGATGGTCAGGATCTGGAGCTAGGCTCCGGCTTGCCAAAGCTGGCGCCGGGCATATTCTGATATCCGAGCGGCCCCAGGCCGCGATACCGAGGGGGGACTCATGAGAACTGCCCTGATCCTTGCAAGCGCGGCCATATTGGCCGCCTGCAGCAACGAACCCGACGTGAAGATGGAAAATGCCTCGGTCGGCGAGGTGGCGAAGGAAATGCGCAAGCAGGCGTCCAAGGACAGCTTCGTCAATCCGGGCCAGTGGCGGCAGACCGTCACCATGGTCTCGATCGAAGCGCCGGGCATGCCGCCCGAGGCCAAGCAGATGATGCAGCAGGCAATGGGCAAGGCGCAGGTCCATGACGTCTGCCTGACCGCCGAACAGGCGAAGAGCCCGAAGGAGGATTTCTTCGCGGGCGCGGACAAGAATTGCCGCTACGAGCATTTCAATTGGGGCGGCGGGAAGATCGACCTCAAACTGAACTGCAAGCATCCGAACGCAACGCAGACGATGGTCCTGGTCGGCGATTATGAGCCGGACAGCTACACCATGACCATGACCGCCACCAATGAGGGCGGCGGGCCGGCGGAGCAGATGGTGATGACGATGAAGGTCGATGCCAAGCGCACCGGCGAATGCACGGCCGAGAAAAGGGCCGAAGGCGGCAACTGACGCCGCCAAACTGGGGAGGGGAAAGTCATGGAGTTGATTAAACTGGCCTGCGTCGGTGGGCTTGCCTTGGCGCTCGCGGCATGCGGCGGCGAGAAGAAGGAAGAAGCGGCAGCGGCGGAGACAGCGGTCCCGGCAAAACTCGCCGGCGGCCTTTATGAGGTCAGCGCCGAAGTGACGCAGCTGGCATCGACCGACAATTCGACACCAGCGACCAAGTCGAAACAGGGCGAGACCCAGTTGATCAAGGCCTGCGTCAGCGCGGACGGTCAGCCGGAGCCGGCGTTGCTCGGCGAGGCCGGCGACAAGTGCGAAATCAAGAACAGCTATATCCGCAACGGGCGGATGAGCGCGCAGATGAGCTGCACTCGCGAAGGTCAATTGGGCTACGTCATGCCGGCGATGATGGGCAGCTATTCCGCCGACGGGTTCGAAGGCGAGATCAACACGCTGACCTATTTCTCCGCCGACGGCGATTATCGCCTGACACGGAAGGTCACGGCCAAGCGGGTCGGCGACTGCCCGGCGGAGGGAGCGGCGAAGTCCGCGGCCTGATGCCGGTTGCCAATAGGTTCGTTCTTGTTATGTTCTGCTGACGACTCAGCAAGGAGAGGAGACCCGGCATGATCGGATATGTATGCCTGGGCAGCGACAATATGCCCCGCGCCCGCGCTTTCTACGACGAGCTGTTCGGCACGATCGGGGCCAAGCGGATCATGGAATTCGGCGATGATCTGGGCGGCTTCACCATGTGGGGCACCGGCTTCGACAAGCCGGGCATCGCGGTCACCAATCCGTACAACAAGCAGCCGGCGGTGGCGGGCAACGGCAATATGGCGGCAATCGCGACCACGTCGCGCTCTACCGTCGACGAGCTTCATGCCAAGGCGCTGGAGCTCGGCGGGACTTGCGAGGGACCTCCTGGTGTTCGCGGCGAGGAAGGGCCGGAAGCTTTCTACGGCGCCTATTTCCGCGACCTCGACGGCAACAAGCTTGCCGCCTTCTGCATCGGACCGGCGGCCTAGTATCGATTGCGACGGTAGCTGCGGTTTCCGAAATCGACGAAGTCGAAGGAGAAGGCGGCTACGCCGTCCGTTCCCATCGGGTAGACGCCGGTACCGAATATCTCGCGATAGCCGCCGGTGCCCGCGCTTATGCCGAATTCGCCGTGGAGCTGCGGCGGCGGCAGCGGTTCGAGATCGGCGATTTCCATTGTGGTTGCAGCTCGCTGTTCGGAAGCCTGGCGCTTGGCCGCCGCCTCGGCGAGAACGGTTTCAATCCGTTCGGGGGTGAGGCGATGCTCGGACGCCGGAGGCGCGGGATCGGCAGCGCTTTGCGCCGCCGCGAGGGCGATGGCTGCAATCAGGATTCCCATCACCGACTCCCTTTACTTTAACTCTTGTATCGCTCCCGCCCGATGACGGATTGCTGAACATGAAGATAGCACCCCTTGACGTCTTTGCGAGCGTAGCGAAGCAATCCATCATGAACCGCTGGATTGCTTCGTCGCTATCACTCCTCGCAATGACGGCAGTTGCGTCCTGCGCGACCGTGCCGTCTTCACAGCCATCCCTCCCCGCACAGTCCGCCGTCGCCTTTGACCGGACAAGCGAACGCGGTGCCTGGTCGCAAGGCCTCGCCGATCCCGCGACTGGCCGGATGGTGACGCCGGATGATCCGGTCCGCATCGCATCGATCAGCAAGCTGGTCGTTGCGATCGGTGTGATGAAGCTGGTCGAACAGGGAAGTGTCGACCTCGACGAGGATGTGTCGCGTTACCTCGATTGGCCGGTGCGCAACCCTGCCTTCCTCGACCGGCCGATCACCTTGCGAATGCTGCTGTCGCACACCTCCAGCCTGCGCGACGGCGACGATGCCTATGTCGTGCCGCTCGGCGCATCGGTGAAGGAAGCGCTGGGCGACCCCGCCGTCTGGGATAGCGGGCATGGGCCTGGGGAAGGCTATTTCGCCTATTCCAACTTCAACTTCCCGCTGGTCGGATCGATCATCGAAAAAGTGACGCGGGAGCGGTTCGACATCTGGATGCGCCGCGAGGTGCTGGAGCCGATGAAGATCGACAGCTGTTTCAACTGGCCGACCTGCAGCGACGATGCGATCGCGCGCGCGGTGGTACTGATGCAGGGCGGAAAAGCGGTTCGCGACGACCTTCATGGCAAGCGCCCGGACTGCCCGGTTTTCGTCCGAGATGGCGAGGCATGCGACCTGGCACGCTGGCGGCTGGGCGAGAATGGCGCGCTCTTCTCCCCGCAAGGCGGCCTTCGAGTTTCCGCGCGCGGGCTGGCCCGGGTCGGCCGAATGCTCCTCAACGGGGGGACACTCGACGGCGTGCAAATCCTCTCACCCCATTCGGTCGAAACGATGCTTGCGCCGGCCTGGCGGTTCGACGGCCGCAACGGCTCGCGCGGCGGCGAGAGCTATGGGGTCTGCAGCTACGGACTTGCGGTCCGGCAACTGGCAAGCGGCGCGCCGGGGTGCGCGGACGATCCGGAAGGCAAGGGGCATCAATGGGCCGGCCATGCCGGCGATGCCTATGGCCTTCGCTCAGGCCTGTGGATCGACCGCAAGCGCGGCGTCGGCATCGCCTATTTCGATACTGGACTTCCGGCCGAACTGCCGCCCGGCAAGTCCAGCTTCAGCGCGCCCGAGGAACAGGCATTCCGGCGCGCGGCGGATTTGATCGACCGCTAGCCGCGCTCTCCGGCGCGCCGCGCCTTAGATTCCTCCCGGACCTTGCCGAACTCGCTATCGGGCTTCCAACCGGGCCAGCTCCTGCCGTTAGCGAGCCGCGCGCCGATCGCATAAAATAGTTCGGTCTCCTGCACCGCGCCGGCAAGGTTCCAGTTCGGCGACCAGGCATCGCAGGCCTGGTGATAGCAATTGCCGGTGAAGTCGCTCAGCCACTTCTCACCCGCTTCTCGCCCGCCGGCCTGCAGGTCATAGGCCCCGGCCAGCGCCATGTTGAGCAGAACCGGAACGCCGCGCTTGGCCAGCGAGAAATGATCGGCGCGATAGAATAGCCCGCGTTCGGGATGCCCTTCGACCGTCACATAGCGGCCCTGCTTCTGCGCTTCCTCCGCCATCAGATCCTCGAGGTCGCTCTGCCCCTTGCCGATCAGCACGACGTCCTTCACGGGCCCCGCCCATTGCAGCGTATCGAAGGTCAGGTTCGCCACCATCTGCTCATGCGGATAGAGGGGGTGTGTCGCATAATATTCTGAGCCGAGAAGGCCGCGCTCTTCCGCTGTCCACGCGGCGAACAGCAATGTGCGTTCCGGCCGAGGCTCAGCAGCGAACTTGCGCGCGACCTCGATCATCGCGGCCAGCCCCAACGCGTCGTCGGCGGCGCCGGGACGGATCGTCCGACCCTGCGCGTCCGCCGGGCCAATGCCGTACGCATCCCAATGCCCGCCATAAGACACGGTCTCGTTCGGATAGCGCGAGCCAGTGAGCTTCCCGATGACGTTGCGGCTGGTGAGCCTGGTCAGGTCGACCGCTGCATCCGCGGACAGGCTCGCCTTCAGGTCGATCGGCCGGAATGCCTTGGTCCGCGCCTGCCGCTTCACCGCATCGAAATCATGGCCGGCCTGCTTCAGCATTTCGGCGAACAGCGGCCCCTGGATCCAGCCCTGCAGAAGTACCGGCTGGCGCGCGTTCGGGCCCAGCACAACGTTGAAGTTCTCGCCCGCCGGGCTCTGGACGACGTTCCAGCCATAGCCTGCGCCGGCCGTATCGTGGACGACCAGCGCCGCGATCGCACCGCGACGCGACGCTTCCTCGAACTTGTAGATCCAGCGGCCATAATAGGTCATCGCCTGGCCGCCGAACGTGCCCGCTACCGGTTCGCCGGGGGCGGCTTCGAAATCGGGGTCGTTGACCAGGAACACCGCGACTTTGCCCTTGAGGTCGACGCCCTTGAAATCGTCCCACTGGCGTTCGGGAGCCGTCACGCCATAGCCAACGAACACCATCGGGGCGTTGGCGATCTGAGCATGCGTCGTGTCGCGGACCGTGCTCAAATAGACATCGTCGGGAACTTGAAGCGTGCGGCTCGCGGCTCCCTGTCGCAGCGTCACCGACACCGGCGATTGAAGCTTGGTGCGGATCATCGGCACCGACTGCGTCCAGCCACCATTTTCGCCGCCTGGCTCGAGACCGGCAGCCTGATACTGTTGGATCAGATAGTTGACGGTCTTCTCTTCCCCCGCTCCGCCCATCGAACGGCCCTGGAATTCATCGGATGCGAGGACCCGGCTGATCTCCGACATGCGCTGTGCGCTGATTCCCGAAGGGGCCTGCTGCGCGGCTGTTGGCGGAGTCGAAGCCATGGCGAATGCCGCAACGGCAAGGCTGGTTGCTGCAAATCGGAATGTCACGATGGTTTCTCCCGGGCATCCGCATCCGACAACGGATCGGCGATCAATTGGTTCGTCAGCCAGTTCAGTCTGTCTATCAGCATATGTAAAGGTTCGAGGCCGGCGATCTCGACCGGCACTGGCCTACCCTTAACCCGCCCCGTGAAGCGGCCTATCGGAATATTCTGCAGCTAAACGTCGAAAAGCTGCGGTCGAACGGCAATCGACAAGAGGGGCCGCGCGCTTCATTTTAAGGGCATGAACTCGAACCTGCCTCGTTCGGTCGGACATCCGCACGTCCCCGACGTGGTTGCTTATGACCCCGAAGAGCTGAAGGAAGCCCGCGGCCGCGCCGTAAGGCAGCTAACGATCATCTTCTGGTCGGCCAGCTATTTGCTGTCGACGCTTGCCCTTTATCTGGGCGGAAAGCCGGAATGGCTGGCAATTTCCGGAATGCGGATCCTCTCCTATCTGATCGGGGTCAGCTTTTGCTACCTGTTCCACCTGATCCTGAAGAGCGGCCGGTTGGAGACGACGAGGTCCCGGCTGATCGCGCTGGCCGTCTTCGCGCCGATTCTCGCGGAACTGTTCGCATGGGCCAATTGGTTCGCCGGCGCGGCGGTCGATCCGGCGGCGGATTTCACCAGGATCAACTGGGCCGACATGGTGAGGTCCATCCTCTTCTGGAGCTGGTTTTTCCTCGCCTGGGCCGGACTTTATCTGGCGCTGATGTACGGTTTCGACGTGCATGAAGAGCAATGCCGCTCGGCCGAGCTCCGCGAACGCGCGCACGTCGCGCAGCTGCGGGCGCTGCACAGCCAGATCAACCCGCACTTCCTGTTCAACAGTTTGAATAGCGTATCGGCGCTGATCCTCGACAAGCGCAGCGACAAGGCCGACGAGATGGTGATCAAGCTGGCCCAGTTCCTGAGGCTGGGGCTGGCCGCCGATCCGACCAAGATGATCCCGCTGGACCGCGAGGTCACGCTTCAGCGGGCCTATCTGGAAATCGAGCAGCTCCGCTTCCCCGACCTGGAGGTCGAATTCCGGATCGACGAAACGGTCAAGGAAGCGCTGGTCCCCTCGCTGATCCTACAGCCCATCGTCGAGAATGCGGTCAAATATGGTGTCGCCGAAGCGCCCCCGCCGGCGAAGATCGTCTTGAGCGCGCGTCCGTCCGGAAACAGGCTCATGCTTGCCGTGATCGATTCCGGAAAGGGCAGCGCCGCCTCGTCCAACGGAGCCGGTATCGGACTTGCCAATATCCGGCAGCGGCTTGCCCTGCTTTATGGGGACGATGAGTCCAGCATGACGGTCAGCCGCGGGCCGCAGGGCCAGTTTCAGGTGGAAGTCATCTTGCCGCTGGAGTTCCCATGACCCCACTGCGCGTCCTTACCGTCGACGACGAGCTTCTGGCCCTGAAGCGCCTTAGGCTGCTGCTCCAGACGATGCCCCACATCCATCATGTCGGCGAAGCGAATAATTGCGGCGATGCGGTTGCGCGGATCCACGATCTTCGGCCCAACGTCGTCCTGCTCGACATCAAGATGCGCGACGGCAGCGGGTTCGAGGTGGTCGAAGCGGTTGCCGAGCGTCCCAATCCGCCGGCGATCGTTTTCGTGACCGCCTTCGACCAGTTCGCGACCCAGGCGTTCGACTGCGCGATCGTGGACTATCTGCTGAAACCGGTGGAGTCGGACCGGCTGGCCCGGGCCCTGTCGCGCGTTCAACAGCGGCTGAAGGCCATCGATGCCGAACAGCGCGCGGACGAACTGCACCAGATCCTCAGGAACCTTCGGTCAGGACCAGGTACCGAGGGCGCTCAGGGCTATGAGACCGAGTTCTGGCTGCGCAGTTCCAGCGGCCTGGTTCGCGTGCCGGTGGACGCCATCGACTATGTCACCAGTGCCGACGAATATATCTCGATCCACACGCCGTCCGGATCCCATCTGATGAGGGGCTCGATCCGCCAGTTCACTCACCGGGTCGAACCCGGTCTGTTCGTCAGGGTGCACCGCCGCTGGCTGGTCAAGCGAAGCGCCATCGCGGCGCTTTCCACGCGTCCGATCGGCAGGGCCGAAGTCGTCCTGCGCAGCGGGCAACGGCTTCCCGCCGGCAGGGTCCACATGAAGCAGCTCCGCGACCTCGTCCGCTCGAACGACGGCCGATCGCTTTACTGAGCCCATGGCGGTCGCCTAATCCGGCATAGAGGATTCGGGAGGAACCGCATGACCATCAAGACAATCGCCGTTGCGCTGCTGGTCGCGCTTGCGTCGGCCGTCAGTCCCGCTGCAACGCCGGCCCAGCCCAACATCTATGTCATGCGCCATCTGCACACGCCTGCCGGGGTCTCCGATCCTGATCTCACCGATGAAGGCAAGAAGTACGCCGACGCGGTGGACGTCTGGTTCCGCCGCGATCCGCCGGACATTATCTATGTCAGCAGCACCAAGCGCGCGCAGCAGACGGCGGCCCCGCTCGCCGCGCGGCTGAAGCTCACCCCCAAGATCTACGATCCGCGCGATACGCCCGGGCTAATCGCGTCGGTTTCGGCTGAAACCGGCACCGTTTTGATCGTCGGGCACAGCAATACCGTCCCCGATATCGTCGAGAAACTTGGCGGCCAGCGCCCTGGCGACCTTGTGCATGAGGATTTCGGGGACATCTGGCACGTCGCAGGTCCGGAGAAGACGACGACGCGCGTCCGTCTCAGCCTTTAGCTGGCGTGCAGGTCTGAACTGGGCTCCAGCGACGGTCAGTGGCGCCTTAGGACCGGTCCCCTAATGTTCGTGACTCTGCGGCCACAGCGCCCCTTCAGGGCCGGATAATTTTTCGTTCGCCATGAAATTATATCTTGCGTCCCGACCCCATTTGAACACAATATCTGGTTTCAACGCTGGGGGGTCGCTCAATCTATTGTGGTTGGGACGGAAGATACCTATCTTCCGTATGCGCCCGCTCGTGCCCTGTGGATATCGGGGAAACGGGCCTGAAAAAACCCCGCGGCGCTTGAATTTAGGCTAGTCTCGGCGCCATGGCACCGAGTCGAACAGAAGCAGAACAAGCCGTCATTGAACGGCCTGATGGACGGGGAAGAGCGATGGATTTTGCGACCACGAGCGATGTAGGCTCCGACGACGTCTCGGTCACCGAGACGAAGCGCGATAGCAAGACCGTTGACGCGCGTGCCTTCGACGTCACCACCGACTCGTCGCGAGACGTGCGGCTGACCGAATTCGGCAAGGAAACGCTGCGCGACCGCTACCTGCTGCCCGGCGAGAACAACCAGGATCTCTTTGCCCGCGTCGCCTCGGCCTATGCCGACGACGAAGGCCATGCCCAGCGCGTCTACGACTATATCTCCAAGCTGTGGTTCATGCCGGCGACACCAGTGCTGTCCAACGGCGGCACCGGCCGCGGCCTCCCCATCAGCTGCTACCTCAACAGCGTCGACGACAGCCTGGACGGCATTGTCGGCACCTGGAACGAGAATGTCTGGCTGGCGTCCAAGGGTGGCGGCATCGGCACCTATTGGGGCAGCGTCCGCGGCATCGGCGAGCCGGTCGGCCTCAACGGCAAGACCAGCGGCATCATCCCGTTCGTCCGCGTCATGGACTCCCTGACACTCGCAATTTCGCAGGGCTCGCTGCGGCGCGGTTCGGCCGCCTGCTACCTCGACATCTCCCACCCGGAGATCGAGGAGTTCCTCGAGATCCGCAAGCCGTCGGGCGACTTCAACCGCAAGGCGCTGAACCTGCACCACGGCGTGCTGGTCACCGACGAATTCATGGAAGCGGTCCGCGACGGATCCGAATTCATGCTCCGCTCGCCCCGCGACGGTTCGGAACGCGGCAAGGTCGACGCCCGCTCGCTGTTCCAGAAGCTGGTTGAGACCCGCCTTGCGACCGGCGAGCCCTACATCATCTTCATCGACCAGGTGAACCGGTCGATGCCGAAGCATCACCGCGACCTCGGCCTCAAGGTCACGACGTCGAACCTGTGCAGCGAGATCACGCTTCCGACCGGCCGCGACCATTTGGGCGCCGATCGCACGGCGGTCTGCTGCCTGTCGTCGCTGAACCTCGAAACCTGGGACGAATGGAACGGCGACAAGCAGTTCATCGAGGACGTCATGCGCTTCCTCGACAATGTCCTCTCCGACTATATCGCCCGCGCGCCGGACGAGATGGCCCGCGCCAAGTACAGCGCCGAGCGCGAACGCTCGGTCGGCCTCGGCGTGATGGGCTTCCACAGCTTCCTTCAGGCCCGCAGCCTGCCGTTCGAAGGCGCCATGGCCAAGTCGTGGAACCTCAAGATCTTCAAGCATATCCGGGCGCAGGTCGACCAGGCGTCGATGATGCTCGCGCAGGAACGGGGCCCCTGCCCCGACGCCGCCGACATGGGCGTGATGGAGCGGTTCAGCTGCAAGATGGCGATCGCGCCGACCGCGTCGATCAGCATCATCTGCGGCGGCACCAGCGCCTGCATCGAGCCGATCCCGGCCAACATCTACACGCACAAGACGCTGTCCGGCAGCTTCTCGATCAAGAACCCGTACCTCGAAAAGCTGCTCACCGAGAAGGCGAAGAATGCGGAAGCCGTCTGGTCCTCGATCCTGGAGCGCGGCGGATCGGTCCAGCACCTCGACTTCCTGACCCAGGAAGAAAAGGACGTGTACAAGACCAGCTTCGAGATCGACCAGCGCTGGCTGCTCGAGCTCGCGGCGGACCGCACGCCCTTCATCGACCAGGCCCAGTCGCTGAACCTGTTCATCCCGGCCGACAGCGACAAGTGGGACCTGATGATGCTCCACTTCCGCGCGTGGGAGCTGGGCATCAAGTCGCTCTACTACCTCCGTTCCAAGTCGGTGCAGCGCGCCGGCTTCGCGGGCGGAGTCGAGGCCGACAACACGCCGGACCTCAAGGAAATCCAGCTCGCATCGAGCACGGATTATGATGAGTGCCTCGCATGCCAATGAACGGGGTTCATTGGCTGGACGAGGCACGCGAGCGGAGCGAGCGCGAGTAATGACCACCATGCAGATCATCGAGGTCGCGGTGGCCGCTGCGTTGATCGTCGGGGCGGTGATCCTCTATCGCCGCCGCGGCGCGGAGGGCGAGGCGAAGACCGGCAGCCAGACCGCGGTGATCCTGCTGGTTATCGGCCTGATCGTCGGCGTCCATGGCATGGGCCTGATGGAATATCGCCCATCCGCTTCGGAGCTGGGCCGATGAACGCCTCTTATGTCGCTATCGGCGCGGCGTTCGTCGCCATCGGTGCCGGATCGCTCGCCGCGTCGAAGAAGGCGGAGGACGAGACCAAGGCGAAGAATTCCAAGCTAGCCGGTATTTTGATGATGGTCGCCGGCGGCATCTTCATGGCCACCGGCGCGGCCGCGGGGAACTGAGCGGATGATCGGCGACCTCAACATCATCTATGTCGCGATCGGGGTGGTCGCGATGCTGGGCGGGCTGGCGATGCTGTACCGCGCCATCCGCGGCCGGCCCGGCGAGAACCCCAAGGCGACCGCGATGCTGATCGCCGGAATGATGATTACCGCCTTCGGCCTGCTGATGGCCGGTTTCGCGATCGGTTTCGCGGTATCGGAGCCGCTCGATCTCAACGATGCGGAGACTGCGTCATGACCCGTACGCGCATATTCGTCCTTGTTGCCATGTCGCTGACCGTCGCGGCCTGCGTCGCGAAGCAATCGATGACCGCGGTCAGCCCGACCGCGCCCGGCTTCCTCGAAGGCGTGTGGCACGGCTTCATCTTCCCGATCGCCTGGATCATCTCGCTCTTCACGAACGACATCTCGGTCTACGCAGTCCCCAACAACGGCGGCTGGTACGACTTCGGCTATTTCATCGGCATCTGCTTCCTGGGCGTCGGCGCGCGCACTTCGAAGAGGCGCGGATCGTGACCATCTTCCTAACCGTCACCCCAGCGAAGGCTGGGGTCCATGTCACACCATCTGAAATCACCGCGAAGGCCTGGATTCCAGCCTTCGCTGGAATGACGAATTAAGGAGCCTGTACCATGCCCCTCCTCCAAGCCTCCAAGACCTACAAGCCGTTCGAATACCCATGGGCGTTCGAATATTGGAAGCGCCAGCAGCAGATCCACTGGATGCCGGAAGAGGTTCCGCTGGGCGAGGATTGCCGCGACTGGGCGCAGAAGCTGACGGAAGGGGAGCGCAACCTCCTCACCCAGATCTTCCGCTTCTTCACCCAGGCCGACGTCGAGGTGCAGGACTGCTACCACGACAAATACGGCCGCGTGTTCAAGCCGACCGAGATCAAGATGATGCTGACCGCGTTCAGCAACATGGAAACGGTGCACATCGCGGCTTACAGCCACCTGCTCGACACCATCGGCATGCCCGAAAGCGAATATTCGGCCTTCCTCCAGTATAAGGAGATGAAGGACAAGCACGACTATCTCGCCACCTTCGGCGTCGATACGGACGCCGACATCGCCCGCACGCTCGCCATGTTCGGCGGCTTCACGGAGGGGCTGCAGCTGTTCGCGTCGTTCGCGATGCTGATGAACTTCCCGCGTTTCAACAAGATGAAGGGCATGGGCCAGATCGTCAGCTGGTCGGTCCGCGACGAGAGCCTTCACTGCGAAGGCATCGTCAAGCTGTTCCACGCCTTCACCAAGGAACGCGACTGCCTGACCCAGTCGGTCAAGGACGACATCATCGACTGCTGCCAGAAGACGGTGCGGCTGGAGGATGCGTTCGTCGACCTGGCGTTCGAATTCGGCCCCGTTGAGGGCATGACCGCCAAGGAGATCAAGAAGTACATCCGCTACATCGCCGATTGGCGGCTTGGGCAACTGGGCTTCAAGCCGATCTACATGGTCGACGAGCACCCCCTCCCCTGGCTCGCCCCGATGCTGAACGGCGTCGAGCACGCCAACTTCTTCGAAACCCGCGCGACGGAATATTCAAAGGCCGCGACGCGTGGCACGTGGAACGACGTGTGGGACAATTTCGACCGCCGGCAGAAGGCCAAGGTGGCGAACGATGTGCCGGTCGAGACGGCCGAGGGGGATGACATGTTCTCGCGGGCGGGGGTTGCTGCTGAATAATGAGTAAGTTTGATTTGACGGCTCAATCGGCGTTCAACGCGCAGCGGAAAGAAGATGGGCGACCGGTAGGCGAAACCGCCAAATTCGTTTGTCCACACAACGATTGCCGGACATACGCCGTGCATCATTGGGGCTTTGTCTCTGGCCTCCGGGTTGACCTTGGCTCCGCATACGGCAGCCGCCATCTCGGAGAAGCGCCCGTAGTCTCCATGTCACGTTGCGAAGCTTGTGGTCGTGAAAGTATCTATGTCGGCGGCGAGATCGTTCTGCCGAGTGAAAGCGACGCACCCCCTTCTGCTGCAGACATGCCTACCGATCTCGTCGAAGACTATGAAGAAGCGCGTGCCATTTTGCCCCGGTCACCTCGGGGATCTGCTGCGCTTCTCCGCCTGGTCATTCAAAAGCTGTTGCCCCACCTAGGAGCATCAAAGAAGGGAATCGATCAGGCCATTGGGGAACTGGTCGCGTCCGGGAAAATTAAGACGCCCATTCAAAAGGCACTCGATACCGTTCGGGTAATTGGCAACGAGAGTGTCCATCCGGGTGAGATGAATCTCAAGGATGATCGCGAAACTGCATTAGCGCTCTTTCGCATTATCAATCTCATAATCGAGACTGCAATTACCGAGCCTAAGCGCCTCGAGGCCCTCTATGCGTCCCTGCCCAAGAGCAAATTAGAAGGGATCGCAAACCGCGACACGCCGAGGTCTTCAGACGGCGCCAATCCGTGATCAATCTATTTCGACCGAAAATGAGTTAGTCGAGAGCTTCGCATCTCGCACAGGCAGATTTGGCACTTTTGAAGCGCCGATTATCTTCCGTATCCTTTCACGGTTTTCATCAGACATTCGGGGCCCGAGAATGATTGCTGCAAGGCCGTCTTCATCGAATGTCACGCTCTTCATTCTGACAGTGTTGTAAACGATCCTAACCTCAGTTTCGTATTCCCAATCGGCCGCCTTCGTAAAAAAGTAGAGCTTCTCACTTTCAGCGCGCCTCAACTCCATGCTGGAGATTGGAGGTTTGCCGCTCGAGTTCGCAGCAAGAGTTAGCGCAAGGCTCAGTGGGTAAGTTGGTCGATATTTAGAATATGAGACATACCCCATTTGAGCTCGTGAACTTCGAAATGCTCGCCCGAGAAAGTGCAAACATGCTCCCGCGTAGCTGTGTGCATAATGTGACCATAGCAACGGCGAGTCCGACCGTTCGCAAAATGAGATAATTCTCGAATTGCGCTCAACTTTGGCAAGGTAATCCTTTGCTTGAGTCCTGTATGGATCGAGATTCCCATACTTCTTGTCCGGCTCAAATTTTCCGTTCCTTAAGCTTTCTAAAGATCCTGTGTCTCGCAATGCAGCTGCAACGATGCGAGGTCTGAGATCATCGAATATGTACGGCGAGAGCTCGAACGGATCATTCAGGCTCGTCGCCGTGGAGCCTGTCAGCGTCAACTGATTGAGTGTGGCCTCAAGGCTGTCCCAAGACGTCTTTGTATTCAGACCAACATACTTGAAAATTGAGGTGTGATTGCTCGGACGGCGTAGGCGGACGCCAGAACTAATGAGTTCAAGCTCAGCACTTGTGAAGTCCTCGAATCCCATTTCCAGAAATCTTTCATCGGACGATGGAAAAGTGATTTGTCAGTTTCACTAATCAGTATTCGCGATCAGCACCACGGCTTTCGCCCGCCCTCGTACCAACGCGCCAACCCATCCTCGACCAGCGTCTCGCCGACCGACTCCCCGTCGACCTTCACGATCCTGAGCTTGCGGCCGTAGCTGTCCTCATCGCGGTCGATCGGGGCCAGGGTCACCTCGCCTGAATTGACGAGGCCGATCAGCCGCTGCGTGGCGCGGTCGCCCAGGGACTTTTCCTCGGCGCATTTCGGATCATGCGTCCAACGCCTTGGCCACCCTTCCCCCATTAGGCCTTCACTCGCCCATGTGCTAAGCAAGTTCATCGCACGGATACCTTTCGCGTAAGCCTGTGCGACTGAGAGACCCCCACTTCGGTTAGCATCGATGGCGCACTCCCGCTTACATTCAAGGGAGCCTGTGACCAACCATGACCAGCAACGACAACCAGATCGACGAGACGGAGCTCGCCCGCCTCGGGATCAAGCGCATCCAGGCCGATATCTTCCTGTGGGGCGAATATCGCTACAATAACCTTCGCGACGCCATTGCCGCCGCCAAGCGGGAGGCGGCTAAATGAGCCGAGAATTGTTCGTCACATTGGACGAAGCCCAGGTGAAAAGCCGCTGTCTCGCCGAAAAAGTGGGGATTTCCGCGATCGAACGATTGCCCGCCGGCGGAACGCGCCTGGTGACCATGAGCGTCGAAGGCGCCGCGCAAATGTTTCGAAAGCTGAAACCCTATCTGATCGAGGGCACGGTGGTTCGACAGGCGCACCGGCCGCGCAGCCCGCTCTGGTAGGATATCCAATTCAGCACCAGGGCCGCCGACCGCCGGCGTACCAGCGCGCCAACCCGTCATCGACGAGCGTTTCGCCGACCGACTCCCCGTCGACCTTAACGATCCTGAGCTTTCGGCCGTAACTGTCCTCGTCCCGGTCGATCGGGGCCAGGGTCACCGCGCCTGAATTGACCAGGCCGATCAGCCGCTGCGTGGCGCGGTCGCCCAGGGACTTTTCCGCGGCGCATTTGAAATCATGCGTTTCCGGCGCGTCGATGTCCGCGATGCGGATCTTCACGCCCTTCAGGTAGAGCGTGTCGCCGTCCACCACGCAGTTATAGCCGCCGCCGGTGTGGCAGAAGGTGAAGTGGGCGCGAACGCCGTCCGAACCTCCGGACGGCGCCGCAAAGCTATCGCCCGACCGTTCCAGCCGATCGACATAGGCTGCGATGCTGGTGTTCCGTGGCTGGGATCCGCCGTCTCCGCCGCCCGGCCAATAGGCCCAGCCGACCCCTACCAGCACCCCGGCCCCAATCGCCCCACCCCACAGCGGCACGAAACGCGACCAGCCCGCCTTCTTCCGTCGCGCGTCCGGCCAGAAGCGCAACGGATCGCTGCGTCGAGTTCGCTTAAAATTTCGGAAGCTTCCCCGTCCTGACATCGGCTAAGCTTAGGCGACGTGCGAACTGTGACGCTAGATAATCTGTAAGTTGAAGGCGAGCTCCCCGTAACCGTTCTCGGCTTGACGTCTAACGCAGGTTAAACAAAATGAGCGTGCCGAATCGTCCTGCGGCGGGTGGCTCGCCGATGTGCGGAGCCTCTCGCCCCAACGCGGGGAGGGTCCGGTGGCTTTCGATCACTATTATGTAAACGACAAGGCTCAGCCGTCCGGCGAGCATGAGGTCCATAAAGACGGCTGCCGCTATATGCCGGGGGATCGGAATCGGCAGCCATTGGGGAGTTTCCAGTCCTGCCAGGAAGCAATGGCCGTCGCCTATACAATTTATCCAAATTCGGACGGTTGCGGCATTTGTTGTAGACCATGCCACACGCGATGATGGGGTCGTAGGGGGCCAAAAATAGGCGTCAGGCCGGCGGCTCTTTGAAAATTCGAAACCGATCTCAGCGCCGGTCGGCCGATGCTCACCCTCACCCCGGGCTTGATGATGCAAGCCAGCGATGTTTGGGGAACATCGCGCTTGCATCATGGGTCCGCCTTCGCCTCTATTCATCGCGAACAAATCTCCTTCGGCTATTCCGGAGCCCCTGAAATGACATCCCCCACCGACATCCAGACCTTCGGCAACCCGCCAGCCCACGCCCATTACGTCCCGGCAACGGGCTACGGCGGGCTGATATTCGCTTCGGGCCAGCTGCCGCGCCTGCCGGACGGCACCCACGCCGCCGACCGCGGCTTCGAGGAGCAGGTCCGCCTTACCCTCGACAATCTCGATCGCGTCCTGGCCGCCGCTGGCACCAGCCGCGACCGTGTCCTCCACGTCCGCGCGTATCTCGTCGGCATCGACCATTGGGACGCCTTCAACCGCGTCTTCGCAGAGTTCTTCGGCGACTGGCGCCCGGCCCGTACCGTCGTCCCCGTCCCCGACCTCCACTTCGGCTATATGGTCGAAATCGAAGCGGTCGCGGCGGAGGGCGTTGCGGCGGCGTAGCCGGAGGGAGGATTTTCTTAGGTGGGGCCGTCACGGAGTGAATCCGTGACGTCGATCGCCACTTCCCCGGATCAAATCCGGGGTCGGGCGTCGGCCGGTCTTCGCCGTCTCTTCGCGCAGGCTTCCGATTGCTTTGCAATCGCTTGCCTGCGCTCGGCGGCTCAGACGTGCAGCGTCACTTGCCTTGGGGTCATGTTGTAGCCGGAGAAGATGCTGAACGCGATCAGGATGACGACGATGGCGAGCGCGAAGACCAGCACGCCGATCGCCACGGCCGAGCGGTTGACCACGTCGGGATGGCGAAGCTCCTTCGGCTTTTCGGGCGGGGGCGGATCGCGCCTGATCCGCGACACGCGCACTTCGCCCGATCCAAGGTCGACGGATTTCTTACGCGTTGGTAGCGGACTGGCCATGGCGCGGAGCCTAGCGCTAACCGGTTATCATCCGGTGAAGGCCGTCACGGTAGTGAATCCCGTGACTGCCCCTTTACTCGGCGGCCCGCAGGATCTTGTCCATCTTCCTGCCCTTCGCCAGCTCGTCGATCAGCTTGTCGAGGTAGCGGAGCTCGCGCATCAGCGGGTCCTCGATTTCCTCCACGCGGATGCCGCAGATGACGCCCGTGATCGCGGTGCGATTGGGGTTCATCGCGGGGGCCTTGGTGTAGAAATCCTCGAAATTGGTCCCGTCCTCCAGGATCGCGGCGAGCTGGGCATCCGAATAGCCGGTCAGCCAGCGGATGATCTCATCCACCTCCGCCTTGGTACGGCCCTTCTTCTCCGCCTTGGCGACATAGTGCGGATAGACGCTGGCGAAGCTCATTCGAAAGACTCTGTGGGTCATGAGCGCCAAATTGTCATTGCGAACGAAGCGAAGCAATCCAGGCTGGATCGCCGCGCCGCTGCAGCGGCTCGCGATGACGATTTAGCGAATTGGCCTCCTTTTCGGTCTGCTGGCTTATTCGCTCGGCGGTCCGCCTGCGCAGGCACTATCGTACTGTGACACCGACGCCTCGTTGCGCGAATTATTGGGTTGCTCGCCGGCATAGACGCCGTGGGCGATGCCGTCCTCGTTGAAGGCCGATCCACGGGCATCGGAAGCATGGCCGGGGAAGTGATCGGCTCCGTCTTCGCCGCATTCGATGCCAGGCTGTCCCGTACTGTCGGGTCCGTTCATATGGATCCACCCGGCGCCTTGAGTCGATCCCTGGCCGCCGCTGCCGCCTGGCGCGGCGAGTGCCGGCGTCAGCGCGAATGCGCCCGCCGCGAGTAACATCAACCCGATTCTCATGATGGAGGCTCCTAAAAGCTCTGCCCCCTGGAGGGTTATTCCCTGTCTCCGTTGAAACGCTTGAGCGTCTCCCTTGTTGCCCGATTTGCCTAGTTTTCCGGCCTATCCGGCCCGCATTTGATCGAAGACCGCTTCCGGCCGGCGGTATGCGAGTTGCCTATCGTTCGGGTGAGGCGGCCAACGTCAAATTATGCGGCTGAACAGCAATTTGAAGCGGCCCAGTGACGCCGCCTGCTGGATGGATTCCTGCTACACTTTTAAAGGTGGGTACTTTCGCCTGCATAACAAAGGAAAGAGTAATGATCTCATATCTTTTGGCAATTCTGACCGGTGGTGACGCCAAGGCAGACGAGTGGCAGTGGGAATAGTTACTGCCTAGTCATAATTAGTTAAACAAAGCGCTCCGCTAGCGCAAATTAATCTAGGAGAGTGTTATGATTTCGTATCTTTTAGCACTTCTGACTGGTGGCGACGCCAAGGCAGACGAGTGGAACTGGGAATAATCTTCGCCCGATAACATTGGCAAAACGAAGCCCTGCGATGGCCCCGTTGCCAGCGCAGGGCTTTTTCGTTGCGCTCCCGCCGTTGATCGAAGCTCACTTGCCCGGATCGTCCGCACGTCCAAGGTTCGATATCAGATTGATCGGCAAAGCCACTCGGGAGGGATGATGAACGACGAGCAGGAAATCGGCGCCGTGGTCGACGAAATGTACGACATGATCAGCGGCCCCGCCGGCCCGCGCGACTGGAGCCGCCAGGCCAATTGCTTCCTGCCCGAAGCTCGGCAGGTGCGGACCTGGGTCGAGGACGGCAGGCCGGCGATGCTGGCAATGGGCCCCGAGGAATATCAGCGCAACGTCACGCCTTTCTTCATGGCCAACCCCTTCTACGAGGTGGAGACCAGCCGCCGCATCGACCTGTTCGGCAACATGGCCCATGTCTGGAGCCACTATGAAGCGCGGACCTCGCCGGACGATGCGGATGTCGAGCGGCGCGGCATCAATTCGATCCAGCTCTTCCGTCATCCGGAATTGGGCTGGAGGATCATCCACATGATCTGGGATAACGAACGGCAGTGACGACGTCCGGGGGACGTCGTCATCCGGTCGTGAGGAGTTAGGGCCTTCCGGGGGAAGGCCCGCTACGCTCGTCGGCGTGTCCGGGGGACATCGTCATCCGTTCGCCAGGAATTTGGTACCTCCGGACATCCCCGCTTCTTTCATCGGGCCAAACCAATCTGCCCGATGAACCGGGCGTAGTTTCTGGTTCATGCATCGATCCCAACGGTGCGTGCGTTGAACGGCGGGGACCCCAAAACATCGGAGGAAGTTAATGCGTAATTCCATCAAGATGCTTGCGCTTGTCGCAGCTGTCGCCTCGACCCCAGCCTTGGCGCAGGTAAACGTCGGACTTGGCGGCCAGGTTGGCGGCGCAGTCGGCGGAGGCGTCAGCGTAGATCCGGGCGCCACGGTCGGCAGCGTTACCGGGACAGTCGACGGTGCCCTCAATCACGCCGACCACGCGGTCAACCGGACGGTTGATGGCGCGCTCGGCCAAGACCTCAGGCTTGCGACCAGCGCTGACCTTACTGCCGGTGCCGTTGTCCGTAGCGACAGCGGTCGCAAGATCGGCACCGTCCAGTCAGTTCACGGCGACACCGCAGTGATCGTAAAGGGTGACAGGTCGATGCACGTTCCGGTCGCGCAACTGTACCGCGGTACCAAGGGCCTGGTGACCAAGTTGACCGACGCGCAGCTAAAGGCGGCGGCGGCAGCTTCGGTAAATGCTGGCGCCAACGCCAGCGTGAATAACTAAATGGCGTGGGGCCGGCCTTCAAGCGCCGGCCCTGCTTCACGATTCGGAACGTTACGGTGCCGTTACGCGTTGCCATCGCCGGGTGGGGAGCAGAAGGAGGTAGCTTTGATGCGCACTCTCTTGCTTGCGATCGCAACCCTGGCCATCGCCGCACCCATGCCGGCCACCGCTCAATCGGCGCCTGGCCTGCAGCTCTCAGCCCGATCGGGCTCCGGCCATCATGGCGGCTTCGACCGCCGCGACGGGCGTCGCCACGACGAGCGGTGGCGTGACGGACGCCGGGATCGGCGTAATGACGACAGCATCGTCTATTATGACGATTATCGCGAATATCAGGGTGATTCAGCGTGGAAGTCCGACAGCTTCAACGACTGGTGGCACGACCGCCCCGACCGCGCCTATCCGCGCTGGGTAACTGCCAATCAGAATTGCGAGCGCAAGTGGTTCGCCGGCGATACACTGAGGTGCTAGTTCCCCGGCATTGTTGAACGATTGCGTCCGTGGCCGAGCTTGCTAGTCTTCCCTCATAACGAGTGAGGGGGATGCACTATGCCCGACACCGCCGCTTTCAAGGCTCGTCTTGAGGCCGACCTCGAAGAGCTGGAATCACGCCAGTCCCGCATTGCAGACGATCTGGCGGAACCGCTCAATGCCGACTCCTCTGAACAGGCGATCGAGATGGAGGATGATGCGGCGCTGGAAGGCCAGGGCGCGCTGATCGCGAAGGAAATTGCGTCCATTAAGCGCGCGCTGGCGCGGATCGAGGACGGCACCTACGGCGAATGCGTGCGATGTGGTGGCGAAATCGCTCCCGCCAGGCTGGAGGCGCGCCCAGAGGCGGCGCTCTGCATCGATTGCGCCCGAAGCAACGAACGGGGTTGATCTCAAGAAGCAGCGTCACAGTCGCTCTGCGGTTTTAGTTCTTGGCAGACGTCGCCAAGCATTGCTGTACTGGTGAACTAATACACTAATGTCGGAGTGGCTTTGATGATCACGCGTCTGTTGACCTTGTTGCTATCTGTTTTCCTGCTTGCCCACCCTGCCACTGCGAAGAACTTCTCGAGCGACCGCATCTCGGTCGCGGTTACAGGCACTGGCGCAGATGTCGTCCTGATCCCCGGACTGAGCTCTTCACCCGATGTGTGGAACGGCACCGTCGCTGCGGTTCCGGGCTATCGCTATCACCTCGTCAAGGTTGCGGGTTTCGACGGCGCGCCTGCCGGAGGCAATGCCAGCGGCCCCGTGCTGATCCCGGTTGCCGACGAGATCGCGCGCTACATCAAGGAAGCTGGTCTTAAGTCGCCGGCGTTGGTCGGCCATTCGATGGGCGGATCGTTCGCGATGCTTGTCGCCGGCCGCAATGAGGGAATCGCCTCGAAAGTGATGGTCGTCGACATGATGCCGTTCCTCGGTGCGATGTTCGGCGGGCCGAAGGCGACGCCTGAAAGCGTTGTTCCGATGGCCACACAGATCCGCGAAGGTATCGCCAGGTCGGCCGGCGACGCGCGCAAGAAGCAGATCGAAGGCACGATCGCATCGATGGTGAAGACCGAGACGATGCGCCCTTCCGCGGTCGCCCAGTCGCTCGCCAGCGATCCTGCCGTCTCGGGTCAGGGCATGTACGACCTGATCGTCACCGACCTCCGCCCCGACCTTGCGAAGATCACGGTGCCGCTGACAGTGCTATGGGTAGTTCCGCAGGGAGCACCGCTTACCCAACCGCAAATGGACGGCTATTACCGCGCCTCCTACGCGGGCGCCCCGCAAGCCGTGGTGAAGCACATTCCGGACTCGTACCATTTCATCATGTACGACCAGCCCGAGCTGTTCCAAGCAGAACTGAAGGCATTCCTAGCGGCAAAGTAACCGAGCGATTGAAATGGTCAGCGGGCCCTACGGCGTGGTGCCCGCCGGCAGCAAATGGGCAATTCCGGTCTTGGCTATGAAACGGTCGAGCGAGGCCGGCACGTCTGCAATTGGTCCGTCGAGAAGCGCTGATACTTCCGCGCTCGTTCCGGGAGCGCGTTCTTCAAGCAGGCTCAGCCATTCAGCTCGCGTAACGATGTTGTCGCCGCCATGGCGTTCGATCAACGCTTTCACGAACCCGGCGAAATCGCCGCCGCTGGCTTGTTCCGCCGCCAGCGCGATGATCGCGCCGCAGGCATAATAAGTGCGATGGTCGCCGCGTTCATTGGCGCTGGCGACGCCGCCTTTCGCCAACAGTGGCAGACACTCATCCCTCGCTTCGCCGAGCCGCTTCCTGGCGTCATAACCGGAATCGGCCGCCGCCACCGCACGGATGGCCAGGAGGTCGGCGCCTCCTTCGGTAATCCAGCTTTCGCGAGGCGTGGAGTACATGACCTTCTGGCCAAGCCAGAAGTGCGCGCCTTCGTGGGCCACGAACCAGCGGACGCCATTCTCGATCGCCGGGTTCGGTTGGGTGACGCCCTCGCCCTCGAAGGTCATCACTACAGTCCCTGGCAGGACGCTCCCACCCATGCTGGTTACGCCCGACGTCGGCCCGGCCCAGCTCGCCATCAGCATCGGCTGTCCGACCGGCGGAGGACCCATTTTCGCGGCATAGCCGGCAAGGATGCCAGGCATCGTCGCCAGCATGTAGTTCGACAGCCACTTCGGCAGGCCCGGGTCGATGACGCTGGTCAGCGCCGCGCCCGTGACCGGATTGGCCCTCCCGAACAGGACATAGGCGTCGTCATCGCGGGTAATGGCAAATGGTTTGCGTGTCCCTTGCGCCAGTACGGGACCGGCCTTGTCGCGAAAGCTGATGTAAGTCGGATGGATGGCAAGCGGCAGTTCGCCGCTATCGATCGGAGCGCTTTCCGCTTCGGCCAGCGAGCGCATCGGCACCAGCTTGAACTGCTGGTTGTAGAGCGCGACAGACCCGTCGGTGAAAGCCAGCGCCGCGTCGTAACTGGTCTCGATATCCTCGGTGAACGGCTTGAAACGCAGCCGCACCTTCTTCGGCACATTGCCCTTGGCGGCGACCAGCACGTCATAATGTCCGACCCGCTTCAGGGAAACGCCTGGAGTCAGCACTTCCATGCTGCGCAGGCGCCAGCTTTCCCGCTTGACCCGGGGCACATCGGACCGGGTGAATGCCCAAACCGGCGCCTTCTCTTCCAGCCTATATTCTACGGTCCACTGGTCGCCGTCCCGGTTCACGTCGGCCCAGGCGATGATCTCGGGCGTCGCCATCGCCGGCGCGGACACCGCCAGAAAACCAAGGACCAGCGCGGCGAACCTCATTCGTCGATCTGCGTGATCACGAAGGTGTAGGCCTCGGCCACCTCGTAGAGGGAATTCCAGCGGCCCGACTTGCCGCCATGGCCCGCGCCCATGTTCATCTTCATGAGCAACAGCTTGTCGTCGGTTTTGGTGGCGCGCAACTTCGCGGTCCACTTGGCCGGCTCCCAATAGGTGACGCGCGGGTCGGTGAGACCGCCGGTGATCAGCATTGCCGGGTAAGCCTTCGCCTCGACATTGTCGTAGGGACTGTAGCTCTTGATCAGCTGAAACGCGTCCCCATCCGTGATTGGATTGCCCCATTCGGTCCACTCACCCGGCGTCAGCGGCAGGGTGTCGTCGAGCATCGTGTTGAGCACGTCGACGAAGGGGACATCGGCAACCACGGCCCCATAAAGCTCCGGCGCCTGATTGACCGCCGCGCCCATCAGCTCGCCACCGGCGGAGCCGCCCTGCGCCGCGACCCTGCCCGCCTTCGCATAGCCCTCCGCGATTAGCCCGCGGGTCACATCGACGAAATCGTTGAAGGCGTTGGTGCGATTCTTGAGCTTGCCGTCGAGGAACCATTGATAGCCGAGGTCGTCGCCGCCGCGGATGTGGGCGATTGCAAAGGCGAACCCGCGATCGACAAGGCTGAGGCGAGCGGTCGAAAAGCTGGGCGGAATGGCAAAGCCGTAAGCGCCATAGCCATAGACGAACAGCTTGCCCGACCCGTCCTTGGCGGAATCCTTGCGGCGCAGCACCGATACGGGAACCCTGGCGCCGTCACGAGCGGCAATCATCAGCCGCTCGGTGACATAGAGCGATGGATCATAGCCCGACGGGATTTCCTGGACCTTGCGGACTTCCAGCCGCTTTTCGGCCGGATGATAGTCATAAACCGTTCCGGGCGTGACCATCGACGAATAGGACAAGCGATAGCTGTCGGGCGCGAATTCGGGATTGCCGGAAAAGCCCGCGCTGTAGCTCGCCTCGGTAAACGGCACGCGCTCCTCGATGCCGGTTTCGTAATTCCGAAGCACCAGCTGATCGAGGCCGTCGACCCGGCTGGTGATCAGCAAATGGTCGCGGTGGCTGCTGATCCCCCGAAGATAGGTGCGATCGCTTCCGGCGATGAGCTCCTGCCAATCGGCGGGAGTGGCTGGATCGGCCGTGACAACGCGGAAGTTCACATGTTGGTCGTTGCTATGGATCCACAATTTCCCATGCGCTGCGTCGGCGTCATATTGGACGTCAGGCCGCCGGGCCTTGATCAGCGCCGGCGCCGCTTCCGGGTTGCCGGCGGGAACGAAGCGCACTTCGCTGGATGAATTGTTGCCGGTCGAAATGAAGATCAGGCTATCGTCGGTCGACCGAGCGACGTTTACCGAAAAGGCGATGTCGTCCTTCTCCTCGTAGAGCGTGACCGCCTTGGCCGGGTCATCCTCGATGTGATGATATTGCGCCCGGTAGGACCGCCACTGGTCGTTGACCTCTGTGAATACGATGCCCTTGCTATCGCTCGTCCAGACCGGCTGGCCGATGCCGACCTTGGTCACCGTTTCGACGTCTTCGCCGGTCGCGAGGTCGCGGATCACCAGCTTGAAGCGTTCCGACCCGTCATCGTCGACCAAGGTTGCCAGCAGCTTGCCGTCCAGGCTGACCGCGAAGGCGCCAAGGCGGTAATATTCCTTGCCCTCGGCCTCGGCATTCTCGCTGTAGATCAATACGCCTTCACCGCCGGAGACCGGCTTCCGGTACCAATCGCGATACTGCGTGCCCTTCTTGAACTCCGACCAATAGAGCCAGTCGCCATCCTTCAGCGGGACAGTCGCGTCATCCTCCTTGATGCGGCCCTTCATCTCTTCGAACAGCTCGTCGGTCAGCGCCTTGTGCGGCGCCATCGCGGCTTCGAAATAACCATTCTCCGCCTTCAGATAGGCGAGCACCTCCTCGTCCTGGACGTCCGGATAGTTCGGATCGCGAAGCCAGTGCCAGTCATCATCCCAGCGGACCCCATGCGCTTCATTGGTATGCGGCTTTCGTGCGGCTACGGGAGGATTTTGCAGGGTCATCGGGCTTCCTGAGACAGAGTAAAGTGACTATCTGCCTCCCTCATACAAAGAGCCGGAAAGATTGCCATGTCATCCTACGCCGATCGCCTTGCCGCCCTTCGGGTCCAGCTGAAAGAGGACCGTCTCGACGGATTCGTCGTGCCGCTCACCGACGAGCATATGAGCGAATATGTCGGCAGCTACGCCCAGCGCCTCGCATGGCTGACGGGCTTCCAGGGATCGGCCGGTTCCGCAGTAGTGCTTCCGGAAGAAGCGGCGATCTTCACCGACGGGCGCTACACCATCCAGGTGCGGCAGCAGGTCAGTCCGACCGAGTGGAGCTACCAGTCGGTCCCCGAGACGAGCGCCGCCAAATGGCTGCAGGAAAATGCGCCGAGCGGTGCGCGGATTGGCTACGACCCCTGGCTTCACACTTCCGATTGGGTGAAGCAGGCGACAAAATCGCTCGCCGCGAAGGGCGCGGAGCTGGTGCCTGTCACGCGCAATCCCATCGACGCGGTATGGGCTGACCGGCCAGAGCCGTCGAAAGCCCGGCTGGTAGTCCAGCCCGACGATATGGCGGGCAAGAATTCGGCCGAGAAGCGCCATGAGATGGCGGACTGGCTGCACAAGGAAGGCGCGGATGCCGCGGTGCTGGCGGCGCTCGATTCCATCGCCTGGACGTTCAACGTGCGCGGCGCCGACGTCAGCCATACGCCGGTCGCGCTGGCATTCGCTCTCGTCAATGCCGATGGGACCGCCGACCTGTTCGTCGAAGGCGAGAAGATCGGCGACGATGTTCGCGCGCACCTTGGCAACGGCGTTCGCCTGCACGAGCGGGCCGAGTTCGAGCCCTATTTGAAGGGCCTGTCTGGCAAGCTGATCGCGGTCGATCCGGAACGGTCGGTTGCCGCAATTTACCAGGCGCTCGACGAAGGCGGAGCACGCATCCTGTCGCGCCGCGACCCGGCGATCCTTCCCAAGGCGATCAAGAATACGGTCGAGGTGGCCGGCCATAAGGCGGCCCAGGCGCGTGACGGCGCGGCCGTTTCGCGCTTCCTGCGCTGGATAGAAACGGAAGCGCCCAAGGGTGGGCTCGATGAAATGATCGCCTCCGACAAGTTGCTGAGCCTTCGCCAAGACCTGGGCGGCCTTCGCGATCTCAGCTTCGATACGATCTCGGCCTTCGGGCCGAATGGCGCCCTGCCGCATTACAAGGGCACGGCTGAAACCAACCTGCCGTTTACCACGGGCACGCTCTACCTCGTGGATTCGGGCGGCCAGTATCAGGACGGCACGACCGACATCACCCGGACAGTTCCGGTCGGCGAACCGACGGCGGAGATGATCGACCGCAACACGCGGGTGCTTCAAGGGCATATCGCAATCGCGACGGCGCATTTCCCGAAGGGTACGCGCGGATCTCAGCTGGACAGCTTCGCCCGACGCCCGCTGTGGGAAGCAGGCTGCGACTATGCCCACGGCACCGGTCATGGCGTCGGCGCATTCCTGGCTGTGCACGAAGGTCCACAGCGGATCTCGCCGGTCGGAAGCTCGCAATCCGGAGGCGACGAACCGCTTCAGCCCGGCATGATCCTTTCGAACGAGCCGGGCTACTACAAGCCCGGCGAGTATGGCATCCGGATCGAGAATCTGGTGCTGGTCGTGGAGAAGGACGTACCAGGCGCGGACAAGGAAGTGCTCGGGTTCGAGACATTGACCTTCGTTCCGATCGAAAAGAAGTTGATCGACAAGTCGATGCTGTCGGACCGGGAGCTCGATTGGCTCAATGACTATCACGCCCAGGTGTTGGCGCTGATCGGTCCCCAGCTATCAGGCGATGACCGTGAATGGCTTGAAAAAGCCTGTGAACCGCTTTGACCGGCTGATGGCGCTGGCTTAACCTTTCCCTGTTCGTTCAGGAGGAAGGCGATGACGGCTGCCAGGTCTCTCTACACCTATCCCATCCATCTCGGCCTGGGGGCGACGGCAGTTGCCCAACCCGAGTTCACCGGGATGGAATGGTATGACGAATATGGCCGTCGCGCTGCCGCGGATGGTCGGGAAGGCAGGCTGGTCAGCCTTTACCGGTTCGATGAAAGCTGGGCGATGTGGGAGATGCACCCGGTCGGCGACGAGGTTGTTGCCTGCATCGAGGGTTCGATGATTTTGCATCAGGAAATGGCCGACGGAAGCAAGGCAAGCGTCGCGCTCGGGCCTGGCGACTATGCCATCAATCCCGCCGGCGCCTGGCATACGGCGGATATCGACGGTTCGGCGCTTGCCCTTTTTATCACTGCGGGCGAGGGTACGGAGCATCGGCCGCGCTGAGCGGTCTTGTTGGTCGGGGGAATTACAGATGGTCCGCAAAATGCGAGTGCTCGCAAAACCACTAGGCTTGGTGGCGCTGGGCTGGACCCTGGCCTGCCTTTACCTCCTCGGGCCGCGTGTCGCGGTGAACCGCGGGCTGGACCTCGGCTATTCCTTGGCCGCCGGGGTCGCTTCCTTATTCGGTTGAGCGTCGCGCGCCTGAGATTTCCGGCGCTTCAGATTCTCGCGCAGGGCCGCTGCCAGCCTCTCGGCCCTGTCCGGGTTTTCCTTCGTCATCGGCCCGAACCGCTAATATTCACCGATGCCCCACGCAAGCGGGTTGACGGACCGGCGGCGAGCCGCCATTAGGCCGCCGTCCTTCCGACATGCTGCCGTAGCTCAGTGGTAGAGCGCATCCTTGGTAAGGCTGAGGTCGTGAGTTCAATCCTCACCGGCAGCACCATTTTCGCCCACAGCCAGTCCGGGGGACTGGCGAGGACGAAAATCCCCCGGAGGGATTGTATTTCCTCACATTGACGCATCGCTCGCACGCCGCCATTCGTCGCCGCCATGCGCTTCTTCTCCGACAATGCCGCACCCGCCTGCCCGCAAGTGATGGAAGCGCTGGTTGCGGCAAACCGCCTCGACACCGCTTATGACGGCGATCAATGGTCCGAGCGGCTCGATGGCGCCTTTTCCGACTTGTTCGGCAAGTCGGTCCGCGCCTTGTGGGCATCGACGGGGACGGCAGCGAACTGCCTCGGCCTCGCCGCGCTTTGCCCTCCGCACGGCTCCATCCTGTGCCACGAAATGGCGCATATCGAAGTCGATGAAGCCGGTGCACCGGGTTTCTTCACCCACGGCGCCAAGCTGACGCTGTTGCCGGGCCAAGGCGCCAAGCTGACGCCGGAAACCGTCAATGACGCCTGCGAGCGTGTTCGCGACGACGTCCACCAGGTCCAGCCTTCGGCGCTGTCGATCACCAATGCCACTGAATATGGCCTGAGCTATCGCGCCGACGAAGTCGCCACGCTTGGCGAAGTCGCCAAGCGGCGCGGCCTTGGCTTCCACCTGGATGGAGCGCGCTTCGCCAATGCCGTCGCCTTCACCGGCGCGGACCCCGCCGATCTCACCTGGCGAGCCGGGGTCGATGTCATGTCGTTCGGCTTCGTCAAGAATGGCGGAATGAATGCGGAAGCACTGGTCTTCTTCGACCCGGCCAAGGCCGAGGTCGTGCCGCGACTTCGCAAGCGCGCCGGGCATCTGCAGTCCAAGGGCCGCTACCTGGCCGCGCAGATTCTAGCGATGCTTGAGAACGACCTTTGGCTGACCAATGCGCGGGCGGCCAATGCAGCTGCGGCGGCGCTGGCCGAAGCGGCGGGCAGCGAGCGTCTGGTCTACCCGGTCGAGGCCAATGAATTGTTCGTCCGCATGACCCCGGAAGAGGCAGCCTCGCTCCGTGCCAAGGGCTATGACTTCTACGACTGGGGGCCGGGCGAAGTTCGGTTCGTGACCAGCTGGGACCAGAATATGGAAGCGGTTGGGCAGCTCGCCGCCGCAATCCGAGCCTTGTGAATAGGGATAACTCCGAAACGACGCGATTCGACTCGTCGATCATCATCCCGTTCGTCATTTTCACCGGCGTCTGGGGTTCGACATGGATCGTCATTCGCGACCAGATCGGAAGCGTCCCGCCGCAATGGTCGGTCGCCTACCGCTTCGTCCTGGCCGCCATCGCCATGGCCCTCGTCGCCAAATGGAAGGGCCAGTCCCTGAAAATGGACCGCGGCGGCCTGATCGCGGCGCTGGTCATCGGGGTCACCCAGTTCAGCCTGAACTTCAACAGCGTCTATATGGCCGAGCGCTTCATCACCTCCGGCGTCGTCGCGACGGTGTTCGCGCTGCTCCTGATCCCCAACAGCCTGCTGGCCTGGGCCTTCCTCGGCCAGAAGCCCAACGCCCGCTTCCTCTGGGCAGGGCTGGTCGCGGTAGGCGGCGTCGCACTGCTATTCATCCACGAATTGCGGAGCAGTCCGCTGGCGGGGAGAGATATCGCAATCGGTCTCGCCTTCACCCTTGCAGGGCTGCTGGGAGCCTCGTCCGCCAATGTCTACCAGGCTGGTGAGGAAGCGCGGCGCCATCCGCTGCTCGCGCTGCTCGCATGGTCCATGGCCATCGGAGCGGTCATCGATATCTGCCTTGCCTTCGCCGTTGCCGGACCGCCGGTGTTCGAGGCCCGGCTCGGCTATTGGGCTGGTGTCATCTATCTGGCGCTATTCGGTTCAGTGCTCTGCTTCGCCCTTTATTTCCCGGTCGTTCGCAAGATTGGGCCCGGCAAGGCGGCCTATTCGAGCGTGCTGGTTCCCGTCATCGCGATGAGCTTGTCGACCGTCTTCGAGGACTACCAATGGAGCACGCTCGCCATTGCCGGAGCGGTCCTGTCGCTCGGCGGAATGCTCCTGGCACTCGCCCGGCGGCGCCGGCCCACGCTTGTGACTGCGCCCGACGCCGCCTAGCTTGGTCGATATGACCGACGTCCTTGTCCATCCCGAAGCCCCGGCCGCTCCGGAGCATGTCGCCATCTTCCGCAAGGATTATCGCCCGCCCGACTGGCTGGTGCCCGAGGTAAGGCTTGAGTTTGAACTGGACCCGGACCGGACGAAGGTGCGGTCGAGGCTGAAGCTTGTCCGCAATGGCGATCACAACCGGGCGATCCGGCTTGCCGGAGAAGGGCTGGAGCCGCTGGCCGTCCGTGTCGATGGCGCGGAGGCGCCGTGGAGCCTAGACAGCGGCACGCTGGTCATTGAGCTGGAGGGCGACGACGCCACGGTCGAGACCGAAATCGAAATTTCGCCCGCCGCGAACAACAAGCTGATGGGGCTTTATTCTTCCGGCGGTTTGCTCTGCACCCAATGCGAGAGCGAAGGATTTCGCCGCATTACATTTCACCCGGACCGCCCGGACGTACTGTCGCGCTATTCGGTTCGGATGAGCGCCGACAAGACGCGTTTCCCGATCCTTCTCGCGAACGGCAATTTGATTGGCAGCGGTGACGGTGAAGTAGGGCGTCACTGGGCGAAGTGGGAAGATCCCTTCCCCAAGCCGAGCTATTTGTTTGCGATGGTCGCGGGCGATCTTGCCGCCAACAGCGACCGCTTCACCACCATGAGCGGCCGCGAAGTCGCGCTCAACATATGGGTCCGTACGCGCGACCTCCCCAAGACCGCGCACGCCATGGACAGCCTGAAGGCAGCCATGCGCTGGGACGAGGACGTCTATGGCCGGGAATATGACCTCGACCTGTTCAACATCGTCGCTGTCGACGATTTCAACTTCGGCGCGATGGAGAACAAGGGCCTCAACATCTTCAATTCGCGCTACGTCCTGGCCGATCAGGATACCGCGACCGATGTCGACTTTGACAATATCGCTGGTGTCGTTGCGCACGAATATTTTCACAACTGGTCGGGCGACCGCGTCACGTGCCGCGACTGGTTCCAGCTGAGCCTGAAGGAAGGGTTCACCGTTTTCCGCGACCAAGGATTTTCGGCCGACATGGGCTCGGCCGCGGTCAAGCGGATCGAAGACGTCCGGCTGCTCCGCGCCGCCCAATTCCCGGAAGATGCCGGTCCTCTGGCGCATCCGGTCCGGCCGGAAAGCTATATCGAGATCACCAATTTCTACACGGCGACGGTCTACAACAAGGGCGCCGAAGTCATCCGGATGATGCGGACGATCCTTGGCGAAGAGGCCTTTCGCAAAGGAAGCGACCTCTATTTCGACCGGCATGACGGGCAGGCGGTGACTTGCGAGGACTTCGTCAAGGCGATGGAAGATGCGAGCGGTGTTGACCTCTCCCAGTTTCGCCTCTGGTACAGTCAGGCCGGAACGCCTCAGGTCGCCGCAAAGCTGGATTATGATCCAACCTCCGCATCCGCGACTCTGAAGCTTCGCCAGCGCATTCCGAATACCCCGGGGCAGGCCGACAAACAGCCAATGGTCATCCCGCTGAACGTCGCGCTGATCGGCAAGGACAGCGGAGCCACGGTCGGCGAAGAGCGGCTCATCCTACTGAACGACGATGAGGAGAGCATTTCCTTCTTCGGCATCGACGAATCGCCGCTCCTGTCGATCAACCGCGATTTTTCCGCGCCCGTCATGCTCGCCGTCGAGCGGCAGGACGGGGACCTTGAGAAGCTGGCCGAAATCGATGCCAATCCATTCGCCCGCTACGAGGCCTGCCAGGAGCTGATGTACCGCTCTCTGATCGAGGGAACTCGAAGCGGACCGGCGGACCCGTCGGCGGTGGTTGCGGCAATTCGCGGTACCTTGCGCTCGAACGAGCTGGATCCGGCATTCAAGGGTGAAGCGCTGTTGCTGCCCAGCGAGGGTCTGATCGGCGACCGGATGGATCTGGTCGATCCCGACGCGATCCACCGCAGCCGCGAGTCACTCAGGACGGCGATCGGATCCGAGCTCGCTTCCGAACTGGCGCAGGCGCAATCCGCCATTGCCGCGGGCGATGACTTGTCGGCTTCGGCGAAGGGTGTTCGTAAGCTCAAGACAGTTGCGCTTTGGCTTCTGGCCGGCGGCGATCGCGATCGGGGGCTGGCCATGGCCAAGGCCCAATATGACCGTGCCGACAATATGACGGACAGGCAGGGGGCACTGTCCGTGCTGACAAGCCTCGAGGGCCCTGAACGCGAAGCCGCTTTTGCCGACTTCTACCAGCGCTACAAGAACGACAGCCTGGTTCTGGACAAATGGTTCGCGCTGCAGGCGGCTGCCCAGCGAACCGACACGATCGATGTGGTCGAGGCGCTCGCCCGGCACGAGGATTTCGGCATTCGCAATCCCAATCGCTGGCGGGCTCTGGTCGGCAATTTCGCCGCCAACCAGTGGGCCTTCCACCATCCGTCCGGCCGTGGCTATCGCTTCGTGGCCGACATGATCCTGGAGGTTGACCGGATGAATCCGCAGGTCGCGGCCCGTCAGGTGCCGTCGCTGGGCCGTTGGCGCCGGTTCGAGTCCGGTCGAGCGGGCCTGATGCGGGCGGAACTGGATCGCATTGTCGCCACGCCCGGAATTTCCCGGGATGTTTACGAACAGGCGTCGAAAAGCCTCGGCTAGCTCCTTAGCTGCCGGCAACCCACTGCGCGGCTTCCATGGCCACCCGATTGGCGGCGGCGTTTATCGCTGGCGCGACCGTGGCGGCAGTACCGTCGGCCGGTTCGCGGGCCTCGAAGCGCCGGGTCGTGACCGCAGACCCGCCAGCCCGTGCCATCGCCGCATCGTAACGCACGATCACCGCGCCTTCCTGCTCGTCATAGCCGAAGCGAGTAAGATTGCCGGTGATAGTCAGGCCCGGATCGAGCGAAGCCTGGTTGGGATCGAGGACGACGCGGTTGGTCATCCTGGTAACCGTTTCGCTCAAGAGGTCCTGGAACAGACGGTCCGGCGTGTCGACCCAGGTCAGATCCTCGACATAGGCGATGGCAATCGGCCCGGAGTGAACCGGAACCCGGGTCGTCCGGATTTCCTTGGGAATGACCGGCACGGCGATCGTCACTGCTTCTCCGGGTCCGGCCGTGCGAACGACATTCTCCGTAGCAGGCGCCTGAGGGGTAAGGGTCAGCAGCCAGGGCGGCGTCTCGCCTCCGCCAAGCAATCCTCCCATGCAGCCGGTCAGGCTGAGCGCCAGCGCAATCGGCGCCACTACACGCAACGTTCGGCTCATTGCTTCTTCCCCGGCTTGTAGTCAGGCAGTTCCTCGGGACCCAAGGCACCGCCGATGCCCTCTCCCTCAAGGCGTTCGGAAAAGCCCCTTAAGGAGGTTGATAGTTCGCGAAGATCGCGAACCAGGTGATTTACTTCGGGCAATGTGTTCTTGCTGAAATTCTGGACGCCAGGCCGCGCGTCGGCGACCATTGCGTCGAGATTTTCGGCCGAACGCTGGACCGCCGCAATCGCCTTGCGAAGATCCTCGGCCGCCGGCTTGCCCTGCTCGTTGACCAGGCGGTTGGTGCTGTCCGCCAGCAATCCGACCCGCTGCGCCGTGATTCCAGCCTGGCGAGCGGCAATGCGCGCGTCACCGATCGCGTCGGCAAGGTCGGGCGCGCGCTGCGCCAGCACGTCGGTGGTCTTTTCGACATTCTCGAGGATGTCGGAAATGCTGTTCTGGTTCCTGTCGGACAGAAGCTCGGTCAGTCGCTCGGTCAGGCGCTGGATGCGGTCGATCAGTTCCGGAGCGGAGTTCAGTAGCGCTCCCAGCCCGCCGGAGCTGGCGGGAACGACCGGGCATCCCTGAGGACCGACCTGGGTCAGCGGCTGGCCGCCCTTGACCGCGCCTTCCAACGCGATTTCGCTAACGCCGGTGAAGCCGACGCCCTTGATCTGCGCGGTGGTGCCCTGAAGCACCGGCGTTTCGGAGTCGACCTGAATCCTGACCCAGACGAATTCCGGCCGGTCAGGCAGCAGGCTGATCTTTTCGATCTGTCCGACCGGGACGCCTTGATAATTAACGGAAGACCCCTTGTTGAGCCCGCCTACGCCCTGACTGAAGTAGATGTCGAAGCATTTGGTCGCCTTGTTCGACAAGCCGGCGAGCCAAACAATGAAGATCAACAGGCCGACCAGCAGCGCGAGCGTGACGCTTCCGACGAGTACATAGTTCGAACGCGTTTCCATCGGCGCTAGTGCCCCTTCAACCCGGCAGCCGCGGCGCGTCCGCGAGGCCCGTTAAAATATTCTTGAATCCAAGGATGGTCCAAGGCGAGCAATTCTTCAATCGTTCCGACAGCGACCACTTTTTTGTCGGCGAGGACCGCAACCCGGTCACAGATCGCCCATAGGGTATCAAGGTCATGGGTGATCAGGAAAACCGTTAGCTCCAGCCGTTTCTGCAGCGCCATGATCAAATCGTCGAACGCGGCCGCACCGATCGGGTCCAGCCCGGCAGTCGGCTCGTCAAGAAACAGAAGTTCGGGATCGAGCGCCAGGGCCCTTGCGAGGCCTGCGCGTTTCCTCATCCCGCCCGATAGTTCCGACGGGAATTTCGGGCCGGCATTGGCCGGAAGCCCCGACATCGCGATCTTGTAGCTTGCGATCTCGTCCAGCAGCGGAGGTTTGATGAAGGGGAAATATTCCCGGATCGGAACCTCGACATTCTCCGCCACGGTCAGCGTCGAGAACAAAGCGCCGTTCTGGAACAATACGCCCCAGCGCCGCCGGATATTCTTCGCCTCATCCTCTTCGCGGCCGATCATATTCTCGTTCAGGACCTGAACGTCTCCGGCATCGGGAATCTGAAGGCCGATGATCGAACGCATCAGTACGGATTTGCCGGTGCCCGATCCGCCCACGACCCCCAAGATTTCGCCTCGGCGAACATCGAGGTCCAGGTCGTCGTGGATTATCTGGTCACCGAAGCTGTTCTTGAGCCCCCGGATCGTGATGATCGTTTCCGAGCTCATATCCATCCGATCTGGGAAAAGAAGACCGCGAACACGGCGTCGATGACGATCACAAGGAAAATTGCCTGGACGACGGCATTGGTGGTTCGCGTACCGACTTCTTCTGAATTGCCCTCAACCTGCATCCCCTGGAAGCAGCCGGTTAGCGCGATAATGAACCCGAATACCGGGGCCTTGATCAGCCCCACCCAAAGATCGCGGAGCGGGGTCACTTCCTGAAGTCGTTGAATGAAGGTCAGTGGCGGAATTCCAAGGTCCGCCCAGACATAGATGCCGCCGCCCAATAGAGACATCAGCATGGCGTAGAAGGCGAGCAACGGCATCATGATGACGGCAGCTGCCATTCGCGGCAGGACCAGTGCCTCGATCGGCGAAACGCCGATCGTTCGCATCGCATCGATTTCCTCGGTGATCTTCATCGTGCCGAGTTGCGCGGCAAAGGCCGATCCGGACCGGCCCGCGACCATGATTGCCGTCATAAGCGTGCCAAGTTCTCGAACGGTGATCCGGCCGATGAGGTTTATCGTGTAGATCTCGGCACCGAACTGTTCGAGCTGAACCGCCCCCTGTTGTCCGACGACGATTCCAATCAGGAAGCTCATCAGGCCGATGATTCCGAGCGCGCGGACCCCAACCAGATCGAAACGAGAGATGACCGCCGTCCACCGAATGCGCCTCGGGTGGCGAATGACGTCGTAAAAGCCGATCAGTACCGCCCCGAGGAAGGAAACAAGTCCGACCAGTGTCTGTCCGGCTTCGACGACCCAGCCGCCGATTTCTTCCATGACCCGCAGATGGCCGGGCCGTTCCTCGGGCCGAACTTGCGCTGGGTGGTCAAATTCCGGCGCGCGCTCGATCAGCGCCGCCACGTCTCCCTTTGCGCCAACGATCTTGGCACCGCGGTCGCGGACGGCGCGATAGATGACCCACGCCCCCACCGTATCCATCTTCTCGACTCCGCTGAGGTCGAGGACCAGCGGATCCGGCGCCGCATCGATCTCCCGCTGGGTGGAAGCGGCACGCGAAATAGTGATCGATCCGACGCAACGGTAAACGTTTGCATCTGGTGCGGCATCGGCAGTGGTGGGCGCAGCCGTCATGGGCCGGGAACCTGCTCGAAATCGCCGGAAGCCACAAGCCCAGTCTCAGCTTGCCACTTTGTTGCCGCGGTTCTTGTCCTATAGCGCAACAGAAATGACCAATGCTGTTGACGCAAAACCGCTATTCGTAACGGTCGGTGACAATCCCGCCCGGGCGTTCGGCATGGACGCGGCCGATCGCGCGCGCGCGCTGGCAGTAAAGGCCGGGGTGGAACCCGCGAACGGGGCTCAGCCGGGCCGGACCACGATCTACGCCGACCTTAATTGGACCTGGGACCCCGAGTGGCTGGTCACCCTCGCTCGTTCGCCCGGTGCGGTGCTGACCAAGGACGGACACCCGGTCCTGGCCCATGTGCCTGCCGATGGCGATGCGGCAGCGGTGATTTCGGCCATGCTGGCGGGCGGAACCTATGACGGAGGTTCGCTCGACCGGCTGGACGCCGACACGGCGGAAGTCAGCTACAGGAAGTTGCGGAAGCGGGACCGGCCCTTTGTCATGCGGCTCGACCCGGCCAATCCCGAACCGGCCGAACGCGCCGCCTATGACGCCAGCTACAAGGGCGTCACCGACATATTGACGCTCTATCTGTGGCGGCGGCTCGCATTCTATCTCACCCGCTGGGCGGCCCAGGCCGGAATGTCGCCTAACATGGTAACGGGCATCGGCGCCGCGCTGTGCCTTGCCGCCTTCGTCCTGTTCTGGAACGCCTGGTATTGGACCGGAGTCCTGGCCGGCTTCGGCTTCATGGTGCTCGATACGGTCGACGGAAAGCTGGCGCGCTGCACCGGCCAATCGTCCAAATGGGGCAATATCTTCGACCACGGCGTCGATCTCGTCCACCCGCCCTTCTGGTGGTGGGCCTGGGCGGAAGGGCTGAAGCTATATGGCCGCCCGTTCGAGCCGGTCTATGAGATGCTGATCATCGGAGCGATCGTCTTCGGCTATGTCGCTCAGCGCGTCATCGAAGGCCTCTTCATGCGCCGCTACGGCATGCATATCCATGTCTGGCGGCGGATCGACAGCCAGTTCCGCCTGATCACCGCGCGCCGCAATCCCAACATGGTGATACTCGTCTTCTGCCTGGCACTCGGCCTCCCCGATCTTGGGATCGAACTTGTCGCCCTTTGGACGATCCTGTCCCTGATCTTCCATGCCGTCCGGCTGGCCCAGGCGAATGCCCGGGCAGACCGCGGCCGTCCGATCGTGAGCTGGCTGGGATGAAGGGCTGGACAGCCGTCGTTCTGGCCGGTTCGAGGCCGGGCCGCGATAAGTTTGCCGAGCAACATGGGACCGATCTCAAGGCACTGATACCGGTCGGCGGGATCCCGATGGTTGCGCGGCCCGTGAATGCCCTGCTGCTGTCGCCGCAAATATTGGCGGTGAGCGTCCTGGCCCAACAGCCGGATCGGATCGCCAAGGTCCTGCCGGCCAATTCGCGGCTCAAGGTCGCGGCTTCCGGCGATACCATCGCCTCTACACTGGAAGCCATTCTGGCGAACCCGGCAACCCATTTTCCGCTGTTGGTGACCACGGCCGACCATGCGCTGCTGTCGCCGGCAATGATCGCAGATTTTTGCGCAAAGGCGGAAGGCGCCGAGCTCGCGATCGGCCTGGTCGAGAAGCGGCCTCTCATGGCGCGGTTGCCGAATACGAAACGGACCTGGCTTGGCTTCAGGCGCGGATCATATTCCGGCGCAAACCTGTTTGCCTTCGGAAGCGCCGATGCCGCCAAGGCCGTGGCTCTGTGGCGATCGGTCGAACAGGATCGCAAGAAAGGCTGGCGGATGATTGCATCGCTCGGCCCGGCCCTGTTCGTGGGTGCCGTTTTGAAGCTTCGAACGTTGGATCAAACCTTGGCGTCTGTTGGAAAGCGACTGGAGCTCGATATCCGTAAGGTTGAACTTGCCGACCCGCTGGCAGCTGTCGATGTCGACAAGCCTGCGGATCACATTTTGGTCAGCGCCATTCTCGAGGGCCGCGCGTGAGGGACCTTGCGATCTACGACATGGACCGGACGGTAACCCGGCGCGCAACCTACACGCCGTTCCTGATCCATTGCGCGATGCGGCGCGCGCCGTTGCGGCTTCTGTTGTTGCCGTTCGTGGTCGCGTCGATGCTAGCCTATGTCCTGAAGCTGATCGATCGCGGGAAGCTCAAGGAAATCAACCACCGGCTGCTGCTGGGCCATAATCGCCACCCGAGCGAGTTGAAGCCGCTCGTGGAGAGCTTTGCCGAAAAGATGCTGTCGTCAAACATCCGCCCTGGCGCCGTTCAAGCGATCGCGCACGACAAGGCCGAAGGCCGGCGGGTGGTAATGGCGACAGCTAGCTACCGTTTCTATTCGCGCGAAATCGCCGAACGTCTGGGCTTCGACGACTGCATCGGGACCAATTCGATCCTAGGCCTCGACGAGCGGGTCCACGCCAAGATCGACGGCGAGAATTGCTATGGGCCAGCGAAATTGCGGATGATCCAGGCCTGGCTCGCCTCAAGCGGGCTGGAGCGAGGCCATGTCCGCTTCTATTCGGACCATGCCAGCGACAAGCCGGCGTTCGAATGGGCGGACGAGCCGGTCGCGGTGAACCCGCACGACCGGCTTGCGCGATTGGCCAACGAGCGCGGTTGGCGCTGCGAGGACTGGGGCTAGGAGCGGTCTTCGCTATTGGCGATGCAAGTTCTCGCCAATTTCCAGTCCGCAACCGCGATCAGCATGAGGATCGCAGCGAACGCAAGGAACCCACCCAGTTTTGATGCAAGCAGCGCGATCGCGATCAGCGGCAACAGGACCAGCATGTTGACCTTGGCCAGCACCAAGGTCGTACCGCATCCTTGGCACTCAAATTGTTCGCTGCGCCGCTTGATGGTCCGGGAAAATGGAATTGGCATTCCGCACGACGGACATTCCCCGCGGGCCTCACGCGCCATACTGACTCCCCCTAGACTGCCTTCAACGCATTCTCGAAATCGGCGATCAGGTCCTCCGCCTTTTCAACACCAATCGAAATCCTGACAAGATTGTCGCTGATCCCAAGCGCGGCCTTGCGCTCTTCGGGGACGGAGAGGTGGGTCATTGCCGCAGGAGCCGAGGCAAGCGTTTCGGTGCCGCCCAGGCTGACCGCCAGCTTGGCGATCTTGAGCGCATCAAGGAAGGCAAATGCCTCGCGCTCCCCGCCCTTCAGGTAGAGGGAGAAGGTCGACCCGGCGCCGGTGCAATGGCGCTTGTAGATGTCCTCCTGCCGCGACCCGGCCTCGAGGAAGCCGAGATAGCCGACCTTTTCGACCTTGGGGTGGTTGCGCAAATATTCGCAGACCTTCTCCGCGCTCTCGCCGGCGCGGGTCATGCGCAGTTCGAGCGTTTCGAGGCTTCGAAGCAGCATCCAGGCGGTGTTGGGATCGCAGATGCCGCCCATGACGTTGCGCATCAGCCGGACCTTGTCGAGCAGCGCCTGCTTGCCGACCAGGCCGCCCGCGACGAGATCACTATGGCCGCCCGCATATTTGGTAAGGCTGTAGACGCTGATATCGGCGCCGTCGGCCAGCGGCTTCGCCCAAAGTGGACCAAGGAAGGTATTGTCGATCGCGATCGGCGGCAGTTCAGCTTCCCCGCCGAATGCCGCGGCACGAGCGGCCGCGACTGCCTCGACGTCGACCAGGGCATTGGTCGGGTTGGCCGGGCTTTCGAGATAGATGAGCGCGACGCGGCCCTTAGCCTTGGCCTTCGCCATCACCTCATCCAGCTCCTCGCGGGTCGCGCCGGCCGGGAAGTCGATATAGTGGACCCCGAACTGCGTCAGGATCTTGTTGATGATGGTTTCGGTTGCGGCGTAGAGCGGGCCGGAGTGAACGACCACGTCGCCGGGGCGTACGAAGGTCAGGAGCAGGATCGCGATCGCGGTCATGCCGCTGGAGAAGGTCAGAGCGGCCTCGGCATCTTCCCAGATCTTGAGCCGATCCTCGAGGATCTCTGCATTCGGACCGTTGAAGCGCGAATAGACCAGCCCCTCGGCCTTGCCGCCAGACCCATGTTTGTTCGTGATGCCTTCAAAGAAGCGCTTACCGTCAGCAGCCGTTTCGAAAACGAAGGTCGAAGTGAGGAAGATCGGCGGCTTCAGCGAACCTTCGCTCAGCGCGGGATCGAACCCATAGCCCATCATCAAGGTCGACGGATCAAGCTTATGATCGCCGATATGGGTTTCGACGTCCTTGGGGCGGCGGCTCTCGGTCACTGATAATCTCCTTGCGACGGCGCATTAGCCGCTGGGGCAGCGGCGCGCTAGCTGGCCAGCCCAATCAAACTCAGCTGCCGGCCATAAGTTGGTTCGATGCGGTGGGTCGCCCGCCGATAGCTGAAGTAGCGATCCTCGAGCTGGTAGGTGTCGAGGCCCGTCGCCTGGATCCGCCGAACGCCGGCCGCGGCAAGGCGCGCGACGACATAGGCCTCCAGGTCGAAATGCGGATTTCCGGTCGGTCCTTCGCCGAGGAACCGGTCATTTTCCGGATCGTCGGCCATGATGCGTTCGGCAAAGTCATGGTCGACCTCGTAGCTGGCCTTGGCGATGCATGGCCCGACCGCTGCCGCAATACGCTCGACCTTTGCCCCGAGCGAAATCATCGCTGCGATCGCCTGGTCGGTTACCCCAGCCGTCGCACCTCGCCAGCCGGCATGGGCGGCAGCGATAACGCCCGCTTCGACGTCCGCCAGCAGCACTGGGGCACAGTCGGCGGTGACAATGCCGAGCAGCAGCTCCTTCCGGTCGGTGACCAGCGCGTCGGCTTTCGGCCGCTCATCGTTCGACGTCGCTTCGGTAACGATCACTGCGGTAGGAGAGTGGATCTGATAGACGCTGGCAAGCGGGGCGCCGGGAAGGATTGCATCCGCCGCCAGCCTTCGGTTTGTCTCGACGGCAATTGGGTCATCGTCACTACCAAGCCCGCAGTTCAGCCCGGCAACCGCGCCCTTCGACACCCCACCCTTGCGTCCGAAAAACCCGTGCTCCACGCCATCCAGCAGACCTGATCGGACGATGTCGAGACTCACAGCTTGAGTCTCATCACAATGTCCTCGTCAGCATGATTGCCGACCATGAAGGCGTAGGTGCCCTCGGGCTCGAAATCATATTTCTCGTAGAAGGCCCGGGCGCGATGGTTCTCGGTGAACACGGAAAGATAGAGGAAGTCCGCGCCCTGATCGCGCGAGCGCTCTATCGCCCATTGGATCAGTTCATGGGCGATGCCCTGCCCCTTCATTTCCTCGATGACGTAAAGTTGGCGTAGCTCCGCGGCTTCCCCGCGCGGTTCGAACGGCAGGTGCGGCGGCCCTAGCTTCACATAGCCGACCAGCCGGCCGCCGCGTTCGGCAACCCGCACTTTGAAGGCGGGATCGCCCAGTTCCTTCACCCAATTGGCGGGCGAATGATTCTGGAGAAAGATTTCCAAGTCTTCGGGCTGGTAGAGATGCCCGAACGTATCGGTAAAGGTCTGCGCGCCGATTTCGGACAGCGCTGTCGCATCGTCTCGGGTGGCCATGCGATAGGCGACCGTCATGACCCCAACCCCGCCACATCCGGCCAGGACGGCACGCGAATCGCCAACACCTTGAAAAGTCGCCCCATTTCACCCTCATCGCACAGACGCCGCCGAGCGGCGGATATGCTTTCCGTATCCTGCGGATTCTTCGCCGCCAAGGCCATTGCACGGGCGGCGATGCCGAGCGTTTCGAGCCAAGTCCCCTGGCTGACGGCCCGGCTTGGGGTCGCACCAGCCTGCCGCGCCGCATCGGCAAGCGAGGCGAAATCGACATGCGCCGTCAGGTCCTGCTCGCCGGGATGGTCGAGGACGTAGGAGAAACGGTGCCCCCGGACCGCCTGCAGCGTGTCGCCGACCTCTTCCTCGGTATAGCCATAATCGATGATGATCGCCGCGCCTCCATTCCGGGCGATATGGCCGGCCAATTGATCGGCCACTTCCACCCTTGCCGGAGAGCGCTCGACAATTGGTCCGTCGCGATCGAAGGCGAAGCCGCCGGCCGCGAGAATGACATGACGTTCCCGTTCCCCGATGAATTGCCGCACGGGCAAGGCGTCGAAGAATTCGTTGGCGGCTAGCAGCAGCGGAGCCTCGGGCAGCGTGGCCAGATCGTCGTGAAAAATTGCCTCGGGGAGCAGTTTTGCCTGCGCCTCGCGCAGCGCAGGGCTCGTCTCAACTAGATGGACCTCGCCCTCGAAACCCGCCCGCCGCAGCACCCGAAGCGCGTCGTTCGCCAATGTGCCGCGACCAGGACCGAGCTCTACATAAACAGCGTCCGCCGGTTTTCCCGCCCTTATCCAGACATCGGCCAGCGCCGCGCCGACGAGCTCTCCGAACATCTGGTGGATTTCCGGCGCGGTGACGAAATCCCCGCTGGAGCCCAGCGGGTCCCGGGTCGCGTAATAATAAGCGTTGCAGGCCTCCATATAGGCCTCGACGGTCAGCGGTCCTTCCTTGCGGATGCGCTCGACGAGCGCACGCGCCAGCGGCGTGTCAGGCAACGCTGGCGGAGCCGGCGATGGGTTCCACCCGCTCACGTCGCTTCTTGGCGGTCGCCATCAGGTACAGCCCGCCAAGGATCATCGGGACGGTCAGCCACTGCCCCATGTGGAGGCCCGTGGCGTTGGCGAATTCGACCAGCTGGGAATCCGGCTCGCGGATGAATTCGATCCCGAAGCGGAAGATTCCGTAAAAGAAGATGAAGGCGCCAACCAGCTTGCCCGGCTCATAGCGCGCCTTGCTGTGCCAGAACATGGCCCAGAGGATCGCGAACAGCAGCAGGCCTTCGAGGCCGGCTTCGTAGAGCTGGCTTGGATGACGCGCAGGTCCGAGCGCCGCGCCATAGGGCGTGGATTCGACGAAGCGGACTGCCCAGGGCACATCGGTCGGCGCGCCCCATAGCTCCTGGTTCACGAAATTGGCGATCCGTCCGAAGAACAGGCCGAAGGGCACGCAGCAGGCGACATAATCGTGGACCCGAAGCCATTGCAGCTTCTCCTTCCACGACAGGTAGATGATGCCCAGCGACGTTCCGATGACGCCGCCGTGGAAGCTCATACCGCCGTCCCACAGCTTCAGTATCTCGAGCGGCCGATCGAGATAATAAGGCAGGTTGTAGAACAGCACATAGCCGAGACGGCCACCCAGAATGATGCCGAGCGCCGCATAGAAGACCAGGTCGTCGGCATGGCGGCGAGCCAGCGGCGCGCCGGGCTGCTTCAGCAATTTGAGTAGATACCAATAGCCGATGAAGATGCCGGCAAGGTAAGCGAGGCTGTACCAGCGAAGTTGGAAGAAGCCGAGGTCGAGCGCGATTGGCGAGAGACCTAGATCGGGGAACGCAATCGCAGTCGAATTGGCGGCCAATGCTGCAATCAAACTCATACTGGGCTTCCCCTTGTTGAAGCTGCCTCATAGGGTGGCCCCAACAAAAGTCCAAGGAGAGACGAATGGCTCTGACTGACCTTGACCGGAAATATGACGCGGTAATGGCCGCCGTCACCGGACCGGGTGGCCGGGTCATCCTCGACAAGGACGAGGCCGGCCGGACGATCGTCGCCAACTTTCCGGCGACCCTGCCGCTCTTCTTCAAGACTTTCTGCGCGCTCTACGCCGGTGTCGACGCGGTCATCGCCGGTGAGGAACGGCTGACCTTCGGCCAGCTGGATAAGCTGTCTGACCAGATGGCGCGCGGCCTCGTTGCACGGGGCATTTCGAAAGGCGACCGGGTCGGCATCGCAATGCGCAACTGCCCGGCGTGGATCCTGTCCTACATGGCGGTCGTGAAGACAGGCGCGGTCGCAACCCTGCTCAACGGCTGGTGGCAGCCGGAGGAACTGGAACATGCGCTCCAGCTTACCGAGCCCAAGCTGGTGCTTGCGGATGCGCCAAGGGCGCAGCGCATCGCCGCCACCTGCGCGACCTGTTCGGTCGATGCGATCGCGATCGACAAGCGAACGCCGGAAGCTTTTCTCGAGCTGCTCGCTGAGGGATCGGCTGAAATAGCGCTGCCCGAAGTATCCCCGGACGACGAAGCGACCATCCTCTTCACCTCGGGTTCGACCGGGGAGGCCAAGGGCGCGGTGTCGACGCATCGTGCGGTGACGACCGGCGTCTATGCCTATTCGACGGCATTGATGACCTTGCGTGGAATCCTGGAATCCGAAGGTCGTCCGCCGCCGAACCCGCTCAAGACGCTGGTCGTCGTCCCGCTGTTTCACGTCACCGGCGAGGTGCCGGTGATGCTGAACAGCTTCGTTATCTGCCGCGGCATGGTCCTGATGCCCAAATGGGATGCGGGCGAGGCGCTAAGGCTGATCGAGAAAGAGCGGATCACCTATTTCGTCGGCGTTCCAACGATGAGCCTGGAGCTCATGAACCACCCGGACCGGGACAATTACGATCTCAGCACATTGACCGACATCGCCGGTGGCGGAGCGCCGCGCCCGGTTGCCCATGTCGAGCGACTCCGCAACGCCTTTCCGGCCACGCAGCCCGCACTCGGTTACGGCCTGACAGAGACCAACGCCGTCGGCTGCGGCAACTTCTGGGGCAATTACGCGGCCAAGCCGGCTTCGACGGGACGTCCTCAGGTCCCCTTTGTCGACATAGCCATTCTCGGCGAAGGCGATCTGCGCCTACCCGCCAACGAGCGCGGTGAAATCGCCATCGGTTCGGCCGCCAATATCAAGGGCTATTGGAGAAATCCGGAAGCGACCGCGGCGGCCTTCACACCGGATGGATATTTCAAGACGGGCGACATCGGCTACCTGGACGATGAAGGCTATCTGTTCATCGTCGATCGCAAGAAAGACATCATCATCCGTGGCGGGGAGAATATCTCCGCGGCGGAGGTCGAAGCCGCGATATACGGAAGCGAGGGAATCGCCGAGGTCGCCGTATTCGGAGTTCCCGACGAGCGCCTGGGAGAGATAGCAGTCGCCGTCCTTCACCGGCGCGAAGGCAGCAGCATCACCGAGGACGAGCTTCGAGAATTTCTCGACGGCCGCCTTGCGGCGTTCAAGATTCCCGCGCGCATGATCTTTTCGGACGAGCCGCTTCCACGGCTTGGTACCGGCAAGATCGACCGTGTGATGCTGAAACAGCAATATGCCGGCTAGCCGGTGAAGCTGGCGAAAGTCACTCGCCGGAATCTGCTTATCGGCGGCGGCGCGGGCGTCGGACTGATTGTCGCATTCCTGGCCTGGCCGAAGCGTGACGCAAGCCCGCTTCGGCCGAGGGCGAAGGAACCGGTCTTCGGATCCTTCCTCAGGATCGCGACCGATGGACGTGTCACGGTCGCGGTCCCGCAGACCGAGACCGGGCAGGGCATCTGGACCGGGCTGGCGCAGATCGCGGCCGACGAACTGGGTGCAGCGTGGGAGAATATTGCTGTCGAGCCGGCACCGAGAGGCTCGGCTTATCTCAACAGCATCATCGGCCGCGATTTCGATGTGACCACCCGCGTTACGGCGGGTTCAACATCGGTCCGGGCATTCGAACAGCCGCTGCGCGAGGCCGCGGCGACCGCTCGCATCTTGCTGTGCGAAGCCGCGGCGGAGCGCTGGAGCGTCCGTTCGAGCGAATGCGACACTGACGGCGGCTTCGTCGTTCACGAAGGAAAGCGCGTCGGATTTGGCGAGGTTGCCGAGGATGCGGCAAGGCTTCGGCCGGCCGACAGTCCCAGCCTACGGCTGGCGGAAGCCCGCAAACTGGTTGGACAGGCGCTGCCTCGCCTTGACCTTCCGGCAAAGTCCGACGGCAGTTTCCGCTTCACGTCCGACGTTCGCCTTCCCCGAATGATTTACGGCTCTGTCAGGATGGCGCCGCCGGGCGGCCGGCTGCTCGGTTTTTCGCGCGAGAATGGCAGGCGCCAGCAGGGACTGGTCGACCTCATGGTTCGCGATCAATGGCTTGGAGCGCTCGGCCATACCTGGTGGGCGGCAGATAAGGCGCTGACTCGCGCCGCGCCGCGCTTTGGAGGCACGGATTCCGGCGATATCGCCGCGCTGCTCACCGAGCGGATGGCGAATGGCAAGGTCGAGCCGCTGTTCGAACGGGGCGACTATAGCCAAGCGACGGAGGGTTCGACGCCGCTCGCCGCAACCTATTATTCCGCCCCGACGCCGCATCATTCCCTCGAGGCTCCCGCCGCCGTGGCACGCATTGCCAACGGCCGGCTGGAAGTATGGGCGGCGACGCAAATTCCGGATCTTGCTCGCACCGCCGCCGCAACGGCCGCAGGGATGCCGGAAGGCGACATCGAGCTTTACCCAATGCCGATCGGAGATGGTTCGGGCAGTGGCTTCGGTCTGGAGGCCATCACGATCGCGGTGGAAATGGCCAAGCATAGCGGGCGGCCGGTCAGCCTGTCTCTCGCCCCTGCAACCGCGCAGAACCATGACGCCGTGCGCGGACCGATGTTGATGCGCATGACCGCGCTACCGGCAGGCGATGGGCGAATTTCGGCCTGGAGCTCCAGGCTGGTCGGCGCATCGGGTCTGGAGGCTTCGATTGCTCGGGCCGAAGAACGCAAGCCTTCGGGCGTCAAACTGGTGGCCGCAAGTCCGCCATATGATTTTCCCTCGGTCCGCGTGGACGGCATTTCCTCCGACGTTCCAATCCGCACCGGATATATGCGGGGCGGCGAAGAGGCGATGCTGACCTTCGCGACCGAAAGTTTCATCGACGAGTTGGCGCGGGCACTTCACGCCGAACCGCTGGCATTCCGTATCGGAATGCTGGGGGGTGCCCCTCGCCTCGCCAAGGCCATCATGGCGGCCGCAACCATCGGCGGATGGGACGGAGGCGCTCCGGGCAGCAATCTGGGTCTGGCCTGCGCCACGCATTACGGATCGCATATCGGCCTTCTTGCCGAAGCGACGATCGGCGCCGATCAGCGCATCAAAGTGTCGCGGCTGGTTGCAGCGGTCGATGCCGGGCGGATCGTCAACCCGGGGCTGGTTCGCCAGCAGATCGAGGGAGGATTGCTCGCGGCGCTGGCGGCCGCCGTCGTGCCCGCGCCGGAATATGTGGCGGGCATGCCGCGAGCCACCCCCATGCGCGGACGAGGGTTCGAGCGCCTGCACGACGTTCCCAAGATCGAGGTGGAGCTGGTCCCAAGCGACGAACCCGCCGGCGGCGTCAGCGGACTGGGACTGGCGGTTCTTGCGCCCGCGGTCGCCAATGCGATCGCGGCCGGAACCGGCAGGCGCTTGCGCAATTTGCCGTTCGATCCGATGAGCGCGCCATGACGATCGAGAAGGAAGACATCACCAGCGTCGGCGTGCTGCTGGTCAATCTGGGGACGCCCGACGCCCCGGATGTCGGCGCGGTCCGGCGCTACCTAGCGGAATTCCTGTCCGACCCGCGCGTAGTCGAGATACCCGCGACACTCTGGAAGCCGGTCCTTCACGGGGTGATCTTGCGGACGCGCCCGGCCAAGTCGGCAGAGGCATATCGCCAGATCTGGACCAATGAAGGTTCGCCGCTCATGGCCATCTCCAAGCGGCAGAGGGACGCGCTCCAGCAACGCCTGGGTGATGATGTATTTGTCGGCCTTGCGATGCGCTACGGCAATCCGGCGATCGGTCCTGCGATTGCGCAGATGGTCAATCACGGTTTCGATCGCATCCTTCTGGCGCCGCTCTATCCGCAATATTGTGCCGCCACGACGGCCACTGCCGTGGATGCCGCCTTCGCCGAACTGGCGAAGATGCGCTTGCAGCCTGCCATCCGGATCCTGCCGCCTTATTTCGACGACCGGCTGCACATCGATGCGCTAGCGAAGAACCTGCAAAGGCAGCTCGATGCGCTGGCATTCAAGCCTGAACGATTGCTGCTCAGCTTCCACGGCATGCCGGAGCGTACGCGAACCCTGGGCGATCCCTATTATGAGCAGTGCAAGGCCACCGCGGACTTGCTCGGCGGGCAGCTGGACCTCCCGATCGATGTCGCATTCCAGTCGCGGTTCGGACGTGCCCGATGGCTGCAGCCTGCAACGGACATGGTGCTCGCCTCCTACCCGTCGCAAGGGGTCAAGCGCGTTGCGATCGCAACGCCCGGCTTTTCGGCCGACTGCCTCGAAACGCTGGAGGAGCTTGGAATTCGCGGGCGCGAAACCTTTATCGGGGCCGGTGGAGCCGACTTCGCCCGCCTCGATTGCCTGAACGACAGCGACGAGGGGATGCAGATGCTCGACGCGCTCATTCGCCGCGAACTTGCCGGATGGTGGCCGGCGTCCTAACGCAAATCAACAAAACCAAAAGGTCAGGAGAGAGAGTCATGGCGCGAGTGGCGATCGTAACCGGAGGCACGAGAGGTATCGGCGAGGCAATCAGCCTTGCGCTCAAGAACATGGGAATGAATGTCGCGGCCAACTATGCTGGCAACGACGAGCGTGCGCGCGAATTCACCGAACGCACCGGAATTGCCGCTTACAAGTGGGACGTTTCCGACTTCGAGGCATGCCAGGCCGGCGTCCAAAAGGTCGAAGCCGACCTCGGTCCGGTGGACGTATTGGTCAACAATGCCGGCATCACCCGCGACACGACCATGAAGCGGATGGACCATCAAAAGTGGCAGGACGTCATCGACACTAACCTCGGCGGTTGTTTCAACATGGCCAAGGCGGTGTTCGAAGGAATGCAAGGCCGCAGCTATGGCCGCATCGTCAACATCGGATCGATCAATGGTCAGGCAGGCCAGTACGGCCAGGTCAACTATGCCGCGGCCAAATCCGGTATTCACGGCTTCACCAAGGCGCTGGCTCAGGAAGGTGCCCGCAACAATGTCACGGTGAACGCGATCGCGCCGGGCTATATCGACACGGATATGGTCTCTGCGGTTCCGCCCGAGGTGCTCGCCAAGATCGTCGCGAAGATCCCCGTCAATCGGCTGGGCAAGGCCGAGGAAATTGCGCGGGGAGTGGCCTTCCTGGTCGATGAGAATGCCGGCTTCGTTACCGGCTCGACGCTGTCGATCAACGGCGGGCAGCACATGTATTGATGGCGTTGGGGTCGCCGACAAAACGGTCGGTGACCATTGCCGGCCACGAAACTTCGATCAGCCTGGAGCCGATCTTCTGGGCGGCGTTGGAGCGCGCCTCTCAGGCCGAACGCCTTCCGGTGAACGCGCTGATAGCCCGCATCGACGTCGAACGGCTGGAAACACCTGGCGGGCCGCCAAACCTGACGTCAGCAATTCGGCAGTGGCTATTTCTGCGGCAAGGCCGAACGAATGGCAGCAGCGAATGAGGCGCCGCCGTCCGGCGCATGCTGCAGCCACAAGGCTGGCTCGATCAGCTCAAGCTCGATGATCGCCAGTTCGCCTTCATTGTCGCGCACCATGTCGACCCGGGCATAGCTGGCCTTCGCCGGCGCTGCGGCCAGGGCGGCATGGGCAAGGTCGATCGCCCCGGCGGGCGGTTCGCATGGCAGCTCGGTGCCGCCGAGATGGGGCTGGACGCGATAATCGCCGGCCTTGGGGCGCTTCACAATCGAATGGCTGAAACTTCCGTCGAACAGCATGATCGAATATTCGCCCTCGCTCGAAACGGCGCTCAGGAACGGTTGCACGAGCATCTGCTGGCCGAGAGCTTCCTGCGGAACCGGGTCGTCTGACTCAAGCAGGTGGGTTCCATAGGCGGATGCCGAGACCGGCGGCTTGATAACCAGCCGTTCCCCAAATTCAGCCCGGGCGTCCGCGATCGCAGCTTCATCGAGCTTCTCGACCAGCCGTGTCGGGATCGTTGCCACGCCTTGGTTGCCCAGCTCGGCAAGGTAGCGCTTGTCGCTGTTCCAGCGAAGCAGCGGTACCGGGTTGAGAGTCGGGACCGCCTCGCGCTCCAATCGATCGAGCAGTGCGTGCCAGCGCGGCGGATCCTGGTGATATCCCCAGGCGACCAGCGGCATGACGAGGTCGAACCCGGCAAGGTCGCCGGGGCTGGTCCAGTCACGCGCTTCGACCGAGAAGCCGGCGCGCAACAACACGCCCGCCTCGACCTCATAGGCCCAGTCCCATTCCTCCGGATAATCCGGGGCGGGAACCAAGATTGCGGCGCGCACTAGCGGGAAAGCAGGATTCTTGCCTGGCTGGCGATCTGTGCCAGCATCGGCGCGCTTACCGTACCGGCCATGCGCGCCCGCTCCACAAGTGCCCGGAACTGCGCGATCCGCTTGGGATTGCGATCCACCCAGCGCTCGACACTCTCGTCCGGCTCCTCACCGCGCGTGCGACCGAGGAAGTCGATCCGAAGCTGCTCGAAATCGCGGATCAACCCGGCCGCGAGCAAACGCTCCCAATTGTCGTTTGGCGTGTAGCGCGCAACCTGCTGCTGGGCCCAATCGATGCCCAACACCTCTCCAAGGCGGGTGTAGGCCCGGGTGACGGAAAGCTCGTCAAGTTCCTTGCGTGCGCCAAGGGCCGCAATTCCGAACACGCCATCCAGCTCGTAAAGCCGGACGAGGCGGTCGACGATGTCCTTGCTCGCCCCAAGTTCGGCCAGCTGCGTACGGCGAGCCGCCGACTCTCCCTTGACCTCGGCCCGGATCAGACCCGCCGTCTTGGCGCCGACCTTCTCAAGGCCAGGCCTCAGCAATTCGCAGACCTGGGCGACACTCGTGTCACCCGCGGCAGCGCGAATGACGTCGCCGATATGCGCGCGAATGGTCTTGGCTGCGATCGCAAACAGTTCGATGCGCTTGGGTTCGGGCAGCTGCGCCAGTTCGATCTTCGACCAAAGGCTCTTGAGGTCGAGCAGCCGCTCGGCAACCAGGAACGCGACGATCACTTGCGGCAGGCCGACACCCTCTTCCTCGGTCATGTCGAGAGGCAGGCTCGGCCCCAGCCGATTGACCAGCCGGTTCGCGACCTTCGTGGCGACGATCTGGTGGCGCAGGCGATGGATGCGGATCGCGTCGGCGTGCTTCTTCTGCATCGGCGCCGGGAAGGCGGCCATCAGTTCGCTGTCCATCGTCGGATCGTCGGCTAGCTTCAGTTCCTCGGCCGCGTCCTGCAATGTCATCTTCGACATCGACAGGATGACGGCCAACTCCGGCCGGGTAAGGCCGCGGCCATCGGCACGCCGGCGGAGCAGGACATCGCTGCTCTCCAGCCCTTCAACCTTGCGATCGAGCCGACCGAGCGATTCCAGCATCTCGATCGACCGGACGAAGCCCGGGATACCGGCCGGGCCGCGCGATTCCGCGATGGAAAGCGCCAGCGACTGGAGTCGATTGTCCTCGAGGACCAGCTCGGCAACCTCGTCCGTCATTTCGGAAAGCAGCTTGTTGCGGGTCTCTTCCTTGAGCCCGCCTTCACGCATTTCGCGATTGAGCGGGATCTTGATGTTGACCTCATTGTCCGAACAATCGACGCCCGCCGAATTGTCGATGAAGTCGGTGTTGATGCGTCCGCCGAACGTGGCGAACTCGATCCGCGCCGGCTGGTTGATCGCGAGGTTCGCGCCTTCGCCGATGACCTTGGCGCGGACGTCCCTGGCGTCCACGCGAAGCGCATCGTTGGCCGGGTCGCCGACCTGCGCATGCGTCTGGTGACTGGCCTTGATGTAGGTCCCGATGCCGCCGAACCACAGCAGGTCGACCGGGGCCTTCAGGATCGCGGAAATAAGGCTGATCGGATCGATCGTCGCCTCTTCGATCCCAAGCGCCGCTCTGGCTTCCTTGGTGAGCTCGATCGACTTCTGGCTGCGCGGGACGATCATTCCGCCCTTCGACATCAGCTTGCGGTTGTAATCGTCCCAGCTCGAGCGCGGCAGTGCGAACATGCGCTCGCGCTCCTCCCAGCTCTTCGCCGGGTCGGGATCGGGATCGATGAAGATGTGGCGGTGATCGAACGCAGCGACCAGCTTGATCGCCTTGCTGAGCAGCATGCCGTTACCGAACACGTCGCCCGACATGTCGCCGCAGCCGGCGACGCGCACCGGTTCAGACTGAACGTCGATGCCCATCTCCAGGAAGTGCCGCTGGACGGAAATCCACGCGCCCTTGGCGGTGATGCCCATCGCCTTGTGGTCGTAGCCGTTGGACCCGCCGGAGGCGAAAGCGTCACCCAGCCAGAAGTTGCGGTCGAGCGCGATGGCATTGGCGACGTCGGAGAAAGTGGCCGTTCCCTTGTCCGCCGCAACGACGAAATAGGGGTCGTCGCCGTCGGTGATGACGACGTCCGACGGATGAACGACCTTATCCTCGATGATATTGTCGGTCACCGACAGCAGAGACCGGATGAAGATCCGGTAGCTTTCGGTACCTTCGGCCAGCCAGCCATCGCGGTCTACTGCCGGGTTGGGGAGCTGCTTGGCATAGAAGCCGCCCTTCGCACCGGTCGGCACGATGACTGCGTTCTTGACCAGCTGTGCCTTCATCAGGCCGAGGATCTCGGTCCGGAAGTCGTCGCGCCGGTCGGACCAGCGAAGCCCGCCGCGGGCGATCGGGCCGCCGCGCAGATGTATGCCCTCGACGCGCGGGCTGTAGACCCAGATTTCGCGATAGGGCACCGGCGCCGGAAGGCCCGGGACGGACTTGGATTCGATCTTGAACGCCAGCGCTTCGCTTGCCTGTGGTGCAAAGGCGTTGGTGCGCAGCGTCGCGCCGATGACGGCGCGCATCTGGCGCAAGATGCGATCATCGTCGATGCCGCGTACATCCTTCAGCGCATCTTCGAACTTGGCCGCGGCGTCCTTGACTGCTGCTTCGCGTCCGCTTGAGGCCTTGGGGTCGTGCGAAACCGCGAACAGTCTTACGAGCGCGCTCGCCGCCTTCGGGGCGCGCCGAAGGGCGTCGACCACGGTGGCGACGCTGAACGCAACGCCCGTCTGGCGCATGTAGCGGAACCATGCGCGCAGCCACACGACCGGGCGCGGTTCCAGGCCGGCATAGAGGACGAGCTGGTTGAACGCGTCGTTCTCGCTCTTGCCTGAAAGTACATCGGCGATGGCCTGCTCGATCACCTCGGCACGGGCCATGACATCGCCGAGCGGCACGCCGTCCGCCAGTTCCAGCAAACAGTCGTGGATATGCGCCTCGACCTCGCCCTCGAGCTGGATCGGAATCTCGGCGAGCACCCGGAAGCCGAAATTCTCAAGCACCGGAATGGCATCCGACAGCGGTATGAGGCCGCCGCGCCGGTACATCTTCAGACGCAAATGCTCCTCGCCGTCCACCTTCTCGATACGAAGGCGCGCGTCGCGCTCTTCATCATCGTTGAGGCGGTTGAGGCGCAAAATGTCCTGTGCCGCTTCCTCGGCGGTCGTCCGGTTGCGATAATAGTCGGGGAATTGACCCGCATAGGTCAGCGTGAGGCGCGTAGCGCGACCTGCACCAACCTGGTCGATCAACGCTTCTTCGACTCCTGGTTCCCAACCGCGCACCATTTCGTCGAGCCTGCGGTTCAGCTCACTGACGTCGGGCGTCTCATCAGTACGCTCGATATCCAGCGTGTAGCGAACCAGCGCCAGATCGCCTTCGCCAAGCTCCACCGCCCAGCTGGTGACGGCGCGTCCGGTCACTTCCTCGAGTAGCTCCGAAACAGCAAGCCGCCGCTCGGTATTGAGTTCGTCGCGCGGCAGCCAGACGAAGGCAAACAGATGCCCGCCGAGAATGCTTCGTGCGAGAAGGATTGCCGGCCGCGGGCGATCGGCCAGCGACATGGCCATGGTAATAAGATCGTGGCCGCTGTCCTCGCTGAGGTTTACCAGAAGGTCGCGGGGCACGGAGGCGACGGCATGGCGAAGCGCCTTGCCGCTGTGGCCATGAGGATCGAAGCCGAATTCCTTGTCCAGTTCCTTGAGGCGGCGGCGCAGCAGCGGCACGTCCTCGGTGGGCTGGATCAGCGCCTGGCTGGTCCACAGGCCGGCATAGACGCCGATCCCGGTGACCTTCTTGCCTTCGCGGATCGGGACCACGATCAGGTCGAGCGGAACGCGGCGATGAACCGTCGAACGGCGCTCGGCCTTGGCCATCAGCGGAACAGCTCCACCGCCTTCGAAGTAGCGGATCGCCCCAACCGAACCGCCCTTGTCGGTCGGCGCACCGGGAATCGAAAAGATGCCAAGCGTGTTTGAAGAATCCTCGCCCGGGCGTTCGACTTCATAGCCGAGCAAGGTCAATGCGCCGTCGGCGAACCAGTTGAGCAAGGCGCCTCCTTCGGGGTCCTCGATCTTGCCCGCATCAGCCTTCATCTGCGCCTGCATCTTCGGCCAGTCGCGCACGGCGGCGCGGACGTCGGCGAGCACCGCATGAAGATCCTCGACCAGCTCCCGCCGGCCACGTGCATCGGTGCGATCCAGTTCGATGTACATCATCGATTCGCGGCGAGCCCGGTCGTCGCACAGCGGCTCCAGCGCCTGGAGCGTGCCGCCCTCGTCGCGGTCGACGCAGACAACCGGGTGAAGCAAGCGGTGGATGGTGAGATGTCGTCCGGCAATTGCGTTGGCGACGGAGTCGACCAGGAACGGCATGTCGTCGTTGATGATGCCAAGGCGCATTCGGCGCCTGCTCGCTTCGCCGCCGGTGGACTCGAGCCGGATCGCGACTTCGCCGCGGCGCCGCTTGTAGGCGATCTCGGCGATGAACCGCGCCGCCTCTTCCTGTTCGTTCGAGCTGAAACCGTCGATTTCGCCGGCAAGCGCGTTGCCGATCAGCGCTTGTTGCAAGGCGTCGACCGTCGACGCTTCCGCGCGCGTGATTACCGTCATGATTTGCTGTTGCTCCGCATGTCCGCGATTGAGCGCGGCCTAATCCCGCAGATCAGTTAAGGCAACAGCCCGAAGCCCTTTCGCGGTCTTGCAGCGGAGGAAAGTGGCGCCGGGTGCCTTAGTTGGCGGCGCGGCGCAGAGCCCGCTCCAGCATGGAACTGTCGGCAACCAGTTCGACCACTTCATGCACGCCGTCCGCATTGCGGCGGGTCAGCACCAGTGCGAACTCCTGATTGGTCGGAAGCTGGGCGAGCGCGATGGACGGCGCCGAACGAAGGGCGGATTTGCCCGCTTCCACCTTGTCTTCCGCGGGCTTGTCCGGCCGGCGAGCCTTGCGCTCCTCCGCGACAAGACCCTTCAAACCGCCTTCGGCCTCTTCGACGAATTGCTGGAACCCGCCAAAGTCGATTCCTTGCCGTTCGGCATAGTTCAAAGCGGCGGCGAACTCGGTCAGTCGTGTCTTGTCGTATTCGACGCCGAACACGAGCTTGACGATAGGCGTCATCGGCGCACGGGCCTGCGACTTCACGCCGGCGTCGTCGAGGATCTCCGCATATTCTTCCGGCACCCGCTTCGATGCCACGGCGAAATCATAGGCCATGGCCAGCGCCCGATAGAGGGCGACGCGGCTGCGACCATCGGCCTGCTTGCAGACTTCGGCGCTTTCGCGAGCCGCCCACAGACGGTCGGCCAACCCGGCGTCTGCATCCAGCTCTATTGCCAGTTCCTTTTCGTCAACCGTCTCGGCAAGCGGCTCTGGATCGGCCAGCGGACCATCTTCCCAGCTGAGATGGGGAGCGGCAGCCGGCGCCTCTACGGCTTCCAGCGGATCGTCCGACATAACGGGTTCAAATTCGGCTGCCCGCTCGGCCTCGGGCGCGAAGGGGACCTGGTCGACCAGCTCGAGCGTGTCGTCGTTGTCCGTTTCCAGCGCTTCGTCCGCGCCAAGCTCCAGCACGTCTTCGTCCAGGAATTCGTCGGATTCGGCTTCGATCGGGGGCAGCACGGCCCGTACGACCTGGGGAGCCGCGACCCCCTCGCCCAAATCCTTCCAGTTGATGACGCCGTAGATGAAATCGATCATGTCGCCGTCGGAGCTGAACGGCATCAAGATGCCGCGATAGCAGATGTTGCGACCGCGCTGATTGACGAACTCCGCCTCGAACCCGACCGGGGCCCGGTTGGCGATAATCTGCATATAATGGTCGGTCAGGCGCGACAGCAGCGACCGGCCGGGAACGTCGGCGATGCTCTTGATGTCATCGCCGATCCCGCATTCCTCGCGAATCGCGGTGCCGATATAGGGCGTCGCCGGATTGTCGCGGCCCTCGGTGAAGTCGAGCAATACGGAATGCGGCCCGAAATCCTCGATGTCGCCCGGTTCCAGGTCCTCAATCGACGGATAGTCGCGACCCTCGAGCAGCGAACACCAATAGTTGTAGGCGCGGACGTGCATTCGGCGTTCATCGCCCCCAATTTCGAGCGTAACATCGGCCTGCGGCTCGGCTGCAGCCGGCCCGCCATAGTCGCTGGGATATTCAGAAAAGCTGTCCACGCGCAAGAATCCCGCAAATCTCCGATTCAGTGCCAGTTTCAACGGAAACGGTTGCCAAACCGTTAAGCATATTCTCCACGTTTAGGCGCTGCGCCGCAATGCCGGGGCGTGGCCGTTGATCTGGGTCGGGACGGGCTTGCGGGGCCGTTGCCGCCCGTGTAGGGGCGCATCCGCAAGCCATTCAGGCCATGCCGCTTTAGCTCAGCTGGTAGAGCACATCATTCGTAATGATGGGGTCGTGGGTTCGAGTCCCCCAAGCGGCACCACCTTTTTAAGTCACTTTCACAAGCAATTTCAGGATCTTCCTTGTGAGGTCCCTTTGGCTCACGATGCCAATCCCAAGCTTTCGAAAGTTCGTTATCCCACAAGCCTTCGGTCACCGAGCTAGCGAACGTTTGGATTAGCTCTAGGAAACCAATGGGTTACAAAGGCCTTGGCGTGGAGAATTTCCCACTGGCTTGTTTTTGCACCTTCGCAAGCTTCAGCGGCTGGCCGCAGACAAAAGGCCGAAAACCAAGTGCACGTAATTGGGTAAAGCTTGGGCTCTTCTAATGACCGGAATCGACCCATTGCGGTCATTAGGTGGCAAGTATGAGCTCCTGCGTTACGACTGCGGCCCAGGTTGCTGCAGCAGCAGGCGGCCGAACAGGAGCTTGACGCCCAGGAAAATCGCTGCCGCGCTGAGGATGGCCGCGACATGGATACCCCAGAATTGCCCCGCCGGCATGATGTCGAGCCACCCGCCGACGATCCCGACGAGGATGTTGGCAAGGAAAAGGAAGAGGTAATAGATGCCGATCACGGTCCCGGTGATCGCCCGCGGGGCCGCTCGCGAATAGAGGGCAAGGCTGACAGGAAAAACATTGGCGAAGCCGAGATTGTTGAGCGTGTTGACCAAAAGGGCGATCCACAGGCTGGGCCGCGCGCCGGTCGCGGCGTGATGGCTGGCGACGATCGTCACCAGGATGAAACCGGATGACGAGATCAGGCAGCCGATGATCAACTTGGTCAGATCGTCGGGCTCCCGCCAGCGGCCCGCATACCAGCGCCAGAACGCCACTGCTCCGGCCAGCGTGAGCACGCCCGTCGCGGCATCGAACGACACCAGGAACGATGTCGGCATGCGATGGCCGAACATCATGAACTCGTAAGACCGGTCGGCCCAGACCAGGTAGGCGTTGAACATCTGCTGGTTGCCGAGTGCGCTCATCGCCAGCACGGGGATCAGCAGGACCAGCAGGATCAGGACCTGCCAGTCGCGCCGGGTCATCGCCGGCACCGGCTGCGCAGCGGCGGAGCGGAGCAGGCGCGGCTCCGGCGGCAGGTGGTGGCGCCCGAACAGGTAGATCGCCAGGCCGATTACCATGCCCACTCCCGCGGCGCCGAACCCCCAGTGCCAGTCGATCTCTTCGCCCAGAAATCCGCAAACCAGCGGAGCGAAGAAGGCGCCCGCGCTGATGCCGATATAATAGAGCTGGTAGGCGTCGGTCGCGCGGCCGTCGCCGGGAGGGTAGAGAGCGCCGACCTGGCTGGCCAGATTGCCCTTGAGGCACCCCACCCCGAGCACCAGCAAAAGCAGTGCGACCAGGAACGATGCGTCGAACGCCATCAGGAAATGCCCGGCGGCCATCAACAGCGCGCCGAGCGTGACCGTCCTCGTCTTGCCGAGCCAGGCGTCGGCAACGAGGCCACCGAAGATCGGCGTGAAATAGACCAGTGCGGTGTAGGTGCCGAAAATGTGCGAAGCCAGCGCCTGCGTCGTCGGCGGCGCCCCGTAGATCCAGCTCAACCCGGCGGTGAACCAGCCAAACCCCGCGATATTCTCGACATGGCCCGGGAGCAGCAGCGCCTTAACCATGTAGAGCACGAGCAGCGTCTGCATGCCGTAATAGGAGAAACGTTCGAACGCTTCGGTGAAGGCGATGACGGGAAGGCCGACGGGATGCCCAAGGAACTCGAGCCTGGGTCTCGCTACAAGCGGCTCGGGACCAGCCTCAATCTCCTCGATCGCCACCGCGCTCTCCCTCCCCGGGGTCACACGCATAAGCCTGTTCTACCCTAGCGACAAACGCCACCCATAGGGTCCACGGCCAATGACCGTTTTCCACCCATTGCGGTCATTAGCTTTCGAGGGCGGCCGTGCCTTCGGAATCTTCCGGCTGCCTAGTTTACGATCGTTCAAAAGCTCCCTGCGGCCGGCTGCTTGCGAAAGCGCTTAAATAACAATGAGTTTCGTAATGATGGGGTCGTGGGTTCGAGTCCCCCAAGCGGCACCACCTTTTTTAAGCACTTTCACAAGCAAAATCAGAGCCTTCCTTGCGAAGGCCCTTCCGCTCTGGTGGGACTCTTTGCCTTCCAAAAGCGCGTTATCCCACAGGCCCGTCGTCACTGACCTAACGCGCGTTCGTATTAGTCACCGAAAATCAAAAGGTTACAGCACCTTTGGCTTAAGACTTTACCCACTGGCTTGTTTGCGTTCGTTCGCAAGTTCACAGCGGCCGACCGAGGATGGAGGGCCGCAAATCAAGCTCAGCTGCGTGGGTTAAGCGTGGGCCCTTCTAATGGCCGGAATCGACCCAAACTGGCCATAACGTCACTCGTCCCGATGTTCGCGGCTGAATACCTTTCCATACTCCGCGTCGTCCTCGGCAAGGAACGGAATAGGGGATGCTATTCGCAATGCGAGGCAACCCAAAAGCGCCGAAACCAGCGACCCCGCAAGAGTGCCGATTTTGGCTGCGTCAATCAGCTCGGGTCGGCCGGGGAACGCCAACGCTCCAATGAACAGGCTCATCGTGAAGCCGACTCCGCAAAGGAGCGCTCCACCATAGAGTTGTGGCCAACTCACGCCCTCAGGCTTGGAACAAATGCCCCATCTGGCACAGCCGTAAACCGCTCCGAAAATCCCGATTTGCTTGCCAAGGAAAAGGCCCAATAGAACGGCCAGGGTAGCCGGGTTGCCTAGCGCGCTAAAATCGCCTTCCAGGCGAACTCCAGCGCTGACAAATCCAAACACCGGCACGATACCGAAAACCACCCAAGGATGGATCAGGTGCGCCAAGTGTTTGAGCGGCGAATGGGCTTCCTTCGTAGCAAGCGGAATAGTCGCCGCGGCCAACACGCCAGCGATGGTTGCATGAACACCGCTCGCCAGCATCAACAACCATAGGACACCAAATCCAACCAGGAAGGGCCAGAGCTTGCGAACGCCCAAGAGGCCCATAGATGCCATGATGCCGGTTACCCCAGCGGCAGCGCCCAAGGCTGTTCCATTGAGTCCGTCTGTATAGGCGAGGGCAATGATGACGACCGCACCAATATCGTCAACGATGGCCAAGGTAACAAGCAACAGCCGGAGCGAAGCAGGGGCATGCGGCCCCAGCAGAGCGAGCAGTCCAATCACAAATGCTATGTCGGTAGCAGCGGGGATCGCCCAGCCTCGGAGGAGACCGCCCTCAAACCCAACCACCGCGAGATAGACACCTGCTGGTAGAGCCATGCCGGCGATTGCCGCTACTATCGGGAGTCGACGCGCCTCAGCTGTAGCAAGGCGTCCTTCAAACCATTCTCGCTTCACCTCCATGCCCACCAACAAGAAAAATACGGCCATAAGGCCGTCGGCAATCCATTCATGGAAACTCATCACGCCGTAACGGGGCATGGTTGGACCGAACTCCCAATGCAGCAAATGTTCGTAGGAGTTCGCCAGCGGCGAGTTGGCGGCGACAAGTGCCAAAAGGGCCGTGGTTATCAGCAGCAGGCCCGCCGAAGCTTCAAGACGGCGTTGCTTTACAGGGTCAACTTCCATGCCCGAGCGTAGCTAGACGTTTTCCTTTGGTCGAGGCCTTGCTCCGCAATGACCGCCTTCCACCCATTGCGGACATGGCGTCGATGCTTCTCGGTCATTCAGAAAGGAAAATACACCTGTATCGCGATGACGCCCGCTACCCACGTAAGCAAGTTGAGCGGAAGGCCGAATTTGACGAAATCCAGATAATTATAGCGGCCCATCTGGTACACGAGCGCATTGGTCTGATAGCCGAACGGCGTCGCGAAGGCGGCGCTTCCGGCCGCCATCACCGCCACTAAAAATGGCCGGGGGCTGGCATGCAGAGCTTCCGCCAATGCCACGGCGATCGGCGTGAACAGAACCGCCACCGTTGCATTGGACAGCAGTTCGGTCGCGAAGAGTGTCACCCCGTAAATGATGATCAGCGCCAGAAGCGGGCTCAACCCGTCGAGCGTTTGAATCAACGAGTCCGTGGCTATCGCGGCGAGACCAGAAACATCGAGAGCAATGCCCAGGACGAGCATTCCAGCAATGAGCATCAGCACATCGGCACGAAGTCCACTGTAGGCCTCATCGGCCGTGACTACCCGCAAGAGAATTAGCAGCACGGCGCCGGCGAAAGCGCACGCAGCGATCGGCGCGACATTGACCGCGGCGAGTCCGATTACTCCCACGAAAACGGCGAAGGAAGCGAGCGCCTTCAACGGCTGCAGCTTGCGGCTGGGCCCGAAGGCTTGAGCCGATCCCACTTGGCCACCAGCAAGACCCGGTTCCTGCTCGATCCGGAACGTCTCATCGGAATCGTTTGTCTCGTCTCGGCCACTTCCGATCAGTCGATGACTGAACAGCAGCAAATAGAGTCCTCCGACAACCGCGATCGGAACGCCGACCGGCGTAATCTCAAAAATGCTGAATTTTGGCTGGCCTGCCACGGCGGCCATGTCGTTGACCAGCAAGTTGGTCGATGTGCCGATCAGGGTGCAGCCGCCACCGAGCACGGCCGCGTAAGAGAGCGGGATTAGAAACCGCTTGGGTGACAAGTTAAGGGACTTCGCGGCGTCACGAATGACGGGCGCGCTCAGCACCACGATGGGTGTGTTGTTGAGAAATGCGGATGCGGCGCCCCCAAGCGCGATCATGATCCACAGCCCGAGACGGCCAATTCTTCGACACAGCGTTACCAACGCCTTAATGGTGGCGTCCAGGAGTCCCGACAGCTCCATTGCGTAGGCAATCACGAATAACGAGGCCAGAGTAACAATCGCGGGGCTGGCGAAGGCTCCTTGCACCTGGATCGGGCGAACGACCCCAGTCAGCAGCAACACGGCTGCGCCTGTCAGCGCAACAACATCAGACCGAAGCTTGTCCCAAATCATTGCCGCAACCACGGCAACGAGCACCATGAGCGTTATGGTCTGGGGAGATAGGTAGGAGCCCACCTGTTTCACCATCGCCGCTCGGTCGGCAGATTGCCAGAGCAATAATGGCCGATTCTAGTGTCCGCTTTCCAGCCAGTCCGGGCATAAGCGCTTGCGACCCATTGCGGTAGTTGGATAGCTCGCCCATAGATTGAGCATGCCACATGCCGGTGACTTGGCCTCCTTTATCACTGATAATTTCAAGTCGATCTGGACCTTGGAGTTGTTGCTGTTCCTAAAGGAACACGCTGCCACGGCGTGGCAAAATGATTCCTTGGTTTCAGCGTTGAGGGCGAGCGACGCGATCGTCGCGACTAGCGTCGACCATCTCTTCGCTGCTGGCCTCATCCTTTCCGATACGAAAGGCGCAAGATACGCCCCCGCTTCACAGGATCTGGGCGAGCTTGTCGAGGAAGCGCAGCGTCTCTACGCGACGAAACCTAACGCCGTTAGACGCTTGATAGTTTCTCGGGGAGCCAACCTTTCTGCATTTGCCAGCTCGTTCAAGATCGGGAGAGATTAGTGGCCACCGGTCTGCAACCTGCGGTCTACGCACTTTGCTTCATCACAAGTGCCGCATGCGGGCTGCTGCTCGCCCGCAATTATATGCGCACTGGCATCCGGCTATTGCTGTGGAGCAGTCTTTGTTTCGGCCTCTTGGCTGCCAACAACCTGACTGTGATCGTGGATCTGCTGGTGCTGCCAGGATCGGATCTCCAGATCCCCAGACTGGCCTTTTCTCTCAGTGCAGTGCTGGTCCTGCTCTTCGGCTTTATTTGGGACTTGGAAAGCTAGATGCTGGTTGCATTTCTTTCGGGAGCCACCGTTATGGGATTTGGCCTGGCGGGACTGTTTTTCCTTCGGTTTTGGACGCGCACCCGAGACCAGCTGTTCCTCGCCTTCACTGCTTCATTCTGGTTGCTTGGATTGAGCCAAGGTTTGCTGTCGTTCTCAAATGTTCCAGTAGAGGAAAGGACACCGCTATACCTCCTTCGGCTCGCGGCCTTTCTAATCATTTTGGTCGCAGTTTGGCGAAAGAACAGCCGCGCAAGCAGCTAGCGTATCCAGACCATACGATGGTGGCGCGGACTGGCTTTGGTAATGACCGCTTTCCACCCATTGCAGACAGGCGCCTGTCTGTTACGCTCCCGTAACCGCTGAGCGCAGCGCATGCTGTGGCACCTTTGTTGCTCAGCAAGGAAGGGGACTACGGCATGACGCCGCTAAATCCTGACTATCTAACGGCACTTGCGACGCAACTGGGGTCGGTTAGCGCCTTCTTCGGAGGATTTGCTGCGACGATGCTTGCGCTGTTTCTCACGGTCGGGGGAAAATCGCGCGGCTCGTTGGTCGCCGCTCATGGATCGGCGGTCGCCGCCGTGTCGTTCATCGTCGCAGTGATGGCTTCGAGCGCCTTGGTCGCAATTGCGCACCCCGATGCGCCGCTTGCTACCGCCGCACGTTCGACCACAGCAATCCGGCCTCTCCTGGGCATCAGTTTCTCGATCGGAATAATTGGTCTCTTAGTCGCAATTGCGGCGTCTGGGTGGAGCCACTCGAAAGCCATGGGATGGACAACGTCGATCATCTCAAGCGTCGCCATCCTTGCGGTCTTCTTATTAGTGAAGTGACCCAAAGCTGCTTTGGCTGAGTAAATTTGTCGCTGCCTTGCCAATGATCGTTCAGAAGCTCACACCGGCCGGCAGCTTGTGAAAGCACTTAAACAACAATGAGTTTCGTAATGATGGGGTCGTGGGTTCGAGTCCCCCAAGCGGCACCACCTTCTTTATGTGCCTTTCAGAAGGCAGTCCCACGACATCCTGCGCAAAGTGCCTAAAACGCGTGCCTCGCGCTTGGGTAAGGTTTGGGACGCGTTGGCGTCAGCGGTCGGCAGCCTAACGGTCGGTATGGGTGGAAAGCGATAGTCGCCCGGAAAATGGTCGAGCTGGATCGCGAGAACCAAGCAGACGGCCTCTAATGGCGCGATTGGCCCTGGGCAGCGAGGCTGGGATGCAATGGTAGCTCCATCCAGTAGAGCGGCTCGATGTCCGTCTCACCCATTTCAATTTCAAGCATCCATCCGGCGTCAGGATCCCAATATCCCACACCAACTTCATTTTCGTCGGTAGCGATAAGCACCCGCACATTCGGCGCGGGGTAGGTCTCTTTCACAGAGTTCCAGTCCATAACGAAGCTCGCTGAACAGTGAGGTGCCCAGAGGCGTAACACTAAATCGCTCAATTGACGCAAATTAAGTTCGTGCCCAACTAGTCTCCCAGTAGTTCGGGTAGGGATTTCTCTTCATGTTTGACTTGGATGCCTTGTTGAAGGTCGCAATACCGCCGGCTGACCTGGATAAGGCTTGGCTTGAAGGTGCGACTGACGCCGTCGACTACGTGGTTGGCAATTCCCAATCCGAAGACATCATACTTTACACCGGTGCCGGACAAGCCTGGATCTATGCGATGTTGGCTCCGCTCGCGAATGTGACGCCACCCGACTTGGAAGATTTGCAGCGCTCTCACGCCGGCCCTGACGGGGGCTGGGTAATTGACCATGTCTGGGGCGGTGGCGAGCCTGAACGTGTTTATATTTCCGCGCCGCTGGACAGCTCAAGTTGCAAGTCTTTGCGCGGAGGGGAACAGTTGGTTTTTCGCCGCTACTTCAATGGTGTGGATAAGGGTCCAGTCCGAACAGAGCTCTCGCAAAAGTTGGTGCAGGCGCTCGACCTTTATTGGCTCGATGAGGAGAGCGCATTCTGCAAACTGAATGAAGATGGCGATATTGAGCCAATCATCCGCGTGATCAACTTAAGCCGCTACACCGGGAAAGTGAGCGACATAGTCGTGACGATAAATGCCCATGAGCTTCATCGCTACATGGCCGTGACCGAAATGGCGCTCGTCACACGGTTCGACTTCACGAGGTATCGCCCGAAAGCATTTGGGGGTTGGCATCAGCCCACTCGTGGACAGCACATCGGAGAACACCTTTACCATCATTCGGGCGTCCAATCGGAGTGCAGCTTCGTCAACGGAGTGTTGGTTAGTCGGCCCCTGCTCACCCAGGAAATGTTGGTCCGAAAGAGCCGGCATGACTGGAACGACGAAGGTAAAGAGTATGCAACCTTCAAAGCGCACGACGCAAAGAATAACCGTCTAGCGGAGGTATCCTGCGCCCCCACTGCCCTCGCCAGCTATTTTGAGAAGGATTCCCCGTTGCCTTATCAGGTAACGCCAGCATTTTTCCGGCCGGAGGTGCTTCAAAAATACAAGGCAGATCCGGAAAAATATACGCTGCAGCATCGTTCGATTGAATGCCGAGCCAGCTGGTATCTAAAATCCTACGACGTGAACGAAGCTGGCCAAGTTCACGCATATTTGTGCGATCTCGCGATGCTTCCTTACAAGGAGCAACTCTACTGGCAATCATTCAATGAATGGCCGAAAGGCCCCATTTCCAAGCGAGCCTTCGAAACTGATATTCTCGGCAAATTCACGTCGATTGAGGATCCGGTCATGGATCTCAAATACGAGATCGAGAAGATCGACGGCCTCAAGCCCGAATGGTGGCTCGTTCGAGGACAGAGGCTGGCAAGCACACTCCATTACCCCATCACGACGTCTATCGAGGAATGGGCAAACGCAATTCTCGCTTTAGACCAACTCGTCGTTGAAGGATTTTCACCAAAGTCGCTCCGGAAGCGCCTTAAAGACGCTAATCGCTCCTTCGATAAGCAATGGGGTTCGGTCCGACTGCTGCAAGAATGTCTAATCTGCGTTGGGATCGATGAGGATGACGCGATCGACATTGTCGAACCTTTGAAGGCGCTCCATCACCTTAGATCGAAAGTGAAAGGCCATTCATCGGAAAGCGAGAGGCAGCAACTCATAAGGGCTGCTCGAACTGAGCATGGCAGATTGTCAGCCCATTTTCGATCGCTGGTCGCTGACGTTAGATCGGCCTTCGACAGGATTGTGGAAGCACTTTGAGTGTCTGAGTCGCTATAAAATCCTTGAGACGTTGGTAGCGGAGGAGCGACTTGAACCCCCGACACGCGGATTATCATTCCAACGGAACCGTAGCTTTGCTCGCTTTCGAGCTGAAATTGCAAAGCGCTTCAGATCCGGCCATTTCCTCCTGATGCATACTCCTGTCATATTGGCCGACAACGAGCTCGGGTTCTACTTCGAGACGAATGACGTCATCGCGCCCGCTCCAGTTGGAGTCTTCCTGGCCGAACTCGAGCGAATCGCCAGGTTGAAGAGGCACTTCGGACCGGACGCGGAGGTTCGCGTCATTGAGCTTGGCGTGGGTAGCCTTTGGGGCAAAATCGCCGTGGGGTTAGGAGCTCTCGGAGGTGCTGCGAGTATAGCTACTCTTGGCTTGGACATCTCTGACCGGCTTACGCAGCCACGCGGCAGGCTCGCAGAAGCCGTCGCAACAATGAGCATCGACAGCAGTGTGGTCTCTGCCACCATCGTGACGAAAGATAAGACCGTAACGATAACTTCGAACGAAATGCCGGCGATCACGACGGTTGAACAAAAGCGGAAGAGTGGAGATCGTGCGCCGGTAGACACCCGATTCATGAGCGGCTTCAGCCAAACGTTGATACCCGATCACGCAAAGGAGGTTCCCGCTGGTCGCGAGCCTCTGGGCAGAAAAGATTTCTCCAATCTTGGCGATAAGCGCGGCGCGCGCAATTATCTGGGCGAATTCATCGAAAGCGACGCTGTCGATTACGAGGTATTTCGTCTCGAGGGAGGTGGGACATTCGCCGCGAAGATATCAAACGAATACCCCCTCCCGCTTGTTTACCACGCGCGCGTGATGGTGCGTGCGGAACTCGACAACGCCGATCAGTTGATGTTCGTCCACGAGATTTACCCGCTTGAGCCGACGTAGACGCGTCTACATTGACGTCGCTCCGCATCGACGCGGTCAGGCGGCCGATGTTGATATGCTCGCTCTGTTCTCTACGTGAGTGCCATTCGGGTTACTAACGGAGATGACGATGGGCATCGTCAAGCAGATGTGGTTGGAAGAGATGGAGCGTGGCTACGGTCGCCCCGAAGGATACATCTGCTCTAATTGTGTCTCCGATGACTGGTTGAAACAGTGGATCGAGGACGAAGCGTCCAGCAACACCTGCAGTTTCTGCGATGCCAAGGCTAACAACCCAATAGCGGCCAGTTTCGAAGCATTCCTCGGACAGGTGATGAATGGGGTCCGCTTTTACTGGAACCACCCCGACGACGAGGGCATCATGTATGTGTCGGCCGAGGGGGGCTACCAGGCGTCCATCAGTGATAATTCAGAGGTAGTCTGGGATCTCGGCGTCAGCGAAAATGAAGCTGTTGTCGAAGCGCTTGTCGATGCAATCGATGATAACGGCTGGGTGGCACGCGACTTCTATGTTGGCACGGAGGGAGACCGACTTGGCGACGGCTGGGACCGCTTCACAGAGCTGATCAAGCATCACTCGCGGTTCTTCTTTCTCCGGCCGGAACCCGAGGACCACGACTTTGGTCCCGATATCAAGCCTCACGCTATGCTGGACACTATTGCGGACGTCATCGTTCGCAAGCTCGGCGATTATGGTTTGATTAGCTCGATCACGACGGACCAGAGATTGATCCGAGTGAGGCTTGACGCAGAGAATGAGCACGCCACCGCATCCACGCTCGGTTCGCCTCTTGCGGAATTTGCTAGTCGGTCTAACCGGATGAGCCCGGCTGGTGTTCCCATGTTCTATGGCGCCTTCAATATCCAGGCTGCACTAGCGGAGACATTCGACCCGGACATCAGCGAAAATCCGATCGTCTCTGCGGGCACCTTTAAGCCGGTCAGGGACCTGCGCATCCTCGACTTGGCGAATCTCCCTGACATACCGAGCATTTACGACGAAGACCGGAACTACCTCGTTCACGCGCTGAGGTTTCTCCATGCATTCGCCCAGGACATTTCAAAGCCGATCGAACGAGACGGCAGGGAGCATGTCGAGTATGTGCCGACCCAGATTGTCACCGAATACTTTCGGCGGGTCTTCGAAATCGAGGACCAGCGGCTCGATGGCATAGCCTACCGAAGCTCAAGGGCAGTCGGCGAAAACGCCTTCGTGCTGTTCTGCGAGAACGAACAGTGCATCGACGGGGAGCCTACTGGCGAAGACACTGAAATGCTGCAACTCGTTGCAGTTGAACACTTCAGGATGAGCGCGCCAGACGCTCCATAATTGGTCGGTTTCGACCGTTACTGCCAATTACGCGGACCGAAATGTTCGCGTCGGTGACAGTTCGGACAGATGGCGACGGCGTTCTCGACCGTGTCTTCACCGCCCTCTGAGAGATGCTTTTTGTGATGCACCTCTAGATACGGTGAGCCATCTGAGTTTCGCTCGAATGGTGCGTTGGAACCGCATCCTTCACATGTGCCGTTGCTTCGATACAGCACCTCCGCAACGACATCGGGATTGCGGATGTAAGCAGTGGCGGTGGTCGTCACTCGCGGCGGGTGCTTAAGAGCCCTCTTCAAGCGCTCCAATCGCGCTTCTCTCGACGTCTTCTCAGCAACTGCAACCCTCTGAGCGAAGGTGCGTCTTAGCTCACCCTCGTCCACGCGATTGGTCGGCGAAATCATCGAGGAGCGCACAAGCTCGAACCACTTCGACCCGTCAGCCTCACTGACGACCCGCTCACTCGTAAACTGCCCAGCAAAGGTGAACGGTTGCCTCTCTTCAGTCCGATGGAAAACAAAGACAGGGACATCAGGATTTCTGATTATCGCTGCGTTCTCCACGTAGGACTCGTTGAAAACACCGCTGCGAGATTTCAGGTAATATTTCAGCCGGTCGGGTTCGGAGAGCCAAGTGTTCGGATACTTACCGCCTGTGAACGTTGCCTTCACAAAGACCGCCTGTGGCCGCGGCGGGTCACCTATCAGCAGAATGCCCCCGCTACGGTTGTCATAGAGTTCTGCGAAGATAACCAGCTGGCTGCCCGTGTAGCGCTCACCAACCACGAAGTCGTCTAGCCTCGTTCGCTCCGATGCGAACTTACCAAAAGTAGCCATGAATTCGTCGTGGATGTCTTCGAACGTAAGCAGGCCCGCGGACTTCAAGCCTTTGTAGACTTCGGTTTCCGCCGTGCCTTCGAAGCGGTCCATGTAAGCAACGAGATCGCCGATCCGATCGAAGCGCGGAAGCCAGGATCGAGTGTTTTGGATGGTCGCACGGACTTTGCCAGCCACGCCAGGACTGTTCAGTGCCGGCGAGAGCACCTTCTCCTCAACAAAGGCACGAGCATCTTCAACGCGCACTGTTATGCCTTCCTTGGCGTCGCCTCACCCGCTCCACTTTGTTCAGTTAGGCGGCCGCAAGCAATCCCCGCTCCGTCTCTCCCATGAGATCAACATCCTTCGCAGGATCGTGGAACAGATGACCATACACGTCATAGGTCTTCGTTATGGAGAATGCCCCAGCATCCTCTGAATCTTCTTTGGTGACCAACCCTGTTCGATGAAGAGCGATGCCGCAGCATGGAGCAAGGCGTGCAGCGAGAACTTCGGTGCCCCGTCTACGCACATCGACGGCAGAGAGTTTCGCGAGCATCAGATTATGATTCCGCTGCTCCGTCAGAAAACGCGCAAAATCGAGCATCTTATAAGGAGCTCGCCTGAGCTTCCCCCTTTCGGGGCCATTCAACTCAGGAAATAGATATGATCACAGTCCAGGATTGGGCGTCGCTTTCGCGCGTCCTTACATCGCCACTCGACATTAGACTGAAGCAGCTTCTGATTGAGCGCCGGGACCAGCTCGCCGAGTTCGAAGACCTGTCAGAGATCGCACGGTTCGTCGTTGTTGAGCCCGGCGACGGCCGGGACTCACTCGAACGCGAACTGGGCTTCTCGGTCTTCCGCAATCCGGTCGACGGCCGGTTGTTCGGGGATCCCGAGTTCAGCCCAGGCTGGGAGTGGATCGCCAACCACGGCCACTGCTTCGAGTTCGTGTTCATCATGGACGACAGCGGATACGGCCATGTCGTCTTCGTCCCGAACGAGCCAGGCATCGACCCCGAGTTGTTGCGCTTGTGTCAAGCCTACGCCGACTAGGGAGCACGCCATGCAACACTGGAAACTCCTGGTCGTCACTCATCTCGCGGCCGGCCTGTTCGGCTTCTCGATTGCCCCGCGCGAGTTGCTCGAAACTGAAGTCAAAAGCGCGGGCTTCTTCACGACTGATACACGGCGCGTACTGGCCGTAACCGTCGAGAGCTTGCGGGCCGAGAACAAGCTGCTGGTCTACACCTACAAGGGATCAGCGGCAGTCAGCGTTGAGCGAGCGAAGCTGTGGTTCCTTACCGGCCGGCAGGATCTGATCATCCCTGCCCAAGTCGGCTACTTCGTCGACCTATCAAGACTGACCGTGGAGGATGTAATTTACGACGAGAGGAGACAGCTGCTCACCGTCATGCTGCCGCCCCTCGTCCTCGGTGATGTTGCGTTCCAGCCCGAGGCGGCGCGAACCATCAACGGTGGATTGCTGACCTTCGACCAGGATCAGGTCGATGAGCTGGCCAGGGCGAACTACCTGACCGCTCGCCGAGCCTTCATCAAGCAGGCTCAGGGCGCAACGATTGTCCAGGCCGCAAAGGAGAACGCGATTCGAAGCATTAGAAGTAACGTAGAAATACCCCTGGAAGCGCTTGGCTACGTTGAGATCAACGTATTGGTCAGAGTTAAGTAAACGGGGTCTGAATAGCCACCTAGTTCTTGACCACACAGTACGCGTTTACTATGCGATCAAGGTGACGCGTTCCAAATGGGCGTCCTGAAGAACAGTCTTCCCAACTTGCTTTCCGATCCGAGCGGATCCCGCCGCTCTTCCGCCAAATTGGCGAAAAAAGAATGCAATACCATGGAAAATGAAGACGAAGCCGGTGGGGGGAGGGAGCCAGCAAAGCGCTCAAATCCTGATCGCTCTAACTGGAAGAATCCGGATGCACTCGATCCGCTCTCCTTCCCCCACCTCGTTCGAAACGGTCAACGCCCACTAACAATTGAAAACTTGAAACACTTGCTGACCGAGTACGGCATCAGGGTTCGCTACGATGTCATTCGCAAGCGACTGCACGTCAAATCAGAGCGGTTTGAGCAAGGTCTTGTCGATAATGCGGACAGTGCTGCGGTGGCTCAGATCCTCAGCCTGGCAGCGCTCAATGGTCTTCCGCGTGGCGACTTGGAATTGTTTCTAGACACGATTGCAAACGGTGAGCCTTACAACGCGATTGAAGAGTGGATTCTAAGCAAGCCGTGGGACGGCAAGAACCGCCTGCCCGAAATTTACGCGACCTTGGAACTAGCCGAGCACGGCTGCCGACACCTCAAAGAGATTCTTGTTCGAAAGTGGCTGCTCAGTGCGGTTGCCGCGGCCTTAGTGCCGGGCTTCCGATCCCGTGGCGTACTGACGCTCCAGGGTCCGCAAGGCATTGGGAAAACCAGCTGGTTTCGAGCCCTCGTTCCGCCTGAACTGCAATCCTGGGCAATCAAGATCGATCATCACATGGACGCCCATGACAAGGACTCGATCCTAGGCGCCATCAGCTGCTGGATTTGCGAGATTGGCGAGCTGGACAGCGCCATGAAAAGGGACGTGGCGCGCATCAAAGGGGTGCTGACCCGTGAATCCGACAAGGTGCGTCGGCCTTATGCGCGCACTGAGTCAGAGATTCCCCGCCGCACCGTCTTTGGGGCGACGGTAAACCATGCAAACTTCCTATCCGATGATACGGGCAATTCGCGCTTCTGGGTCTTGCCTGTCATCAATGTTGACCACGGGCACACCGTCGACACGCAACAGCTGTTCGCGCAACTGGCCGAAGAGTTGCACGCGGGCGCAGAGTGGTGGCTCGACGACCATGAAGAGGCATCGCTTGACTATGAAAACCGCGCGCATCGAACGGTGAGCGCCGTCGCGGACTTGGTTCTTGATGCGCTTGACCTGGACCGTGCGAGGGACGGCAATCTACCAGCCATGATCCCGCGGCAACTGCTCGTTGTGCTGGGGGTCGAGCGACCGACCAACACGGAGTGCAAGGAATGCGCAGCAGTACTCCGGGATTACCTGGGCGCACCCAAGCGCATCCAGGGGCGTGACAAGTGGCGGATACCGCTCAAATCTCAATTCCGTAATCAATTCAATCCCGCTGAATTCGACGAGCCTGAATAACCTCCTGGTGGGGGGAGGGTAGCAGTTGGTGCCGAAATCGGGCCGCGAGGATGCGGACAGCGGCCGGAAATTCGGCGAGACCGGTGCCACCTCCCCCCACCGCCCTCGGTGTCTACCGGTGGCTACTGCCTTGAAACGCAACGGCTTTCCGTTTTGCGTTGCCCAAAAACTGCCCACCTGCCCGCGCCGGGCATCACTTCACATCAACCGAACAGGACCCGTCGCTCGCCTTGGCGCGAGCGGCATCCGTCAACTGATTCAAGGAGACTACCCATGCCGAAAGTTAAACTCGATGCCACCTTCTGCCTCACGGCCGCGTGCCCAGCTGGCAAGCGTAAGATCGATTACTGGGATACGATCACAACCGGCTTCGTGCTGGAGGTCCGCGGGAGCGGCGGGAAAACATACTACCTCCGCTACTTCGATCAGTCGGGCCGCCAGCGTCAGAGCCGCATCGCCGGCTTCAATGACGCGACGTTCGCCGAGGCCCAGAAGGCCGCCAAGCGCCTGCGCTCCGAAGTCGTCCTAGGCGGCGATCCCCTGGCCACCAAACGGACAAAGCGCGCCGTTCCGACTTACGGTTCGCTCGCGGAGCAGCACATCGCCCACGCGAAGACCTACCAACGGTCGTGGTGGAGCACCGAGGGCATCATCCGAAAGCACCTGTTGCCACGTTGGGGCCGGATGCGGCTCGACGAGATCAAATCTCAAGACATCGCGAAATGGCTGGCTGAGAAGGCGGCGGCCGAAGGCCTCAAGCCGGCGACGGCAGAGAAAATCCGTGTCGTCATGGGCAAGAGCTTCGCACTTGCTGGGGAGTGGCAACTGCCGGGCGGGGAAAGCAACCCAGTCCGAGCCGTTCGCAGACCCGCCTTCGACAACCGAAGAAGCCGGTACCTGTCGACAGACGAGGTCGAGCGGCTCCTCGTCGCCGCGGGACGCTCACCCAACCCGCAGCTAAGGCCCATTATCCATTTGCTTATGCTGACCGGCGCCCGCGTGTCCGAGCTGCTGCACAGCCGTTGGGAGCAATTCGATCTCGAGCGCAGGACCTGGCACATCTTGATCTCCAAAAATGGTGAGGGACGACACGTGCCGCTCGCCAGTGCCGCGGTCACAGTCATCAAGGCCCTGCAGCGGTTCGAGGGCTGTCCTTACCTTGTCCCGAACCCAGAGACGCGAAAGCCTTTTGTGAGCATTAAGAGAGCCTGGCAGACGGCCAGGAGAGAGGCGCATTTACCTGGCCTGCGGGTTCACGATCTCCGGCATCATTGCGCTTCCGGGTTGGTGAACTCAGGCGCCTCGCTCTTCATGGTGTCCAAGTTACTCGGACATCGCGACCTGAAAAGTAGCGAAAGGTACTCTTTCCTCACCCAGGAAAGCTTGCTGGCCGCCGTCGAGGCGGGAGCGGCGAAGATGGCTAGCCTTTAGTCAATCCCATCAACTCAACCCCGGGCATCTTCAGTGATGTCCGGGGCATTTGCCGCCCCCTTTATTTTTTTTCGCGGGGGAGCGGCCAAGATTCAGGAAGGTTCAAACAATGACCAATGATCATGAGGGTGGCCCATCGAGCGAATTTCTCGAACGTCTCCGCGGGCTGAAATCAGCTTGTGGCTGGCCGAAAGACAAGCACGCCGTCGCGATCGTTCTGATAAGGGCATGCATAGAGGAAGGTGTTGCGACCCGAGCCCAAATCATCGGGGCACTCAAAAGCATCGGGCTCGACTACCGCCACGTCGCGATCATCTTGAACGAAGGCACCGGCGGGGCCCCGGCGCGCCACCGATGGCGACTAGATGGCGAGGGCAGATATAGTCTGGCCGACGTTTTAGTAGACAACTCTACCTTCGCCATCTCAGCAGCATGAAGCAGGCGATACCAGAGGGCATTATACTTTCCCTTTTCACTCTTCATTTGCTGAAGAAGATTGGAAAATGAGCCCCGTCGACAAATCTCCGGAACGATCAACATCTCGACGACCAGCGCATCGAAGTCCGAGCCGCCCAGGTAATTGTCCCCCTCGTGATCAACCACCGTCAGCTCGCCCTCAGTGATTTTCACGAGAGCTACGTCAAACGTACCACCGCCGAGGTCATAAACGAGCGCAATGATCGAAGGCAGAAAATCGGATTGCTGCCCTCCGTAGAAGTCAAACGCCGGCGCTTGCATCGACCATCTTACAGTGAGGTTCCGACGGAAGTCATTCCGCGGCGGCAAGGGCCGGATCGGACCTTTCATTTCGACGCCCGGCAGCAGCGGATTTCAGCATAACTGCCGCTGCATAAAGAACGACGATGATCACCAACCAACGGAGCATTTCAACCGGCATGCTTTGCACAATGAAGGCCGCTACAAGGACAGCGGGAATGCCCCCAAGCGCAATACCCGTCGCAATGCGCAAATCTACCTCCCCGATAAAAACATGCCGACTGCTAGCTGCTGCTCCGGCAAGGGCGGCACCGCCGGCCATAATTGGAAAGCAGAGCCGCGGGTCCATGCCCATCAGGCTGAGCATGACCAGCGTCGGCGCGTAGTTGCCAATGCCAAAATTTAGGAGAACCCCAAATGCGAAATTCGCAAGGATGGCAACGATCATCAGTGACAGTGGCAGCGACGTCGCTGTCCCGCCGCCGGGCATAAGGTCCAGGTTTGCCATCACATAAAGCACAGCTGCAATTACCAGGGCCAAAGCGACAACTAGCTGAATGATCCAGGTGCGCACCACTGCGACGAGCGGAGCCCCAACCAGTCCCCCGATCAGCAATGCAATGACGCACCCGACCAGCAAGACGGGATCGACGAACACCCCAAGCAGGATCAAAAAGATGATCCCCTGCAACATTGCCGGCGGGGTATGCCCGACGATCATCGTGCAGGGAATGAGCCGGTCGGCAACCATGCCCCGGAACTTAAGCCATGCCGTTGTGGGCGCGAAGGACCCGATCCCAAGCGTGTCGAAGAAATTGGTGATTGCGCCCAGGGCCACTGCCTCAATGTCCGGAACCGCGCCACGTTGAATGGCTGCACGGATCAAGATGCCGCAGTAAAACAGGCTCGCGATGATGATCGGAACCAGAAGAGCAGCCAGCATGTTCGCCCCCTCAGTTGACGCTAGAGGTCATTCCAACGGTCGACACAGAGTCGTCCGAAGGACGTGCCCCTGACAATCCCGCGCGCGTAATAAGTTCGCGCGCCATAATCTCCGCGGTTACCTCCGGCGTAGTTCCGTCCCTGGATGAGCGCTCAAATATGCTCGCCAAGCGTTGATGAATAGCAGCAAGACGTTCTTCCAGGGGTCCCAGTGCAGGCCGTATCCGACCGGGCATATCGGCCAAAGCTTCCAGCCCGCTTATGATGCCGCCGGCATTGATTACATAATCGGGTGCAAAGAGGATGCTGCGACGTGCCAGGGCGTCACCAGCGGCTGGCGTAGCGAGCTGATTATTCGCGGCACCTGCGACGGCCCGGGCCGAAATCTCCCCCGCGCTGCGCTCGGTGATAATCCCACCCAGCGCACAAGGCATAAAGACGTCGACATCTGCTGCATGGACTCCGGCCGTGTCCGAAGCTTCTGCGCCAAATCGATTGACTGCCTCCCGAACTTTCTCGTCTCGAATATCGGCAACAACCAGCCTGGCTCCGGCCTGATGCAGCCGCTCGGCGACACCCCAGCCAACGGCGCCCAGACCTTGGATTGCAATTCGCACACCATCGAAGTCAGATCTGTCAAACTGACGCTGCATTACGGCACGAAGACCGTGAATGACTCCGATCGCAGTATAAATTGACGGATCGCCTGTTCCCGCCGACGTGCCACCGACGAACGGCGTCACCTCATGGACGGTATCAATGTCGGCGACCGACATGCCGACGTCCTCTCCTGTCGCAAAATACCGGCCAATCCGATCGATATAGCGGCCAAAGGCATGGAGGAGTGGGCGGTTTTTCAACTTGGTCGGCTCGCCGATGATAATCGCTTTCCCACCGCCGAGAGGCAGGCCAGCCAACGCCGACTTGTAAGACATCGCCTTCGAGAGCCGGAGGGCATCGTCCAACGCAAGCTGGTCATGCTCATAATGCTTGAACCGTGTGCCACCGGCAGCTGGACCAAGTGCCGTTGAGTGGATTGCAACTACGGCGCGCAACCCAGTCGCCGCATCAGAGAAAAAGCAAACTTGCTCGTGATCATCGAATTCTCGTGAGTTCCAAACTGGCATCCACCCTCCCCTCAATGACTACTTGGGAGGTTGGTTTGGGATGGGCTCGCGACGGTGGCCTTCAGATACGGCGCAAGATTGTTGCAGAGCTGCGCCCATTCGGCGTCGGTAACCGGAAGCTTTTCGCGCATCAGTGCGAAATAAGGTGCGATGCGACCGATAGCCGGCCAATCGCTACCGATCACGAACCGTTCGATTCCAATCTTGCGCATCAACCCGACAAAGGTCTTCAGCTGCTCGTCACTACTGCCGAGCGCCTTCGCCGTTTCCTCCGGCAAAACCACCCCGGAAATGTCGAACACCAGATTCTTGGTGCCCGGAGCCTTGCGCGCGATCGCCTCGTCAAAGGCCTCAAGCGATCCAATCGTCGCGGGATCCGCACCCGCATAGCCGCCACCATGGGCGATCTGGACAGGAAGGTCGCCCGCCTGGGACAGTACCTTATCGATGAAGGTCTCGACTTCCGCCTTGGGAAAAGCGCCGCCACCACGAAGATGCACGAGTAGCGGTAAATGTGCTTCCTGTGCCGCTGTGAAGAACGTCGCCAACTTGGCGACCTGCTCGGGCGAGCTCGCCTTGAAGCCGGCCGCCCCCAAATGAAGCTTGATGCCGCTAACGCCAGGCTTGCCTGCCCAGTATTTGAGCTCTTCGCGGGCGTTTGCAGCCAATGGGTTGACGGCAATGAAGGCAATCAGCCGCCCGTTCGAGGACAGCGCTGTATCGACGATGAACCTGTTTTCCTCACGCATCTTGCGCGCCGCTTCCGCGGGATCAGGCGTTAGCATGAAAAAGTAGGCCGTCGAAATGAGCACGGCCCGCTTCACGCCTGCTTCGTCCAGGATATGGATGGCGTCGGCCGGTGTTGGCCTGCTGAAAATGTCCTTGGATAGATGCTCAAACGCAGATGGATCCAACTTTTGCATTTCGTCCACCTGATCGCTCAGGGCGGCGCTTCCGAGATGAACGTGATGATCGACGAGGGGCGCGATTGTGGTGGTCTGCGGAACGGATTGTTGCGCATTCGCCGGTGAGATTGCCAGAACCGTGGCGGCGGCCAAGCCGGCGATCATTCTGGCGAACCGGCGGCGCATGATTTTCTCCTGCCCCGGCTTCGCGCGGAATTCCTGATCGAAGGACATGCTAGCGAGAGAATTACCGATCAATCCATTCGCCGGCACACTTGGCTTGAGGGCGCCATGGTCTGTTTGCCGCATGTACGATGTCCTTCTGTCAGGTTCCGAGCTGAGCTAGCTCACGGACGTTAAGAGTGGCGGTCCAGCCAGACGGGCTGGACCCCCATGTAGCTAGATCTTGACGTCGAATGTCACGCCGACAGTCCGGGGACGGACAACATATTCCTGGACTGGCGGACTATCTACACTGGTCGAAACGCCGCGCTTGTCGCTGATGTTCTCAGCAAACAGTGTGGCACCAACTTTGCCCAGGTCGACGCCTACACGCGCGTCGAACAGGCTGTAGCCGCCTTGGCTGGTCGATGCCTCGAGCTGGCTTGGCGAGCTCGATATGTACCGATGCGAAAGCAGGATCGATGGGTTAAACTTCGTGTCTACGAAATCATAGCTAATGGTATTGGAAATTTGCCACTTGGCCGCGCCAGGCAGCCGCGTTCCCTTCGGGAAAACGGTGTCCGTCGGATTCGACGGATCGGGATCGAACGTCTTGCTCAGCTCCGCATCGAGGTAGGTGACGTTGCTAGTAAGATTGAGGCCACGGGTCGGGCGCAACGTTGCACTCGCTTCGAGGCCGAAGATCCGCGCATCCCCCGCATTATCGACGAAATTGACTCCAGACGCCTGGCGCCTGAGCTGAATGTCGGTCCAATCAACATAAAAGCCAGTCAGATCGAGCAGCAGTTTGCGGTCCCATAGATCAGCGCGGGCACCCAACTCGTAGTTCCAAAGGGAATCGCTATCGAAGGACTTTGGAACGTTCGCGAACGTGATCAGATTGGCGCCACCGAACCGGTAGCCCTTGGAAGCCAGCGCATAAACCATCAGATCGTCGTTAGGCGTCCAGGTAACAGACGCCTTTGGGCTGAACCCGTTAAATTTGCGCGTGTCCGAGGTGGACAGCGTATATGTCCCTTCGGTGAGCAGTACATAGGTACCGAATGCGTCTGATGAATTGGTCAAACGCTGTTCGAACAAGCGACCACCCAACGTCAACTTCCACTGATCGCTGAAGTGATATGAGCCCTCGCCAAACAGCGCCACTTCCCTTGCCTTGGCCGGAAACTGGGCATTGACCAGCAGGTCGTTCGGAGCGAGCAGCTGGCCCATGTTAGGATCCAGTCCGAGGAATGGCCCAAACACGTCAAGGAAATCAGCAAGGCCGACGGCAATGATTTCCTGTCCCTGCTTCATCTTCGTTTCGTCGTACATCGCGCCGATTAGGTAGTCGAATTTGCCCCCCGGGGCCGAAGCCAGCCGTATTTCAAACGTGTCACCCTTGCTGGTCCCGTCGCCAAAATTTGCAATAGGGGCGAGCCCAAAAAGGGCGGGGCTCAGGGCCACACTGTAGTCGCTCGCAAAGCTGCGGCTTTTTTTATGCCGCGTGGCAGTTGCAGTCAGCGTTCCAATCGGAAGATCCTGGTCGACACGCAACTGATGAATGCGCGTTTTGAGCTTGAAGAATTCGGAAAGAGCTGTGTTTTTCAGAAGTCCGCCGTCCAGGTCGGCCTGCCGATACCCATCATCGTCGGTGTCTTGATGCTGCTCAAGATAAAGATAGTTGAGGTCGGTGGTATCAGTAGGCTTCCAAGTCACGAGGATCCGACCGCCTTTAGTGACTGTTTGGTTTACGTTGGTTTTGTCGGTGCCGATATTGTCAATAAATCCGCCGTCCTCGCGATAGACGAAGACACCCCTGATACCGAGTTTGCCGTCGACCACCGGCGCGTTGAGCATGATCTTGCCGGCGCCGCCCATGGCACCACCATGCGTATCGCGGAGCGTTGCCTGGCCATGTGCTTCCCAGCGGTCGAGATCCGGCTTGGCTGCCTGGTAATTGACGGCCCCGCCCAGCGAGGATGAACCGAACAATGTGCCCTGAGGACCGCGGAGAATCGCAACATTGTCGACGTCGAAAGTATCGATGTCAGGCGTGCCAAGCGAAAAGGCAGGGTCCGTCAACGGAACTTCGTTGATGAAGATACCAGTGGTTGCCTGCCCAGCCTCTGACCCGGTTGTGGTGGAAACGCCTCGAATGGTCACATTGCCTTGGCCGGGAGTGGAAGCATTGAAGACCACGCCGGGTGTGCGTGTAAGATAGTCTTCCATGCTGTCGGCACCCAGCTTTTCCAGCTGCTCGCCGGTTTGCACAGTTACCGAGCCTGAGATGTCCCTGACCGCCTCCGGCCGCTTAGTTGCCACCACCACGATGTCTTCCGGCGGAGCGACATCCTGATCGTCAGGCTTGGCGGCATTCTCGGTTTCTGCCGGCGCGCTTGCAGTCTGAGCGTAGGCCTGACCAGGCAGTAGGGTTAACGTTGCGGCGCTCACCATCAAGAACCCAAATCGTGACAATCGCATCATCTATCCCCTCCCCCGGGAGCCATGGCCTATTTTTTTTCTAAAACTGACTTTTATTTCTGTTCTGGACAAATTTGCTTGTCAAGCGGCAAAGAGTTTCACTACGCTTTATGCGGCCAATGATGTCCTGACCTGGCATGGCCTCTCGATCGAAGAAATTTGATGGCCGCCGATGCGTCCAGCGGTTTGACCGGAAGCGCGAACAGCTTTGGTCGACGCGGCTAGGGAAACAGGAGCTTTGTCGACGAGCGGGACCTGGCTAGTCCTTCTTTTTGAAGTCCAAGTCCTGGAAGTCGAAACTGAAGTCGGTGGCCGGCGAGACCGCGCGCATGGTCATGCCGGTCACTTTGCCGTCGAACCCCTGCTCGAAGCGGACAAAGGCATCCGCCTCGAGACTACGGTCATTCCAGCGAACGATGAAGATGTTTCCGTTGTAAGGCGTCAACGACCCCTCCAGGCTCGCGGTTCGGCTAAACTTTAGCACAAGCTGGCTTCCGGTGCGCCGGACCGTCGCGTCGCCGCGCCAGGCATCATGATAGGTTCCGGCATAGGCATCCAGCGGGAGGGAGGGCGGTGCAGCTTTCGCCGCTACTGTTGCTGCCGCGGCCTCGACTTTCGCAGCACTCGCCGCGCGTTGGGCCATCATGGCCTGGGCAATTGCAACCCAATCCTTCGGTTTTGCGCCCAAATAGGCATCCAGGATCTGGCCGCCCACCGCTTCCATTGCTGCTTCGTTCTGCTGATTGGTAAAGACCAGCACGCCTAGATTGAGTTCGGGGATCATACTGACCCACGTCACGGTGCCGAGGACGCCGCCAGTGTGATGGATGCGCCGGAATCCATGCGCATCGCTAAGGGCCCAGCCAAGGCCATAACCGGAAAAATGCGTATTATACATGCCCGCAAGGATCGGGCTGAGCGGCGTCGGCGTCACAACATCCCACATTTCCTCGCCGCGTTTGGCACTGAAAAGCTGTTGGCCGCTTGGCGCCAGGCCGCCAGCAAGTTGAGCCGCGAGCCATTTGGACATGTCCGCAATGCTGCAGTTGATTGTACCTGCCGGACCGATCACCCGCATGTCCACCACGGGAATGGGTTGGACCTGTCCGTCAATCACGACATGCGGCGAAGCAACATTGCTTCGGTCCGTGATGAGATCGTACCTAGCCGAGCATCCGGTCATCTGGAGTGGCGCAAACACGCGCTTGGTCACGAAATCTTCCCATGATTGCCCGGTCACTGCTGGAATGAGCTGGCCTGCCACCAGGTAGAGCAGGTTGTCGTAGTCGAATTTCTCGCGGAAACTCGAAACCGGCTTAAGATACCGTAGACCATGGATGACCTCGTCGCGGCTCATGTCGGTGGCAGGAAAGAACATGAGATCCCCGGCACCCTTGCCGAGGCCACTGCGGTGGGTCAGAAGGTCGCGGACGGTAAACTCGCGCGTGACGTAGGGATCATACATCCTGAATTGCGGGAGATGGTCGATGACCTTGTCATCCCAACGCAGTTTCCCCTCGTCCACGAGAATAGCCAGAGCAGCAGTGGTGACCGCCTTGGTGTTGGAACCGATTTGGAAGATCGTCTCTGCGTCGACGCGGCCGGCCGCCCCCGCTTGGCGGACGCCATACCCCTTGGCAAAGAGTTGCTTGCCGTCCTTGACGATCGCTACCGCCATGCCAGGAACGTTGAACGCCTTCATCGCCCTCGCGACGGTGTCGTCGATCTTCTCGGGGGCAATCGGAGCCGCGGGAGCGGCATCGGCCGTGCGGCTCGGAATGTCCTGCGCGACCGCGGGCGGCGCACCGGCAATGAACGTCAATAGAATGGCCAGTGCCGTCGAGAAATCTGCTTGAGTGCGCTTCATCAATCTCTTCCAATTAATCACCCGCAGAAATCTAACTAGAATATCGTTTCGCGCAATTAGTTTTCTAAACCAGCAATTTTTGTTGAAATTTTCCCGCACCCGAGGAACAAGCTTTTTCCGGAGGGCTGTCGAGTCAACGTGTCACAATTCACCAATCCGCCGAGCTATCGCTCCATTGCACCGCTGCTCCATCGAAATTCTGTTGATCTCGTGGACCAACAGCGTCTGCCAATCGGGAGCGATACTCCTGCAATATGGACGCCAATTCCGAATGGCCCTTATACTTGCGGGTCCACCGCGGTGGAAACTTGATGACATTCCAACCGGACATTGCCGTTATCGGCGCCGGTATTGCTGGCTCATCGATCGCCGCGCATCTAGCCGCACACAGGAAAGTTCAGCTGTTCGAGATGGAAGACCATCCCGGCTACCATTCGACCGGCCGGTCCGCTGCCGTGTTTTCGGAGGCGTATGGCAATGAGTTGGTCCGCGCACTCACACGGGCGAGCCGCGAGTTCTTTTACAAACCTCCGCTGGGCTTCGCGACGGCCCCTTTGGTGACGCCCCGGCGGGTTCTTTTAACCGCACGCCAAGGTCAAGAATGCGCGTTTGATCAATTTGTGGCGGTTGCAAAAGAGGCCGGTCACGTCGAACTCCAATCGTTGAAAGAAGCATTGGCGCTTTGTCCGATTCTCAGGCCGGAGGTCCTGATTGGAGCGGCGCTGACCACCAGTCCCGCGGATATAGATGTCAATGAACTTCAGCAGGGATATCTGCGCCTTTTCCGCCAGAGAGGCGGAATTGCCGCAATGTCATCACCGGTCATCGGACTAGAGCGAGATACGCAGGGCTGGCGGATAAGGATGGCGGATACCGAAGTCCGCGCACAGATCATTGTCAACGCATCAGGTGCCTGGGCGGGGGAAATTGGGTTACTCGCCGGGGCGACGGATATCGGCCTCCAGCCGCTCAAACGCACGGCTTGTTTGATCGAAGCACCCACCGGACTCAATACTGCCGACTGGCCGATGTTGGTGAACGTGGAAGAGGATTTTTATCTGAAGCCGGATGCCGGAATGTTGCTACTCTCGCCTGCCGATGAAACCCTCACGGACCCATGTGACGCGCAAGCCGACGAACTCGACATTGCCATAGCTGTTGATCGGCTGGAGCAGGCCACAACCCTTCAAGTCAGGCGGATTGCTAGCAAATGGGCCGGCCTAAGGTCATTCGTCCAGGATAGGTCGCCGGTGATTGGTTTCGATCGCCTGCAACCGAGCTTTTTCTGGTTTGCTGCACTTGGAGGTTATGGGATTCAGACCGCACCGGCCTTGAGCAGGATCGCGGCCGGCCAGATTTTGAGTGAATCCCCGAGCTGGAAAGCGGATGGCTACGACTTGCACGATTTGGGGATCGACGTTTCAAAAATGAGTCCTGAAAGGTTGGGCTTGCCCAGCGAGCAAGAACTCGCCCTAGGGAAAAACTTTCTTTGAAATTGAAAACCCTTGGTCCGACAACCAGCGCACACTAGTTTCGCGTCATAGGAGATTTGATGGCTAGCGATGACCACAAAGGTAAAGTCCAAGCGCGCCCCGGTGCGGCGTTGAAGGCTTTGCGAGCAAAGCGTGGCCTAACCCTGGCAGATGTCAGTTACTTGACCGGTATGAATGTCTCGACCTTGTCGAAGATCGAAAATGGCAAGGTGGCGCTGACTCTCGAGAAACTCTTACGCATCAGCGACGGCCTTAGCGTCGACTTGACTGAGCTAATTTCCCCGACAGCAAAAGAGGGGCCGAAAATCCAAAGTGCGACGCGCCGTAGCGTCGCCCGTGCGGGAGATGGCCAGTCGATCGAAAATCCCAAGGGCAATTCTCTCTATCTGGCATCGGAACTGCTGAACAAGAGAATTACTCCGATTGTCGGAGAGGTCTTTGCTAAGAGCATCGAAGAGTATGACGAACTCATGCGGCACGCGGGCGAGGAGTTTGTCTATGTGCTCGAAGGAACCCTCGAATTGCATCTCGATATGTACACGCCGGTGCGCCTGGAGAAGGGCGATTCAGTCTATTTCGATAGCGAGATGGGACACGCCTATATCGCCATTGGAGATGAGCCATGCCGCATATTATCGATCTGCGCGTTAACCGATGCTCATTTGACCGAAGCGGCCGGGATGATTGGGGGTTCTACTCATATCAGCGCAGTCGCAACGCCCACCGAACGGAGCGCTAACCAGTAGGATCCATCCGAGTATTCGGTCCGACGCCTGTCTTTCTGCCTGCCAATGCTCGAATCCTGCGAATTGCCTACCTGTCGTGATAAACGAAGCCACTGTTCGGCCATTTGCCGGCAGACGCTTCTGACCCTAGTGTCGCAAGAAAAAGATCGCGGTGAAGACCATCCCAAAGCCGGCCCCGAACAGGAAGCCCTGCAACCGTCGATTCTTATCTTGATTCGAACGCCGTTTTGACCGCCGCATTCTCTCAACCGCTAATGACCGCATTGGGTGGAAAGCGGACATTGGCTGCAAGTTATGTTGTCCGCTATCCGTCAAATCGTTGGCGTGATTTGATTAGGTTGCAGCGCGACAATAGGTAGGCTCGGAACCCAAAGGGGAGGTCAGTGGCGCAGGAAACGCTGGGGTTGTTCGACACTGCACCGGTCCGGCAAGAAATCCGGATCGGGCTGGCGATTGTTGCCCTGGTGTTCATCACCCTCATAGTCGCTACGCCGGTACATAATATCTACGTTGGTGCGATCCCTGGACTCATCCCCGCGCTCGACGCCGGAATGCTCGTTTGCGACTTGATTAGTGCCGCCATCCTTTACGCTCAGGCCGTCGTTTTTCGATCGCGCGCCCTGACCGTGTTGGCTTCGGGCTATGTCATCAGCGGGTTGCTCCTCATCCCGTGGGCGCTCACCTTTCCCGGCGCCTTTTCCGCTGCCGGATTGCTTGGCGCCAAGGTCAACACCACAGGCTGGATCGCTGTAGCATGGCGGCTCTCGGTGCCGATTGCCGTCTTCTTCTATGGCTGGCTCAAGCGGGCAGATGCGACCGACCGGTCGCTGGCGGAACGGCCTCCTGCAAGAATTGTCCAAGGCCTGCTGATTTCATTCGCGCTCGTGATCTTCGTCACGTTGCTCGCAACGCTTGGGCACGACCTGCTGCCGTCCTTCTTCATCGATCAGAACCAGGTCATTCAGTCCACGCTGATCACCGTGAACGTCGTGGTGATTGCATGGACGGTCGCGGCGATGGTCATGCTGCTTCGGCAGGAGCGGTCCGTTCTAGACCTGTGGCTGCTGGTCGCGCTGTCCGCATGGCTGGCGCAGTCGCTGCTGAACCTCCCGCTGCAATCACGGTTCAGCCTTGGCGCCTACGTCTTCCTGGTTCTCACGCTCGTATCGAACCTCATCGTGATGCTGGCCCTGATTACCGAGTCCAATCGGCTTTACGCGCGGCTTGCCTTGTCGACAGCGGCGCGGGATCGAGAGCGCGACGCGCGACTGATTTCGATGGACGCCGTTGCGGCAGCGATAGCCCATGAGGTGGCGCAACCGCTTGTCGCAGCAAAGCTCAGCGTTTCCACCGCGCTGAGCTGGCTCAATCGCTCAGAGCCGGACACCAAAATGGCAATCCGATCGTTGCATGAAGCTGCCGATTCCAGCGAGCGGACGTTCGATGTCATCAAGAGTGTCCGGGCCACTTTCGTTACAGAGGAGGGAACGCGGAGTGAAATCAGCCTGAATGATCTGGCCCGTGAAACCGCATCGCTAATGGACAGGGAGCTTGCTGCCCGGAAAGTCTCCCTGAAACTTTCGCTGGATGATAGCTTGCCGCCAATTCTGGCTAACAGAGTTCAGATTCAGCGGGTCCTCATCAACTTGCTCACCAATGCGATCGAATCCATGGTCCAGACACGCAGGCGACCGCGGAACATCGCCATCCGGTCCGTCCTGCTGGATGAACAGAATGTGCAGCTCGATGTGAGCGATACCGGCGCCGGCATTTCACCGGATAGAATGGCGCAGATCTTTGAACCGTTTTTCACGACCAAAGCTACCGGGACTGGCTTGGGCCTATCGCTCTCCCGGACCATCATCGAGGAGCATGGTGGGCGACTGTGGGTCTCGCCAGGCGATGGATGTGGTGCGACCTTCCACATGCAGCTGCCGCACCGCCGCTAATGACCGGAATGGCTCGAAAGCGGACACAAGAGCTTGTGGGTCCGCACGGGGTCAGATTCCGGCCGGCGATAGGCCCAAAGCACTTTCGCTAGGCAAAGCGATTTCGTGCAAACTTGGCGCGTTTGGGTCGTCGCTGGGTAAGCCAAAGGGACGCACCGAATGGTAATGCCAAGTCCTTGAATTATTAGCTTTTTGCGAAACGCTTCCCCTGCCTTCGTAATGATGGGGTCAGGTGTTCGAGTCACCTAAGCGGCACCACCTCACATTGTTCACCTGCTCGGCCTATCCAGCGGCCACTGGCCACCCTTGCCCTACCGGCAGGGGCGGCAAATCTCGGAAGACTGAAACCGGGCGAATGATAAGCTCTTCCGGAGATTCCTCTTTCCGCGGAGTCGAGCATGGCCTCCCTTCTGCATGAGACGATCATCAATGTAGGCGCGGATCGTGCCTGGTCGGCATTGCGGCAGGTGAGCCTTGCTCACCGGCTATTTGCTGACGTCCTGATTGACGGACGGCTCGATGGCGACATCCGCACCGTAACCTTCGCGAACGGGATGGTCGTTCGCGAACGCGTTATCGACATCAACGATGAGCGGCGGCGCCTTGCCTATTCCGTCATAAGCGGGACACCGATGACGCATCACAATGCCTCGATGCAATTGATACCCGAGGGTGAAGCGCGATGCCGATTCGTCTGGATCGCGGACTTCCTTCCGGATGAATTCGCCGAGCAGATGCTTCCGCTGGTCCAGCAGGGGACGGACGCGCTGAAGCGCAATATCGAACGTGGCGCTGCCTAGGAGGCGCGCCCAAGTTCCAGTGAGAAAGGCCACGCGGCCAAGAGCTGTCCAATTTTGGGGGTTTGGCCGCGTGACCCCTCTCTCCCCTCCCCGTTCGGGACGCCGGGAAGGAGCGGGATTTCCTGATTATGCGGCAATCGAAACTCACCGGCTTTCACAAACTTAAATTGCCGGTGCCGGATGCGAAAACGCGCGGCGCCTCGGACAGGCACCGCGCGTTCAGGCTCAGGCGGTCAGATTAGCGGAGACGCGCGCTAATCGTGATGGCGCCCGCCGCAAAGGCCGGCTGGCCAAGCGCGGCCATCTGGTCGGCCTGCGCGAGCGCCTTGTTGATCTGCGGGCGAGCGTCCGCCCATGAAAGTGACGCGCAAGTCCGATAATCGGCGGAAATGCCCCTTGAATCGAAATTGCAGACGTTGCGAACCGCACTTCCTACGCGGCTATACAGCGATTTCCGATCGGCCGACGCGGCCAGATTAAGGTCGCCATAGGGTACGCGTTCAATGTTCACATGGCGATCGGCATAGACGACGACCGGCCGTTCTTGTGCCGCCTGTGCAGTGGCAGCAGTTACCAGAAGAGATGCCGTGACCCCTGACAAAACGGCTGCGGAAATCCGCGCAACACGGCTAAGCATCTCAATTCTCCCTTTCATCTTCAGTCACGAAGAGGTGACCGGGAGATGCCTCTAATATTGGTAGTTTGCACGGCGACTTCGACCGGATGACGGTTCGATTTCGGCAAGAGCCGTTCGTCGCGTCGAAGCGCCGGGGAGCATCGACCAATGGCCGAACGGAGACATCTGGCGTTCATATTTCGAACGCGATTTTTCGAGATCAGGCCGGAAACGTGGCAGAAATTCGCGCGCGACTCTGGTTATCCGCTCGCCGGTTAACGGCGAACTTGCGCCCTCTGATAATGCTGGGTGAAGGCCCGATACATCTGCGGCATGACGCCGGTCCATGACCTGGAGGTACATTCCCGATAGTCGGTTCCGGGCCCCCTTACCTGGTCAAAGTTGCAAACCTCCCGCACCGCGTCGCCGACCCGCCCATAAAGAACATCGCGATGAGCTTCGAAATTCAGGTTCAGGTCGCGATAGTTCACAAGGACCATTTTGGTGCCTTGGGCGACACCACGGACGACGATTTGTCCTTCCTGCTGGGCAACGGCAGTGGACGCACCGCCACTAGCGGACGCCACCAGCGCGAACGCGACCAATGTACTGGTTTTCCGGGTTGAGCGGGCAAACATATGGGTTCTCCCTTCTCCGCCCGCACAACGAAAAAGTGACGACCTATGTTCCTGATCAGTTGGCCGGCACCACCTTGCCGGTGCAGCTTCCGAAGCCGATCGTTACGGCCCCCTCCGCCTCGCAGCGGGCCGCCAAGATCAATTCATCCCCGTCTTCGAGAAAGCTGCGCTGCTCTCCGCTTGGCAGCTCGATCGGCGCCTTTCCGCCCTGGCTGATTTCCAGGAGCGAACCCAGACCATCTCTAGAGCTGGTGGACAGCGTGCCGGTCCCGATCAGGTCGCCGGGCTGGAGATTGCAGCCGTTGGACGAATGGTGTGCGACGATCTGTGCCGCCGACCAGTACATGGCGGCGGCAGCTTCGCCCTTGCTCAGCTGGTGAGGCGCCATCCCGGCGTCCCGCATCGCGGAGGTCTGCAGGCTTACTTCAAGGCCAATGCCAAGGCCGCCGGCCTGCTGGTCGCACTCGTCCCAAAGATAGGGCAGCGGATCGGGGTCTCCTTCCGGCCGCAGCGGCATCGCCCGGCGGAACGGCGCAAGCGCTTCGGGCGAGACGACCCAAGGCGAAATGCTGGTCAGGAAGTTCTTGGCCAGGAAGGGGCCGAGCGGCTGATATTCCCACGCCTGAAGGTCTCGCGCGGACCAGTCGTTAAGCAGGCAATATCCCGCGATATGGCCTCCTGCGTCGCCAATCGGGATTGGGCTTCCAAGTTCGTTGCCCCGCCCGATGAAGATTCCAAGCTCCAGCTCATAATCGAGCCGCCGGCTTGGCCCGTAATCGGGCACGTCGGCGTCCGGCGGCTTGCGCTGCCCCTTCGGGCGGACCACCTGGTGTCCTGAAACGCGGACCGAACTGGCGCGTCCGTGATAGCCGATCGGCACATATTTATAGTTGGGAAGCAGCGGATTGTCCGGGCGGAACTGCTTCCCGACATTGGTCGCATGATGAATGCCGACATAAAAGTCGGTGTAGTCGCCGATCGTGCAGGGAAGGTGCATGGTCACCCGCTCCCTGCCCACGAGATGCGGCTCGACCTTGGCGCGATTGCTTTCCTGCGACAGGAGCTCCGACAAGCGGCGGCGCAAGCTGGCGCTGTCGTCCGGACCGTGGGCAAACCAGGCGTTCAGGCATCCAAGGCTGAGCGCCAGCGTCCAATGGCTATCCAGCAGCCCGGCATTGGCGACGCCATGAAGGTCCAGAACCGAATCGCCGATCGCGACGCCGATATGCGGACCCTTCGAGCCTACCGAGAAGACGCCGAGCGGAAGGTTCTGGATCGGAAAGTCGATATGCCCGTTCGCGCTGCCGACCCAGCTTTGCAGGTCCGGATTGTGGGTTTCGTCGATCGTCGAGGTCATTTCGGAAGCTGCGCCTTCGGGAAATCGGCCCATGCCAGGTCATAATCCTGCTGCGCCCGTTCCAGCGCAAATTGGGTTGGCCGATATGGCCAGCAACTCTCGACCATGAAGGCCATCGTCCCTTCTATCTTGACGGGCTTCAGCTCGGCGGCGCTCGCACCCTTCCAGCTTTCGACGTCGGGCCCGTGCCCACTCATCAGATTGTGGAGGCTGAGGCCGCCCGGCTGGAAGCCTTCCGCCTTCGCGTCATATTCGCCGTGGATAAGCCCCATCGCCTCGCTCATCACGTTACGGTGGAACCATGGTGGCCGGAACGTATCCTCACCAACCATCCAGCGCGGCGGGAAAATCACGAAATCGGCATTGGCCCGTCCCGGCGTTTCGCTCGGACTGGTGAGAACGGTGAAAATCGACGGATCGGGGTGGTCGAAGCTTACCGTTCCGATCGTATTGAAGCGCGCGAGCTCGTAGCGGCACGGAGCGAGGTTGCCGTGCCAGGCAACGACATCCAGCGGGCTATGGTCGAGCGTCGTCGACCACAACGCACCCTGATATTTCTGGATGACCTCGCACGGAGCGTCGACATCCTCAAAGGCAGCGACAGGCGTCTCGAAATCGCGGCCATTAGCGAGGCCGTTGGAGCCGATCGGCCCAAGCTCCGGCAGGCGGAAGGTCGCGCCCTGGTTCTCAGCCACATAGCCGCGCGCTTCGCCGTCAATCTCGACGCGGAAGCGAACGCCCCTCGGGATCAGCGCAATCCATCCCGCGGCCACTTCCAACCGGCCCATTTCGGTGAAGATCCGAAGCGTTCCCGACTGCGGAATGATCAGTAGCTCGCCGTCGGCATCGATGAACACCCGGCCAGTCATCGACCGGTTCGCGCGATACAAGTGGACCGAAACGCCCGTGAGTTCGGAAGGATCGCGATTGACCAGCATGGTCACAAGGCCGTCGACGAAATCCGTGCCTTCCGGCAGGTCGGACGGCGGGTCCCAACGCAGGCGATTGGGCGCGATCGGCCCCTCCGCTGCTCCGGCGATCAGAGCTGGCCCGCCACTATATGGCTTGAAGGGCCGATGATCGGCGGTAGGCCGCATCCGATAGAGCCAGCTGCGCCGGTTCTCATGCCTTGGCGCTGTGAATGCGCTGCCGGACAATTGCTCGGCATAGAGGCCGAAGGCCGGCCGCTGCGGACTGTTGCGGCCCTTGGGCAATGCGCCTGGCACCGCCTCGGTTTCGAAATGACCGCCGAACCCGGTCAGATATCGGATCTCGTTCGTCGCGTTCGCCACAGGCACGCAAACCCCCTCGACTTCACCGTGAAGCGAGGGGGTCGTTACGCGTCTCTTCAAAGACAAGCAATTAAGACGTCAGTTGACGTTCACCTCAACCTTGTCCGGGATGTTGATGTCGGTATCGCCGCCAAATCCGAGTTGGTCGCGGAACAGGAACAGCAGCACCAGGACGACAATCACCAGGAGGACCACGGCCAGTACGCCGCCGCTTCCGCCGCCGCCGTCGGTCTCGACGATGGTCACCCGGTCGTTGGTATCATGTTCGTCAGCCATGTTTTACTCCCTGAACTCCATTTTCGTTACCGAAACGAACGAAGCTTGCCGCCCCCGGTTCCACCGCGACCGCGCCGCTTGGGACAGTCATACGGCGTGTCTTCCATGTGAAACAGCGCTGGCATAATTATCGAGTCCGCCTGCAACCGCAGCCCCGACGGTTCGTTGCGGCCTTGTCACGAAAGGAGAAAGCGATGAGCGGCTTTGAGGATATCCGTGAACATATGGAAGTGATTGGTGCCGATGGCGTGCATCTGGGCACGGTCGATCGCATCGAGGGCGACCGGATCAAGCTGACCAAGGCGGACAGCGGTACCGGCGAGCATGCGGGCCATCATCACTTCGTCTCCAGGGGACTGGTCGCGGAGGTCGAAGGCGATCAGGTCAGGCTGTCCGCGAATGCCGATGTCGCCATCCTCTTCGAAGAGGAAGAAGGCGGCTCATAACGGGACTGGCCTGCCGGTGGGCTAGCGCGCCGGGCAACTGTGCGCTTAACTCTGGTTTAATGGCCACCAAACGCTTCAAGCCGACTCGGCGAACTCCGTCGTTCAAGCCCCAGCGACGAGATATTAAGCTGGCGCTGCTCGTCGTCCCCGGCTTGCTCCTGCTGGGCGGGTTGCTCGATCCGAAGCTGATCGGACCGATCGGCCCATTGGGCGCGACTGAAGTGGTGACCGCCAGGTTTACGGCCTGCTCGGGCGGCGCCGACCCGGCGTGCGTCATCGATGGCGACACTTTCCGGCTGGGCGACCGGACCATCCGCATCACCGGAATCGACGCTCCGGAGATCGGGAAGCCGCTGTGTCCGGCCGAAGCCGAGCTTGGGCGCCGTTCGGCGGCGCGGCTTCTCGAGCTTCTCAATCAGGGGCAGTTCCACATGATCGCGCACCGGCTCCAGCGCGAAGACCGGAACGGCCGCTACATGATGGTCCTTCGTCGCAACGGCGATTCAATCGGCGCCAAATTGATCGATGAGGGGCTTGCCCACCGCTATACCGGATTCAAGATTAGCTGGTGCTAGGCGCGGGCTCGCCAAGCTCCGTGCAGGGATAGCGATCCCGAATGTAGCGATTGAAATGAACACCTTTCGAGAAGGCCGCGCGGAATTCCCCGACTGCCTCCTCGGACACTTCCGAATAGAGATAGCGCCTTCCTGTCGTGAACAGGATCACCAGCTCCTGGCTGTCCGGCCAATAGTCGAAACGCTTGATGACGGTTGAAGGCATGGCGCCTAAACGCGCCGGTCGGACTTATTGTTCGGCAGGCTTGTGATCGTAGCTCAGCACGCGCGAGAGCTTCCAGCTTCCCTCGCTCCACACCCAGACCACGGCGAAGCTCGCTCTTCCGGCCAGCTTCTCCGGCCCATCGCCCTTCCGTTCGTAGAAGAGGTGTTCGCCGGCCTCCATCGCTCCATAGCGCGGCACGGGATCGACGATCAGGCTGGCCGCCACCAGTTCGCGCCGTGAGCGCCAGCTATCAGGCTTGGCCCGTTCGGCGCAGTTTTTCGCATAATCGGCGACCATTTCTTCCGCATTGCGGAACACCAGCCCGCCCTTGTCGTGATAGAATTCGATGTCGTCGGCCAGCATCGGCCGAAGCCTTGCCGGGTCGCAGCCCTGGAAGAAGAGTTCAAACAGCTCCGCATCCCGTGCCTCGATCGACGCGCGCAGCGCGGGACCTTCAGGCATCGGGGGTCCTGACGCGGCCAGTGCCGCGGATATCAGCAACAAGCTCATTGCTTTACTGTATTAGATCGCCAACTCACTTGTCCAGTGGAAAGCGGCCCTGCTAGGACGGGCTCATGGCCCGCCCAGTCTTCGAGCACCGCATCATTGCCCCGTCCGAGGCCATCGACGAGCTCGGTCACGTCAACAATGCGGTATGGGTGCAGTGGATCCAGGAGGTTGCGCTGGCCCACTGGTACAGCATCGCCGATCCGCAGCATCAGGACGATTATATCTGGGTCGTGGTGCGGCATGAGATCGACTATCTCCGCGCCGCGTTTGAAGGCGAGGTCCTGACCGGCCGGACATGGGTCGGCGAAGCGCCCAAGGGTGCCCGCTTCGACCGTCACATGGAATTCGTCGGCGAGGACGGAAAGGTCCGGGTCCGGGCCGTCACCCAATGGGCGATCATCGACAAGGCCAGCGGACGGCCTCTACGGGTTCCCCCTGAGGTCATCGCTCCGTTTATGGGCAATTGACGAAGGCCGCCTGACGGGCGCAGGCTTCGTCCCATGGCTCGTGCGGTCCTCTACGATTACTTTCGGTCCTCGGCGTCCTACCGGGTGCGGATCGCATTAAACCTCAAGGGCATCGACTATGAGCAGCGGCCGGTCAGTTTGGTCCAGGGCGCGCAGAACGACCCCGCCTACAAGGCGCTGAACCCGCAAGGCCTGGTGCCGATGCTCGAAATCGACGGACACCGGCTGACCCAGAGCCTGTCGATCATGGTCTATCTGGACCAGGTCTATCCCGATCCGCCGCTGATGCCGCGCGACCCCTCGGATGGCGCCCATGTGCGCGCGCTCGCGCTCGCCGTGGCTTGCGACATCCACCCGCTCAATAATTTGCGGGTGCTCAAATATCTAAAGAACGACCTAGGCGTCTCGGAAGAGGCCAAGGACGAATGGTATCGCCACTGGGTTGCCGAAGGACTCGCCGCGCTGGAGGAAATGGCCCGCCCCCGTGCCGGCGCCTTCCTGTTCGGGGACTCACCCACGATCGCCGACGTCTGCCTGGTGCCGCAGCTTTACAATGCGCGGCGCTTCTCCGTGCCGATCACCGACTATCCCACTTTGCGCAGGGCCGATGAAACGGCCAGCGCTCATGCGGCCTTCGCTGCCGCACACCCCGACCGACAGGAGCAATGAGATGAACCGCGTCGACACGATGACCCGCGGAATGGAAGGCGTCGAAGCGCTTTCCCAAATCCAAATCCCAAGCATGAAGGACAAGGTCAGCGAGGAGGAATGGGCGATCCGCGTCGATCTGGCCGCTGCCTACCGGCTGGTCGCCTATTATGGCTGGGACGACCTGATCTTCACCCACCTGTCGGCCCGGATCCCCGGGCCCGAGCATCATTTCCTGCTGAACCCGTACCAGCTGATGTTCGAGGAAGTGACGGCCAGCTCGCTGGTGAAGGTAGATGTCCACGGCAATCCCGTCGAGCCGACCCCGTTCATCACCAATCCCGCCGGCTTCACCATCCATTCCGCGGTCCACATGGCGCGCGAGGATGCCCATGCGGTGATGCACCTCCATACGCCTGCGGGACAGGCCGTCAGCGCTCACGAGGATGGGCTGTTGCCCCTCACCCAGACGGCGATGATCATCCGCGGAGACCTTGCGTTCCACGACTATGAAGGGATTGCGGTCGACCTCGACGAGCGCGAGCGGATTGTCGCCGACCTGGGTGACAAGGACGCCATGCTGCTTCGCAACCATGGCACGATGGCCGTCGGCAGCAACGTCGGCGAATGTTTCGTGAAGCTCTATTTCCTCGAGCGTGCGTGCCAGGCTCAAATCATGGCGCTCTCAGCGGGCGACAAGGCCAGCAATCCGCCGCAGGGCGCAGCCGAGATCGCGGGGCAGCAGGGTGCGGCGGGCCTGACCCTCGTGGCAAACATGCTGGCCTGGCCTGCATTGAAGCGTAAGGCCTACCGCCTGGATCCGAGCTTCGCGACCTAAGTCGGGACCCTGTCCACTTCGATCCACAGCGCCCGGGCAACTGCGACAATTTCACCGGCCTGATCGTGAATGACGGTCGCGCTGTGGTGCTTGCGGCCCTCGCGCGAAATCTCCCAGCCGGTGACGGTCAAACGCTCTCCCGGCGCCACCGGGCGCTCGATCGAGGCTGACAAACGGGCAAGCAATGCCAGCGGCCGAGGTTCGCACAGACCAAAGTAGCTGGGACAATCCAGCGCCGACCAGATGTAACGCTCGGCGACATGGCCATGCTCGTCGGCCAGATCCTCATCCGGAATCCATTCCGCAATCGCCACGTCGCGGTGGGGGCTTTCACCAGGATAGATGCAGAGGCCGTCGCCGGCGCTCCTTTCCGTCCCGCACACGAAACAGCCGGGGATCGGATGGCCGGACGGTCCCGGGAAATTCAGGGCCGCGGCTTCCAGTTCGTCTTCGGTGGGCCGGGACGGCGGATCGACGTCGAGCGGCGCGTCGAGCGGCCTCGCGACGACAAAGTTGGTGGCCGTGTCGTACAGCATCACCTCGGCGTCTTCGCGTCGCCGATGCAGGGTGACTTCAAGCGGGATCGGCGCCAGCAAGCGGACGTCGGCGGGTCCGTCGACCCACTCGGCGACGAGCCCCGCGACATAGCCGCCATTGCCCGAGGCCGGCGGTCCGCGAAATCGGCGATGCACCTGGACCTCGTCGGATTGTCCGGTCATGGGGGCTAACTAGGCTTCGGTGCGATGAAGGGCAATGCAGTGCACTTATGCGAAATGGCCGGCGACGAGCGCCGGCCATGCCTTGTTTGAGTAGAACTACTAGCCTTTGCCGGCCACATGTTTCCGATAGTCGGCGACGGGCATCCCGCCCCAGCCCCAATTTTCCAGCTCGACTTCCTCGAACACAACCCAGGTCCATTCGGGCGGCTTTCCCAGGACATCAAACAGGACCTGGCTAATGCCCTTGTAGATCGCCGCCTTTTCTTCGGCCGTGACATGATCGACGCCCGGCTTGGTTCCCTCGCGGGTCACCTGAACGGTTACCATTGGCATGATGCTTCTCCCTTAACATCTAGGCCTCAGCTTCCGGCGATCTGGCCGCCATCGACATGGAGGATCTCGCCGGTGACGAAATTGGCGTCGTCGAGGTAAAGCACCGCGTTCACGACGTCCGCAACGTCGCCGATCCGGCCGACAGGATGGAGTCCGGCAAGGAATTCATGAATTTCCGGCGAGTGCATCGGCGTCTCGATGATGCCGGGCGACACGGCATTCACGCGGATCCCGCGTCCGGCATATTCGACCGCGAGGCTTTTGGTGGCGGCGGCGATGCCACCCTTGGTCAGTGAAGCGAGCACCGACGGCACCTTGGACTTCGGCTGGTCGACCAGCGTCGTCGTGATGCTGACGACATGGCCAAAGCCCTGCTTTTCCATCGCGTCGACCGCCGCCTGCGTGATGTGGAAGAAGCCGTCGATATTGGTCGAAAGCATGTCGCCATATTGCTCGGCGGTGTAGGCGGTGAACGGGCTGGCGATGAAGATGCCGGCATTGTTGACCAGCGTATCGATGCGGCCGAACGTCTTCAACGCTTCTTCGATCACCCGAGGGCCGGTTGCCGGATCGCCGATGTCGCCTGGAACGACGAGCACGTCGGGATTGCCATTCGGCTTGATCGAGCGCGAGGTGGCGACGACCCGATAGCCTTTTGCCAGATAGGCCTCGACCAAGCCTGCGCCGATGCCCTGGGAAGCGCCGGTTACGACGGCGACTTTGCGTGAATCACTCATTTGAACAGCTCCAATTTACTAATGTCTGGCGCCTGATTGCGCCGCTGCCGGCTATTTGGGCCTGTTCAACAATCGAGAGAATATTCGTCGTTCGACGGTCACTCTTCCGATTTTCGCAATAATCGCTATTCTGTGGAAATGGACCGCATCGAAGCGATGAAGGTGTTCGTCGCCACGCTGGACAAGGGCAGTCTCGCAGGCGCGGGCAGGCTACTGAGCCGCTCGCCTGCAGCCGTCAGCCGGGCAATCGCATTCCTCGAAGCGCATGTCGGCGTCGAGCTGCTCCACCGCACGACGCGATCGCTCCGGCTGAGCGAAGCGGGTGAGCGCTATGCCGCGGCCTGCCGCCGCATCCTTACGGAACTTGAGGAAGCCGAGATCCTCGCGGTTGGAGAAGAATCGGCTCCGCGAGGAGTGCTGACCTTCTCGGCGCCGCCGATCAGCGGAGAAGATATACTGCGGCCGATCGTGGACGAGTTTCTCGATGCTTATCCGCTGGTGTCGGCGCGGCTGCTGTTGCTCGATCGGGCGGTCAACCTGGTCGAGGAAGGCGTCGATGTCGCCATGCGTGTTGCGCAGCTGCCGGACTCGTCGTTGATCGCGACGCGCATAGGAACCGATGTGCGCCGTGTAGTGGTGGCCTCGCCCGATTATCTTGCCGCTCATTCCCCGATCGAGCAGCCATCCGATCTCGCGCAGCACCGCATCATCGCCTTCAGCAATTTCGGCCTCGACAGCTGGAGCTTTGCCCCCGGCCCGCGCTCAACTGTCCCGCGTAGCGTGAATTTCACTCCGCGTTTGATGGTCACGTCGGTCCGGGCAGCATTGGCCTCGGCACTCGAAGGGCATGGGCTGACCCGGCTCTATTCTTATCATGTGGCGGAGGCGGTGAAGGCTGGTCAGCTGAAAGTCGTCCTCGGCAATGCCGAGTTCCCCGCGTTGCCAATCCATTTGCTGACCCCGCAAGGCCGCGCCTCGGTCCCCAAGGTTCGCGCATTCCTCGACTTTGCTGCGCCCCGCCTGCGGTCGATATTCAGCCAGTTGGCTGTCGACTCGCGCGCGCTCGGCTAGGCCGCGCTTCGGCCTCGAAAACGTAACCGGATCGGCCTATGCAAATTCTCGGACCGGGGGGCGGCCAAGGAGATCGCCATGAACATTTTGATGGTCCTCACCAGCCATGACCAGCTCGGCGACACGGGCGAGAAGACTGGTTTCTGGCTCGAGGAGTTTGCAGCGCCCTATTATGTGCTGAAGGATGCAGGCCATACGACAACCTTGGCTAGTCCAAAGGGCGGCCAGCCACCACTCGATCCCAAAAGTGACTCTCCGGATTTCCAGACTGAAGCAACGAAACGGTTCAAGGCCGACACCGAGGCCCAGGCCGCCCTGGCTTCCACCACAAGGCTCGATGAGATTGAACCTGCCGACTTTGACGCCGTCTTCTATCCAGGCGGCCACGGTCCGCTTTGGGACCTAGCCGAAAGCACCAAGTCGCGCTCGATCATCGAACATATCATCCGCGCAGGGAAGCCGGCAGCGCTGGTTTGCCATGCCCCCGCGGTTCTGAAGGATGTAACGGCCGAGGACGGCTCGCCGCTGGTCCAGGGCAAGAAGGTCACTGGCTTTACCAACAGCGAGGAGGCGGCCGTCGGGCTGACCGACGTTGTTCCGTTCCTGCTTGAGGACAAGCTGACCGAGCTTGGCGCCAACTTCACCAAGGTTGGCGACTTCCAGCCTTATGCGGTCCGCGACGGCCTGCTTATTACCGGTCAAAATCCGGCGTCGAGCGAACCGGCGGCCAATATCCTGCTGCAGACGCTTGACGAGGTGACGCAGGAGGTTGCTGACGAGGTTGAGGCGTAAATTTGACGCTGGATGATCTTTCAATTTCCGCTGTCCCCCGGACAGCGGGAATTGAAATTACGATTTCGGACCATGCCCCACATGGTCCTGGAAATCGTAATGGTCGGGGAGAGAGGATTCGAACCTCCGGCCCCTGCCTCCCGAAGACAGTGCTCTACCAGGCTGAGCTACTCCCCGACCGGGCTCCCGGACCCAAAGGTCCGGTGCAGGGCGAGCGGCCTCCTAGCGGGCGGCTTGGCATTGCGCAAGGGCAGCGCTCAGCGCCCGAGAATTTTTAGCCAGTCGGTGTGGCGAACGAACTTCTCGCGGGGACTTCCAGGGCGCGCTGCCGCGACTTCGGCCGCCTCGATCTTGCGCCAGTCGTCGAAGCTGGTCGGTTCGACGCCGCGCTCCGCCAATAGGCTTTTCAGGCCTGCGCCGCCCGACTTTCCGCCGTCCGATCCTGGTGCCATCACGGCCGCAACCTGCTCGGCAACCTCATAGCCGTCCGGCCGGTTCGTCCCGATCGTCCCCGTCGGTCCGCGCCGGGCCCAGCCGACCGCGTACAACCCATCATCGATCTTGCCATGGTCGTTGGCGAATTTCCCGCCGCGCTCGTCATAGGGAACGCCATCGATGCGCGGGGTCTGGTAGCCGATGGAAGTCACGATCAGGCTGGCCGGAACTTCGTAAAGCTCTCCGGTGCCCTTGGCAGCGCCCGTCTCATCGAGCACAGTCCGCTCGACGATCAGCCGCTCGGCCTTCCCGTCGCCTTCAATCCTGACCGGCTTGGCGAAGAAATCGAAGACGATCCGCTTGGACTTGGATGCGTCCGGGCCGGAGGCGCCGAACTCGCGCAGGATTGTAATCGACTTTCGATGCCCGGGCTCAAGTGCTTCGTCGGCCTCCTGTGGCGGGAAATCGGCGGGATCGACCACTGGTGTCGCGGCTTCCAAATGTCCCAGCTCTCCCAATTCCTTCGGGGTCATCGAAATCTGGTGCGGGCCGCGCCGGCCGAGGATGGTGACGGTCTCCACCGCCGATCGATCGAGCGCCTCCAGCGCATGACCGACAATGTCCGACCCTTCGAACTCATGGTGGTTCTTCGAAAGGACCCGAGCGCAGTCCAGGGCGACATTCCCGTTGCCGATTACGGCGACATGGCTTCCGTCCAGCGGCGGGGCGAGGTCCGCGAAATCAGGATGGCCATTGTACCAGCCGACGAACTCAGCCGAACCGACCACGCCCTCCAACTCTTCTCCCGGAATTCCAAGCTTACGGTCATGCGGCGCGCCAATCGCCAGGATCACCGCGTCATAAAGGGCCCTGAGGTCGTCGGCGGAAACGTCGCTACCTACGCTGACATTGCCGACGAATTGAACCTGCTCGCTTTCCGCGACCTGATCATAACGCTTCGACACGGCCTTCAGCGATTGGTGATCGGGAGCAACGCCAAAGCGAATTAGGCCATAGGGAACGGGATAGCGGTCGATGATGTCGATCCGGGCCTGGTCGCCATAGGCCTTCACTAGCGCTTCGGCGGTGTAGAAGCCCGCCGGTCCCGAACCCACAATTGCGAAATGCCGCATGCGCATGCTCCGATCGCTATTTGGCGTCACCCCAGCGAAGGCTGGGGTCCATGTCAATGCAGCACTCGGAGAATAAATAGGTGCATGGATGCCAGCCTGCGCTGGCACGACGATTAGCGCTTGCTGTTGTCCTCCAGCAGCAAGTCGCCGCCTTTTGCCTTCAGCATCGCCTCGATCGGCGCTGCGAAAAAGGCAAGCATCCCTGGCAACTGGATCCGGCAATGGACCTTGGTGTCTTCCACATCGATCACCGCCTCCACCGCCTGGCCCATCGCATGGACGGTGAGGTTCAGCCGATCCCCGCTCCATTGCTCGTCGATGTGGCTGGCGCCGCCCGGAATATGGTCGCGAAGCTTGTGGAAATTGCCTGCGATCCTCCGCCGCGCTTCTTCGCGGCCAAGTTTGTGCGGCAGGTCGACATCAATTGGACGTTGCATGGAGGAAAGATGCGGTGCCCGGCGTTGCTTTTCAATCGCTGCGGAGTTTCAATGGGAAATGATCCGCTTGCTGGCCCTGATCCTGTCGCTTCTGCTTGCATCACCAACGCTCGCGCAGGGCACGCCGGAGTCGCCGCATTGGGACCCGGCTTCCGAATATATAACCGCCGGGCAGGACGAGCTTGGCTACCGCTCCTGGTTCATGGCGCTCCCTTCGCGGTCGTACCAGGTCAAGATGTTCAATGAATACCTCAGCACCTATGACGTCGCGGGCATCGTCCCCACCTGGCAGCTGTTCCGGACGGCGACTGCGTGGCAGCGATGCGCCGGACAGCCGTTCGAGATTCCGCCGACCAGCGAATGGCCCAACATCGTCCAGACCCTCCGCTACGTTCGCGACTATGTCATTCCGGCGGTCGGCCCGGTCGAGCCGGTTTCGGCTTACCGCAATCCGGCCCTAAACGTCTGCGCAGGCGGCGCTCCGGAAAGCGCACACAAACATTATTCGGCGATCGATTTGGTCCCGCTCCGTCAGACCACGCGCGAGCAGCTGATGCAGACCTTGTGCACCGCGCACGGGCGTCGCGGTCCGGCTTATGGCGTTGGGCTGGGCTTCTATGCATTCCTCCGCTTCCACGTGGACACGACGAAATATCGCCGGTGGAACATGGATCCGGCGGTCGCATCTCATTGCCCGCCGATCGTCCGGCCGCCGGACTTTGCGAGCGTTGGCCGGGCCCTTCCCCAGCCGCAAGTGACCACGGCGCCGGAGGCAACGGCTCTCGAAGCAGTCAAGGCCGAACAGGTGCCGCAGCCTTCCGAACGAGCGCCCGCCGATCAGTCGATATCTCCGCCTGACCCTCTTGCGCCGCAACATTGATATTGTTGGGACTTGTGTTGCAGGGCTAACACACCACATGGCCTCAAAACCGAGGGGTATCCATGGATCTTGAGAAACTGACCGACCGCGCCCGAGGCTTCCTGCAAGCGGCCCAAACCATCGCGGTCAGGGAAAATCACCAGCGGATCACGCCGGCCCATTATGCCAAGGCGTTGCTCGACGACGAGCAGGGAATGGCGGTCGGCCTGATCAATGCCGCCGGCGGCGACGGAGCCGCGGCACGGCGTGAAATCGATGCGCTGGTCGCCAAGCAGCCGGCGGTGACGGGCAGCGGCGCGACCCAGGCTCCCGGCATCGACGGCGACCTCATTCGGCTGCTCGATCAGGCGCAGGAAATCGCGACCAAGGCCAACGACAGCTATGTCACGGTCGAGCGCATTCTGCTGGCGATGGCGCTGGCCAAGAATAGCGACGTCGGTGGCGCGCTGGCGAAGGCTGGCCTCACCCCGCAGAACCTCAATGCGGCGATCGACAAGCTACGCGGCGGTCGCACGGCCGACACGCAGGGCGCCGAGGATCGCTATGACGCGCTGAAGAAATATGCACGCGACCTCACAGCTGTTGCACGCGAGGGCAAGCTCGATCCGGTCATCGGCCGCGACGAGGAAATCCGCCGCACCATCCAGGTCCTGGCCCGCCGCACCAAGAACAATCCCGTCCTCATCGGCGAGCCGGGCGTCGGCAAGACCGCCATCGCCGAAGGGCTGGCGCTGCGTATCGCCAACGGCGACGTTCCGGACGGCCTCAAGGACCGCCGCCTGCTGTCGCTCGACATGGGCTCGCTCATTGCCGGCGCAAAATATCGCGGCGAGTTCGAAGAGCGGCTGAAGGGCGTTCTGGACGAGGTGAAACAGGCCGCGGGCGACATCATCCTGTTCATCGACGAAATGCACACGCTGGTCGGCGCCGGGAAGAGCGAAGGCGCCATGGACGCGTCCAACCTGCTGAAGCCCGCGCTTGCCCGAGGCGAGCTGCACTGCATCGGCGCGACCACGCTGGATGAGTATCGCAAGCACGTCGAAAAGGATGCGGCGCTGGAACGTCGCTTCCAGCCGGTGTTCGTCGGCGAACCGACCGTCCCCGACACCATCTCGATCCTGCGCGGGCTCAAGGAAAAATATGAACTGCACCACGGCGTCCGCATAACCGACGCCGCCCTCGTCGCAGCAGCGACGCTGAGCAACCGCTACATCACCGACCGCTTCTTGCCGGACAAGGCGATCGATCTGATGGACGAAGCCTCCAGCCGGCTTCGCATGGAAGTGGAATCCAAGCCTGAGGAGATCGAGAATCTCGACCGCCGCATCATCCAGCTGAAGATCGAGCGAGAGGCGCTGAAGAAGGAAAGCGACGCGGCCTCCAAGGACCGGCTGAAGGTGCTGGAGCAGGAGCTCGCCAACCTCGAGCAGCAGTCGACCGAACTCACCACCCGCTGGCAGGCGGAGAAGGAAAAGATCGCCGGCGAAGCCAAGATCAAGGAGCAGCTCGACGCCGCCCGGATCGAGCTTGAGCAGGCGCAGCGCAGCGGCGACCTCGCCAAGGCCGGCGAGCTTCAATACGGCCGCATCCCCGAGTTGGAGAAGCAGCTTTCCGACGCTGCTCAGGCGTCAAAGGGCGCCATGCTTCGCGAGGAAGTGACCGACCAGGACATTGCCGCCGTGGTCAGCCGCTGGACCGGAATTCCGGTCGAGCGGATGATGGAGGGCGAGCGCGAGAAGCTGCTCAACATGGAGGAGGCGATCGGCGCCCGGGTCATCGGGCAAGCCGATGCGGTGAAAGCCGTTTCGGCGGCCGTCCGCCGCGCTCGCGCTGGTCTCCAGGACCCCAACCGCCCGCTCGGCTCCTTCCTGTTCCTGGGCCCCACCGGCGTCGGCAAGACCGAACTTACCAAGGCGCTCGCCGAATTCCTGTTCGACGATCCCGGCGCGATGGTCCGCATCGACATGTCGGAATTTATGGAGAAGCACGCCGTCGCCCGCCTGATCGGCGCGCCTCCCGGCTATGTCGGCTATGAGGAAGGCGGCGTACTGACCGAAGCTGTCCGGCGCCGGCCTTATCAGGTCGTGCTGTTCGACGAGGTCGAGAAAGCTCACGGCGACGTCTTCAACATCCTTCTGCAGGTGCTCGACGACGGCCGGCTGACTGACGGCCAGGGCCGCACGGTCGACTTCACTAACACCATCATCATCCTGACATCGAACCTCGGCTCGCAATATCTCGCCTCGCTCGGCGAGGATGAGAATCCGACCAATGTCGAAGCGCAGGTGATGGAGGTTGTGCGCGGCCATTTCCGGCCGGAGTTCCTCAACCGGCTGGACGAGATCATCCTGTTCCACCGGCTATCGGCCAGCCATATGGGCCCGATCGTCGATATCCAGGTGAAGCGGCTCCAAAAGCTGCTCGACGACCGCAAGATCCACCTCGACCTCTCCGACGCAGCGCGGGCATGGCTCGGCCGCGTCGGATACGACCCGGTCTATGGCGCACGCCCGTTGAAGCGTGCCGTCCAGAAATATCTGCAAGATCCCTTGGCCGACGAAATCCTCGCCGGACGGGTGTCCGACGGCTCCACGGTCAAAGTCGATGAAGGCGACGGCGGACTGGTACTCCAGCCCGCCTGAGCGGCCTAATTGCTGCTGTTGACCGGCGCCCGGCGCATCGCTTCGAGCGTGTCGGCGGCGTTCTCATTGCCCTTGAACGAAGCTTCGCGCCACTGATCGTTGGTGCGGCAGACGCGAAGCTTCTTGACGAGCGAGCCCATGACCTCGGTCTTCCGGCAGGTAATGTAGTAAGGATGACTGCGCTCGATATCGGCATTGTAGGCCTTGATCTCGGTCGGGGTCATTTCGGACGGCATCCGGTCCGGCGGCTGTTTGTCACCGCCCGCAGCAACAGGCGCGGCCATGCAAAGGCTCAGTGCGGCAACAAGGACAAGACGCATATCAGCTTCCCTCTATCTTTTGGGCGCGCCCCAATCGCGCCCTTTTGACCAAACCTAATTGCCGTTTGAGCCGCCGGACCTTGCAAAGCCCTCGACCATGTCTCGCGTGCCTTCATTACCCAGCGCATTGGCTTCCTTCCATTGCGCGTTGGTACGGCAGGTGCGCTGCTTCTTGACCAATGACCCCATCACTTCCGACTTGCGGCATTTGATGTAATTGGGATCGGTGGCGTCAAGAGACGCGTTATGCGCCTTGATTTCGCTCGGCGACATTTGTGTCGGTGACCGGCTCGGCGCCTGACTTTCCGCTCCAATTGCCGGAGCGGTGATTAAAAGGCCCAACGCGACGATAGAAACAACCCGCATTTCAAGCTCCTTCGATACAAATTGACATGCTCCATCCCCAGAGCTTGCCGTATCGGACAGCTCATATCCCATACTCCAAATCGACTTGGGATGAACAGCTATTCGCTCAATTGCGGATTATAGCCTGCAGAGTCAGCGGCCGCATAATAGCGCGCGATAGCATCCTGCTCCTGCTTCGAAAGGTGCGGATTCCACACATCGAAGATCAGCACGGCGCGCAGTTCGTCACTGTCGTTCCATGCTTCATGCTCGATGGTATCGTCGAATGCGAACGGCTTACCGACGACCCAGGGGCGAGTATCGCCCCCCACTCTAAAGCCGCAGCCGCCGGGGACGATCAGCGGCAGGTGAATGATCGCACGGGTGTTCGTGACGCCGGTATGCGGCGGTATCCGTGTCCTCGGCTTCAGCATCGAGAAGAAGGCGCTCGGCGCCCGGCCAGGTATCTTCGCCCCGGGCAGCGAATCGAGTATCGCCGCTGTTTCCGGGCATCGCTCGAGGACCGGTTTGTTGGGCGCTCCATATTCCCAAAGGAATATCGCTCCCCAATCAAGACTATGGTCGAGGCCGCTCCACTTATTATCCCCGATCCCCGACTCCATGTTGACGTAAGGCCTAAGCGCCTCGCCCGGATCCTTCATCAACTCGATCAGCTCGTCACGAATGGCTTCCGTCTTGGCAGCCAGTTCGCCGAACCATGGAAAATGGCCCTCGTCGAAGAACTCGTCGGCCGGCAGGAAGGGATAACACAGCCCATGGCATTCATTGGCGAAGATCCGCCGCTGGCCCACCGCTATGTCGACGAATGCCTTCACCCGGCGACGTTCAGTCTCGCCGAGATCGTCCTGCATCGGCGCCATTGCCGATTCCACTGATGCGCGGATGACCTGGCCGGCATTGCCGGCAAAGGCCTGACCCAGAGCAAGGGCTTCCGCCATCGGGCCGCTCCACGGTCGAAGCGGTTCGGCAAGCTGCAGTGCCACATTCCAGGCCTGGAAGGCTTCCCCCTTCTCCTCGCGGCGCTGGTGAAGTTCGGCCTTCCTCATCCATGCGACGAGGTCCCGCCTGTCGATATCGAGCGCCTGATCCAGGGCATTGAGCTCAGCCTCGTCGTTGCCGGCCCCGCGATGTGCCGAAGCGAGATTGCGCAGCAGAGCCCCGGAATGGGGATCAGCCGCAACGGCCTGTTCGAAATACTTCGCCGCGGCGCCGAAATCGCCTTGGCGCAAGGCATTCATGCCTTGGCTATTGGCGGCTGCGGCTTGCTGGACCGTTTGTGACATTCCGGTTGCTTGCCAGCGGGCGGGGCTGACGGCAAGGTCAGGAAGATGACGTATAGCGCCGCCGATATCGTAGCCGATCCCGAATGGCTCGCGCACCGTTACGACGAACAGGCCGATACGTTTCAGTATCGGCACGTGACGCGCGGCCGACATGCTGAAGTCGGTTTCGCTACCGATGACTATCTGGGCAAGGAAGAAAATCCAGTCGTTATCCCTCGCGATGAGGCGGCAGGACTGCTGGGCGAACAGGCGCCCATCCACTTCATCTTCCATTCCGCCTATTGCGCCTCGACGATGCTCGTTCGGGCGCTGGATGTCCCCGGCAGCGCAATGGGCATATCAGAACCTGTCATCCTGAACGACATGGTCGGTTGGCGATCACGCGGCGCCGATGTCCAGATACAGGCCAGGGTGATGGACAATGTGCTCGGGCAGCTTTCTCGACCTTGGGCGCCCGGCGAGGCGGTCGTCGTCAAGCCGTCCAATGTCTTCAATGGCCTTGCCCTTGGCGCTCTTGGACTGCGTCCGGAGTCCAAGGCACTTCTGCTTCATGCCCCGCTGGAAGAGTTTCTGCTGTCTATTGCCCGGAAGGGCATGTGGTGCCGGCTTTGGGCGCGGGAGCTGCTGGAAAGATTGTTGCAACAAGGCATGGTCGATCTGGGTTTCGAGCCACGCGATTTCCTTCGCCAGACCGATCTGCAGGTTGCCGGGGTCGGCTGGCTGGCCCAGCAGATGCAGTTCCATCGGATAGCCAAGCATTTCGGGGCCGACCGGATAGCAAGCCAGGATAGCGAGAAGCTAACCGGCGATCCGGCTGCGTCGGTGGCCAAGGTTGCATCACATTTCGGTCTTAAGACCGCAGCTCCGGCGGAATACGCCGGTCATCCGGCGATCAGCCGTAACAGCAAGTCGGGCGCCGGCTTCGAACGGGGCGAGCGACAGCTCGACCAGGCTAGAGCCCGCGAAGTCTATGGTGACGAAATTGAAAAGGTCGCCGAATGGATTCGCGTCGTCGGTGAACGCCGTGGCGTTTCGTTGGAATTGCCATTTCCACTGGCCTGACTGGCCCCTTCCGTCAGTGCGAGCAAAACGAAGCAATCCAGCCTGGATTGCCGTGCCTCCGGCCGCGCCTCGCATCAAGAGACGCCGGGCATAGAAAAAGGGCGGGCATTTCTGCCCGCCCTTCCCCTTTAACTAACCGAAGTCTTTAGAACTTCAGCTTTGCGCTGACCGCGTAACGGCGTCCCAGAGCGTCGTAGGTCGACGGGAAGACGTTACCGCTGTTGAAGGTCGTCGAACCGATCGTGTTGCCAACCACCTTGGGCTGGTTGTCGAACAGGTTCTGGACCGTCGCAGTGAAGGTCATGTTGTCGGTCGCGTTGAAGCGAGCCGTCAGGTCGAAATAGTGCTCCGACGGGATCGAACGGAACTCTTCTTCGATCATGCAGCCGTTCGGATCGGCGCCGGTCGGATCCGGGCAACCCGTCGTCGGGCTGACACCGGCCGCGATCGCCGCTTCGAGGTCCGACTGGATCTGCAGCGGCTCGAGCGTGACCTTGTCGATCCAGCGCCACAGGAGCGACAGGTCGACCTTGCCCATGGTGAGCGTGGTACGCTGCGAGAACTGCAGCTTCGGCTGGATCGAGCCAGTGAAGGAGCAGTTGACGCTGTAGTGGCCAGCGCATTCACGGAAGAAGCTATCCGGGTTGGCAGCGTTGGCGTTGTACTCCGAATTGTTCGTCCAGTTACCGACGAACGACAGAGCCAGGTCGCCGAAGCCGACATCCGTCCGGTAGTTCGCGATCAGGTCGACACCGTCGGTGAACAGTTCACCGAGGTTAGTCGTCTGAAGGAACAGGCCCGGAGTGGTTGCCGGATCGCCGTCGAGACCGCCGGTGATCGGGTTACGAACGATAATCGTACAAGCCGGATTGTTTACGCTGGCAGCGGTGATGTCACCGAAGCACTCATTGATCGCGTCACCCGGCAGCTTGGTGCCGATAACGTCCTTCACCCGGATGTTGTAGTAATCGAGCGAGACCGAGAACCTGGGCAGGAATTCCGGCTGGAACACGACGCCGAGCGTCCAGGTCTTGGCCGTTTCCGGATCCAGGTTGATGTTGCCACCGAACACCGCGTTGGCCTGGGCCGCAGTCGGGTTGGTGATCAGGCCGATCGCACCTGCCGGAGCGCCCTGCGCCTGGCAAACCGCGTTGAGGTTCGCATCGAGCGTCGGAGCCGCACCAGCGCAGGGATCGATACCCAGGTTGGTGAGACCGACCGACAGCGGCGTGAAGAGTTCGCCGAGGTTCGGAGCGCGAACCGCCTTGCTGTAGTTACCGCGGATCTTGACGCCATAACCCGGTTCCCAGCTACCGCCGGCCTTCCAGGTCCAGGTGTTGGTGCCGCCATCAACGCCGTCGACCTCATACTTCGAGTAACGGACGCCAGCTTCGAGGGTCAGGCTCTCGAAGAACTCCTTGTCCTCGACCAACGGAGCGATGAGCTCGCCGAAGCCTTCGTAGACCGAATAGCCGCCCTTGACGTTCGGGGTTGCGCCACCGGCGCCGCCCAGTTCGCCCGGAGTCTGCGACAGGATGTCGGCCGACTGCTCGCCCTTATACTTGCGGAACTCGGTGCCAACCGCGAAGCCGATCGGCTGAGCGGCCCAAGGCAGCGAGTAACCGACGTCACCCGAGATGACGCCGCGGAGCTGGCCAAGCTCAGTCTTGACCCGCGTCGTGCTCGACTCGTTGAGGAAGTCGACCATTGCCGGCGTGAGCGAACCTTCGGGACCGAAGATGTCGAGCGGAACGCAAGCTGGCTGACCCGCAACCGTGGCGCAGGTCGGGTTGGCAAGCGTGCCCTGCACGACGCTGCCGGCCCGGAAGCGCGACTGCAGCGTGTAACCACCGATTTCCTGGATGTTTTCCGACTGACCGTAGGCGCCCGAGACATCCCAGTCGACCGTGCTCGTCAGCGGACCGCGAAGCCCGATGCGCGAGTCGAATGTGGTCGTCTGGAAGTCGCTGAGGCGCGGTCCGACTTCGGTCGTACGACGGTTGAGCGTGATGCCCGGATTGGTCTGGTAACCTTCGGTGATCGCACCCGTGATCGGGTGGGTTGCAATCACGCCGTTGCCGTTGATGTCGAACGGCACGAAGACGCTTGCTCCACCAGCGACACGATAATTCGGATCGCTCGGGCCGGTAGCCACTGCAGCTGCGTCGCACTCGGCCTGCGTGAAGCGCGGCGTGTAGACCGTTGCCGACGGATTGACGTCGAATGCGCAGAACTGGTTACGCAGGGTCGCCGGCAGGAACGGGTTGTTAAGGTTGATCGGTACCGCGCCGCCGAACGATCCCGACGGAGCGATGATGGTGCTGACCGTGTTCTTCGAGAACAGACCGCGGCCATAAACCTCTACGGCGTCAGACACTTCATAATTGGCCTGGCCGAAGATGTTGTAGCGCTTAAACGGCGTCTGGAAGATGTTGTACGGGTTGAAGTTGAACGGGGCATAGTTGCCCGTTGCAGCAGCACCCTGGCAGTTCGTGTTCGGATCGCCGCCCCAGTTGATCTGGCTGACGCCCTGGTTGCCCGTGCCTGGAAGCGGAGCGACGAGCGCGCAGGTTGCATTGACGATGTCACGGGTACCGGAGAAGCGCGACGGAACCGCCGTTCCCGAACCGGCATTGCCGCCCGAGTAGGAGCTGACCTGGAAGATCGAGAAGTCACGGTCGCCCTGATAGACGGGATCCGATTCCTGGTAGCCGAAGCTCACCACCGCGTTACCGCGGCCGTCATCGAAGTTCGCGCCGAGAGTAAGGTCGGCACGGAAGTAGTTGCCGTCACCCTTTTCGGTGATCTGCTCCGAAGCCGCAACTTCAATGCCGGCAAAGTCCTTGCGGGTGATGAAGTTGACGACGCCGGTGATGGCGTCTGCACCATAGGTGGTCACGGCGGCGCCGGTCAGCGCGTCGACGCGCTCGATCAGGGCCAGCGGGACGTTGTTCAAGTCGACGCGGCCGGCGAGACCGGTCGGGACCAGGCGGTTGCCGTCGAGCAGAACGATGTTGCGGATCGAGCCGAGGCCGCGAAGGTCGACGAACGACGAACCGCCGTTGCCGTTGTTGACGGCCGAACCGATGGACGAAACGACGCCCGGCAGTTCGCGCAGGACTTCTTCAGCGACGTTCGACTGCTTCAGTTCGATCGCATCCGACGTGGTCACGTTGACCGGGGTCGACTGCTCGAGGTTCGGGTTGCGGATCAGCGTACCGGTAACGACGATGTCTTCGCCTTCGGATGCTGCTTCTTGGACGGCGGCTTCCTGGGTGGTTACGCCCGGAGCCTGGTCGTCAGTGGCCGTGTTTTCGGCCGGCGGAGGCGTTTCCTGCGCAAACGCAGGAGAGGCGTAAGCCATCCCCGCAATAACGGTCGTCGCAAGCAGCGAAGCCCGATAAATTCGATTCGACATTGTCTTCCCCTTACAAAGCGCTCTTCGGCGCATTGAGCACGCAATTACGCAGTCGGCATGCCGACAAATGCTCCTCTTCCTAGGGTGAAGCTGTGCGTCGAGGCAACGGATCGCAGAGGGGCCAGCGCAATTCGCGACAGAGCTGTGACATTTGCAACACAGATTGAATTTGCCATCTTGCATGTCAGTTTCGGCGGCGAACCAGCCAGGGGCGGGATTATATGAACAAGCTGTTGCCGATCGTCGTCATTGCACTTCTTGCCGGACCGGCATTGGCCAAGGACCCGCCCAAGCAATCGCCCCTGGTAGGCGCGCTGGAAGCTTGCCGTGCGATCGCCGATCCGACCCAACGACTGGCCTGTTACGACAAGGAAGCCGCCGCTCTCGTAACTGCGGCGCAGACCGGCGATGTTGCTGTGGTCGACAAGGCCGAGGTTCGCAAGGCGCGGAAGTCGCTGTTCGGTTTTGCAATGCCGAATCTGCCCTTCTTCTCCGGGGACAAATCGGCGGACGAAGTTTCGGACACGTTGGAATCGACCGTCACGAAGGCGAGTGGAATCGGCTACGGCAAGTTCCGGATGACCATCGCCGAGGGCAATGCCGTCTGGGAAACGACGGAAACCTTCAGCACCATGCGGGAGCCGCGTTCCGGCGACAAAATCTGGATCAAGCGCGGCACGCTGGGCAGCTATGTGTTGCGGATCGGAACCAACAAGCGCGGTGTGAAGGGCAAGCGGGTCGGCTGATTCTCAAATCGCGCCGGCGCGCCGCTCGGCCTCCAGGCTGGCTGCCGCGTCGGCATAAGCCTCCTGCCGCGCGACCGACCAATAGCGCAGCTCATCCAGCGGGATGGCGACACCGGTGATTGCGCAGCGAACATGATCGCCCGCCGCAAGCAGCCGGAACGTGCTGTCCAGATAGTGGATCCTGGCTTCGCGATGGCCGCTGCCCATCAACATTGGTCAATCCTCGGAGTCGAATAAGTCTGCCTGACCAGGCAGATAGGTGTCGCGGCCCTTTCGCTCAAGCCGTTTGGCCGGACGGAAGGGAATTGGACCCGCCCCGTCTCCAACATGGGCAGCCACCCGACCGTCGGCAAAATGCAGGTCGATCTGGGCCGCGGCGCGCGCATCGGCCGCATGGATGATCGTCTTGCCTGCCCGGTCGGTGACCCTGACGAAACCACGCTGCAGCGGACGTTCCGGATGGGCGAGGTCGGCGAGCCGCCATAGCGCGGCCAGCTTCTCCTGCGCCCGGTGCACGCGCTCGCTGAGCAGGCGGGATTGGAGGCGCGGGGCGACTTCCGCGAGGTCCGCCCTGGCGTGCGCCGTTCGCTGGACGAGCGCTCGCGGCAGGCGTTCGGCCGAATCGTCGATGCGCTGAGCGAAGGGCGCGAAAAGGTTGGCGGCTTCCGGCCATCGCTCCGCCACAAGCTCCAGCCTCTCGGCGGATCGGGCCGACGTGCGGGTAACGCAAGCCGACATCCGATGGCCAAGCTCGCCAAGCATTGCCGCAAGCTCGGCCCGAACCGGAACGGCGATCTCCGCGGCGGCTGTGGGCGTCGGTGCACGTCGGTCGGATGCGAAGTCGATCAGTGTCGTATCCGTCTCATGGCCCACGGCGGAAATCAGCGGGATGGGCGATTCGGCCGCTGCGCGAACCACCTCTTCTTCGTTGAAGGCCCAAAGGTCCTCGATCGACCCGCCACCCCTGGCAACGATCAACAGGTCGGGACGCGGTTCGATGTTGGCGAAGCCGCGAATGGCTGCTGCGACCTTACCCGCCGACCCCTCGCCCTGCACTGGGACGGGCCACACGATCACATGGGTCGGGCAGCGATCTTCCAGGCGGTGGAGGATATCGCGGATTACGGCGCCGGTCGGCGACGTCACTACGCCTATGATGCGCGGAAGGAAGGGTAGCCTGCGCTTCCTCGATTCGTCGAACAGCCCTTCCGCCGCAAGCGCCCTGCGCCGCCTGTCCAGCAAGGCCATCAGCGCGCCTTCGCCGGCAAGCTCCATCCGGTTGACCACGATCTGGTATTTCGACCGTCCAGCGTAAGTGGTGAGCTTGCCGGTCGCGATCACTTCCGCGCCGTCCTCCGGGCGGAAGGCAAGGCTTGCCGCCTGCCCCTTCCAGATCACCGCGTCGATACAGGCCGCCTCGTCCTTCAGTGTGAAATAGCAATGGCCCGAGGCGTGCCGCTTCCAGCCCGAGATCTCGCCCCGCACCCGGACAAATCCGAACGCCGATTCGATGGTCCGCTTCAGCGCCCCCGACAGTTCGCTGACCGACTGCGCGGGCGCGTTGTCGCCGCTCGCCTGCTCGGCTAGGAGGCGGTTGGCTTCAAGATCGTCGGGGAGAGGCATGAACATCCTGCTGCTGGGTTCGGGCGGGCGCGAAGATGCGCTGGCATGGCGCTTGAGGCAATCGCCAAGCTGCGATGCGCTGATCGCGGCGCCGGGCAATCCTGGCATTGCCCGCTGGGCGGAATGCGTTGCCATCGACCCCTGCGACCCCAATGCGGTGGTCGGACTGGCGAGGGAGCGTTCGGTTGACCTGATCGTCGTCGGCCCGGAAGCGCCGCTCGTCGCCGGTGTCGCCGATGCCGCTCGATCCGTAGGCATTGCGACGTTCGGGCCTAGCGCCGCGGCGGCACAGCTTGAGGGGTCCAAGGGTTTCACCAAGGATCTTTGCGCCCGGGTAGGAATTCCTACCGCCGACTATGTCCGGGTCGAACGGGAGTCCGAGGCCCTCGACGCCCTCGGCCGTTTCGCGATTCCCGTCGTCATCAAGGCCGATGGCCTCGCCGCTGGAAAGGGAGTCACGGTCGCCATGACCCGGGAAGAGGCCGAGGCAGCGATCCGCGCTGCCGGCGACGGTCCGATGGTCATCGAAGAATTTCTAGAAGGCGAGGAAGCCAGCCTCTTCGCGTTGGTAGATGGTGCCCGCACAGTCGCATTGGCTTCGGCCCAGGATCACAAAAGGGTTGGCGAAGGCGATACCGGCCCCAATACCGGCGGAATGGGCGCCTATTCTCCCGCACCTGTCCTAACGCCCGATCTCGAAGCACGGGCAATGCGGGAGATCGTGGAACCCACCGCCCGGGCCATGGCCGAGGCGGGGACACCGTTCAGCGGCGTGCTATATGCCGGCCTGATGCTGACGTCGGACGGACCCAAGCTCATCGAATATAATGTTCGCTTCGGGGACCCCGAATGCGAAGCCATCATGCCCCGTATCGAGGGCGACTTCGCCGCATTGCTCCACCGGGTCGCGGCAGGGGCGGACTTTGACGCGCCGAGCCTGTCGGACGATACGACCATGACGGTCATCATGGCGGCCAAGGGCTATCCTGGTACGCCGGCCAAGGGCGGAGCCATCCACGGCCTGGACAAGGCCGGCCAGGTATCCGGAGCCATCGTTTTCCAGGCCGGCACGGCAATGACCGATGGACAGCTGGTCGCCAGCGGCGGCCGGGTCCTCGCCGTGACCTCGCGAGGAGCGGGGCTCGGCGAAGCGCGGGAACGAGCCTATCAAGCGATTGGGGTCATCGATTTCGCGGACGGTTTCTATCGCCGCGATATCGGGTGGCGGGAATTGGAGCGCACCGCATGAACCGTCGGACGATCGTGCTGCTGGGTCTTGCCGCCACCATCGGCTTCGCCGGCCTGTGGCATGGACCCCTCGGTGCGGGCGAACGACTGGCGAGCGACGTCGAGACCACAGCCCGCCGGACCCTCGACTATTATGAGCTGCCGATGATCCAGGCAAAACTGCAGCGCGGCCCGTTGTCGCGCCGGCTGATCCTCAGCGGCCCGGCAGACGATTTCCAGCGGTCTGAGCTGGTTCGCATGCTCGATGAAACGCCGGGCGTTCTCGAGGTGCGATGGGATCCTGCGTCCCTTCCACAGGAAACGGGGGCGGCACGATGATTCCCTTGGCAGTTGAAGTTCAGCTACTTGCACTGGTCGGCTTCGCGATTGGCTTCGTGTTGGCTTATATTGGCGAACTCAGGCGCCGGGCGAACCGGTGGAAAAGAAGGATCTAGGGCGCATGGAATTCTTCCAAATCTACTGGCCGGTACTCCTCGTCGCGGTGCTTATCGGCATCATCGTCGGCTACCTCTATTTTCGGCCAAAGCAGAATGTCCGGCTTAGCGACAGCGTGCCGCTCAGGCCGCACATGACGCACTCCCCGAAGAAACCCAGCGAGGGCAAGAATATCGCGGACGAGGCCGCGGCAGCAGCGAGCGATATCGCCGGCCATCTGCTTCGTACCAAGGTCCATGAGGAGCTCCCGGGCGCCTCCGGACCACCCGATGACTTGCTTCAACTAAAAGGCGTGGGGCCCAAGCTTGCCGCCATGCTCAACGAGCGGGGCATCACCCGGTTCGATCAGATCGCCAAGCTGTCCGAAGGTCAGGTGGAGACGATCGATGCGTCGCTCGGCGCGTTCCGCGGCCGCTTCGAGCGGGATCGTATCCAGGAGCAGGCGGGCTACCTCGCCCGTGGCGACATCGGCGCCTACGAAAGCAAGTTCGGAAAGCTCTGAGCGGTCAGGCCGAAGAGGCTTCGCCTTCTTCCTGTTCCGACCTGCGCCGTTTCGGCCGACTGACAAGGAGCTTGTCGATCTTCCTGCCGTCCATGTCGACGACTTCGAACCGGAAGCCGTCGAACTTGAAGACCTCGCCGGTCTCGGGAATTCGTTTCAGGACTGACAGTGCGAAGCCGGCGACGGTCGAATAATCCCGGTCTCCAGACATGCTGACCCCGATGCGGTCGGACAGCACATCGGCGTTGGCCGAACCTGAAACCAGCCAGCTTCCATCGTCGCGCTCGACACAGGGCGGCTCGTCGCCTTCCTCGAGATCATGTTTGAATGCTCCGGCCAGCGCCGAGAGGATCGACCCCGGCGTCACAATGCCGTCCAGGTGCCCATATTCGTCATGGACCAGCGCCAGCGGGACCTCGGCGGAGCGAAGCACCGCAAGTGCGTCCATGGCGTCCATCAGGTCCGGGATAACCGGCGCTGTCTTGGTCAGGCGCTGAAGGTTGAGCTCTTCCCCGTCGAGCATCGCGGTCAGCATATCGCGCGTCGCAATGACCCCGACGATATTGTCGACCGAACCATCCGCCACCGGCAGTCGGCTGTGCGTTGTTTCGGAAAGCGCAGCCCTGATCTCCGGGCCGGTGCAGCGGATGTCGATCCAGTCGATATCGGTGCGCGGGGTCATCACCTCTCGCACTGGCCGGTCGGCAAGCCGGACGATGCCTGAAATGATGGCGCGCTCGTTTTCCTCGAGAACCCCGGCCGTTTGCGCTTCCGCCACGACCAGCTGAAGCTCTTCGGCCGTAACCACATTCTTTGCTTCGCGGTTCAGTCCCAGCAGCCTGAAGATCAGCGCGCTCGTCTGATCGAGAAGCCAAACGAATGGCGCCGTGATCTTGCTGAGCCAGCCCATCGGGCGGGCGACGATCGCGGCGATGGCTTCGGGATTGCGCAGCGCGAACTGCTTTGGAACCAGTTCACCGATGACGAGGCTCACAAAGGTTGTGACGACGATGACCAGACCAAATCCGACTGTTTCGGCGGTCTCGGCATCTATTCCAAGACGCGCGATTCGTTGCGCGACCGGCTCGCCCAGGCTCGCACCCGAATAGGCGCCGGCCAAAATCCCGATCAGCGTGATGCCGATCTGCACGGTCGACAGGAAGCGGCCAGGCTCCGATGCAAGGTCCAATGCGCACTTCGCGCCGCGCGAGCCAGATTTCGCCATCGCCTTCAGCCGCGCCTCGCGTGAGGAGACGATTGCCAGCTCGCTCATCGACAGAACCCCGTTCACCGCAACCAGTGCGAGGATCAGGACCAGGTCGAACCAGGGGAAGGGAAGGAGCGCGTCGCTCATAGGTTAGTGAGATTCCATGCCGTCAAATTCATGTGGGGGCAAGCACCGGATCGATATGGCAGCGGAACTGTCGCCGGGAGACGCTGTTCCCTCGGACATCTGATGTGAATGAATTTCGGGGAGTGAAGATGCGTCGCCAAACCTTGATGTACACTGCAGCGTCGATGGCATTGGTCCTGGCTACAACCGCCTGCATGACCGATCCCTACACCGGTCAGCAGACCATTAATCGGACCGCGGTCGGCATTGGCGTGGGCGCCTTGGGCGGCTATTTGCTCGGTGACGTGATCGGCGGCGATCATGACCGTAACGCCAAGGTCATCGGTGTCGGCATCGGTGCACTCGCCGGGGGCGTTGTCGGCAATTACATGGACCAGCAAGAGGCGGAGCTTCGGCGGCAGACTGCCGGAACCGGGGTCGACGTCTACCGGCAAGGCGATGAGCTGGTCCTCAGGATGCCCTCCGGAATAACCTTCCAGGTCGATCAATCCAACATCCAGCCGCAATTCCAGTCGACCCTCGACCAGGTCGCGCAAACGCTTGCGAGCTACAACCAGACCTACATTGATGTGCTGGGACACACTGATTCGACCGGCAGCGATGCTTATAACCAGGCCCTGTCCGAGCGGCGCGCGCAGTCTGTCGCCGATTACCTCGCCGGGCGCGGTGTAGCGCGGGCCCGCATCGGCACGCGCGGCTATGGCGAAACCCAGCTGATCGCGACGAACGATACCGACGCCGGTCGCGCCGAGAACCGCCGTGTGGAAATCAAGGTCGTCCCGGTAACTCAGCCAGGTTACTGACCTCGCACCGCTTCGCGGCGTCAGCGATAGTACGTTTCCGCTTGGCCAACAGACGTCGCCGTTGGCCAAGGACGGCCGCCACGTCCCATCTGTACCAGACCAAATAGGCCGCGAGTCCGGCGAATGCGACCGCGGTAATCAGGTTCGAAAACTCAAACTGGCTCCGGGATCCCATCAGCCAGCTGGCAAGGGCGATGCCAAGGATCGCAAGCCAGTAAAGCAATATCCGCACCCATCGCTGACGTCTCATGCACGCCGCGATTCGAAGAATGATCGCAGCTGGGCCGCTGCTTCGTCTTCGCCAATCCCACCAAGTACATCAGGCCGATGATGGCAGGTCGGCTGCGAGAAGAAACGCGGCCCATTGACCACCCCGCCGCCCTTGGGATCTTCCGCCGCGAAGCGCAGCGCATCGATCCGTGATATGGCGATGGCCGCGGCGCACATCGCGCAAGGCTCCAGTGTCACCCACAGCGTGCAACCGTCGAGCCTTGGCTGCCCGAGCCGTGTGGCCGCGTGCCGGATTGCGACCATTTCGGCGTGAGCCGTGGGATCGAGGTTCCCGCGCATCGCATTGCGCGCCTCGGCGATGATCTCCTCGCCTTTGGTGATCACCGCTCCGACCGGCACCTCCCCTGCATCCGCTGCGACGGCGGCAAGGTCCAGGGCCCGGCGCATGGGATATGGCAGCGGAAATGACATGACAGGCGGGTCGCTACAGCGGAGCGACGGTCCTGTCATGCCTGCAAGTCGCGGCAATAAAGTATCAGTTGGCGGCGTTGCCCTCGCCTTCCCTGGCCTGGCGGACCTCAACGCTCGGCACCTTCACCTGTGCCTGGCCAGGCTTTACCTCAATTTTCGGCACGGCGACATTGGCTTCGCGCGTTCCGACCTGGACCGAGCCCGTCTGTACCTCAAAAGCTGGCGACTGACCCTCCTCGGCGCGAATCGATCCGTCGACCGCCTCGACCTGCGGCGCTCGGGCCTCACGAGTCTGCGAAACATTAATAAGGCCCGACGCGAACAATGCGATCAGGGCGACAATCCCCAGGATCAGGATGAGCAGGACTGTGCGCATGAATTTTTCCTCTTGCTGCCGGCAATGTGAGCGAGGAAACGCACCATTGTCCCGTGAAGTTGCCCGATTGCGACCTTGAGTCGGTTGACGGATCGGCCTCCCCCTAGTATCGGGCGGCGCTTTCCGGGCGCTTCTGCGCCCACTTCAGATTAGGATGTGTTCCATGTCGCGGGTTTGCGAGCTGACCGGCAAGGGCCGGCAGGTGGGCAACAATGTTTCCCACGCCAACAACAAGACCAAGCGTACGTTCCTGCCCAACCTGCAGAACGTCACGCTGATCTCGGAAGCGCTTGAGAAGAGCATCAAGCTGCGCGTTTCGACGCATGGCCTGCGCTCGGTCGAGCATGTCGGCGGCCTCGACAATTGGCTGACCAAGACCAGCGAAGACAAGCTCTCGCCGCGTGCAGCCAAGCTGAAGCGCGAGCTCGCCAAGAAGGCTAAGGCCGCGGCTTGAGCCTTCGGGCTTGGTCTGACGGCTACTTCGAAGGCCCGGCGCCAGTCGCCGGGCTTTTGTCGTGTCTGGCGGACGGCACATAGTCGAGCGCGACCAGCAAGGTCCGCGCCATCACCCGGTGACCGTCGTCGGTGACCAGCCAGAAGCGCCAGTTCCCGTCGAGAAGCGGCTCGATCGCCATCCCTTCGAAATTGTCGAACGCGCCCTTCGGCAGGGAAAAGCCCTGCCCTGCTGCATAACCGCTTGCCGTTCGAACCAAAGGAGCGATCCGCTGGCCGATTCCCTTCCAGCTCTTCGATCGCAGCAGCACCCATATGTTTCCATCCGGAGCCCGGGCGGCTTCCGCCACGTCAGCGTCGGCTTTCACCGGCAAACGCTGGAGGCCCGCTGGCTCGACCCGCATAGCGTCGCGACCATTCTCTCCCAGCACTAGCAGACCATCGCCGTCCGCGATCAGCGCCTCGGCCCCGCGATTTTCCCACCAGTCGTCACGATTCAGGTCGACGCTCGAAATGGCGCGGCTGAATCCGGGATCGTAGAGCCAAAGCGAGTGACGCTGCTCATAGCCGATCCACCAGCCGCGCCCTTCAGGGTCCGGCGCCAGGGATTCGGCGTCGCGCGACCATTTCTTTCCCCACGGCCCCGGCCCTGCTCTTAGATCCGCGATGTCCGCGACCGGCACGGCGCTGGTTGGAGGATCGAAGCGGGCTACCGCGCCGCGGTCGCTGACCGCGAGAAAGCGGCCTTCGTCCAAGGTCAATGACGACAGGCCGCCGAACCGGCGGTCATCGGTAGTCAACACCCATGCCCCGACAATTCGAAGCGGACCGGGAACAGGCGCCACATCTGCCGGTCGATAGGTGAGGGCAGTTTGGGCGGCCGGTAATTCCGGTCGCTGTGGCATCTCGCGCATCGGTGCATAGGTTGCGGCAACTGCACAGGCCATTAGCAACCCATTGAAAATACACGCTTTGCTTAACGAATGCTGCAAGGCCCGTTCAGCCCCGTTCAACTGCGAATCAGCCATAAGCAGCTCATGGACGAGGTTTCCCCCTTTTTCCTCGTCTGACCGCCGGTGACGGCGAACTGAAATCCCTCGCGTCGCGTATCGAGGGGGGCCCGGAGTGCGTTGTTGCTCCGGGCCCAATTTTTTTCGCATCAGCGTTTGTCGAACAAGGCTGCGAGCTGCTCGATCAGAGCGCCGCCAAGCTGTTCCGCATCCATGATCGTCACGGCACGCGAATAGTATCGCGTGACGTCGTGACCGATCCCGATCGCCGCCAGTTCGATATTCGAACGTCCTTCGATCCACCCGATCACCTGCCGAAGATGTCGCTCAAGATAGGTTCCGCCATTAGCCGACGCGGTCGAATCGTCGACCGGTGCACCGTCGCTGATTACCAGCAAGATCCGCCGCTCCTCGGGCCTCGCAAGCAGCCGGCTGTGCGCCCATAGCAGCGCCTCTCCGTCGATATTCTCCTTTAGCAGGCCCTCGCGCATCATCAGGCCGAGGCTCCGCCGGGCGTGACGATAGGGTTCGTCGGCCCGCTTGTAGACAATATGGCGAAGGTCATTGAGGCGCCCCGGATGCGGTACGCGTCCCTCGGACAGCCATTGTTCGCGGCTCTGGCCACCTTTCCAACCGCGCGTCGTGAAGCCGAGGATCTCGGTCGCAACGCCGCATCGCTCCAGGGTTCGAGCAAGCACGTCTGCGCAGGTCGCTGCGATCGAAATCGGCCGCCCCCGCATCGATCCTGAATTGTCGATCAGCAGGCTGACCACCGTGTCCTTGAACTCGGTTTCGCGCTCGACCTTGTAGCTTAGCGAATGCGCGGGCGCGACGATAACGCGCGCCAGCCGCGCCGCATCGAGCAATCCTTCTTCCTGGTCGAAATCCCAACTTCTGGCTTGCTGAGCCATCAACCTGCGCTGCAAGCGGTTGGCGAGGCGGGTTACGACCCCGCCCAGGCTCATCATCTGCTGGTCGAGATAGGCGCGTAGTCGAGTGAGTTCCTCTTCATCGCACAGCTCGGCCGCCGCGACGATTTCGTCGAACCGGGTCGTGAACGGCCGATAGTCGGTGACCGGCTCGTCCTGCCAATTCCGGCGAAGAGCGTTGGCGCGCGCCTGGTCGGCGCCCTCCTGGGCGCTGGCTGCCTCGCCTTCCTCCGTGTCGGCCTCGCTGTCGGCGCTCTCGTCTTCGCCATCGTCCTGCTCCGTTTCCTCGGAGCGCATTTCCATTTCTCCGCCTGCATCTGCGCCGTCGGTATCGGAGTCATCAGTCTCGTCGGGGCCTTCATCCTCCCCCTGCCCCTCGTCGCCGCCCTCGTCCGGTTCCTGGTCGGAAGGCTCGTCCGCCGCCAGCTCAAGATCCTCGAGCAGTCGCCGCGACAGCGTCGCGAAAGACGCCTGGTCGTCGATCGTCAGTGCCAGCGCATCCAGCTCTGCCCCGGCCTTCTCCTCGATCCACGAAGCAACCAGCTTGAGCCCAGCCCGCGCTGCCACGGGCGGCGCCTCGCCGGTCAACCGCTGGCGCGCCAGCAAGCCCACGGCAGTGGCGAGCGGCACCTCTTCCGCCGTTCTCGCCCGGGTGATCGCGTCCAGCCGTACCCGCGCTTCCGCCAGATCGTTGAGGTTGGCCCTGATCCCATCCATCGACCGAGCGCCGAGCCCCTCGACTCGCGCCTGTTCCAATGCATCGAACACTTCGCGAGCATCGCTGTCGCCGCCCGGTGCGCGCGAGGCATGCAACTTCGGATCGTGATGCTTGAGCCTCAGCGCCAGCGCATCCGCCGCGCCGCGAGCCTCCGCGATCAGCCTCGGCTCCAGGCCCGGCCCGGGCGACACCACCCGCGCGACCTTGCCCGGAGATTGGCCGCTGGCGTCGGAGGCGAAGACCACCTCAGCTTCGGGATCCTCGGCAATGGCCCGCGTCGCTCCCGCCAGCACGGTCCGGAAGCGGTCGAGAGGGTTCTGTGCTGCCATCCGTCAGGCGCGGTGCGCGATGCTTTCAGGCAGGTCCTTGCCGAACACGCGCTGGTAATATTCGGCGATCAGCGGCCGCTCCGCCTCATCGCACTTGTTGAGGAAGCTCACCCGGAAAGCGAAGCCGATGTCGCCGAAGATCAGCGCATTCTGGGCCCAGCTGATGACCGTACGCGGGCTCATCACCGTGGAGATGTCGCCGTTGATGAAGCCCTGGCGGCTGAGGTTCGCCACCTGGACCATCTTGCCGACCTCTTCCTTCCCGCCGTCATGATCATATTCCCCGGACTTTGCGAGGACGATTTGCGCCTCGGTCTCCGCCGGCAGGTAATTGAGCGTCGTGACGATGTTCCAGCGGTCGAGCTGGCCCTGATTCAGCGCCTGCGTGCCATGGTAGAGGCCGGTCGTATCGCCCAAGCCGATGGTGTTGGTCGTCGCGAACAGGCGGAAGCCAGGGTTCGGCCGGATCACGCGGTTTTGGTCGAGAAGCGTCAGCTTGCCGTCGGTTTCCAGCACGCGCTGGATGACGAACATCACGTCCGGGCGCCCCGCGTCATATTCGTCAAATACCAGCGCGACCGGATGCTGCAGCGCCCAGGGCAGCAGCCCTTCACGGAACTCGGTGACCTGCTGCCCGTCCTGAAGCACGATTGCGTCGCGGCCGATCAGGTCGATACGACTGATGTGCGCGTCGAGGTTGATGCGGATGCAGGGCCAGTTGAGCCGCGCCGCCACCTGCTCGATGTGGGTCGACTTGCCGGTGCCGTGATAGCCCTGGACCATGACCCGGCGGTTCCGCGCGAATCCCGCGCAGATCGCCATGGTCGTGTCGGGATCGAACACATAGGCCGGGTCGAGGTCAGGAACCCGCTCGTCGGCCTCGCTGAACGCCGGCACTTCAAGGTCGCTGTCGACCCCGAATGCCTCGCGAACCTTCACCATCTTGTCGGGCGACGACAGGATCGTGTCGGAGCGGCTGTCTAGCGTAACGTTCGGAATTTCGGTCATGAGGCGGCCTTAAGCGTTTCGTGAGGAGGCCTCAAGCAGCGGATCGCTCTGCTTTCTCCGGCATCGGGAAGAAACGCGGCAGCTTGGCGGCCAGCTTCAGGTCCCCTTCCACCTCGATCAAGGCCAAGGGGGCGCCGGCGTAGATATAGCCCGCAATGTCGCTGGGAGAGCCCCGAAGGATGAGATCGGGCTCCTCGACGAGGCCGCGCCCGATCCGGATGTCGCCCTTCTTGTTTCGTGCCCAGAAGAAGGGCTCGCCGTTCATGTAGAGCTGGATCCGGGCCTTGAGGTTGCCCGCGGCCTCCCCGCTGATCATCGTTCTGAGCGACAGCATCAAGGATACCGGGCTGAACGGTCTCGTCGCATCGTGATAGGGGCTTCTCACCGCCCACCGACCGAGCGCCTGGAATATCGGTGCCGCCTCATAGCCCCAGGGCGTCAGCTCATAGACCTGTACCGATGCTGGCGGCGGCAATCGGCGGCGGACGAGCACTCCTGCGGCCTCCAGCCCTTCGAGCCGCTGGGTCAAAACATTGGCACTAATTCCGTTCAGGCTCGTTCTAAGGTCGCCGAACCGGCGGGGTCCGAGCAGCAGCTCGCGTATCAGCGGCATCGACCAGCGTTCGCCGATCAGGTCCATACCATGTGCAGCGGCACAGGCATCGTCATATCGCCTTTTGTCGTCAGTCCGTCCCGCTTTAGTTACATTATCTAACTGCATAGTTGCTTTTTATAACCTTCACGGTCACCCTTCAAGCCGAATCGAGTCGCAATGGAGGCAAACGCGATGTCGAAGATGATCTTCATCAACCTGCCGGTGGCGGACCTCGAACGCTCGAAGTTGTTCTACGAGGCGATCGGCGCCCGGAACGAGCCCAAGTTCACAGACGACAATGCGGCGATGATGGTTTTGTCCGACGCCATTTACGTCATGCTGCTGAAACATCCCTTCTATTCAACGTTCACCGGCAAGCCGATTGCCGATGCGCACCGGTCGAGCCAGGTGATCCTTGCTCTTTCGGTCGATAGCCCCGCCGAAGTTGACGCCCTGGTCCAGAAGGCGGGGTCGGCTGGGGGAGCTACGGACCCAGGGCCGAAACAGGAATTGGGTGGAATGATGTACGAACGCAGTTTCGAAGATCCCGACGGGCACCATTGGGAGGCGGTGTGGATGGATCCGAAAGCCGCCGAACAGGGCGCGTCGGCGTTCCAGGAAGCCTGATCGATGCCGGTCGACCCCGCCGCCACCGCGGAAATCACCGCATTTCGCTGGGTACCGGACTTCGCCGCCGGGCTGGTTCGCGACCTCCGCATCCGCTGGGCGCTGGAAGAAATCGGGCGACCCTACCGGGTACGATTGCTCGACGCCCTGAACCCCCGCCCGGCCGACTATTTCCTGGAACAACCGTTCGGCCAGGTTCCGGCCTATCGCGACGATGAAGTGCAGCTGTTCGAAAGCGGCGCGATCCTCATTCACCTCGGGCTTGGCGACGATCGCCTGCTTCCCGAGGATGCGAACGGACGGGGCCGGGCGATCGCCTGGCTCATCGCCGCGCTGAACAGCGTCGAGCCGATGATTTTTGAGCTCGTCAACATCGACATCTTCAATCGCGGCCAGGACTGGACGCGCGAACGCCGTCCGCAGGTCGTCGAAAAGATCGAGGCACGCCTGAAGCTGTTGGCCGAAGCCCTTGGCGAGCGGGACTGGCTAGAGGAAGAATTCAGCATCGGCGACCTGATGATGGTCTCTGTGCTAAGGAACCTGCGTCATACAGAGCTTGTCGCCGGCGAACCGCGACTGGCCGCACTGGTCGCGCGCGGCGAAGCAAGGCCGGCCTTCCAGCGGGCCCTCGCCGACCAGCTCGCCGTGTTCAGGGAGAACCAACCCGAGGCCGCATGAGGCGGCAGACGATATTCGAAGGAGAGCAACGATGACCTATTTCGAAGGTTTTGTGGCGGCCGTTCCGGAAGCCAACAAGGAAAGCTACCGGAAGCACGCGGCCGACGCGGCACCGATCTTCAAGGAATTGGGGGTCGAGCGCCATGTCGAAGCCTGGGACAGCGATGTCTCCGAAGGCAAGGTCACCGATTTCCGCAAGGCAGTTGACGCAAAGCCGGACGAAAAGGTGGTATTCGCCTGGTTCGAATATCCCTCGAAGGAAGTCCGCGACGAAGCCAATGCGAAGATGCGGAGCGATCCGCGCATGGAGGGCATGGGCCAGACCATGCCGTTCGACGGCAAGCGCATGATCTATGGCGGGTTCGATGCAATCGTCGAAGAGGGCAGCGCCGCTGGTGGATACACCGACGGCTTCGTAGTCCCCGTGCCGGAGGGCAAGAGCGGCGATTATCAGCAGCTCGCGGCGAAAATGGCCAAGGTCTTCAGGGAGCATGGCGCGACCCGCGTGATCGAGGCGCTTTCCGATGACGTTCCCAAAGGCGAAGTCACCGACTTCTATCGCGCCGTGAAGGCGGAAGACGATGAGAAGGTCGTCTTCTCCTTTATCGAGTGGCCGGACAAGGACACCCGCGATCAGGCCTGGCAGAAGATCATGTCCGACGAGAGCCTGAAGCCCGAAGGCGAAATGCCCTTCTCCGGCCAGCGGATGTTCTGGGGCGGTTTCGAGCCGATCCTCGACACCGCCGCGTCTCGCGAGTCCGCCGACGCCTGAGCGGCCCGGCCTTACTAGGGAAAGGAACGGATCATGTCCGAAGTGACGGATGCGCCTGCACGGCCGGCGAATGACGAATCCTCGTCCGGTGAAGGCGGCTTCATCTGGTATGAGCTGATGACCGATGACGCGGAGGCTGCCGGGAAATTCTATTCGGCAGTAGTCAAAGGCTGGACGTTCGGCGAGCGGGTACCGACCGAAGTCGAATATCGGATGATCCAGCGAAGCGACGGCGGCAATGCCGGCGGCGTATTGACGCTGAACGAGGAAATGAAGTCGGGCGGCGCCCGGCCGGCATGGCTCGGCTACCTCCACGTCAGGGACGTCGACGCCAAGGCTGCGGCGATCAAGGCCGAAGGTGGCCAGGCGATGATGGAGCCTTGGGATCAAGCCGGGGTCGGCCGCCTGGCGATGGTTACGGATCCGCAGGGCGCACCCTTCTACCTGATGGATCCAACCCCGCCGGAACATGATCCCACCGCTGTCAGCGACGTCTTCTCCATGGATCAGCCTGAGCGGGTCCGGTGGAACGAGCTGTCGACGTCGGATGCCGACGGCGCAGTCGACTTCTACACCCGCCAGTTCGGCTGGACCCAGGAAGGCTCGATGGACATGGGCGAGTTCGGCCAATATCGGTTCGTCCAGAATGACGGCGTGGGCATCGGCGCGATCATGCCTCGGATGCCGGAAATGCCGGTGTCGCTGTGGACCTTCTACATCGGTGTCGACGATATCGACCGCGCCGCCAAGGCGATCACCGACAATGGCGGCTCGATCCTCAACGGTCCGATGGAAATCCCGGGCGGTGAGTTCGCCTTGAACGGGATGGATCCGCAGGGCGCATCGTTCGGCCTGGTCGGACCGCGCAAAGCCTAAAAGGAGTGGAAAATGGCTAGCAACAAGCTCACCACCTGCCTGTGGTACGACAAGGGCGAAGCCCGCAAAGCGGCGGAATTCTATGCGTCCGTCTTCCCGGACACGCATGTCGGCAAGGCCCATGATGCTTCGACGGATTTCCCCGGCGGCCATGCGGGAGAGGAATTGACGGTCGAATTCACCGTTCTCGGCCAACCCTTCGTCGGCCTCAACGGCGGACCCAATTTTAGGCCTAATGAAGCCGTCAGCTTCATGGTCGTGACCGAAGACCAGGAAGAAACCGACCGCTACTGGGATGCGATCGTCGGCAATGGGGGCGAGGAAAGCGCCTGCGGCTGGTGCCGCGACAAATGGGGCTTCTTCTGGCAGATCACGCCGCGCGTGCTGCTGGAAGCAATGGACAATCCCGACAAGGCTGCTGCCAAACGCGCCTTCGAAGCGATGATGCCGATGAAGAAGATCGACGTCGCCACGATCGAGGCGGCGCTGAGGGGCGAGGCCGTCAATGCGTAAGCTCACCGGCGCGGTCTTCGTCTCGCTCGACGGGGTCATGCAGGCGCCGGGCGGTCCGGAAGAGGATCCCACCAGTGACTTCAACCTGGGCGGTTGGGTTCAGCCGCTGTGGGGCGAGGACATGGGCCCGTTCGAAGACGTCATCATGGGCGAGTATGATCTGCTGCTTGGCAAGCGGACCTACGATATTTTCGCCGCTTACTGGCCCTACAACCAGGACAATCCGATCGGGGAGAAATTCCAGCACATCAACAAATATGTGCTGACCCACTCGGACGATCCGCTGGAATGGGACAATAGCGAGAGACTGTCCGGCGATACGGCGGAAGCGATCGCCGACCTCAAGCGAAGCGAAGGCCGCGACCTGCTGATCCAGGGAAGCAGCATGCTCTATCCGCCGCTGCTTTCCGCAAGGCTGATCGACCGGCTGGTCCTGATGACCTTCCCGGTGGTGCTGGGCCATGGCAAGCGCATCTTCGACGGATCGGAAACTCCCGGCACGTTGAAGCTGGTCGACCACTTCGTCACCAACACCGGCGTCGTGCTCACCAGCTACGAGCCGGCGGGCGACGTGAAGACCGGAACCTTCGAAACCAAAGAGCCGAGCGAGACGGAACTTGAACGCCGGGAGAAATGGTCGAAAGAAGAGGCATGAGCCTCCAGCTATTTGGTCACCCGTTCAGCAGCTATTCGTGGAAAGCGCTGATCCCGCTTTACGCCAACGGGACCGAGTTCGAATTCCGCGAATATACGCCCTACGATCCCGGCGACCTGGAGTATCTCCGGCGCGTCCATCCTGCGGGCAAGTTCCCGGTCCTGGTCGACGGCGAAACGACGATTATCGAGGCGACCTCAATTATCGAATATCTCGCGGTCCACCACCCCGGCAGCGCTCCGTTGATCCCGGCCGATCCGGCCGAAGCGGTTGTCGCCCGGATGCTCGACCGCATTTTCGACAATTATGTCATGACGAACCTGCAGCGGGTCGTGAACGCCTATATCGCCAATGCGGAGGCTCCCGACCCCGCCGAGGTTGAGGGCGGCAAGCAGGGCCTGCTGCAGGCCTATCGCTGGATTGAAACCTGGCTCAGTGAAAACCGCCTGCCACCGCATGTCTCGCTGGTGACCTGCGCCGCCGCCCCGTCTTTATTCTACGCCGACTGGGTCGAACGCATTCCGGAAGATTGCCCGCGCCTCATTGCACTTCGCGCCGAGCTGTTGGCGCTGCCGCCCGTCAGCCGCTGCGTCGAGAATGCTCGGCCCTTCCGCCCCTACTTCCCGTTGGGAGCCCCTGACCGCGACTGAAGGTCCATCGGGCTTGCGTTTCGGGAACGAAATGCGACTGATGCAGCCCATGGCTCGCCCATCCCACCTCCGCGACGACCGCGAAAAGGTCGACAATAGCGTCAGCCCGCTGGAGCTGTTCTTCGACCTGGTGTTCGTCTTCGCGGTCACCCAGCTATCGCACTATCTGCTGGAACATCACACTTTGGCGGGGGCGCTCCAGACGCTGGTGATGTTCCTCGCCGTCTGGTGGGCATGGATCTACACCGCCTGGGCAACCAACTGGCTAGATCCCGGGCGGGCGCCGGTTCGTCTTGTGCTGCTGCTTGTGATGCTACTCAGCATGGTATTGTCCAGTTCGATCCCGGCGGCATTTGGACCCGCCGGCCTTTCCTTCGCGCTCGCCTATGTCGCGATCCAGGTTGGCCGGACGTTCTACACAGCATGGGCCAGAGAAGGCCTCGGCCGCGGTTCGACGAAGAACATGCTTCGGGCGACCATCTATTTCGCGGTATCGGGCTGCTTGTGGATCGCCGGCGGGCTGGACTCCGATCCCAATCGCCGGCTGCTGTGGTGGATGGCGGCCTTGGCAGTCGAATATTCGGGTCCGTCCACCTTTTTCTACGTGCCGGGCCTCGGCCGCTCTACCATTGCCGACTGGAACATCAGTGGCGCTCACATGGCCGAACGCGCCGGACTGTTCATCATCATCGCACTCGGCGAGAGCATCATCGTCACCGGCGCGACTTTTGCGGAGCTGGAGCCGTCGCACGCAACCGTGCTCGCCTTCGTCAGCGCCTTCATCTCATCGGTCGCGATGTGGTGGATCTATTTCGACGTCGGGGCGCGGCGAGGCAGCGAACTCATCGAGCATGACGACCGCCCCGGCCTCATCGGGCGGCAGGCCTATACCTATGGTCATATCCCCATCGTCGCCGGGATCATCGTCATCGCCGTCGCCGACGAGCAGGTGCTGACCCACCCTACCGGCCACCTCGAACCCTATTTCGTCGCGGCGCTTGTGGGCGGCGCGATCCTCTTCATCTGCGGTGCCATGCTGTTCAAGCGGATGACCAGCGGCCAGCAATTCTGGCCCTTGTCGCATTGCGCCGGCTTGGTCCTGTTTGCGCTCATCGGCCTCTGGGCCTTCGTCGGCCATCCGGAGCCGCTGACGCTTCACATAGCCGCGACCGCCAGCTTCCTGGTCATCGCGCTCTGGGAATGGGGCTCCTTCCACGGCGGCTGGACCGAGCGGCTGGAACGGCTCAGCGGATCGAAGGGCTAGCCAGCCAGCTCGAAGGCACCGACGAACGTCTCGACCCCGGAAACGCCCTCCAGCTCCTCATCGAGCTGACGATAGGTTTCGCCAAGGTTCGCTTGGAACGCTTCGAAATCCGCCGCCGACCGCCAATAATCGGCGGTCAAGTAGAGCCCGCTTTCCGCCCTCCACAGCTCGGTTCGGATGAATCCGGGCGCGGTCGCGAATAGCCGCGCCCAGTCGCCGTCCGACTTATAGGCCGCGACAAACCGCTCCTCCGCCTCCGCGGGAACCTCGAACGTCCAGAGCCTCAGGTGCGTCATTCGAACGCCTTCGCGGCCTTCAGCGTCTGCCAGGCCTCGATCACCTCGCCCAGCTTCTTTTCATGGCTGCGATCGCCGCCGTTCCGGTCCGGGTGATAGCGTCGCACTAGCTCGGAATAGCGTTTGCGCACCCTATGCAAGTCCGCATCGTCCTTGAGGCCCATCACGCCCAGCGCATGGCGCTCCTTGGCGGTGAAGCGGTCAATGGCCCGCCGCCGCGCCTCCGGCCTGAACCGCGCCGAGATGGCGTCGAGCGGATCGGCGAAGTCGCGCCACGTCGGGCCCGCGTCCGCGCCGCTATGCGCGAAGGCGCGCGTCGCCCGCTCCCAACCCGCGATCGGTGATTGGGCCGCCTCGATCTCCTCCGGGCTCATCCCGGCGAAGAAATTATACTTGGCATTATGTTCGCGCACATGCTCGAGGCACAGCCAGCGCCAATTGCCCGGCCCGTCGAAATCCGACGGCGTCAGCGGCGCCCGAAACTCCCCCGGCTCCTTGCAGCCGCGCACCGAGCAGGGCGTTTCCACCCCATCTACCCGTCCGTGCCATTTGGTCTGCCGTGTCGCCACTTGTGCCTCGCTCCTCAAACACCTCTATATAGGAACGATGCCTGACGCCGCCACCGGACCCGTTGCCGCCCAAATGATCGAGCGGCTGACCGCCGCGCTGTCGCCCACCCGGCTGGAGCTTGAAGACCAGAGCCACCAGCATATCGGCCACGCCGGTCATGATCCACGCGGCGAAAGCCATTTCGCGCTCCTCATCGAAAGCCCTGCCTTCGCCGGCCTCAACCGCGTCGAACGGCAACGCAAGATCTACGCCGCGCTCGGCGATCTGATGCGCGAGCGGGTCCATGCACTAACCATCAAGGCAAAAGCGCCAGGAGAAGGCTGATGGAAACGATCATCCCAACCACCCACGACCTGGGCGAATTCAAGGTCCGCCGGACCCTCCCCTCCAAGCCCCGCCGGATGGTCGGTCCCTTCATCTTCGTCGACCAGTTCGGCCCTGCGCGCCTTCCGCCGGGCAAGGGCATGGACGTCCGCCCGCACCCGCACATCAACCTCGCCACCGTCACCTATCTTTTCGAAGGCGCGATCGAGCATCGCGACAGCATCGGCAGTCATGCGGTCATCGTACCGGGCGCCATCAACCTGATGACCGCCGGCAAGGGCATCGTCCATTCGGAACGCTCGCCGTCCGCGCTTCGGGCCGATGGTCCGTCCCTCTACGGCATGCAGACCTGGCTCGCCCTTCCCGACGGCAAGGAAGAGCTGGACCCGGCGTTCGAACATGTCGAAAGCAGCGCCCTGCCCCTGGTGGAAGCCGACGGCGTATCCGCCCGCGTCCTGATGGGCACCCTCTGGGGCAAGACCGCCGGCGTCACCCAGCATAGCGAGACTATCTATGCCGACATCTTGCTCGGCGGCGGGTCGAGCATCCCGATCGATGCAGGCGCCGATGAGCGGGCGGTGCTTGTGACCGAGGGCGATGCGAGCTTCGACGGGGATCGGCTGGAGCCCTTCACTCTCTATGTGCTGGCCCCGGGCGAGGCGATGACGCTCCGTGCCGAAACGCCGTCGAGGGTCATGCTGCTGGGCGGCGAAGCGTTCACGACGCAGCGCCATGTCTTCTGGAACTTCGTCTCTTCGTCGCGCGACCGGATCAACCAGGCCAAGGAGGATTGGAAGGCGCGCCGCTTCCCGCTGGTCCCCGGAGACGACCAGGAATTCATTCCGCTGCCCGAAGTGCCGCTGACGGTCACCTATCCGTGAGCGGTGAGCGCAGGGTCGCGCTGTCGACCGGAATCGAGATGAACGTAGCGCTGGCCGGGCCGGACGACGCGCCGCCGGTCATCCTGATGCATGGCTTTCCCGAATCCCACCGCACCTGGCGGGAAGTTGCACCGCGCCTCGGCGATCGGCTGCGCCTTGTCATGCCTGACCTTCGCGGTTTCGGCGAAAGCGACCGGCCGCAGGATGTCGAAGCCTATGCCACCGACACGCTGGTCGCCGATATTTTCGCCCTGGCCGACGCACTTGGCATCGATCGGTTCGCATTGGTCGGCCACGACTGGGGCGGCGCCATCGCCTGGGCCGCGGCTATCCGCGCCAATCCGCGGATCACTCGATTAGGAATCGTCAATTCGCCGCACCCGCTGATCTTCCAGAAGAGCCTGATCGAAGACGAAGAGCAGCGTGGTGCGTCCCAATATATGCGTGCCTTCCGAAGTCCCGGGATGGAAGCCGGTATCGAAGCGATGGGTTTCGACACTTTCTTCGACAAGAGCTTCGCCAGGCATGTCGACATGGCGCGGATTTCACCTTCCGAGCGCCAGATTTACATCGATCAATGGAGTAGGCCCGGCGCGCTGACCGCGATGCTGAACTGGTACCGCTCATCGCATGTCGTCGTCCCGCTCCCCGGCATCACGGTCGATCTTCCGGAATGGACGCTCCGCGCATTCCCGAAAATCGCCATTCCTGTTCGCGTCGTCTGGGGGCTTGAGGACAAGGCGCTGCTGCCGATCCAGCTTCAAGGCATTGGCGAGATCGGCGACGATGTTGACGTGATTCCCCTGAAGGGAGTTGGTCATTTCGCGCCGTGGGAAGCGCCCGACCAGGTCGCTGCCGCCCTCGGCCCCTTCCTTGCCGCGGACTGAGCGGCTACAGGCCCGGCCATCATGACTCGCTCCATCTCGCGCTCCGCCGCCCGGCTCGCTGCCGTGCAGGCGCTCTATCAGCAGGAAATGGAAGGCACGCCGACCGCGCGCCTGCTCCATGAATTCCACGACCATCGGCTGGGCGCGACAATCGAGGGCGAAACCTATGCCGAGGCGGAGATCAGCTTTTTCGACGATCTGGTTTCCGGTGCCTTGGCGCGGAGCGAGGAAATCGACTCAATGATCGCGGAGCGGCTCGCCGAAGGCTGGAGCCTCCAGCGGCTCGACAAGCCGATGAAGGCGATCCTGCGCGTCGGCGCCTATGAGCTGCTGGCGCGGGCCGATGTCCCGGTCGCGACCGTCATCAACGAATATCTCGATGTCGCCGAGGCCTTTTACGACAAGCGCGAAAAAGCCTTCGTCAACGGCCTCCTCGACGCCATCGCTAAGGTCGCTCGTCCGGCCTGAGTAGGGGCTTTTAGCCCTTCCACGCGGAAGAAGTCGGACTAAGCTGGTCCGCTGCACATGGATGAACTCGCCCTCATCGACCGCCTCAGGCTGATTGCGACCGATCCCGCCGCGCGCGGCCTCGATGACGATGTCGCCGTCATCGGCGATCTGGTGATGACTCACGACATGATCGCAGAAGGGGTGCACTTTCTAGAGATCGATCCGCCCGCCTCGGTCGGGTGGAAGCTGGTTGCCGTCAATCTCAGCGATCTCGCCGCCAAGGGAGCCGAGCCGGTCGCCGCGCTGTTGGGATTCACGATCGGCAGCGATAGCGAATGGGACGAGAAGTTCATCGAAGGCGTGGCTGCTGCCTGCGAAGCCTATTCGCTTCCACTGATCGGCGGCGATACGATCTCGCTTCCGCCCGACGCGCCCAAGGTGTTCGGACTTACGGCCGTCGGGCGCGGCGACAGCTCAATTCCTTCAAGGTCCGGGGGCAAGGCAGGCGACGCGCTGTGGGTGGTCGGCTTGCTTGGCGACGCAGCGGCGGGCCTTGCGATGCTCAAGGACGATAGCGAAGCGGAAGGACCGCTGGTCGAGGCCTATCGCCGACCGGTCCCGCAACTCGCAACAGGCCGGCTGCTGGCGCCTTATGCAACGGCGATGATGGACATTTCCGACGGGCTCCTGCTCGATGCATCGCGGCTATGCGCGGCCAGCGGTTGCGGTGCGGAAATCCGGCTCGATCAACTTCCTCTCTCGCGGGCCTTTGTTGCCGAGCGGGGCGCAGGCCGCCGAGCCCGTCTGGGCGCCGCGACCGGCGGCGACGACTATGCGCTGCTCGCTGCCCTGCCGGCAGACTTCGATCCGTTAGGGCTTTCTTTACCACCCGGGACCATCCTTGCCCGGATCGGCGAACTCGTCGGCGGCAAAGGGCTGAAGCTCTTCGACGCCGCGGGCGAAGTGCCGTTGCCGGAGCGACTTGGATATGAACACCGCGCCCAGAATATTTGAACTGCGCGCCCGTCAGTTGATCATCGCTATCGCCGGACTCGCGTCCGGCATGGCGGCCGCCCTCCTTCTCGGCTAACTCGCCAACCGCCTGAAAAGAGGCGGGTTGCCACCGCCATATTCCCCGTTACACCTTTCGGTCCGCTTACTCGCGGCGTCCGGGCAAACCGGATTTCCGTGCCAGGGGTCAACTAGGGGAATTTCACTTCATGAATCTGGTCATCATCGCGATTGCCTGCGGCGTTATCGCGCTGCTTTACGGCATTCTCACCAGCCAGCAGGTGCTTCGCGCCTCGCCCGGCAACCAGCGCATGGTCGAAGTGGCCGGCGCCATCCAGGAAGGCGCGCGCGCCTACCTGCGTCGCCAATATACGACCATTGCCATCGTCGGCGTCATTGTCGCCGCGCTGGTCTTTGTCTTCCTCGGCGGTCTCAGCGCTGTCGCCTTCCTGATCGGCGCAATCCTGTCGGGTGTTGCCGGATTCATCGGCATGAACATCTCGGTTCGGGCCAACGTCCGCACCGCCGAAGCTGCACGGACCAGCCTGCAGAGCGGCCTCACCGTCGCCTTCCGCGCCGGCGCCGTCACCGGCCTGCTCGTGGCAGGCCTTGCCTTGCTCGCGATTGCGGTCCTGTTCTGGTACCTCGTCGGGCCGGGCGGCTATGCGCCCAATGACCGGGCCGTTGTCACCGCGCTCACGGCGCTGGCGCTCGGCGCCTCGCTGGTGTCGATCTTCGCTCGTTTGGGCGGCGGCATCTTCACCAAGGCCGCCGACGTCGGCGCCGACCTGGTCGGCAAGGTCGAGGCCGGAATCCCCGAGGATGACCCCCGCAACCCGGCCGTTATCGCCGATAACGTCGGCGACAATGTCGGCGATTGCGCCGGCATGGCTGCCGACCTCTTCGAAACCTATGTCGTTACGGTCGGTATCACGATGGTCAGCATTGCGCTGGCGATCGGCGCATCGCCGCTGCTTCTCCCGTTGATGGGTCTGCCGCTGCTGATCGGCGGCGTCTGCATCATCACCTCGATCATCGGCACCTACATGGTTCGCCTCGGCGCCAAGGAATCGATCATGGGCGCCCTCTACAAGGGCTTCTGGACGGCGACGATCCTGGCCATCCCGGCCATCTACGCAGCGTCGGTCTATGCGCTTGGCGATCTCAGTCAGACAATCACCACCAAGGGCGGCCTCAGCTTCCCGGCGATCAATCTCGTCTGGGTCAGCATCGTCGGCCTAGCCGTAACCGCGCTGATCGTTTGGATCACCGAATATTACACCGGCACCAATTATCGCCCGGTGAAGTCGATCGCCAAGGCGTCGCAGACCGGCCACGGCACCAACGTCATCCAGGGCCTTGCGATCAGCCTGGAGTCCACTGCGCTCCCGACGATCGTCATCATCGCGGGCGTGATCGTCAGCTTCCAGCTGGCAGGCCCGCTGGGCGTCGCCTTCGCCGCTTCGGCGATGCTTGCGCTGGCCGGCATGGTGGTCGCGCTAGACGCCTACGGCCCGGTCACCGACAATGCCGGCGGCATCGCCGAAATGTCGGGCCTCGAGGAAGACGTCCGCAAGAAGACGGACGCGCTCGACGCGGTCGGCAACACGACCAAGGCCGTGACCAAGGGCTATGCGATCGGCTCGGCAGGTCTCGCCGCGCTGGTGCTGTTTGGCGCCTACACCGCCGACTTGCAGGAATTCGGTGCGGAGATCGGCGTCAATGCCGACCTCAACGCGCTGTTCAGCCTGTCCAACCCCTATGTCATCGTCGGACTGCTGCTGGGTGCATTGCTGCCCTATCTGTTCGGCGCGATGGGCATGACCGCAGTCGGACGTGCCGGTGGCGCGGTAGTCGAGGAAGTGCGCGAGCAGTTCCGCAACAATCCGGGCATCATGGATGGGACCTCGCGTCCCGACTATGCGCGTACCGTCGACCTCGTCACCAAGGCTGCGATCCGGGAGATGATCCTGCCGTCGCTGCTTCCGGTGCTTGCGCCGATCGTCGTCTATTTCGGCATCTCGCTGGTTGCCGGTGACCGGGCCCAGGGCCTTGCCGCCGTCGGCGCGCTGCTCCTGGGAGTGATCGTCTCCGGCCTGTTCGTCGCCATTTCGATGACGTCGGGCGGCGGCGCCTGGGACAATGCCAAGAAGTATATCGAAGACGGTAACTATGGCGGCAAGGGCAGCGAAGCCCACAAGGCCGCGGTCACCGGCGACACGGTGGGCGACCCGTACAAGGATACGGCCGGCCCGGCGGTCAACCCGATGATCAAGATCACCAACATCGTCGCGCTGCTGCTTCTGGCCGCGCTGGCGGCACAGGGTGCGGCGCATTAAGCGACAGCTATCCTGTTAAACTCTTGGCCCCGCCCGGTTCTTCCGCGGCGGGGCTTTCTTTTGCGGGCTGGACTGCCCATTCTGGTCGATGAGTATTGGGAGTCCGATTGATGCCGCACGCGATCCTCGTCCGACAAGCCGGCGGTCCGGAGCAATTGTCGTGGGAGGAAGTGGAAGTCGGCGATCCGGGACCCGGGCAGGTCCGGCTTCGCCAAACCGCTATCGGTCTCAACTTCATCGACGTTTATCACCGCAGCGGCCTCTATCCCCAGCCCTCGCCGTTCATCCCGGGTGTTGAAGGAGCGGGTGTCGTTGAGCAGGTCGGGCCCGATGTCGAGGGACTGAAGCCCGGCGACCGCGTCGGCTATGCGGGTCCGATCGGCGGATATGCCGAGGAGCGGCTGATCGCCGCCGACCGGCTGGTCAAGCTTCCCGACGATATCAGCGACGAACAGGCCGCGGCCATGCTGCTCCAGGGAATGACGGTCGACATGCTGATCCGGTCTGTCTGGCCGCTGCACGCCGGCGATACGATCCTGATCCACGCCGCCGCCGGCGGCGTCGGCCTCATCATGTGCCAATGGGCGGCGGCGCTCGGCGCAACCGTGATTGGCGCGGTATCCAGCGACGAGAAGGCGGAGTTGGCCCGCGCCCATGGCTGCCATCACCCGATCGTCTATTCGAAGCAGGATTTCGTTGCCGAAGTCGTTCACCTGACTGATGGCAAGAAGCTTCCGGTCGTGTTTGACTCGGTCGGCCGCGACACATTCGTCCGTTCGCTCGACTGCCTGCAGAAGCGAGGCTTGATGGTCAGCTTCGGACAGGCCTCGGGTCCGGTCGAACCGTTCGCGCCGGGCCTGCTGGCGCAGAAAGGCTCGCTCTATCTCACTCGCCCTACCCTGTTCGACTATGTAGCGACGCGGGAGGAACTCGACCGGTCGGCGGAAAGCCTGTTCGACGCGGTCCGCACCGGCAAGGTCAAGGTCGATATCGGGCAGCGCTTTTCCCTTTCAGAGGCAGCCGAGGCGCACCGCGCACTCGAATCCCGAAATACCGTCGGATCAACGATCCTGACGGTCGATTAGGGCTCTCGCCGCACCCGCCTTCCATTTTGCGAATTGCCAGCGTAAAGCTCCGCAACTTTTTTTGACGAAACACGCGAGGATTATGGCCAAGGAAGAACTTCTCGAGATGCGCGGACGGGTGGTTGAACTGCTGCCCAATGCGATGTTCCGCGTAGAGCTGGAGAACGGCCACGAGATTCTCGGCCATACTGCAGGCAAGATGCGCAAGAACCGCATCCGCGTCCTGACCGGTGACGAAGTGCTGGTCGAACTGACCCCGTACGACCTCACCAAGGGTCGCATCACCTACCGCTTCATGCCCGGGCGCGGAGGCCCTGGCCCCGCCTAAATGCGGCTCATTCTCGCTTCTGCGAGCCCTCGCCGTCTCGACCTGCTCGACCGCATCGGCGTCAAGCCCGATGCGATCGACCCGGCGCATATCGATGAGAGCGTTCCTGACGGCGAGCTGCCGCGGGATCATGCGCTCCGGCTGGCGGTGGAGAAAGCCGAGACCGTCGCCGCCCGGCACAGCCAGGCGCTGGTGCTTGCCGCCGATACCGTGGTCGCGGTCGGCCGCCGAATCCTTCCCAAGGTCGAGGACGAAGCCACACTACGCGAGTGTATGAAGTTGTTGTCCGGCCGGCGCCACCGGGTGCTGACTGGTGTTGCGGTCGCCATACCCGGCCAGCCGACACGCAGTCGCGTCGTCGAAACGATGATCGCGATGAAGCGATTGTCGCCCGAAGAAATCGATTTCTACGCCGGCCATGGCGAATGGCATGGGAAGGCGGGCGGCTATGCCCTGCAGGGCTATGGCGAAGTCTACGTCCGCCATATCGCCGGCAGCTATTCGAACGTCGTCGGCCTTCCCTTGGCGGAAACCCGGCTTCTCCTGAAAAGCGCGGGCTATGCCATCGCCTGAATGGCTGATCGAGCGCGGGATCGGCGAGACCCGCGCTGTCCTGGTCGATGACGGCCGTATCATCGAGGCCCGCATCATAAGAGACGGCGACGTACCGGCGGGAACCGTGCTTACCGCCCAGCTGAAGAGTACTGGCCGCAATGCCGTCGCGATAGCCGACGGTCAGGAATATCTCCTGCCCAAGGGCGCCCCCGGCGTCACCGAAGGCGCTCGCCTCAACATCGAAGTCACGCGGGAGGCGCTTGGCGGCAGTGAGCCGTGGAAGCGCCCGCTTGCCCGAAAGACGGATCTTCCGCCCCGGCCCGCGCCTACGTTGCAGGGCCGTGACCTCCAGTTCCCAGCGGCATCCGACGAACTGGAGAGTGCCGGCTGGTCGGACCTGCTCGACGAAGCGCGGAGCGGCCTGATTGGATTTCCCGGCGGCGAGCTTCGCGTGTCGTTGACCCCGGCAATGACCCTGATCGACGTCGATGGGGCCCTCCCCCCAGCCGAGCTGGCGGTCGCCGGGGCACGTGCCGCAGCGGCTGCGATCCGGCGACACGGCATCGGCGGATCGATTGGCATCGACCTTCCTACCGTGGCGAGCAAAACCGCCCGCCTCGCCGCGGCCGAAGCGGTCGATGAAATGCTCCCCAAGCCGTTCGAGCGGACCGCGGTCAACGGCTTCGGTTTCCTACAGATCGTCCGCCCCCGCACCCATGCCTCGCTGTTGGAACTGGCTTCGGACAGCGCGCTTTTTGAAGCCGCTGCTCTGTACCGTTGGGCCGCACGCGAAGTGGGCTCAATTCGTATCGTAGCGCACCCGGCGGTGGTCGCCGTATTGGAGCGGAATCCGACCCTGCTCGACCGGCTCAGCATGCAAGTAGGCGGCGTCATTACCTTGCGCGCCGACGCATCCATCGCCATCTCAGCCGGCCATGCCGAAAGACCCTAAGAATTGCCCACTATGCGGCAAGCCGCCAGCGAAGGAACATGCGCCATTTTGCAGCCGCGGCTGCAAGGATCGCGACCTACTGCAGTGGCTGGGTGAAGGCTATAAAATCCCCGGACCAGCGGCCCATCCGCAAGGGCTGGACAGCGACGAGGGCGACCGCTAGACGGCCCCTCGCTCACGGCGCCAACCGGCGCCAGATCGTGGGCCCAGGTAGCTCAGTTGGTAGAGCATGCGACTGAAAATCGCAGTGTCGGCGGTTCGACCCCGTCCCTGGGCACCACCCCCTTGAAATTTACGCTCAGCCGCCAGAACAGCCTGCTGCTCGTCGCCTTGTCGATCAACGGCCTGATTCACTACCTCAAGCGCCGGAAGCGGATCGCAGTGGCTTGACCCGTAACGATCGGGCGGACCATGCTTGCACGATGGGGGCCGAGCATGTCCTTCACCGAACCACGCAGCGGCCGCCAATGGCGGTTCGTGGCGAAGGCATCTATCTGATCGATGAACAGGGCCGGCGCTACATCGATGCGTGCGGCGGAGCGGCCGTCTCTTGTCTCGGCCATGGCCATCCAAAGGTCGCCGCGGCCCTGTCGGAGCAGGCTTCTCGCCTTGAATATGTCCACACGGGATTCTTCACCAGCGACGCAGCCGAACGGCTGGCCGCGATGGTCGCCAAAATGTCGCCGGGCACACTCGACAGGGTGTGGTACACAAGCAGCGGCTCCGAAGCGATTGAGGCGGCGCTGAAGCTTGCGCGTCAATACCATCTCGAGCGGGGAGAGAAGGGCCGACGCCACGTCATCGCCCGGCGCCTCAGCTATCACGGTAATACCCTTGGCGCGCTCGCGGCCGGTGGGAGTGCTTGGCGGCGTTTGCCGTACGAGCCGTTGCTCATGGACGTCGCGCTTGTCGATCCATGCTTTGAATATCGCTTCGCCGAGCCTGGCGAGAGTCCAGAAGCCTACGGGGCGAAGGCCGCAAACGCCCTGGAACGGGAGATTGCCCGGCTGGGCCCTGAAACAGTCATGTGCTTCGTTGCCGAGACGGTTGTCGGCGCGACCGCCGGCGCGGTTCCGCCTGTCCCCGGATATCTGCGCAAGATCCGCGAAATCTGCGACCGCAACGGCATCCTGATGATCCTCGACGAAGTGATGTGCGGCTCGGGCAGGACCGGCACCTTCCTGTCGTGCGAGCAGGACGGGGTGGTGCCGGACATCGTAACCCTCGGCAAAGGCCTGGGTGCGGGCTATCAACCGATTGGCGCCGTGGTCTGCACCAGCGAGGTTTATGACACTGTCGCAAACGGATCGGGGGCCCTCAAGCATGGCCAGACCTACAACGCACATCCGGTCGGCTGCGCCGCAGCGCTTGCGGTGCAGCAGGTCATTCGTGAAGAAGCATTGCTCGATCGCGTGAATTCAGCCGGAACACGGCTGAGGTCACTTCTGGCCGAACGCTTCGGCAACCATCCCCATGTCGGCGACATCCGCGGCCGCGGACTGCTCCAGGCGATAGAGCTTGTCGCGGACCGCTCGACAAAGGCTCCGTTCGATCCCGAGCTTGCCTTGCATCAGCATGCCAAGGCCGATGCCATGGATCGCGGATTGCTGATCTATCCCGGCGGTGGAACGATCGACGGCCGCCACGGAGACCACATCCTTCTGGCGCCGCCCTATAATGTAACTGACGAGGAGCTTGAAACGATCGTGGATCTGCTCGGCGATACGGTGGAAGCGGTGCTGCCGTCATGACCCGGGACCCGCGCTACGACATATTGTTCGAGCCGGTGCGCATCGGCCCGGTGATAGCGCGCAACCGCTTCTACCAGGTCCCACACTGCACCGGCATCGGCTGGACCCAGCCGGAAACCCTGGCGAGGCTGCGCGGCATTAAGGCCGAAGGCGGTTGGGCAGTCGTTGCGACCGAGGAGACGGAGATCCATCCGACGGGCGACTGCGAGCCATTTCATGAAGGGAGACTGTGGGACGATCGGGACATTCCGGCCCTCGCCCTGATGGCGGACGCGGTCCACGAATATGGCTCGCTAGCGGCAATCGAGATCATGCATCACGGTGCGTCCTGCGCGAACTGGGGCACGAGGCTGGCTCCAATTGCACCGTCCCATCGGCCGATCATCTACGGCTACCCGGTGCAAGCTCGCGCGATGGACAAGCAGGACATCCGTAACCTCAGGCAATGGCATCGCGACGCTGCGATCCGCTCAAAGAAGGCGGGCTTCGACATCGTCTATGTCTACGCGACGCACGACTTGTCGATCGCCCAGCAATTCCTCGAGCGCCGGAAGAATGACCGCATCGACGAATATGGCGGAAGCCTGGAGAACCGGGCCCGCCTGCTGAGAGAACTGATCGAAGACACCAAGGACGCTGTGGGTGATCGCTGCGCCGTGGCGGTGCGCTTCGCTGCCGACGAGTTGATCGGCAAGGCCGGTCTTACACATGACGGCGAGGCGCGCGATGTGGTCGAGATGCTCGCCGAGCTCCCCGACCTTTGGGACATCAACTTATCGACCTGGTCCAACGACAGCCAGACATCGCGCTTCGCCAAGGAGGGGTTCCAGGAAGAATATACCCGCTTCGTCAAACAGGTGACCAGCAAGCCCGTGGTCGGCGTCGGCCGCTTCACCTCGCCGGACACGATGGTTTCGCAGGTCAGGCGGGGCGTCCTGGATTTCATCGGCGCGGCCCGGCCATCGATCGCCGACCCATTCCTGCCGAAGAAAATCGAGGAAGGCCGGATCGACGAGATCCGCGAATGCATCGGCTGCAACATGTGCGTGTCGAGCGACTATACGTCGACCAACCTCCGCTGCACCCAGAACCCGACGATGGGCGAGGAATGGCGACGCGGCTGGCATCCCGAGATCATCGCCCCGAAAAAGTCCGAGGGATCGGTACTCGTAGTCGGTGCGGGGCCTGCGGGTCTGGAAGCAGCTCTGGCGGCGGCCCGGCGGGGCTATGAGGTCCATCTCGCCGAAGCGACGTCTGAGCTGGGCGGCCGTGTGACCCGCGAAAGCCGGCTACCCGGACTGTCGGAATGGGCACGAGTGCGTGACTGGCGCGTGACCCAGCTGGAGCGGATGGAGAATGTCTCGATCTACCGCGACAGCGAACTCGAAGCCGAACATGTGCTTGAATTTGGCGCTCGCCACGTTGCGATCGCTACCGGATCCACCTGGCGCAAAGACGGCGTCGGCCGCGATTCCGGTTTTCCACTGCCTGGCCTCGATGGTCCGTCAGTCTTCACTCCCGACGACCTCATGGCTGGCCGCGATCCCGAACAAGGCCCGGTGATTATCTGGGACGACGACCATTATTACCTTGGCGGGGTCCTCGCCGAATTATGTCGCTACGCCGGGCATGAAACCATCATCGTGACGCCTGCTGCCATGGTTTCGGCGTGGACCGTCAACACGCTCGAAGCACTGCCAATTGCCAAGCGCATGGCTCGAATGGGCGTTGAGGTGGTCCCCTACACCAGTGTCGTTGGCTTCGATGGAACCAAGGTGCAATTGGTCAGCGGCCTCACCGGTGCGGCAAGCGAATTGCCCTGCGCTTCCCTGGTGTCGGTCACGGCGCGCTTGCCGACTGACGGCTTGTACATGGGCCTCGAACTGGTGCGCGACCGCTGGGAAGATTCCGGCATCACGTCCGTCACGAGGATTGGCGATTGCTGGGCGCCGAGCGCCATCCAGCAAGCAGTCTATACGGGCCACAAATGGGCAAGAGAGCTGGACGAAGCGCCCACATTACTGGTTCCCCGCGAACTGCCGGCGATCGAGGCCGGTCGGGTGAAAGCAACTTGGTAAGGTCCGCTGCGCTCTTGGCGCTGGCGCTGATTGCCGCCAAGGCCGATGCTCGCGGCCGCGACCTCGGCATTCCTTTCGAAGGCAGGCCCGGGCCGCTCAATGCGATCACCGACGTTCCTGGTGTCGAAGTCGGTCAGCAGACCCTGATCTCTGGCGAAGGGCCACTAATTGTTGGCAAGGGACCCATTCGATCCGGGGTAACGGTCATCTTCCCGCGAGGCCGCAATAATCTGCAACCGGTCTACGGCGGCTATTTCAACCTCAATGGCAATGGCGAAATGACGGGCCTCGCCTACCTGGAGGATTTCGGGGTCGTCAGCGGGCCAATCGGCATTACCAGCACGAACGCAATCGGCCACGTCTACGCCGGGATTCAGGAATGGGCGGTCCAGCACGGCGGCGAGGTCGTATATCCGGTCGTCGCGGAGACATGGGATGGGTGGCAAAGCGACATCAGCGGCTTTCACGTCCGTCCCGAAACGGCAAAATTGGCGCTCGACGCCGCCAAGCCTGGACCCGTCGAGGAAGGCAATGTCGGTGGCGGCACTGGAATGCATTGTTTCAGCTTCAAGGGCGGCATCGGTACCTCGTCCCGGGCGATCGTCGCGGGTGAAAAGCCCTATTCGGTCGGCGTGCTTGTTCAGTGCAACACGGGAGACCGAAAGGTTCTGCGCATTGCGGGCGTACCCGTAGGGCAGGCTTTCACGAAGAGCTGGCTGCCCTGTTACGATCCCAAACAATCCAAGCCGGAGCACCTACCTAAGTGCGGCGGTGGCGGCAAAGCACTGCCCGACCAGGGATCGATCATTATCGTCGTCGGCACCGATGCGCCGCTGATGCCGCTCCAGCTTCAGCGCGTCGCCAAGCGGGCCGCGCTCGGCCTTGCCCGGTTGGGCTCCTATTCGGGAACAAGCTCCGGCGATATCATATTGGCCTTCTCGACGGTGCCCGACGCGGTCAACGGACCCGACCAAAAAGCACCCTCACCGACTACGCCCTTGCCCGAAAGCGAGGTAAATGCGGTCTTCGAAGCGACAGTGCAGGCGACAGAGGAAGCAATCGTCAACGCGATGGTGGCGGCGCGAACGTCGACCGGAGCTGACGGCTATACGATGTACGGCCTGCCGCACGACGAGCTTCGCGTGATCCTGAAGCGCTACAATCGCCTCGAAGGGCCGTCGAAATGAGCAACCTGCCGCGTGTCACTTATTCGAACACCGGCGAAGACTTCGCGGGGGTACATGCCCATCTCGATGTGCTCATTCCTGAGGCGGAGGCACGGCTGCTCGGCAAGAGCCGGCCCGCATTGATCGGTGGCCGCGACCGCATCGAAGGGCAGATCGTCGTCGCATTAAGCCCGATCGACCGCGATATCGTCCTCGGCGAATTTCCTCAGGCGAATGAATCCCTTGTCGACGAAGCGGTCGAGGCCGCGCGCGTCGCCTATCCCGCATGGCGGGACATGGGATGGCCGAAGCGGGTGGAGATCCTCCGTGCCGGTGCCGATGTGCTGGCAGCCCGCAAGTGGGACCTATCGGTTGCCTGCCTGGTCGAGGTCGGCAAGTCGCGGCTGGAAGCCGTGGGAGAGGTCGAGGAGGCGATCGACCTCATCCGCCATTATTGCTCGGAGATGGAGCGCACGGACGGTTTCCGCGACGACCGGCCGGGTGCCTCAAGTGCAGAGCGGTGCAGAGTCGTATTTCGCCCCTACGGCGTCTTCGGGGTCATCGCGCCGTTCAACTTCCCGGTCGCACTGTCCATTGGAATGATGTCGGCGGCCCTGGTTGCGGGGAACACGGTCGTGTTCAAACCAAGCGACGCGGCTGGGCTCACCGGCCGGCTTGTGGTTGAGGCGCTTTTGGCCGGCGGGCTTCCGGACGGCGTCCTCAATCTCATCCAGGGCGGGCGCATGACTGGCGAGGCGCTGGTGAGGCATCCGAAGGTGGACGGCCTGGCCTTCACCGGATCAAATGCTGTCGGCATGACCATGCTCCGCCACGCGGCGGCATCGCAGGCGATGCGTCCGGTGCTGGCCGAGATGGGCGGCAAGAACCCGGCCTTCGTCACGGCGAGTGCGGACCTGTCGGTTGCCGCCTCCGGCGTCGCGCGGTCCGCCTTCGGCCTGTCAGGCCAGAAATGTAGCGCCGCGTCCAAGGCCTATGTCGCCCGCGACATCCTCGACCAGTTCCTCGAAGCACTAATCGCCGCGACCGGGAAGCTCGCCGTCGGCGACCCTCGCCGGCAGGAAGTCTTCATGGGTCCGGTCATCAACGAGAAGGCGGTCGATCGCTTCTCCATTGCGACGACCGAAGCGGCCAGCATCGGTACGATCGTAGCCGGCGGCGAGCGCCTGGGCGGCGGCATTTTCGATCGCGGTCCTTACGTCCAGCCAACCGTGGTGATCGGCCTGCCTTCCGAACACCGGATCAATCGCGACGAGCTTTTCGCGCCGTTCATCAGCGTGCTGCCGTTCGACGATCTGGATGCGGCCATCGCCGACGCAAACCGGAGCGCATTCGGTCTCACTGCCGGCGTCTACACGCAGGATGAGCGGGAACTGGATCTCTTCCTGACGACGATCGAGGCCGGCGTCCTCTATGCCAACCGCGCGAGTGGCGCGACCACCGGCGCATGGCCCGGCTTCCAGACTTTCTGCGGGTGGAAGGGTTCGGGAACCTCGGGCAAGGGCGGCCTCGGCAGCTGGTACGTCCCGCAGTTCATGCGCGAACAGAGCCACACTCTTTTCGGTACGCCGTGAACAAGGTCTACGATACACCCCGAGCGGCGCTTGATGGGCTCCTCCACGACGGCATGACCATCATGTCGGGTGGCTTCGGCCTCGCCGGCAATCCCGAAAGCCTGATCCCTGAGATCCGAGCATCGGGGGTGAAGGACCTCACCATCATTTCAAACAATGCGGGGGCCGACGGTTTTGGCCTGTGGCAGTTGCTGGCGACCCGGCAGATCCGCAAGATGATCTCGTCCTATGTTGGGGAGAACAAGCTGTTCGAGCAGCAATACCTATCCGGCGAACTGGAACTTGAGTTCAATCCGCAAGGAACGCTCGCCGAGCGGATCAGGGCCGGCGGAGCCGGAATTCCGGCCTTTTTCACCCGTACCGGCGTCGGCACGATCGTCGCGGATGGAAAGCCCCAGGAGGAGTTCGACGGCCAGCTCTATGTTCGCGAGACCTGGCTGCGAGCCGACCTTTCGATCATCAAGGCCTGGCGCGCGGACACTGCCGGGAACCTCCAGTTCCGCAAGACCGCGCGCAACTTCAACCCGGTCATGGCAACCGCGGCACAGACGACCGTCGTCGAGGTCGAAGAGCTGGTCGAGACCGGTTCGATCGACCCCGACTGCGTCCACACTCCCGGCATCTATGTGCACCGCATCGTGAAGAGCACGATCAACGAGAAGCGCATCGAGAAGTTGACCGTCCGTCAGCGCGAAGGGAACGACCGCTGATATTCCGCCAAACGACAGTTGTTGCGGCGTTGCTGCTCGGCATGACCGCACCCGCCGAGGCCGGACGCGAGCCTGTGCTGAAACAGGTCGACCTGCCGCATAGCTATTATTGGCGCGAGCTCTACATCCCGCAGCTGACGACCGGGCCGTCGGGTGCAAGCTTCACTCCTGACGGAACGTCGCTCGTGTACAGCATGGGTGGGTCGCTCTGGCACCAGGTCATTGGCTCGGACGAGGCCATCGAGCTGACGCACCCGAAGGGCGCCTATGATTATCAGCCAGACATCGCGCCCGATGGAGGGAATGTCGTATTCACCCGCAATGATGGCGATGCGCTCGAACTATGGCGGCTCGACCTGCAGAGCGGTCGCGAACAGCGGCTGACTTCCGGCGGCGCGGTCAATGTCGAGCCCCGGCTGTCACCCGACGGCAAACGCATCGCCTGGGTTTCAACACTTGGTACTGGCCACTTCAACCTGTTCATTGCCGACGTTGGGCCCAATGGATTGAGCAACGCCCGCCCGCTGATTGGTGAGCGTCAGAGCCGCATCCAGCGATACTATTATTCCGCTTACGATCATGCGCTGAATCCATCCTGGTCTCCTGACGGCAAGCGCATAGTCTTCGTAAGCAACAATGAAGTTGCCTGGGGAACGGGCGATATCTGGTCGGTTGCGGTCGATGATCCGACAGATCGGCGAAAGATATTGAACGAAGAAACCAGCTGGAGCGCCAGGCCCGAGATTTCACCGGACGGCAAGCAGCTGCTGTTCGCTAGTTACCATGGCAGGCAGTGGCGCCAGTTGTGGTTGACCACACCCGACGGTTCCGCGCCGCTGCCCCTGACTTTCGGCGAATTTGATCGAGGAAATGCACGCTGGTCGCCTGAAGGCGAACGGATCGCCTACATCAGCAATGAGCGGGGAAATACGAGCCTCGTCGTACAGCAAGTCGTCGGTGGCGCGACGGTCCCGATCACGGCCAGCCATCGCCGCTACAAGGCCGCGCAGGCGAAGCTCACCATCGACATTCGCGACGAACAGGGCCGCAGCGTCCCGGCCCGGGTCGCGGTGCTCGGATCCGACGGCAGGGCTGCCGCTCCCGACTTGGCGTGGATGCACGCCGACGACGGGTTCGATCGGGCGCGCCAATCGAGCGAAACCCATTATTTCCATTGCGCCTCACCCTGCACGCTCGACGCGCCGGCAGGTGACACTTCGATGTGGGTGCAGCGCGGCTTTCGCTACCTGCCCTGGCGGCAGACTGTGAAACTGACGGCGGGGACCGATCGCACGCTCGCCGTGAAACTTGAGGCGAATGATCTTCCCGTGTCATTCGGCAGGTGGCGCAGCGCCGACCTGCACGTCCACATGAATTATGGCGGTTCGTACCGAAACTCACCCGAAAATCTGGCGAGGCAGGCCCGCGCCGAGGACCTCGACGTCGTCTACAATTTGATCGTCAACAAGGAGGAGCGGATCCCGGACATCGGCTATTTCCGAACTGATCCGGACCCCGCAAGCGGAGACGGCGTGCTCATCATACATGCCCAGGAATTTCACACCAGCTTCTGGGGCCACCTCGGGCTGATCGGTCTGTCGGACCATCTGCTGACACCCGATTTCTCCGCCTACCAGCACACCGCGCTGGCCAGCCCTTTCCCCGACAACGGCATGGTGGCCGACCTGGCGCACGCCCAGGGCGCCCTGGTCGGCTATGTCCATCCGTTCGACTGGGACATCGATCCGGCGAAAGAGAAATCGCTGAGCAACGAGCTTCCTGCCGATGTCGTCCATGGCAAGGTGGATTACATCGAGGTCGTCGGCTTTTCCGACCACAAGGCGACCGCCAACATATGGTATCGCCTGCTCAACCTCGGTTTCCGCCTTCCGGCCGGAGCGGGAACCGACGCAATGGCCAACTACGCGTCACTGCGCGGGCCCGTCGGCATGAATCGCGTGTTCCTTGAAACTGGCGGCGACATGACGCCCGCGGCACTAAAGGCTGCGCTTAAGTCGGGCAGGACATTTGCAAGCAATGGCCCCCTGATTGGCCTTGAGCTCGATGGGAAACGGCCGGGCGACACGGTTTCGGGAACTTCGCCGGGCAAGCTCCCCTATCGGATCGCGCTGCGGTCGCCGGTTGCGGTCGATAACCTTGAGCTCGTCCACAACGGCAAGGTTGTGAAGAGTTTCTCGCTAACCGGCGATCGCCGCAAATTTGATGCGGCGGGCGAATTGGAGGTCAACTCCGGCTGGCTTCTGCTGCGCGCCTGGAATGACGGAGCCGACCCGCAGGTTCTCGACATTTACCCCTATGCCACCACCAGCCCAATCTATCTTGAGCTGCCCGGCGGCGCGCCTCCAGCTCCACAGGACGCCAGCTATTTCGCCGCCTGGATGGACCGCGTCATTGGCGCTGCGGAATCTCGCAACGATTACAGGAATGAGCGCGAGCGCGAGACGATATTGGATTATCTGCGCAGGGCGCGCGACCATTACCGAAGCCTGGAGAGTAAGGGCAGGTAGCACAGCGTTGGGGTGCCGCTGCTGACGCCGCTAGCCTTGCTCAAGGCTGCCATCCTGCGCTCTCGATCCCACGACGCGGCAAATCAAGCAATTTAACTGCGTCTCTCCGTAACTTCCCTTATCCGCCTTCACCTTCGTCGAGAGTAGGGCTTGTCGGACATCGGATGATCCGGAGCGGGAAGTATGGACACTCTGCTGACTAGAACCGGCAGCTTGCTGCTGGTCGTCTTTGTTGCAACTTTCTTGATCGCCGTATCGGCCGATTTCGGCTTTTCAGTTCATCTGGCAATTATCGCCGCCGCTGCCTTCATCGCGATGATCTTTACGCTCAGGAACGGCGATTACGACCCATTGGCCGCACCCAAGGGCGCCGACCAGTCGCGATATGATGACGACCCGATCCGATGGGGCGTCATCGCCACCATGTTCTGGGGCGTCGCGGGCCTTGCAGCCGGCGTCTTCATTGCGTTGCAGCTCGCCTATCCTGCGCTCAACCTCGGCCTCGAATATACCAGTTTCGGCCGGCTGAGGCCGCTGCACACATCCGCCGTCATCTTCGCCTTCGGCGGCAATGCCCTGATCGCGACGAGCTTCTATGTGGTTCAGCGGACATGCCGGGCGCGCCTGGCCTTTCCATCGCTCGCCCGCTTCGTCTTCTGGGGGTACCAGCTCTTCATCGTGCTGGCCGCGACCGGCTATCTGCTCGGGATCACCGAAGCCCGCGAATATGCCGAGCCCGAATGGTATGTCGACCTGTGGCTGACGATCGTCTGGATCGCTTATGCGGCCGTCTTCATCGGCACGATCGCGAAGCGCAACGAGCCTCACATCTACGTCGCCAACTGGTTCTACCTCAGCTTCATCCTGACCATTGCCATGCTGCATGTTGTCAACAACCTTAGCATTCCGGCGAGCCTGGTCGGTTCCAAGAGCTATTCCCTGTTTGCCGGCGTGCAGGATGCCCTGACCCAGTGGTGGTACGGCCATAATGCGGTGGGATTCTTCCTCACTGCCGGCTTCCTCGCCATGATGTATTATTTCGTGCCCAAGCAGGCCGAACGTCCGATCTACAGCTACCGTCTGTCGATCATCCACTTCTGGTCGCTGATCTTCCTCTACATCTGGGCCGGCCCGCACCACCTCCATTACACGGCGCTCCCGGACTGGGCGCAGACGCTGGGAATGGTCTTTTCGATCATGCTGTGGATGCCGAGCTGGGGAGGCATGATCAACGGGCTGATGACGCTCAACGGGGCGTGGGACAAGGTGCGCACGGATCCGATCATTCGCATGATGGTCGTCGCGCTGGCGTTCTACGGAATGGCCACCTTCGAAGGCCCGATGCTGTCGATCAAGGCGGTCAATTCCCTGTCCCACTACACCGACTGGACGGTCGGCCATGTCCATGCCGGCGCGCTTGGGTGGAACGGAATGATCACCTTCGCCTGCGTCTATTACCTGGCACCGCGGCTGTGGGGCCGCACCCGGCTCTACTCGCTGCGCATGATCAACTGGCACTTCTGGCTCGCGACCCTCGGCATCGTACTCTACGCCGCGTCGATGTGGGTCGCCGGCATCATGCAGGGGCTGATGTGGCGCGAATATGGGGCTGACGGCTACCTGGTCTACTCGTTCAGCGAAGTCGTCTCGGCGATGATCCCATTCTACCTGATCAGGGCCGCAGGTGGTGCGCTGTACCTGGCCGGCTTCGGCATCATGGTCTGGAACATCTACCAGACCACCAAGGGCCGGCTGCGCGAGGAAAAGCCGCTAACCGACGCCGCCTTCGATCCGGTCAAGGATCGCCCGCTGCCACCGCGGACTGTCCCGGCACGCCAACTGCCCAGCCAGGCCCAGCCGATCGCGGCCGAATAGGAAAGCCAGTATGAAGAAGAAACTTTCGCACGGCCCGATCGAGCGCAACGTCACCATCCTTGCCGTGCTGTCGCTGCTGGTGGTGACGATCGGCGGCATTGTCGAGATCGCGCCATTGTTCTGGATCGATTCGACGATCGAGAAAGTGAAGGGCGTCAGGCCCTACACCCCGCTCGAGCTGGCCGGCCGCAACATCTACATGCGCGAAGGCTGCTACAATTGCCACAGCCAGATGATCCGGCCGTTCCGCGACGAAGTGGAACGCTACGGCCATTACAGCCTGGCCGCGGAATCCATGTACGACCATCCCTTCCAATGGGGGTCGAAGCGGACCGGACCCGACCTGGCGCGAGTTGGCGGCCGATATTCGGACGAGTGGCATGTCCAGCACCTGATCGATCCGCGCTCCACCGTGCCTGAATCGATTATGCCCGGTTACGCATTCCTGGCCGAACGGGATCTGGTGACAGGCGACATGAGCTCCGACCTTCGCGCCCTGAAGCTGACCGGAGTGCCTTACAGCCAGGCGTCGATCGACAAGGCGAACAACGACCTTCAGGCCCAGGCCAATCCGGACGCTGATCCGGAGGATCTCGCGCAGCGCTATCCCAAGGCCCAGATCCGGGACTTCGACGGCGATCCCAAACGGCTGACGGAAATGGATGCGCTGGTCGCCTATCTCCAGATGCTCGGAACATTGGTCGATACCAAGGCCGCGGCACCGCAGGAGCAGGTGAGATGAGCTACGACAGCTTCCGCCACTTTGCCGACAGCTGGGGGCTGGTCTTCATGGCGCTGGCCTATGTGTTGCTGGTCGGCTGGGCGTTCCTGCCGCGCAATCGCAAGCGCAATCGCGATGCCGCGAACATGATTTTCAAGGACCGCGACAATGGCTGAAAAAAAGAGGATCGACGAGCCCACTGGCACCGAGACTGTCGGCCATGAGTGGGACGGCATCGAGGAGCTGAATACGCCTTTGCCGCGCTGGTGGCTGTGGACGCTTTATGCCACGATCGTCTGGGGCATCGCCTATACCGTCGCTTACCCGGCATGGCCGTTGATCAGCGAGGCAACCGCGGGTGTCCTTAACTGGACTAGCCGTGACGAGCTAAAGAAGGAAATGGCGGCGGTGGATGCCGGCAAGGCGCCCATCGTGAACGCGATCGCCAGCACGCCGGTCGACCAGCTGAAGAACAACCCGCAGCTCTTGCAGGCGGCCGTCGAAGGCGGACGCGCGGCCTTCCGCGTCAACTGCGTCCAGTGCCATGGAACGGGGGCAGCCGGTTCGAAGGGTTACCCCAATTTGAACGATGACGACTGGCTCTGGGGCGGTGACATCAACACGATCCACTATTCAATCGAACATGGAATTCGCAATCCCGATCATGAGCAGACGCGCATGTCGCAGATGCCGGCGTTCGGCCGCGACGGCCTTCTGAAGCCCGCCGAGATCGACGAACTGACCGCCTTCGTTCGTGCGGCCAGCCGGCAGCAGCCGGCCAATGCGGCGGCCCAGCGCGGAGCAGCCTTGTTCGCGACCAATTGCGCGGCCTGCCACGGCTCGGACGCCAAGGGCAATCGCGAGCTTGGCGCACCGAACCTGACCGACGCGATCTGGCTGTACGGCGGCGACGCGGACAGCATCCGCAAGTCGATCCACGATGCGCGTTATGGCGTCATGCCGCGCTGGGGAGAAAAGCTCAGCCCGGCGACCATCAACATGCTTGCTGCCTACGTGCATTCCCTAGGTGGCGGCGAAGAGGAAAGGGTGCAGACGGCCGCCAAGTAGGCCGGCCTTCCTGCCGGACTGCATGCAGCAGCCTTAGACAGATGAACGAGGTTTCGACCACAGGGCCCAAGAGCCTCTACGAGAAGCGGCAGCCCGTCTATCCGCAGAAGATCGACGGCCATTTCCGCAGGCTCAAATGGGCGATCATGGCGGTTACCCTGGCCATCTATTATGTGACGCCCTGGCTCCGCTGGGATCGCGGACCTTATGCCCCGGATCAGGCAGTGCTGATCGACCTTGCGAGCCGGCGCTTCTATTTCGGCCCGATCGAAATCTGGCCGCACGAATTCTATTACGTCGCGGGCCTGCTGATCATGGCCGGGATCGGCCTGTTCCTGGTGACCTCCGCCGTCGGACGCGCATGGTGCGGTTATGCCTGTCCCCAGACCGTTTGGACCGATGTTTTCCAGCATATCGAGCGGGCGGTCGAAGGTGACCGGAACGCGCAAGTCCGGCTCGCCGCAGCCCCCTGGAGCGTTGAAAAGATCGGCAAGCGCAGCCTCAAATATTCGCTGTTCCTGTTGGTCTCGCTTGCGACCGGCGGGGCGTGGATCTTCTATTTCGCCGACGCCCCGACCCTGCTTCGCCAGTTCATTGCGGGCGAGGCTTCATTGGTCGCCTATTCGACCGTGGCCATCCTGATGGCGACGACCTTTGTCTTCGGCGGGTTCATGCGCGAACAAGTGTGCATCTACATGTGCCCGTGGCCGCGCATCCAGACCGCGATGATGGACGAGAAATCGCTCCTGGTCACCTACAAGGACTGGCGAGGCGAGCCTCGAGGCAAGGGACGTCGTACGGGGGAACTGTCCGACCTTGGGCTTGGCGACTGCATCGATTGCAACCAGTGCGTCGCTGTCTGCCCAACGGGCATCGATATCCGCAATGGACCGCAGATCGGATGTATCACTTGCGCACTGTGCATCGACGCCTGCGATCGGGTGATGGAGAAGACCGGCCGTCCTCGCGGTCTTATCGACTATGCCACTTTGGAGGACTGCGCGGTCGAAAAATCCGGAGGGCCGCCAAAGCCGCTGCTGAAATCCATCCTCCGCCCACGAACCATTGCCTATGCTCTTATCTGGTCGTCGGTTGGCCTTGGCATGCTGTTCGCGCTGGGCAACCGCACGCGGCTCGACATCAGCGCTCAGCAACAGCGCAACCCGGTTTACGTCCAGCTATCCGATGGGGGCGTTCGCAACAGCTATACGATCAAACTGCGAAACATGCAGACCCGGCCTCGCGAGATGCGCGTTGACCTGACGAACTTGCCCGGGGCGTCCATGTGGCGCGACGGTCAGACCCGCGACCAGGCGAGCCGGTCGATCCAGGTCGTTGTTCCACCAGACGCCCTGGCAAAACTACCGATGTTCGTCGTTGCGCCTGGTAGTGGAGATGCAAGCGAGAAGTTCGGCTTTACCGTCCGGTCCACCGACGGAGAGGGCGAGATGGACAGCACCGAGGCGATTTTCGAGCGGCCAAGGAAATGAAGGCAACTCGGCCCATCACCGGCTGGCATGCCACAGCGGCATTAGTCGCCTTTTTCGGCGTCGTGGTCGCGGTCAACCTCACCATGGCTGCCTTCGCCACCAGAACGTTTGGCGGTGTCGTTGTCGAAAACAGCTATGTCGCGAGCCAGAAATATAATGACTGGCTGGCTGCGGCAGAGCGGCAGAACCAGCTCAACTGGAAGATCGTTCCGGGCGTCGATACGGATCGACGAGTGACCGTTAGCCTCGCTCTGGCCGGAGCGGAGGTGCGCGGATTTGCCCGGCATCCGTTGGGCCGAGAGGCTGATGTACCTCTCACATTCATTGCGCAGGAGGGCGGGTTCCGGTCGGCAAATCCACTTCCTGCCGGCCGCTGGAACGTTCACCTGCTGGTAAAGCGCGGATCCGACGAAGCCCGCCTGATCGAGTCCCTGCAATGACGGCGCTGGATGTCGTCTCCGCGGGCAGCGAGGTGCAGCATACGGTGCTGGCGGTGCCAGGCGTTCATTGTGCGGGCTGTATCTCGAAGGTCGAAAGCGGCCTCGCCGGCCTGACCGGTCTGATATCCGCACGGCTCAACGTCACGTCCAAGCAACTATCAGTTGCTCATACATTTGAACTTACAGTGCCGGAGCTGGTCTCTGCCGTAGGCCGGCTCGGGTTCGAGGCGCAGCCGTTGGCGGAAGCGGCCACGCTTTCAACAGACAGTCACAGCCGGCAGCTGCTTCGGGCGACGGCGGTCGCAGGCTTCGCTTCGATGAACATCATGCTGCTGTCCGTTTCGGTCTGGTCAGGCGCGGAAGGTGCGACGCGCGACCTCTTCCACCTGCTTTCGGGAATGATCGCAATTCCGACCGTTGCCTATTCGGGCATGCCATTCTTCCGCTCAGCCTGGGGCGCGCTCAAGCATGGCCGGACCAACATGGACGTCCCGATCACCATCGGTGTGCTGCTGGTGACCGCACTCAGCCTTTACGAGGCGCTGACCGGCGGCCGACATGCCTATTTCGATGGCGCGGTTATGCTGCTTTTCTTCCTGTTGGCCGGTCGGTCGCTCGACAGCGTCATGCGGGACCGGGCGCGGGACGGTGTCACGTCGCTGCTGAAACAGCGCGCGGCCGGAGCGATGACGATCGCAGCGGATGGCCGCAATGAATGGCTTCGGGCCGAATCCCTGCAGCCTGGGATGCTCATGCTGGTAGCGGCGGGCGAACGGCTTGCCGCCGACGGCATTGTCGAAAGCGGCGGGAGCAGCGCCGATCTTTCCTTGTTGACGGGCGAAAGCGCGCCGCAGTCCATAACGGTGGGCGACCGGATCCATGCCGGAGCGTTGAATCTCGACGGGCCGCTGACGATTCGGGTGACCGCGGCGGCGGACCAAAGCAGCGTTGCCGAAATTGCGCGACTGATGGAGCATGCCGGCCAGAGCCGCTCTCGCTATGTTCGGGTCGCGGATCGTGCCGCTCGTCTCTATGCGCCGGCCGTGCATACTCTGGCGGCCTGCTCCTTCCTGACCTGGCTATGGCTGGGAGCCGGAGCGCACCAGGCACTTCTGATCGCCGCCGCAGTGTTGATCATCACCTGTCCTTGCGCACTCGGACTCGCGGTTCCGGCGGCTCAGATCGTCGCGGCGGGATCGCTGATGCGTGCCGGCGTGCTGGTTAAGGATGGAACCGCACTCGAACGGCTGGCCGAGGCGGACCGTGCCCTGTTCGACAAGACCGGTACGCTAACATTGGGCCGTCCCACCTGGACCAATATCGACGCCGTAGCTGAGGCGAATCTTCCAATCCTCCTGGCGCTGGCCAGGGCGAGCCGCCACCCCCTGGCGGAAGCGATACGCAAGGAGCTCGACCGTAGGGGCGTCGTTCCGGAAACGGTCGTGGATCTTGCGGAACGGCCCGGTACCGGAGTTACCGCGACATTCAACGGAACATCGATTTTCCTCGGTCGCGTGGAGCAGTTGGCTACGGATTCGCTCGCTACGGCATTCTGCAAGGGATCGGCCGGCCCGGTGGTCCTTCACTTTGAGGACAAGCTCAGGCCCGATGTCGGGTTTACGATCGAACGGCTGCGTTCGCTTGGGATTGAATCCTCAATCGCGACCGGCGACCGAGCGTCCGCCGTTTCCGCAGTCACCCGTGGGCTGGGCGTCACCGCGCAGGCCAGCATGAAGCCCCAGGACAAGCTGGATCTTATCGCCAGGCTCCAAGGACAGGGAAGTAAGGTATTGATGGTCGGCGACGGGCTAAACGACGGTCCTGCGCTGGCTGCCGGCTATGTCTCGATGGCACCCGGATCGGCAAGCGACGTGGGCCAGAATGCGGCCGACGCCGTGTTCCTGGGCGACAGCCTTGCTCCGGTCGCGAAAGCCATCGTGGCGGCACGCAGGACGATGCATATCGTTCGGCAGAATTTCGCCATCGCCATCGCCTACAACGTCGTTGCCGTGCCGCTGGCATTCATGGGCAAGGTGACCCCCTTGATCGCGGCGCTGGCCATGTCCGGCTCCTCGATCATCGTCGTCGCGAATGCCTTGCGCCTGAGAAATGCGGCGAAATGAGCGGAATCGCCATTCTCATTCCGATTGCCCTGTTCCTCGGACTTTGCGGGCTCGCTGCCTTCTTCTGGGCCATGCGCGACGGCCAGTTCGAGGACATGGATGGCGCGGCGATGCGGATCCTTATCGACGACGAAGGCGAGGAATGAGCTGACCTTTCGGAGGGCCATCCGAGCCCCTAGTGCCGCTGCGGTTCTGCCATCCACCCCTCCGCTCCATCCCTTCAACAACCACCAAGTCTGACCCGTCGACGGGTCGCGCCCTCCCAACAATTCGTAGCAATTTTGCGATGGGAAGGTGGGCGACGCCTAGAGGGTGAAGTGGCGCCGCCCTTGGGACTGACCCCTACCGATCACGCAATATTGGGGATGCTAAATCGGCGACAGGGGATCAGGCCCAATCCTTATTTCAATGCAGTGCGCCTTTTTGTTCCGGGGCTAGCGGGGCGACTTCGATGCCTTTGTCGCAGTCCCAACCGGCGATGATCCAGGCTGCGCCCGCCAACGTGATTGCCAAGGCTCCCCCGGTCCATTCGCCGATGGCTGCCGGCGTATTGAGCGCTCGCGGCAAATGCACGATCGGAACCCAGGATATGTAGATGGCACCGATCAGTGCGCCGCCCAGCTGAGCCTTAATCCCGGTAATGAAACTGATGGCGACTGCCAGACTCGCGGCCGCAGTGAACCAGGGCCAAAACGCCGCTAGCGGAATCCCTGCCGGGACCATCGAGGTGATGAGGTCTCGATGTCGAATATGTGCCAGCGCGATTACCAGCAGCATGCAGCCGTAGATGCCCCTCCCCAGCTTGGCGGGAACACCCGATCGCGCATCAATCCCAAATGCAACGACGGTCAGTGCGGCGACAATTGCCGCGAGCTCCAGCAGGCTGACGAGATGCGTGATATCAAAGGTCGTCAGGCCAAGTTGCGGAAGTTGGGCGACGAGTAGCCAGGAAGACAAATAGGCTGCCAGCAGCGCAGCGGCGGGCCCTTGGCAGCGCTTGACGAAAATCCCTGCGGCAAGAACCGCAATCAAAATGCCATTGAGGTGCGCCGCTTTGCCAGGCATCTCGAACGTAGCCGGAACCGGTTGCAGATTTGGCAGAAAGGCCCCGTTTGCAAGGCTTGTTATTCCAAGCAGGAGCAGTCCGAGCGGGAATATAATCGCGCCCGCACCGTCAAGCTTCATAGTGAAGCCAGATAGAGCCGGCACTGTGATGGACTCATGCCAAACGCCCTGCGGAACTGCACCGAGAAATGGCTGTGGCTGGAGAACCCGACGTCATAGGCCACTTCAGTGATGTTGTGGCGACCGAACAGGCCGGCAAGCGCGGCACTCAACCTGATCTTCAGTTGATACTGGTAGAATGACATGTCCTGCGACCGGGTGAACATTTGCGTAAGCAGGCTCGGCGACTTCCCGACCTGCGCGGAAAGGTCGGTCAGGCTCGACCTTTGGTGGAATGTCTCATTCAGCTGGACCTTGAGTCTATCGACGATTGGCGAGCTCTTCGAAATCCGGGGCAGGATCGGCGCCGACAAGCCGATCGCAATCAGTCGGGTCGCCGCTTCCATGCAGGCATTTTTCTCTTCGAAGGATGACATGACATGAATGCGGTTGGCGAGGAGCAGCGCTTCCAGCGGCGCATTGGCAGCCATGACTTCCGCCTGGCCATTGAAGCGACGCTTGGGCGCAGCGTTCAATGGGCGCAACTCTTCGGGAGCGACGAGCACCAGTCCACGGAATTTGTCGACCCTGCCCAACGGCTCGACATCCAGCATTTCTCCCGGTGCGATGACGAACAGATGAACTGCATCTGCCACGATGCGGCGGCCATCCGAAGTGCGATAGGCAAAGGCCCCCTTGGTCGGCAGGAAAATGCGATACCTGCGATCATCACAATGACGGAAGGGGCCCTGGATCTCGTGAATTTCAGCATCGGATGACTGCGCGGTGCCGTCGACGTCCCGACCTTGCCTGGCTAGCATGTCCTGCCAGTCAAAGGCCATCGGCGGTTCGGCGGTGGCCAGGCTGAACGACTGGGAGCGTATCTGTTGCACTCGGCTGTCTTTCTCAGTTTGCGGCGAGCGATCAGCGGCTCGCCGCCAGTCCGAGAACAGTGATCCCAGCTGCATCCGAGAAATAGCGCTAAGCAGCTAATTGGCCGTTCGGATTGGCCCAGCGGCAATCAGACGGCCTGTATCGCGGTAAGCCTCACGAAACTGCGGTCGAACGGCGCACGTTCAGGTAATCAATCGGATCCATTTCGTTTCGCCGTGCGCATCTTGAGCACAGTTGATCGGGAACCAGGCTGATCAAGATTCGATGGGACGACGACGCCTTAAGAGCGAGATCGATGCGCGCTGGTGATGTATGATGAGGCGATCAAGCGGTGCAGGCCAGTACGCGCCCTTGCCGTTGTGCGGCAGCGATCGAGCCGGGTCCCGGCAGGCAGCGGAAGCTGCCTGCCGGGTTCTGTGAAGCGGACCCCGGGCGGACCCGCCTAACGGCACCCAGGGAACGCGCCTTCGGGGGCTTTGAAGACATGTTGGGAGCCGATCGCGTAGATTGGGCTGGAGAAGCCAGCGCCGCTCGGGTGAACCGCTCGGCGTTTCTTAGTTCCGACCGCTTCGTTCCGAGATGTACGATGCGCGTCAAATTCCATCCTCCTGACCTGTCGGCAGAATCCTCCAGGTACCCAAGCGTTCTTTCGGTAAGCGTGGACGATCTCGAGTTGGAGCGGGCTGAGGCAAACTTCCCCGTCGATGCCTGTCAGCCGGTTGGAACTTAGGCCAAATGCAGAATAGTGTGGCTGAACGGATCTGATGCGCGGGCTGATTTCGTGCGGCGCGGTTGCGGTACTTGTCCGACCTCTCCCGGTTTTGTGCTAAATATCGGGAATCGCTCGGTTGCTGCCGAACCAGGTAGGCCGCTAGGGACGCGGATGGTGGAGTGCGGCAAACGGTCGTTTTGTGCGGCTTAACGGCAATCGACGGTGCGGGCGTTCACGCATATGCTTTTAGGACGCTGGGAGCGAACCGGGTCGAATTGGCTGCATTGGAGAGCAGGCAGCGATGAACGTTCATCGCCTCGCGCTAGATGACGAGACCGTAGCGACGCAGCCGCGGCAAGATAACGGCGTCCGGCGGCGCCCACGGCGCTCGATAGCTCTCGGCACGGAACAGGCACAATTCCCCCCTCGCAACACATTGAAGGCAATCGGCATGGATGACTGTGGATCGTCCGGAGCGAACCGCAAGGTACGTCTCGGCAAGGCAGTTGGGGTCGCGAATGCCCGCATGAACCCGAGCTGGCGAATGGATGATTGCCGCATGTCCGAAGCCTGCCGCATCTCGCCTCGATCATTACTCGCCCACCAGACTTTGCCACAGAGCTTTGCCCTGTGAGCCAGCTTCGCGTCCTTACGGTTGATGACGAACCGCTGGCGCTGCGGCGCTTGCAGCTCGCCCTGGAGAATGTTCCAGACGTAGCCCATGTCGGAGCGGCTCGCGGCAAAGCCGAGGCGTTGCAGTTGATTGAGAAGTACCAGCCCGATGTCATCCTTTTGGACGTCAGAATGCGTGACGGGAGCGGTTTCGACATTGTCGAAAAGCTGATCGGCGGCGACCCTCCCGCAGTCATCTTCGTTTCCGCATTCGATAATCATGCCGCAAGGGCCTTCGAGGTCCGGGCCATCGACTATATCCTGAAGCCAGTCAGTTACGATCGGCTGCGATCGGCCCTTGATCGCGCCAGGTCGGAGATTGAGAACCGATCCTCGGAAGAACGGATTGCCGAGCTGAAGGAAGTCATCCGCACGCTTCGCGAGGAAGTGCGTAGTGAACCCGTCCAGCGGTTCGAAGCGGAGTTTTGGGTCCGAAGGAACGTCACCGGCTTGCTGCGCGTACCAGTGGAATCGATCGAATGGATCTCGGCCGACGACGACTATGTCTGCCTTCACACCAGCACTGGCAACCATCTGCTCCGCGATACCATTCGGGGCATCCTCAGCCGGCTCGATCCGGCTCAGTTCATCAGGATCCACCGATCGTCAGTCGTCAGGATCGACGCGATCGAAGCCGTGAAGCGGAATGGTGTCAGTTCGCGAGAAGTGCATCTGACCAACGGCACCAGGCTGAAGGTCGGCCGGGTCTACAACAAGCTGCTGAAGCAAGCGTTGACCTGAACGGCAGTTCGCGCACCGCGCGCCGAACTAGCACCGTCGCTTAAGGCGCCCGTCGCCGGGTTCCATGATCTTCCGTCCTTCGACCTTCACCGTACAGCCTGGCTCTAGATTGCGCGCAGCCTGCGTTACTCACGAAAAAAGGGGCGGCCATCTCTGGCCGCCCCATAGGATCGAGCGTGCTTTGCTCGGGGAACTTAGAACTTCAACTTGGCGCTGACCGCGTAGCGGCGTCCCAGAGCGTCGTAGGACGACGGGAAGACGTTACCGCTGTTGAAGGCGGTATTGCCGATCGTGTTGCCGACGACTTTCGGCTGGTTGTTGAACAGGTTCTGGACCGTCGCAGTGAAGGTCATGTTGTCGGTAGCGTTGAAGCGAGCCGTCAGGTCGAAATAATGCTCTGACGAAATCGATCGGAACTCTTCTTCGATCATACAACCGTAGTAGTCGTCCGTGTCGAACAGCGGGCACTGCTGGAACGCAGCGTTACCGAACCCGCCGCCGGCCGCCGCATTCGGGTGAATCGGCAATAGCTGGCCATTCGATCCCCGGTTTGCGGCGTCAGCTGCAAGCGCATCATCTTCAATCTGCTGCGGTTCCAGAGTAACCTTGTCGATCCAGCGCCACAGCAGCGATAGGTCGACCTTGCCCATGGTAAGGGTTGTGCGCTGCGAGAACTGCAGCTTGGGCTGGATTGAACCGGTGAAGGAGCAGTTCACGCTGTAGTGACCGGCGCATTCACGGAAGAAACCATTCGGGTTTTCAACATTGGCGTTGAATTCCGAATTGTTCGTCCAGTTGCCGACGAATGACAGCGCCAGGTCGCCAAAACCAACGTCGGTCCGATAGTTGGCAATCAGGTCGACACCATCGGTGAACAACTCTCCGCGGTTGTCTAGCTGGAGGAACAGGCCCGGAGTGGTTGCCGGATCGCCGTCGAGACCACCGGTGATGGGGTTGCGGCGAATGATCAAGCAATCCGGGTTGTTGACGCTGGAAGCATCAAGATTATCGAAGCATGCGCCGATCGCATCGCCCGGCAACTTGTTCGCGATAACGTCCGTAACGCGGATATTGTAGTAGTCGACCGAGACCGAGAAACGCGGCAGGAACTCCGGCTGGTACACGACGCCAAGCGTCCACGTCTTGGCCGTTTCCGGGTCCAATTGGAGGTTGCCCCCCAGCTGCGCATTGGCCTGGGCGGCCGTGGGGTTTGCGATCAGGCCGATCGCTCCTACCGGCGCGCCTTGCGCAATGCAGACCGCGCGAAGGTTCGCATTGTTGGCCGGTGCGCTACCGGCACAGGGATCGATGCCCAAGTTGGTCAGGCCTACGACCAGCGGCGTGAACAACTCGGCGAGATTTGGCGCACGAACCGCCTTGCTGTAATTGCCGCGGATCTTGACGCCGTAACCCGGTTCCCAGCTACCGCCAGCCTTCCAGGTCCAAGCCTCCGTGCTGCCGTCGGCTCCGTCGATCTCATACTGGGAATATCGCGCGCCGGCTTCGAGGGTCAGGCTTTCGGCAAACGGCTTGTCTTCCACCAATGGCGCAATCAGCTCGGCATAGCCTTCGTAAACCGCGTAGCCGCCGACCACGTCCGGCGTCGCTCCGCCGGCTCCGCCTAGTTCGCCCGCCGTCTTTGCGAGAATGTCGGACTTCTGCTCGCCCTTATACTTCCGGAATTCCGTGCCGACAGCGAAGCCGATCGGCTGGGCTGCCCACGGAAGTGCGTAACCGAAGTCACCGGAGACAATTGCGCGAAGCTGGCCCAACGAGGTTCTGTTGCTGCTTGAGCTATCTTCACTCAGGAAATCCATCATTTCCGGCGTTAGATTGCCTTCCGGGCCGAAGAGATCGAGCGGCACGCAGGCCGGCTGGCCCGAAACGGTGGCGCAAGTGGGGTTTTCGCGAGTACCATGGACGATGCTGCCCGCCCGCCAGCGCGACTGCAGCGTATATCCCTGAATGTCCTGGATGTTCTCTGCCACGCCGTAGGATCCGGATACATCCCAGTCGACGGTGCTGGTCAGCGGACCTCGGAGGCCAATGCGGGAATCGAACGTCGTGGCCTGGAATTCGCTGATACGCGGTCCACTCTCGGTCGTGCGGCGATTGAAGGCGACTGCCGGATTGGTATTAAAGCCTTCGATAATGGCTTGAGTAATCGGATGCCGGCCGATTACGCCGTCGCCGTTAACGTCGTAAGGGGTGAACACGCCACCCTGGCCAATTACCCGATATCTCGGATCGCTCGGTCCGGTTGCCAGCGCTGCCGCGTCGCATTCCGCCTGCGTGAACCGGGCCTGGTAGGCTGCTGGTGAAGGATTGACATCGAATGCGCAGAACTGGTTGCGCAGCGTTGCTGGCAAGAAGGGGTTGTTGAGATTGATCGGAATGGATCCGCCAAAGGAGCCCGAAGGCGCGATGATGGTCTTGACGTTGTTTTTCGAGAAAAGACCGCGACCGTAAACTTCGACGGCGTCGGATACTTCATAATTGGCCTGGCCGAAGATGTTGTAACGGGTGAACGGCGTCTGGAAGATATTGTACGGGTTAAAGTTGAACGGCGCGTAGTTGTTGGCGATGGAACCACCTCGGCAGGCCTGCCCGTCACGCCATTCGATCTGGCTTACGCCGCGGTTGCCGGTATCCGGAGTGTTGGGGACCAGCGCACAGGTCGCAGGGTCAATCGACCGAAGACCCGAGAAGCGCGATGGAACCGCCGTGCCCGAACCCGACTGTCCGCCGGAGTAGGAGCTGACCTGGAAGACGGAGAAGTCACGCTCGCCCTGGTAGACAGGATCCGATTGCTGATAGCCGAAGCTGACCACGGCGTTACCGCGGCCGTCATCGAAGTTCGCACCGAGAGTAAGGTCGGCGCGTAGGTAGTTGCCGTCACCTTTTTCGGTGATCTGCTCCGAGGCTGCAAGTTCGAGGCCCGCGAAGTCACGGCGGGTGATGAAGTTGACGACGCCGGTGATGGCGTCCGCACCATAGGTGGTCACGGCGGCGCCGGTCAGCGCGTCGACGCGCTCGATCAGGGCCAGCGGGATATTGTTCAAGTCGACGCGGCCCTGAAGACCGGTCGGGACCAGGCGGTTGCCGTCGAGCAGAACGATGTTGCGGATCGAGCCGAGGCCGCGAAGGTCGACGAACGACGAACCGCCGTTGCCGTTGTTGACGGCCGAACCCATCGCAGGAACCACGCCCGGCAGTTCGCGCAGGACTTCTTCAGCGACGTTCGACTGCTTCAGTTCGATGGCGTCCGACGTGGTCACGTTGACCGGGGTCGACTGCTCCAGGTTCGGGTTGCGAATCAGCGTTCCGGTAACGACGATCTCGTCGCCCGCCGGAGCTTCCTCGATGGCGACCTCTCCCGTGGTTGCGCCGCTATCCTGCGCGTCCATCGAAGGAGCGTCCTGCGCTTCCTGAGCAAAGGCGGGCGATGAGAATGCGAAAGCCGCTGCTGCCGAGCTTGCGAGCAAGCCCGCCTTGGTAACCAAACGATACTGATTCATAATGCCTCCCTGTCCGCGGCCATCAATGCGATGGCGCGGTCCATAGAGGTGCAGTTTTCGGGCAGCAGGGGCGGAATTGAAGCCAGTTGGCCGCGACATGACGTTTAGTGCAGTCAAACGTTAGAAAGCGCGCTGAACGTTGGATTACAGCTGCTGAACGGCATTCAACTAGCGCCTCTCACTGTCGGTTCTTCAATCAAGTGAATCTGTTCTGTTGCAGATTGGCACCATAATGATCCCATCTCCCCACAAGCCGGTAGGCACATGAGGCGCGGAAGCTGCGCCGGTCGGACCTTCTCGACCAGCTCTATGTTTGCTTGCTATCGGTCCTGGGATGAACTCCCAGACTGACCGCCAGCAGAAGCAGGAACGAAACGCCGGCCTGCTGCTGATCGCGGCAGCGGCACTGGCGATCGTGGCGGGCAATGGGCCTTTCGCAGGCACATATCAGGGTCTTCTTCACCTGCAGCTCGGACCCGTATTGCCGCGCGTCGGGCAGATGAACCTGCATCACTGGATCGCGGACGGATTGATGGCCGTCTTCTTCCTGCTCGTCGGGCTTGAAGTGAAGCGCGAATGGTTCGACGGGCAGTTGTCGACGCCGGCCGACCGCCGGCTGCCGATACTCGCCGCGGCTGCCGGCATGGCGGTCCCCGCGCTTATTTATCTCGCGGTTGTCGGTAACGATGCACAGCTGCGCAACGGCTGGGCCATTCCTGCGGCGACCGACATCGCCTTCGCAATTGGCGTGATGGCTATTTTGGGCCGGCGCGTACCGGCGTCGATCAAGCTTTTGTTGGTCACCATCGCGATCGTCGACGATATCGGCGCGGTCATCATCATTGCGCTATTCTATACGGCCGATCTCAACGTTCCCGCGCTGGCCGCTGCACTTGCGGTAACTGGCGCATTGGGAGCGCTGGGACAGTTTGGCGTGCGGCGGCTATGGCCCTTCATGGCCGGTTTCATGCTTCTGTGGATGTTGATGCTGGCCAGCGGTGTGCACGCGACAATTGCCGGGGTGCTCACCGCCCTTGCGATCCCGCTAGGCCGCGGCGAGGCGCATTCGCCGTTAAAGCGGCTCGAGCATCGCGTGCATCCCTGGGTGATGTTCGGCGTCGTACCTCTATTCGGGTTCAGTTCGGCAGGCGTCGAACTGGTCGACGGGATTGGCACAATCATTCAGCCACTGCCTCTTGCCATCGTCGCCGGACTGTTCTTCGGCAAGCAGGTCGGGATCTTTGGCGCCATCTGGGTGGCGGAAAAGCTGGGGATTGCCGCTCGCCCGGGCGGTGCCGGGTGGCTCCAAATCTATGGCGCCTCGCTGCTCTGCGGGATCGGGTTCACGATGAGCCTGTTCATCGGAGCGTTGGCGTTCCCAGCATCGCCGCAGCTGGTTGATGCGGCCAAGATAGGCATCCTCGCCGGGTCACTGCTTTCCGCGATTGTCGGCTTCCTTGTGCTTCGATTTGCGCCGCCATCGGAATGCAGAAGCCAGGACAGCGGTGATGCATCGGAGCTGTTCGGCGCCGACGAGGATCGCTAGGCGTTTTCCATTCATGGACCATTTCGACCTTAAGAACGGCAGCATTCACTGCGAGGAGGTTCCGCTGGAGCTGATCGCGGATGAAGTCGGGACGCCGGTGTATGTTTATTCTGCTGCAACGCTGCGCCGTCATGCGCGCGTCTTGAAGGCAGCCCTTGCCGACCTCGACAACCCGCTAATCGCCTATGCGGTAAAGGCAAATCCCAATCCTGCGGTGCTTTCCGTCCTGGCGCGCGAAGGACTTGGCGCCGACATCGTCTCGATCGGCGAGTATCGGGCGGCGCGGGCCGCGGGCATCGATCCCGAATGCATTCTATTTTCCGGCGTGGGCAAGACGGCCGCCGAAATGGCAGAGGCGATTTCGGGTGGGCTCAAACAGTTCAACCTGGAGTCCGTAGAAGAAGCGCATACGCTTTCGATCGTCGCCCGATCGATGGACGCGATCGCGCCGGTTGCACTGCGCATCAATCCCGATGTCGAAGCCGGCACGCACGCCAAGATCACCACGGGGACGAGCGACAACAAGTTCGGCATCCCAGCCGCGGATGCCCTGGCGGCGTTCCGCGAGCTGCGTGGCCTGCCCAATCTCAACGTCACCGGCATCACCGTCCATATCGGAAGCCAGCTGACCAGCCTTGCGCCGTTGCAGGCCGCATTCGAACGATTGGGCGCAATCATCGCCGAGCTTCGCGCCGACGGGTTCGAGCTTGAGATAGCGGACCTCGGCGGCGGACTCGGCGTCCCCTACGGGGCAGGCCAGCCTGAACCGCCGACACCGGAAGCCTATGGCGACATGGTGAAACGGGTCACGCGGGACTGGAACATCCGGCTGGCCTTTGAGCCTGGCCGGCTGATCAGCGGCAATGCTGGCGTCTTGTTAACACGCGTCGTGCGAGTGAAGCCCGGCGAAACCCATCCTTGGCTGATCGTCGATGCGGCGATGAACGACTTGATGCGGCCGGCGCTTTACGATGCCTACCATCATGTCGAAGCCGTGCACCCTTCGGGCCGGCGAGCAACTGCACACGTCGTAGGTCCAGTTTGCGAAAGCGGCGACACGTTCGCCATGGCGCGCGAGATGGACGAGGTCGCGGAAGGCGACCTTATCATCTTCAGGACAGCCGGCGCTTACGGGGCGGCGATGTCCAGCGGCTACAACAGCCGCCCGCTGACGCCGGAGGTGCTGGTAGATGGCGATCGATGGGCGCTCGTCAGGCGCCGGCTGGATCTCGCCGATGCCGCTTCGCTGCCGCTGCCGGAGTGGCTGCGGTCGCGCGATTGACAGTCATTACTCCGCCGATAAACCAACCGCTCCCTTCCGGAGTGCATAAATGAACCGACCTTTGCTCGCGCTCGTCCTGGCCGCCACCGCGCTCGGCGCCTGCCAGCGAGGAGCCAAACCGGCAGGGCAAGATGGTCTCGACTCGATTGCCCGCGAATATGTGCTTCTCAGCCTGACGATCGGCGAGAAGGAAGAAGGCTATATCGATGCCTACTACGGCCCGGCAGAGCTGCAGGCGAAGGCGAAGGCCGACGCAGCTGGCCAGGACCTGGATGCACTGGCGCACCGGACCGACGAACTCCGGAAGAAGCTGGAAGGGGTCATTTCCGATGATCCGATGGAGGCGCGCCGCGCGAAGTTCATTTCCGCGCAGCTGACCGCAGCAGCGACCCGGCTGCGGATGCTCAAGGGCGAGAAGCTGGCCTTCGACGAAGAAGCCAAGGGATTGTTCGGCGTTGCTCCGGAATTGAAGCCGCTCAGCAGCTACGATCCGGTGCTCGCAAAGATCGAGAAGCTCGTTCCCGGAACCGGCGAACTGGCGGATCGTGTCGACGCCTTCCAGAACCGCTTCAACATTCCCAAGGAGCGGCTGAAGCGGGTGTTCGACGCGGCGATCGGCGAATGCCGCCGCCGCACGCTCGAGCATATCCAGATGCCGAAGGACGAACGGTTCGACATGTCGTTCGTCACCGGCAAAAGCTGGAGCGGCTATAATTATTACCAGGGCAATGCCCACAGCCGGATCGAGATCAACACCGACCTTCCGATCCGTATCAGCCGCGCCGTCGATCTGGGATGCCATGAGGGCTATCCGGGACACCATGTCCTGAATGCACTGCTTGAGCAGCGGCTGACGAAGGAAAGGGGCTGGATCGAGTTCAGCGTTTACCCGCTCTATTCGCCGCAATCGCTGATCGCCGAAGGGTCCGCCAACTATGGGATCGACCTGGCGTTTCCGGGCGATGATCAGCTGAACTTCGGGACGAAGACGCTTTATCCGCTGGCAGGACTGCCGACCGCGCAGGCGGCGGATTACCTCGCGCTTACCCATGCGATGCGGGACCTAGCCGGTGCGCGCTTCACCATTGCCCGCGAATATCTGGAAGGCCGGATCGATGATGCCGAGGCCGCGCGACTAACCCAAAAATATGGGCTGGTGAGTGCCGAGCGAGCCAAGCAGATGACGGAGTTCACCAAGCAGTATCGGACCTATGTAATCAACTACGGCCTCGGGCAGGACATGGTGCGCGCCTATGTCGAGGCGGCCGGAACGGATCCCAAGGCACGCTGGGCGCGGATGGAGAAGATCCTGTCCGAGCCGACGCTGCCGAGCGACCTGAAACCCTAAGGCGGAGAGCCTGATGACGCTGAAGCTACTTCTCGTCGCTGCGGTGATCGCGGCAGCGCCTGCCCAAGCGGAACCGGCTGCACAGGAAAAGGCAGCGATCCTGGCCGAGTATATCGACCTGCTCGCGATCCCGAACGTTGCGACCAACGTTTCCGATATTAGGCGGAATGCCGATCACATCATGGCGATGATGACCCGGCGCGGCTTGGCTCCACGCCTGCTGGAGGGCGACAATGCCAATGTACCGCCGGCGATCTATGGCGAATGGCCGGTGCCCGGGGCGAAAAAGACTCTCGTGCTCTACGCGCATTATGACGGCCAGCCGGTTACGCCCGAGGACTGGAAGTCGACCCAAACGTTCGAGCCCAAATATTACACCGACCGATTGGACCGCGGCGGCAAGCAGATTGCGGTCCCAGCCGCGGGTCGGCCGATCGACCCGGAATGGCGGATCTACGCGCGCTCGGCGTCGGACGACAAATTGGGCGTCATGGCGATCCTGAAGGCAGTCGACACGCTCAAGGCACAGGGGAAACGTCCGGCCTACAATCTCAAGGTCTTCTTCGAAGGCGAGGAGGAGCAAGGATCGCCGAATCTCGCAGCCCTGCTCGCCAAGCACCAGGATACGCTGAAGTCCGACGGCTGGGTGATCTTCGACGGTCCGTCCCATCCGTCCGGCGCCCCTCAGGTTTCGCTCGGCGTTCGCGGCGACATCAATGTCGATGTGACCGTACATGGGCCGACCCGCCCGCTGCACAGCGGTCATTATGGCAATTGGGTTCCCAATCCGGCGATGGTGCTCAGCCAATTGCTTGCCTCGATGAAGGACAAGGATGGCCGGGTGACCGTCGCGGGTTGGTACGACGATGTCGTGCCGCTGACCGAGGCGGAGCAAGCGGCGATCCGCGCGGTTCCGGCAGCGGATGCCCAGCTGAAGTCCGAGCTTGGCCTCGGTTGGACCGAAGGCAATGGGATCTCGTTGCTCGATGCCATCCAGCAGCCATCGCTCAACATCAACGGAATCCGTGCGGCCGATGTCGGCGACAAGGCTCGGAATGTCATCCCGATATCGGCAGCCGCGGCGCTCGACCTCCGCCTGGTCAAGGGCAACGACAGCAAGCGGCAGGTTGAGAAGCTGATCCGCCATATCCAGGCACAGGGCTTCCTAGTGCTCGATCGGGAGCCGACGATGGCCGAACGGCAGGGCAATCCCAGGATCGCGACGGTGATTGTCGGTCCCGGCTATAATGCCGAACGCACAGCACTAGACAATCCGCTCGCACAGTCCGTCGCGGCCGCGATGAAGCCCTATGGCGCCGTAGTTTTGCCGTCGCTCGGCGGCTCGCTTCCGCTCTACTTGTTCCGCGAAACGCTCGGTGCACCGACGGTGTCGGTCAGCCTCGCCAACCATGACAACAACCAGCATGCGGAGGATGAAAACCTGCGCATCGGTAACCTGTGGCGGGCGATCGACATCGCTGCCGCCGTCATGCAGGCTCGCTAGAGAGCTCTAGAGCTTTTCGGTCAGCTCCGGCACGATCTTGAACAGGTCGCCGACCAGGCCGACGTCCGCGACCTGGAAGATCGGGGCTTCTTCGTCCTTGTTGATGGCGATGATCGTCTTCGAATCCTTCATGCCCGCAAGGTGCTGGATCGCGCCGGAAATACCGATCGCGATATAGACTTCCGGGGCGACGATCTTGCCGGTCTGGCCGACCTGATAGTCGTTCGGCGCATAACCGGCATCGACCGCGGCACGCGACGCGCCGACCGCCGCGCCAAGCTTGTCCGCCAGCGGATCGAGCAATGCATGGAACTGGTCGTTCGAACCGAAAGCCCGGCCGCCCGAGACGATGACCTTGGCGCTGGTGAGTTCAGGACGTTCCGACTTCGACAGCTCCGCCGAAACGAAGCTGGACTTACCCGAGGAACCACCGGCATCGACGGCCTCGACCGAGCCGCTGCCGCCGTCGCGTGCGGCCTTTTCGAAGGCAGTGCCGCGAACGGTGATGACCTTCTTGGCGTCCTTGGATTTTACCGTCGCAATGGCGTTGCCGGCGTAGATCGGACGGGTGAAGGTGTCAGCACCCTCGACCGACAGGATATCCGAAACCTGCATCACGTCGAGTAGCGCCGCGACGCGCGGAGCGACGTTCTTGCCGGTGGTGGTGGCCGGAGCGAGGAAGGCGTCATGGCTTTCCATCAGCTTCGCCGCTACCGGGGCGACATCTTCAGCCAGCTGGTGCTCAAGATGACCGCCGTCAGCGACGTGAACCTTTTGAACGCCAGCGATCTTCGTTCCAGCGTCGGCGACACCGCCAACGCCCGAGCCAGCGACCAGCAGATGGACTTCGCCGAGCTGCGACGCGGCGGTTACCGCGGCGAGGGTCGCGTCCTTGATGCTCGAACCGTCATGTTCGACGAGAACCAGAGTCTTCATTTGGCAACTCCCAGTGCCTTCAGCTTGCCCACCAGCTCGTCGACCGAGCCGACCTTTACGCCGGCCTGCCGCTTGGCGGGCTCGGTCACCTTCAGCGTTTCGATCCGCGGTGCGACGTCGACGCCGTAGTCACCCGGCGACTTGGTCGCGAGCGGCTTCGACTTGGCCTTCATGATGTTCGGAAGCGAAGCATAGCGCGGCTCGTTCAAGCGAAGGTCGGTGGTAACCACCGCCGGCGTTGCGAGCTTCACCGTTTCGAGGCCGCCATCGACTTCGCGGGTGACGTTGAGGTCGCCGCCGGCGACTTCGACCTTCGAAGCGAAGGTGCCCTGCGGCCAGCCCAGGAGCGCCGCCAGCATCTGGCCGGTCTGGTTCGAATCGTCGTCGATCGCCTGCTTGCCGAGGATGATGAGGTCGGGGTTCTCCTCGCCTGCGATACCCTTCAGGATCTTGGCGACGGCCAGCGGCTCAACCTCTTCTTCGGTCTGGACCAGGATTGCGCGGTCCGCGCCCATGGCCAGCGCGGTGCGCAGCGTTTCCTGAGCCTTGGCCGGCCCGATCGAGACGGCAACGATTTCCGTCGCGGCGCCCTTTTCCTTGAGGCGGATCGCTTCTTCGACCGCGATCTCGTCGAACGGGTTCATCGACATTTTGACATTGGCGAGATCGACGCCGGAGCCGTCCATCTTGACGCGCGGCTTGACGTTGAAATCGATCACTCGCTTGACGGCGACCAATAGTTTCATTCCACCTGTCCCTTCTTCGTCATGCCGGACTTGATCCGGCATCCGCCTGCCTTCCTTCGTTCGTTCGAAAGGAAGGCAGACCCCGGCTCAAGGCCGGGGTGACGGAAAATTATGCCGCAACGGCTTCGTTTACCTCGGCGACGATCTTGCGGGCGGCATCGCCCAGGTCGTCGGCGGCGACGATCGGCAGGCCGCTCATCGCCAATATGTCCTTGCCCTGCTGGACGTTGGTGCCTTCGAGGCGAACCACCAGCGGAACCGACAGCGACACTTCCTTGGCCGCGGCGACAATGCCTTCGGCAATGATGTCGCAGCGCATGATGCCGCCGAAGATGTTGACCAGGATGCCCTTCACGGCCGGATCCGAAAGGATGATCTTGAAGGCCGCGGTGACCTTTTCCTTGTTGGCGCCGCCGCCGACGTCGAGGAAGTTGGCCGGGAAGGCGCCATTGAGCTTGATGATGTCCATCGTCGCCATGGCGAGGCCGGCGCCATTGACCATGCAGCCGATGTTTCCGTCGAGCTTGATGTAGGCGAGGTCATACTTCGACGCCTCGATCTCCATCGGATCCTCTTCCGAGAAGTCGCGGAGCTCGGCGAGGTCCTTGTGGCGGAACATGGCGTTGCTATCGAAGCCGACCTTGGCATCGAGGACCATCAGCTTGTTGTCGCCGGTGATCGCGAGCGGGTTGATCTCGATCTGCGACGCGTCGGTGCCGAGGAATGCGTCGTAGAGCTTGGCCAGCACATATTGCGCCTGCTTGGCGAGGTCGCCGGACAGGCCGAGCGCAGCCGCGACGGCGCGGCCGTGGTGCGGCATCAGGCCGGTAGCGGGATCGATAGTGATGGTTTCGATCTTTTCCGGCGTGTCGTGAGCGACAGCTTCGATGTCCATGCCACCTTCGGTCGAGGCGACGACGGCAATGCGGCCGGTCGCGCGATCGACCAGCAATGCGAGGTAGAATTCCTTTTCGATATCCACGCCATCGGTGATGTAGAGGCGCTGGACCTGCTTGCCCTCGGCGCCGGTCTGGATCGTCACCAGAGTCTTGCCGAGCATCTCTTCTGCTGCTGCGCGGACTTCGTCGATCGACTTGGCGAGGCGGACGCCGCCCTTCGCGTCAGGGCCCAGTTCCTTGAACTTGCCCTTGCCGCGGCCACCGGCATGGATTTGCGCCTTCACGACCCACAGCGGCCCGGGAAGCATCTTGGCAGCGCGAACCGCGTCCTCGACGGTCATCGCGGCATGCCCCGCCGGGACCGGTACGCCGAACTTCGCCAGCAGATCCTTGGCCTGATATTCGTGGATGTTCATGAGTCACGTCCCAATGGAATGAATTGCCGCGCCCTTAAGCAGATCGCGCGCGCAATGGAAAGCTCGCGAATGGCCCCTTAACTTCACTATTTGCATGGGCGATTCGACCATTTTCGTGAAGTTAAGCGCCCGCCCCGAACGAGTCTGGCCGGGAGCGATAGTGTGTCGCATCGGCAGGCGATATAGATTCGCAAGGGGTGGTAGGACAGGGAAAACGAACGGTCAGTGCCACCCATCCGCAAGATCATCCACGTCGACATGGACGCCTTCTATGCGTCGGTCGAACAGCGCGACGATCCGGAGTTACGCGGAAAGCCTGTCGCGGTTGGCGGCGGCCATCGCGGCGTCGTGGCTGCCGCAAGCTACGAAGCCCGCAAATTCGGCGTTCGATCCGCAATGCCGTCGGTGACGGCCAAGCGGCGCTGCGCGGACCTGGTTTTCGTCAAGCCGCGGTTCGACGTCTACCGTGCCGTGTCGCAGCAAATCCGGGAGATCTTCGCCGACTATACGGACCTGATCGAGCCGCTGTCGCTCGACGAGGCCTATCTCGATGTTACCGAGGATCGGCGCGGTCTCGGCAGCGCCAAGGCAATCGCCGAGGATATCCGCGCCCGCATCAAAGCCGAAACCGGGCTCACCGCTTCGGCCGGCGTCAGCTACTGCAAGTTCATCGCCAAGCTGGCGTCGGACCAGAACAAGCCGGACGGAATTTGCGTCATCCCTCCGCACAAGGGCCCCGAATTCGTCGCGACCCTTCCGGTCAAACGCTTCCACGGAGTTGGTCCGGTCACTGCGGCAAAAATGGAGAAGCTCGGGATAATGACCGGCGCTGACCTGGCGCGCTGGCCGATCGCGGAGCTGGAAGCCCAGTTCGGATCATCCGGACGATGGTATTGGCGAATCGCGCGCGGAATCGACGAGCGGGAAGTGAAACCGGACAGGCCGTACAAGTCGGTCAGCGCCGAACGGACCTTCGATGTCGACTATGTCGAAGCGGACGACCTCAAGCGGGAATTGAGCCGCGTCGCGGGCTATGCCTGGCAGCGGATCGAGCGATCGGAAGTACGCGGGCGGACGGTCACGCTGAAGGTCAAGTTCGGCGATTTTACGCAGATTACCCGGTCGAAAAGCTTCACCGCGGCTGTCCCGGACTATGCGTCGTTCGAAAGTGCAGGGCAGGCGTTACTGGACGCGCTGCTTCCCGTTCCGAAGGGGATTCGGCTGCTTGGCCTCGGGCTTCATTCCATCATGGATGAGGATGAGTCATCGCCCCGTCAGCTGGGACTCGAAATCTGATAATTTTTCTGATATATAATTGTCATCAGCCGTCGCGACCTGCGGCGGTTGTTTCATACAGGTTCAAGTTCACACGGAGTCATTGCCGGACCGGGGGGTCGCTATTGGGGGGCGATTACGGTGCGCAACGGCATGACGCAAGTGGGCTATTGAAAGAGGTGACGGAATGGCTGCAAAGGCCCTTAGCTTCGATGTTGGCGATTATGTTGTTTACCCCAAGCACGGCGTTGGCCGGGTAGTTGAACTACAAAGCACTGAAATCGCCGGAACCAGTCTCGATCTCTACGTCCTTCGTTTCGAGAAGGAAAAGATGACTCTCCGCGTCCCCGTCGCCAAGGCGGACTCGGTCGGCATGCGCAAGCTGTCGAGCGACAAGACCATGAAGGACGCGCTCGAAACGCTGAAGGGCAAGCCGAAGGTCAAGCGCACCATGTGGTCGCGCCGCGCCCAGGAATATGAAGCCAAGATCAATTCGGGCGACCTGACGTCGATCGCCGAAGTGGTCCGCGACCTGTTCCGCCCGGACGATGCGCCGGAGCAGAGCTATTCGGAACGGCAGATCTTCGAAGCCGCCTCGTCGCGCCTGGCGCGCGAGCTGGCCGCGATGGAGCAGACCGACGAGAAGGCCGCGCTGGCCAAGATCCTCGAGGTCCTGAACAAGGCCGCGCTGATCCATCACAAGGCCAAGGAAGCGGCATAGGCTTCGCTTCCTTCTAACGAACAAGGGCGCCCCTCACCGGGCGCCCTTTTCATTTTGAGCGTTCACCGGCTGGAATTCGACGTTCGGCACCTCCGCACATCGAACGAAGCGACCATCCGTCTAGTTTGAATGGAAACCGGTGAAGGCGAAGGATAGGATCCACCGGTCATCTTGGGGAGAAGATGCGCTTGTCGATGTTTCGTTTCAGCATGATCCCGGCTCTGGCGCTGGCCTGCTCGGCAATCGGCGGCGATGTTTCGGCCCAGGCGCCCAAGCCCAACAAGCCCATTCCAGTTCCGACCACCCCCATGCCGCCGCTCCCGCCCGCGGTCATCGACGATACGCTGCAAATCGCCGGCGAAGATATCGACGCCCGCAAGATACGAACACGAATGACCGTCGAGGTGGGCATCAATGGGCAGGGCCCGTACCGCTTCCTGGTCGACAGCGGCGCCGATAGTTCCGTCGTCGGACTTCGCCTTGCGCAGCAGCTTCAACTGCCGCTGACGACGCCGGTCACCGTCCACGGCATGACGGGAAGCGCGATCGTCGACCGGGTCAAGGTCGACGAGCTCACCCTTGGCACAAGCATCGTCCAGAACCTGGAGCTGCCCGCGCTGAAGGAAGGAGACCTGGGCGGCGCGGGCATGATCGGGATCGACGCGCTGGTCGAACAGCGGTTGATGATGGATTTCGAGAAGCGCGTGATCAAGGCGGAGGACGCAAGCCAGCCTGCGATCCGGATGGATGGCGAAATCGTTGTGAGGGCCCGGCGCCAACGCGGCCAGTTGATCCTGACGCAGGTCAGGGCAGCCGGACTTCCGCTCGACGCGGTGGTCGATACAGGATCGGAAATCACGATCGGCAACACGCTGCTGCGCGACAAGTTGATCAAGGGAAACCGGGACAAGTTCGTTACGATCGCCGCGACCGGCGTCACGGGGGTCACCATGAACATGCAGCTTGCCCGGATCGGCGAGTTGAAGCTTGGGTCCATAACGCTTCGCAATGTGCCGATCGCATTCGCCGATGTTCCGCCATTCGAAGTGTTCGGACTTACCAACGAACCGGCGCTGCTGCTTGGAACCGATCTGTTGGAGACGTTTCGACGAATCTCGCTGGATTTTCGGTCGCGCAAGGTCCGGTTCCAGTTGAGGCGCTGCGGATCCGTAGGGATCGTCATCAGCACCGCGCCGACATCGCTGACGCGCCTGTCGTCCGAGGACAAGGGCGCGGTTTGCCGGCGCTAATCCGGTAATTTTGCATTGCACTCATTCACTGCCTTGGTGTATTACTAATGCAATACGCCAAAAGGAGGATATTAATGTCGATCCGTTTCGCATCGCTGGCCGCCGTGGGCTTGCTGGCCGCAGGATGTCATGTCGGAGCAGATGCCGAGGACCGGGAAGCCGGCGCCGAAGTAACCCGCAGCTACCAGGTCGGCGCGTTCGATCGGTTGGAGGTCGCTGGCCCCTATGAAGTCAATGTGGTGACCGGCGGACAGGCCGGCGTGACCGCGAAGGGCGGCGAAAACCTGCTCGCCGAGACAGACGTGCTCGTCGAGAATGGTGTCCTGAAGATCCAGCCCAAGAAGAAGAAGGGCGTCCGCTGGAACTGGCGGAACGGCAAGGCCGTCTTCACCGTCAACGCAGCCGCGCTGCACGGCGCGTCGATCGCCGGGTCGGGCGACGTGAAAGTGGACAAGGTTTCCGGCGACTTCGAAGGCGAAGTCGCGGGCTCCGGCGGGTTAAAGGTCGGCCAGATTGCGGGTGGCAAGGTGAAGTTCGACATTGCCGGATCGGGCGGCGTCGAGGCAGCCGGAAAGGCCGACGCGGTCGACATCTCGATTGCGGGATCGGGCGACATCAACCTTGGCGGATTGGCTAGCCGCACCGCCGAAGTCTCGATCGCTGGTTCCGGCAACGTCAAGGCAAGCGCAAGCGAAAGCGCCAATGTCTCGATCATGGGGTCGGGCGACGTCGACATCAGCGGCGGCGCCAAGTGCACCGTATCGAAGGCGGGCTCTGGCAGCGTCAACTGCGGGTAGTCATTCGTTAACCATGTAAGGCGAAGATGGGCAGATGATCGATCGTCTGCCCATTATTGCCTTGCTTGCGCTGGCCAGCCTGCCGGTTGCCGCCGCGACGCCGGCAACCCAGCGCAACTATTCCGTCAACGGCTTCGACAGGATCCGGATCGACGGCCCCTATCGGGTCGAGCTCCGGACCAATGTCGCCCCCTATGCGCGGGCCAGCGGCACGCCTGCCTCCCTCGATGATATTTCGATCAAGGTCGAGGGTCGTACATTGGTCGTCCGCTCCGGTGGTGGAGGCTGGGGCGGATATCCGGGCGAAGGCCGGGGACCGGTGACGATTGAGCTTGGCACTCATGATCTTAGTGCCGCCTACATCAATGGCGCCGGTGCACTGAACGTCGATCGCGTGAAGGGCCTGGGATTCGAAATGTCGATCCAGGGATCAGGCATCGCTTCCGTGGGCGAGGTCGATGTCGACCAGATGAAGATCAGCGTTTCGGGTGCGGGGACCATCCGGATGGCGGGCCGGGTCGCGAAGCTCACCAGCACCATTCGCGGCACATCGACGTTCGAAGCCGACAGGCTAGAGGTCAAGGACGCGGTCATCGGCGCGGAAGGCCCGTCGACGGTGCGGACCCAGGTCACCAACAGCGCAAAGGTCGACGCCACCGGCCTCGCCTCGATTACGCTGACGGGCGAACCCGCCTGCACGGTCAACGCCAAGGGATCGGCCAGTGTCGTCGGATGCAAGGAAGGGCGCTACTAGCTCAGACGAGCGCGAGCGCCGCCAGTTTTCCATATAAACGCGGCGGAAGCTCCGACAGGCCGCTGCCGTCGTCCTCGCCGCTCGGGGCATTTCCGTCCTCGAGATAACGCCATCCCTGGTGCGCGCGCTTTGGCCGTGGCGGAATGACGACCAGTTCGGCCGAACAGACGATGTCGATCCGCCCGTCGCTGCGGTCCTCGAACCGAAGGATCTGCTGGCGGGCGATCATCCGGTGCTTGACGATCCAGTGAAGGGAGCCGCCGACAAGTTCTTCCATTCGCTTGGGCCGCATCCGCGTCGGAACGCGCACGACGCCCTCGCCCGAAACCCGGCGTGCGATGCGGTTCTGAAGCGCTTCGAGGCTGGCACAACCAACCGCGACCTTGGTCAGATGAAGGGACGGCACAGGTCTGAATTGGCGGGATTGGCCCGCCCTTTCAATAGGCTAGAGCCCGGCGGCGGTCGCAAGCCCGAGAAATACGAGGAAACCCATCGAGTCCGTCACCATGGTCACGAACACGCTGGACGCCACGGCCGGATCGGCGCCGGCCTTTTCCAGCCCAAGCGGAACCAGCACGCCCGCCAGGCCGGCGACGACGATGTTGGTCAGCATCGCCAGGGCGATCACCGTTCCCAAGGTGCCCGAGCCCAGCACCAGCGTCACGCCGATGCCGATCAGCACCGCGATCGTCAGCCCGTTCATCATCGCAACCCGGATTTCACGCCATACCGCGCGCCAATGGTTGGAGCCGGTAAGCTGGTTGGTGGCGATCGCCCGAACGGTCACGGCTAGCGTCTGGGTCCCCGCATTTCCTCCAACGCCGGCAACGATTGGCATCAGCGCGGCGAGCACAGCCATTCGCTCGATCGCATTTTCGAACTGGCTGATGACCATCGAAGCGACCAGCGCCGTCAGCAGGTTCGCGGCGAGCCAGCGGACCCGTGCCTTGTAGGTATCGACCAACGGTTCGTTGATGTCGCCTTCGCCGGCACCGGACAGGAGCAGGACGTCTTCGCCCGCTTCTTCCTGGATGATGTGGACGATGTCGTCGACGGTGATCATGCCGACCAGCCGGCCGCTGGAGTCCACGACGGCGGCGGAGATCAACGCATATTTCTGGAACTTCAGCGCGACCTCTTCCTGGTCGAGGTCGACCGGGATCAGGGTCTGCTTGCGCGCCATGATCTCGCTCACCAGCGTCGATCGCGGCGAGCGAAGAATGGTCGACAGTTTGCAGGTGCCGACCGGGTGGTGGTTCGGGGAGACGACGAACACTTCCCAGAAATCGGTCGCAAGCTCGTCGGACGAGCGGAGATAGTCGATGACCTGGCCGACCTTCCAATGCTCCGGCACCGCGATCAGGTCGCGCTGCATCAGGCGGCCGGCGGTCTCCTCGCCATAGGTCAGCGCTTCCTCGACGGCTGCGCGGTCGTCGGGCTCCATTGCCCGAAGCACCGCCAGCTGCTCGTCCTGCTCGAGGTCCTCGATCAGCGCGACGGCGTCGTCGGTATCGAGCTGCGCGGCGAGGTCAGCGACCTGCTGCGGCTCCATCTCGTCGATGACATCTTCGCGGACATATTCGTTGAGTTCGGCGTAAACGTCGGCGTCGACGATGCCGGCCAGCGCCTCGATCAGGTCCCCGCGCTCGTCGCCCGGGGCAAGTTCGATCAGGTCCGCGATGTCAGCGGGGTGGAGTTCCGCGACCAGTTCGCGCGCGGCTTCGTCGTCGCCGTCGGCAACTGCGTCGAGCACCTCCCGAACGAAGGCGGGAAGCAGCCGATCCTCCTCATCGTGGATCCGATCTTCGGCGTGGACGGCCTCGGGCTCATGCGGAGGGGTGGCGATGATGTCGCTGTCGCTCATGATCGTCCCCTCGCTCGACTTCTTTGCTGAGTGCCAGTTCCCTATGCCCGAGCGACTACTGGCGCAACCCGCACAACGCGACTAGATGGCGGCCACACCAATCTATCCAAGGACATGACGATGGCCGACGCCAATACCCTCACCCTCAGCCTTTCCAGCGGCGGCGACGTCGTCATCAAGCTTCGTCCGGACCTGGCGCCCGGCCACGTCGAGCGGATCGCCGGTTTGGCGCGCGATGGCTTCTACGACGGCGTCGTGTTCCATCGCGTGATCCCGGGCTTCATGGCACAGGGCGGCGATCCGACCGGAACGGGCATGGGCGGCAGCGACCTTCCCGACCTCAAGGCGGAATTCAACAGCGAGCCGCATGTGCGCGGCGTCTGCTCCATGGCGCGTGCGCAGAACCCCAACAGCGCCAATAGCCAGTTCTTCATCTGCTTCGACGATGCGACCTTCCTTGACCGGCAATATACGGTCTGGGGCCAGGTCGAGAGCGGCATGGAGCATGTCGACGCGCTTCCCGTCGGCGAGCCTCCGCGCGAGCCGGGCAAGATCCTGAAGGCGACCGTCGCCTGATCAGTTAGCTTGTCATTGCGAGGAGCGTAGTGACGAAGCAATCCATGGATTGCCGCGCCGCTTCGCGGCTCGCAATGACGAGGTGAACAGATGACGCAGCCAATCGCGCTGATTACCGGCGCTTCCGCCGGGCTGGGGGTCGATTTCGCCCGTCAACTGGCGTCTAAGGGCAAGCGACTGGTCCTTGTGGCTCGACGCAAGGACCGGCTCGATGCGCTTGCGGCGGCGATCGGGAATGCAAGGGCGGTGGAAGCCGACCTCAGCGTTCCCGGCGCGGCCGACCGGCTGATGGCCGATCTCTCGGCTCACGGCGAGCATGTCGAGTTGCTGGTCAATAATGCGGGCTTCGGTCTTGCGGGCCGATTCGCAAAGCTGGACGCGAAGCGCCAGCGGCAGATGATCGACCTCAATTGCGGAGCGTTGGTCGAGCTGGCGCACGCGGTTCTGCCGTCCATGATCGAGCGAAAGTCCGGCGCAATTCTGAATGTCGCGTCGACTGCTGCGTTCCAACCCGGTCCGGGCATGGCGGTCTATTTCGCGACCAAGGCCTTCGTCCTGTCGTTCAGCGAGGCGCTGCACGAGGAGGTTCGGAAGAACGGCGTAATCGTTTCTGCGCTGTGCCCGGGTCCCACCGCGACCGAATTCGGCGAGGTCGCGGGGTGGAAGCCCGCGGGGCCATCAGCCAAAATATTCGTCGACATGGCGGCAGATTCAGCCTCGGTCGTTCGCGCCGGATTGGAGGGTCTCGAAAGGGGCCGGGCGATCGTGATTCCGGGACTGATGAACAAGTCGACTGCACAAGCGCACCGCCTCTTCCCGCGCAGCTGGGTGCGCAAGGCCGCAGGCTCGATCAAACTGTAAGCTGCGCGTCCGCGCGAGCCAGAATGTCCTGGAATCGGGGATCGTCGCGAAGCGGATCGAAATCGGAGTCGATCTTCAGCCAAAGCATTTTTTCGCGACCGGCGTGCGGAAACCATCGCTCCAGCAGTTCGAAGGCGCGTTCGGGTTCCCCTAGCTGCGACCAGGTACAAGCAGCGTTGTAGAGGGTCTGGCTATCGTCCGGATCCAGCGCCACGGCCCGTTCCAGATATTCGATTGCTTCTTCCCTGCGACCGATGCCCGCAAGCGTTGCCGCAGCCAATTGGGCGGGGCGAGACCATTCCGGATTCTGCCTCATCGCCTCTTTCGCCCGCTTGATGGCCATTTCGCCGTAGAGGAAGACGTCGTTGAAGCGCCCGAGCGTCTTGCAGATCGTCTCCAGCATTGCGGGCGACGTGTAGTCGTCGGGCTGAATTTCGAGCGCTCGGACATAGAGCGGAACCGCGCGTTCGAACTGCGCCGTCCGCGTACAGTAGCGCGCATAGAGGAAATTCACGTCGTGGCTGTGCGGGTCGAGCGAAAGCGCATGTTCGAACGTGGCGAGAACCTCGGCCGGGTCATGCCCTTCAACAAAGCTCATTGAATCGGCACGTGCTGCATGCGCCTCGGCGAGGCTGGGGTCGATCGCCAAGGCCTTGTCCGCATTGGCAAGGATGCGCTCCTCGGGGATATCTTCCCCGTACCACCCGACCATCCTGGCATCGCAATTGGCGATCCCGGCAAAGGCCTTCGCATAGTTGGGATCAAGCTGCGTTGCCCGGACGAACATCTGCCGGGCGAGCATGAGAAAGCTCTTGGTCGCATTGTGGAAGAACTGCCGACCCTTGAGATAGAGCGAATAGGCTTCGACATTCTCGGTCGGCGCCGCGCCGAAGATGCTCATTTCCTCCGGCAGCAAGCGCAACCTCAGCTGTTCCACGATGGCCTTGGTCAGCTCGTCCTGAATGGCGAAGATGTCGGTGAGGTCGCGGTCGTAGCGTTCGGCCCAGAGGTGACCGCCGGTCGAGCCGTCGATCAGCTGCGCGGTGATGCGGATCCGGTTGCCGGCCTTGCGGACGCTGCCTTCGAGCAGGAAACGCACCCCAAGCTCCGCTGCGATCCGGTCGAGATGACCCGACATATTCTTGTAGGCGAAGCTGGTGTGCCGCCCGACAACGAACAGCGCGCTGATCTTCGACAGGTCGGTGATGATGTCCTCGGTGATGCCGTCGGAGAAATATTCCTGCTCCGCATCGCCGCTCATGTTGGTGAAGGGGAGGATGGCAATAGAAGGACTTGCCATAACCACCGCCATCGGGTCGGCCATGGTCATTGCAGGAGCGTTGCCGGACTCCAGCAGGACGTCGAACACCCTGATGGGCATGGCGATATTCTTGAGCTGTTGCTGGCCGCGGTCGGCGAAACTCAACTTCAGCCGGCTTTCGACATTGTCCCGAACCGATTGCGAGACCGCGATTCCGCCTGGCCGTGCCACCCCCTCCAGGCGGGCAGCAATGTTGACGCCATCGCCGAACAGATCGTCGCCCTGCACGATCACATCGTCGAGGTTGATCCCTACCCGGAACTGGATCCGGCGATCTTCGGGGATGTCTGCATTACGTGCCGGCATCGAATCCTGGATCGTGATGGCGCATTCCATTGCGCCGACCACGCTCGAAAACTCCGCCAGGAGGCCGTCACCGGTGAGCTTGACGATCCTGCCGCCATGCTCGGCGATCGTCGGGTTCACCAGCTCCCCATGAAGGTCCTGCAGGGCCTGCAGGGTGCCGACTTCGTTAGCCCCCATCAGCCGGCTGTAACCGACCACATCGGCGGCCAATATTGCGGCCAAGCGGCGTTCCATGGCTGCACTCACCCCAACCAAAGTTGCGATCACCTACCAGCAGCACGACCTTAAAACCAGCAATTGCCCCAGATTAAGGGCGTCGCGCCGACTCAGAGGGGAAGTTGAAGAATTATTCATGTTGCAGTGCGATTTTGCACTTGCGAAATCCATTGTGCAGTGCGATAAAGAACTGCCTTTTTTAAAGGCATCCTCTCCTGATACTTAGGCCGGGCGGCGACGCCCGGCCTTTTTTTCTGCTCGTTCCGGCCCCAGATTGAACCGGAATGCCCTGCTGCCGTTCCTTACGCGGCGCGTCCAAGGGTCTTGTGACAGCTACAGCGAGAGGAATTTTGATGGCGACGGTCGATACTTTGGTGAGGCGAGTCCAGGTCGCCCATCTTCCTCCGATCGACAGCGGGCACGGCATCGCGCGCCTTCCGGCCAAGCTGATGAAGGACATGAACCTTTCCGAGGGCGACATCATCGAGATCGTCGGCAAGCGCTCCACGGCGGCCAGGGTGTTGGGGCCGTACACCGAGGATGCCGGGCTCGACATCATCCGTCTCGACGGATTGCAGCGCGCCAACGCCGGTGTTGGATCCGGCGATTATGTCGAGGTCCAGAAGGCGACGTCCAAGCCCGCGACCAAGGTGGTTTTCGCACCCGCCCAGAATAATGTCCGGCTCCATGGGTCGTCGCAGGCGCTGAAGCGCAGCTTCGCCGGACGCCCCTTCTGTGAAGGCGACACCGTAGCCACTGCCGGACACCAGCGGGTCAATGCCGACATGCCGGACAATATCCGCCAGCTGCTGAACGCGCCGGCCTTCGCGCTTCAGGAAGTGCGGCTGACGGTCATGTCGACGTCTCCGAAGGGCATCGTCCACATCGACGCCAGCACGCAGGTCGAGCTGCTCCCCGAATTCACCGAGAAGAAGGAAGGCGAGCGCCGCGCGGACGTCACCTATGACGATCTGGGCGGAATGAACGACACCATCGACGCGCTTCGCGAGATGGTCGAACTGCCGCTCCGTCACCCCGAACTGTTCCAGCGCCTTGGCGTCGATCCGCCCAAGGGCGTTCTGCTGCACGGCCCGCCCGGCACCGGCAAGACCCGGCTGGCGCGCGCCGTCGCCAATGAAAGCGAAGCGCAATTCTTCCACATCGCCGGGCCCGAGATCATGGGATCGGCCTATGGCGAATCCGAGAAGCGCCTGCGCGAGATTTTCGAGGAAGCGGCCAAGGCCGCACCGTCGATCATCTTCATCGACGAGATCGACTCGATTGCTCCCAAGCGCGGGCAGGTGACGGGCGAGGCCGAGAAGCGGCTGGTCGCCCAGCTTTTGACCTTGATGGACGGGCTGGAGCCCCGGCAGAACCTGGTCGTCATCGCGGCGACCAACCGCCCGGAGGCGATCGACGAGGCGCTTCGCCGCCCCGGCCGGTTCGACCGCGAAATCGTGATCGGCGTTCCCGATGACCGCGGCCGTCGTGAGATCCTCGGCATCCACACGCGCGGCATGCCGCTGGGCGATGGAGTGAACCTCGACGAGCTGGCGCGCCGTACCTACGGCTTCGTCGGTGCCGACCTTGCGGCGCTGACGCGGGAGGCGGCGCTTGAAGCGGTCCGCCGGATCATGCCCAAGCTCAACCTCGCCGAGGAAACCATTCCGACCGAGGTGCTGGATGCATTGTCGGTGGAGGCGCACGACTTTGAGAATGCTCTGAAGCGGGTCCAGCCGTCGGCGATGCGCGAAGTGATGGTGCAGGTACCGACAATCGGCTGGGACGATATCGGCGGCCTCGACCAGGCGCGCGACAAGCTTCGCGAAGGAGTCGAGCTGCCCTTGAAGCATCCCGATGCTTTCCGTCGCCTGGGCATCCGCCCGGCGAGGGGCTTCCTGCTCTATGGGCCGCCCGGGACAGGCAAGACCTTGCTGGCCAAAGCGACTGCACGCGAAAGTGAGGCCAATTTCATCGCAACCAAGTCGAGCGACCTCCTCAGCAAATGGTATGGCGAGAGCGAGCAGCAGATTGCCCGATTGTTCGCCCGCGCCCGGCAAGTGGCACCCACGGTAATCTTCTTCGACGAGCTGGACAGCCTGGTCCCGGCGAGGGGCGGCGGCATGGGCGAACCGCAGGTGACCGAGCGCGTGGTCAACACCATCCTGGCCGAGATGGATGGCCTGGAAGAGCTCAACAATGTGGTGGTGATCGGGGCGACCAACCGTCCCAATCTCATCGATCCCGCGCTGCTCCGTCCGGGCCGCTTCGATGAGCTGATCTATGTCGGAACGCCGGACACCGCCGGCCGGCGCCGGATTCTTGCCATCCACACCAAGGACATGCCGCTGGCAAAGGACGTCGATCTTGAGCTGCTGGCGCGGCGGACCGAACGGTTCACCGGAGCGGACCTGGAGGATCTTGTCCGGCGCGCGGGTCTGACGGCCCTTCGCCGCGGGCTCGACAGCCGCGAGGTAACGATGGCGGATTTCGAATCCGGGCTCACCGAAACCCGGGCTTCGGTTACCGAAGAGATGCTGAACGACTATGCCAAGATTCAGGAGACGCTGAAGTCCGACGCGGTGAAACCGGTCGGCGGGATCGGCTTTGTCCTCCCCGGAATGCTTCGGCCGCGCGGTCCGGCGAAGGGTGGATCAGGCGGAGAAGAGCCGCCCGCGACCCCATAGGAGCAGGCCGATCAACAGCGCGGCCCCCGCAGCGAATGGCAGGTGGGGGTCGACGCCGTAAAGCAGCATGCCGATTCCCGGCGCCAGGACATAAGCGGCGCCGTTGGCGGCGGTGATGACCCCCGCGACGCCGCCTTGTTCTGAAAGTGAGACGGCAAGGCTCGCGCCGGCGGTGAAGCCGGGGCGGGTGAAACCGAAGCCAAGGTTCGTCAGACCGAAGCCGAGCACGATGCCGTAAAGGTCGCCTGCGAACATGGTGACGATCATCCCAAGCGAACCGACCAGCGCGCCCCAAAGGATGAGCTGACGCGGCTCCAGCCGGAGGCGGGGAATGACTCCCCACTGGGCCGCGAGCGTTGCGGCGGCGCCGGCCATCATCACAATCGAAATCTCTTCTTCAGATCCGTGCGGCGCGAGATGCAGCCGGTCGATGACGAAAAAGCCGATGCAGGCGAGCGTTGCCGCCTGGGCGTGGCCGGCGATGACACCAGCAGTGATCCAGTTGCGGATGCGCGAGTCGCTCCAGCGGATGCGCGGCGCGTTGCGATGTGTTGCCGCGATAACGCTGGCGCCGGTCGGCGTGCTGGCAAGCGAAGGATAGCTCATCGCCGCGCCGTGCCCGCTCCGTCGGCCGTGCCTTGGCTTCAGGTCATTCGGAAGTCCGAACAGGATGGCGAAAAACACCGCGATCGCGATGGCCGCGAAGATGAACAGCGGGCCGGACAGGCCAAGCAGCGGCAAGACGAACAGCGGCGCCAGCGCCGGTCCGATGATCGTACCAAGGCTGAAGCTGCTGGCCAGTGCCGAGAGCGCCGACACCCGCGACGAGCGGCGCGTGCGCGACGCGAGATAGGCCTGTGTGGCGCTGGGGGTCGCGGAGCCGAGTGAGCCGTAGAGCGCGCGGCAGATGGCGAAAGCGGCAAAGGTCAGCCCACCGGCAAGCGCACCATTAAGTCCCGCAAACAGCACCAGGCCACAGAGCAGCATCGATGCGATGAACCCGCCAACCCCAAGCAGGGTCAGCGCCTTGCGGCCGTGGCGATCGCTTTGCTTGGCCCAGAAAGGGGCGAGGAAGACCCATAGGATCGCGGACCAAGTGTAAGAGACGGTCACCCAGAAATCGCTGATCCCGATTTCGCGGCCGATCGCGGGCATTACCGACTGGAGCGCGGTGTTCCCGGCGGCAGCCACCAGCATGGCTGCGTAAAGCAGCAGGAAGTGACGCGTCGTCAGCGCGCTTCCCGCTACGCGCGGCCTGTCTGGCAAAAGCTGCATCTCATCGCACTTAGGCCCGCGGGGCGACTCGCGAAAGCCACCCAATTGCCTTGCCAAGCGCTTAGCGATTTGCGAACGCCGGGCCGGAACCGGAATAATTTGGGAGCCTCACTTGAACGCCACTCGAGCCAGCCAGCTGAACGGCAAGCGCCGCCATGGCCTGCGCGCTGGCCGTGACCGCAAGAGCCCCCGCTGGCAGTTCCTGCGCGGCTTCCTGAAGCATCCTGTCATGGTCGGTTCGGTTATCCCTTCGAGCAAGATCCTGATCGACAAGATGCTGAAGCCGGTCGAATGGTCGTCTACCCGGCTGTTCGTCGAATATGGTCCCGGAGTCGGCACATTCACCCGGCCGATCCTCGAAAAACTGCGGTCGGACGCGAAGCTGATCGCGATCGACACCAACCCTGAATTCATCGACTATCTGAACGGCGATATCGACGACGACCGGTTCATCGCCGTCCACGGATCAGCCGCGGATGTCGAAAAGATCATTGCCGAGCATGGCTTCGATCACGCCGACTATATCCTCTCGGGCCTTCCCTTCTCGACATTGCCGCCCGGCGTCGGGCAGGAAATCGGCGCGGCCACCGGACGCGCGATCCGCGATGGTGGCGCCTTCCTGGTCTACCAGTTCAGCCCCAAGGTCCGCGACTTCATCGCCCCGCATTTCGAGCGGATCGACCGCGGGTTCGAGTGGCTGAACGTGCCGCCGGCGACCCTCTTCTGGGCCTGGCGCGAGCGCGACTAGATCCGGCCCAGGTTCAAGCGCCGGGTGATCGAATAGTCGGCGCTAGTCACCAGGAAAAAACTGATCGCCTGGATGATCCGGGTCCACCAACTCGACCGCTTGCGATGCACCTCCGCCGTGATCGGCTCGCAATGCGTCAACTCCTGTTCGAAATAGGAGCGCAGCAGCATCGCGAATTTGGGATCGTCGACGCGGAGCATCATTTCCAGGTTGAGGTAGATGCTTCGGATGTCGAAGTTCGACGATCCGATGTGCACGACATCGTCGAGGATGACGAGTTTCGTGTGCAGCTTGGTCGCCTGATATTCGAAGATCTCGGCGCCACGGCGAAGCAGGTTCTTGTAGGTGTAGCGAGCTGCCGCGATCGTCGCATGATTGTCCGACTTGGCTGCAGTGATCACCCGCGCCCGGCGGCGTCCGTGCCTGCTGATCCGCCGGAGGATCGCCCGCGTCGGCGCGAAATAGGCGGCGATCATCGCGACATCGTCGGTCGACAATAGGTCGCGGCTGGTTGCCAGGGCCCAGGGGGAGAGTCCTCGGGTAGGCCCTCCGAACGTCCATTGAAGCGTGCCATGATTCTCGCTGAAACGATGGATGATGCGGTTCAGGGCCCGGATCTTCGATCCCTTGGTTCGCGACCAGGCCATCAGATCGTCATAGTAAGGGACAAGCCGGGCGACCGCCGGCCCCTCGACCATCAGGCCGAGGTCGCGCCACGCACCCTCTTCGATCGTCCCGAAATAGCTGTCGTCGATGTTGAACCCACCAATCAGCACCCGACTCTCATCGGCCAAGGCCATCTTCTGATGGCAACGGATGAGGTAGCGCCGTCCGAAGGTCGGGTGGAAGCGGCAGAAGATGAGGCCCTTGTCGATAAGCGGCTCGAAATATTGGTCGCGGACATAGGCCCCGAATCCGTCGATCAGCAGGGAGACCGCAACCCCCCGCTCCAGCGCGCGGCGGATCGCCCCCGCCACCAGTTCGCCGCTATGGTCGTCGCGGTACATGTAATAGAGCAGGCGGACGCTTCGCTCTGCACCGTCGATCAGCCCAATCAGCGCGCCCAGCCGCTCTGGTCCCTCGGTCAGGAGGGTCAGTCTGTTGCCGTCGACTTCACAACTGCTGTCGGCGGGGGGCAGGGCGGCATCGGCCATCATGCCAGTCTGGGGAGTGGCGACGCTGCTGGCAAGCTGGCGCCGACTCGCGATTTCATTGACTTTGAAGGACCTTCTCCCTATCTCGCCGCCTCTCACCTATTTTAGAGGCAAGGCAGAGCGACAATGGCGCGCGTGACGGTCGAAGATTGTGTCGACAAGGTTTCCAACCGGTTCGACCTGGTATTGATGGCGGCGCAGCGCGCCCGCCAGATCTCTGGTGGTGCCGACCTCACGATCGACCGCGACCGTGACAAGAACCCGGTCGTCGCCCTGCGCGAAATCGCCGAGCAGACGGTGAAGCCCAAGCATCTCGAGGAAGCGATCGTCTCGAACCTCCAGCGCGTCCGTATCGACGAGGATGACGAAACGGATGAATTGGCGAGCCTGAGCGAATCGGCCGAGGCCCTCCGCCTCACCGCAGCCGCTCCGCCGCGTCCGACTCCGTCGGGCGGCGACTACGAATAAGCTGCAGCCAGCTTGTCGATGACTTGAAGAGGGCGGCTTTCGGGCCGCCCTTTTTGATTCAGTCGAGCTCGCCCCGCAGGACATGGGCCCCGCTGGCGCGGTCGACCCACATCATGTCGCCAAGCTTCAGTTCGCGCCCGTCATGGGCCAAGACGCAGATCCGCTTCACCGGTTGGCCGTCTTGCTTGTCGGCCAGGAAGATCTCCTGGCAGCCATGCCCCCAATCCTCGCCCCACTGGCGAAGCGCCAGCACCACGGGAAGGAGCGCCTCGCCCTTCGGCGACAGGGAGTAAACGACCTTGCGGCGATCGACCGGGTCCGACTTGCGCTCAAGGATGCCGCCGTTGACGAGCTTGGCGAGTCGGTTGGACAGGATGTTGCGGGCGATTCCGAGCGCGGCCTGGAACTGTTCGAAATGTTCGAGCCCGTTCAGCGCGCCCCGAAGGATGAGGAAAGCCCATTTCTCGCCGATCAGTTCGACCGCCGAAGGCAGCGGACACCGAAGGGCCGCGGCCTTGAATGCCTCGATATCTGGTTCGACCCTGACAACCTGGTGACGATTCAACGCTCGACCTCTCCCAGCCGCCTTTATGCACGATTGAACGCAAAATAACAGTTGCAAAATGCAATGATAATCAGCTAAACGGTTTCAACCAAAAACTCATTTTCCGAGGCCCCCATGAACCGCGTCGCCGCCTTCATTGTTGCTGCAACTCTTGCCGCCCCTGCCCTCGCGGGCACCTATTCGGCAAAGCCCGCCGCGGCTCCGGCCTCGGCCAAGATCATCGGCAAGGACATCAGCTGGAACTGCTCGGCCGACGGCTGCCGCGGTTCGACCGAGGCCAGCCGCCCGGTGATCATCTGCGAGGACCTGGCCAAGCGCGCCGGCCGGATCGAAAGCTTCTCGGCAGACGGCAAGGCGCTGACCGCAGAGCAGCTCGCCAAGTGCAACTCGGCCGCCAAGGACGGCGTTACACCAGCGCTCGCAAAGGCTAATTAACTCCCCGGTGCCGCGCAGCACGCAGCGTGGCCCAATCGGCCGGTCCGGTACTTGCCGGACCGGCCTTTTTTTTCGCGCTTGCGAAGTGGGGTCCCGCTCCCCCACATTATTGACGTGCTGAGGCAGTATGAACTGGTCGAGAAGGTCCGGGCCTATGACCCCGACGCCGACGAGGCGCTGATCAACCGCGCCTATGTCTTCTCGATGAAGGCCCATGGCGCCCAGGTCCGCGCCTCCGGCGATCCATATTTCTCTCATCCCATCGAAGTCGCGGGTATTCTCACCGACCTGAAGCTCGACGACGAATCGATCGTCACCGCCATCCTCCACGACACGATCGAGGACACGGTCGCGACCCCGGAGCAGATCGAGAAGCTGTTTGGTCCGAATGTCGCGCGGCTGGTCGACGGCGTCACCAAGCTGTCGAAGATCGAGGCGCAGTCGGAGAATGAGCGAGCGGCGGAGAATCTTCGCAAATTCCTGCTGGCGCTGAGCGACGACATCCGGGTGCTTCTGGTGAAGCTGGCCGACCGGCTGCACAACATGCGGACGCTCCACCACATCAAATCGGAAGACAAGCGCCGGCGAATCGCCAAGGAGACGATGGATATCTATGCCCCGCTGGCTGAGCGGATCGGCATGTACGAGATCATGAACGAGATGCAGGGGCTGGCCTTCCGGCAGCTGGAACCCGACGCCTATGCATCGATCACCCGCCGGCTGAAGCAGCTGCACGAGCAAGGCGGCGACCTGGTCAACCGGATCGGCCTCGGCCTGCAGCTATATCTCAACGACCATGGCCTCGAAGCCGAGGTGACGGGCCGCGAAAAGCATCCATTTTCAATCTGGAAGAAAATGGCCGAGCGGCACATCAGCTTCGAGCAATTGTCGGACGTCATGGCCTTCCGGGTCATCGTCGACAGTTCGGACGATTGTTATCAGGCGCTGGGCCTGATCCATCAGCGCTGGCCGATGGTCCCGGGCCGGTTCAAGGACTATATCTCGACGCCCAAGCGCAACGGCTACCGGTCGCTCCACACGACCGTCATCCACGATTCCAAGTCCCGCATCGAGATCCAGATCCGCGATAAGGTGATGCACGCGCAGGCGGAAAGAGGTCTCGCCGCGCACTGGGCGTACAAGGAGAAGAGTCCCGCCGAGGAAGTGAAGATCCCCTGGATCAGCGACCTCGTCGAAATCCTGGACCATGCCGGAAGCCCGGAAGAGCTGCTCGAGCATACGCGGATGGCGATGTACCAGGACCGCATCTTCGCCTTCACTCCGCGCGGCGAGCTGATCCAGCTGCCCAAGGGAGCGACGCCGGTCGACTTCGCCTATGCGGTCCACACCGATCTTGGTGACCAGACCGTTGGAGCGAAGGTCAACGGGCGCGTGGTGCCGCTCCGCACGATCCTCGACAATGGCGACCAGGTCGAGATCCTGGCGTCCCAGGCCCAGCATCCGCAGCCGAGCTGGCTCCGCTTCGTTGTCACGGGCAAGGCTCGCGCGGGAATCCGCCGATTCGTCCGTCACAAGGAACGCGACGAGACGATCGAGCTTGGCCGGAAAATCTATGACGAGATCGTCGCCCGGCTACCGGCGCCGCTGGCCGCCGATGCGCTGAAGCGCGCGGTGAAGACGCTTAAGGTCGAAGATGTCGAGGCGCTGATGATCAAGGTCGCGCGCCGTTCGGTATCGGACGTCGAGTTGATGGAAGCGCTGATGCCAGGGTCAGCCGGCGGCGACGTCGCGCCTCGACCGCTGGGGCAGCGCACGGCGATTTCGATCAAGGGCCTTACGCCGGGCGTGGCATACGACCTGGCGGGCTGCTGCCATCCCATTCCTGGTGACCGTATCGTCGGCCTGCGCCGCGAAGACGAAGGCATCGAAGTGCATGTCATCGGCTGCGACAAGCTGGCCAGCGGGGTCGACGCGGACTGGCTGGATCTCGCCTGGGGCGACGGCTCCGACGGCGGCACGGCCCGCCTGATGGTCATATTGCGCGACGTTGCAGGGGCGCTGGGCGAAATGGCCGGAATCCTCGGTGCCAAGGGCGCCAATATCGTCAACCTGGTGCTGGCCCATCGCGACGGCAGCTTCCACACCTTCCACGTCGATGTGGAAGTGCATGACCTGGCCCACCTGCACGGCCTGGTAGCCGCGCTTCGTGCCGCCGATGGCGTTAGCCAGGTCGAGCGTATCTAGTCAGCCGACGGCCAGCACGACCGTCCAGCGGTACGCCAGCGCGTCGGGATCGCCGGACAGCGGATCGATGGCTTCGGCAATGACGCTTTCGCGTGGCGCCGCATTCTTCAGCAGGAAGTCGATGTCGTTGAGCGGCTCGTTCGGGAAATACATTTGCGTGACCAGGCGCTCCGAACGTCCGCTTATGTCGAAATGAATATGCGGCGTCCGCCGTCCGATCGGCGTGTCGTAGTCCTTGGGCTTCACCGAGCGGAACTTGAACTGCCCGTCCCGATCCGTCGCAAGCCGGGCAAAGCCCTGGAAATTGGGATCGAGCGCGGCCGGATTGGCGCGGTCGCCGGGATGATCATAGCGGCCTTCCGAATTGCATTGCCATAGCTCCACCTGGGCATTGGTGACGGCGTTGCCTTGCAGGTCAACCACCCGGCCAATGACGTTGATCGGTCTGCCCCTGGCGACCCCGCCTCGTCCCGTCACGCGGGTCAGATCGGCGTCATGATCGGGGGGGCGGACGATCGGATAGAATGGCCCAAGGTCCTGGGCCGAGGTTGCGACGAGCTTCTGGGCCTTGGCCGCGGAAAAGGATGCAACTGCCGCGGCGCCGACCACGAGGTGGCGCCTGGTAACCAGCATCGATCAATTCTCCAAAAAGAGGAGAACTCATTACGCGTCCGTAAGCGGCTGCGCTATGCCTTTCGACGCGGAGACTTGCGAATGGCGTCGGATCCTCCGCCCGCCAACACCGCCAGCGTGACGAGATCGTTGGCCGTTGCGCTCATCGGGGCGATCTGAACGGGTAGGCTCATCCCCATCAGATAGGGCCCAAGCGCAACCTCTCCGCCGAGCGCCTTGACCAGCTTCGAGCTGATGTTGGCCGATTGCAGGCCCGGCATGACCAGGATGTTGGCCGGACCGGTCAGGCGGCTGAACGGATAATATTTAGCCTGCATCTCATGATTGAGCGCAACGTCGGGGCCCATCTCGCCTTCATATTCGAAGTCGGTCTCAAGCGAATCGAGCAGCTTCACCGCGTCGCGCAGCTCTTCGATGTGCCGGCCGGGCGGGTTGCCGAACGTGGTGTAGCTGATGAAGGCCACGCGCGGCTCCTGGCCGACCCGGCGGGCGAATGCCGCCGAGCGGATGGCGATGGCGGCATATTGTTCGGCGGTCGGGCGCTCGGTCACGGCGGTATCGGCGATCATCACCGTCCGGCCGCGAGCCGAGACAACGTGGACGCCGAATGGAGTCGGGCATTCCTCGGGATCGATCACCCAGCGCACCTGGCGCAGCGACTCGCTGAAGGGCCGGGTCGTGCCGGTGATCATTGCATCGCCCTCGCCTAGCGCGAGCATTGCCGCGGCGAAGGTGTTGCGATCCTGGTTGACCATCCGCTCTACCGCGCGGCGCAGCATGCCGTGGCGCTGATGCTTTTCGTAGATGAAGTCGACCGCTCGCCCGACCAGCGGCGAGTTGCGGCTGTTCAAGACCTCATAGCTCTTCGGATCGTCGACTCCGAGCGCGGCGAGCTTGTCATAGACCTCGTCGCGCCCGACCAGCACCGGCGTGCCATAGCCGTTTTCCTTGAAGGCGATGGCGGCGCGCAGGACATTCTCTTCCTCGCCTTCCGCGAACAGCACGCGCTTGGGATTGGCCCTTGCTGCTTCATAGGCGAGCCCAAGGATGGAGGCCGTGGGATTGAGACGGGCGCGGAGCGACTGGCGGTAAGCCTCCATGTCGGCGATCGGGCGCTGGGCGACGCCAGTATCCGCCGCCGCCTGGGCGACTGCGGCCGGAACAATCTCGATCAGGCGCGGATCGAACGGTGCCGGGATGATATAGTCTGGGCCAAAGCTGTGGCTGACCCCGCCATAGGCGGCGGCGACTTCCTCCGGAACGGCAGCGCGGGCAAGCTCGGCCAGCGCCTGGGCGGCCGCGATCTTCATTTCCTCGTTGATGCCGGTCGCACGGACATCCAGCGCCCCCCGGAAAATGAAGGGGAAGCCCAGCACATTGTTGACCTGGTTCGGATAGTCGGACCGGCCTGTCGCGATGATCGCATCCGGGCGAACCTTTTTCGCCTCCTCGGGACGGATTTCCGGATCAGGATTGGCCATTGCGAAAATGATCGGCTGATCGGCCATGGCCTCGACCATATCGGGCGTAACCGCCCCGGCCGCGCTCAGCCCGAGGAACACGTCGGCGCCGACCAGCGCTTCCTTCAGCGAGCGGGCCTCCGTCGGCACTGCGTGGGCCGACTTGAACTGGTCCATGCCGTCGCGCCCCGGATAGAGCGGACCCTTGCGGTCGCACATGATCACATGGTCATGCGGCACGCCCATCGCCTTGATTAGCTCCGTGCAGGCTATGGCGGCAGCGCCGGCGCCATTCACGACGACGCGGATGTCCTTGAGCTCGCGATTGGTGAGGTAGCAGGCGTTGATTAGGCCGGCGGCGGTGATGATCGCGGTACCATGCTGGTCGTCATGGAACACCGGAATGTTCATCCGCTCCTTCAACGCCTGCTCGATGATGAAGCAGTCCGGCGCGGCAATGTCCTCGAGATTGATCCCGCCGAAACTGGGGCCGAGCAGTTCGACGGCTTCGATGAAGCGTTGTGCGTCGGTCGTATCGACCTCCAGGTCGATCGAATCCACGTCGGCAAAGCGTTTGAACAGGACGGCCTTGCCTTCCATCACGGGCTTCGAGGCGAGCGCGCCAAGATTGCCGAGTCCGAGAATCGCGGTTCCGTTGGATATGACGGCGACAAGGTTGCCCTTGGCGGTCAGGTCATAGGCCTTGCCCGGATCTTCCGCGATCGCCTCGACGGGAACGGCGACGCCCGGAGAATAGGCAAGACTCAGGTCCCGCTGTGTCGCCATCGGCTTGGTGGCGATGATTTCGATTTTGCCCGGCCGACCGCGTGCGTGGAAATCCAGCGCTTCGTCGCGCGTGAATTTGACGTTGCTCTCGCTCATTCGCTCTCCTGTCGCGGAGGCTTTAGGCGGGGCAATGACGCTAGGGCAAGGCCAGCTGTCTTCAGAAGGTAATACCGGGCCTCAGCACGAACTGGAAAATCGCGAGCAACAGGGCAACCGCGACCAGTAGCGGAACCACGCTTTGCGGCCGGATGCCCCTGGCCTTTGCGCCTGCCGGCTTGAATGCCGCGAGCTGCAGCCAGCCGTAACCGAACAAGGGAACGAGGAGCGGTGGAGCAAGCACCTCGATGAGCTCACGCGGAACCCGATAGAAGATGATGATGGGTAGCGCAGCGAGGGCCGGAAGTCCGGCGATCCGCAGCAGGAAGCCGAATCGGCAGCAGTAGCTTCCGAGCTGTCGCTGGTCCCAGGCGGCCGCCAGGAACTGCCTGCCGAGCAGTAGTCCGGCGACGGGCATTGCCGCCAAGGCGATCAAGGCCGCCAATGTTTCGCCAACAGCGCCAATGCCGAGATAGTCATAGGCCCGGCCGACATCGTTGCCACCGGCGATCGCCCCGACTACGAACTGGGGAAGCGACTGGAACATGCCGTGGAATGCCATCCACAGGACGAACAGCGACGGCCTGGCCTTGCTCGCTGCAATCGCCGAAAAGAAGAGCCCGCTGAAGAGGATCGCAAGCGCGCCCGTACCCTGGAACAGCTCGGCAATTGGAGCGAGCCCAGTCCAGTCATGGTTGTTGTGGTAGAGCGTTGCCGTCAGCCCCGGCACCATGGACTTGGGCAGCACGAGGAACAGTTCCTGGATGAAGAAGGTGATGTTGAACGCCAGCACATAGGCGAGCATCGAATGGACGATGGGCTCCCAGCCCATTTCGCCGACGAAGACCGCCGAACCGCGCGCCCTTAGCCGAAGACCAAGCGCAATGCCCCACGGCAAGAGCAGCCCGAAGACCGCGAAAATTATCGTCAGAATGAGCCCCACAGCGCTCGCTTAAGCCATTTCGCGGCGGCGCGTTAGCCTCTACGGTCTTACGCAATGGCCCGCGCTGACGATATCACACCAAAACAGACGCCGATGATGGCGCAATATCACCGCCTGAAGGCCGAGGCGGGCGATGCGCTGCTTTTCTATCGGATGGGCGATTTCTTCGAGCTGTTCTTTGAAGACGCAAAGGCCGCCGCCACTACCCTCGATATTGCGCTGACCAAGCGCGGCGAGGACGGCGGAGAGCCGGTGCCGATGTGCGGCGTTCCCGTTCATGCAGCCGAGGGCTATCTCGCTCGGCTGATCAGGGCCGGCCATCGCGTCGCCATCGCCGAGCAGACGGAAAGCCCGGCCGAAGCCCGCAAGGCGCGGGGATCAAAAGCGCTCGTCGAACGAGCGATCGTTCGACTCGTGACGCCGGGAACACTGACCGAAGAGGCCTTGCTAGACAGCGGTGCAGCCAATTGGCTGGCGGCAGTCGGTCGGGCCGGGGACGATTGGGCGATAGCGGCGGCCGATATCTCGACCGGCCGGTTCGAGCTGATTGCCTGCGGTCCGGGAGAGCTTTTGTCCGAGCTGGCGCGCCTGTCGCCCGCAGAGACGATCGCAGCGGAAGCGGTGCCGGGGATCGCCGTTACGCGAGGCAAAGGCGGATTCGAAAGCATCGCGGGCGAACGCGCGCTGAAGGCAAGATTCGGCGTCTCGACGCTGGACGGTTTTGGCGATCCGGGTCGCGCCGAGCTGGCCGCAGCGGGCGGCCTTTTGACCTATCTCGATGCCACGCAGAAGGAATCGGCTGCGTTTCTCGGAGCACCGCGGCGAATTGCACGCGCGAGCCATATGGCGATCGATGCAGCGACGCGCGATAGCCTGGAAATCTGTCGCACCCAGACCGGCAGCGTTTCGGGAAGCCTGCTTGGAGTGATCGACCGCTGCACGACGGCGCCAGGCCGTCGTTTGCTGGCCGCGGATTTATCGGCGCCGCTTACCGATATTCGAGCCATCGAAGCGCGACTGGCGCTGGTACAGTGGCTTCATGACGAGCCAATCCGCAGAACGCGAATCCGCGATTTCCTGAAGGCAATGCCGGACATCGGCCGGGCGCTTGGAAGGCTGGTTGCCGGACGCGGCAGTCCCCGGGATCTCGCATCGCTTCGCGACGGGCTACAGGCAGCAGCGTCGCTTCGTACCGAGTTGGAGGGACAGGGCGAGCGGCCGGACCTCCTGACGGCATTGCTGCCCGACCTTGGCGGCCATGCTGCGATGACGGACCGGCTGTCGGCGGCAATTGTCGAGTCCCCGCCCCTGGATCATTCCAAGGGCGGCTATATCGCCGAAGGATATGATCATGCGCTCGACGCGCTGCGATCCGCCAGTCAGGACGGCCGCCGCGCGATCGCGGCCCTCGAGGCGCGCTATCGCGAGGCAACCGGCGTCGCGACGCTCAAGATCCGCCACAATGCGGTTCTCGGCTATCACATCGAGGTCAGCGCCAAACATGCCGACCGGCTGATGGGCCCCGATTCCGGGTTCGTACATCGCCAGACGCTGGCCGGTGTCGTGCGCTTCAATTCGCCGGACCTGCATGCCGAGGCCAGCCGGGTTGTCGAGGCCGGTGCGCATGCGCTGGCGGCCGAGGCGGCGCATTTCGAAGAGCTAACGGCGCTTGCCGTTGGTGCGGCCCCGCGCATCGCGGCAACCGCCGATGCGATTGCGCGGATCGACGTTTCGGCAAGCCATGCATCGCGCGCGGCGGAAGGCGGCTGGTGCCTTCCCCACCTCAAGGAGCAGCCCTGCCTGGAACTTGTGGCGGCACGGCACCCGGTGGTCGAGGAGGCTTTGGCCCGCGATGGCGAGCGCTTCGTTGCCAATGATTGCGCGCTCGGCCCTGACGATCGGCTGTGGCTGATTACCGGCCCCAACATGGGCGGCAAGTCCACCTTCCTTCGCCAGGTCGCCATCGCCGCATTGCTCGCCCAGGTTGGAAGCTTTGTCCCGGCTGGCAGCGCAACCATCGGGATCGTCGACCGGCTGTTCAGCCGGGTAGGTGCGGCCGACAATCTCGCGCGCGGCCGATCGACCTTCATGGTCGAAATGGTCGAGACAGCGGCGATCCTGGCTCAGGCGACTCCGAACAGCCTGGTCATCCTCGACGAGATCGGCCGCGGCACCTCCACCTATGACGGGCTGGCCATCGCCTGGGCCGTGGTCGAGGCGATGCATGACCAGGTGAAGGCGCGGACCTTGTTCGCGACCCATTATCATGAACTCACTCGCCTCGCCGATCGGCTCGAAGCGCTATCGCTTCATCATGTTCGCGCTCGCGAGTGGAAGGGCGACCTCATCCTCCTCCACGAGCTTGCCGACGGACCGGCGGACCGCAGCTACGGTATCGCAGTCGCCAAGCTCGCCGGCATTTCTCCAATCGTGCTGGCCCGCGCGAAATCTGTCCTCGCCAAGCTGGAGGCGGGTCGCGACGCGACCGGGGGCATCGCCGCCGGGCTCGACGACCTGCCGCTGTTCGCCAACCAGCAACCCGAATCCGCCCCGGCCGATCCGCTGGCCGACGCGCTAGCGGCGATCGACCCGGATGCGCTCAGCCCGCGCGAGGCGTTGGAGGCACTCTACGCGCTGAAGCGGATGGCCGCCGAGCACTGACATGCTGGAACCGCCGCGCTTCGCACTGATCGCTAACCGGCGGGAGATCATCGATCGGCGGACGGCGATGGCAGAGCTTCAGGCCTTGCCGTCCGAGGATCTTCAAACGCAAGCAACTGCAGTCCTGAACCAGGCGCTCGAACGCGGCCGAGCCGAGATCGCCCGCAGGTTTGCAATTGAGCCAGGTCGCGGACGAGTCATCGCCGCCTCCTACTGCTTTCTCGCCGACCAGATCGTCCGCCTGGCTTACGACGTCGTGACGATGCGCATTCACCCGCGACCCGAGGGTGCGGAGTGCCGCGTCTCGATCATTGGCCTCGGCGGTACGGGACGAGGCGAAATGGCTCCGTTCAGCGACCTCGACTTGATGTTCCTCGTCCCGGAGCATGGCTCGGAATGGTGCGGCAAGGTCATCGAAACCCTGCTCTACATGCTGTGGGACTTGAAGTTGAAGGTCGGTCAGTCCGTCCGAACCCCGAGCCAGGTGGTGGAAGCCGCAAGGGATGACGTGACCAACCGAACGGCCATGCTCGAGGCCCGCTGGATCTGGGGCGACAGGGATCTCAGCAAGGAAGCGGAGCGACGGTTCAAGTCGGAAGTCGTCGCCGGCAGCGCTCGGGATTATGTCGCTGCCAAGCTGGCGGAGCGAGACGCGCGGCATAAGCGGATGGGCGATAGCCGCTATGTCGTCGAACCGAACGTCAAGGACGGCAAGGGGGGCCTTCGCGATCTCCACACGCTTTACTGGATCGGCCAATATGTGTTCGGGGTCGAACGGCCGGCCGAACTGGTCGACAAGGGGCTTTTCAGCGCCGCCGAGTTCCGCAGGTTCGAACGGGCCGAGCGCTTTTTCTGGTCAGTGCGATGCCATCTCCACCTGATCGCAGGACGCGCGGAAGAACGGTTGGGGTTCGATGTACAAAGGCAGATCGCCGAGGCGATGCGATACGCCGACAGGCCGGGAAAATCGGCGGTCGAGCGTTTCATGCAATTCTATTTCCTCAACGCCAAGGCGGTCGGCGATCTGACCGGCCTGTTCCTGGCGCAGCTCGACGAGCAGATGGGAGAGAAGGGGCGGCGCTTTGCCCTGCCCACGCTGCGCCGCCGACCGAAGCATCTTCACGGCTTCACCCTCGAAAGGGGACGCCTTTCCGTTCCGAGCGACCATTGGCTGGCGGACGATCCGGTGCGCCTCGTCGAATTGTTCGCGCTGGCAGCGACGGAAGGATTGGAAATCCACCCGACCGCCATGCGCTATGCCAGCCGCGACGCGCGCCTGGTCGATCATGTTCGCGATGATCCCAAGGCCAATGCCCAGTTTCTCGACGTGCTGACCGCGCGCGCGAAGCCCGACACCGTGCTTCGATGGATGAACGAGGCGGGCGTATTCGGTCGTTTCGTACCCGACTTTGGCCGCGTCGTCGCGCAGATGCAGTTCGACATGTATCACCATTATACGGTCGACGAGCACTCCATCCGGGCGATCGGGCTGCTGTCGCAGATCGAACGCGGCGAGCTGGCCGACGACCATCCATTGTCGACCGCACTGTTCAAGCAGATCGCGTCACGGCGCGTGCTGTATGTGGCGGTATTGCTGCATGACATTGCGAAAGGGCGCGGCGGCGATCACAGCCTGCTTGGAGCCGATGTCGCCATGGCCCTCTGCCCTAGATTCGGGCTCGACGATGCCGAGACCGAGACCGTCGCCTGGCTGGTGCGCTACCATCTGCTGCTGTCCAACACGGCGTTCCGTCGCGACGTCAGCGACCCAAAGACGGTCGAGGATTTCGTCAGGGCGGTCCAGAGCCCGGAGCGACTGAGGCTATTGCTCATCCTGACGGTGGTCGACATCCGTGCGGTAGGCCCGGGGACCTGGAACGATTGGAAGCGGCAATTGCTTCGAACCTTGTTCGACGCGGCCGAGGAGCGGTTACGGCTCGGCCACAAGCAGCGAGGGCGGCAGGAACAGGTAGAGGGACGGCAGCGGCAGCTGGCCGAAGCGCTTCCCTGGAAAGCGTCGGCCATTCGCGCCCATATTCGCCGGCTTCCCGATAGCTACTGGCTGGCCGAACCGCCGGAATGGCAACATGCCAATGCGCTTCAGGTCGCTGCGGCCGAGGCCCATATCGGCGATGCCGAGCCGTCGGTGGTCGCGGCACCGGACTCTGTTTCCGGAATGACCCGAATCTCCGTATTCGCGCCCGACCGGCCGGGCCTGTTCTACCGGATCGCGGCGGCACTAAGCGGAGCGGGCGCATCCATTGTCGACGCGCGCATCCACACCACGCGCGACGGGATGGCTCTAGACAATCTGCTGGTCACCGATGCTCGCGGAAAAGCCTATGAGGACAGCAGGCTGCGCAAGCGGATTGCCAATGCGATCGACAAGGCTCTCCGCACTGACATGGAGCCGCCTCCCCCACCGATCGGCGACCTTCCGAGCCGTGAGCAAGCGTTCCGCGTGGCGCCGCGCGCCCTGGTGTCCGAAAAGGCGTCGAGCCGGACGACGGTTGTCGAAGTCAATGCCCGCGATCGACCGGGCCTGCTAGCCCGGTTGGCCCTGGTCATCCATTCCGCAGGCCACCAGCTCCATTCGGCCCATATCGCGACCTATGGGGAGCGTGCAGTCGACGTCTTCTATCTGACGCGGTCGGACGGGAAGAAGCTGACCGATGTGGAGGGCGAGATGCTTCGGTCCGAATTGCTGGTCGCCGCGACGGCCGGCAGCTGACGAAAAAAGGGCCCGCCGTGAGGCGGGCCCTTCCCCCATTTGCTTTGGTTCGCTTAGCCCCGTTCCGGCTCCGGCGGAGGCGGCGGTGGGGGCGGAGGCGGCGGTGGCGGCGGGCAGGTGTCCGTCGCCAGGATCACCGAGCCGTCCGCGCAAGTCTGCGTCGCCGGAGGCGGCGGAGGCGGCGGAGGCGGCGGTGGCGGAGGCGGCGGTGCCGCTTCCGACGGTCCCCACTTGCCACGGAGCGTCAGGCCCCATGTCCGCGGCTCGCCAAGGAAGGCGCCGAACAGCTGGGTCGAGCGCGGGTAGAAGCCCGCATCGACGCCGCGCGCAGTACCCGAACCCTGGATCGGTGCGTCAAACGCAACCTGCATATAATCCTTGTCGAACAGGTTCTGGGCCCAGAGCTCAACTGCCCAACGATCGTCAGGTCCACGCAGGCCGACACGCGCATTCACGACAGTGAAGCTGTCCTGCACCTTCTCGATGTCGAGGTCGGAACCGGTGTTGAAGTGGCTCTGATGGCGGACGTCGGCATAGACGAGACCACGAATGCCGTTACCGCCAATCGGCGGAGTCCAGGAGGCCGAACCCGTCAGAGTAACGGCGTTGGAGTTCGAGATCCGCCGGCCAGGAAGCTGGAACAGGGCGTTCGTCAGGGCCTTGCCGTTCGCGCCGACGAGGTCGTCGCGGTAGCGGGTGCTGGCATAGACGAAGCCGCCATTCAGGCTGACGTCTTCGAACGGGCGAGTGAAGGCTTCGATTTCGACACCGTAGCTCTTCACGCCAGCGCGAGTGCCGCCGTCGCAAACGCCGGTGGCAGCGCTGTTGTCTTCGTCCGCTCCGCCAAGGTCATGCTTGCAGCTGTTGACGTTCTCGACGACGAAGTTGAGGCCGTTGAACGTATTCAGCTGGAAGTCGCGGAACAGCTGGTGGAACAACGCGAGGTTCAGATCGAAGCCCCGGCCGTTATACTTCATGCCGAGTTCGATCGCGTCGTTGATTTCGGGCTTGAACTCCAGGTCCTTGCCCGACGCAACCACGCCCTGGCAGCCAGCCTGCGCCGCGCTGAGGCAGATCGCGCCGCTGCCGGACAGCGGCGGGTTGGTGAACACGGTCGTGCCCGGGGTTGCCGGGACCGTCGTCGGCACCGTAACCGCACGCCACAGGGCCGAACGGTCGAGGTTGAAGCCGCCCGCCTTGTAGCCGCGCGAATAGCTCAGGTAGGTGAGGACATTGTCGACCGGCTTAAAGCTGAGCACGGCGGTACCGGACAGCTTGCCTTCCGACTTGCTGTCATCGATCGCAAAGACTCCGCCAGGCGCCGCCGGAATGACGCACGGCAGCTGCTGCAAGCCGGATCCCGAAAGGGCCGCGCAGAGACGGTTGTTGTCGAAGAAGTCCGCCTTCAGCTCTTTCTTTTCATGCGTGTAGCGGGCGCCGATCGTGACGTTCCACTGGTCGTTGATCTCGAAGATATTGTGGGTGAACAGCGCCCAGTTGTTGCTGGTCTGACGGAACGAATCATCGAGCGCAGCGCCGTTAAGCGTGCTGCCGATGAAGCTTGGGCCACCCAGTGCGATGGCGAGGTTGGTAAAGCCGCTGGTTCCGAATGGCGCGGCGCTGAAATTGACCGCAGGAAGGCCAGGAGCCAACGGAACTCCCGGCGCAAGCGTATTGTTGAGCTGCGCGAATGCACCGAGCGCGGTGATGTTTGAGCCGATGTTCGCGGCCGTGGTGAACTGCCCCGCACCCAAGGCAGTATTGTAGCTATTAACCAGGCTTGCACGGACCAAAGGAGCTACGTTCGGATTGAAACAATTCGCCGTAACTCCCGGTGCGAGGATCGACGGCGGAACGCCGGGTGTGCTCGCAAAATTCGCACCTACGAGACAGTTGGCGTAGCGCGAATAATCGTCGCCATATTGCAGGTTGTCGTCGACCCGCAGCTTTTCGTTGGCGTAGTAGCCACCGAACAGCCAGTCGAGGCGGCCTTCGAACGCTTCACCCTGCAATCGCAGTTCCTGGGTGAAGGTCTTGAAGCGGTTGAAGGCTCCGCCATCGTCGTCGCGGAACAGGATGTCGAGATTGTTGAAATCCGCGTCCTGGCCGCGGACATATTTGTTGTAGCGGTAGGCTGTAATCGACGTCAGCTCTGCGCCGCCAAGGTCGTAAACGATTTCACCCGACAGGCCGTAATCCTTCACGTCCGAGCGGTAGTTGCGGCCCGGAGTGATCGAAACGTCGCGATCGAAGGTGTCGTCGTTGATAATTCCGCCAAGCGCGCGCTGGATGCCCGCGATGGTCGAAGGCTGTTCCGTGCCGGTGTAATCATGCGCCGGCAAATAGGTCGCGCCGCAGCATTCCTCGTCGCGCTTCGCATAGTCGCCGACGATCCGGATCGACAAATCACTCGACGGTTCGAATAGCAGCTGGCCGCGAAGCATCCAGCGGTCGCGATCGTTGATGTCGCGTCCGGAAACAACGTCTTCAAGGAAACCGTCGCGCTTCATCCAGACGCCATCGAGCCGGGCAGCGATTGTCTCGCTAAGTCCGCCGGTCACATAGGCTTCGGCCCTGCGAAGGTCATAGTTGCCGATGCTGAGCTCGCCGCCAACTTCCGTACGGAATTTCGGCTTGGCGGTGATGATCGAGATGAGGCCGGCCGATGCGTTGCGGCCGAACAGCGTTCCCTGCGGTCCGCGAAGCACTTCGATCCGGTCGATCGCGCCAAGTTCGGTCAGGCCGACGCCAGTACGCGAGCGATAAACGCCGTCGATGAATGTCGCGACCGAGCTTTCAAGGCCCGGATTGTCGCCGACCGTACCGATACCGCGGATACGGGCGACGCCGGCGCCAGCTTCGGATGAGGTCGAGGAAACGAGCAGCGATGGGCTGACCTGGGTCAGCTGGCGGATATCGCTGGCGCCCGAATTCTGAAGCGTTTCAGCCGTGACGGCGGAAACGGCCAGCGGCACGTCCGAAAGAGCCTCGTTGCGGCGGGTCGCCGTGACGACGATTTCGCTGGTGTCCCTGCTACCGGCTTCGGGCTCGACATCCTGGCTATCGACCGCCGCGGCTTCCGCCGTCGCGCCTTGCGTCGGCTGAGCCCCACCAGCGTCGGTATCGGTTTCCTGGGCATAAGCCGGCATTGAGAGCGCGACCAGGCCAGCCGAAAGCAGCCACATCGACTTGCGCATCTGTATCCTCCCCGTTTTCGAACTTTCTTGTTCTTAGGGTGAAGGAGTAATCCAGAGGCGGGCTACTGCAAAGCAAACGCCATGGTTACGAAGACAAAAACGGCGGACTTGCGACAGAAATGTCACATCTCGCACCGCAACATGAAAAAGGCGCGGGTGCCGTAACGGCAACCCGCGCCTTTTCGAACCGATAAGGTTCGCCTCGTTACTTGGGGGCAATTACCATCAGCATTTGCCGGCCTTCAAGCCTTGGATGCTGTTCGATCTTGGCCATCGCAGCCGTATCTTCGGCAACACGCTGAAGGACTGCCATGCCAAGCTGGTTGTGCGCCATTTCGCGTCCGCGGAAACGCAAGGTCAGCTTTACCTTGTCGCCTTCTTCCAGGAATTCGAAGACCTTCTTCATCTTGGTCTGATAATCATGGTCGTCGATGTTCGGACGCATCTTGATCTCTTTGATCTCCTGCGTCTTCTGGCGCTTGCGCTGCTCGTTGGCCTTCTTTTGGGCCTCATATTTGTAGCGGCCGATGTCGAGGAACTTGGCGACGGGCGGATCCGCACCCGGACTGATCTCGACCAGATCGAGGCCTACTTCCTGTGCTTGTTCGAAAGCTTCGCGCGTATACATTACGCCCAGATTTTCGCCATTTTCGTCGATCACCCGCACCTTGGGCGCCTGGATGAACTGATTGTAGCGAGGGCCGGTCATAGTCGGCGGCGCCATTGAACGGCGCGGGGTGGGCGGTGGTATAGCGCAATCTCCAAGAGTCGTTGGTTGTGGCCGCGAAGTAAGGGTTTAACACGCCAAAGAAAAGGGCACTCGGCCTCGTCGCCGCATTTTTGCCGCGACATGTGGCGGTAACGCGCCAAATAAGCCTTTGCGAACTTGGGCTTAGCGAAGATCGGGCGGGACCGCCTCTTGCGCGAACAGTTGGACCGCTTCGTCGAGGCTCATCATCTTCTGATGCTCGTCCGAGCCCAGGCGGCGGACCGCGACCGTTCCTTCGTCGGCCTCGCGCTTCCCCACGACGAGTAGCAAAGGGACCTTTGCCAGGCTGTGCTCGCGGACCTTGTAGTTGATCTTCTCGTTGCGAAGGTCGAGGTCGGCCCGAAGCCCGGCAGCCTGAAGCTTGGCGACTACGTCCCGAGCATAATCGTCCGCATCGGAAACGATCGTCGCGACTACTGCCTGCACCGGGGCCAGCCACAGCGGGAACTTGCCCGCATAATGCTCAATCAAGATACCGATGAAGCGTTCGTAAGAGCCGAAGATCGCGCGATGGAGCATGATCGGCCTGTGCTTTTCGCCATCCTCGCCAATGTAGGTGGCGTCGAGCCGTTCCGGCAGCACACGGTCGGATTGGATCGTGCCTACCTGCCAAGTCCGGCCGATCGCATCCTTGAGGTGCCACTCTAGCTTGGGCGCATAGAAGGCACCCTCGCCCGGCAATTCCTCCCAGCCGAAATCGTCATTGGCCATTCCAGCCGCAATGACGGCATCGCGAAGTTCGTTCTCCGCCTTGTCCCAATCTTCGTCGCTCCCGAACCTCTTATCCGGGCGGAGGGCGAGCTTCACCGCATAACCGGCAAAGCCGAGATCCTTGTACACCCGGTCGGCAAGCTCGCAGAAGGCACGCACCTCGTCGATGATCTGGTCTTCGCGACAGAAGATGTGGCCGTCGTCCTGGGTAAATTGACGGACCCGCATCAGGCCATGAAGCGCGCCGTGCGGCTCATTGCGGTGGCAGCAACCAGCTTCAACCAGCCGGATCGGCAATTCCTTGTAGCTGGTGATCCCCTGCTTGAAGATCAGGACGTGCGCAGGGCAGTTCATCGGCTTCAACGCCATCAAGTCTGCGCTACCCGACAAGATCGGAGCATCGTCCTCGGTCGAGGGAATCTCGTCCGGAACGACGAACATATTCTCGCGATACTTGCCCCAGTGGCCGCTCTTCTCCCACTGGCGCGCGTCCATCAGCTGCGGAGTCTTGACCTCTACATTGCCGGTCGCATCTTGCCGGCGGCGCATATAGGCCTCCAGCTGTCGCCAGATGATGAAGCCATTGGGATGCCAGAAGACCGAGCCATGCGCCTCGGCCTGGAGGTGGAACAGGTCCATCTCGCGCCCGATCTTGCGATGGTCGCGCTTGGCCGCCTCCTCGAGACGGACGAGATGTTCCTGAAGCTGCTTCTTGTTTAGCCAGGCGGTCCCGTAGATGCGCGACAGCATCGGATTATTCTGGTCGCCGCGCCAATAGGCGCCCGAGACATGGGTCAGCTTGAACGCCTGCGGATCCAGCTTCCCGGTCGAAGCCAGGTGCGGCCCGCGGCAGAGGTCGATCCAAGCATCGTCGCCCTGGCCCGAGCGATACATGGTGATCGGCTCGCCCTCGGGAAGCTCCATCACCCATTCGGCCTTGAAACGCTCGCCCTGCTTCTCGAACAGGGCGCGCACGTCCTCTCGCTTCCACACTTCGCGGACCAAGTGGAGATCTTCGGCGATGATCCGCCGCATTTCCTCTTCGATTGCCGGAAGTTCCTCGTCGGTGAACGGACCACGCTCCGCGGTCGGCGCGAAGTCGTAGTAGAAACCGTCGTCGGTTGCCGGGCCGAAAGTGATCTGGGTGCCGGGATAAAGCCGCTGCACCGCCTCGGCGAGGATGTGCGCGAAATCGTGGCGGACGAGCTCGAGCGCGTCCTTCTCGTCCCTTGACGTGATCAGCGCGAGATCGGAATCCCCTTCGAACGGGCGAGTGATATCGCGCACCTCGCCATTGACCCGCGCCGCAAGCGCCGCCTTGGCCAGGCCCGGCCCGATCGCCGCAGCGACATCCGCCGGGGTCGAGCCCTCGGGCATTTCGCGTAACGAACCGTCGGGCAGCTTGATCTTGAACATCTCGGACATGGGGACGCCTCTAGCGGGGAGCGCCTTGTCTCTCAACCGCTTCCCTTCCCGGACAAGGACGCTAGGGAGAGCGCATGCAATTTCCCAACATCTCCTCGTCCGATCTCGCCTACTTCGATCCCGGCGACGGCAGGCGCATCGCCTATCGTTACCGATCGCCTGCTGAGGCCAAGCCGACGATCGTCTTCCTGCCTGGATACGCCTCCGACATGGAAGGAGTGAAGGCGGTCGCCATCGACGCCTATTGCGGGCAGCGCGAGCTCGGATGCCTCCGCCTCGACTATTCGGGAACAGGATCCAGCGGTGGCAATTTTGCGGACGGCACGCTGACACGCTGGCTGCAGGAAGTACTAACGGCGATCGACCTTGTCACCGAAGGCCCACTGATCGTTGCAGGCTCTTCGATGGGCGGCTGGCTTGCGCTTCACACGGCGATGAAGCGGCCGGACCGGGTAAAGGGACTTCTAGGCATCGCTACCGCGCCCGATTTCACCGACTGGGGCTACACGCCCGAGGACAAGGACATCCTCAAGCGCGATGGCAAGCTTGAGCGGCCCAACCCTTATGGTCCGGAACCTGGAGTCACCTGGCTCGGCTTCTGGCAATCGGGCGCGGAGCATCGCCTGCTCAACAACATAATCGACGTCACCATTCCGATCCGCCTAATCCACGGCGAGCTGGATACGGAAGTTGGGCTTGGTGTCGCCCTGCAGCTTCTGCGTGAGTTGCGTTCATCCGATGTCCAGCTTCGCCTCGTCAAAAACGCAGGCCATCGCCTGAGCGAGCCCCACGAAATCCATGCGATTCTCGTCGAGCTGCACGGGCTCGTGGAGCGAATTGCATGATGTTCTTCCTTGCCGCGCTGTTAGCGGCACAGGCTCCGTCGGAATCCTGTCCGACGGTATTGACCCATGAGGCTCAGGCCTGCCGCGCGATCGAAGCGAACAAGGCCGGGCGCTTTGCCGAAGCCGCCGCAGCGTTCGAGTCCGCCGCCGATCTTGCGCCGGCGGGCGATCCGGCCCGCGACCGGGCGCTGGCAGCGGCCGGCAATATGTGGATTGCAGCCGGCCAGCCGGGCAAGGCGGCAGTCGCGCTGGACAAAGCGCTTTCCGGTACAGGGTTGCAAGCCGACCAGCACGGCCTCGCCCTGCTGGACCGCGCGCGGGCCGCCGAAGCTCAGGGGGATCTTAGAACGGCGCGGGCCAAGGTCGATGAGGCGGCCAAGACGATCGGCGAGGATCCCTTCCTCTGGTATTTCTCCGCGGCGCTTTCGCTCCGCGAAGAGAATGTGCCGGCGGCCAAATCGGCGATCAATCGTGCGCTCGCGATGGTCCCGAGCTCGGCGGAAGTGCTGTTCGAAGCCGGACATATTGCCAAGGCGGCGGGAGAAGATGCTCAGGCGCGCGACTATTGGAACCGTGCTGTTGCCGCCGATCCCAATGGGCCGACGGGAAAGGCTGCGCGCGCTGCCCTGGCCATGACCGATGCCCCGCTCACCGTTACCAATCAGGTATCGACCCGGCCGGACGGCGACGGCGAAGGGGGTAAGCCGGACCCCCAATGACGGCTTGAAATCAGCGGCTATCAGGCCGAACTGTGCGCCATCCCAAAAGGAGGATTGCGCGCATGAAATTCCTTCATTCGATGATCCGGGTGTCCAATCCCGAGGAGACGATCCGCTTCTTCAAGCTTCTCGGCCTCGAAGAGAGGCGCCGGATGGAGGTTCCCGAAGGCAAATACACGCTGATCTTCATGGGCGCCCCGGGAGACGAAGGCGGCGAAGTGGAGCTGACCCATAATTGGGATGAAGCCGGCTATGCCGGCGGCAGGAACTTCGGCCACCTCGCCTATCGGGTCGAGAATATCTACGAGACCTGCCAACGCCTGCAGGACAATGGCGTGACCATCAATCGCCCGCCGCGGGACGGCCACATGGCCTTTGTGAAGTCGCCCGATGGGATTTCCGTCGAGATTCTGCAGAACGGCCACCTGGAACCGGCAGAACCATGGGCGTCCATGCCGAATAGCGGAAGCTGGTGATGGGCAAGGGGCTGGAAATCGTCGCCGTACCGGCCTTCTCCGACAATTATCTTTGGCTCGTGCATGACCACGACAGCGGTGAGACGGCGGTTGTCGATCCCGGCGATCCGGCGCCGGTACTGGAGGAGGCCGAACGCCGAGGATGGACGATCACCAAGATCCTCAACACCCACTGGCATCCGGACCACACCGGCGGAAATCTGGCGATCAAGGACGCAAGCGGCGCGACCATCATCGGCCCAGAAGGTGAGAATGGCCGTGTGCCGGGGCTGGACGTCGCGCTGAACGAGGGCGACCGGGTTTCGATCGGCGCGCACCAGGCCGAAGTCTGGGAAGTGCCGGGACATACGCTCGGCCACATCGCTTATGTCTTCCGGGACGAGGGGGTAGCCTTCGTCGGCGACACCATGTTCGCGATGGGATGCGGCCGTCTGTTTGAGGGTACCGCGGATCAGATGCACCATTCGCTTGGCCGGATAGCCGGGCTGCCCGATGCGACGAAGCTCTACTGCGCGCATGAATATACGCTCTCCAATGCGCGCTTTGCTGCCCATGCGTTCCCGGAAAACAAGGAAATTGCCGATCGCCTCCGTCATGTCGAATTGGAACGGTCGAATGCACGCTCGACCGTTCCAACCACGGTAGGCGACGAGCGTGCGACCAACCCGTTCCTGCTTGCCCGTGACGTCGAACAATTTGCCGATTTGCGGGCGAAAAAGGACAATTTTCGGTAAGCCGAAGTTCAGGCTGGTGCGTTACAATGCCCGAGATCGACCAAGGAGAGTCGCGATGAACCTCCGCACCTCAATGTTGACCGCCGTCAGCGCAGCTATCGTCCTCGCGGGGACAGCATCCGTATTGGCCCAGCAAAGCACCAATCCGGAAACGACCCAGAAGCTTGCCAAGGCTCTTGCCGGCCGGACCGCTGGACATCCGGTCAACTGCATCAACGAACGTTCGAAAATGCAGATCATCGATGACGGGACGATCCTGTTCCGCGATGGTGGCATCGTTTACGTCCAGCAGCCGCGTGGCGGTTGCTACGGCCTGACCACCGGAATGTCCCTGATCCGCCCTGCCTATGGCACCACCCGCCTCTGTTCGGGCGATATCAATAATATCGTCGATGTCCGCACTGGCTTCGGCGCCGGCGCCTGCGTCTACAGCGAATTCGTACCCTATCGAAAAACAGGGTGAGTGGCGGGGCGTAAAGGAGAAGCTTCATGCACTCGGGGTCAATGCTGATCTCAAGCTTTTCGGTGGCGATTCTATTGGCCGCTTGTTCGACCACTGCGCCACAGCCGGAGCGAAGCGCCGAAGCGGAGGCGCAGCTTACCAAGGCACTGGCCGGTCGGGTCGCCGGAGCGCCGATCAAATGCATTCCTACCTATCGCGCCGATGATATGGACATCATCGACGACTGGACGATCCTGTTTAAAGACGGCGGCACCGTCTACGTTCAGAACCCTCGTGGCGGCTGTCCCGGCATCGCCAACCACCGGAACGTGCTGGTATCCAGGCCGATGCCGTCCAACCAGCTGTGCAGCGGCGACATACAGCATTTGTTCGACCCGGTTTCCAAGATCGGTGGCGGTGCCTGCGTGTTCAGCGATTTCGTGCCTTACACCAAGGCCAGTTGATCGCGGCGCCGTGATGTCAGGACCCTATAAATCGCTCTCGTTCATGATCGGTGCGTCCGCGCTCTTGGCGTCTTGCTCGACAGCGCCGGCCGGGCAAGCTCGCAGCGCCAAGGCGGAAGCGGAATTGGCGGAAGCATTGGCCGGCCGTGTCGCCGGGCCGCCACAACGCTGTATCGATTCCTTTCGGACCACGACTGTTCATACGATCGACGATTGGACCATCCTCTACGACCAGGGCCAAACCATCTATGTTCAGAATCCCAGGGGCGGCTGTCCCGGCCTGGGTCGCGGCGACATCCTGGTCACAAACCAGGTCGGCCCTGCGCGGCTCTGCGAAAATGATCTCGCCCAGACCGTCAGCCCGACTTCGCGGATAGCACTTGGGGCATGCGTGTTCGGACCGTTCACGCCCTATGCGAAGCCAAAGGCGTAAGGGGCCTTACGCTACTTCTTGAACAGCCCGTCCAGTCGCTCGCCGTAATTGGCGCCGATGACATGGCGGCGGATCTTCATGGAGGGCGTCAGCATCTCATTTTCGACCGAGAAGGCTTCGTCCGCGATGATGAAGCGGCGGATTTTCTCGATGACGCTGAGGTCCGCATTGACGCGGTCGACGGCCTTGGACAGGGCCCTCTGCATTGCCTCGGGATCGTCCTTCAGCGCCTTTAATTCTTCCGGATCCGGGACCAGCAGCGCGACCAGGTGGGGGCGGCGGTCGCCATAGACCATGGCCTGCAATATCTCAGGCTGCAGGGTCAGCATTCCCTCGACGCGCTGGGGCGAAACATTATCGCCCTTGTCGTTGACGATCAGGTCCTTCTTCCGGTCGGTGATGACGATCCGGCCATTGCCGTCGAGGTGGCCGACATCGCCGGTCGCCAGCCAGTCGCCCTTTCCGTCGTCGGCCCGCAGCAGGACCCGCGCGCTTTCATCGGGGTTATGCCAATAGCCCTTCATCACAAGTTCGCCGCGAACCATGATCTCGCCGTCGTCGGCAATCCGGACTTCGGTGTTCAACATCGGCGGACCGACGGTTTCGGCCCGAATGCCGGCCCTCGGCCGGTTGCAGCTGATGACTGGACCGGCTTCCGTCTGGCCATAGCCCTGGAGCATTGGAAGGCCCATCGCCTGAAAGAAAAGGCCGACATCGGGATTGAGCGGGGCGCCGCCGGATACCATCGCTTTCATCCGGCCGCCGAACTTGCGCCGAACCTTTTTCCGCAGTGTCACGGAAAGCAGCCCGTCCATGGGCAGGTCCCACGGTACGGATTTGTTGGCGAACCTTTTGGTCTCGATCGAAAGTGCGCGGCTCATGAGATAAGCCGGAAGACCGCCATCCTTTTCAACCTGTTTCATGATCTTGGCGCGAAGCATTTCGAACAGACGCGGAACGACGACCATGATCGTCGGCCTCACCTCTTCGATGTTGGCGGCCAGCTTTTCGAGGCTCTCCGCGTAGTAAATCTCGCCGCCGAGAGCGACGGGGAAGTGCTGCCCGCCAGTATGTTCGTAGGCGTGGCTGGCCGGCAGGAAGGACAGGAACACTTCATCGTCCCAGCCGAAGTCGGTGGCGATGATGTCGATGCAGCCTTCGACATTGTGGAGGATCATGCCGTGGTGCTGCATCACCCCGCGCGGGGCGCCGCCGGTACCGCTGGTGTAGATGAGGCAGGCAAGGTCGTCGCGCTTCACATTTGCCATGCGAGCCTCGAGCTCGCCGACGTCCGACGGTCCGGAGATGAGGTCTGCCCAATGATGGAACTGGGCAACGTCAGGCGACTGGCCAGTGATGATGTCGTCGATCGAAATAATGTGGTGGCAGTCGGACGCGAACAACACCGCCGGGACGAGCGTCCTGGCCAGCTTCTGGGTGGACACGATCACCGCGCTGGCCCCGGAGTTCGCCAGGATATGCTGGTGATCGCGAGTGGTGTTCGTCGTGTAAGTCGGAACCGTTACGCAACCCGCGGCCATGATGCCGAGGTCCGCGATCAGCCATTCCGGCCGGTTCTCGCTGACCAGCATCACCCGGTCTCCGGGCTTCAGGCCGAGCCGCTTCAGACTGCCCGCCAACGCGGCTACCTGCCGCGCTGCTTCGGCATAGCTGATCGACCGCCATGCGCCGTCGTGCTTGCTCCACAGGAACGGCTTGTCCCCATGTTCGCGCACACGCGTCAGGAACATGGTGATGAGGTTCGGAAAATGCTCAAGCTGCGTCCGGGCCACGCGCGCAATCCTCCCTTGGTGCGCCTCGTCCGGGCGCGTTGGGACGCTGTTTAGCCGATTGAGCGGCATGCGCCAGCTTGCCGCGATGGACAGAGGCGGATTCACTCGCCTAAGCCCCGGCGCATGAGCCTAGCCCGACTGTTCCTGCTTCCGCTGATCCTGCTCACTGGATCCTGTGCCTCTGTTTTGGCATCGACTCCGCCCGCGCCAAAAGAACAAGGTTTCGTCATTGCCGCCAATCCGCTCGCAGCGAGGGCCGGCATGGAGGTGCTGGAGCGCGGGGGAAGCGCGGTCGACGCGGCGATTGCGGTGCAGGCCATGCTGTCGCTGGTCGAACCGCAGAGTTCCGGCCTCGGCGGCGGCGCTTTCATGAACTATTATGACGCCTCGACCCGGAAGCTGACCATCTACGACGGTCGCGAGGTCGCACCTGCCCAGGCAACCGCCGGCATGTTCCTTGATCCCGCCGGTCAGCCACTGCCGTGGGACCAGGCCGTGCTCAGCGGCCGGGCAACCGGAGTGCCCGGGGCCGTTGCAATGCTTGGCTTGGCTCATCACGAGCATGGCAAGTTGGAATGGCGATCCTTGTTCGGCTCTGCCGAGCGAACGGCCGCCGAAGGGTTCGTCGTCAGCCCACGTTTGGGGAAGCTGCTCGCCGGCGACTACGCCGAGAATGGCGCGCCAGACGTCGTCGCTTATTTCCGGAAGGCCGACGGTAGCCGGATGACGGCTGGCGACCTCCTCATGAATCCGGCCTACGCAGCCTTCCTGCGCCGATTGGCCGCGCAGGGTCCGGCAGCCATGTATGCTGGTGAAACGGCGGCACGGATCGTGGCGCGGACCCGGGCCGCACCACTCGGCGGGTCGATGACCATGGCCGATCTCGCCAATTACGAGCCGGTCAAACGAGAGGCGTTGTGCCGGCCCGTGCGCGTTTACATCGCTTGCGTACCGCCACCGCCGTCGAGCGGCGTCGGCATGCTCCAGCTCATGATGCTGCTTGAGCGGACCGACATCGCATCACGCGGACCAACCGATCCGCAAGCCTGGTATCTGTTCGCCGAGGCGAGCCGCCTGATGTACGCCGATCGCGACCGCTACGTCGCGGATCCTGCGTTCGTGAAGATTCCCGTCGAGGGGCTCCTCGACCCGGCCTATGTCGATGCCCGGGCTCGCCTGATCGGCCCGGTTGCCGGACCCGCGCCCGCGGCCGGTCAGCCCGCCGGAGCGCTTCAAGTCGCCGCGGATCGCACGCACGAGGTTGCCGGGACGTCCCACTTCATCGTCCGCGACGCGGCAGGAAACGTGGTTTCGATGACGACCACCGTTGAATCCATCTTCGGCACCGGACGAATGGTCGACGGCTTTTTCCTCAACAATCAGATGACCGACTTCTCGTTCGCACCGATCGACGAGGCAGGCCGGCCGATGGCCAATGCCGTCGCGCCGGGAAAGCGGCCCCGATCGTCGATGACACCACTGATCCTGCTGACCCCTGATCGCCGCTTCGCCGGCGCCATCGGGTCCGCCGGTGGCAACGCCATCCTCGCCTATGTCGGCAAATCGCTGGTCGCGGCGATCGACTGGAAGCTTCCGATGCAGGAGGCATTGGCCCAGCCGAACCTCGTCGCGCGAGGGGCCCGGTTCAATGGAGAGGTGACGAAATTCTCGCCGGAGATGCTTTCGGCTCTACGCGCCAAGGGGATCGAACTCCGTCCCGGCCAGGGAGAGGATAGCGGAGTCCATGGCGTTCTGATCCGCGACGGCCAGGTCGACGGCGGTTTCGATCCGCGACGCGAGGGGGCGGTCCTTCTGCTCGCCCGCTAGCCGGCGTCGCTTCCAACTGCTTCGGAAATGTGCGCCATCTGGGCGAGGCCAAGTCGCGCCCTCAGTCCCTCGGCGATGCGCCGCGCAATCCCGGGCCCTTCATAGACCATCGCCGAATAGAGCTGGACTAGGCTAGCGCCGGCGGTGATGCGATCCCAGGCATCGCTGGCGTCTTCGATCCCGCCCGCCGCGATCAATGGAATCCCGCCGCCCGACGAAGCTCGAAATCGGCGGATCTGATCGAGCGCCAGCGACTTCAAGGGCCGGCCGGATAGTCCGCCCGCTTCCCCGGCATGCCGCGACTTCAGCGGCGGGCGCGAGATGGTGGTGTTGGAAACAATCAGCGCGTCGATTCCGCTATCGATTGCAGCACGAACGATCCGATCGTGATCGCCGCTCTCAAGGTCCGGAGCCACTTTCAGGCAGACAGGCAGGCCGGGCTGGCGCGCGTCACGGACTGCCGCCAGAAGTTCGACCAATTCTCCGCCCGCCTGCAGGTTGCGTAGGCCCGGCGTGTTGGGCGAACTGATGTTGACGGTGAGATAATCGGCAACCGGGCTCATCGCTTTCACGCCCGCGACATAGTCGGCGATGCGGTCGGCGCTGTCCTTGTTGGCCCCGATGTTGACGCCGACGATCCCGCGCCGCTCCCGTTTGGACAGCCGTTCAAGTGCCGCCGCCTGCCCCCCATTGTTGAAGCCCATCCGGTTGATGACCCCATGGTCTTCCTTGAGACGGAACAGGCGGGGCTTAGGATTGCCGGCCTGCGGCTTCGGCGTGATCGTTCCGACTTCGACAAAGCCGAAACCAAGGCCGAGGATCGCATCGGGCGCTTCGGCATCTTTGTCGAAGCCCGCGGCCAATCCGACCGGCGAAGGAAAGCTGAGGCCCGCAACCTGTTGTTCCAGTTCTGCAGGGAAGCGCGGCAGCGGCAACGGCAGAGACACCGAAAGCGCAGCGATGGTGGCGCGGTGCGCGGTTTCCGCGTCCAGCGCGAAAGCAAGGGGTCGAAGCAGCTTGTAAAGGGCCATCACGTCCGTCGTTTGTCGAATATTTCCATGGCGGCCTTGAGCCGGAGCCCTCATTTCTTCAAGGAAAAAGGCAGAAGCCGGGAGGGGACCCGGCATGGCCATAATCATCATTGAGGGTGTCGCCCGTGAACCGAATAGCTCTGCTCGCCTCGACGGCGTTACTTGCCGCATGCACCACGACCCAGCCCGATCCGATGCTGGCCCCACCCGCGGCTACGGAGGCCGCAGCTGCGCCGGTCGTGACGCCGCCCGTTGATCAAGCTGCGGCCCTCAAGACCTTCTTCGAGGAGTATGACCAGGCTGAATTAGCTCTGTCGCCGATGAGCAAAAGCTATCGCGGGATCAAGGACGGAGATTACGGCAAGCTCAACGATTTCAGCGACGCTGCCGCAATCGCCGGTCACGACCTCGACCAGCGCGCGGTCGCGGAAATGGCTGGCCGGTTCGATCGGGCGAGTCTCTCGGCGGAAGATCAGCTGAGCTACGACCTGCTGAACTATCGCAACCAGCGTTCGGACAGCGTCTTCCCTTATCGCCGCTACCTTTATGTCTTCGACCAGATGAACGGGGCACAGGCCGATATCCCGGCATTCCTGATCAACATCCACAAGGTCGATACGGAGCAGGACGCCCGCGACTACATCAGCCGTATCCGCGCGACGGCAACCTATCTCGACCAGGCGATCGCGGAATCGAAAGAGCGGGAAAAGCTCGGCAATTTGCCGCCCAAGTGGGTCTTCCCGCAGGTCATCGAGCAGTCTCAGAACCTGATCAAGGGCGCGCCGTTCGACACGGGGCCGGACAATGATGTCTATGCCGATTTCAAGACCAAGGTCGGCAAGCTCAACATTCCCGCCGAGACCAAGACCGCGCTGACCGCCGAGGCCCATGATGCTCTGATCCAATCAGTGGGGCCGGCCTATCAGAGGGTGATTGCCACGCTGAAGGATCAGGAAAGGCGCGCCGGTACCGACGACGGTATTTGGCGCTTCTCCAATGGCGCCGCCATGTATCAGGCGCTGCTCCGCTACTACACGACGACCGACCTGACGCCGGACCAGGTGCACGAGCTTGGCCTGGCCCAGGTTGCGCGCATCCACGGCGAAATGGAAGGCATCAAGGAGAAGGTCGGCTTCAAGGGAACGCTGCAGCAATTTTTCGCGCACATTCGGGGCGGCAAGCAATTCTACTACCCCAACACGCCGGCCGGGAGGCAGGCGTATCTCGATGAATCGAAGAAGACGCAGGCCCAGGTCCAGGCGCAGTTGCCGCGCTTCTTCGGCAAGCTGCCGAAGACCGAATTGCTGATCAAGCCGGTCGAACCGTTCCGTGAGAAATCCGCCGGCAAGGCATTCTACAACGACCCGCCCCCCGACGGCTCGCGCCCCGGCATCTATTACGTCAACCTCTACAATATGGCGGACATGCCCTCGATCGAGGCTGAAGTATTGTTCTGCCACGAAGGCATTCCGGGGCACCATTTGCAGGGTGCCCTCCTGTCCGAACTGCCCAAGGGCTCGGTTCCTCCGTTCCGCCAGTTCAGCGGCTATAACGCCACGGACGAGGGTTGGGGCCTCTATGCCGAAAAGCTGTGCAAGGAGATGGGTCTCTACCAGGACCCCTATCGCGATTTCGGTCGCCTCCAGCTCGAACTGCACCGCGCGATCCGCCTCGTCGTCGACAGCGGTATCCACCACAAGCGCTGGAGCCGCGAGCAGGCGATCAAATATGTCGAGGACAATTCGGCCGACGCAAAGGGCGGCATCGTCAAGGCGATCGAGCGCTATGTCGTCTATCCGGGACAGGCGACGGCCTACATGGTCGGCAAGCTGAAGATCGAAGAGCTTCGCGCCAAGGCCAAAGCGGAGCTCGGCGCCAAATATGACGATCGCGGCTTCCACGACACCATCCTGCTGGCGGGATCGATGCCGCTCGGCATGCTGGAAACGCGGGTCAACGAGTGGATCGCGAAGGTGAAGGCCTCGTAGTTCGTCATTGCGAGGAGCGATAGCGACGAAGCAATCCAGCCTGGATTGCTTCGCTGCGCTCGCAATGACGTTGTAAATTGCTACTGAATCGCCTAAATCGGACTGGAAAGCTCCGATTAGACCATGCGACTCACTCATCTTGCCGACTATGCAGTCGTGATGATGACCGCGGCTGCGCGCCGCGAGCCGTCTGCGCGCCTTTCAGCGACAGAGCTCGCCGACGAGACCGGTGTTCCGCTGCCGACGGCGCAGAAGCTTATGCAGAAGCTGGCGGCACACGGACTGCTGGTTGGTCAGCGGGGCTCTGGCGGAGGCTATGCGTTGGCCCGCCCGGTTTGCGAGATCAGCCTGGCCGATATCGTCGAGGCTGTCGAAGGCCCGATCGTGTTGACGATGTGTGCCGATGGCGTGAATCACGAGTGCGCGCTTGACCAGCATTGCCGGGTGAAGCCGCACATGAGTGTCGTCGGCGATGCGATCCGCACGTCGCTTAGCGCCGTTTCGCTTCAGGAATTGGCACGATGACCGACGAAGCCGTCACCAACCGCGAAGCGCGCGAGGCGCTCGCCAAGGATTATGAGTGGGGCTTCGTCTCGGACGTCGAGCAGGAGTTCGCGCCCAAGGGCCTCAACGAGGACACCGTCCGCTTCATCTCGGGCAAGAAGTGCGAGCCGGAGTGGATGCTGGAATGGCGACTGAAGGCCTATCGCGCATGGCTTGAGATGGAAGAGGTAGACTGGGCCAAGCTCACTATTCCCGAGATCGACTACCAGGACGCCTATTATTACGCTGCCCCAAAAGCGAAGCCTAAGCTTGCCTCACTGGATGAGCTCGATCCGGAAATCCGCCGGACCTATGAAAAGCTCGGCATTCCGATCGAGGAACAAAAGGTGCTCGCCGGGGTCGAGGGCGCGCGCAAGGTGGCCGTCGATGCGGTGTTCGATAGCGTCAGCGTCGCCACCACTTTCCGCGAAGAGCTGAAGGCGGCGGGGGTCATCTTCCTGTCGATCAGCGAGGCGATCCGGGAGTATCCCGACCTGGTGAAGAAGTATCTCGGCAGCGTGGTGCCGCAGCGCGATAACTACTTCGCTTGTTTGAACAGCGCGGTCTTTTCCGACGGCACCTTCGTCTATGTGCCCGAAGGCGTGCGCTGCCCGATGGAGCTCAGCACTTATTTCCGCATCAATGCCGAGAATACCGGGCAGTTCGAGCGGACCCTGATCGTCGCCGACAAGGGCGCTTATGTGAGCTACCTGGAAGGCTGCACCGCGCCGATGCGCGACGAGAACCAGCTGCACGCCGCGGTGGTCGAGATCTTCGCGCATGAAGATGCGGAGGTGAAATACTCCACCGTCCAGAACTGGTATCCGGGCGACGCCGAAGGCAAGGGCGGCATCTTCAACTTCGTGACCAAGCGTGCGCTGTGCAGTGGCGCCCGGTCGAAGGTCAGCTGGACCCAGGTAGAGACCGGCAGCGCGATCACCTGGAAATATCCGAGCTGCATCCTGAAGGGCGAGGACAGCGTCGGCGAATTTTATTCGGTCGCGCTGACCAACAATTACCAGCAGGCCGATACCGGCACCAAGATGATCCACATCGGCGCGGGCACGCGGTCGACGATCGTTTCCAAGGGCATCAGCGCCGGCAAGTCGAACAACACCTATCGCGGCCTGGTGCGCGTGCTTCCGGGCGCGGAGAATGTCCGCAACTTCACCCAGTGCGACTCATTGCTTTTGGGCAGCGATTGCGGGGCCCACACCGTGCCATACATTGAGGTCAGGAACCCGACCGCGACCATCGAGCATGAAGCGACCACGTCGAAGATCAGCGAAGACCAGCTGTTCTACGCCATGGCGCGCGGGCTCGACACGGAAGCTGCCGTGGCGCTGATCGTCAACGGCTTCGCCCGCGAGGTGCTGAAGCAGTTGCCGATGGAATTCGCGGTCGAGGCGCAGAAGCTGCTCGGGATCAGTTTGGAAGGAAGTGTCGGTTAAGTGCTGAAGATCGAAAACCTCCACGCGACTGTCGCCGGGAAGCCAATCTTGAACGGCCTGACCTTGACCATCCCGACCGGCGAGATCCATGCGATCATGGGTCCCAACGGCGCCGGCAAGTCGACGCTGGCCTATGTGCTTGGCGGCCGTCCCGGTTACGAAGTGACCGAAGGATCGGTGACCTTTGACGGCCAGGATCTGTTCGCGCTGGAACCGCATGAGCGTGCGGCGGCGGGAATGTTTCTTGGCTTCCAATATCCGGTCGAAATTCCCGGCGTTTCCTATCTCCAGTTCCTGCGCGAAGCATTGAACTCGCAGCGCCGCTCCAAGGGCGAAAAGGACCTCACTGGCGGTGAATTCATCCGCCTGTCGAAAGACAAGGCAGCGCTTCTCGGAATGGATGCGGAGATGCTGAAGCGCCCCGTCAATGTCGGATTTTCCGGCGGCGAGAAGAAGCGCGCGGAGATGGTCCAGCTTGGCATCATGGATCCGAAGGTCGCGATCCTCGACGAGACCGACAGCGGCCTCGACATCGATGCGCTGAAAGCGGTTGGCCACGGCATCAATTCGATCATGCGCGATCCGAAAAAATCGGTGCTGCTGATAACCCACTACCAGCGGCTGCTCGACTATGTGACGCCCGACAGGGTTCACGTACTTTCGCGCGGGCAGATTGTTCGTTCGGGTGGCCCGGAACTTGCGCACGAGCTGGAGCGTGAAGGTTATGCGGAGGCAGCAGCGTGACACGCAAGCTCGTCATCCTTCCCATGTTCCTGATCGCGGCCTGCAATGCGCCCAACGCTCCGTCTGCAGAGAATGCGAATGCGCACGACGAAAGCGCAGCGGGATCGGCGTCTTCAAATACTCCCGAGGAAGCAAATGCCAATTCGGCCATGCCGCCCTTCGCGGAAGTGGATGGCGCGCATCCGACGGCTCCCGAACCTGCACCGATCCCGGCCAAGTTCCGTGGTACATGGGCAGAGAGCAAAGCTGGTTGCGCGGATCTTGCGGATCATAGCCGGCTTACGATTTCCGGCCGAACGGTGCGCCATCCTGACTTCGTGATCGTGGGCGAAAGCTTCTCGACGCCAGCGACCAACGAGTTTGCGCTTAGCGGCAAGATCGAAGCGACCGGCGCACCGGCCGAAGCGCATTATTCGATCAATCCGGCGGGAGACGTCCTGACCGACGGAGCTGGTGGCGGCTATATCCGGGTGAGGTGCGGATGACGGCGCTCCCGACCCGCAAGCTGGAGGCTTATCGCTACGCCGACATCGACGCGTTGGCGTCGGTATGGACATCGCTTGACTCCCCTGCGCGGGTTGAAATTGCTGCGCAGCAAAAACTGCAGCAAATCTGGCTCCCGAGCGGCGAAGAGGTTGACGTGCGCCGCGTTGAAATGGTGCTGGAAGCAGGCGCGGTCGCGCGCATTTTCGCGCTTAACAATGCGGCACGCTACGGCCGCTTCGAACTCGATGTGACGATGCACGAAGGCGCCGACTTTGCCTTCTACGGCGCGAACATCGGCGGCGGCGATTCCACGCTGGAGATCGTCACCACGCTGCGGCATGTCGCGCCCGGCGCAACGTCGCACCAGATGATCCGAAGCGTGCTTGGCGACAAGGCGACAGGCAGTTTCCTCGGCCGCATCGAAGTGGCACGCGAAGGCCAGCAGACGGACGCCGAGCAATCGGTGAAAGCGATGCTGCTCGATCGCGGTGCCACCGCCAATGCCAAGCCGGAGCTGGAGATCTTCGCCGACGACGTGAAATGCGCGCACGGCGCGACGGTGGGCGAGTTGGACAAGAACCAACTCTTCTATGCCGCGGCTCGCGGAATGGACCCGGCGACGGCCCGCGCTTTGCTGCTGGAAGGCTTTGTCGGGGGCCTGTGGGACGAGATCGAAGGCAACGACCAGGGCATTGCCGAAGTGGCGCGCCAAGCACTGAGGAAGGTGGCGGCATGAACCTGCAGGCTCACCTCAATTCCGCACTGGCCGTACGCGACCAGTTCCCGGCGATCCCGGCCGGTTGGCATTATCTCGACAGCGCCGCGACCGCGCAGAAGCCGCAGGCGGTGATCGACGCGATCACCCGTGCCTATGGCCATGATTATGCGACGGTCCACCGCGGCGTTTACGAACGCTCCGCGGCGATGACCGCCAGCTTCGAGGCGGCTCGCGCGGCAACTGCTGCGCTGATCGGCGGCGAAGAACATGAGGTGGTCTTCACCCGCGGCGCCACGGAAGCGATCAACCTGGTCGCGCAAAGCTGGGGCATGGCCAATTTGAAGGCGGGCGATCGCATCCTGCTCAGCCAGCTTGAGCATCATTCCAACATCGTGCCGTGGCAGCTGCTTGCCGAACGCGTCGGCGCGCACATCGACGTCTGCCCGCTTGATTCGCATGGCCGCATCGATCTCGACGAAGCCGAAGCGATGCTGACCGAACAGCATAAGCTGGTCGCATTCGCGCATGTGTCAAACGTGCTCGGTTCCATCCTCGATGCGAAGCGCGCAGCAGAACTTGCCCACAAGGTCGGTGCGAAGTTGCTCCTCGACGGCTGTCAGGCAGCCGCGCGACTTCCGGTCGATGTCTCCGCGATCGGTGCCGATTTCTACGTTTTCTCGGCACACAAGATCTATGGGCCAACGGGAATCGGCGCTCTGTGGGCGCGGAAGGAAATCCTCGACTCGATGCCGCCTTGGCATGGCGGCGGCGCGATGATCGATCGCGTGACGTTCGAGAGGACAACCTACCTGCCCGCACCCTCGCGGTTTGAAGCAGGTACGCCGCACGTGGTGGGCGCGATCGGCTTCAAGGCCGCAATCGACTGGGTGAACGGCATCGGGCTGGACGCCTTGCATGCCCACGAGAGCGCGCTGGTAACCGAATGCCGGGCTGCGCTTCGCAACGTGCCGGGCATCACCATTTTCGGACCGGATGATAGCGCAGGGATCGTCAGCTTCGCATTGGACGGGGTGCACCCGCACGACATCGGCACCATATTGGACGACACGGGCGTTGCGGTTCGAGCCGGCCACCATTGTGCGCAGCCTTTGATGGACTATCTCGGCGTCCCGGCCACGGCGCGCGCCAGTTTCGCCGCGCACAGCGATGCAGGCGATATCGAGGCACTGGTGCGGGGATTGGACAAGGTTAGGCGGATCTTCGGATGACGATGGGCGAAGAGAAAAAGATCGAGATGGAAGAGGTCGACAGCGTCGCAACGCCGCCGCGCGCCCGCGTCGCGGCCGAAACGCCCGCCGAGACCTTTGAGCGCAAGCGCGACTATCTCGCCGGCTTCCTGGCCGAGAGGAAGCCAGAGGCCGAAAAGGGCGGACCGGGCGGCGAGCTGCAGGAAGCGGTGATCGAGGCGTTGAAGTCGATCTACGATCCCGAAATTCCGGTCGATATCTACGAACTCGGCCTGATCTACGACGTCGCCATCAGCGAGGACGGCGACGCGGTCGTCACCATGACCCTGACGACGCCGCACTGTCCGGTCGCCGAATCCATGCCCGCGGAGGTGGAACTTCGCGTCCTGTCGGTCCCCGGCATCCGAGATGCCGAGGTCAAGCTTGTCTGGGATCCGCCTTGGGACCCGTCGAAGATGAGCGACGAGGCACGCCTCGAACTGGGAATGCTGTAGATGAACCAGGAACGTAAAGTCCGCGCGCGCCCCGCCGCGATTACCCTGACGCCGGCAGCGGAAGCCCGCATCGCCGACCTAATGAGCAAGGCGCCTGAAGATGCCGTGGGGGTCAAGCTCTCGACCCCGCGCCGGGGCTGCTCCGGCCTCGCCTATTCGGTCGACTATGTGAGCCTGGAGAATGCGTTCGACGAGAAGATCGAGACGCCGGGCGGCACATTCTACGTCGACGGCGCATCGATCCTCTACCTGATCGGCAGCCGGATGGACTGGAAGGAAGACGATTTCGCCGCCGGCTTCGTGTTCGACAACCCGAACGCGAAGGGCGCGTGCGGCTGCGGAGAAAGCTTCACCGTCTGACGCTGCCCCTCGCTGGCACTAAAAGCCCAGACTATATCGTATCGCAGCGCCGAGATCCGGATCGGCGACGGCAACATGGCCAGGTTGACGGCGCGCAAAGAAGTTTGCGCCTAGCCAGCCCCGTCCGAGCGATGTCGAATAGCTTAATTCCGCATCAATTTCCCGACCCGACGGCGCGAAGCCCAGTCGCTGGGTGCTGCTGGTGGCAATGCCCGAGCTATAATCATAGCCCGTCGGAAGCAGCATCGAGATGCCTCCGCTTTCGACGCGAAGCGGCTGGGCGATCCTGAACCCAAGCCGGTCGTCACGGCGGAGCATTCCATATTTGGCGAGGTCGAACGAATAGGCAGCGGTCGTGAATTCACCGCTGTCGAACTGTGTCCAGCCGCGACGGCCCATGATTGTTGCGGTCCAGCCGCTCCCTAGCTTCTGCCGCGCCTCAGCGTCCAGGAACAGGCTGGACGATCCGACCGATCCGTAGAGCGAACCCAACCGGCCACCGAGCAAGGTTTCCTTCTCTTCCAGCCGACTGAGGCCGATCGAGCCCCAGCTATTGTCACCGAAGCGGCGATCAAGCGTAACGCTTGTGTAGCGATAGGGTGCGTCATCGACCCCCAGCTTGACGTCTTGCCAGACCTTGCCTTGTTCAGAAGCGATTGTGACCCCGGCAAAGCCAAGGTTGCGCCGCATTGCCATGCTGGTTCCGGAACGGGCCTGGAATCCGGGATCGCCGCTGACGTCACGGGCGACCAGGAATGCTCCACCCTCGGCATTGGTAAGCTGCCGTTCGAGATGTTTCGAGCCGTGTCCAATTCCAAAGCTGGCCTTGGTCTTCGCGTCGAGCCTAGCCACCGCCGAACCCGCGACAAGCCGCGAGCGCCGGGCATCCTCTGGCCCGATAGCCAAGCTCATCATGTCGAAAATACCGGGCGAGCCGGGACGCTGGGCAATGCTCATCGCAACCGACAATTGGCCGGCCTGCAGCGCGGCTCCGGTCATATGGGAAGCCAGCGAATTCTCGAGCGGGCGCCTTGCTCCTGCGTTTCGAAGGCCCTTGGCTAGGTTCATCGCAAAGGCGCGATCGTAGCCGTCAACGATTACCGCGCCGAACGAAGACTGCCCGCCGCTGTCGCCGGCCGCCTCGGGTAAGCCACCCGTGACGCTCTCATCGGTCACCTCAACGGCCGTACCCGCCAGGCTGGTGGTTCCGACCGGCTGGAATGCACGAGCAATATTGAGTCGGCCTTGGCCGTAGACGGCATCGTCACCCGCGGCGCCGAGATCATCCGCAGTATTGAACAATATCTCGACGATCTGGCGCGCGGTTAAGTTCGGGAACGCCTGGGCCATCAGCGCGACAGCTCCGGTGATGATCGGCGCCGAAAAGCTCGTCCCGGAATAAAGGAAGCCGGTGCCCGTTTGATCGATCGTCCGGACCCGGTAGCCAAGCGCGGTCAGATACCAGTTCTGACCCTGGCCAGCCTGGTTCGAGAAGTCGGAAAGCTGGTTAAGGTTGGTGCCGGTGCCGTCGGCGACCCCGACAGAACCAGCAATGATGACCTGCCCAGGGAATGTCTGCGCGGGAATGAGGGCGAAGGGATCCGCATTCTTTCCCTTCAGGGGGTCATTCCCGTCATTGCCCGCCGAAATGACGAGAATGATGCCAGCACTGACCGCGCGTTGCATCGCCGACATCAGGATGCTCCCCGGCGATGATCCGCCGAGCGACAGGTTGATGACCTTGGCGCCGGCTATCCGCGCCGCATCGACACCTTGGGCGATTGCGTTGTCGAAGAAATCGCAACCATCTTCGCCACTGCAAGTGCCGGGCGAGTCGGCTCGGAACGAGAGGATCGTGGCATCGAAGGCGACGCCGACATTCTGGCTGTCGTTGCGAGCAGCCGCAGCGGTGGCCGCGACTGCGGTGCCGTGTCCGTCCTCATCGCCCAATGGGCGATTGCTGGCGACGTCGCGGCTTGCCGGGTCTATTCGCCCGACGAACTCGGGAAGCGAGGGATTGATGCCGCTATCGACGATCGCAAGCTTGACGCCGCTTCCGGTTGCGCCGGATTGCCACGCTGAGATCGCGCCCGAACTGGTCGCCCCATTGGAGCGCTGATACTCGGTCGTGTTGAAATTGGTCGTCGTCACCGGCGGAGGCGGCGGCGGAGGAGGAGGAGGCGGCGTAAAGCTTGAGGGCGGCGTCGGCGTCGAGATGGGCGCGCCACTTCCGCCACCGCCTCCTCCGCAAGCTGAAAGTGCCAACATCAGGCCGCACGCGGTCGACGTGAGAAGCTGGTTACTCATTACACAAACCCCGACAAGTCACTGGAACGTAACGACTTTTCCCGATCTTCTTATGCTTAGGCAAACCTTTCATTTTGCTGAAGGCGCCAGGCGGTCTAGGGCCACTCTCCTGATGAATCCGCGCTACTCCTCCATCTTCGGACATGTTTCCGACTGGATCTTCGACCTGGACAATTGCCTCTATCCGGCATCGACGGGCCTGTTCGAGCTGATCGACGAGCGAATGGGCGGATATATCGAACGGCTCTTGGGTTGCGGCACGGTCGAAGCGAAGCGAATCCAGAAGGCCCATTTCCACCAGCATGGCACCACCCTCGCCGGGCTGATGCGGGAACATGATGTCGACCCCCATCATTTCCTCGAAGATGTGCACGCCATTCCGCTCGACCGGATCGCGCGGGACGACCGGCTTGCCTTGGGTCTAGCCCGCTTACCCGGTCGAAAGTTGGTCTATACCAACGCCGACGAGCCCTACGCCCGCCGCGTTCTGGAAGCTCTTGGCGTCGGCGAGCATTTCGCCGAACTGCATGACATTCACGCAGCCGAGCTCAGGCCGAAGCCGGACCGGCACGGATATGAGCTGATGCTCGACCGCTTCCGCATCGATCCTGCCAATGCGGCGATGATCGAGGACATGGCCCAGAATTTGAAACCGGCCAAGGAACTGGGAATGACGACGGTATGGGTCGACAATGGCTCGGAACGCGGCAATCACGGCCACCGCCCCGACTTCATCGACCTGACCATCGCCGATGTCGGCGAATGGCTGGAAGAAATGCTGGATGAGAATGGAGAGACTGAATGACGACCGACCTCAAAACGACCATTGAGGCCGCCTGGGACAATCGCGACTCAATCGACACCCAGGACCGGTCGCTCAAGGAAGCCGTCGAGGCTGCTATTCTCCGGCTGGACAGCGGCGAAGAGCGCGTGGCCGAGAAGGTCGACGGCCAATGGCAGGTCAATCAATGGCTGAAGAAGGCGGTGCTGCTCAGCTTCCGCTTGAACCCGATGGAATCCATCGCCGGTGGACCCGGCGGGGCACCGTGGTGGGACAAGGTGCCGTCGAAATTCCTTGGCTGGGGTCCTGAAAGCTTCGCCAAGGCGGCGTTTAGAGCCGTGCCGGGCGCAATCGTTCGCCGCGGCGCCTTTATCGCGCCTGGCGCCGTGCTGATGCCCAGCTTCGTCAACCTTGGCGCCTATGTCGGCGAAGGAACGATGGTCGATACATGGGCAACGGTCGGAAGCTGCGCCCAGATCGGCCGCAATGTCCATATTTCGGGCGGCGCCGGGATCGGCGGCGTGCTCGAGCCTCTCCAGGCCGGTCCCGTCATTATCGAGGACAATTGCTTCATCGGCGCTCGTTCGGAAGTGGCCGAGGGCGTTGTCGTTGAGGAAGGCGCCGTCTTGTCGATGGGCGTGTTCCTCGGCGCCTCGACCAAGATCGTGGATCGCGCCAGCGGCGAAGTAATGTACGGCCGGGTACCGGCCTATTCGGTGGTCGTTCCCGGATCGCTGCCGAGCGACAAGGGCGGACCGTCGCTTGCCTGCGCGGTGATCGTGAAGCGAGTCGACGAACGCACAAGATCGAAGACCAGTATCAACGAGCTACTGCGCGACTAACCGATAAGTCAGGCTTATTATCTATAGTCCGTCTTTGGTTGGGCTGCAGAGGCAGTTTTTCCTACATGCCATAAGGCAACAGGAGTTTGCCCATGGCTACGCTCAGTGAAGATTGCTTTGACCGCAAGGCGCAGGACGCAACCCGTGAAGAGGCCGGTTATTCCCCGCCGATGATCAACCAGCAGATGATCGGGCGCGAATGGGGCATCCTGCTGTTCCTGGCGGTCATCTGGGGCGGTGCCTTCATGTTTATCGGGGTCGCCGTTCGGCATGTCGAACCGCTGACCTACGTCTGGCTTCGGCTGACAATCGCTGCGGCGGCCATGTTCCTGTTCCTGAAATTGAAGGGCCAGAAGCTTGATCTCCCGCGCGAAGTGTGGGGTTCGATCCTGCTTCTGGCGCTCCTCAATAATGCCTTGCCCTTCACCCTGTTCGGCTGGGGTCAGACCCATATCGCGAGCGGCCTTGCCTCGATTCTCAACGCGACGACGCCGATCTGGGGCGTGCTCGTCGCCCATTTCTTCACGCAGGACGAGCGGATGACCCCGCGAAAGATCGCCGGCGTGCTGCTCGGCTTCGCGGGCGTCGCGACGATGATCGGGCCGATGCTGCTTGCCAATGTCGGTACCGACGCACTTGCTCAGCTTGCCTGCATCGCCGCAGCGCTGAGCTATGCCTTCGCGGCGGTCTGGGCACGCAGATTCCGCCGCATGGGCGTTTCGCCGATGTCGGTGACCACCGGCCAGCTGACGTCAGGCGCATTGATGATGCTGCCGCTGGCGCTCCTCATCGACCAGCCGTGGACGCAGCCGATGCCGCCCATCACCGCCTGGGGAGCGATCGTCGCTCTGGCTCTGCTCTGCACCGCCTTCGGTTATGTACTCTATTTCCGGCTGATCGAAACGGCCGGTGCGACCAACGCCCTGCTGGTAACCCTTCTGGTACCGCCGTTCGCCATCTTCTTTGGAAGCCTGTTCCTGGGCGAAGTTCTTGCACCGCAGGACTTCATTGGGCTGGCCTTGATTGCGCTGGGGCTGGCCGCGATCGACGGGCGGATACTTAGGTTGTTGGGGCCCCGTTCAGCTCGGCAAGCAGCTTAGTCGCCTCCTCGCCGGTCCAGTCGAGGTCGCCGACATAGCGCCAGACTTCCTTGCCTTGCGCGTCGTAGAGGATCGTCGTCGGTAGAATCTGGACGTTGAGCGCCGACGACAGCTCCATCCTTTCGTCATGGTAGGCAGCGAACCGGCCGATATCGCGCTCACCCAGAAACGCCTCCACCGAGCCCTGCGGCGCCGTATCCTGGCTGACCGCGATGATCCCAAGCCTGCCCTCATTCGCATGGGCCTGTTCCAGCTGCTGCAGGGTCGGCAGCTCGTTAATGCAAGGCGCGCACCAGCTGGCCCAAAGATTGACCAGCACCGGCTTCCCCTTGAAGTCCGCCAGGTTGAACTCGCCGCCGTCCGGGTCCTTGAATTTCACCACCGGCGCCGCTTCGCCCTTGTGGCTTCGGTCAAGGCCCTTTCCGCTCTCCGCCTCTGCCGAAGCTTGAGGCTCCGGCGCCTTTTGCCTATCGCATCCCGAAGCCAGAGGCAGCACCAGCGAAACGAGGAGAGGAACGATCAGCCGCACGGGCAACTCCAATATGATGTGGGGCGGTCGCTTTGCAGGCGGACCGGCCGCGGTGATGCGCGAGATAAATGCCTCGATCGAAGTCGACAAGCGGTTGTGGCGAGAGGACATCCGCGCCAGCCGGGCCCATGCGGCGATGCTCGCCAGTCAGGGCATCCTCGCCGCCGAAGACGCCAAGGCCATCGATGACGGCCTGCAGCAGGTTGCCGCCGAAATCGAGGCAGGAAAGCTCCAGGAAGACCCGGCGCTCGAAGATATCCACATGCATGTCGAGCATCGGCTGGGCGAGCTCATCGGCGATGCGGCGGGCAGGCTCCACACGGCCCGTTCGCGCAACGACCAGGTTGCGACCGATTTCAAGCTGTTCGTCCGGAACGCCGTCGACGAGGCCGTCACTGGCATTGATGCGCTGGAATCGGTGCTGCTGCAAAGGGCCGAAGAGCATAGCGGCACGGTGATGCCCGGCTTCACCCATTTGCAATCTGGCCAGCCGGTAACACTAGGTCACCATTTGCTCGCTTATCGCGAAATGCTCGTCCGCGACCGCAGCCGCTTCGCCGATGCCCGGGTGCGGATGAATGAATCGCCATTGGGCAGCGCCGCCCTTGCCGGGACCGGCTTCGACCTCGATCGCGGCAATACCGCTGCCGCGCTCGGCTTCGATCGCCCCACGGCCAACAGCCTCGACGCGGTGAGCGATCGTGACTTCGCGGTCGACTACCTGCACGCCGCGGCGCTTTGCTCGGTGCATCTCTCGCGCCTGGCAGAGGAAATCATCCTTTGGGCATCCCAGCCATTCGGCTTCGTCAAGTTGCCCGACGCCTGGTCGACCGGATCGTCGATCATGCCCAACAAGCGTAATCCGGATGCGGCGGAGCTGGTTCGCGGTCACAGCGCACGGATCATCGGCGATCTGGTTGCACTGCTGGTCCTTCTGAAGGGATTGCCCTTGGCATATGCCAAGGACCTGCAGGACGATAAGCCCCCGATATTCGACGCCCATGACCTCTTGGGCCTCAGCCTGGCCGCGATGGCCGGAATGATGGCTGATCTCATCTTCGTGCCGGAGCGGATGCGTGCTGTCGCAGCCGCTGGCCATGCAACGGCAACCGACCTCGCCGATTGGCTGGTCAGCCAGGCTGGGGTGCCGTTCCGCGAAGCCCATCATATTTCGGGCCGCGCCGTGGCTGCGGCCGAAGCCGCTGGAAAGTCGCTGGATCAGCTGACGTTGGGCGAGTTGAAGTCTGTCGACGCGCGGATTGACGAAAGTGTCCTGCCCTATCTTTCGGTCGAGGCATCCGTCGCTTCCCGCCGGTCGGCTGGCGGGACCGCGCCGGAGCGAGTACGAGGGGCGATCGAAGAGGCGCGACGCCAAATTGCCGCGCGGGAGGAAAAGTGATCAAGCGGCTGACCCTGGCATCCTTGGCACTTGCCGTCGCATCGTGCGGCAGCGTTTCGGACCTGCAGCCGCAGGCCGGAAAATCGCTCCCGCAGAAGCCTGCGCTGGCTTCGCGCGCGCTCACCGCCGAAGAGCTTCTGGTTCTCCCTCCCCAAGCGGATCCGCGCCGCGTCGATGAGTTGAACAAGCGCGGCGAGATTCGCGAGCCCGACCGTTTCGACCTGCCGCCACCCGACGGCAGGGCCGTGCCGCTCCCGGTAGCGGAATCCTCCACCGAACAGGAACCACAGAAGCAATGACGCTGAAGCCCGTCCGCAAAGCGATCCTTCCGGTCGCGGGGCTCGGCACGCGCCTTCTGCCTGCCACCAAGTCCGTTCCAAAGGAAATGCTGACGATCGTCGATCGGCCGCTGATCCAATATGCGGTCGACGAAGCGCGCGAAGCGGGGATCGAACAGATGATCTTCGTGACGGGTCGCGGCAAGGCGACCCTCGACGATTATTTCGACATCGGTTTCGAGTTGGAAACGACGATGCGCGAACGCGGCAAAAGCCTCGATGCGCTCGAACCGTCGCGATCCGGCTTCGGCGAGGTCGTCTCTGTCCGCCAGCAGCAACCGCTTGGTCTTGGCCATGCCGTATGGTGCGCCCGGCACATCGTTGGCGACGAACCCTTTGCCGTGCTGTTGCCGGACGACCTGATGCTTGGGAACCCCGGCGCACTTAAGCAGATGATGATGGCCTATGCGGAGCATGGCGGGAACATCGTCTGCGCGCAGGAAGTACCGGCCGAACGCACCGCCAGCTACGGCATTATAGCGCCGGGTGACACGAAAGGCGCTTTGACCGAGGTCAGGGGCATGGTCGAAAAGCCAGCACCCGAAGACGCACCGTCACGCCTTGGCATCGTCGGCCGATATATCCTGCAGCCGGAAGTCATGGACATTCTCGGCAAGGGCGATCGCGGCGCAGGTGGCGAAATTCAGCTGACGGATGGTATGGCCAAGCTGATTGGCTCACAGCCATTCCATGCCGTAACCGTCGATGCCGTTCGGCACGATTGCGGCGACAAGGTCGGCTTCGTGATGGCCAATATCGCGGTTGCCTTGCAGCATGACGACCTGCGTTCGAAACTGGGCGAATTCCTGGACGGGATCAGGCCCGGCTGACCAGCTGCGCGAGGCGGATCCGCTCGGCTTCGCTCTGCTGCAGGGCAGCTCGAATTTCGACCAACTCCAGCGAGCGGGTTACGACCCGGGCATCGAGGTTGGCATTGTCCGCCTTGAGCTCCTTGACCGAGCGAGCCCGCGCGATGCGCTGCGCGATGCGCGCGGCAAGCACCTCGAAATGGAAGGGCTTCGCGACCACGTCATCGGCGCCGGCGGCAAAACCGTCGACCGCGCCCGAGCTATCGGTCCGACCGGTAATCAGGACGACCGGCGTGTCCTTGAGCATGGTATCGTCCCGAATTCTTCGCGTCAGCTCGATACCGCTGACCGATTCCATGCGCAGTTCCGCCAGGACAAGGTCGACGGGTGCGCGGAGCAGTTCCGCCGTCGCGTTCCCCGCATTGTCGCAAGCGATGATCCGATAACCAATTTCGCCCAGCCTTTTTGCGAGCACCTGCAACGAGCTGCGGTTTGGCTCCACGATCAGCAGCCGGGCCGGACCATCGGCATGATTGGACAGCGGGGCAGGGTCGATCTGCATGGACTCACTATCGCGAAAAATGGTTAATGTCTCGTTAGGTAGCCATTACGGCTCCAGCTCGACATCCCAGTAGAGATAGTCGCACCAGCTCTGGTGCAGATAGTTGGGGGGGAAGCTCTTGCCATGGTCCTGCAACTGCCAGCTGGTCGGGCGGATCGGCTCCGCCTCGATATGCATGCCTGCCTGCCTCGGCGTACGCCCGCCCTTCTTGAGGTTGCACGGCGCGCAGGCGGTCGCGACATTCTCCCAATGCGTCTTCCCGCCCTGCGAACGCGGCACGACATGGTCGAACGTCAATTCCTTGTGCGACCCGCAATAGACGCAACGGAAGCGATCGCGCAGGAACAGGTTGAACCGGGTGAAGGCCGGATATTCGTTGGGCCGGACATATTGGCGAAGCGCGATGACCGACGGCAGTTTCAGCGAGGCTGACGGGCTGTGCACTTCCCGGTCGTAATGGGCGACGACGTCGACCCGCTCCAGGAACATGGCCTTGATCGCGGTCTGCCACGGCCAAAGCGACAGCGGATAATAGCTTAGCGGCGTATAGTCGGCGTTCAGCACCAGTGCGGGGCAACTGTCCGGATGTCGAAGAATGTCGGGATGATACACGGCGCAAATTTCTCCAGCGTTCTTCTGCCCAAGAACGCCGCGCCTCCGGCCTAGTCGCACCATCCCGCCGCTTGCCAGGCTTACGGGACCTTGGCGGGAGACCGGCGACCAAAGGCCCGTCTTTCCGTCTGCGACCCCGGATGCCAACCCGAGGTGACGATGGCATGACACCACAATTGGCGAATCACCGTCAAGAGTCGCCGCTGTCGGCTTTACCATGGAGTGAGTCCTGAAGGTCACACGTTTCGCCCCCTCGCCCTCGGGCAGACTTCACCTGGGCCATGCCTATTCGGCGGCGCTTGGTCACGAACTCGCCCGGTCCAGCGGCGGCCAATTCCTGCTCAGGATCGAAGATCTCGATCTCGGCCGCTGCCGCCCCGAATTTGTCGGCGGCATCATCGAGGATCTCGACTGGCTCGGCCTTGGTTATGACGGAGAGGCAATCGTCCAATCCGAGCGCACCGACGTCTACGCCCAAGCGCTTGAGGCACTGAAGGCACGGGGGCTGGTCTACGCCTGCTTCTGTACGCGCGCGGAGATCGCGCAGTCGCTGACTGCACCGCATGGCGACGCGGGCAGCCAGTATCCGGGAACTTGCCGGCGCTTGCCCGACGATCCCGAACGGCGCGCGTCGACACCGCACTGCTGGCGGCTGGATTCTGCCAAGGCGCTGGCGATGGCCGGGTTGCCCGGCTGGACCGAGCATGATGGAACGCTCTTTGCGAGCCGCGAGAGCGATTTCGGCGACGCCATCCTCGCCCGGAAGGACGCCCCCTCCTCCTATCACCTGTCCTGCGTCGTCGATGATGCTGCGTCAGGCGTAAACCTGGTGGTTCGCGGCGAAGATTTGCGCCCTTCGACTCCCACCCAGCGTCTGCTGCAATCGCTGCTGGGCTTGCCAGAGCCGACCTACTTTCACCACCCGCTTATCACCCATGATGACGGCCGCCGGCTGGCTAAGCGCGACCTCGCGCCGACACTCGAGGCACTTCGCAATTCCGGCGTCGATGGCCCCGGCCTGGTGAAACAGCTGCTTGATGGCCGCCTACCCCTAGGATTTCGGCTGTCCGAGGCCTAGATAGCGGCCCATGAACACATTCCTGCTTATCCTGCTCCTGGTCGCCATGGGCGCGGTCGCCTATGTCCTCGTCCGCGGCGTCATCGCCATGGCGCAGGGTAAAGACGTGTCGGGCGAGGTGCAGCAAGGCTATATGCAGAAGCGCGTACTCTACCAGGGCGTCGCGATCGTCATCGTCGTGCTGATCCTCGTCATGGCCGGCCGGGGCTGAGCCGCTGGTCAAGCTCAACAAGATCTACACGCGCACCGGTGACGGCGGCTCGACCGGCCTGGTCGACGGCAGCCGCGTTGCCAAATCGTCGGCCAGAATGGCCGCGATCGGCGATGTCGATGAAGCCAATTGCGCGATAGGCCTGGCAATTGCCGCTCTTCCTGCAGGTGAACTCGCGGATCGGCTGCGCGCTATCCAGAATGAGATGTTCGACCTCGGGGCCGACCTGGCGACGCCTTTCGGCACGGATTTCGAACAATATGCGCTGCGCATCGTCGGCCGGCAGGTTGAGCGGCTCGAGGAAGAAATCGACGCGATGAACGCATCGCTGGAGCCGCTGAACAGCTTCATCTTGCCCGGAGGGTCGGCTGCGGTAGCGCATCTTCACCTTGCCCGGGCGGTAACGCGTCGCGCCGAACGGGCAGCAGTCGCCCTGCATGAACTCACACCAGTTAACGCCGACGCCTTGGCTTATTTGAACCGTTTGTCGGATCATCTGTTTGTCGCTGCAAGGCACTTGGCCGCCACGCAAGGGGGCGATGTGCTGTGGCAGCCCGGGGCAACGCGCGACACCTAGTTGAATTAGAACAGGTGGTGAACGATATCCTCCCGGCGGAGGTAATGCATGGCTCGATCCGACGAAGATAGAGGTGCAGGCTTGGCGGAACGGCTCGCTACGACGCGCGAGCTTACGCTCGACCTCGCCGAACCGCTATCGGACGCGGATGCCACCGTCCAGCCGCATCCTGACGCCTCACCAGCCAAATGGCATCTAGCGCACACCACCTGGTTCTTCGAAACCTTTATCCTGCGCGATCATGTCCCCAGCTATCGGCTGTTCGACGAACGCTGGCCCTATCTTTTCAACAGCTACTACAATGGAGAAGGCGAGCGGCACGCCCGGCCCAAACGAGGCATGTTGAGCCGCCCCAGCCTCGATGAAGTCCGTTCCTGGCGACTCTCAGTCGACGCGGCACTTCAATCTGCCCTCCCGCAACTGCCGCCCGAGGTGCTTCAGCTGATCGAACTGGGCATCAATCATGAGCAGCAGCATCAGGAGCTATTCCTTACAGACATATTGGCGGCATTTGCCGAGAACCCGCTTGAGCCCGCCTATGGAGCTGCTGATCAGCCGGCCTGCTACGCGACCGAACCGCTAGGCTGGATCGACGGGCAAGTCGGCGAGGCCGAAATCGGTGCGGCGGGTAGTGGGTTCGCCTTTGACTGTGAGCGGCCGCGTCACAAGACGCTGCTGGCACCACACAAAATTGCCAATCGCTGCGTTACGAATGGCGAATGGCAACAGTTTATTGAAGACGGTGGCTACGGGACGCCAACGCTGTGGCTCAGCGACGGGTGGGACTGGATCAATCGCGAGGGGGTGGATCGGCCGCTCTACTGGCATGACGACGGCAGTTCCTTCACCCTCGCAGGACGGCGAGAGATTGACCGGGCAGCGCCTGTCTCGCATGTCAGCTATTATGAGGCCGATGCTTTCGCCCGTTGGGCCGGAGCGCGACTCCCGACGGATGCGGAATGGGAAACTGCATTCGCCTCAGCCGACGCTTTGGTAGGGAACCAGCTCGATCGAGCAGGTCCGGCACTACCCCGACCGGGTGGAGGGCCATTCGGAGACGTGTGGCAGTGGACCGGATCGGCCTTCCTTTCCTATCCCGGTTTCAAGCCGGAAACCGGCACCGTCGGCGAGTATAATGGCAAGTTCATGAGCGGGCAGATGGTCCTGAAAGGCGCCAGCTGCGCCACGCCGCGCGGCCACAGCAGGCCCGGATACCGCAATTTCTTTCCACCGGCGGCTCGCTGGCAATTCACGGGAGTGCGACTTGCTCGAGACGCTTGAACACGTCGACCCTGCGTTCCGCGCCGATGTGCTTAACGGGCTTGCGGAGCCGATCCCGGCGATCCCGGCCCGCTGGCTTTACGACCGGCGGGGATCCGAGCTGTTCGACGAGATCACTCGGCTACCCGCCTATTATCCAACGCGGACAGAAACCGGCATGTTGGAAGAGCGGATGCCGGAAATCGCGCGGCTCATCGCGCCGGCCTGCGCTGTCGTGGAATTCGGTGCGGGTAGTGCGACCAAAACACCCATCCTTCTCCGGGCGGTCCAGCCGAAAGCCTATGTCCCGGTCGACATCAGCGGCGATTACCTCCGTGAAAGCGCCGAAGTCGTCGACCGCGACTTTCCGGGCCTCGCGGTCCATCCAGTCGAGGCCGATTTCACACGGGATATGCAGCTGCCGAAGGAAATCGACGGCATGTCCCGGCTGGGTTTCTTTCCCGGTTCGACAATCGGCAATTTCGTGCCCCAGAGCGCAACCGACCTGCTCCGTCATTTCCGCACGACACTGGGCACCGGCGCGAAGCTGCTGATCGGCATGGACCGGGTGAAGGGCGTCGAAAGGCTGATCGCCGCCTATGACGATCCTGAGGGCGTCACGGCCGAATTCAACCTGAACCTGCTGCGCCGGATCAACCGGGAGTTGAACGCCGACATTCCGATTGAAGCCTTCCGCCACCAGGCGCGGTGGAACGACATGCTTGGCCGGATCGAAATGCATCTGGTGGCGATACGCGACGTAGAATTCGCAATCGAGGAAGCGCGCTTCGTCTTCCGTGCGGGCCAATCGATCCATACCGAGAACAGTCATAAATATGGCCCGCGTGGAGCCCGGCTGCTCCTTCTGGCCGGTGGATGGACTCCGCTCGCCGAATGGACCGACGATGACGAGGATTTCGCGCTGATCCTGGCCGAAGCGCAGCGGGAGCGCTTCGCTCCGTAGCTGCACAAAAGGCTGACATTGTGCACTGCGGCGTGCCCGGCTAAGCCTGCCGCCATGCTCTACGCTCTTTTCAGCATCATCGACATGATCCTGCAGGTCCTGGTGTGGGTGGTCATCGCGCAGGTGATCATCAGCTGGCTGGTGGCGTTCAACGTCATCAATACCCAGTCCAATTTCGTCCGCACCTTGCTCGATACGTTGGACCGGCTGACCGCGCCGCTTTATCGCCCAATTCGCAAGGTCTTGCCGGACTTTGGCGGCATCGACTTTTCGCCGATCGTCCTGATCCTGGCGATCCAGATCCTCAGGAAGCTCAATGAGGGACTCGCGCTGGAGACTAGCGCGACCTTGATGTGACCGCCCGGATCATCGACGGGAAGGCCGCCGCGGCCGCATTGCGTGCCGATGTAGCCAGCGAAGTCGCGAAGTTTCGCGTAGCGACCGGCCGCGTCCCGGGGCTGGCAGTCGTACTGGTTGGCGAGGACCCCGCCAGCGCGGTCTACGTTCGCAACAAGGGGAAGGCGACCCGCGAAGCCGGCATGCTCAGCTTCGAGCACAAGCTTCCCGCCGAAATTAGCGAGGGCAAGCTGGTTGACCTGATCGAAGAGCTCAACACCGATCCGGCGGTCGATGGCATCCTCGTACAGCTGCCGCTGCCAGGTCACATCGACCCAGACCAGGTCCTTCTTGCGATTGACCCCGACAAGGATGTCGATGGATTCCATCCTATCAATGTCGGTCGCCTGGCAACCGGTCTGAACGGTTTCGTACCCTGCACGCCGCTAGGTTGCCTCAAGCTTCTTCGGGCTGAGCTTGGTGATCTTTCCGGCAAGGAAGCAGTTGTGATCGGCCGATCCAACATCGTCGGAAAACCGATGGCGCAGCTGTTGCTCGGCGATAGCTGCACCGTGACGATCGCTCACAGCCGGACCCGCGACTTGCCGGAAGTCGTCCGGCGGGCCGACATCGTCGTCGCAGCCGTGGGCCGGCCTGAAATGGTCAAAGGCGACTGGCTGAAGCCGGGCGCCGCTGTCATCGACGTCGGGATCAACCGGATCGCCGGAGAAGGGGGCAACAGCCATTTGACCGGCGATGTCGACTTCACTTCGGCCAGTGCCGTTGCCGGTGCGATCACGCCGGTCCCGGGTGGTGTGGGTCCGATGACTATTGCCTGCCTCATCCGCAACACCCTGGTTTCGGCGGCACGTCGGGACAGCTTCGCGTTGGATCCAGCGCTGTGATCGAGCTGTTTACCACTGCATTCATCACCCTTGCCGTGATTATCGACCCACCCGGATGCGCGCCGATCTTTGCCTCGCTGACCGCCGGAACCGACGCGGCGCACCGCAGGAAGATGGCGATCCGGTCGGCGTTGGTGGCTTGGTGCATCCTCCTCTTCTTCGCCTTGTTCGGAGAGCCGCTGCTGCGGACGCTTGGTATCAGCCTCAGCGCCTTTCGCCTGGCAGGCGGCATCATGCTGTTCATGATCGCACTCGACATGGTGTTCGAGCGCCGCACCGAACGGCGTGAGGAGCGAGCCGAAGAGATCAAGGGTACGCCCGAGGCGGAGGATATTTCCGTCTTCCCGATGGCGATCCCGATGATCGCCGGGCCCGGCTCAATCGCATCGATCATGCTGCTTACGGCAAAGGCCGATGGCCTGGTTGAGGATCTGGTCGTGCTTTCCGCGCTGACCACGGTGCTGATCCTGACCCTCGTCGCGCTTTTGGCTGCCGGACCTCTGATGAAGCTGATCGGCGCCAAGCTGGAAGCGATGATCACGCGGATCCTCGGCGTCATCCTTGCCGCCTTGGCCGCGCAATTCGTGCTCGACGGGCTGGAGCGCAGCCTGCCGGGCCTCGCTGGTTAGCCGACCACTTTCCACATCCTGAAGGGCGAATCCTTCGGTAGCTCGACTGGCTGCAGCCAGCCGGGGACCTTGCCGTTCATCAGCTGCCCGTAGAAGCCGTTTCGAGCTTCGGACATGAAGATGGTCGCGGTCGACATGTCGGGACAGACCAGCAGATAATCGCTTTCATATTCGGAGATAATGCGGTGAGCCTGCGCCTCATCGCCCCGGAACGCCTTCATCACGTCGGCAATCGCCTGGTCGTTGCGATGGTAGGGACCGCCGATTGCGTCATGATGCGTGGCGACAATGAGCCGCGGCCCGAGGTCGATGAAAGAGAAGACAGTTCCCTTCGGCTGGGCGTTGATTGGCGCCAGTGCCGCCATGCTCGGGCAACGCTTGTTGGCGGTCGCTACACTGGCGCGCTGTGGATTGGGCTTTTCACCGGGCACCAGCTTGATGCCGATCGGGACGGCGGCGCCGAAGGCAAGAAGTACGACGGCGATCGCCGCGATATGCTTCCATAGCTTCGGCGACTGGAGCCAGGGTGCGGCGACAAGCACGATCAGCGCCGTCGCAGCCGGCAGCGCCATCATCTGGGCCGCTGGTGACGCACGCATCTGCCAGAAGAGCAGCACGAAACCCGCAATGCCGGGCAGCGCGACCGCCAGCGTCCGGTACAGCAGGTCGCGATCGTCTGGTCCTTGCTTCCAGGCACGCCAGCTCAGCAAGGCCCACCCAGCCAATGCCGTAACGGGAAGGGCAAGCGCAGTCGCTCCGATCTTCCACGAATGCCGGTAGAAGGGCCGGGCCTCGCGGACATGATCGAGCCAAAGCGCCGTTGCCTCGGGCGACACGCCTTCGAGCCGCTGGAGGCAATGCGGCCATGCCAGCGCATGGAATCCGGCGACGGCCGCCCCTCCTGCCATGGCGAGAGCGAGCCGCCCTTTCCAGCTTTCGATCCGCAGCGACGCGAGAGCGAGCATGACGGCCCCTCCAACCGCCGCGTCGCTCAGCCACACAGGCGATAGGGCGTCGCAGACCGCCAACCAGTTGGCATTAGAGGCGAAGATGAGAAATCCGGCGCCGGTCGTCGCGACAAGCGCCGAAGCATAGGCCGCGAGGCGTCGGCGCTGACCTTGGTCAGCCACCCAAAGCAGGACCGTCGCTCCGCCCAACAGGGCCAGATAAATCAGCATCTCGAGGCCGATCGAGAGCGAAAGGCCGGTTGCAATTCCGAGCACAGCGCCACCGCGCGCCCGCTTGGGGTCGGCCATGGCAGAGATGGCGAGTGCCAGGAATGCGAGCTGCCAGCCGTGATGATCGATCCTCAAGGGCGCGAACATGGCGATAGTGGAGTAAGCGCAAAGGAGGCCGATCACCGGAAGCGGCCATGCGCGGTCATGCACCAGCCGCTTCATCGTCAGCGCCAGCGAGAACAGCAGCAGGATTAGGGGAATCTGCGGTGCAAAGGCGACCGCGATCCGCTCCGCATCGGCACCGCCGACCAGCGGCTTCATCAGCAATATGATCGCAGCGAGCGGGAGGTCCACTAGTCGTGACCAGTGGATGTTGGCACCACCATGAGCGACATCGAAGCGGTGCTGAATCAGGTCATACCAACCTTGTCCGCCGAGCAATGCCCTGACCTGGGCAAGACGCAAATTATCGTCGGTGTCCGGGAGCGCGAACGCTTGGACAAGATTCCAGCGGTTGAAGATGATGAAGGCGACATAGAGCAGCCATGTCCCGACCAGCACCCATCGCCAGTGGCGGAAAAAGGGCGCGGCAAGCTTCGTATGCAAATTGGCCAGCCGGTCCTCGTTCATTCAGTCCCCCGAAAATCTCGCATTGTGTCCTAGCGGCGAAACACTAATGAGCAAGCCGATGATCCAGTCGGCCCTGCATTCGCTGGAACCCGAGCGCCGCACCGTGCTGCTGCAGTTGATCCGCTATGCCCTGGCCGGCTTCGCAATCACCTTGGCGGTGGCCGCGAGCTATTGGGCGATTACAGACTTTCTCCATGTCGATCCGATGGTCAGCTTTACCATCGTTTTCCTGGCCTTTTCTGTCATAAGTTACGTCACTCATGGCGAGTTCAGCTTCAAGGGGCATGGAACGCGCGATCAGCACCATATCCGGATGGGGCGTTTCCTCGCCGTCAATGTTCTCGGCTATGTCATCAACCAGGGCTTCATCTGGGTGCTTGTGAAGCAAATGGGCGGACCGACCTGGTGGCCCACCATCCCGATGATCTTCGTCACCCCGCTGATCACCTTCGCCCTCCATCGCCGGTACGTATATTCATGAGCGCCGTCGAACTGAGCTTGATCATCCCGGTAAAGGATGAGGAAGCAGCCATTGGGCCATGCCTCGATCGCCTGATACCGGTGCTCCAGGGCCTGGCCGACCCGGCCTCCAAGTCGTTCGAAATATTGTTCGTCGATGACGGCAGCGAGGACCGAACCCTCGAAATCATCCGCAAGGCAAATGCCGTCGACCCGCGCATCCGGGCGATTTCGCTTTCGCGCAATTTCGGCAAGGAAGCCGCACTGTCTGCCGGATTGGAGGTCGCCCGAGGGCTGGCCGTCGTCCCACTTGACGTCGACTTGCAGGATCCGCCCGAAGCGCTTCCAAAGATGCTCGACCAATGGCGATCCGGCTTTGACGTCGTTTACGGCGTTCGCGACAACCGGGAGACCGACAGCCTGCCCAAGCGGCTGACTGCGGACCTATACTATCGCGCCCATAATTGGTTGAGCGACGACAAGATACCGGAGCATGCCGGGGATTTCCGGCTGCTCGACCGCAAGGTGGTCGAAGTGATCCGGCAAATGCCGGAACGCAATCGCTTCATGAAGGGCCTGTTTGCCTGGGCAGGCTTCAGGCAGGCGGCGGTCCTGTATCACCGCGAGGAACGGAAGGTCGGCAAGACCAAGTTCAACTATTGGAAGCTTTGGACGCTTGCCATCGACGGGATCACGTCCGCCTCGACCCTGCCGCTTCGCGTATGGAGCTATCTCGGCGCACTGGTTGCCCTCGGAGCGCTTGCGTACGCTGTCTATATCATCATCGTTACCCTTACTTCGGGCATTGATGTTCCCGGTTACGCATCGCTGATGGTCGCCGTGCTGTTCCTCGGTGGCCTTCAGCTTCTGTCGCTAGGCGTGCTTGGAGAATATGTCGGCCGGATCCTGACCGAAGCCAAAGGACGGCCGCTCTACGTCATCCGCGAAACAATCGGCGGCGACTGATGGAGCGTAAGGTCTATGAGCAGATGGCCAAGCTCGACAGCCAGCATTGGTGGTTCACGGCGCGCCGCCGGATTCTCGACGGCTTGATCGAGCGGATTGTTCGCCCGCCGAACAATGCGCGAGTATTGGAGCTGGGCGCCGGGACTGGCCATAATCTGGCGATGCTGTCGCGCTTCGGCCAGGTGGAGGCAAGCGAGCTCGACCCCATCGCCCGGGAACTTGCCAGCGAGCGACTTGGCCGTCCCGTCGTCGAAGCTGCGCTTCCGGATCTCTCCATGTTCCCCCAGGGTGCCTATGATCTTGTCGCGCTATTGGACGTCCTCGAACATGTCCCGGACGACAAGAATTCGCTCCGCGCCATCTATCAGTTGCTGAAGCCCGGCGGCGCATTGCTCCTGACCGTGCCGATCAATCCGTGGATGTTCAGCGCGCACGACGTCGTTCATCACCATCACCGCCGCTATCGCAAGGGCGAGATCCGCCGGCTGGCGGAAGAGGCAGGCTATTCGATCGAGCTGCTGTCGCCGTTCAACAGCCTGTTGTTCCCGCCGATCGCGGCCGTTCGCTTCATGGGCAAGTTGACGGGCAAGGACGACAGCGACGACGCGATGCCATCGCCCTTCGTCAACAAGCTGCTCGACGGCGTCTTCGGCCTCGAGCGAGGAATTATCGGGCGGGTTCCGATGCCGTTCGGGGTGTCGCTAGTCGCTGTTCTTCGTCGATCTCGGTAATCGGGATCTTCTTCAGTAAGATGGAATCCTTGGTGGCCCAGATCGGCCGCCAGTCACTGACCCATTCGCGCGGGATCGGCCGCATATCCACCAGCCACAAATAGTCGAAAGCGCCGCGCGGGAGGTTCGCAAGCGCCGCGCGCACGGCCCAGCCTTCGTGCCGGCAGCCTGGATCGCGAACTATTTGCGACGGATCGCGCTGGTACCAACCGGCCTGCGGATAGCGAACCTTCATCAAGGTTGAGCCCGCCATCGGCCAATGATCGTTGGTATAGGCTTCCTTCCTGACCGTGGCGATCGCGCCGAGGTGGTCGGACCGGCGAAGCGACCATTGTTCGCACTTGTCCCAGACCAGAACCGCGAGCCGCGATCCGGTTTCGATATGATCGAGCGCCTCGAGCTGCTCCGCCTGCTTGCGTCCAGCGATCGCCATGCTCGTAGTCGTTCCGGTCAGCCGGATGAGCATGAAGCCGACCGCGGCGATCGCTAGCCATGTGGCCAGCGGGAAACGCGTCTCTGCCTTGAAGCGGATAGCCAACACGAGGATCGCGGCGGCGAACGGCACCAGGCGCATGTCGGCATAGGCCGAACCGAACACGATCCGTGGCAGCAGCACATAGGTCGCCGCCAACATCAGGCCCGAAAATGCAAGGTTGCGCGATAGGGTCAGGCGGGGATGGACCAACGCAAATAGCGGAACGGCCAGCACGATCGCTGCCGATGCCAGGTCGAACGTTTCCCAGCGGTCGCGGAACATCCTTTGGAGATATTCCCACTTATATTCCCAATCGAACCAGCGATTGGTGATGCCGCCGGTCGCTTCGCTTCGCCACAAAAGGATCAGCAGAATAGGCAAGGCCATGACCGATGCGTGGACGGCCGCCCTGATGATCGCCATCCACCAGCTGTGTCCGCGATCATGCTGCCGAACCGCCTCGGCCGAAAAGCACAACAGGCCCAGAGTGCCCCAGCCGAATGTATGGGCGAAGAAGACGATGAAACTGATCGGAACGAACAGGATCGCCCGAAGCTTCGATTTTCCGAGCCGCCCCAATCGGAGCCAAAGCCCAAAGGCGAGCAATGCCAGCGCCATCGACAGTGCGAAGTTGACGAAACCGAACATGAAGGGATGGCCGAACGCCAGCGGCAGGGCAAAGGCCACGGTCGGCGGCAGGCGGTTGTGGACTTCGCGGGCAACCCACAGCATCCCCGCAACCGTCATGGGCGGAATGGACATGACGACCAGCTTCGTCGCTAGCTCCACGCCGATCAGCTTGGCTAAGGGCACGACGAGCAGATCGACCCCAAGATTTCCGATCGGCAACCAGCGAAACGAGAACCATTGCTGGAGGATCGGGCTACTGGCGACATCGACCGCCACCTTGTAGCGGCCCATGTGGCCGCCAATGTCGACCAGCGGTGGTATCTGCGGGTAGAGCAAGGGTACGAAGGCCAGCAGGATCATCGCAGCGACGAATGGCCTGCCTTCCCACCATGGGCGAGGCGTTCCCTTCGGCAGCGCGGCAGCCGCAGGCTCCTGGGCCAGGAGGTGCGGCGCGTGAATCAACCTTGGTCGCGCCTTCCGAGCAGGCGGAGGCGCAGTGCGTTGAGCTTGATGAACCCTTCCGCGTCGCGCTGGTCATAGGCGCCCGCGTCGTCTTCGAAGGTCACCACCTTCTCGCTGTAGAGGCTGTGCGGCGACTTGCGCCCGGTGATGTGGACCCCACCCTTGTAGAGCTTCAGACGGACGGTGCCGTCGACCTTTGCCTGGCTATGGTCGATGGCCGCCTGGAGCATCTCGCGCTCCGGCGAGAACCAGAAACCGTTGTAGACCAGCTCCGCGTAGCGCGGCATCAGCTCGTCCTTCAGATGAGCAGCGCCGCGATCGAGGGTCAGCTGCTCGATCGCCCGATGCGCCGCATGATAGATGGTGCCACCGGGCGTTTCATACATGCCGCGGCTCTTCATCCCGACGAAGCGGTTCTCGACTAGGTCCAGCCGGCCGATTCCGTGGCGCTTGCCGAGCTCGTTTAGCTTGGTCAGCAGCATTGCGGGTGACAGCGCCTCGCCGTTGACCGCCACGCCGTCACCGCCCTTGAATTCGATCGTGACTTCCTCAGGCGCATCCGGCGCGGCCACCAAATCGTCGGTGCGCGAATAGACATAGTCGGGCACTTCGGCCCACGGGTCCTCGAGCACCTTGCCCTCGGACGAGGTGTGCAGAAGGTTGGCGTCGGTCGAGAAGGGGCTCTCGCCACGCTTGTCCTTGGGTACCGGGATCTGGTTCTTCTCGGCGAAGTCGATGAGCGCGGTCCGGCTGCCGAGATCCCATTCGCGCCACGGCGCGATCACCTTGATATCGGGTGCCAGCGCATAATAGCCGAGCTCGAAGCGGACCTGGTCATTGCCCTTGCCGGTGGCACCATGGCTCACCGCATCGGCGCCAACCTCGCGCGCAATCTCGATCTGGCGCTTGGCGATTAGCGGCCGAGCAATCGACGTCCCCAACAGGTACAGCCCCTCGTAAAGCGCATTGGCGCGCATCATCGGGAAGACATAGTCGGCAACGAATTCCTCGCGCAGGTCATCGATGAAGATATGTTCTGCCCGGACGCCCATCAGCTCGGCCTTGTGCCGTGCCGGACCAAGCTCTTCGCCCTGCCCCAGATCAGCCGTGAACGTCACCACCTCGCAGCCATAGGTCTGCTGAAGCCATTTCAGGATCACGCTCGTGTCGAGGCCGCCGGAAAAGGCAAGCACGACGCGGTTGATCTTATCGGCCATTTGGGCGCTTCCTTCGCAACTTAAGTGGAATGGCGCGCGCCTTGCCACCAACCACCCGACCGTTCAAGCGCCATACAGCAAGCCGGGCATAGCTTCGTTATATTCCGATTGAGGAGGGGCATGCCCATGAAGAAGTTTGTTATGGTTGCAACGGCCTTATTGGCCGGAACCGCATTCGCCCAGACGGCCCCGGTCGCACAGCCCGCTCCGGCGGTGACTCCGACCCCCACCACCCCAATGACTCAACCGATGCGCGATCGGGTCACGACCCGCGCCGAAGCCGTGCAGATGGCCCGCGAACATTTCGGCGAGATGGATTCCAACAAGGACGGAACCGTGACGACCGCGGAAATCGATGCTTCCCGCGCCAAGCGGTTCGAAGATTTCAAGGCCCGTGACGGTGGTCACGCAATGGCGATGGGCGATCCCAACGCCGCCTTCGACCGGCTCGATGCCAACAAGGACAGCTATATCAGCCGGGAGGAGTTCACCAAGGCGCGCGAGGAGCGTGTGGAGCGCCGCGAGATCAGGCGCGAGGAGCGCAAGAACAGCCCGAAGGACGGCAAGGAAGTTCGCCGTCACGTCATGAAGATGCATGGCCCTGGCGGCGGGATGCTGGCCATGGCCGACACCAACAAGGACGGGCAAGTGACCCAGGCCGAGGCCGAGGCCTTGGCGCTGCAGCATTTCGACCGGATGGACAGCAACAAGGACGGTCAGATCACGCCCGAGGAACGGCGTGCCGGCCGGCAGATCATCATCCAGCAAAGGCGCGAGGAAAAGAAGAGCGGCAGCTAATCCGGCCGACAAGTTTCGAGGGGTCCGGTGCAACACTTGCGCCGGGCCCTTTTTCGTGCAGGGTGCGCCCAAATCGCTGGCAAGTTGGAGTTTTTTGATGATGTCCCGTGCGTCCCGCGCCTTCCTGTTTCTCGCATCCGTGTCTCTTCCAGTATCGATCGCCAAGGCCGACGAAGGCATGTGGACCTTCGACGCATTCCCGGCCGCCAAGATGCAGGCCGACTACGGCTGGGCCCCGGACCAGGCCTGGCTGGACAAGGTGCGGACGGCAGCCGTCCGGCTGACCGGCGGCTGCTCGGCGAGCTTCGTTTCGGACGCCGGGCTGATTCTTACCAATCACCACTGCGTCGCGACCTGCGTCGAACAGAATTCGACGGCCGAGAACAATATCCTCAAGACCGGTTTCACCGCCCGGACCCGCGAGGAGGAAAAGATGTGCGCGGGTCAGCAGGCCGAAGTGGTGACCTCCATTCGGGACGTTACCCCGCAGGTGAAGGCCGCGATCGCCAATTCGACCGGAGAGGCGGCCGTGAAGGCCCGTACCGCAATCGTTGCCCAGCTCGAGAAGAGTGGCTGCCCCGACACCGCCAAGACGAGGTGCCAGGTCGTCTCGCTTTACGGCGGCGGTCAGTACAAGCTCTACAGCTACCGCAAATATTCGGACGTCCGGTTGGTCTGGGCGCCGGAGGCTCAGGCCGCCCAGTTCGGCGGCGATCCGGACAATTTCAATTTCCCGCGCTACTCGATGGATGCGAGTTTCCTGCGCGCCTATGAGGACGGAAGGCCGGTCGCCACGCCGCAGCACCTGGAATGGAGTGCGCGCGCGCCGGTCGATGGCGAAGCGACCTTTGTCGTCGGCAATCCGGGATCGACGCAGCGCATGTTCACCTCTGAACAGCTGGCGTTCCAGCGCGAACTGGTGCTGCCGATCACCCTTGCAGCCTTCTCCGAGCTTCGCGGACGCTTGATTTCCGCGATGGAGTCGAGCCCGGAGAAGGAGCGCGAGGCAGCCGAGACTCTCGGCGGCGTCGAAAACAGCCTTAAGGTCTACATCGGCCGGGTTAAGGCGCTGAACGATCCGGCGTTCACCGGCAAGCTGGCCGCCGCGGAAGCGGATCTTAAGGCCACGAGCGCCGGAAATGCGGCGATCGGCAACCCATGGGGCGATGTCGCGAAGGCGATGTCGACCTACCGCAACTTCTATATTGCCGACCGCTTCTCGCTGCCGTCAGGTGATCTGTTCGGATATGCGATGACCCTGGTCCGCGCAGCTGCCGAAAAGGGCAAGCCGAACGCCGATCGGTTCCCGGGCTATTCGGATTCCGCGCTTCCTCTGGTTGAGAAGCGCCTGCTCGACGAGCGTCCGATCTATCCGTGGCTCGACCAGCTGACCATGGAATGGTCGCTGTCGAAGTCGCGCGAATATCTGGGCGCCGACGATCCGCAGACCAGGATCCTGCTTGGCAAGGAATCGCCTGAGGGATTGGCCGCGCGCCTGGTCAACGGCACCACGCTGGCCGACCCCGCGGTCCGCAAGGCGCTGTGGGAAGGCGGCCAGGCGGCGGTGGACGCGTCGAAGGATCCCATGATCCTTTATGCAAAGTCGATCGACGCCAACGATCGCGCGATTCAGAAGCGGTTCGACGCCGAGGTCGATGCTCCGCTGACCGCGGCGCAGGCCAAGCTCGCCGACGCCCGGTTCGCGGCTTACGGCGACACTGCCTACCCCGATGCGACGTTCACACTGCGCGTGAGCTACGGCAAGGTCGCCGGCTGGATGGAGCGGGGCAAGATGGTCCCCACCACGACAGTGCTAGGCGGCACGTTCGACCGGGCTACGGGTGCAGTGCCGTTCGACCTTCCGCCGGCGTTCATCGCCAACCGTTCGAAGATCGACCCTAAAGCCACCTACGATTTCGTCACTACCAACGACATCATCGGCGGAAACAGCGGTTCGCCCGTCGTCGATCGTCAGGGCCGCGTCATCGGGGCCGCATTCGACGGCAATATCAACAGCCTTGGCGGCAATTACGGCTATGACGGATCGATCAACCGGACCGTCGTGGTTTCGACCGCCGCGGTGCAGGAGGCGCTGGAGAATATCTATCCGGCTCCGCACCTCGTAGCCGAGCTCAAGGGCAAATAAACCTCAGGCAGCCTTGGCAGGGGCGGTATCGGCTTTCCGGTACCGCTCCTCCGCCTCCATCATATAATCGCGCGTGATCGGCACGGCATTGCGGTCGCGGATATACTGGACCTGATAATTGCAGGCAGCGCCGCTTTCGAACATCACGATCCCGCCGGCGAGATAATATTCCCACATTCGGAAGAAGCGCTCGTCATACATGGCGACGATCTTGTCGCGTGCCTTTGTCGCCTGCTCCAGCCAATGACGAAGCGTATACGCATAGTGAAGCCGGAGCATTTCGACGTCGCTTGCGATCAGCCGCACCTTCTCGCTCGCCGCCGACATCTGGCTAAGCGACGGAAGGTGATAGCCCGGGAAGATCCACTTGTCCGTGAACGGATCCGGCGCGCCTGCTCCACCCAGCTTTCCGATCGTATGGAGCAGCATGACGCCGTCGTCGGCCAATAGCTCGCGGCACTGGGCGTAGAATTCCTCATAGTGGGCCGAGCCGACATGCTCGAACATGCCGATCGAAACGATCCGGTCGAACTGGCCATCGAGCGACCGGTAATCGATCAGCTCAAACTTCACACGATCGGCAACGCCGGCCTCCTCCGCGCGGCGGCGAGCGACCTTTAATTGCTCCTCGGATAGTGTGATGCCCAGCACATCCACGTCGGCCACCCGGTTAAGATAGAGCGCGGTGCCGCCCCAGCCCGAGCCGATGTCGAGTACCTTCATCCCGGGCCTCAGATAGAGTTTGGCGGCAATATGCGCCTTCTTGTCCGACTGCGCCTGCTCCAGGCTGTTGCCCGGGTCCATGAAGTAGGCGCAACTGTACTGGCGGTCCCCGTCGAGGAAGAGTTCGTAGAGCTCGTCCCGTAGGTCGTAGTGATGGGCGACATTGCGCTTGGATTTGCTCGCGTCATTCCGCCGAAAGAGCTTCTTTAGCCCCTTGATCTTGCCCTTGCGCATCAGGGCCCGCCCCTGGCCGCCGTCTTCCCAGCGGTTGGCGCCCGTGATCATCTCCATCAGGTCGAGGATCGTCCCGTCCTCGATGGTTAGGCGGCCGTCCATATAGGTCTGGCCGAAATTGAGCCGCGGATTGCGGACCAGGTCGAACGCGACCCTCTTGTCCGTGAAGCGAACCGTCAGCTCCTTGCCGCCGCCAGGTCCGTAGGTTTCGCGGGTGCCATCGGGCTGGACCAAGGTGATCCGCCCGCGCGTCAACAAGGTTCCGATCAAACGGGAGATAATCGACATGTACCACCCTCCAAGTGGAGGCAGGTTGGCGATTCAGGCGGCCGTGTTCAAGTCCGCTGCCGCGTCCCGATCGCGCTCCGCGCGCGAACGCTTCTCCGCAGCGGTCTTCAGCTGGCCGCAGGCGGCATCGATGTCGCGGCCTCGCGGTGTCCGGACGGGCGCTGAAATGCCGGCTTCGAAGACGATGTTGCTGAACGACCGGATCCGTTCCTGGGTGGAACATTCATAAGGGGCGCCGGGCCAGGGGTTGAACGGGATCAGATTGACCTTGGCCGGCAGCTTATAGGCCTTGAGCAGGCGCACCAGCTCGCGCGCGTCGGCGTCGCTGTCGTTCTTGTCCTTCAGCATCACATATTCGAACGTGATGCGTCGGGCGTTGTTCGCGCCCGGATATGCAGCACAGGCCGACAGCAATTCTTCGATGCCGTACTTCTTGTTCAGCGGTACGATTTCGTCGCGGACTTCCTTGGTCACCGCGTGCAACGACACGGCGAGATTGACGCCGATCTCATCGCCGCAGCGGTCCATCATGGGCACGACGCCCGAGGTCGACAGCGTGATGCGGCGCTTCGACAGGCCGAGGCCGTCACCGTCCATGACGATCTTCAGCGCCTGCTTCACATTGTCGAAGTTATAGAGCGGTTCGCCCATGCCCATCATGACGATGTTGGTCAGCATGCGGCCGTCCGGCGAACTTGGCCATTCGCCCAGCGCGTCACGCGCCAGCATGACCTGGCCGACCACTTCCGACGGATCGAGGTTGCGGACCAGCGTCATCGTTCCGGTGTGACAGAAACGGCAGTTGAGGGTGCAGCCCACCTGGCTCGACACGCACAGCGTTCCGCGATCGGCATCGGGGATGAACACCATCTCGAAGTCATGACCATCATGCGTGCGAAGCAGCCATTTGCGCGTGCCGTCAGTCGAGATCTGAGCTTCAACCACTTCCGGCCGGGTGATGGCGAAGCGCTCCGCAAGCCACGGCTGCTGTGCCTTGGCGATATCGGTCATCGCGGAGAAGTCGCTGACCCCGCGATTGTAGATCCAGTGCCAGACCTGCTTGGCGCGCAGCTTTGCCTGCCTTGGCTCAAGCCCGGCCTCTTCCATGGCGGCGCGGATCGCTTCCTTGGGCAGGCCGACCAGTTCGACCTTGCCGTCGGCACGCGGGGTAGCCGCGCGCGGAACGGGCACGGGATCGACGGGGCCGGGAATCGGCATCAGGGAGGTATCGGCACTCATGGCAGGCGGGCCATGTAGGTGAAATCTCAGTGATTTGCCAGTCCCGCAGCGCAGGCAGCTGCTGCATCGATGGCGAGCGGAGCGCCATCCAGCGCATAGCGATCGACAATCCGGCCGCCGCCGGGGCTGCGGGCCTCCACCCTCATCCCGCCGCTATTGCGCATTGCGGCTATGATCGCCTGCTCCTGTTTGGGCCCGCGGCTCCATGCCATGTCGTTTTGCGTCATCAGCATGAAAGGTTGGTCGCCAATATGCAGCATCACCGTGGCGCCGGGCCGAGGCACGCGGCTGAGTCTGGCGGAGAACTGGCCGTGCCGGGGACCTCCGGCGTCAAACGAGATGCTGGCGCGGGCCGCTGGTCGATCTTTGTAACTGGCACCGACGGTTTTCGAGGCGGCCTCGCAAGTTCCGCCCTGTTGCAAGGCTGCCCATTGCCCATCGGCGGCAACGAGGGCCGGCGCGAACAGTAGTGACATCAGAACGATCATCGCGACGCGAAACCAATAAGTACGACGCCCGCACCGATTGCCACCCCATAGGGAATCCCCTCACCGTGGCGCAGTGACGCGATGAGCTTCCGAAGGGAGGACGGCCAGGGCAGCACACGCAGCAACATGACAAGCAAAGTCTCTAGCCCACCGATGATGGCCACAGCCACAAGCATTTTCCAGCCCTGGTCCAGATCGAACCACAAGGAGCATGCGGCCAGCAGCTTCACATCGCCGCCGCCCATCCAGCCGCGAACGAACAATAATGTGCCAAGTCCAAGAACCAGTGCGAACAGCAGCAGGTTCTGCCACAGGTCGACGGCAGGGCCGCTCATCGCCAGGGCTAGAAAGGCGGCGGCCGCGACTGCACCGCACACCCAATCATTGATTTCCAGGCGCCAAATATCCTCAAGCGCGGCCAATGCCAGGAAGAGAAGGAGGAGCGCCGCCAGCCAGTCGGGGGCGGACGCCAGCAACGTCATTTTGGAGTGGCCAGTGCGGCAAGATTGTCGGCGGCGCGAGCATACCACCGGCTGCGTACTTCCAGCGCTTGCGCGAAGGCCGCCTCCGCGCGTTTGGTTTCGCCGGCGGCAGCGGCGACAACGCCGGCATCGTTGAGACGCGCCGAGAAGGATTCATCGCTTTCGCCCACCATCCGCTGGGGCAGGTCGGCGGCAATAGCTGCTCGTGCGAGTTCGAGATTGTTCGCGAGCCGCGGAAGCTTCGGATCGATGGTGGCCGCACGTTCGAATGCCGCTGCGGCATCCTGCCAGCGCCCGCGAAGCATGAATGACCAGCCCTGATTGTTGGAGATTTCGGCCCTTGACGGGTCCAGCGCGAACGCCCTGGCGTAGGCTGCATCGGCTTCGTCCCACCGACCCTGCCGATCCGCCGCAACTCCACGGCCGTTCCATGCCCGCCAGCTTGCATCCGGCTGTCGGGTCGCCCGATCCAGCAGAGAGGTTGCTTCCGCCAACTGCGCGACCCTCAACGACGAAATCCCCGCGCGCTCGAGCAACAGCGCTTCGTCAGGATGGTTGGCCAGAAGCTGCCGGTAAATGCCGAGAGCCTGCTGATACTCGCCCCGCGCCATGGCCAGGTCGGCAAGCAGGCGGTCTACCGGTTCACCCTTGGCGCCGGCGGCGATCGCGGTGCCAAGCATCGACTTTGCCTGGTCGAGGCGCCCAGCGCCGATTGCGCGTCCAACCTCTGTCAGCGAAATCTGAGACGGATGGTCAGCCGGCGCCGCCGGTGCCACGGTGACCGGGTCCGCCAGCAACAATGCCAGCGACAGGGAAAGGATCATGCCCGGTTGCGAAGCGCAGTATCACGCGCCGCATCGCGACCCAGCAGGATCGTAACTCCCGACTTCGCCCCCTCCTTGCGTTCCAGCGCGAAGCCGAATTGGGCCGCCAGGCGTTCGGCTCGAGCCGAGTCTTCCATTGAGTATAGAATGACGCTTTGGCCTCGGACGGACGGTGCGTCGCCGATGCGTGCGCCCGCAAAGCCGCGCTGCGACAAGAAGGCCCGCGTCCTTGCGGCCAATCCCTGGACCCGGGCTGCATTGAGCAGGGTAACTGCCGGCTGCAGCTTCTTTTCAAACCGAATGGTTGTCGCAGTCGCGGTGCGGGTCACCGTCTTCGATTCCCACTTGAGCTCTGGCTTGGTCACCAATGCCACTTCCCGCAGGGAAAGCCGCTCAAGCCGCATCCCGCTTCCGATCGGGCGCTCAACCGCCACCGGCACGGAGCGCGGCGGTGCGAGGGCTACCGTCACACTCTGGGCCGGTGGCGGCGGCAGCACGGGAACCGAGCCAGGTACTTCACGCGACGTCTCGGGGGCGACGACGCGCTCCGCCAGCTCCGCTTTTACCCGTGCGGCTTCGTCACGCTGTCCCTGGACATCCAGGGACTGGGCGAAATGCGAATAGACTTCAGTATTTGCAGGATCGACGGCAAGCGCCATTTCATAATGTCGGCGCGAAATGTCGGGACGGCCCATTCGGTCGTAGCAGCTGGCCATGCCGATCATCGCCTCGACATTGTTCGGCTCTTCCCTCAGCGCCTTCCGATAGGCCTCGATCGCGAGTGCAACATTGCCGAGTGCCAGCTGTGCATTTCCTTCGGCAACCCGGACGTTGGAAGGTTGGCGACCTTCAGCCAAATTCGACTTGATCGGTCGAACAGCAAGATCGCCCGTGGTGCAGGCCGCCACGCTGATCGCGGCAACAATGCAGGTGAATTGCGATGCGCCTTTCATGTTCAGTCTCCCCCTAAGGCCGGAACCAGAACGCGAATTGTTCGAATGACTGCTGGAAGCATCAGAACGCCGATCATTACGGGCAGCATGCATGTCACCAGCGGAATGGATAGCAAAACTGGCAATCTGTGCGCCTTTTCCTCCGCCCGCATCCGACGGCGCTCACGCATTTCGGCGGCGTAAATCCGCAAAGTTTGCGCAACCGAGGACCCTAGCTTGTGGCTTTGAATAAGGAGCGTCGAGAAGGCGCGGATTTCATCTGCGCCCGCGCGATCGGCCATGCGTCGAAGAGCGTCCTCTTGGCTGCGACCGGCTCGAAGTTCGAGCACGACGGCCCCGAGCTGTTCCGCGAGCAACGGGTGGGATCGCGTCATTTCCATGCCGACGCGGCTGAATGCGGCCTCAAGGCCAAGACCTGCTTCGACGCAAACCAACATAAGGTCGAGTGCATCCGGAAAGCCGTTGATGATCTCGCGCTGGCGCCGGTCGGCCTTTATCCTGATCCAAAGGTTCGGGATATAGAGGCCGAGTGCCGCAGCGATCAGCCCGATCAGATACAGCTTCATGAGTGATGGCGAGTTTCCGCCGGCCCAGAGCAAAGCGAATGCCCCGAGCGGCAGGCCAATCACCATCGCGAGCCGGACCAAGGTATAGATACGCGGCGCATATTCCTGGGTATAGCCAGCAGCGACAAGCCGACTGCGGATCGTCGCATCCTTGGTATCGACCAGTGGAATGCCAGCGTTCTCAATGGCCGTGACGAGCGACACCCATGCACCGCGCGCGTCATGTACCCGAAGCCCAGCCCCCGGCTGGGTGAAGTCCGGTTGCGTCGGCGTCCTGCTAGTGACCAGGCGCTGATGCATTTCGTGCCGCTCTTCCAGCAGCGACACCAGGCCATAAACCACAGCGACAACGGCAAGGAACAATAGCGCCAATAGGGCCATGCGGACGATGTCGTTGGCAAGAAGTTCCATCATCGCTCTACACCTTCAAATCTATCAGGCGCCGGATGGTGAAAAAGCCGATCGCGTAAAGCGCAAGCAGCGAAACATATCCCGGAAGGAAGGCAGGGTCGTCCGCCACGTCCAGGTAGAAACGCGGGTTGGCCAAGAACAAGAGGGAAAAGGCCATGACCGGAAGGCCGGTCAGTATCGCAGCAGTCATTCTTCCTTCGCTCGAAAGCGCACGCACCTTCAGCATCATCGATTGGCGCTCGCGGATAACCTTGCTCAGATTTTCGAGGATCTCGGCCAGGTTGCCACCGGTCTCGCTTTGAACGGATAGGGCGACCACGAACATCCGCATATCATCCAGGTCCCAGCGCTCCGCCATGGCCGTCAGCGCATCTCGAAGATCCGCCCCATAGGTCACTTCGTCGACGACGATCCCGAATTGGCTGCCGATCGGGTCGGCCATTTCCACGGTCAGCAAGTCCAATGCGGCAGCGATCGGGTGACCGGCCCGTAGGCCGCGAACGAACACGTCCAGCGCCACGGGAAACTGGTCCTGCATCTTCTTACGCATCCGGTTCGCCCTGATCTGCAGCACCAGCAGCGGGATTGCAGCGCCAAGCACGAAGGCGAATGTGGCGATCATGAGGATCCGGCCGAAACCAAGCGCTCCACCGAGAGCCAGCATCAGAAGGATGATCATCAAGAAGATCACAATCGGCGCTGCCAGCAAGAGCAGCATCAGCCTGCCCGTGGGCATAGCCAGGCCGGCAGCCACCAGCATTTTCTCGAATGCGATTGCCGGACGGACCAGGAGTGGTGGAAGCTTGTCCGGAAGCGCGCTGACCTGGCGCCGCAACATTTGCATGGCGTCGCCGCGGGAATGACCGCGTCCGATCAGGTCCAGCCGCTTGTTGATGGCCTTCGATTCAATGTTGCGTCCGATATAGACCGCCAACACCCGTTCCACCGCGAAAACGACCGCGGCAAAAACGAGGACCAGAATGATCGCCTTGATCCAGATGTCGCTCATGCTTCGAAATTCCTGTCCGGACGGAACAGGTCAGGTGAAAGCGTGACGCCGTGGGAGGTGACCTGATCCAGGAACCTGGGTCGAATACCTGTCGCTTCAAATCTGCCCTGTACAATGCCGTCGGCCGATATGCCCGTCTGACGGAAGCGGAAAATCTCCTGCATGGTAATGACCTCGCCTTCCATGCCCGAAAGCTCCGAAAGGCTGATCAATTTGCGTCTGCCGTCGCTTAGGCGCGCAACCTGAACGACAACATGGATTGCCGATGCGATTTGGGCTCGGGCCGAACGGGCCGGAATGTCGACACCGCTCATGCCGATCATTTGTTCGACACGTGACAGAGCGTCACGCGGAGTATTCGCGTGCACCGTTGTCATCGAGCCGTCGTGACCCGTGTTCATGGCCTGAAGCATGTCGAATGCCTCGCCAGCGCGGACTTCGCCGACGATGATGCGGTCCGGGCGCATACGCAGCGAGTTCTTGACCAGGTCGCGCTGAAGTATCTCACCCTTGCCTTCGATATTGGCCGGGCGCGTTTCAAGGCGAGCCACATGCTCTTGTTGCAATTGGAGTTCGGCTGAATCCTCGATCGTCACGATGCGCTCGCGATTGTCGATGAATGCCGACATCGCGTTCAGCATGGTCGTCTTACCGGAACCGGTGCCCCCCGAAATCAACACGTTTAGCCGCGCTGCCACGACCGCCTTAAGGACTTCTGCGACCGGGGCCGGAACCGAGCCGATCTCGATCAGCCGGGCGAGGCTGATCGGGACCTTCGCGAATTTGCGGATGGAAAGCAGTGCGCCGTCGAGTGCGAGCGGCGGAACCACCGCATTGACGCGGCTGCCGTCCGCCAGCCGAGCGTCGACCATCGGCGCCGATTCATCGACGCGCCGGCCGACCGCCGAAACAATCTTCTGGATGATGCGGACGAGGTGCTTTTCGTCCTTGAAGCGGACCGGAGACGTTTCCAGCACGCCATAGCGCTCGACGAACACGCTATTATGCCCATTGACCAGGATGTCGGTGATGGTGGTGTCCTTGAGCAGCGGCTCAATTGGCCCCAGCCCAAGCAATTCATCGAGCACATCGTCGACAAGTTTCCTGCGCTCCGCCTGGTTCAGCGCATGACGTTGCTTATCCAGCTCTTCGAGGACGATGTCCCCAACCTCGTCCTCAATCTGTTCGCGCGACATATTGTCGAGGGCCGACAGATTGATAAGTCCCAGCAACCGCTGATGAAGCTCGACCTTGAGGTCGGTGTGCAGTTCGTTGTGGGAGAAGGCGCCGGCATCACCCGTGGTAACCATCCGACGCTCTTCTTCCGTCCGCTCCGCTACTTCTTCCGGCGAGACCTGATCCTTGGGCTTACGAATCTGCCACATGACTAACGCTCCAACCCAAGTGCGGCAGCGACGCCGCGATCCATCGCTTCAAAATCCTTGATCAGCGGGCATTTCTTCTTGATTTCCGCTAACGGCACGCCGCGGTCGATCGCCTGGCTCATCGTCGCATGGTCATTCGAGACCATGAACGAGACCGGTTTCATCAACACTCGTTCGGCATCCGCAGGACCGAGAGTCTTGAAGAAGCCGGTTTCCGCCCGGTTCAAGATGATCCGCACATCGAGATTATGCAGGTCCTGGCTCGCGAGCAGATCCAGTTGCCGGCGTGCACGGTGAAGACTTGGAACGCGCAATTCGGTGACCATCAGCACGAGGTCCGCTCGTGCGAGCAATGACAGCGACCAGTTCGTCCAGTTAGCCGGAAGGTCGATAAAGACCGTTCCAAACTCAGCGGTCGCAAGATCCAGAATTGAAATCACCTGATCGCTGTTGAGCGATTCCAGCGGCATGATTTCACGCGGAGCGGGAATAACATGCAAACCGCTCGAATGGGTGATCGCGACCGACTTCAGGATCTCGCCGTCAAGCCGCTTCCCGGCTTGCAGCAAGTCCCCGAACGTCAGCTTCGGCTGGAGTCCGAGTTGAATCGCGACATCGCCAAACTGGACATCAAGGTCGATCAAACAGGCTTCGCGGCCGGCCTTTGATTCTGCAGCAGCAAAGCGCGTCGCGAGTTGGCCAAGCAGGGACGTTGCCCCGACGCCGCCCTCGCTCTTGATCACCGCGACAATCTTCTGGTGCCCGGCGCGCGGCCGCGGCCCGCGACTTGTTACCATCCGGCGAATGGGATCCAGCGCGGTTTCAAGCTCCGCCAGGTCGAGCGGCAGTGGAACAACGTCATGTGCTCCGGCACGCACGAGCGAGCGCACAAATGCGAGCGACGGCTCAAAAGCGGCAGCGATCAGCGGGACCGGTCCCGCCGCCAGATTCTTGAATCGGGCAATCGACAACTCGTCGCCTTCCGTCACCTGGACCACTGCCGCGGCAGCCCCATCCAGGATCGAATTTTCCACTGGCTGGGCCGTTTCGACGATCACAAGATCAAGCGGGAAGCCGGAGGCGCGAGCACCGACGAGCTCGCTCGCTTCCCCATCAACTCCGGCAAGCAACAGCCGCACAGGGGCAGGGCCAGTATCGGCCATCCATTGCGCGTTGGAATTATCAGGGGAATGCACGCTCATCATAACCTCAATTTGACACCGTGCCGCTGCTGTCCTCGGACGTCAGCGTGGTGCGGAATGGTGGAAGAGTGATTGTCGCGAAATTGAACAGGACCAGCGGCTTGAACCGGATATTGGACAGCTGGACCGTAACCAGCGGGGCGATCTCCATGCCATTGGGATCGCCGGCAAAGCCGAGGCCGGACCCGCGATAGGTTATTGTGACATTGTTCGCGCTCATATTTGGCATCATCAACTGCATGCGGGCGACAATACGGTCGAAACTAGCCGAGTCCGTTGTGGCGAAGTTCGTCGGGCAGTTTCCGGTGCAAGTGCAGGCCGTACGCGTGCAAACGAGGTCACTCAGCGCACTGGCAGGAATAAGGTCGCCCTGCGTCAATCCGCCAACGCCAACATAACCTTGGGTGCCCAGGCCAGTCGAGATCACGTCCGTAACGATCGCGACGCGGGCGCCCGCCTGCGTGGCCTTCTCGGCCTTGTTGACCTCCCACAAATACCGGCCGCCATCGATGATGCCGAGCAGGAAGAGGATCAGCAGCGGCAAGACGAGCGCGAACTCGGCGGCGCTCGACGCAGTTCGATCGAGGAGCAGGCGGCGCATCATATGCCCATCACCGCCGCTTGTTGCCTGGCGTTGAGCTTGAGACCGGCGCCGGTGAACCCGAAGGCGCCGATTACCGGGTTGTAGTCAATGCTGGCTGTCACCGTCACAACGGGAGCGCCCGCAGTTCCGCCGGTGCGCCCCTGGTAAATGCCGCTCATGGACTGGCCCGAAACCGTGGCACTGCAAGCGGCGGTCACCGTAATGTCGCTGTCCTGGATATCGGGAAATCGATCTGTGCCGGCCGACAAGAGGCTCGTCCGCACCAACGCCCTTACGTTCGCAATCAAGGTCGCGTCGGTTGGATTGGCGCAGTTTCCGCCGCTTTCATAGAAGCTGAAGCTCCGGCGGGCAGCATAGCGCGCGCCATCGCGTACGGCCTTGGTCAGTATGTGCTCATTGTAGAAGAAGCTGCCGAGTTCGACCGAGCCAAGCATGATTGCGCACAGCAAGGGGGCGACCAGCGCCATTTCGGCCCCTGCCGAACCCAACCGGTCCCGTAGAAGCGAACGGCGAGTCATCATTTCACCAGATAGGGCACGTCGTGCCTTACCACTTGGCCGGCAGAGGAGCCTGCTCCCATCTGGGTCTGGCCAATGAACTCCGCATAGACGTCATTCACATCCGTGCGGTCTCGCTGAAGCGAAGGCTCAACCAGGAAAAGCTCGATCCATTTTACGACACCATAGACCGTGCCGCCTCCGCCATGGACGTTCCAGGCATTGCAATTGATGACGGCGGTCGAGATCCGCCGCCGGTCGACATTGTTGCCGCCAGGAACCATTCCACTTCCATAGCCTTGAAGCTGCGAGCAAACCGGCGTGCCGAATGCGGTTTCTCCATTGGGGCCTGAACCGTATACGCGTGGACCCAGGATTACCTTGCCCCCGATCGTCGTCCCCCGATTAGCGACTTCCCACCGGTAGACCTGGTAGCGAGAGGGCGTCGTGTTGGTAATCGGAATGGAGTTTGTCCCCGTGGCGAGGTAACCAGGCCATTGGGCGGCCGTCCAGCCGTAGTTGACGCGGAAATAAGCGCCGCGATCCCAGGCGCCATTTCCGACCTTGTCGGCAGTGCAGCTGCCATTTTGCGAAATGGCGTGGCACTTGTCGCGGGGGTAGCCCATCGCCTTGATGGTGTCTGCCTCGGTCTGTGTCAGGTCCGTCGTATTCGACGGCGCCGGGACGTTGCCGCTGCCATAGTATTGACCCGAAGGTGGAAGCTCCCACTCATTGTTGGCGACGCCGCATTTGTTAGCTTGGTTTGGCGTGCCCTTCTGGATTACGTCCTTGACTGTGTTGATTGAGGCTGGGCAGGTTGCCCCGCTAGGACAGGAGGCGGCATTGCCGTTCCCGGTATTGGCCTTTTCATAGATGTCGAAGCGGGTATTGAGCGCTTGAGTTACCGGCGTGCCCGCGCCGGTACGAGTCTTGACGCCCGCGAGGCCAGAGCAGTCACCGGGAGGAGTGACCCACCCGAGCGCCTGGCGAAGCTCGACATTCGGGTTTGACGTCGGCGAGCCGGTATCGAGATAGCCGAAATTGCCCGGCGCCCAGGCCGTATTGCCATTGCCTACCGAAATCAGCCGCAGCCCCGCTCCAATCCGGGAAGCGATGTCGAAATCCAGATTCTTATCTGAGTTGCCGGTTGGCTCGTCAGGATTGCAGATCATGACCGGCGGAACCTTGCAGATCGCCGTGCCGAGACCGGCAACCGCCATCGCCGAAATATTGCCAGATGAAAATGCGGCGGTGACTGGAGTAAGCGCATAGCGGGCAACGCGATCGGCCATTCGAACGCAGACGAACTTGGCCGTCGCGTTAGCGTTCGATGCGGTAGGATCGATGGCGTTGGTTGTCGGGCAATTGAGCCCATTGGCCGCCTCCGCATCCGCCTTGGTCGCGTAAAACACCACGGCAGAGACTGCAGCGACGAGGCCGCTGGCGTTGTTATCATTCGCCATCAGCGTTTGATTGGCCAGCAACGACTGAGCCGCAGCAGTTGCCCGGGCGATCGCTCCGGACTGCTGATCCAGCTGCGTCACGGCAGCCAATGCTGCCTGATCGGCAGCGTTCTGCAATTCGGTGTCCAAGGTGGCCAGGCGGGCATAGTCGAAGGCGATCCCGCCAGCGCCAATCAGCGCAAAGAGCGACAGTGCGACGGTCGGCGCGACCGCCCCGCTATTGTTCCCAACCCAGAATGAGGGCCGCCTCATACCGCATCATCCTTACTGAGGCCCACCGCCGCTGGCGCTAGTGCTGCTCTGTATCTTCAAATCCTTGGTTTCGCCGGTCCGATAGGCCTTGACTGCCTTTGCACCCTTCTCGCCACTGTCGCCCGGTTGCGCACCATCTTCCGGATAGACGGGGTCTGGATTCACCGTCTGGATCGCCATGTCGTAGCGAACGGCTTCGCCCAGACCGGGATCGACAGGTGCGCATCCCGCCAAGGCCATTACCGGCAGTGCTGCGAACAGTATCTGCTTGGCATTAAAGCGCATGGCCATAATCCTTTTCCAAACGGCTCGGATCGAGTGTCGCCATGCCTCCCGGAGGAGCTCCATCAACCGGCGCCGGTGCGCCGATCGGCCGGCCGACCGGCGACGGCTGCGTCGGTGCCAGCGGGTTGACGCCGACCGCGCCGTCCGTCCTGCCGAGCAGGAAGAAGTCGGCCTCGTTCGGCGGCGTGGCGCGATCGGTCGGCACTTTCATTGCCGCTGCACGGACGGGCTTCACCAGCCGCGGCGTGACAATGATGACGAGCTCGGTTTCTTCGTTCTGGAAGTTGGTCGAACGGAACAGACTGCCGATGATCGGGATCGATCCCAGGACGGGGAACTGATTCACCGTGTCCTTGAAGTCGCGGCGGATGAGGCCGGCCATGGCAAAGCTTTCGCCATCGCGAAGTTCGACCGTCGTGCGGGCGCGGCGGGTCGACAGCCCCGGAATACGAAGGCCGCCGACGACAATCGATGAACTGACGTCGATAGCACTGACTTCGGGCGCCACCTCAATGTTGATGACGCCGTCGGCAAGCACCGTCGGGGTGAATGCCAGGCTGACACCAAAGGGCTTGAACTCGACAGTGATGGCGGTGTTGTTGGAAATGCCGGTCGAGCTGCCGCCGCTCTGCGCGACGGGAACCGGGAACTCGCCGCCGGCCAGGAAGCTGGCGGTTTCGCCCGACAGGGCCACCAGGGTCGGTTCGGCCAAGGTGGTGATCGCGCCCCTGGTTTCGAGCGCGTTCAATGCCGCCTGAACATCGAGACCGAAGATGTTGAAGTTGCGCGTCAGGATGCCGAACGCGCTGGTGATTGCGCTAAGGCCGAGCACCGGCGGATTGGGCGACGTAGTGCTTGTGATCGCGCCGGTCACCGGATCGGTTACGGTCGTCGTCGTCTCGCCGCCGTCCCCGCTGAGCGTAGCACCGTTACCGAACGCGCTGTTGAAGCCGTGGGTACCGCCGCCCTGGACGAACATCGAAAAGCCGAGATCCTTTAGCGCGCCGCGCTTGATCTCCGAGAAGCGGACTTCCAGCATCACCTGCTGGGCCGAACCGATCGACATGAGATTGACGACCTTGCCCGGGGCATAGGTTTCGGCCAGCTGCACCGCGCGGTCCGCGGCGGGCGCGGAGCTCACCATGCCTTCGAGAATGATGGAATCATTGGAGATGCGCGCTCCAACGCCGTCGCCTGGGATGAGCTCGGACAACTGGCGCTTGAGGCCGATGACGTCCGGCCCGACTGCGACGTCGACGACCGCGATCAGCATATTGTTGCGGTCGTAGAGCGTGAGGCTGGTCGTGCCCATCTTCTTGCCAAGCACGTAGAGGGAGCGATCGCTGAGCGGCAGGACGTCGGCAATTTCCGGATTGCCGATAAGCGCTTTGGCGAACGCCCGGTCGGTGCGCAGTACCTGGCTCTTGTTGAGCGGAACCGCAAGTTCGCCCGCCCGGATCTCGTCAGCCTCGCTGACAGCGACCTGGGCATTGGCCGGCACAGCGGCGCCGAAAGCTGCCGCCGCGATGGCTATGGCCACGCCAAGCGCGGCCCCCCTGATCCCCCTATTGAGCATAGCCCCCCACCTCATAATCCTTGGTTTCCACACCCCTGGTAACGCTGATGGTATTGGTCGACGGCGGCGCCGGCGCGACTGCGCGGCGAACCGGCGGAGCACGGCGCGGCTGGGTCAGCCGGGCGACCTGGGCTTTACGTTCCGGTGATGGCGCGGCTGCCGGCTTCGCGCCATAAAGTTCATAGCGCAGGTCATTCAAGCTGACCGTCTCGACGACCGGTATGTTCTGCTCGACGCCCGGCTTCCTTAGCGCGAGGCTCAACTGGCCTAATTGCTGGCCCAGGACCAACTTCTGTGCGTCTACCGGAGTGACCTCCAGCGTGGTCGAATTGGTCGGACTTGGCTGCCCGTCCGCACCGACAGCGTCCGAACCCATGGCGATGACACGCACATTTTGCAGAAGCACATCGGTAACCTGCTGGCCTGAACCGTCGGGCGTAAGTGGCTGGCGCGTAATCAGCACATCGACCGTGTCGTTTGGCTTCACGAATCCGGCAACCCCGGAAACGTCATTGATGCGAACCGTCGCGGCCCGCATGCCGTCCGGTAGCAGAGCTGCTATCGAGGCATTCTGGCCTTCGCCGGAAAGATCCGTGGCCAGAAGCGGCTGGTTGGGCTGGATCGGCCGGAGCGCCACGCGGCGCTTACCCTGCGGCAAGAGCTCAGCAATTGTCTTGTAGGTGCCCGGAGGCAGGCTTGCGGCTGGATAGGGCACGAACTTGACCTTGTCCGGCGTCACTTCCGTGCCATAGGCCAATGGAAGCGAAGCGACCGCGATCCGGGTCATGGTCGGCGTCGCGGCCTCCATTTGCCGCTCCCGTCCGCTAATATAGGCGTTTGCAACAAAGACTGCGACCAACCCCAAAATGATCGCAACACCCAATGCGATGATCGTCTGGCGCTTCATCTCTTGGCTCCCCCGCAAGAGCAGGTGGTTACTCTACACTATTTCGGGCGCTGTCCTAACGCCCAAATAAAAACTAGGAGCGGCCCCGCAGAAAACGGGGCCGCTCCAAGGCATTTAGCACTTCGTGTTCGACGAAACCGGATCAGCAATACAGCTTGCGGTATCGTTCATGGCGCTGCCGATCGAGTCAGCAAGGCCCAGAGCGGCAATCGCGATGACCGCGCCGATAATGGCGAGGATCAGCGCATATTCGGCGGCCGAAGCACCGCGCTTGTTGCGAAGCATGTTGATGAAGTTCTTCATTGTCCGTCCCCTTACAAATAGCCCCCCGGTCCACTGCGACCGGTCGGGACGTCTCACGCCTAAGGGGGCGGCACTCAATTCAGACTATAGGAAGCCATGCGAAAATTCGCTTGCCCCCGCAGTCATTTACAACGGCCCCCCGGCCGCTCGACTAGGGCAACGCTCTGCCTTCCTTAACTTTTTGTCAAGCATGCGAATTTAATTCCCGTTAATTTATTTGATAACAAGATTCGCCGGATTTTTGGCAGAAAACCAACAATTGTGTGAATGCGAGCAAATGAAGGTGCAGGCTCTTTTGCGCCGCGCTCCGTTCCAATTGGGGACAGAGTCTGCGCCCCATTTGCCCTATTATCGAAAGTTAAGGGTCGCGCACCGACAGGCATCCCGTGAAGTTTTCCACAGATCGACGCCGAGTCGCACCGAGTCGCAGGCGCTTAACCTAAAGCTCCAATCCTAAGCTTCGACGCGATTACGGAAGGTGATGTTCACCCGCTTGGACAGGAGAAGATAGGGTAGCCAGAGGCATACGCTGATCATCACTTTCTTGACGTTCCCGTCGAGAAGCGTGTGCAGCGCATTGGCTACGTTCGTTGGCAGACCGCCAGTGCCCGCGACCGCCTGGGCAATCCCAAGCTGCATGGCGATATCGATCGCCCAAATTGCAACGAGCAGACGCGGAAACAGTGGGACCCGGCGCAGCGCGGCGACAAAGGCGATGGTGTATAGACTGCTGAGCAGGACCACGTCCAAGGTCATCATCAGCCGCAACGTCGAGAGCCACTCTGGTACAGGGCCTGCGAGCGCCGGCATCGCAGCTAGATACTCCAATGATCGCACGGGGACGTTCAAGAGCATGCCAACCAGCAAGGACACCATGATGCCGCTGCTGCCATATAGCGGGTGGCTGCGTGCTTCGGCTGCGTTTACGTTTCTCCAGCGACCGGCAATCGCCAGCCGGTAGACCGGCTGCGGTAGTTGGTCGCCCGCGCGGAACCAATAGAGAGCCAGCGCCATCGACAGCAACGGCGCACCGACCAGCAGCACATATGGCATGATTGTCGAGAGGTCGGGAGCGGTCTTCAGCGGGCTGGCGATGATGCGGATAGTGCAGCCGGCCATCGCCAGCGCCAACCACAGGGTCATGATGCGGGGAAGCCCACCTTCGATCGACATCAGAAGCGACGCCGACTTGGCGCGCAGTTTCTGCTGGATAGGTTGGACGGCCTGTTCGATCGGATTCATTGTCATGGGCGCTTAGTAAGCGAAACATCGTTACCGCAGAGTAAAGGTTTTAACGCCTATGTCGTTCCATAGTCCGGATTCGATTTCGCGTAGGCTGTGGTCGATCTGCGACGAGATCAACGGGATGGAGGTTCAAAATCATATTTGATCTGGGTCCAAAGCGACCACAACAGCAATGGCGGAATCCACCAGGCGCCAACTAGCGCAATTGCGGGGGATAAGAATCCAAGCGCAATGGGAATGCGGTGGTGCATCGGCATGCGATTCCAACTGTTGAAAATGAGCACTCCAAAGCCAAGACTTGCGACAGTCATGTCGTAGTGAAACCCGAAAGGCGAAATAAGAAAGGACGCCGTCGCGGCGGTGAAGATATTCACTTTCCGGGCGAGCATTAGCGCGCCGGCAAGGGCAAAAGGCACCCACCCCACAAAGCCATAGGCCATTGCGGGTGCAACGCCGGCGAACAACCATCGCTTAGTCGATCCGACGCGCTCGCCGTGACCGATCGCCTGCTCAATGAATGCGGGCCATAATCGCCAACCCAAGAATATTCCGCTGGCCACCACAAGTGCGAGAGACAATGCCACCACAAGCATCAATGATTTGCGGCCACGCAGGGACAATATGCTTAGGAAGCCGAGATGTGGCTTGAAGGTAAGGAAGGCCACCGCCCACCATTTGCCGCGAAAGGCCATGAACCACAGCCCTCCCATGAGAAAGCCGGTCTGTCCGAAATCGAAGCACGTCAGGGCGGCAGGCGTGAGAATGGTCAAAACGGGCGGGAACCGCTCAGGCAAGAAGGGTCGCGCGGTCCAGACAAAGAATGCCGCAGTCGCCGCATTCCAGACCAGGTAGGCAGGGATATAAGGGACCAAAGCAAAGGGCAAAAAGAAGAACAGGGCATGGGGCGGATAGGGAAAAACGGCGGCGGCACCCCAGTCCCATCCATCCGCCAATACCTGTGCTAGGCCGGGGCTGTAGATGCTCTCCGCATTTCCCGACAGAAGCAGTTTCGCAGCTGCCCACAGCAGCGCAAAGTCATGTTTGCCGAAATCTCCCACAAAAAAGAGAGCGGCCGGCGCTAATGCGCCAATGATCCATATTTGAATGGCTACAGAGCGATTTTGCTGCATCCCGTCACTGCGTCGCCCTCCCACTGAGTCTCCGTGGCTAGCAATACGAACCATGGCTGACAATTAAGCTATTGATGATAAGCTGCGCCGATGGGGCGCGCTTTGGATTGGGTTGTTCCGGCAATTGCAATTGTCGCGATCGAGTATGTCATTGCGCTCGCGATCGGCTTTACGGTTGGCTTCCGGTACGAAATTCCAACGAAATCTTATGTCATAACGACACTGACGATATCGTCCTTAATACTTGTCGCCGTGCTACTCATCCGTATCGGCCGATATGCCTGGGATGGAGAAGCGCATCCTACGAGGCGCCTCTTTGTGGACGCGCGCCAGTCTTGGCCGCGTATGCTCGGAATCGTGCTCGGATGCGTGCTGGTTGGTATGCAAATCGGGGCATTGACCTGGCTGAAGACCATGCTCCCTCTCACGAAGGGTTTTTGGGCCGACTTGCCTCTTGCCGAGGCCGACCGGATGCTGTTCGGCCGTGACCCGTGGATTGTCAGCCACGAATTACTCGGTTCGTTAACGACCTTTCTCGACAGCTGTTACGTGACTTGGGCATTCGTAAAATTCGGGACCTTGATTGCTGTCATCCTGGCAGCCGGCTCGCGCGTGAGATCTCGCGCTATGCTAGCTTATTTCCTGACCGCCAGCACAGGCTGTCTTTTTCAATATGCGATGCCATCGGCGGGACCGGTTTTCTATTCACATCTCGGGCTTGGCGACCAATTTGCGGCCATGCCAATTGAGCCTTGGGTTGCATCGGCACGCGACTATCTGTGGACGGATTACATGTCCGGCGGAGGAAAGCCAGGCGGGGGCATATCTGCAATGCCGTCGATGCATGTTGCCGTGGCCTTGTGGGTCGCGTTCGTCGCTCGCGCCTACTTCCCTCGCCTCCAGTGGATCGGATGGATCTATTTCGTGGCCATCCTTGTCGGATCAGTTCATCTGGGCTGGCATTATGCCTGGGATGGAATTGCCGCCTCGCTTATCGCTCTGGGTGCGTGGATACTCGCGCCATACATTCTAAGAATCTCCCCGAGCCTCGCGAGCCCGAAGCGTTCGTCGCCGCTCCCTGCATCAATGTAGTAGTAATGCTACACAACGCCCGGAGCGATACCTCCGCAATTTTTAAGCGAGTACACGCTCCTCTTGCCCAAATAGATCCATTATGACATGAACCGCGCGCTCGGTTACTTTGCGATCTGGGGAGACTCGCAAATTGTTGCGCGGAAATTCTGGCGTCCTGACGGAACGCTCTTAGCGTTATGTCGCTTTTTTCTTTTCTGCTTATCGAAATTTGCGCAGAACTGTCACTTTTTGCGGCTGTCGGATTCTTAATATTATCTATCGACGATTTAATCGTTGATCTGATTTACTTCGCTCGAAAGGCCTGGCGCTCGGCCGTCATCTACTCGCGCTTTCCGCGAATGTTCGCTGATCGCCTGCCGACACCGCTTCGACCGGGCTGGCTGGCGGTGCTGGTTCCGGCTTGGGACGAGGCGTCCGTGATCGCGCCGATGCTGCGCGCGAGCCTCCAGCGATTCGAACATGATGATTATACGATCTTCGTCGGCCATTATCGCAATGATCCGGGCACGCGAGCGGCCATCCAGAGCGTTGCTGACCCGCGGGTCGTCGCCGTCGAGGTGAATGCGGACGGACCGACCACGAAAGCAGACTGCCTGAACCATCTGTTCGCGGCGCTTCAGGTCCGTGAGGAGGCGATCGGCCGGTCCGCGAAGGCGGTCGTGCTCCACGATGCGGAAGATGTGGTTCATCCGCTGGAGCTAAAGCTGTTCGACCGGCTGATCGAATATGCTGCACTCGTCCAGCTTCCGGTTGTGCCTCTCATCGACCGTAGTTCGCGCTGGGTGGCCGGACATTATGCCGACGAGTTCGCGGAAAGCCACGTCAAGGAGTTGGTCGTTAGAGAGGCGGTCGGGGCCGCGATCCCGCTGGCGGGGGTCGGCTGCGCGATCGGCCGAGTGGCGCTGGAGCGACTGGCTCTACGCCACGATGGCCGGCCCTTCGATGGCGCAAGCATGACCGAGGATTATGAGCTGGGCCTCCGGCTTGGCGGGATTGGGCTCAAGACCATGTTCGTCCGCATGCTTGAATCGCCGGGCAGTCGCGCCGTCGTCGCCAGCCGCGGACATTTCCCGGCGACGGTCGATGCCGCAGTCCGGCAGAAAGCGCGATGGATCGGCGGCATCGCGTTCAGCGGGTGGGACCGGCTGGGCTGGAACGGCGGGCTCGGCGAGCGCTGGATGCGGATGCGCGATCGCAAGGGACCGTTGGCCGCGATGCTGTTGCTGGCGAGCTATGTGGCAGCCGCCCTGTGGGCGCAGATCGCATTCGCGGCGGCACTTGGCGCACCTGTCGCGGTCCCATCTTCTCCGGTGCTGGGCACATTGATGATGATCAATGCCATGATCCTTGCCTGGCGCCTCGTGATGCGGGCCAGCTGCACCGCCCTAGTTCATGGATGGCGCGAAGGTTTGCGATCGGTGCCGCGGGCCGTAGTCGCGAACGTTATCGCCATCCTTGCGACGCATCGTGCGCTGATGATCCATTCGGCCGGCGGCCCGCGGCGATGGGAAAAGACGCATCACATCTATCCCGCAAAAGTCGTATCATCGTGAGCAAGTCGATCCGTTTCCTCGGGCTGGCGATATTCGCTTGGGCAGGCGTGCGCGCCATCAGTCTGGGGATCGTCCCCGGCGCCAAGGCACTGGAGTTCGATACGTCGTCCGCGCGGCGAGCGTCCTTGCTTCCGCCGATCGAGCCCACTGTGCTTCCGGCGATCCAGCCGGTTGCGATGGGCGGCGGCGCATATTGGCCGGGCACGACCCCTGCCGCTCCCGCTCCCTATCCTGCTTACGCGACGAACGCCGGCTTAGTGCCTTACCCGGTTTATGTGCCCGTGAACGCAGGGGCCGCGCGGAGCGAGCCGCCACAGATCTTCTATGTGAATCCATATCCGGGCCAACCGCGCGATAATATGGTTCAGCACGAAGTGATGGCTGGCCCCGGGGTGGCCCCCGATCTTGCGTTCCGTCCGACCGTGCAGGCCACGCCTTCCTTCGAACCGCCCACCCGAACGCGCGGTCTCAAGCAATTGTCGGTAACGGGCTGGGCGATGATGCGCAGCCATGGCGGTCCGGACAGCCTAGCCGGTCGGGGAATGCTGGGCGGGAGCGAAGCTGGTGCCCGGCTGATGTGGAACTTCACGCCCCGGATCGCCGCGACCCTCCGATCAAGCGCGCCGGTCAATAGCAAGCGCGGTGCGGAGGCTGCCTTGGGGGTTCGGTACCAGCCGTTCGCGGCTTGGCCGGTGGCGGTCACGTTGGAGCGCAGGCACGCGGTCAAGCAATATGGGCGAAATGCCTTCGCCGCGTTGGCGGAGGGCGGTGTCTATGGCCGCCCGATGCCGTGGCAGTCGACACTCGACGGTTACGTTCAAGCGGGCGTGGTGGATTTCAACAATCCGGACTGGTTCGTAGACGGCCAGGTAGCGGTCAGTCGTCCCTTGTGGCGAAACCTTTCGGCGGGGATCGGGGCATGGGGCGGAGCGCAGCCCGGAATCAATCGGTTGGATGTCGGTCCGCGCCTCTCAATGCGCGTCGGCCAGCGAATGCGCGCGCATCTCGACTATCGATTGAATGTGGCCGGCAACGCCGCGCCGGGATCGGGCGCGGTGGTCACTCTGGCCGGAGACTTCTGACCTTCCGCGAAAATGCGCGGGCCTGCCTTGGTTTTGCCGCCGAAATGCGGCTAGCGTCGGCACCGCAACCACATGGACATCTATCTTCCCATCGCCGGCCTAGCGGTCAACGCGCTCCTGATCGTGGCGCTGGGCGGGCTGGTCGGGCTGTTGTCCGGAATGTTCGGTGTCGGTGGCGGCTTCCTCACCACGCCCTTGCTGATCTTCTACGGTATCCCGCCGACCGTGGCGGTGGCATCCGCCACCACCCAGATCACCGGCTCCTCCGTGTCGGGGGTCTATGCCCATATGCGGCGCGGCGGCGTCGACCTGAAAATGGGGCTGGTCATGATCGCCGGCGGCGTGGTGGGAAGCTTCGCCGGCGCCGGCCTGTTTCGAATCCTGCAGAACAGCGGCCAGATCGACCTGGTCATCGGCTTTCTCTATGTCCTGCTGCTGGGCGGGATCGGCGGCCTGATGCTGAAGGATGCGCTGATCGCGCTCGGCTGGGTAACGGTCGCCGAGCCCAAGGAGCGTCCGCGCCACAACCGGTGGATCGCGAGCCTTCCGCTGCGCTGGCGCTTCTATGCATCGGGCCTCTATCTTTCCCCGCTTGCGCCTCTGGCGCTTGGATTTGCGGCAGGCGCGATGACCGTGTTGCTCGGCATCGGCGGGGGCTTCATCCTGGTGCCGGCGATGATCTACCTGCTTGGAATGGCACCGCGCGTTGTGGTCGGAACCAGCCTCATCATGATCCTGGCGGTTAGCGCCGTGACGACCATGGTTCATGCGATGACCACCCAGGCGGTGGACATTGTGCTAGCGGCACTGTTGCTGGTTGGCGGCGTAATCGGCGCCCAATATGGCGCGGTTCTCGCCACCAGGCTGAAGCCCGACCTTCTTCGAATGGCGCTGGCCGTCATCATCCTGATGGTCGCCTTGCGGATGCTGCTTGGCCTGACCTGGCAGCCCGACGAGATTTTCACGATCGAGTATCTGTGAAGAAGGCGCTGATCCTTTTCGGCCTTGCCCCGCTTCTCCTGGCCCAGAGCGAGCCTAAGCTGGTGCCGGATATCAGCGCCCGGTCGATCGAGATAAGGTACAGCTTCACTGGAGCACAGCTGCTCCTGTTCGGAGCGATCCTCTACCCTGGCGGACGAGTGCCGCGGAAGCCGGCCGACGTCATCGTCGTGCTGAAGGGGCCGGTCGAACCGATCCTGGTCCGCGAGAAGCAGAAGATCGCCGGCATCTGGATGAACGCCGATTCCAACCGTTTCCGATCAGCACCAGGCTTCTATGCGGTCGCATCGTCCGCACCGGTCCGCCGCCTGGTCGATGAGCGAACGGCCGCAATCTATGAGCTTGGGCTTCAGGATCTACAGCTCTCACCGGGCGGCGGAGCGTTGCCCGAAAAGGAACGGCGGTTCGAAGCTGGACTACTGGACCTACGCAAGCGGCAGGGCCTTTATGCAGAGCACCCGCATGGCGTGGAGATTGCAGACGGGGTTCTCTATCGGGCCCGGATCTCGATCCCCAGCCAGGTACCCGTCGGAACCTACACCGCAGAGACCTTCCTGGTCGACAATGGCAAGGTTATCGCCGCCGCGACGCGCGAAATCGAGATCGGCAAGTCCGGCTTCGAGCGATGGGTCGAGCGAACCGCAAGGAGGCATGGCTTCCTCTACGGCCTGGCGGCGGTGCTCCTGTCGCTCGTGCTCGGCTGGAGTGCGGCGGCGATCTTCCGTCGGCGCAACTAGCCGAAAATTGGCGTCCTAAAGCCAATTTTAACCGATCTCGGATAATCCGGACGCAACCTTAATGATTCAAAAGGGTGGCGTACGTCCATGAACGATCAACCGAGCCTGAAGCAGTTCCTCGATGAGTTGAGCAGCTACGCGGACCAGGATGCCGCGCAGGGAGCCGCCTCAGCAGCGAGGGCCGGGGTGCCGCCGATCGGCCAGGTCCTGGAAATCGCCGGTTCCGGATCGCGCGTCGTCATGGACGCTGACAAGCTCAACGAGCTGCAGAGCCACTCCGACCAGTCGATGTCAATGTCGGGTCAGGTCGGTAGTCAGGTGAAAGTGAAAGTCGGGTCGAGCTGGCTGGTCGCCAACGTGCGTACCCTGCGCGCCGGCGACGAACATGGCACGGTTATCGCAAACGTCGACTTTCTAGGTGAAGGCAGCCAGCGCAGCGATGGGAGCTTGGCCAGTTTTCGTCGCGGTGTGACGCGGTATCCGATCCCGGGCGCCGCAATCCTTCCGGTTACCACCGAAGATATGCGGGCGATTTTCGCCGCCGATGACAGCCCGCACGTCGAGATCGGCACCGTCTATCCGACCGACGACATTCGCGGCACGCTGTACGTCGATCCGATGCTGTCGAAGCATTTCGCGATTCTTGGATCGACCGGTACCGGTAAGTCGACTTCGGTCGCGCTGATCCTCCACCGCATTTCCCAGCTGTCGCCAGAGGGTCACATCGTGATGATCGACCCCCACGGGGAATATTCGGCGGCGTTCAAGAGCTGCGGCGAACTGTTCAACGTCGACAACCTCCAGCTGCCCTACTGGCTCCTCAATTTCGAAGAGCATTGCGAGGTCCTGCTGACGACGGACGGTGCCGAGCGCCAGCGCGACGCCGACATCCTTGCCAAGTGCCTGCTCGCCGCTCGTACCAAGTCGACGCAGAGTGCGCAGTTCGGCAAGGTGACCGTGGACTCGCCAATTCCCTACCTGCTGACCGACCTGAACCAGATCCTTGTCGCAGAAATGGGCAAGCTCGACCGCGCCGGCGACACAACCCCCTATCAGCGACTGAAGAACAAGCTGGACGAGCTTCGTGCCGATCCGCGCTACGCCTTCATGTTCTCGGGCATGCTGGTGTCGGATTCAATGGCGAGCTTCGTCGCCAAGCTGTTCCGCCTGCCGAGCCATGGCCGGCCGATCTCCATCGTCGACGTCTCGGGCGTTCCGTCCGAAGTCACCTCTGTCGTCGTGTCCGTGCTTGCGCGCATGGTGTTCGACTATGCGATCTGGAGCCGAACCGAGGCGCAGCGTCCACTGCTGCTGGTTTGCGAGGAGGCTCACCGCTACGTGCCCAAGGACGAAAACTCCGGCGGGCAAGCGGTTCGCAAGATCCTCGAGCGTATCGCCAAGGAAGGCCGCAAATATGGCGTCTCGCTCGGCCTCATCACCCAGCGCCCGTCCGATCTCGCTGAAGGTGTGCTGTCGCAGTGCGGCACCATCATCTCCATGCGTCTAAACAACGATCGCGACCAGGCCTGCGTGCGGGCCGCGATGCCGGAGGGCGCTCGCGGTTTCCTCGATGCGATCCCGGCGCTTCGCAACCGCGAGTGCATCGTCTGCGGCGAAGGTGTCGCAATCCCGATCCGCGTCCGCTTCGACGATCTGGAACCGGAAAAGCGTCCGGCATCGTCGGATCCGAGTTTCGCCAACAGCTGGCGCGAAACCGGTGACGAGGAAGGAATTATCCAGCGCACCATCAAGCGCTGGCGCGGCCACGGAAAATAGGTTTGGCTGAACAATAGTACCGGCCGGCTCGTGGCGTTGACCATGGGCCGGCCGACGTGCATCCGGAGGATTGAAAAACGGGTGCGCAAAGAATGGCCAAATGAACATTCTTCTCACTGGAGGCGCCGGGTACATCGGTTCGCATGTTGCCGTCTCGCTGCTGCAGGCCGGGCATACGCCGATCATATTCGACAATTTCTGCAACAGTTCGCCGTCGGTGGCAGACCAGCTCAATGAGCTGGCGGGAAAGGCGATCAAGATCGTTCGCGGTGATATCCGGGATGCGGCCAGGCTTCGCGACCTGCTTGGATCGGACGAGCTCGAGGCCGTGGTGCATTTGGCCGGCCTCAAAGCAGTCAGTGAATCGATTGCGGACCCGCTTTCCTATTACACCAACAACGTTGCGGGAACGCTTGCGCTGTTGGGCGCGATGGAAGCAACCGGGGTTCGCAAGATCGTGTTCAGTAGCAGCGCAACCGTTTACGGAGAGCCGCAGTATCTTCCGATCGACGAGAAGCATCCCAAGCAGGCAGTGAACCCGTACGGCCAGACCAAATTGATTTGCGAGCAGATGATGTCGGACCTCGCAGCTGCCGATACACGGTGGCAGGTCTCGTTCCTTCGCTACTTCAATCCCATTGGAGCCCATGATTCAGGGCTGATCGGGGAGGATCCAACGGGCATCCCTAACAATCTGATGCCACTTGTCCTCCGCACCGCGCTTGGCGAGCGTGATTGCCTTCAAGTGTTCGGGAACGACTACCCGACGCCGGACGGCACAGCCGTCAGGGATTATATCCACGTCGTCGACCTGGCGGATGGCCATGTCGCGGCGCTCGATGCGCTTGGCAGCATTGTAGGGGCCCAAGCTTACAATCTCGGAACCGGGCACGGGACCAGCGTCCTCGAACTGCTTCGTACCTTCGAGCACGCTACTGGCGCGAAGGTAAACCATGCTGTCGCCGCGCGGCGACCGGGAGACGTCGCGACCCTCTATGCTTCGGCGGACGAGGCCCGGGCCAAGCTCAACTGGACTGCAAAACGGCGTATCGAGGAGATGTGCGTAGATAGCTGGCGCTACGCCACACGGAACAGACGCCGAGGCTGACTCGCCTTCGTTAGGCTCCGCTCGGCGACCTGACCGCCATCAGCTTTGCCAGATGGGCCTTGAACCGCTCCAGCTCGGGCCCTTCCAGAAGTGCCCGGCTGCCCAAGCGAACGCTGAGCGGGTTGACCGCGGTACCGTTGCGAAGAACTTCGTAGTGAAGGTGCGGGCCGGTCGACAGGCCGGACGAGCCGACATAGCCGATCAACTGGCCTTGCCGGACGAAGCTGCCCGGTTCGGCGACCAACCGGCTCATATGGCTATAGGTCGTCGCGATGCCGCCGCCATGGGCGATCCGTACCTGTCGTCCATAGCCGCCCGACCAGCCCGACGCAGTCACCTGGCCGTCGGCTGCCGCGACGATCGGCGCACCATAGCCGGCACCGAAATCGATCCCTCGATGCATGCGGGCGAAGCGCAGGATCGGGTGGACGCGCAGGCCAAAGCCGGATGTTATGCGCCCGGCTACCGGCCAGACAGTGGCAGCGACTTGCCGGCCCGCGCCATTGGCGTCGACCCAGTCGGTCCGGCCATTGAGCGTCCATTTCATCAGACGGACATTGTGCCCCCCCATCCGCTCGATCGCGGCGTAAAGAAGCGGCCCTTCCTGGCTCTCTCCATTAGCCGTTCGGCGATTGGCGACGATCAGATCGAAGCGATCGTTGGGCCCGATGGCATCACCGACATCGATCTGCCCGCCGATAGCGCGAAGATATTCGCCTGCGGCCTGCGGTGACACGCCGGACGCCCGAAGCGCCCAGTATAGACCGTCGCCGACGCGGCCGCGGATCCGGAGCGGCCGGTTGTCGACCGCGACTTTGGAGATGCCGACCTTCAGCCCTTCCGCGCTGCGGGTCAGCGTCACCGTTGTATCGAGGCCGGCGCGGAACATGATCCGCTCGATCGGCCGAAGCCCACTGGGGCTGGACCGGCCAAGCTTGATCGAGAAGCTCGTCCCGGGCGTCACGCCGCCTGGTGCGGCGGCCGCGACCAGGCGCTGGGCGGCGTCGGCCTCGGCATAGGAGACCCCGCTGCGGCTGAGCATCCGGCCCAGTGTGTCGCCTGCACCAAGCCGGGCGAACAGTTCCACGAACGGCCGGTCCGGCGCCTCGCTAAGCGGCTGCACCAGCGCGCTGGCGGCCATCCGGACGCCGGTTTCAGACCCCGATGAGAGGGGCGCGATGGCAATGTCGCGATATTGCTCCGCTTCGGCCGACCCGATCCGATCGATCGGTACCGCCGGAAGCGGTTCAAAGGGCGTAGGAGCGACAATGGCAATCATCGCAAACAGGGCCGACAGTGTCGCAACGCCGCGCCACCAGCGCAGTGATAGAGGCTCCTCGGCGAGATCGACGACGAGGTCGATGTCCCGGAGCCGCCTCTTGCGCCGGCCGAAGCTGGGCGCGACCGGAGGAGAGACGGCAAAGGCCGCCTCGGTCCGCCATTCTTCGCGCATGTGCAGCAACGTTTTGTCCCCGTTTTCGATCGAGGGACCAGTCATGGTTAAAAGAAGTTAAGTTCCAATAAACATGGCAAGCCTCAACTGGCCGCAAAGCCGCTTGCGCTTAGCCACGGCTATGCCAAGATCAGGATCATGTCCGCCACGCGTGACGGCCTTGTGCGGGCCATTCTTGGGCCCACCAATACCGGCAAGACCCACTTGGCGATCGAACGGATGTGCGCCCATTCGTCCGGCGTCATCGGATTCCCGCTGCGTCTTCTGGCGCGCGAGGTCTATGACAAGGTCGTCAAGCTGAAAGGCGAAAAGCAGGTCGCACTGATTACCGGCGAGGAGCGGATTGTTCCGCCCGGCGCTCGCTACGTGCTGTGCACCGCTGAATCCATGCCGGTTCGGACGGGCCGCGACGACCGGCCCAATGAGGGGCCGCTACCCGCTGATTTCGCTTTCGCGGCAATTGACGAAGCGCAGCTGGGCAACGACCCCGAGCGCGGCCACGTCTTCACCGATCGGATGCTGCGCGCACGCGGCCGTGAAGAGACGCTGATCCTCGGTTCGGACACATTGCGCCCGCTCGTTCGGCAATTGCTGCCCGAAGCGGAGATCGTCAGCCGCCCGCGCTTTTCGACCCTGCGCTACGCCGGTTCGGCCAAGCTCAGCCGCCTGCCGCCTCGTTCCGCAGTCGTCGCCTTCTCGGCCGAGCAAGTCTACGCGCTGGCCGAGATGCTGCGCCGCTTCAAGGGCGGCGCCGCAGTGGTGATGGGCGCCCTGTCGCCCGCCACCCGCAATGCCCAGGTCGCCATGTTCCAGCGCGGCGAGGTGGATTATCTTGTCGCCACCGACGCCATCGGAATGGGCCTCAACATGGACGTGACCCATGTTGCTTTCGCGGGCCTCGAAAAGTTCGACGGGCGCCGCGACCGCCGGCTGACCATCTCCGAAATGGCGCAGATCGCGGGTCGCGCCGGCCGTCACCAACGCGACGGAAGCTTCGGTACGTTGGGCCTGGGCGGCGAAAATGCGCCTGAGATGAGCGAGGAAGAAGCGAATGCGATCGAAGACCATCGCTTCCGCCCTCTCGATCATCTCTATTGGCGGAGCGCCGACCTCGACTTCACCAGCGTCACGGACCTTATCGCGAGCCTCGAAGCGAAGAGCGATGATCCGCTATTGAAACCTGCGCCGCTGGCGATCGACCTGGCGGTGCTGAAACTCCTCGCCGAAGATCCTGCGATTGCCGCCACCAAGGCCTCAAGGGCGCGAAAGCTGTGGGCGGTATGCGGACTTCCGGACTTCCGGAAGGTCGGGCCGATGCATCATGCACGGATGATCCGGCGCCTCTTCAGCTATATTGGCGAGGGCGGCCACATCCCGCACGAGTGGTTTGCCGCGGAAGTTACGCGGCTCGACAATGTCGCGGGCGATATTGAAGCCTTGGCCGATCGCCTCGCAGGCATTCGCAGCTGGGCCTACATCTCCCAGCGTTCGGATTGGCTCGCCGATCCGCCCAAATGGGCCGAACGGACAAGAGCGGTCGAGGCGCGGCTTTCTGATGCGCTTCACGAGCGATTGACGCAGCGTTTCGTCGACCGGCGAACTGCCGTGCTGGTCCGCGACATTGGTGCGCGCGGGTCCGACGCGCTTCCGGTCACGGTCGCCGCGGATGGCGAAGTCAGCGTCGGGCCGGAGCCGATCGGCCACCTCTCCGGATTTGAGTTTCGGGTCGACCCCTTGGCCCGGTTGGCCGACAAGCGCCTGCTGCTGGCGGCGGCGGAACGGCGGCTTGGCGACGAGCTGGACCGGCGCGCCGCAGCGCTGTGCGCCGCGCCTGACACCGAGTTTCGGCTGGTTGAGGAGGCCGGAGGACTGGCGATCGGCTGGGACGGGCATGTACTCGCGCGGCTGGCGCCGGGCCGCTCTTTGCTGGAGCCCGCAGTCCGTACCGCCCGCGCCCTCGACCGGCTGTCGGCGGAGCGACGAACCAGACTTCGCAGCCGTTTGGAAAAATGGGTGGAAGCCCAGATCTCGCGCCACGTCCCCGCCTTAAGAATGCTGTCCAACGCCGCCGCTGATCCCAAGTCGACACCCGGCGTCCGGGCGCTGGCGGCAATGCTGGTCGATGCCGGCGGGCAATTGCCCCGCCGCTCGATCGCGGCCCAGCTGTCGGCGCTCGACAAGGCCGATCGGCATGCCCTTCACCGCCTCCGCGTACGTCTCGGCGCGCTCGACGTTTATGTCCAGTCGCTGCTGAAGCCCGCCGCGCAGCAGTGGCGCGCGGCGCTGCTATCAGTCCGCGCCGGTCAGCCCATGCCGCGGTTGCCCGAGCCATCGGCGGCGATGCTCGATGGCAGCGCCGATGCGCGAGGAGCGGCACTCGCCTTTCGCCGGCTCGGGACCGACTGGCTCAGGATCGACCTGGCCGATCGGTTGGCAACCCATGCCCACCATGTTCGCCAGCATGGTGGCGAAGATCCCGTCGACCGTCCGCTCGCAACCAGCCTGGGCCTCGACGAGCCAACCGTCCGCCACCTGATGGCCGAGGTTGGATTCGTCCCTGCAGGCGAAAGCTGGGCCTGGCGCGGCCATCGCCGCCCGCGCCGCCGCGAGCCCCAGGGGCCGCGGCCTGGCAACGCCTTCGCGGCGCTGGCTGGCCTCAAGCGTTAGGGCCTCATGCGGCTCGACCGTTTCCTGTTCTTCATCCGACTGCTGAAAAGTCGGACATTGGCTCAGGGGTTGATCGAAGGCGGCAATGTGCGCCTCGACGGAAAGCGGGTCGCCAAGCCTGCCGAGGAGGTGCTGGTCGGTTCGGTAATTGCATTTCCGATGCGCGGAAATGTGCGAGTCCTGCGCGTTCTTGCCTTGCCGGCAAGGCGGGGTCCTGCGAGCGAGGCTCGGCGATGTTATGAAGATCTGGACGAGGCCGCTTCAACTGAGAACGTCTCGCAGCAAGGCGGAGCCGATTGACGGCGCGTCCCGACCGACCTAGCCACGCCCCAAGAGAGGGAGCATTTTTGCCATGACTTATGTCGTCACCGACGCCTGCATCCGCTGCAAATATATGGATTGCGTCGAGGTCTGTCCGGTGGATTGCTTCTATGAGGGCGAAAATATGCTCGCCATCAACCCCAATGAATGCATCGACTGCGGCGTTTGCGAGCCGGAATGCCCGGCCGAAGCAATCCTCCCCGATACGGAAAGCGGGCTTGAGAAATGGCTGGAGCTGAACTCCACCTTTTCGACCCAATGGCCCAACGTCACTCGGAAGAATAACCAGACCCCCGACGATGCCGACGAGCATAAGGGTGAGGAAGGCAAGTACGACAAATATTTCTCGCCGGAGCCCGGGAAAGGCGACTGAGCCACAGGTAGGCGAAATATTTTCGCCACCGTTTTGAAATTTCTTGATTGCGGTTAAAGATATGCCTGCAGGGCGGCCTTTGGGCTGCGTAAAACTGGGGGCCGACATGTACAGAACCGCTATCGCCATCGCAGCTTTGCTTGCCGCCACGCCGGCGCTGGGCCAGACCCGAACCGGGCAGCTGCCCGATCCCAACGACCAGAGCGATACGTTCAGCATCGGCGCCGGCGCCGGCATGATCCCCGATTATGAGGGGTCTGACGATTATGAGTTCATTCCGGTGGTCGGAATTCGCGGCCGGTATAACGGCTTCAACTTCTACAGCCGCGGGACCTTTCTGTATGTCGACTTCATTCGTCGCGGTGACAGCCCGGTAGAATTCGATTTTGGCCCGATTGTCGGAGCGCGGCTCAATCGCACCGGCAAGGTCGAAGATGACCGGGTGGACGCCATGGAAGAACGCGACACGGCGTTCGAAGTCGGCGGCTTCGCTGGCGTCACCTATCATGGCCTGACCAATCCCTATGATGCCTTGAGCTTTCACATCGACGTGACGACGGATGTCAGCGACGCGCATGGCTCAACGCTCATTACCCCGACCATCGATTTCGGGACACCGCTGTCCATGACGACCTATGTCGGCATTTCGGCGAGCGCAGAGTGGGCCGGCGACGGATATGCCGATTATTACTATTCGATCGACGCAAGTGACTCGCTGGCGAGCACTCTGCCCCAGTTCGACGCCGACGGCGGCTTCAAGCATTGGCGCATCGGCCTGTTCGCCAACCAGTCGATCAGCGGCGACCTGACCCACGGTTGGTCCATTTTCGGGACCGGGCTCTACACCAAATTGTCCGGCGACTTTGCGGATTCGCCGATCGTCGATGAGGCAGGCAGTTCCAGCCAATGGTTTGGCGCTCTTGGAGTCGCCTACACCTTCTGATCGGGGGCAATGGCCAACGTCTTGAATTCCAACCGAAAGCGGCTAGCCTGCTGCAGCTTTCCGGGAGGACGGATTGTCGACAAGGCTACTCGCCGCAGCGTCTGTTGCCGCGCTGCTGATCGCATCGCCCGTGCTGGGCCAGGCCAAGGTCGCCGCCACCAGTGACGCGCCCCTGCCAAGGGCCCAGTTCATTGCCGGGATGGATAGTGAGTTCCGCAAGATGGACGCGGACAAAAATGGCCAGCTGACAAAGGCTGAAATCGAGCAGTTCCAGACGCAGCAGCTGGCATCCCAGGCCAGAGCCCGCAACAAGGCGCTGTTCACTCAACTGGACAAGGACAAGAATGGTCAGTTGAGCCAGCCGGAGTTTGCCAAAGTCGCAACGCCCGCGCCCGTGGCTAATGCGCAGCCGATGATTGCGCGGATGGACGGCAATCGGGACAGCCAGGTCAGCATGGCGGAACATCGCACTGCGACCCTGGCCAATTTCGACCGGGTCGACAGCGACAAGAATGGAATCGTGACCGCCGACGAGTTGAAGGCCGGCGGGATCAAGCCGCGCTGATTCCTAGCGAAGCTTCAGCAACTCCTCGACGATCTTGTCCGCCGCTTCCTCGGCGCTCATCGCGGTGGTGTCGATCCACAGTTCGGGCTGCTCGGGCGGTTCGTACGGGCTGTCGATGCCAGTGAAATTGGGCAGGTCCCCGGCCCTCGCCTTTGCATAAAGGCCTTTGACGTCCCGGCGCTCTGCTTCGGCTAGGGGCGTGTCGACATAGATTTCGACGAACTCGCCTTCCGCCATCATGCCGCGCACCATTTCGCGTTCCGCCCGGAACGGGGAGATGAAGGCAGTAAGGACGATGAGGCCTGCATCCGTCATCAGCTTGGCGACCTCGCCGACCCTTCGGATATTCTCGATGCGGTCGGCTTCGGTGAAGCCGAGATCCTTATTGAGTCCGTGGCGGACATTGTCGCCGTCGAGAAGGAAGGTGTGACGGCCCAAGGCCGCGAGCTTCTTTTCGACGAGGTTGGCGATCGTGGACTTGCCGGCACCGCTAAGCCCCGTGAACCAAAGCACGGCAGGCTTCTGTCCCTTGAGCCGGGCATGCATGTCGCGGCCGACGTCTAGGGCCTGCCAATGCACATTTTCCGCTCGCCGAAGGGCGAAGTGCAGCATTCCGGCCGCAACCGTCGAATTGGTCAGCTTGTCGATCAGGATGAAGCCGCCGAGCTGCCGATTGGGCGGCCCTCCGGCGACATCGGCATAGGGTTCGAACACGAGCGGCCGATCGGTAGTGATCTCCGCAACGCCGATGGCATTGAGATCGAGCGTCTTCGCCGCAAGCTCTTCCATCGTGTTGACGTTCAACTGGTGCTTGGGCTGTGCGACCGTTGCCGTGGCATTCTGCGTCGCCAGTTTCAGCCAATATCCGCGACCCGGGACCATCGGCTCGTCTGCCATCCAGATGATCGTCGCTTCGAACTGGTCGGCCGCATGCGGCGGATCCTTGGCAGCGGCAATGACATCGCCCCGCGAACAATCGATTTCCTGGGTGAGGGTCAGGGTAACTGACTGGCCGGCAACCGCGACATCCAGGTCGCCATCCATCGTCACGACCTTGTCGATCCTGCCGATGCGCCCGGACGGCAGAATCCGGACCTCGTCGCCCGGTTTGACGTGGCCGCCTGCGATCTGACCGGCAAAGCCGCGGAAATGCTGATCGGGCCGATTGACCCATTGCACCGGCATCCGGAACGGCTTCGCTTCATCCGCCGCGCTGTCGATCGGCACGGTTTCAAGGTGCTCAAGCAGCGATGGCCCATCGTACCAACCCATCGCATCGCCTCGACCGGCAACATTGTCGCCAGACAGCCCGGAAACCGGAATGGCGACCCAGTTGAGGATCCCGATCTGCTCGGCGAAGCTCCGATAATCGGCAACGATGGCTTCGAACGCGTCCCTGTCGAAATCGACCAGGTCCATTTTCGTAACGGCAAGGACGAGGCGGCGGATACCGACCAGGTGAGTCAGGATCGAATGCCGCCGGGTCTGCTCCAGGACCCCTTTGCGGGCGTCCACAAGTAGAACGGCAAGGTCCGCCGTCGAGGCGCCGGTGAACATATTGCGCGTATATTGCTCGTGCCCCGGCGTATCAGCGACGATGAACTTGCGCTTCGCCGTGGCGAAGAACCGGTAAGCAACGTCGATGGTGATCCCCTGCTCGCGCTCGGCGCTGAGTCCATCGACCAGCAACGCGAAATCAATGTTTCCGCCTTGTGTTCCGACCTTTTTGCTGTCTGCCTCCAGCGCCGCCATCTGGTCGTCGAAGATCTGCCGGGTTTCGAACAGCAGCCGTCCGATCAGGGTCGATTTTCCGTCGTCGACGCTGCCGCAGGTGATGAAGCGGAGAAGCTCCTTGGATTTCTGGCGTTCCAGGTAAGCGCTGATATCGCTGGCGATGAGTTCGCGCTCGTCTGCGTGAGGCAGGGCCATCAGAAGTAGCCCTCCTGCTTCTTCTTCTCCATCGATCCGTCGCCCGCATCGCGGTCGATGATGCGGCCCTGCCGCTCGCTGGTGGTCGCGAGCAGCATTTCCTGGACGACCTTTTCGATCGTATCCGCATCGCTTTCGACCGCGCCCGACAGCGGATAGCAGCCAAGCGTCCGAAACCGGACCGAGCGCGTTTCAACCTGCTCGCCATCGCGCAGCCGGAACCGGTCGTCGTCGACCATGATGATGAGGCCGTCGCGTTCCACCACGGATCGCGGCGCGGCGAGATAGAGGGGAACGATCTCGATCCCCTCGCGCATGATATATTGCCAGACGTCCAGCTCGGTCCAGTTCGACAGCGGAAAGACCCGCATCGATTCCCCGGCATTTTTCCGGACGTTGTAGAGCGACCAAAGCTCGGGCCGCTGCCCCTTGGGGTCCCAGCGGTGAGATGCGGTCCGGAAGGAAAAGATGCGTTCCTTCGCCCGGCTTTTCTCCTCGTCCCGGCGAGCGCCCCCGAAAGCCGCATCGAAGCCGTACATGTCGAGTGCCTGCTTCAGCCCTTCCGTCTTCCACATGTCAGTGTGGAGCGGCCCATGGTCGAACGGGTTGATACCCCGCGCCTCGGCTTCAGGATTCTTGTAGATGAGTAGCTCGATCCCGTCCTCGCCGCCGACCTTGTCGCGAAGCGCATACATGTCGCGGAACTTCCAGCTCGTATCGACATGCAGCAGGGGGAACGGAAGCGAGGCCGGGTAGAATGCCTTGCGGGCAAGGTGCAGCATCACCGCGCTGTCCTTGCCGATCGAATAAAGCATCACCGGCCGTGAAGCTTCCGCGACCGTCTCCCGCATGATGTGAATGCTCTCGGCCTCGAGGCGGTCGAGATGAGTCAGGTTATGCATTCAATCACCCGAATTCGGGTGTCTCCCCACGACAGTTTCGCGATCAGCTCTTGCCGGCAATCGCATCTGCCAGCGGTTTGAGGCCATCGCCATATTTTTTCCAGCGCTTTAAGGTCGATTTGTCGGTCGAGCTGAGAAGTCCGTCGACGCTAACGGTCCTCACCGGGCGTTTGGCGCTACGATATTCCGACACTCACGAGGGGAAACAAATCTTCAGAAATCAAACGGATAGACGCAGCTTATCGCCTGCACTATCCAGCAACAGCTTACCCTGTTTCTGGAGAATCAAGTGTTCAATCGCTCCCTTCCCCTAAATGCTCTCGCGCTCACGGCATCCCTGGCAATTTTCGCCCCATCCGGTGCTGCAGCCCAGACCGGTGCAGCACCTGCCGCCGCGGCGCAGCCGGTCACCAAGGCAGCGTTGTCGAGCCAGATCGACGCCAGCTTCAAGCGTCTGGACGCCAATAGCGACAAGTCGCTGAACACCGCCGAGATCGAAGCCGCGCAGAAGCGCCAGGTCGCTGAAGCTCAGGGCGTCATCAACCAGAAGCTCGAGGCGGAATTCACCAAACTCGACGGCAATAAGGACGGCCAACTGAGCCTCGCCGAGTTCAAGGCCGCCGCGCCGACGCCGAAGGCTGCACCTCCCTCTGAACTTCTCGGCCAGCTCGACAAGAACAAGGACGGCAAGGTGACTGCAGACGAGTTTCGCGCGGGACCGCTCGCTAACTTCGATCGAGTCGACACCAACAGGGACGGTACGATCAGCGAAGCAGAAAAGACCGCGCTGGCCAGGCAGCAGCGCTGATCGACGGTCGCGCCGCTGGCAATCAGGCGCGCCCTGGCCTAATGGCTAGTCATCCCCGGGGAGCCGATAGCGGCTGAGAGGCGGTTCACGACCGCGACCCGTAGAACCTGATCCCGTTCACACGGGCGTAGGGAGAGGATGACGGGCCATCCCGCCATCTCTCCCATGATGGAGTTGAAGATGGCCGACGCACCTGCCCGTACCGAACTTACCGTCACCACCGGCCCGATCCGCGGCAGCCGCAAGATCTATGTCGAGGGCCCAAAGGAAAGTGGCTCCGGTGTCCGCGTCGCCATGCGGCAGGTCGAGCTGGAGCCGTCGTCGGGCGAACCGCCGGTCACCCTCTACGACACCAGCGGTCCCTATACCGACCCGGCGCAACGCATCGACATCATGGCCGGCCTGCCCGAGCTCCGCCGCGACTGGATTCGTGCGCGGGGCGATGTCGAGGAAGTCGCCCAACGCGAGGTCCGTCCCGAGGACAATGGCATGTCGGGCCCAGACCGCAGCGGCGGAGTGCAGCCCTTCCCGAACGTCCGCCGCCGGGTTCTTCGCGCCAGGCCGGGCGCCAATGTCAGCCAGATGCACTACGCACGCCGCGGCATCATCACGCCCGAGATGGAATATGTCGCGACCCGCGAGAACCTCGGCCGCGAAATGGCGCTCGAGGCCCTTGCACGAGACGGCGAAAGCTTCGGCGCCGCAATCCCCGACTACGTCACGCCGGAATTCGTCCGCGACGAGGTTGCCCGCGGCCGCGCCATCATCCCCAACAACATCAACCACCCCGAGAGCGAGCCGATGGCGATCGGCCGCAACTTCCTGGTCAAGATCAACGCCAATATTGGCAACAGCGCGGTCGCGTCCGACGTCGCGTCCGAAGTCGACAAGATGGTCTGGTCGATCCGCTGGGGCGCCGACACGGTCATGGATCTGTCGACCGGCCGCAACATCCACGACACGCGCGAATGGATCATCCGCAACTCGCCCGTGCCGATCGGCACCGTCCCCATCTACCAGGCGCTGGAGAAGGTCGGCGGCATCGCCGAGGATCTGACGTGGGAGATATTCCGCGACACGCTTATCGAACAGGCCGAGCAGGGCGTCGACTATTTCACCATCCACGCCGGAGTCCGCCTGCCCTATGTCCCGCTGACCGCCAAGCGCGTCACCGGCATCGTCAGCCGCGGCGGATCGATCATGGCAAAATGGTGCCTGGCCCATCACCGCGAAAGCTTCCTCTACGAGAAGTTCGACGAGATCAGCGAGATCATGAAGGCCTATGACATTGCCTATTCGCTGGGCGACGGCCTCCGCCCCGGAAGCATCGCCGACGCCAATGACGAGGCGCAGTTCGCCGAGCTCTACACGCTTGGCGAGCTGACCAAGCGCGCCTGGGCGCAGGACGTGCAGGTGATGATCGAGGGCCCCGGCCATGTGCCCATGCACAAGATCAAGGAGAATATGGACAAGCAGCTGGAAAGCTGCGGCGAGGCCCCCTTCTATACATTGGGGCCCCTCACCACCGACATCGCGCCGGGATACGACCATATCACCAGCGGCATCGGCGCGGCGATGATCGGCTGGTACGGCACGGCGATGCTTTGCTACGTCACGCCAAAGGAGCATCTCGGCCTCCCCGACCGCGACGACGTGAAGGTAGGAGTAGTAACCTACAAGCTCGCCGCCCACGCAGCGGACCTCGCCAAGGGCCACCCGGCCGCCAAAGTCCGCGACGACGCGCTAAGCAAAGCCCGCTTCGAATTCCGCTGGCGCGACCAGTTCAACCTGTCGCTCGATCCCGACACAGCCGAGGAATATCACGACCAGACCTTGCCGGCGGAGGGCGCGAAGACGGCGCACTTCTGTTCGATGTGCGGGCCAAAGTTCTGCTCGATGAAGATTACCCAAGAGGTCAGGGAATTCGCGGCCAAGCAGAATGCGCAGTCAGCGGACGAGAAGCTGACCGTAGCGGAAGCCGAGGCGGGCATGGAAGAAATGTCCAAGCGCTTCCACGACGAGGGCGGGGAGATTTACTTGCCTGCGGCCGAGTAAGTTCCGATATTCGGCTTGACCTGTTCGCCGTAATTCACAACGATCTAATTGACGGCAAAGTATTGTCTGCTCGGTAAAGATGCCCGTCCGCGTAATTGGGGGTAATGAAGATATGGCGCAGGCGTCGACCGCTGCTCACGTTGGAGCAGCGAATGCAAACCAACAAGATGATGCCAAGACCATCATCAAAGGTATCCGATCCAATGAAATTTGGTTTGGAGTTGTGGGACCCGTGGGTGCGGGCGGTAGCCGTGCAATAGACTCGCTTAAAAAGGCTTGTGAAGCACGCGGTTACGACTGCCAGGTTATAAAGATGAGTGCGCTTATTAAGAGCTGGGCAGAGGCCCACGGTCGCGACGTTCCGCCTCCTGACATGCGGCCCATCGACAGTGTGCCTATGCTGCAGAATCTCGGCGATGAAATCAGAAAATCTGACCCTGCCGGGGTAGGACGACTATGCCTCGCTGCAATTGCGCGCCGCCGCGCAGGTCTAACTGGTGCCGACTTCGTACAAGGCCAGGCCGTTCAGCCAGACGAGACTAAGCGTGCATGGCTGATCGACTCGATAAGGCATCCTGCGGAAACTCAACTGTTTCGCCGAGCTTATGGACCTTCGTTCGCTCTTGTCGGAGTTGTGTGTGAAGAGAGCGTTCGTGAAGAACGTATCATTGGGAAATTCCTGACAAACCCTGAAAAGCAGGATCCCGCGCTTGTCAGTAGGGTAAAAGATTTCATCGCACGTGATGCGGACGATGAGAAAAAAGCCTACGGACAACATGTGACGAATGCCTTTTACGAGGCTGATTTTTTCGTCGACAACACGTTCAATGATCCGACGGGCGAAAATGGCTATCTAGAGGAGCCCCTTGCCCGACTAGTTAGCATCGTAACTCATGACCGGCTCGTTAGGCCGACCATCGAAGAGACTGCGATGCATCACGCTCACTCAGCGCGCGTCAGAAGCGCCTGCCTATCGAGGCAAGTTGGTGCAGCGCTTGTCGATCACTACGGAACGGTTGTCTCCACGGGAACCAATGAAGTTCCGAGAGCAGGAGGCGGAGTTTACGGAGAGCAATTTTCGGGAAACAAGCGCACGCACGAACATCGATGTGCATTTCGCAATCCAGCATTTTGCAGCAATAATCGTGAGCAGAATGCCATTATTGACGAACTGATTGAGCAGATACCTGAGCTCAACGTCACTCCGGCAGGTGAAAAAGAGAGCTTGCGAGCCAAGATCAGGAAGACGCGCTTAGGTGGCCTGATCGAGTTCAGCAGAGCCGTCCATGCAGAAATGGACGCGCTCCTTTCAGCTGGACGAGAGGGTACGTCGACGGTCGGAACTCGGTTATTTGTGACGACATTTCCCTGCCACTACTGCGCACGCCACATAGTTAGCGCAGGTGTATATGAAGTTCAGTTCATTGAGCCCTATCCTAAGAGTCTTGCGTTAAGTTTGCACATCGACGCCATAGCCGTCTCAGAAGCAGATTGGGTGCCGCCAAGCACGTTATCTATCTCTGAAGAGCGCGCGATCGATCCAGAAGAAGACCGAGGACGAGTGCTTTTCAAACCGTTCGTCGGAGTGGCTCCACGGCTCTATCTCAAAGCATTTGAAAAGGTCCGGGACCTGAAGGATAAGGTTACCGGTGATATGAAAATCGGCGAACCAGAATGGGGTGACGAGTGGTCCCCTCTCGTCTCAGCTTACCCTGAGATTGAAGCGGCACTCACAAAAAATTTATGACCGACCATGGGTTAGAGTTAACGCAAAAGAAGCGCTCAAAGGGCAAGCGTGCTGTACGACCTCGCTTGTCAGATGCGGGGCAATTCAGCTTCGATCTGCAACATAATGCACTGAAGCAAATTGTTATCGTCGCAATGGATGAGATCGACGGAGTTCATCTGAGGCAATTGCTCGACGTAACTCAACCAAAGTACCTTTTGGACCTTCGGCACGTTGTCAGATTCGACAATCCCGGCAGCAGTCGCGACCACTTCTTCAATCATCTATCGAAAACGAAATCGTTATATACACGCGACCCGATAGCATGGCATTCTATCGATACAGCGCCTTTGTCGGTGGATGCTGACATGCTTCCAGCACGCGTGAGATACGAGGTGGTAGAACAGCACGATAACAATGTTATGTTGCTGGTTTCAAAACCCACTGAGTCTCGAAAACTCGCCTCCGTACTAAACTTGGCACTTTCCCGTGATCGCGCGACAAACTGGGTTATTCATATTACCTGACGCCTAAATGGCCCTGAAATGGCTCTGTGTTTCAGTTGGCAACACAAGCTCATGATCTCTTCGCAATCGCTTGCTTCTGCTCGTCGCCGCTACCGCTTCCGCACAAACTCCGCCCTTAGCACCAGGCCCTTGATGCCTTCATATTTGCAGTCGATCTCTTGCGGGTCGCCGGTCAGGCGGATCGACTTGATGAGGGTGCCGCGTTTCAGGGTCTGGCCCGCGCCTTTTACATCGAGGTCCTTGATCAGGGTCACCTGGTCGCCGTCCTGAAGCAGGTTGCCGACGCTGTCCCTTACCTCGACCGCGCCTTCCGCGGCCTGCCGCGCCGCCAGCTCGCTCGCCGGCAGCCATTCGCCGCTGGCCTCGTCATAGACATATTCATCGTCGGCCACTTCGACTTCCCTTCCGAACTAAGCCCTTTCCAACCGCACCAGCGCCTCATCCAACGCCTGCAGGAACCGCGACCGGTCCGCCTTGGCGAAGGGCGCCGGGCCGCCGACCACGTCCCCGCCTGCGCGCAGGTCCGCCATGATCGCCCGCGTGGCGATCGCGGATCCGATCATGCTGGCGGTGAACGGCTTGCCATTGTTGCCGATCACGGTGGCACCCGCCTTCAGGCAGCGGTCGGCGAGCAATATGTCGGAGGTGATCACCACCGTTCGGGCATCCGCCTGCTCCACGATCCAGTCGTCCGCCGCGTCGAACTTGTCCGACACCACCACCCGCTCGATCAGCGGATGCGCCGGTACGCGCAGATAGCTGTTGCTGACCACGCGCACGGGCACTTCGCGGCGGAATGCGACGCGGTAGACCTCTTCCTTCACCGGACAAGCGTCCGCATCCACCAAGATTCGGACTGAACCGGTCATTGGACGCTAGTCGTTCTTGAGGTTTTCCAAGCCCCGCTGCCCGCCCTTCGTCGAGGCATTGGCCGCGATCGTCTTGGGCTTCTCCTTCTTCGGCTTGCGCGCTTCCTTGCTCTTCCTCATTTGGCCCTTGGCCATTGCCGGTCTCCTCTTCGGGCGCGAATGCGCCGCATGGACATTGCATAGCCGCTCTGAAGCATTGCCGAAACGGGGCACGAACGGCGCACGCCCAAAGCACCAGCATTCATGCCTACGGGCGCTTCGTGCTAAACTCGCGCCCAGGGAGGGACAGGCGATGGCAGGGCGCGGCACCCTATGGCTGGCTTTCGGCTTCGTTGCCGGCCTGCTGCTGATGGGCATCCCCTTCTGGCAGCTTCCCTACAATCATCAGGGGTTCGTCTATCCAGGGTTGATCATCGGCCTGGCTGGGCTCGGTGTCATCACGGCGGGCCTCGCCGCTTCGGGGCAGCCGAGCCTCAAGCGGGTGTTCTGGACGATGATTTCCGCTTTTCCGGCGGCGATCGCGATCCGGGTAGCGGTCGAGGTGGCGAAGGATCCCACCGACCATAATCTCTGGCCGTTCGAACTCGTCTATGGGTTCGTCATGTCGGCGATGGCGGTGGTGCCCGGGCTGCTGATCGGCGCGCTGGCCCGGCGTCTGGGGCGTTGATGTAGAAGCGTGAGAGGGATCTGTACCGGCGGGCGCAAATAAGCCTGTCCTACAGCCTGCGCCCTATGCTTTAGGCTCGGCGATGCGCCGACTCACAGTCCCTCGCCCCACCCGCCGGCATGACGGCTGGACGCCTGGGCGCCAGCTTGATTTCCTTGAAATGCTCGCCCGCACGGGCAGCGTGACCCGATCCGCCCGAGCGGTCGGCATGAGCCGCGAGGGCGCATATCGGTTTCGCTTGCGAGAGCCCGATGGCCTCTTCGCCATCGCATGGGAACGCGCGCTCGCGCCAATCCGCCTTCGCGCCTTCAGGGGACAGGAAGTTGATGAACGTCACATCCGGGCCTTCACTGCCGCCTGCGGTACGGAGGGAAGAAGCAGTCGGCACAGGCCCGCGGACCGATCAGCATCGTGACCTTTCAGCCGTAAAAGAAGGCGAACTAAAACCGCTCCACGCTGACCGAAGTCGTCGCGCGATCTATCAGCGGTCTTTCCAGCGGCTTAAACGCCTCATTGACCTTGCCGTCGACCGCCAGCTCGGCAACCGTCTTCCCGCTTGGGGCCAGGTCCTCGCTGTAAATGATCATCAGTTCGCGCCGGCCGCGTCCGGTGCCCGCTGGATCGTCCAGCATCTGCACCATTCGGACGTTCAACACTTCCGGAGGGATCGTGTAGCCGGCGCGCGACAGGATCCGCATCACGCTCTCCCGGTCGCCGCCCGCGCGGTACGGCGCGCTGGACAGGCGCGGCCCCCAGACCAGCCAGGTCGGCGTTCCGCCCCACAGGTCGAAGCGCGTGTTCCCTTCCGCATAATTGTAACGATGGTCGTTGCTCGGCAGGTAGCTTTCGAACTGCACCCAATAGAGTCGCTGCATCTTCTTCGCCGCATCCGCCTCGACGAACACATGGATCTCCGCATCGGCGACGCCATAAAGGTTGAACCGCTCGGCCCCGGCATAGATCGCCTTTTCCGGCACGCGGATTCGGATCTTCTCGACCGGATGGGTGATCACATTCCCGGACACGGCGGCCATGGGAACCGGCGAGACCGCGACAACCGTTTCCGGAAGCGGCTGTTGCTCGGCCCGTCCGGCCTGCGCCAAGATTGCCGCCGCCATTGCCATCCAGCCGATCATGTTGCGCCTCCCGCTATGACCGGCGCGTTTTATCCTTGCGGCAAGGGGTTGCAATTGAGGTTCGACGAAACCCCGCCTGTTCGACGAACGCCGCATAACGAAAACGGCCCGGGCATCCGCAATGGACGTCCGGGCCGCTCTATGGCCGGGTATCTACCTCAATGCTGGAAGGCCGGCTTCTGTGCCTGCTTGCCTGGTGCGCGGCGAAGCATGAAGCCGTCGTTCCCGACATTCCACATCGGCATGGTGGCACGGTCGGGTCGGGCGGCGGCCGCCTTGACCGTCTCCTGCGGAGCCTCACCGTGGATCCGGGCTTGCTGGTCCATCGCCGCGGCGCGGCGCAGCCGGTGCTTCATCGACAGCGACGGATTATCCTCGGTCGGCCCAAGATAGGCAGCGCGAGTGTGTGGGCCGAAGCGCGACAGGTCGAAACCTTCCGGAAGCTTGGTGCGCGGGACGTCCGTGCGGACCGGCCCCGGTCCGGCAACGGCCATCGCCGGCGCGGTGCGAGCGAAGGCCGGGCTATGCGACGTCGGCTTGTCGGCAACCGGATGGCTTTCGAGGTAGGCCCGGTTGGCGGCCATGTGGGCCTCTTCTTCCTTGCGCTTGCGGCGACGACCGATGGCCATGCCGATCCCGCCAAGGGCGAAAAGGCCAAGGCCCGCCGCGCCGACAATCGAAAGCGTCTCATCCGACGGCATCGCGCTGGTTTCAGCCGTTGCGGTCTCATCAACCGGCATGGCTCCAGGGTCGACTGTCGCACCGACCGGAGGCGGTGGGACCGGCATGCCTTCCGCCGGCGCTTCGGTTGCCGGGGCCGCAATCGGGGCAGCAGCCGCGGCCGGTTCGCTGGCTACGCGACGAGCTGTGGTGGTCGCGCGGCTGCGCGTCGCGGTTTGACGGGACGTCGTAGAGGGCATTGCCGTTTCCGCCGCAGTGGGCTCGGGTGCCGAGGTGTCGGCGACGGGCTCCGACGTCGTGGCCTCCGGTTGCGGAGCCGCTTCAGGCGTCGGAGTGGAAGTAGTTTCCGCCGCTGGGGCCAAGGGATCGGCTACCTCCTGGGCGGCCAATGAGGTTGAGGACAAGGCGAGCACCGCGGCAATCGCAGTGAGGCCGGAACGAGCATGTTTCACTGAGTAGGTCATGGGTAGCCAACCCATTGGCCCGTCGCTTGGTCTCAGAATTTACCATGGCCCGTTACGGAGCCGCGATGGATGGAACTTTTATTGGAAAATTTCGGGCGCTCGCCTCGCCCTTTCCGGAACTATTTGTTCATAACTGGAGGCGCAAAATCGGTCCGGGAGTAACTCGTCATGGCTCAACCGAACCAAGTCCCGGTAGAACGCAGGCGCGCGGATCGCGCGGCGCTGCATCTCAGCGCGACCATGCGCGACGGCAGCCGCAAGGCACCGGCCCGGATCATCGACATGTCCACTCACGGCTGCCGAATTGAATGTTCGACCGTCGTATCCAAGGACAATTGGGTCTGGCTGGCGCTCGACGGGTTGCAGAGCCAGCGGTGCCGCGTCGCGTGGCATTGCGAAGAATTCATCGGCCTGGAGTTCGAAACCCCGCTTTCGGAAGCCGTGTTCGAACGGCTGTTGCAAGGCCAGCAGCAGTTGCCGGAGTCCGCGATCCGCGAACTTCGCGGAATCGCCAGCCGTACGCATTTCCTGGCCCGCCGCGCCGGCGAAGAGGACATTGCCATCCTCGCGGACATTTCGCGCCAATGCGCGGAAAATGCGGTGGTCGAAGGCTTGAAGCTGAAGGCGCCGAAGCGCCCCTAGCCTTTAAGCTGCCTTCGAAAATTCGTTGAGCAGTTCGGGTATCCCGCCCGCCGATTCGATCCGCTCCAGCAGCGCACCGCGCGGCAGTTCGACCTTGAGCGCCCATGCAAGAACGGCCTCGAACTGGCGGATCGTCGCCGCGTCGCAAACATCGTCGAAGGCCATTCGGGCGACCGGTGCCATGGGCGCGCGAAGCTGGATCCTGACCCCCTGAGCCTCGACCAGGCGCAGATATTCCTCGGGACTTCCTTCGGCATCGAGCGCGAAGTCATAGGCGGCGCTCAGGCTTTCATGCAGCGCCTGAGTGACTCGAAGCTGGGCTTGGCGGGCCTCTTCGGCCTTGGCGCGGACTTGGGCGAGTTGGTCTTGCAACGGTCCCTCCATTACTGGCGCAGTGCGCGGTTCAACCTGCTCGTTCGTCACTTCCTGCGGTTCTTCGGCGGGCAACTCATTGGTTGCCGGTTCGTCGACCGCCGGTTCGATTTCCGGCGCCGGGCCATCGGGCTCGGACAACAGCGATTCCTCTGACGTGCCGGCTTCAGGCTCAATCGCTTCGATCGGAATTTCGTCGGCTGTCGGCTCTTCGATCGCCTCATCCGCCTCAACTTCGGCCGGCAGGTCGCTTTCGACCGACGCTGAGTCGCTGAGCTCCATGGTCGGAACCGCATCGACGTTGACTCCCTGGCCATAGAATCCGGTGAGGTTGGCGATCCCGTCGAGCAGCTTCGAAAAACCGGGGGCGCTTTTTGGAGCGGGCGCTTCCACAACTTCGTCGCTTGAGGCGTCGACGGTTGCTTCCTCTACCTCATCGGACAGATCGAGCGGTTCGGCTTCAAGTTCGGCGGTTTCGCTAGCTTCGGTCTCTGCGACCGCATCTGCCTCCACGGCGTCTGCCACGGGCTCTACTTTGTCTTCGGCAAGTTCCGGCTCGTCCAATGCGGTTTCCGCCGCAACTTCCGCGACTTCCGCAGGCTCGGAAGCGGCAACCGATTTCGCGCCCCCCGAGTCCAGGCTGACAAAGGCGTAAACATAGTCGACCCAGGATCCGCAGCTGCTCAATGGAAGCAGCGTGACCCAGCAGCGGGTGGTTCCGGCTGACGTGCTGAAACTGTCTTCGAACGCGAGGAACTCGCGCGAAATCGAGACGATCGGAAGCTTGCGGGCGATGCTCGACAAGAGCGAGGGGCTGGGCGCGTCAATAATGCGGCTGACAGTCACTTCTGCCTGGAGCGCATCGCCAAGGTGGCGGATTTCGGCATCCTGGCCGCCGCCGATCAGCTCGAGGAGGAGGGAGCATGGGCCGGCATCGGAGATTTCGAGCGGGTCCAGGTCGTGGAGCGGCGGGAATTCCTTGTCGCCCCGAATGGACAGCCAATAGTCCAGCACGGCGACATGCTTTTGGCGCTCAGGCGCCTTGATCGTCCGGAATGCGTCAAGCAGCGAATCTGCCGTTGAATTTGCGGCTGCTTGCATGCCCGAACCCGGCGCTCCCATTTTTCGGCCTCCAACCTGTCGTTGGACAAGGGTTCTGCCCCGCGGAGTCTTAGAAAAGGTTAACTTCGTCGGGGGTTTGCGCTTGCATTTGACCCATTCTGAAACGCCGGGAATAGTCGAGAAAGGCCGGACTTACCGGCCGCTGACCAAGGGATGGCACATGGCAAAGCATTTCCTGCTCTTCTACGAAGCTGGTCCCTACTATGTGGAACGTCGGCCCCAATTCCGTGCAGAACATCTGGCATTGGCATGGGCAGCCCAAGAACGGGGCGAAATGGTTATCGCCGGACCCCTGGCCGACCCCGTTGACGGTGCGGTTTTGATGTTTGTGGGCGACGACAAGTCAGTCGCAGAAGGCTTTGCGCGCGCTGACCCCTATGTGACCAGCGGAATGGTCGCTCGTTGGCATGTTCGAGAGTGGACGACGGTGGTCGGCGACCTTGCGCTAACGCCCGTGCGCCCTTCAAACTCTTAGGTCGCGGCTCCCTGGCCTCACTGTTCGATGCCGGCCTTGGACAACTCGCCCGCCAGCTGGCCAGTCAACCAAAGCCACCACATTCTGAAGTCCGCCGCCAGCGACCAGAGGGGATAGGTGAAGGTAGCAGGCCGATTTCGCTCCACCCGGAAATGCGCGAACCAGGCAAAGCCGTATCCCGCCAGCGGTATGGCTAACAGCAGGAGCAACCGGCCGGACAGGAGCGCTAAGACGGCGAGCGCAACCACGATGCTGGTGCCAATATAATGAAGTAGCCGCGTTTTGGGTTTCGAATGCTCACGAAGATAGAATGGCCAGAATTCCTGGAAGCTTTGAAACGCTCGTGACATGGCCCAAGCCTGCCATCGCAGGCTCGGCCTGTCCACGGTGGCTGCCGTTTGTCGACCCGTCGACGTTCCCCGAACCTCGGTCGAACCGGGCGAGCTAATCAGAGCCCGATCGTGCATCGGCCGCCAAATCCATCGGGAGCGCAGCATGTTGAGTCTGAGTATCTTTGCCGTCGCGGCGCAGGCCGCAACCCAGCCAGCGGCCGCCAACGGCGCGGCCCCCTTCGCTCGGCAGCCGCAGAATGTCGTCGTCCCGAACCGTCCCGAAGTGCGGAAGTTCTTCAACGAGTGGGGCTTCGCCGAAGCGGTGATCGACGGCGACCGGGTGTGGCTGTCAGGCGTGGTCGCAGGGCTACGCCCCGGCGAGTCCATGGCGGATGCGGACAAAGCCTATGACCAGGCCTTCAGGATGCTGGGCGATGTGCTGAAACGTTCCGGATCGAGCTTCGACGGCGTGGTCGACATCACCACGTTCCACACCGACCTGCCCGCCCAATTCGAAGGGTTTCGCAAGGTCAAGGACCGCTACATCAGAGAACCGTTTCCCGCGTGGACGGCGATTGATATCGACAGGCTCGTCCCGGATGGGGGCCTGGTTGAAATCAAGGTCGTCGCTCGCAGGACACCGCAAGGCTAGGTCAACGAGCTAGCGGATCGCGTCCATAACCTCTTTGAACAGCGCATCCGCGGGAACTGCCGCCGCGAAAATCTCCATCGAGGACCGGAGCTTCAAAGCGTCGATCGGTCCAAGGATCTCTTCGGCGGGCCGAACATGAAGATGCGGCAGAATAGCTCGGCAGCATTGGCGCAAGCGCTCGCCAAGCAAGGGGTGATCCGAATAGGCTGCCGCTTCTTCAACGCCGCCAAGGCCGTAGAATTGGGCGGTGGAACTACGGCCGAGATTGCGATGTTGCGGAAAGACAAACCACATCCAGTGGCTGGTCTTGCGCCCAGCGCTCAGTTCGGCAAGCGCCTGTTCGTAGACGCCGCCGGAATGCGCAGCGATGAAGCGGCCCAGCTTGAACGGATCGGCGGTCATGCTTGCCTGAAGGCCAGCGTAAGCGATTATTTTGCGGCAGTCTTCGTCGTACCGGACGTGCTTGCGACCCGCGGGCCAGCAACCCGCTTGCCGTGAATCCAGCTGGCACCTTGGCCCAGGGTCATGACCGGCGTGAACCGGGCATGCTCTGCGGGCGTGGTTATATTCTGCAGCGTGTCGTCGAGCACGTAGAAGCGTCCTGCGGCTCGAGCCAGCAATATGACATGTGCCCCGCGCACATTATGCTTTCCGATGCTGATGTAGAGGTCCTTCGGGCTGAATCCGGCAGCCTTCAACACCTGCATTTTGGCAATCGCGATATCTTCGCTGTCTCCACTACCGCGGCGCAAAGTTTCTCCAGCGTTGGCCCAGAAATCGGCAACGCCCATATTGTCGAGATCGTGCATCCAGCGCACGCGCTGATTGACTTCCTGCTGGACCATCTGGAGCTTTGCAACGGGATCGAGACCGACAGCGGCCTGTGCGAGGCTCAAGACAAGGGGGTCCTTGTTGTCGGTTGATGCGACGCGGCGAAAGCGCGCGTCGTAGAAGGTCACGCCGGCGTTCAAAGCAACCGTACCGAAGACATCCGGACTGGAAGGCGCGTCCAACGAAAGGGGACGGCTGGACTTCCTCAGCTGCATTCCCCGCTTGTTGATAACAACCGGGCTATACTTATCCGAAGCGGAAGCGGTCGTCGGCGTTGCCGCAGCTTCGACGCTGTCCGCCCAGGCAGGCGTCGCGGCCGCCAAACAGGCGCCGACAATCGCCGCTCCAATCAATTGCTTAGCCACGAGGCACCCCTCCCCGATAAATCATCGTCATGAAGGTGACTCCATTTGCCCATTAACGGAAGTGGTTAATGGCGGGTGGGTCAAATTAACCCAGAAAATGGTGGCTATTGAAGTGCTTAGATGGTTAACGCAAATCAACTCTGCCTACGGATTCCAGCGCATTTCTGCGGTTCGTTGCGGAAACGACTCGAAACAAAGATTGTTCCGGTCCGAGTCCCATTTTGCCGATCCGGTTAACCGTAGTTATCGACGAAGCGATTGATTGGCGGCGAGCAGCCGTACTGGCGGCAACAGGTTCAAGAGTGGCGATTCGCCAGAATCTAGCGCTTTAACGACCTGACGGCTGCAAGCGTTTTTGCCACATGATCCTTCCAGTCGAGTTCGGAATGGACCATGACGATCTTGCCCTTGCGATCGATGACATAGCTGGTGCGGTCGGTAAGTTCCGGCTTCTGCTTCAACACCACATCATAGGCCTTGATGGTCTGCGCCGAGGCTGTCGCCACGGGAAAGGCGCTGCGGCATGCTTCGGTCGAGAAGCGCTTCAGCGTTTCCAGATCATCGGCGCTCATGCCGACGACCCTGGCCCCTGCCTTGCGAAATTCCGGCATCGCATCGGCAAATGCCTTTGCTTCGAATGTGCAGCCTTGGGTGAAGGCCTTGGGATAGAAGTATAGAACCAACGGACCGTGGCGCAGCTGATCCTTGAGGTGCAGCTTGAACGGCTTACCGGCGAGTGCTCCCGTCGTCTGGAAATCGGGGGCCGTGGCCCCAACCGGCAATGCCGCCGAAGCGGGTTGCGCCGACATGAAAGCCGCAACCAGGAATGGGATGTAGCGCTTCATCGATCGACTCCCTCTGCCTCGCGGCGACACTAGGCCTTACCTATCACGTCCTGCAAGCAGCGGCCGGTCCGCTCGGTTGGTCGAATTGTCCTTGCCAGCCGTTGGATCCGCCGCGAACCCGATAGGAACGTACCGATCAGGAGAGATTGATGCCCAGTAACGGACCCATGGCTTGCCCCATCGACGGCGCCACTCTGGTGATGAGCGAGCGTCAGGGCATCGAGATTGACTATTGCCCGAGCTGCCGGGGCGTATGGCTGGATCGTGGCGAGCTCGACAAGATCATCGAGCGGAGCGGTGCAGTCGAACAGGCCGCGCCGGTATCACGCGAGCCGCAAGGTCAGCCTTGGGGTGCGCAGCCGCCTCAGCAGAATTATGGGCACGACTATCACGGCAAGCCCCACAAGCGCAGGAAGAGCTTCCTCGAGGAATTGTTCGACTAGAAGCCGTCCGGAAAATCGGAACGCTCCGGGTGGCGCGGCACGATCGTCCGGAAGAAGTGGAAGGCCGGCTTCATGTCTTCGGCGTAATTGCCGGTCGGCCGGATCGCGGCGCCGAATACGGCACGTTTCGAAGGGAAATCCGGGCCGGCGGGGACGATCGGCGCCCCCGCCTTCAGTGCGATCTGGTAGAATCCCGTTTTCCATTCTTTCGTCCTCGAACGCGTCCCTTCGGGGGCGACGACAAGGATGAATTCGTCATGCGCGTCGAATTGCGCGACGACCTGGCTCACGAGGTCTTGCCGTGAGCCGCGATCGACCGGGATGCCACCCAGGGCGTGCATGAAACCGCCCAGCGGCCATCGAAAAAGGCTGTGTTTGCCGATGAAATGAACCTTGCGGTTCAGCGAATGGACTGCCCCAAGGAAAACGAGAAAGTCCCAGTTGCTGGTGTGGGATGCGCCCATGATCACGATCTTGAGATCGGGCGGAAGCGTTCCACTAACCGTCCATCCATTGCGGACGAACCATCGCAGAAGAATCCAGTGAATCAGCCGTTCAAGCCAGTTGAGCCGATGTCCCCCCATGGACATAGGGATGCCCGGCGAAATGCCTGATTGTCCAGCGGTGACGGAGCGAGTTAGCGGAGGACGGATCCCAGGATCCAGATTGCGGACATGGCGATCACGACCAGCAGCAGCGAGAAGCCCAGCACATAGCGCACTCCTTGCGCTTTTACGCCGCCGGTTGCCTCGGTTTCATTGAGATGTACTTCGTCTCCATGCCGTTCCATCGCCGACTCCTTGAGGTCGAAACATGGTCGAATGGCAATGGTGCCACAGCGGGCCCCTAAAGAACAGATGGAGCGTTGGCTGGCGAAAGCCGCTTAGCGGTCCTCGTTCGCCAGCCAACCGGTCAGGATATAGATCAAAATTGCAACCGGGCCGGTCATCAGCGTGGCGATGACGACGCCGAGGCGGACGACGAGAACGTCTACGTTCAGCCAGTCGGCGAGGCCGGCGCACACGCCCATGACCTTGGCGCGGTTGCGGTTGATGACAAAGCGATCATTCATGGCCTTGTCTTTCTTCGATTGAGTTCAGTCTTAGGCGATCGGCAGCGAGGTGGCGGCCGAAACGAACAGAAGCGACGTAATCAGAGCGGCGGCGAGGCTGGTAGCGATCTGCCGGCTGTCAACGAACGAGAAGGTCATTTCAAATACTCCCTTTTTCGAACCCTTGATCGGGCTCTCCACACCTATTGCAGGGAGCGTGCCAATTGGAAAATATCGTTGTTTTTCAATAGTGCTGATAAGAAATTATTATAATTTGGCGGGAATTCCCACCTAGCATTGGTGGAAATTACCACCTCGGCCGGGAAATATCGGTCCGCTTGGGCGGCGATGTCCGGATTGGTTGTTCACGCTGTCCGATTGTGGACAAGTCCCGTCAGCCGTTGACGACCGTTCCCCCATTGGGGTGCAAGACCTGGCCGGCCATGTAGCTGGAATCATCGCAGGCAAGGAACAGGAAGCTGGGCGCCACTTCATTGGGCTAGCCCGGACGACCCATTGGCGTGTTCTTGCCAAACTTCGGAATATCCTCGGGCTTCTGGCCGCCGGACGGATTGAGCGGAGTCCAGATCGGGCCGGGCGCCACGCCGTTCACGCGAATGCCCTTCTCGATCAGGCTTTGCGACAGGGAGCGGGTAAAGGCCGTGATGGCACCCTTCGTCGCCGAATAGTCGAGGAGCTCGGGGCTTCCCTTATACATGGTGATCGAGGTGCAATTGATGATCGAGGCACCGTCTTTCAGGTGCGGCAGCGCGGCCTGTACCAGGTAAAACATCGAGAATATGTTGGTCTGGAAGGTGCGGCGCAACTGCTCGTCGGTGATGTCGCGAATATCCTTGTCGGCATGCTGCTCGCCCGCATTGTTGACCAGGATGTCCAGCCGGTCGAACGTATCGATTACCTTCTGGACGGCGCGCGGCGCGAAATTCGGATCGCCTAGATCGCCCGGGACGAGGATTGCGCGGCGTCCTTCGCCTTCGACAATGGCCTTGGTCTTTTCGGCGTCCTCATGCTCGCAGAGGTAGAAAATTGCGACGTCCGCACCTTCGCGTGCATAGAGTGCAGCGACCGCACGCCCAATCCCGCTGTCAGCTCCGGTAACAATGGCGACCTTGCCGTCCAACCGCCCGCAGCCTGGATATCGCGGTTCCCATTCGGGCTTCGGCTTGAGGCTGCCTTCCTCCCCGGGGAGTTCATCCTCATGGATCATCGGTTCGGTGTCGGTAGAGGGCACGACTCAGCCTCGCCGCGCGCCGTCCGGAACGCGATCGCCACTATGTTCGGCGGACGGCGCCTTTCCCGGGCGGCATTGGGCGAGCAAGGTCGGGAAATCGAAATCGCCGCTCGCGCCCAGTGCCAGTTCCGTACCGGCCTGGCAGGCATCGCGGCTCTCGTAGCGGGTCGGCAACGTCGCCACCGGCGTGCATCCGGCAGAGCCGTCGGCGCAACCGAGAATGGCGATGACGTAGAAACCGGGACCCATGATAAACTCTCCGTCAGGAATGGCCTTGATAACGGCCTGAAAATGCCCGTTGTTCCAATCGGTTCGTCGCATCCGTTGCGGACACTGCAGCGGCTTCCTAAGTGATCAGGCGATGAGCAGCGCCGCCCCAGAGTTGGAAAAGCCGAAGGGCGGCTTCTCGGTCCTATGGCGATTCCTGCCGATGCTGTGGCCGAAGGACGATGCTGCCTTGCGGCTTCGCGTCGTTCTGGCGGTCGTGCTGGTCCTCGCCGGCAAGGCGATCACACTTGCAATGCCATTCGCCTATAAGGCGGTAGTCGATGCGATGAGCGGAGAGGCGGCGGCCTGGACCGCCGCGCTGATGCTGGTTGTGGCCTATGCCGGCGCCCGGTTCGGCGGGGTGCTGGCCGACAATCTTCGCAATGCCCTGTTCGAAAAGGTTGGACAGAATGCAGCGCGGCGCCTGTCGGCCCGGGTGTTCCGTCATGTCCATTCACTGAGCCTCCGCTTCCACCTCGAGCGGCGGACCGGAAGTCTCACCAAGATTGTCGAGCGCGGGACCAAGAGCATCGACATGATGCTCTATTTCCTGCTGTTCAATATCGCCCCGACAGTCCTCGAACTGACCGCCATCTGCATCATCTTCTACCTGAAGTTCGGTCCGGGACTGGTTGCCGCGACGCTCGTGATGGTCGCGGCCTACATCATCTTCACGCGCAAAGTGACCGACTGGCGCACGCATCTCCAGCGCGAGATGAACGAGGTCGACAACAAGGCGATCGGCCGAGCCGTCGACAGCCTGCTGAACTATGAGACGGTCAAATATTTCGGGGCCGAGGAGCGCGAGGCCCGGCGTTACGACGAAGCGGTCGAGAAGTTCGCGCGCGCCGCCGTCAAGAACGAGACCTCGCTGGCCTGGCTCAACATCGGCCAGAGCTTCATCACCAATGTGATGATGGCGGGGGCCATGGGCTTTACCGTCTGGGGCTGGAGCCAGGGCCGCTTCACGCCGGGCGACGTCGTGCTGGTCAATTCGCTTCTGATGCAGCTGTTCCGGCCGCTCGACATGCTGGGCTGGGTGTACCGCTCGATCCGCCAGGGGCTGATCGACATGGAGGCCATGTTCGACCTGACCGATACGCCCGCCGAAGTCGTCGACGTGCCCAATGCACCCGTGCTGGCAGTCGCGGACGGCCATGTACGGTTCGAGGAGGTCGCGTTCGGTTACGAGCCCGAGCGGATCATCCTGAAAGGCGTGACGCTGGACGTTCCGGCCGGGACCAGCCTGGCCGTGGTCGGCCCGTCGGGCGCCGGCAAGTCGACGCTCGCCCGGCTGCTCTACCGCTTCTACGACCCGACGGCCGGTCGCATCACGATCGATGGGCAGGATATCGCGCAGGTAAAGCAGGACAGCCTTCGTACCGCGATCGGGATCGTCCCGCAGGACACGGTGCTGTTCAACGACACCATTGGGTACAATATCGGCTACGGCCGGGAAGGAGCGACCGAAGCCGACGTCGAATCAGCGGCCAAGGGTGCTGCGATCGACCATTTTATCGCCGCCTTGCCGCAGGGCTATGAATCGATGGTCGGCGAGCGCGGCTTGAAGCTCAGCGGTGGCGAGAAGCAGCGGGTCGCGATTGCGCGCACCCTGTTGAAGGACCCGCCGATTCTGATTTTGGACGAGGCCACGTCCGCGCTCGACAGCCGGACCGAAGAGGCGATCCAGGCGACGCTCAATGACGTGGCGCGAAACCGCACCACCATCGTCATTGCCCATCGCCTGTCGACGGTGGTCGGGGCCGACCAGATCGTCGTGCTGGACGCCGGCCGGGTGGCCGAGCGCGGCACTCATACCGAGCTGCTGGCCAAGGGTGGCCTCTATGCCGAGCTTTGGGCTCGGCAGGCAGCGGAACGCGAGCTGGAAGAAATCGCTGAATAGGGCGCTTACTTCGCGCCCTTCTTCCGCCGTCCCATCGGCCCGCCGCGCGGCTTGATAAAGGCCGAATGTTTCGGACGCTGCGCCGGCGGAGCATCGCGCGGCTGGGCCTGCTCGATCACCATCCCCTGATCTTCCGGCGCGATCGTCGCGCGGCGGAGCGCCTTGATGAAGCCGGGCGCAGCGCGCTCTGTCACTTCGAAATAGCTTTCGTTGGCGGCAACACGGATCGCGCCGATTTCCTTGCGATTGACGTGCCCGTAGCGGCAGATCAGCGGCAGCAGCCAGCGCGGGTCGGCGTTGTGGCGGCGGCCGGCATTGATCATGAACCAGGTCGAGCCTTCGAAGCCCGCGCGCGGCCCGGGTTCGCCGCGCTCTTCGCGTGCTCCCGACCCAAGAATATCTTCGGGCGACGGAAGGTCGGTCCGGAGCGATTGTACCAGCGCGGCCGCGATGGCTTCGGGCGACAGCTTCTCCATCAACTGCCCCGCCAGCAGCTGATCTTCCTCGTCCAATTCGATCGGCGCGGTGACGGATTCCAGCAACCGCTCGCGGTCCCGGATACGGATCTGCTCCGGGATTGGTGCGTCGATCCATTCGGCCTGGATGCGCGCATTGCGAAGCAGCGTTTCGACGTTTCGGCGGCGGCGGAAAGGAACGAGCAACACGGCGATGCCCTTGCGCCCGGCGCGGCCCGTGCGGCCCGACCGATGCTGCAGCGTCTCGGCATCGCGCGGAAGCTCGACATGGATGACAAGCGAGACTGACGGGAGGTCGATGCCGCGCGCGGCGACGTCGGTCGCGACGCAGACGCGGGCGCGCTTGTCGCGCAATGCCTGAAGCGCATTGTTCCGCTCCGACTGGCTATGCTCACCGGACAAAGCGACGGCCTGGAATCCGCGCTCGGTGAGGCTGGCGTGGAGGCGCCGCACGGCGTCACGGGTCGCGCAGAACAGGATTGCCGTTTCCGCCTCATGGAAGCGAAGGACGTTGACCACCGCATGTTCGATATCGGTCGGCGAAACCGCGACCGCCTGATAGCTGATGTCGGCGTGCGCTTCCCGATCGCCGATCGTCTCGATACGCATCGCATCCCGCTGATAGCGCTTGGCAAGCGCGACGATCGGCCGCGGCATGGTCGCCGAGAAGAGCAAGGTCCGGCGATCGTCGGGAGTCGCGTCGAGGATTTCCTCAAGTTCTTCGCGGAAACCCATGTCGAGCATCTCGTCGGCTTCGTCGAGGACGACGACCCGAAGCGCGGACAAGTCGAGCGCGCCCCGTTCCAGATGATCGCGAAGCCTGCCCGGCGTTCCGACGACGATATGCGCGCCACCCTGAAGCGCGCGGCGTTCCTTCATCGGGTCCATGCCGCCGACGCAAGTGACGATGCGGGCACCGGCCGGAGCGTAGAGCCATTCCAGCTCCTTGCTGACCTGGATGGCCAGTTCGCGGGTCGGGGCGACGACAAGGCCGAGCGGTTCGCGGGTCCAGGGTGCGCGATCGCCTTCCAGCATCTGGCCGGCGATGGCGAGGCCGAATGCGACGGTCTTTCCGGAGCCGGTCTTCGCCGACACGATCAGGTCTCGGCCATCGGCTTCGCCCGCGACGACGGCCGACTGGACCGAGGTCAGCGTATCATAGCCGCGCGCGGCCAACGCTTCCGCGAGGGCGGGGTGAATATTGGATTGTTGCATGGCCGAGGCGCCTACTCGCAAACGGCGCCGAGCGATAGGGCCAGCAGCGAAGCGGTTGCCAAACCCAGATGATTGGGACAGCTTTGGCGTGGAAGTGGAGCGTCCGATGTCGCTTGTTCTCGCTGTCTTGGCTCAAGCCGTTACATCGCGTCCGCCCGAGCGGATCGACCTCACCATCCCTCAGCCCTGCGCCGCTCAAAAATCGACCAGCGAGGAAATCGTGGTCTGCGCTCGCCCGGACAGTTATAGTCCTTACCGGCTCAAGCAGCCGGCGCCTGCCCCGGCGACGCAAGTTCCAAAGGCCGAAATCGCGATCGCCGACGGAGTGGCAGTGGGCGCCGAAACCGAAAGCGCAAACGTTGGCGGCTTCACGTCGAACAGGCTGATGGCGCGGATTAAGATCAAGTTCTGACGGTTCGTTCAGCGCGCGGCGATGGCAGCCAATTCCTTCGCAAACTTCGCAGCCACGACGGCGGTCATGCCGTTGATGTCGCGGGTCGGATTATATTCGACCACATCCGCGCCGACGATCGGCCCCTCGATTCTGTGAAGTACCGAAAGAATGTCGCGAACCGAAAGCCCGCCCGGCTCATGGTGCGAAACCCCCGGCGCAAAGGCCGGGTCGAGCGCGTCCAGATCGATGCTGACGTAAAGTGGCGCGGAAGGGATCGGCACGCTATCCGCCGCGAAGTTGCGCATCTCGACGATTTCGACGCCGAACCGCCCCGCCTGCTGTCGGCAGTGTGTGTTGAGGGTTCGGATGCCGACCTGGACGAGGCGAGTTGCCTGACCCCGTTCCATGATCCTGGCGAAGGGCGAAGCATGGCTCAAGGGATCACCTTCGAAATCGTCGTAGAGGTCGGGATGGGCGTCGAAGTGAAGGATGTTCACGGGCCCATATATTTCGGCGAGGCCCGCGACGATCGGGTTGGTGACCATATGATCGCCGCCGAGAAAGACGGGCGTGGCGCCTGCGCTGGCGGCAGCCGACGCGGCCTTACGGATACGATCGAAATCGCCCGCTGACTCTTCGAGCTGCAGATTGCCCAGATCTTCGAGCGCGATGTCGAGGCCGAGCTCCGCGCCTGACTCCGTCGCCATGTTTCCATGGTCGGACGAGAGCGCCGCCCGGATCGCATCGGGGGCCTGTGCCGGTCCGCGCAGGAATGACGAATGGGAATCCGTCGGCAATCCGATCAGTCGAACCGGCTTCACTGCTTCCTCCGTCAAATGGACCGAAACGCCGATGCTAGGCTGCGGCCGTGCTCCAGCCAAGGCGGGGAATGGCGATCGAGCGCTTGCCGGATAGATCGACGCGGCTGACGATCAGCTCCCGGCTTTCGATATATTGAAGCAGGCGCCGAGCGCGTCCGAGCGAGGCGGTGCCGTAGCTGGCGGCGATTGCTTCGTCGGATGGGCATGGCGCACCTTCGCGCGCGGCGCGGGCCACGAGCAGGAACGGACCGAGCATATCATCTGGCAAGCTGCGCGCAGCCTCCAGCGCTGACGCCCAGCTGTCGTCGGCGGTGTCGAAGATTCCGGCGCGCGCCATCGACAGCCGGCGCGTGAATTCGGCCAGATCGAGCGGCGGGCGAGGAATCCCGGCCATACGGCAACGGACGGTGAAGTCCTGGAACAGGATCGAGCCGGAGCGGGCGCCGCTATCGGGGTCGTCGACGATGGCACGAAGGACATCGGCGATGATTTCGGCTGATTCCTCGTCGGTCTTGGCTGGCATGGACGGCAGGGCCGGAACACTTGCCGCCATGGCCTGGAGCAACGCTTCCGAAGGTAAGGAAGGCGGATCCCGGCTCAAGGCCCGGATAACGGTTGGGGCGTCGTCTCCCGGTGCGAAGAGGAGATCCTGCAGGCCTTCGCTCAGCGCTTCGGGGAGCGGCACCAGCTTGGGGCTCATCGAGCGGGCGCGGGTTTCGACTTCGCCGATGGCTACGGCAATGGGCCGGCGCGAGATGGCCGGGCCAAGCGCGAGGAAGGTGCCGCGCGGAAGATCCCGGATCGCCTCAGCCTGGCGGCGCTCCATCCCGAGCAGGTCGGCGGCACGGGCCATGTCGATGTCGAGGAAGGTCCGGCCCATGAGGAAGTTGGACGCTTCGGCGGCGACATTCTTGGCGAGCTTGGCAAGGCGTTGCGTGGCGATGACACCGGCAAGGCCGCGTTTGCGGCCGCGGCACATCAGGTTGGTCATCGCCGACAGGGAGGCGCGGCGCACCTCCTCGGCGACTTCGCCGCCCCCCGCCGGCGCGAACAGCTGTGCCTCGTCGACCACCACCAGCGCCGGATACCAATGATCGCGCGGAGCTTCGAACAGCGCCGACAGGAAGGCGGCGGCGCAGCGCATCTGCCCTTCCGCCTCCAGCCCTTCGAGGCTGAGGACTACCGAGGCGCGGTGCTCGCGGATGCGGGCGGCAAGGCGGGCGATGTCGCGCTCGCTATGGTCGGCGGCCTCGACCGGCACATGGCCGTAGCGGTCGGCGAGGGTGACGAAATCGCCCTCGGGATCGATTACGACCTGCTGAACCTGCCCTGCACTTTTTTCGAGGAGGCGGCGGAGCAGGTGCGATTTTCCGCTGCCCGAATTGCCCTGCACGAGCAGACGGGTGGCCAGAAGCTCCTCAAGATCGATCGGGATGGCGTCGCCCTTCCCGTCGACGCCCATGTCTACGCGCACCGTCATTGCACCCGTCCATGGCAGGCCCGGGAGTCAAAGCGCAAGCTTGCGCAGTGCCCAAGGCGCGGCAATGGTGCGGCTGTGACCAGTGTGCATCAGCTTCTCCACGACCGTTTCGGCTTTTCCCATTTTCGCGGCGTGCAGGAGCAGGTCGTGGCGCGCGCCCTGGAAGGCCACCACACCTTGGCGGTGATGCCCACCGGGGCGGGCAAGTCGCTCTGCTACCAGCTGCCGGCGCTTGCGCGGCATGGAACGGCGATCGTCATTTCTCCGCTGATCGCGCTGATGCAGGACCAGGTTAGGAGTGCCGAAAGCTTCGGAATCAACGCCGCTGCCCTCACCAGCGCCAGCGAAGACCCGCGCGCCATCCGCGACGCGCTTCGCGATGGGAAGCTCGACCTGCTCTATGTCGCGCCCGAGCGGGCGACCACCGAGGGCTTTTCTCGCTTGTTGCAGGAAGCCGATATCGCCCTGTTCGCGATCGACGAGGCGCATTGCGTTTCCGAATGGGGCCATGATTTCCGGCCCGATTATCGCCTGCTCCTGCCACTGCTCGACCAGCACCGCGAGGTGCCTCGGCTGGCGCTGACAGCGACTGCCGACAAAAGGACGCGGGCCGACATTTTGGTTCAGCTTGGGATTGGAGCGGACGGGCTGATCGTTGCCGGCTTCGACCGGCCCAACATCCGGTATCACGTACGGCCGCGCGACGGAGCGGCGCGGCAGGTCGGCGCTTTGATGAAGGACCAGCCGGGGCCGGGCATCGTCTATGTGCCGAGCCGCAACGCCGCGGAGAAGCTGGCCGAGCAGCTTGATGCGCCGGGGCGCCGTGTGCTGCCCTATCATGCGGGGCTCGAGCCGAAGGTCAGGAGCCGCAACCAGTCGGCTTTCGTCGCCAGCGAGGAAATGGTGATGGCCGCGACCATCGCCTTCGGGATGGGCATCGACAAGCCCGACGTACGGTTCGTCGCCCATGCGGGCGTGTCCAAGTCGATCGAGGCTTACTATCAGGAAACCGGCCGTGCCGGGCGCGACGGCGATCCGGCCGAGGCCTGGCTGTTCTGGGGCGCGGACGATTTCGCGAGAGCCCGCCGCAGGATCGAGACGGAAGTCGAGCCGGAGCGGCGGCCGCAGGAGCGCGAGCGGTTGAACATGCTTGCCGCCTTCGTCGAGGCCGCGACCTGTCGGCGCGCGATCCTGCTCCGCCATTTCGGCGAGGAGCCGCCGGAGCGTTGCGGCAATTGCGACAATTGCCTGGAGCCGCCAGCGACGATCGATGTGACCACCGTGGCGCAGAAGCTGCTTAGCGCCGCCTTCCGAACCGAGATGCGGTTCGGCGTGGCGCATCTGGAGGCGGTGCTGGGCGGCAACGACAATGAGAAGGTCCGGCAATTCGGGCACGACCGCCTGTCCGTATTCGGGATCATGGATGCGGAAGAGCTGGCACTGGTGAAGCCGGTGGCGCGATCGCTGCTGGCCCGCGACGCGCTTCGGGCCGACGAATATGGCGGGCTGAGCTTCGGGCCCGGCGCCAAGCCGATCCTGAAGGGCGAACAGAGCCTGGTGATCGCCGTCCCGCCAAAGCGGGTGCGGCGGAAGCGCGGGCAGGCGGATTATCCGCACGACCCGCTGTTCGAAGCCTTACGCGACTGGCGGCGTGAGCGGGCGAAGGAGCAGGGCGTCCCGCCTTACGTTATCTTCCACGACTCGACATTGCGCGAGGTCGCGGCCCGAAAACCCGCATCCCTGTCGGAGCTTTCGACGATCGAAGGGATCGGCGATACAAAGCTTGAACGCCATGGTGAGTCGCTGCTCGATGCGATCGCCCGGGCCAAGGAGGTCGAAGATGCACCGGCAGCTTGACGAAAAGACCTATGTGTCGGGGCAGATCCATCCGGACGAGGTTCAGACCCTGAAGGAGCTGGGCGTCACGCTGATCGTCAATAATCGCCCGGACAATGAAGATGTCGGCCAACCCGAGGGTGAGGACATCGAAGCGGCGGCAAAGGCAGCCGGCATCGATTACCGCCACGTCCCGATTGCGCGCGGCATGGGACCGTCCGACGTCGAAGCGATGCGCGAGGCAATCCATTCGGCCGGTGACGGCAAGCTGTTCGCCTTCTGTCGATCTGGAAATCGCTCTACGCTGGCGTGGGCAATCGCCAGGAGCGAAGACGGGGTTTCTCGTGAAGAGCTGGACCGCTGCGCAAGCCAGGCCGGTTTCGACCTTGGCCCGGTAGCTCACCTGCTGCGGGATTAAGCCTTTCGGTCCGCTTTCAGGATTTCGGCGGCCTCGTCGTAATCCTCTTCGATCACCATCAGCCTGACCGAAATAAGTCCGCCGCCGCCGAAGAAGCTGTTGGTTTCCGCGTCGAAGATGACCGCTTCGATTCCCTCTGCGTCGAGTGCAAGGCGAGCCAACTCCGCTTCGACCCGGGTTCCGTAGCCGGCCAGTTCTATAAGACTCAAGCAGCCGTCCCGCCAACGGTCAGCCCGTCGATCAGCAAGGTCGGCTGGCCAACGCCGGCCGGCACTGACTGGCCACCCTTGCCGCAAATGCCGACGCCTTCGTCGAGCGCCATATCGTTGCCGATGCCCTTGACCCGGGTGAGCACGCTCGGCCCGTCGCCGATCAATGTCGCGCCCTTGATCGGGGCGCCCAGCTTTCCGCCCTCGATGCGATAGGCCTCGGTGCAGGAAAAGACGAACTTGCCGCTGGTGATGTCGACCTGGCCGCCGCCGAAGCTCTTGGCGAAAATGCCGTCCTTGACGCGGGTGATCAGTTCACCCGGATCATCCTGGCCGCCAAGCATGAAGGTATTGGTCATGCGCGGCATCGGCGCGTGGGCAAAGCTTTCGCGCCGGCCGTTGCCGGTCGGCTCCATGCCCATGAGGCGGGCATTGAGGCGGTCCTGCAGATAGCCTTTCAGGATACCGTCCTCGATCAGCACGGTGCGCGACGTGGGCGTGCCCTCATCGTCGATGCTTAGCGATCCACGGCGATTCTCGATCGCGCCTTCGTCGACTACCGTCACGCCGGGCGCCGCGACCCGCTCCCCAATCCGGCCGGAAAAGGCGGATGTGCCCTTGCGGTTGAAATCGCCTTCTAGGCCATGGCCGACCGCTTCGTGAAGCAGCACACCGCACCAGCCGGGGCCCAGCACCACCGGCATTTCCCCCGCCGGCGCAGGCACGCTTTCGAGATTGACCAGCGCTTGGCGAAGCGCCTCGTCGATCGCGCGGTTCCAGGTCGCCGGTTCGAACAGGTGGTCGTAAAGGTAGCGACCGCCGAGTCCGAAGCTTCCTGTCTCGCGCCGATCGCCCTGCTTGGCGACGATGGAAACGTTGAGACGGACCAAAGGCCGGACGTCAGTCGCGACGAAGCCGTCGGCCCGGACGATCTCGACTACCGACCAGCTTCCCGACAGCGCAACGCTGACCTGCGCAACACGCGGATCGCGGGCGCGGGCGGCGGCATCGATCGCCTGGCAGAGTTCGACCTTCTTCGCGAAGGGAAGCGCCGACAACGGATCTTCAGAACCGTACATTGAACGGTTGGTCCGAGGCGGCGGGGTGGCAGCAAGACCCTTTGCGGCATCGAGCAGCTTCAGCGTCTGGGCGGCCCGCTCGATCGCGGCCGCGCTGATTTCATTTGCGTGGGCGAAGGCGGTGGTTTCGCCGGTGACCCCCCGCAAGCCAAATCCCGAAGCCGTGTTGAAGTCGGCGGTCTTCAGCCGGCCGTCGTCGAAGCCGAACGCTTCGGTGACCTTATGCTGAAGATAAAGCTCGCCATCGTCATGCGCCGACAAGTGGCGCGCGGCGAGCGCGGCCGCCTGGGCGGGATCGAGGCTGCGGTAGAGTAGGTCGCGGGGATTCACGAGCCTGAGATATTGTCTGCGGGGCCGCCTTCAAGGACGAAGCGGCGATCGCAATAGCCGCAGTCGACGAAGCCGACCTCGTCGTCGATCTGGTAATAGACGCGGGGATGGCCGAGCGCGGCGTCGACCTGGCCGGAGCCGTCGCAATGGACCCGGTGATGCTTGGTCCGAAAGACTTCAGGATGCGGTTGCATGGGATGCCCCTAGCAACCACGTCCCGCCGCTTCAACAAGAGTGGGCTCTTATCTGGCGGTGATGCATCATTCACGGCTTCCGCTTTCGCAATAACCGACGCCCCGCTATGCGAATCGGCATGATCGAGCCCGCAATCCGCATCAGGGACCTGTGCAAGACCTACCGGTCCAAGGGGAGCGAGCCGAAGCGCGCGTTGGACGGGGTCAGCTTCGACGTGCCGCGCGGCCAGATTTTCGGCCTGCTCGGACCCAATGGAGCGGGCAAATCGACGCTGATCAACATCCTGGCCGGCCTGGTCGTGAAAAGCGGCGGGACGGCTGAAATCTGGGGCTTTGACATCGAAGAGCATCCCCGCAATGCAAAGCGGTCGATCGGGATCGTCCCCCAGGAAATATTGTTCGACCCCTTCTTCACGCCCCGCGAGGCGCTTGAGATCCAGGCCGGGTTGTACGGCGTCCGGAAGTCGGAGCGGATCACCGACGCGCTGCTGGCCGCGGTGCACCTCACCGACAAGGCGAATGCCTATGCACGGACCTTGTCCGGGGGAATGAAGCGGCGGCTGCTGGTAGCGAAGGCGATGGTCCATTCGCCGCCCATCCTGGTCCTCGACGAACCGACCGCCGGCGTCGATATCGAACTTCGCCAGCAGCTGTGGGACTATGTCCGGGGCCTCAACAAGCAGGGCGTCACGGTGGTGCTGACCACCCACTATCTCGAAGAAGCCGAGCAGCTGTGCGACCGGATCGCGATCATCAACCATGGCAAGCTCATCGCAAATGAGCCGACCCGAGCGCTGGTTGCGAAGGCGCAGGACAAGGCCGTGGTCGTGGAAGTTGATCGCGACATTGACGGCATTCCCGACGCTACTGTCTTCGAAAAGATCGACGTTACGGGGCCGAGGACGATCGAAATCACCTATCGCAAGGACAAGGTGAACGCCGGGCAAGTGCTCGATGCGCTGCAAAGCAGGGGCTTCGGGATCGTCGACGTATCGACCCGCGACCCGGACCTTGAGGATGTATTCCTGAGTCTCACTCGCGAGGCTGCGGCTTGAGCGCGCGGAGCTTCGATGTCCTTGTCGTCGGCTCCGGCGCAGCCGGCCTCACCGCTGCGCTGCACCTTGCTACGTCGCTGAAGGTCGGCGTCATCGCCAAGGGCCGCTTGAGCGACGGTGCCACCGGCTGGGCCCAGGGAGGCATCGCTGCTGTCCTCGAGGAAGGGGACAGCTTCGAGGCCCATGTCCGGGACACGATGATCGCTGGAGCGGGGCTCAACAATCTCGCCATCGTAGAGCATGTGGTTAGCGAAGCGCCGGCGGCGATTGCCCGGCTGGAGGAGCTGGGCGTTCCGTTCGCCACCGAGAACGGCACCCTCCACCTGACCAAGGAGGGCGGGCATAGCCATCGGCGCATCGTCCATGTCGCCGATGCAACCGGCTGGGCAATCCAGCAAGCGCTGGAAAAGGCCGCGGCCGCCAACCCGAACATCACCCTTATTCCCGACATGGTGGCGATCGACCTCATCACCGGCCGCCATGCCGAGGAATTTTCGACCAGCGGTGCCGTCCACGGCCTCTATGCCTTCAACCGCGCCACGGAATCCGTTGATACGCTGACGGCGCGAGCGACTGTGCTTGCGACAGGCGGGGCGGGTCGAACCTATCTTTTCTCAACCGCGCCGCGCGGCGCGACCGGCGACGGAATCGCCATGGCGTGGCGCGCGGGGTGCCGCGTTTCGAACATGGAATTCATGCAGTTCCATCCGACCTGCCTCTATAATCTGGAGGTCAAGAATTTCCTGATCACCGAGGCGGTCCGCGGCGAGGGCGGCTTGCTGAAGCATCCCGAAACCGGCCATCGCTTCATGCCGGATTATGACGAGCGGGCCGAGCTTGCGCCGCGCGACGTGGTTGCCCGGGCGATCGACCATGAGATCAAGCGCGACGGCCTGGACTATGTCCATCTCGACATCAGCCATCGCGATCCCGAGTTCGTGAAGGCGCACTTCCCCAACATCTACGAAAAGCTGATTGGCCTCGGGATCGACATCACCAAACAGCCGATCCCGGTGGTCCCGGCGCAGCATTACACTTGTGGCGGCGTGGTAGTGGACAGTGACGGCAAGACCGACGCGCCCTGCCTATATGCCGCCGGCGAAGTCACTCAGTCGGGCCTGCATGGCGCCAATCGCCTTGCGTCCAACTCGCTGCTGGAATGCCTGGTGTTCGGCGAAAGCGCCGCGAAGCATATCCTCGACCATTGGCCCGACCATCATGAACCGCCGCCGATCCGCGCCTGGGACGAAAGCCGGGTTGCCGACAGCGACGAGGACGTGGTGATCCAGCAATGCTGGGGCGAGATCCGCCGCTTCATGTGGAATTTCGTCGGCATCGTCCGAACCACGAAGCGGCTGGAACGGGCCAAGCGTCGGATCGACATGCTTCGGCAGGAAGTCGGCGACTATTACCGCCACTTCCGGGTGACGCCCGACCTCATCGAGCTCCGGAACCTCTTGGAAGTCGCCGACCTCATCGTCCGGTCGGCGCTGAACCGGCATGAAAGCCGTGGACTGCATTACACGCTGGATTACCCCGAAATGGCCAGTGAAGCCGTGGATACCGTCCTGATTCCTTGAAGGAAAATCAGCCGAATCGGCGTTCCTGGAATCGGTCGGGTGCGCGGCACCGGTCGTGCAGATCGTCATAGCAGACCACCGAGCGCCCGCTCCGGTCTTCTATGCCTTCAAGCTGGAAGCGCCGCTCGCCGTAAAGCTCGCGCGCATAGGCAACGGCTTCCTCGACCGACGGGAACTCCAGGAAGTCGTTCTCGCCTTCGCGTGGGCCAACGAGCAATAACAGCACGAGCCGAACTGGCTGCAACGCGGTCCCCCCCAATGCCGTCCTTCCCTGAGAATTGTGACGGGCGCGGAAGCATTTAATTTGTCATCAAACGGCTGCCTGCGCAATTACCCCCAGAATTTGCCGATTCCGGTGAGTCCGTCCGGCAACAGGGCTGAGAATTCTGGGGATAGATTCAAAGATCGATTGACTGGCGTAACGATTGCTGTTTTGCCTGCTGGAATCGGGGATTGCGTATGGATGGGAGGGGAACCCATGTCCGTTGCATATTCGCTGATGGCAAGCTTGCGGCACCGTTTGCTGCTCACCTTTTCGCCGTCATATCGCCGGATCAGGGCCAGGCTCGAAGAGATCACGGCTGCCTAGCGCTAAATCCAGGCCCTTTAGCGCAGCTTGCTGATCTTCAGCCCGTCCTGCTTCGCGCGGGCCTGGATTGACTCCTCGCTCCGCGTCAGTGCCTTGCTGATTGCCTTGAGTCCCATTCCCTTGGCCGCCAGCCGGTGCAGCTTCTGGATCTCGTCACTGGTCCAGGGCTGCCGATGCCGCTCGAACTTTTCCGCCATTTCTCGTTCCCCTCTCAAGGCTGGCATCGCGCGCTCACCCTGCTAGAGCAATGCCCCACATGGCAGAGCAGAACCACCTCTATCTCGTCGACGGGTCGAGCTACATCTTTCGCGCCTATCACCGGCTTCCGCCGCTGACCAACCGCCATGGCACCCCCGCCGGCGCCGTCTACGGCTACACCGCCATGCTGTGGAAGCTCGCGGACGGGCTCAACAAGGCGGATGGCCCGACCCATATGGCGGTAATCCTCGACGCGTCCGAGGAAACCCATCGCAACAAGATGTACGACCAGTACAAGGCGAACCGGCCGCCGCCACCCGAGGATCTGATCCCGCAATTCCCGCTGATCCGGGTCGCGACGCGCGCATTTTCCATCCCGTGCATCGAGGAAAATGGGCTGGAAGCCGACGATATCATCGCCTGCTACACCTATGCCGCCGTTCGCGCCGGATGGAAGGTGACGATCGTCAGTAGCGACAAGGACCTGATGCAACTGGTCGACGAAGGCAAAGTCGACATGCTGGACACGATGAACGACCGGCGGATCGGCGTCACCGAGGTGCTGGAAAAGTTCGGTGTCGGACCGGAGAAGGTCGGCGACGTCCTCGCGCTCATGGGCGACAGCGTCGACAATGTGCCGGGCGTCCCCGGCATCGGTCCCAAGACCGCGACCCAGCTGATCCAGCAATATGGCGATCTGGAAACGGTCCTGGCCTCGACCCACGAGATCACCAAGCCAAAGCTGAAGCAGAACCTCATCGAGCATGCGGAAATGGCGCGGCTCTCGAGACGGCTGGTCGAGCTGGTATGCGACAGCCCCCTTCCGGAGCCGCTCGAGGATCTGGCGCTGAAGGGCATTCCGCCCGAGCCGCTCAGGGAATTCCTCGAGGACCAGGGCTTCAAGTCGCTGCTCAACCGGGTCGGCAAGGACGGCGGTGCGTCGAGCGGAGGCGCCCGTCCGATTGACGTCATGGCGTCGCGCCCTGCGCCTTCAGCGAAGCCGGCGGAGAAGGAAAAGATCACCGTCGACCGCACCCAATATGAGGCGGTGGTAACGGAGGAGGCGCTCGACCGCTGGATCGCCGAGGCGAAGGCCCAGGGATATGTCGCGATCGACACGGAAACCGACAATCTCGACAATATCACCGCGAAGCTGGCCGGGGTCAGCCTTGCGACCCAGCCCAACAAGGCCTGCTATATTCCGATCGGCCATGTCGGCGGCGATTTGCTGAGCGACGCGCCAAAGCAGCTTCCGGCCGATCTGGTGTTGGGCAAGCTGAAGCCGTTGTTCGAGGATCCGGCGGTCCTGAAAATCGCCCACAACCTGAAATATGATTGGGTGATGTTCGCCAAGGCGGGCATCGATGTCGCCCCCTATGACGACACCTTGGTGATGAGCTTCGACCTCGACGCGGGGCGGTCGAACCATGGGCTCGACGAACTGGCGCAGGCCCATTTCGAGCATGAGTGCATCAGCTTCAAATCCGTGTGCGGGGTCGGCGCCAAGCAGATCAGCTTCGACAAGGTGCCTCTGGACGCGGCGACGGAGTATGCCGCCGAAGATGCCGATATCTGCCTTCGCCTGTGGCTTCGGCTGAAGCCGCGGCTGACCGAGGAAGGGTTGACCCGGGTCTACCAGATGGTCGATCGGCCGCTCGTGGCGACCGTCGGTAAGATGGAGCGGCGAGGGATCAAAGTCGACCGCGACTATCTCGCCAAGCTGTCGGGCACCTTCGCGACCGAGATCGCGGCGCTGGAGCAGCGCGTCTACGAGGCGGCCAATGGGCCCTTCACGATCGGCTCTCCGCAGCAGCTTGGCCAGGTGCTGTTCGACCGGCTTGGCCTGCAAGGCGGACGCAAGGGCAAGAGCGGCCAATATTCGACCGACGTCAACGAGCTGGAGCGCCTCGCGGGGGAGGGCGTGGACGTCGCCCGGCTGGTGCTCGACTGGCGTCAGCTGACCAAGCTCAAGTCCACTTACACCGACGCTCTCCAGGCGCAGATCAACGCCCAGACCAAGCGGGTACACACCAGTTACAGTCTTTCAGGCGCCCAGACCGGGCGGCTCGCATCGACCGAGCCCAATCTGCAGAACATCCCGATCCGGACCGAGATCGGCCGGCAGATCCGCGATGCCTTCGTCGCCGAGCCCGGCCATGTGCTGATGAGTGCCGACTATAGCCAGATCGAGCTACGGCTGGCGGCGCACATGGCTGATGTCCCGCAACTGAAGGAGGCCTTCGCCAAGGGCGAGGACATCCATGCGATGACCGCGGAGGAATTGTTCGGGACCGTCGACCGCGATACGCGCGGAAAGGCCAAGACGGTCAACTTCGCCATCCTTTACGGAATTTCGAGCTGGGGTCTGGCGGGCCGGCTGGGCGTGCCCAAGGATGAGGGCAAGGCGATCATTGACCGCTATTTCACCCGTTTCCCGGGAATCCGCGCCTATATCGACGAGACCTTGGCCTTTGTCCGGGAGAATGGCTTCACCCGCACCTTGTTCGGCCGAAAGACCCATTTCCCCAACATCCGCGCCCCCAATCCGTCGTTCCGCGCCGGGGCAGAACGGGCGGCGATCAATGCACCGATCCAGGGGACCAGCGCGGATCTGATCAAGCGGGCCATGAACCGGATGGACGATGCGCTCCTCGAGGCGGGCCTCGACGATGTCCGCATGCTTTTGCAGGTTCACGACGAACTGGTGTTCGAAGTGCCCGAGGGCAAGGAAGAAGCCGCGGCATCAGTGGTCCGCAAGGTGATGGCCAATGCCGCCGAGCCGGCGCTGAAGCTCGACGTTCCGCTCGATGTCGAAGTGGGTTGGGGCCCGAACTGGGGCGCCGCCCATTGAGTGACACCAGTGCGACCGCCACGGCCCCTTCGGCCGATCTCGCCGCGCTGGCGCGTGGCGGGCGGATCAACTTCTTCGGCTTCATCCTGCGCCTACTCGCGCGCCTGCCCTTCCTGTTCATCGCCGGCCGAATCTATGGCGCGGAGGAGCTGGGCCGCTTCGCCTATGCCGTCCTGATCGTCGAGTTCGCGGCGCAGCTTGCAACGCTGGGCCTGAAGCGCGGATTGGCGCAGCAATTGGCGAAGACCGACAAGCCGCACGTTTGCGTTGTCGCGGATGCGTTGCTGGTAGCGGCCATCGGATCGGCCATTGCCATGACCATCCTGGCGCTGTTCCCGCAGGCCATGTTCCCGAACAGCGAGATCAACGGGCTGGAATGGGCGCTGCCGATCACCGTCTTCGCGCTCGCATGGTCCGATATCTGCCTCGCGGCGCTAGCGTATCGCCATGACGTCGCTGCAACGGTGCGGGCGCGGGCGATCGTCGAGCCATGGACGATTTCCATCGCGGCCTTTGCCTGGGCCTTCATTTCGACGCGCGACGGGCTGATCATCGCCTACGCAATGTCGATGATCGCGGCCCTGATCGCTTCGATCATCCCGTTCCTGAAAAGCTATGGCCTGCCGCACGAATGGCGGCCCGATCCCGGCACCCTGTGGCGCCTGGCCCGCCGCAGCCTGCCGGTCGCGGCAGCCGACGCAGTGGAATGGGGTTCTCGTCGCATCGACATCGCGGTGCTCGGCCTGTTCTTCCGGCCGGAAATCGTCGGCATTTACTATGTCGCGCAGAACGTTGCCTCGCTTCCCGCCAAGCTCAAGACCAGCTTCGACCCGATCCTTGGCCCGGTCATTAGCCGCAACCTCGCGGAGAACGACAAGGCGGCGGTCGCCAAGCAGGTTCGCCAGGTCGGCTTCTGGGTGATCGGCGCGCAGGGCGCAGTGGCGCTTGCGCTTGGAATTACCGGCGAGGCGGTCATGGGGCTGGTCGGTGCGGGATTCGTCGCCGGCACCGTGGCACTCGGCTTCCTGCTCGGTGCGGAAGTCGTCGCAGCGACCGCCGCGGTCAGCGAAGCGGCGCTGATCTACTGCGCGCGCCACCGGAACATGATGATCAGCCTGGCGATGATCGTGCTGGAAGCGGGCCTCGCAATTGGCCTCATCCTGCTGATGCGCAAGCTGGGATGGCCAGTCATGTATCAGGCGACGGGTCCAGCACTGGCATTGGTCTTGGCGCTCGGCTTCGCATCGATCGCCAAATCGCGCCTGCTTTCAAGCATTCTCGGGCATCCGGTGAGCGGCTGGCGTTGGCCGCTGATCTGGGCCGCCGCAGCGGCGATGGTGGTCGGCCAGATCGTCATCCGCTTTCCGGAGTGGGCAGAACTGTTGTTCGGAATCCCGGCGATCCTCGGGGCATTTGGCGCGGTGCTCTGGCTCAAGGGCTTCGGGCCCGAGGATCGCGAGCTGTTCCGGATGAAGAAGGAAGATATCGAAGAGCTCCAGCTGCCCGAGCCTGGGACGAGTCCGGAGGCGCCGAGTTAATTCCCCGGGGTTAAGGCGTGTGAGTGAATCACGCGCCGTCGGTCCTGTCGCGGCGAGCCGCGCAGGCCGTCCGCATTTCGCTAGCTCTTCGCGCTGCTAACGATTGCTTCGCAATCCCTGCGCTGCGCTCGGTAGCTCAATGACGAAAATGCCGCATCCCGGTGAAGACCATCGCGAGGCCGGCCTCATCGGCCGCGGCGATGACCTCGTCATCGCGGATCGAGCCACCCGGTTGGATTACAGCCGTCGCGCCAGCTTCGACGGCAGCGAGCAACCCATCGGCGAAGGGGAAGAAGGCATCCGACGCGACCGCCGAGCCGACGGTGCGCGGTTCGGCCCAGCCATAGGTCTCGGCCGCTTCGCGCGCCTTGATGGCGGCGATGCGAGCTGAATCGCGGCGGTTCATCTGGCCTGCGCCAATACCCGCAGTGGCGCCATCCTTAGCGTAGACGATGGCGTTAGACTTCACATGCTTGGCCACCGTCCAGGCGAACAGGCAGTCCCTGAGTTCCTGCTGGGTCGGAGCGCGCTTGGTGACAGTCTTCAACATGGCCGCGTCGAGCATGCCATTGTCGCGATCCTGCAGGAGCAGTCCGCCGGCGATCACCGCCACAGTCTGCCCGCCGCGCGCCGGGTCGGGCAGGCCGCCGGTCAACAGGAGGCGGAGGTTCTTTTTGCGGGCGAAGGTCGCGACGGCCGCCTCGTCGGCGTCGGGCGCAACCACCACTTCGGTGAAGATGTCGCAAATCGCCTCGGCAGTCGCGCCGTCGAGCTTGCGATTGACCGCCACGATCCCGCCGAAGGCCGACACGCTGTCGCACGCTAGCGCCTGTTTCCACGCGTCGAGCAGGCTGTCGCCGCTTGCGACGCCGCAGGGATTGGCGTGCTTCACGATCACCACGGTCGGCGGACCTTCGCGGAACTCGGCGGCAAGCTCCAGTGCCGCATTGGCGTCATTCAAATTATTGTAGCTGAGCTCCTTGCCCTGCACCTGGCGCGCCTGGGCGACGCCGGGTGTCGAAGGCCCGAGCGGCAGATACAGAGCCGCCTTCTGATGCGGATTCTCGCCGTAGCGCAGCTCCTGCGACTTCTTGCCGACGATGAAGCGCGTGTCGGGATAGGCCACGCCCTGGTCTGCGAATGCGAACCAGCTGGCGATCATCGAGTCATAGGCGGCGGTCCGCGCATAGGCCTTGGCCGCGAGCTTGCGACGGAAGGCGAGATCGGTGCCGCCCTGCCCGTCGATCTGGCCGAGCAGCTCTTCATAGTCCGCCGGGTCGGTGACGATGGCGACGAATTCATGGTTCTTGGCTGCCGATCGCACCATCGACGGCCCGCCGATGTCGATATTCTCGATGATCTCGTCGCGCGGTGCACCCTTCGCGACCGTCGCTTCGAACGGGTAGAGATTGACCACGACCAGATCGATCGCGCCGATCCCATGCGCCTCCATCGCTGCGACATGATCCTGATTGTCGCGGACCGCCAGCAGCCCTCCGTGGACATTGGGGTGGAGCGTCTTCACCCGGCCGTCCATCATCTCCGGAAAGCCGGTGAGATCGCTGATATCGCGCACCGTATGGCCGAGTTCGCGCAGCTTCGCCGCCGTCCCGCCGGTCGAAACCAGTTCGACGCCGGCCTTGGCAAGGCCCTGCGCCAGCGCGTCGAGCCCATCCTTGTCGGAAAGCGAAATGAGCGCCCGCTTGATGGGCACGATACCAGTCATGTTGTTCCTCTTGTTTCTAACTTGAGCGCCGGAACTGCCAGGCGATTTCACCACCGACCGCGGAGATTTCGCCGACCACTACCAGCTGAACCGTTGGGATTATTTGGCCACGGCCGTCGATGAACAGGCTTTCCTCAACCTGAAGCATCGCGCCACGGCAACGGAAATTCCACGGCGGGGCGCCGGTGGATCTCAAAATCGCGCCCATGCCGTCGGCGGTGACCGTCGGCTCAACGCCGGGAGCGAGATGGAAGCGAATGGCGAAGGGCGCGGATTCGCGGATCTTCTTGCGGCCGCGCGGGATCAGGCGATCCTCCCCGCGCACTTCCTTGCCGTCGTTGCCGAGGCTCAGGCGGCGCTGGTGGACCAGGCCGAAGCCTTTGACATAGCCGTCATGGCTGGATTCCAGCCGCGAACAGTCATTATCCTCGCTGCGCGCGATCTCCACATCCGTCACGCCCTTGCCGAGACTGCCGTCGGGAAGGATGGCGGTGGAATTGGCGTCGCTCAGGATCAAGGTTGAATGGGCGGCGGTCGAGCGCAGCGCCTGCACCAGTTCCGGCGACAGCGAAGAGGGCGCGAGGCCCGGGCCACCGCAATTGACGACCAGTCGCTGCCCGCCATCGCTCATTTCCATCGCGAGGGTCGAGGCACAGCCCGTCGAAGCAACCTTCGCCGGCGGCGGGGGCGCCGCGTCGACGACGATGATCGTGCCCAAGGCTGAAAGGCGCTGATAGCCCCATCCCCGCGCCTGCCGTAGCGGCCGCGCGCGAAGCCCGCAGCCTTCGACCATGGCCGCCAGTCGAGTGGGATCGCCCGGATTCCCGCCCTGCCAGCTGCTGAACCCATGATCGCCCATTGTGACGCCATGAAGTGCCGCGAGTGCGGCGGCGGCGGCATTTTCCAGCGCGTCAGGCTGGGTCTGCTTGGCGGCGAAATAGGCGGCACGGACCAGACCGAGGCGGTCGACCAGCAGCTGCTGTTCCTGCGGGCAGCGGCTCATCAGTCCGCCATCCTCGAATTGGGCGCCGGCGAGTGCGCGGAGCAGCCCGGATTCGGAACGGGATAATCTGGAAATCGCCCCCTGCACGGTCAACGAGGCAACGAGTGCGCCGGCCCATGCGGTGATGCGTGGAAGCCCTGGGGCAGCCTTGTCGGCCGAGCTATCGAGATGCCGCGCTCCTCTCGCCAAGGTATTGAGCAGTGCCGACCGATAGCCGGAGTCTCGGCTGGAAAGGATGTAGGGCGCATAGGCCGTCCAATAGAGTATGCGCTCGCCCCACAGCTCGGGTGCCCAGGCCTCGTCGACCCTGCTCCCGTGGGCGATCAGCCAGCGTCCGGCGATGGCCTCCGCCAGCCGGGCGCCTTTTTCGCGGCTGGCCGAAGCGGCGAGGTCGCGGAGCCAGGAGAAGCCCTGCACCTCGCGCGCCAGCTTCGAGCGTCCACCCAGCTCGCCGAAGTTCATGTCGGCGAGGAGAACCTCCTCCGACCCAAAGGTCAGCCGGCCGGCGAGCAGCGTATCGCCCCGGGTCCGATCCCCGACGACATGGTCTCGAGGCACGGCGACCAGCCGAAGCGGCTGCCGGCCCTGGCCGAACATGCGCGAAAGGAGGGAGCCTTTGGCGAGACGGCCAAGCCGATCGTCGCTCATGCGCCTCCTCTAAGGGCCGCGATATTGGCGGCATATTGGTCCGGCCCGCCGCGAAACGCCGCGGTTCCGGCGACCAGCACCGTTGCGCCGGCATCGATCGCCTGCGGCGCTGTTGCTGCGTCGATCCCGCCGTCGACCTCGATATCGACGACCAGGTCCAGCTTGGCGACGCGGTTGGCGATCGCCTCGATCTTCTTCAGCTGGGAAGCGATGAATTTCTGGCCGCCGAAACCCGGATTGACGCTCATCACAAGGACAAGGTCGATTTCGTCGAGGACATAGTCGAGCATCTTGGCGGGCGTGGCCGGATTGAGCGAAACGCCGGCCTTCTTGCCGAGCGACTTGATCCGCTGGATCGTGCGGTGGAGGTGCGGCCCGGCTTCCGGGTGAACGGTAATGATATCCGCGCCCGCCTCCGCAAAGGCATCGAGGAAATTGTCGACCGGCGAAATCATCAGGTGGACATCGAACGGCTTGGCGCTGTGCGGGCGCAGTGCTTTCACGACGCCCGGTCCGATCGTCAGGTTCGGAACGAAATGCCCGTCCATCACATCGATATGGATCCAGTCGGCGCCGGCGGCGTCGATGGCGCGGACTTCTTCGCCAAGCTTGGCGAAATCGGCGGACAGGATGGACGGAGAGATGAGCGGGCGGGCCATGGGGCCATTAGCCCTTATGCGGCGCTTCGGACAAGGTGCGCGGTAAAGAAGCCGTCGAGGCCGCCCTCAGCCTCCAACATTCCGGGTAGCACCCTTACCCATCCACGCGCATGTGGAGCGACGCCCGCTACGTCAGTTGTTGCAGGTTCAAGCCGATAATCTGGTCGCTGCGCGAGGAATTGCTCGATTCGAAACTCGCCCTCTTGCGGTTCAAGGCTGCAGACGGCGTAGACCAGGCTTCCGCCGGGCCGAACCCAGTCCGCTGTCCGGGACAGCAGACGTTCCTGAAGTTCGGCGCTCTGTTCGATGATTTCGGGGCGGGCACGGTAAAGGACTTCAGGATGGCGGCGAAACGTTCCGGTCGCCGAGCAAGGCGCATCCAGCAGGACGGCGTCATATAAGGTCTCCGGTATCCATTCCAACGCGTCGGCGGCGACCGTTTCCGCATGAAGCCCGGTACGCTTTAGATTGTCCGAAAGTCGGGCCAGACGACTTTCCGAACGGTCCAGGGCGGCCACCCTGTGCCCGGCAGCAGCAAGCTGCATGGTCTTCCCGCCCGGTGCGGCACAAGCATCGAGAACGGCGACCGCTTCAGATGGAATGAGCCTTGCGGGAAGCGATGCTGCAAGATCCTGGATCCACCATTGGCCCTGTCCGAAGCCAGGCAATTCCGTCACCGCTCCCCCGCCGTCCAGGCGCCGATGGCGCGGGGCAAGCGAAATGCCGTCGGAATAGCTCGCGCAGGCCTCACCATTGGCGAAGCTGAGATCCAATGGCGGTCGATGCGCAATCGCCCGCCTGGCCGCCGTCACGACGTCATCGCCCCAGGCATCCCGCCAGCGCCGCTCTACCTCTTCCGGCAGGCGCGGCGCGTCGATCGCCGGCAAGCCTTTGCGAAGCAAGGTCCCGAGTACGCCGTGAACCAGCCGTCGCGGACCGCCGTCTACCAGCGGGAGAGCGGTCGCAACCACCGCATGGTCGGGCGTGCTGAGGCCAATCTTCTGCGCAAGCGCAAGTCGCAGAACCATTCGCGACTTGCTGTCATCGGGTAATGGTTGCCGTGTCGCGCCGTCGATCAACTCGTCGAGGTCGGGCAAGCGGCGCAGGGTTTCCCCGGCAATGGCGCTTGCCAGGGCGGCATCGGCGGGCGGAAGTCCGCGAGCGGCCTGTGCGGCATTGTCCATGGTCTGGCCGCGGCGAAGAACGGCGTCCAGCATCCGGAGAGCGACCTTCCGGGCTTCAACCCCTTCTTCAGAATTTCTGGCTGGACTTGGCATTGGGCCCTTTAGGCATCATTTGACGGGCATGAAACGGCCAAAGCATGTGAAGGCCCCGGCCTATCTCACCAAATCACCCCCGGTGCCAAAGCCTGGCGCCGTGGACGCGACCAGCCCGGCGGGTGAAGAGGAAAAGCCCGATCCCACGCGCTACGGCGACTGGGAGAAGAAGGGCATCGCGATCGACTTCTAGTCTTCCTCGTCGCCCGGAGGACGGCTGAGCAGGGTTTCCAGAAGCTCGCCGATCTTCACCCTGCCTTCGAGCAGGTCGAGGACAGCACCAACGAGCGGCATGTCGATTCCGCGTTCGATGGCGATCCGATTCAGGACGGGGGCTGTATGCGCCCCTTCCGCCACCGTGCGACGGTCACGCATCAGGTCCGCGATATTCTGGCCCTGCCCGATGGCCACTCCGAGCGAGAAGTTGCGGCTGCTCGTCGAGGAGCAGGTGAGGACAAGATCGCCGAGGCCGGAGAGGCCGGCCAACGTCTCGCGGCGACCGCCCATGGCCACACCGAACCGGATCATTTCGGCAAAGCCGCGCGCAATCAACGCAGCCCGGGCGTTCTGGCCGAGGCCCCGCCCTTCGGCGACGCCACAGGCGATCGCGAGTACGTTCTTGACCGCGCCGCCAACTTCGGCGCCAGCCACGTCGTCGGTCAAATAGGTACGGAACGCCGGCAGGTTGATGCGCCGGCGGATGGCATCGCCAACTTCCTTGTCCTCGCACGCGAGGGTCACCGCCGTCGGCAGGCCCGTCGCCACTTCATGAGCGAAGGTCGGTCCGGAGAGGACAGCGACCGGAGAGGTCGGGCAGACTTCATGCGCCACTTCATGGAGAAGCTTGCCGCTGCCCTCCTCAATCCCCTTGGAGCAGAGGACGAGCGGCATGTTGGGACAAGGCGAGCGCTTCAGCACCGCGCGCATATGCTGCGCAGGGGTAACCACCAGCCAGGCATCCGCCGAGGCAAGGTCGGAGAAATTGCTGGTCGCTCGGATCGCCGGATCCAGTTTGATGCCCTTTAGATAGATCGGGTTTTCATGAATGCGGTTGACCGCCGTCACGACGTCATCTTCGAGCGCCCAAAGCATCGTCTCGCGGCCGCCTTGGGCCGCGACTTGCGCGAGTGCCGTCCCCCAGGCGCCGCCGCCAATTACCGCCAGCTTCTCGATGGTCATGCCTTGACGCCCGCCCCCCTGACTTTCTCGCCCGTCGGATCGAGCGGCCAGCGCGCCCGCGCCGGAGCATCCAATTCGTCGACCAGGCCGGCCGCGAGCCGTTCCGCACCCGCCCAGCCGATCATTGCCGCATTGTCGGTACAGAGCCAGCCCGGCGGCACTGAAAATCGGCGGTCGAAATCCTGCGCGAGCTGCTTGAGGCCCGATCGGACCGACGCGTTGGCGGCGACCCCGCCGGCGACGACCAGGCTAGGTGCGTCCGACTTCTCAAGCGCGCGCTTCGTGCGGTCCACGAAACAATCGACGACGGCCTGCTGGAAACTGGCGGCAATGTCCTCGGCCCGATGCTCGCCGCTCGTCACTGCACGCTGCACGGCGCCCTTCAGGCCCGCGAAGCTGAAATGCGGCTCCTTGGTCCCGACCAAAGGGCGAGGAAGCGGCACAGCGGTAGGGTCGCCATCCTTCGCCAGCTCCTCGATCGCGGGGCCGCCGGGATAGCCGAGCTCTAGCAGCTTCGCCGCCTTGTCGAACGCTTCCCCAGCCGCGTCGTCGATGGTCGTCGCAAGGCGCCGATAGTCGCCGACTCCGCGTACCTCGAGCAGCTGGCAATGACCGCCACTGGCGAGCAGGAGAAGATAGGGGAAGCCGAGCTTCACATCGACGAGGCGCGGGCTCAGCGCATGGCCTTCAAGATGGTTGACGGCGATCAGCGGCTTGTCGGCGGATAGCGCCAGTCCCTTCCCGACCAGCAGGCCGACCATCACACCGCCGATCAGCCCGGGCCCTGCCGTCGCGGCGACAGCATCGACCTCGCCGATGCTGACATCGGCTTCGTGCAGCACTTGGCGGACCAGTCCGGGGAGGATCTCGACATGGGCTCTTGCGGCGATTTCAGGGACCACGCCGCCGAACGGGCGGTGCGCGTCGTTCTGGCCGACCACCGCCTGCGCCAATATTTGCCGGTCGCTTCCGACCAGGGCGGCGGCGCTGTCGTCACAGGACGATTCAAGGGCCAGGATGAGTGCCATTCAAGCGAGCCTTTGCCTGAAACCCCGCCTTTGCGCTAGCGCGTGAGCAATGACCGAAACTCCATTCACGATCGGGACCCGAGGGTCGCCGCTTGCCCTGGCCCAGGCGCATATGGTCGCAACCGCGCTGGAGAAGGCGCATGGCTGGCCGGAAGGCAGCGTAGAAATCAAGGCGGTGAAGACCAGCGGCGATCGGATCCAGGATCGGCCGCTGGCCGAAGTCGGCGGCAAGGCCTTGTGGACCAAGGAGCTGGACCTTGCCCTGCTGGCGGGCGAAACCCACTGCTCCGTCCATTCGATGAAGGATGTCGAAAGCGAGCGCCCCGAAACGCTGGCGATCGCGGCAATGCTTCCCCGGGCCGACATCAGGGACCGGCTGATCGGCGCAGATTCGATCGCCGCCCTTTCCGCGGGTGCGCGCGTCGGCACCAGCTCGCCGCGCCGCGCCGCCCAGCTCCAACGGCTGAGGCCCGATCTGCAGATTCATTCGATTCGCGGCAATGTCGATACCAGGCTGGCGAAGTTGGCGGCGGGCGACGTCGACGCGACATTGCTGGCGGCTGCGGGGCTGGACCGGTTGGGCCGGGCCGATGTCGGATCTCCAATCGAGCTCGACGAAATGCTCCCCGCACCGGCGCAGGGCGCGATCGGGATCGAGTGCCGATCGGACGACCTTCGCACCGCCGAACTCCTGCGAGCAATCGACCACGCCGAAACGCATCTGGCGGTGCTGGCCGAGCGTGCGTTCACTCGCGCGCTGGGCGGGACATGCCATTCACCGATCGCGGCAAGCGCCAGGGTCGATGGCAAAGAAATCGATTTTGCCTGCGAACTTCTAAGCGAGGACGGCGGTGAGCATCTGGCGAGGGCCATCCGGTTCGCGGCAGGCAACCTGGAAGCGCCCGCATTGCTTGCCCGCCAGATGCTGGCCGAGGCGCCCGCCTCGATCCGCAGACTGTTCGAGGGCGGGTGAGGAAGCTTCTGCTTCTACGGCCCGAGCCGGGCCTATCGGCAAGCGCGGAGCGAGCCTATGCACTTGGCCTCGACGTGATCCGCTGCCCGCTGTTTCAAGTGGAGCGACGAGACTGGGATGTGCCCGATCCAGCGCAATATGATGCACTGCTGCTGACCAGCGCCAACGCCGTACGCCATGCGGGGCCGAAGCTGGAAAGGCTGACAGCGTTACCGGTCCATGCCGTGGGCCAATCAACGGCCGCCGCCGCCCGGGACGCCGGCCTTGGCGTGAATTCGATCGGCACCGGGAATGTGACGGATTTGCTCGCGAATTTGGACCCCTCGCTTCGACTTCTTCATCTGGCAGGCGAGGATCATCGTCCCGATGACGATCCGCGCATCGATCGCCGCATCGTCTACCGTTCGGTAGCGGTCGCGGATCCCGGCCTGCCCCCGCTCGACGGGCTGGTTGTCGCCGTACATAGTCCACGCGCCGGAGCGAGGCTGGCCGAACTGGCCAATGAGCGCGGCACGGCCGTCATTGCGGCGATCAGCGATGCGGCCGCCGCGGCGTGCGGGCACGGCTGGGCGGGGATTTCAGTCGCCGCCGAGCCGAGCGACAAGAGCCTGCTGGCCCTTGCCGCCAGCCTGTGCCACAAATCCGGCCGATGACGGCTGGCCAATATCGACAAGGTAGCTCCTGGACGGCGCGCTTCGCGTGGGGCTTGCTGTTGCTGCTGGTTGGAGCGGCACTCGCGACCTGGGGCCTGTCGCGCTGGGATGCCGGCGCGCGCTTTTTCGGGGTTGGTCCCGGTAAGCCGCTGCAGGTCGTTCGCCAGCCGGCCTCGACGATCCAGCCCGCGGCACCGGCCGAAACGCTGACGGCGGCCGATGCGGCCAGAATTTCGACCTTGGAATCCCGGCTTGCTGCGATCGAGGGACAGGCACAGGCCGCTGCCGGTTCTGCCGGTCGGGCGGACGCGCTGCTGGTCGCATTCGCAGCGCGGCGCGCGATCGATCGCGGAGTTACTCTCGGCTATCTGGAGCCGCTCCTCATGCAGCGCTTCGGCGGGCAGCATCAGGCGGCCATCGCCACCATCGTCACCGCGTCGCGCGATCCGGTTCGTCTCGACAGCCTGATTTCCGAATATCAGGCGCTTGGCCCCACGCTCCGGAGAGGTGGGCCGGAAGAGGGATGGTGGGACGGATTCCGGCGCGAGCTTGGGTCGATCGTATCGATCCATCGGGCGGATACGCCGTCACCCCAACCGCAAGCCCGTTACAACCGTGCGCTGGCGCGCCTCGAGACGGGTCAGGTCGATACGGCGCTGGCGGAAACGATGCGCTTGCCGGGATCGGCCAGCGCCGCGCCATGGATCGGTCGGGCCCGTCGCTACATCGCGGCGCATCGCGCGCTCGACGAAATCGAATCCGCCGCCTTGCTTGGCAGCCCGGCAATCGCAGTTTCTTCGCCGACCGGCGCCTGAAGGGGTTGGCAAGACTCCCCTGATTTGCGAGTCTGAAAATCCGCAAGCCCTGGTTCAGCAGCGCAGAACTAAGGCATTGGCAAGATTTCGATTTTAGTGGGGGCCGTTGAAGTCATGACGTCGCTGTTTGGCCGTTTGTGGTTGGGTGCGGGAATTGCGGCGACGGCGGGACTGGCCCCGGCTCAGCCAAAGGCCGCGGATCCCCTCGCGCCCTTGCCGGAATCGACAGCCAGGCCGCAGACCGCGCCGGCACAGCAGCCGGCGAGGATTGCTCCGGCGCAACAGCCGCCGAGGATCGCCCCGGCCGAATTGCGCGATCGCCTGAGCACCCTTGGCCGCGCCTTCAACGGCAAGGCCGGCATCTCGGTCTACTCGATCAACGGCGGCTGGCAGGCCGATTATAACGGTACATCCCTCTTCCCCCAGCAAAGCTGCTCCAAGCTTTGGGTGGCGATCACGGCAATGGACGCCGTCGACAAGGGCCGGGTCAGCCTGAACGATCGGGTAACCTTGGGCCGTGACGACCTGACGCTCTTCCACCAGCCGATCCAGGCCAAGGTTCTCGGCAAGGGCGGGCACACGACGACGCTCGGCGCACTTCTGTTTTCCGCCATCACGGAGAGCGACAACACCGCCAATGACAAGCTGATGCGGTCGGTCGGCGGACCGCAGGCGGTGCGCGATATGATCGAAGCCAAGAGATTGGGATCGATCCGCTTCTACGAAGGCGAGCGAGCGCTGCAGTCGCGGATCGCGGGGCTGATCTGGAGCCAAAGCTACTCGATCGGCGATGCCTTTTATAAGGCGCGCAGCGCCTTGCCGACGTCAGTCCGAAGAGCGTCGTTCGAACGTTATGTCGCCGACCCTTACGACGGCGCAGCGCCGCATTCGGTCGCGCAGGCCATTGCCCGACTGAAGCGCGGCGAATTGCTATCGCCGGCGTCCACCCAGCGGCTATTGTCGACCATGTCGCAGACGAAGACGGGCGCAATGCGGGTCCGGGCGGCCCTGAAGCCGGGCTGGAAGTGGAGCCACAAGACCGGCACCGGGCAGAATTTCCAGGGCCGGGTCGGCGGGATCAACGACATCGGCATCCTGACCGCGCCCGACGGGACCGGCTATGCGATGGCGATCATGACTGTCCCCAATAAATCCGACGGAGCGTCGCAGGACCTGATGCAAGCAGTGACCCGTACGGTCATCGCTGAACATGAGGCCCGGCGGCTCTAGCCGAGCCGAGCTTCAGCCAAGCGTCGTTCCGGTATCCCGCGCCGCGATTCCCGGACGGGCCGCCAGCAGCTCCCCGGAAATCCGGTCCGCGGTTCGTAGTGCAAGGGCGAGTATCGTGAGGGTCGGATTGGCCCAGCCGCCCGTCGGGAACAATGAGCTTCCCGCGATATGCAGGTTGGGCAGGCCGTGGACGCGTCCCCAGCCGTCCGTGACCCCCCGGCGCGGATCAGCGGACATGCGAGTGGTTCCCATGTGGTGGAAACCGCCGATCGGATGGGCACTGACCAGCTCGTCGCTGACCCAATTCTTTTCCGAATCCGCGAGCCAGCTGGCCGATTCCACCTCGCCCAGGCCAAGACGGCGCGATTCCCGATCGAGCGCCGCTACCAGGCCGGCCACGCTGTCCACGTCGATCGCCGAAAGCTTCCAGTCGAGGGCCACGCGCGGCATGCCCAGGGCGTCCTTATCCCCTGTCAGCAGAACACGGCTGTCGGGATTGGGCGCCTGTTCGGCACGAATGACGAGCGCGAGGTCGAGCTTGTTCAGCCGCTTCATCATCCAGGGATGCAGCGGCCCGGTGAGGCCCGTGTAACCGCGAACCAATTGCTTCGTCGCCTTCCACATAGAACGCCCGGTACGGGTCGGCGCGGTACGATGCTTGACGTGAAGATAGGCGCGCTTGGCGAATGAATAGCTTCCGCCGGCGGGCTGGCGCACGGCGACGGTCAGCGCCGAATTGAGCAAGCCTTCGCGCCGTTGCAGCAGTTCAGCCGGGGTGATGGACGGCGAAATCTCGATCCCGTTGACCCGCCGCTTGGCGAAGGCCGAAAGCCAGCGCCATTCGGCCTTGCCGATGATGCGACCGCCGCGTGCGTGCGGATGCTCCATGAAATATCGGCCGACCAGGTCATAGGCGTTCCCAACCCCCTGATGGATGATCGAATTGGAAGCGAGAAGGATGCGCGGATTTTCGATTCCGCCAGCCGCGAGAATATAGTGGCGTGCCCGAACGTCGATCTTACGTCCCGACGGCGTCCGCACGTCGAGCCGTTCGATCGAGCCCTTGTCGGCCGCAACCATGACCTCACGAACGGTCGCGTGGATCATCAGCGTGCAACGCGGCGCTTCATCGAGATCGCGGGCCCGGTCGATGGTGAAACGATCGAAAACGGGATCGAAGCTCCACCAGCGCACGGCCAGTTCTTCGCTCGACAGGCGCTGCAGAAGCTGCGGCTTTTCAAGGCGAGCCGTATCGACCCCGCCTACGCCCAGGATGGCGCGCGCGTCACAAAGGTAGGTACGGATATCGTCGGGACCGATCGGCCAGCCGCTGGACTGCACCCAATCTCGGCGTTCGAAATCGATATCGTCGAATTCGGCGCAGCGCCCTCCCCAGATCGCGGTCGTGCCGCCAAAGAAGCGCAGCCGGCTATGTTCGAGCGGATGATATTCCTGACCTGTGATCGATCCGCGATTGAGGTCCGCCGAAGCCTCGTCATGGTCGAAACCGCCGCTTTCGAGAAGAACGACGCTGTGCCCCAGAGCGAGGAGCCGGCGTGCGGCTGCCTGCCCCGCGGCGCCCGAACCGACGATGGCCACGTCGGCGGTAACGGCTTCCGGCGCGTCAATCGCGCAGTCGATACGCATTCAACCCCCTGTTGGCCTCATTCGGCCGCACGCAGCTTACACGGTGTCGCCACCAGATGTCAGCCGTTGGTGCCGGCTCATGGCAATTTCGTGGCCGGGTGTGACATGAGCAATCGGGGATAGCCGCAGATGCGCTAGCTGATGGCCCTGGAGTGCGTGCCTTCCTTCAAGGTTACCGGAACCCGCAAATAGCGAACGCCGTGCTCGTCTGCCGGAGGAAAGCGTCCGGCCCGCATATTGACCTGGATAGACGGGATCAGGAGGCGCGGCGTGCACAAGGTTCGGTCGCGTTCCTCGCGCATGGCGACGAAATCGTCCTCCGCAACGCCTTCATGCACGTGCCGATTAGCGGCGCGCTCTTCGGCAACGGTGGTCTCCCAGGCGAACTGGTCGCGGCCTGGTGCCTTGTAATCGTGGCACATGAACAAGCGGGTTTCGGGCGGGAGGGCCAGCAACCTGTGGATTGAGCGGTACAGGGTACGCGCATCGCCGCCCGGAAAATCGGTCCGTGCCGTGCCATAGTCCGGCATGAACAAGGTATCGCCGACGAATACTGAATTGCCGATGCGATAGCTGACGCAGGCAGGCGTGTGGCCCGGCGTATGGATGACCTCGATCGACAGCCCGCCGACTTCGATCCGCTCGCCGTCCTTGAGCAACCGGTCGAAATCCCCGCCTTCGGCCTTCACGTCGGCGGCGCCGAAGATCGGGCGGAAGATGTTCTGCACCTCCCGCACATGCTCGCCGATCGCAATTCGCGCGCCGGTGCGGGCCTTGATGAGCGGCGCTCCCGAAAGATGGTCGGCGTGGATATGGGTTTCGAGCACCCAGTCGATTGTGACGCCTTCCGCCTGGGCCGCCGCCAGCAATTCGGCGACCGAATCGTCGTTGACCACGCCGCTTGCAGGATCGAAATCCAGCACCGGATCGATCGCGACGCCATGCCTGCTGTCCGGGTCCCAGACGAGATAGGTGACGGTATTGGTCGGTTCGTCGAAAAATGCCTGAATTTCCGGATCGCCTACCAAACCTGTCGCTCCCTTATTCCTGCGGCGCCTGGCTGGGTGCGCCGATCGACCATGTGTGACCGAACGGGTCCCTGAGCTGTCCATAGCGGTCGCCCCAGAACTGGTCGGCAAGCTCCATCACCACATTTCCGCCGGCAGCGATAGCGCGGTTCCACCATGCGTCGGCGTCATTCACCTGCAGGTGGAGCATAACCCCGCAAGGCGCTGGCAGGTCCGCCCCGCTATGATGTTCGGCAAAATGATCGTGCATCATCAACGAGGATCCATTGACCTTCAGATGCACATGCATCAGCCGCCCGTCGTCGGCCGGATGGCGCATCAGTTCCTCGGCACCAAAGGCTTTCTTGTAGAACTCGGCCGCTTCCGCGGCTCGGCCGCCGCCAATCGCAAGATGCGGGGTCAGTCCGCCATCAGGCTCCTGGAGATCCGTGTCCATTCGACTCGCTCCTTGCCATCTTCGCGCCCTGCCCTTATAGGCGCCCGGCTTTCCAGATAGTTGGAAAAACGAACGGCCCGGCCAGTAAGGGCTGCCGTGGCTGTTCGATAACGTCGCCCCAGTGGGGCAACAAGGAGACGAAAATGCCCAAGCTCAAGACCAAGAGCGGCGTCAAAAAGCGCTTCAAGCTCACGGCAACCGGCAAGATCAAGCATGGCGTCGCTGGCAAGCGTCACCGGCTGATCAGCCACAACGCCAAATATATTCGCCAGAACCGCGGCACCGAAGTGCTTGCCGACGCTGATACGCAGCGCGTCAAGCTCTGGGCCCCCTACGGCCTCAACTAAGGAGCTAGCGAGACATGGCACGCGTCAAGAGGGGTGTAACCACCCGCTCCAAGCACAAGCGGATCCTCGAGAATGCGAAGGGCTATTATGGCCGTCGCAAGAACACGATCCGTATCGCCCGCCAGGCCGTCGAAAAGGCCGGGCAGTACGCTTATCGCGACCGCAAGGTGAAGAAGCGGAGCTTCCGCGCCCTGTGGATCCAGCGCATCAACGCGGCGGTTCGCGCCGAAGGACTGACCTATGGTCAGTTCATGCACGCGCTGAAGCTTGCGAACATCGACCTCGACCGGAAGGTCCTGGCCGACATCGCGATGCACGAAGCGGAAGCGTTCAGCGCGATCATCGCTCAAGCCAAGGCTGCGCTGCCCAAGGCGGCGTAAGCACTCCGGCTTACGAGACAAAGGAGGGCGTCGGGAGAAATCCCGGCGCCCTTTTCGTTGCGCCCGCTCCGGACTAGCGTCGCGCCATGAGCATGACGCTGATCCTGTGGAAGGCGCCGGTCGTCGACGATCCCGACGATGCGCAGCAACTGCTCAAGGCCTGGTACGAAACGGAAGACGACAGCGCGTTCGAGCCGAGCGGTGACATTGCCGTTGTTGCCGAGGAACTGAGACGCCTTTACCCGTGGCGCGACCTCTCCAACGAAGAGACGGTCGCCCGAATGTCCGAGGAGGAGCGGAGCCGCTACAAGCCGGAGGCGCTCAGCGAAATTCGCGGTGTCGAGGGCGGCGATCCCTGGGCCGAGATGCCATTCTACCAGACTGACCGGTTACTTTCGGTTGAAGTCCGCTGGGGTGCCGACGACGCGGTCATTACGGCGATCGTCGCGCTGGCCAGGAAACATGAGCTCGTCCTTTACGATCCGCAGGGGCCCGATGTGTTCCTGCCGACCGATCCGATCGAAGAACTGACCGGATTTCCGGGATTCCCACTGCTCGATTGGCTCAAGATCTGCGCGATGGTCTTCGTCTTGTCGGCCCTCACCTATGGTGCCTGGCTGCTCCCGATTGGCTGGGTACGCTGGCCATTGGTTTTCGTCATCGGGTTCATCGCGGCGGCAGCCTGGTTCGTATTCATCCTGATGATGTTTGGGCGCCGAATCATGGAATCCGATCAGGCCAACAAGTCGTAAGCGGGGAGTGTCAGGAACTCCTCGAACTCGTCGTCGGTGACCAGTTCATGGAGCAGCCGGGCGGCGGCTTTCAGGTTCGGCACATCACCCAACGCCGCCAGTTCCTCGGCGAGCCAGTCTTCGAATAAATCGCGGCTGAAACGACGGCCGTCATCGAAGGGCGCTTCGAACCTCAGCCATTGCCAAAGCTGGGCCCGGCAAATCTCGGCGGTCGCCGCATCTTCCATCAGATTGTAGAGCGGCACCGCGCCGCGTCCCCCAAGCCACGCAGCGATATATTGGACCGCGACGCGGATATTTTCGCGGGCGCCCGCCTCGGTCCGTGCTCCTTGATGCAGTGCGAGCATCATATGCCGCGTGGGAATTTCCTCTGGAATCAAGAACAACTGGTTGGGGCCGTGCATTTCCCGGAATGCATCAAGAGCGACGGGAACCAGTGCCGGATGAGCGACCCAGGTGCCGTCATGTCCGTTGCCGACTTCACGCAATTTGTCGGCGCGAACCTTGGCGATCGCTTCCGAGTTGGCGCGGTCATCGCCCTTCACCGGGATGAATGCCGACATGCCGCCCATCGCGAAAGCGCCACGGCGGTGACAGGTCGCAACAAGCCGCAGCGAATAGGCCGCGAGGAACGCCTTATCCATTGTCATCGCGGACCGGTCGGGCGTGATCCGGTCGGGAGAGCGGCCGAGGCGTTTGATATAGGAGAAGATATAATCCCATCGGCCGCAGTTGAGGCCGACGATATTTTCCCGCAGTTCGTAAAGGATCTCGTCCATCTCGAACGCTGCCGGTAGCGTTTCGATCAGCACGGTTACCTTGATCGTCCCACGGTCGAGGCCGAGCCACTCCTCTGTGAACTCGAATACGTCGCTCCAAAGTGCGGCCTCAAACCGGCTTTCGAGTTTGGGAAGGTAGAAATAGGGTCCTGAACCGGCCTCGAGCGCGGCCTTTGCGCAATTCCAGACATAGAGCCCGAAATCGAACAAGGCGCCCGAGACCGGTTCGCCCCGAACCGTGACATGGCGTTCGATGAGGTGCCAACCGCGCGGACGGACGATCAGCACCGCCGGATTCGGGCCGATGGCATAGTCTTTGCCCGTGGCGGGGTCGGTGAAGCGGAGCCTGCCGAGCCAGCGGTTCCTGAGGTTGATCTGGCCCCGGATCAGCTCGTCCCAGGTGGGCGCGGTCGCATCCTCGAAATCGGCCATGAAGACCTTCGCGCCGCTGTTGAGCGCGTTGATGACCATCTTGGCATTGGTCGGCCCGGTGATCTCGACCTGGCGGTCCTGAAGATCGGCCGGAATCGATCCGATTCTCCAATCTGACTCGCGGATGTGCGCCGTTTCTGGCGGGAAATCGGGAAGCTCTCCGCGATCGAACCGCTTCTGCCGCTCGATCCGGTCAGCCAGCAGCTGTTTCCGCCGGTCATCGAACCGTTCGTGAAGCTCCGCGATAAAGCCAAGCGCACCGTCCGTCAGGATTTCGTCGGCACCGGGCAGCGGGGAATGGGAAGCAACCGCCACCGGCCGATCGAGAACATTGCTCATCCGCGCATCGCCTCCTGGGTGATTACATAGCGTGTAGTGGCGCCAAGCCGGTCGCGGAAGGTGAGGCGGGTCCATTCGGTCCGGGCGCGATGGAGATCGTGGAAGGGCCCCGAGATTTCCTCGGTTCCGGGCACGACCTCATCGAAGCGGCAGTTCCGATATTCGCCGCCGAGAACCCAATAGCGTGTCGTCATCGTCTGTCTCCCTAAGCGTGGGCGAACTGCGCCGCCTCGGTGGAATCGCCGAGTGCGGTGGTCGACGCCTGGCCGGCCGAAATGGCGGTGGCGATCGCGTCGAAATAGCCAGTGCCGACTTCCCGCTGGTGGCGGGTCGCGGTGTAGCCGGCTGCTTCGCTGTCGAACTCGGCCTGCTGAAGCTCGGAGTAAGCGGTCATGCCGCGATCGCGATAGCCGGACGCAAGCTCGAACATGCCATGGTTGAGGCTGTGGAAGCCGGCGAGGGTGACGAACTGGAACTTGTAGCCCATCGCGCCGAGTTCGCGCTGGAACTTGGCGATCGTCGCTTCGTCCAGCTTGGCCTTCCAGTTGAAGCTGGGCGAGCAATTATAGGCCAGCAGCTTGCCCGGATATTGCTTGTGCACTGCCTCGGCGAAGATCCGGGCATCGTTCAGGTCGGGATGGCTGGTTTCCCACCAGAGAAGGTCGGCATGCGGCGCAAAGGCGAGGCCGCGCGCGATGCAATGATCGAGGCCGGACCCTTCCTTCAGCCGGAAGAAGCCTTCTTGCGTTCGCTCGCCGGTCAGGAAGCGTCGGTCGCGTTCGTCGACATCGCTAGTGATCAGCCGCGCGCTCTCCGCATCGGTCCGCGCGACGAGGATGGTCGGAACGCCGGAGACATCCGCCGCCAGCCGCGCCGCGTCGAGGTTTCGGATCGCGGCCTGGGTGGGGATCAGCACCTTGCCGCCCAAATGGCCGCATTTCTTTTCGGATGCGAGCTGATCCTCGAAATGAACCCCGGCGACGCCCGCCTCGATGTAGCTTTTCATGATCTCGAAGCAGTTGAGGGGGCCGCCGAAGCCGGCCTCGGCATCGGCGACGATCGGCGCGAACCAATCGCGCTGAACGCCGCCTTCCGAATGTTCGATCTGGTCGGCGCGTTGCAGGCTCCGATTGATGCGGCGGGCCAGTTCAGGGCCCGTGTTGGCCGGATAGAGCGATTGGTCGGGATACATGGCGCCGGCGGTGTTGGCGTCGGCCGCCGCCTGCCAGCCGGAGAGATAGATTGCCTGCAATCCTGCGCGCACCATCTGCATTGCCTGGTTGCCGGTGACGGCGCCCAGCGCCCGGATGGGCTCGTCCCGCTTCAGCAATTCCCACAGCTTCAGCGCGCCGCGCCGGGCCAGGCTATGCTCGATCGGAACCGATCCGCGAAGCCGAAGCACATCCTCGGGCGAATAGGGGCGTTCGATCCCGTCGAAGCGTCCGGGGGGTGCAATCACGCATTGGTCAAAACTTGTCATGCCATCTCTCCAGCGGGCGAACCCAGGTCATGCATGGATGAGAAACACAGGTCGCTACCGAGAGGCACCGGCAAAAAGCGTCGAATTGTCACAACTTGACTTGTGATCCCTGGGCGAAATTGACAGACCTTCGGAAATGTCCAGCAAGCTGTTCCTTGGCCACCGCCTCCGCCGCCTCCGCCGCGATCATCAAATGTCGCAGACCGACATGGCGCTGAGCCTTGCGATTAGTCCGAGCTACCTCAACCATCTGGAGCGCAACCAGCGGCCCGTGACGGCCGCGCTGCTTTTGAAGCTGGCGGAGCAATATGAGGTGGATGTCCGCAGCTTCGCGGCCAATGGCGGTAGTGCGAAGACCGGGCCTGACGCGCTGGCCGAGATATTCTCCGATGTCCTGCTCAGCGATCTCGGCGTGCCGCGCTACGAGCTGGTCGAGCTTGCCAACAATGCGCCAGCCGTCGCCGATGCCATCGCGCGGCTCTATACCGCGTTGAAGGAAGCCGCCCGCAACCCGGAGATTGCGAACGCTGGCGACGTTCGGTCGGTGGTGACGCCGGAGAATTGGGTCCGCGATTATATCCAGCAGCATCGCAACCATTATCCCGACCTTGAAGCAGCAGCCGAGACATTGGGCGGCGCGCTAAGCGATCCGCTGTCCATGTCGGAGCCGATGCGGCGCCGGCTGAAGGAAGCCTGGGGTATTGCCGCGCGCGTCGTTCCGCAGGCGGAGCTCGGCAATGTCAGCCAACTCTACGATGCCGACCGGCGGCAATTCCTGATCTCGTCGCAGCTGCGGCCCGAAAACCGGACCTTCGCGCTCGCCTATCAATTGGCGCTGATCGAATTCGCTGACGTGCTCGACAAAATCGTGGCCGAGGCCGCGCCGCCGGACGAAGGCGTTCGCCAGCTGCTGCACATGAGCCTCGCCAATTATGCGGCCGGCGCGATCATGATGCCCTATGGCCGCTTCCTCGCCAGCGCCGAGCAGTATCGCTACTCGATCGATCGGCTGTGCGGGGAGTATGGAGCCAATGTCGAACAGGTGGCGCACCGCCTGACCACGCTCAATCGCCCCGGCGCGCGCGGCGTGCCCTTCTTCATGCTTCGGGTCGACCCGGCGGGGAACATCAGCAAGCGATACGCCGGTGAGAACTTCCCCTTCTCCCGCTTCGGCGGAACGTGCCCGCGATGGAATCTGCACACGGCGTTCCAGACGGCGGGGCAGGCGGTCACGCAGCTGATCGAGACGCCGGACGGCCACCGCTACTTCACCGTGTCGCGGACCATCGATCGGCCGATCAAGACGGAGCTGGGCGCGAGCCTGCTGGCGATCGGGCTGGGCTGCGACATCCGGCACGCGCACAAGCTCAGCTGCGCCGACGTCTACGATCTGGAAAAGGCGCCGGTCACGCCGGTCGGCCCCGCCTGCGCAATCTGTCCACGGATCGATTGCGCTTATCGCGCGACCCCGCCTGCGGGTCGGATGCTTGCGGTCGACCGGACGAAAAAGACGATCTCGCCCTTTCCGTTCGTCAGCTAGGGCGCGGCGACTTCCCGCTCCAGCGCATCCCGGTCCCAATGGAGCAAATTGGCGGCCACATCGTAGCTGGACTGGAGGAAAGCCATCAGCTCCGCCTCGGGATTGGCCGAGCGCCGCACATCGTCATAGGGCAGCACATATTCGCCAAGCGTCTCGTCGAACCTCGCGGCTGCCGGATCGACCGCAGCGGTGCGGAAGCCTTTCGGCTCCGGATAGGCATAGCTGTAGAAGATAGGATCCGCGGCGGTAACGCCGCCCGGCCAGAAGCCGGCGCTCGATTCTTCATGGCTATAGGCCTCGCGGGTGATCCGGTCGGGCAGCCCTGGAATCCCTCCGGGATGCTGCGGCGCCTCCCGGCCCGAAAAGCGCGTTACCGCCAGGTCGAAGCTGCCCCAGAAGAAATGGACCGGGCTAGCCTTGCCGAGGAAGCCCGCGCGGAAGCGTTCGAACACCGGCACGACCCGTGCGAGCGCATCGCGGAGCCGCTCGGCGGAATCCTGATTGTAGCCGCGCGGAGCTTCATCCTCGGCAAAGGGAAGGGCGTCCGGCAATTCGCTCGGGCGGCCGTTGAAATTGGACGGAAGGCCGTTCCGGTCGAGCATCGCGATCAGGGCGCTGTGAATGCCGGAAACGCTAGTGCCTTCCAGCGGAATCGCATCGCGCGATCCCGAGCTGGTCCGGAGCACGATGGCATGGGCGCACAGGTCGAGCACCAGTTCGAACCGCCTTCCGCCCGCCGCGATCGGCGGCATGACCAGCCCCTCGGCCACCGGCGCCAAAGTGACGTGCCAGCCATGGTTGGCCCATGGGGCATGGGCGACGCGCAGCTTGCCGAGCATCTGGCTGGCGAGATGGAGCAAGGCGAAGGTCGGGGAATCGCGTTCAACATCAAAGGCCGGCCAGCCATCGCTCATGGCGCTACTCCTTGCGCTTGCCCCCCATATCCTGCTTAAGCCCGCCGACGTTTAATCCCAAGGAACTTCACGTGTCCGTCCAGCAGCTCCAGGCCCGTTTCGACCAGGAAATCGCCGCCGCCGCCGATCTTGCCGCGCTTGACGGCGTGCGGGTCGCCGCACTCGGCAAGTCTGGGGAGATCACCCAGTTGCTGAAATCGCTGGGCAAGATGGATGCGGACACGCGCACTGCCGAGGCGCCGAAGATCCACTCGCTTCGCGAAGCGGTGACGGATGCGATCGCCGCGAAGAAGGCTGCGCTGGAAGGCGCCGAGCTGGAGCGGCGGCTGGCAACCGAGCGGCTCGACCTGTCGCTGCCGTCCGCCGAAGCGCCCCGCGGTTCGATCCACCCGGTCAGCCAGGTGATGGACGAACTCACCGAGATTTTCGCCGACCTTGGCTTCTCGGTCGCGGAGGGGCCGGAGATCGAGGACGACTGGCACAACTTCTCCGCGCTCAACATTCCCGAGACGCATCCTGCCCGAGCGATGCAGGACACTTTCTACATGGATGAGAAGGGCGAGGACGGCGCGCCGATGGTCCTGCGCACCCACACATCGCCGGTCCAGATCCGGACGATGCAGAAGAAGCAGCCCCCGATCCGGATCATCGCGCCGGGCCGCGTCTATCGATCGGACAGCGACGCGACGCACACGCCGATGTTCCACCAGATCGAGGGGCTGGTGATCGACAAGGCGATCACGCTCGGCCACCTCAAATGGACCTTGGAGACCTTCCTCAAGGCCTTCTTCGAACGCGATGACGTCGTGCTTCGGATGCGTCCTAGCTACTTCCCCTTCACCGAACCGTCGGCCGAGGTCGATGTCGGCTGGTCGATGGAAAAGGGCCGCCGCGTCGTCGGCGGATCGGAAGGCTGGATGGAGGTCCTCGGCAGCGGGATGGTCCACCCCAAGGTGATCGCCGCCTGCGGCCTGGATCCTGACGAATGGCAGGGTTTCGCGTTCGGCACCGGCGTCGATCGGCTGGCGATGCTCAAATATGGGATGGACGATTTGCGCGCATTCTTCGACGGCGACCTTCGCTGGATGAAGCATTACGGGTTCCGCTTCCTCGACGTACCCACGCTCAGCGGGGGAGTCGGCGCATGAAGTTCACCCTGTCCTGGCTGAAGGACCATCTCGATACCGAGGCGGATGCCCTCACCGTCGCTGAAACGCTGACCCGCATCGGGCTGGAGGTCGAAGGCGTCCACAACCCCGCCGAGGCCTTGCGCCCGTTTCGGGTTGCTCGCGTCATTACGGCGGAACGTCATCCGCAGGCCGACAAGCTGCAGGTGCTGACCGTCGACAGTGGCGACGGCGAAGCGCTGCAGGTCGTTTGCGGCGCACCCAATGCGCGGGCCGGTCTGGTCGGCGTGTTCGGGGGGCCGGGCACATATGTTCCGGGCAGCGACTTCACGTTGAAGAAGGCGGCGATCCGCGGCGTCGAAAGCAACGGTATGATGTGCTCCGCGCGCGAACTGCAGCTGGGCGAAGATCATGACGGGATTATCGAGCTTCCCGCCGATGCGCCCGTTGGAGCCAGCTTCGCCGATTTTGCCGGGCTGGACGACGCAGTGTTCGACGTTGCCATCACCCCGAACCGGCAGGATTGCATGGGCGTTCGCGGCATCGCGCGCGACCTCGCGGCGGCCGGTCTCGGAAAACTGAAACCGCTCAACATTCCGGCGATCGAGGGAAGCTTCGACAACCCGGTCGAGATCCGCATCGACGATCCGGAAGGATGCCCGGCATTCTACGGCCGGACCGTACGCGGGCTTACTAATGGCGCCTCACCGGACTGGATGCAGCAGCGGTTGAAAGCCGCGGGCCAGCGGCCGATTTCAGCACTGGTCGACATCACCAACTATGTAATGCTGGACGTTGGCCGGCCGGCGCACGCCTATGACCTTCGCGAGCTACGGGGCGCCGTCAGTGCCCGCCGCGCCAAGGATGGCGAGAAGGTGCTGGCGCTCAACGAAAAGGAATATGAGCTCGACGGCACGATGACCGTGATCGCCGACGACGCCCAGGTCCACGACATTGGCGGGATCATGGGCGGCGAGCATTCGGGGGTCAGCGAGACGACTACCGAAACGCTCCTCGAGATCGCCTATTTCACGCCAGACAATATCGCGCGGACGGGGCAGAAGCTGCAGCTGACCAGCGATGCGCGCAGCCGCTTTGAGCGTGGAGTCGATCCGGCCTTCCTCGACGACGGGCTGGCGATCCTTACCGGTCATATCCTCGACATTTGCGGGGGCGAGGCCAGCCGATTGACCCGTGCAGGCGAGCCGCCGGTCGAGCCGCGGCGCGTGCGTTTTGATCCGAACCGGACTGCTGCGCTTGGTGGCATCGAAGTCCCGGTCGACGAGCAGCAGAAGATCCTGGAGCGGCTCGGATTCCGTATCGAAGGCAGCGACGCAATCGTCCCGAGCTGGCGCCGCGACATCGAGGGCACTGCCGACCTGGTCGAGGAAGTGACCCGGATCATCGGATATGACGCGATTCCTGCCGCCCCCCTGCCGCGCGCCGAGGGCGTGGCCCGGCCGACCGCAACCCGCAGCCAGATGATCGAGCGCCGGGTTCGCCGCGCCGCCGCCGCCCGTGGCCTCGACGAGGCCGTTACCTGGAGCTTCATCGGCGCCGAAGAGGCGGCGCTGTTCGGTGGTGCGCCGCATGTCCTTGCGAACCCGATCAGCGAGGAAATGAAGCATATGCGCCCGTCGCTGATGCCGGGTCTTGCGACAGCCGTTCGGCGCAACGCGGATCGCGGCGCGACCAGCATCCGCCTGTTCGAAGTCGGACGGCGTTATCTTGCGGATGCCGAGCGGCCGACGGTCGGCATCCTGCTGGCCGGCGACCGGACACCGCGCAACTGGCAGGACGGCAAGGCCCGCGGGTTCGACCCGTTCGACGCCAAGGCAGAGGTGCTGGCCTTGCTCGACGCGGCCGGAGCGCCAACCGCCAACCTGCAGCTCACCATGGGCGCTGGCGAAACCTGGCACCCGGGCCGGTCGGCAACGCTTGGGCTGGGCAAGAACATTCTTGCCGCCTTTGGCGAGCTTCACCCGCGCGTCGCCAAGGCGCTGGACCTGCCGACCGGCACGGTCGCGGCGGAAATCTACCTCGATGCAATCCCGGCGTCGCGTGCGACCGAGCGGGCAAGGACGGCCTATTCGCCGCCCCTGCTGCAAGCCATCACCCGGGATTTCGCGTTCATGGTTCCGGCTGACCTGGCCGCCGACAATCTGGTCCGTGCGATCCGCGGTGCCGACAAGGCGCTGATCACCTGTGCGCGGCTGTTCGATCGCTATGAGGGCGAGCAGGGCCTCAGCCTTGCGGTTGAGATCACGTTGCAGCCCGGCGAGAAGAGCTTCACCGACGCGGAGATCACCGAAGTGTCGAAGAAGGTTGTCGCGGCGGCGGAGAAACTGGGTGCGAGCCTTCGGTCCTAGTTGAGGGCATTGATGGCTTCATGCACGCGACGCTCGATTTCGTCGCGCTTCAGACCGGCAGGGATAACTTCCCCAACCTTGAAGTGAACCGTTCCCGACCGCTTCAAAAAGCCCTTGTGCCACAGCCGGCCAACGTCATGCGCGACGGGCACGACAGGCAGGCCTAGCGCCCGGTAAAGACCGGCAAAGCCCGGCTGCAGCGGCGGGGATTCGCCATGGGCAACGCGCGTCCCCTCCGGGAAAATGAGGACAGGCCGGCCGCCGGCGATCGCCGCCTTCGCCTCGGCCATCATCGCTCGAAGCGCGCTCGCCCCGGCATCGCGATCGACGCCGATCACTCCGTAACGTCGCGTCACCCAGCCGAACAAGGGGATGACGGTAAGCTCCCGCTTCATCACCACGACCGGCGTATTGGCGAAGTGAAGCGTGTCGACCGCTTCCATCATCGATTGATGCTTTACCGCGATGAGATAGGCGCCGTCCGGAATCTCGCCGTCCCACTCCATGCGGATGCCGACGATGTTCCGGACCAGCCAGTGGTGGAAGGCCGACCAGGCATGGACGACCGCTTGCACGGGCCGATCCCCGATCGGCGCGACGGCAATCACCGTCAGGACATAAATCAGCGTGCCCGGGTAGAAGAGCAGCGCGAACAGCAGCGAACGGAGCCAGGTCATCAGATGTCCAGCCAGACGCTGAGCCGCCGAAGCAGATATTTGTTATATTCGGCGAACAGGGTCATGAAATTGGGCTCTGTCTTAACGGCATCAGGGATGATCTTGATATTCGCGTCTAGCTGCCGATTGAACTCGTAGCGAGCCCGCCGCATGTGCCAGTCGCTCGTCACCAGCCGGATGCTGCGATACTTCCGTCGCTCCAGCCAGCGATTGGCTTCTTCCGCATTGGACCGCGTATCGACCGATTCCGAGCCGAGGTCGACGCAGCAGTCGAACAGCTTTTCCTTGCCGCCGAGGCGACGGACCAGGTCCACCTTGCGCACCGAAGGATCGGCGCCGGCAATCAGAAGGCGCTTGCCCTTGCCGTCGGCGAGCAGGCTGGCCGCATGTTCGATCCGGCCCTTACCGCCGGTAATGACGACAATCGCGTCTACCTTCGGCGTGTCGGCAGCGGCGGGCGTGCCCAGGGTGACAGCGAACAGGGCGAAGCCGAGGGCGTAAAGCACCATTAGAAAGGCGAGGAAGCGGGCAATCATAAGCGCTCGCGCAATGCCCGCATCAGCGCGCCCCTTGCAACCTGTGTCGCCAGCAGCGCAATCGCAATCGGAAGGAGCAACAGAAGCAGCGCGTCATTCCAGTCGAGCGGGGGTGAACCCGACAGCAGGGTGGCGTAGCCGGCACCGCCGACAATCAGGGCGATGACGAGGCCAGCGGCGGCCGCGCCGGCCACTCCGCCCGAAAGTGCGTCGATCGCGATCTGCCGGACGAACAGCCGGACAAGCTGCTGATCTTCGGCTCCGATACCGTGCATGACATCGATGGTTCCACGATGCGTATCGAGCGCGCCGCGAGCCGCGAGCACGATCGCTGCCGCACTCGCCAGCGCGATCAGCAAGACCAATCCCAATGCAAGCAGGGTTAGACCCCGAAGCGCGTTCAGCAGCGGCTCGAGGCTGGTGCGATGGGCGATGAAGCGCGCGCCCGGGACGGCGGCCTCGATCGATTGCTTGGCCCTGGCTGCATCGCTGCCGGTGCGAAGGTCGACATCGATAATGGCCGGCATCGGCAGGTCGGCTTCGCTCGCCGATGGGCCAAGCCACCGTTCCAGGGTTCGGCGCAGATCCTCCGGCGCGACTTGTTCGACCCGCGTGATCTCCGGGATCTTGCGTGCCGCCGCTATTGCCGCCGGAGCTTTCGCGGAACCGTCGGCGATCTGGATCGAGTAGCGATTCTCGACGCCGGCCTTCACCACCGACGATGTATTGGAAAGCGCGAGGCCGGCGGCGGCAACGACGACGATGACGAAGGTCATGATCGCAATCAGCAGCGGGACGGGGCCTCGCATTCCGCTCGACGGGATAAGCCGCTTCTCAGCGTCGGTTGCGAACATCTGGTTCACAGTGGCCTTCCCGCCCTGGGCATGGCCGGCGGATGCTTCAGCGCCCCGGTTGGATCGACCAGCACGCCTTTTTCCAGCCGGATGAGCTGAGCGCCTGGTGTTGCCGCGATCAGGCCGACGTCGTGGGTCGCAACGATGACTGTCGTCCCCAGCCGGTTCATGGCGGTGAGCAGGTGGAGGATGCGTTCGGCCATGGCCGCATCGACGTTGCCCGTCGGTTCGTCCGCGATGATGAGATCGGGATGGGCGATCACGGCACGGGCGATCGCCACCCGCTGCTGCTCTCCGCCCGACAAGGTCGGCGGGCGGGCGCTGGCGCGATCGGCAAGTCCGACCCAGGCGAGCATTTCGCGCACCGGACCTTCGATCTCTTCCTCCGATCTACCGGAAATGCGCAGCGGGAGGGCGACATTGTCGAATGCCGACAAGTGCCTGACCAGCCGGAAATCCTGGAAGACGACCCCGATGCGCCGGCGATAGGCCGGAAGCGCCTCGCGCGAAGCTTGGCTGAGCTCGTCACCGAACAGCGACATCCGCCCGCGCGTCGGCCGCTGGGCAAGGTAGAGAAGCTTCAAAAGCGACGTCTTGCCGGCGCCCGACGGGCCGGTGAGAAAATAGAAGCCGCCTTCGTTCAAGCGGAAGTCGAGGTCGCGCAATACCTCGGCGCCCGTTCCGTAGCGCAAACCTACCCGGTCGAATTCGACGATAGTCCCCGTCAATCTTCGCTCCCTGCCCCCACGGGTTTCGACCCCTTACAGGTGTGGCACGGCGCAGGCCGCCTTGCCAAGGCATGACCATTGCTGCTTAAGTCCGTTAACTGCTTCCGGGAGGCTCCGACCCGAATGATCCTCACCTGCCCCGCATGCGACACCAAATATGTCGTCAAGGATGGCGCCATCCCGCCAGGCGGCCGCCAGGTGCGCTGCGCGTCGTGCAAGCATAGTTGGCACCAGGACCCCGACCCATCGACGGGGGAGCCGGAAAGCGACGGCATGGTCGACTTCGGCGGCCCGCCAGAGCCCGCGTCCGACCAGTTCGAGCAACCCGTTGCCGAAGTTCCTGAATCCGAGGCCGCGCAAGGAACGATCGCCGCCGAGCCTCAGCCGGCTTCGAGCGAAGGAGAAGAATCTCCATGGGGCACGGTTTCGCCGGAACCGGCGGAATCTACCATCGCGCTCGCCGAGCCGGCGGGGCCCGACGAAGTGGCAATGGAGGAAGCTCCGGCGATCGCCGATGAATGGCGCGCGTCGCCGTCTGACGAGGGCTCCGTGCCCTTGTCCGCGCCCGAGCCAGAACCCGTCGCAGAGACCCAGGAAGATGATTTCGCAGCCTACGCGCCCATTGAGGATGAGGGTGGGCGGTCGCCCCGTCGCTGGGGCCTGATCCTCGGCTTATTGGTTCTGGTCGTTGCCGCGGCGGCGGCCTTCTGGTTCTTCGCGCCGCCGGAATGGAAGGCACGGGCGGGCCTTGCACAGGCCGGATCGACCCCATTGCAGCTGATGATCACCACCAGCGACCGCCAGGCACTGCAAAGCGGGAATGAGCTGGTGGCGATCAGCGGCCGCGTGATCAATCCGACCGACCGGGAGCAGACGGTACCGCCGATCATTGCCGAGTTGCGCGACAAGCAGAGCAAGCGAGTAGTTCATCGCTGGACCATACCGCCGCCCGCCCGGGCACTCGCCCCGCGCACCAGCGCCAGCTTCAACAGCGCTGAAGTCGACGTTCCTACCGGAGGCGACGAGCTGACGGTTACCCTTGGTGGATAAATCCACCTAACTTATTGAAATTCCAGCAATTCTGCGTCGCGAGCGTTGCCCGCGGAATCAGTAAGCTGCGCCTTCCGCCTGGTCCCCAGACTGTCGTGGTCGAGATGGTCGGCCCCGAAGCGAACACCGGAAATCACCCGGATGGTAGCGGTCGCCTGCGCGGTCACGCTCGCTGAAGGCTGAAAGGATGAGGAACGCTCATCGGCCTGCGGACCAGCCGAAGCGGATGCGGCCGAGGCCATGAGAAGGGCGAGCGGTCCTAGCATGAAGCACGTCATATCCTGATGCGTGCCCCATGGTTAGCGTCTTGTTTACCAATGTTTCAAAATGGACCAATCGCCCGCGCAGCATGAGGCGTTGCAACCATGGTTTTGCTTTGCTAGAGGCCGCGCCCTACCCAGGGCAGCGCTGAGCCCAGCGCTGCTTTTTCACGAGTGCGGTCGTGGCGGAACTGGTAGACGCGCAACGTTGAGGTCGTTGTGGGCGAAAGCCCGTGGAAGTTCGAGTCTTCTCGACCGCACCAGCATGAAAACCAATGCAATCCGGGAATTGCATGTTTTCATGCTCATATCTCTGAAATTCCTAGGCTTTATGCCGCAAACCCAAAAGTCGTCTCGCACGACTTTATGGTTAATGAGGGCTGCCCAAGGAGGAATTGCCGCCACCTGCGGATGCGAGCTGCGCCAATTTATGGACGCGGATCGCACCGAGGCGAATAACGGTCCTATCCGGACTTATTTCTGCGCTCGCATCGATGGCGCGCTCGACCCTGGCCGCTTCGGCAGAGTCTCGGGCCAGCCGGAACGAATAGCTGCCGTAGGCAAGTCGCTCGAACAGGAAGAAGCCGTCATAGTCGCTTCGCGCCGTGCCGATGACCTTGCCGGCTGCGTTGACGACCTCGATGTCCAGCCCTTCGAACCCGCTTCCGTCATCCTTGACCAGCACACCTTCGACATCGCCGGCGCCGACCAGGCCAATTTCCAGCTGAGCGGCGACACCCGGGCGCGGGACAACTACCTGCAGCGCCTTCCTCGGCGTCAGTGTCGGATCGGATAGGCTCGACGTGTCGATTCCAACCGCGATCGCTTGGAAGGGCTGCAACCCGCCAACGCGAACGGTCCCGCTTTTATCTGTTTCCTCGTCCGAAACGCGCTGTCCGGTGGTGATCAGGGCACCTGCTTCCCACGGTTCCGAACCATCCCGCACCCCATTGTCGTTAACATCGCGATAGACGCGCGCTTCGACGGTTCCGGTCGTCGCCAGGCGCTGGTTGCTGAGCTTGAATCCGCCGCGTGAGGAGTCGAGCGAGAAGTTGAGGTTCAGGCCTGCGGCAATACTTCCGTCCGTCCCTGCTTCGACCGAAGCCGCGGCGGCCAGGCTACTGAATTGCCGCACGTGCGACAGCCGCGCACGACCGCGACCCATTTCGGCGTCATACCCGATGGCGGCTTCCCAATCCGCCTTATCGGAAGCCGACCAATAGGCGCTGAGCTCTGCTACCCTTAATCGACTGCGCGCGCCAAACTCCCACGCGGCCTTACCTCGAAGCCTGACATTGCGTATTCGACCGGATCCGATCAGCCCAACTTCAATTCGGTCTTTATTGGACCGGCTTGGGCCCATCCAATTTTGCCAGTCGACCTGGGTCGCCAGGTTGAACCCATTGAAATTGGTGGACAAACGCCCGGCGGCGTTGAGCGACTTCAAATTCCCTCGTTCGATATAGCGCATGTCGGCATGGGCCGAGAATTGCTGCCTGCCGATGTTGAGCGGAGAATCGAGAGATAGACGGGCGTCGCGATAGCGCAGTTCGCGCTTGCCGTTGATGATGAAATCCTCCGCGATCAGCGCATCAGCGCTAATGCTGGAGGCGCCGATTTGGCCGACCGCCTGGATCCGGCCTGCCATCCCGCCTTTGGCTTCGCGAGCGACCGCCGCCTCTACAAGGGCGGACCCTACTGCCTGGCGCACCGATCCTTCGACAAAGGTCAGCTTCTCATTGCCCGCAAGCAGCATCGTGGCCAGCATGCCGACCGACGTTCGCTTGCTGAGACCATGTTCCACCTGAACGGCGGCCTGAAGATCCGGCCGGCTGAAATCGCCGGGCAGATGATCCGAGCCACCTCCATCGTCGCGGTCAACAATTCCGGTCAGCATATCCTTGCCGGGCTGATTGATGCCCGCCCAGTACCAGGTTTGGCCAGGCGGCACCTGTTCCTGCCCGACGTTTAGATACTCCAAGCGGCTTCGCTGCTGTCCCTGCGGGCCATAAGTGACGATTTCGAACCGATTGTCGCCGTAGAGCAGCGGCACGTCTTCAAATGCATAGCGCTGCGATCCGGTCGAACGGCTAAATGCAATTAATTCTCCGTTGCGATAAAGCTCCGCGTCCCATCCGGATGGAAGATCGCCTTCGAAACGCGTGCGATCGAAGGCGACCGGGTTGAACAGGGGACGATTGGTAACTTCCGCACCGCGCCCGCTGTTCGAGTATAGCAGCCTGCTATGCTGGCCTTGCACTTCGCCGACGGCGAAGTGGGTCGCATTTAGCGGCCCAAGCAACCCGCCCTCCGGATCGGACCGATAGGCACGGACGCGCAAGGAGTTCGGCTTTCCTTGGCCGTCAGTTGCAAGCATGGCGTCGTAGGAAAGCTTGGCGATTTCGCCGGCCGCCATGACCGAGGCCTGGCGGTCGACCCGCGCTCCGGACTTGGCATCATAGGTGACGCCAGCGCTCACCACGAAATCGAGCGCCGGAGCGCGCCACAAGCGATATGGCAGGCGAACCTGCGGAAGTCCGTCCAAGGGCATTGCAGCAGGCTTTATCCGCGCGGCGCGATTTTCGCGCTCGATCGCCAGTTCGACGGGAAGCTTGTCTTCGGATTCGAGAATCAGAAGCGACCCGCCGGTCGACGCCTTCACCCCAAGGCTGAACCAGCGGCTGAGCGCTGCCGAATCGACGCACCAGCCTTCCGGCGTTTCGCGCACGACACCGTCGGCGAGCCTTTCCTCGCCGCCGGAAAAGCGCGCGACACCAGCCGCAAGGTCGATGTCAATCTTATGTTCTTCCTTGAACGCCCAGCCAGATGCCCGCTTGGTTCCCAGGTCGATCTTCATCGGCAGGTCGAGCGCAGTCAGGAAATCGCCGAAGACGACGCAGGTGCCTTCCGGCGTCTGATAGGCGCGAACTCCATCGCCCAGGCGCAGCTGCCGGATATTGACGTCGAGCAGGAACTGTTCGTCCGGATCGGCCGTCCAGGCCGTTCCCACCGGCGAGGCCGCCCATGCAGCAACGGCGCCGGCCAAGGCCAGCGCCGCGTGCGCGAAGGCACGGCTCATCCAGCGGGTTGGCCGCTGCATCAAAATCGGCTCTCCGACCTCGCCTGCCGCCGGGCCTTAATTCAGGACCGCGCTGGTTTCGGCGAGGGTGACCGGACCGGTGTCGGTCGGCTCGACATATTGGACGGTAACCTGACCGGTGGCGTAGGCGGTCAACGTCGGATCGACCGGGAGCTTCAGCGTACGCTGTCCGATCTCCGTATAAACGGCGACGCCGCTAACCATCGCGATGGGCTTTTCGACGCCGGCTTTCAGAACGCGAACTTCGCCGAAGGTCGAACGGCTTCCGGTCCGGCTGATGTCGACGGCGATCGCCGGCTTGCCGTCCTCGCTCACCTTGTGGACATTGCTGAGCGCCGCCTTGGCTTCCAGATTGCCCAGGCGAACGATGACTGGGATGGTGACTCCGTAAATCGGTCGAAGCTGAAACGAGACGCCCTCGGCCTTTTTCAGCGGTGCCGCCGCCGGTTGCGGTGCGGGAATAGCGCGGAACAGCATGTGCACCCGATATTCGCCGTCCGGAAGTCCTTCCGGAGCGCGAGCCGACAGGCGGATCGCCTGCGGCTGATTCGGTGGAAGGGTCACCTTGCGCGGTGCGTAAAGCACCATTCCCTGCGCAGCCTTCTCCTTGTCATTGGGAAGCTCGACATCGACCAGCTTGCCGTCCGGAGTCATTCGCCGAAGCTCGGCGGAAATGCGGTATGTGGCGACGCCATCGCCGATATTGTTGAGGATAACCTCTGTCCCGCGACTGCCGTTGAGCACGACCCGGGTCGGCGCGACGAGCAGATCGCCCATTCCGGCTTGGGCAGGATTGGCGACGATGACAGCCGGAGCGACGAGCGCGATTCTGGCGGCCGTGCCGAGCGAAATGCGAGACATGAATTTCCTCCGAAATGGTTCGGAGGAGGTTTGGTCTAAAATGGTTATTAATCAGCTAACCATGTGCGATAATCCGCACATGAAAAAAGGGCCGCCGATCGCTCGGCAGCCCTTCCTTCGTTCCGAGGAACGTCCGGTCAGCGATTAATATTCAACGGTAACTTCGATGTCGCCCGAATAGCTGTCTTCGGCCGTGGTTTCGTCAACATCGACTTCGCCGCCGACATAGAGCGTCGTGCCGGCCGAGCCGGAGTTGTTCAGCTGCAGCGTTGCTTGAGCAAGCGGCCGGAAAGCCACGGTGTCGCCGCTCACGAGCCCGTCAAGCGTCGAAGGCGTCACATTGACGGTCACAATCGCATTGTTGGCACCCCGAACCGTATATTCAGCGCGCTGCGCACCAGTGAAGTCGCAGGTCATTTCCGCTACCGGGCCGCATGTCGGCGCGCTATTGTCCGCAGGCACGGTGATCGTGCCTGGACCGTAAACGGCAACAGAGCCGAACTGCAGGTCTTCTTCCGCTTCGAGGATCAGCGGCTTGGTGACATTGACATGCGCCCGTGCCGGCGGATTGGCGGAAACCTGGGCGCCCGCCGGCGTCGCGGCAGCGGTAGCAACGGCAGCAAGCGCCGCCAGACGAACGATCTTGATCATGACTATATTCCCCACTTGGTCCGAAAATTGGCGGTTGGTCGAGCCAAAGCCGCCCATCCGTGATGCTCCTATTAACCTTGCCCACTTACGGTTTTGCTCAACGATATGGTTTCCGTAGCGTTAAGAATTGCTCCGGTTCGGATTGGAATCTTCAGACGACGCTCAGAGATACTCGACGTCGATCCGAAGGTCGCCGCGGAACTGCCCGTCGGCGTCGCCTGACACGCGAACAATGCCGCCCAACCGGAAGCTGAGCTTCCCGTTCGAATCGAGCCGCGGCATCGCTGGCAAGTCCGAGCGAATCGAATCGATTTGGATCGTTCCGCCGTTGAAACCCCAAAGTTCGATGTTCCGTGGCAGGTCGACACGGACCGTTCGGCCGGGTTCGCCGCGAATGACGACTTCGCCGAGCATCGCCCGAGCGCTGATTGCGGTCACTGTGCCACTGGCAATACGGGAGCCGTCCGGGCCGAGCTCGGCCGATCCGGACCCCGCACCGGCGAGAATCAACCGGTCGAAGTCCAGCGAAGCTTCGACATCGAGACTGATCGGTGCGGCGGGTTTGTCGTCCATGGCATTGGCGGCCAGGTCGCAGAGGCGACAAGGCGCCTGCACGTCCTGCGTCAAGGCAGGCGTGGCAAATCCAGACGCGGCTAGCGCGAGGATGGCTAACAGGGGGCAACGGCCCAACATGAGCGCTACGCTATGAGTACAGCGTTGAAACAAGGTTAACATCAACTTCATCATGCGCATTGAACTTGCGCCGACTTGTGTGAGGGTTTCGAGCGGCGCGCTTGTCGGGATCAATCTTACCCAATAGGGATTCATCCCTAATGGCTGGTTCCAACCCCTCCCGCGCAAAGGGAATCTTCATATCCGCCCTGAAATGGGGCGGCGGCATCGCTCTTGTGGGCCTGATCGGCCTGGTCGTGGCGGTTGCCGTCGCGGTCGCCTCCCTTCCCGATTACGACCAACTTCGCCGGCGTTCCGACCTTGGCCAGATGGTTCGGGTCCGTGCCGCCGACGGGACGTTGCTGGTGTCGTTGGGGCCGAGCTTCGGCCGCTGGCTCGGCTATGACGAGATCCCGCCGACGATGCGGGCGGCCATGATTGCGGTCGAGGACAAGCGCTTCCGCAGCCATCCGGGCGTCGATCCGATCGGCGTTGCCCGATCCTTCAAGGTGCGGCTGGAAAGCGGCCGGTGGAAGCAGGGCGGATCGACGATCACGCAGCAGCTGGCCCGCAACATCTTCCTTACCAACAGCCGGACCTTCGGCCGCAAGGTCAAGGAAGGCGTGCTGGCGCTAGCCCTGGAACGGAAATTCTCCAAGGACCAGATCCTCGAGCTTTATCTCAATCGCGTCTATTTCGGCGGCGGGGCCTATGGCATCGACGCGGCCAGCCGGACCTTCTTCGGCCATGGCGCGGAGCGGCTGGGCCTCGGCGAGGCGGCGATCATCGCCGGCCTGGTCAAGGCTCCATCCAACTATTCGCCGACCGCCGACGTCGAGGCCGCGCGAGGCCGCGCCGGGGTTGTCCTCAATTCCATGGTCGAGAATGGATTCCTGGCTCCGGGCCTGGCAGTCGGGGTCGATCCTGCCGACATCAAGGTCCAGCCCGCACCGAAGCAGAACAGTGTTCGATATTTCACCGACTGGGCCCTGCCGCAGCTCGACATGCTGATCGACGAGACCAGCGAGCCGATCGATGTGTTCACCACGCTGGATCCGGGCATGCAGGCCGCGGCCGACAGCGCAATCAACGGATTTACGCCGGCAGGCGCGCAAGGAGCACTGGTTGCGCTCGACCGCGACGGCGCGGTGAAGGCGATGGTCGGCGGCCGCGACTATGTTGATTCCATCTACAATCGAGCGACGCAGGCCGAACGACAGCCGGGGTCCGCCTTCAAGCTGTTCGTCTATCTGTCCGCGCTCGAATCCGGATTGAAGCCAAGCGACACGATCGTCGACGAACCGGTGACCATCGACGGCTGGACTCCGCGGAACTCGACCCGCACCCACCTTGGGCCGGTGACCCTGCGCGAGGCATTCGCGCGGTCGATCAACACGGTCAGCGCCAAGATCGGCGAATCGATCGGCTTCGGGACCATTGCCTCGATGGCTCACCGGTTCGGCATATCCGGCAACATCTCGACCTTCCCCTCGATGGTGCTTGGCACCAGCGACGTTCGCTTGATCGACATGACACGGGCATTCGCCTCGGTTCAGAATCGCGGGATTGGCGTCGTTCCCTATGCCGTTCGAAAAGTTGTCACGGCGGACGGGCAACTGCTGTACCAGCACCAGGCCGAAGAACAGCGCGTGCTGGTCGCGCCCTGGGTCGCGGCGGGGATGACCGACCTGCTCCAGTCGGCGGTCCTGTCAGGCACCGGCCGCGCCGCTCAGATCGGCCGGCCCGTCGCCGGCAAGACCGGCACCACCTCATCCAACAAGGACGGCTGGTTCGTCGGCTTTTCCAGCGGCATCACCACTGGCGTGTGGATGGGCCGCGACGATGCCAAGAGGGTCGCAGGCCTTCAGGGCGGCACGGCCCCTGCCCGTGCCTTCGCCGAATTCATGAAAGTCGCCGTCGCCAAGCGCCCGGTCGAGCAGTTCGAAACCCAGGCCCCAATGCCGGACTGGCAGCTTGAACCGGACGAAGAGGCATGGGGCATGAACTATGTCGATTCCGAGCCGCTGGTGGATGCCGACGGCAATCCACTGCCCAATCAGCCGGTGGACCCGCTGGCGCCCCAACCGGGAACGGAGCAGGTCGACCAGCAATGGCTGGATGAGGTGTTGCGCCGCAATCCAGACAATCGGCCTCAACCGGGCCAACAGGTCCCCCAGCCTCAACCACAGCAGGTGCCGCCGGTCCGAAACCAGCCGCCGCGCCAGCCGTCAGAGCAGCCGACCGATCCGCTTCAGCCTAGGCCCTAGTGAGCGCAACTCCGCCCGCGCCGATGCGACATTGGCGCCGTAGAGCTCCGCCTCTAGCGCCCGGAATTCGGGGCCGTGGTTCATGTGGCGACGATGCGCGACTTCGTGCGCCACTAGCCAATTCAGGAGATGCGGCGGCGCAAGGATGATCCGCCAGCTGTAACGGAGCGCGCCGTTGGCCGAGCAACTGCCCCATCTGCTTGCGGCATCGCCTACCGACACCGATCGGATCGAAACCCCGGCCCGGCGCGCCGCATCGGCGGAAGCGTCGCTGAGCCGGCTGCGGGCCAGGTCACGCAGGAAGCGCTCTATCCTTCCCGCAAATGAATCTGCGGGACCGCCGCAGCTCAACACCCCGTCGGCCAGTCGAGGCGTCCTGGGCAGGGTGGCGTCCCAGTGCAACCGGACCGGGGTGCCTTCGACCGCTATGGTCACACCAGGGATGAACGGCTCGGCAGGCTGGATCTTTGTAAGCTGCGCGTCGACCCAATCCGATTGCTTGCTGGCCCAATCGAGCGCGGCCCGTCGGCTCATCTTTCGGGGATAGGTCAAAAGCAATCTACTGCGCCCTTCATCGAGCCGAAGACGAACCGACCGTGCGCGGGGGTGGGGGCGAAGCTCGACCGGCCAGGCGAGTCCGGGCAGGTTCAGTGTTTCCGATCCCTTGCTAAAGAGGCTTATCAACGAGGTGCCATTCAAGGTCCCCGGCATCGACCTCGCTGATCGTCCAGCCCCGGGTCGACTGGCCGGCCTCATGCACCGTCTCCCGGCTACCCGAAATCAAATAGTGCCAATCGAAGAGGGGCTTGCCTTCATACCGGAGACGGTAAGCACAGGTTGCCGGAAGCCATTCCAGCTCATCCAGCTTGTGCGGATCCAGCTTCACGCAATCCGACACCAGCTTCTTGCGATTGGGATAGTCGGTGCACTGCCCCATTCGCCGGTCGAGCAATTTGCAAGCGACATTGGTCGGGAACAGCTCGCCGGTATCCTCATCCTCGAGCTTGTGCAGGCAGCAGCGGCCGCAGCCGTCACACAGAGCTTCCCACTCGCCGCGATCGAGCGACGACAAAGGCTTTTCCCAAAAGGGTTTTGCGCTATTCATTCCGCGGTCAGCCTTGGTCGCCCAAGGCAATGAGATCAAGACAGGGAAGAAAAGAGTGACGTTGAAGAGAAGCCTGGCAGCGATCATCGCCCTGTCGCTCGCCGCATCGCCGGCACCGATTTTCGCGCAAGGACTGGGCCTCAACGCGTCGGACGGCGAAGCCTTCCTGAAGGCGATCAAGGACGATGATGCCAACAAGGCAGTCGAACTTGCCGGCCAGCCCGGAGCCCGTGTCGTCAACTATCGCGGATATAGCGGTGAAACCCCGCTCAACATCGTCCTTCGCAAGCGCGAACTGGACTGGGTCGGTTTCTTGCTGACCCGAGGCGCCGATCCCAACATCGCCGACGGCAAGGGCGACATACCGTTGACCATTGCCGCGGAGATTGGGTTCGAGGAAGCGGCCGCCCAGCTGATTCGGCGCGGAGCGAGGATCGACGGGGTCAATCGCCGCGGGGAAACAGCGCTTGCGGTCGCGGTGCAGCAACGGCAGCCGAGAATGGTCGAGCAATTGCTGAAAGCGGGCGCCAACCCCGACAAGGGCGATCATGTCACCGGCTATACGCCGCGCGATTATGCCAAGCGCGATACGCGTAACCCGCAACTGCTGAAGCTGATCGAAACCATCAAGCCGGCGGGCAAGAAGGCCGTCACCGGCCCCAAGATCAACTAGAAGCTGTCGCCGAGCGACGGGTCGATCTGCGCCGACAACCGGCGTGCGGCGCGGCGCGCGAATCTGAGTGTTTCCGCCTTCCGTCGTGCAGGTGCGAGCGGCCTGGTCGACGGCTCGCGCATGACCGCGGCATCATAACGGTCGGCGACCAGCAATCCGGCATGATCCGGCAGGAAGCGCGCGTCCTCCAGAATCGGCGCCAGCAGCTGCGGCACCGCCCAGAAGAAACGATCGCAATAATCGAGATAGTCCGTCCATTTCTGGTCCGACAAAAGATCCGCGCGGCTGACCTTGATCTCAACGATGGTCAGCTCGCCTTTCGGCCCGATCGCCATCAGGTCTGCGCGCCGTCCATTCGGCAGCGGCACTTCGCACATTGCGAACAGGTCATGCCTGCAAAACAGCCGGGTAACGCCCCGCGCGACCTCCGCTGCGATCGGCGGGCCATCGACAAAACAATCGGGAATCGGACTCGAAGCCATCACCGACTGTTAGAACAAAAGGGGCACGCAGCCAATCTGGGAGTTTGGCGAGTACCCCTTTGAGGCCGCCAGCAAAGGCGGCCCCTTAGTCAGGAACGACGACGATCAGCGGTAGAAAACGTGATTGCCGAGCGTGCCGACGCGAGTCAGACGCCAGCCCGGCGAGACCCGGCGCGCGTGGAAGAACAGCGCCTTGCCCATCGGCGAAGGTTGAAGTTCCTGGTCGACGATCTTGGCGATCGCCACTGCATCCTGCCAATCCTGGCTGGCGCGCGGGACGGACGGCAGCGAGCGTCCGCGAATGAAGCTGAACTGGCTGCGCTGGAACAGCACGCCGCAATAGCTGGACGGGAACCGGCCGGATTCGGCGCGGTTGGCGATGACGTGGCCGACGGCCAGCTGGCCCTTCAGGCTCTCGCTCTTCGCCTCGTAATAGATGCCGACCGCAAGGCATTCCAGTTCACGGCTGCCGGGATCGGAGCTGCGCATGCTGGCCACGGCTTCGGCCAAGGTTGCTTGCGGGTCGATGGTATCTTCCGGCTGTACGACCTCTTCGCCCAGTGGCGAGAGAGGATCCGGAGCTTCCGCTGCCGGGAGCGGAATCACTTTCATGGAAGCCGGAACCGGGCCTTCAGAGATCAGCGGTTCCGTTGCAGGGGTTACCTGGGCCGGAGCGACCGACGAACCGGTCAAAGCGGCGATCACCATGAAGGCGGTACGAAGCGACACGAACATGCAAACCGTTACTTGGGCGGTGAACCGGCCCGTTGGCGAGCCGACCTCAAGTCAGCATCGCCGAGGGTGGTTCCCCGACTGCGTGGTATCTAGTTCGGCCTACATCGCCGATATGCGGATACCCCCCGCGTTTAACTCCGGGGCCGTGATTTCGGATTGGTTCCGGGGGGTCAACCTTTAGCGCCCATTTCCACGATGAGTCGTTGCGGGTCCGGGATGTCCAGTTCAATTAACCATGAATCTTCATCAAACCGGAGCCGTTTTTCGCTCCAATCCGCCAAACTTTGGCTGTCGGCGCCGACCGGCGGACCGGACCTTTGCCAACCATAAATTCCGTCGGGGCCAAGCGCCCTCTCGAGGCAGGCCTGGTGTTGGCCCCTACTGGCGATCAACAGGATCAGCGCCCCGCGGTCAGCGTCCCCGCGCTTGATGATCGTACCGAAGCCGCCTTCGGCCTCCGCCTGGCGGATAAAGCCGGCCGCTTCGAGATGCGCGGGCAACCGCTCGGCCATCAACGCGTGCGATATCCGTCGAGGCTGGAGAGGGAGATGTGCGAGCGCATGAACGTCCCGGTGCCGCGTGCGCATTCCTCGCCTTCGGAATCGACGATTCGCGCTTCAGCGACGAACACCCTTCGCTTGCCGGATATCCAGCGGCCCTCGGCCCGCGCTTCGCCCGAACGCATCGGCTTGGTGAAGTGAAGGTTGAAGGCCGTCGTCAAAAGGAAACGGTCGCTGACCAGGCCGTTGGCTGCATAGAAAGCCGCATCGTCCAGCATCTTGAAATACAGCGTTCCATGGGCCGCCCCGGCCGCGTGAAAGCTTTCGTCCGAGACCGCGAACCTTATCTCGCTTCGGCCAGCATCGGGAAGAACGAGTTTCGACCGGAAAAGCTGATTGATCGGTGCCGAATCATAAAGAGATTCAAGCGCCCGCAGATGCGCTTCTTCTCCGGTCGGTCGAAGGTCGACCGCCTCAGGCGGCATCGCGTTCCTCTGCGCCCATCAAGACGGCGGCCATCGCGTCCCGGCTGCGCGCTCCGCGCAGCTTCTCGACGATTCCGGCATGGCGCACCAAGCGGCTGACTGCCGCCAGCGCCTTCAAATGCTCGGCCCCAGCGTCGGGCGGAGATAGCAGCAGGAACACGAGGTCGACCGGCTGGCCATCGACAGCCTTGTAATCCATCGGCGAGGCAAGGCGGGCAACCAGCGCATAGACTCGTTCCAGGCCAGGCAGCTTGCCGTGCGGGATCGCGACACCTCCGCCGAAACCGGTCGACCCAAGCCGTTCGCGCTCACCGATCGAATCGGCGATCTTCGATGGATCGATCGACAGGCGAGCCCCGGCGATCTGCGCCAGCTGGTTCAACAACTGGCGCTTGTTTCCTGTCGCCAGGTCAATGCGGATCGCTTCGAAATCGAGGAACTGGGCAAGCTGCATTCACTGATACTTTCACGGGCCACGCATATACGCGCCAACTTCGGCAACGCCGTTAGCCGAGCGAAACGGTCTTTGTCACTTGGCAGACGGTTCGACCCAGCCGATCGTTCCATCGTCCCGGCGATAGACCATGTTGAATTCGCCGCTCTTCGAGTTGCGGAACATCAGCGCCGTCGTGTTCCTGAGGTCGAGCATCATCACCGCATCCGATACGCTTGCATCCGGGATGTCGACCCGCGTTTCGGCGACGATCGGCGGCGCGGGCGGAATCGGTTCCTCTTCGTCGGCGGGGGCCGCGAACACCGTGTAGGCGGCATCCTGCGGGACGCCGGCGCCATCCGCCTCGCTGCGACGCTCGCGCAGACGATCCATATAGCGCTTGAGCTGTTTCTCGATCTTGTCCGCGGCGCCGTCGAAGGCGATGTGCGCATCGTTGGCGCGATTGGAGGACTTCAGGACAACGCCCTGATTGACCGGGGCGACGATGTCGCAGGTGAAATCCTCGTAGGGACCGCGTCCAAACGTCACATTGGCCGCGACAGCCCTAGAAAAATAGCGGTCGGCAATGGCCGACAGCCGATCGGAGACATGGGAACGGAGCGCCTCGCCGGTATCGACCTGATGACCTGCGACCCGAATATCCATGCTGGCTCTCCTTTCATCTCATCGCGGCGCTTGACGCCCAACGGTGTTAGGCAGCGCCGCGTTCCGAAGTGGGATCGATAAAGCGGTCCCACAAGGGATTGGCGATCTTCGCCACAAAAGTCCGATGTCGGGCTAGTTCTTCCGGCGTTGCGGCATGTGGCCGCGCTTCCCGGACGGCGCCCGTCGCCGGTCCCAAATTCGTCACTGAAATCGTCACGCTGCTAGGTGCTTCTGCGACCAGTCCAAGGCCGATCTGCCGTCCGCCGGTCAGCTCGATATAGACCTGCGCCAGCAGCTGCGCATCGAGCAATGCGCCATGCTTCACGCGCTGCGAACGGTCGACGCCGTAGCGTGTGCAAAGCGCATCCAGGCTATGTTTTGCGCCTGGATGACGCGACCGGGCCAGCACCAGCGTGTCGACCATTCGGGTCATGCAGACATTGCCGCGGCCGCAGCGCTCAAGTTCGTTGTTCAGGAATCCGAAGTCGAAGCTGGCGTTGTGAGCGACGAGCGGCGCATCGCCGATAAACTCCAGCAGCTCTTCGGCCTTGTCGGCGAAGCGCGGCTTGTCGGACAGGAAGATGTCGCTGAGACCATGGACCGCCTCGGCCTCGCTCGGCATCGAGCGTTCGGGATTGAAGTAGCAATGGAAGTGCCGGCCCGTCTCGACCCGGCCGACCATTTCGATACATCCGATTTCGACCATGCGGTCGCCGGCCGCGGGAGAGAGTCCCGTGGTCTCCGTGTCGAAGACGATTTCACGCATGGCTTCCTTAAACACCCGTCTTGAGGCCGAGACAAGCTAGGATATGGCGCACCTGGGCGCGGGTTTCATCCAGACTGCCGGAAGTATCGACGATAAAGTCCGCGCGGGCGCGCTTTTCCGCGTCCGGCATTTGCCGACCCAGAATTTGCTCGAACTTCTCCCGAGTCATGCCCGGCCGGGCGAGGACTCTCTCCCGCTGAAGCTTTTCACCGGCGGAAACGACGATCACCTTGTCGAAGGCCTCGGCGCCGCCCGTTTCGAACAAGAGTGGGATGTCGAACAGAAGCGCCGGCGAATCGCCATGCTCGACGATGAATCGGGTGCGCTCATGATGAACGGCCGGATGGACGATGGCCTCAAGCGCAGCCAATTCGTCGCGATTCCCAAGCACGGCTGCCGAAAGTGCATCGCGATCGACCGCTCCATCGCGAGTCGTATTGGGAAAACGGGCTTCGATCTGCGGCACCAGGCGTCCGCCCTGACCCTGCAGTTGGCGGACGACCGCGTCGGCATCGAAAATTGGAATAGCTTCGTCTGCGAACATCGCCGCGACAGTCGATTTCCCCATGCCGATCGAACCGGTGAGCGCGAGGGTGATCATCGCTTCAGTAATTGCCAGAGTTGCTCGTCGCGGTCACGCGGCGCATCGGCATCGAAGAACAGTTTGAAGCTGGTTGCTGCCTGTTCGACCAGCATGTCGAGGCCGCCCGCCGTCTTTAGTCCTTGTTCGCGCGCTGCCGCTATGAGCGGCGTGACCGGCGGATCGGTGACCATGTCCATCACCCATCCGTCGGGTGGCATCCGATTCAGTTCACAGTTGAGACAATCGCGACCGGGCATCCCGAGCGGCGTTGCATTGATCAGGCCGTCAGTTGCAATTGGAGCAGTGAAGAGAGCAGGTTCGACCTCCAATCCGAACTCGACCGCAAGCTTTACAGCCTCGGAAAGATCCCGCGCCTGGATTCGAACCGCGGATATGCCGACCAGCTTGAGCGCAACCAGCGCGGCCCTGGCGGCGCCACCGTTACCGAGCAAGGTAACGCTGCCCATTCGCGCCTTGGATTCGTAGAGGCGAGTGAGCAGGATCGCGATTGCGCCGACATCGGTGTTGGCAGCCGCCAGCCGGCTTTCGCGCATCATCAGTACGTTGGCGGCGCCGGCCGCGACGGCGCGATCGGTGACTTCGTCGGCCATCGCGGCCGCATCGAGCTTAAGCGGCATGGTGACGTTGGATCCGCGCCAGTTCGTGTCGGCTCGCCGTTCTTCCAGATAGGCCGGGAAGTCGGCGCGGCTTACCTGGCGACGGCCGTAGCTGGCGTCGATCCCGAGAGCTTCAAGCCAAAATCCGTGAATGGTCGGCGACAGGCTCTGCACGATCGGATCGCCAATCACTTCGGCATAGGGTTTTGACGTCATGACGGCATCTGCCCGCGATCGCGCAGGGCTCCAAGAAGTGGAAGGAGCGGCATTCCAAGGATTGTGAAGTGGCTACCCTCGACACGATCGAACAAAGTCACACCGCGTCCCTCCATCCGGAATACGCCCACGCAATAGCTGACCTCCGGCCATTCCTGGTCCAGATAGGCATTGATGAACTGCTCGCTCAGCGATCGCCAGTGCAGCTTCGCCGTTTCGGTATGAACCCATTCCACATTGCCCTTCCTGGCCAGTGCAACGGCGCTGGAAAGCAGCATTGTGCGCCCTGAAAAGGAACGAAGATGGGTAGCGGCCTCATCCCGATCGCCTGGTTTGGAATAGCGAACGCCGTCAACCGTCACCGTGCTGTCGCTTCCGATGACCCAATCGCCGGAATTCGCCGCGAGCGACGCGGCCTTGCCCGCCGCCAATGTCCGGGCAAGGATTTCGCTGTCGCCTTCGAAGGCACGCTTAACCTCCTCCTCATCAAATTCAGGCGAGCGGACCTCGAACTCGAGACCCGCCTGCTCAAGCATCGCCCTTCGAATTTGGCTGTTGCTGGCCAATATCAACGACATAGCGCTCCGGTGGAGAAGTCTGTGGAAAAGTCTCCCTGATCTCCTAGCGCGAAGTCGGGGATGACCCAATGGCCGGGATTCGCCATTTTGCCCTGTCGGCGGATTCAGGACTCCATCCACAGGGGAAAATCATCATCCACAGACTGTGAATCATGGGAGTGACTGGGGGCGACTCGCCAAAAGCCCACGATTCGCGCCGAATCGCGACCTGTTGGCAAAGCTGGGAGGCTCCCTTAAATCCCGCTGCCAACGCCCCATCATCATCATCAATCTACTTATCTTATATATAAGGGAGAATAGAGGGTGGCCTCGCCCGTTCCCGTATCCGTCGACAAGCCTTTGCTAGCCGTGCTTCGCGGTGAGCGTCGCGATCCCCCGCCCATGTGGCTGATGCGTCAGGCCGGCCGCTATTTGCCCGAGTATCGCGAACTCCGGGCGAAGAAGGGCGGATTCCTCGACATGGCCTATGATCCGGAGACCGCGGCGGAGATCACGCTGCAACCGCTCCGGCGGTTTCCGTTCGATGGCGCCATCCTCTTTTCCGACATTCTCGTCGTCCCGCACGCGATGGGCATGGATCTGACCTTCGTCGTGGGTGAAGGTCCAAGGCTTGCTCCACCGCTATGCGATGCACGCCTGGACGACCTTGAACCGGCCCTGGAGCGCCTCGATCCCATTTATGAAACGGTGAGGCGGGTTAAGGCTGAGTTGTCGCCCCAGACGACTTTCCTGGGCTTTGCCGGGTCGCCATGGACGGTCGCCACCTACATGATTGCCGGGCAGGGCAGCCGCGAACAGGCCGAGGCCCGCCAGCTTGCCTATCTCGATCCCGCCAAGATGGATTCCATTCTCGACATCGTGTCGCGGATCACGGTCGACTATCTGTCGGGCCAGATCGAAGCCGGCGTCGACGCTGTCCAGCTGTTCGACAGCTGGTCCGGAAGCCTGTCACCGGCGCAGTTCGAGAATCTGGTCATCCGCCGCACGGCCTGGATCGTCAGCGAACTGAGGCGCCGCCATCCGGAAACGCCGATCATCGGCTTTCCAAAGGGCGCCGGCGGTAAACTTCGCGCCTATGCCGATGAAACTGGCGTGGATGCGGTCGGAATCGATGAGACGGTCGATCCCGCCTGGGCGGCGAGGGAACTTCCGGCTGGCCTGCCTGTGCAGGGCAATCTCGATCCACTGGCGTTGATCGCGGGTGGCGAGGCACTAAACTCGGCGACGCGTCGAATCCTTGACGCATTTGCCGACCGGCCCCACATCTTCAACCTGGGCCATGGGATCCAGCAGACCACCCCAATCGCCAATGTCGAACAGCTGGTTGCGCTGGTGAAGCGCCAGGGGGATTGATGTCGTTCCTGTCAGAGTATCAGGGATTTCTGGGCGCGGCCTACCTGTGGGTGAAGGCGGCTCACGTCACTTTCGTCATCTTCTGGATCGCCGGACTGTTTATCGTTCCGCGCTATTATATCCACCACCAGGCGACGACGCCCGGATCCGCCGAGGACCGCGCCTGGATCGAGCGGGAGGACAAGGCACGGACCATCATCCTGACTCCGGCGATGCTGATCGTCTGGGTGCTCGGCTTGATGCTGGCGGTACATCTCAATGTCTTTGGCCAGCTGTGGTTCACGGCCAAACTGCTGCTCGTCGTCATCCTGACCGGTTATCAGGGCTGGATCGGCGCATATGGCAAGAAACTGGCCGGCGGGCATCGCGAGCTCGAGGACAAGAAGCTGCGGCTGATGAACGAATTGCCGGGCATCCTCACCGCCTTCATCGTCGTCTTCGTGATCGTTAAGCCCTTCTAGCAAAGTGCCGACCGTCCTGACCCATGCCGCACTGCCGGTGATTGCAGCGATGGCGGTCGGTAGGGGACGTAGTTCACGCGGGCTGGTGATCGCCTGCGCCGTCGCGGCGGTCATTCCCGACCTGGACGTTGCGGGCCGGGCGTTCGGCATTTCTTCTGAATCTCTGCTTGGTCATCGCGGAATCAGCCATTCGATTGCCGCGGCAGCCCTGATTGCAATCTTCGGCGGCGCCTTGTTGGCGGGCCGTTACCGCTGGCAAGTCAGCCTGCCGTGCCTGTTCCTGTCGGCTCTTTCGCATGGCCTGACCGACATGTTGACCGACGGCGGCAAGGGCATCGCCCTCTGGTGGCCGATATCGGACGAGCGATTGTTCGCGCCATTCCGGCCGATCGAGGTCTCGCCGATTCTCCTGCGCGGGTTCGAGAACGGCAAGCTGCCGCTGGTCCTGCTCTCCGAGCTGATTTGGCTGATTGCGCCCGCCTTGCTGGTGGCGCTTCTTGTCCGCATCCTGGTTCCTCCCCATATTGACTTGGACAAGGGCCAATCTTAACGCCGTCAGCCAAGACGGCTGCATCGCCCGACTCTCCTAGCTCATGCCGGTGCGGTCCCATCCCTTTCGCGGCGTCCTGCCGCGGGCGTAGACATTCCAATCTGATTTTCGTTCGAAAGACACTCTAAATGCATCTCAAGGACCTGAAGAAAAAAACCCCCGCCGACCTCGTCGCACAGGCTGAGGAGATGGGGATCGAAGGCGCATCGACGATGCGCAAGCAGGACCTGATGTTCTCCATCCTCAAGGTGCGCGCGGAAAGCGGCGCCGAAATCAACGGACAAGGCACGATCGAAGTGCTGAACGACGGTTTCGGCTTCCTCCGTTCGCCCGAGGCCAATTACCTCGCCGGCCCCGACGATATTTACGTCGCGCCCAACGTCGTCCGCCGCTTCGGTCTTCGTACGGGCGATACGGTCGAAGGCGAGATCCGGGCCCCCAAGGATGGCGAACGTTATTTCGCGCTGACCAAGGTCAACCAGATCAACTACGACGATCCGGACGCCGTGCGTCACCGGGTCAACTTCGACAACCTCACACCGCTCTATCCCGACGAGAAGCTGAAGCTCGACACGCTCGATCCGACCATCAAGGACAAGAGCGCCCGCGTGATCGACATCGTCTCGCCGCTCGGCAAGGGCCAGCGCGCACTGATCGTTGCTCCGCCGCGGACCGGCAAGACCGTGCTGCTGCAGAACATCGCCCGCGCGATCACCGACAATAATCCGGAAGTTTTCCTGATCGTCCTTCTGATCGACGAGCGGCCGGAAGAAGTCACCGACATGCAGCGCAGCGTGAACGGCGAAGTGATCAGCTCGACCTTTGACGAGCCGGCCTCGCGTCACGTCCAGGTCGCCGAAATGGTGATCGAAAAGGCCAAGCGCCTGGTTGAGCACAAGAAGGATGTCGTCATCCTCCTCGACTCCATCACCCGCCTGGGCCGCGCCTACAACACGGTCGTTCCTTCGTCGGGCAAGGTGCTGACCGGCGGCGTCGACGCCAACGCGCTTCAGCGGCCGAAGCGCTTCTTCGGTGCAGCGCGCAACATCGAGGAAGGCGGCTCGCTTTCCATCATCGCCACCGCTCTGATCGACACCGGTTCGAAGATGGACGAAGTCATTTTCGAAGAGTTCAAGGGTACCGGCAACAGCGAAATCGTCCTCGACCGCAAGGTCTCCGACAAGCGCATCTTCCCGTCGCTCGACGTCGGCAAGTCCGGTACGCGCAAGGAAGAGCTGCTGGTCGACCAGGCCGTCCTGTCGAAGATGTGGGTGCTTCGCCGCATCTTGATGCAGATGGGTACCGTCGATGCGATGCAGTTCCTGCTAGACAAGATGAAGGACGCCAAGTCGAACGAGGATTTCTTCGCTTCGATGAACCAGTAGTCGCCGACAGACGTTCAGCCCCCCGTGCTCGCCAGCCTCAACTTCTCAGCTGTCTTCACGACCACGGGGCTGGCAAAGCTCGGGCAGATCATCGTCGGCGACCTGACCATGGCTGGGGACAATGTCGTCATCATGGGATCGCTGGCGTCTGGCCTTCCGGAGCGCGACCGCCGCCGTGTGTTGATGCTTGGCGTCGGCATGGCGCTGGCCTTCCTCATCACCTTCGCGGTGCTTGCGACCAAGCTGCTGCAGATCACCGGCCTGGTTTTCGCCGGCGGCCTCCTGCTGCTTTGGGTTGCATACAACATGTGGCAGGAGCTTCATCCGGCCAAGGTGGTGGTGGCCGACGATCCGGAGACGGAGAGCGTCGAGGGACCGCCCCCAACCAAGACCTTCCTTCAGGCCGCGATCCAGATTGCGATCGCCGATCTCAGCATGAGCCTGGACAATGTCCTGCTGGTTGCCTCGATCGCGCGCGAAAATCCGGCACTGCTGGTCATCGGCCTAACCTTCTCCGTCCTGTTCATGGGTTTTGCCGCGAATTATGTGGCTCGCCTGATCCAGCGGCACCATTGGATCAATTACATCGGCCTTGCGGTCATCCTCTACGTTTCCCTCAACATGATCTACGAGGGATGGGTTGGCGGCGATCATGTGCTAGGCCTTCGAACCGCACTCCAGCTTGGGTAATCCGGGATGTCGATGAGCTTTGCGTCTGCCGAGATGGTTCCGCAGGAACAGGGGTTTGAAGTGATCAATCTTTTGCTCGTCAGCCTTGCAGCCGTGGCGGCCGGGTTCGGCACGCCAGCCGACATCTGGGCCTCGATCGTCAAGGATTTCTCGAACATCACCGAGCCGTCGGCATTTGCCGCCTTCATCCAGGTGCTGATGATCGACCTCGTTCTTGCCGGCGACAATGCGATCGTCGTTGGCGCGCTGGCCGCCGGCCTTCCGGCTGAGCAGCGCAAGAAGGTCATCTTCATCGGCGTGATGGCTGCTCTGGTGCTGCGCATCCTGTTCGCCCTCATCGTCACGCAACTGATGCAGATCATCGGCCTTATCCTGGTCGGCGGCCTGCTCCTTCTCTGGGTTTCCTGGCGCATGTGGCGCGACCTGCGCCATGCCGGCGAGAGCCATGGATCCCCTGAAGTTTATGGTGACGAGCATTCGGGCCTGAAGCCCGCCAAGAGCTTCACACGGGCGGCCTGGGCGGTTGCCATCGCCGACGTCAGCATGAGCCTCGATAACGTCCTCGCCGTCGCCGGCGCGGCCCGCGAGCATCCCGGCATCCTGATCGTTGGATTGATCTTCGCCGTCGCGCTGATGGGTGTCGCTGCCAACATCATCGCCAAATATATCGAGCGCTTCCGTTGGATCGCTTATCTGGGCCTCGCGGTGATCGTCTATGTTTCGGTCAAGATGCTCTATGAAGGCTGGGTCGACCCCCACGTGGGTCTCGGCCGGCTGTTCGGGGGATGATGAGCAGGGCGAGCGGCGATACGATCGTCGCGCTGTCCAGCGGACGCCCGCCTGCCGCCATCGCCGTCGTTCGAACCAGTGGACCTGCCGCGCTTGAAGCAGCAGCGCGACTGGCTGGGAAACTTCCAGACCAGCGGCAGGCATCTCTCCGGCGGCTCATCGATCCTCGCGACGGGTCCTTGATCGACGAGGCATTGCTCCTCCGGTTTGATGCTCCTGACAGCGCAACCGGAGAGAATATCGTTGAATATCAATGTCATGGAGGTCGAGCTACGGTCGATGCGCTGACCGGCGCGCTTCTTTCCTGTCCCGGGCTCCGGGTTGCGGAGCCGGGCGAGTTCACCCGGCGCGCCTTGGCCAATGGGCGGATCGACCTGACAGAGGCCGAGGGGCTTTCCGAACTGCTGATGGCGGAAACGGAGCTTCAGCGGCGTTCTGCCATCGCTAGGGCAGGCGGCGCACTTCGCAAGCGGCTGGACGGATGGCGCGATCAATTGCTGGCGCTCTCGGCCCAGGCGGAAGTCGCAATCGACTATTCCGACGAAGATGACGGAGGTTCGGCGCCAGACCTGAAGCATCCGATCGAACGGCTTGCGGCAGATCTGACCGAGCTCGTCGATGCTCCCCGTGTTGAACCCCTCCGCGACGGAATCAGGGTCGTGGTGGCGGGCCCACCGAACGCTGGAAAGTCTAGCCTTGTCAATGCCTTGGCCCAAAGCGAGAAGGCGATCGTCACGCACATCGCGGGAACCACGCGGGACGTCATCGAAGTCCCGATCGCAATCGACGGAATCCCGTTCGTGCTCGTCGACACGGCGGGACTTCGGGAATCGCACGATGTCGTTGAGGCGATCGGGGTCGGCCGGGCCAAGGAAGAGGCGGAGCGGGCTGACATATTGCTGTGGTTGGGAGCAGAGGATCCCATCGAACATCCCGATTTGATTCGGATAGCTGCAAAGTCAGATCTGGGTATGGCCGGCGAAGGGATGGCGGTTTCCGCTGTGTCGGGCGCGGGGCTTACCGAATTAATGCAAGCCTTGGTCGGTCGCGCAGGTGCTCTCCTCCCTAAGGCGGACGAGCTGACCTTGGACCGTCGACAGCATGATTTGCTCGCGGAGGCACAAGAAGCGCTCCAGCGTGGCGCACAATTGGATGACCCCGTTCTTGTTGCTGAGGAGCTTCGTAACGCCCGCTTGGCGGTTGATCGAATTTCCGGGCGTGCAGGGGTTGAAGACCTGCTTGACGCATTATTCGGGCGCTTCTGCCTGGGCAAATAGGCCTGGAAGTGTTTCACGTGGAACGCTGCTCGTTGAAGGGCGCGGCTCCGCCATGTATGGGCGCATCAATGTTTGACGTCCTGGTCATCGGTGGCGGACACGCCGGATGCGAAGCAGCATGTGCTGCGGCGCGCCGTGGCGCGCGCGTCGCGCTGGTGACATTTCGCGCCGACGATCTTGGCCAGATGAGCTGCAACCCTTCGATCGGCGGCGTCGGGAAGGGTCATCTGGTCAGGGAAGTGGATGCGCTCGGCGGGATCATGGCCATTGCGGCAGATCGCGCCGCGATTCACCGGCGAATGCTCAATGCCAGCAAGGGAAGCGCCGTTCGGGGGCCGCGCGTCCAGGCTGATCGCAGCCTCTACCGGCGCGTCGTGCAAAAGTTAGTGGCCGAAGCCGGTGTCGAGGTGATCGAAGGCGAGGTTGCTTCGCTCATTATGTCTGGGAACGCCGTGCGCGGTGTAACATTGGCTTGTGGGACGCCCATTCAATCGAGCGCCGTAGTTCTTACTACCGGCACTTTCCTTGGGGCAGTGATGTTTCGAGGGGAGGAGCGTTGGGCTGGTGGACGGCTGGGCGGTCAGTCGGCCGGTAGCCTGGCCGCGCAGGTGAAAGAGCTTGGTCTCGCAAGTACAAGGCTTAAGACGGGAACGCCGCCAAGGATTGATGGGCGGACGATCGATTGGTCGCGGACAGCTGCCCAGCCAAGCGACGGCACGGCCTGGACCATGGCTCTTGCGCCAAATCCAGCTCAGCAACCCCAGCTGAGCTGCGCCATCACTCGGACCAATGAACGAAGTCATGACGTCATTCGAGCCGGTCTAGGGCGTTCGCCATTGTTTGCCGGTGCGATCGAGGGCCGGGGGCCGCGCTATTGCCCGTCGATAGAGGACAAGGTGCATCGCTTCGGCGATCGTGACGGTCATCAGATTTTCCTGGAGCCGGAAGGTCTGGGCACAACCCTGGTATATCCCAACGGCATTTCTACGTCCCTGCCGACCGATGTTCAGCTCGACCTGGTTCGAAGCATTGAGGGCATGGAACGGGCCGAGATTGTCCAGCCGGGATATGCGGTTGAGTATGCCTATGCCGATCCACGACGGCTGGAACCAACCCTGCAGCATCGCGATGTTGCGGGCCTTTTCCTGGCGGGCCAAATTAACGGCACAACCGGATATGAGGAGGCTGCGGCTCAGGGACTAGTTGCCGGCTTGAACGCGGCCGCCGTCGCCTTGAACCTCGCAGTGGCCCGGTTCGACCGAGGCACCAGCTATACCGGTGTGATGGTCGACGACTTGACCCTTCAAGGCGTGAGCGAGCCCTATCGTATGCTGACTGCGCGTTCGGAATATCGCCTCTACTTGCGTGCAGACAACGCGGTGTCGCGTCTGGGCCCAATGGCCTTGGATCTGGGCATCCTCGGCGCGGACCAGAAGCAGCGCGTCGAAACTTATCTTCAAGCCAAGTCGGAAGCGGAGCTTCACCTCAAGGAAGCGGTAACAGGGACGGATGTCGGAGTGAGCGATGTGGCACGTCGTCCATTGGCCGAATGGGCGCGGCGGGATGATGCCCTAGTCGCCGTTCGCGCACGAATGCCCCAGAGCGATGCGGCCAACGGCGCCATCGACGATGCAATTTACGCTCCCTATCTGGAGCGCGCACGAAATGAGTTGGCTTCCCGAACGAGGGACAGGGGGCTGTCCATCCCGGCGGATTTTAATTTCGGCGTCGTGCCTGGTCTCTCCAACGAGATGAGGGAGCGGCTGGAGGTTGCTGGCCCCGCTGATCTAGATCAGGCGTCGAGAGTGTCTGGTGTGACGCCGGCGGCGCTTTCCGCGCTACATTTTGCCCTGGTTCGTGCGGCCGCATGACCGACGCGTCACGGTGGGACGCAGTCCTGTCATGCTTGCCCGACCCGCGTCGCGAAAGTGTTTCACGTGAAACATTGGAGCAGCTCGACAGCTTTGCTGCGATGCTCGTCGAGGAAAATCAGAGCCAAAATCTAGTAGCGGCGGCCAGCATCCCCGAACTGTGGACCCGGCACATCGTCGATGGCGCCCAGCTTCTGGGGCTTGCCGAGGGGCAAGGGAGTTGGTGCGACATTGGCTCCGGGCCAGGGTTGCCCGGGCTAGTCATTGCCATACTCGGCGGCCGCCCGATGACCCTGAATGAGCCGCGGAAGCTCAGGGCCGATTTCCTTCGCCGCGCGGTCGCCGCATTGCGCCTCGACTATGTGAATATTGCGGAGTGCAAGGTGGAGCGCCTGGAAGGGAAATTCGATTTCATCACGGCTCGCGCTGTCGCCCGGCTCGACAAGCTTTTCGGCATGGCGTGTCATCTGGCCCACAGCGACACGAAATGGGTCCTTCCGAAAGGCGAAAAGGCGCAATCGGAACTGGTAGAAGCGCGTGGCTCATGGCAGGGTAGCTTTCGTCTGGTTCCGAGCCGGACGCACCCGGCATCGGCAATAGTTGTCGCCGATCATGTCCAGCGGAGGGGGAAGCGATGATTCGTGTCGCAGTCGCCAATCAAAAAGGCGGAGTGGGCAAGACCACGACTGCCATCAACCTGGCGACCGCCCTTGCGGCCATCGGCTGGCGCGTCCTGCTCGTCGACCTGGATCCCCAAGGGAATGCTTCCACGGGGCTCGGCGTAGGCCGCGCTGCCCGCGAGCTGTCCACTTATGACGTGCTGATGGGTGAAGCGACCGTTGCCCAAGCCGCTATCGCGACCAAGGTCCCGCGCCTCGACATTCTGCCTGCCACTGTCGACCTTTCCGGCGCAGAAGTCGAAATGGTCGGGATGGAAGACCGGACGCATCGCCTGGCCCAGGCATTCGATGAAACTCCCGTGGGACGCTGGGACATCTGCCTCCTCGATTGCCCGCCATCTCTCGGCTTGCTGACGGTTAACGCGCTGGTCGCTTCACGTCAGCTGCTGGTGCCGCTGCAGTGCGAATTCTTTGCCCTCGAGGGGCTGAGCCAGTTGCTGCAGACGGTCGAGCGGATCCGGCTAGCCTACAATCCGCAGCTTTCGATCCTTGGCGTTGCACTGACCATGTTCGATCGCCGCAACAATCTTTCGCAGCAGGTTGCCGAAGATGTGCGCGCCTGCCTGGGCACATCGGTGTTCGAAACCGTCGTTCCTCGCAACGTCCGCCTGTCAGAGGCACCGAGCCACGGCCTGCCGGCGCTCATCTACGATCTCAAATGCCCGGGCTCAGAGGCTTATGTTCGCCTCGCCAGGGAAATCATGGCGCGGCTGCCGCAGCCGACGGCGGAGGCTGCATGAAGAAGGCAACGGGGCTGGGGAGGGGTCTCAGCGCGCTGATCGGCGAAGCGCCGCCCGTTCCCCGTTCGGATTCAGTCGCCGGAGGCGGCGTGAGAACGATCGAGATCGCGCGTATCCGTCCCAATCCTTCACAACCTCGACAAGTTTTTGATGAAGGACCGATCGAGGAGCTCGCAGCGTCCATTGCTGAACGCGGCGTGCTTCAACCCATCATTGTGCGCGCAGTGGAAGATGGTTTCGAGCTGGTTGCCGGTGAGCGACGCTGGCGCGCTGCGCAGAAGGCGCAACTTCATGAAATTCCAGCAATTATTCGGGATTTTGACGAAGAATCCAGCGCTGAAGTTGCAATTATCGAGAATATTCAGCGCGAAGACCTGAATGCCATTGAGGAAGCGACAGCCTTTCGGCAACTGATGGATCGCTACGGCCATAGCCAGGAAGTGGTCGGCAAGCTGGTGGGCAAATCCCGCAGCCATGTAGCCAACTTGCTGCGGCTCCTCGATCTGCCCGATTCGGTACGCTTAATGCTCATGCGAGGCGATATCAGCATGGGGCACGCAAGAGCTATCCTGACCTCCCCGAATCCGGAGGAACTCGCCAACGAGATCGTCGAGGGCGATCTGTCGGTCCGTCAGGCTGAGCATCTGGCGAAAAAAGTTCGGCCTGGGCCAGGCCATGACATCGGAAGAGCTTCAGAACGGACGGCGCGCCGTGCCGTCGATGCAGATTTGGAGGCGCTGGAACGCCAGTTGGGCGATTTGCTCGGTCTCCGGGTCAAGGTCAGCCATGGCAAGGGTGGCGGCAACGTCAGCGTTCACTACAGCACGCTCGATCAGCTGGACCTTATCTGCCAGCGGCTTTCCGGCGAACAGATCTAGCGCCCCCGGCCCGCCGCTCGCGCCAGGGTCACCAACGTTTCCCCCAGTGCAGCGTCGTCCGCAAGCGGACGGAGCATGATCTGTCGCTCGAGCTGGGCAACCCGGGATGCCGCCTCCGCAAGCCGCTCCGACGACCAGGTCGAAAGTAGTCGCTGGATCAACGGCTTATCCTTCCAGAACAATGCCTTACCCATTGACGTCATGACACCGTCAACGCTGTCTCCGCGCTCGATCCGGGAGCGAAGCGGAGCCAGCATCAGCAAGCGCCGCTGCAGGGCCCGAAGCACGGGAATGGCTTCCGAACTTCCGTGCGGAAGCCGCCCCAACTCGTCGAGCAACTCCCTCATCCGTCCCAACAGCGCCAAATCGCCGAGCCGCATCAGGTCGGCCTCCGCGCAATCGGCGCCAAGCAGGTCTACCGTTTCCGGATCCAACTCCTTGGGATTCTCTCTTTCCGCTCCGAGATAGAGGGCGAACTTGGATAGTTCCTGTAGCGCAACCGCCTGATTCCCACCCGAGGCAGATGCGACACGCTGCGCCAGTTCCGGCGTGACCCGCAGCCCGACATCCCGGCCAAGGTCGACCACAAGCCGCTCCAGGTCCCGCCCCTCGGGCACATAGCCGATGTGCGAGAGGGCGGCCGAATGGGCCTCGGCAAGCTTCAACAGCGCGGACGTCTTCCGCAGCGTACCGGCGACAGCAATCACCGGGCTTTCCGAGGCGGGCAGCTCGAACAGGGCCGTCACCCCCTCGGCAATTTCGTCACCGGCAGGCTCGACCCAGATGGCCCGCTTTCCACCGAACAGAGAAATGGCGCCAGCCTCGTCGGCAAGCATCGCGGGATCGGCTTTGACGGCCTGGCCGGTTAACGGAGACTTCTCCGCACCGAGTCCCTTCAAAAGCCGCTCCGCAAGGCCTCGCGATCCGGCCTCGTCCGCACCGTGAAACAGGTAGAAGCGAACGTCCTGGTCGGGCCGGTCCAGCGCTTGCGCCAGGCCGCCCTTGGGGATCTTCATTGCGGCTTGGCCCGGCTCATGAACAAGGCCAGCCTCGCCACCATCTGGTCGGCCACGACTCCTGCCAGCCTCTCCTGCGCGGTTTGCTCGGCAGCGACCGTCGCATATTCCGAACTGACGATATCGATGCCGGCATCCGAACCGGCCGTGGCATCCAGGACAACTTCCCCGGTCTTGAGATCGACGAGGCGGTAGCGTGCCCGCAATGTCCTCCGCTCCCGAGTTACCGCCGAGTCTCCGCGGATGCCAAAGGCGGTCAGGTCATCATCGAGATCGACTTCGAGCCGATAGGCGGGATTGCCCGCTTCGCCACCGAGCTTGTCCACCAGTGCATTGCGGACCAGCCAGCCGGCCCGCTCCGGAATGGGTGCAACCTGGACCGTTCCAAGTCCGGCAGCGACACCGCCCGACGAACCGCCGGCATACATCGGTCTTAGCCCACAAGCTGCGAGGAGCAGGCAAAGGGCAAGGGCGAGGCCGCGCGTCATGCGACGATATTCACCAACCGGTCCGGAACCACAATCACCTTGCGCGGATCGTTCCCGCCGAGCTGCGCCTGGATCTTCGGCAGTGCGAGCGCCAATGCCTCGGCATCCTCGCGGCTGGTACCGCGCGGTGCAACCAACGTATCGCGAAGCTTCCCATTCACCTGCACGGCAATCGTTACCTCGTCGTCGATGAGCATCGCCGGATCAAAGGAAGGCCACCCGGCATCCGCGATCATTCCGTCCTCGCTACGGCTGGCCCAGGCTTCCTCCGCAAGGTGCGGAGCGCCTGGCGCAACCAGCAACAGCAGCGTGCGAATAGCTTCGTCGCGGCTTGCCGACGGCTGCGCCCGCTCGATCGCGCTGGTCAGCTCGTAAAGCGCGGCCACCGACTTGTTGAACTGCAGGCCTTCGATCGCCTCGCCGACGGCGGCAACGGTCCGATGCACCTTTCGGGCAAGAGCCTTGTCCTCGCCTTCGTTTCCGGTCGGCGATTGGGCGAGACGCCAAACGCGCTGGACGAACCGCGCCGCGCCTTCGATCCCGCCTTCCGACCATTCGAGATCGCGCTCGGGCGGAGAATCGGACAGCATGAACCAGCGAACCGCATCCGCGCCGTACCGATCGAGGATCGGCTCCGGGTCGACCGTATTCTTCTTCGATTTGGACATCTTCTCGACGCGCCCGCGGCGGACGTTAGCCCCGGTGGCGCGCTCCACCAGCACCCCACCTTCTCGAATCTCGATCTCGTCGGGATTGAGCCAGCGCCCGTCCGCGCTCTCATAGGTTTCGTGCGTCACCATGCCCTGGGTGAACAGGCCTTCGAACGGTTCCTTGACCGACAGCTTGCCCATCCGCTCGAGGGCGCGAGTCCAGAACCGTGCATAAAGCAGATGAAGAATCGCATGCTCCACGCCGCCGATATATTGGCCGACGGGAAGCCATTTCTCCGCCTCCGCGCGGTCGAACGGCTGGTTGCCGGGCTGGCTTGCGAACCGGATGAAGTACCAGGAGGAATCAACGAACGTATCCAGCGTATCCGTCTCGCGGCGCGCCGGACCGCCGCAGCTCGGGCAGTCCACCTTTGACCAGGTCGGATGGCGATCGAGTGGATTGCCCGGAATATCGAAGCTTACGTCGTCCGGCAGGACAACGGGCAGTTGGTCGCGTGGAACGCCGACCGGCCCGCATGAATCGCAATGGATGACGGGGATCGGCGTCCCCCAATAGCGCTGGCGAGATACGCCCCAGTCACGAAGGCGATACTGGGTCTTACCTGTGCCCCAACCGGCCGTTTCAGCGCGGCGGATGACCTCAGCCGTCGCATCACTGGTTGGCATGCCGTCGAGGAATCGCGAATTGACAGCAACGCCCGGCGCCGTGTCCGCTTCCGTTACAGGGGCTGATGCGCCGGCGGTTGTATCGGCAACGACACGAAGCACAGGCAGCCGATATTTGCGTGCGAACTCATAGTCGCGAATGTCGTGGCCGGGTACGCCGTAGAGAGCGCCGGTACCGTAATCCATCAGCACGAAGTTGGCGATCCAGACCGGGAGACGCCAATTGTCGTCGAACGGGTGAACGACCTCCAGTCCGGTGTCGAAGCCCAGCTTTTCGGCCGTTTCGATCTCCGCTGCGCTGGTCCCGCCAGCACGAGCCCTGGCGATGAACTCCGCGACTTCAGGCCGGCCGGCCGCCAGTTCCTCGGCAATCGGATGACCTGGCGAGATTGCGACGAAGCTCGCCCCAAAAATCGTGTCGGGCCGGGTCGTGAACACTTCAATGTCGCAGGTGCCGCCGGGCATGCTGGTCGCCAGCCGGAAGCAGAACTGCAGGCCTTGGCTCTTCCCGATCCAGTTTTCCTGCATCAGGCGGACCTTGTCGGGCCAATTGTCCAGCGACCCGAGGCCGTCCAGCAGCTCCTCGGCGAAATCGGTGATCTTCAGGAACCATTGGGAGAGCTTCTTGCGCTCGACGACAGCGCCGGAACGCCAGCCGCGCCCGTCGATCACCTGTTCGTTGGCAAGCACGGTCATGTCGACCGGGTCCCAATTGACCTCGCTCTCCTTGCGGGTGACGAGGCCGGCTTCCATCAGGTCCAGGAACAGCGCCTGTTCATGGCCGTAGTAGTCAGGCTCGCAGGTAGCGAGTTCGCGGCTCCAGTCGAGCGCAAAGCCGATGCGCTGCAGCTGCCGGCGCATGGTCGCGATATTCTCACGGGTCCAGGCGCCGGGATGGACCTTCTTCTCCATCGCCGCATTTTCGGCCGGCATCCCGAAGGCGTCCCAGCCCATCGGATGAAGCACCTCGAAGCCCTGCATCCGACGGAAGCGGGCAAGCACGTCGCCCATCGTATAGTTGCGGACATGCCCCATGTGGATGCGTCCCGAAGGATAGGGAAACATCTCGAGGACATAGGATTTGGGCTTCGGCGAATTGCTGTCGGCACGAAAACTTTGCGCTTCCTCCCAGCGCTGCTGCCAGCGCCGGTCGGCAACCGCCGGGTCGAAGCGGTCTGTCACTGTGCGATAGCCTTACCCGCCGACGGTCGTACGGCGAAGGTCGCGGGCGCGGGTGAGGATGATGTCCTCAAGCTTCTGGACGGTCGCAGCGGCGACCGGTGCATCGACCCAGACACCGCCCTGGTTGACCTGGCGGCTGGCAGCGACCTTCAGCGCGTCGGCGCGCAGGTCCTGGTCGATGATCGAAACAGTGAGCTTCACGCGCTCGGTAGGCGTCGTCGGATTGACGTACCAGTCGGTGACGATGACGCCCCCGTTGGAATCGGCTGTCACCAGCGGTGCGAAGGAAAGCGTGTCGACCGCCGCCCGCCACAGGTAGCTGTTGACGCCGATCTGCGTCATTCGCGATGGAGCGAGTTCGGTCGGGATATCCCGGTTCTTCGAACAGCCGGAAGCAACGGTTCCGACGACAATCAAGGCAACAAGGGGAAGCGTGAAGCGGGACATGGTTCTCTCTTCGCGAAGGTCTTTCAAAGGGCGTTATAGATGCTGGTCGATTCTCGGCAAGCGCGAGAATCTTGGCCCGCCTCGGGACACTCTTGTGGACTCCATGCCACAGCCGTTGCTCGAATCGAATTGAGTCATGGAAGAGTCAGTTTGGAAGGCTTATATCCGAGACTCAACGGGAGTCTGTTTACTCGTGTTCAACAGGGTGGCCATGACATCGGGACGCGCGGCGTTACTGCTCGCAGCGTCGGCGCTCGTCTTGACGCCAGCCATCGGATTGGCCGCTGCCGCGAAGCAGCGCCCGCCTGTCATCTCATTGAGTTTCGACAAGATTTCCGGATTCACGCCGGCCGGCGCAGATCCGCGGTTAGCTGCCATTTTCGGTGGCCGAAATGCATCAGCGGGCAGCGATTTCAAATTCACGCCGGCGGCCGCCAAGGGCCGTCCGTCGCAGGTCCGAGTCGCGGTTCGTGCACGCGGACCGGCGACTCCGGCACGCCCGGTCGAGGTTGCCGTGGCTTCGCCGATCAGCAGCCTAGCGCCGGCGCAATATGATCTCGGCGTGGCAGTCGGCTGGAAGCGCTTCGGCGTTTCGGGCGATGTCGGTCGCACCAGCAGCCCGGATCCGGTGATCGGAACGCGCGAAACGGCGATCGTCGGGGTCAGCTACAACCTCAAGAAATTCACCGGTCGCGTAGCGGTCGGCGGCGAGCGTAACGACAGCCGCATCGCGAACCTTGCCCGTCCGGACAGCATGTCGGTCGATCTCGGCGGTTCCTACAATATCAGCCGCAATATCGCGCTGACCGGCGGCGTTCGTTACAAGATCGAGCGCGACGAGATTCCGGCGCTGGCCGAGGATCATCGCGACAGCAAGGCTGTCTACGTCGGTACGGCCGTTCGGTTCTAAGCCAAGTCAGCGAGCGTAGCGACGCCGACGCGAAGCGTCGCCGGAGCAGCGCGAAGACCTGACGCTGGCCGGCCAGCGCGCGAAGCAGCGACTGACGTCACGGATTTACTCCGTGACGGCCCGCCCCTCTTCCAACCACGCATCAATCCCCGCCCAACCATAGAATCCATCCGAGCTGAGTTCCTCGAACCGCGCCCGATTCATTCCTCCAAGCGCGATCACCGGCACGGGACAGGCGACGACGATCCGTCGCGCAAGCTCGTGAGACAATGATTCTCTCCCCGGATGGGACCGGGTCGTGAACAGCGGCGAGAGAAAGATAAGGGCCGCTCCAGCCTCGATCGCAAACCGCGCCTCTTCCACCGAATGCGCTGAGCGCGACGTCGGCAATCCCGCCGGATCGCCATCCGCATTGTGAACAAGCGCTGCGTTCAACGAGCTGGCCAGTGCAACATCTTGGGCAATCCCCAGGATAAGGCCGCGCTCCAAGCAACGCTCCGCAACCTGATGCGCAAGCGCCGCTCGCTGGGCCTTTGGAGTGGCATAGTGGCGAAAGACGACGCCGGCACCTTCGGGCAGCCGATCGATCGCCTCCCACAGATGTTCCCCAATTCGCTCGTCCGTCATCAGCCATTCGCGAGGCCAAGAGGGCTGGTTCGCTGCCATCGCTATTCCTATAGCGCGGGGCATGACCGAAACCGCAACCCGTCTGTCTCGTGTTCGCGACGATATCGCGCGCGCCGCGAAGTCGGCGAAGCGCGACCCTGCCGACGTAACGTTGATCGCTGTCACCAAGCAGCGAAGCCTGGCGGAGGTCGAACCGCTCATTGCTGCGGGGGTCACCGACTTTGCCGAGAATCGGGTCGCCGAAGCCGCCGAGAAATGGCCGAACCTCCGGGCAACCCACCCCGGCCTCAAATTGCACATGATCGGGCAGTTGCAATCCAACAAGGCGGAGGATGCGGTTCGGCAGTTCGACCTGATTCATTCGCTCGATCGCCCATCGCTGCTCGCGGCCCTGGTCGCGGCGGCGGAAAAGACCGGCCGCACGCCCGGCGTTTATGTCCAGGTGAACATCGGCGGCGAAGACCAGAAAGGCGGCGTTTCAATCGAGGAGCTGCCGGATTTCCTCGATCGGGTCCGCGCCTCGACCCTTCGGCTGGAAGGATTGATGACCATGCCGCCGCTAGGCCAGCAGGCCGGGCCCTATTTCGCGCTTCTGGCGGAGTTGGCACGACGTCATGGCGTCGGCGGTCTCAGCATGGGCATGTCGGCGGACTATCCAACTGCGGTCATGCTGGGCGCGACGGCGGTCCGCATAGGATCAGCACTATTCGAGGATTGAAGAGCGCAGCCATGCTGGGGGCATGGCGAGCACTGAAAGCTAGTCGAGGTGTCCGCTGCGCTTCTTCTTGGTGGCGATATAGTCGGCGTTGTGCGGGTTGGTCGGCATATGGTGCGCGACCCGCTCCACCACTCTGATGCCTTCCCGTTCCAACCCGGCAACCTTGGCCGGATTGTTGGTCAGCACCCTAACGGCATCGATGCCCAATGCCCTCAGCATTGCGGCTGCCATGCCATAGCCCCGCTCGTCGTCGGCAAAGCCAAGTCTTCGGTTGGCATCGACTGTATCAAGGCCGCGATCCTGCAGGGCATAGGCGCGCAGCTTGTTGGCGAGGCCGATCCCGCGCCCTTCCTGGCGCAAGTAAAGGAGGATGCCTCCACCAGATGCGCCGATAATATGCAGCGCCTCCTTGAGCTGGGGACCGCAATCGCATTTGAGGCTGCCGAACACATCGCCGGTCAGGCATTCGCTGTGCAACCGGACAAGAGGCGGCTGTCCGCCGAAGGCACCCACCACCAGCGCGACATGCTCCTCCCCGCTCGCCGGGTCGCGGAAGGCGACCATCTGGCTGGGGGGCAGGTCGTCGATCGGCAGCTTCGCCCTGGCAACGATCGTCGCGGACTTGGCATACGCCGCTTCCGCGACGGCCGATGTTTCGATCGCAACGACCGGCTCGTCCTCGACCAGCCATAATGCCGGAAGCAGGCCCGCCAGCCGCGCAAGGGTTAGCGCCGCCTTGGCGCAGTCGGGCCTTTCGACCGGAATTGCGTTGAGCGGACCGATCGGCCCCCGGTCGAAATCGCGGGACGGGTCAGCAAGCGCGCGGGCGGCCTCTCGATCGAGCCAATCGCAATGCCGGACCTCCACCGGTGCCGTTTCGCCGGCGGCGTCGTGGGCATTGCCGAGGCCCAGTGCCATGGCGCGGGGCCCGCTCAGCAACAACGGCGCATTGCCCTTGGGATCGATGAGGTCGAGGATCGCCTGCGTACCCGTCTCGACCGAAAGGATGGTGAGGCCACCGACGCGGACCGTGCGGCCAGCCCTCAATGCGGCAATCGCGCGATCGAGAGCCGGGGCGTCGCTCAAACGTCGAGCTCCAGGATCAAGGGCACATGGTCTGAAGGCCGCTCCCAGCCGCGGCAAGGCTCAAGGACCCGATGCGCGGTCGCCTGGGGTGCGAGGCTCGGCGAGCACCACATATGGTCGAGCCGGCGTCCGCGGTCGCTCGCCGCCCAATCCTGCGCGCGATAGCTCCACCATGTGAAGCAGCGTTCCGGCGCGGGGATGAACTTGCGGCCCATATCGACCCAGTCGTGAGCCTGCTGCAGCCGCTCCAGCGTCTCGACCTCGATCGGGGTATGGCTGACGACGTCGAGCAGGGCTTTGTGGTTCCAGACATCGCATTCCAGCGGCGCGATGTTGAAATCGCCGACGATCAAAGTCGGCTCAGCCAACTTTTCGGACCAGCGTGTCATCCGCTCGATGAAGTCCAGCTTCTGGCCGAACTTGGGATTCACCGTCCGGTCGGGAACATCGCCGCCGGCGGGGATATAGACATTCTCCAGCCGGATTCCGCAGTCGAGACGGGCACCGACATGCCGTGCCTCGCCATTGTCTTGCCAATCATGGCGGCCCGAATCCTGCAGTTTCAACCGGCTGAGGATCGCGACGCCATGGTGCATCTTCTGCCCGTTGAGCTCGTGATGGACATAGCCGCGCGAATGAAACAGCTCGGCCGGAAAGACATTGTCCATCGCCTTGGTTTCCTGGAGGCAGAGGATGTCCGGCTGCTCCTCGTCGAGGAAGCGTTCGACGATGGGCGCGCGAGCGCGCACCGAATTGATGTTCCAGGATGCGATCTTGAGCTTGGTCACGGGCGGTATGTCTGTGGCCTTGAATAAAGGTTCAAGGAGGGCCTTTTGCATGGCAGCCCCCGGCTGCCAAGCAAAAGGCCCTTGCTCCGGGGGCATGGAGCAAGGGCCGACCAAGCGTTGTCACGCAAGGCGATCGCTACCTAACCCGGGTAACAGGGGGAAACCCCGGCGATGCAACGATCTAGTGTAATGTATATATTGGGAAAGCTGTCGCCAACCTGAACAGTTGCACTTTGCTACGCTTTTTTCCGTTTCGGTTCGGCAAAGGTGAAGGCGCTGTCCGGAACGCCGACGTTGTAGCGCTGGTTCGACAGGCGGACCGTCGTCCGCTTGTTCTGCGCATCGATTGCCGTCCAGCCTTCCAGCTTCAGGCCGCCGGGCGCGGACCCGTCGCGCTGGAACGCCAGGATCAGTGTTCCGAACTCCGGACGCCGGGCGTCGCGGGCGCGAACGACGACGACATTCTTATGCTCGCTCGGAATGATCCGCGCGATCCTGCCGAGGTCCGGATTAGGGGCCAACAGGACGGCGAGGGGTGACTTGGCGATCGGCCAGCTCGACTTCTGTCCGACGTCATAGTCGATGAAGTTCAAGGTCGACCCGTTCGCAACCAGCAGCATGTTGACCCCGCCGCCATAGGCGAAGCGGATCTTGCCGGGCCGCTTCAGGCTGAGCGTGCCCGCCATCTGCCGGTTCTTGCCGTCGGTCTGCAGGAAATTGGCGGTCATCGACTGGGTCGCCGCAAGGCTGGATTCGACCGCCTTCAGCTCTCCCGAAGTTGCAGCCGGCGCAGCGGCGGCGGTCGCGACAATCGCAACCGGAACCAGCGCACGCGCGAAATTGCTGACAAAATTCATTACAAAACTCCCGAAATTTGCGCCCGATATGGCGTTTGGGGTTTGAATGCGTCCTGAACCCCGAGGTTCCGTTTCGTTCAGCTAGATCGGATGCCCGTCGGTGTCGATCAACACCTCGCGCCGCCCGACATGGTCCGGCTGGCCGACCAGTCCGTCCTTCTCCATCCGCTCGATCAGCCTCGCCGCGCTGTTGTAGCCGACGCGCAGCTGGCGCTGCAGATAGCTGGTCGACGCCTTCTGGCTTTCAGCGACGATCTGGATCGCCTTGCGATAGAGTTGGGTCTCCGGATCGTCGTCGCCGACCGGCTGGCCATCGAACAGATAGCCGCCGTCCTCGGGCTCCTCGGTGACCGCCTGGATATAGTCGGGAACGCCCTGCCTGCGCCAATGCTCGGCAACCAGGCGCACTTCCTCGTCCGAAACGAATGGCCCGTGCACGCGGATGATCTGCTTTCCGCCCGGCATGTAGAGCATGTCGCCCTTGCCCAGCAGCTGCTCGGCGCCCTGTTCGCCAAGGATCGTGCGACTGTCGATCTTGCTGGTCACCTGGAAGCTGATCCGGGTCGGAAGATTGGCTTTGATGACGCCGGTGATGACGTCGACCGATGGCCGCTGGGTGGCCATGATCAGGTGGATGCCGGCGGCCCGTGCCTTCTGCGCCAGCCGCTGGATCAGGAACTCGACCTCCTTGCCCGCGGTCATCATCAGGTCGGCAAGCTCGTCGACCACCACCACGATCTGCGGCAGCACCTCATATTCCAGCTCTTCCGTCTCATAGACGGGCTGGCCGGTGTCGGCGTCGTAACCGGTCTGCACCCGCCGGCCGAGCCGCGAGCCCTTGGCCTTCGCGTCGCGCACCTTCTGGTTGAAGCTGGCAAGCTGGCGGACGCCGAGGCTAGCCATCATCCGGTAGCGCTCTTCCATCTGCTCGACGGTCCATTTCAATGCTCGGATCGCCTTGCCCGGCTCGGTCACGACCGGTGCCAGCAGATGCGGGATGTCGTCGTAGATGCTGAGTTCCAGCATCTTCGGATCGATCATGATCAGCCGGCATTCGTCGGGGCTCATCCGGTACAGCAGCGACAGGATCATGCAGTTGAGGCCGACCGACTTGCCCGAACCGGTGGTGCCGGCCACCAGCAAATGGGGCATCGGCGCCAGGTCGGCGATGACCGGATCGCCGGAGATATTCTTCCCCAGGATCAGCGGCAGGGCCATGTTCTGGTCCTCGAACGCCTGGCTTCCGATGAGCTCACTCAAGGAAACCGTCTCGCGCTTCTGGTTGGGCAGCTCGATCCCGATCACGCTTCGGCCGGGAATGGTGGCGACGCGCGCCGACAGGGCCGACATGTTGCGCGCAATGTCGTCGGCCAGCTGGATCACACGGCTGGCCTTGATGCCGCTCGCCGGTTCCAGTTCATACATGGTGACCACCGGCCCAGGCCGCACCTCGACGATGTCGCCGCGGACGTGGAAATCCTCGAGCACGCTTTCGAGAAGCCTTGCGTTGCGCTCCAGACCTGCCCGGTCGATCTGGCCCTTCGACTTCTCCGGTGCTGCGGTTAGCAGCTCGATCGACGGAAGCTGGTAATTGTCGCCAAGCGCCAGACTCGCCTGTCCCGGCGCGCTTCCCTTGCCCTTCTTCGGATTGGCCTTGGCGGCCGGCGCGATCGGCTTGGCCGGATCGGCAACCGCGACGGCAGGACGGGACCGGGGCGGGGCGGCGACCCCCTCCTCGTCGCCCGACAGTTCTTCGCGAGTCCTGCGAGGCCTCGGCAACGGCGCTGCCGGATCACGCCGGAATCGGTCGGCGGCCCATTGCTTCTCTTCCGGCCGGATGCCCAGCGCCAGCCAGCCGACCACCAGGCCGGCGAGGGCGAGGATGGCCATTAGCGAAAGCCGCAGCGGTCCCTCGATCGATGGATTGCCGATCAGCTTCACCGCCGCATCGACGCCATAGGCTCCGGCCAGGCCCAGCGCCCCGCCATAGCCTGCCGGAAGGCCGGAAACAGCGGAGCCGGCGTATAGGCCGAGCGCGACGCCGATCAGCGTCACGCCAATTGCCGCCACCAGCATGGCGCGGCGAACCGGGCCGGTATCGACCCCGCGAACAAGGCGAAGGCCGGCCAGCGCGACGAGCGGCAGGAACAGCGCCGATGCCGGGCCGAAAAGGAACAGCAGGGCATCGCTGGAATAGGCGCCGAATGCTCCAAGCCAATTGGTCGGCGGCCCGCCCGCAGCGGTCGACAAGCTGGGATCGGTGCTGGAATGGGTGACGAGCGCGACCGCAAGCGCCACCGACAGGCCGATCAAGGCCAGGCCGAACGTCTTGCGCACGAACCCACGGATCGAAGCCGCCAGCGTCTCTCGCCAGTCCGGCCCAAGATCCTTCTTCTGCGCGCGCTGCGCGGCAGTCGCCATGACGTCACTTCCCCCGGCCTTGTTACTTCCTCCATTGTGCCTTTCGCCGGACTCGGGGGCAAGGCTTCCATCTCGCGGATGCGACGACTAGTGATGTGCCATGGATCGGGCGGACGTGATCATCCTGGGCGGAGGCCTGGTCGGACTGGCGCTTGCTGCGGCGCTGGACTCCAGCGGTCTCAGCGCGATCGTCATCGATCCGGCCAATCCCGCAGGGCGCATGACCCAGGCATTCGACGGCCGGACCAGCGCGGTTTCCTCTTCGTCGAAGCGCATGTTCGACACGATCGGGATCAGCGACCATTTCCCGGAACCCGGTTGCCCGATCCGCCGGATCGAGGTTGCCGATGGGCTGGATCCGGGCGGGCTGGCCTTCGATCCGGGCGATGACGAGGAACCGCTTGGTTGGATGCATGAGAACCGCCACCTGCGCGCCGCCCTTCTGGCGCGGGCCGAAGCGGGCAAGAACATCTGGCTGATGTGGCAGGCCAAGCCGGCATCGGTCGAGCGCAGCGAACATGGCGTGACCGTTCGGCTCGAGGATGGCCGCGTCGTCGGCTCGCCGCTGCTGATCGCCGCTGAGGGGCGCAATTCGCCGATGCGTGAGGCCGCCGGAATTCGCTGCGCCCGCTGGAAATATGACCATAGCGCGATCGTTTCGACGCTTCGTCACGAACGGCCGCACGATCATGTCGCCTATGAAATTTTCTATCCCGACGGGCCGTTCGCGCTGCTGCCGATGACTGATGATGAAGGCGGGCACCGGTCCGCCATCGTCTGGTCGGTGAAGGGTGAGGATGCGCCCGGCTTCCTGTCGCTGAGCGACGATGATTTCGCCGCGGAAGCCGAGGCCGCGATGGGCGGCTTCTTGGGCAAGATCGGATTGCTGGCGCCGCGGTCGACCTATCCGCTCGGTTTCCACCATGCGGCTCGGATCACCGATCACCGGATGGCGCTGGTCGGCGATGCCGCGCACGGCATGCATCCGATTGCGGGGCAGGGTGTCAATGTCGGATATCGCGATGCGGCGGCGCTGGCCCAGGTACTGGTTGAAGGGGCAAGGCTCGGCCTCGATCTCGGCGACCAGCAGCTGCTGACCCGTTATCAGCGCTGGCGCAGCCTCGACACCTTCATGGTCAGCCTCGCCACCGACAGCCTCACGCGCATCTACGGCATTCCCGGCCAGACCGCGTCAAAGGTCCGCCGTTTCGGAATGGGTCTCATCAATCGCATCGGCCCGGTGAAGGATCGGCTGATGGCCGAAGCGCGCGGCACCAGCGGCGACTTGCCGCTGCTGTTGAGAGGCCTGCCGATCTAATCCCGGCCCCTTTCAGGGGCGGGGAAGAGCCGCGAAGCGGTGAAGGGGCGGGGGAAGTGAATGAGCCCCACCCCTTACCCCTCCCCTAAAGGAGAGAGGAATTATTGAAGCGTCTGCCCCACATCGGCTCCGCCCGGCGCAAGGCGCTGGAACTGCATCAGCTGGACGACCAGATCGGCCCGTCCGGCCAGTGTCGGCTCTTCGAGCAGTGCCTGCTTTGCTCCCACATCGAATGGCGCCACCTGGGCGATGGCGTTGACCAGCATCTCATCATCGAGCTGGCCGACGGCTGACCAGTCGACCGCCAGCCCCAGTGCATCGCCGAACCGGCGCGCTTCGCGCTCGACATCCGCACGCTGGATGAGGCTCAGCGGCTCCGGCTCCTCGTCATCGTAGGCAGCCAGGTCGACATCCGCCTGCCGGTAGGACGTGCCAAGGTCACGTTCGGCGATCAGCCGGAACCGGTTCGATCCGTGCAGCACGATGTTGAACCGCCCATCGTCGAGCTCCTCGGCGCCGACGATTTCCCCAACGCAGCCGGTATGGAATAGGGGCGGCGGATCGCCCGCACCCGACGGCTGGATCATTCCGATGCGGCCGGGTCCAGCCAGCGCGTCGCGAACCATCTCGCGGTAACGCGGTTCGAAAATATGCAGCGGCAGCTGCGCGCGAGGCAGGAGAATCGCTCCCGCCAACGGGAACAGCGGAATGCGCGCGGGTTTGGAGCCCATCATGTGAACAGCAGCGCCGACAGTCGGCGCCGCTGGCCGCGCGCCCAAGGATCCTCGAGGCCCGCGGCCTCCAGCAGCTGCAGGAAGCGCTGCCGGGCCGCCCCCTCATTCCATTCCTTGTCGCGGGCGATGATCTCCAACAGCTCGTCCGCGGCCCGATCGCGGTCGCCGGACGCAAGGCGCGCCTGGGCGATGGCGAAGCGAGCTTCATGATCGTCGGGATTCGCGGCCAGCCGGGCTTCCTCGGCCGAAACATCGGCCACCGGTGCCGCTGCTACTTCCAGTGCGGCCCTCGCGCGGGCGATCGCGGGGTGCTTCGCCGTCTCTTCGCCGACCGAATCGAGCAGCGCGCGCGCTTCGTCTTTCCTGTCGCTGGCGATCATCGCCCGGGCGAGCCCGCCAATGACCGCGGGATTGTCCGGATCCATCTCCCGGATCTGGGAAAAGATCGATTCGGCGCGCGGCCCGTCACCCTCCCTTAGTATCTCTTCGACCATGGCGATCAGTGGCTCGATCTGCGCGGCGAGGTCCTGCGCAGCCCCTTGAACGGGTAGCTGACCGAGAAGCTGGTCGATGACCCGCTTCAGCTGGCCTTCGGTGCGGTAATTGGTGAGGTCGGCGACCGGCTGGCCCTGAAACAGCGCATAAACGGTCGGGATCGACTGGATGCGGAACTGCGATGCGATCAGCTTGTCCTGTTCGATGTCGATCTTGGCCAGCACGACGCCCTTGTCGGCATAGTCCGCTGCGACCTTCTCCAGCACCGGGGCGAACTGCTTGCAGGGCCCGCACCAGTCCGCCCAGAAATCGAGGATCACGAGGCTGGACATCGACGGTTCGATGACGTCGTGCTGGAAACGCTCGATCGACGCGCGTTCAGCCTCGGTCATGCCCAGTGTCGCCACGCCTCACTCCTTCGCCAGTGGAAGCCGCATATGGGCTTAGCACTCAAAGCGGGCAAGACCACGCCCAGCGCGGGCAACAGGGGGTTGCGCGCCCCCAGTTGAGTTGCTAGGCGCCCGCATCACCCGACCGGGACATCCTTCCGGTCCGCCATTCGAGCGGGCGTAGCTCAGGGGTAGAGCACAACCTTGCCAAGGTTGGGGTCGAGGGTTCGAATCCCTTCGCCCGCTCCACGCGCAGCCAGTCCGGGGGACTGGCGAGCATGGAGCGCCTGTCGCAGACGGGGCGACAAATACCTAATCAATCTAGGGCATGGCGAAATCGGGAGCGCCCGAAGCGCAGCAGAGGGGCGACATTCCTCGCAGCCGAGAATCAACCAGGACATCAGCGGGCATAAGGTCACTAAGGTCGCACGAATTGGCGCCGCACCTTGAGACTTTTGCGACGTTAAAGGCTTTGCGACGTTAAGGGCGCGGCCTCCCTTGCCCCAAAAGCATTGGGGCGGCCCCGACCAGCGGAACCGCCCCAATAGTAAAGCCTGGCAAGACCGCGTTGGCGGTTACTTGATCTTGGCTTCCTTGAACTCGACATGCTTGCGCGCGACCGGGTCGTACTTGCGGAACGACATCTTCTCGGTCTGGTTGCGCGGGTTCTTCTTGGTCACATAGAAAAAGCCCGTGTCAGCCGTGCTGACGAGCTTAATCTTGACGGTTGCCGGCTTGGCCATCGCGAAAATCCTGTTGCGCTAAAAAAATGAAGGCGGGCCAACAGGCGCCGCCCGAACCGCGGCTCCATGGCGACCATGGCCGATTCTGTCAAGCAAAAGGGGTCCGCGCCGCCCTTTGACGCCCCGTTAACCATTTTCGGCGAGCTTTTCCGGGTGAACGGAGAATCAGTCATGGCTGGCCAGAACATCATTGGCGATTCGCTCAATATCGTCCGCTCTCGTATCGGCGCGCGCATTGCCGAGATCGAAGACCGTGTCGCTCGGCTGAAGCCGATCGACATCTGCGCCAAGATGGAGGCCATCCGAACCATGGCCGCAGAGCATGGAATGTCGGCGCTGGAAGGCCTGGCGGACTATGGCGCTCACCACGCCTTGATGCCTGGCCATGTCGCCGCGACCCGCGCCTGCCTCGAACATATGGAAGAGGCGTTGATGAGCGAGGACGCCGCTCACGACCGCGAATCGATCCTCGCCGCCCTCGCCGTCCGCCTGCACTAGGCACTTTCGCCCGGTTTCGCGCATTATCGCGGGACCATGCGCGCCTTTTCCCAGCTCCTGGATGACCTGGTCTATACGAGATCGCGGAATTCGAAGCTGAAGCTGATCGGCGATTATCTTAGGCAAACGCCCGATCCCGATCGCGGCATCGCACTCGCTGCTTTGACCGGCACGCTCGATATCCCGGCGGTCAAACCGGCGCAGGTTCGTGCCATGGCGGAGGAACGGGTCGATCCCGTCCTGCTGTACATGAGCCGAGACTATGTCGGTGACATGGCCGAGACCGTGTCGCTACTTTGGTCGAGCGGGGACGGCGAAACTTGCGAGATCGACGACGGCACCTTGCGCCTTTCTAACGTCATTGAGCAGTTGCGGCTGGTCAGTCGCTCGGACGCACCTCGAGTGCTTGGCGAAATGCTCGATCATCTCGATGCATCGGGCCGATTCGCGCTCTTGAAGCTGGCGACGGGGGCCTTGCGCGTCGGCATTTCCGCCCGGCTCGCCAAGCAGGCGCTGGCCGATGCCTTCGGGCTAGACGTCGATGCCGTCGAAGAGGTCTGGCACGGCCTGAAACCGCCTTATCATGAGCTGTTCGCCTGGGGCGAAGGCCGCGGCCCTCAACCGACAGCCAAGGACGTACCGCTGTTTCGCCCCTTCATGCTGGCCCACCCGCTGGAGGAAACACGCGTTTCGCTCGACGACTATGCGGCGGAATGGAAATGGGACGGGATCCGCATCCAGCTGGTCCATGCCGGCGGCGAAACCCGGCTCTATAGCCGGACCGGCGACGACATTTCGGGCAGCTTTCCCGACATTGCGTCGGCCTTTGCGGCAACCGCCGTGCTCGACGGGGAACTGCTGGTTCGCGGCGAGGCTCAAGGCGGAGCCGCAGCCAGCTTCAACGCACTCCAGCAGAGGCTCGGCCGCAAAAGCGTCAGCGCGAAGATGCGGGACCAGTTTCCGGCGTTCGTGCGCCTCTACGACATTTTGTTCGACGGCCCGGAAGACGTGCGGTCTCTCCCATGGTCAGACCGCAGGGAGCGGCTGGAAGCGTTTATGCCCCGCCTGGACCCCCACCGGTTCGACCTGTCGGAGCTAATCGCTGCCGACCGTTTCGAGCAGCTGGAAGAACTGCGCATCGCCGCGCGCGACGAGGGGGTCGAGGGGATCATGCTGAAGCGGCGCGATTCTCCATATGTGGCGGGGCGCCGGTCGGGTCTTTGGTACAAATGGAAGCGCGATCCGCTGACCGCCGACTGCGTCCTGATGTACGCTCAGCGCGGCTCGGGGAAGCGGTCCAGCTACTACAGCGACTATACGTTTGGATGCTGGTCAGAGGGCGGCGAGCTGCTGCCGGTGGGCAAGGCCTATTTCGGCTTCACCGACGAGGAACTGAAATGGCTCGACCGTTATGTCCGCCAACATACGGTCAATCGCTTCGGCCCGGTCCGCGAACTGGACCGCAGCCTGGTGCTCGAGGTGGCCTTTGACTCGATCCACAAGTCGAACCGCCACAAGTCCGGGCTCGCGATGCGCTTTCCGCGGGTCAGTCGTATCCGGACCGACAAGCCGCCGCATGAAGCCGACAGGATCGAAACGCTACTGGCCATGGCAACCTGACCAACGAAAAGGCCCGCCCGGATCGCTCCGGACGGGCCTTTCGTCCCCGCTCTTGTAAGCGGAATTAGCTCAGCGGCTGAAGGTTCACGGCCGCGTACTTGCCGCGCCGATCGACCTCGATGTCGAATTCGAACCGGTCGCCCTCGTTGATCGTGGGCAGGCCGGCGCGCTCGACCGCCGAAATATGGACGAATGCGTCCGGCTGGCCATCGTCGCGGCTGATGAAGCCGAAGCCCTTCATTGCATTGAAGAACTTGACGGTGCCCTGGGCCTTCTCGCCGGTCAGCTGGCGCTGCGGCCCGCCGCCGAAACCGCCGCCTTCACGGCCGCCTTCGCGCGGCGCGGAGGAGCGGACGACTTCCATCGGTTCGCCTTCGATCTTGAGGTCGGTCGCCGAAATGCGTCCGCCGCGATCGACGAGCGTGAAGTCCAGCGGCTGTCCGTCGGCGAGGTCGGTCAGGCCGGCCTGCTCGACTGCCGAGATGTGAACGAACACATCCTCGCCGCCATCGTCACGAACAATGAAGCCGAAACCCTTTTGCGGGTTGAAGAACTTTACGACGCCCTTGCCTTCGCCGACGACCTGGGGGGGCATTCCGCCACCGCCACCGCCGCCACCACGAAAGCCGCCGCCACCGCCGCCGCCGCGGAAACCACCGCCGCCGCCGCCGCCGCCGAAGCCGCCGCCGCCGCCGCCACGGTATCCACCGCCGCCGCCGCCACCGAAGCCGCCACGATCGCCGAAGCCGCCACGGTCGCCGAAGCCACCGCGATCACCGAAGCCACCGCCGAAGCTGCTGCTTTCATCTCCACCGAAACTGTCGCGCTTGTCACGGCCGCGACCACCGCGGTCACCCTTACGCCCTCGATCGAAACCCATGGAATTCCAAACTCTCTTGTGCCCCGTAATCTTTAAAACCAACGCGCTGGGCCATAGGCGCAACCGGCCGAACGCACAGAATCGATCTGCGCGCACGGAGCCGTCTCTACAGGAAAAATGGCGGCTCTCCTAGAGACTCCATGGTTAAGGGCTGGCAAGCGCCCCCCTGCTGAGACTAGAGGGAATGATAAGCAGCGGCCGTCACTGCCTGTTCAGGCTGTCCCGGCCTATAATATTGGGACCATCATGGCGATCCATTTCCACGAAGAAGATATTCCTTCGATTGACCTTTTTGCGGCGGACGCGGCGATTGCGGTCGATACCGAAGCCATGGGTCTGATACCTGGCCGCGACCGGCTTTGTCTCGTTCAGCTCAGCGACGGATCGGGCGACGAGCATCTGGTGCGCTTCGGACCCGAGAGCGATTATAACGCGCCCAACCTAAAGGCGCTGCTGGCCGACGCCGACCGGCTGAAGCTCTATCACTTCGCCCGGTTCGACGTGGCGATCATGCGCGCCTATCTCGGAATCATCGCCGCGCCGCTCTATTGCACCCGCACGGCATCGCGCCTCATCCGCACCTATACCGACCGGCACGGCCTGAAGGACCTGGTCAAGGAATTGTTGGGCACGGACCTTTCGAAACAGCAGCAGACCAGCGACTGGGGAGCCGCGGAAATCAACGATGCGCAGCGCGAATATGCCGCCAGCGACGTTCGCTACCTGCACCGGTTGAAGGAACAGCTCGACGTTCGCTTGGCTCGCGAGAATCGGGTGGAGCTTGCCGAAGCCTGTTTCGACTTCATTCCCGCGCGGGCCCTGCTCGACCTCGCCGGTTGGGCCGACGTGGATATTTTTGCACATGACGGCTGATCATGTCTGAAGCTGCCGACCGGAAGCAGGCGGTCAAGCGTCATTGGGCCGAACCGGGCAGCCGGCACGATGCGGTCGTGCGCGTGGTCAAATATGGCCTGCCCGCGCTGATCGTAGGCCTGGTGATCATGCTGGCCATCTCTCCGTTCGAGCAGCGCGGCGACGTCAGCTTCATCCTCGACAAGAATGAGGTGGAGCAGGCTCGCGAGCGGATGCGGGTCGAGAAGGCGCAATATTCCGGTGAGGATAATAAGGGGCAGAAGTTCCTGATCGTCGCGGACAGCGCGGTCCAGCAATCAAGCAACGTGCCGATCGTCACGATCCAGGGCATGCGCGCACGGCTGAACATGGCGCGCGGTCCGCTCAGCATCGCCGCGCTTCGTGGACAATATGATCTTGAACAGGAAATCGTTCGCGTGAATGGCCCGATCCAAGTCGTCGCACCCGACGGCTATCGGCTCGCGACGCGCGACGTGACGGTCAATTTCGATAGCAGGATGATGCAATCGAGCGGTCCGGTCAGCGGCCATATGCCCCTCGGCCAGTTCCAGGCGGGCAGTCTCAAGGCCGATCTCGACGAAAGAACCGTGAGCCTGGACGGCGGCGTGCGCTTGAAAATTGAACAGGGGGCGGTCAGATGAGGCTTATGAGAATGAGGCCGATGATCGCGCTCGCTGCCCTTGCCGCCATGTCCCTTGGGGCGGGGCTGGCTTCGGCGCAGAACAACATCTCGGCGCTCAAGGGCCACGACAGCAAGGCGCCGATCGACCTTTCGGCTGATCGGGCCGAGGCGCAGGACCGGGTCGACCGGGCGATCTTCGCCGGCAATGTGATCGTTCGCCAGGGAAGTCTTACGCTGCGTACCGCGCGGTTGACGCTCGCCTATGCGAACCAGAACGGGATAGACATCAACCGCATCGACGCCAGCGGCGGGGTGACCGTGACCTCCCCAAGCGAGACGGCCAAAGGGGATTTCGCGGTCTACGACCTGGAGGACGGACTGATCACCATGGTCGGCAATGTCCGGCTGGAACGGGGCGGTTCCTATCTGAGCGGCGGGCGGCTGACGATCGACCTCGACAGCGGCCGTGCGGTCATGGACGGCGGTTTGCGCGGCGTGAACCAGGACGGCGGAGGCCGTGTCACCGGGCGTTTCACGGTGCCGCGCCGTGGCGGCAGCTAATCATGAACGAGGCCGCACTGATCGATAGCCAGCTGGGCAGCCTCGGCGCTCCGGTGCGGGGCCTCGAAGTGCGCTCGATCGCCAAAAGCTATGACAAGCGCGCCGTCCTCCACGACGTGTCGCTGCATGTCGAGCGGGGCGAAGTCGTCGGCCTGCTCGGTCCCAATGGCGCGGGCAAGACCACCAGCTTCTATTCGGTGATGGGTCTGGTCCGGCCCGACGCGGGGCGGATCTACCTGGACGGCCGGGATATCACCCATCTGCCAATGTATCGCCGGGCAATCCTTGGCCTTGGCTATCTGCCGCAGGAAACCTCCATCTTCCGCGGCCTTACAGTCGAACAGAATATCAGGTCGGTCCTTGAGGTCGCCGAGCCTGATGATGTTGCCCGTGCCGCGCGCCTCGAAAAACTGCTTCAGGAATTCGGCCTCACCCATTTGCGCGATTCCCCGGCGATGGCCTTGTCCGGAGGCGAGCGCCGCCGCTGCGAGATCGCCCGGTCGCTGGCGGCCGAGCCGTCGATCATGCTGCTCGACGAACCGTTCGCCGGCATCGACCCCATCTCCATCGCCGACATCCGCGACCTCGTCTGCGAATTGAAGAAGCGCGACATCGGCGTTCTCATCACCGACCATAATGTCCGCGAGACGCTCGACATCGTCGACCGGGCCTGCATCATCTATGACGGCCAGGTGCTGTTCGAAGGCACCCCCCAGGCGTTGGTCGCCGACGAGAATGTCCGGCGGCTCTATCTGGGCGAAAGTTTTGCGCTCTAGCGCGGAGATGTAACGGCCATGGGGCTCGGCCCGCGTATCGACCTTCGCGTTTCGCAGCAGCTGGTGATGACCCAGCAGCTGCAGCAGGCGATCAAGCTGCTCGCGCTGTCCAATCTCGAAATCGAAGCCGTTATCGCCGAGGAACTGGCGAAGAATCCGCTGCTCGAGGCGCGGCCAGGTGAAGGGGCAGCAGGCGAGGCGGTCATCGTTCGCCAGGATTCAGAATTCGGCGACGAAGCCACCGATCCGACCGGATCCGACGAGCTGATCGCCAAGCTTGGCGGCGCGGACGACAGCCCGGTCGACATGGACTGGCGTGAAGCGGCGCTGGAGGTCGACAGCTTCGTGGACGTCGGCAGCGGTTTGGGATCGGAAGACGCGTTCGACTTCGATCGGCTTGAAGGCGGCGAGACCGGATTGGCGGAGCATCTCCTCGCGCAATTGCAGGGCACAGGCGGAACCATCGGACGGATCGCCGAGGCCATCGTCCATGAGCTGGAGGAAACCGGTTATCTCGAAACGCAACTCCGCCTCATCGCGGAAGAATGCGAAGCGAGGCTGGAGGAAGCGGAACAAGCACTTGAACTTGTCCAGTCGCTAGATCCTCCCGGCGTCGCCGCCCGAAGCCTCGAGGAATGCATCGCGCTGCAGGCCAAAGCCGCTGACCGCTATGATCCTGCAATGGCCCGGCTGATTGCCAACCTCGACCTTCTTGCCAAGGGGCGGATGGCGGACCTCCGCCGGATCTGCGGAGTCGACGAGGAAGACCTTGCCGACATGGTGCGGGAACTTCGGGCCTATGACCCCAAGCCTGGATGCCGTTTCGTCACCAAGGAACCCGAAGCCATCACGCCCGACGTGTTCGTGCGTAAATCCAGGGGCGGCTGGCTGGTCGAGCTTAATACCGCTGCGCTGCCCAAGGTACTCGTCAACCGCCGCTACTATGCCGAATTGAAGGCCGGCCCACAGGACAAGAAGTCGAAGGCATGGCTCACCGAATGCATGGCCGAGGCCAATTGGCTGGTGAAGGCCCTCGACCAGCGCGCGAGGACGATCGTCAAGGTCGCAACCGAAATCGTGAAGCAGCAGCAGGGCTTCTTCGAACAGGGTGTTTCGGCGCTCAAGCCACTCACCCTCGCCAAGGTAGCCGAGGCGATCGAAATGCATGAATCGACCGTCAGCCGGGTTACTTCCAACAAATATCTGGCCTGCGACCGGGGCATGCTCGAACTCAAATATTTCTTCGGCTCCGGCGTCGCTTCGGAAGGAGGGGAGGGCGCCGCGGCGGAGGCAGTCAAGGCGGCTATCAAGGCGCTGATCGACAGCGAATCAGACATTCTCAGCGACGATGCGATCGCCGGAATGCTCAAGGATCGCGGCATGGATGTCGCCCGCCGGACTGTCGTCAAATACCGCGAGGCAATGGGGATTGGCTCGTCGATCCAGCGCCGCCGGCAGCGAAAGATGGTGGCGGGCTAGTTGTTCCGTCATTGCGAGCAAAGCGAAGCAATCCATCCTGGATTGCCACGTCGCCTGCGGCTCCTCGCAATGACAGCTTCCTACAGCGCTACTCTTGCCCAGATCGGCAGATGGTCGCTGGCCCGGCGCGCTTCCACGCTGGCATGAACTCCGGCGGCTTCGATCGCGAGGCTCTGGTCGACGATGATACGGTCGAGTGCCGCGATCGGCCGGCGAGAATGGAAGCTCGGGCCGCAGGGCGCCACGCGATAGCTGCCGTTCAACTCCTTGAGGCATGCCCCCGCATCGCGCCATTCATTGGTGTCGCCCATCAGGATGGTCGGCATTTTTTGCGGCCGCACCTGAATGGCCTCGAGGATCGCCCGCATCTGCCGCCGACGCCATAGGCCGGAAAGGTCGAGGTGCATGCCCACGACCCTCACTGGCCGGTCACCGATGAGCAGCTCGGCCATGACAGCTCCACGCGGCTCTAGGGTCGGCAGTTCCAGTGCCGCGACGTCCATGATCTCGACATGGCGCTTCACCAGCAGCGCATTGCCATGCCAGCCCAAATTGCGCGTGTTGATCTTGAGCAGCCGCTCGGCGTGCTTGCCGCCCGGCAGTCCTTCCAGCGTCCGCCGGTGGCGAACCCGGAATGGCACCGGCTTGTACAGGCCATGGTCGTCGATCAGCTCATGTGGAACCGCTGCGCCGCGCCCGCCGATCCTTTTGTCGGCTTCCTGTAGCGCGACGACGTCGGCGTCGATTTCCTGAAGTACATGCAGAACCCGGTCGGGCCGCCGTCGCCGGTCGGTCCCGATCGCCTTGCGCATATTATAGCTGGCGACGGTGATGGTCGGGACGGTGGTCATCGTCCTGCCAACCCGCGCCGCATGTGCCGGTTCCTCAAACGTCCAGGTTGGCGACCGACAGCGCATTCTCCTGGATGAATTCGCGGCGCGGTTCGACCACGTCGCCCATCAGCCGGGTGAAGATCTCGTCGGCGACATCGGCCTGGTCGGCTTCGACCCGAAGCAGCGAACGGTTGGACGGATCCAGCGTCGTTTCCCACAATTGCTCGGCATTCATTTCGCCAAGACCTTTGTAACGCTGGAACTTCAGGCCCTTTCGGCCAGCGGCGAGGATGGCATCGAGAAGCTCGGAAGGCCGGGTGACCTGGATGGTCTTGCCCTTAACTTCCTGCTCCTCTGAAGCCTCCGCGCCCTCTTCACCGTCTTCGGCCGAAGCTTCCTGGCCCGCCGCCTGCTTCACGACCCTGAGCTGCGTCGGCACGGCATAGGTGGTCGCCTGTTCGGCGGCCAGCGCATGCAGCTTGCGCGCTTCGGTCGAGGCAATGAACGACGGCTCGATGATGAAGGCGTCGGTCACGCCGCGCCACAAGCGCTTCAGCATATAGCCGCCCTCGGCGGACAGCTCGCCGCTCCACTGGCCTTCCGGATCCCCGCGGCCGAGCCATTCGGCCACCCAGGACACCGCTTGCGCCCGCTTCGGTTGGTCGAGCGTCGGGTCCAGCGCGCCGTTGATGGCCAGCGCTTCCAGCATCGCCGGGTCGTACCGCTTGGGCGCATAGCGCATCAGCGTGCGGATTCGCCGGGCATGGTCGACCAATGTCTTGAGGTCGCGTCCGGACCGCTGGCCTTCGGCGGTATCGAGGACCATTCCTTCAAGGCCGGCTTCCTCGAGATAATCGTCAAGGGCGCCATCATCCTTGAGGTAGACCTCGGATCTGCCGCGCGCGACTTTATAGAGCGGCGGCTGGGCGATGTAGAGGTGCCCCTTCTCGATCAGCTCCGGCATCTGCCGGTAGAAGAAGGTCAGGAGCAGCGTGCGGATATGGGCGCCGTCGACGTCGGCGTCCGTCATGATCACGATCTTGTGATAGCGCAGCTTCTCGGCGTTGAATTCCTCGCGGCCGATGCCGGTGCCAAGCGCCTGGATGATCGTTCCGATTTCCTTCGACGACAGCATCCGGTCGAAGCGGGCGCGCTCAACGTTCAGGATCTTACCGCGCAAGGGCAGGATCGCCTGATATTTGCTGTCGCGGCCTTGCTTGGCCGATCCGCCTGCGGAGTCGCCCTCGACCAGGAATAGCTCCGAAAGCGCCGGATCCTTCTCTGCGCAGTCGTGCAGCTTACCCGGAAGCGAGGCGATGCCCATCACCGACTTGCGGCTGGCCTCGCGCGCCTTGCGGGCGGCTTCGCGCGCCGCGGCGGCATCGATGATCTTCTGGACGATCGCACGGCTATGCGCCGGATTTTCCTCCAGCCATTCGGCCAGCTTGTCGGCCATCAGGCTTTCCAGCGGCTGGCGAACCTCGCTGCTGACCAGCTTGTCCTTGGTCTGCGACGAGAATTTGGGGTCTGGCAGCTTGACCGAAACGATCGCGGTCAGGCCTTCGCGCATATCCTCACCGGTAAGGTTGATCTTCTCGCGCTTCAGGATGCCCGACTTCTCGGAATAATTGTTGAGCGTGCGGGTCAGCGCCGCACGGAACGCGGCCAGGTGGGTGCCGCCGTCGCGCTGCGGGATGTTGTTCGTGAAGCAGAGGACGTTTTCGTAATAGCTGTCGTTCCACTCCAGAGCGACATCGATGCCGATGTCGTCGCGCTGCCCATGGATCGCGATCGGATCCGGGAACAGCGGGGTCTTGGCTCGGTCGAGATATTTGACGAAAGCGGCGATTCCGCCCTCGTAGAACAGCTCATGCTCCACCCGGTCGGCGTGTCGAGCGTCGACCAGGACCAGGCGCACACCGGAGTTGAGGAAGGCGAGCTCGCGATAGCGATGCTCCAGCCGTTCGAAATCGAACTCGGTGATCTTGAAAGTTTCGGGGCTCGGCAAGAAGGTGACGCGCGTCCCCTTCTTCCCTTCGGGCGCCTTGCCGACGACCTTCAGCGGGGCTTCGGCATCGCCGTGGCGGAAGCGCATGAAATGCTCTTCGCCGTCGCGCCAGATGGTGAGGTCGAGATGTTCGCTAAGCGCATTGACTACCGATACGCCGACGCCGTGCAGGCCGCCGGACACCTTATAGGCGTTCTCGTCGCTGGTATTCTCGAACTTACCGCCGGCGTGAAGCTGGGTCATGATGACCTCGGCCGCCGACACGCCCTCTTCGGCGTGGATCCCGGTCGGGATGCCGCGCCCATTGTCTTCGACGCTGACCGACCCGTCGGGATTCAGCGTGATGAGAATCCGGTCGCAGTGGCCCGCCAGCGCCTCGTCGATCGCATTGTCGCTGACCTCGAACACCATGTGGTGGAGGCCCGACCCGTCGTCGGTATCGCCGATGTACATGCCGGGGCGCTTGCGCACCGCATCCAGTCCTTTCAGGACCTTGATGCTGTCGGCGCCATACTCATTCTGATTGGGATCGGTTGCCATGCAATTCCATATAGGGAGTCAGCGGCGGAAGTCACGCGCGTGCGCGTAACGCATGCGCATGTGCGCACGCGCGTGACTAAGAGAGAAAACTAGCCCTGGGCCCGGTTGTTGTTGGGCCCACGACCACGGCCATGGAACGGCCGCTTCGGCCGACCGCCCTGACGATGTCCGGGATGGCCATCGGCGCGATGCGGGTGGCGCTGCTGCCCGTGATTGCGTGCGCCCTGCTGCTCACCTTGCCGCTCGTTGCGGCCATCGCGGCGTTGCCCGCCATCGGCGCGATGGGCGGAAGGCCCGTCGGTGCGATGCGGGTGACGCTGTGGGCGCTGCTGCTGACCCTGGCGTTCATTCCGCTCGTCACGGCGCTGTCCGCCTTCGGCACGCTGCTGCTGTTGCCGCTCGTTGCGGTCTTCGCGGCGGCGGCCGTCTTCACGGCGATCGGCCTTGATCGATGCGGTCGGCTTGAAGCGGCGGCCGCTATGCGGCTGGCGCTCGCGCACATCGTCGCGACGCGGCGCGGGCTTCAGGCGCTTGATCGCCTCGACGGCGGCCATGAATCCTTCCGGAAGCGGGCGATCCGCCAGCTTCATGCGAACCAGCTTCTCGATGTCGCGAAGGTTGATCCGCTCGTCGGGCGAACAGAAGGCGATCGCTTCGCCTTCCGCGCCGGCGCGTGCAGTGCGGCCGATGCGGTGGACATATTGCTCCGGGACATCGGGCAGGTCGAAATTGACGACATGGCTGACACCAGGAATGTCGATCCCGCGCGCTGCGATATCGGTCGCGACCAGGATCGGAACCTCGCCCGAACGGAACAGGCCAAGGGCGCGTTCGCGCTGTGCCTGGCTCTTGTTACCGTGGATCGCATTGGCGTCGATGCCGCTGGCGGAAAGGAAGCGGACGATCTTGTCGGCGCCATGCTTGGTGCGGCTGAACACCAGGCTCCGGTCGATCTGGGTCGCCTGGAAAAATAGGGTCAGAAGCGCCTGCTTCTCCGCCTGGTTGACGAAGGTGACGGTCTGCGAAACCCGCTCGGCGGTGGATGCGACCGGAGTCACAGCCACTTCGGCCGGGTTGGTCAGATAGGCGTCGGCCAGCTGGCGGATGCTCTTCGGCATGGTGGCCGAAAAGAACAGGGTCTGCCGCTGCTTCGGGATCAGCTGGACGATGCGCTTCAGCGCATGGATGAAGCCGAGGTCGAGCATCTGGTCGGCCTCGTCGAGGACGAGGATTTCCAGCGCCGACAGGTCGAGCACGCGTTGATCGACCAGGTCGAGCAGGCGGCCCGGCGTTGCAACCAGCACGTCGAGCCCGCGCGAAACTTCTCGGATCGAGCGCGGAACGGGCACGCCGCCGAAGATCACGCCGACGCTGAGGTGCTGACCCTTGGCATAGGTACGAGCGCTGTCGGCGATCTGCGCCGCAAGCTCGCGGGTCGGGGCTAGTACCAGCATGCGGGCACGGCCCGGCGCCGGGCGGTTGCGCGACGCTGCAACCAGCCGGTCTAGCGACGGCAGCATGAACGCCGCCGTCTTGCCGGTACCTGTCTGGGCGATGCCCAACAGGTCGCGGCCCGACAGGACGATCGGAATGGCCTGCGCCTGGATCGGCGTCGGGACATCATAATTCTTGGCGGCAAGCGCATCGATAAGCGGCTTGGACAGGCCAAGGTCGGTGAATTTGGTCAATTGAATTTCCAATATGCAAGGCGAACGTCCGCACCATGATTGGCACGGACCCGCCGGGGTTGGTTGAGCACCCCGCGTGAAAAGGAGAGCATGAAAGCTGGGTCGAGACGCGGGCCGGGACCTCTGTGCCATCGTGGCTGAGAGACCGATCACGCCGCTTGCAAGGCGCCTCGTGTTGCAGTGCAATATAGAGAGAAAGTTGAAAAAGTCCAGTCAGGCGGCGGAAATCGTTCCTGCCTCGACATGAAAGGCTGATGCTTTGCCGCTAATCCCGGTGAACAGCGCCGCTTCGGTCGCGGTCATCCACACCTGCCCACGGCCATCGAGGCGGGAGAATAGAGCTTCGCGGCGGGCAGGATCGAGGTGGGCAGCAACTTCATCCAGCAGCAGGATCGGACCAGAGTCGCGCCTTTCCGCCACCAGTTCGGCATGGGCAAGGACAATACCCAGCAGCAGCGCCTTTTGCTCGCCGGTCGATCCGCGCGCGGCGGGCAGGGACTTCGCCAGGTGGGTAACCTGCAAGTCCTGGCGATGCGGGCCTTCGGTGGTTCGCCCGGCGGCCGCATCGCGATTTCGATTGGCGTGAAGGGAGCGAGCCAGATCTCCGGACAACCATCCGTCCAGCGCTAGTGCCGCTCGCGGGAAATCGTCGCTTGGTAGCCCGGCAATAGCGCCGCTCAGCGCCGCGACGGTTCGGTGGCGAGCTGAGCTCAGCGCTATGCCATGCTCGGCCATTTGAACTTCGAGAGCGGTTAGCCATGTGCCGTCAGCGGTCCGAGGATCGCCAAGCAGCTTGTTTCGCGAGCGCATTGCCGCTTCGTAACGGGCGGCGTGGTGGGCGTGACCGGGTTCCAAGGCCAGAGTCAGGCGATCAAGGAAGCGCCGCCTCCCGCCAGCGCTTTCGGTAAACAGGCGATCCATCGCCGGCGTGAGCCACAGGACCGCCAGCCGCTCGCCCAGCGAATTGACTGCGGCAGGCGCGCCATTGATGCGGACCTGCCGCCGCTCAGGTGCGGCTGCAACCGTTCCGGTCCCGATCTCCGTAAGGTCGGCCAGTTGAGCGGCGACCGCGAAGCCGCCGGGTCCGTCGGTCCGCGACATTTCGGCGATCGGCACCTGCCGAAGGCCCCGGCCGGGCGTCAGCAGCGACACGGCCTCCAGCACATTGGTCTTGCCGGCGCCATTCGGTCCGCTCAGCAGAACGAAACCATCGGCGGCCTCGATCCGCTCGTCGCGATAATTGCGAAAATCAGTAAGCGAAAGGCGGGTAACGGCGGTCATCGGCCGCCCGGCTTACCCATCCTGCCCGCGCCGGTCGATGACTTCGAAATGGGCAGCGCGATCGTCGAACCGCTTCAGCACCGCCTGGGCCTGCGGCGGCACATGGCTGATCGCATGATCCTCGCCCATGAACGCGATGATCGAATCCAGACTATCGAACCACATCAAGGTCTGGAATTCCACCTCGTCGCCCAGGTCGCGGCGCATGAGGTCGATGTGCCGAAAGCCTGGAATATCGCGGGCCTCGATCCCCGGAATCACTTCGCCACGAACCACGCGTTCATATGCATCGGCATTTTCCGGTGTCGTCCAGCCGCGCCACAATCGGCAGATCATTGCGCGCTCACTGCCCGCCGGGTTTCTCGAACGATGCAATATGCTGCTCGATTGCGGCGCTTATCGCCTGCTCAACCTGCCGGTCGAAATCGGGATCGGGCGCGTTGAACTCGTCGGCGAGCAATTTCTGAATCTGCGGCTGCGTCCTGGCCAGTTTGCCGAACGAGGGCTTGGCCATGAATAGCAGCATTGCCGTCTGTTCTTCCGGCGTGAAGCTCTGCGCCGTCTTCTGCGCGCTGTCGTGCAGTTGGGCTGCGATCTGGTCTTCGGTCAGCTTGAAGTCGGTCTCGGCGACGGCGCGCTGGTAGACTTGGCCGGCGTCGGCGGCCGCGGCCATTTGCCGGAGCGTTTTCTGGCCGACGGGTGATCTGTAAAAATCCGAAAGTTCAACGATGTCCGCCGGCGTAAAATTGCTTTGGATCAGTTTGGCGACGGAAACATGGATCTTGCCGACGCTCCGTCCCGTCGCTTCCACAACCAGGCCGCGGCTGGCCTTGTGCATCGCTTCGAACAGGCCGGGATACTGATCCTCCAGCGCCTTCATTTCCGGGTCCGCGCCCAGGCTGGGCACGAAATGCTTGTCGAATTCGCGAACTTCCATGTCGATCAGAAGGTCGCGCGGGCTCATCAACTGCGCCAGCGCGATTGCTTCCGCGGGCGATGCTTGCGCTGTCGGCGGGACAGCGTCGGACGACGCCATTGCCCCAACCGGCGCGGCGATCATCAACGCCACGCCCAAAGCAATCAGACTACGCATTGAAATCGCCCCCGTTCGCCCTTGATCAGACGCGCATCGGCATCAGGACGTAAAGCGCCGAGCTTTTGTCGTTTTCGCGAAGCAGGGTCGGGGCCGCTGCGTCCGCGAGATGGACTTCGACGGTCTCGCCCTCGATCTCATGCAATATGTCCATGAGGTAGCGCGCATTGAAGCCGATCTCGATCCCGTCTGCGCCATAATCCGCCGGCAGCTCCTCAGTCGCCGTGCCGCTTTCGGGCGAGGTAACCGAAAGGGTCACCTTGTCGCGGTCGACGTGGATCTTCACTGCTCGCGTCTTCTCGCTGGCGATTGTCGCGACGCGGTCGACACCCTCCATGAAGCTCTTGGGATCAAGCTTCAGAAGCTTGTCGTTTCCGGTCGGAATAACCCGGTTGTAGTCGGGGAAAGTCCCGTCGATCAGCTTGCTGGTCAGGACGGCATTGCCCAGGCCGAAGCGAACCTTGGTCGGAGACAGCGACACTTCGACCGTACCCTCGACTTCTTCCAGCAATTTGCGGAGCTCGCCGACGCACTTCTTGGGAATGATCACGTCCGGCATTCCATCCGCGCCTTCCGGCTTGTCGACGGTGACGCGGGCCAGGCGATGGCCGTCGGTTGCCGCGGCCTTCAGTTTTTCGTCCGCGACGTGAAGGAAGATACCCATCAGATAATAGCGCGTCTCTTCGCTGGAGATCGCAAAGCGCGTCTTGTCGATGATCTGGCGAAGCGTCTGGGCCGGAAGCTCAAACCGGGTCGGCAATTCGCCTTCGGCAATGACCGGGAAATCGTCGCGAGGCAGTGTTGAAAGATTGAAGCGCGAACGGCCTGCGATGACCTGCATCTTGCCGTCGGCCGCGGTCAGTTCGACCTGGCTTCCCTCGGGCAGCTTGCGGACGATGTCGAAGAATGTGTGGGCCGAAACGGTGATCGCGCCGGCCTGTCCGACCTGCGCCGGTACGCTCTCGTCGACCTGCAGGTCGAGATCGGTCGCCATCAGCCGCAGCGAGCCGTCGTCCTTGGCTTCGATGAGCACGTTGCTGAGGATGGGGATGGTGTTGCGGCGCTCGACCACCGACTGGACATGGCCCAGGCTCTTGAGGAGGGTCGCCCGTTCGATCGTCGCCTTCATTTTCGCCCCTTCGCGCGTCTTGTCACCTCGTTATAGCGAGCGACAAGCCGCACGAAAGGGGAAATGAGCGAAATGGTTCTGCGGGGACAGCACCATGTCGAGCTCGACCAATTGGTGATGCCAGCGGGCATCACCTGTCATTGATACTTAAGTCGCCGTCGACGGCATCAGCACGGCGTTGGTCTCGTGTACGACGCCGTTGGCGCGGGTTTCGTCGGCCTTCGTAATTACCGCCTTTCCGCCGGCGGCATCGGAGATCACGATCTTTCCGTCCTCTTTCGTCGCCGTCAGGACCTGGCCGCCCATGGTCGCGAGTTCAGCCTTGCCGTTGGCGCTGTCGATGGCCTTGCCGATATCGTCGGCAAGCACCGTGCCCGGCAGGATGTGGTAGGTCAGCGTCCGCGTAAGGTCCGTCCGCGCTTCGGGTTTCGACCAGCTGTCCACAGTTCCGGCCGGAAGCTTGGCAAAAGCAGCGTCCTCAGGAACGAACACCGTGTAGGGCCCAGGTCCGGCCAGCGTGGCGTCGAGCCCCGCGGCCTTGGCCAATGTGTAGAATTCGCCCTTCTGATTGAGCCCTGCGGCAATCGTCGTGTTGCCGGCCTCCTTGACCGCCGCTGCGCCCTTGGCTGCGGTGTCGGACGTTTCATTCTTGCTGCAGGCCGAAGCTGCGCACAGGCCCATCGCGAGGACCAGCGTAAGCTTGCTTCTGGTCATTTGCTTTACTCCCATATTCTCATCAGCGGCCCCGGCGATCACCGCCGAGGCCATTCACTGTCAGTTGGATTTTTACACAATGGCATAGGCGACCGAGTTCACCATTCGGGTGCTTGGGTCGACGGCGTAAATATAGCCATTGTCGTAGCGGTACATGACGTCCGGCGTGTCGTAATAATTCGCCCGATAGGCCATCGGCACATTATAGGCGCCGTAACCCACCGGCAGGGGCTGTCCGACGGAAAGCCCGTTGGTCAGCAACGCCGCCACCGACGAGATCAGCGCCGTTTCGCGGTCAACCTGGTAAATGGCGCCCGGCGCGTATCGGTAATAATAATCGTCATTATCGTTGAAGTAGCTGCGATAGGTATAGGGCAAATTGTAATAGCCGTAGCTGGACGGCAGCATCTGCCCGACACCATAGCCGTAGCCGTAGTTCGGGATGACGTTCTCGACCATGCCGGTCATACAGTCCGTTTCATAAACGTAGCCGTAGCCGTTCCGATAACAATCGTAGGGCGAGTTCGGGTAGAATGAATTGAAGTATGACGGCTGGTAATAGCTGTTGACGTAGCTCGGCTGCAGCGGCTGGCCGATCAGTGCGGCCCCGAACAGCGGTATCATCGAAGCGATAAGGTTATCGCCCCGGTCGACGCGATACATATATCCGCCGCCGTAGCGGTAATAATAATCGTCATCGTCATAGTAGAAGTTGCGCATCGCCAAGGGAACCGGCGCAAGCGCTCCGTATCGATCGGCCACAACCAACGGCTGTCCGATCAGCTTTGCAGCCTGACCCGGAGGCATGCAGGCTACCGCCTTCTTGGCCAATCCCGGCGGGCAGCCACCGGCACCGAAGCCGAGCCTGCGCACGAACACATCGTCGCGGTCGATGTCGTGCACGCGCACGACCCCGCGATTAAAGTCGCGAACCCGGACGATGTCATTGCCATCGACAACAGCGAACCGGCCCTTGCCATTACCGCGATTCAGGTCGCGGTCGACCTTGACCGTTCGAACATTCGAGCGGTCCCAATTGCCATTCTCGAACCGCCGGTTGCCCTGGCTGCCCTGGAGATTGTCGCCCTGGCGATCCTCGAACCTGCGATTTCCCTGATTGCCCTGATGGTTGTCGCCCTGGCGATTTGCGAACCTCGCCTGGTTACGGCCGCCATCGCTGTCGGGATTGCCTGAGCGAACCTTATCGCCGCCGCGTCCGCGCCGGTCGTCATTCTGAGCCGAGCGCGTCTGGTGGGACCGCTGGCGGTCGCCACTGCGATTGGCATTGACCTGACGATCGCCGCCACGCTGGGCGCGTGCCTTCTGGCCGCCGCCGCCACGATCGGCCTTCTGGCCATGGGCGGAATGATCCTTTTGGCCGCCCTGTCCGCCGCCGCGCTCGGCGGCCGACGGAGCGGCGATCGCCAGCGCCGCTGCGCCGGCAGCAAGCATCCATTTCAACATGGAATCTCTCCTTCAAGCCCAAAAAACGGCCCAAAAGGGAGCGCGTTCCCCGATCGTTTAGCTGGCGTTCAGATTCGCGAGCGGGTCAGGCTGCGGCTGAATCGTCCACCCAGTCCTCTCGCAGGCGCCGGACTGCGAAAAACATGAGGATAGCTGCGATGACGTAGAAACCGACGACGCTGACGGCAGCGTAACGAAGCGCTTCGGTGCCGTAGCTTTCCTTGAACATCACCGACAAGGCACCGATCAGGGTCGGCCCGACGCCAAGACCGATAAGGTTGTTGATCAGCAGGAAACTCGCCGAGGCGGTCGAGCGCATCGGCTGCGGCACGAGGTGCTGGACCGCCGTGGTCACCGGTCCCAGCCAAAGGATGTTTAGCGCGTTGGGAATGAGCAGCAGAGGCCAGGCCAGCCACGGATCCGGCGACATCAGCCCGATCGCAAAGGTCGGCGCGGTGATCAGCCAGGCAATTGCCGGAAGGCGCCCGTACCAGCGGCGATCGCTCTGACCAAGCCGATCGGCCAGCCAGCCGCCGAGGAATACGCCTGCGGTGCCGCCGATAAGGAAGATCGAGGCCAGGAAGTGGCCGCGCTCCAGCAATCCGAATCCGAAGCTGCGCTCCAAAACCGAGGGAACCCAGAGGGCCAATCCATAGCCTGCCAGCGAGCTGCACGATGCCGCCGATGCCATCAGCCAGAACGTCGGCTTCTTGGCGATGATCGGGAATGCACGCGACAGCGGAACTTGATCGGCCACGGCAACCTTCGGCCTCGGCAGGTCGCGAACGAAGATCAGCATGATCGGGGCAAGGATGAGTCCCGCAACGCCCATCACGATGAAGGCTGCACGCCAGCTTACCCAAGATGCGAGGTAGGCGCCGATCAAGGTTCCGCTGGCAAGGCCAAGCGGAATGCCGAGCGAGAATATGGCCAGGGCCCGGGCTCGCCGATGCGGAGGAAAATAGTCGGCGATCAGCGCATAGGCCGGGGCGACGCCACCGGCCTCGCCGACGCCGACGCCAAGTCGATAGAGGAATAGCTGGCCGAAATTCGCGGCGGTCCCGCATAGCGCCGTGAAAGCGCTCCAGACGGCAACGGCACCGGCGATGACCTTGCTCCGGCTTGTCCGGTCGGCCAGCATCGCCAATGGCACTCCTAGAACCGAATAGAGCAGCGCGAAAGCGAGCCCGCCGATCGCGCCGAACTCGGCGTCAGTCAGCTTCAGTTCGGTTATGATCGGGCCGGCCAGGATTCCCAGGATCTGCCGGTCGAGGAAGTTGAAGATATAGGCCAAAAGCAGCAGCGCGAGCACCGCATTGGCCCGGGGTGCTGGGACGGCGCCCGACTCCTTACTCATCCCCTCACCTTTCAGATTGTCGGCCGATCGCCGCTGTTCACGGTACCGTTCGCAGGAATTTGTCGATGGCGTCAACAGCGGCCGGTTCGGTCAGCATTGGCGCATGTCCGACATTGGGCACGTCGACGCGTTTCATGCCTGGGGCCTGGCGCTGCATCCGATCGGCGATGTCGCTACTGATCAAGTCGGAAATCCCGCCCCGGATCAGCAAGGTGGGCCTTTTTCGCGCCAGGCGCCGGAACAGAAAGCCCGCGATCCACGGCGCAAGCTTCGAAGGCGGCTTCGACAAAGGAGACGCAATTGCCGGGTCATAGTCCAGCTCAGGCCCATCCGGTCCCTGGCGGAATGTCCGTTGGGCGAAGCGATGCCAGTCCTCGTCCTGGAAGTCCGGGAATGCGACGCCTTGCGTCTGCCGCACATAATTGGCGGCGTCGTTCCAATCGTTGATCGCCGTCTTCTTGCCGGCGTAGCCGAGGATGCGTGCAATGCCCTCCGGGGAAACGGCGGGACCCACATCGTTCAGGACTGCAGCCGCGATCGCCCTGGGCCGGACCGCCATCAGGGTCATGGTGATGAGCCCGCCCATCGACGTGCCGAGGAAGATGGCCCGTTCGATATCCAGAGCGGCCATCATTTCCACCACGTCACGGGCGTAGACGGGCGGCTTGTAATTCTTCGGGTTGGGATCCCACCCCGACTGGCCGCGGCCGCGGACGTCGGCGACAATGACCCGACGTCCCCAACCGGCAATGACCGGGGCAATCTCCTCGAAATCCTTCGAGTTTCGCGTCAGCCCGTGGAGGCAGATGACCGGCAGCCGCCCCCCTTCGCCCGCGGCCGGATAGTCGCGAGCAAAGAGGGTGAGGCCGTCGCGAGATGTCCAGCGGCGTTCCTGATAGGCGGACATGGTCCGGCTTTCCGGTCCTGAGCCCCCGCTAGAACTTCGCGCCAAAGGACAGGAATACCTGCCGCGGGTTTCCGTAGAACGCGTTCAGCACGCCTTCCCGTCCCAAGGCCGGGACAAGCTGCGATGGGGTCGTCGCCGGCGCTCCGCTCGCTTGGATGAAGTCGCCCGTGTACGGATTCTGCAGCAGGAAGTTGTATCCGGCAGTGATGTACTTGGTGTCGGTCAGATTCTTCCCGTGCAGCCCGATCGACCAGCGATCTCCGGCGGACCGCCACACGAGGCTGGCGTCGAGGAGTGCGAAGCCGTTTTCGTCGATACCTGGCGTGGCAATCTCGAACTGCTGGCTGCTGCTGCGATAGGACAGCGAGCTATTGAAGTTCAGTCGGCCGCTGGCGAGCGGGGTGTCATAATTGACGCTACCGCTCAACGTCCACTTGGGTGTGTTCTGCACTTCGCGGAAGTCAGCCATGTCGACTTCGATCGGGGCGATCGGCGCACCGGCTTCGTTACGGTTCACGACGGTCAGGAATTCCCGATACTCGGCGTCGAGGAAGCCGACCGTGCCGGCCAGGTTCAGGCGGTCGCCACTAGTCGCAAGGTCTTCCGCGACGGCCCAATTGGCTTCGACTTCGACACCCTGGAAGCGCGCCTTGCCGGCGTTGGTGGTGATTCCGACGAAGGTCGGAACGCCGCCCGCGGTCACGCCGCCGGCCGAACCCGGGACCTGGACGTCCTTATAGTTGGCGCGGAACAGGGCGACGGCCATTCTCAGCCGCTTGTCGAACAGCGCTCCCTTCCAACCCAGTTCATAGCTTCTGACCGTCTCGGGCTCGAACGCCATGAACTCGTAAATCTCTTCTTCGGTCGGCGGGACGGTCGGGCTCGACCGCGGGGTGGCAGTCGTCAGGCCACGCGGGTCGAACCCGCCGCCCTTGAAGCCTTCCGAATAGCTCAGATAGATATTGTGATCTTCGTTGGGCTTGAAGCTGATGGACGCACGCGGGGTGAAATCCGTGTCCTTGCGCTTGCCGTCGAAATCGGAAGTCGCAGCGCCGAGTTGTACGCCATCGCCGAAGGGCGGAACGCCGCCGAGGCCGGGTTGGCCACCGAAGACATAGTTGGCGCGGAACACCGTCGCGTGCCGCTTGTCGCTGGTGTAACGGCCGCCCAGCGACACGCTCCACTGGTCGGTGATGTCGTAGGTGAAGTCGCCGAAGATCGCCCAGGTCTTGGTATCGACATCGCCTTGGGTAACGGCCGACAGACCCGGCAGTGCAATCACGCATCCCGGCCGGGGAACGGTCGGACAAGTGGTGTAGAGGCGGACATCGAAGATGTTGTTGGCGTTGGCGTCCAGATAATAGGCGCCGACGATACCGGCGAACGGACCGCGGTCGATCTCCAGCTGCACTTCCTGACTGAACTGATCGTCCTCGTAGATTGCCGGGACGTCGACGTCGATCTCAGGCAGCGACTCGAAGTCGATCGGTGTATGGCTCTTGTTGTGCCGCCAGGCCGAGATGGACTTGAAGGTATAGCCGTCGGCGATGTCCCAGGTCAGGTGGCCGGCAATGCCGCCGCCGCGAACCTTCTGCTCGGGATCAGTGAGCCCGCCCCTGGTATCGAACTCGTCGTCGAGCACCGGATAGCTCGTATGTCCGCACAGGGCGTCGCACAGGCTGGGGATCAACCGATGTCCGCCGCGCGCCTCGCTATCGTCCCAGGTGTAGTCGCCGGAAACGCGGACTGAGATGGCGTCCACCGGCTCCATTTCCATGGTCCCGCGGATCGCCCAGATGTCCTTGTTGTAATTTTCATCGCCGGTCGTGAGGTTCTTGCCGAACCCTTCGCGGGACAGGCGGGCGGCCGATCCGCCGATGCGGAAGCCCTCGGTCAACGCTCCGCCGGCCGACACGACCAGGTCGGCCTGGCCATAGGTTCCGACGTTGGCGCGCACCTTCAATTCTGGATCGTCGGGAAGGCCGCGCGTGACATATTTGACCGCGCCGCCGATCGTGTTGCGGCCGTAAAGTGTGCCTTGTGGGCCGCGCAGCACTTCGATCCGCTCCACGTCGTAAATGTCGAGCACCGCGCCTTGCGGACGGTTGAGATAGACATCGTCCAAATAGATGCCCACGCCCTGCTCGAACCCGGCGACCGGATCCTGCTGACCTACGCCGCGGATGAAGGCCGTAAGGGTGGTGTTCGTGCCGCGTGAAGTTTCCAGCGTAACGTTCGGAGTGGTGTCGCCGATATCGGTGATATCGATGGCGCCCTCGCGCTCGAGCTGCGCACCCGAATAGGCGGTAACGGCGATGGGAACGTCCTGCAGCGCTTCCGCGCGGCGCCGCGCCGTTACGACGATCTCGCCCGAATCTGCCGCGGCTTCGTCAGCCTGTTCATTGGCTTCGGCGGCAACCTGTTCGGCATCTTGCGCAAGCGCCTGCGTCGGGATGGCAACGATGGCGGCAGATCCCGCGAGCAGAATGGCGCGCGCGGCACTGACGGTCCGGTAAGACATGAAAATTCCTCCCCTTGGGTCCCTGATACTGGCCTTGCCGGGCGTTCCCGATCGACGGCCTTGAGGCAATGCATAATGAAAGTTGAACCGGCTTTCAACTTATGAAATCATGGCTATGCATTTGGGGGTGGCAGTGGACAAGCGTAGGGGTCAGCGGTTAGCGGATGGTTCCGTGGGGCGAACGACTTCTCCGGCCAGCAAGGGCAAGGCGCCGCGAACGGCGCGCGGCGAGAAGACTCTCCGTAAAATCCTTGATGCCGCATTGCTCGAGTTCGGTCAGCGCGGATTCCACGACAGTTCGATCGTCGGCATTACCGGCCGGGCAAAAGTCGCGCTCGGGACCTTCTACACCTATTTCGACAGCAAGGAGGCAGTATTCGCCGCACTGGTCCGCGATATGTCCCGGCAGGTGCGCGATCATGTCGCTCCGGACATCGAGGGCGTAGCCGACGAGATCGATCGGGAACGGCTCGCGCTGGCCTCCTACCTCCGCTTCGTATTCGATCATAAGGAAGTCTACCGTATCATCGACGAAGCCGAATTCGTCGACCCGGCAGGCTTTAGAACCCACTATGAAACGGCAGCCGCGCGCATTGCCGCCCGCCTCGAGGAGGCGACCGCAAAGGGACAGATGCGCGACGACGGGGCGCTCGCCACCGAGGTTCGCGCGTGGGCGATCATGGGGATGAACGTCTTCCTGGGTCTGCGTTTCGGCGTCTGGGGCCGGCAGGATGCGGAGCTTGTCGCGGCCCACGCGAACGAACTGATCGCGCGCGGCCTCAAGCCCTAGCTCAGCTCGCCCGCCAGCGCGGCGAAGGCCGCCACATCCTCTTCGTCATGATAAAGGCCAAAGCCGATGCGCAGCACGTCGCCGCGAACGTCGGTGACGCATCCTCGCGCCATCAGGTCTGCGCACCACCGCTGCGCCCGGGAATCGCGGAGGGCGAAGAAGCGGGCGTGCGGCTTGTTATCCAATGGATTGAGAAGCTCTGCCTCGCCGAGCGCCGTGTCGCGGACCAAATCGAGCATCAACGCCTGCAATCCCGCCACTCGCGCGGCGACCCGGCCGGTGCTGATTCCATTCTCCTCCAGCGTCCGCCGGATTGCGTTGAACCGATAAAGCGCCGACGGATCGAAGGTCGCGCCCATGAAACGCATGGCGTCCCTGGTATAACCGACCTGGCTTCCCGGCGGCGCCGTGAGGTCGCCGAACTCCGCATACCAGCCAGTGATCGGCGGGCGCGGGCCGAAGCCCGGCGGGCAATGCATGAAGCCCATGCCCTCTCCGGCCATGGCATATTTATAGCCACCTCCGAGGTAGAAGATGGACGACGCCACGGCCGCATCGATCGGGGCTTCGACCGCCATGAAGGCGTGATAGCCGTCCACTACAACCCACGGGCCTTCGGTTCGCGCCAGTTCGGCCAATTCGCGGATAAGATCGTACAGCCGGCCGCTGTTGAACAGCACCTGGCTGACCATGATCAGGTCATGCTTTCCGTTCCGCGCCTCGCCCAGGAATCGCTCGGAGAAATCGTCGAACGGTTCGGCCGCAACCTTTGAAAGGCTGATCTCGCCACCTTCCGCCCAACGCGCCATCTGCCGCCGCGCCGAGTGGAATTCGCCGTCGCTTGTGAGGACCCGAAGTGGCTTGCCTTCCTGTCTCGGGCACGCGGCAACCAGGCGGATGATGTGGTCGTGGGTGTTGGACGCAAAGACGATCGCCGAAGGATCGCCCGACCCAAGTTCCTTCGCGACATGCGCCTGCGCCTCGGGCCAAACCTCGCCCATCACCTTGTCCCACTTGTTGTCGGCGAGTGCAGCTGCGTCCTCCCAACATTGCACCTGGCCTTCGAAGGAGGCGTCGGGCCAGAGGTGATGGCTATGCGCCGCGAAATGCAGCCGCGCCGGGTCCGCGCCCAGGCTCTTCGCGAACATCGGCTTGAAGCTCAAAGTCCAAGCCCTCTCACAATTCCGTCCTGAGCGACCAAAGCTCGGGGAAGACCCGCTTCTCAAGCGTCTTGCGAAGATAAGGCGCGCCCGCCGACCCGCCCGTGCCCGGACGATTGCCGATGATCCGCTCGACGGTCAGCACATGCTTGTGCCGCCACGCCGCAAGCGCGTCATCGATGTCCACCAGCTTTTCCGCCAGTTCGTATAGGTCGAACCAGCGGTCCGCATCGCGATAGACCTGCAGCCAGGCCGCGGCGACAGCCTCGGTCGAGCCGTCGCCAAGATCGAACCCCGCGCGCTGCAACGCCCCGTGCGCGGCTTCCCGTAGGCTCGGTTCCGCCAGCGCGCGGCGGAGCTTCGCCTGATCTTCGCTGCCCTCGGCATAATGATTGATGAAGTTCGGTTCCTTGAGCCCGAGGCGAAACTCGATTTCGCGGAATTGCGAAGACTGGAAGCCGGACGATGTCCCCAGCACATCGCGGAACTTCAGATAATCGACCGGGGTCAGCGTCGAAAGGACGTCCCAGGACAAGGTCATCACCGACTGGATCCGGCTGATCCGCGCCATCGCCTTATAGGCTTCGGCGAAACGATCCTCGCCGATCAGCGAGATCGCCAGCTGCACCTCGTGCAGCATCTGCTTCATCCACAGTTCCTTGGTCTGGTGGATGATGACGAACAGCATCTCGTCATGCAGGTCGCTCAGCGGCTGCTGGGCGGACAGCAAAGTATCGAGCTTCAGATAATCGGCATAGGTCATGCCGGCGGGCGTCGCGGTCATGCGCGAACGCTTAGGCGGCATAGCGGATGTCGACAAGCAGCACGCGCAGCCTTTCCGGGGGAGCTCCCTAGTATGGCGTGCCGGGGGCACGCCGACGCAGGGAGGCGAGCATGATGCTCAATGAAAATCGGCGACTACTGCTGGCTGGCGCCCGGAAGTCCCGGTTGCGAGATCGTCCCGATATTGCCGAACAGTTCTTCGAAGAAGCTCCGCTTGCGGCCGAGGGTCGGGGTCTTGTCGCCCGACGGATCGACTTGAGCGATCGTCTCCTTGCCCGTCTTTTCGACCGACACGACGTTGCCGGCGGCGTCGAACTTCACCCGAAGCACGGTCTGCTCGGTGACCTTCGGATCGCGGAATGCCAGCTGCGCGGTGTTGCGCGACACATAGTACCAGTCGTTCGGGTCCCACTGGCTGGTATAGGTCGGACGGCCGATCGTGCGGGTAACCGATTCCTTATTGTCCACGCCCGCCTGGATCGAATCGACCAGGGTCGGGTCGAGCACGAAGCCCTTGTGATCGCGTGAACCGGCACAGGCCGACAGCGCAAGCGCCATACTGATAGCCGCAACTAGACTGCGCTTCGCCATTTTGAATCTCGTCTCCAATCGATCGCGCTTGTCCAACAGCGCGTCGAGGCTCAATATGCGGAGCGGCAGGGCTGGCGCAAGTCGCTGACCGCATAAGGAGAATGGAGATGCGCTCGTTGATGGCAAAACTGAGGCCCAAGGCGCCCGATGCCGGAGCGCTCTATGGCTCGGTGGTCAACGAGGCCCGGCGCCCCGCCTGGTATCGGGAGGGCGGAGTCGAGGACAGCCTCGACGGCCGATTCGCGGTACTCTCCAGCCTGGCTGCAATCACCATCCTCCGGCTCGAGGACGGCGAAGAGGACGCGGTGCGCCATTCGGTTGCACTGACGGAAAGCTTCATTTCCGACATGGACGCCCAAATGCGCCAGAACGGTTTCGGCGACCCGTCGATCGGAAAGCAGGTCCGCTTCATGGTCGGTGCGCTGGCCAGCCGAGTCGACTGGTGGCGGCGTGCACGGGCGGGCGAGTTGGATTGGGGAGACGCAGTTCGCCTCAGCATCTATCGCGACGATCCGCCCGTTATGGAACCGCCGGTGACATTTTGTTCGGAGGCGCTGCGGCGCTTCAACGAAGGGCTGGACGGGAAGTCCGACCGGGAAATCATGCAGGGCCGCATCGATTGAGCGATTTTGCCCATCGGCTTGCGCTCGATCAGATTCGCGACGGCGACCGGCTGGATATCGTCGCCGACGATGAAGAGCGCGCCGCGGTCGCCGACCGACTGGGACTGTTGAATCTCGACCGGTTCGAAGCGCACGCCGTCCTGACGCGTGACGGGCAGAAGGTCAGGGCCAATGGGCGACTGAAGGCTGCGCTCGATCAAAGCTGCGTTGCGACCGGCGATCCGGTTCCGGCACATGTCGATGAGCCGTTCGACCTGCTGTTCGTCCCCGAACCCAAGGGCGGCGGTGCGGACGATGAGATCGAGCTGGGGGCAGGCGAACTGGACACCGTCTTTCACGATGGTTCGGCGATCGACCTTGGCAGCGCCATTGCCGATACGCTTTCGCTTTCGCTCGATCCTTACCCCCGCAGCGCGGGTGCGGACGCAGCGCTCAAGGAAGCAGGCGTGATGAGCGAAGAGGAAGCAAGCCCCTTCGCCGCGCTGGCCGCGCTCAAGGAAAAGCTAGGGAAGTAAGAAGCGGCGTCATGCTGAACCTGTTTCAGCATCCACACCGGAGAAATCCGCGGGCGCTCGAAAATGGACCCTGAAACACGTTCAGGGAGACGTTTGGGCGTCCTTTAAAACGGAACGTCGTCGTCCAGGTCGGTGTCGAACGCCGCAGGCTGCGGGCGCTGTTGCGGCTTGGATCCGCCGCCACCGCCGCCGCCGAAATCGTCGCCATAGCTGCCGCCGCCACCGCCGCCATAGCCTCCGCCCGAGCTACCCTCGCGACTATCGAGCAGGACGAGTTCGCCGCGGAAACGCTGCAGCACCACCTCGGTCGTATATTTGTCGTTGCCGTTCTGGTCGGTCCATTTGCGGGTCTGCAGCTGGCCTTCAAGATAGACCTTGCTGCCCTTGCGCAGGTAGCTCTTGGCGACCCGGCCCAGATTCTCGTTGAAGATCACCACATTGTGCCACTCGGTCCGCTCCTGGCGGTTTCCGTCGCGGTCCTTCCAGCTTTCCGACGTGGCGATGCGCATGTTGACGACTTCGCCGCCATTGTTGAGCGAGCGGGACTCGGGGTCGGCGCCAAGATTGCCGACCAAAATCACCTTGTTCACGCCCGCCATCTCACTCTCCCATATTCGCTTGTCGGATTAGCGTTAGGACGGGCTTGAGCATTAGCCAAGACCGAAGGCGACCGCTGTCCAATAAGTTGCGCCGGCGACGATATAGGCCACGACGAACAGGTAGCCGACCATGAACATCGGCCACTTCCAGCCATTGGTTTCGCGGCGGGTCACGGCAATGGTCGAGATGCACTGGGGCGCGAAGATGAACCAGGCGAGGAAGGCGAGCGCGGTTGCGAGGCTCCAGCGCCCGTGGAGCCTCTGCTCGAGAGTCTGCAAGCCCTGCTCATTTTCCGCATCGAGCGAATAAACGGTGCCGATTGCCGCCACGGCGACTTCTCGCGCGGCCATTGCCGGGAGCAAGGCCATGCTGATGTCCTTGTTGAAACCGATCGGAGCGACCACCGTGTGGATGCCGTCGGCGATATAGCCGGCGATCGACACGTCGGACTGCTTTTCGCCCGGCCCAGCCTGCGGGAAGCTGGCGAGCGCCCAGAGGACGATGGTGGTGGCCAGGATGATCGTACCGGCGCGCTTCAGGAAGATGGCGGCGCGCTGCCAGAGGCCGATGGCGACGTCGGAAAGGCGAGGAAGCTGATATTTGGGCAGCTCCATCATGAAATGGCCGCCGCCTCCCTTCACGACTGTTTTCCTGAGGACCAGCGAAGCAAGCAGTGCGCCAACGATTCCGGAAATATAGAGGCCGAACAGTACCAGCCCCTGCAAGCCGATACCCGGACCGACCGTGATCGCAGGAATGAAGGCTGCGATGATCAGCGTGTAGACCGGCAGCCGCGCTGAACAGGTCATCAGCGGCGCGACCAATATGGTCGTCAGCCGGTCCTTGGGATCCTCGATCGTGCGGGTCGCCATGATCCCCGGAACGGCGCAGGCGAAGCTGGACAGAAGCGGAATGAAGGCACGGCCCGAAAGACCGGCGCTGCTCATCAGCCGGTCCATGATGAAGGCGGCACGGACCATATAGCCGGTCGATTCCAGGACCAGGATGAACAGGAACAGGATCAGGATCTGCGGAAGGAATACGATCACCGCTCCGACGCCCGCGAAGATGCCATCCACGATCATTGAACGGAACCAGCCATCGGGAAGGGCATTGCCGATCGCCTGGCCTGCATCGAGCGTGAGCGCTTCCAATGCATCGGCCGGAACCGCCGACCAGGAAAAGACCGCCTGGAACATCAGGAACAGGATCGCGGCAAGGATCAGCGGCCCGCCGACCGGATGGAGGAGAATTCCATCGAGCTGGTGCGTGATCCGCCGCACCGGCGTTTCCCGAACGATCGCGCCCATCGCGATTTCGCGCGCGCGCCGCTGCAGGTGGAGCAGATCCTCGCCCGGGCCCTCGCCGGCGCGGACCTTGCGCGGCTGTAGGAGGAGTGACTGCAACTGGTCCATGATTTCGGCCATGCCGCGCTTGCGGACGGCGACTGTCTCGACGACCGGAACGCCCAGCTCCTCCTGAAGCTTCGCCGCGTCCAGCTCCAATCCGTCGCGCTTGGCGAGGTCGACCATGTTGAGCGCCACGACGGTCGGCAGGCCAAGGTCGATCAGCTGCAATGCGAAGCGTAGGTGATTATCGAGGTTGGACGCGTCGACCACGATCAGCAGCGCATTGGGAAGCCGCTCGCCCTTCTGCTTGCCGAGCAGGACGTCGCGCGTAACCTCTTCATCGGGACTGGTCGGGTCCAGGCCATAGGCGCCGGGCAGGTCGACAAGCTCGATAGGCGATCCGTCCGGAAGGCTGGCCTTGCCGACATGCCGTTCGACGGTGACGCCGGGGTAATTGCCAACCTTCTGCCGGGCGCCGGTCAGGGCATTGAACAAGGCGCTTTTGCCGGCATTCGGATTGCCGGCAACCGCCACCAGCGGGATCGGGTTCATGCGTCCTCTGTCGCGACTTTGACAGCTCGGGCGTGCGACCGGCGAATGGCGACGGTCATCCTGCCAACGCGGATCGCGAGCGGATCGCGCCCGAATGGTCCAAGATGCAACGGCTCGACGGTCACGCCCTCGTCAAAGCCGAAATGGCGAAGGCGCGAAGCCTCCTTTTCGCCCAATGCAGACCAATCGATGGCCGCGATTCGCGCGCGGATACCCAGCTTAAGCTGGTCGAGCGGGATGATCGGGCCGGTCATTTGCAATCGATTATCAATAACAATGGCTGGTGGGAAGTGTGGAATCTACCTAGCCGGGTAGCGCAAGCGGCCCAGGAAGCGCGTCAGGCTCGGCCGGTGGAGCTCATTGCCTTTCCAGTTTGCCTTCCATTTTTCGAACCGCATCACGTCGGCCAGCCTCCGGTCGAGGAAAGCGCCCGTTTCCATCAAACCCTCACTCTGGTCGTCCAGCCAGACCAGAAGCGTGGAGCCATAGACGCCCGAAAGGATCAGCCGCTTGGTGTAATGATTGTAATCGGTCGCTGTATCGCCGGCCAATCGCCACATCAGGTCGGCCGAACGCCAGCCAGCGGCCAGCGCCAGCGGAATATTCAGCGGCATGGCGAAGATCGAAAGGCCCGTCCGAACAGCCTCGCGTGCCGGCGCCATCAATTCCAGCCGGTGCCAGATAAGGGCTCGGATCCGATCGCGAATCTTCATCGCGTCGATCCGCTCCGGCGTGAAATGCGCTTCCAGTGCGGCGTCGATCCCATGGATATAGGCGTCGAACATTTGTGCCGGCTGCTTTGGAAAGGCGAGCCGCGCCTGCGCCGGATCGATACCGGTTTGCTCTGCCGCGCTCTCAACCGCCTTCAGGCTCCAGCCGTCGAATGCCGCATTCTCTCCAACGGCCAGTGCGAGCTTCAGGCGGATGCGTTCAAGCGGAGTCGGAGTCGCTTCGTCCATGCGCGCTAATTGGGCGCCACCGCCGGTTCGTGCAAGGCGGCTCCGCCTTTCTGCTTCAGGCGAACCAGGATCAGCGCAGCGACAATCATCGCGGCTCCGGCGAAGTCACGGCCGGTCAGTGTCTCACCATAATAGATCCAGCCAAGCAGGGCTGAGAGCGCGGGCTGGGTCAGCATCGCAACGCCCACGACCAAGGGCGGCACATGTCCCAGCGCATAGACCAGCAGTCCCTGGCCGATGACCTGGCTGCACAGCGCAAGCGCGAACAGGCCCGCCCAATTTTCGGGAAATATCTGTTCGCCGGCGGTGATCGCGGCCGGGAGCAACATTGCAGCACCGAACAGGCTGGCCAGGAACAGCAGAGGCAGAGGTTGGAGCTCTCCCCGCGTCCGTTCGACCAGGATCAGATAGCCGGTGTAGAGCAGGCCGGCCAAGGCGGCGAGCAAGTCTCCGCGAAGATTCTCCGCCGACAGCTCCGCGCTGCCCCACATGAGGAGGCCGCACCCTAGCGCGGCAAGGCTTAGCGCAAGCGCCTGGATCGACGTGGGCCATTTACGGGCGAGCCAAAGTCCCCAGGCCGCGAAGAAGAAGCTGGAGATATTGCCGAACAAGGTGGCGTTGCCGAGCTTGGTGAGCAGGATTCCGGCATGCCACGCGGCCAGGTCGGCGGCGAAGAAGAAGGCCGCAGCCAGCACCGCGATGGTCAGCTTAGCGCGCGGCCAATGCACCGGCTGGCGGAACATCCAGGCAATCGCCCAAAGGAATGGAAGCGCGAGCGCAAGCCGCCAGAATCCCGCCGCAACTGGGCCGACTCCGCTGGTTCGAACCAGGAAGGGGCCGCAGGCAAGCGCCAAATTGCCGACCAGCAGTGCGATAAACGCAAGCGATTGGGACTTCTGTTTGCTCACCCGCGCCCACTAGGGGGAATTGGGCAAGAGCGGAAGCGATAACCGACCTTCGGTCCCATAAGTTCTATTTATGGATGCCCAGCGATTCCGCGATTGAACCGGTTTTCCGTCGAAACTATCTTCCGCCGCGGCGCTGGGGAACGCCTCGCATGTTCGTGAAAGGACTTTGATGCCTAGCCTATTCAACCCGCTCCAGCTTGGATCGATCGATCTCCCCAACCGGATCTTCATGGCGCCCTTGACCCGCGCCCGCGCCGGCCGGGAAGGCGTGCCTAACGAATTGATGGCTCGTTACTATGCCCAGCGCGCCGGTGCCGGCCTTATCATTTCCGAAGCGACGGGAATTTCCCGCGAAGGACTTGGCTGGCCGAATGCCCCGGGCCTTTGGAGCGAGGCGCAGGTCGATGGGTGGAAAACCGTAACGCAGGAGGTCCACCGGGCCGGCGGGCGGATCGTCGCCCAGCTGTGGCACATGGGCCGCCTCGTCCATTCGGACCTCGGTGGCGGTAAGCCGGTTTCTTCCTCCGCCACGACAGCGCCCGACTTTGCCCACACCTATGAAGGCAAGAAGCCTTATGAAGAGGCGCGGGCCGCCACACAGGCCGACATCGACCGGATCATCGGCGACTATGTGACGGCGGCACGCAACGCGATCGAGGCAGGATTCGATGGCGTCCAGATCCACGGCGCCAATGGCTATCTGGTCGACCAGTTCCTCCGCGATTCCGACAATCACCGGGACGACGCCTACGGCGGCTCGATCGACAATCGTCTCCGCTTCGTCCGGCAGGTGCTGGAAGCAGTCGGCGGCGCTATCGGCATGGACCGCGTCGGAATCCGCTTTTCGCCCAACATCCTCGTGCAGGGTGTCGAGGACAGTGACCCGATCGCGCTCTTCACGGAGCTGGCCAAGCTGCTTGAGGAGCTCCGCGTTCCGTGGATTGAGCTTCGCGAACCTTATAAGGCCACATCGGCCGGGTCGGTACCGACCGAGCCGGTCAGCCCGGCCATGCGCCAACATTATTCCGGCAAGATCGTGATCAACAGCGACCATGATTGGATCGACGCGCGGGTTCGTATCGCCGCGGGCACCGCCGACGCGGTCAGCATCGGCCGTCTGTTCATCGCCAACCCGGACCTGGTGAAGCGCATCGCCATCGATGCGCCGCTCAACCCGGGCGATCCGCGCACATTCTACTCCGGCGGCCCCGAAGGCTATGTCGATTATCCAGCGCTTGGGGAACAGGAAGCGGCCTGACCGGTTCCTCCCTTTCGCAAAGGGAGGACGATATGCGCAAGGACGTGATGGCGGGTGCGGCCGTCGGCGCAGCTCTGCTCGGCGGTGCGGCCTATTATTATTTCCGTGAACGTGCCCAAGAGGAGCCCGATTTCCGGGCACTGGAAAGCGACGGCGATCACCAGATCCGTGACTATCCGGCGCTGATCGTTGCCGAAACGGTGGTCAACGGGCCGCGCCGCGAGGCATTGGACGAGGGCCATCGGGTCCTTGCCGACTTCCTCGCCGCCAAGTCCCGGGACGGCGACGAATTGCCGATGCTCAATCCGGTGATCCAGGATTCAGGCGCGCCCATGGCCAGCGATCCGCCCCTGTTCGACGATGATCTGGAAGGCGCTTGGCGGACCCGCGTGGTCATGCCGTTGGGCCTCGGCGCCGATGAGCTCCCTGATCCGCCGGAGGGAGTCGAGCTCGTCGAGCTTCCGGCGCGGAAGGTCGCGGTCGTCAGTTTCTCCGGGCGATGGACCGATGCTCTGTTGCGGGAGCAGGAGGATCGCCTGCGCGGCTGGCTATCCAAACGCGGCGTGACGTCGCGGGGCGAGCCCGAATATGCCTTCTACAACTCGCCCATGGTCCCCGGGCCGCTACGCCGAAACGAACTCTGGCTCGCCCTCAGCTAAGTTTCGACTTCAGCTCCAGCAACGCCAGGGCAGCCTCAGCCGCGCCTCCGCCCTTGTTGGCGTGCTTCGGGTTGGCGCGAGCGATCGCCTGCGCTTCATTTTCCACGGTCAAGATGCCGTTGCCGACGGCCAGCCCGTCCATGGTCAGCGCCATCAGCCCGCGCGCGCTTTCACCGGCGACGATTTCGAAATGATAGGTTTCGCCGCGGATGACGACGCCCAGCGCGACAAAGGCGTCATAGTTTCCGCTCTCCGCCGCCAGTGCGACCGCGCCGGGAAGCTCGAGCGCTCCCGGAACGGTGATCGTCTCGTGGCTGTGTCCGGCCGCCTCGATCGCGCCCCGCGCTCCATCCAGCAGCATGTCGTTGAGATGCGCGTAGAATCGCGCCTCGGCAATCAGCACATGGGCCAAGCTATTTCTCCGGAGTCTGGATGCAGCGCTCTTCGACGATCGCCAGCCCATAGGCGGACAGGCCGACCGGCGAATGCCGCGTATTGGACAAGAGGATCATGTCGTGGATTCCGAGCGCGGCCAGGATCTGTGCTCCGATCCCATAACTCCTCAGCGCCTGGCTGCTCTCGGCTGGCTTGCCGGATCGGAGGTTGGCCGACAGCGACAGCGATCCCGGCGCCGCCGCATGCAGCGCAACGATTACCCCCGATCCTTCCGCCTCGATCATCGCCATGGCGCCGTCGAGCAGCCCGGCGCGCTGGGACTTCTCGCCCAGCACATCGGCGAACAGGTCGATCGAATGCATCCTGACCAGCGTTGGCTGGCCCGGGTCGATCGCCCCATGAACCAGCGCGAGCTGCTCCTCACCGCTCGCCTTGTCGCGGAAAACCTCGGCGTTCCAGCTCGCCCCGGACCGGGAGGTGAAGCGGGTCTCGGCAACCCGCTCCACCATATGATCCTTTTTCAGCCGATAGGCGATGAGGTCGCGGATCGTCCCGATCTTGAGGCCGTGGATCTTGGCGAACTCCATCAAATCGTCGAGCCGGGCCATCGTCCCGTCCTCGCGCATGATCTCGCAGATCACACCGCTGGGATTGAGGCCGGCAAGCCGCGATACGTCGACCGCCGCCTCAGTATGGCCGGCCCTCACCAGCACGCCGCCCGGACGGGCGACCAGCGGGAAGACATGACCCGGCGAAACGATCGCGTCCGGCCCCTTGCCCGCGTCGATCGCGACCGCGATGGTCCGCGCCCGGTCGGCGGCGCTGATCCCCGTCGTCACTCCTTCGCGGGCCTCGATCGAGACGGTGAAGGCCGTCTCCATGCTCGTCCCGTTGACCCGCGCCATCGGCTCCAGGCCCAGCTGGTCGACCCGTTCCTTGCCCAGCGCCAGGCAGATGAGGCCGCGGCCGTGCCGGGCCATGAAATTGATCGCATCGGGTGTCGCCATCTGCGCGGGGATGACCAGGTCGCCCTCATTCTCCCGGTCGTCGTCGTCGACCAGGATGAACATGCGTCCGTTGCGCGCTTCGTTGATGATCGCTTCGGCCCCGACCAGAACGTCCTGGACTCCGCCGTCGATCAGCTTCTCCAGCCGCACCAGCGTATCGGCCGTCGGGTTCCAGTCGGTGGCGCCCAGCTTGCGCAGGGAATTGGGGTGAAGTCCGGCGGCACGCGCCAGCCCGCTGCGGCTAGCTTCGCCGCTGTCTACCAGCGCGGTCAGCCGCTCAATCAGAGTCGTGGACATGGCGGGGCCGCTATCACACCATAATGTGATAATCTAGGGAAAAACGACCCAGTTCAGACTCTGTATCACATTATACGCTTGATGCCGTAACGGCCAAGATCAAAATGGGTTCGTCATCCGACGCAAACTCGACTTCGTCGCCGATTTCCGCACCCATCAGCGCACGAACCAGCGGGGCAGTGAAAGCGACGCGGTTGGCGGACGGTTCGCTTTCGTCATGCCCGACCACGTCCAGCGTCTGTGTTTGGCCATTGCGCACGAAAGTGACACGTGTCCCCAGCGCGACTTCGCTGCCATCCGCAGGTGGCGCAAGCTCCGCGCTTGCCAGCCGCTGGCGCCAGTATTTGGCATCGCGCAGCACGGACTTGCGTTCCTCTTCGGACATCTGGCTCTCAAGCTTGGCTTCCAGCTCCTCGTTGCGCGCCCTGATCAACTCGAAACCGCGCGGCGTTACCAAATTCGGCCCAGGGGGGATCGGCAGCTCAAACTTCGGCTCGAGATGTTCTTCATCGCTTTCCCGGCGGAAGGCGACGCTCATGATTTGACTGCCTTGGACATGATGCGGCTTCTAGCACGGTCGATACGAAAAGCGCAGATTGGCGAAATTCTGCGTCTTGGGTTTGCCACGATTGGCGGCTAGGGGCCCCTCCATGCTGACCATCAATGGAATCACGGTGCGCCTTGGCGGGCGCGCGATCCTCGACCGCGCGACCGCGGCGATCACGCCTGGAAGCAAGGTCGGGCTGATCGGCCGTAATGGCGCGGGAAAGTCGACCCTGATGAAGGTCATCGTCGGGCAACTCGAAGCCGACGAGGGCGAGATTGAAATGCCGCGCCGCACCAGGCTCGGCTATATCGCGCAGGAAGCACCAAGCGGCACACAAACCCCTTTCGAAGCGGTACTGGCCGCCGATATCGAGCGCGCATCGCTGCTCGATGAGGCGGAGCATTGCACCGACCCCCATCGCCTCGGCGATATCCACGACCGGCTGCTGGCGATCGACGCCTACAGCGCTCCCGCGCGGGCGGGCCGCATTCTCCTCGGCCTCGGCTTCGATGAGGAGATGCAGGGCCTTCCGCTCGACAGCTATTCCGGCGGCTGGAAGATGCGCGTTGCGCTCGCCGCGCTCCTGTTTTCGGCGCCGGACGTGCTTCTGCTCGATGAACCTTCGAACCACCTCGATCTCGAAGCGACATTGTGGCTGGAGAATTTCCTCAAAGGTTATTCGGGGACGCTCGTTGTCATCAGCCACGAACGCGACCTGCTGAATAACGTCGTCGATACCATCCTTCATCTCGAACGCGGCAAGATCAGCCTTTATTCCGGCAATTATGACGGCTTTGAACGGCAACGCGCCGAACGCGCTGCGCAGATCGCCGCCGCCAGCGCTGCCCAGGAAGCCCAGCGTGCCCGGCTGCAGGATTATATCGCCCGGAACAGCGCCCGCGCATCGACCGCCAAGCAGGCCCAGTCGCGCGCAAAGATGCTAGCGAAGATGCAGCCCATCGCTGCGCTTGCGGAAGATCCGAGCCTGAGCTTCGATTTCCCAAGTCCGACGGAACTGAGGCCGCCGCTGATCACCCTCGACATGGCGTCGGTAGGTTATGCGGAAGACTCGCCGGTCTTGCAGCAGCTTAACCTGCGCATCGATCCCGACGACCGCGTCGCGCTGCTCGGCCGCAACGGCAACGGCAAGACCACGCTGGCCCGATTGCTCGCGGCGCAGCTAAGCCCGATGGCGGGCACGGTCACCTCTTCCGGCAAGATGCGGGTCGGCTACTTCACTCAATATCAGGTGGAGGAACTCCACGGCGACGAAACCCCGCTCCAGCACATGACCCGCGCGATGGAAGGCAAGACGCCCGGCGCGGTCCGCGCGCAGCTTGGCCGGTTTGGCTTCTCGGGCGAAAAGGCGACTACGCTGGTCGGAAAGCTGTCCGGCGGCGAGCGCGCCCGTCTCGCCCTGGCGCTCATCACCCGCGATGCGCCCCACCTGTTGATCCTCGACGAGCCGACCAACCACCTCGACGTCGATGCCCGCGAAGCATTGGTCCAGGCGCTCAATGGCTATGACGGCGCCGTCATCCTCATCAGCCACGATCGCCATATGGTCGAGCTGACCGCCGATCGGCTGGTGCTGGTCGAACATGGCATGGCGGTCGACTATGCCGGCAGCATCGACGATTACATCGACTTCGTCCTCGGCAGGAACCAGCCCAAGGGCGAGAAGAAGCCGAAAGCCTCAAAGGCTGAACGCAAGGCCGAATATAGGGCCCGCGATGACTCGCGAGCGCTCAAGAAGGCCGCGACGGATGCCGAGGCGGCCAGTATCCGCCTCGCGGCGCTGTGCACTTCCATCGATCAGGCGATGGCGGATCCGGCCGCCGCCGAGCCGGCGCTCGCCTCATTGTCCATGGCCGAACTTGGCCGCCGCCGCGCGAAGGCAGCCGCGGAACTGCAAGAAGCCGAGGCGCTTTGGATGGAAATCAGCGAGCAGCTGGATCGGCTCGCGGCCTGATGGCGTTAGCCGCGCGCGTCGGTCATCCGCTTGAGGTAACGCGCCAGCACGTCGATCTCGAGGTTCAGCTTCCGCCCCGCCGCGATCCCGCCGAACGTAGTGTGCTCGGCGGTGTGCGGGATCAGGTTGATCGTGAAGCTGGTGGCATCGCCCGCATCTTCAACTTCGTTGACGGTCAGCGAAACGCCGTCGAGCGCGATCGATCCCTTGGGCGCGATGCCGCCGCCAAGCGCGCGCGGCGCCTCGATGCTGATGTCGATGCTACCGCCAACCTCTTCGGCGCGAGTCACGGTGGCGACCGCGTCAACATGCCCGGTAACGATATGGCCGCCCAATTCGTCGCCGACCCTCAGCGCCCGCTCCAGATTGAGGCGCGCACCTTCGGTCCAAAGTCCCGGCGCGGTCTTGGACACAGTCTCCTGGCTGATGTCGACCGCGAACCAGTCCTGGCCCTTGTCGACCACGGTCAGGCAGGCGCCGGAACAGGCGATCGATGCGCCCAGGTCGACGGTATCCAGGTCATATTCGCAACCGATGGTGAGGCGCAGGTCGCCCTTCTGCTCGGCTTTGCGGACAGTGCCGATGTCGGTGATGATGCCGGTGAACATGGGCGGTCCGCTCTCCTAATTGCGAACGCGCTCGTAGACTTCGAGCCGGTCGATGCCAAGCCGCGAGCCGTCCCCGGCTTTCCACCGGCCATGGGCGTCAGCAATTGCGTCCAGCCCGATGTAGCCGACGCTCGACTTGCCCTCGCCGACCAAGATCGGCGCCCGGTAGATCAGGATCCGGTCGACCAGGTCGGCCGCCAGGAATGCGGTCGCAGTGGCCGAACCGCCCTCGACCAGAAGGTCGTTGACGTCATGAAGTCGATAGACATCCTTCGGAGAAGAAAGGATTTCCCATCCCTTGACCGCTTCGCCGCGGGTCAACAGCGCGCGTCTCGGCGACCATTGTTCCAACCCCGGCAGGCGCACGTCCAGCTTGGGCTGATCGGCCATATATGTCCCGCGCCCAACCAGGATCATGTCGCTCGACGCCCGTTCCAGATGGACATGCGCGCGCGCATCCTCGCCCGTGATCCATTTGGATTCGCCAGAAGGAAGCGCGATCTTGCCGTCGATCGACAGTGCAAGCTTCAACGTGATGCGCGGCCGGCCCCGCTCGACCCGGCTCAGATAGCCGGACATGCTGTCCTTGGAGAACTCCCGGCCGACGCCCGTCTTCACTTCGATCCCGGCGGCTTTCAGCAGCTTGATGCCTTGCCCGGCCGTTCGCGGGTCGGGATCCTTGATGCCGATCACCACCCGGGCGATTCCGGCCTCGGGGATCAGGGTTGAGCAGGTCGGCCCGCGCTCGCTGGCGTGGGCGCAGGGCTCCAGGGTCGTATAGAGGGTAGCGCCCTTTGCCTTGGTACCTGCATCGGCCAGCGCCACCGCTTCGGCGTGCGGCCGGCCACCGGGAGCGGTCGCTCCTCGGCCGACGACCTCGCCGTCTTTGACGATCAGGCAGCCGACATTGGGGTTTGGGGCGGTGCGGCCACGGGCGGCTTCGCCGAGCCGCGCCGCTTCGAGCATGAAGCGCCGGTCGCTCAATGCGCGCTACTCGATGCCCAGTTCTTTTTGGAGTTTCTCAAACTCCTTGCGGCGCGCTTCCTCGGCCTTCTTCCGGTCCTCGGATGCTTTCTTCTGGTCACGAATAATGTCGGCGTCGGTACGGTCCGGCCCATAATTCTCGACATAGACGATCTGCGGCGGCGGGGCTGTGTTGATCGACGAATCGACGATGAAAACGATGACGATGATAATCGTCACCAGAACCGCCAGCATTGCTCCGATCACCTGGTCGCGGCTGCGCTGCCGCATGAACGCGGCCAGGTCACGCAAGGCGGCACGTGGGCCGACCATCGGGGGTAGGATCGCCATGGCCGCGTATGTAGGGCCCCCTGGCCCTCGGGGCCAGCCCCCATCAGTGCACGAGGCGTAGTGCCAGCCCCGTGCCACCGCGATGCTCACACCTCCTCCAACCGGAAGGAAAGATTGATCACTGTCGAAGATCCGACCGCGACGCCGTCCTCGGTCGCGGGCTTGTAGCGCCAGGCCCGGATGATGTGACGTCGTGCCGCCTCCAGGAAGCTGGGATCGGCCGCGCCCACCGGCTCGACCGATGTCACGCGCCCTCGGGCATCGATCGTCAACTTGAGCCTTAGTGTCGCCTCTTCCTCCAGGCGCAACTTGTCGTTGGGGTATGGCGGCTTCAGTGCGCTTGCCGGCGTGTTGAAGCGGGCGGCTACGCGAACCGGCGCCGGCTTGGGCGGGTCGACGAAGGAGAAGTCGGAGCCGATGACCGCACCGATATCCTCGATGGCCGTTCCTTGCGCGAGGCTGGATGAAAGCGGCGCGTTCATGTCGACGATACTATCCGTTCGGTCGATGAACGTTGGCTGAGTGACCTGTTCGGCCGGCCTGGATTTGTAGGGAGGACTCGGGGAAGGCGGCGGCGGCGGAGCGACCGGAATCTCGATCAGCTCCGTCGGATCGATACGCGGAATCGTCACGATATCCATCTTGGCTGCCATCACTGCTGCAATCGCTGCGGCATGTCCGGCCACGATGAGCACCAGGGCGCTTGGGGAGTTGGAGCGGCCGGCAACCCGGCGGCTGTTGGCGGCGTAAGCGAGCATCGCAAATCTCCTGCCGTTGATAATTGCGATGTTACATCATTACATTGCTTCGGCAAGAGGCAATTTAACGGCTGGATTTCACGCCAATGCTGATTTTTGAAGCCGCTGCACTGTCCGCTCCTTGCCGATCAGCCTGACCAGCGGCGCCATTTCCGGACCGGACTCGCGGCCAGTGATCGCCAGCCTCAGCGGCCGGAACAGGGCACGGCCTTTCCGGCCGCTCGATGCCTTCAGCTGGTCGGTCAGCGCATGCCAGGGGTCGTCCGACCAGTCGAGGGACGTGGCAAGCCTTGCAGCTTCGTCCAGCAGCGGCTTGTCGTCTTGCACGACTTCCGCCGCGTCTATCTCTCCGCTCAGGACAGGGATCCACTCGGCCGCTTCGGCGAGATGGCCGAGGTTGCCGCGGAGTACGAGCCATTCTTCCTCGCCAACGCCATCGGGCAGGCGATCGGAGACGTCCTTATGGTCCAGATGGTGGAGCAGCTTGGCGTTGAGCAATTCGACGTCATGAGGATCGAAATGGGCCGGCGCCCGGCCGAAATGCGCAAAGTCGAATGTCGCGGCCAGGCCGTCGAGACTGGGCACGGCTTCGACCGGCTCCGAAGTACCGATACGCGCCAGCAGCGAAAGCAGCGCCATCGGCTCGACGCCTTCCTCGCGCAGATGCTCCGCGCCATAGGATCCGAGCCGCTTCGACAGCTTGCCCTCCGCCGCGACCAGCAGCGCTTCATGGGCCAGCTTGGGCGGCTCGGCTCCCAGCGCCGCGAACATCTGCAACTGGACTGCGCTGTTCGACACATGGTCTTCGCCGCGGACGATGTTGGTGATCTCAAGGTCGATGTCGTCGATGACGCTGGGCAGCAGGTAAAGCCAGCTTCCGTCGGCGCGGCGGATCACCGGATCGCTGATCAGCTTGGGGTCGAACTTCTGGTGGCCGCGAATAAGGTCGTCCCATTCGATTGGATGATCGTGGTCCAGCTTGAACCGCCAGTGCGGTGCGACGTCCTCGGGTACGGGTGAACCTTCCGCCTTCCGCTCATAGACCGGCGGAAGGCCGCGACCGAGCAGCACCTTGCGCCTCAGCTCCAGCTCTTCCGGCGTTTCGTAACAGGCATAGACCCGGCCGGCAGTTTTGAGCCGCTCAAACTCGCGCTCGTAGAGGGCAAATCGCTCCGACTGGCGAACCATGGCGTCAGTCTTGAGCCCCAGCCAGCTGAGGTCGTCGACGATCGCCTCGACATATTCTTCGCGACTCCGCTCAAGGTCGGTATCGTCGATCCTCAGCAGGAACCGCCCACCATGCTTCCTGGAGAACAGGAAGTTATGGAGCGCGGTCCGGATATTTCCGACATGAAGGCGGCCGGTCGGCGAAGGTGCGAAGCGGGTAACAACGGTCATGGCGCGCCCCTAGCACTCGCCTGTCGGAAATGGCTAGCGGCGCTCAAGCGCCAGGTTGCCCCCGGTGCCGGACAGATTGGCCTCTTTGCCTTCCTTCCCGAAGATGGCGATCGTCGCACCCTGCAAGGCGGCATAGGCGGCCTCATGCTCCGCGCTGGTCCCCCGACCCTCGCAATTGGCGCTTCCGCCGGGATCGACGGCGAACGAAACGACATTGCGCTTTTGCGTATAGGTCAAACCGCGGCGAACGCAGCCCGAAGCGATGTTGGCCTTGCCGCCCGAAAAGCTGGCCGTCATCGATCCCGATCCGACGGGCTTTCCATCGATAGAAGCGACGCTCCAATCGCCGTCGAGCGAAGGAACGCTGTCGGCCGCCGCCGGTGCGGCAGGCGCCTCGGCAGCTTCGTTGGCGGCAACATCATGGCCCTCATGCTGGCCGCAAGCGGCGACGAGGAGCAGGGCGGCCGCGGCCAATATGCGGGTCATAGGGTCGATCCTATCAGCTGGTGTGGAAGGCGTTGGTGATCGGGTAACGCCGATCGCGCCCGAAGTTTCGTGTGCCGAGCTTTACGCCAGGGGGCGCCTGCCGGCGCTTATATTCTGCCCGAAGCAGCTTCCGCTCGATATCCGCGACGATGGCGATGTCGGCATTTGTAGCTGCCGCCGCTTCCTTCACCGACATTTCCTTTTCGACCAGCGCTTCGAGGATTCGGTCGAGCAGCTCATAGGACGGAAGGCTGTCCTCGTCCTTCTGGTTGGGACGGAGCTCCGCGGTCGGCGGCTTGTCGATCACTCTCTGCGGCATCACCGGCCCGGCCGGCCCGAACGCTCCCTCCGGCTGCACGGAATTGCGCCATCTCGATAGCGCAAAGCAGGTCGTCTTATAGGCGTCCTTCAACACCGAATAACCGCCCGCCATGTCGCCATAAAGCGTCGCATAGCCCACCGACATTTCGCTCTTGTTCCCGGTCGTCAGAAGCATGTGGCCGAAGCGGTTGCTGAGCGCCATCAGGGTCACCATGCGCAGGCGCGACTGGATATTCTCCTCGGCGAGACCCGCCTGGGATCCGTCAAATGCCTTGGCCAGCATCTCGTCCAGCGCACCGACACCGGCAACAATGGGAATGACGTCATGACGTACTCCGAGCAGCCTCGCACACGCCTCTGCGTCCTCGAGACTCTCATCGCTGGTATATTTGGAAGGCAGCATCACGCACCAAACCTTGTCGGCGCCAAGCGCATCCACCGCCACCGCCGCCGACAATGCGCTGTCGATTCCGCCCGACAGGCCGAGGATCACGCCCGGAAAACCGTTGGCTCCCACATAGTCGCGCAGAGCCAGCATCATCGCCCGGTACATGTCCTCCGGATAGGGCGAGAGGGCGGCGCGCTGGCCAGACTCGCAGCGCCAGCCGTTAGGCGTCCTCACCCAATCGGTCAGCTCCATCGCTTCCTCGAAGTCCGGCAACTGGACCGCGATCGACCCGTCATCGTTGGTGACGAAGCTCGATCCGTCGAACACCAGCTCGTCCTGGCCGCCCACTCGATTGAGATAGACGAGCGGCAGGCCAGTTTCGATCACCCGCTCGCGAACCTGCCGCTGGCGGAGGCTATCCTTGTCCACCTCATAGGGGCTGCCATTGGGTGACAGCAGGATTTCGGCTCCTTGCTTGGCCAGATGCGAACAGACCCGCTCAGCCCAAATATCCTCGCAGATCGGAACCCCCAGCTTCACGCCCCTGAACAGGATTGGCTCTGGAAGCGGACCCGACGTGAACACGCGCTTTTCGTCGAAGGTGCCGTAGTTGGGCAGTTCATGCTTCAACCGCCGTCCGACGATCCTCCCGCCTTCCGCCAGGATCACGCAATTATAATTGGCGCCGCCTTCGGAATGGATGGATCCGAACAAGAGCGCGGGTCCGCCGTCGACCGTCGCATCGACCAGCCGCTCCGCCGTCTCCATCGTCTGCCGCACGAATTCAGGTTTCAGGACAAGGTCCTCGGGCGGGTAACCGGTCAGCTGCAATTCCGGCACCAAAACCAGTTCGGCTCCTTGGGCGGCTGCCTTGGCGCGCCATTCCAGCATTCGTTCGGCATTGCCGGCCAGATCGCCGATCCGCTGGCTCAGCTGCACAAGTGCGATGCGAAGGCTTGTCGTCACGCTGCTGGATTTAATGCCGCCAGCCGCCAGCGCAACCTTGCCCTTGCGGCACATGCTTTCTAAGGGGCGCGATAAGGGCCAGCTGACACGGGATCGTCACAATGAAATTGCTTGCCGGTAATTCGAACCTGCCGCTCGCCCGCGCGATCGCGGATTATCTTGAGCTGCCGTTGACCCAGGCAAGCGTCCGGCGCTTCGCGGACGAGGAAGTATTCGTCGAAATCCACGAAAATGTCCGCGGCGAAGACGTGTTCGTGGTCCAGTCGACCAGCTTCCCGACCAACGACAATCTGATGGAGTTGCTGATCTGCATCGACGCGCTGAAGCGCGCTTCGGCAAAGCGGATCACGGCGGTCATCCCCTATTTCGGCTATGCGCGTCAGGACCGAAAGCCCGGGCCTCGTACACCGATCTCTGCAAAGCTGGTTGCCAACATCATCACGGTTGCGGGCGCCGATCGCGTCCTGACGATGGACCTGCACGCTGGGCAGATTCAGGGCTTTTTCGACATCCCGACCGACAATCTCTGGGCGGCACCGGTCATGGCGGCCGATATCCAGGCCCGGTACCAGAACAAGAAGCTGATGGTGGTTTCACCTGACGTCGGCGGCGTGGTCCGTGCACGAAGCCTCGCCAAGCGGCTGGACAACGCGCCGCTGGCCATCGTCGACAAGCGCCGCGAGCGCGCCGGCGAATCCGAGGTGATGCATATCATCGGCGATGTGGAGGGTCACTGCTGCGTCCTCGTCGACGACATCGTCGATAGCGCCGGAACGCTCTGTAACGCCGCGGCGGCGCTGAAGGAGCAGGGCGCGACCGAGGTCATGGCCTATTGCAGCCACGGGGTCCTGTCCGGTGCGGCCGAGGCTCGCGTCGCGGCTAGCGTATTGACCGAGCTCGTCGTCACCGACTCAATCTTCCGTGAGGGCCTCAGCGAAGACGGCAAGATCCGGCGTCTCACCATTGCACCGCTGTTCGGCGAAGCGATCCACCGAATTGCCGACGAAAGCAGCGTCTCGAGCCTGTTCGACTAAGGGAAAGGCGCGAGGCGATGTGCAATCTTTACCGACTGCACAAAGGCGCCGACGCGATCCGGCAGATATTCGAAGGCCTGGGCCACCAGCTGCACTTCCCGGAAGGCATTCCCAACCTTCAGCCGACCGACATCCGAATTACCGATCCCGCGCCGATCGTCCGCATGGGTCAAAACGGCCTCGAATTGATCATCCGCCGATGGAGCTGGCCGGGCACGCATGGCAAGCCGGTGTTCAACCTGAAGTCCGAAGGGCGGAAATTCACCAAGCGCTGCCTGGCGATCGCCGACGGATTCTACGAATTCACAACTCCCGACGACCCAAAGGCAAAGCGGAAGAACAAATGGCTCTTCTCGCCGGTCGAAGGGGAATTCATCGGCATTGCGGCCGTAACCCAGACTCATCCCGAAGTTGGCGAGGCGTTCAGCCTGCTGACCGGGGAACCTTCACCGGAAGTTGCAACGCTTCATCATCGGCAGATCATCCTGCCAAAGCCGGATCACTGGCTGGAATGGTTGGATCCTTCATCCAGTCTTCCGCCCTCCAGCAACTGGTCCACAGTTTCGGCAAAACGCATCACCGAAATGGGTTTGGAGACATAGGCTTGCGCCCCGGCAGCGCGGATCCGCTCGTCGTCGCCGGCCGCGGCATAGGCGGTGACAGCCATGATCGGCACATCCTTCAGCTCCTCGTCAGCGCGGAGGAGCTCCATCAGTTCAATGCCGGTCACGTAAGGGAGCTGGATGTCGGTGATGACGAGGTCCGGCTTGAAGCTGCGCGCAGCGTCCAGCGCCTCCCGGCTGTCGGTCACCGGCTCGGTCTCGTGGCCGTGCGCGTTCAGCAGGTCGCAGAACAGCTTGATGTTGAGGGCGTTGTCCTCGACAACCAATATTCTAGCCAAACCTTCTTACCCCCGAACCTGGATCCTGACGCGAATAGGCGATGTTAAGCCACTCGACAAATGAAGCGCCCGGCGATTGCGAAGCGCTCGCCCTCGCCGCATTGGCCGTAACCCTCACCGACGAACGTCGGGCCTTGCGGTTCCTTGACCTCACCGGTTTGACTGCGGACGAACTCCGCAATCGTGCCGGAGAGAGGCGGCTTCTCGCCTCAACACTGGCGTTTCTCGAGGCCCATGAACCTGATTTGTTGCAGGTTGCGGCAGCAATCGGGGTAAAGCCAGAGCGGCTGGTTGCCGCCCGCGCGGAGCTCGAACGCTGATGGCCGGAACCACCAAACGTCCGCTGCTCATCACCGATTGCGACGAGGTGCTGCTGCACATGGTTTCGCATTTCGACGCATGGCTGGGCGAGGCACATGACATCCGCTTTGCCTTCGAATCCGGCAATTTCGGCGAGGCAATGACCCACAATCCAACCGGCAACCTCGTCCCGCGCGAACAGGTTTGGCCGCTGCTCGACCAGTTCTTCCGCCAGGAGATGCATCGCCAGACCATCGTTCCAGGCGCCGTTGAGGCGCTTGGGCAAATTGGCGAGATTGCCGATATCGTCATTCTCACCAACCTGGGCGACGAGGCGCATCCGTGGCGGGTAGACCAGCTGGCCAAGCACGGGATCCGGCACGAAGTGGTTTGCAACAGCGGCGGCAAGGGCGTCCCGGCGCGCGCGATCATCGATCGCTATGGCGCGGGTTCGACCGTCTTTGTCGACGACCTTCCGGTCCATCATGCATCGGTCGCCAAGCATGCGCCTGAGGTGCATCGGCTCCATATGGTGGCCGAGCCGAGGCTCGCCCCCGCCGTTCCGCCGGCGGAACATGCCCATATCAGGATAGACGATTGGCCGACGGCCGCGACATGGATTTTGGAAAGGCTCAAAGGCGAATGAACAAGACCATCTTCATTACTGGTGTGACCGCCGGGATCGGAGCCGCCACCGCGCGCCAGTTCGTCAGTCAGGGATGGCAAGTCGTCGGAACAGGACGGCGCCGCGACCGGCTCGACGCTTTGGCGACCGAGCTCGGCGACTTTTTTCATCCCGTCATGCTCGACATGCGCTGCCCGGACGATTTCCAGCCGGCGCTGGAGGCTCTGCCGGAACGCTATCGAAAGATCGACCTGCTGCTCAACAATGCCGGGCTCGCGCCGCCAATGAGCACCCTGCAGGAGGCCGAGCAAGGGCCGATCGATGTCGCGATCGATACCAATGTCACCGGCCTCGTCGCCCTGACCCGGATACTTTTGCCGGGGCTGATCGAGCGCAAGGGCGCCGTCATCAACCTCTGCTCGGTGGCGGCGACATACCCTTATCGGGGAGGCTGCGTTTATGCCGGGACCAAGGCTTTCGTCCGCCAATTCTCGCTCGGGCTTCGCTGCGATCTTCACGGCACAGGCGTTCGGGTGACTTCGATTGAACCCGGTATGATCGAAACGGAATTCACAATCGTCCGAACCGGCGGGGACAAGGCGGCAAGCGACGCCCTTTATGCGAATATGGACCCGATGACGGCGGACGACCTCGCCGGGACCATCTGGTGGGTCGCGACCTTGCCGCCGCACGTCAACATCAACACACTGGAGCTGATGCCGACCAACCAGAGCTGGGCCGGCTTTGCCGTGCACCGCAACGAATAGCCGTGATTGCGAGGAGCGATAGCGACGCGGCAATCCACTTTGCTGGATTGCTTCGCTCCGCTCGCAATGACGCGGCGCGGGTTGACCTACGTATTGTTCAAGTGCTTACGGCGACCATGAGCATCGAACAGCGCCTTGCCGAACTCGGCATCACCCTTCCCGAACCGGCCGCTCCGGTGGCTGCCTATGTCCCCGCGGTCGAGGCCAACGGGCTCCTCCACATCTCGGGCCAGATCAGCTTCGCCGAAGACGGAAGCCTGATCAAAGGCCGGCTTGGCGAGAATATGGACCTTGAGGCCGGACAGGCTGCAGCTCGCCGCTGCGGGATCATGCTGGTCGCCCAGATGAAGGCCGCGCTTGGTTCGCTTGACCGTGTCGAGCGGGTCGTGAAGCTCGGCGTCTTCGTCAACAGCCATGGCGATTTCACCGACCAGCCGAAGGTCGCCAATGGCGCCTCGGAACTGATGCAGGACGTGTTCGGGGAAATCGGCCGTCACGCCCGCTCGGCTGTTGGCGTTCCGGTCTTGCCGCTTGGAGTCGCGGTCGAGGTGGATGCGATCGTTCAGGTCAAAGCCTGATCCGCTAGATCCCGGGGCAATGGGGTTCGCGCACCGCGGGCTCCACGGCCCCGGCGTTCCCGAAAATAGCCTCGCGGCCTTCCGTGCCGCGCTCGACATTGGGGCTGGGATCGAATGCGACGTGCGCCTGTCCGGCGACGGCCAGGTCATGGTGTTCCACGATCATGACCTGCGGCGGCTGTGCGCTTCCGCGCTGGCCGTCGAATCGACGCCAGCCGCAACCCTTGCCGCTCAAAAGCTGTACGACAGCGGTGAACATATTCCCCGGCTGAGCGAGATGCTCGACCTTGTGGCAGGACGGGTGCCGCTGCTGGTCGAGGTAAAGTGCCGGGGCGGCAATGCCGCGCAGGTGACTGCAGCCGTCGTTGCCCAGCTTAATGGCTATCCCGGTCCAGTAGGCGTCATGAGTTTCGAGCCTTCGGTTGGGCGCTGGCTGGCGCGCCACGAGCCGCAAGTCCGGCGCGGGCTCGTAATTTCCGGGCGCGCCGGAGCCTTCGACCGTTGGCGGTCCATTCGATCGGCTTCACCGCATTTCCTGGCGGTCGATTTTGGTGCCCTGACCCGGACATGGGTACAAAAAGCCCGACGGGGGCGCTGGGTCTACAGCTGGACAATCCGCTCGCCTGACCAAGGCCGGACAGGTGAAGTTCACGCCGATGCGCTTATCTGGGAAGGCGATGGCCGACCGGGAGCTTGAAATCGTCGCTCGGATTGCGCGGGGCGTTTCCGACCTGCCGTCCGAGATTTGGGACAGGCTGGCCCCCGCCGGCGATCCCTTCCTCAGCCATGCGTTCCTGTCGCTGCTGGAGCAGTCGGGAAGCGTCGGCGAAGGCACGGGCTGGACTCCGCTTCCGGTAATGGTCGAAAGGGCCGAGCACATCACCGCCGCGGCGCCCGCCTACCTCAAGACGCACAGCCAGGGCGAATATGTGTTCGACCATGGCTGGGCCGATGCGTGGCAGCGCGCGGGCGGCGATTATTATCCGAAGTTGCAGGTCTCGGTGCCGTTCACCCCCTGCGTCGGCAGGCGTTTGTTGGGGGACGACCCCAACGCATTGCTCGCCGCGCTTGAAACGGTGACGGTCCAGAACGGCCTGTCATCCGCGCACGTCACTTTCCTGGAAGACAGAGAGCTTGAGGCTGCCGTTGCGCGAGGGTGGCTGCGGCGGGACGGGCTGCAGTTCCATTGGCTCAATCGCGCCTATGGAAACTTCGATGATTTCCTTGGAGCTCTTGCAAGCCGCAAGCGGAAAGCAATCCGCAAGGAGCGTCTCGCGGCGACTGAGGGAATCGAGATCGTCGAACTGCGTGGCGCCGGGATCGAACCGGCGCACTGGGAAGCGATGTGGACCTTCTACCAGCATACCGGCGCCCGCAAATGGGGCCGCCCCTATCTCACCCGCGCCTTCTTCGATCAGGCCGGTGAGGCGATGGGGAACTCGGCGCTGATGTTTCTCGCGCTTTCGGGCGGGCGCCCGATCGCCGGTGCACTTAATTTTGTCGGCGGGGACACGCTTTATGGCCGCTATTGGGGCGCGATCGAGGATCGGCCCTTCCTGCATTTCGAATTGAGCTATTATCGGGCAATCGACTTTGCGATCGCCCACGGGCTGAAAACGATCCAGGCCGGGGCGCAAGGTGAGCACAAGCTTTCGCGCGGCTATGAGCCGGTGATTACGGCGTCGGCCCATTTCCTGCCCGATCCCGGTTTCAGGGGTGCGGTGGCGGATTTCCTTGTGCAGGAACGGGAAGCGGTTCGGTTGGAAATGGAATGGGCGAGGGCGGCATTGCCCTATCGTTCCGACTCTTCGTCGTAGATCGCGACCTGCCGCCCGTCCGGCCCTGCGATACCTCGGTACATTCCGGGTGTCGTGAAGCCCCATGCAGCTTCGCCCGACGGAGCAACGGCGATCATGCCGCCATTGCCGCCAAGCGATTTGATTTCCTCCAGCACGCCATCCAGTGATTCCTGCAGCCCCTCGCCGCCAAGCCGGACGCGGGCGCAAAGCTCGTGCGCCCCAGCCGCCCGAATGAAGACTTCGCCAAGGCCGGTGGCGCTGACGGCTGCTGCCCGGTCGTCGGCATAGGTGCCCGCGCCGACCAGCGGGGAATCGCCGATCCGCCCCCACCTTTTGGCAGTGAGGCCACCAGTCGACGTCGCCGATGCCACATGTCCCAGCACATCGACCGCGACGGCCCCGATCGTTCCATATTTGATGTCAGCGTCAAACGCTTCACTGCCACGTGCCAGGAGCTCGTCTAACTGCCGTCTCCGTTCGGGAGTCACGAACCAGCGGTTCGGAACCTGCTCGAGCCCGGCCTCGCAGGCGAAATCGTCGGCGCCTTCATAGCTCATCAGCACATGGGGGCTTTGCTCCATGACCGCCCGCGCGGCGCTGATCGGCGCTCTGGTCGATCGCAATCCCGCAACCGCGCCGCAGCGCCGGTCGCGCCCGTCCATGATTGCCGCGTCCAGCTCAACATGACCGTCATAGGCCAGCACGCTGCCACGGCCGGCATTGAAGCAGGCGTCCTCCTCCAGCACCCGCGCCGTCGCCTCGACCGCGTCCAGCGCGCTGCCGCCGGCCTCAAGAATCGCCGCGCCAGCGTCGAGCGCAGCGCTGAGGCCCGCTCTACCGAGTTCGTCCATTTCCTTCGAAAGTCCGCCGGGCCGCATTGACCCCGACCCGCCGTGAATGACCAATTTCCAGCTCATGGATTCGCCCTAGCCGGACAGAGCAGCGGTTTCCAGTTGACGTTGTCCGTGAATGATATAAATCTGATATCAGATTAAAGGGAGGGTGTAATGACCGAATCGAACGTCATTGCGTTGAACATGAACCGCGAGAGGCTGGCATCGACGATGAGCGGCTATATGATGCTCGCACTGTTGCTTCTATCGATCCTCGCGCAGGTCTGGGGCGTCGCGCAGCTTGCAAATGACAACAATGGACTGCTCCAGATCACGACCGTGATCGTGGCGCCGATCGTCCTGATCTTCGTCTCCTGCGGCTTCTACATGTTGCAACCCAACCAGGCCGCCGCGATCACATTGTTCGGTGATTATAAGGGTACCGACCGGACGACCGGACTGCGATGGGTCCTGCCTTGGCTGATGCGCCGCAAGCTGTCGGTCCGCGCCAACAATTTCATCAGCGAGAAGATCAAGGTCAATGACCTGCGCGGCAATCCGATCGAGATGGCGGCACAGATCGTCTGGCGTGTGGTCGACACGGCGCAGGCCCTGTTCGACGTCGACGATTATAAGGAATTCGTCCGGGTCCAGGTCGAGGCGGCGATCCGCACGATCGGTTCGCGCTACCCCTATGACGATTTCGAACATCTCGAAGTCACGCTTCGCGGCAACCACGACGAGGTCGGCGCCGAGCTTCGCAAGGAGCTGATCGCACGGCTCGCGGTAGCCGGCATCACCATCGACGAGTGCGGCTTCACCCACCTCGCCTATGCGACGGAAATCGCCGGAGCGATGCTCCGCCGGCAGCAGGCCCAGGCTATCGTCGCGGCGCGGCGGACGCTGGTCGATGGCGCGGTCGGGATGGTCGAGATGGCGCTCGCTTCCTTGAGCGAAAAGGATGTCGTCCACCTCGATGACGAGCGGCGCGCGGCCATGGTGTCGAATCTAATGGTCGTGCTCTGCGGAGAGCGCGACACCCAGCCCGTCGTCAACACCGGCACACTTTACCAGTAAGGTCTGGTGGTGGCGGCGGATCGCAAGGCCTACCCGCTAAGGGTCGATCCCTCCCTTTGGGCGGCGGTCGAGCGCACCGCCGCTGCCGACCTGCGCTCGGTCAACGCCCAGGTCGAATGCCTGATCCGGGAAGCTCTGAAGGCGCGGGGAGTGAAAATGGACGCACCGCAGCCGGTCAAGCGCGGGCGGCCGCCGAAGGAGCATTATGATGAGTAACGGGCCCGAATGGTTCTCGGCCAAGCGTTACGGCTATGGCACTGCCTTTCCGATCGCCTGGCAGGGCTGGGCCGTGACCGCAATCTATGCCCTCGTCGTGATCGCGGGCGCCTATTTCTTCCCTAAGCGGCCGGTCATCCTGCTGTCGATCATCTTGCCGGCAACCATCCTGTACCTGGTCATTGCCGCCAGGACGACCAAGGGCGGGATGCGCTGGCGGCGGGGCGGCGACCCGAATTAACGCTTCTGGCCAGGCGCCTTGGCTTCCGGTCCAAGCGCATCGTCCAGCAGCCGGGCCAGCCGAATCCCTCCATTCAGCACATTGTCGCGTACCAGCGGTATGAGTGCCCTGACTTCCGTCTCGTCCATGGTCGGGCGCTCGGCCGGCGGCGCGGCGCAGGGATCGCCAAGCAATGTCTGATAGGCCTGGCTTCGGGACTTTTCCCACATTTCGCGGCTCCAGTCCTCGGCGGTGCCCTCCGCAATGCGATTGCGATCGGCCTCAGGGACCTGCGCCAGTATCGATGCCGCGCCCGCAGGGGGCGTGGAAATCGCCCGCTCGGCGAGCCAGCCGTCCCAGATTCCGTGGAGATTGGCCCGTCCGCTGACAACGCCATAATTGGCCGCCACCCGATTGCCGCCCAGGTCGCCATGGTCGCCGGCATGCATGGGCTGATGCAAGTCACCGACGAAATGGGTGAGGAATGCCAGTGCCATCAGCCGCTCGCGGGCCGGGACCGTGCGGTCGGCCAGCAGTCTCGCTGCCCGATCGATCTGGGCGGAAACGCAATTTCCGTCCTTGCACGCTGCCTTGAGGTCGAACGGCTTGCACACATCGACGTTCTGATAGTGCCAGCTGTAGGCATAGCTGAACCGCTCGCCGAGTGGCTTGATGCAATCGGCCCAGACGCTTGCCTGCTCCAATGTCGCCACCGGGCAGTCGGGCGTTTCCAGCAACTTTCCTTGGCGCAGCAGCGAGGCGACCTTCGCACGCGTGTCCGGCCGCATCTGCAGCCAGGCGATGCGGGCAACCGTCTCATGCCCATATTCCCAGTAGGCCTGGGCTGGGGCAGCGAAGCTGAACAAGGCGATGAAGCCGCATAGCGCGGCGAGGAGGCGATTCGGCATGAATCGCCCTTAGCGGAATTTTTCGACAATATAGCTCACTGTCGATCAGTCTTCGGTGCGACGTCGGTGCGCAGGATCGGGAGAACTCCTGCGCGCCGCCGATAAGCCGAGCCTAGTATTGCTGGCCGTTCTCGTTGTTGCCGATTGGGTCAAATGTGATGACGTTCGGACATCCCGGCCGACGGAATCGGAACATGAATGAAAACTTCGTTTGGGTGACGTTCTTGTTCCTGACCATGAGTGTCGTCCCGTCATTGATCACGTCCACGGCCACGAACTGGTCCCAACTTTGCGTTGCGGGCGGGCAAACCGGCGGATTGCTGGTGCCATCAACGCGGAGTGGATCGTTCTGATCGAAAACGCAGCCGGTTTTTTGCGGATCGTCAATATCGAAATAAAGAACAAATCCAGGTTTGTGGTCATTCTTGAAGGTCTTGCTGCCTCTCAGATTGAAATCCGGTTTGCACGGGTTGGCCGTTGGCGAGATTTCGACATACAAAGTCCTCGTCCATGGTCTCAGGTTAGCCATGATTACTCCTCCCGTTCTTGCGCTTACACTCTCGCACGATTGCTGAGTGACTGGCGGTACCCCATCGCCCCGAGCTGCGATGCGATCCGCATTCCTTCGGCACGCTCACCAATTCCGCGCAGCATCTCGCCGCGTTCCGCCATTTGGCGGGGAGTTTCAGCGATTCCCTTGGGCCAGGCGGCGAGGCCCGCCTGCCAGGCGGCGCGGGCACCGGCGCGATCTCCGGTCCGCCACAAAATGTCGCCGACCAGCTTCTGCGCCTGGCTAAGCGCGAAGCGATCCTTGGCCAGCACGACCTTGTCGGCCCTGGCTGCATCAAGGAGCTGACGCGCGATGAACAGACTTTCGCCTCCCGAGCCCGCGGCGAGTGCCAGCCCGGCCCGCATCCGCAGGCAGAATCTTCCGAGGTCCCGCCACGCGACTACCGTCGGGTCGCGCGCGATCAAGGCGGTCGATTTGTCGCAGCCTTGGGTGGCGACCGCACCAGCTTCGGCCGTCCGGTTTGCAAGCAGCAATAGTTGAGCCTGATTAAGCTGGGTCGAGGCGCTGCGACCCAACCAATCCGCATTGGTTGGTTCCAGTTCGACCAGGCGGCGGCCGATGTCGGCGGCGGTTGCGGCGTGATCGAGCGCCGGCCGGGTCTCTCCCTTCAAATAGCTCATCCACGACAGCGCCATGTGAACAATCATCGCCTTCTGGCGAAGCTCGGCATCCGGCCGGTCTTGCGCCAGATAGGGCGCCAGCAGGTTCAGCTGGCGCTCGCGCTGCCGGATGGCATCGCCAAGCCTGCCGGCCGCTTCCAGCGAACCGGCGTAATCGCCAAGGGCTTCAATCAGCAGGTTGAGATAGTCGGCGTTGGCCGGCTGAGCCGCGAGCAAGGGATCTATGGCGTTAACCAGGCGCTGGAACGTGGCGGCGGATTCCGCGTATCGGCCCTGCGCAAACTCGACCCGTCCCAGGTTCGTTGATGAGTATGCGCCTTCCAACTGCCATTTCGGATTTTCAGGGTCGGTGGCGATCATTCGATCGGCGAGCTCGCGATACTCCCGGAATCGGGCACCGGCCTCTTTAAGGTCACCGCGAAGACGGGCCGTTTCACCCACAAAATAGACGCTCTGCGCATGGTCGAACATGCGTTGGGGATTATCCGGGGCCCGGCGTAGCGATTCGGCGGTACTTGCCAGCGCTTCCCGATATCGCCGCAACGCCCCATCCAGATTGCCGCGCGATGCCGAAATCTCGCCCATGAGAGTCAGCGCTTTCGATCGTTGCGCCAGCGCGTCGTCGGTCAGGCTCTGCTTGTCCTGATGCTCATAATATTCGAGCGCTCGCACTCCCACCGCGTCGAGCACGTCGAGCCTTCCTACCGGTTGAAGCTTCTGGCGGAGGTCGCCCAACATGAATTCGATCAGGCCTTCCGCTTCACGCCGTTGATCGCGTGCTTCGTCCCGCGCATCGATTGCGGTGTAGGCCAGTCCGCTGGTGAACAGCATGCCTGCGACGGAGGCCGCCGTGACCGCATAAAGGCGACGGTGGCGGCGCTGTGCCTCGCGTTGCGCAAGATCGTCCAGGCCGACGCCAAGCATTCCGGCGGCGAGCTTGAGCATGCCCATTTTCCGGCCGTCGCCATGCTCGCGCAGATCGGCCGCGATCGGTTCGGCCTGCTGCTTGGTCGGCCTTCCCCTACTGTCGAAATGGAAACGAAGCGCTTCCGGGAAACATTCCTCATGTTCACGGCCGGGAATTTCGCTCGCGAACGGCTCTCCGTCGACGATCGCGGCCAGGATCCGATCTTCGCGATGAACCCGCTTGAAGCAACCGATCTCCTCTTCGATCCAACGCGATTTCGCCGCTGCGGGCGAGCACAGCACGATCATGAAACGCGAGCAGGCGATCGCATCTTCGATCTCGTCGCTGAGATCGGCGGCAGCGGCCAGTTCCTGCCGGTCGCGGAAGATCGGCGACAGCTTCTTGGGTACCGGCCCCTGGTCGGTCAGCCTTCCAACCAGCTGCGGCGGAACCCGGAATTCTTCGAGCGTTTCGTGAAGCCAATCGGCAATTGCCGAATCCTGATGGCTGTAGCTGAGGAACGCCATGTATCGTTGGGGAGACGGCCGGCGCGCACGAAGCACCGCCCCGCGAACCGACCGTGGCAGTTGGGCAAGATCGGCCATCACCCACCCCGTTCCCGAGTCCCGTTAAATTGTCGTTTAACATGACAGAGAGGTTACGGCGACTCCCGCATTGGGTTGGCCGAAATCCCGACCGCGACTATATGCGCGTCCATGTCCTCAATTCGTCCGTGGCGCGATATCACGCGCCGCCAGTCCCGCCAGATCATGGTCGGCAATGTCGCCGTCGGCGGCGACGCGCCCGTAACGGTCCAGACCATGACCAACACGCCGACCTCCGACGCCAGGGCAACGATCGACCAGGTCCGCCGCTGCGAAGAGGCCGGAGCGGACATCATCCGGGTTTCCTGCCCGGATGTGGAATCGACCGCGGCGCTGAGGGAAATTGTCCGGGCGGCCAATGTGCCGATCGTCGCCGACATCCATTTCCACTATAAACGAGCCCTTGAGGCGGCGGACGCGGGCGCTGCCTGCCTTCGCATCAATCCCGGCAACATCGGATCGGCCGATCGGGTGCGCGAAGTGGTGAATGCCGCCAAGGCCAATGGCTGCGCGATCCGGATCGGGGTCAATGCCGGGAGCCTGGAGAAGGACCTGCTCGAAAAATATGGCGAGCCCTGCCCCGAGGCGCTGGTCGAAAGCGCGCTCGATCATATTCGCCTGCTCGAGGACCATGATTTTCGCGAATATAAGGTGGCGGTGAAGGCGTCGGACGTGTTCCTCGCCGTTGCCGCCTATCAGCAGCTGGCCGACGCGGTCGATTGCCCACTTCACCTTGGCATCACCGAAGCCGGCGGGCTTCTGGGTGGGACGGTCAAGTCCGCGATCGGGATCGGTTCACTGCTCTGGGCCGGGATCGGCGATACGATCCGTGTGTCCTTGTCGGCCGAACCGGAAGAAGAAGTCCGGGTTGGCTATGAGATTTTGAAGAGCCTCGGAATCCGCAATCGTGGTGTCCGCGTCGTTTCCTGCCCAAGCTGCGCACGGCAAGGCTTCGACGTCATCCGCACCGTCCAGACCCTCGAAGACCGGCTGCAGCATATCAAGACGCCGATGTCGCTATCGGTCCTCGGCTGCGTCGTGAACGGACCCGGCGAAGCGCGGGAGACGGATATCGGCATCACCGGCGGCGGCCAGGGCAAGCATATGGTCTATCTGTCGGGGATCACGGACCACCATGTCCGCGACGAAGAGATGATCGACCATATCGTCCGACTGGTCGAAGAGAAGGCCGCCGAGCTAGAGGCCGCTGAAGCTGCGAAGGAAGCGGCCGAATGAAACAGGTCGCCCGGACTTCGGCGACTGGGGCCGCAGCCACGGGGGCTTCCGCAACCGGTACCGCGATCATGGGATCGGCGGCACTTGGTGCGCTGGCACTGGGCGCTTTCGCGCTTGGAGCATTGGCGGTCGGGCGGCTGTGGATCGGCAAGGCGCATATCCGCAAGCTCAGGATCGACGAGCTTGAAGTTGGGCGGGTGACCATTTTGGACGATACGGGCTTGAAGCCTGGCGCGGCCGAGTCCGCGAAATAATCAAGATGGTTCCCAATTAAGTCTGACCCGTTAAAGGCGGGCCGGATGAGCCCGCCGCGACAGCAACCCGTCCTGGCCTTTGCAGTCGCCCTGGCGGCGGTTGCCGTCCTGTCGGTGATGGATGCCGTGATGAAGGGGCTGGTCCTTTCCATTGGCCTTTATGCCACCAGCGTCTGGCGGGCATTGGTCGGCGTCGGCCTGTCTTCGGTCCTGTACCTGCCGCAGCGCCGGGCATGGCCATCCCCTAAGGTCGTTCGGCTGCATGTGCTGAGGGGCGCGGTCGTGACCGTCATGGGACTGCTGTTCTTCTTCGGCCTGGCCAGAGTGCCGATGGCACAAGCGATCGCGCTTACTTTCATCGCGCCGCTGATCGCGCTTTTTCTCGCTTCATTGACCTTGGGCGAACATATCAGGCGCCGTACCCTTGGCGCCTCGCTGCTGGCGTTCGCCGGAGTGCTGGTGATCGTCGGCGGTCAGGTGCGCAACGAGCTCGGCGAAGGCGTCTTGGTGGGTACGTTCGCCATTCTCGGTTCTGCCGTCTGCTACGCCGTAAACATCGTCATGATGCGCCGGCAGAGTCTTGCGGCGAAACCGCTGGAGATCGGCTTCTTCCAGAACGTCACAATCGCGACCCTCATGGTCGCCTCGATCCCGATAATCGGTCTGCCGGCATGGCCCGGGGATCATTGGCCGGGGATCTTCGCCGTCGCGGCGATGTCGTTCACCGGCGTCCTGCTGTTCGCTGTCGCCTATGCGCGGGGCGAGGCGAGCTATCTCGCCGTGACCGAATATTCGGGATTCATTTGGGCGGCGGTGCTGGGGTGGCTGATCTTCTCCGAGCCCGTCTCGCCCTACACCCTGCTGGGTGCCTCGATGATCGTTGCCGGCTGCATTTTCGCCGCGCGCGACAAGCCGCGTCCCGAACCGGAGATGGAAGCGCTCGCCTAGCCCGCGCCGAGCACGTTGATGGTCAGCGCCAAAACCCCAAGGTTGAAGAAGAAACCGATGACGCAGTGGATGGTCACCAGCTTCCTCAGGTGCTGGGACGTGACCTGCACGTCGGACGTCTGGACCGCGACGCCCAGCGTGAAGGCGAAATAGGCGAAATCGCTCATCACCGGCTCCTTGGTGCCCGGGAAGAGCAGGCCGGCCTGATCGCGGCCCTGCGCGTCGCTGGTGTAGAAAAGGTGGGCATAGTGGAAAGCGTAGACCGCGTTCCCGAAGGTCCAGACGAGGATCAGGCTGGCGACGACCAACAGCTTGTCGATCAGGGTCAACTGGTCGCGAAGGCCGAGCTCGGCAACGATCGCGGCAAAGATGACCAGGGTCAGGAGCGCGCTGACGACCAGGAGGACGACGCGATTTGCGTCGCTCTTCGCTGCAAGCTCCCGCATCTGGCCGGGTTCGTCCCGGAGCGTCGGGATGCAGGTGATGAGGAATACCGTCGCGGCAATGTTGAACCCGGTCAGCAGCCCCGGCACCAGGCCCAGCAGCAGCGCGCCGATCCAGCTGCCGGCAGCGAGCAATGCGAAGAACAGAATGAAGCGCCACGGCGCTACCCGATTGAGCTTGTCTGCCGCCTTGGCCATGAGGGGAGCCTACAACAGCTCGAGCGGAGTTTGAAACATGGCCTGGTTCTACCTCATCCTTGGAGGCTTCTTCGAAGTCGGGTTCACCACGGCGCTCCGCTATGTCGAGGGCTTTCGCAACATCCCATGGACGCTGGCGTTCCTGGTATCCGTGGCGCTCAGCATGGGGCTGCTGGAATATGCGGCACGGACCATTCCAATGGGCACTGCCTATGCGGTTTGGGGAGGGATCGGCGCGGTGGGTACCGTCATCGTCGGAATGGCCTATTTCGACGAGCCGACCACCACCATCAGAATTCTGCTTATCCTTGGCATCGTCGCCTGCATCGCGGCGCTGAAGCTGACGGCATGATCGATTTGGCCCCCGCATCAAATTGATACGAATGGCGTGCGCGCATGGACAGGCGCGCCTCTTCATGCATAGTCGAGGCGGGTGAAACAGACTGGAGCGCCAATTGGGGGCGATCGGTCATGATGGTCTGGCTGTACCGGGCAGGGTCGAGCTTGCTCACGAGCCGCCGTTTCACCTTGGCATCCTCGATGTCGAGCCCGCGACCCGGCAGCTGAAATCGGGGAGCCGCAGCGAGACGATCGAACCTCGCGTCATGCAGGTACTGGTGGCCCTTTTCCGGGCCGGAACAATCGTCACGCGAGAAGAACTGATCGCTCGCTGCTGGGACGGCCGGGTGGTCGGCGACGATGCGATCAACCGGGTGCTTTCGCGGATCCGGCACATCGCTGCGGAGATCGGACAAGATAGCTTTTCGGTCGAGACCATCACCAAGGTCGGCTACCGGCTTCATGCAGATGGCGATGCCCCGGCCCATGGCGTTCCGGCTGGCGGGCCCGTCAGGGCTAGCCGCCGCAAGCTGATGGGGTCGCTGGTGGGGGCAGGCGCCGTTGTCGCAGCGGGCGGCACATTGGCCTGGCAAATGTTCGGTTCCAACCGGAGGCCACCGCAGGCAGAAGAACTTTATCAGCGCGCGCTTGGGCTTCGCATTTCATCAACCGATGCCGAAAATCGGCAGGTTATCGCCTATTTGCGCGAGGCGGTCCGGATAGCGCCCGACTTTGGCGAAGCCTGGGGCGCGCTTGCCTTTGCCTATCGCGGAGCATTGGGCGTCGATGCCGACCCCGCGGAGGTCGCCGGCTATGCGGACCGGATGCAGGAAGCCATTCGCCAGGCCGACCGTTACGATCCAGGCAATGCCGATGCCGCATTCGCTCGGCGGCTCGGCGGAGGTTATTTCGGACGTTGGTCCGACATGGAGCCAGTCTACCGCGACCTCGCAAGGCAATATCCGAAGCATCCGGTCGGCCACTACCTGCTTGGCACCCTTCTGATGGACGTTGGCCGGTGGAAAGATGCCATCGTTGCGCTTCAAGCCGCCAAGGACCGGAACGCCCATTCGCCAATGATACGGTACAAGCTTACCGTCGCTCTATGGAGTGCGGGCCACATCAGCGACGCAGAACATGAAATCGACGATGCGCTCCGCTGGTCGATGCACAGCGCCATCTGGCAGACCAAGATCAAGCTCCTGGCGATGACCGGCCGGCCCCAAGCCGCGCTGGCGGTCCTGAATGACGTGGCAGTCCGGCCCGCCGGCACGACGGACGACCAACTCAGGCGCTGGCGCCTGTTTATCACGTCCCTAATCAGCAGGGCGCCGGACGATGTGGGCAAGGCGCTGGCGGGGCTGGTGCAATATGCGAGGCAGGACCATGTTCCCGTTCCGCAGGCCTTCCAGATCGCGATGCTAGGCGATCGGGAAACCGCACTCGACGTTCTTGAGGGATGTTATCTCGGTGTTGGAAGCTGGGGTTCGAAGAGGCCCGCCGATCCGAGCGGCGGTGCCGCGCATCCGCTGTTCCAGCCCCAGGCGCGGACGCTCTGGAACGAGGTCAGGTTCGGACGAATCCTCGAGGGAATCGGGATCGAACAATATTGGCGCTCGACCGGGAAGCTGCCGGATTATCGCCGCCGCTGAAGTGGCCCCGTTGAAATCATCGGCAAAAAATCGGCATTTGGTCAGTCCAAGGTCATGGCGCCTGGCCGCATGGTCTCGCGACAATGGACAGGAGCCGCCCTCCCGTCCCGTTGGGGGGCTCCAGACGCAATCTACAGGAGCAATCCATGCAGACCTTCAAGAAGCTCGCCCTTGCGACCGCGCTGGTGGCGATCGCCTATCCGGCCCAGGCCGGCGAAGTCACCGGCAACGGCAAGTCGATAACGATCAATGGGCGGTCGGAATGCGCTTTCTCTGGCCAGAACGACCTTGATGGAGATCCACGCGATCCAGGCTTCAAGACCCAATCATACGGTCAAAATGTGCGGCTGACCCCTTTGGATCCAAGCACGTTGGATCCCAATGCGGACGTGCCGTTCGTTCCGATCCCGGGGTTTGCATGTAATCCCAATCGCGGACGGGATTTGAACGACGAGTAACGAGGGAGCTGTCGAGGGGCAGCTAGCGGGCCGGGGAGGCTTCCCGCCTCGGCCCGCGCAGCCGCCGACTGCCGGGCCCAGCCGGCCGTTGGTCGAAGAGTTTTCCGGTTGGCAATATGCCATTCAGGCGCGATTTGCAGGCAAAGGCACGAATTTGGTGCTGCGGAGTTGTACGCAATAATGTCTCGCCTGACCCTGCTTTCGGGAACTGCCATCGCATTTGCTTTCCTACCCGGGGCGCTTTCCGCCCAGGAAGCGCAACCCAACCCGTCGAACGAGGAAACGGCCGGACCTGCTGCAACGGTCGAAGAACCCGAAGCGACCAACGGCCAAGCTTCGGACGAAACGATCGACGAATATGGCGGCGAGGACATCGTCGTCATGGGTCAGAAGCCGCGCGGCTCAGTGGTCGGCGACATCCCGCCCGAAAATGTGCTGGATCCTCGCGATATTCGGGCAACCGGCGCGACGAGCATCAACGAGCTATTGGATTCCCTCGCGTCGCAGATCGGTAGCGCTCGCGGCCGCTCGTCCGGCCGCCCAATAACGCTGCTAAACGGGAGGCGCATTTCCGGCTTCCGGGAAATCCGCGATCTTCCGCCCGAGGCGATCGAGCGGATGGAGATCCTGCCCGAGGAAGTCGCGCTGAAGTACGGCTATTCCGCCGACCAGCGGGTGGTGAACATCGTCCTTCGCCGCCGCTTCAACTCGACCAATGTCGAACTACGCGGCCAGGCCGCGACCGAAGGCGGTTATCTGAATGGCCGGGTAGAGACTGGCCGCCTGATCGTCGCCGACGGCAGTCGGACCTCGATCAGCTTCAGGGCGGAAGGAAACTCCTCCCTGTTCGAAGACGAGCGTGACATCGCGTTGCAACCCGTCGAAAGCCAGCCGGAGCCGGTCGATCCACGCCCATTCCGAACACTGGTTGGGTCCAGCAACGACTTGCGCCTTACTGCCACCCATAACCGCACGATCCTTGGCGACGTCTCCGCCACCATCAACGGCGAGGCGGAGCGGACGACGGGCAAGTCGCGCTTCGGCGTTCCGACAGCGACGCTCGATGACGACGGGGATGAGATCCTCCGCGCATTTCCCGAACTGGGAGCCCTAACGCGCGATTCCAAAACGGAATCGCTAAGCCTGGGTACGGCGCTCAACTGGGACAGCGGCAAGTGGCGCTGGTCGTCGACCGGCAGTGCAGATTACAGCCATAGCGTCAGCAACACCGACAATGGCCCCGACCTTGGCAATGCGCAGTCGTTGCTCGATACCGATCCCACCTTTGATCCGCTCGGCGACCTTGGCTCCTTCGGCCTCCTTCCGCGCGATCGAAGCCGGTCGAACCGCTATTCGTTGGCGCTGGACGGGACCGCGACCGGACCCCTGCTGTCGCTTCCCGCGGGCGATGCGACGGCGACCTTCCGGGCGAGTGTCGGCAATACGGGGATCGACAGCGAAGCCACCACCGACGGCTTCTTTACCGAATCCGACCTCAGCCGATCGGCCTTGCTTGGCGCCGCCAATATCGATCTGCCGGTCACCAAGCGAAGCTCGTCGATCGGTCGGCTGACGGCGAATCTCAATGGGTCGGCGACGCATCTCAGCGATTTCGGTACGATCACCACCGTGGGCGCGGGGCTAAGCTGGGCACCGGCGGAACGGCTCAACCTCACCGTCAGCTGGAATCGCGAAGAAGGTCCGCCGAGCCTTCAGCAGCTCGGCGATCCGCTGATTGAAACGCCGAACGTCAGCTTCTTCGACTTCTCGACCGGCGAGACAGTTCTGATAACGACCTTCACCGGCGGCAATCCGGATTTACTGGCCGATACCCGCAACGTGCTGAAGATCGGCGGCAACTGGAAACCGTTCGAAGAAACCGACCTTCGTTTGCGCGCCGAATATGTCCGCCAGACGATCGACGATCCGCAGGGCAATGTCTCGGGAGCCAGCGAAACGCTGGAGGCTGCATTCCCCGACCGCTTCGTCCGGGACGAGAGCGGCACCCTGGTCGCGGTCGACCTTCGTCCCGTGAACTTCCAGGAATCGCGTCGCGACACCTTCCGCTGGGGGTTCGACTTCACCAAGCCGCTGACCAGCCGCCCGCCGTCCGAAGCGGCAAGGGCCGCTTTCCGCGAGCGATTCGCCGGTCAACGCGGCGGACAGGGCGACCAGCCGCCCCCGCCTTCCGAGGGCGGTCCGCCATCAGGGGCTGGACCGGGCGGCGGCGAAGGCGGTCCCCGCGGGTTCGGCGGCGGGCGTTTCGGCGGCGGCCGCCAAGGCGGGCGCCTGACTTTCTCGCTCACCCACCAGCTCAACCTGGTCGACGAAGTGACGATCGCGGACGGCGTTCCTGAACTGGACTATCTACATGGGGAACCGATTGGCCAGACCGGCGGCCGGCCAAGGCACGAGGTCCAGTTCGAAACGGGCTATTACAACAATGGCTATGGTGCCCGTCTTCAGGGCAATTGGCGGAGCGGGACGGAAGTCGACAGTTCGTCGGGTGACCTCAAATTCTCGCCCTATTTCGACCTGGACCTGAGGTTGTTCGCGAACCTCAGCGAGAATTTCGACCTGGTGTCCAAGCACCCCTTCTTCCGCGGCACGTCGGTTCGATTCGACGTCAACAACATCTTCAACAACCGGCCCAAGGTTCGGGATGAGGCGGGGTTGACGCCGCTAAGCTACCAGCCCGACCTGCTGGAGCCGATCGGGCGGACGGTCGGGATCACCTTCCGGAAACTGTTCATACCCCGCCGCTTCTTCCAGCGGCGGGCACAAACGCCGTCGAGTTAGGCCGGGACTTTTCCGGCGTTCGCCTTGGCGATGGAATCAAGCACGACCTGACGAGCCGCCGCGGCATCGCCCCAGGTTCCGACGCGCACCCACTTCTCGGGTTCCAGGTCCTTATAGTGGGTGAAGAAATGCTCGATCTGCTCGACCACGATCGGCGGCAGGTCGGTGTAGTTCGCGACGTCCTTGTAATAAGGCGAGATCTTGGTGACCGGCACCGCCAGGATCTTCTCGTCGCCGCCAGCCTCGTCTTCCAGGTAGAGGACTCCAACCGGTCGGCAGGCGATCACGACGCCGGGCTGCAGGGTCCAGCGGGTCATCACCAGGCAGTCGAGCGGATCGCCGTCGTCGCATAGCGTCTGCGGAATGAAGCCATAGTTGGTCGGATAGCGCATCGGCGTATGCAGGATGCGATCGACGACCATCGCGCCGCTTTTCTTGTCGAATTCATATTTGACCGGCTCGCCGCCGATCGGGACTTCGATAAGCACGTTGACGCTGTGCGGGGCGTCAGACCCAGCGGGAATCAGTTCGATATTCATGATGGCGGCGCCTCTAGCGGCGATGACCGGCGATGACCACCCCTCAGCAATTGTCCCGGTGTTCAGGGTCCGATCGCCCTGCGAACCTAGTGCCCTTAGATTTGGGAGTGGGACCATGAGCAGCACTGTTAACAAGGCGGTTGCGGAACTGATCGGTACTTACTGGCTGGTGCTTGGCGGGTGCGGAAGCGCGGTACTTGCCGCCGCCTTTCCGGAGGTCGGCATTGGCCTCGTCGGCGTCTCGCTAGCGTTCGGCCTGACCGTCGTCACCATGGCCTATGCCATCGGTCATATCAGCGGCTGCCATCTTAATCCGGCCGTTACGGTCGGCCTATGGGCAGGCGGCAGGTTCGATGCGAAGGATATCCCGGTCTACGTCATCGCCCAAGTCGTCGGCGCAATCGCGGCAGCCTATACGCTCTACGTCATCGCCAGCGGACAGCCGGGCTATATACTCGAGCCCAACGGGCTAGCGGTGAACGGCGTCGAGTCTCACTCTCCCGGCGGCTACTCGATGTTCGCCGGCGTCCTCATCGAGATCGTGATGACCTGCTTCTTCCTGCTGATCATCATGGGATCGACGCATAGTCGCGCCCCGGCCGGGTTTGCACCGCTAGCGATCGGCCTCGGCCTCACCTTGATCCACCTGATTTCGATCCCGGTCACCAATACCTCGGTCAATCCGGCGCGAAGCACCGGCCCTGCGCTGGTCGTCGGTGGCCTCGCCTTGCAGCAGCTGTGGATTTTCTGGGTCGCGCCGATCGTCGGCGCGGTGATCGGCGGAGGCGTTTATCGCTGGCTTTCGCCGGAAGCCGGTGAGCGTCCGGACATCAAGGGCGACTGAGCTGATCGACGAATGCTTCCCGGTCCGGTTTCCCGCCGGACCGGGCCGGCAGTTGGCGAACGCCCTGCTTGCCGCTATCGCGCCGGACAAAGATGGCGAAGATCGAGACACCGCAGCCCATTAGGGGCGCCCAAAGCCTGCTTGGCGAAGAGGCAGACCGCTTTCATGAAGTGGTCGCTGCCTTCGATCGCGTGCGCCGGCTCTATGGCTTCAAGCGGGTCGAGGTGCCGCTGATCGAACCGACCCAGGTGTTTGCCCGGACGATGGGCGAGACCACCGATGTCGTATCGAAGGAAATGTATTCGTTCGACGATCGGTCGGGCGATTCGATCACCTTGCGGCCGGAATTCACCGCCGGAATTTGCCGCGCTTATCTCAGCGAGGGCTGGCAGCGGTTCGTGCCATTGAAGGTCGCGACGCATGGCGCCGCCTTTCGCTACGAACGCCCGCAAAAGGGGCGCTACCGGCAATTCCATCAGCTCGATGCGGAGATCATCGGCGCGGCCGAGCCTCAAGCCGATGTCGAACTGCTTGCGCTGGGCTCGCAGCTTCTGGCCGAGCTTGGGATCGGCGCGGTAACGCTGAAGCTCAACACCTTGGGCGATGCGGAGAGCCGGGACAGTTGGCGGTCGCAGCTTGTCGAGCATTTCGCGGCACATCGGGGCGAACTGTCCGAGGATAGCCAGGAGCGGCTGGAGAAGAACCCGCTGCGGATCCTCGACAGCAAGGATCCGCGCGACCGGAAGTTCGTGGAAACGGCGCCGGTGATGACCCCGTCCGCCGAGGCCGAGGATTTCTTCGGGAAGGTGCGCCAGGGCCTGGACGCAGCGGGCGTGGCCTATGAGCTGGACCCGCATCTGGTGCGCGGGCTCGACTATTATCGCCACACCGCGTTCGAATTCGTCACCGATCAGCTGGGTGCGCAGGGGACGGTCATCGCCGGCGGCCGGTACGACGGGCTGGTCGAGCAATTGGGCGGGCCGCATACGCCGGCGGTCGGCTGGGCAGCGGGTATCGAGCGGCTGGCGATGATGATCGATGCGCCGGCGATCGAATTGATCGACGCCGCGATTGTAGTCGAGGACGATGTCGCGATGGACAGCGCCTGGGCTGCCGCGACCCGGCTCCGCAAAGCCGGCCTGTCGGTCGAAATCGTCGCCTCGGGTAGCCCTCGCAAGCGGTTCGACCGCGCCGTGAAGAAGGGCGCCAGGGAAATCATCGTCCTCGGCGCTGCAGATGGCGAGGTAACCCGGCGCGTGAAATCGAACGATGTGCCCCGGGTGGAGGCGTTGCTGGCGTGAAGAGTATTTCGCTCGACCGGATCGTCTCGATCGAGACGAAGAAGCATGAGCTGGCGGAGGCCATGGCCTCGCCCAATCTTGCACCCGACGACTTTGTCCGGCTGTCCAAGGAATATGCGCAGATAGAGCCGGTTGCGGCCGCCGCCCGCGAGGTCCGTCGCCTGCGCGCGGAGCTGGAAGTGCTGACCGGCCTCGCCGCCGACAGCAGCGCCGAGCCCGAGCTCAAGGAAATGGCCGCGGTCGAGGCCGAGGAGATCAAGGACAAGCTGCCGGAAGCCGAGCGCGCGCTTGCAGTCAAATTGCTGCCCAAGGATGCGGCCGACGAGCGTGCGGCGATGCTCGAAGTCCGGGCCGGTACGGGTGGCGACGAAGCAGCGCTGTTCGCCGGGGACCTCCTGCGCATGTACCAGCGCTATGCCGAGGAGCAGGGCTGGAAGTTCGAGCTGATCAATGCGTCGTCGGCGGATGTCGGCGGATATAAGGAAGCAGTTGCCTCGATCAGCGGCGCCGGAGTCTTCGCCAAGCTGAAATTCGAAAGCGGCGTCCACCGCGTCCAGCGCGTGCCGGTGACCGAGAGCGGCGGGCGCATCCACACCTCGGCGGCGACCGTTGCGGTGCTTCCCGAGGCGGAGGATGTCGACGTCCAGATCGACGACAAGGATCTCCGGATCGACGTCTATCGCTCGTCCGGTCCGGGCGGCCAGTCGGTCAACACGACCGACAGCGCGGTTCGGATTACGCACTTGCCGACGGGGCTGGTCGTCATCCAGCAGGACGAGAAGTCGCAGCACAAGAACAAGGCCAAGGCGCTGAAGGTGCTGCGCACGAGGCTGTTCGAAATGGAGCGCGAACGGCTGGCTTCGGAACGGGCCGGCGCGCGCAAGTCGATGGTCGGCTCCGGCGACCGGTCGGAGCGGATCCGCACCTATAATTTCCCGCAAGGACGGGTGACGGACCATCGCATCAACCTGACGCTCCATAAGCTCGATGCGATCCTCGAGGGGCCGGGCCTGAACGAGCTCGTCAATGCACTGGTTGCGGAGGACGAGGCCGAACGGCTTGCCGGCCTCGAAGAGGCGTGACCAGCATCCCAAGAGCGCTGAGCCGGGCCACCGAACAGCTCAGCAAGTCCAGCGACACGCCGAGGCTTGATGCCGAACTGCTGATGGCCGCCGCGCTGGGCATCGGTCGGGACCGGCTGATCCTCGATGATCCTCGCGGCGAAGCGCCCGCGGGTTTTGTCGAGTTCGTCGAGCGCCGGGCAAAGGGCGAACCGATCGCCTACATTACCGGTCACCGGGCCTTCTGGACGATCGACCTGGAGGTTGGCCCGGGCGCGCTGGTGCCGAGGCCGGACAGCGAAACGCTGATCGCATTCGCCGTTGAATATTTTTCCGGAACTGCGGGGCCAAGGCGCGTCCTCGACCTTGGGACTGGCCCGGGGACGCTGTTGCTTGCCGCGCTCGACGAATGGCCGAAAGCGACCGGGCTTGGCGTGGATGCCTCGGAAGCGGCCCTGGCCTATGGGCGCCGGAACGCCGAGCGGCTCGGAATGTACCGCCGTGCGGAGTTTCGGATCGGCGATTGGGCGGACGGAATCGAAGAGAAATTCGACCTCATCCTGTGCAATCCGCCTTATGTGGCAGAGGGTGCCGAAACGGGGGCCGGCGTGCTCGAATATGAGCCGCACGAGGCGCTGTTCGCCGGACCCGATGGGCTGGACGATTATCGCAGGTTGGCGCCCGTCATCGGCGGATTGCTGGCGCCCGGCGGGATTGCGGGTATCGAGATCGGATTCGACCAGGCGGATGCGGTAGCCGGGCTGCTTGAGCAGGAAGGGCATAACGCAACGCTTGTCCGCGATCTCGGCGGAAGACCGCGCGCGCTCTGTATCAAGGGCTAATGTAAAAACACTTGGATTTTTCGACATCGGCCATTACATCAGTCCGCAGGGACGGGGCTGCTCTCACGAAAATGACGCACCCCCGCCACCGACCCCCGACGAAATCGCCGCGCTCCCGCCCAGCAAGCGGTTGACGGCAAAGGGAGGTCGACTTGCGCTTCGTAGGGGCGCGGGCCGATCCACTGGCGTCAGGGGCAACACTTCCGTTGAAGGGAAGACCAAGGCGACCGGTTAGACCGGCGCCAGTGCGACAGGGAAACAACCAGTTGATCAATAATCGTCAGGGCGGCCGTCGTCGTGGCCGCGGTGGACCGCGCCCTCAGGGCATGTCCGGCAATGCCGGCAACCGCCAGGATAACCGCCAGCGCGGCAATGCGGCGCAGCTCCTTGAAAAATACAAGACGCTGGCGCGCGACGCGCAGCTGGCCGGCGATCGGGTCCAGACCGAATATTATCTGCAATATGCGGATCATTATTTCCGGGTCCTGGAAGAGAATCGGTCGCGGTTCGAAGAACAGCAGGCGCAACGCCGCCCGCGCCGCGATGATGATGAATATGAGTCGGATTCGGACGGAGATGAGGAACTGACCGCCGAGGCGGACTCGGGCGACGACGAAGTCGAAGTCGAGGACCGTCAGCGCGGCAACCGCGAGCGCGGTCGTGATCGGGACCGTGGACGCGATCGCTTTGAGCGCCGTGATCGACCCCAGTACCGGACCAATGCGCCGGCCCAGGCCGACGATGAGGAATCCGAAGCTCAGGTCGACGAGCGCATTCCGCTTGGCGTCCTTCCGCCGGCGATCGGCGTCGGTGAGGCTGAAGAGCAACAGGAAGCGCCGAAGCCGCGCCGCCGGGCCCGCAAGCCCCGCGCCGAGGAAGGTGACGAGGAAATCGCTCCTGCCGCCTGAACCGCGGTAAACGGGGAAAAATGAAAGGCGGCGGGTGAGAATCCGCCGCCTTTTCCTTTTTCCGGCGTAACAAGACTGTAACAGGAGCGTCACCATCGCGTCTCGACGCGTGGCTAGTTCCATCCCTGTCGGCGGCCCCGTTTGTCCGCCCAAAGGGACGTGAACCATGACCTCCAAAGTTTCTCTCTATGCCGCCGCGGCGGCGACGATGCTCTCCATCCCAGCGATGGCCGACGCCCGCAGCCTCCGCGCTGTCGGCAGCTCGACCGTCTACCCCTTCGCCAAGATGGCGGCTGAGCGAGTCGCTCGCGCCAATCCGAAGCTTGGCACTCCGATCATCGAGTCGACAGGCACCGGCGCCGGTTTCAAGCTGTTCTGCTCGGGCGTTGGCGAGCGCTTCCCGGACATCTCCAATGCGTCGCGCCGGATGAAGGCGTCGGAAGCCAAGCAATGCGCCGGCAACGGCGTCAAGGACGTCACCGAAATCCAGATCGGCATCGACGGCATCGCGTTTGCGACCGCCAAGGCGACGCCACTGAGCGGAGTGACGACCAAGGACATCTACATGGCATTGGCCAAGACGCCGTTCGGTAAGCCGAACAAGGCGAAGACCTGGAAGGATGTGAACGGCAAGCTGCCGGCCATCCCGATCCGCGTCTATGGTCCGCCGCCGACGAGCGGCACGCGCGATGCCTTTGGCGAACTGATCATGACCGCCGGTTGCGAAACCAACCCCGGCATGGTCGCATTGAAGAAGGCCAATGCCGACAAGCATAAGGCGGTCTGCACCGCGGTCCGCGAGGACGGCGCCTTCATCGAAGCCGGCGAAAATGACAATCTGATTGTCCAGAAGCTCGCGGCCAACCCGAACACCCTTGGGATCTTCGGCTACAGCTTCCTGGAAGAGAACACCGCCAAGCTGAAGGGCGTCTCGATCAACGGCGTCCAGCCGACCTACCAGACCATCGCGGCCTTCCAGTATCCGGGCGCTCGCCCGCTCTACATCTACGTCAAGAATGCGCATGTGAAGGCGATCCCCGCCATCCGCGCATTCGTTGCCGAGATGACGAAGGAAAGCGCGATCGGGCCCAACGGCTACATGCGCAGCGGCGGCCTGGTGGCCGCTCCGGGACCGGTCCGGGCAAAGGCCCAGCAGGCAGCGCGGACGCTGACCCCAGTCAAGTTCGCCGAGCTGAAATAGTCGAAATTCAAGTCACGCAAGGAACATGCGTGCCGTCGGTGACGGCGCGCAACCACCCCGCAAAATAAGCAGCGGGGTTGGGGGGAAAGGGAATAAGATGAAGCGTAGTCATTTGGTTCGCGCACTGCTCGCCGGTAGCGCCATGTTCATGAGCAGCGGCGCCTTGGCGCAAGAGACCGAGGCGCAGCCCGATACGTCCGACGCGACCGCCGACGCGGCCATCGCCGAGGCCCAGGCGCTCGACGATGCGCAAGCGAAGATCGAATTGCTCCAGGCCCAGGTCGAGGCGCTGCAGGAATCGATCGCCCAGATCCAGGCCGCTCAGGCCAAGGTCACGCCGGTATGGAAGGGCACGCCACAACTGGAAGACAAGGAAGCCGGATGGAGCTTCAAGGTCCGCGGCCGCGTCCAGTATGACGTTGGCTTCGTTTCCAACCCGGACGATGCCGTCATCACCCGCAACCTGGGCTTCAACGCCCGCGCGCGCCGTATCCGCCTTGGCGGCGAGGGCACCATTCCGGGCGGCTTCGGCTACAAGTGCGAAATGGACTTCGCCAACGGCACGACCGGCTTTGGCGACTGTATCATGAGCTATGCGCCGGCCGGCAAGCCGTTCAGCGTCGACATCGGCAACCAGGAAACCAACAACGGCCTGGAGCAGATCACCAGCTCGCGTTTCAGCAGCTTTGTCGAGCGTGCAGCATTTGACGACGCGTTCATCAACACGCGCCGCCTCGGCATCAACCTCGGCTATGTGAATAGCGCAGGCGATTTCCGGGCGAAGGCCGGCCTTTGGGCGGCCCACTCCATTGACGCCAGCCTCGACAACGACGGCTGGATCGGCGCAGCGCGCGTCGTCTACTCGCCGCTGATGGACGGTAATCAGCTGCACTTCGG
>NZ_JAMGBA010000002.1:0-262500 GCF_023516455.1 Sphingomonas caseinilytica | reverse complement strand
GATTGGTGCACATGATTTCTTCGAGCGGTAGTGAATCCGACGATGCGATGGTCAGCGACAATCTGGATCTAGGCTCGCGGCTGGAATATTTCGGCTTCACCGCCGATGATGTTCTGGTCGCCCGAAAGATGTGGGACATCATTTCCGACGACGCGGTCGGCATCGGCGAGCTGCAGTTTGAAAAATGGTCAGCACTCCAGAAGGGAGCGCCTCCGCCCAGCGCGCAGCAGCGCGCGGGCGCCGTCAACGAGATGGCGAACGATCTCCAGATCAAGTTTACCCGGTTCGATGACATCGATTGGGTCAGGTCGGCCGAGAAGGTGGTTCTTTCAGCCTTCGCGGCCGGAATTCCGCTAACCGGAATCATCTCGATCGGGTCGGCCTATGCCGCCACGACGCTTGGGATCATGTCGCGGCGACATGAATGTTCGAAGGAAGAGCGCCAGCGGCTCAATGATGTCTTCATCCGGATGTTCTCGATCGAATGCGACATCGTCAGCAGTATCTATACCGAATATCTCGACCGGCACGCGCGGCAGGAGCGCGACCGGCTTTCCGAAGAGTTCCAGCGGGGTGTCGGACTGACCGTGGAGGAAGCGAGCGAGGAGGGCGCTGCCCTTCGCGACCGCGCCCTGCGCAGTGCCAAATCCACGCGGCAGGTTCTTGCCAAGATCGCTGAAGTGGCCACCGCCGCTGACCAGTCGGCGACCGCGATGCAGGGCGCGGCCCATGCCGCCGCTGGACTGACTCGCGCGATCGATGAGGTGCGTTCCGAAGTCGAAACATCCGCCCGGGTCGCAACGACGGCAGCATCGCAAGCGGCGGACGCGGTGGGCATTTCCGAAGTGCTGGAATCCCACGCCCGATCCATCGAATCCATCCTGGACATCATCCGCAAGATCGCGGGCCAAACCAATTTGCTTGCGCTCAATGCGACGATCGAGGCGGCGCGCGCCGGGGATGCCGGCCGCGGATTTGCCGTTGTCGCGCAGGAGGTGAAGACCCTGTCCCGGCAGACCGCAACCGCGACGGACGAGATCGCGGCGAAGATATCGGCAATACAGCTTGCGACCCGTTCAACGGTGGAAACCAGCGCGGCGATCCAGGCGACGACCTTGGATGCTCAGGAATCCGCCAAGCGGATCCTGAACGTGATCAGGGCGGAAGCGCAGACTGTCGCTTCCATCGCGTCCGCGGTCGATGAAACGGCGCTGACCGCCGATGCCATGTCGAACACGATCACTGCCATTCGCGAGAATACCGAACAGGTAGCCGACGAGATCGACAGCGTGGGACATGGCTTCGACCAGTTCGGCAGACGCCTCGGCGCGCTACGGGCGAATGCCGAGGAATTCGCGGGCAAGGTCGCCGCTTAGGCGGCCCTGCCTTTCCATTACTTCGCGGCTGGCTTGACCCCGGCGGACGCCACGGCGGTCGTCGGGATGAGCGGCTTTGCGCCGTCGCCGAGGATGATGAACGCCGCCCAATAGAATGGGTGAGAGGTTTTGGGATCGTCCATCAACCGGACCTGCGATTTCTCCAGCGCATCGGCGAGGGCCTGTCCGGGCTGCGCGTCGACCATCCCGCCGATCAGGCGCTTGGTGGCATCATATTGCTCCGGAACCGGCCAGTGGCTGGCAACCACCGACCTGGCACCTGCACCGACAAATGCGCGTACCAGTCCGTCGAGCGCATAATTGCCGCCGGTGGCGATGCCTGCTTCGCGGCTGACGGCAGCCGTCGCCGATCCGGCAGTATCGCACGCTGACAGGATGACCACATCCGCGTCGAGCTTCAAGTCGAAGATCTCGCGGAAGCTTAAAAGGCCGTCCGAGCCATTGGGCGCGAAGCTGGTGACGAGCGCCGGTCGCGGCGGACAGTCGGGTCGCGGTGACGTTACCAGGCCGTGCGTTGCGAAGTGCAGCACCCGATATTGGTCGAGTTGCTCGCCGCTGCCGAGCAATGCGCTATCATTGAAGGCCGCACCGGTGATGAGATCGCTTTGCGCATCCCCGAAGCGGGCTTCCGCCACGCGTAGCTCGTCGGCCGGAATGGGGATCTGCCACATGGCGATCGGCCAGTCGCATTCGTCCGCCACGGCGGCCACCGGGCGCGTGAAGGCGACGGCATTCTCTCCCAGCCCGAGATAGGCCTGCCGTGCCCGGCTCGGCGCAATGCTGCGCATATCGAGAAAGCTTCTGGGGCTCACCGAGATGGACACTTCGCGGCCGCGGCCAAGCCAGTCGACGCCGGTGAAATCGAACGCGTCGGCATCGCTCTTGGCGGCCCGCGCCTTGTAAGCGTCGACGCCTGCCTGAGTTGCCGGAAGAAGAGACGGCGGCAGTTGCAGCATCGGCCCGTCCGGTTCGAATACAAGGTGCTTCAGCGCCCGGACTTCCGAATCGACCGGACCGAACAGGGTGACATATAGGCCCCGCGCTCGCTCGACTTCGAAGGGCTCGGTGACTGCTTCGCCGTTTTCGATCCGGACGATGCTGTTCCGCAATGCCGTAACGTTGGAAGCAATCGCACTGGCGGTCGTTCCTAATTTCAAGGCACGGGCGGCTTGCTGGCTGGCCATCAGGGCATAGAGTTCGTCGCCGACGACCATCAGCTTGTAATAGCCTTCGCCGCTTCGAAGCGCGGCCTGCATTTCCGCAAGCTCGACAGTTTGCGACGACAGGACCTTGTAACGCGGATAATCGTTGAGCTGTGCCTGCAGCTTGACTTGCTCGGCCCGCAGCGCCTCGAGACTGGATTTACCAGTAGTGAGCGCCAGCTCGTCACCGGCGGTCCGTTCCGGTAAAGCCTCCAGCCGCCTGATCTCGGAATCCTGCCGAACAATCTCGCGAGTTCGCGCCAGAGCCAGTCGGAAGAGCGCGCTGCCTTCGTCGTTGCCAGCCGAATATTGCCGCGCGAGGATCGCCTGTGTCTGCGCAACGCCGGGCCGCTGAAGCAGCTGCGACGCCCGGAACATTGACGCGGCGGCTTCTGACGATCCGTCACGCGCCAGCAGGTCGAAATAAGGGCCAAGCAGATTGCGAAGCACGGTTCCGCTGTCGGCGATGCTGGCACCGCCGGCGACAACTTCGTCGAACAGCGCGCGGCCGCCTGCCGAATCGCCGGAACGAACCAGATATCCCGCCTTGCGCGCCTTTGCCGACAAGAGGGCAGGGCTTTCCGGGAAGACTTCGGCAAGGGCGGCAATAGCCGCATCGAATGCGCCAATTGCACTCGAACGGTCGCCGCGCGCCTCGGCTACCAAAGCACGTTCAACTTGAATCTCGCTGATCAGCCAATTAGCCGAATGTACCCTGCCGTCACGGACCCTAAGTATCTTGGCTTGGGCCTCGGTCAGCTGTGCTTCGGAATCCGCCAGTTGCCCTTGCTGGCGTAACGCAATGCCGCGCAGCTCCATCGCCTGCGCGTCGAGTATCGCCCCTCGTTCGGCCGGCGTCAGTTGATTGCCGACGTCGGCGACTTCCTGGCCGCTTGCACTGTCGCGATTGATGGCGAGACTTAACGGCGGCGTGATCAGTCCTTCGCGGATGCGGTCGGCGTCCTCGACCTCGGCCACGGGCGGGACGGTCACGGCCAAGGCCGCGACCGCTTCGTTCCAATGGTGCTGGTTGAGCTGATTGATCGCACGATAGTTGCGGATTAGCCGCTGCATTACGCCGTCGCCTTGCGGGCTGGCGGCCTCGGCGCGAGCGAGCAGTCGTTCAGCCCCGGCGAAATTCCCGAGGTTCGATTGCTGAAGCCCCTGGTTCACCAACGCTTCCGCCAGCGAAGCGGGTTCGCTTGCCGAACGGCCGACAAGACTTTCGAAGAATTCCGCGCTTTCGGCGAAGCGGCCGGCATTGTTGCGGATATAGGCTTCGGAACGCACACCCGCCGGGTCGAGCGCGCCGGCCTGCACGCGCGCAAAGGCCGCGGGATCGCTGACCTCGGTCGTTGCGACCTGTACAGCCCCGCTTTGCGCCCGGTCGGTGACCAGCGACGCCAGCGCCAGCTTCAATGCCGGGTCATATCCGGCAAGACCCTCTACCAAGTAGCTGGTATCGCCCTGCTGGACTGAATAGCGCCGGTAATCGATGCCCGCCGCCTCGTCGCGACAGTGAATGGCGCGGACCGTACCGACCCTATCGATGTTCGCGCTTTCTTCGACCCCGCAGGTCGTCGTAACCGCAGACACCGCGCTCGGCTCACGTGCCGTGTCTAGCGCCCGCCGAACGGCGATCGCACTGCCGATCGGTCCCGCCGCGTCGCGGCAGGTGAGCAAATAGGCACGGTCGAAAATGCCGGTCAGCCGTGTATCCGTGGGTCGGACCTGTGCCGTACAAAGGACGCCCGCGTCGCCCAGCCGGAAGCTCGGCTTGATCGACAGGGGCGTCTCGGCCGCACCGGCCTGCGCGATTGCGGCGCTTGCCAGCATCAGTATCCGGAGAGAGCGGGTCATTGCTCCTTCTCCTCGTTCGACGGGGGACCCGCCGGTTTTTCCATCAGACCCGGATTCCCGCTGCCGGAGACCGGGTCATCAACATCGCCAGGCTCCGTAAGTCCGGAGTTGGACCGCATCGACGTTCCGACTTCAGGATCGCTTGCCGCCGCTTCCTCACCAAGTTCGCTGGTGTCGAACAATGGGCTCGGCGGTTCGATCGGGCTCCTCGACCCTTCGTCGGTCTCTTCATCATTATCGTCGATGAAGTCTTCGTTCCCGAACTCGGGTGGCGGGAGAATGTTGTCCTTGGCCAGGACGATTTCCTGCTGGATGCCCGGGCTCGGCTGGAAATTCGGCCCACCGGGCGGTGGCGGTGGCGGTGGCGGCGCACAGTCACCGACCAACAGGCAGCCGTTGACCGTGCTGTTTTCGGTAAAGGGCGTCAGGTCCCCGCCTTGAGATTCGACCAATGCATCCCGCACGTCGATGCCGGTCAAGGTGCCGGTCGGCGTTACGATCTGTCCGTTGATCACGACATCCAGCGATCTGGGAGGAAGGGTGAATTCATCATCCTCCCCGAACAGGATCTGGTCGGTCGCGACGAAACCCGCCGGCGTTTCGCTGGTGCCCGTATTCTGGACAAACAGCGTGTACAGCGGTTCGGTCCCGGCATTGCCGATTTCGATATTGATGACTCCGGCACGGATCACGCCGTCCGGCCGTTCAACATCGGCTGGCGCATTCAGGTCGTCCTGATATCTGTCATATTGCGGGTCGAGCGCGAGCTGATCGAGGATGTCGCCGCTCGCGATATGGATGTGGTTGGCATCTAGTTCGAGAGTCCCCGCCAATGCGGTTCCGGCCCCGGTCAGCGACAGGAGCGCGGTTCCCGCGTCCAGTTCGAAGGTGCGGGTGATGAATGATACCTCGTCCGCATCCGTCATGCCGGTAAACAAGGCTTGGCCGGCGACACGGATCGTCCCGACCGGGCTATCTTCGTCGCCGGAATAGGTCGCAAAGACGAAACTGCCCGCCTGGCCATCAAGTTTGCCAAGCAGCATTGATGGCGCCGCACCCAATGCTGCATCGGCACCGATCATCAGCGTATCGGCATCTATGCGCCCGAATTCGGCATTGGAAAGCAGGTAGCCCTGACCCGCGACACCGTCGCCGACGATCGTCTGGGTTGGATTGGACGAAACGAGGATGACGCCAGCGGGCGCATCGATGCTGCCGGATGTACCGATATCGATATCGTTCGACGTAAGCTCGATGAACTGGGCCGACATGGAATCGTTGATGGTCGCCAGGCCGCCCGCGGCCGCCAATAGCAGGTTGGTCGATACCGGCCCATTGAACGTGATCGCGCCGCCGGTCTGGACCGGATCGGCATTGAACACCGCTTCGACGTCGTAATTGTCGGAACTAAGGTCGCCGCCAAGCGCGATCATCGAATAGTCGCCAAGATGGATGCGCCCTTGCGCGCCCGTGGTGAAGGCGTCGAATGTCATGTTGCCGCCGGCAAGGCCGAGGAACCGGCCGCCCGCGTCAATATCGCCCGAGATAATGTTACCGCTCGCTGCCATTGCGATGTCGGTCTGCGAAGTAGCCGATGCGACGGTAACCGAGCCGCCGGTTGCGACGGCGGCGATATGATATTCGCCGTCCACGATCGGGTTGACGATTCCGGCGGAAAGATTTCCGAGATTGACGTTACCGGTGCCGGTGCGAACCTCGATCGCATCGCCCGATGTCACGTCTCCAGTCGAAATGTCGCCGCCGATCGACTCGATATCGAAATATTCGGCCGAAACCGCCGATCCGAGGTCAATTCCGGTGGCCGCCAGCAGGTCGATATATTCGTCGCTGTCGAGATCGTCGGTCTCGATCGAACCGCCCGACGTTGCCATCTCGATAAAGCCAAGTGCGTTGATGGCGCCAGTAAGGATGTTTCCGCCCGCTGTCAGCCGGACGAACTGCGATGAATCGATCGCACCGGTCTGTATCCCGCCGCCCGCAGTGAGTGTGATCGGCTGGCCCGAGAGTGTTCCCATGGTAATGGAAAGCGCCGCATTGGCGTCGATGAAAGTGGCGGCCGTCACATTAAGCGTGGAGAGGTCCCCGCCCGAGGTCAGGTCGACCGCACCGCCACTTTGGAGGATCTCCAGCCGCAGCAAACCGGTACCGGTAGAAGCGGTGATCGACCCGGGCGTTGAGATGTCTTCGCCGAGGATCGAATCTCCCGCTGTCAGGCTGACATTGCCGCCCGCGACCATGTTGCCGATATCCATCGAACCGGCCGTAGCCGCGATTGTGACTGGTCCGCCGGCATTGATGCTGCCGGTGTCGAACGATGTTCCCGCCAACAAGGTGGCAGAGCCCGCCGCAGTCACACTGCTCACGCTGACCGAACCGTCGCCGTCCATCGATATGGCGCCGCCGTTGGACGTGGCGATGCCGGTAACGATCGATCCGCCGCTCAGCACCTGGATGTTGCCCGCTGCGGTAAGGTTTCCAACCACACCGGTCGAAACGCCGGTTGCGCCGTCGAGCAGGATCGCGCCGCCGCTGTTCATCGACCCGCCGGTGATGCCGCCGGTGTCGGCGACGACAGTGATATTGCCACCGGCATTGATGTTGCCCGTGTCGACGCTGCCTCCGGCATGGAGGCTGACGAAATCTGCTGCGACAATGTTTGCCGTGTCGATGAGGCCCGGCGCGACCAGGTCAATCGCGGACGCTGAGACGAGGTTCGCATCGATGATCAGGTCGCCATTGGTAGTGAAGGCGAACGTGTTCGCGCTGATCGTACCGAAGCCGGCCGCGACGGTACGCTCCGGATCGTGAATGAAATTATCCGCCGTGACGCTGAAGGAATTCGCGGACAAGGACGTGGTGAGCGGTGTGCCGTCATCCGCGAGAATGGAAGCCACGCCGTCCGTGACGAAACTGAAGGCGCCGGTGATTGTAACCTGGCCGTTGACGATCGCGATCGAGTCCGTCGCCAGGTCCGCGATCTGGTTGTCAGCCGTGATGGTGAAATCCAGCGAACCGATCGTGGCCACGCTGTTCTCGACGATGAAACCGCTGCCGCCTTCCATCATGCTGGCACCGGGCCCCGCGCCCGCGCCTCCAAGCGAAGTGGAAGTGCCAACAATCGTTCCGGCGTTCAGCGTGCCGCCCTGGGCGACATTGATGTTGCGGCTGGTGACCAGCACGCCGATCTCGTCGGATTCCGCATTGCCGCCGGCGCCCCGGACGGCGCCAAAGCCACCGTCGCCACCCGTCGCATCGGCGACCAGTTCGGCGAATGTGATATTGACCGTCGAACCGCGGACAAGAAGTGTCGCGATACCGCCCTCGGCATCTCCGCCATTGCCGCCATTGCCGGCCGCTCCGGCAAGGCCGACTGGCGTGCCGGCGCCCGCCGCGCCGCCTAACCCGCCGTCGCCGCCCATTCCACCCTCGGCGCTGGAATCCATTTCAACGGAGCCATAATTGCCCACGCCATTGTTGATGGCGACTGCTTCTTCGGAGCCGCTCTCGGTTCCTACATTGATGATGCCGCCGAAGGCCGCTCCGCCAATACCGCCGGCACCGCCGGTGCCGCCGTTTCCGCCTTGGCCAACGGTCCCGATCCCGCCTGCGCCACCATTGCCGCCGAGTCCGCCAAGGCCTCCCGTCCCAGTCGCCTGGGTTACCGCGATGCCGACGTTCATCGTACCGTTGCCGGCAGCGGCGGTAATTGCTGCCCGCCCTCCGGAGCCGATTCCGCCATTGCCGCCAGATCCGCCGGTCGCGCCATCCCCGCCGACGCTGCCGCTGCTGCCGCCACCGCCTGTCAGGCCCTCGCCGCCGTCGCCGCCTGTTCCGCTCGCACTGACGAATGCTGACGATTCCACGCCCTGAACGGTGACGGAACTCGAAACTATGTCGCCATTGGCGGAGTGCAGCGATGCCCAGCCGCCGGTGCCATCGCCGCCATCGCCCCCACCGAAGCTGCCGTCTCCGCCGGTTCCATCTGAAACGGCAACGGCCGATCCATTGATGACCAGGTCGCCATTTTTGGCGAAGATGTGCGCGCCACCGACATTCAGTTCGAAGTTGCCGCCGCCCGTTCCATTGCCACCCGTCGTACCGGTCCCGCCTTCGCCGGAAGCATCCGCATAGGCCGTGCCATTGACCGTAAGGTCGCCGCCCGCCGCATTGATCCTGGCGGTGTTGCCGGTGCCGTCACCGCCCAATCCGCCAAAACTGTTGCCGCCGAAGCCCATGGAAAAGACGGATAGCTCGCCGTCCACCGTCATCGCGCCGCCGCGAACGGCCACGCTTGCCGTGCCGCCGGTTCCGTCTCCACCGTCGCCATTTGCGACCTGTCCGCTGTCGCCGCCATGACCGCTTACATCGAGGTGAACCGCCGAACCGAAGCTGAGCGCGTTGGTTGCGGCATTGTCGGACGTCAGGAAGACTTGGCCACCCTGCCCGTTGCCGGCGACGAGATTGGCACTGTCATATCCGCCCCACCCGATCGCGATGAGGTCGGTTTCCTGCCCGACGTTGACCGAATTGCCGCCATTGGCGAACAGGAAGATCCGACCGCCAATGCCATCGCCGCCGTTGATGGTGGTATTGGTATCGGGATCGATAATAGCGCTCTCGCCGCCCCAACCGTTGGCCGATGCTTCCAGTGTCGTGCCGATCTCAAGCCGGTTGATGCCCGTGCTGATCGACCCGCTCGTTCCGATAAAGATATCGCCGCCTTGCCCGATTCCGCCGGCGCTGCAGCCGAAGCTGCACTCGCTGGAATATCCGGCGTAACCGTCGACTTCCAAGGTTGCGGACCCGGTGATGTCCAGCAGGGAATTGCCGTCACGCGAATTGACGTTGATGTCGCCGCCGGTGCCATTGCCGCTGTAGGTCCCGAAATTCGGCGCCCCGCCGATCCCTTCGGCAGTTGCGGACAGATCTCCGGCGATGGTGACGTTCCCGCCCAAAAGCGCCTGAAGGAAAACTTCGCCGCCATTGCCCGCCCCGGTGGTCGATCCCGCGCCGCCACTAGTGCCCCCTTCGCCGTCCGCGTCGAGGTATAGGTCATTGCCCAACCCAAGCGTCGCATTGTTGGCATAGGCTTCTACATGGCCGCCCTGTCCGATGCCGCCATTGCCGACATCGGAATAGCCACCACGACCTTCGGAAATCAGATAGGCGACATTGTTGATTTGCAATGTGCCGCCGGTGCTGGCGCTGTACCAGGAACCGCCGCCGGACCCGGGCAAGCCGCCCTGTCCGTTGCCGCCGGTCGCGCCGGATCCGCCATAGCCCGACGTATCGATCAGCGCGAAGCCGGTGACGGTGAAGGTACCCGCGCTATTGGCGAATGCCTGGCCGCTTCCGCCGCGGCCGTTGCCGCCAATGCCGAGGGGCGAGTGACCGCCATAGCCGGTGACCGATTGGGTGAGATCCTCCGAGAGCGTCATCGTGCCGCCCGAGACGAACGCCTGAACGGTTCCGCCGCGACCCGTGCCGCCGGCCGTGAAACCATCGGCGCCGGTACCGTTGGCGTTGATCGCGACATCGCTTGCGACCGTTACATCACTGCTGCTGCTCGACGAGAAATTGACGTTGCCGCCAAGACCCCACCCGCCGGTCGCGCCATAGCCGCCGGTGCCGTCGGCCCACATGTAAAGCACGTCGCCGAAGATCATGCTGTTGTTGGGCCCGGTATGCGCCTGGACGTTGATCGTGCCGGCATCGCCGAGACCGCCGGCGGCGCCGCACTCGAAGCAGTCGGACGGCATTCCGCCCTGGCCGTTGGCCCTGAGATAGGCCGCTTCCGCCACATCCATCGTCGATCCGCCCGACGTGAAGACGTTGACGGTTCCGCCAAAGCCGTCGCCGCCGTCGATCGCCCCGAAGAAGGACCCGCCATAGCCGCTCGCATCGGCATCGAGGCCGCCGCTCAGCGTCATGTCGCCGCCCGTTGTCGACTGCACCAGGATGACGCCGCCAGTCCCGTCACCGGAGGGCGTTCCGGCCGTGCCACTGAATCCGCCCGTTCCGACTGCGCGCAGCAGGGTTGTGCCGGCGACCGTCAACTGGCCCCCGGCAAACGCCTGCAAGACCACATCACCGGCCGTCACGGATTCGCCGGCCGCCTGGCCGTCCCGGCTGGCGGTCAACGTCAAGTTGCCGCCAACGGCGACGACACCGCCGCTGCCTGCGTCAAGCCGCGCCATGTCGCGTCCGCGGAGCGACGCGTCCGATGCAAAGGTCAGTGCCTGGTCGACCACTCCGGCCGCCATGATGCCGTCGGCGCGCGCATAGACCGCCGAGGTGAAATTGGTTTCGGCGATGCTCATGTGGGCATCGGCGCCGCTCGCCGCGGACGGGGTTGAACTGATGTCGCCGGAAACAATGTCATGGCCGGCCGACAGGACGACCGCATTGTCGATCTCTTCGGCGGCGCCGGCGATATCGAACCCGAGGTTCGAACCTCCGCCGATCGCCATGGTCAGCGCATCATTCTTCGGAACGGCGACCATATAGACGCGGTGATTGTCCCCGGGGCCGGTGCTCTCCGGACCGCCAATGTCGCCATTCACTCCTACGCCATTCGCGTCGGTCGTTCCGACATCGACCGTGATGTCGAACAGGCCGCTGGTGCGGAAGGTAATGGTGGCGGCTTCGGCGCCGACCAACGCCGCTCCACCATTGACGTTGATCGTCCCGCTATGCCCGACCCTGGGCGCGACGAGCGCGACGTAGCTGCCTTCGTTGAGCGCGAGAATCTGCGATCCGGCGACCGTGTTGATCTGGGCATTCGGATTGTCGGCCAGACCGAAGGAGACCTTGGATCCGTCGTTGGTATCGATAAAGCTTCCCGAGTCCGCGTCGTAGCTGATCGGCGAAGCCGAAAGCACGAGAGAGCCGACATTGATGACGGCGGTGGCGCCAACCACGAAACCTGACGGGCTGTAAAAATAGATCGCGCCGCCGGTCTGGCCATTGACCATTCCCAGAATATTTCCATTCAGCGCAACGGCCCGGCTGTTGTCGGCGACATTGATCCGGTTGAGCACCGCGAAATCGCCGACCAGGTCAGGATTGTTCTGGAAGATCGCGGTCGTATCCTGTGGCTGGAAATTGATCGCGCCGCCGCCGATCCCATTGTCGCTGGGCGTCCAGTTGATGACCGACTGGTCCTGGTTGACCGTCACCGTTGTCGTGTTGAGGACGCTATTGTCGATCGAGCCGTGGGCGGGATTGGTAAAGGCGCCGGTACCGGCAAAGCTCTGTGCCGCAGCAGGCGAGGGACCGGCGACCAGCGCGACGGCCAGCGCAAGGGTCGAAACCCGGCTTGATACGGACAGGCTACGCGTCATCCCTTGCCTCCTACGGGAGGATCCGGCCGGTCAGCGTGACCAGCAGTCGGACGTCTCCCTTTCGATTGGCGAATCCAGCTTTCTCCAGCGGCACGGCAACGGCCGTATCGAACCGCAGGCGATCGTTTAGCTCGGCGCGGACTCCGCCTCCGGCCGATGTCAGGCGATCGGCGCCGACGCCGTCATTCTTGTTCCACGCCCAGGCGGCATCGCCGAACACATAGGGCTGCAAGGTCAGTTCGGACCGGGCGATCGGGCGCAGGCGCGGGCCGCGCAGTTCGGCGAGTACACCGACGCCGCTGTCGCCGCTGATCGTCGACGGGTCATAGCCGCGACCGACCGTATAGTTTCCGCCCGTGAACTCTTCGAAGGAGAGTAGCGGATCGAACGCATATTGTGCTCTCGGGCTGACGGCGAAGGCGAAGTCCTCGCCCAGCGCAAGCTCGGCACTGGCCGCGGCGCGCAGCAACATCGCTTCCGGTTTGCCGTCGATGCGCGTGGTCGGCGTTTCGCCTGGCGCGCAAATGCCGTTGCAGCTTTCGGTGGCGCCGAAAATGTCGAGGCCCTTGCGCAGTTCGATCATGGCGTCGCCGCGCCACTTGGGCCGCCTGGACGTCAGGTCGACGCCGCTCCAGTTGCCGCGCAGCCAGAGCACCCTGATCTTGTCGCGGGTCAGCGGACCGAAGAAGTCGACCTTCTGGTCGGTATAGTCGAACCCGATTCCGCCCCACAGGCTGGACGACTGGGTGAGCAGGAAGGGATAGCGCGCTCCGATGGTCCAGAAGAGCGTTTTCGATTCCAGATCCGGAGTTGCGTCGTTGCCGCCGATGTCCGGCTCGCTCCACGCATAAGTGAACTGGCCGTCAACGACGAGGCCCTCCGCGCCCGGCCGGAAGCTGTGCGCCAGTTGAAGGATCTTCTGTTCCTTGAAGTCGGGCGTGGAATAGAAGGCAAGGGTAGTGACGTCGCCAAGGCCAGTAAGGCCATAGAGCTGGCCGCGAAGCTGGCCGCCCCAGCGCCCCGTTTCCTGGGCGGCAAGATTCTGGGCCGTAAAGTCCAGCGAATAGCGCCGGCTCAGCACGGCGACCTCGCCGATTAACTCGCCGGGACCGGTGCCCGCCGGCTTCAAGGTCAATTGGACATTGTAGCCAGGAAGGTCCCGTGCCAGCAGCAGATAGCGCTCCGCCCGGTTGCGATCGAAATATTCGTCTTCGGTCAGCTTACCCAAATAGGCGGCGAGCTTGGCCTCCGCGCCGTCGGTCTGGCCGCGTGCCCGAACGGTCGTGATGCGCGCGTAGAGCGTCTCCATCCGAACCACACCATTTTCGATGCGCTGCGTCGGGACCTGGACCGCGGCAAGATAGCCCTTGTTCCGCAGCAGCGTCGCTGCCGCATCGCGGATTTCGCAGAGCACCGCGACCGGCTGCTCGGTTCCGGCGAGCGGTGCCCAGGTCGAGCGCATCTCTTCCGGGGTCGCCCCCTTGAGGCCGTTGAACACGACCTCGTTGATCGTCACCCGGACATCGGCGAAACGTGGATCGGCGAGCGGGCAGGGGGATCGCTCGACCCCGCCTACGACATTGAGGGTCGGCTTGGCCTCGGGCGGCGGCTGGGTGATGCGAGTCAGCTCTTCGCGGGTAGGCGCGATCGTCTGCGCAGCAACCGGCGCCGTCGCGGACAGCGCGGCGGAAGCAAGCAAAAGCCATGTGTACTTGCGGCGCCAGCCCGTCATTTGGTGCCCCCTTCACACGCGAAAGGGAGCCCCACCAGAATCAGCTGCGCGCCCCCACGCATTAATTTTCGTGAAACCAAACTTAACGTGAGTCAATGTTGAATTGTAATTCAACTTTTGACCGGCGTGCCGTTCAGGGATTGTAGGCGCGCTCTCCATGCTCGCTGAGGTCGAGGCCTTCCCGTTCTTCGTCGGCGTCTCGGCGCAATGGAAGGGCAATGCGCGTAAGGTAAAAGCAGATGGCCGAACCCGCTGCGGACCAGCCGATAGCCAGCAGCACCGCCCCGACCTGCCTTCCGAGTTGCGTGCCAAGTGAATAGTCAGGTCCACCATGCCCGCCGAGCATGGGCACGGCCACGATCGCGGTGCCAACCGATCCGACGATTCCGCCAAGCCCATGGATCCCGAACACGTCCAAGCTGTCGTCGAGACGAAGTCGATGCTTGGCCAATGCGATGAAGCTGTAACAGGCTGCGCTTGCTGCCAGGCCAAGCAAGATCGCGCCGAGCGGGCCGCTGATCCCGGCTGCCGGAGTGACGGCGACCAGTCCCGTGACGGCACCGGACGCGCCGCCGAGCAATGACGGTTTGCCGGATCGCCACCGCTCGATCCCCATCCAGCCGAGCATGCCGGCCGCCGGTGCGACAAATGTGTTGAGCATGGCGATCGCGGCCAGGCTGTTCGCTTCCAATGCTGATCCGGCGTTGAACCCGAACCAGCCGACCCAGAGAAGCCCGGCCCCGACCAGGACCAGAGCGAGGCTGTGGGGCGGCATCGCTTCCTTGAGGAAGCCGATGCGCGGACCGGCGAAAGCAACACCGACGAGACCCGCGATGCCGGCGTTGATGTGCACCACCGTCCCCCCGGCAAAGTCGATCGCCCCGGTTTGAAGGATGAGGCCGTCAGCTGCCCAAACCATATGGGCGATCGGCGCATAGACGATGCTGACGAACAGGATCGTAAAGAGAAGCATGGCCGAAAAGCGGACGCGCTCCACCAGCGCACCAACGACCAGTGCGACCGTGATTGCTGCAAAGCTCATCTGGAAGCAGGCAAACAGAAGTTCGGGAATTGCCTTGCCGGGGGTCGCCAGCGCCCACGCGGTGTCGCCTTCGATACCCCGCAGCCCGGCCTTCGCCAGATCGCCGACGATCAGACCGCTGCCCGAAAAGGCGAGGCTATAGGCCCAGCCGACCCACACCAGGATTGCGACCGCGCCGACCCCCATGACCTGGCTCATCACCGACAGCAAATTCTTGGCGCGGACCAGTCCGCCGTAAAAGAGGGCGAGGCCGGGAAGCAGCATCATCGTGACCAGCAGCGTCGCCGTCAGGACCCAGGCCACATCGCCGCTGTCGAACGCCATTTCCGCCCCCTTGCTGCACCGCACAAGCTGCAGTGGACAAAGAGTCGGCTCAAGCCGCCCGTGAATAATTCAACGTTGTTCGAACCCCGCCAGGCATTCGGCGACCCACCGCGCGGCCGTCAGTGCGCTGAGGTCCGTGGCATCCAGTGGCGGATCCCATTCGGTGAGGTCGATCAGGCGCACCTTCGGGTCGGCAGCCAGTATCCTTGCGGCGGCGAAGAAGTCGGCGACCGCCATGCCGCCCGGCCGCGCACCCGGCGCCCCGGGAAGCTGGCTGCGGTCGATCACGTCGATGTCGCAATCGACGACCAGCGCTTCGCAATGGCGGACATGGTCGAGTGCGGTCGATATCGCCTGCACGATCCCGTCGCGATGGACCTTGCCGATCGTCACGACCAGGTGGCCGCCCTCGATCGCGTCGCGATGCATCGCTTCCGAATTGGCGAACGGCGCCAGGCCGATCTGCGCGATATTCCTGCCCGGCAGTCCGTCCTCTCTCAGCGCCCGCACCGGATTGCCATTGCCCAATCCCGCGCTCGTGTCGCGCATGTCGAAATGGGCGTCGAGGGTGATCAATCCGACTTTCTCCAGCGGCAAGCCCAGCGCGTGGACGCCCGGCCTGGTCACCGCATTGTTGCCGCCAGCAAGCAGGGTCAGCCGGTGCCTTTCGACGCTTACCTTGCAGGCCGCGACGATCGACGGCGTCGCTTCCTCGATCGAAAGCCCGGCAATGGGAACGTCGCCATGATCGGCGATCCGCGTCGAGAGCTCCCGGCCGGTCTCGACATCATAAAGGCCGATCCGTCGCAATGTCGCGCGCAACAGCCCCGGCGCAAGATCGCATCGCCCCGGCGTGACCGAGCCCGCGTCCAGAGGCGCGCCGACCAGTCCGACCGGCGCATCCGCTGCCTTGTCGACGAGAAGGTCGGAAAGATTGGGCCAACCGCTGCTCATGCGCTTGACCTAGCAGCTTCGTGCCGCGATTCCACTTATCCATGTGGGATCGCCTCATTACCGACTGCCATGTGGCGACGATGGTCGCCCAGCCCGGCAACCCGCTCGGGCTGTTCCCCAACGCCGCGATCGGCATCGACGAAGGAAAGATCGTCCGGGTCGGCAAGCGCACCGAGCTGGCCGGATTCCGCGCCAAGGAAGTGGTCGCTTGCGGCGGCGCCTGGATCACTCCGGGTCTGGTCGATTGCCATACGCACCTGGTGTTCGGCGGGACGCGCGCCAACGAACATGCCATGCGCCGCGCCGGTGCAAGCTATGAGGACATCGCCAAGGCCGGCGGCGGAATTGCGTCCACGGTCGCCGCGACCAAGGCGGCATCCGCCGACGAATTGCGCGACAGCGCACGGCGGCGCCTCCATGCCTTGATGCAGGGCGGCTTGACGACCATCGAAATCAAGTCGGGCTACGGCCTCGACACGGCGTCGGAGGTCCGGCTCTTGAACGCCGCGCGCGCCATCGGCCGCGACGAGCCGGTGCGGATCGTCACCACCCTGCTCGCTGCCCACGCGCTTCCGCCCGAGGCCAAGGAAGGACCGGCCCGTGAGGCCTATGTGAAAATGATCGTCGAGGAGATGATCCCGTCGGTCGCCAGGGCTGGTGTCGCCAGCAGCGTCGATGCCTTCTGCGAGTCCATCGCCTTCACGCCGGCGGAGGTCGAGCGGGTATTCACCGCTGCCCGCGCCAACGGCCTGCCGGTCCGCCTCCATGCCGAACAATTGACCAACCAGAAGGGCGCGGAACTCGCCGCTCGCTACAAGGCGCTTTCGGCCGACCATCTCGAACATCTGGACGCAGCCGGTGCCAGGGCGATGGCCGCGGCCGGCACCGTGGCGGTGCTGCTGCCCGGCGCTTTCTATGCGCTCAACGAGAAGAAGCAGCCGCCGGTCCAGCTGCTGCGCGATGCCGGCGTTCCGATCGCCATCGCCACCGACTGCAACCCCGGCACGTCACCCGTTCTAAACCCACAGCTCATCATGAACATGGCTTGCACCTTGTTCGGCCTGACCCCGGAGGAGGCGATCGCCGGAATGACGATCAACGCAGCGCGCGCGCTCGGCCTTGCCCATGAAGTCGGGTCGATCGAGGCCGGAAAGTCCGCGGACCTATGCGTCTGGCGGGTCAGCGACCTCAGCGAGCTTGGTTATTGGATCGGACTACCGGGACCGGAACGGCGCATATTCGCCGGCCAGGGCTGACCGCCGCTTACTCGCCTTCCCTGAGGAGGCGCCGCGCCAACGACACCGTCTGCACGATGAACAGGATGATGAGGATCGTTCCCACCGCGCCGACGAAGGCGTCGAAAACGCTGAGCGATTCAAATCGCGGCCCCGATTGGCCAAGGACATACATGGCAACGGTAAGGCCTATCAGGATGAGGCGAAGCTCGGTCGGACCGGCCGCGACGGCGGACAGCTTCAGCTCCCCGACGACTTTCGCCGACAGGAAGGCGTGTGCCGCCAACATATAATATCCGGCAAGCGCAACCAGGGCGACATCGAGCCGGATATAGGGGCTTACGCCAAGCCCGGTGAGGATGAGCAGAGCGCCAAGCACGTCGGCGCTATGATCGATGAAATAGCCATATCGAGGCCGCTCGATCGACCGGTGACGCGCTAGGCTGCCGTCCAGCGAGTCGCCGAACCAGTGCACGACATATCCGGCGACGGAGATCCACAGCCAGTTGCGGTCATATGCGCTCAGCGCATAGCCGGCGAAGACCACGCCAGCGGCAATGAGCGCCAGCAAGGTCAGCAGGTCGGGCGTCACCCATTGCGGCAGACGTGGGCAAATCCAGTTGAGCAGCCGCCGTTCCTGACGCGCGAGCACGTTCTGCTGGATGCGCGTGATCGGCGTCGTGGGTGTCAATCTGGGTTCCGATCTTGAGGGTGTGACCCGCCCATGGCGTAATCATCCTGTCATATCAATCGTGCTGCGCGGGATTGCCCCTAGCAATCGACCAATGATTGGCACTTGGGCAAGGTTCCGACAGGCGCTAGAGGCAGCCTGACCACGCGGGATCGCGACCCCACAGCCGTTCGCCCTGAGCTTGTCGAAGGGCCGCCCTGTTCTTAACGGCGCAAGGGAAGAGCAGTCCTTCGACAAGCTCAGGACGAACGGATTTTCTGATGAACTCGACCGACCGACGCGACAACAGCCGCCACATCCGAGCGCGGCGGGGCAGCGATATCAAGGCCAGGCACTGGACGACCGAAGCCGCGGTGCGGATGCTGATGAATAACCTGGACGATGAAGTCGCCGAGGATCCGCAGAGCCTGGTTGTCTACGGCGGCATCGGCCGGGCAGCGCGCGACTGGCGCTGCTACGACAAGATCGTCGAAACGTTGGAGCGTTTGGAGGAAGACCAGACCCTGCTCATCCAGTCCGGCAAGCCCGTCGGCGTGTTCCGCACCCACAAGGATGCGCCGCGCGTCCTTCTCGCCAACTCCAACCTCGTTCCCAAATGGGCGACGTGGGAGAAGTTCAACGAACTCGATCGCAAGGGGCTGATGATGTACGGCCAGATGACGGCCGGATCGTGGATCTACATCGGCAGCCAGGGCATCGTCCAAGGCACCTACGAAACCTTCGCTGAAATGGGCCGCCAGCATTTCGGCGGCGACCTCAAGGGCAAATGGGTATTGACCGCTGGCCTCGGCGGCATGGGCGGCGCGCAGCCGCTCGCCGCCGTCATGGCCGGCGCCCACTGCATCGCCATCGAGGTGCAGGACAGCCGAATCGAGAAGCGCCTCGAGACCCGCTACGTCGACCGGCGCGCAACCAGTATCGACGAGGCGCTGGAGATCATCAGGAACGCGACCGAGCCGACCAGCGTCGGCCTGCTCGGCAATGCCGCCGAGATCCTTCCGGAAATGGTCCGCCGGGGCATCCGCCCCGATGCGGTCACTGACCAGACGTCCGCACATGACCCGGCTAACGGCTATTGCCCGGCCGGCTGGTCCGTCGCCGAATGGACCGAGATGCGGGAGCGCGATCCGCAAGCCGTCGCCGCCGCGGCGCGCAAGTCGATGGTCGCCCATGTCGAAGCGATGCTTGAATTCCAGAAAATGGGCATTCCGACGTTCGACTATGGCAACAACATCCGCCAGGAAGCTTTCAACGAGGGCCTGAAGAACGCCTTCGACTTCCCCGGATTCGTGCCCGCCTATGTCCGGCCTTTATTCTGCCGCGGCATCGGCCCGTTCCGCTGGGCCGCGCTATCCGGCGATCCCGCCGACATCGCCAAGACCGACGCCAAGGTGAAGGAACTGATCCCCGACGATCCGCATCTCCACCGCTGGCTCGACATGGCGGCCGACCGGATCGCCTTCCAGGGGTTGCCGGCGCGCATTTGCTGGGTCGGCCTCGGTCAGCGCCATCGCCTCGGCCTGGCCTTCAACGAGATGGTTCGCAGCGGTGAATTGTCCGCACCGGTCGTGATCGGCCGCGATCACCTCGACAGCGGCTCGGTCGCCTCGCCCAACCGCGAGACGGAATCGATGCAGGACGGCAGCGATGCGGTGTCTGACTGGCCGCTGCTCAATGCGCTGCTCAACACGGCGTCGGGAGCGACCTGGGTCTCGCTTCATCACGGCGGCGGAGTCGGCATGGGCTATTCGCAGCATTCGGGCGTCGTCATCGTCGCCGACGGAACGGACGATGCTGCGAGGCGCCTCGAGCGCGTTCTCTGGAACGACCCCGGAACCGGCGTCATGCGCCATGCCGATGCCGGCTACGACATCGCCGTCGATTGCGCAAAGGAGCAGGGCCTGGACCTGCCGATGATCCCCTAACCGTCATTCCCGCGAAAGCGGGAACCTAGCGCAACTAAGAATCTGGGTCCCCGCCTTCGCGGGGATGACGAAGATTAGGTGCGTTGGGTCCAAGTGTAATTCCATGTTACCAACCCCCCGCTGGAGGGGGGGGACTATGCCTTTTCGCAATGCCTGGCTCTATGTGCTGGCGCTTCTCGCGCTGACTTTCGTCGCTTTTTGGCCGAGCTATCTGAGCGACCTACCGGGCGCGAAAATGGCTCATCACTTCCACGCGGCAAGCGCCGTCGTCTGGACCATATTGGTGGCCCTCCAGAGCTGGTCGATCCATCACGACAGGTGGGGGCTGCACCGCAGTACGGGGCTGGCCGTTTTCGCCCTTTTCCCATTCTTCATGGTCGCCGGCATGTGGGTCATCCACGTTGAGGCCACGACGCTCGCCGGCGGTCTCACTGACCCGGAAAATCTGCAGATCGCGCAGTTCGGCTTTTTCGATCCATTGGCCAATCTCGGCTTCGCACTGCTGTTCTGGGGCGGCCTTCGATATCGCTACAAGGTCCAGCTCCATTCCCGCTACATGCTTGGCACGGTGATGTTCGTGATCGCGCCGATCGTCTGGCGCCTGGTTCAAAGCAATATCCCCTTCTTCAAGAACGACACGCCGGAAACCGCTTGGCGCTTCTCCTACGCGATGGGTGCCGGCAACGCGGTTGCGATCGCCATCGCGCTCTACCTCTATTGGCTGGCGCCGAAACATGGCCGGCCCTTCCTGTTGGTCGTCTATATCGTCGCTGCCCAGCAACTATTGTACGAGACGGTCGGGCGCTTGCCCGCATGGGCTCCGATCTTCGCAAGTATTTCCGCGACGAATCTCGCGCTGCTGCTGACGCTGACTGCGATCGCCAGTCTCGGGATTGCCTGGCATGGGTGGGTTACAGGCGCTCGGCCAACTGCTCCCAGGGCGACGGCAACTGCCTGACTCCAGCGGAAACACTAGTTAGCTGGGGCCGGCGGCGCTTTCTTTTCCGCATCGTCGCCGATCTCGAACGTCACCGGGCCAAAGGAGCGCGCCCGTGCCGGCGGCTGTACCCTGCGGCACTGCTGCGCGTTGCAGGCAATCATCTCGCCGCTGTCGGTGTCCATCCGCACGACTCCGTCGCCGGACGAGGCCAGCTGGTAGCGGGGTTCATCCGAACCTCCCCACGACAGGATCATTGCCGCGCCAAGGATCGCGGCAGCGATGAATGCGCTTCCCCGATGATCCGGACGATCGTCTCCCGGCGTGCTCATGGCTTTCCCCTTCCCAGTTTCGGTTTCGAGCCTATCCCGTCTGGCTCGCGACGCGCAAATCTCCTAGATGCGCGCGCATGACATTGACGGCTGTTGTCGGCATGCGGAGGCTTCTTTAGCCGTCATGCCAGCGAAGGCTGGCATCCATGTCTGAGAAATGCTGCTAGCTTGGCAAAATTGCATCATGGACCCCAGCCTTCGCTGGGGTGACGAATTGGGCGGATATGATCACACTAAATCCCGAGGCCATCGACCTAACCACCCTCCGCAGGCTCTGGCAGGGCGCCCCCTGCCGCCTCGACGAGGCCAGCATGGATCGCATCCGCGCTTCGGCAGCGGCCGTCGAGCGGATCGTTGCCAGCGGCGAAACCGTTTACGGTATCAACACCGGCTTCGGCCTGCTCGCCAACACGCGCATCCCGCCGGAACGGCTCGCCGAGCTTCAGCGCAACCTGATCCTTTCCCATTCGTGCGGCCTTGGCGAAATGCTTCCGCGCAATGTCGTCCGGCTGATGATCGTGCTGAAGCTGCTTGGATTGGGCCGAGGCTATTCGGGCATACGGCCGCTAGTCATCGATGCCCTGCAGGCGCTGCTCGACAAGGACGCCATGCCGCTGATCCCGGCGCAAGGCAGCGTCGGCGCAAGCGGTGACCTTGCCCCGCTTGCCCATCTTATCGCTGCCTTGCTCGGCGAAGGGCGGATCGACGTCGCCGGTGAAATCCTTCCTGCACGCAATGCGCTCGACAAGCTCGGAATGGCGCCGCTCGAACTCGGCCCCAAGGAAGGGCTGGCCTTGATCAACGGCACCCAGGCGTCGACCGCCATCGCCCTCGACGCGCTGTTCACGGCGGAGCGGGTGTTCGGTGCCGCGCTTGGCGCCGGCGCGCTGTCGGTCGACGCGCTCAAGGGTTCGATCAAGCCGTTCGACCCGCGCATCAGCGAGGTTCGCGGTCAGACCGGCCAGATCCGCGTCGCCGCCGAAATTCGCGGCCTGCTCGATGGAAGCGAGATCCTTGCCAGCCATGGCCGCTGCGGCCGGGTGCAGGATCCTTACAGCTTCCGCTGCCAGCCGCAGGTGATGGGCGCTTCGCTCGATCTGCTAGTCAACGCCGCACGGACTCTGGAAATCGAAGCGGGCGCGGTAACCGACAATCCGATCGTGTTCGAGGATGAGGATACGGCGATCAGCGGCGGCAATTTCCATGCCCAGCCGGTCGCCTTCGCCGCTGACATGATTTCGATGGCGATGTGCGAAGTCGGCTCCTTGAGCGAGCGCCGTACCGCCGTCCTCATCGATCCCAAGATGAGCGGCCTCCCCGCTTTCCTGGTCGACGATGGCGGCGTGAACTCGGGGCTGATGATCCCGCAGGTGACCCAGGCCGCGCTGGTTGCCGAGAACCGCAGTCTCGCCTTCCCGGCCAGCGTCGACAGCGTGCCGACATCGGCGGGGCAGGAGGACCATGTGTCGATGGCGCCGATCGCGGCGCGAAAGGCGGCCCAGATCGTCCGGAATGTCGCGGGCATCGTCGGTGTGGAGCTGATCGCAGCCGCCCAGGGGGTCGACTACCACGCGCCGCTGAAGACATCCGCCAAGCTGCAGCCGCTGCACTCGAACGTGCGCGCAATCAGTCCCCGCCTGGAATCCGACCGCTACTGGGCGGACGAGATGGCGGCTCTGCAGTCGGCGGTGCTGAAAGGCGAACTGGGCTCGCCCTTCAGCCTCTAACCCGGCTATTTTTCGCCAAGCGCCGCCAATATCTGGGCCGCGGTTTGCGGACCGTTCGCGGTCGTGTCGGTGTGGCTGGCGATCATCGTCCTGAACTCGATGCTCGCGCGCGGCCCATTGGTGACTCCCATTTTCTTGGCGGCGGCATCGAACGCGTCGTCCTGCTCCTTGGTGGTGACCGGGTTGATCACCAGATAATCCCAGCTGTCGCCGGACGTGTGGACATAGATTTGCGATGCCGGCACGCCCGCTGCGGCGGATACCTGGTCTTGTTTCGCCATCCATTTGAGCAGTGCAACCTGTTGGCCCGGTGCCGCTCGATAGAGCGAAACGATGTGCTGCGGTGCGTTTTGGCCAATTGCCGGTGCGTAAAGTGTGCACGCGGCCGCTGCCGCGAGGATCAGCTTGGTTTTCATCCCTAATGCCCCTCATTAGGCGCCCCCGCGCCGGTGCAGCCTGCCGCCCTCGACAGGCTGGCTAGGTCTCCCATGGGGACGCCACAGATGGCGGGATCAGCGGCGAGGCCGTTACGCCTACAAAACGAGTCGGGCAAGCTTTCCGGGACGGCGGGTTAGCTGGCGACCCGGGTCCAGCGCTCGCTATCGCACAACAGGCCGCCCAGCACGCAGCCCTGCACCTGCATTACGTCGTCGCTGACCTGCCGGACGGTGGCGGTCGCGTGGATGTTGCGCTTGGGAACGAAGGCCTTGCCACGGAACTTGCCGGCGCCAGTCGGAACTAGCCCGGTCAGGATCTGCGTACCCACCAAATTGGGCGTCCCGCCCTTGGCGGCTTTTGCCTTCGCTCTCTCGCTGGCCTGCACGACGCGGCCACAGTAAGCGGAGCCGCAGCGCTCGACCTCGACGACGACGTTCTTCTTATAATTGGTCCACTTGCCCTCCAGCGCCTGCGCGGAGGCGGGCGCTGCGGCAAGCACCAGTGACGCGATGATGGCCGATACAAGTCTCATGGCCGCTCCTTTGGCAGCGCAATGTGACGAAAATGGTGCCTTCAGCTTGACGGGGGATGAACGGGCATAGTCGAATCCGCCCTCAAGTTTAGTATTGATAATCATTCGCAGTAGCGCTAGCGCCGGCCCATCAAGAGGGAGGGTTGCTTTGCGTATCGGTTTCCGCGCGGCTTCGGCCACGCTCATGGTTCTTGCACCGGCTTCACTTCATGCTGCCTCCCAAGATGCGTCGCTTCCCGCCGCCAGCGTCGCCACAGCCGAAGACGAACAGGCGGGTGACGACATCATCGTCACCGGTGCGCGCACCCATCTCCCGATCACCGCGCTTCCCCTGACCGCCGACGTCATCGACAAGGAAGCCCTCGACCAGCAGGTCGCGATTTCCGGCTCCGTCGTCGACGCCGTTTCGGCGCTGTCGCCCTCATTTTCCCCGACCCGCGAAAAGCTGTCCGGCGCCGGCGAGACGCTGCGCGGACGTTCGCCGCTGTTCGCGATCAACGGCATTCCCCAGTCGACGCCGATCCGCGACGGATCTCGCGACGGCTACACCATCGACCCCTTCTTCATCGACCGGGTCGAGCTGATCTACGGCTCCAACGCGCTCCAGGGCATTGGCGCCACCGGCGGCGTAGTGAACCAGGTCACCGTCGGCCCCCCGCGCGAGGACGGCGTCAGCGGCCACGCTCTCGCCCAATTCACCATCGACGATGAGCTGTCGGGAAGCGGGTTCGGCTGGAAGACCGCGGGCCTGGTCGGCTGGCGCGAAGGCCAGTTCGACGCGACCGTTGGCGCTGCCTATGAAAAGCGCGGCGTCTTCCGCGACGGCAACGGCGTCCGCATCGGCGTCGACGGCACCCAGGGCGAGTTGCAGGATTCGAAAAGCTGGTCGCTGTTCGGGCGCTTCGGCTGGCAGATCGGCGAGACCACGCGGCTGGAACTGCTGGCCAATCATTTCGAGCTGAAGGGCGACGGCGATTATGTCGTGGTTGCCGGCAACCGCGCGGCCAATGTCCCGACCACCAGCATCAAGGGCAATCCCCTGGGCGACCCGCCGTCAAACAATGTCGACACTCTGTCGCTGACCTTGACGGAGGAAAACCTGCTGGGCGGCAACTTCACCGCGCAGATCTTCTACAACAAGTCGGAAGATGTGTTCGGCGGGCCAGTGCCGACCGTCAACGACACCTTCCAGGACCCGTCGATCGCGCCCAACGGCACCTTGTTCGACCAGTCCGCCAATGAATCGCGCAAGATCGGCGGGAAGCTCACCTACGAGCGGGAGATCGTCAGCGGCCTCACCGCCACGGCCGGGCTCGATGCGCTCAGCGACAAGACGGAGCAGAGCCTGATCCAGACCGGCCGGACCTGGGTCCCGCCATCGGAATATGTCAGCCTCGCGCCCTTCGCACAGCTTAACCTGGCCCTGCTGGACGAGAGGCTCCGCCTCGCCGGCGGCCTCCGCTGGCAGAATGACAAGCTCAAGGTCGACGACTTCCACACGCTCGCATCGACCACCCGGACGACCCCGCTCGGCTTCGGTGGAGTCGACGTCGACGGCGGTTCGCCCTCCTTCAAGGAACTGCTGCCGAACGCCGGTGTGGTGGTGGAGCCGATCGACGGCATCCGCGGCTATGCCAGCTACGCCGAAGGCTACACCATCGCCGACGTCGGCCGCATCCTTCGCGGCATCGGAACGCCGGGTGTCGACGTCGATACCTACCTCGACCTCGAGCCGGTCGTTTCCAACAACCGCGAAATTGGCCTCGAAGTGAAGCGCGGCGCATTCGACGCCAGCGCCGCCTATTTCTGGTCGACCAGCAAGAACGGCAGCGTGCTCGTCATGCAGGACGGCGTGTTCAACGTGCAGCGGCAGCGGATCGAGATCCAGGGGCTGGAGCTCAATGCGACCTGGCACACGCCGCTCGACGGCCTCGACCTTTCGGCCGGCTATGCCCACCTCAAAGGGCGGACCGACGGCACGCCCAACGACGGCGAGGACAAGGTCAACATCGACCTCGACGGCGCCAACATCTCGCCCGACCGCCTGAATATCGCCGCAAGCTATAGCCGCGGACCCTTCTCGGCTCGCCTTCAGTCGCAATTCTATTTGGAACGCGATTTCGATCTGATCGCGGTCGGGCCCGGAACCGGCCAGCAGCAGGCGATCGAACGCGAGCAGGATTTCGACGGCTATGCGCTGGTCGACGCCTATGCCCGCTACCGCACCGGTTTCGGCGACGTCAGCCTCGCCATCCACAACCTCTTGGACAAGCAGTACATCACCTATAACAGCGACACGACCCGGGCGACCGTCCAGGCCGCCTCGCCGTTCGCGGTGACGGGCGACAACAACCTCTATTTCGCCGGGCGCGGCCGTACCTTCACGCTCGGGTTCAGCAGGGAATTCTGATTTGAAGCTGCTCTCCATCCTCCATCGCTGGTCGGGCGGCTTCCTCGGCCTCCTGCTGGCGATCCTCGGCCTCACCGGCACCTTGCTGGTGTGGGAGGGAGAGTGGATTTCGCTGCCCGGCGCCAACGCACCGGTGGTCGAGCAGGTCGGAACGATGGGCCAGATCGCCGCTCGGGAGTCCGCCGCCGGCGCAGCGCGCATCACCTTCGCCAGCGAAGAGATCGGCCTCCACCATGTCGCGCGAGAGGGTGGCGCAGGCTCCTATGTCGCGCAGGACGGGACCACCGTCGCCAGCTGGTCGAGCCAGTGGGAACGCCCCGAACTGTGGATCTTCGACCTCCACCACCATCTCTTCTCCGGCCATAACGGAGAGCTGGTGACGGGGTGGGCAGGCGTATTCGGCCTACTCTTCGTCGTCACCGGCTCGATCCTCTGGTGGCGAAGCCGCCGCGCGTTCCGCTGGCGCCTGCTTCCGGCAAAGTGGAAGCCGGGGCCGATCGTCGCGCACCACCGCGACATCGGCATCATCGTCGCACCGCTGCTGCTGGTCAGCTTCCTGACCGGCGCCGGGATGATCTTCGACGATGCGACGAAATGGGTCCTCTCGCCCTTCGGCAAGATCGAGCAGAAGAAGCCGCCCGAGGTCGAACCCGCCGCTGGCGTCGCACCGGTCGCGCTGATGCTGAACGAGGCCAAGGCCCGCTTCCCCGATGCGGCGCTTCGCCGGCTGACCATCCCGTCAAAGCCCGGCCAGGCCTACTCGGTCCGCATGCGCCAGCCGTTCGAATGGACGCCCAACGGTCGCACCACGCTTTTCTTCGATGGCCAGGGCAAGTTCCTCCGCGCCGATAATCCGGCGGACGGAAGCCAGGCCTCGTCGATCAACGAGAAGCTCTATCCGATCCATACCGGCAAAACCGACAGCCTGATCTGGAAGCTGTTGATGACTCTTTCAGGCGTAGGGCTCACCTTCCTCGGCTCGCTCACCACATGGTCCTTCTGGGTGCGCAAGGCGAAGCGGAAGCCGGTCCGTCCCGCCCGGCCGATGGCGGCCGAGCCCGCCTAAGGCACCAGCGCCACGATCCGCAAAGGCGCGCCGCTGCCGCCCCGAATCTTGGTCGGAAGCGCAACCACCGTCGCGCCCTTCGGCGGCAGCTGGTCGAGGCCCGCGACATTCTCGAAGCCTGGGATGTTGGCGCCCAGCAATGTCCGGTGGACGATGAAATCCTTCGACTGGCCATAGTCCAGGCTCGGCGTATCCAGCCCGACAGCGGAGACTTTCCGCTGTTCGACGAGGAACTTCGCAAGCTCCCCCGACAGGCCGGGGAAGTGCAGCTTGGCGACGGCATCCGGCCCGCGCTCGTCGGTCCCCATATAGGCCTTCCGGTCAGGCCAATATTTGTCGAAGCCCGTGCGGAACAGCAGGATCGCCCCATCGGGCAGCCGCCCGTTGGCGCGCTCCCAATTCTCGACGTCGGCGATGGTGAAGCGATAGTCGCGGTTCGCCGCGCTCGCCGCCGAAACGTCGATCACCGCTGCCGGCCCGATCAGCCGGTCGAGCGGGATCTGGTCCGCCGTCTGCTTGCCTGCCGCGAAGTGGATCGGCGCGTCGAGATGGGTCCCGCCATGCTCCGAAAACTTCAGATTATAGCTGCTGTAGAACCAGCCGCCCGGCGTCTTCCCGAAGGAAGCGACCTCATGCTTGAAGCCCTCCGCCGTCGGCCAGAAGGGGGAATCCTCCGCCATGTCATGACTTAGGTCGACCCAGCGCCCCTTCAGCTCTTCCTGTTTCGCCGGCTTCTCGGCGGCGCAGGCAGCAAGCATGGCCATGCCGACAAGGATGCTGACGGTTCGCGTCATGGAAGGCCTCCCTGCCACGCGCCATAGCATATTCGGGCGCGCTGGCTGTGGTCGTCATGCAAGCGTAACGATCCGGTAACGCCGGCGCCGCAACCCCGGCCTAACCCCCTCGCAATCCGGGAACGAGGGGCAAGAGAATCATGACGTTGGGAAGCTATTGGCTGCGCAGCACCGTGGCCGCGATCGCCTTTACTGCCGCTAGCGCCGCTTTTGCAGGCGCGGACGCAGGCGCAGAAGCCACGGCCGGACAACCGGGCGGCTCGGTTACCGATCAGGGCAGCGAGCCCAATGGCGGAAGCATCACTACCTCAAACGAGATCGTGGTGCAGGCCACCATCGGCTATCGCAATCGCAACGACGATGCCGAACCTGTGCTGGTCTATGACACCGACTATTTCCAGCGGTTCGAACCGCTGACGATTGGCGATGCGCTGAAGCGCGTTCCCGGCGTTACCTTTCTGTCCGACGTGATCGAAAGCGACGGTGCACGTCTGCGTGGTCTCGACCCCAGCTACACGCAGATCCTCATCAACGGCGACAAGGTGCCCGGCGCCAATGCCGACCGCACCTTCTTCCTCGACCGAATCCCGGCCGAGCAGGTCGAGCGGATCGAGATCGTCCGCTCCAGCTCCGCCCGCCGCACTGGCGATGCCGTTGCCGGTTCGCTCAACATCGTGCTTCGCGACGCGTTCGAGCTTGACGGCGGTTATGCCAAGGCCGGCGGCATCCTGTTCGACGACGGCGAAGTGAAGCCAGTGGTCGGCGCCTTCTGGGGCGGGCAGGTCGGTCCCGGCCGCCTGATGATCGGCGGCAATATCCAGGGCCGCTACAATCCAAAGGAAAAGGAAAGCCTGCGCTACGAGCCCGACGACGGCGAACTCGAATTCGTCAACCGCGAGGATCAGGACGATACGCGCGACGGCACCGATTACAGCGCCAACGCCAATTATACGGTCGATATCGGCACGAGCACGAGGCTGGAACTTGGCGGCTTCTACGTCCGCACCGACCGCAACGAGCATGAGCGCTCGCTCGAATATAATGTGGAACAGGGCGACCCGCCGCCGCTCCCGATCGGCGAAAGCGACGAGCCCGGCCTGCTCACCGACGCCGACCAGGACGAGGACATCGATCAGGCCAGCTACAGCCTCTCCGGCAAGCTCCGCCACGAATGGTCGCTGGGGAAGACCAGCCTCAAGATCGGCTATGCCCGCTTCAAGGACGAAATTCGGACGACAGAAGTCGGAATCGACTTCGACACCGACGAGGGCGATCCGCCCGAATGGGAAGCGGAACGCACCCGGCAGGACATCCGTGACAGCGAATTTTCGGTCGGGCTCGAGCACGAGTTCCCGGTCGCGGAAGGGATCGACCTGGTGATCGGCGGTTTCTACCAGGACAAGGATCGCGACACCGATATTTCCTCGGCCGAGGACGATGACGAGCTGAGCGAAGCGGATCGGCTGACTTACGATCCTTCCAGCGACTCCCCGACCGACCTGCCCTTCGAATTCGACGAATTCGAGCCGGTGACCGGCGGCTTCAACACGATCGAGGAACGGCGGCTGGACGGCTTCCTGATGATTGAGGGCAAGACCGGTATCGCCACCTGGGAGGCCGGCTTGCGTTACGAGACCACAGACGTGGAAATCGACGACCGGGAAGAAGATGAGCGTTTCGACAATGACTATGGCATCTTGCTGCCGTCGGCTTCGGTGAAGCTGGACCTCAGCAACCGTGACCGGATCACCGCCTCGATCGCCCGCACCAACCGCCGCCCGCCGTTCGATTTCATTTCGCCGGCGACCCTTGAAGGGGAAATGGGCGACAACGACCTGCGCGGAAATCCCGAGCTTGATCCCGAAACGGCTTGGGGTATCGACGTCGGCTACGAACGGCGCATCGGCCGCACTGGCGTCGCCGGCGTCAACTTCTTCTACCGCAAGGTCAACGACCTCATCGAAATGGTGAACACCGGCGAACCCGGCAACGACAATGACGTCGACGATTGCCAGGATGATTTCGGCAAGGACATCTGCATCTTCATCTTCGAGCCGCAGAATGTCGGCGACGGCAAGACCTGGGGCGTGGAGTTCGACCTGTCGACCAGCCTCGAGTTCATCGGGCTTCCCGACACGGGCATCTTCGGCAACCTCGCGCTGATCGACAGCAAGATCCGCGACGATTTCGGTTCGCGCCGGTTCAACGGCCAGCCCGAATATGTCTATAATTTCGGCTTCATCCAGGACATCCGCGATTGGGCCGCGGCCTTCGGCGCCACCTATCGCAAGCAGGGACCGGCCAAGGACCGGACCATCGGCGAAGAGGTGAAGACCACCTATGGCGGCGACCTGGAAATCTTCGTCGAAAAGCGCTTCGGCAACTGGCTGACGATCCGTGCGACCGGGTCCAACCTGCTCGACGGCGCCAAGAAGGAAGAGTTCCACAAGTACAACACGCTGGACGAACAGCTATCGCACACGATCGACGATCTGGACGAATATGAACTGGAATCGGAAAAGGCCGGACCTGTGTTCCAACTGATTGCGAGGGCGGCCTTCTGATGCGTATCACAATTGCAATGCTGCTGGCCCTGACTGCCGGCGCCTGTAAGCCCGCTGCCCAAGGTCCCGCCGCCTCGGCTCTCCCGACCGTGCCGGTCATGGCCACGGCCGAAACCGAACCGGTCGGCACCGCCCGGGAGGATGCCGCCGACGATCCCGCGATCTGGCGCAATGCCGCCGATCCGGCCGCGAGCCTCATCGTCGCGACCGACAAGAAGGCCGGGCTCCACGTCTATGGGCTGGGCGGAAAGTCGCTGGCGTTCGATCCGGCCGGGCGCCTCAACAACGTCGATCTCATCGATCTTGGGGAACGCGGCATCCTGGTCGCCGCCAGCGATCGCAATGACGAGGCCAATGCGAAGGTCCAGCTATACCGGCTCGATCCTAATGGCCCGAAGCTCATCAAGCTGGGCGCTGTCTCGGGCGGCAAGGGCGAAGCCTATGGCATCTGCCTTGCCCCCGACGCGGATGGCGGCATCCACGCCTTCTCGGTGCTGAAGCAGGGCAGAATCGAACAGGTCGCGATCAGCTATGACGGAAAGGCCGCGACCGGCAAAACCGTCCGCAGCCTCAAGGTGCCCAGCCAGCCGGAAGGCTGCGTCGTCGATACCCGAACCAACCGCCTGTTCATCGGTGAGGAAAAGGCCGGCATCTGGCAGTTCGACTCCCGTGCCGAAGGTCCGGCGGAAGGAAAGCTCGTCGCCAGGGTCGACGGCAAGAACCTCGTCGCCGACGTCGAGGGGTTGGCAATCTCGCCCGAGGGAGCTGACGCCGGCTGGCTGATTGCGTCCAGCCAGGGAGACAACAGCTTCGTCGTTTTTCGCCTGCCTGACATGGCGCTCGCCGGCCGCTTCCGCATCACCAAGGGCCAGTTCGGCTCGGTCGAGGAAACCGACGGGATCGCGCTCGCACTGGGCGATTTCGGACCCGCATTTCCTGGCGGTCTGTTCGTGGCGCAGGACGGCGAGAACCAGCCTAGCGCCCAGAACTTCAAGCTCGTCCCCTGGTCGACGATTACCGAGGCCGTGAAGCCGCGTTAGTCACGTCATTCTCCCAATTGCCGTTCGTCCTGAGGAGGGCTGAGTAAGCGAAGCGCATCGAAGACCGTCTCGAAGGACAGTCCTTCGAGACGCCGCTTCGACAAGCTCAGCGGCTCCTCAGGACGAACGGTTACGTGAGGGTGTACCTGGGGCCGTCTCTTAATCCAGATCGGCCGCGCTGTGCCGTTCGTGCACAAAGCTCGGATCGTTCTCGGGCTTGCGATTCACCCGCCGGCCGCGCTGAACGGCCGGGCGTGATCCAACCTCGTCGACCCAGCGGTTGAAGTGACGATAGTCCTTCAGCGACAGGAAGCTCGCGGCATCGCCATAGGCCTGGCCCAGTGCGACCATTCCATACCAGGGCCAGATCGCCATGTCGGCGATGCTATATTCGTCGCCCGCGGCGTAGCGATGGTCCGCGAAGTGGCGGTCGAGCACGTCATATTGGCGCTTCGCCTCCATCGCGTAGCGGTCGATCGCATATTGGATCTTCACCGGCGCATACATGTAGAAGTGGCCGAAACCGCCGCCCAGGAACGGCGCCGATCCCATCTGCCAGAACAGCCAGTTGAGCGCTTCGGTCCGTGCCCCCGGCTCCTTGGGCAGGAAGGCGCCGAACTTCTCGGCCAGATAGACCAGGATCGAACCGCTTTCGAATACGCGCTGCGGCTTGTCGGGATTGGACCGGTCCAGCAGCGCCGGGATCTTGGAATTGGGGTTCAGCTCGACAAAGCCGGAACCGAACTGGTCGCCCTCGCCGATGTCGATGTACCAGGCATCATATTCCGCGCTCGAATGGCCCGCCGCCAGAAGCTCTTCCAGCATGATGCTGACCTTCTGGCCGTTGGGCGTACCCAGCGAATAAAGCTGCAGCGGATGCTCGCCGACCGGCAGCTCCTTGTCGTGCGTGGCTCCGGCGGTCGGCCGGTTGATGTTGGCGAACTGGCCGCCGCTGGGCTGATCCCAGCTCCACACCTTTGGGACGATATAATCGGCGGGAAGGGAAGGGATTTCAGTTGCGGGGGCGTCAGCCATGGGGAGCATTCCTTTCGCGTAGTCGCCGGAGATGGGTACGCGAAATGCAACGGACAAGGGCCGGTCAGACCGCGCGCGTCACCATCAGTCCAAGGGCCGCGGCAAGCAGGGAAAGGATGACGCTTCCCAGCACATAGACACCCGCTTGCTGGAACGCGCCGCGTTCCCAAAGGGTCAGCGCGTCGAGGCTGAACGCGGAGAAAGTGGTGTAGCCGCCAAGCAGTCCGGTGATCAGGAACATCCGGATGTCCTGACCGGTCTCCCAGGCGCCGAACAGCCCGGCCAGCAGGCCGATCAGGAAGCTGCCCGAAATATTGACCGCCATGGTCCACCAGGGAAATCCGGGGCCGAGCATTTCCAGCCCCGCCCGGTTCACGCCATGCCGCGCCATGGCCCCCAATCCGCCGCCGACAAAAACGAGCAACCAGTGCATGGCCTTCTCCCTAGTCGACGATCAGCTCTTCCGGATGCTTGTGGAAGCGGCGGATGATCATTGCCAGTACCCAGCCGATGATGGCGCCGGCGATGGCCGCGCCGATGGCATTGGAAATCCATTCCAGGATGGCGCCGAACGTGCCGCCGCCGACCGCTTCGGAAACATGGTGGGCCAGATCGTGGATCTTGTGCGGGATGGTCGGTGCGCCAAGCTCCTCCATGCCGTGAAGCAGGATCCCGCCGCCGACCCAAAGCATGGCCGCCGTGCCGATGCCCGACAGGGCCGACAGCAGTCTTGGCACGACATGGATCAGGCCGCGGCCGAATGCCTGTGTAGCGCGGTTCTTCCGCTCGGCCATATGGAGACCGATATCATCCAGCTTCACGATCAGCCCGACCGCGCCATAGACGCCCACGGTGATGGCGATGCTGACGAACACCAACGCCGCCGCTTTTTCCCACAAGGTCAGGTCGCCAAGCGCATTCAATGCAATGGCGACAATCTCGGCGGACAGGATGAAGTCGGTGCGGATCGCGCCCTGGACCTGCCGGTCCTCAAGTTCCTGCGGAGTGTCCGCTTGCAGCAAATCGACCTGATGGTGGTGGTCGTTGAGAACGACCTCCAGGATCTTCTCGGTCGCCTCGAACGCCAGATAAGCGCCGCCCAGCATCAGCAGCGGGGTGATCAGGAATGGCGCGAATGCCGCCAGCGCGATCGCCCCGGGGAGCAGGAACAGCAATTTGTTTCGTAAGCTGCCGAGCGCGATCTTCCAGATGATCGGCAGCTCGCGTTCCGGCGAAAGGCCCGTGACATAGCGCGGGGTCACCGCCGTATCGTCGATCACCACGCCCGCCGCCTTGGCTCCGGCCTTGGCCGTCGCGCCGGCGATGTCGTCCATGCTGGCCGACGCAAGCTTGGCGATCATCGCAACATCGTCGAGCAGCGCAATCAGACCGGACGGCATAGGTTCCTCATTTAGGGATTCGTCATTGCGAGCGTTAGCGAAGCAATCCAGTCGGGGCTACTGGATTGCCGCGTCGCTGCGCTCCTCGCAATGACGGTTGCCCTTAGAGCCAGATTCGCGCAGGTGGGCCAGCATGCTTGCAATGGATTACATCAAGGCCAACCGCGAAACGGTGGAACGCGCGATCCGGGACAAAGGGGTCAGCCTCGATCTCGATGAGCTGCTCCGCCTCGAGGGCGACGCTCGGTCGCTGAAGACGGAGATCGATAATCTCCGCGCCGAACGCAATGCGATCAGCGCCCGGTTCAAGGATGCAGCGCCCGAAGAGAAGGCGTCGCTCGGAGCTCAGGCGAAAGCGGCCGGCGCCCGCGCGTCGGAGCTGGAAGCGGAGCTTGGCGACAAGGATGCGGCGCTCAAGGGCCTGATGCTGAAGCTCCCCGGCATTCCGTGGGACGGCGCCCCCGTCGGCCCGGACGAAAGCTTCAACACCGTCGTCAGGCAGGAAGGGGTGGTCCCGACTTTCACCTTCGAACCGCTCGACCATGTCGCGCTCATCGAACGCAACGACTGGGCCGACCTCTCCCGCATCACCCCGGTCTCGGGCTCGCGCACCTATTGCCTCAAGGGTCGCCTCGCTCTCCTTGAAACCAAGCTGATGGGCTGGGCGCTCGAACAGATCGCGGAGGCGGGCTTCACGCCGATCACCGTGCCGGCCATCGCCCGCGAGCAGGCCTTCCTCAACCAGGGCCAGTTCCCCGGCCATGTCGAGGAAACCTACGCGCTCCCCAACGACGACGTCTATCTTGCCGGCACCGCCGAGGTCGCGCTGACCTCGCTCCATTCGGGCGAGATCATCGAGAACGCCAAGCTTCCCATCCTCTACGCCGGCTATTCGCCCTGCTTCCGCCGCGAGGCCGGCAGCGCGGGCAAGGACGTTCGCGGGCTGCTCCGCGTCCACCAGTTCCTGAAGGTGGAGCAGTACGTCATCTGCGAGGCGGATGAGGGGCAGTCGGCCGAGTGGCATGCCAAGCTTCTGGGCCTCGCGGAGCAACTGCTGACCGCGCTCGAAATCCCCTACCAGGTGATCGAAACCTCGACCGGCGACATGGGCCTCGGCAAATATCGCATGAACGATATCGAAAGCTGGGTGCCGACCCTCGGCAAATATCGCGAGACGCACAGCTGCTCGACCCTGCACGGCTGGCAGGCCCGCCGCGCCAACCTTCGCTACCGCGACGCCGACGGCAAGGTCCGCTTCGCCCACACGCTGAACAACACCGCGCTGGCAAGCCCGCGCATCCTCGTGCCGCTGCTGGAAAACCACCAGACCGCCGACGGCCGCGTCAGGCTCCCGAACGCCATTCGTCCGCTGATGGGGGGCGATGAATATCTCTAGGCCGATCCGCGAAGAATTGCCGGCGTGGGAGGGCGACGACGCCCCGCCCACCGGCCTGCAGCTTCGCGAACTCGCCTGGAACAGCGTCCGCCTCGTCCGCCACTTCGCCAAGCGCGGCCCGCGCGGCCCCCTCGACGGCGAGCCGGTCCTCGTCATCCCCGGCTTCCTGTGCAGCGACGAGACCACCCTCGCGCTCCGCAAGGAACTCGCCGCCGCCGGTTTCCGCGTCCATGGATGGAAGCTCGGCTGGAACCTCGGCGCCCGCGCCGACACCCTGGACCGCATCCGCGACCGGGTCGAAAGCCTCGGCCACGGCCGCCCGATCCTGGTCGTCGGCTGGAGCCTCGGCGGGGTCTACGCCCGCGAATTCGCCCGCCACTATCCGCAGCATGTGAAGGCGGTCGTCACCCTTGGCGCCCCCTTCTCCGGCGACCCGCGCCAGAACACGGTGTGGAAGCTCTACGAATATGTCGCCAGGCACCCCGTCACCAACCCGCCGATCCCGCGCATCACCGACAAGCCGCCCGTCCCGCACCTTGCCATCTGGTCGCGCCGCGACGGCCTCATCGCCCCCCGCGCCGCCCGAGGTTTGCCCCACGAACGCGACCATGAGGCGGAGCTGGATTGCCACCACATGGCCTTCGGAGTCAGCCGCTCCGCCGCCCGCAAAGTGGTGCACCAGATCAACAACTTCCTGAAATCTTTGGCGTAAATCAGGTGGATTCTTGTTTCGCTAACGTTTCCACCCGATATTCACCCTCATGAAGTGGGATCGCACCCCGCTCGCCCCGATCCTGGGGCGCAACAGCCCCGATGACGTCGCGCCGTCGGGATGGGACAAGTGGCGCGAAGTCGCCTGGCACGTTCCCCGTCTTTTGAGCGGCCTCGGCCCCCTCGGTCCGCGAGGGCCGGAGGACGGCCCGCCCGCCCTCGTCATCCCCGGCTTCCTCGCCACCGACCGCACCACCATGGAGCTGCGCCGCGCGCTCGCCCGTGCCGGCTGGCGCTCCCACCCCTGGCTGCTTGGCGTCAACGGCGGGGCCAAGGCCAATACGATGGACCTCATCATCAGCCGCCTCGAAGCCATCTGGGACGGCCGCCCGATCCTCATCGTCGGCTGGAGCCTCGGCGGCATGTTCGCCCGCGAAGTCGCCCACCGCGTCCCCGACAAGATCCGCGCCGTCGTGACCCTGGGCTCGCCCTTCTCCGGCAACCTCAAGACCAACACCAACGTCCGCGAATTCTACGAGCGGATCGCGGGCCACGACGTCAACCAGCCGCCGTTCGAACGGTTCGCGACCAAGCCGCCCGTCCCGACCCTCGCCCTCTGGTCGCGCCGCGACGGCATCGTCGCCCCCGCCGCCGCAAGGGGCCTCGCGCATGAAGTCGACAAGTCGGTCGAGATCGACACCCATCACATGGGCTTCGCCGTCTTCCGCCCCGCGCTTAGCGAAGTGGTCCGGCAGATCCGGATCTTTCTAACCGAAAAAGAAGGCACCGCTCCCGTGATGGGAACAAAGGCCGCGGCCTAAGCCTCAATTCGTCATCCCAGCGAAGGCTGCATAAACCCTCATCTCGTCATTCCCGCGAAAGCGGGAACCTAGCAAAACAAAATGGGTCCCCGCTTTCGCGAGGATGACGAAAAGGGGGTGCCCGGCGGCTCGTCTCAGGGCGCCGCCACCGCCCGATATTCGCGACCTACCTGCCGATACCATTCCCCGCTGCAGTGATAGTATGACGCCCCACCCTCGATCATCTTCATGCACGGGCTGGGGAGCCTGTCGTACAGGGCGCCAAGCTTATAGGGCTTTCGCGGGGGAGGCGGCGGTTCGGGCGGCGGCGCGGCGGGCACTTCCTTCACCACCTCCCGCTCGATCACATGAACCCGCTCGACCACATAGACGCCGGGCCAGCCCAGGAAGCCGTTGGCAAGTGGCGGTTGCGGCGGCGGCGGCGGCAGGTAGCGAAAGCCGCCGCCCACGCCCGGAGACTTGGCGTCGGCGACTGGAGCCAACATCACGAACGCAATGGCGCCGATAGCCAGGAGACTCTTTCTGTGCATTTTCAGCGCCATAGCACAGGTGCGCGCACGACCCCCACTTTTCGTCATCCCAGCGAAATGACGAAAACGGACCATGCCCCACATGGTCCTGGTTTTCGTCATGGGATCCATGTCTCCGTCTAGCGCGCCGCCCCCCACTTTCGTCATCCCGGACCCCGATCCGGGATCCGCCTTAAATTTCGTCATCCCAGCGTAGGCTGGGATCCATGTTTCCGTGTGGCGAGCCGTCATGGGAGTGAATCCCATGACGTCAGTCGGGCTCGGCTGATGCCGCCCCGCTGGCCGGCTCAAATCGTCTCTTCGACGCAATTTCACTCCGCTTCGCTCGCCGAAATTGCGCTCGGCGAAATTTCGCTGTCCTACACGCCTCAATTCTGTTCCATCCTGCCAGATGACCCCACCGAACCTCACCGCCCCGCCGGCCACCGGCCCGTCGCCGGACGCCATTCCCGACTTCGCCACCCTCGCCGCCGATCCGGAGATCGCGCCGCTTCTTTCGTTCGAACCGGTCGTCCGCAAGGTCAGGCGGCCGGACGGCTGGACGGATGAGCTGCAGCGGGAACTGATTGCCCGCCTCGCCGCCACCGGCACCGTCCAGGCCGCCGTGTGGCAGATGGGCAAGCATTCGACCGGCGCCGAGGCGCTCTACAAGACGCCCACCGCGACCAGCTTCCGCGCATCATGGGACGCCGCGGTCATCATCGGCCGCCGCCGCAACGGCCTCGACTCGCGGCCGCCCTATGCCGGCCCGGTGCCCGGAATCACCCGGCGGGGCGCGTCGGCAGGACCGGCGGCCATGGCGGCGCCCGACGACGATAGGGAGGAGGAGAGCGCCGAGGAAAAGTTCAGGATGGTCGAGCATCTCTTCGTAAAATGGCTCGGCAAGGTGGAGCAGGAGCGCGAAGCCCGGCTCAATGGAGACGTGGTCGCCGCCGACCTCTACCTGCGGCAGCTGACCTTCTTCGAAGTGGCCTTCGACCTGGTCGCCGAGGGGATCGGAATGGATGCCTTCACCCTCATGTCCCAGTTCCGCCGAGGCGGCCTATCCATCGTCGAGATCGCCGCCACCCCGTTCAGCCAGCTGCTGGACGAAAAGCGGCGGGAGCTATGGGCGAAGATGGAAGAACCCAAACGCCCCGAATACCCACCCGCCCGCTACCTGGTGTCGAAACCGGGCTTCTTCACGCAATCGGGACATCAGGCGCTGAGCAAGGAGCAAAAGGAGCTGCCGCCCCGGGATCAGGAGCATGCGCTTAAAAGGCTGTGGGCGGAGGAGGCGGAAAAACAATTGGCTTGGGAACGGTCGCAGATCGGGCCGAACGCTATTTAACTTTAGCCGTGCTCTATCTTGTTATCCCGGACCTGTCTCAAGATCCGATTTAGTGTTCGATTTGGCCGCAGCTTCAATGACGTCCTGCCCCAATACTACGGAAACGCGAACCACAAAATAAGCCCCGTCCCTACTTACCTTTCTGACGTCACGTTGAATTAGACTGTTGGCCATTCGGGTGAGCTTGGCCAAATACTCTAGCTCTTTCTTCTCTGACCCGTTCAGACGCCAAATAAACGAGCTGTGTCGGAATAAATTCAGGAGATTTTCTGTATCTCCATTTGACTCGAACAATCGCCATAGTGCGCTGTGACAACGATTAAATAAGTGGAAGAGACGCTCATTGTGCAGGAAGTGATAGGACTTAATTAGCTTATCTCGCTCATCCGATGTCAGTTCTGCTGGGTCACCTACCAAGTTTGCCAAGCTCACGATTGCTCGGGCGCCATTATAAAAATCTGAGTTTGTATTTGATACGACCTGCCGTAGCAGATCTTCGGATTCCATCGTGTTGTCTTCTCCTTCATCCGCCAAAGTGATTAGGAGATTATTGGCAACGATTGGCGAACTGCGCGTTTGAGCTTGAGCCAGTAGACTTCTAAGCTCCGATCGCCTCAGTTCGTCATCTTCTATCTGTTCTGCGAGTATCACTCTAGCCTGAAGTGCGGGGCTAGATGATTTATCAATGGCTATAGCGCGCTCGGCAGCCTCTGCGGCCGCAGGTTTATCTCCAAGCTTTTCGCAACATAGCGCCAGGCTAAGCTCCGCAATCTGCCTCTGGCTTTTGCTTAGGGACGCCAAATTAAGCCCTTCAAGCGTTGATCTTGCCTCACTCGCCCTTCCGGACATTCTCAAGCTGCGTCCGTACTCAAACTTTAGAACTTCAAGCTGATCATCGAGGCAATTTACGCCCTCCGCGATGTGAAAGAACGCCTCGCAGAAGGACGCTGCTGCTCTAAAGTGATCGCCATGCATAAGATTAGCGACAAATGAAACGGCAAGGCGCAGTGCAGATTCAATTGATAACGATGATCCTTCACCAATAGCGCGCCGAGCTTGCCGCAGGATGAGAGTGCCGGAATTTTCAATTTCGTAGGAATCTGCGAGCGGGTTTGAAATGCGCTTCCCAGTCGGAGATCGTGCTATGTCTCCCGTCGCCCAATCTGAACCAAAATAGAGATCCAGAGCACGTCGATCTATTGAAGATTCTGTCGCTTCGTCGAGGGTTTCACGGATGTATTCCCTAACGACACGTGGAACCATTAGCGCCTTCGCGTCTTCGTTTTTCTCCGGATCATTCAGACCGGTCAGTGGAACCGTGTCTATTAGGGCTCGCTCAAGCAACGATCTTGCGTGCGTCGGATGAAACGGGTGGGGTCCCAGGAAGCGCTTTAGCCTGGATAGCTGCTCGCCTTGAGGGAGCGCGGAGAGCGCTAGAAGCAGGTCATAAGATCGCTTCTCCAAGCGATCGTCAGAATTAGAAAGCTCGGCGACAGTCACTACGAGTGAGTCTGGTACGTCCGCAGCATGCGCAATATTGTTTACGATGTCAGGATTGGCCTCGATAAGATCGTCGACGGAAACAATTTCAAGATCCCGCAGAGCCGCATCCAGACGCGTAGGCACGCCATTCGTATGGCGAAATAGAAGTGCCACAGAATTCGGCTTGGCATATTTATCCTGACCGCCCTCTGCTTCGCGGACGTAAATCGCAACATCGGCTTCATCCAATGGCTTTAACTCTATCGCGTTGGATATGAAGCTCGGGCGACGTCGAGACCTTACAAACACGAAGCTCTCTGGCGCAAAGTCCGAAATTAGATCGGTCAGCTGGTCAATATCTTTTTCAACGGCGGATGATTCACCGTCGTTCTCTGTGGTAGTTGGAACATCATCTAAAAATACGATACTTGGGCCATTGTCAGCGATAGCTGAACATATGTCGTGAAAATCGGAACCTAGCCTCGTTTTCAGCCCATCAAGAAAATCATTTCTTCCGACGTATTGACTAAAATCGATCCGGAATATGGAACCGATATCGACACCAATCTGGTGCGTTAGGGACGACAGAAATCCAATCTCGCCCATACCCCAATCGGCTACAACCCATGCGCGCCTGCTTTCCCTAAAGCTCGTAATGCAGCTCCTTTGTTCTACCTTTCGAACATTCCGGTGCCCCTTTGATTCTTGAATCTTCAATCTGATTAGATCAAGTTCAAACGATTTTGATAAATCATCATCGCTGGCTGGGAATGAATCGTTCCACTTTTCAGCCCTAATGCTATTATTTGGGCTTAGTTCTTCCTTCAGAGTATTCTTTTGTACTTCGTAGGTTAGAGAATAGCTCCCCGTATCTTCGTCAATGTCTTGGGACGTGTCGGGGGCAAATTTCCATGCCCCATCTGCAGTCTTAACTAGTCGCCGGGGCCAAGTCGTTAGCGTTCGGCCCGACGATCCAACTTCGAGCAATGATCCGGAATAGCCCTGAATGCGCTGTAAGCTGCCATCGCCAAACGTCTCCATTCCAAACAAAGATGGGGCTTGAACGCTCCGTTTTGACAAACTTCCACCGAATGCGATGGTCATTGAGGCTGGCTCATGCATGTGTCCGAAGAGGTGAGCGTCAAAGCGACCTGAAGGATTTATGTCATTTTCCCACTGTTCCGCACTCTGCGGGTGCAGCCAGTTGGGGGGATGATGGGTGACCAAGAAATTGGCGCCATGACCTGACACCCAGTCGTCTGGCGCGTCGTTCGTTACAGCCAATAATTGCCGTACATCTACATCTAATTGCTGGTGATAGTTGCCTGCCCCAATCTGGAGCCAAGCAGAGTTAAGGGCAACAACACCTGTAGAATGCCCTTTGGCTTCAAATATATATGAAGCATCGCCTGGCAGGATTCCAGTTGTATGGGGGGCCAAATGAACGCCGTCTGCAATTAGTTTGCTCTGAAACTGCGAGAAATTCTCAAAAACACTCTTGATAAACTGCCGATACCCCTCGCTGTCACTCCAAAATCGGTCCCGCAACGAGGCGTCTCGCCAGTACTGGGATAGAGCATATGCTGGGGGAGCTAACGCGTCGGGTCGGAGTAGATCGTGGTTTCCGGGAACCACAATTAATTGCGACTCTCCGCCAAGTTCATTTATACGCGCAGAGATTCGGCTAATTTTTTCGTAGAATTGGTCGTACTGTTCGCTAACGCCAGAAAATGCCAAATCCCCACTAAATATAATTAAATCGCATCCGCCCATTCTTTTGATGGATTTTTCAAGGTCTGCTGACAACGCATAATCGGATCTTGGCCACTTCTCTCGAAGTTCCTTCATACCAATATGCATATCACTGAAATGCAGCATTCGAAGTTTGTAATTACTCGGCATCCGTAAAGCGCCCCTAACTAGTCCGAGCCTGACGACCATAAGAAATTAACAAAAAAGGGAATAGTCCGTCACGAAGCTAATCCGTGACATCGATAGTCTCGGCTCCGTCGCATGTCATCCGAACTTTGCCATCTCTTCGACATTAGCTCATCGCGCATTGCGTCCACCACCCACCCAACATAATCTCCGCCCCCGGGGGGTGCTTAAACAAACGTCATAACAAGGCTGCAACTCCGGTCGGTTGCTTGGCCTTTCCCCCCGCAAGGTCGCGCGCGTATCGCGCGGGAGGGGGTGTGCATGAACCGTATTTTCACAGCAGGGCTGCTGATGCCTGCGCTCGCGCTGGCGGGCTGTTCTTCAAAACCACGCGAGTTCACGCCGACGCTTGCGGCTCCGGCCGCCGGCGCTCCGGCTGCCGATGCTTCCGCGCTGGACGCGGCTTATGAGGAGTGCCGCCAGCTGATGGTCGAAGGCAAGCTGGACAGCAGCGGCCGGCTCGCCTCCGGCGCGGCTGGCGTGGCGGCGGGCGGGGCGACGATGGCGGCCGGTGCCGCCGCCGCCAGCAGCGCCGGGCTCTACGGCGGAATGGCGCTGGCCAGCGCGACGGTCGTCCTCATTCCCGTGGCCCTGATCGGCGGCGCCTTCGGCATGTCCCGCATCAAGCGCGGCAAGAAGGAAAAGGCGATCCAGGAAGCCATGACCGGCTGCCTCGCGGAGCGCGGCTATACCGTCGCGGGCTGGACCAAGGCGGGGAAGAAGCCGACCACGGTCGGGGGCGAGCCGGTGGCTGCTCCTGCGAAGTAGGGACTCAGAAAGTACAGGCGGATCCCGGATCCAGTCCGGGATGACGAAAGAGGGGATGAAAGCGTCTAGCTTTCATCTCCCATTCTGAGCGCGGCGATGAAGGCTTCCTGCGGGATGCTGACCGAGCCGTACTCCCGCATCTTCGCCTTACCCTTCTTCTGTTTCTCGAGGAGCTTGCGCTTACGCGTCGCGTCGCCGCCGTAGCATTTGGCGGTGACGTCCTTGCGGAGCGCGCTCAAGGTTTCGCGGGCGATGACCTTGCCGCCGATCGCGGCCTGGATCGGGATCTTGAACATGTGCCTCGGGATCAGCTCCTTGAGGCGCTCGACCATGCCGCGGCCGCGGGTCTCCGCGTTGCCCCGGTGGACGATCATGGAGAGTGCGTCGACCGGCTCCTCATTGACCAGGATGCTCATCTTGACGAGGTCGCCCTCGCGCGTCCCGATCTGGTGATAGTCGAAGCTGGCATAGCCCTTCGACAGGCTCTTCAGCCGGTCGTAGAAATCGAACACCACTTCGTTGAGCGGTAGCTCATAGGTCACCTGCGCGCGGGTGCTGGACCCGTGGCCGACGTAGGTCAGGTTCTTCTGGATGCCGCGGCGGTCCTGGCACAGCTTCAGTACCGCGCCCAGATATTCGTCGGGGACATAGATGGTCGCCTCGATCCACGGCTCGTCGATGGTCACGATCCGGTTGGGATCGGGCATGTCGGCCGGGTTGTGAAGCTCGATGGTCTTCGCGTCCTCGGTCTTCGATTTCGAAAGCGCGATCTTGTAGACCACCGACGGCGCGGTGGTGATGAGGTCCAGGTCATATTCGCGGGTCAGCCGCTCCTGGATGATCTCCAGGTGGAGGAGGCCGAGGAAGCCGCAGCGGAAGCCGAAGCCAAGCGCCGCGCTGGTCTCCATCTCGAAGCTGAACGAGGCGTCGTTGAGGCGCAGCTTGTAAAGGCTGTCGCGGAGCTTTTCGAAGTCCGCCGCGTCGGTCGGGAACAGGCCGCAGAAGACGACCGGCTGGACTTCCTTGAAGCCCGGAAGCGCTTGTGCCGCGGGCTTTTTCGCATCGGTGATGGTGTCGCCGACGCGGGCCTCGCTGATCTCCTTGATCTGCGCGGTGATGAAGCCAATCTCGCCCGGGCCGAGTTCGTCCAGCTGCTCGATCTTCGGGGTATGACATCCGACCCTGTCGACCAGGTGGGTGGTGCCGGCCTGCATGAACTTGATCTGCGCGCCCTTCTTCAGGACGCCGTCCATGACGCGGACCAGCACGACGACGCCGAGGTAGGGGTCGTACCAGCTGTCGACCAGCATCGCCTTTAGCGGCGCGGCCGGGTCGCCCTTGGGCGGCGGGATCTTGTCGACGATCGCCTGCAGCACCTCGTCGATGCCGATGCCCGACTTCGCGCTCGCCATGACCGCGTCCGACGCGTCGAGCCCGATGATCTCCTCAATCTCCTCGCGAACCTTCTCCGGCTCCGCGGCGGGCAAGTCGATCTTGTTGATCACCGGCACGATCTCATGGTCATGCTCAATACTCTGATAAACATTCGCCAGCGTCTGGGCTTCCACGCCTTGGGCCGCGTCCACTACTAGAAGTGCGCCTTCACAGGCGGCGAGGCTGCGGCTGACTTCATAGGCGAAGTCGACGTGGCCGGGGGTGTCCATCAGGTTGAGCTCGTAGGTCTCGCCGTCCGCGGCCTTCCACTTGAGGCGGACGGTCTGCGCCTTGATGGTGATGCCGCGTTCCTGCTCGATCTCCATATTGTCGAGCACCTGCCCGCGCGTCATCTCGCGCTCGGTCAGCCCGCCCGTCCGCTGGATCAGCCGGTCGGCAAGCGTCGACTTCCCATGGTCTATATGCGCAATGATCGAGAAATTGCGGATTAAATTCAATGCTTTAGACAAGATATGATGCTCGGACGGAGGATGTTGAGCGGCGGCCTAGCAGAGAGGAGCGCCGCTGTCATCGGCTGCCCATTGCTGCTCCAGGTTAAGCTTCGCGCGTGACAAGGCGCCGGTGCCGCCGCTAGGAAAGGAAGCCGCCGATGTGATCGCGGCTAACGGGGGCGTTATGAACAGACGGATTTTGCTTTCGGCCGGCGTCGGTGCGCTGGCGATTTCGGCGGCGGCTTATGTGGCGGCGCAAGCGGCTCCGCCGCCGCCCATCGCCAATTACTGGGTCGATGTCGCGACCAGCAGCGGGATGGGCGCGGGGATGAGCCCGGGATCGCGGCCGAACATGAGCCAGATGATGAGCATGATGCAGGGCGGCTCGTCGGTCAGCCACACGCTCGACCTGCGCCTCGCATCGCGGAACAAGGCGCCCGCTCCCGCCGCGAACCATTTCGTTCCGCAGGGCCTGCAGATGGGGGCGAGCTTGCCGCTGGTCACTCCCGCCGTTTCGAAGCCGGTGCGCGAAACTCCGTCGACGCCCTATCAATATGAGCAGCCGAAGGGCCGCATGCTGGTCTATTGGGGCTGCGGCGAGCACGTCGGGCCGGGCCAGCCAACGGTGCTCGACTTCGCGAAGATGGCCGCCGGCCAGATCCCGCCGGGCATGGCGGCGTTCGCAACGATGGGCCGAGCGGCCACGCCGCCGCAGGCCGGGCAATCCGCGGGCTTCGGGCAATGGCCGAACGACAAGGATTCGCGTCCGGTGCCGGTACAGGGGTCGTTGCTCGGCGCCCATCGGGTGGAAGGTAATTACTCGCCGCCGATCGGCTTCAGCCTGGCGGCCGGACAGGATTTCATGTCCGACCTTGGCCTCAACGAAAGGCAGCCGCTGCCGTCGGGTGCGGTGACGCTCGGCTGGCGGACGGCGACCCAGGCCACGGGCTATGCGCTGACCATGTTCGGCAGCGCGGAGAATGGCGATGTCATCGTCTGGACTTCGGCCAACAAGGCCGCCGCCGCCAATCTTGATTATCTTCCGCCAGCGGAAGTGAAGAAGCTGATCGCCGCCGGTCAGGCGCTGCCGCCATCGGCGAACCAGTGTGTGCTGCCAGCGGAAGTCGCGACGGCCTCTCCCGGCGGCGTCATCATGATGATCGGATATGGGCCGGAAACCTTCTTCGCCGAAGCGCCCAGGGCGCCGAAATGGGCGGTTCGCCTGCGCTACAAGTCGACCGCTTCGCTCATTCGCGGAATGGGCGGGATGGGAAGCATGCAGGGTGGTGACGGCCAGCCCGCGCAGCCCGGTCAGCCGGTGAAGAAAAAGAAGAAGAAATTCGGCATCGGCGACATCCTCGGCAACGTGCCCATTCCTTGAGGTGCAACTCCTGTCATCGGTCGAGCCAGCCGTGCCGTTGATCGAACATAGTTGCATCGCGAAAACTCGCGGCTAGGCTCCGCCCAAAATATGCTTGGGGAGTGATTTCATGAGTTTAGCCAATCGCCGCCTGTCCCTGCTGCTCGCCAGCGCATCGCTGCTCGCGGCATGCGCGCCCAGCGCCCAGGTGGAATCTGCTGCGACCCACGACCTGGTGGCCGCCATCGCGCCCGCTCAGCCGGTTCCGGCCGAGGCCGCGCCCGTATCCGCGCTGGTCAGCCAGGTATCCATTCCGCACCAGTCGTTCGTCCTGGACAATGGCCTGACCGTTATCGTCCATGAGGACCGCAAGGCACCCGTGGTCGCGGTTTCCATGTGGTACAATGTCGGTTCGAAGGACGAGCCCAAGGGCAAGACCGGCTTCGCCCACCTGTTCGAACATATCATGTTCAACGGCTCGGAGAATTTGCCGGGCGAATATTTCGAATATCTAGACCATCTCGGCGCGACCGACGTCAACGGTACGACCTGGTTCGACCGCACCAACTATTTCGAGACCGTTCCGCGCGGCGCATTGGAACGTGCATTGTTCATGGAAAGCGACCGCATGGGCCATCTGCTCGGCGCGGTGACGCAGGGCGTTCTCGATAACCAGATCGGCGTCGTCCAGAACGAGAAGCGCGAAGGCGACAACCGGCCCGGCGGGCTGGTCGATTATGAGGTGCTCGCCAACCTTTTCCCCGACGGCCATCCTTACCAGCATGACACGATCGGCTCGATGGCCGATCTCGACTCCGCTTCGCTCCGTGACGTGAAGCAGTGGTTTCTGGACAAATACGGTCCCAACAATGCGGTGCTGGTCCTGGCCGGCGACATCAACGCCGCCGAAGCGCGTCCGCTGGTTGAGCGCCAATTCGCATCCATCCCGCGCGGCCCCGTCAACAATCCGGCGGCTGCCGATGTGCCGACGCTTGCCGCGCCCAAGTCGATCGTGATGAAGGATCGCGTCGCCGCGGTTCAGGTCCAGCGTCACTGGGCGGTTCCGGGCCTGCTGTCGGACCAGCTCGCTGCGCTCGATCTTGGCGGATCGATCCTTGGCGGCCTTGCCAGCTCGCGCCTCGACCGGATCCTGGTCCGCGAAGAAAAGCTCGCGGTTTCCGTCTCTGCCGGGCTCCAGCCGTTCCACCGCATCGGCCTGTTCCAGATCAATGCGACGGTGAAGCCCGGTGTCGATCCGGCGGTTGTCGAAAAGCGGCTGGACGAGATCATGGCCGATTATCTCGCCAACGGCCCGACCGATGATGAAGTTCGTCGCGCCGCGACCCAGGACGTGGCCGGCCGCATCCGTGGGCTCGAGCAGGTTGGCGGCTTCGGCGGCAAGGCCGTCGCCCTGGCCGAAGGGCAGGTTTATGCCCAGGACAGCGACTTCTACAAAAAGAACCTCGATGCTTATGCGGCAGCCACTCCGGCCCAGATCCGCACCGCGATGCAGCAATGGCTCAGCCGGCCAGCATTCAGCGTCCGGCTGGAGCCGGGCGATCGCCCGCCCTATGTCGAGGCGAAGGGCGTAAAGAATGCCAAGGTTGCCGACATCGCCACCAAGAAGGCGGCGCGGGTCAAGCCGGCAGTCGGCGAAACGCCGCCGCTCGATTTCCCCGACGTGCAGCATGTCATTCTGTCGAACGGCATGAAGCTGGCGTACGCCCAGCGCACCACGGTTCCGGTCACCCAGCTCGCAATGTCCTTCGACGCCGGCTTCTCCGCCGACGTGCCCGGCCGCCGCGGCCTCCAGAACCTGACGCTGGGCCTCCTCAGGGAGGGAGCGGACGGTATGTCCAGCCAGCAGATCGCGGAAGAGCAGGAGCGGCTCGGCGCGACGATCTCCGCCGCCGGCACTGCCGATCGGTCGAACGTCACCCTGTCGGCACTGTCGGCCAATCTCGGACCGTCGCTCGACCTTCTGGCCGATGTGGTCCAGCGGCCCGAGTTCGCGCAATCGGAACTGGACCGCGTCCGCGCCCAGACCCTGACCGCGATCGCGCAGGCGCAGAAGGAGCCGGGACAGATTGCCGCACGTGCCCTGCCGGCACTGCTCTACGGCGAAGGCCATCCTTATGCGACCACCAACCTCGGCGATGTCGCTGCGGTCACCGGCTTCACCCGCGACGATCTCGTCAGCTTCCATCAAAGCTGGCTGAGGCCGGACAATGTCGAGCTGTTCGTTGTTTCCAACCTGCCGCTCGCCGAAGTCCAGTCGCAGCTGGAGTCGCGGTTCGGCAACTGGTCGGCCCCGGCAGCAGCCAAGGGCGTCAAGAACTTCGGCGCCGCGCCGGCGCGTCCGGCGACGTCGCGAATCGTGCTGATCGACCGGCCGGGTTCGCCCCAGTCGGTAATCCGCGGCGGCCAGCTGACCTCGGTCGATCCGTTCGGTGACGTAATACCTGTGACGTCGGCTAACGATGCACTGGGAGGCAACTTCCTCGCGCGCATCAACATGGACCTGCGCGAAACCAAGGGCTGGTCCTACGGTGCGTTCGGCGGCTTTGGACTCAACGTCCATGCCGTGCCCTATCAGATCAGCGCACCGGTCCAGGCGGATCGGACCGCGGATTCCATCAAGGCGATCAACGAACAGCTCACAGCTTTCCTGAGCACCAAGGGAATCACGCAGGAAGAGATCACCCGCACGGTCGCGAGCAGCGTCCAGGAGCTTCCAGGACGGTTCGAAACCGGCCCGGCGGTGCTGGGTGCGATGATGACCAATTCGCTCTACCGGCGTCCCGACAATTATTACGAGCTGCTTGCGCCAAAGTATCGGGCGCTGACCCAGGCCGGGCTGGATCAATCAATCCGCGCGGCGGTCAGTCCCAACGGCTTCGTCTGGGTGGTTGTCGGCGATGCGGCGAAGGTGAAGCCGCAGCTGGATAAGCTCGGCATCCCGGTCGAGGTGATCGAGGCACGTTGATCGATAGCGGCCCGGCTGCGTTCGCAGCCGGGCCCTAGAGAAGAAGCGACGGCGATTCTCGTTCCAGCAATTTGCGCTTTCGCTGAACACCCCAGCGATAGCCGCCGATCGATCCGTCGCTTTTGATGACGCGATGGCAGGGAATGATCACGGCGATGGGGTTATTCGAACAAGCTTCGGCCACCAGCTGGGCCGGCGATCGATAAGCTGCCTGCTTGTCGGGATTCTTCATCATGACCTCCGCAAAGATTGCGGAAGGTCATGCGTCGATCCTGCGCTGAAGCGCTATCCGCTCCTTGCGCCCGAAACCCGTGCCTTAGAGATAGTCGGCAGGTGGGTCGGTCAGCCGTTTTGCGCCGAAGACGGTCGCAAGGGCTTCGTAGCGTTCTGCCAGTTCGGCATGGGCCGCTGCGGCGCGCGGATCGGGGGCCTCGCGGCTCAATTCCCGTTCGTTCAGCTCGCGGCTGGCGAAATAATGGCCTTCGGGTTTCCTCACCATTTTGCGCGAACGCTGGATTTGAATTCTGGTTCCACGAGGGAAGCAGTCAGCCTCTATTCGGCGTCGGGGCCGATCACATTATGCACTTCGCTGATGCTGATGACCGGCGGCAGGTCCCATTGGGCGATCAGGTCGCGCAGTGCCTGTTCGCTAGGCGCGCGGAAGACGCAATAAACCTTGTTCTCCGTCAAATAGCTTTGAACCCACTGGACGTCGGGCGAGATGCCGTGAAGGGTGGAGCAGGACCGGCGGACGGTGAGGTCCTGTTGAAACGGACTTTGTTGGCCCAGGCCGATAATTTCCTTCTCGATGACGAATTCGGGCATGGGCGGCCTCCCTGCGACCGTTCCTCCCTAGCATATCGGGTTGACGACGTCCCGATGTTGCAAAGAGATTCCGCCAGCCAAGGCTCCGGGCGCGACCGCACTACTCTCCCCTCTGGGGAGAGGAGTTTCGTCCGGCTTCCGATTTCTGGCGGTCGTGCTGAACTTCAGTCAGTCGACAGATGGGCCTGAGGCGGCGGAGCCAAGTCGCGTCACATGTCCCATCTTTCGTCCCGGGCGAGCTTCGCCCTTGCCGTAGAGATGCAGATGCGCCCCCGGCTCCGCAACAAAATCCGCCCAGCGGTCGACGTCGTCGCCGATCAGATTTTCCATCGTCGCACCTGCGGAGACCAATGTGGGATCGCCGAGCGGAAGGCCGAGGATCGCCCGGAGATGCTGTTCGAACTGCGACGTTTGGGCTCCTTCGATCGTCCAGTGGCCGCTGTTGTGCACTCGGGGCGCGATCTCGTTGACGACCGGCCCGTCGGCGCAGGCGAAGAACTCGACCGTCAGGACGCCAACATGGCCGAGGGCCTCCTCGATCGCCCTGGCCGCCGCGATCGCCTGATCGGTGAAGGGGGCGATCTGGGGACCCGCCGGGACGGTCGACGTCCGAAGTATTCCGCCTTCATGATGATTGAGGGTTGGTGGAAAGGCGGAGGTTTCGCCATTCGCGCCGCGGGCGAGGATCAGGCTGAATTCGGCACCGAACGTCATCCCGGCCTCGGCCACCGCCGGCTGACGGCCGATCGCATCCCATGCCTCCGCTGCCTCCTCCGCTCGCCGGACCCAAGCCTGGCCCTTGCCGTCATAACCGTAACGCCGGCTCTTCAGCAGGATCGGGGCGCCGAGCGCCTCAAGTGCCACCTCGATGTCAGCAGCGCTATCAACCTCCCGCCAAGGCGCGACTCTTACGCCGCAGCCTTCGATGAACCGCTTCTCCGCCGCCCGGTCCTGCGCAACCTCCAGGCTTCGCGTTGACGGGGCGAGCTTGTCGGCAAGCACGGCGAGCGGCTCGACCGGGATATTCTCGAACTCATAGGTGACGACATCGCACTCATCGGCAAAGCGTCGAAGCGCGTCCCGGTCGTCATAGGCGGCCCGGGTGAACTCCGCCGACACCTCCGCCGCGCAGGGTTGCTCGTGCGGGTCGAGGATGTGGCAGCGGTAACCCAGCCGCGCAGCCGCCAGCGCCATCATCCGGCCGAGCTGGCCGCCGCCCAAAATGCCGATGGTGGAACCGGGGGGCAACGCCACTAGAGCTGCCTCATTCCGGATTTTCAGGGACCGAGTCGGTCTGCTTCGTCCGCCAGTCGGCCAGGCGCCGGGCGAGAGACTCGTCATTATTGGCGAGCATTGCCGCGGCTAGCAGCGCGGCATTGACCGCCCCGGCCTTGCCGATCGCAAGCGTTCCGACCGGAATACCCGCGGGCATCTGGACGATCGACAACAGGCTATCCATCCCCTTCAATGCCTTGCTCTCGATCGGCACGCCAAGCACGGGCAGCTCGGTCATGGACGCCGCCATTCCCGGAAGGTGGGCGGCGCCCCCGGCGCCGGCGATGATCAGTTTCAGCCCGCGGTCCTTCGCGCCTTGCGCATAGTCGTAGAGACGCCTGGGGGTCCGATGCGCCGAAACGACGCGCGTTTCATGGATCACACCCAGGGAATCGAGCGTTTCGGACGCATGGCGCATCGTGTCCCAGTCGGACGTGCTGCCCATGATGATTCCGATCAGCGGATCGGCCATTTGCTCTCCCGTTCCCCAATTCCAGCAGGAACAGGGGGCTTAATGGCCAGCCGCACATGGCGCAATCCGGGACAGGGGTGGAATTGGGAATCCACATTGCAGTCAAATTGGTTTAATCGGGAGTGGTCATCGGGGGCAAAGAAGATGCACGACGTCGCTCTGGAGCAGCGCGACCCGGCGCAGTTGCTTGAAGAAATTGCGCGGCTGCGCGCTGAAGTCATGAACCTTGAAGCGAGGGTCGAGGAGCTCGACCGGCTCGCCCATCAGGATGCGCTCGTCCCACTGGTCAATCGCCGCGGCATGCTGCGCGAACTGGAAATGATGATCGCTCGCCACGAGCGGCACGGCACACCGGCGGCGATGCTGTTCGTCGACCTCAATGACCTGAAGCTGCTCAACGACAAATATGGCCATATGGGCGGCGACACGGCCTTGATGCGAGTCGCGGAAAAGCTTCTCCAGGGCACGCGCGCCAACGATTGCGTGGCGCGGCTGGGCGGGGACGAATTCTGCGTTCTTCTGGACCATGCCGACGAAAAAAGCGCGCTGGAGACGGCGGAGCGGCTGGTCGACAGCATCGCCTGCGAGGAATGTCTTTTCGAAGGATCGGCCCTGCCGATCTCGGTCGCGATCGGCGTCACCTTGATTCAGAAGGGCGATTCGCCGGCCACGGTCCTGTCGCGCGCCGACAAGGCGATGTACCGGGTTAAAGCAGCGGCATAGACCGTCCGGGGGACGGTCGTCATGCCGATGCTGCTGCTTGGCGCTCGCTTAGGTAATAGCGGTCGCTGACCGACAAATCCTCATTCAGCTCGTAGACGATCGGCTGTCCGGTCGGGATCTCCAGCGACACAATGTCCGCATCGGCGATGTTCGAGAGGTGCTTTTCAAGCGCCCGAAGCGAATTGCCATGGGCCGACACCATAACCCGTTCGCCGCGCTTCAGGGCCGGGGCGATCTCCGCCTTATAATAGGGCAGCACCCGGGCGATCGTATCCTTGAGGCTCTCCGTGTCGGGGATTGCGATGCCCTCGTAGCGGCGATCGCCGGCCAGCTGGTACGGGCTGTCGGCATCCAGGGGAGGGGGCGGGATATCAAAGGAGCGGCGCCAGATCTTGACCTGTTCGGCCCCGACCTTGTCGATCATCTCCTGCTTGTTGAGCCCAGTCAGCCCGCCATAGTGCCGTTCATTGAGATGCCAGTCCTTGGCGACCGGCAGCCACAGCGATCCAAGCTCGTGAAGGACCAGGTGCAGCGTGCGGATGGCGCGGGTCTGGACGCTGGTGAAGCAGCGGTCGAACTCGAAGCCCTTGTCCTTCAACATCGCACCAGCGGCGCGTGCCTCGTCAATCCCCTTGTCGCTGAGGTCGACGTCCCACCAGCCCGTGAAGCGGTTCTCGAGGTTCCACTGCGACTGGCCGTGGCGAAGCAGGACAAGCGTCGGCATCAGGCGTCGACCTTCTCCGCCGACTTGGCCTTCTCGGCCTTTGCCCTGGCGAGTTCGGGAAGGATCGCGTGAAGCGCGTCGAGGCAGGAGCCGGCGAGATATTTCGACCGCTCGGGCGACCAGCCATAGACTTCGTCGGGCAGGTCCTGGTTATCCTTGAAGGGCATCTCCAAGGTCATCGAGACGCAGCCGAAGCGCTCCGCCAACTGGGTCGTCGACATCGACATATTCGCCTGGCCCGGCGCCGGTATCTCATAGCCCTGGCGGGTCTGGAAATCGGGCGAGACTCGCTCCAGCGTTTCGCTGAACAGGTTGAATAGGCGCGTCTGCCGTTCGGTCAGCGAGGGGATGCCCTCGAAGCCAGCAAGGAAGTTGGCCGGGATCGCCTCGTCGCCATGGATGTCCATCGCGAAGTCGGGCGGCGTCTCATCCATTGCATTGCGGACGTAGAGCACTTCCGGGCTCTTTTCCGCCGTCGGCGAATGCCATTCACGGTTGAGGTTGATGCCGACCGCGTTGGTACGAAGGTGCCCGCGGCGCGATCCGTCCGGATTCATGTTGGGGACGACATGGAAAGTGCATTCGCGGCGAAGGACGCGGGAAACGGGATCGTCGGGATCGGTTAGCTTCTCGAGCGCGCCTTCCATCCACCACTCGGCCATCGTCTCACCGGGATGCTGGCGGGCGTAAAGCCACACGGTCAGTGCACCTTCGCCCAGGGTCAGGCAGTCGATGTCCTGCCCGTCGAGGCTCTTCCCAAGGCTGCGATACTCGACGCCCGGAAGCGCGGCGACGGTCGACACCAGGTCGTGGTGCCGCTCCATCGAATAGGGGGCGAAATAGGCGATCCAGACCAGGTCGGTTTCCGGCACGAATTTGATCGTGAGGACGCCGTCGGCATAGCTGGTGCCGGCAATCCGGGTCCAGTCCTCGCGGTCGAGGGAAACACAGGCGCGATAATCCGGCCAACCGTCGGGATAGGCGGAGTTGCCGCAGTTCACGATCCTCAGCGTCACTTCGCGGCCGCCGGCGCCGGCCAGGCGGAAGTGGAACCACTGGTGGAAGTCACTCATGTGGTCCTTGGCGATCTCGAGATCGATCGTGTCGCCGCTCTGCCCGACGACGCGGATGTTGCCGGCGTCGAAAGCGCTCGAAATCGTGATGCTCATGGATATCCTTAAAATCAGTCTTGGGAGGAGATATGGCCGGGGCCATAATGCGATGCGCGCCAATCGGCAATTGCTATGCTTTCGACCAACGAATGGCAGCGGTACTGGCGCACCGCATTCGGCTCGACTAGCCATGTCAGCTTAACCGGCGGTTCACGCCTGTAAGCTGGAGCTTTTGATGCGTTTTCTTGCCGCCGCCTTGCTTGTCGTCGCAGCCACCGCCACGGCCCAGCCTTCGGCCACGGCCGAACAGGATAGTGCGCGGCGGGTCAGGGCAGATGTCGAGTTCCTGTCCTCCGATGCATTGGAAGGCCGCGACATGGCGGCGCGGGGCTATACCATCGCGGCGGACTATGTCGCGTCGCAGTTCCGGGCCATCGGCTTGACACCAGCAGGGGACAATGGCGGCTGGTTCCAGCAGGTGCCGTTCCGCCGCGCCAGCCATGCGAAGCCGCCGGTGATGACGATGACGATCGGCGGGAAGGAGGTCGCGCTCAAGGACGGCGCCGACGCGGCGGTCCGGCCCAGCGTGACGGCCAAGACGCGTAACCTCGCTGCCGGCTTCGTATTCGTCGGCTATGGCATCAAGGACAAGCGCTACAGCCTGGACGACTATCGCGGCCTCGACCTCAAGGGGAAGATCGCCGTCGCGCTTCAAGGCGCTCCGTCCGGCCTCCCTAGCGACGTCGCGGCGCATATCGGCAGCAGCAAGGCGGATTATGCAGCCGAGGCCGGAGCAATCGGTTTCGTTGAAGTAAAGCGCAGCGACGGCCCCAGCGAATCCTCCGTCGGTCGGGGCGGGCGTCCAATGGTCGATTGGGTCGATGCATCGGGTAAAGCAGGCTCCATTCCAGCCGGGATCCAGTTGCAGCTGTCGTTCGGCAATGGCTGGGCCGAAAGGCTGTTCGAAGGCGCGCCCAAGACCCTCGATGCGGTCCGCCGCCAGGCGAAGTCGAACAGCCGGGTAGGACCCAAGGGCTTTGCGCTTCGTCCCACCATCCGCGTCGAGGCGGAAAGCAAGTGGGAGGATTTCACCAGCCCCGAGGTGGTTGGCCTGCTTGCCGGATCCGATCCGACCCTGGCCGCCGAACATGTCGTGCTGATGGCGCACCTCGACCATCTGGGCATGAAGACGGACCCCAAGCCCGGCGAGGATGCGATCTATAATGGCGCCCTGGACAATGCGGCGGGCGTCGCGACCATGCTTGAGGCGGCCCGGATGTTCGCCGCCCAGCCGGTCCGGCCCAAGCGCTCGGTCCTGTTTATTGCCAACACGGGCGAGGAGCGGGGGCTACTGGGCGCCGACTATTATGCCAATCACCCGACGGTACCGGCGCAATCGATTGTCGGCCTGGTCGATCTCGACATGCCGCTGCTGCTCTATCCCTTCACCGACGTAACGGCGTTCGGTGCCGACCATTCCAGCATCGGCGCAACGGTTGCCGAGGCCGGAAAATCGATGGGGGTAGCGGTCAGCCCGGATCCCATGCCCGAGGAAGCGATCTTCACCCGGTCCGACCATTATATGTTCGTCAAGCGCGGCGTTCCGGCGGTGCTGCTGATGACCGGCCACGCCAATGGCGGGGCGGAGCATTGGCGTGCCTATCTCGGCAAGACCTACCACTCGCCACAGGACGATCTGACGCAAAAGATCGATTGGAACGCCGGCGCCCGCTACGCCTTGCTCAATTACCGGATCGCTCGCTCGATGGCCGATTCCGACCGGCGCCCGATGTGGCTCAGCGGCGATTATTTCGGCGACCTGTTCGATCCTCGTGGGCCGAGGCCATCGAATCCGTGAACCAGGCCGGCACCGAGGCGATCCTGAGCCAGGCGGTCGAAGCCATGGGCCGCCGCGACGGCGCGGCGGCGCGGCGTCTCCTCGGTTCGCTTGCACCTGAAGCGATCAACCCCGGCAACCTGTTCCTGCTTGCGCAAGCATGCCGGATGGAGGGCGACGAGGCAGCCGAGGCGTCGGCGATCGACCGGTTGCTGAGGGCTCAGCCATTGCATCTCGGGGCGCTTCTGATGAAGGGCGCGGCGCTGGCGCGAACCGGGGATGAGGATGGCGCCATGGCGCCATATCAGGCCGCGGTCAGCATCGCCCAGCAAGTGCGGCAGCGCGGTGAAAATCTGCCGCCGATGCTTGCCGCCGAGGTCGATCGGGCCGCGCAATGGGTCGGCCGCCATATTGCCGAACGAGCGGCGCGGATCGACGAGGCGCTGGCCAGAAGCGGGTTCGGTCCCGGCTCGCGCAGCCAGCGGATCGACGAAGCGCTGGGCATTCTTCGGGGCGACCTGCCGATCCAGTTGCAGGAGCCGACCAGCTTCTATTTCCCGGGTTTGCCCCAGCGCAGCTTCTACGAGCGCGAGGAGTTCGAATGGGCATCCGCGCTGGAGGCGAACACCCCGGCGATCAAGACGGAGCTGGAGGCCATGCTCGCCGCCCAGGCAGAGCAGTTCGAACCCTATGTCGCCGCCGACGCCGATCGCTCGAGCGGCACGGCTCCCAATGCCCATCTCGCCGGAAGCACCAGCTGGAGCGCTTACCATCTGCTGAAGGGCGGCGAGCCCGTCGAAGGCCATGCGGAACAATTCCCGGCGACGCTGGCAGCGCTGCAAGGCGCGCCCCTGACGCGGATCGCCGGCCGGGCTCCGATGGCTCTCTTCTCGCTGCTGAAGCCCGGTGCCCATATCCGGCCCCATCACGGCCTGTTCAACTTCCGGCTGATCTGCCACCTGCCGCTGATCGTTCCGCCGGGCTGCGCGCTTCGCGTCGGCAATCAGGAGCGGCAGTGGCGCGAAGGCGAGCTTCTGATCTTCGACGACAGCATGGAGCATGAAGCCCGGAACCAGTCCGATCGCCAAAGAATCATCCTGCTGTTCGAGATCTGGCGGCCGGAAATTTCAGAGGCTGATCGGGAGGCGCTGACGGTCCTGCTGGAAGCGGCAAACATCACCGCTGAGGATTGACTTCGCGGGCTTCCACACATAGGGAGCCCCCGGATTTTCCAAATATTCCACCAATTTTAGATACGTAAGGCAGGCGTTCCGGCCATGAAGATTCGCAATTCTCTGAAGTCGCTCAAGTCGCGTCATCGCGATTGCCGGGTGATTCGCCGTCGTGGCCGCACGTACGTCATCAACAAGACGAATCGTCGGTTCAAGGCCCGCCAGGGCTAACAGCCCGGCTAACCCATTGATGGGCTTCAAAGGCCTCCGCCCCTCGGGGCGGGGGCTTTTTGCGTTGCCATTTGCACGATTCGGGCGTTTTTGACGGGTGAATGGCTGTGTCAGCCGCCGTTAAGCCGATTTCCCCTATTTGGGGGCCAAGGAGTGAGTGAAATGACTCGCATGTGGAAAATTGTGATCGGTGTCGGTGCAGTGGCGCTGGCCGCTTCTGCGGCATCGGCGGCCTATGCCCAGGCGGCACCGGCCGACCGGGCAACCCCCAAGAATTTCAATTGGGAGATCAAGGACGGCAAGCGCGTCCCCAAGGGCGATCGGCAGGTCAATGCCGACGGCAGCTGGCGTGAGGAAATCCGCCAGGGCAAGTGCGTGACCGTCAAGGAAAAGTCGGCTGCGGGCGAATATAAGGAGACGCGAAAGTGCGACTGACAAGTCGCTTAAGCGAGCGTCCGCAAGTGCGATTGACGATCGTCGCCAACTAGCCAGCTTTATTCGTGACCATATTCTCCAGCCCGGTGCCGCCCTCGGTGCCGGGCTGAACTGTACAGGCGGGCAGCCCGACCTTCTCGTTGTCGAAGCACAGGCGCACCTGGACGCTGTCATTGGCGCCGATGAACAGGGCCCATTGGCGATCGTCGCTGCAGGTCGCGGTCCACATGTCCATGTCGCGGAATCGCGTCACATAGCCGGTTGAAACAATCTGGCTGCATCGCAGGCCCTGGTCGGCGATCGCCCGTTTCAGCGCGATCGCCCGATCCAGATCGTTGAGTTCGAACAGCTTCTGTTGAGCGTTGCTGCGGACCATGATGTCATTCTGAAGCGGGGGTTCGGTCGGGCTGCCGCCGCTGCCGCACGCTGCAAGCATTGCCGCGGGGATCATCAGTGCCGCAAAGCGCATCATGAGTAAGAGCCTCCTATTCGACGCCAACGCGCCTATCGCGCATTAGGCTCCCGAACGGCGCCGCTGCAACATGCCGGCCACGGAATAAGGGTTGGTCCCGTCGGCAATGGCGACAAAAATCGTATCGTCTCCGGCCAGCGTTCCGGCCACTTCATCTAGTCCGGCAGCATCGAGCGCATTGGCAACCAGATTGGCAGAGCCCGGCGGCGTCTTCAGCACCAGCAAATTGCCGGCGGGGATGATCGCTTCGACCCATTCGGCCAAAAGGCGGTCCAGTTTTTCCGCCGCGCGGCCCGGCTCGACCTGGTCGGGCATGACGTAGCGGATCGATCCGCCGCGTTTCAATTTGACCGCACCAAGCTCCAACAGGTCGCGGCTAACCGTTGCCTGGGTGGCGTTGATGCCGGCAAGCGAGAGGCGCGCGACCAGCTCTTCCTGGCTGCCGACCTGATGCTCGCGCAGCCAGTCGGTGATCAAAAGCTGACGCTGGTTCTTGGTCATTGCCCGCTCTCCCCGATCACCATGGTTCCAATGCCTTCATCGGTGAACAGTTCGACAAGGATCGCATGCTCGGTGCGCCCGTCGATCATGTGCGCGCTTCCGACGCCGCCCTCGACGGCTTCGGCGCAGGCGAGCAGCTTGGGGATCATCCCGCCCGTGACGCTTTCATCCGCGATCCGATCGCGCGCCTCGGTGGCGGTCAGGCGATGGACCAGGCTCGAAGGGTCCGAAGGATCTTCGAGGAGGCCGGGTGTGCCGGTCAGATAAATGATCTTTTCCGCGCCCATGGCGACGGCAATGGCTCTGGCCGCATCGTCGGCGTTGATGTTGTAGGGCTGTGCCGTCACGTCCGCGCCGACGGTTGAAACGATCGGAATCAGCCCGTCATCGTGGAAATCGTGGAGCAGCGCGCCGCGAACCTTCGTTACCTTTCCGACGAAGCCCAGTCGCTCGTCGATCGGTTCGACTTCCAGCAGCCTGCCGTCTTCGCCGGCAACGCCGATCGCAACCGGCTCCAGCGCATTGATCGCGGCAACAAGGTCGCGATTGGTCTTTCCGACCAGAACCATTCGAACGATGTCGAGCACCTCTGCATCGGTGACGCGAAGGCCCTCGACGCGCTTCACCTCAATCCCCGACTTGGCCATTTCGACGTCGATCTGGGGCCCGCCGCCATGGACCAGCACCGGGCGGATCCCGACGGAATGGAGCAGCAAGATATCCTTCGCCAGGCTCCGCATCCGCGCGGGATCGGTCATCGGCACGCCGCCAACCTTCACCACGATCGTCTTGCCCGTGAAGTTCCGGATGTAGGGCAGCGCCTCGATGAGGATGCGCGCGGTTTCGTTCGTCGTGATCATGACGTTTCCGCATTTTCCTTGATATAGCCCGGGCCGAGGTCGACCGAGACGGCGCGGCCTTTACCCGTGCCTAGCCCGAGATCGACCAGGATATCGATCTCGTCGCCCTTCATATGGGCGCGCACCTTGTCTGCATCGTGAGGGATTTCGACCCCAGCCTCGGCAACCTTGATCCCGCCATAGCTGACCGAAGAAAGCTCTGGATCGAACTCGACCCCGCACGATCCGGCCTCGGCCAGCAAGCGGCCCCAATAGGCGTCGGCGCCATACCAGCTGCACTTGATCAGCTGGTTGTTGCCGATCGAGCGGGCGACCTTGCGGGCTTCGGCATCGCTCGCGGCACCGCTGACCCGGATGACGACCAGCTTGGTCATCCCTTCGGCATCGCGCGCCATCTGCAGCATCAGCTCTTCGCACACCTGCCGGACATCATCTTCGAACTGCAGCACGTCGGCGGGGCGGCCCTTGCGGCCGCTGGCGAACAGCATCACCGTATCGTTCGTCGACGTGGCGCCGTCGGTGATCAGCTCGTTGAACGTTGCGTCGGCGGCGCGGAACAGGATCGGCCTCAGCTCTTCCGGCGACAGATCCGCATCGGTCGTGAGGAAGGCCAGCATGGTCGCCATATTGGGCGCCAGCATGCCGCAGCCCTTGGCCATTCCTCCGACCGCATATCCGTCGCGCACGACGGCGGCTTCCTTGGGCCTCGTATCGGTGGTGAGGATGCCCTTGGCAGCGTCGCGATGTCCGTCGCGGCTCAGCGTTTCGCCCAGCTTCGGGATGACCGTAAGAATCTTCCGCATCGGCAGGCGAAAGCCGATCAGCCCGGTCGAGCAGACCAGCATGTCTCTTGGATCGCAGCCGACCGTTTGCGCCGCGGCCGAGCACATCGCTTCGGCGTCGGAGCGACCCTTGGGACCGGTGCCGGCATTGGCATTGCCCGAATTGACGATCACGCCGCTCGCCATTCCGCCGGACACGTTCAGCCGCTCCAGGCTCGCCTCGACCGGCGGCGCTCGGAACTTGTTCTGCGTGAAGACGGCGGCGGCGGGCACCGGCTTGCCGTCGTCGGTGACAAGCAGGCTGACGTCGCGCCGCCCTTCCGCTTTGATCCCGGCGGCAAGACCTGCAGCGACAAAGCCTTCGGCGAGGGTAACGCTCACGGATAAACTCCCATGTTGGTGAGGCCGGCACCCTCGTCGAGGCCGAGCATCAAATTGGCGCACTGGATCATCTGGCCGGCGGCGCCCTTGCCGAGATTGTCGATCGCGGCGAGCGCTACGACCGTTCCGGTGCGTTCGTCGTAGCGGGCGCTCAGGAAGGCGGCGTTGGATCCGGTAGCCCATTTCGTCTCGGGCGGCGTTTCGCCGACGTGAACGAAGGGCTCGGCCGAATAGGCCTGGTGAAGGATCGCGAGCGGATCGCATGGTCCCGTGGCGCGCGCGTAGCAGGTTGCAAGTATGCCCCGGCTCGCAGCCATCAGGTGCGGGGTGAACAGCACCTCGGCGCCGGTCGTCATTTCCATTTCCGCGGTGTGACGGTGCTTGGTGAGGCCATAGGCGCGAAAGCTTCCGTCGACGGCGCAGAAATGGGTTCCCGCATTGGCGGCTCGGCCGGCGCCGCTGACCCCCGATGCGGCATCGACGATAATCCCCTTCGTTTCGATCGCGCCGGCCTCGACCAGCGGGCGTAGCGCGAGGCTGGCGGCGGTAGGGTAACATCCGGGTGCGGCAACCAGCTTCGCCCCCTTGATCCGGTCGCGGAAGAATTCCGGCAGGCCGTAAGTGAATTTCCCGAGCAGCTCGGGCCGCGCATGCTGCTCGCCATACCAAAGTTCGAACTCGGCGGCGCTATCGAGGCGAAAGTCGGCGCCCAGGTCGACGAATGGGATTCCGGGCCCGACCAGCTCGTCGGCAAGCCGTTGCGTTTCGCCATGGGGCAGGGCGGCGAGGATCAGGTCGCATCCTTTGAGCAGCGCCGGGTCCCATGCCGCGAACGACATTCCCGGATAAGCCAGCGCCAGGTGCGGATGGACCGCCGAGACCGGCTGCCCGGCGTTGGACGCGCCGAATGCGACGCCGACCTCAATCGCCGGGTGACAGGCGATGAGGCGCATCAGTTCGCCGCCGACATAGCCGGAGGCACCAAGGATCGCGGCACGAATCATCCGCGTCATATGCAAATCTATGTATAAATATGCAACTACTCAGTCGCGATATTCGATCTTCACCTTTGACGCGGCTTCGACTGCGCGGGCGACGGCATCGTCAACGTCCTTACCGACCGCGAGCGCAACGCCCATCCGACGATTCTTGAGCGTGTTCGGCTTGGCGAACAGGCGAATGTCGACCGGCCTTCCAGCCCCTCCACCGCCAAGCGCATTCGCTACTCCTTCGAAACCGAAGCTGTGTCCCTCCCGGTCCGCCAGGATGACCGCCGAAGCCGATGGGCCGGCCAGTTCGATCGCCGGGATCGGCAGGCCGAGGATGGCGCGAAGGTGAAGCTCAAACTCGTTGGGGTTCTGGCTGATCAGCGTCACCATTCCCGTGTCGTGCGGACGGGGGCTCAGCTCGGAAAAGATCGCTCGATCGCCGGCGATGAAGAACTCCACGCCGAAAATTCCGTGGCCGCCGAGCGCCGTGACGACCTTGGCCGATTGCTCCTGCGCCGAAGCAAGCACTTCGGTGGCCATCGGCACCGGCTGCCAGCTTTCGCGATAGTCGCCGGACTCCTGGCGGTGGCCGATCGGCGGACAGAACAAGACCCCGTCCTTGGTCGAAACGGTCAGCAAGGTGATCTCATAATCGAAATCGATGAACTCCTCGACGATCACACGCGGCCGGTCGCCGCGCATATTGGCGACGGCATAGTCGAAGGCGGTGCCCAGTTCCTCCTCGGTTCGGGCGACGCTCTGGCCCTTGCCGCTCGACGACATGACCGGCTTGACGACGGCAGGGAGGCCCACCGACGCGGCGGCCGCGATCGCGTCCTCGCGCGTCTCGGCGAAGAGGTAGCGTGACGTCGTGAGGCCGAGCTCCTTCGCGGCAAAATCGCGGATGCCGTCGCGGTTCATTGTCAGCTGGACCGCCTTGGCCGACGGGACGATGTGCCAACCTTCGCGCTCCAGGTCGCCGAGAGTCGCCGTATCGATCGCCTCGATTTCCGGAACGATAAAGTCGGGGCGATGCTTTTCGACGGCAGTCCGGAGCGCCACTCCATCCAGCATCGAAAAGACCTCGCGCGCGTCGGCAAGCTGCATGGCTGGCGCATCATCGTAGCGGTCGCAGGCGATGACCCGGCAGCCGAGGCGCTTAGCGGCTATGGTGAATTCGCGGCCGAGTTCGCCGGAACCGAGCAACATAATGGTAGCGAAATACATGCCCGCCCCCCTAGCGGGGTTGCGCGATAAAGGGGAGGCGGCAATGTTCCGGCAACCCAATGTTTCGAAAGGCCTGTAGATGCGCCGACTTGCTGCCCTTGCATTGATCCCACTGATTGCCGCCGCCCAGGCGCCAACGCCGGCCAAGCCAAAGACGCCAGGCGAGATTGCCGCCGCTGCGCCGAAAGCCGACTGGCGCGAAGTGCCCGCCGAGGACCTCCTGGTCTTCGAGCTTCAGGGCGGCAAGAAAGTGGTGATGCAACTGGCGCCGGAATTCGCGCCCGTTCATGTCGCCAACATCCGAGCGCTGGCCAAGGGCGGGTGGTGGAACAGCTCCGCCATCTATCGCGTGCAGGACAATTATGTCGCGCAGTGGGGCAACAATGAAAGCGAGAAGCCTTTCCCGGCCGGTGTGACGGCCAAGCCTCCCGCGGAATATGCGCGGCCGCTGGCAGGCCTCAACGTGACGGACCTCGGCTCCCCCGATGCCTATGCGTCGCGGGCCGGGTTCGTGAACGGCTGGCCGGTCGCAATCCATGATTCCGAAGGACTGGCGAACCTCACCCATTGCTACGCCATGGTCGGCGTAGGCCGCGGCCTGTCGCCCGATACCGGTACGGGGGGCGAGCTCTATACGGTTATCGGTAACGCACCCCGCCACCTCGACCGCAACATCGCGGTCGTCGGGCGGATCGTGCAGGGCATCGAACATATGAGCTCGCTGCCACGCGGAACCGAGGCGCTCGGCTTCTACAAGGAGCGGACGTCGGACGTCCCGATCGTCGGTGCGAAGTTGGCGTCGGACATCCCGGCGGCAGAGCGGCCTCGCTTCGAATATCTGACCGGCGCTTCGTTCGCCGCTTACCTTAATGCACGAAAAAACCGGCAGGACGATTTCTTCATTCGTCCTGCCGGCGGAGCAGAGGTTTGCAATATCAACGTACCGGTTCGGCCGGTTCCGGCAGGCTAGGCCGCGTAGGCGGTTTCAAGCACTCGGTTGCGATGCTGGATGATGACCGGCCGGTTGTGATGGCGCATGCTGGCCTCGGCCAGCGGGAGCGCCGTCGAGCAGAAGGCGCATTCGGCAGACATGCGCCCAATCAGCCATTGTGTCCGCCCGCATCCGGGGCAGTGGTTCACCTCATGTTCGCGATAGACCACATGATATCCGCGCAGCGCCGGATCATGTGCCATGCCCAGATCGCTCAGCGTCGAGACTGAAGTCATAAGACGTTCCTTTCGGAGGCGATGAACGACCGAAGTGCGGCCGGGTTGCATGGTTACGGATCCTATAACGATCGGAGTCCCTCCGCGGGACGGGCGTTAAGGGCCGCAATTGCCGCGACAAATGCCGCGAATACCGCAAGCAGGATCGCACCGAACGGGATCAGTGCCAGGCTTGCCCAGTCCGGGCTGAACGGAAATTCGAACACATAGGTCACCGCCAATTTGGCCGCGAGCACACCCGCGCCAAATGCCGCAACCGCTACCGCGGCTGACAAAGCGGAAAATTCGATCAGCTGGCTTGTCGCCACCTCGCCCCGGGTCGCGCCGACCAGGCGAAGCAGCACGATGTCGCGCGCGCGCTGGCGCCTGGTGGCAACGACCGATCCCGCCAGCACGATCATTCCCATCAGGATCGCGAAGGCGGTGGCGATCCGAACCGCACCGTCGATCGATTCGAGCAAGGTCTTCACTTCCGCAACCACGTCGGCGACGCGGATCGAGCTGACCATCGGCAGCTCATTCGTTAGCCGCCGTTCGAGCGGCGCAGTCGATCCGCCCGGCGTCGGCGCTATCGTCGCCATCAGCGTATAGGGCGCCGCCTCCAATGCACCGGGCGCAAAGATGATCGCGAAGTTGAAGCCGAAGCTGCGCCAGTCGATCTCGCGGAAGGAGGCAATCCGCGCCTCGATAGGTCGACCGAGGATCGAAACAGTGAGCGTATCGCCGACCTTGAGGTTCAGCGCCGTCGCCGCATCGACATCGATGCTGACCAAGGGCGGACCGCGATAGTCCTTCGGCCACCATTGGCCTCCGACGATGCGGTTGGCCGGTGGCAGGTCCCGGGCGAAGGTCAGACCCCGGTCGCCGCGCAGGATCCACGCGCCCTCGGGGATATTCTTCATGTCGGTAACCCGGACGCCATTGACCGCCGTCACAGGTCCCCTCAGCGACGGCACCAGCCGAAGATCGGATCGCGGCACCGTCTCATCCGCCATCTGGCGGAATCGCTGCTCTTCGGCGCGGGGGATGTCGACCATGAAGAGCGCCGGCGCGCGCTTGGGGATGCTGGTGTCGATTTCGGCAAGGATGCTCGATGCGGTCCCAGCCAGGGTGACCAGCAAGGTCAGCCCGAGGCCGAGTGATACCGCGAGCCTGCCGGTGGCCGACCCCGGGCGGTCGAGCGCTGCGATCCCGAGCCTGGTGACCGGACCGCCCAGATGCTTCGCGCCTCGCGCCGTCCGGCGGATCGCGATCCCGATCAACGCGAACAGGCCACATAATAGTGCGATGGCGCCGACGCCCATCGCCGCGAACATCGGGTCGCTGGCGCTGGCGACGGCGATTCCCGCCGCAATCGCCAGTGCGAGGAACGGCAGCAGGAAAGTCCGCCACTTCAGCGGCTCGCCATTGCCGACGTCACCGCGCAGAAGCCTAGCCGGTTTGGTTTCGCCGGCATTGGCGACCATCCGCCAGCTGGCGGCGAAGCTGATCAAGAGGCCGAACAGCGCGGCTTCTCCCAACGCCAGCCATTGCGGGCCCGTTTCCGGAGTGATCGGAAGCAGGCCTTCGGTGATCTTGCCGACCAGCGCCGGGGCGGCCGCGCCGATGGCGAGGCCTGCGAGAATTGCGGTCAAGGCGATCAGACCGATCTCGATGAACAACATGGTGTCGACCGTGCGCCGGGTCGCGCCGACCAGCTTGAGGATGGCGATCGACGGCCGGCGGGATGCGGCGAATGCCGCTGCCGCGCTCGACATGCCGAGCCCACCAATCGCCAATGCCGAAAGGGCAACGAGCTGCAGCATCTGGCCCAGCCGATCGATGAACCGGCGGGTGCCTGAGCCCGCCTCGTCGCGCGTGGTGGATCGCCAGCCCCCTTCGGGGAAGCGCCGCTGGAAGTCTTTTCCAGCTGCTTCTGCGTCGGCGCCCTCGGGCAGCAGGATCCGATAGTTGGTCGTGCTGATGCTGCCGGGCTGGATCAGCCCACTGGCGGCAAGGCCGGGCTCATCGACGATGACTGGCGGCGACAAAGCGAAGCCCGATTGGCCCGGCAATTTCTGGATGATCGATACGATTCGATAGGTTGCGCGGCCCAATCGCACCTGCTGGCCGAGCCGAAGGTCGAGCCGTTCGGCAACTTCGCGCCCGACCCCGGCCTCTGCGCTGTTGCTGGGCCGCCGGCCACCGGCACCCCAGTCGACATCGCCCGCCAGCCGCCAGTTCGGGTCGACACCCGTCAGTTCGACCAGCTGGCTGCGACCGTCGGGCGCGATCAGCATGGAACGGGTCATGACCGTTTTCGACGAGCGGCCGAGTGAATCGATCGCCGCACGCTCATCCTGGCCGGCGTCACGCTGCGCGACCGACAAGGACAAGTCGCCGCCGAGCATCGCGCGGCCATTGTCGGCAATCGCCCTGTCGATCGAGGAGGCGAGACTGGTCACCGAGGCGAGTCCGGCGATGGCAACCGCCAGGCACAACCACAGGAGGCCAAGACCGGACAGGCCGCCCCTGAGGTCGCGCAGGGCCAGGCGGATCGGCAGGCTCACGCGGTCAGGCGTCCGTCGGACATATGGACGGTCCGCCCCGCTCGCGCGGCGACCGCAGCGTCGTGCGTGATGACAAGGAGGCCAGCGCCCGCGTGACCCGCACGTTCGAACAGCAGGTCGATGATCGCGCTGCCGGTCTTGCTGTCCAGGTTGCCCGTCGGTTCGTCAGCCAAAAGCAGCTCCGGACGAGGCGCGGTTGCTCGGGCGATTGCCACTCGTTGCTGTTCGCCGCCCGAAAGTTGAGCGGGATAATGGGTAAGGCGGTGACCAAGTCCAACTTGCTCTAGTTCGAAAGCCGCCCGCCCACGCGGATCGTCAACTCCGGCGAGCTCCAGCGGGACGGACACATTCTCCAGCGCAGTCATGGTGGGAAGCAGGTGAAAGGCCTGCAGGATGATCCCGAGCGAACGTCCGCGAAGCCTTGCCAGCGCATCCTCATTGAGTCCGCTTATGTCCCGGCCAGCAAGCCGCACCTGGCCGGCATCGGCTCGCTCAAGGCCGGCGACGACAGCCATCAACGAGCTTTTGCCCGAGCCCGATGGACCGAGGACGGCAACGCTTTCTCCTGCCTCGAGCTTCAGGCTGACGCCCTTCAAAATCTCGGTTCGGACTTCGCCTTCGCCCAATGTCAGGCGGACATCGTCAAGCTCGATCAATGGTTCTTTCATGCCGAAGCAGTTAGGTGGCTTGTTCCGCAGCCACAATGGCCCCACCTTGTCGGCCATGATCCGCCGGTCGATTGCCGCAGCCCTTTTGTCGATCACTTTGGTGGGCGCGAGCCCGCCTTCCGAGCGGCCGTTATTGCTCGCATTCGGCGACAGCCTGACTGCCGGTTACGGGTTGGATCAGGGCCTTGGCTTCGCGCCGCAGCTACAGGCCGTTCTTCGCCGGCACGGTATCGCCGCCAAAGTCGTCGACGGCGGCGTTTCGGGCGATACGACAGAGGCCGGAAAGGCCCGGCTCGGCTGGACGCTGGATGGAATGGAGCGGAAGCCGGACCTCGTCATCCTGGAACTTGGGGCCAACGACATGCTTCGCGGGCTGGATCCAGGTCTCACCGAAGCCAATCTCGACGCCATGCTGGCGGAGCTCAAACGCCGGCAGGTTCCGGTGCTTCTGACCGGGATGCGAGCCGCGCCCAATCTGGACCCGGCCTATATTGCCCGGTTCGACGCAATCTATGGCTCACTCGCCCGAAAACATGGCGCGGCGATCTATCCGTTCTTCCTGGATGGCGTCGCCGCACAGCAGGGAATGGTGCAAGCCGACGGAATGCATCCGACATATGAGGGGATAAAGCGGATCGTTACGGGAATTACGCCGAGCGTGAGGCAGGCGGTTGGACGGCCCTAATTCTGCAGACCCTCAAGTGAAATCGGCTCGGCGAATTCCGCGCCTAGCTTTCTACCCGCGGTCCAGCGGATCAGTGCGTTAGCGCGCTCGCGGCCCGGCAGGATAAGCCAGATTCGGGTGCCGACTTCAAAATCCCCATCGGCCTCGGCCATAAAGCCGGTCTCGGAGATGTTGAGGACCTTGGCCTCGAAACCTTCCGTCCCAAGTTCGCGTACCCGAGCGCCAAGATCCACCAGCCGGCGCGACGCACGTCGCCGGTCACTGGTGTCACGCGCCTCTTCGATCCGCGCCTTGATCATTCGAAAGTTCATCTCCAACGGCAGCTATTCCAGCGGCCGGGAAAAATACACGCCCATTCGCCCATCGCGCAGCCAACGCACCTGACCTGCAATCGTGCCGCGGTCAAGCAGTTGAAGGGAAACCGTTTCTCCGATGTGGGCTTCGCCGGTGAAGCGCACCATCGCTCCCGAGTGCGACAGATTGACCAGGGAGACGATGTGGTTGCGTCCCCGCACCGACAGGACCACCGTCTGGGATTCGGCATCGAGCCGCGTCTCTGCGCGTTCGTCGAACATGCGCTTGACGGTACGCGGGATCATGTTGCCATGAAGCTGGAACCGCGAAGTCATCGGCATTTTCCTTTGCGGGCTGTCATCGCGACAAAGATTATGCTTCCCAACTGTTTAACGATTGGTTCGCAACGGCGCGAACGCCGCTCAACGTGTCGCGGACAGCCTAGTGCGGGTGGTTCATCCTGTGTATGCCTGCGAGGACTAATATGGGCGGCGATCAGCAAGGAATGCCGGCAATTTTGAAGCGGGGGTTGAAGCAAGTGACCAGGTTGCGTTTGAATCGGATTGCAATGTTCGCGGCAACGGCGGCGTTGCCCCTGGGTGGCGTCTTGGCGCAATCGGCGGCGCCCGCCGATCCGCTTCGCCCGCTGCCTGAGGCTGCTGCCCAACCCGGAGCCACGAACACGGCCACGACTCAACCGGCGCCTGCGGTAGCGGAACCGGCACCGCTACCTCCGCCTCCGCCGCCCTTGTGGCGCGTCGACCAGGCCGCTGCACTGCTTACCTATATCCAATGGATTGGGCGGGAAGGGCTTACTCCGGCCGATTATGATCCGGCTGGCCTCGAGCTCGCCATGCAGTCGCGCGATCCGATGATATTGGCTCAGGCCGCGACGGATCGGTTCAACAAGGTTTCTTCCGATCTGGCGCTGGGCCATGTCCGTGGCGATGCGCGGATCGACTGGCATGTCGTGGACAAGGATCTCGACGAGGCCCGGCAGCGCTTGCTGCTGGAGACTGCCCTAAGGGAAAATCGCATAGCGGATTCCCTGAACGGCCTGCTGCCGACGCATCCGCAATATGGCGCGCTCAAGAATGCGCTGTCGGTTGCGCCAAAGGGCGAGACCCAGAAGATCAACAAGATCCGCCTGAACATGGACCGCTGGCGCTGGCTGCCGCGCGACCTCGGCCAGAAATATGTCATCGTCAATGTCCCGGCCTTCTATGCGACGCTGGTCGAGAATGGCGTGACTCGCTGGAAGCAGCGGGCGGTCGCGGGCGCGATCAAGACGCCGACGCCGCAGCTGTCGGCGATGGCGACGGGCGTCATTCTCAATCCCTGGTGGGAAGTGCCGAAGAGCATCGAGCCGGAAGTGCGCGGCAAGGCGGGATATGTCCCCGTCAAGGGCAAGGACGGCAAGGTCCAGCGCTGGCGGCAGCCGCCCGGGCCGACCAATGCGCTGGGCCAGATGAAATTCGTCATGCCTAACTCACAGGCCATCTATTTGCATGACACCAATGCCCGGAGCCGGTTCAATAGCCAGGTTCGAGCGCTGTCGCATGGCTGCGTCCGGACGCAGAATATCCACGACCTGGCGGCAGAGTTGGGCAGCGACGATAGCGGCGAGTGGACCCGGACGAAGATCGACGAGGTGCTGGCGTCCAAGAAGTCCGTTGAGGCCAAGTTCGTGAAGCCGGTGCCGGTGCATATCGTCTATTTCAGCGTGGCCGCGTTGCTCGACGGGTCGGTCATCAATTACAGCGACCTCTACAAGCGTGACGATCAGGTCATCGCCGCACTGCTCGACACCGACGGCAAGGCGCCCGGCAAGGCGCCAGCGCAGAAGGTTGCGACCAACTAGGGAATGAAAAAGGGCCGGTCCGCGAGGACCCGCCCTTTTCTCTGCTCAGCTGAATTTTGAGTCTTATGCCAGCTTGTCGGCGTAGATCAGGCGGCCTTCGCCAAGCCTCTGCATGACGTGCCACTGGTCCTTGCGGCTGAAGGCGAAGCAGCCTTGGCTGCGGCCCAGCTTGCCGTGGAGCTCGACCATTTCCGGTTCGGCATACCAGGCGTTGTGAATCACGATGGCTCGCGATTCGGCATTGTTGTTCGTCCAGTCGAGGCCGCGGACCTTCATCGAAAGGCCGTACTTGCCCTGATAGGTCTCCGAAGTCGTATAGGCGCCGTTCGAGGTCGCCTCCGAGCCGGGCCGGTTCGAAAAGTGATCGAGAAAGCCCGTGTGGGCGGGATCCGAGCCGCTGCCATGGGCGACACGGAAGCTTTCAACGTGGCCGCTGGGCAGATGAACGACATGGAATCGAGGGTCGCCCGATCCCTGTTCGAAGTCGACCACTCCGATGAAATCGCGATTGCGAATCCAGGCGCGCGAATCGAGCGCTGCCTTGGCTTTCGAGAACAGGGTCGGATTGATTCCGCCCGGCGCGGTGAATGTCGTCGGAGCCGCAGGCACCGGCGCAAGCGGATCCGGCGGCGCCAGCGAGGACGGCAAAGTCATTGGTGACAATATCTGTGAACTGGCCGCGCCGGACAGCAATAGTCCGCCGGCCCCCGCCGCACCAAGGCGCAACATCTGCCTACGATTCAACGCGTTACTTCCTCCGCTCTCCATGCCCTCCCTTATACGGGTAGAAGGGTTAACCGCCGATAACCCATTCTGGACTTGCGCGAGCTTCCGTCCCGCAAGACCAACGGTTCGTCGTGCCGTCCGGAACTTCTAGTGCCTTGAAAAGCAAGGGGACCGCTGCTAATGGGCCGCCTCCGCACGCGCCTTGCAGCGCAGGCGACAATATTCATTGCCTAGCGAAACCAGGGCCGGATGAACCGGCTTTGACGCCGGGCACGCCCAGGTTTTCGGGCAGTTTGAAGGAGGCACGACGGCTTTTATGCAAATCATCGTTCGCGACAACAATGTCGACCAGGCGCTGCGGGCGCTCAAGAAGAAGCTGCAGCGTGAGGGCGTCTATCGCGAGATGAAGCTTCGCCGTCACTACGAGAAGCCGTCCGAGAAGCGCGCCCGCGAGCGTGCAGCCGCCATCCGCCGGGCCCGCAAGCTCGAGCGCAAGCGGATCGAGCGCGAAGGCGCCCGCTAAGGCCGCTTGAGGGCTGGTACGCCGGCCCTCTCTCTATTCCCCTCAGTTCGCGAGGGCTCGTCATGTCGGTTTCCCAGGTTCCGCTTCGCCCCGTCGCGAAAGGCACGCTGATGAGGTTGTGGCTCGCCGTCGCCGCACTGATCGCGCTCGCCTTCGCCATTGCCTATTTCGGGGCAGGCCAGTTCAAGAACGTCGTCGTCGATACGGTGACGGCCGGCAGCGGGCCCTTGGTCACCGAAATGGATGGGGTGATCATCGAATATACCGGCCGGACCGAGGACGGCACGGTGTTCGATTCCACCGAAGGGCGGGGCCCGGCTCCGTTCCTGGTGATGCAGGTCGTACCTGGTTTCCGTGAAGCGCTGACCAAGATGCAGCAGGGCGGACGCTACAAGATCGTGATTCCGGGCCGCCTTGCCTATGGCCCCAATCCGCCCGCCGGAAGCCCGATCGGTCCCAACGAGGACCTTAGCTTCGACGTCCATGTGCTGCAGGTGGCGCCCAATGCCGCCTTGTCGGCAGGCGCTGGCCCGCAAGGCCAGTAACAGCTAGGTTTTCTTGCGTTTTCGCGTCGCGGGTTTTCGCGGCGGCGCAGTTGCCGCCGCTACCTGAGGCGCAGGCTCTTGCCGTTCGCTCAGCTTCTGCAGCGTTACCTTGATCGATGCGAGGATCGGGTCCGCCAGCAACAGGCCGAGGATCCCGAATAGCGCGCCGAACAGAAGCTGTGCGGCAAGCACCAGTGCGGGCGCAAGGTCCACGGTCCTCCGGGCGATGTAGGGCACGACCAGATAGCCATCGACGTTCTGCACGAAGAAATAGACGAAGATCGCCCATAGCCCTTCGCCTGGGCCCGCCGAAAATCCGACGGCGACCATCAGCGCGCCCGAAATGATTGCGCCGATGTTGGGGATGAAGGCCAGCATGCCGGTCAAAAGACCGAGCAGCGCCGCCATGGGCACGCCGCCGATGGCAAGCATGGCAAAGGTGAAAACCCCTTCGAACATCATGCCGACGATACGGCCGGCCAGCAGTCGCCGAAGAGTGAAGCCGACCTTGTCACTGATTTCATAGAAGCTGCTGCGCTTCTCGACGGGAAGCATCCAGGCGAAGCCACGATCATAGAGTCGCGGTTCGATCGCGATAAAAATGCCGATGACCATGATCATCAGGATCGATGCCACAGCGCCGACCGCCGTGCTGACCGCGGTGGTGAGCCGGCCAACGCCTCCCAGCATTTGCTGGCTGAAGCTTTGCAGGCCCGTTCCATCCGCCGGCATCAGGCCGAGCTCGATCAGAAACGCGAACAGGCGGCGGCCCTGCTCGGTGACGACGATTCGTAGCTCTTCGGCCTGTCCCGCGAGCGTCGTCCCGGCGAAGTAAAAGACCCAGCCGACAAAGGCGAAGCCGGCAATGGTGACCATCGCCAACCGCCAGCCGCGACCGATCGGCAGGACCCTGCCGAGGAGGCGGGCGCCCCCGTCCAGCACCACTGCGAACACCATGCCGCCGATGATGAGCAGCAGCGGCTGCGACAGGACGATGACTCCGACGATGAGCAGCGCCATGCCCAGCCAAACGGCGGCCTTGCGCGCTTCGTCGCGGACGGATCGGGAATAGAGGTCGGCGGGACCGGGCCGTTCGACCGGTGACGGTGAGGGCGGCTGGTCGGTCAACATTTCTATTCCCTGGGCGGCCGAAGCGACGTGCCTGCCCTGCCGTCACGGAAAGATGACAGCCAGGTCATGGGATTGAGGCCGGTGGTGCCGTCCAGGCTGAACGTGATGAACTCCGCCCTGCCGCCGATATTCTCCCACGGGACCGGGCCGCCAAGACCTTGTTCTTCCAGGCTGAAGCGGCTGTCGGCGCTATGGTCGCGATTGTCGCCCATCAGGAAAAGATGTCCGGCCGGGACATGGACCGGCGGATAGTCGTCACCCTGGCTGCGGCCATCGTCGACCGTGTCATAGGTCACGCCGTTGGGAAGGGTCTCCCGGACAATCGGAAGCCGGCAGAAGGGGCCTTGCTCGGTCTCGACCCGTCGGCCCCAGAATTGGTGCATGCCGCAGGGCGAGTTGGCATCGACAGGGATCATCGCCGGCGCCCGGGGCTCCGCGTGGACGGCCTTGCCGTTGATGATGAGGCGGCCATCGCGAAGCTCGATCGTGTCGCCCGGAAGACCGATGACGCGCTTGATATAATCCTGGTTTCCGCCCGGAGGGGTCACGATCACGACATCGCCGCGCTCCGGGAGCGAGCCCATGACCCGACCCTTTGAGAAGGGCAGGGTGATGCTCCACGGCTCGCCGCTCCCAAGGAGAAGGTTTCGGACGATCGCGGCCGGATTGGGAATGGTCGGCGAAACGTAGGACCAGCCATAGGGATATTTGGACACCACAAGCCGATCGCCCGTCAGCAGGTTCGGCATCATCGATTCCGACGGAATATAGAATGGCTTGGCGATGAAGCTGTGGAAGGCCAGCACCGCGAGCAGCACCCAGAACAGCCCCTTGATCTCGCGCCAGATCAGTTGGCCGCGACTTTCCTTTTCAACCTGTTGCGGTTCGCCCGGCGCCACTGAGGGAGCTGCGGGGACGGACTCGGGACGCTCGGACAATCAGGGCTCCATCTTGCGTGCGTAAATGATGACGAATGCCTGCGCCCAGGGGTGGTCGTCGGTCATCGTCAGATGCACTTCGACGGCGTGGCCCGAAGGAGCCATGGCGTCAAGCCGCGCCTTCGCGCCGCCGGTCAGCTGCAGCGTCGGAGCGCCGGAGGGCGCGTTCACGACGCCAATGTCCTTCATATAGACGCCGCGCTTGAAACCGGTTCCGACCGCCTTGGAGAAAGCTTCCTTGGCGGCGAAGCGCTTCGCCAAGGTGCCTGCAATGGTGTGCGGACGCCGCGCTGCCTTGGCGCGCTCGACTTCGGTGAAGACCCGGTTGAGGAATCGTTCGCCGAAGCGATCCACGGAATTCTGGATCCGTTCGATGTTGCAGAGGTCGGAGCCGATTCCGAGAATCATCGAGCCTGGTCCATCAAGCCGCGCATCCGGCGAACACTATCTTCCAACCCGATGAAGATCGCCTCGCCAATCAGGAAATGGCCGATATTAAGTTCGGCGAGTTGCGGAACGGCCGCGACGGGGACGACATTGTCATAGGTAAGGCCATGGCCGGCATGAGGTTCGATGCCGTTCTTGGTCGCGAGAGCGGCGGCATCGGCGATCCGTTTCAACTCGACAGCGCGCTCTTCCCCTTCGACGTGAGCATAGCGGCCGGTGTGAAATTCGACGACGGGCGCTCCTAGCCGGACAGCGGCCGCTACCTGAGCCTCGCTGGGTTCGATGAATAGCGAGACGCGGATGCTGGCATCCGTCAGCCGCCCTACGAAGGGTTGCAAGGCGTCGAACTGGCCGGCGGCATCGAGTCCGCCTTCCGTGGTCCGTTCTTCGCGTCGCTCCGGCACGATGCAGGCGGCGTGGGGACGGTGACGAAGGGCGATGGACAGCATTTCCTCGGTCGCCGCCATCTCCAGGTTCAGCGGCAGGTCGATCTCCGCCATCAGCCGATCGATGTCACCGTCGGTGATGTGCCGCCGGTCTTCGCGCAGGTGAGCGGTGATACCGTCGGCGCCGGCTCGTGCAGCGGCATGAGCGGCACGAAGCGGATCGGGATGCGGACCGCCGCGCGCGTTCCTGATGGTCGCGACATGATCGATATTGACGCCAAGGCGCAGGCGGCCGTTCATGCGGCGGCGCGGCTCCCTGGCTTCACCGCCGGAATTGCCGCCAGTTCGGCAGGCAAGTCATTGGCGTCATAGGTGGGGACGTCGATCCGAATGAGCGGAATGAAGGGCACGCCAAGGTCGGCGCTCCCTCCCGATCTGTCCACTAGCGCGGCTTCGGCAATCACCTTCCCGCCGGCTTCCTCGACCGATGCAATCGCCTCAAGCGACGAGAGCCCGGTGGTCACCACATCCTCGACCATCAGCACGCGTTCTCCAGGACGAAGGCTGAATCCGCGGCGAAGGTGGAAAGTCCCTTCCGGCCGTTCGACGAACATCGCCGGCTTTCCCAGAGCACGCCCCATTTCATGGCCGATAATGACTCCGCCCATCGCCGGGGAAACGACCGCGTCGATGGATTCGCGGAGCTCGGCAGGAATCTTCGCGGCAAGCGCACGAGCCAGCCGCTCGGCCCTCGCGCCGTCCATTAGGACACGGGCGCATTGCAGGTAGCGCGGGCTGCGAAGACCGGAGGAAAGTATGAAATGTCCTTCCAACAGTGCATCCGCTTGGCGGAATTCCGCCAAAATCTCTTCGTCGGTCACGCCCGTCCTCTCCGGTTTCGCGGCCCGAAATAGGCTTGCCGGGCCGCCCTCGCAACCTCAGGCGGAAATGATGCGGAACGACCGCTTGAGAGAGTGGGATGTCCCGCCTATAAGGCCGCGAATTTTGGACCTGCCGGTCGCCGGCGGGCCGTCCTTTGCAACCGAATCAATCGGGGTGACGATGAAATTGATGGGATGGGCAATTGCCCTTGCGGCAGCCGCAATGACACCAGCAGCGGCAGGCGCGCAGGCGCCGCAGGCGGCCGAACCGCAGGCGGTCGCCGCTGCTCCGGCTCCGGCCGCTACCAGTGTCGCTCCAGCCGATGCCGCTGCGGCGCCGGCTGCTCCAGCGGCTCCCGGCATCGATCATGCAGCCCCTTCGGCTGACTATGGCGTACCGGTACCTGGTGGGACCGGCATCCAGCATCAAGTGACCGAAATCGGTCAGCAAGCGGCCAACTTCCACAATAATTGGCTGCTGACCCTTTGCGTCATCATCAGCCTGTTCGTTCTTGCGCTGCTGGTCTGGACGATCCTGCGCTATCGCCGCGGCGCCAACCCGACGCCCTCGCGGACCAGCCACAACACGATGATCGAGGTCGTCTGGACCTTGGTTCCGGTGTTGATCCTGGTCGCGATCGCCATCCCGTCGATCCGCCTGATCCGTGCCCAGTACAGCCCGCCGCCGGCGGACCTGACGGTCAAGGTGATCGGCAACCAGTGGTACTGGACCTATCAATATCCGGACAATGGCGGGTTCGAGATCGTCTCGAACCTGCTGAAGGAGCAGAAGGACGTGAAGGCGGGCGATCGTTATCGCACCGATGCCGACGGTCCGCCGCTGCTCGCCGTCGACGAACGGATGGTCATTCCGGCCGGCAAGGTCGTGAAGTTCATCGTGACGTCCAACGACGTGATTCACGCTTTCGCGATGCCGGCCTTCTGGACGAAGATCGATGCCAACCCGGGCCGCCTCAACGAGACCTGGGTGAAGGTCGACCGTCCGGGTGTCTATTTCGGCCAGTGCAGCGAACTGTGCGGCGCCCGTCACGGCTATATGCCGATTGCGATCGAGGTGGTTCCGGAAGCGACCTTCAACGCCTGGCTGGCCAGCAAGGGTGGGCAACCCAGGGCGGCAATCGAAGCGAAGGCCAAGGCGGAAGCAGCCGCTGCCGCCGCCGCTGCCGAAGCCGCCAAGGTCGCCGCTGCGGCCCCGGCCGAAGCCAATGAGGCAGCCGCCACAACCGAAACGCCTGCCGCCAATGAAGCGGCGCCGGCCACCAACTAAGACGCGGAAACGAGACAGATATGAGCACCATTCCCGCCGACGCGCTTCCGCTGAAGGCCCATGAAGACGCACATCATGATGCGGACCATAAGCCGGGCTTCTTTGCCCGCTGGTTCATGTCGACCAACCACAAGGATATCGGCACGCTGTACCTGATCTTCGCGATCGTTGCGGGGATCATCGGTGGCGGCATCTCGGGCATCATGCGTGCCGAACTGGCGGAACCGGGCATCCAGATCCTGACCCAGGGCTGGCCGCTGGGCGCCGGAAGCGCGAATTTCGACGAAGCGCTTCACCATTGGAACGTGCTCATCACGGCTCACGGCCTGATCATGGTCTTTTTCATGGTCATGCCTGCAATGATCGGCGGCTTCGGCAACTGGTTCGTGCCGCTGATGATCGGTGCGCCTGACATGGCGTTCCCGCGCATGAACAACATCTCCTTCTGGCTGCTTCCGCCGGTGTTCATCCTTCTGCTCGGATCATCGTTCGTCAGCGGCGGCACCGGCCTCGGCGCCGGCACCGGCTGGACGGTCTATGCGCCGCTATCGACGTCCGGCTCGGCTGGTCCGGCGGTCGACATGGCCATCTTCTCGCTGCACCTCGCGGGCGCCAGCTCGATCCTCGGTGCGGTCAACTTCATCACCACCATCTTCAACATGCGCGCGCCGGGCATGACCCTGCACAAAATGCCGCTGTTCGTCTGGTCGGTGCTGATCACCGCCTTCCTGCTGCTGCTCGCACTCCCGGTCCTGGCCGGCGCGATCACCATGCTGCTGACCGACCGCAACTTCGGAACCACCTTCTTCGACGCGTCCGGCGGCGGCGATCCGGTGCTTTACCAGCACCTGTTCTGGTTCTTCGGCCACCCCGAAGTCTACATCATGATCCTGCCGGGCTTCGGCATGGTCAGCCAGGTCATCGCAACCTTCAGCCGCAAGCCGGTGTTCGGCTATCTCGGCATGGCCTACGCCATGGTCGCGATCGGCGTGGTCGGCTTCGTCGTCTGGGCCCACCACATGTTCACCATCGGCATGGACGTGAATACGAAGATGTACTTCACCGCCGCGACGATGATCATCGCGGTTCCCACCGGGGTGAAGATCTTCTCGTGGATCGCCACCATGTGGGGCGGATCGATCAGCTTCGAAACGCCGATGCTGTGGGCGATCGGCTTCATCTTCCTGTTCACCGTGGGTGGCGTCACTGGCGTCGTTCTCGCGAACGGCGGCGTCGATAACTATATGCACGACACCTACTACGTCGTTGCCCACTTCCACTATGTGCTGAGCCTCGGAGCGGTCTTCGCGCTGTTCGCCGGCTGGTACTATTGGTTCGGCAAGATGTTCGGGAAGATGTACAACGAGTTGCTCGGCAAGCTGCACTTCTTCGTCATGTTCATCGGCGTGAACCTGATCTTCTTCCCGCAGCACTTCCTCGGCCTCGACGGAATGCCGCGCCGCATCCCGGATTATTCGCCGGCGTTCGCGGAGTGGAACCATCTGTCGACGATCGGATACATGATCACGATCGCGGGTATGGGGATCTTCTTCGTCAACATGATCTGGTCGCTGGCCGCCGGTAAGAAGGCGCCGGACAATTATTGGGGCGAGGGTGCGACGACCCTGGAATGGACCCTGTCCAGCCCGCCGCCGTACCACCAGTTCGAGACCCTGCCGAAGATCGACTAACGATCCTTCAGGCAAGAAAATGGGCCGGTCCTGCCATCGCAGGGCCGGCCCTTTTCTTATTGGGAAATGATTGAGGCCTAGGCGGCCGGGCCGCGTAGGGTTCCGTTGATGGTGTCGAGCATCGAAGCTTCGATCGCGGAAACGCCGCTGCCGAGGCCAAGCACCTTCGCCAGCCCGCCGCCCGACGCCGAGGCGACTTCGTGGCATGCCTCGACCACCTTCTTGATCCGGTCCTCGCGCTCGCCCTCGGGAAGGACGGCGAAGCCATATTTGATGACTTCGAGGCCAGCGTCGAACACCGCGTCCGACGGGCGCTGCTGCAGCCACGCGACCAACTGCCCCGCAACCGCCGAGTCCGGTTCGATGCCGCGCTGCTGGGCGAGCCGAAGCACGGCTTCGAATTCCTGGTTGCTGACCGATCCATCGACCCAGGCGACCTGGACCAGTGGAGTCAGGAACAGGGCCGGAGCCGTGTCGACCGTCAGGCCGAGCTTGCGAACGCGCTCCAGCAAATCCGGGTGTTCAACCTGCAGCTTTTCGCCGAGCGCCGCAGCGATCTGGTCCAATGGGGCCCGTTCCCGCAGGGTTTCGAGGAGCTTCGCATCCTGCTGGCGGAAATAGGCGGCTTCATTGGCGTGGCCGCGATCTTTGAACAGTTCATTTTCCATCAAGTCACCCGATCGTTGCGGTGGTCATTTCAGACGCAAGCTATCCGCATCTTAATTAATGTGCATCAGAAGAATGCACACTGGCATGGGTTTAATGGCTAGCGCCCGTCCTTGGTGCCCTTATCGCGATTTGAAGCCGCCTGACCCAGCTTCCGGCAATCGGCCGCGGCAGCCTTGAGCGCGGCGGCAAAGTTTCTGGACGAGACTCTCTCAGCATATTGTTCGAGCTTGATGGCAAAGACATGGAAACGCCGGGCGGCGTCCGGCGGCGCTTCACCATTGGTCTCCTCATCGCCGTAGTCGCTGACCAACCGAAGATTCGGATGCGGCGGACTGCCATCAGTCCGGTCTAGCGGCTGTTCGAAGCTACGAGACCGGCTCCAAAGGATCACCTGTGCGACATGGTCGGTGATCATGCGGATCGATTTGACTTCGCTCGGCGTAGGGCTGCGGGGCGTCAAATGGTAGACGGCGAACGTTCCGAGGACGATGCCCTCGGGGTCTCGAATCGGAGTCGACCAACACGCCCTGAGGCCATGGGGCAGGGCGAGGTGACGATAGTCGTCCCACAGCACATTCGTCGCAATATCCGACACATAGATAGGATGCCCGGTGAATGCGGCGGTACCGCATGATCCCGCTTCCGGGCCGATTTCGGCGCCGTGAATCGCGGCGCAATAGGTCCTCGGCAGACTTGGCGCCGCACCATGCAAGATCCGCGTGCCGGTTTCATCCAGCAGCAAGATCGAGGTCAGCAGTTCGGTGTCGGCCGAAGCCTCGATGGCCAGCAAATGGCGATCCAGCACCGCTTCAAGGCTGTCGCCCGCGGCAAACTCTTGCGCCACCCGGCAGTGCCGGTCGCGAAGGGAATCCTGGAGTTCAAGGGCGAACGGCATTCACCTCTCCTGCTGTCCCATCTTATAATGCACAATTAACGGTTCAATATCGAGGATTTGCGGTAGGGCTAAACCTGACGCATTTTCTGGGGACGCCGGTCGCCGCTGCGCCGGCAACAGAGTCACAGCCTTGTGTCCAAGCCCTTGCTCCACAGGCCTTTCCTGTTGCGAGTTGACTGCTTATAGGGCGCGGCGTGACCAGCGTCCCCTTGCAACATGACGAGAGCCTTCCGGCCGATTGGCGCGATCTCCTCGCGCTGACGAAGCCGCGCGTGATGAGCCTGGTCGTGTTCACCGGACTCTGCGGCCTGCTGGCCGCGCCGGGCCCGGTCCATCCCGTGCTGGGCTTCACGGCCGTCCTGTGCATCGCGCTCGGTGCTGGAGCGGCGGGAGCGCTCAATCAATGGTATGAAGCGGATCTCGACGCGAAGATGAAGCGGACCGCCAATCGGCCACTTCCGGCGGGACGGATGAGCCGTCAGACCGCGCTTCATTTCGGCGTTGGGCTGGCCGTCTTCTCGGTCATCCTCATGGATCTTGCGGCGAACCACCTGGCAGCAGCGGTCCTTGCGGTCTCCATCCTATTCTACGTCCTCGTCTATACCGTGTGGTTGAAGCGGCGGACGGCGCAGAACATCGTGATCGGCGGCGCTGCCGGCGCCTTTCCGCCGTTGATCGGCTGGGCGGCTGTGACGGGCGATGTGACGACCCTTCCGATCCTGCTGTTCGCCATCATTTTCCTATGGACGCCGCCGCATTTCTGGGCGCTGTCGCTGTTCGTGCGGACCGATTATGCCAACGCCGGGGTGCCGATGCTTCCAGTCGTCGCCGGTATCGGAAGCACCCGCCGCCAGATCCTGCTCTATACCTTGCCGATGATCGCCGCCGCGATCGCGCCCTGGGCGCTAGGGCTAACCGGTTGGATCTATGGCGCCGCGTCGGTGGCGCTCAACGCCGTCTTTTTCACGTTGGCCTTCGCGGTTGCCGCAAACAAGGCAACCGAAGCCAAGGCGATGGGCCCGGAAAAGAAGCTCTTCGCTTTCTCGATTCTCTATCTTTTCGCGCTATTCGCGGCGCTAGTCGTTGACCGTTGGGTGATTGCATGACGCCTCAGCCAGAAGATGAAATCATCCGAAAGCGCCAGCGTGAACGGGCGAAGGTGACGGCCATCCTGCTGGGGCTGTTCGTAGTGCTGATGTTCGCCATCACCATCGCCAAGATGACGATCAACCAATGACCAGCCTTGCCCAGAAGAACCGTACCGTCGGCGTCCGGGCTGCCCTGTTCGGCCTGGGGATGCTCGGCCTCGCCTTCGCGTCGGTGCCGCTCTACCGGATCTTCTGCCAGGTAACCGGCTTTGGGGGCACGACCATGAAGGCGGAAGCGGCGCCGGGCGCCGTGGCAGGACAGATCGGCGTGCGCTTTGACGCCAATATCGATCCGCGGCTGCCCTGGAAGTTCGAGCCGGAGCAGCAGACCGTCCGCATCCATCCGGGTGGCCGGACGACCATTTACTACAAGGCGACCAACTATACCGCGCGGCGGACCGTTGGAACGGCGACCTTCAACGTTTCGCCAACCCAGGCAGGGCAATATTTCAGCAAGATCGAGTGTTTCTGCTTCACGGAACAGGTGCTGAAGGGTGGCGAAAGCGTCCGAATGCCTGTGGTCTTCTACGTCGATCCCAAGCTGCGCGAGGACCCCGACACAAGGGACATCGACGAGATCACCTTAAGCTACACATTTTATCCGGTGGAAAATCCGCAAAGCGCCCGCTAGAGGCCGGTTCAAGAGATTAGGGAAAGCATCAAATGGCCGCGACGAAGAATCACGACTATCACATCCTTCCGCCCGATCAGTGGCCGCTGATCGGTGCCTTTTCCGCGCTGGCGCTGACCGGCGGCGGCGTGATGTGGATGCATGCCAATCCCTACGGCAAATTCGTCTTCCTGCTCGGCCTGCTTGGTGTGCTGGTGACCATGTTCAGCTGGTGGGGCAACGTCATCCGCGAGGGCAAGGCGGGCGATCATACCCCGGTTGTGCAGCTTCACCTGCGCTACGGAATGATCCTTTTCATCGCGTCGGAAGTGATGTTCTTCGTCGCCTGGTTCTGGGCCTTCTTCTCGGCGGCGCTGTTTCCAGCACCGCTCGAAATCGTCGATGGCGCCGCGACCCTGGTTACCGACGGAAGCCTTGTGGCCCAGTGGCCGCCGAAGGGAATCGAAGTGCTCGACCCGTTCGGCTTCCCGCTGCTCAACACCTTCATCCTGCTCTGTTCGGGCACGACGGTCACCTGGGCGCATCACGCGCTCATCCATGGCGATCGCGAGGGTCTGAAGCGCGGCCTGTGGTGCACGATCCTGCTTGGCCTGCTGTTCACGTCGATCCAGGCCTATGAATATGCCCAGGCACCGTTCGCCTTTAAGGGCAATATGTATGGCGCCACCTTCTTCATGGCGACCGGCTTCCACGGCGCCCATGTCATCATCGGCACCATCTTCCTCGCGGTCTGCCTGATCCGTTCGTACAAGGGCGACTTCACGCCGAAGCAGCATTTCGGCTTCGAAGCGGCCGCCTGGTACTGGCACTTCGTCGACGTCGTGTGGCTGTTCCTGTTCGTCTCGATCTACGTTTGGGGCGGCTGGGGCGCGCCGACGCACGGTTGATGAGCGAGGCGCCGTCGCTGGCGGCGGCCGCCTCTGAAGGTCTTTGCCCTCGTTGCGGGGCAAAGACCCTTTTCTCTGGACCGGTCAGCTTTGCGCCCAGCTGTCGCAGCTGCGGCCTCGACTTTTCAACTTATAACGTCGGCGACGGACCGGCGGCATTCCTGATCCTGATTGTCGGCGCAATCGTCGCCGTTGGCGCGATCCTGTTCGATTTGCTGATCGTGCCGCCATGGTGGGCGCATCTCATCTGGCTTCCGATCGGTGCGGGCCTGACCATAGGGGGGCTGCGCTTTGGCAAGGCGGCCCTGATCTACCAGGAACATAAGCACCGGGCAGGCGAAGGAAGGCTTTCCAAATGAGCCGCAAGATCCCGCTGGTCCCTACCATATTGGTCGGTCTTGCCGTCGCGGTGATGATTGGCCTCGGAATCTGGCAGCTTGAGCGACGCGAGCAAAAGCTTGCTCTTCTGGAAAGCTATCGCGCCGCCGCGGGACAACGGCCAATCGCTTGGCCCACCCTGCCGCCCAAGGAGCCCTTGCCCTTGTTCCGATATGCAACGGGCAATTGCCTTGAGGTCGTCGGGTTCCGAACCGCAGCCGGTCAAAATTTACAGGGCGAGCCTGGATATCTCGTTATCGCCGATTGCCGGACCGGGGCCGAAGGGCCGGGCATGTCGGTAGAGCTTGGCTGGTCGAAGAATCCCAATGCCGGGAAGAGCTGGCACGGCGGTCTCGTCAGCGGAACGATCGCACCCGATAGCCGAAGACTGATGCGCCTTGTTGCCGCCAGCCCGGGTCCCGGGCTTGTAGCCAGCGCGCCGCCATCGCCCGACACCATTCCCAACAATCATTTCAGCTATGCCGTCCAGTGGTTCCTGTTCGCCGGAATCGCCGCGCTGATCTACGTGCTTGCATTGCGCCAGCGATGGCGGAAAGAGGCGTCCAATGGCTGAGCTCACTCGCCTCGCCAATGGCCTCACCGTCGCGATCGATCATATGCCCGGCGCGCAGTCGGCGGCGATCGGCCTTCACGCGTTCGTCGGATCGAGGTCGGAGCCTGAGGGCAAGGGCGGTCTCGCACATCTCGTCGAGCATATGGTGTTCAAGGGTACGCGAACTCGCGACGCCCGCGCTATTGCCGAGGCGATCGAGGATGTTGGCGGCTCGCTGAACGCGTGGACCTCGCGGGACCAGACCGTCTTTCATGCCCGCACGCTTGCCCCGGACGTCGGCTTGGCGCTGGAGCTTATTGCCGACCTGGTCAGGGCGCCGAAGCTAGACGCGGACGAACTGGAGCGCGAGAAGCTGGTCATCTTGTCGGAGCTTGGCGAATGCCTCGATGCGCCGGACGATCTCATCCACGACCATTTATTCGAAGCGGCATTCGGGAAACAGGCGCTGGCGCGGCCGGTCCTTGGCAATGAAGCGACTATCAAGGGTCTCGACCGAAGCGACTGCGTCCAATGGCTGGACCAGCAGTATCGCCCGGAACGGCTCGTGGTCTCCGCCGCCGGCAAGGTCGATCCCGGCCATGTGCTGATGTTGGCCGAAGCACTGTTTGGCGATCTCGAATCCACCGCCCCGCCGCCAATCGAGCCGGCAAGCTTCGTCGGCGGTATTCGGTCCGACCGGCGGCAGGCCGAGCAAACTCACCTGGCTTTGGCGTGGCAGGGTGTGCCGGCATCAGGCTCGACCGCGCCAGCGCTTTCTCTATTCGCCCAGGCCGTAGGCGGGGGCATGTCATCGCGCCTGTTCCAGGAGCTGCGCGAGGAACGCGGCCTCGCTTATTCCATCTACGCGTGGACCCAGGGATACGCTGAAATCGGGTTGTTCGCTGTCAACTTGTCCGCCGACAAAGCCCGAGCGACCGAGGCGTTGAACCTGGCCCGGGAGGTAGTCGAGCGATCGGCGAATGACCTTAGCGATGCCGAATTGCAGCGCGCCCGCGCCCAGATCGAGGCTGGCATATTAATGGCCATGGAAACGCCGCCGGGCCGCGCGGACGCAATGGCGCGGTCGATCGAGATTTTCGGCCGGATCATGACCATCGATGAAATGCTGGCCGAACTTCGCGCAGTCGATGTCGACGCGGCGCGAGCCGCCGGGCGCGCGATGCTCGATGGACCCCGCGCCATCGCCTCCATCGGCGGAAAGCTGGCCCTCGCGGCATGAGCGTCGATGAACTGAAGACGATCGTCGCCGAGCCCTGGGATGACTGGGGCCTGATCGACAGTGGCGATGGGCGGAAATGGGAGCGCTACGGGCCGGTCACCGTCGTTCGGCCTGAGCCGCAGGCGATGTGGGCTCCGAGCCTCACCGACTGGTCGCCGGACGCGACTTTCGTGCCGGGATCGGACGAGGAAGGCGGCGGGCGCTGGGTCCAGCACCGTCCTGTCCCTCGCGACTGGCCACTGTCGCGCGGCAATGTCCGCTTCCTTGGGAGCCTAACGCCGTTCCGGCATCTCGCATTCTTTCCCGACATGGCGCCGCAGTGGGACTGGATGTGTTCCCGGGCGTTGGATGCGGAGGTGATGAACCTGTTCGGCTACACCGGCGTCGGCACCCTGCTTCTGTCGGAAGCCGGCGCCAGGATGGTTCACGTCGATGCGTCGAAGAAATCGGTCGAGGGAGGCCGCGCCAATGCCGCGCTTTCCGGCCTTGCGGAGCGGCCGATCCGATGGATTGTCGATGACGCGGCCAAATTCACCGCTCGGGAAGTGAGGCGCGGACGGCGCTACGACGGGATCCTGCTCGATCCGCCGAAGTTCGGCCGCGGTCCCGAAGGCGAAATCTGGCGGCTGGAAGAGCATCTCGGGCCGCTGCTGTCGGACTGTTGCAAACTACTTGATTCCAATAGCCGCTTCCTCGTGCTGACCGTCTATGCCGTTCGCATGTCTGCGCTGGCGATCGGAGAATTGCTTTGCCAGGCGACGGCTCATCTCGGCGGAACGGTCGAATGCGGCGAGATGGCCGTGCGGGAAGAAACACGCGGGCTGCTCCTGCCGACGGCGATTTTCGCTCGCTGGAGCCGCGACTAGGTTCGCGCGGCCCGGATCGCCGCGCCCGTCACGAATGGGGCGCCGGCAACGATCAGTAACGCAACCGCGGTTTCCAGCTTCAACGCCGCACTTTCCCCATCGCCGGTCGCGGCCGCCCCAAAAATAACCAGCGGGACGGCGAGCGGCATCATCAGCAAACCGGCCAAGGCTCCCGCTCGTGGCAGGCCGGCGGTCAAGGCGGCAACGGCGACCGATAGTGCTGCCAATGCAGGCGTTCCGATCGCGATTGAAATGAGGCTACGCGCAAGCGCCGGTCCGTCGAGGCCCACCAGAAAGCTTCCCGGAACGGCCGCAATCAGCAGCAAGGGTCCGAAGGTCAGCCAATGGCCTATCATCTTGGCCGCGCCGACGGCTTCATCGGCCGTTCCTGTCATCGTGAGCTGATCAAGCACGCCGTCCGCCCGGTCAGGCTCGATCAGCCGCTCGATTGGCAGCAATGCGGCCGTCAGCGCGGCAATCCATAGCGCGCCCCCGCCGATACGGCCCAGAAGGCGGGCATCAGGTCCCACGGCGAAGGGGACAATTGTCGCGATCAACAGGAAGAATGCGACCGGCAGCCATGCGGCTCCATGCAACCCTCGGCGAACCTCGCGAACGATCAGTGCGGCCGTCACGCTTCAAGCTCCATTATGCGCCATTGGCCAGCCAAGGGCGTATGGCTGGCCGCGAGGACTGCTCCGCCTTGCGCGCGATGCGCGGCGATAGCTTCATCGAGCTCGGCAAGCCCCTTCCGGTCCAGCCCATTTTGCGGTTCGTCCAGCAACCACAGAGGCGCACCGCTGGCCATGACCCGGGCGAGTTGGGCTCGTTTGGCCTGCCCGGTCGACAGCAGTCGGACCGGTAAATGGGCAAGATCCTCGAGCGCAAAGGCGCGCATGGCATCGCCCAGCCGCGGGCCCTTCCAGAACGCAAGTGCGCGGGACAGCGTCAACTCGCGATCCAGCGCCAGCAGATTGTCGGCGAGGGCGGCCTCGGCCCGTTCGATGCGGCCGGCAGCCGGTCGAAGCAGGCCTGCCACGAGCCGGATGAGGCTGGATTTCCCGCTGCCGTTCGGACCACTGATATGAAGTGCGTCGCCGGCCTCAAGCTCGAGATCCAGGCCTTCGAAAAGCATCCGCCCGCCGCGAACCAGTGCCAGCCCGTGGCCCTTCAGGAGCGGGCTCACGCCTGGTCCTCCAGCGCGTGCATATCCTCGTCGCTCAGGCCGAAATGATGGCCGACCTCGTGGATCAATATGTGGCGAACGAGATGCTCGAAACCCTCTCCCTCCTCGCACCATTCGGCGAGGATTGCCTGGCGGAACAGGCGGATCCGGTCGGGCAGGGTGCCGGTCGTTTCGACGCTGCGCAGGCCCACCGGAATGCCTTCATAGACGCCGGTCAGGTCGAGAGGATGTTCGATCCCCATTTCCTTGAGCAGCGCATCGTCGGCGAACTCGTCGATTTGCAGCACGACATGCGCGAGGTGTGATGAAAATGGCTCGGGCAGCGCAGCCATCGCATCGCGTGCGATGGCCTCGATTTCTTCGGCCGTCGGTGGGTGATCGAAGCGTCGCGCCATTGGATGTCGGCATAGAGGTGATTGCGGCCTTGCGGCAAGCTTGCCCCCGCGCGCGAGCACCTCTACAGGACCCGCTTCCAGGCGTCTGGTGATGCACCCGATTCAGGCCCGATGCTCCGCATCGAACGATCGGGATCCCGTGCGGAGCGGTGGCCGAGTGGTCGAAGGCGCTCGCCTGGAAAGTGAGTATACGGCAAAACCGTATCGAGGGTTCGAATCCCTCCCGCTCCGCCACTATCCAGTCTCAAAGCCCCGGGGCCGGCCCAACGCTACCGCCACGTGCGTGGTCGCCGTGGAATCCACGAAAAAAATCCGGCCAAGCATGTCGCTTGGCCGGAAGTTGAGGAGAAGCTGTTTTGGAAAGGTGGGGTTCCTTTTTTAGAAATCCACCTTCACGCCGAAGTTGAAGTAGGTGCCCAGGACTTCATAGTGAGCGCTTGCCTGCGGAGAGACCGGTGCGTCGGTGTCGAACAGGTTGGTGATGTTGAACGACAGCTCGACCTTCTCAGTCGGCCTTACCTGGGCGCCGATGTCGACATAGGTCCTCGCGTCGACGTCGTTGTTGGTGATCAGCGAAGAGTGACCGGGGACGAACGAACCGCCCGGGGACACACGCTCTCCGTCCGCATATTTGTCATACTTGCCGCCGTCGATGTAGCGAACCCTGGCGTTGAAGCCGAAGAGCTCCTGCTGATATGCGGCGGTTAGAACGCCGCGGAAGGGCGGGTTGCCGTTGAGGTCGCCGACGGTTCCGACATTGTCGAGGCGCGTGATGCCATTATCCGTGACCAGTTCGCGGATATAGTTGCCAAGCGCACGGACGGTCACCGTTCCCGCGCCGTCCCCGACAAGCGCACCGACATGGGTGATATAGGAAACTTCCATATCGATTCCGCTCGTCGCGAACTCGGCGATGTTCTGCTGGTTCGAGAAGACCTCGGTGACGGTCTGGGTCACGGGGTCACGAAGAACCCTGTCGCAGGCTGCCTGCTGACCCTGGCGGCAGGCCAAGGTCAGGTTCGAGCCGTTGAGCGCGCCAAGAGCATCGGTGATCTCGATATCGTAGTAATCGACCGAAAGCCGCAGACCGCTGAGGAACGAAGGTGAATAAGTCGCGCCGACGGTCCACATCTTGCTGATTTCAGGCGTCAGGTCCGGGTTGCCGCCGCTGTGGGTCGCCACGAGCGCCGGCGTCGCGGTATAGCCTGGTGGGGGCGATGCCGGCGGGTTCTGGTCCACCATCGTCGCGAATGTAACGCGATCGACGGCGAACAGCTGGTCGATGCTCGGCGAGCGAATGTCACGCGAACGAGTTGCGCGAAGCAGGAGGTCGTCGAACAAGCGGACCGTGCCGCCCGCTTTCCACGTCCAGATTCCGCCGCTGGTGCTGTAGTCCGAATAGCGCGCGGCGCCGTTGAACTCCGCCTTGAAATTATCGATGTCCAGCAGCGGAACGACAGTTTCGGCGAAGACCTCCTTGACGTTGAACTTGCCTTCGATGTCGTTGCCCGCCGTGTAGACAGGGAGGCCGAAGCCACCCTGGAGCGTGCGTTCGTCGCGGACCGTTGCCTGCTTCTCCCAGCGCGCCTCGGCGCCCACGGCGAAGCTCACATCGCCTGCCCAAAGAGAGAATGGCGAACCCGTCACCTCAAGGCCGGTCGAATCCAGCTTCTGGATGGATTCGGTAGCCTGCGTGGCGGTGACATAATCGATCGCTTCCTGAGAAGCGTTGTTCTGGCCGAAAATGTTCAGCGGACGGCAGGCAGGATCGTCGTTGGCCGTGCTTGCGTCGGCGTTGACTGCGCAGACGATCTGGCCGCCGCTCAAAACGGCCTGCACGGCGCGTGCGAAGTTGGGTTCGACCCGGCTGTTCTCGAGTGCACTGCGCGTGTCGATTTCGCCATGGCTGTAGTGGGCCCGGTAGTTCCAGCTGCCGCCGAGACTTCCGTTGATGCCGATCGCCCCCTCGAGGCTGTCACGATCGCCATTGAAGTTCATCGGCAGGATGTCGGTGTAGAGGCGGCCAAGGGTGAAGCTCGTCTGCCCCGCAGCTGCGAGCTGATTACGGATGGTCTGCGACAGGAAGGGATTGGTAGCCTGGACCGTTACCGCCGGTGCGGTGAAGTCGTGGAAGAAGACATAGTCAGAGTCTACTTTCCCCCAGGAACCCTCGGCCCAGACGGTCGAGCTGCCAATGTCAAAGCTGGCCCGCGCGAACGCGTTGAACCGTTTTGATGGCGACGCGAGATAGGTGTGATCGAAGGTGCTCGACGCATCTGCGCCGCCGCGGCCCAGCGCGTCCGGTCCCTGGAACGGGCGCAGCGTGCCGTCGGGATTGAAGGTCTGGCCGGCCAGCACGCCGTTGAGGATCAGACCGCCTTCGGAGCTCGTCCTGCCGTTGATGTCTGCGTAGAGCGTGCGCTCGCCGTTGGCGGTGACGAAGCCGCCGGGGTTCGTGCCCTTGCGCTCAAGCCGGCCTTCCGGACGGATGCCGCGGTCGTCGAGATATTCCGCACCGACCATGAAGTGTCCGGCGCCATCGGCGAACTCGGTTCCGAATGAGCCTTCGAGTTTGTACTGCTCTCCGTCTCCGCGTGAGGAAACGCTTGTCTGTGCGCCAACCGACAGCCCTTCGAGCTCATCGTCGAGGATGATGTTGACCACGCCCGCGACGGCGCCCGAACCATAGGCCGCCGAAGCGCCGCCGGTCACGATGTCGAGGCGCTTGACCAGGCTGGTCGGGACGAAGTTGATATTGCCCTCGCCGACGAAGCGCCGGCTGTTGAGCAGGACCAGCGTTCGGCCCGAGCCCATTCCGCGGAGGTCGACCGCCGCGGTACCGGCGGTGGTGCTTCCGATGGTGGCAGTGGGAAGGTTGGTTGGGCGGACCTGCGGCTGGTCTACCAGGAACATCTGCAGGCTCTGCCGTGCCGACTGCTCAATCTGTGTTTCGCCGAATACCGTCGTCGGCGTCGGCTGGTCGAAGCCAGCGCGTTCAATGCGCGAACCGGTTACGACGATATCGTCGCCGCTCTCTTCACTGGTGTCCGAGGCTACATCCTGCCCCTCGATCGTCGGATCGGATTCGGGCGCGTCCTGAGCCACCGCCGACGTTGCAATGAGCATTCCCGCAGCAAGTGCGGACAAACTGGCCCCCCTGACCAACTTGCAGGCCAGATTGGAAACAACCCTATTCATCGAATCACCCTCCCGAAGCGGACCGCTTGATGGCGGCTCCATTTTCTGATCAGGATCGTTGCACACTGATCCGATTGGGACAATAATTTTCTGATTAGGCCTAAGTATCCCAAAATGGACGGAAATTTTCTAAACATTGACTAATCGACATCAATCAGGTCCCCTGAATGCGCGTCGAATCATGCGCGGCGCGGATATGGAGTTGACGATGTCGCGTCCGTTGCTTGCCTTGTTTCTCGCGACTTCCGCCGTGCAGGCCGTTAGCGCCCAGGACTATTCCAAATATTCGCCGGAGGCGCTTGAGGGCGAGATAGCAGCGACCGCCGATTCACGGACCGCCGTCCTGGTGCCGATGCGCGACGGCATCCGCCTGTCGACTAACATCTATACGCCGAAGGGCGCCCGGGGCCGGCTACCCGTCATCCTGTGGAAGACTCCTTATAACGAGCACAAGCTCAAGGGATCGTCGTTGCGCTATGCGATCGAGGCGGTGAAGCGCGGCTATGTCTTCATCGTCCAGAACGAGCGCGGCCGCTATTTCTCGGAAGGCAAGTACGAGATCCTGGGTTATCCGCAAACCGACGGATACGACACGCTCAGCTGGATCGCATCGCAGGGCTGGTCGAATGGCAAGGTCGGCACGCTCGGCTGCTCTTCGTCCGCCGAATGGCAGCTCGCGCTGGCCGCGCAAAATCATCCGGCGCACGCGGCAATGGTGCCGATGTCGGCAGGCGCCGGGATCGGCAAGGTCGGCCGATTCCAGGAGCAGGGCAATTGGTACACCGGCGGCGTGCCGCGCAGCCTGTTCTTCGTCTGGCTCTACGGCGTCGACAATCCAATCCGCGCGCAGCTTCCCGCCGACATCGACGAGGCGACCCGGGCCCGCGCCACGCTCAACAACGACCTCGCCGCATTGAAGCCCAAGGTCGAGTGGAACAAGCACATCAAATATCTGCCCGTGGCGGACATGCTGAAGACCTTGGGCGAGCCGCCGCAGACCTTCGATAGGCTCATTGCACGCACGCCCGACGATCCGGATTGGCGCAAGGGCGGCCTTTATCATGAGGATATGGGGTGGGGCGTTCCGGCACTGTGGTTCAACAGCTGGTACGACGTGTCGATCGGCCCGAACATGGAGCTGTTCAATCACGCCCGCTCAACCACCACCGACGCAGAAGCGGCCGCCAACCAATATGTTGTCGTAGGGCCCAACACCCATTGCGGCTATGCGCGCCTTGGTAAGGACACGACCGTCGGCGAACGGTCGATGGGCGACACCAGCTTCGATGTCGATGGCGCGGTGTTCGGCTGGTTCGATCGATGGCTGAAGGGCGACGCAAAGGCCTTCCCGGATTCAACGCCGCATGTTCGCTATTTCGCAATGGGCGCGAACGAGTGGCGCAGCAACGAAAGCTGGCCGCCCAAGGGCACGCAGATGATGCGCTTCTATCTCAGCAGTGGTGGCGACGCGAACAGCCTGAATGGCGGCGGCCGGCTGGTCGCGACTATACCGTCTGCCGGCCAGTCCGATCGCTTCCGCTACGATCCGATGAACCCGGTACCCACCGTCGGCGGCGGCGATTGCTGCAATGGCGGAATCGTCGTCCCCGGTGCGTTCGACCAGCGCGGAGTGGAAGCCCGCAACGACGTGCTCGTCTATTCGAGCGAACCGCTGAAGGAGCCGCTTGAAGTCAGCGGCTTCGTCGAGTCGGTGCTGAACGTATCGTCCAGCGCGCCCGATACCGATTTCGCGGTAAAGCTGGTCGACGTCGCGCCTGACGGAACGGCCTGGATCATAGGCGACACCATCTTTCGGGCCCGGTATCGGAACGGCTTCGACAAGCCGGCGATGATGAAGCCCGGCGAGACCTATACGATCAAGCCCTCCCCGATTGCGACGAGCATCCGCTTCGGCGCCGGGCATCGCATCCGCATCGAGGTGACCTCGTCGAACTTCCCGAAGTTCGTCCGCAACCTCAACACGGGCGGCCCCAACGAGAGCGAGAGCAAGGGCCAGGTGGCCGACAATGTCGTTCATCACGGGCAGTCCTATGTCGAACTTCCGGTGGTGAGCGCCAAGCGTTGACGTTTCTAATTGGGATGTTACGATCCTGATTAGAAAATACTTGTCTTAGGGGAATCGGATGCTTTTGACTCGTCGCCAGGCGATTTGCGCCGCAGCAGGCGCGGCAGTCGCCGCTCCATATGTGGCGAAAGCCAGCCTTCCGGTCAGCCCCTATTCGAAACGCCAATATTCGAAGCGGGCCGTCGAACTCGTCCGCGGATCGTTGGTCGTGGATATGCTTGCGCCGATCAAGATCGACTTCGAGCCAAGCTTCTACAGCGTCCCGATGAGCGAGCAGATGACCGCGGATTTCCGCGCCAGCGGGATCAACGCGATCCATCATGCAATTGGCATCGGCGGAAACAACGGCCGCGAGCAAGCGCTAAGCTTCCTCGCGACCTGGGGCAATTATGTTGCACGGAACAGCCATGTGCTGGTCGGCGTCGACAAGTTCGCCGACATCCTGCGCGCCAAGAAGGACGGCAAGGTCGCGGTCATCATGGGACTGCAGAACGCCGACCAATTCAATCGGCCTGCCGATGTGAAGATGTTCTACGAGCTCGGCCTGCGCTGCTCCCAGCTCACATACAACTCGCAGAACCGCATCGGATCGGGCTCCACCGACCGTATCGACGGCGGCGTCAGTGATTTTGGAGCGTCGATCATTGAAGAGATGAACAAGGTCGGCATGCTGGTGGACGTCTCGCATTGCGGCGATCGCACCACACTCGACGGCATTGAGATTTCCAAGAAGCCGATCGCGATCACCCACAGCAATTGCCGCGCGTTGATCGACCATCCCCGGGTCAAGACCGACGAGGCGATCAAGGCGATGGCCGCCAAGGGCGGCGTGATGGGCATCACCGGGGTGCGCAATTTCGTGAGCAAGACCGATCCGACGACGATCGTGAACTATGCCGATCACATCGACCATGTCGTGAAGCTGGTCGGCATCGACCATGTCGGCATCGGCACTGATTCCGACCTTTACGGATATGACGACACCTCGCCCGAAATGAACAAGATGCTGCGCGGCGCCTACAAGGACAGCTACGCCTTTCGCGAGAAGATCGACATCGAGGGTTTCGACCATCCGCTGAAGATGTACGACCTTGTCGAAGAACTGATCCGCCGCAACTACTCCAACGCCAACATCAACGCAGTGCTCGGCGGCAATTTCCAGCGGCTGCTCACCGCTACCTGGGGCGGCTGATGAACGCTCCGGTGGATCGAATGGTTGGCGCGCTCTTGCTTCCGCATCCCTATGTGCTGTTCCTGGGGGACACCACGGTCTCGGGTTACGCGAAGACGGCGTTCGGCCTCCGCGACTGGGCGCCGGACAAATGCGTCGGCGAGCTGCGGCTGGCCGGTGCGACGGTGACCACGGGCCTCGATCAGTTGAGCGCGGCCGAGGCCTATGCCCGCGGCGCCCGTGCATTGCTGATCGGCGTGGCCAACCCTGGCGGGGTGATCCCAGCAAACTGGCGTGCCTCGCTGATCGAAGCGCTGGAAGCCGGGCTCGATTTGGTCGCCGGCTTGCACATGCGCCTGGCCGACATCCCGGAACTTGCTGAGACGGCGTCTCGGCTTGGACGGCGACTGATCGACGTGCGCGTGCCCCCGTCGAAGATCCCGGTTGGGTCCGGCCGCAAGCGCATCGGCAAGCGGTTGCTCACCGTCGGCACCGATTGTGCGCTCGGCAAGAAATATACGGCGCTCGCGCTGGCCCGGGCCTTCAAGGATCGTGGCGTCGATGTCGACTTTCGGGCGACGGGCCAGACCGGGATCATGATCTCGGGCGGCGGAATGCCGATGGACGCTGTCGTTTCGGATTTCGAGGCAGGTGCAGCGGAGCTGCTCTCGCCGGATGCCGATCCGGAGCATTGGGACGTGATCGAAGGGCAGGGCGCAATCACCCACCCGTCCTATGCGGCGGTCTCGCTCGGCCTGCTCCACGGAAGCCAGCCCGACGTGTTCGTTGTCTGCCATGAACCTGGCAGGACGGAGATGCTGGGTACCGCCGGCTACAAGCTGACCAGCGTGGGAGAAATCATCGAGCTCACCACCTTGCTGGGGCGGCGTACCAATCCCGCGATCCGCTGCGCCGGCCTTTCATTCAACACTTCCGCGTTGGAAGACGCAGAGGCGGCAGAGCTGATGGCAAGGGAGAGCCGTCGGCTCTGCTTGCCGGTGGCCGATCCCATCCGCGGCGGCCCCGCATTCGACGCGCTGGTCGCCAGCTGCCTCGCCTGACAATCCTGCAAAGGAGACATTCACAAATGAACCGGTGCTCTAAATTGATCGCCGCCGTCCTACTCGGCACCACCGTGCTGGCGTCCCCAGCCACGGCCGCCAGCGGATCGCGCACAACACATGCCGTTGCGCCCGTCGGCATCGACGGCCTGGAAGATTTCGTTGACGGCGTGATGGCGCAACAGCTTGCCACCCGCGAAGTCGCCGGTGCGGTCGTCACCGTCGTCCATCGCGGCAAAGTCGTCTTCGCGCGCGGCTATGGGTTTCAGGATGTCGACAAGGGCATCCCGGTCGATGCGCAGCAGACGCTGTTCCGTCCGGGTTCGGTCTCCAAGATGTTCACCTGGGCCGCGCTGCTCCAGCAGGTGGAACTTGGCCGTGTAGACCTCGACGCGGATGTGAACAGCTATATCGACTTCAAGATTCCCGAGTTCGAAGGCAAGCCGATCCGCGTTCGCGACCTTCTCCAGCATACGCCGGGGATGAGCGACCAGGGTGGGCTCACCGCACCGTCCGTCGACAAGCTCATTCCCTATCAGCAATGGCTGAAGGAACGCGTCCCGCAGCGCGTCTGGGCGCCGGGAACCGAGATTTCCTATTCGAACTATGGCGCCGCCCTGGCCGGCTATATCGTCGAGCGTGTCTCGGGCGAGCCCTTCGCGGACTATGTCGAGAAGCACATCTTCCAGCCGCTGGGCATGAATTCGACGACCTTCCGCGAGCCGCTTCCCGCAGCGCTCGCACCGCGCATGGCGACCGGATACCGCTACAAGGACGGCAAGCTTGAGGCCAAGCCGTTCGAACTGTTCAGCCCGGTGATGCCGGCCGGATCAGGCACCAGCGGTGCGCCCGACATGGCGCGTTTCATGATTGCGATCCTGAACGGCGGAGCGATCGGCAAGGCCCGGATCCTGCGCCGTGAATCGGTCGATCTGCTAACGTCGAACTCCTTCGCCAACGCGACCGGCATGCCCGGCATGGCGCACGGATTCTTCGTCGTCCGCGAGAAGGGCCCGCGCATGGTCGGCCATGGCGGCAACACCGGCGACTTCCATTCCAACATGATCCTGTCGCCTGAAGCCGACCTAGGCTTCTTCGTGTCGGAGACGGGCGGGCAAGGCAGCTATGGCGGACGCACTGAACTGATCGAGGCGCTGATCGGCCGACTATTCCCGGTGACGTCATTGCCCCAGGTGGCGGCACCAGCCGACGAGAAACTGCCGCTCGGCGCCTATCGCGGTAACCGGCGCGACTATTCGAAGCCGGCCAATCCGGAGCGCGACCTCAAGGTTGCGGCCTCCGGCGCGAACGGCGTCATCGTCACCAGCGAGGGCCGCACCACCTATTGGAAGCGGGTCGGCCCGATGCAGTTCGAACAGGTCACCGGCGCCCGCGCCGGCGGGCCCTTTGAGCAGTTGCGCTTCCACGGAGCTGACGGTCGCTGGCGGCTGTCGTTCAGTTCACAACCCCATGTTCTCTACCATCTCGTTCCGCCTGAGGAGAAGCATCCATGAAGCTGTTGCTCGCACTCGCGCTCTCCTGCGCACCTGTCGCGGCCTATGCCCAGACTGTCCCTGCCGATACGCCTGGCAAGCTCGCCAGCGGCGCGCAATATGTCCAGCCAAAGGACTGGAACGCGTCGAAGCAGGGCCCGGCTCTGACCTTCACCGCGCCCGAAGGCGACCTGCGCATTGTCGTAGCCGATATCGGCGCCGCGGCCGATGCCAAGGATGCGGTGGCGAAGGCCTGGGAAGTCGTTCGTCCAGGTGCGGCGCCAACGCTTCGCACCACCAACAGCGCGCCGCCCGCTGAAGGCTGGGATGAGCGAGTGAGCTTCTCTTATGAAACGCTGCCCAGCGAGCGCGCCAGCCGCTCGGCCACCGCGCTTCGCAAGGGAACCGCATGGACCGTGCTGCTCGTTGATGGCTCGGCCGGTACTGCCGCCAAGCGCTCCGCCGCCTTGTCGGTAGTTGCGCAAGGGCTGCACCCGGCCGGCTTCCAGAAGGAAAGCTTCGCGGGCAAGACCGCGCATGAACTCACGCCCGAGCGCGTCCAGCAGCTCACCGATTTCGTTGAGAAGAGCCGTCAGGCTCTGGAAGTGCCTGGTATCGGCTTTGCGCTGATCGATAATGGCAAGGTGGTCTGGGAGGGCGGCTTCGGCGTTCGCGCGCTCGGCTCGCCCGAGAAGGTCGACGAGAACACCAAGTTCATGATCGCCTCCAACACCAAGGGGCTCACGACATTGCTCCTCTCGGTACTGGCCGACGAGGGCAAGCTGCGCTGGGACGAAAAGGTCGTCGATCTCTATCCCGAGTTCCGGCTTGGCAATGACGAAGTCACGCAATCCGTGCTGGTCAAGCACCTGATCTGCGCCTGCACCGGCCTGCCGCGCAAGGATTTCGCATTCATCCTCGGCAACAAGGGCCTGCCTGCGTCCGACACCTTCACCCAGCTCGCTGCGACCATGCCGACCAGCAAGTTCGGGGACCTTTTCCAGTACAGCAACCAGATGGCCTCGGCCGCCGGCTATGTCGGCGGGCACATCCTGTATCCGAAGATGGAACTGGGCGCCGCCTATGACCGAGCGATGGAGAAGAAGATCTTCAAGCCGCTGGGTATGAAGGACAGCACCTTCGACTATGCCAAGGGCATGGCCGGCAATTGGGCCGCGCCGCATGGCTTGAACGTCGATGGTCAGGTCACGCTGATGTCGAACGACTTCAACTACTCGCCCTATCCCTATCGCCCCGCCGGTGCGGCCTTCGCCACCACCAAGGACATGATCCGATACGTTCAGCTCGAGCTGGGCAAGGGCGTCCTTGATGGCAAGCGGCTGGTAAGCGAGAAGAATCTGGTCGCCCGGCGCGAGAAGGGCGTCCAGGTAGGGCCGGATAGCTGGTACGGCATGGGCCTGTTCCAGCGCGATGCTTCAGGAGTGCAAGTCGTCACCCATGGCGGCACCCTGCTTGGCTATCACAGCACCTGGTTTGCGCTTCCAGAGTCCGAAGTCGGGCTGGTCATCCTGACCAACTCCGATCCGGGCGCACAATTGTTCGGCCCCGTTCTGCGGCGCCTGCTGGAGGTCCTCTACGATGGCCAGCCCGAAGCCGAGCGCGACGTCGCCGCGGCGGCGGCCCGGATCAAGGCTCAGGCGAAATCACGGCGCGAGAGGCTCACCTATCCCGGCGATGGCGCGGTCCTGAGCAACTTGGCGGGCCATTACAGCGACCCGTCCGTGGGGCAGATCACGATCTCCGACAAGGGAGGTCAGAAGTGGATCAAGGCCGGGTTTGTCGAAGGACCAATCGCGACCCGCAAGAATGCCGACGGCACAACCTCGATCATCTCGGTCGGCCCGGGGAACATCGGCGTCGATGCGCTGGTGGGAACCAAGGACGGCAAGCGTACGCTGACGATCAACGACGGTCAGCAGACGCAGTATGTGTATCTCGAAGACTAAGGCCTAACGTGACGGCCCATCCCGCCTTCGCGGGGTGGGCCGCTACAAGGGCAAGATCGGAAGACTTCGCTTCACAAGATGAAGTCGGTCGCGTGAAGCGTGCCAGCGCTGCCCAAAAGGATGATCTCGAAATCGGCGATCTTGTCGCCGTTCAAATCACCCGTGATCTTCGTGTAGTCGCCGGACGTACCCGCCAAATCGACCGTCTCGTACCGTAGCTGGCCGGCGGCGCCGGTGAAGGCTCCAGTGCCGATGAACTGGAACGCGTCGTTCTTCTTCGTACCCGTCTTGGCGTCCATGGTCGACAGGTCGATCTTGTCCAGGCCCGAGACGAAATCGAGGATCTGGTCGCCCGAACCAACGGCGGAATCCCCGGCGACATCGAAATCGAAGCGGTCGGCGCCGGCCCCGCCGGCCAAGGTATCGCGACCCGCGCCACCGATCAGCAAGTCGGCGCCATCGCCGCCTTCAAGCCGGTCGTTGCCGGCCTGCCCAAGCAGCGTGTCATTTCCTCCGAGGCCCTGGATGAAGTCGTCGCCGGACGCACCATCCAGCGTATTGGCTCCGCCGTTGCCGACCAGCGAGTTGGCGAGGGCGTTACCGGTGCCGTTGATTGCCGACGACCCTACCAAGGTCAGATTCTCGACATTGGCGCCCAGAGTCCAGGAAAGGGAAGAAACAATGGTGTCGACGCCCTCGCCGGAAGCCTCGGTGACGACGTCGGCGCTATTGTCGACGTAATAGAGGTCGTCGCCCGCGCCGCCGAGCAAATTATCCGCGCCCGCGCCGCCGTCGAGGGTGTCGTTGCCAGCGCCGCCCGATAGCCGATTGGATCCGGAATCGCCGGTCAGAGTGTCTGCGAATGCACTGCCGTCGATGTTTTCGATCGAGAACAGCGAGTCTCCGGCCGCGTCGCCGCCGCTGGCGAGACCGGTCGCAAGGTTCACCGTGACCCCGGCGGATGAGGTGCTGAAGTCCGCGACATCGATCCCTGTTCCACCGTCCAGTCGGTCGGCGCCGGCCCTGCCCTTCAGGCGATCATTGCCTTCCTTGCCGTAGAGCTTCTCATCGCTCGAGCTGCCGTCGAGCACGTCATCTCCGGCGGTTCCGTTGATGTCCGAACTCGGCGGCGGTGGCGGCGGAGGCGGAGGAGGCAGTGTTCCGCCCCCCAGCGAAACGAACCCGTCGGAGAATTGCAGACTTTCAATGTTGGTCAGGAAATCGCTGCCATCGCCGTTCGACTGGCTGTCGGTGACGCGGTAGCCGCCATTTTCCGCAACGATCGTATAGCGCGATTGATTGCCGGCAAATCGGGCGATGTCGCTGCCGTCCCCGCCGTCCAGCGTGTCGTTCCCGGCTCCGCCGTCCAGCGTGTCGTTTCCGCGCGCGCCATAAAGTTTGTTGGCGCTGCTGTTGCCGATGATCAGGTCCGCGCCATCGCCGCCATAGGCGTTCTCGATAATGGTCCCATTGGCGATCTTGAGCGATCTGCCGGCGATCGTGCTGGTCGCGCCGGACCTCAGATCCAGGATCGAACCAATCGTGACTGCCGCGGCGTTCAGCATGTCGATGCCGCCGTCGCTGTCGGTCAGGGTAGAGCGTGCGGGATCGCTCCCGATCGTCGAATATTCATTGGTGAAGACGTAAAGGTCGTCCGCGGTCAGGCTGTCGCCATAGGCGGCCAGGTTCAGCGACTGTACCGTACCGACGTTGCCGCCGCTCGCGTCGCTGATTGTCACCGTCCAGGTCCCTGCGGACAGCTCCCCCCAGAATGCATTGCTGCCGAAGCGGAACAGCAGATTGTCGGTCGTGTCCGTCCCGTTGAGCGGCCGGTTGAGCAAGATGCTCGTCGTTCCGTCGGGCGATGTCAGGGTGATCACCAGGTCGCCGCGGTTCGGGTGCAGGATGTCGACCGTCAGTTCCAGATGGTCGATCAATATGTCTTGGGATAGCGCTAGCTGGAACGTGACGCTGCCATTGTCCGGGATCGAGGTGTTCATGGCCGCGGAAATACTGACCTTGATCTCGTTGGCCGAGGTGCCAAGCAAGGTCCAGCTTTCCGCAAGCCGGACGGCCGCCAGCGCATCGACGAGACCGAAGCCATAGTCGTTCGAGAAATGCATCCCACCGCCGTTCCAGTTGGATGCGCCGTTATAGGACCATTGGTACTTCTCCGACCCGGTCAGCGATGAGGGATCGCCCACCTGCCGGGCGGACATGGCCAATATCTCCTGGACATCGCGCCAGCCGAGATCGGGGTTCGCCTCCAGCATCAAGGCTACCACGCCGCTAACCTGGGGCGCGGCAGCCGAGGTGCCGGTGAAACCAGTGATATAGTCGCCGCTATTGTTGCCTGACGCGCCAGCGACATCGGTGGTCGTCAGGCCCACGCCATAGGTGCTGCTTGGCGCCACGACGAGCAAGTTGGCGCCCGGCGTGCTGTAATAGCTGACGGCGCCATTATGATCGACCGCGCCGACGGCGATCACCTGGCGATGATTGGTGAAATTATCGTAGTTGGTGTCGAAGCCCGAACCGCGATTGTTTCCGGCCGATTTAACCAGGATCGTGCCGAGCCCGTCGCGCCCGGTTCCTGCGTTGACGAGCGCGCCTTCAAAGCTTGCCCAGAAGGGATCGGACGAATTGGCGTTCACGTAGAAGGCCGAGTTGTAGCCCCAGCTGTTATTGACGATGTCGAAGCGGTTCATCTGCCAAAGCGAGCTGAGCAGGTCTGCCTGTTGGGAAGATCGCAGGATCGGAACGCCAGTGATGCTTGCGTCATAGGCCACGCCGACCGTGCCTGTTCCATTGTTCTCGGCGGCAATCAGTCCGGCAACCGCCGTCCCGTGGAACCCCGTCGTCGGCATCGCCGAATAGGTCGTGCCGTTGATCACCAAATGCTGGGATGCGTCGTAATTGTCGTCGAGGTCGGAATGGGTGAAATCGACGCCGTCGTCATAAACGGCAACCGAGACTCCTGCGCCGGTATAATCGTCCCACACCGCTGATACATTGAGGTCGATTCCGGCCGTTCCGCCGGTCTGGCCCGTGTTCTTGAGGTGCCACTGCGACGACACCATTCCGTCGGAAGGCATGTAGAACGGTTCGGGACCGTCCGCGTCAGAACTATATTCGAGTAACGACGCCGAGGCGAAATAATCGCGGGCGAAAGTCCGTTGCATTCAAGCTGCTCCTAATCAAGTTCCACGCGGATCAGCTGGGGCTATGCTTTGGACTTGGATGGTGATTCCCTGCTGGCAGATGGAGAATTCCACCCGTTCGCCAGTGACGCGCACTCGAGTATCAACAGGCAGGTCGCCTAATTCCCCCCCCAGCAATGTGTACAACTCGCCATCGTCCCCTCTCAGGGCCTGGCATTCGACGCCTTCATTCGTGAGTTTGCCGATAATGGTTACGCGGGCTTCGCCATTGCTTGACGAATTGTTGGCTGCAGCATCGCCATTACTCATGGCGCAGGCCCCACTCGCCAGAATTAGTGTCGCAAGACCTAGCGATTTGCGACGTGCTGGCGCGGCCGAAGCGCGCCGTGCTCCAAAAGAAGTCACTTTCTTGGCTCGCAACATTCATTGGCAGCCAAATTGTCCGAAAAATTGGTTAAGAAATTCTTATCGACGCGAGCCAACATCTTAATTTTATTGTTGATTTCGCGCGGAGAGAGAGGAAGTCTCGACGCTGGTGGAGTTGATGTGCCGAGTCCCGAGCGTGTCCAGCGTTTCACGGACACATCGCCCCTGATCTGATGAGGAATGCGAGCTGAGGTCTCGCACCTGCTGACGCTGCCGGTGAAATCCGGCCCGCTTCGCTCACTTTTGAGATGAGCGTGAAAGAATGCGTTAACCATATTCAAGTAATTGCAAATTTGCTCGCTAATTATTATGCTAATTTGCATGAAATTGAGTCGCGCGGAAATAGATGATCTGCGTCAGCGGCTTCATTTTGCCCTGAAAAAACAACGGCTCACGGCCGCCGAGATTGGCCGGTTAGCCGGCGTCCACCCGAGTCAGGTAGGGCGCATCTGTCGCGGTGAGTTCCGCACGATGAGCCATAATGTCGTGGAGATCTGCCGCGTGCTGGGGCTCGACCCGCAAGCCGCCAGGCCGGCGACCAAGAGGGACGCGGCCTGGGCGCAAGTGGAGCGCAACCTACGGGAGCTGTGGGAAGAGAGCCCGGACCGCGCCAGGCGAATGACTAGGCTGATGGAAGCGATGACAAAGCTGGCGCTGGAATAAGGTCAGCCAAAGACGCAAGCGCGGGGGGCGGTGCGTCTTTGGCTTAGGTATTACAGTGGAAGGAAGCCGCTGGGGTTCTTCGAACCGACAGCGGCGCTCCAACCCTGTATCTCTAAATCACAATGATACCGTTGTCGTACTGACCGGTCCCATCGATGCCGATGGTGAAGTCGTCGCTGGCCGTATCCCCGTCACCGTCGGTTACCGTGACTTCGAAAGCGAGCTCATTGTCCGGAATGTCCTGGCGCTCGATGATGTTGAAGCCGCCGATGTCGAACTTGCCGGCGACGCCTTCGACAAGCGCCATGTCGTGTTGGGTCTCGGTCTCGAACTCGATCATATAGTCGTCATTGACGCCCGAGACACGGGCATAGAAGACGTCAGCTACGCCGGTTGCGAGGAACTGCACATTGACTGAAGCGGAATTGGTGGGGTTCGCATAGGTGCCGTCATGTTCCGGATCCACCCATTCCTCGATCAGCACGCCGCTCGCATTATAAACGCGAACCGCGATGATATTGACCGGGTCATCCGCGGGAAGCAGCGGCGATTCAACGAAGTCCCTCGCCTCCGCATCCGAAACAACGCCGTCCGCACCATAGTTGGCGGTTAGGTCGAGATCGTAGGCCTTGATGTCCATCGTCACGGTGCCACCACCCTGAACCTGGACAATCTCCACCTGTGCTGTGTGGGCACCGATAGTACCACCGAAGCCAATGGTGTCGGCGTCGTCGGCCGAGTTCTGGGTCAATCCGCCCGTAACGCCCGCGATCATTGGCGTGACGGCATCGGACAGATAGGCGAAATAGGTGCCTTCGCCCGGATCGATCATCTGGTTGGTGTTGCCGATCGTAACCGGACCGCCACCCTTGGACGTGTTGACCGTCGAACTGGTGTTGGTCATCTGACCGTCGCCTGGATCGTTGATGTCGGCATTCTTGCCCAGAACGAACAGCACCAGCCCATCGAGGTCGGTCTTGTCCCGCGCGATGGCGCCGAACAGGTTCTGGCCCGATGGGAGGTCGGAGAAGTCGAACTCCGTCAGGGCCGGTGGCGGATCGATCAGCACCGTGAAGGTGTAGCTGCCCGCGCCGCTATTGGCCGTTTGATTGAGCGTTAGCTCATAATAGGCCGTGTCGCCCGGATTGCCGAAGATCGTGTCTCCGTTCGTATCTGCCCAATATTTCACCGATTGGGCGTTGGCCGCGAGCACCCCGTGCACCGGTACGCCTCCGACCGTTAGCGACGCCGTATAGTCGGTGATCGTATAGGGCGACGTCTTCGGGTCGTTGTTCACATCGCCGAGGAGCGAGTTGGTGACAAAGTCGTTGATCGTGAGATCTACTACGCCGTCCGGTATCGGCCCAATCGTCGGGCCGTCGTCCAGCAGCTGGGTGATGGATGCCAGGTCGAAGCTGACCTTGGCCGACACGTCGTCGTCTCCGTCAATTGCCGTCTGATCGATGAAGACAAGGCCTGCTGTGATGGTCTCCGGCGTTGTCGATTCATTTGGATCGTTGATATTGCCGTGCACGACCGACCGGTACTGGGTGAACGTCACGATCTCGGTTTGGGGATCCGCGGGGTCGGGCGCGTCGGAAAGGCTGTAGCGAATTGCCACCGTCGTTTCCGTGAGGTCGATCGCGCCATTGCCGTTTGTGTCGACAATCCCGACCACGTCGGCTCCGATCTTTTTCAGAAGGATCGCCCTTCCGGTCGCCGTGTCAACAAGTCCGCTGTTGGGGTCCGTCCCCTGTACGCGCAGGCTGTAGACGATTGGGTCGTCCGCATTGGGACCATCACTCCCGAAAATTGGCGGAAGCGGGAAGATGTCGTCCGTCGAGACAGTGTCCGACGAAGGAACGCCAATATCGGTGTCGTCGGTGATCAGGTCCGGAACGGCCTCACCGGCCGGCTGTAGCGAAGGTTCCGCATCTTCGAACTTGAAGATCGGGCTGATGTCGACCGTGTCGCTGGCGGTGTCATCGTCACCGTCGGTAACGGTCCGCTGGACACCAACCGTCCCGACCGCCAGCCCAAGCGGAGTATCCGCTTCGTCGCCATCTGTCGGATCGCCATTCACCAACGCTCGCATCTGCGTCAGCGTGATCGTGCCGGTGGAGGGATCGATGGCGATCGTGAATACGTCCACGAGGCCGCCGTCATCGACCTTGCCCGAAATCAGCGTTCCGCCCGCGTTGATGGACAAGATCACCTCAAGGCCGGTAGCCGTATCGAGCAGGCCGCTCGTCACGTCCGCGCCAAGCGTCAGCTTATACTCGGGCGCGCCTCCACCGCCGTCGCCGTCGGTTCCGAACGTCGCCAAGTTGGTCGACAGCAGGCCGCCCACGCCGCCGATGTCGATCGTGTCGACAGCATTGAGCTTGGACTCATCGACGCGCAGTTCGGCAGTGCCGCTCAGGACCAGGTCGACACTGGGCCCGTCGTCCTCGAACTGTACGCCCGTCAGCGGCTTAGTTACTCCTGTCGCCTCGTTGACGCCAAAGCCGCCGATGTCGAATTTGCCAGCAACTCCGGTAATCTTCACCTGGTCGAATTTCACGGCCTGGCTGGCAGTATAGAATTCAACCTTATACCCGGCGCCAAGACCAGTGATCGTCGCGATGCCGTTCGCGTCGATGGTGATGTTGATGTTGGGATTTTGCGGTCCGGCAATATCGCTGTCTTCAAGCACTTGGCCGGCCGCATTTTTGACCACGATCCGATCCAGAGCGATGAGATCCTCCGCCTGGCCGCTTTCTGCGATCAATGCCGCCCCTTGCGGCGAACCGTCGATGTTGTAGGCGGCGATCGTCATCGTTGCCAGGCTGTTGCCCTGGATCTGCGAAATCTGGACAAAGCCGCCGTCGGATTCGAGCGTTCCGCCGGTATATTGCATATTTCCGGCAAGATCGGCTTCGTTCTGGTCGAGCCCTCCTGGAGCACCCGCCAGGAAATTGGTGACGGGATTCTTCACGAAGGTGAAGAAGGCGCCATCCCCCGGATCGAACATCTGGTTGTCAATGCCGATCGTGGTTGGTCCACCGCCCTTCGACGTGTTGACCGTGTCGCTGGTGTTGGTGAAAGACCCGTCAGCGTTGAGATGGGTGTCGATGCCATAGACGATCAGTGCCGTGGCTGAATTGCCCACCGTCCCGAACAAATTCTGTCCCGAGGGCAAGGCATTGAAGTCGAAGGCTGTCGACACGCCGGCGCCGACGCCAAGCCCCGTCATGGCAATCATGTCGTCGAAGTCGGCATCGTCCGGGTTATCCAATGCCTCGAACTGGACCATCCAGACCTTGGCGCTGGTCAGGGTCGCATTCGGGTCCAGGAATAGGGCGAACACGATGTCATTGTCCGCGTCCACGCCGAGCACGAGTCGACCGCCGAGGCTGGCGTCAGCGAACAGGCTGATGGCTCCGCCATCGAGTGCCACCAAATTGCTGGCCGCGCCGCCCGTCGCCACTCCGGCATAAACGGGAAGTGCCGCGCCGGCCGATGTCGTGAAGTTGAGGCTGACGACTGACCCAGACCCGGTGAGGGTGATGTAATCATCCGCGCTCTTGGCTACCGAGATGCTGGTTGCCAGCGTGTTGCTCAAGTTGAGTTGAAGCGCGTTGAATAGCCGCGTGGAGAATGCTGATGGCAGGGTGCCGATCGCAACGTCATTATCGTTGTTGTCTTCCTGGCCTACTGCGACTCCGCCAACCTGTGCGCCGACGGACTCGTCATACGTTACCGTTCCGTTGATGTTGATCGTGATAGCCATGATCATACCCCCTGCTCGCTGCCGGGAAACAACCGGCAAGCCAAGATTGGAGACCAACCCACTGATTTAGGGGTTGGAATGATGTGTTTTATTTACATCGATCAATATATTGTTGTCGACTTGCCTTACGGACTATGGATTCGTAACTATTCTACTATGACTGTTTGCAGATATATTTTTAGTTATAGAGATATACATAGTCTCTATTCAGTCTGGACTATTACAAACTGTATAGGTCCGGAGGGCAGTCCGCATCGCGCCATTCCGATCGGCCATTAACTTTCGATATATTGTTTGGGGATTAATTCGATCCTACAACCACTTAGACCGGAATGTCGGCTTGCTCGTTCATCAAGTTGCGAGGACGGCGGGTAAATGCGGGGGACATGCTTTGGCTCGTGATCATCACGTAGCAATCGTGGCCGACGAAAACGCCCTCTGCGGCGCCGGGCTCCTTCACATCATGGAAACCTGCCTAAGCTTTTCCAAAGTGCTGGTCTGCAGGAACTTCAGGGAGGCCAGCGGAATTTTCGGCCAGTATCGATCACGTGTCGGCCTGGCAGTGGTCAACTATGATTTGCCCGGGATGAAGCGCGTAAGCGGGCTTCGCCGCCTCTGTGACGCCTGGCCTTCAGCGAAGATATTGGTGATCGCCGAAGGATGCGACCGAGATACGATTTTGGAGGTACTTTCCGCCGGAAGTCATGGATTCATCCCCAAGAGCAGTTCGGCCGCGGAGCTCGAACATGCGCTCAAGTCGATCTCTCAAGGCCATGTCTTCGTAACGCCGTTACCAGGCGATCATAATTCTCCGGACATCGCGCCCCCTCACGGCTCGGCTGCGGACGCAAGGTTGACGGCTCGTCAAAAGCAAGTGCTGGAACTGGTTGCCGCAGGCAAGTCAAACAAGCAGATTGCCAATGCACTCGGGATATCGGAAGGTACCGTGAAGGTGCATGTGAATGCCGCATTCCGGACCCTCGGCGTCCATAATCGGGTGAGCGCCACGACCGCATTACTGGGACGATTAGAACTTGTGGACGTTGGAATTTGAGCAAGAGTTAGCAGGTCAGAAGTTCGCCTCTGTGGCGTTGCGTTTGAGGGGGGGAGGTACGCAAATTCGATGCTGAATTTTGCGGCACCAACGGAGTTGATAGCGAGCGCCCTTCGCGCTTGCCGCCGTCACTTTATAGGCGTAGCTGCATTCAGCGCGCTGCTGAACCTGCTTTTCCTGGTTCCGATGCTCTACATGCTGCAGGTCTACGACCGGGTGATACCGACCCGCGGCGGGCTGACGCTGTTCTTTCTGACACTGGTGCTGCTGTTTGGCTTGATCACGCTGGCATTGCTCGATTTCGTACGCTCGAGGTTGCTGGTTCGGGCCTCGATCCGGCTTGATCGCCAGCTCGCCGGCGTGATGCTCGACACCAGCCTTGCCCGGCGGGACAAGACATTCGACGCCGTGGCGCGACAGTCCATGCGCGAGTTCGATACGCTTAGGCAGGCACTGACCGGCCCAGCGATCATTGCCTTGTGCGATGCGCCCTGGACGCCGATCTACATCCTGGTCTGCCTCGTCATTCATCCTTTCATCGGCTTGCTGGTTCTCGTCGGGGCAGTGCTTCTGGCGGTAATTGCCTATCGCAACCAGCAGGTGATCGGCGAGCCGCTGCAACGTGCGAATGAGGCCGCTGCCCGAGCTTATGCCAGCCAGGAGCAGGTTCTCGCCGGTGCGGAGAACGTCCGCGCGCTCGGGATGCGTAGGGCAATGGTCCGCCGCCATCTCGCCGAACGCAATCTGATGACCACCCAGCAAACCTTCGCGAGCTTGGCCTCCAGCCGCTACGTCACCATCAGCAAATTTCTTCGTCTGGCATTACAATCAATGGCGCTTGGTCTTGGTGCCTGGCTGGCCATCAACAACAGCATTTCGGCTGGCGCCGTCTTTGCGTCATCTTTTCTCGCTGGCCGCGCACTGCAACCGGTCGAGCAGCTGCTATCTTCCTGGCGATCCGTCGTTAACGCCAGGACCGCCTATGAGAAGTTGAACAGCCTGCTCGGCGCGAGGGAAGCGGAAACGGCACTGACGCAGTTGCCCCCGCCGGAGGGGCGCCTGGATGCAAAGCAGCTGTGGGTTGCAAAGCCGGCAGGCGACGGCGCCATTCTTGCCAACGTCAGCCTGGAATTGAAGCCAGGGGAAGTGATCGCGGTGGTAGGCCCAAGCGGAGCGGGCAAGTCCACGCTGCTGCGCTTGCTGGCAGGCGCCGGCCGCCCCGATCGGGGCATCATCCGGATCGACCATGCCAACATGCTTGATTGGGATCCGGAACGGCTCGCGCCATTCATCGGATACCTGCCGCAGGACGTCTCGCTATTTGCCGGCACGGTGAAGGAAAACATCGCTCGATTTCAGCAGGGATCCGACGGCGACATGAGCGAGATTGACGCGAGGGTGATCGCGGCTGCCAAATACTGCCAGGCGCACGAACTAATTTTGGGCCTCCCGAACGGATACGACTCCCCGCTAGGCTGGGGCGGGCGCGGGCTGTCGGCGGGGCAGGCGCAGCGAATTGCGCTTGCCCGTGCGCTATATGGCGATCCGCCTATCGTGCTGCTTGACGAACCCAATGCCCACCTCGATGCCGCCGGCGAAAGTCAATTGATCGAAACCTTGGTCGCGTTGAGGTCTCGAAACGCGGGCGTGGTCGTGGTTGCGCACCGGATGGGAGTGCTTGCGGCTGTCGACAAAATCCTTGTCATGCGTGACGGCCAGGTCGAAGCTTTCGGCACACGCGACGAGATCATGGCTCGGCTGGGCGGCACATCGGCGACGCCGATCGAAGCTCCTGGACAAGCGGGCGGGCAGAAGAAGGCGTCATGAGCAAGGATCTCACGGTGAGCCCCCGGGAGTTGGCGCTGATCCCGGATGATTATGGTGACGGCTTAGACAGTTTGCCGATCGACGATGAGCGCCGGGAAATACGGTTCGGAATCATCGTTGCGGCACTATTCTTCCTGGTGTTCCTGGGCTGGGCCGCATTCGCCCGGCTGGACTCCGCTGCCTACGCCAACGGTCAACTCGTTGTGTCCGGGCAGCGTCAGTCGGTCCAGCATCGCGACGGAGGCGTGGTCGCAAAGATCGAAGTCGTCGAAGGTCAGCAAGTCCGGAAGGGTGATACGCTGGTCGAACTGGCTGGCGCCGAAGTCCGTGCGCAGGAGCGGGCGTTCGCGGCGCAGGTAGTGAACCTGCAAGCCCAGCGGGCACGGCTGAACGCGGAACTGTCAGGTGCCGCAGCCATTCAATGGCCTTCGGAATTCGCAAGCGCGGACGGGTCGTTGCGGGAGGCAATTCCGGAAGCAGTTCGCCTCCAGTCGAGCGAGTACGCGGCTCGTCGGTCGGCTCTTGTGGCGCAGTCGCAGGTGTTGGGGCAGCAGTCTTCCCAAGCCAACCAGAGCGCGTCAGGCTATCAGTCCAAAATGACATCTTCGGCGGAGCAAGAGCGCCTGATCCAGGCTGAGATCGACGCCTTGCGACCAGTCGCCGACAAGGGATTCGTCTCCCAATCGCGAATGCGTGCACTGGAGCGGGCTAGGGCCGACCTCCAAGGCCAGCGGGGGCAATATCAGGCCAATGTGGCCGAGGCGCGCTCGGCCGCGAGTGGAGGCCGGCTTCGCCAGATCGAGGCGGAGAAATCCTACCGCGAACGCGCATCTGCTGAATTGCGCGACGTCGAATTCCAGCTTGGCGAGCTGACGCCCAAGTATCGCGCGGCAAGAGACCAGCTGGAGCGCCTCAAGATCCGGGCGCCCGTAAGTGGAACGGTTATTGGCCTCAACGTCTTCACCGTCGGCGGTGTCATCGCTCCGGGCCAGACGCTGATGGACATCGTCCCGGATAAATCGGATCTTGTGGTAGGGGCTCGCGTGTCGATCGATGATGCCGACGACCTCAGGATCGGTCAGGACGCGCAGGTCCGCTTCCTCGGCCTGCACGATCGCAACATACCCGTGATTACGGGCACATTGACCAAACTTTCGGCGGACAGCCTGACTGACAAGGAAAGTGGAGACGTCTTCTACACCGCCGAGGTGCGAGTATCGGCGGAACAGATTCGAAAGCTGCAGGAGGTCCGCGGCAAGGACTTTGAGCTACGCGCAGGCGCTCCGGTCGCTGTCCTAATTCCTCTCAAAAAGAGGACAGCGCTCCAATATGCATTTGAGCCTTTGACCGAGACCATGTGGAGGGCTTTCCGGGAGCATTGATTGGTGGGAGCTAGTTCAGCTCAATGATTCGACCTATCGGCGTGCGATCCAGACCGTTTTCGATCCGGTATATTCATTCATGGCCTCCAGCGATTTGTCCCTGCCTGTCCCGGTCTGCTTGAAGCCGCCCCAGGGTACGGTGAGATCGCTCGCATCATAGTTGTTGACCCACACCAGGCCGGCATGGAGCAGAGCGGATACCGAATGCGCGGTGTCGATGCTCGAGGTCCACACCGCTGCCCCGAGCGCGAAATCGCTATCGTTGGCGATGCTGATTGCTTCGTCGGCACTGTCGAACCCGATCACGGACAAGACAGGACCGAAGATCTCGTCGCGGGCGATTGCCATCTGATTGGATACGCCGGCGAAGATGGTTGGCTCGACGAAGTAGCCGCCGCTGGACAGAAGGGTACGATTGCCGCCGGCTACAAGCTCGGCTCCTTCTAGTTTCCCTTGCTCGATATAGCCGAGCACTCTGCGTAGCTGGGCCTCGTCGATCAGCGCGCCGATCTGCGTGGCCTCGTCCAGGGGATCGCCGATCTTCATCTCGGCGGTGACATCGGCGATTTTGCCGAGGAGCTCGTCATGGACGTTGCGATGGACGAGGAGGCGGCTTCCCGCGCTGCATACTTGCCCGGCGTTGTAGAAAACGCCCCAGGCTGCCTGCCGCGCGATCTCGTCGAGGTCAGTGGCATCCGGCATGACGATGTTGGGCGACTTGCCGCCGGCCTCCAATTGCACCTTTTTCATATTGGATTCGCCAGCGTAGCGGAGAAATACCTTCGCGGTTCGCGCGGAGCCGGTAAAGGCAATGCAATCCACATCCATGTGGAGGCCGAGGGCACGGCCGGCGGTCAGGCCGTTGCCGGTCACAACGTTGAAGACTCCCTCAGGAAGGCCGGCTTCGACCGCGAGCTCCGCCGCACGAAGGGCGGTCAGCGACGACTGTTCGGCGGGTTTCAGGATCACCGAGTTCCCAGTGGCCAGGGCCGGGCCCAGCTTATAGGCGGCGAGGTACAACGGAAAGTTCCAGGGTATGATCGCCGCAACGACGCCGAGCGGCTCGCGAGTGGTCAGTGCGAGCGCAGTTGGGCCCGTGGGAGCGACATCGCCATATTGCTTGTCGATCGCCTCGGCGTACCAGCGGATCATGTAAGCGGCCTTCGGGATGTCGACGGAGCGCGTGTCACTGATCGGCTTTCCGACCTCCAGCGTTTCCAGAAGTGCGAGCTCCTCCCGATGCTCATCGAGGAGGTCGGCGAAGCGCTGCAGGACCAGCTTGCGATCCTTGGGAGAACGCCGGCTCCAGCGGCCGTCTTCGAAGGCCTTCCGGGCGGAAGCAACGGCTGCATCGACATCGGCGGCGCCGCACGCAGCTATCGACGCGATCGGCTGTCCGGTCGCTGGATTGATTGTGACAAGGGTTTCATCGCTTTGCGCGCTGCGGAAACGCCCATCGATAAACGGGCTGCCGCAAATCATTATGGCCCCGTAGCCGGGCACCTGGATGCTTTGCTGTTCCATCTAACCTCGGTTCATGCGGGAATGTCGGATCGGACCTCGATTTCGCGCCGGAGGAGATCGTCGATCGTTTCGCGGCGCTGAATCAGTCTTGCGCCGTCGCTGCCGATGGCGAGGAGTGCGGGCCGGCAGGTCCAATTATAGTTGCTCGCCATGGCAAGCGTGTATGCACCGGTACCCGGAACGGCGATGAGGTCGCCTGGCGCGACGGCCGGCATGTCGATGTTGCGAATGAGAATGTCCGAGGATTCGCAATAGCGTCCGGCGATGTGGACGCGCTGATCCCTTGGCGCATCCATACGCGTAACGACCGCAGCGTGGTAACTGGCTCCATAGAGGGCAGGCCGCAGATTATCCGCCATTCCGCCGTCGAGGTGGATGTATTGGGACACCTCTCCCGTACTGGTCCCGTTCGCAAGATCCTTGCGGGCGACCACTTCATAGACAGCGATCATTGACCGTGCGGAGATCGATCGCCCCGGTTCGAGAAACAGTTTTGGCAAGGGCATCGACCGACGCTCGCAACCCTTCGTCACCGCGCTGGCGATCATGGCCACGAAACTGTCGATCGAAACGTCCGGGTCGCTATCGACATAAGCCGTGCCAAGCCCGCCGCCAGGACTGAACTCCGCGAGCAGCGATCCGAGGGAGCGTCCGATCGCGGCGCGCAGGTCGAGCATGATCTCGATCGCTACCGGATAAGCTTCCAGGTCGAAGATTTGCGAGCCAAGATGGCAATGGATTCCAACTAGTGACGTCCAGCGCGCGGTTGCGAGCAACCGCAGAGCTTCGGGCAGTTGATCAGGTTGAAGGCCGAATTTGGAATCCTGTTGCCCGGTCTGGATATGAGAGTGAGTGGCGGCCCCGACGCCCGGTGCAAACCGGAGCAGCACGCGGATTGGGCGGCCAAGTTCATGCGCGACCGCTTCGATCGTTTCGAGCTCGTCGAGATTGTCGGCGACGATCGCACCGACACCGGCTTCGATCGACCAGGCAATCTCATGACGGGGCTTGGCATTGCCGTGTAGGTGGAGCTGTTCGGCCGGCACGCCCGCCCGTCGGGCAAGCTCCATCTCGCCGGCCGAAACGACATCGATCCCGAGTCCTTCTTCGGCCGCTAGGCGAGCAACGGCGATGTTGAGCAGGGACTTGCCGGAATAATAGACTGCCGATTCCGCGGCGTAATGGCGCTCGAGAGCGGAACGGTAGGCGCGGCAACGGGACCGGAAGGTTGCCTCGTCAAAGATATAGAGCGGCGTGCCGTGGGTCCGGCAGAGCACCTCGACATCTAACCCGCCGATAGCCAGGCGCCCGCCGTCTACGCGGGCAGATTCGGGCCAAAGCCTCACGCTCCACTATCCTGCAGGCCGAACCGATCCGGGCGGAAGTGAAATCGCGGATGGGCGTCCCCGCCCTCGGCGAGATCAGCGACCATTTCCCCGATCACGGGCGCAAATTTGAAACCATGCCCGGAGCAGGCGGAACACAAGATGATCTCGCCGTTCGCCGGATGGCGATCGACGAGAAAATCCTCATCAGGCAAAATCGTGTAGCGGGCCCGGTCGACGCGCGTGATGGCGTGGTCGAGGGAAGGCAGGAGCATTCGGGCGCGTTCCGCTACCTGGTCGACGGCGGCCCGGTCGATGGCAAAATCTTCGGGGTCGGCTGCTGCGTTCTTGTTCTCAATCATCATCTTCACGCCGTGACCGCCGAGCGCCGGGAAGATCGACGTCAGCCCGCGATCGCCAAATCGGCCAATGCAAATCGGAAAGCGCGGCGGCCTGAAGCTGGCATCGTCGCCAGCACCAAAATAGACCGACTGCTCCATGCTGACCGTGACGGGAAGTTGAAGTTCAATTCCGCCTAGCAAAGGGCCGATGCGCGGGCCGGCGCAGACGGCGACCCTATCGAAGATGTGGCTTTGGTTTGCCGTTCTTATGGTGACGCAGCCGTCACCTGGTTCGATTTCACGGACTTCGGTTCGTTCATGAACCTGCGTCCCATGATCGATTGCGACCGCCGCCAATGCCTCGACGCATCGATCGGCGAGCAGCACCGCCGTCTTCGGCTGAAACAAGGCGCGCAAGCCCTCTGACTCGAACTGCGGGTACGCCCACGTGAGGTCCCTGTCGTCCCAAAGCTCAAACTCGACTTCAGCCAATGTCAGTGCATTGGCGATCGCGTCGAGAGATGTGTCGGCTCGATCAGCGATGTCGATCCCGCCGGTTTCGACGAGAAGCGACTGGCCCGTTTCGCATTCGAGCAGGTGCCACGCCTCGAACGATTGCTGGGCCAGTCGAACATAATCGACCTCATCATAGGTGAGGCGGATAATCCGGGATGGGCCCATGCTGCTGCTGGTTGGCGCGCCGATGGTCTCGCGTTCGAACAAATGGACGTCGGCGCCCCGCCTCGCAAACGCAGCCGCTGCGGCGCATCCCATCACGCCAGCGCCGATCACTCCGACCTTCAAGTGTCCAACCGCCCACAAGCAATCATCATCGTCTTTCCAACAAATCGGCGAGCTTTTGCGTCGATATTGTGTAATGGGTCAAGGACATTTAATGGAATTACATTGGCATTGCCCCTGGGGACGCTAGACGGAGGCATGAGCTTGAATCGCGAGAGACTGTTCGAAGGGCTTCCCCAGGTCGGCGGCCATCCAGCGCTCGATCTGATGAACACGGTAGAATATCGAGGTCGGTTTGAGCCCGGAGATCGCCTGAACTCGCTCGACCGGCTTCTGGCCTGGAGCGAGATGGCCGGTTTGATCGATCAGGACGAGAGTCGAGATTTGCGCCGGTTGGCAAGCGAGCGCCCGGGTAACGCCGAAAGAGCGCTTCGGGACATCGCCCATCTGCGAGAGGAAGCGCGCAACGCGTTGGGCGCCAGATTGAATGGCAAGATCGACCTTAAGGCGATGGAATTTTTAAGAGCGAGGGTAGAGCGCGCGGCGCGCGGCGTTCGCGTCATGGTCGATAATGACGGGATCAGCTTCAAGCGCGGGCATGAGGCCGGCGGCTTCGATGAGCTGGTGGATCGAATTGCATTATCGATCGAGAATCTTTTCGGGCTGGCCGGTCGGGAATTGCTGCGCGAATGCGAGGGCGAAAACTGCGATTGGCTATTCTTCGACAGGAGCCGGTCGCGACATCGTCGCTGGTGTCACCCTGGACAATGCGGCAACGCGGCGCGCGTTCGAAACTTCCGCGCCCGCCGGTCCGCCGCACCGGCGAAGAAGCAGGATTGAGAGATACTGCTTCCTCGATAGCCGCTTGAATAGCTACTCGCTGGGAAGTGCCTGATCCATTCGAGGCATCAGGAGATGAATCAGAGTCAGCGCGATCAGATAGACCGAGCCTGCGACCACGAAGATCAGTCCATAGCTGCCGACACGTTCGAGGATCTGTCCGATATAGAGGGCGAACAGCATGCCACCGATGGCGCCAGCCGTACCTCCGATCCCGATCACCGAGCCCACCGCCTTACGCGGGAAGGTGTCGCCGGGAAGCGTATAGAGATTTGCCGACCATGCCTGGTGCGCCGCGGTCGCAAGGCTGATGATCGCGACCGCTGTCCACAGGTCATCGACATATTGGGCGAAGAAGATCGGCGTGACGGCAATCGCGCAAATCAGCATCGTGGTCTTGCGCGCGGCGTTGATGGACCAGCCACGGTGGATGAGTTTCGACGACATCCAGCCCCCGGCGATCGAGCCGAGGTCGGACACGAGGTAGATGACGACCAGCGGCGGGCCGAAGGTCTTAAGGTCGAGGCCGTGCCGTTTGACCAGGAAGTCCGGGGTCCAGAAGAGGAACATCCACCAAATCGGGTCGGTGAGGAATTTGCCGATCGCGAAGGCCCAGGTTTCCTTGACCCTAAGCAAGCGCGACCAGGGAACCTTTGCTGTCGTATCCGCCGGATCGCTCTCGATGTAGGCGATCTCCGCTTCAGAGACATGCGTCGATTCCCGCGGACGCCGATACAACGCCAGCCAGGCAACCAACCAGATCAGGCTGCCGGCACCGGTGATGACGAAGGCGGCCTGCCAGCCATAGGTCAGGACCAGCACCGGAACGATGAGGGGGGTGATGACCGCGCCGACGTTGGCGCCGGCATTGAATATGCCGGTCGCGAATGCCCGCTCCTTCTTCGGAAACCATTCGGTGACAGCCTTGATTCCCGCCGGGAAATTGCCGCTTTCGCCGATGCCGAGGAGGAAGCGCACCATCGCGAACTGAACGGCCGATCGGGCCGCACCGTGCAGCATGTGCGCGGTTGTCCAGATCAGGAATGCAATGGCATAGCCTGCACGCGCACCGATCCGGTCGACGACGTTGCCGAATACGATGTAGCCGATCGCGTAGGCCAGCTGGAAATAGAAGACGATGTCGGCGTAGGTCGTCTCGCTCCAGCCGAATTCCTGTTCCAGGGTCGGCTTCAACAGCCCGATCATCTGCCGGTCGACATAATTGATCGCGGTGGCGGCGAAGAGCAGCGCCACGATAACCCAGCGGAAACGCCCAACCTGTGGCGAAGCCGCGACTTCCGATTGCCCAACGCTGGCCATCAACTAATCCCTTTCCGGACGGGCTTCGATAAATGTGCACGAAAGTCGATATCGGGCGCCGAACCGTGCCTCGACGGTTTGACCCGGGGCCGCTTCATGGACGCCCGTTACTGCACCCGTTGATATCCATTGGCCTGGGAGTAGCTGGATGCCCCGCCCGGCCATCAGCTCGAACAGGAAGCGCGCCGATCCAGCCGCTCCGTCCGGAAAGGCCGATGAGGATCCGCGTCCCACCTCGACTTCGTCGACCAAGGTGGCGACGGTCCAATCTTCGAAACCGCTGCGAGCCCAGTCGGGAATCGGCGGGCCGACCAACAGGCCATTGTTGTTACCAAAATCGGAGACCACCGCGACCGGGCCGAGTGCATTGATGGTCGGTAGCGGCGAGCTGGCGATCTCGATGCCCACATGCACGGCGTCAATGAGGTCGGCAGCCTCTTCCAGGCTGAAGCGGGTCTTACCGGGCGGCGGAGTTGATCCGATCCGGAAGAGGAATTCCGCTTCGCCAGCGGCAAAGCCGTCGGCGAACACCGGCATGGCGACATCCACATCTTGGGTAGCTTCAGCGACACTGAAAATCGGCCCTGCAAGCCGGTCGGTTCCAAACTGCGCGGTGAATGGCGGAACGACCCGGCCGACCTTCCACCCGCGAACGGGGTGCGGCCATGTTGCGATCGCCTCGTCCTGAATCCGATACGCCTCCTCAAGGCTTGCCGGCATGTCGCCGGGATAGCCGGAAATACCTTCGGCCGCGCGTCGCGCCGACACGAATCTTCCGGCGATCAATGCCGCCTCTTCATGGGTTGTTGCCACCCAACTGTCCTCTCCGCCTTTTTTTTGGACGGTATTGGAAACCGGTGTCATAAGCAACGGGGGTTGAGCTTTTCCTTGTCCGCGTATTGCCGGATTGGGAAAGCGGCCATGGGCTGGTAGCAAGGGTTACGCGTACCGAAAGGATGTAAGTCGGGATGGCAAAAAGGGGCACGATGAGCGGCAAGTCAGGGCAGCCGACGATCAATGATGTCGCGCGTCTCGCAGAGGTCTCGAAGAAGACCGTAAGCCGGGTCATCAACCGGTCTCCCCTGCTGAATGAAGAAACACGGGAACGGGTCGAGAAGGTGATCCGCGATCTCGGCTATGTGCCGAATCCCCAGGCTCGCGCACTGGCGCTGCGGCGCAATTTCCTGGTGGGGCTGATCCATGACAACCCAAATGCGCAGATGGTTCTGAACATGCAGCACGGGATCCTCGAAGCTTTGAGTGGCACCGACTTCGAAATGATCGTTCGGCCGGTCGATCGGACTTCACCCATGATGCTTCAGGACGTCCGCACCTTCCTGGAACGGCAACGGCTGTTCGGCGTCGTGATACTGCCGCCGATCAGCGAGAATGATGCGCTTGCCGACCTATGCGAGGAACTCAACTGCCGATACGTTCGAATTGGCTCGGCGGAGTTGGACGATGCCGACCATATGGTTGCTTCGAACGACCGCGAGGTGGTGCGCGAAGCAACCGAGCATCTGATTCATCAAGGGCACAAGCTGATCGGCCTTGTGGAGGGGCCGGACGGTTTCAGATCGGCCCAGGAGCGGCGGCTGGGGTTCGAGGATGCGCTAAAATCGGCCGGACTACCCTTGCCGCGGAGCCTGATCGCGAGGGGCAACTACACGTTCGAAACCGGAGTCACCGCGGCCAATCGCCTGTTCGATTTGTCGCCGCGTCCAACCGCCATCTTCGCAAGCAATGACGAGATGGCGGCGGGAGTGGTGTTCGCGGCGCGCGAGCGGGGGATCATCGTTCCCGACGATCTTTCGATCATCGGCTTCGACGATACGCCGATCGCGGCGCACATCTGGCCGCCGCTGACAACGGTGCGCTGGCCAATTGTCTCGATGGCCCGAGCTGCTGCACGCAAGCTCGTCGGCGACATTGTCGGCGGAGAGTCGGCCGAGCCGCAGCCGTCGGTGCTTCCCTCGATGCTGGTCAAGCGCTCGTCGGTCGCGCCGCCGCCAAGCTAGGTGGCGCCTCGTTGGTGGTTGAAGAGGTGACTGACACCGGTTACCACGGCGAACACAGGAGAGTCTGAAAATGTTCGACCGAAACTATTATGCGACGCACCCCGACATGATGGAGTGCGTCTCCAATGACGAGTTGCGCGACCGCTATTTGATTGGGCAGCTGTTTCGCCAAGGCGAAGTGGTGCTGAACTACACTCATGCGGATCGCTTCGTCATTGGCGGCGTGCTGGTGGGAGCATCGGACGTCCGAATACCCGACCAGGTCGAGCCGGCCTCCGCTGCTGGGCGCCCTTTCCTGGAACGGCGCGAGCTTGCAATTGTAAACGTCGGCGACACGGACGGCTCCGTTACTGTTGACGGAGAACAGTTCGACCTTGCAAACAAGGACTGCCTGTACGTCACAATGGGAGCGAAGGACGTCGTCTTCTCCGGCGAAGGCGCACGCTTCTATCTGGCGTCTTGCCCGGCGCATAAATCCTTCACGACACGGAAGCTTTCGATCGGCGAAGCGAACGCGCTCGAGCGAGGCAGCCTCGAGGAATCGAACGAGCGGACCATCTACCAGCTCGTCATCCCCGGTGTTTGCGATAGCGCCCAGCTGGTCATGGGACTTACCGTCCTGAAGCCGGGCAGCGTTTGGAACACCATGCCGCCCCACATCCATGAACGTCGTAGCGAGATCTATTTCTACTTCGAGTTGGGCGAGAAAAATCGGGTGTTCCACTTCATGGGTGAAGGCGAAGCGATGCGTCACATCGTCGTGGAAGACGGCGAGGCCGTGATCAGTCCGGTCTGGTCCATTCACATGGGCGCTGGGACGGGAAGCTATGCCTTCATCTGGGCGATGGCCGGTGAGAACCAGGATTATACCGACATGAACGTCCTCGATATTTGCCAGCTGCAATGACGAACCCGTTCGACCTTCGCGGAAAGGTTGCCGCTGTCACTGGCGCCAACACCGGCATCGGGCAGGCGATCGCACTGACTTTGGCCGAAGCCGGCGCGGACGTAGCGCTGGTTGGCCGCACCGCCGCCGAGGATACTGCCGGGCAGGTTCGCGCCGCCGGGCGCCGGGCGCTCATCGTCGATGCCGACCTTTCGACTACGGTCGACGTCGCATCGATCGTCGAGCGTACTGTAGGCGAGCTCGGCCGGCTCGACATACTGGTCAATAATGCGGGCATCATTCGCCGAAACGATGCGCTGGAATTCACCGAAGAGGATTGGGACGCGGTGGTCGACACCAATCTCAAGTCCCTGTTCTTCCTGAGCCAGGCCGCAGCCCGTCACATGGTGGAGCAAGGCGGGGGCAAGATCATCAACATCGCCTCGCTCTTGAGCTTCCAGGGCGGCATCCGGGTCGCCAGCTATACGGCATCCAAGAGCGGCGTTGCGGGCCTCACCAAACTCCTCGCCAACGAATGGGCGGCCAAGGGCATCAATGTGAACGCAATCGCGCCCGGCTATATCGCGACCAATAACACGGCGGCGCTTCAGGCTGACGAGGCTCGTAACAGGCAGATACTGGAACGGATCCCCGCCGGCCGCTGGGGCGAGCCCTCCGACCTCGGTGGAGCCGCACTGTTCCTGGCCTCGTCCGCTTCCGACTATGTCCATGGTCATATCCTGACCGTCGACGGCGGGTGGATGGCGCGCTGATGTCCAAGGTAGTCTGCTTCGGTGAGCTGCTGCTGCGCCTGACCTCGCCGCGCCGCGAGTTGCTCATGCAGTCGCCTCGGCTGGATGTTCATGTTGGCGGCGCGGAAGCCAATGTGGCGGTGGGGCTCGCACGCCTGGGCCATCATTGCGAGATGGTCAGCCGTGTTCCCGACAACGCATTGGGCGACGCGGCGGCCGGCCATCTTCGGCGATATGGCGTCGGCACCGTTGGCGTCGGCACCGGCCCCGGCCGGATGGGGCTATATTTCCTGTCGCCGGGCGCCGGGCTTCGCCCGTCATCCATTGTCTACGACCGCGAGGGTAGCAGCTTCGCATTGGCGGAGGCTGGCGATTTCGACTGGACCCGGATGCTGGACGGCGCGTCGTTCCTGCATCTGTCAGGCATCACGCCGGCGCTTGGAATAAGGTCCGCCGCTGCAGCGCTGACAGCGGTCGAAGCGGCTCAGGACAAGGGTGCCAAAGTCTCTTTCGACGGCAATTATCGTGCCCAGCTTTGGAGCCGATGGCCAAGCGAGCCGCGCACAATTCTCACCGAACTGGTCGCAAGGTCCGACATTTTGTTCGGCAATCACCGCGACATCTCGCTGCTGCTGGGCCGGGAGTTTGCCGGAGACGGCGAGGAACGGCGGCATGAGGCCGCTGTTGCGGCTTTCGAAGCCTTCCCAAAGCTGCAGGCGATTGCATCGACCGCGCGCCATCTGGACGACGCCGACCGCCATCGCATTGCGGCGCGGATCGACACTCGGGATGCGGCGTTCGCGACCGATGAGGTCGTCGTTTCGGGAATTGTCGATCGGATTGGATCCGGCGACGCCTTTGCGGCAGGCGTGCTGCACGGGCTGATCACTGGCCGCGAGATGGAAACGACCGTGCGCTACGGGCTGGCACTCGCCTGCCTCAAACATAGCCTGCCGGGTGACGCCAGCTTGTTCGGGCAGGGCGACATCGACGCATTTCTTGCCGGAGAGCTCGACGTAAGGCGGTGATCCGATTTTTCTAGGGCTTGCCTGCCGGCGCCTTCGCAAGCGGATAGGAAATGATCAGCTCAAGCGGTTCTGCGCCCATCTGCCTGATGCCCACCTGGGCTCCGGTATAGAGGTAGGCGGCCATGCCTGGCCCAAGCTGGGCCTTTTGCCCGTCTGACTCCACTTCGCCTGAGCCGGACAGGACATAATAGACTTCGTCATGCTCGATCGGATGGATGCCGATTGCCGCCCCGACGTGAAGCACGCGTTTGCGGAATTCCATCGTCCGATCCGGCACGACGTCGCTGATCCGATAGGCAGTGCTCATCCCGATCGCGCCATGCGGCGGAGCTTCCTGTTTCACCACGGTTCGTTCGTCGACCACGACCATCGGCGGCGCCGCGCCGGCCAAGGCCAGAAGAAGCAAAATGCTCATCGCTGCTGTTCCCGCATCTGCAAGTCACGGCTGGTGGTCGGCTGCGCCACATAATCGTCACGCTGACCCGGATAGCGCCCAGATTTCGGCTCCAGCGTGTCGAGGTTCCAATCGCCAGGCACGAAGGCCGCACGGGTCATCTGCTGGACCGGATAGCCGCCCACTTCGGCCTCATCGTCGATAATCTTGCCGCGACCCTCGGCGACATCGAACAGGACCCGAAGGTCATGGGCATCCCGATCCCAAGGCCTGGCGCCCGCAAAGCGGAGCAAGTGCGTTTCGACCTGGTTCGTTGGCAAAACGTCGAGGCCTTGGGGCCACAGCGCCGGCTTGTCCCTCTGGACGATTTTTGCCGGACTAGTCGTGTATCGGCCGAACATCGGCAGGGCCTCTCCGAGCCGGCTGACCGCGACATTGTCGCGGCCGTAATAGTTGAGGTCGCCGACTCCGCCGATCGACACGAAGGCAATGTCCGGTCGCGTTGAAAAGCCGGCACGAAGGATGTTGCCGACTGCGGACAATTCGCCGGCAATCGGCCTCTGCCCCGTCCACTCGAGATCCATCAGATTGTAGTGGATGGCCTGTGCGCCCGGATCGAAGATTAGATTGTTGACGACCGCCGCCTGCACCCCGCCCTTCAGCAGCGGATTGCGCTCATAATTATGCGCATAGACGTTTCGGTAGATGAGAATGCCGGTGGCATTGTCGTGGATCAGTGAGCCCTTGGAATGCTCGCCTTTCGGGTGACTGGAATCGGCAATTCCTTCGGCCAGCAAATTATAGGCGAAGGTGATGTTGCGTGACGTGCCATTGCGCCAATCCTCAACCGTCTTTCCCGTAAAGCGAGGCCCCGACGCGGACAGGTTCTCGTCGAGGCCCCAGGTCATGGTGCAATGATCGACAATGACGTTGCGGGCGCCGACGGTCGACATCGCATCTGCCTCCCACCCGCTGCGCTTGGCCTGCCCCGATGCGCCGGTCCGCACCCTGATGTGCTGGACGATCACGTCATGGGTCCTGATGTCGATCCCGCCGCGGATCAGTGTGATGCCGGGCGACGGAGCGGTTTGGCCTGCGATGGTGAGGTCAGGCTCACTGATCGTCAGCGTTGTAAGACCAAGGTCGATGACGCCGCCGACTTCGAAGACGACGATCCGGGGACCCTTCTGTTCGACCGCCGCCTTGAACGATCCTGGCCCACCGGGGTTGAGGTTGGTCACTCGGACTATCGCGCCGCCGCGTCCGCCCTGTGTCGTGGCCCAGCCTTTCACCAACGGTTCGGCCGCGGCTGTCTCTGGATTCAAGGTAATGCTGGCGACGATCAGCAATAGCGCAACAAGACGATTTCTCTTCACCAGACCCCTCCGTTTGACGCGTCTTGACAGCTACCGCGACGCAAGTCACTCTGCCAATGACACCGGTTACTCTGTCAAGGGGGCCGGGCAGTAAAAAAAGAATAGGCTGCAACTGGGGAGAGGAGCAGCACATTGCGCGAGACCAGGCAAACGCAGGCCACGCTGTGCAATCCTTTCCTTTGTTTTGTCTGCTGTAGACACCGGTGTCATCTCGACAGGGTGTGTTCGGCGGGGCAGGGTCAAGGAGAGGTAGATGAACAGCAACAGGGGGAATTCCAGCACTGATTCGCGCGGTCGGCTGAAAGGCGCGACGGCGTTGTGGTGCATGTTAGCGGCGGCGCTCGCCGCTGAGCCGGCGGCTGCGCAGGATGCAGCAGCCCCAGCAGCTCCTGTCGAGGCGGATCAGCCCGCGGATTCGAATGCAGAGGCCCAGCCCCAGGCTGCACAAGAGTCCGGCGACGAAATCGTCGTCACCGGCTATCGCCAGTCGCTGAAGGCATCGCTTGAGGACAAGCGCAGGGCGGCCGGCGTCATCGACGTCATCAAAGCCGAAGACATTGCGGACTTCCCCGACAACAACCTGGCCGAATCCATCCAGCGCATCCCCGGCGTCGCGATCATGCGCGACCAGGGTGAAGGCCGTAACATCTCCGTGCGCGGCCTCTCCCCGCAGTTCACGCGTGTCCGGATCAACGGCATCGAAGGCATGAGCACCACCGGCGGTGCGGACGCCAGCGGCGGCGCCAACCGCAGTCGCCAGTTTGACTTCAACGTCTTCGCATCGGACCTGTTCAACAGCATCACGGTCCGCAAGACGCCTTCGGCGGATATTGAGGAAGGTTCGCTGGGCGCCACCGTCGATCTCGTGACCGCGCGGCCGTTCGATTATGCCGACGACTTCGTTTTCGCGGGATCCGCGCAGGCCGGTTACAATGATTTCTCGGAAAGCGTGGACCCGCGCCTTTCCGCGCTGGTTTCAAAACGCTTCGCCGACGATCGCATAGGCATCCTGTTGTCTGCGGCGTACAGCACTCGTGAGATCATGGAAGAAGGGCCCAGCACCGTTCGCTGGGAGCCTGCTTCATCGAACGGCGGCTTCCACGCCACATCGACCCGCCCGACCGGAGCCACTGACAACAATTACTTCCATCCGCGCATTCCGCGCTACGACAGCTATAAGTATGACACCGAGCGGCTGGGCCTAACCGGTACCTTGCAGTTCGAACCGACCGATCGCACGATGATCACGATCGACGCGCTTTATTCGAAGTTCGATTCCAAGCGCGCCGAACAATATCTGGAAGCGCTCTCGTTCAGCCGGTCTGGCACCGGCAAGCCGCAGACAGTCATCCTTCCGGGCGCGGTCGTCGAAGACAACAGCTTGGTCTATGGCGTTTTCAACAACGTCGATGTCCGCGTGGAAAGCCGCTACGACGAGCTTGAAACCAAGTTCACGCAGTACACCGCGTCGATTTCACACGAATTCAGCGACCAGTTCAGCATCGATCTTTTGGGCGGCAAGTCGAAGTCGAAATTCGAAAACCCGATCCAGACGACGATCGCGCTCGATGCGCTCAACGTCCAGGGCTACAGCTTCGACTTCCGTGACGGACGCTTCCCGACGTTCGACTATGGCAATCTCGATGTCACGGATCCGGCGCGATTTACGCTCGGCGAGATCCGCTTGCGTCCCCAATATGTCGATAACGACTTCTCCGTACTTCGCGGCGAAGCCAAGTATGAAATCTCGCCTGAGTTCACGCTGAAGGGTGGGCTCGACTGGAAGAAGTACAAGTTCGATTCAAAGGAATATCGCCGCGCCAGCGAAACCACGGTTCCGGTCCTCGCACCGGGCCAGCTTGCGACGCTGACCGAGCTTTATGGCATGGAAACCGGACTGCCGGGCGCCACCCCGGAACGGTTCCTGGTCCCAATCATCGATGCCTTCGCCAGCGACCTGGACATCTACTGCAACTGCGGGATGTTCACGCTCCAGGGGCTGGAAAATGCCACGGCGCGGTCCAATTGGCGGACGGTCGATGAAAAGGACTTCGGCATATACGGCCAAGCCGATTTCAATCTCTATCTGGGCGACGTCCGGCTGCGCGGCAATGTCGGCGCCCGCTGGGTCCAGACCAAGCAGAATTCGACCGGCTACACCAACACGGCTTCCGGCTTCGTCCTCACCGAGGCGGATCGCAAGTACGACTATTTCCTGCCGTCGCTGAACGTTGCGGCGGACATAACTCAGGACTTCGTGCTTCGCGGCGCCATCGCCAAAGTGATCTCAAGGCCAGACATCGGCACGCTGAATCCGGGCGGCGCGTTCAGCGTATCCGGCGGCAACCGCACCTTCGCGCGCGGTAATCCGGACATCAAACCGATCGAGGCGATTACCTACGATCTGTCGGCCGAATGGTATTTCGCGCCTGAATCCGCGCTGATCGTCGGGCTGTTCTACAAGGACATCAAGAGCTTCATCGCGACGACGGCGCAGCAGATCCCGTTCAGCGATCTTGGGTTGCCGGATTCAATCCTGCCGCCGGGCACGCTTCCGTCCGACCTGTTCACGGTGACGCAGCCAATCAATAGCGACGGCGGCAAGCTAAAGGGTGCCGAAATCGGGCTTCAGGCACCGTTCCGCTTCCTTCCGGCGCCGTTCGACAATTTCGGTATCCAGGCCAACTATACCTTCGTCGATTCGAAGGTGGATTATCCCCTCTCCGCAGCGGCTGGCGCCGCCGTGATCCGCGAGGATTTGGTCGGACTGTCTCGTCATACCGCCAACGGTACGCTGTACTATGAGGACAAGAAGTTCAGCGTTCGTGCGTCGCTGTCATATCGCAGCGATTTCCTGACCCAAGTGCCGGGTCGCAACAGCCTGCCTTTGACCAATTCGAACGCCAACCTTCCGCTGTTCAATGATGTTGAAGGCACCAATTCGACGCTCAACGTCGACATGTCGGCGTCCTACTGGTTCACCGATAATTTCCAGCTGACGTTCGAAGGCGTGAACCTGACCGACGAATATGTCGATCAGTTCATCGACAGCGAAGCTAATCGGTTGAGCGTCTATCACCACACGGGCCGCCAGTTCTACGGTGGCTTCAGGTTCAAATTCTAAGACGGGCAATCGACATTTGTATGCGAACGGCGTCCCTGTGCGGGGCGCCGTTTTGCTGCCGGGGGAAAGTGGTCCAGAGATAGCGGCAGGTTTAGCAAACAGCGTTGCTTGACTCTCGCAAGCTCGAAGCGCACCTGAGAACAAATCAGGAACAAATAATGCGCGAGTCGATTGATCATCTTGTCATGCTCAAACGGAACCTGGCCTCGATTGCCGGGGGGAAGCTGCTGTCCGGCGATCATCGGATCGCAACCGGCCATGCCGCGCTGGATGAGGTGCTGGGCGGCGGGTTCGGACGCGGGCGACTGCATGAGTTGTTCGCCGAAACTGGCGACGATGCGGGAAGCGTCACGGGTTTCGCAACCATGCTGGCGTTGCGTGCGGTCGGCCGTCGTTCGCCGATCTTCTGGCTTCGGACCGATGAATCCGAACGGCTTGGCGGGCGGCTCCATGGGCCGGGCCTTATCGAGCTGGGCGGCGATCCGGACTCGCTGGTGGTGGGCGTTGCTCCCGATACCAAGGCGCTGCTCAAGGCCGCGGCCGATGCGGCGCGCTGCCCCGGTCTTTCGGCGCTGATCGTCGAATGCCATGGGCAGTGTCCCGCACTGGACCTCACCGCCAGCAGGCGGCTGGCCCTTGCCGCCGAACAGTCGGGCGTGACCTTGTTCCTGCTCCGGCTGGAGGCGCAGCCGGTTCCCAGTGCCGCGGACACGCGCTGGATGGTTGCTGCCGCGCCGAGCCAGCCGCTGGAGGCCGGTGCACCCGGTCGACCCATGTTTGAAATCGAACTGTTGCGCCGGCGGGCCGGCCCGGCCGGGATGCGCTGGCGCCTGGAGTGGAACCGTGACCGACTTATATTCTGCGACCCGGCGCTATCTGGCGCTGTGGTTCCCCTATCTCCCAGCCGATCGGCTCCGTCGCCAGCCGGGCTTCGACTTAGCGCCTGAGACGCCGCTCGCCTTCGTCGTCAAGGCGAAGAGCGCATTGAGGCTTGCCGCGGTCGACCAGGCGGCGCGTAGTCAGGGCCTGGAGCCGGGCATGGCCCTTGCCGATGCCCGGGCACGCCTGCCGCAGCTGATCGCCGAGGATCTCGACGAAGCAGCCGATCGCCATTGGCTCGAACAGCTCGCCAAGGGATCCATCCGCTATACCCCACTGGTGGCGCTGGATGCGGCCGATGGGCTGATCCTCGACATCACCGGCTGCACGCATTTGTTCGGCGGCGAGCAGGGCCTTGCCGCCGATATCGAGGCGCGGATGGCCAGGCTTCGGATGACCGTGCGGACGGCTTTCGCGAGCACGGCGGGTGCGGCACGCGCCCTCGCCCGCTACCAGGCGCTGCCCGCCAAGGATGAAGCTTCGGCCATTCGGCGACTTCCAGTGGTGGCGCTGGAACTGGACCCGGAGGCGACCCAGGGCCTGATCCGCGCCGGGCTCAAGACGGTTGGCGACCTGGCCAAGCTGCCGATGTCGACCATCGCCGCCCGCTTCGGCGGCGAAGCGGCGACCGCGCTTCGCCACCTGCTGGGCGAGGCCCAAAGACCGATAAGGCCACTAATCCCCATTGCGCCGGTAGTCGCCGAGCGGCGCTTTGCCGAACCCGTCGCGCGAACCGAATATGCGCTGGAAGTGCTGGGCGAGCTGACGGCGGAGGTAGCGCGCCAGATGGAAGAAAGGGGCGAAGGCGGCCGGCGCTTCGAGGCCAGTTTTTTCCGAAGTGACGGCCTCATCCGCCCGCTCGCCGTCGAGACCGGCCAGCCGACCCGAGATTGCGCCATGGTCATCCGCCTGATGAACGAGCGGATCGAGGGATTGAGCGACCCGATCGATCCCGGCTTCGGTTTCGACCTCATCCGTCTTTCCGTGCCCGTGGTCGAGACACTGGCGGTAACTCAGCTCAGACTGGAAGGGGGTGCGGTCAAGGAGGCCGAGGTCGCGGCGCTGATCGACCGGCTGAGCACAAGGCTGGGACGGAACAGGATCCGGCGCCTCGCCGCGCAGGACACCCATATTCCGGAGCAGATGCAGCTCGAGCTGCCGGCCGTCGAAACCAGCCGCCCCGTCGCCGATTGGCCGGAAGCGGTTCCCGGGGAGCCGCCGCTCCGCCCGCTGCACCTGTTCGATCCGCCACAGCCGATCGAGGTCATGGCCGGAGTTCCCGACGGACCGCCCCACCGTTTCCGCTGGCGCCGCAAGCTTCACGACATCAAGCGGTTCGAAGGACCGGAGCGGATCGCTTCCGAATGGTGGAAGCGGCGCGACGGGGCGATCGACAAGCCCGGCCTCACCCGCGACTATTATCGGGTCGAGGATGTGCGGGGACGGCGGTTCTGGGTCTTCCGGCACGGGCTGTTCGGGGAAAAACCGAAGCCGCAATGGTACCTCCACGGCCTGTTCGCATGAGTTTCGCCGAGCTTGTCGCCGCGACCAATTACTCCTTCCTTCGCGGCGCATCCCATCCGGCCGACATGGTCGCCAAGGCGCTGGAGCTGGGCATGACCGGGATCGGGATCGCCGATCGCAACAGCGTGGCCGGCGTGGTTCGGGCCTGGTCCGCACTTGAGGAAGCGCGCGAAAAGGCGAGGGCCGCACTGGCCGGCGACATCGATTTCAAGCTGGTTGTCGGCGCCCGGTTGGTGTTCGCCGACGCGACCCCGGACATCATCGCCTATCCCACGACCCGTCATGGCTGGGGGCGGCTGACAAGGTTGCTCACCACCGGCAACCGGCGGGCCGAGAAGGGCGACTGCATCCTCAATTTCGCCGACCTGGTCGATCATTCGGAAGAGCTGCTGCTGATCGTACTGGCCGACGAAGGGCATGAATTTCTGTTGAGGCGCTTGGCCCAGGCGCGGGCCGGAGAGGTGTGGCTCGGGGCGTCCATGCCTCGGCAAGGCCGCGACCGGCGCCGCCTGATACGGCTCAGGCAACTGGCGGATCGGGTCGGAATTCCGCTCCTTGCCACCAACGATGCGCTCTACGCGTCGCCCCGGGACCGCCCGCTGCACGACATCGTCACCTGCATCCGCGAAGGCGTGACGATCCGGTCAGCCGGCCGGTTGCTTGCCGCCAATGCCGAGCGGCATTTGAAGTCGTCGCAAGAAATGGAGCAGCTGTTCCTCGATTGCCCGGAGGCGGTGGAGGAAAGCCTTCGTCTCCTCGACCGCATCGACTTCACCCTCGACGAGCTCAAATATGAGTATCCCCACGAGCCGGTGCCGGAAGGATGGGCGCCCCAAGGCTGGCTGGAACATCTGGTGATGACGGAGGCGAAGCGCCGCTTTCCCGAAGGGCTCCCAGCAAAATGGCAGAGGGTGCTGGACGAGGAGTTCGGTCTCATTCGCAAATGCCAATACGCCAACTACTTCCTCACCGTTCACGACATCGTTCATTTCGCCCGATCGCGGGAACCGCCGATCCTCTGCCAGGGGCGCGGGTCCGCCGCCAACAGCCTGGTCTGCTACCTGCTTGGGATCACGCCGATCGATCCGGTCGAGAACAACCTGCTCTTCACCCGTTTCCTGTCCGAAGAGCGCCGCGAGCCGCCCGACATAGATGTCGATTTCGAGCATGAGCGGCGCGAGGAGGTGATGCAGTATGTTTATGAGCGCTACGGACGAGAACGGGCGGGCATCGCCGCGACCGTCATCCATTACCGGTCGCGCAGCACGGTGCGCGAAGTCGGCAAGGCGCTGGGCCTGTCGGAGGATGTCACTGCCCGGCTCGCGAACACCAGCTGGGGAAGTTATGAGAATGAACTGGAGGATGAGCGGTTCTCCGAAGCCGGGCTGACGCTCGCCAACCCGGAGATCGCGCGGCTCCGGGCGTTGGTGGAGCGCCTGCTCAAATTCCCCCGCCACCTGTCGCAGCATGTCGGCGGCTATGTGCTGACCGAAGGACGGCTGGACGAGATCGTCCCGATCCATAATGCCGCGATGAAGGACCGGACCTTCATCGAATGGGACAAGGACGACATCGACGACCTGGGCCTGATGAAGGTCGATGTGCTGGCGTTGGGGATGCTGACCTGCATCCGCAAAAGCTTCGACCTGATGCGGCTCCACGGACTCGGCGATTATCAACTCGACACGGTGCCGGGCGAAGATCCGGCGGTCTATGACATGCTGTGCGAAGGGGACAGCATCGGCGTGTTCCAGGTCGAAAGCCGGGCGCAGATCAACATGCTGCCGAGGCTCAAACCCCGCTGCTTCTACGACCTGGTGATCGAGGTTGCCTTGGTCCGACCTGGACCGATCGAGGGCGACATGGTCCACCCCTATCTCCGCCGCCGGAACGGCGAGGAGAAAGCCGATCTTCCCTCACCCGGGCCACCGCATCCGGCCAACGAATTGAAGGAGGTTCTTGGCCGGACGTTTGGCGTGCCACTGTTCCAGGAACAGGCGATGAAGATCGCCATCGTCGCTGCCGGCTTCACGCCCGACGAAGCCAATGGCCTTCGCCGCGCCATGGCCACCTTCCGCAATGTCGGCACCATCCATCGTTATGAAGCGAAGATGGTCGAGGGGATGGTGGCGCGGGGCTATAACCGCGATTTCGCCGAGCGCTGCTACAACCAGATCAAGGGCTTCGGCAGCTACGGCTTTCCGGAAAGCCACGCCCAGAGCTTTGCAAAGCTGGTCTATGTCTCGGCTTGGCTGAAGTGCCATCATCCGGCGGTCTTCACCTGCGCGCTCCTGAATTCGCAGCCGATGGGTTTCTACGCACCGGCCCAGCTGGTCCGCGACGCGCGCGAACATGGAGTCGAGGTGCTTGAGGCGGACATCAATGCCAGCGAGCATGACAATCTGCTCGAGCGACGTGATGACGGCGGGCTCGCGCTCCGGCTGGGCTTCCGCCAGGTCGACGGCTTTCGAAAGGATTGGGCGGAACGTCTGGTCGCGGCGCGCGGACGCGGCTTCACCCATGTCGAGCAATTGAGCCAGTGGGCTGCCTTGCCATCACGGGCGCTACGGCTGCTGGCCGATGCCGATGCCTTCGGCTCGATCGATCTCGGGCGACGGGAAGCGCTGTGGGAAGCGCGGCGGACTCCGCAAGGCGTGCTGCCGTTATTTGCTTCGGCGGAAGCCGCCGAGTTGGGTGAGGAGCCGGAAATGGAGCTTCCGGCGATGCCGCTGCCGGAAGAAGTGGTGACCGATTACCAGGTAACGCGCCTGTCGCTAAAAGGTCATCCGATGCAATTCCTCCGTTCCGTGTTCGAGCGCGAGAGGGTGCTGAGCTGCGCGGAAGCGGCGAAGGCCCGAAACGGCAGGATAGAACGGGTCGCCGGCGTGGTCCTGATCCGCCAACGGCCGGGCAAGGGTAATGCGCTCTTCATCACACTTGAGGACGAAAGTGGAATCACCAACGTGCTGCTCTGGGCTCGTGACTTCGAACGCTATCGGCGCGAGGTGATGGCTGCCCGGCTGATGGAGGTCGAAGGCGAAATCCAGCGCAGCAAGGAAGGCGTCATGCACGTCATCGCGCGGCGGGTTTTCGATCGGAGCGATCTGCTCAAACGACTGACGGAAGACTCACTTCAAACTCTTCCAGAACGGCATGGCCATCCACGCAATGTAAGAGTGCTGCCCAAGTCGCGGGATTTTCATTGATCCGCTAAAGTGCCTCGACGATCGTCACATTGGCGATGCCGCCGCCTTCGCACATCGTCTGCAGGCCATAGCGCTTGCCGCGAGCACGCAGCGCATGGACCAATGTCGCCATCAGCTTGGTCCCGCTGGCACCGAGCGGGTGGCCAAGCGCGATCGCACCGCCGTTGACATTGAGCCGCTCCGGATCGGCATCGATTTCCTTGAGCCATGCCAGCGGCACCGGAGCGAAGGCCTCGTTCACCTCGTAAAGGTCGATCTCGTCGAGCTTCCGCCCCGATCGCTCCAGCGCGCGGCGAGTTGCGGGGATCGGCTCCTGAAGCATGATGACCGGGTCGCCGGCGGTGACCGTGAGATTGTCGATCCGGGCAATCGGCGTCAGCCCATGATCCTTGAGCGCCCGCTCGCTGACGACCAGCACGCCCGACGCCCCGTCGCAGACCTGGCTGGCGTTGCCGGCCGTGATCATTCCATCGGGCGCGATCGTCTTCAATTCAGCGAGGCCTGCCAGGCTGGCATCGGCGCGAATGCCTTCATCGCGGTCGTGGTGGCAAGGGCCGCCCTCCTTGTCGAGGCCGTCGAGGGTGACGATCTCGCGCTTGAAGGCCCCGTTGTCGGCGGCGGCCGCCGCCTTGCGATGACTGTCCAGCGCGAACTGATCCAACTCTTCGCGGACGAAGCCATAGATTTGCGCCATCATCTCGGCGCCGGTGAACTGGCTGAACTGGTCGACGCCATAGCGCCCCTTGATCGATTGCGGCCACGGACCGATTCCGATCCCCGCCTGCATCGGCAGGATAACCGGCGTCCCCATTGGGACGCGCGTCATGCTCTCGACCCCGGCTGCAATCACCACGTCCTGCGTTCCGCTCATCACCGCCTGCGCGGCGAAGTGCAGCGCTTGCTGGGAGCTACCGCACTGCCGGTCGATACTGACGGCGGGGACGCTGTCGGGTAGATCGGAGGCCATGACCATGTTGCGGCCAATGTGGAAACTCTGTTCACCGACCTGGCTGACGCAGCCTGCGATAACATCTTCTACGGCTGCCGGGTCGATGCCGCTTCGGCCGACCAGGGCATCCAGCACCGCGGCTCCCAAGTCCGCCGGATGCCACTCCCGAAGCGCGCCGCCACGGCGACCGCCCGCTGTTCGCAATGCTTCGACGATATAGGCTTCTGCCATAATTTCCCCCAAATGCTCGCGGGCTATTCGGTCGACCAGGCCAGTATGAACCGGCCCTCGCACATCAACGTCCTCGCGGCGCCCGCGTCAATCAGGGCGCACTCCCCGGGTTTCACAATTCCGACCGGACAGTCGATCGGAAGCAGCTGCACGTCGCGCATCCGCGCAGGAAGCTCAGGTGGCTCCTTGACGCACCAGGCGACGCCGAAATGCGGCCCGTCGACCAGCAGCTTGCTGGCCTCTCCGACATTGGTGTCGAGGTCGTTGTGATGCGGGCGCGCCTCGACGACATCGGCGGCTTCGTCGAGGTGCAGGTCGCGCGGCCTTCCATAGTCGTAAAGCCGGTAGGTGAGATCGACTGCCTGCTGGATTTCGAGAACCGTGAGGCCCGGGCCCAGCGCATGGATCGTACCTGCCGGATTATAGATGAAGTCGCCCTTCTGCGGCCGTTTCCAATCCATCAGCTCGACGATCGAGCCGTCCTTTGCTGCACGCATAAGATCCTGTGGGTCGACATCTCGTACCGTCCCGATTCCGAGCTCCGCATCATCAGCAGCATCAAGAACGACCCAGCACTCGTCCTTGCCACGCGGATAACCCCGCTCCCTCGCGGTCGCGTCATTGGGATGGACCTGGATCGATAGCCGCTCGGTCGTGAACAGATATTTTGCCATGACGTCGAGGTCATGTCCGGATGGCGGCTCGAACCAGATCTCGCCGACCTGGCGATCGGGCTCGACCCCGAACCGCGAGTCGATCCCGCGCCGGCCCCAGGGCTTATCGACAATCTTCGTCGCGAGCTTTTCCAAGGCGCCTCTCAATCCAGGGCCTGAACCAGTTCCTTCAATGGCAGGAACGCGAAGCCGATCGAACTGTCCGAAATTCCGTAAGGCATGAACAGCTGGTCACCGACGCGCATGCCGCCACAGGTGTAAACGACATTGGGCACATAACCGTTGCGATCGTCATTCTCCGCCTGGAGGATCGGATAGCGCGTGCGCCCAAGTATCTTCGACGGATCCTGGCGATCGAGCAGCACCGCCCCGAGCGCATATTGCCGCATTGCGCCAACGCCATGGGTCAACACCAGCCAGCCTTCGTCAATCAGGATCGGTGCTCCGCAATTGCCGATCTGGATGAATTCCCAGGCGAACTTGGGAGCCATGAGCAGGCTTCCGCCGTGCCAGTGGGTAACATCGTCGGAATCGAGCAGATACATGTTCTGCCCGTCCTGGCGGCCGATCATCATGAAGCGGCCGCCGATCTTCTCGGGGAACAGCGCAAGCCCCTTGTTGCGCGTTGCGTCGCCCGTCATCGGCATCAGCTCGGCGGCGCGGAAATCGCGCGTTCGAAGTAGCTCGGACCGGATCTCGCGGCCGGAAAAGGCCGTATAGGTACCGAGATATTCGGTGCTTCCGTCCTCGTGGGTGAAATAGGTGAGGCGAAGATCCTCAAGGCCGTTGGACTGGGCCGGGGTCACCGGGAAAATGACGGTACCGGAAAGATTGGAATCCTCGCTTCGGTACACGGTGACCGCGCAGTCGCCGCACAGCCTGTCCAGCTCGGGCGCGTCGGCGGCAACGGCGAATGGCGGTTCTGGAGCAAGCTCAAGCCCGCCATTGTCGGAAACGAGGCCCTCGCGAAAAGCAATCGAACTGATGTGCCCTTCACCGACCGCCCGGAGCGACATCAGGAAACGGACGGTGTGGCGATCCAGCCCGCTTTGATCGGGGTGCGGGACAACGCTGGGGTTCATCAGCGCCGCAGCCGCATAGCTATATTCCTGGCAGAAATAGGCGCCGATCAGCTGTTGCCGCTTCTCGCCGATGCCTGTCAGGGAAAGGTTCAGCAATCCGGAAACCTCCCGGAAGCGTTTGAGGAAGACCTTCCTGGTCTGCCAATGCCGCTGCTCGAAATTCTGCATCACATGCTGCAACTGCCGGCCGATCTCCTGGTCGCTGAGCGTCAGCACCTGGTCCACCAGCCGGCGAGCGCGCCCGGGGTCGGATTTCGATCCCTGCCACGCCAGGTGGAAAGGACGAACCACGACTCGAGACGGGTCCGCCTTGAGCCTTAACGGGTGAAGTTCAGACTGGAGCATCGACCTTGTCAGCTTGCGGCGAGGGACCTCGCTTCTGCGTCGCTGGGGCGCTCCTGTCCAGACGCTTTGCCGTCCCGAAAGATTTCCCGAACGGACTGCGCGGCGAGATGCAGCGACAGGATGGATTCAGCCCCTTGGTTGCGATTGATCCCCGTGGCCATGAGCCCGTCGAAGCAGCTTCCGTCGGACGCATTTGCCATCGGCATGGCGGCATCATTGCTACCAAAGAACCAGGCGAACGCATCCTGCGCCATCTGGCGCCATTTGGAGTCGCCGGTGACCTGGAACGCTGCGGCCGCCGCATCTACTGTCGCCGTGGCCTCCAGCGGTTGCTGGTCGAACGCTAGCGGAGCTGCATAGGGCCGTCCAAAACTCTTGCAGCCGACAGGTCGGAACATTCCCCGGGGGCTGGATTGCCGGGCACGCAGCCATTCCAGCGTGGCGAGGCCAAGTTGCACCATCGATCGATCGTCCAGCGCCTGGCCGGCGCGAATGAGCGCTTCCGGCAGGCGGGCATTGTCATAGGCCAGCGACGGTTCGAACCAGTTCCAATCGTCGCGCGCATATTGACTGTGCGATTCCAGAAGATGCTCCGCAGCAGCCCGAAGGAGCGAGCGCGCGACCTCGTGATTCCCGCGCCTCGACAAGCGCTCGTAGCCGCCCAAAGCAGCGAATGCCCGCGCCCTCAACGCGGTGAAATCGGCCGCGATCGGCGCGGTTTCGTCGAACAGTCTGGAGGACCATTCACGAAGGCCCGGCCATGGCGATCGCGTTGCGGTCATTCCAAGCGCCCAGATCGTTCGGCCGTTGCTGTCCTCGGACCCGCAGTCCTCAAGCCAGCGGCGATCATAGGCCATGAAGTTGCGGAACCGTCCTTCGGCCGGGTTCCAGCCATGCTGGATGAAGGCGGCATAGGTTGAGGCAAGCTCGGCGGCCCGGCGATCGTCGCCGCGCCGAACCATCGTCATCAGCGCCCTGGCATTGTCATCTATGCAGTAGCCATGATTGCGATCCGGTACCCGATAAACGGCATGCTGGATCATTCCGACGGCATCGGACATCCGCTCGATCGCGTCGAGCGGGAGCGTCGATGGATGCGGCGCTGGCGAATGACTTGCGACCAGTCTTGGTCTTGTCGGAAGCTGTGCTAGCGACTGCTCAACGACATTTGGCCACAGCATGGCCCGGCCGTCCTCATAGGCTGCTCGCCCAATCCTCGACCGCAACGCATCGTCGTTCAGCAGGTCAAGGGCTGCGCAGGCCAAAGCCGATGAATCGGTCGGCGGCACCAATATTCCCTGACCATCGCCCAAAATTTCGCGGGCGTGGACGTAAGGCGTGGCAATGATCGGCTTTCCGACGGCGAACGCATAGCTGAGCGTGCCCGATGTCACCTGCTCCATGTTGAGATAAGGGGTCACGTAGATGTCGGCTGCCTGAAGCATGTCGAGCAACTCTTCCTGCTCGACGAAGCGATCGAGGAACCGGACATGCTCCTCCACGCCCAGCTCACGGGCGAGGTCCATGAGCATTCGCCGATGCCGCTCGCCTTGATTGCGGACGAGGTTCGGGTGCGTTGCGCCGACCACCTCATAAAGGGCCTCGGGATGCTCGCTGACGATTGCGGGCATTGCCTCGATCATATGGCGGATGCCTTTGCTTGGCGCGAGCAGCCCAAACGTCATCAGCACCTTGCGGCCGGCCCACCCGAACTTGGCCTTGAGGCAGTCCGGATCGCACAGCGGCCGGTCCGGGACGCCATGTGGAATGATGCGCAGCCGCTCGGCCGAAACCCCATAGCGCCGCTTCAGTATCTCGGCGCCCGTCGACGACATCACGATCACGCGGTCGGCCCGGGCAACCAGTCGTTTCAGGACGACTTCCTGGCCATCGTCCGGCTCCTCCAGGACGGTATGGAGCGTCAGGATGAGCGGCAGGTCGGTCGCGCCAACCAGTTCCAGGATATGGGAGCCGGCCGTTCCGCCGAAAATTCCGAACTCATGCTGCAACCAGATCGCATCGGCGCCGCTCGCTTCAATGCGTTCGGCAGTACCTTGATAATCATCGATATTTTCCGCGTCGATGGTGCGGATCGAGCCCGAGTAGAAGACGCCCGTTGAGTCATCCATCGCGTAATGATCGACCGTCATGTCGGGATAAAGATCTCGCAGCGCATCCGCGACATGGCTCGTATAGGTCGCCAATCCGCATTTGCGCGGCAACGCATTGCCGATCAACGCCAGCCGCCCGAACGGAGCGGCACGGCGCCGCTCGCCACGGCCGCCCTGGTCGGAATCCGGAAGAATGTCGAAATCAAACATCACGCCTCGACTTCCAAAAGCTGGAAAGGGATGCGCGACCGAAACGTCGGCCCCCCACATCCTAACGAATTGAACCGCGCCGAGTTTCCAAGCTTTTGTTAGCATATGCACAAATATTTGCGCGATGCAGCATCAGGCGGGCTTGCCGTACTGTTCTGCTGATGGTTTGGGGTTCACCATGGATCGGTCGTTTTTTGCTGAGCTTTCTGCTGTCGCCCGGGCCGCAGTCGCTACAGAGCTTGAGCGCGGACTGGTCGCTGACAATAAGTCGTCGGCTGGTTTCGACCCGGTAACCGAGGCCGATCGTGCGGCGGAACGTGGCCTGCGCGCGCTGATCGAACAGCATTATCCGCAGCACGGGATTTGGGGTGAGGAATATGGGATGTCGCGCCCGGACGCGCCGATCCGATGGAGCCTTGACCCGGTCGACGGGACGCGGGCCCTAGTTTGCGGATTGCCTAGCTGGGCAGTGCTTGTCGGCCTGTTGGAAGACGGACACCACATTGCCGGCATGATTGACCTTCCGGCGCTTGACGAATGCCTGGTCGCTGTTGGTGGAGGGACCCTTCGGAACGGCCGGACGGCCAGGTCGAGCGGGTGCGACCGGCTCGCCGAGGCGCGCCTTTCCACCACGGATCCAAATCTCTTCATCGGTCACGAGTTCGAAGCGTTCGAACGGGTGAGGACCCAGTGCCGGCTGACCCGTTTCGGGCTGGACGCGATGGCCTATGCGCGGATCGCGACGGGGGACCTCGACCTGGTTGTCGAAAATGGTCTGAAGCCGCACGATTATGACGCGCTCGTTGCCGTGGTGCGCGGGGCAGGCGGACATATCGGCGATTGGGTTGGTGGGGACGATTTCTCGGGTGGCCGGATCGTCGCCGCGGCGAGCCGCTCCCTCTACGATCAAGCCGTCGAACAGCTCAACGCCTAGGCTGCGATTTCCGCCGGTGCGATGCGGTCGACGCTCGGAAGTTTGCCGGCAAGCGCCAGGTCGAACTGCTCCCTGTCCAGCGCTCCTTCCCAGCGGGTGACAACCACCGTCGCAACCGCATTTCCGATGAAGTTGGTGAGGCTCCGGCATTCGCTCATGAACCGGTCGATGCCGAGGATCAGCGCCATGCCGGCGACCGGGACCGATGGCACGATGGAGAGCGTCGCCGCGAGGGTGATGAAGCCGGCACCGGTAATTCCCGCCGCGCCCTTGGATGACAGCATCGCGACTCCAAGGAGCAACAGCTGCTCACCCAGGCTAAGGTCGATCCCGACTGCCTGGGCAATGAACAGGGCGGCCAGGGTCATGTAGATGTTGGTGCCGTCCAGATTGAAGGAGTAGCCGGTCGGTACCACCAGGCCGACAATCGACTTGGGGCATCCGGCGCGTTCCAGCTTCTCGATCAGGGATGGAAGCGCACTTTCGCTCGACGAGGTGCCGAGTACGAGCAGCAGTTCGGCCTTCAGATAGGCGATTAGTTTGAAGATCGAAAAGCCCGCGAGACGGGCGACCGCGCCGAGCACGACCAGGACGAATAGCAATGATGTTGCGTAGAATGTTGCGACCAAGGCGGCGAGGTTGGCGAGACTACCGACGCCATATTTGCCGATAGTGAAGGCCATGGCCCCGAACGCTCCGATCGGCGCCACGGCCATGATGATCGCGACGAGCCGGAACATGACCACCGACAGCTGGTTGAGAAGGTCCAGCACCTTCTCTCCCTTGTCGCCGACAAGTGCGAGAGCGACCCCGAACAGGATCGAAACCAGCAGCGCCTGAAGGATATGGCCGGCGGTCAGCGCGGACAAGAACGTGTCCGGGATCGTCTCCAGCAGGAAGCCGGATATGGTCGATTCATGCGCCTTGCTGGCGTAATCGCGGATCTTGGACGGATCGAGCGTTGCAGGGTCGATATTGAGGCCGTCGCCGGGCTGCACGACGTTGGCGACGATGAGGCCGATGATCAGCGCAAGCGTCGAAAAGAAGAGGAAGTAAGCGAAGGCCTTCAGCGCAACGCGGCCGACGCGTCGCAGGTCGCGCATTCCGGCGATGCCCGTGACGATCGTCAGGAAAATCACCGGAGCGATGATCATGCGTACGAGCTTGATGAACCCGTCGCCGAGCGGCTTCAGCGCTTCCCCGGTGGCCGGCCAGAAATGGCCGATCATGATTCCGAGCAGAATGGCAATCAGGACCTGGACGTAGAGGTGGCGATACCAGGGCCTTGCGGCCGGCAGCACTGCTCCCTGATCGAACTGGATCGCCATCGTTCCTCTCCCCAGGCAAGAAAAGCGATCATCCCATGCTTTGGCAAGCGGCCATGAATGGGCTAGGGCGCAGCGCAATGAGTGCGACGCTCGTATCGAACCTGGGGTGGTATCCGGCAAGCTGGCGCCGATTCCCGGCCAACCAGATGCCCAGCTATGGCGAGCCCGAGCAGCTCAAATCGGTCGAGGCGAGACTGGAAGCCGCGGCGCCTGTCATCGCATTTCAGGATGCGCAGCGCCTGCGGCAGGCAATGGCGGGTCTCGCCGAAGGACGCGGGTTTCTCCTCCAGGGCGGCGATTGCGCCGAGAGTTTCGACGACCCCGTCGCGGAGCAGGTCTCCGGTATCGTTGGCCTGTTCGAGGAGATGGCGGCCAAGATCCGACCTGCCGTCAATGGGCCGCTGATCGAAGTTGCACGAATCGCCGGCCAGTTCGCCAAGCCCAGAAGTGCACAGACCGAAACGCATGAGGGCGAGACGCTTCCTGCTTATCGGGGCGATATCGTCAACGGGACATCGTTCGATGCGCTGAGCCGCCGCGCCGACCCGCAAAGAATGATCCGCGCCCACATGCAGTCGGTTGGAACGGCGGCCAGCCTGGCTGCAGCGCGCGGTTCCGATCCACCGATCTTTACCAGCCATGAGGCATTGCTGCTGCCCTATGAGGAACCACTGACCCGCCGCGATCCGGCCGGTCGGTGGTGGGCGACCTCGGGTCACATGCTTTGGCTGGGCGACCGGACTCGTCAGGTCGATGGGGCGCATGTCGAATATCTTCGCGGCATCGAGAATGTCGTCGGAGTCAAATGTGGCCCATCGCTCCAGCCCGAGGAGCTTTGCCGCCTGATCGACAGATTGGATCCCGTGGGAAGTCCTGGAAAGCTCGTGCTGATCGGCCGCTTCGGGGCCAAGAAGATTCGGCAGCTGCTGCCGCCTTTGATGCGCGCCGCGAAGGACAGGCCGGTCGTTTGGACGATCGACCCGATGCACGGCAACACCAGCATGACGGGCAAGCGCAAGGTGCGCCGCTTGCCTGACATATTGGCCGAGATCGACGCCTTCTTCGCAATCGCGCAGGCGGAGGGCGTGCATGGTGGCGGCGTTCACCTGGAAATGAGCGCGCTGGATGTGACCGAATGCATCGGCGGACGCGGTCCCGCATCGATCGCGGAGCTCGACAAGAATTGGCTGACGGCTTGCGACCCGCGCCTCAACCGCGCGCAGGCGATCGACCTCGCCGCCCATATCGCGGCGCTGATGGCGTGAAGCTTACCGCAAGGCCCGGCGGCCCGCTGATAGGCGAGGCGGCGATCCCGGGTGACAAAAGCAGTTCCCATCGCGCGCTGATCCTGGGCGCTATGGCGACGGGCGAGACGCGGATCATCGGGCTATTGGAAAGCGAAGATGTGCTCTCGACCGTTCGCGCGATCGAAGCATTTGGTGTTCCTGTCGAGCGATCGGACGACGCCTGGATCGTGCATGGACAATCATGGCAATCCCCGGAAGGGCCAGTCGATTGCGGCAATAGCGGCACGACCGCGCGCCTCCTGATGGGCGCAGTAGCCGGAATGCCGGACGTCCGTGCGACCTTTACGGGCGATGCCTCATTGTCGGCGCGGCCGATGAAGCGGGTTGCAGGGCCGCTGGCGCGGATGGGCGCGACAATCGACGGCGGAGAATATCTTCCAATTACCGTCGCCGGCGGCCGGCTGGGTGGCATCGAGTATCGCAATGTACCCGCATCGGCCCAGGTAAAATCGGCAATCCTGCTCGCCGGTCTTGGAACAAGTGCGTCCGTCAGTGTCGTCGAGCCATGGCCGAGCCGCGACCATACGGAGATCATGTTCGCCCGGTTTGGCTGCCCGGTTTCGGTCGACGACACGCCCGACGGCTGGGTTATTTCGTTGGGCGAGAAGCGAAAGCTCAGCGGATGCGGGTTGGCAATCGGCGCTGATCCGTCGGCAGCAGCCTTCCCGCTAGTCGCCGCTTCGATCACGCCGGGCTCGGACGTGCTGGTACGGGGGATGCTGGTCAATCCGCTTCGCACCGGGCTGTACGAAACGCTTGAGGCAATGGGCGCGGATATTGAGCTTTCGAACGAGCGCATCCAGTCCGGCGAGATCCTCGCCGATGTGCGCGTCCGTGGGGCAAGGCTTGCACCCTGTCATGTCGGTGCGGAGCGGATCCCAGCGATGATCGACGAGATCCCCGCGCTCGCGATTGCCTGTGCCTTTGCCGATAGCGAAAGCGTGATCGAGGGACTGAGCGAACTGCGCATCAAGGAAAGCGATCGGCTCGGCTCAATTGTTGCCGGACTGGCCGCTTGCGGCGTTACCGCGATCCCTGACGGCGACAGTTTGCGTATCTTCGGCAAGGGGAGTGTGCGCGGCGGGGCAGCTATTTCCACGCAGGGCGACCACCGTGTCGCGATGGCGTTCTTGTCGCTGGGTGTGGCATCCCAGCAGCCAGTCGAGGTTGACGAGGCCGAAATGATCGGCACCAGTTTCCCGGGCTTTGTCGAGGTGATGAAGTCGATCGGAGCCGATATCGGATGAGCATCAACAGCTTCGGTCATATGTTGCGGCTGACAACCTGGGGCGAGAGCCACGGGCCCGCAATCGGATGCGTGGTCGACGGCTGCCCGCCGGGGCTGGAGCTCGACGAGCCTTGGGTACAACGCTTTCTCGATGCCAGGCGGCCGGGGACGTCGAAGAATGTCTCGCCGCGGCAGGAGCCGGATCGGGTCAGGATCTTGTCCGGCACCTATGAGGGCCGGACGACCGGGACGCCGATCGCGATGATGATCGACAATGTCGACGCGCGATCCGCCGACTATTCCAACCTGCCTCCAAGACCTGGCCATGCCGACGCTGCCTACGACGCCAAATATGGCTTTCGCGATCCGCGCGGCGGCGGTCGGGCGTCTGCCCGAGAAACCGCGATGCGGGTAGCCGGCGGGGCGGTGGCGAGGCTGGTGATCCCGGAGGTGAACATCGCGGCCGCCGTGGTCGAGATTGGCGGCGAGCAGGACGAGAGCCGCTGGGAAGAGATGCTCGACGAGGCTCGATCCGGCAGCGACAGCTTAGGTGCGATCATCGAATGCGTTGCGACCGGCGTTCCGATCGGATGGGGCGCGCCCATTTATGCCAAGCTGGATGCGGAACTTGCAGCAGCCTGCATGGGGATTAACGCCGTCAAAGGTGTCGAGATCGGCGAAGGCTTCGCCGCTGGTCGCGCTCGCGGCAGCGAGAGCATGGAGGCCAAAAAGGCCAGCGGCATCGATGGCGGCATCTCTACCGGCAAGGCGATCGTCGTTCGCGTGGCTTTCAAGCCGACGTCGAGCATCGGCATCGGCGGCCGTCACGATCCTTGCGTCGGAATTCGTGGTGCGCCGGTAGTCGAAGCAATGGTCGCGCTCGTGCTGGCCGATCACAAGCTGCTGCACAGGGGGCAATGCGGCTAGCTAGTGGCATTTGAACCGGTCGAACGGTTCCAGACAATCCTTGCAGCGCCATTGGGCTTTGCAGGGCGTTGAGCCGAAGCGGCTTACTTCTTCCGTGTCGGTTGAGCCGCATTGCGGGCAGGTAGCCGCCTTGGTTAGTTCGGGCGGGGCGATGCCATATTCGCGCAGCCGTTCCTTGCCTTCGTCGCTGATCCAATCGGTGGTCCAGGGCGGCGTCAGCACGGTTTCGATTGCGACATTGCGATAGCCGTTGGCATCGAGCGCTTCGCGGACCGTTCGTTCGATCACATCGGTCGCCGGGCAACCCGAATAGGTCGGCGTGATCGTCACTTTGTCGGGGCGAACGTCGCGAACGATGCCGAGATCCATCACCGACACGACCGGGATTTCCGGATCCATCACCGTCTCCAGGACGGCGCGGATGCCCGCCTCGCTCACACGCGCTCCAGCGCCAGCGCGATGCCCTGGCCGACGCCAATGCACATGGTGGCCAGCGCGTAGCGGCCGCCGCTGCGTTGCAATTCCTCGGTAGCGGTCATCGCCAGCCGGGCGCCTGACATGCCGAGTGGATGGCCGAGCGCTATCGCGCCGCCGTTAGGATTCACATGGGCGGCGTCGTCGGGAAGTCCAAGCTGGCGCATCACAGCAAGGCCCTGGGCAGCGAAGGCCTCGTTCAGTTCGACGACGTCCAGGTCGCTCACTTGCAAGCTCAACCGCTCAAGCAGCTTGTTCGTCGCCGGCGCGGGGCCGATCCCCATGATCCGGGGAGGAACGCCAGCGACCGCGCCACCTAGAACCTTGGCTCGCGGGGTAAGGCCATATTTTTCGACCGCTGCTTGCGAGGCGACGATCAGTGCCGCAGCGCCGTCGTTGACGCCGCTGGCATTGCCGGCGGTGATGGAGCCGTCCTCGCGAACGATGGGCTTCAATTTGGCGAGCGCTTCGGCGCTGGTTTCGCGCGGATGCTCGTCGTGGTCGACGATGATGGGATCGCCCTTCCGCTGCGGGATGGTGACGGGGACGATTTCGGCGGCGAGGCGGCCATTGGCCTGGGCGGCGGCGGCGCGCCGCTGGCTCTCCGCAGCGAACCGGTCCTGGTCTTCGCGGCTGACCTGGAATTCCTCGGCCACATTTTCGGCGGTCTCCGGCATGGAATCGATGCCGAACTCCGCCTTCAGCTTCTTGTTGACGAAGCGCCAGCCGATGGTGGTGTCGTAGATGGCATTGGCCCTGCTGAACGGCCCTTCCGCCTTGGGCATTACGAACGGCGCTCGGGTCATGCTTTCGACGCCGCCGGCGACGATCAGGTCGGCTTCGCCGGCCTTGATCGCTCGGGCTGCCATTGCCACCGCGTCCAAGCCAGAGCCGCAAAGGCGGTTGATCGTGGTGCCTGGCGCGGTGGTGCCAAGGCCAGCCAATAGCGCGGCCATGCGCGCGACATTGCGATTATCTTCGCCCGCCTGGTTGGCGCAGCCGAGGATGATGTCGTCTAGCGCCGACCAGTCGATGCCTTGATTGCGTTCCTTCAGCGCCCTCAGCGGAATGGCCGCAAGGTCGTCGGGCCGCACTTCCTTCAAAGCCCCGGCGTAGCGGCCGATGGGCGTCCGGATGGCGTCGCAGATGTAGGCATCGGTCAATCTTCGTCTCCGGTCTCGATATAGGGACCGCCAAGCGATCTCGAAAATCCCTGGAACTCGGCCACCGGCCTTCCGGCGTCGGTCCGCACGCTGACATTGTAGACGCCTGAGCGGACGACAAGGGCCTGTTCCTGTGCTTCGGCGACAAGCACTTCGCCCAGTTCGGCGCCGTCCAGGAACACCATCGTCGCCTGCGCGCCGACGGTCCTGACGTTGCGGCTGTTGCAGGCATAGGCGAATGCCGTGTCCGCCAGCGCATAGACCATCCCGCCATGCGCCTTCCCATGCCCATTCAGCATGTCGGGGGTGAGCTTCATCCGGATGCGCGAATAGCCTTCTCGGGCTTCCTCGATCTGGATACCCCAGGCCTTTCCGGTGCCTTCATTGGCCAGCATCGCAAAGGCCACGCGCTCGGCCAGAGCGTCGGCAGGATTGTTACTCAGCGTCGATCACTCCGCGGCGGATCTGGTCGAGTTCGATGCTCTCAAACAGCGCCTTGAAATTGCCTTCGCCAAAACCTTCGTTGCCCTTGCGCTGGATGATCTCGAAGAAGATCGGACCGATCACATTCTGGGTGAAGATCTGCAGCAACAAGCCCTGCCCTTCGGTCGGCGCGCCGTCGACGAGGATGCGGCGCTTCTCAAGCTCCGCGGTCGGTTCGCCATGACCCTTCACGCGCTCGTCGACCAGCTCGTAATAGGTATCGGGCGTGTCCTGGAACGGAATGCCGCGGTCGCGGAGCGTATCGACGGTGCGGTAAATGTCGGAGCTGCCGAGCGCGATGTGCTGGATGCCCTCGCCCTTATACTCGCGCAGGAACTCCTCGATCTGGCTCTTGTCGTCCTGGCTCTCGTTGAGTGGGATCCGGATCTTTCCATCGGGCGAGGTCATCGCCTTGGAAAAGAGCCCGGTGACCTTGCCTTCAATGTCGAAGTAGCGGATCTCGCGGAAGTTGAAGAGCCGCTCATAGAATTCCGCCCAGTGGTCCATCCGCCCGCGATTCACATTGTGGGTCAGGTGGTCGAGATAGGTGAGGTTCGAGGCGTGGCTTGCTTCCTTCTGGGCCGCGTCCGGATAGAAATCGAAATCGACATCGTAGATCGTGCCTTTGTCACCGTAACGGTCGACGAGGTAGAGGATCGACCCGCCAATTCCTTCGATTGCGGGAATGTCCATTTCGCCGGGCGCGACATCGTTGTGAACGTCGGTAGCGCCAAGGCTCATCGCGCGGTCGTGGGCATGCTTCGCATCCTTGACCCGGAAAGCCATCGCGCAGGCGCAGGGACCGTGCAGTTCAGCGAATTTCTCCGCAAGGCTGCCCGGCTCGGCATTGATGATGAAGTTGATATCGCCCTGACGGTGCAGCGTGACATTCTTGCGCTTGTGCTTGGCGACGGCCGGGAAGCCCATCTTGGCGAACAGGCTGCGCAGCAGTTCAGGATCCGGCGCTGCATATTCGACGAACTCGAAGCCGTCGGTGCCCATCGGATTCTCAAGGCCCAGCGGGCCGAGCTCGGGGGCAGGGGCTAGGGTGACCATGGCATTTTCTCCAGTCTTCGACCCGCGAATCTTCACCAATGTTCGCACTGACATGGGCGTCCGCTCAAGTCACGTCCCGGCAGTGGGCATTCGTGACCGGGCGAATTGCAGGCGGGCCATATCGCCGCCCCACTAGCCCCGCCTCATCCCGTAGGACAGGAAATTATTGCAGGGAGGTGATAAGGGGCGCCGATGGATATTCCCGATGGATGGGCGCTCGGCGCCGATGGCAAGTCACTCCACAAAAGCTTTCGCTTCAAGGATTTCTCGGAAGCGTTCGGATTCCTGACCCGGGTCGCCATGCATGCCGAGAAGGTGGACCATCATCCTGAGTTCGCAAGTGTCTGGAATCGTGTCGATTTCAGGCTGACGACCCATGATGCTGACGCTTTGACCGATCGGGATGTCATGCTGGCCACGGCAATCAACAAACTCTTGTAATGGCCGTCGTTCCGAAGTTCCGTTTACTTATGATTAATGTACCTTAGGCGGTATCATTTTACCGCGAGGTGATGATTTCGCAGGCGTATCAGCACCTTATCCTTCGATAGCTATTTAATTTCGGTTAACCGGCCTAATTCGCCACGCTCCTTCCCGTTTGTGTAGTGGAGGTTTGTCATGGCATTCATCAACATCGAGGGCACGGGCGTCCTCTACGACGTGTCCGACGTAAATTCCGGCAGCGGCAACTATGATTCCTTCCTTCGTCTGCAGTCGCATGACGATGAAGAAGGTTTCAACACCGACGACCCCCACGAGGCCGACAACAAGGAAGGCGTCTTCACTCACAGCGTTCAGTTCAGTTCGATGCAGATCGTCACCGAAGGCGGCATCGATTATTACGAGTTCAGGCTCGACCTCAACGAAGGCAACGCAGCGGGCGATCCCCCGATCACGCTCGAAGATCTGAGATTCTTCTATTCCGCGGATCCGGCCGATGGAACGGATTTCGACAATGGTTTCGTCGACCTAAACGAGGTCTTCAACCTGGAGGACCCATTGTTGCTGACCGACGTACATACGGGCAGCGGCAGCGACGATTATATCTTCCGGGTCCCCACCTCATTGTTCTTGGACAAAACCGGCTATTTTACACTTTATTCCGAGTTCAGCGGAGCTGATGGCGGATTCGAGGAATGGCGCGTCCTGGCGGACGAGATCGGCAGTGACGGCCTTCCCGCGATCCATTTGGAGAAGACGGCGGACCCGACAAGCTTCGGTGAAGGCGATCCTACGGACGTCACCTTCACATATGTTGTCACCAGCCAGAGTTCGAACACCGATCCGTTGAAGTTGACGTCTTTCATCGACGACAATGCGACGCCGGGCGATACCAGTGACGACATCAATCTGCTGACCGGTGCAAGCGGCACCAATCTCGGTGTCTATTATGTCAGCGGCGATGACAACGGGGATGGACTGCTTCAAAACACCGAGATCTGGACGTTCCGGGTCACGCTCAACGACCTAAATTTCAATGCCGGCACAACGCGGACGAATGTCGCGCAAGTGTTCGCGGAGGACGATGAAGGCAATTCGGTTGACGATGCCGACGATGCCGTTGTCACGGTCAATGATGTCCCGCCGGCGATCACGCTGGTAAAGGACGCAAGTTCGGTCTCGATCCTGGAGGGCCAGCCGACCAACATCACCTATACCTATACGCTGACCAGCCAGAGCGCGACGACAGACCCGCTGACGATCACCGCGCTCGTCGACGACAACGCGACGCCTGGCGACCTTACCGACGATATCGACCTGCTCGAGGGTGTGGATGTTCTGAATCCACTCGGCATTCATTATGTCAGCGGCGATACCGATGGTGACGAGCTGCTCGACAGTACGGAAACCTGGGTCTTCAACTATACCGTCAACGGTGTGACGCTGAACGCCGATGAGACGCGAACGAACGTCGCGGCGGTGACGGCCGAGGACGATGAAGGCAATGAAGTCGGCGATGACGATGATGCGACGGTCACAGGGCAGGATGTCCTTCCGGCTATCAACATCGAAAAGGTCGCGTCGCTGACGGAGGTCCAGGCTGGGGCAACGACGTCGGTGACCTTCACCTACACGTTGACCAATACGAGCCCGTCACCGTTCGATCCGCTGACGCTTGTCACCCTGGTCGATGACAATGGAACGCCAGGCGATACGAGCGACGACGTCAACTTGCTCGACGGCACGCATTTCGTCGGCGGCGACACCGATGGCGATACGCTGCTCGACACGGACGAAACCTGGACCTTCACCTATACGACCGACGTAACCTTGGCTGCCGGAGAGACGCGCACCAACATCGTCAGCGTTACCGGCCATGATGACGAGGATAATCCGGTCAACGACAGTGACGATGCCGCCATCACGGCGTTCAATCTTGGGCGGACGCCTGGATTCTGGTCGAACAACGGGTCGAAGTTGTGGGATGGCGATACCGGCACCTTCCCGAAGGCAGGAGGTCTCGGAATCCTCGGCCCGAACTCGGATCTCATGTACAAGATCCATGACACCGATGGCGACGGCGACGTTGAAAGCGCGCCAGGCGTCAACGGGTATCTGATGATCGGCGACTGGGACAAGGACGGGATCGCAGACCCCACAGAGAATGTCCTCATTATCAGCCGTGACGATGCCCTGTCGTTCCTGGATGCGTCACAGAAGCTGCAGCAGGACGGCCGCTATATGCTGGCCCGCGATGTCATCGCGTCGTGGCTCAACTATCTGGGCGGCTCCTTTGTGGGCGATAGCGACGACCCGAACAGCGCGATGCATTACATCGACGAGGGCGTGGCCTGGTTGATCGAAGCGACAACGGACGAGAATCATCTCCTGACCAAGTCCGATCTGTCCGCCGCGACGAAAGTCGGGACAAACACTGCCGCTTGGAACACCGGCTATGATTTCAACGGAACGCTGGGTGTCCAGCACGATCTCCCGGCGTTCGACGAGCATGACCTGGGGGATGACGTCAATCTCGACATCATCGGAGGCGGCACGATCCACGCGGGCCTCGATCACTACAATAATTTCGGCTTCATTTGATCGGCAGCAAGGCGGCGCCAACTCTTGGCGCCGCCGCCTGCCTAATCCGAGCAGCCATCTTCCGTTCAGAAGCGTTGTGGCCTAAGAGAGCCGCAATGACCGCGAACTTCGCCTTGAACCAAGCTTGCCCGACCGTGCTGCCGGCTGCGGTCCGTTATTATCGAAACGCGGTGGAGACCGGCTGAGGCTTCGCGCGCCCAGCACCGGACCACCGCCCCGCCAAGCCTCGCTTCGGCGGGGTTTTTTATTGCCCGCAAAGGACAAGAAGAATGTTTCGAGAGTTTGAAGTTACCGACCTTCCGGCGACCCAAGATCGATGTGCTGTCGACTGGCATGTCCATCTTGTTCCCCAGAATTGGGATCACTTCACCGCCGACGAGCATGGCGTTTGGGACACATTGTTCGCGCGCCAGGTGCCGTACCTGGGCTCGCGGATCGTGGCGCCATTCCTGGAGGGCATTCCCAAGCTCGGTCTCGACCGGCCGGGCATACCCGATCTCGACCGGCTCAATGAGCGGTTGGAGGCGGTCAGCGGCTGGCGCTGCGTTTCCGTGTCGGGGCTGGTGCCCGACGATGCCTTTTTCGCGATGCTGGCCGACAGACGCTTCCCGATCGGCAATTTCATCCGCTCGGCCGATAGCCTCGACTATCTGGAAGAGCCGGACTGCTTCCACGATATCTTCGGCCATGTGCCGATGCTTGCGCATGAGCCGGTCGCGAGGCTGATGCAGGCCATGGGACGGTTGGGAGTGGCGGCGGTCGCGAACGGGCAGGGGGAAACCATCTCCCGCCTCTACTGGCATACCGTGGAGTTCGGCCTGGCACGCGAAGCCGGTGAGGTGAAGATCCTTGGAGCGGGCCTGGCGTCGAGCTTTGGCGAAGCGCATTTCGCGCTCGAGGCGGATGCCGAGCGGCCGCGCTTTACACTGAAGGATGCGGCGCGCACGGCTTACCGTAGCGACGCCTTCCAGCCGCTGTATTTCGTGTCGGACTCGCTGGATCAGGCAGCCGAGGAGCTGGAAGCGCTCGACCTGGCCCGGCTGCGGGCGCTGGCGGGGTGACATCGATGGGCGCCGCCCGCTATGGCGGCGAAAGCATGACCGACGCGCCCGTCACTCGCGAATATCGCACCGGCTCCGACCCGCGAACGCTTCGCGATGCGCTCGGATGTTTTGCGACCGGCGTGACGGTGGTCACCTGCCTCGACGGCAATGGGCACCCGATTGGCCTTACCGCCAACAGCTTTACCGCGCTCAGCCTAGATCCGCCGTTGCTGCTTGTTTGTGTGTCGAAAGCGGCCGCAAGCGCCAATCCGCTGAGCGAGGCCGAGCATTTCGCGGTCAATGTGCTGCAGACCGAGCAGCAGCCGGCCTCGATCACCTTCTCGACGCGGGTCGAGGACCGGTTCGGCTGCACGCCATGGAGCATGGGCGAACATGGAGTGCCGGTGCTGATGGATTCGCTTTCGGTGTTCGAATGCGCTCGCCATGCCATTCATGAGGGCGGCGATCATTTCATCTTGGTCGGCGAAGTGAAGAAGGCGACGTTCGAGCCGCGGCTCGACCCCCTGCTCTATTTTCGCGGCAGTTACCGGCGACTGCATTTCGACTGAAATCAAAGTCTTAATGTTGGTTATCCACAGTCTGCGTGACTCTCGCGCCGATTCGAGGCAGCTTCGACGCGATGGCCGACCGGGGGAAAATTGAGTCGTCCAAGGACGACGCTGGGCGCGACCGGCCGGCTTCCGAAGCCGCCGACCTGAAAGCCGTCGCGGCGGGAATCTCGAACCTTCCCGGTCCAGTGGATTTCGCCGGCGTGCTGGCAATTGCCGATTCCCTCCCCGTGATGATCGCCTACCTCGATCGGGACCTTAAATACCGTTTCCTCAACCGGACGCTGGCCGACTGGCTGGAGCATCCGCGGCGCAGCGTGCTCGGACGGACGATGAAGGAAGTGGTCGGCGAGGCGGCCTATGAGTTTCGCCGGCCGATGGTCGAAGCAGCACTGGCCGGTGAGGAGCAGTGGTTCATCGCCGACTTCGACCATGTCACGCGCGGCAAGCTGACCGTACAGGCCCACTATGTTCCCCACCGCAACAGGAAGGGGAAAGTAGTCGGCCTGATATTGGTCATCCAGGATGTGACCGAGCAAAGGGCGAGTGAAATTGCCCTGCGCGAAAGCGAAGCGCGCTTCCGTCGAATTGCCGATTCCGCACCGGTGATGATGTGGGTCACCAGGCTCGACCGGACCCGCGATTTCGTGAACGAGGCATATCGCGAATTCGCCGGCCTCTCTCCGGAAGAGATCAACACGCATAACTGGCGCGAGTGGATTCATCCGGAAGATTGGGACCGGATCGTCGCCGAGAGCGTCGCCGGCGAGGCCTCGCTGAAGCCGTTCACCCTGGAAGCGCGGTTCCGGCGGGCCGACGGCGAATATCGCTGGCTCAGAAGCGTGTCGCAGCCGCGGTTCGGGCTCGACGGATCGCCGATCGGCTTTATCGGCGTCGCGACCGACATCACCGTTGCCAAGGAAGGCGAGATCGACCTCCTCCACCAGGTCGACGAGCGTTCGAAGGAGCTGATCGAAACCCAGGATCAATTGCGCCAAAGCCAGAAGATGGAGGCGCTCGGCCAGCTGACGGGCGGGATTGCGCATGACTTCAACAATCTGCTGACGGTGGTCGTCGGCGGCCTCGATCTCATAGCCAAGCAGGTCCAGGATGAGCGGCTGGTGCGCTTCGCCACGAACGCGCTCGCTGCCGCGGAAAGAGGTGCTCGGCTTACGTCCCAACTGCTCGCGTTCAGCAGGGTACAGAGGCTGGAAGTTCGCCCGACCTATGTCGCACCGCTGATCGAGGAGATGCGACCGCTTCTCCGGAACGTGCTTGGTCCCGGGATTGAAAAGAAGTTCGACCTCGATCCGCATCTGACCCCAGTGCTCGCCGATCCGACGCAGCTGGAGGTGGCGGTCCTTAACCTGGCCATCAACGCGCGCGATGCCATGCCTGATGGAGGGACGCTGACCATTACAAGCCGGCGGTTGCGCATCACCGATGACCCCGACCTGGCTCCAGGCACCTATGTCGAGCTGTCGATAACGGACACCGGCGGCGGGATGGAGCCGGAGGTCCTGGGCCGCGCATTCGATCCGTTTTTCACCACCAAGGAAGTCGGCAAGGGAACGGGGCTCGGCCTGTCGATGGTCTATGGCATGGCCCGCCAGTCGGGCGGTAACGCCAAGATCGAAAGCAGTCCGGGCAAAGGCACGACCGTCAAGCTCTACTTCCGCCGTGCCGACCGGGACGGCGAAGTACCGGCGAGCGGCGGCAAGACGGGGGACGAACTGCGCCGGAGCCGTGGAGCTGCCACCGTGCTGGTGATCGACGACGATCCCGATGTCCGGCAGTTCATCGCAGCCGGCCTGGAAGAATATGGCCATGAAGTCATGGAGGCGGCCGACGGCGGGGAAGGGATCGAAAAGTTCGCCGCCACCAGCCCTGATCTTGTCATCGTCGATTACATCATGCCGGGCCTGTCGGGCGCGGAGGTTGCCGAACATATCCTCGCCACGAGGCCAGGGCAGCCGATCCTGTTCGTGTCAGGCTACAACGAAACCGATGCGATCCGGCGGGTCGCGCCGGATGCGGAGATTTTGGCCAAGCCCTTTCGCGCCGCGACCCTAGAAGATTCCGTCCGGGCAGCGCTGGCAAAGGCGGAGTGACGGGATGGCGGACAGCTGCAGCCCGAGCCGGGAAATCGAAATCAAACTGGATATCGATCCGTCCGACGCTCTCGAGCTGGAAGCGCTTCCCTGCTTTTCTGGAGAAGAGGAGCGCCAGCGGCAGATCACCGTCTATTTCGATACGCCGAAGGAAAAGCTGCGCCGCGGCGGTTGGGTGCTACGGGTCCGGCAGGTCGACGGACGCTTTACCCAGACCGTCAAATGTTCGGGGTCGCCAATTCCGATCGAACGGGATGAGTGGGAGGAAGAAATCAGCGGGCTGAGGCCCGAAGCAAAGGCCATCGCAAGGACGCCGCTGGGCGATGTCCTCAAGGGGCGGCAAATCCGCCAGCTCACCGCGCTTTGCCGGTGTGACGTGGAGCGGGTGTCCCGGACAGTCGCCAACGGCAAAGGCTCGTTCGAGCTGACTTATGACCAAGGCCTGGTCGAGGCCCGAGAGGCCTGCGAGCCGATCCATGAGATCGAGCTCGAAATGAAGGCGGGCAATCTCGAGGCGTTGTTCGCATCGGCGCGAAGGATCGTCCGCCAAGTGCCGGCGAAGATCGGGGTGCTGGCGAAGTCCGAACGCGGCTTCAGGCTTGCTGACGGGCGGATAAATGCGCCGGTCAAGGCGACCCCGGTTGTGCTCCGTGCAAGGATGTCCGTTGCCGAAGGCTTTGCGACCGTAGCTGCCGCTTGCCTCAAGCATTTTCGGATGAACGAGCCGCTGCTGATTGCCGAACGGGATGCCGAGGCGCTTCATCAGATGAGGGTCTCCATCCGGCGCCTCCGCTCGGCCTTTTGGCTGTTCAGGCCTGCCATCCGCGATGCGAAGGTCGAGGCATTCGAGGACCAGCTGCGCCGCTTCACGCGCGAAATGGGGGCGGCTCGCAACATTGACGTGATCCTGGCTTCCCTGCCGCTCGACGATCCCGCGCGCGGCAATCTGGAGGACAATCGTAAGCGCCTCTACAGCCGGTTGATCCGTAAGCTGGATTCGCGAAGCTTCCGACTGTTCATGTTTGAGTTGTTCGCCTGGGTGCAGACGGGCAAATGGCGGTCGAGCAAGAAGGCCATGGGGCCGCTGATGCCATTTGCGATCAAGCGGCTAGATCGGCTTTGGACGAGGATCAATCGCAAGGCCGAAGGATTGGGGCGGCTTTCCGACGTGGAGCGGCACAAGCTTAGGATCAGCACCAAGAAGATGCGCTACGCGGTCGAGTTCCTGGCCGAGCCATTTCGGAATTTGGCTGATGAAAGGGCTAGGTTCGTCAATGCCGCTGAGGGCGTTCAGGACCGGTTGGGCGAGCTAAACGACCTGGCGACGCGGCAGGAATTGCTATTCGGCCATGCACATGAAACGGACCGCAAATTCAGAAGCCGGCACTTGCGCGCGGCCAAGCGTCATTTCGGCAAGCTTCGAGACATCGGAGCCTTCTGGGGCCGGTACGAGGCTTAGCCGGCCATGCGCTTGGCGCCGAGCCCGAGCACCATCTGGTTGGCTCGCTCGTAGCTGAGCGGGCGTCCGAACAAATAGCCCTGGATCGTATCGCAGCCGAGTTCGCGCATGCGTTCGAAATCCTCGGCGGTTTCAACGCCCTCGGCCGTTACCGACATTCGGAAGCTTTTCGCCAGCTGGACGATCGACTGGATGATGGCGACATTTTCCTGCCGGGACCCCGCCTCGCGGACGAAGCTGCCATCGATCTTCAGCTTGTGGAACACGGCCTTGTTCAAATAGCCGATGGACGAATAGCCGGTGCCGAAGTCGTCGAGGGCGATGCCCACGCCTAGTGCCCTGAGGCGCTTCAGCACGTCGAGCGTCGCGCCTTCGCCACCAAGGAACACGCCTTCGGTGACTTCCAGTTCCAGCCGGTTGGCCGGCAGCTTGTAGCGGCCGAGGGCCTGGCTGACGACGTTGGGAAGCGACGGCAGGACGATCTGCTTCGGGCTGACGTTGAGCGCGACTGTGATCGGTTCGGGCCAGGTCGCGGCCGCGCGGATCGCTTCCTCGATCACCCATTCGCCGATCACCGGCATCAGGCCGGCTTCCTCAGCGACCGGAATAAAGACGTTCGGCGGGACGAAGCCGCGCTGCGGGTGATTCCAGCGGATGAGCGCTTCGAAACCGACCAGCTTCTGGGTCTTGGCGCTGACGAGCGGCTGGAAGACGAGGTGGAACTGCTTGGAAGCGATCGCCCCGCGAAGGTCGGTCTCCAGGCGAACGCGGTCGTCCTGCTCGGTCTGCAGCTCCGAGGAGAAATATTTGGCGACGCCGCGGCCGGCACCCTTGGCTTCGTACAGCGCAAGGTCGGCCTTCAGGATAAGGTCGTCGACGGTCGCGCCGTCAATCGGACCAAATGCGCACCCGATCGACACGCCGATCCGAATTTCGGTCTGGTCGATCATATAGGGTTCTTTGATCGCGTTGATGATCCCTTCGGCCAGCTGCTCCACCTTGTGGCGCGATTGGGCATCGGCGATCACAATCGCGAATTCGTCGCCGCCCATGCGGCCGACATGGCCGTCGGGCCCGACCTGGTCGCACAAGCGCTTGGCAACGGCCTGCAGCACTGCGTCACCCTTCGGATGGCCGAAGGTGTCGTTGACCGGCTTGAAGCCGTCGAGGTCGAGGAACATGATGGCGCACGGTACATTGCCGACCGTCGCCTGGCGGAGCGCCTCGCCAAGCAGCTGACGCACGCGGCCGCGATTCGGCAGCCCGGACAGCACGTCCATATTGGCAAGGTGGGTCAGCCGTTCCTGGGTCTGGCGGATCTCCGTGATATCGCTGCCGACTCCGCGAAATCCTTCGAAACGGCCGGCGGTGTCGACGATCGGGTCGCCAGCGATCGAGATCCAGCGGGCGCCGCGTGCCGTCTGAAGCTCCATCTCCAGGTTTGAGAAGGGCTGCTTCTGCAGCAGTACACGGCCGAGTTCCGCGTGGCCGCCCAAGAGCGACGGCATCGAGTGTCCCAGCAGCGCGCTTGCCGGACGGCCCAGAAGGGCCGTCATTCGGCTTGAAATGTAGGTGACGCGATTCTCGCCATCGACTTGCCAAAGCCAGCCCACGCCGCGCTGCTCATATTCCTGCAGCAACAGGCTCGCGCTTTCCGACTGAGAGCCGAAATCCGCGTTGGTCTTAAGCTGGCCAAAGGCCCAGCGTGCGACCGTAAGGACCCCGACGACCGCGACACCTAACGTGAAGATGATTGCCAATACCGTGTTGAACGGTAGCGAATTGCCGGCCACCAGCAGCGAATAACAGAGCGCGCCGGTGAAGATTGCCATCCATGCCGTGACGCAGGCCGGGACAACCACCAGTCCGAGCGCCGCGATGCCGAGGCCCGCGATCAGCGTCGCCGCAACGGCCTGGCTCTGCGGTTCCAGCGTTGCGAAGCTGAGGACCGGAAGCGATATCCAAACGAGGCCGCGCAGAGAGATGTCGCCGACCATCTGCCATTTCGGAACCTTCCGACCGGAACGGCCGACATGCGTGACGGCTTGTGTCCGCGCCAGCTGCATCGCGCCGAGATTCGTGACGACGACCGCCAAGGCCCATCCGCCCAAATAGCTGGAAGGGACATGGCCAAAGAGGATCATGGCCATGAAAATGGCGGCGATGCTGTTCACGGCGGCGAAAAACGGTGCGAATTGGCCGCGCGCAATCAGCTGTGCATCGCGAAGCGGGCTGCTTCCTTCATCCGCGGCTTGCGACGTGACACCCAGCGATTCGCCATCGGGCAGGCGCGCTGAAATCATACGCTTATAACGGTCAGGTGCCTCGTACATCCGGTCTTTCCGTTGGGTTGGACGCCAACAGATAGGCCGAATTGGGTTACTTCGCGGTTAAAGCTTTGCCGATTTCGCTGCCGGGACCAGCCCCAATTTGTCGAGATCGCTCGAGGTCACCGAATGGTAGGATGGCCGCGCCTTGGCGTAAATTCGGGCAGCGATCGGGCGGCCCCATTCGCTGTCCTTTGCAAGAGCGGTGATCAGCGGTCGAACGAATTTGCGCCGGCCTTGCTCCGTCAGGAACCGTTCCAGCGCCGGCACGGCAGGCTGGTAACGGTTGCCAACTGCCAGATCGAGCCAGGCGAACAACACCTCATTGTTGCCGGCACCGTTTAGCCCGAGCTTGCCGTTGAGCTCATCGAGCCGGGCCGATTCAAGCTTGCGGGGGATGCGATTGACGAAGCGGAGCTTCTCTGCCGTCGTCCAGTTTGCGAATTCGGCTGGTGCGGGGCCACCGGCAGCGAAGGCGGCAACAGCCTTGTCGACGTCGGCGAATGCCGCCGGATCCGGGCGCGCGACATTGGTTGGAAGACCGGGTTCATAGACCCATTGATCAAGCATCAGCTTGTCTTCCAGCGCCTTGTCGCCTTTCACCAGATTTTCGCGGAAATCGGCCAGGAATTTGGCCGACGTCATCGGCTGGAACGCGTAGCGGTCGAAATAGGATTTGAGCCAAGCATCGAAGCGATCGCGCCCGACCAGCTTCTCCAATGTCCTGAGGAAAATCGCTCCCTTGTCATAGACGATGCCGCCCGATCCGCCGTCAGGGTTGGCTTCGGACGGCTGCAGGTGCAGGCGGGTGTTGGGGCCGGTGGCTCCCTCTTCTTCCAGCGACTTTGTCATCTCGTCGAAGCTCAGCGCCGCTTCCTGCGAAGCGCGCTTCGGGCCGTAGATCGCCTCCATGATCCGGTTTTCGAAATAGGAGGTGAAGCCCTCGTTGAGCCAGCTGTCGGCCCAGGTGGCATTGGTCACCAAATTGCCCGACCAGCTGTGCGCCAGCTCATGGGCGACGAGGCCAACCAGGCTCTTGTCGCCGGCGATGAAGGTCGGGGTCAGGAAAGTGAGGGTCGGATTCTCCATTCCGCCATAGGGGAAGGAGGGGGGAAGGACGATCACGTCGTAGCGGCCCCAGCGGTACGGGCCGTAAAGCTTCTCCGCAGCTTCGACCATTTTCTCCGTGTCGGTCAGTTCGGCGGCTGCGCGGTCGAGCATAACCGGCTCCGTCCAGACGCCGGTGCGCGGCCCAAGCTCGCGGAAGGCAAGGTCGCCCGCCGCGATGGCGATCAGATAGGGGGCCACCGGCTTGTCCATCTTGAATCGATAGGCTCGGCGGCCGTCGCCCGCGGGCTCCCCGTCCGGCGTCAGCCGTTCGCCCGACATGACGACTTTCAGAGGCTCGGGCGCGGTGACCGTTGCGCTCCAGGTCTGGCGGATACCAGGGCTGTCCTGCGTCGGGATCCAGGTCCGGTTGAGCGTCGGCTGGCCCTGGCTCAACAGGTAGGGATGCTTCTTTCCGGCCGTCTGTTCGGGGCTCAGCCACTGGAGGGCGGCGGCGTCCGGCTTCGAACTATAGCTGATGATGATCCGTTGCTTGCCGTCGCCAGGCAGGTCGATGGTTAGCGGTGAACCCTTGCTGGGATCGGCGGGGCCAAGCGCCCATTTGAGCGAATTGCCTTCCGAATCCTTCACTTCGGCAATTTCGAGGCCCTTGCTGTCGAGGATGATCTGCTTCACGCCGGACTTGGCAATGACGTCGAGCGCGGCCGTTCCGCTGACCTTCTTCGCATCGAAATCCAGCGCCAGGTCGAGATCGACATTGGCGACGCGCGCCTCAAGCGGCTTGGCGTAGCTGGCTGCGTCGACCGCGTCCGGCGAATCCAGAATCGGCGCTACCTGTCCCGACTGACCCGCGGGCGGGGGCGAAGTTTCGGTTTGGCAGGAAGCGAGGCAAAGGGCCGCGACGGCGGCAATCAGGTAACGCATCGAAACGGGTCACTCCGGAAAAATAGGGGCTCAGGCTGGCTGGGCGACGGCCTTGTAGAGGGTGTTGAGCGGCCGTGCAAAGACCCGCCGGACCATCGGCTCGAAGAAGTCGAGCGGGGCGTTTTCATAGGCCGGGTCAAAGGCGGATTGGTCGTAGAGCTCACAGAAGCGCGCCGTATCCTCGAAATGCTCATGACCTCGAAACGCCTCACGCATGTCGCGGTTCATTCCGAGGTGGTGGAAGAAATAATAGCCCTGGAAGATTCCATGCTGCTCCGAGATCCAATGGAGCTTCTCGTCGACGAATGGCTTCAGGATGGCTGCCGCGATTTCGGGATGATTGTAGCTGCCGAGCGTGTCGCCGATGTCGTGGAGCAGGGCCATCACGACATAGGATTCGCTTTCACCGGCCTGGTGGGCCCTCGTCGCGGTCTGGAGCGAATGCTGAAGCCGGTCGACCGGGAAGCCGCCATAATCCCCGTCGAGAAGCTTGAGATGCGTGAGCACGCGGTCGGGCAAACCTGCGGCATAGTCCATGAAATGGGAGCCGATGATCGACCAGTCGGCCGCCGTTCCCTCCTTCATCGAGCTGAATTGGGCGCGCTGCTCTGTCATGTCGCCTCTCCTTGCGGGCCAGCCTAGTACCGGGCAACGGGAACGCCAAGGGTAGGCGCATCGCGGCGGCCAGCCTATATCGGCTGAATGGATCGTGCCGTGACCAACCAGACGGACATTGCAAGCGACAGCGTTCGCGCCCTGGCGGAAGCCGCGGCTCAAGGTCGGGCGCCGATCCGCCGCAGCAAGGGCCCGGCGCGCCCGATCCTGGCGCTGGTCGGGCTGGATCGGCCCTTTTTCGACGACAAGAACCGCGCGTTCTGGGTGCTTCAGTCGATCGGCTGGAGCGGATATTTCATGCTCCGCTCGCTGTCCGGGCTCGCCAATTCGATGGGCGCGATGTTCGTCGTCCACTCGCTTCTGCTGACCGCGACAGGCTATTCGCTGACCCTGCTGATGGCCTCGCTCTACCGCCGGCTGATCACGATGCGCGCGATGTGGACGGTGATCATCAGTCTCGGCACCGTGATCCTCGCATCGGCGGCATTCTCGTTCATCGAGACGTGGAGCTATGCGACGTTCCTGAGGCCGGACGCCAAGCCGGTCGGTGTCGAATATCTAGGCGCGATCATCCTCGACTTTTCGCTGCTCGCCGCCTGGTCGGCGCTCTACTACGGGATCAATTACTATCTGCTGCTGGAAGAGGAGATCGACCAGCGCGCCAGGCTGGAAAGCCAAGCGTCAACGGCCCAGCTGGCGATGCTTCGCTACCAGCTCAATCCGCACTTCCTGTTCAACACGCTGAACAGCATTTCGACTCTAGTGCTGTTGAAGCAGACCGAACGGGCCAACGCGATGCTGTCGCGGCTGTCGTCATTCCTTCGATACACGTTGGTCAATGAACCGACGGCGAAGGTGACGCTGGTGCAGGAAGTGGAGACGCTGAAGCTCTACCTCGAGATTGAAAAGATGCGCTTCGAGGATCGATTGCGCCCACATTTCAAGATCGACGGGGATACGATCGGGGCGCGGCTACCATCGTTGCTCCTCCAGCCGCTGATCGAGAATGCGATCAAATATGCCGTCACGCCGGCGGAACATGGGGCCGACATCTGGATTACCGCTCAGCGTGAGGGGCAGGCAGTGAGGATCGAAGTGGCGGACAGTGGACCAGGGCCTGGCGGCACTCCGATCGATGCGCAATCGACCGGCGTCGGCCTTGCGAATATCCAGGACCGCCTGGCGCAGGCGTACGGTCCGGCACATGGTTTTTCCACGCGAACGAACGAACATGGGGGCTTTAGCGTTATTGTCGAACTTCCGCTCGAAACCGATCAAAGGGATCATTCATGACCATTCGCACCATCCTCGTTGACGACGAACCCCTGGCGACCCAGGGACTTCGCCTGCGCCTCGAAGCGCATGAGGACGTGGAGATCGTCGCCACCGCAGCCAATGGCCGCGAGGCGATCCGGGCGATCAAGACGCATAAGCCGGACCTCGTTTTCCTCGACATCCAGATGCCGGGTTTCGACGGCTTCTCGGTCATTTCCGGGATGATGGAAGTCGAGCCGCCGCTGTTCGTGTTCGTTACCGCTTACAACGAACATGCGCTGCGGGCGTTCGAGGCCCAGGCGGTCGACTATCTGATGAAGCCGGTCGAAGAAGATCGGCTGGCATCGACCTTGGACCGGGTTCGCCAGCGTTTGGCGGAGAAGCGCGGCGCGGAGGAGGTCAAGCAGCTTAAGGAGGCGCTGGCCGAGCATGCGCCGGAGGCAGCGGAAGAGCTTGCCGAGGCAATGCCCGAAGCGCCGGCCGCCAATCGCTTCGAAAAGATGATCAACATCCGCGACCAGGGTCAGATCTTCCGGGTAGACGTCGATACAATCGAGCGGATCGACGCGGCCGGCGACTATATGTGCATCCAGACGGGCGACAACACGCTGATCCTGCGCGAAACCATGAAGGACTTGGAAAAGCGGCTCGATCCGCGGCGCTTCCAGCGCGTTCACCGGTCGACCATCGTCAACCTGGACCTCGTGCGCCAGGTCAAGCCGCACACCAATGGCGAGTGCTTCCTGGTGCTGGATTCAGGGGCGCAGGTCAAAGTGTCACGAAGCTATCGCGACGTGGTGGCAAGGTTCGTTCACTAGCGAACGAGGGGGGCGAAAATGGCGCGCATCACGGGACTTGGCGGCATCTTCTACAAGGTAGCGGACCCGGAAAAGACTCGCGCCTGGTATCAGGAGTCACTCGGCATCGGAGGCGAATGGGGCGCGATGTTCCCGTTCAAGAAAGACGATCCCGAAGGCTTCACGCTGTTCTCGCCGTTCAAGGCCGACAGCGATTATTTCGGCCCGAGCGCCAAGGAGTTCATGGTCAACCTTAGAGTCGACGACCTCGACGGCGTGGTCGCTGACCTTGAGGGCAAGGGGATCGAGATCCTCGGGCGGCAGGACGAGGATTATGGCCGCTTCGCCTGGATCATGGATCCCGACGGCGTGAAGGTCGAACTTTGGCAGCAGCTCGGCCCGGCGCCGGAATAAGCGAGGTAGATCATGGCTGATCGGAGCAAGTTCGAGACTTTCGCCGCTCTGCACGTGCCGGGCGACCCGGTAATCCTCTACAATATCTGGGATGTCGGGAGCGCGCTGGCGGTGGTGAAGGCGGGTGCCAAGGCACTCGCGACGGGCAGCCATCCGGTCGGTGATGCCAGCGGGTTCGGCGATGCCCACCAGGTGCCGCTGGACTATGTATTCGCCAATGCATCCCGGATCGTGGCGGCAATCGATCCTTTGCCTCTCTCAGTCGATTTCGAAGGCGCCTATTCCACCGATCCCGGGGAAGGCGGCCGAAACGTCGCGAACCTCAAGGAGAGCGGGGCCGCCGGCTGCAATTTCGAAGACCAGGTGGTCGGCGGTGAGGGAATTCACCCTCTCGACCTTCAGGCCCGCCGCATCCGGGCAATTCGCGACGCGGTCGGCGAAGATTTCTTCATCAACGCCCGCACGGATCTGTTCCTGAAGGCAGACGATCATGGCGATGCGGTGATCGACGAGGTCATCGAACGTGGCAAAGCCTTTGCGGGCGCGGGGGCCAGCGGCTTCTTCGTTCCCCGGCTGGCAGACCCGCGACAGATCGAGCGCGTCGTCCGGGAGGTGCAGCTGCCGCTCAACGTCATTGCTTTCCCCGGTGCTCCGCCCAAATCGGAATGGGCAGCGGCCGGTGTTGCGCGGATCAGCCATGGACCATTTCCGCATCGCGCGCTGATGGCCCAGCTCGAAGAGGCAGCTCGCGCCGCCATCGCCTGATCTGTTGCCCGCAAGATTCAGGAAGTCGAGGCGGACTTCACTCCCTAGGCCGTGGCGCAGAGGAGAATATCATGGCCAATGAGCTTTTTCGGCGATTTGCCGCGCTACACGTCTCGGGCGATCCGCTGGTCCTGTTCAATATCTGGGACGCTGGAAGTGCACTTGCAGTCGTAAAAGCGGGAGCGAAGGCGATCGCCACTGGGAGCGCCTCAGTCGCGATGGCAAACGGGTTCGGAGACGGTGAAAATCTTCCGATGGAGTTCGCGCTTGCGAATGCCCGGCGGATTGCCGAAAGCGTCGACCTGCCGGTCACGGTGGATTTCGAGGGTGCCTATTCGAACGATGCCGACGAGGGCGCTCGCAACATTGCTGAGCTGGCCGCTACGGGCGTCGTAGGTTGCAATTTCGAAGATCAGGTGGTGGGCGGCGAAGGATTGCACTCGATCGACGTTCAGGCACAGCGGATCGCGGCAGCTCGCGCAGCCGTAGGGCCGGATTTCTTCATCAACGTCCGGACCGACCTGTTCCTGAAGGTCCCACAGGAAGCCCATGACGGCGCCATGCTCGACGAAGCGATCGCGAGGGGGCGGGCCTATGCGGAAGCGGGGGCGAGCGGCTTCTTCGTGCCGATGCTGGGCGACCTCGACCTGCTGCGCCGCCTTTGCGACGAGTCAGCGATACCGGTGAACTTCATGACTTACCCCGGTTGCCCGTCCAATGCGGAGGTTGCCGCTACCGGGGTCGCTCGCGTGAGCCACGGCCCCTTCCCGCACATGGCGCTGATGAAGCAGCTCGAAGAGGCTGCGGGGGAAGCTCTCGCCTAGGCTGCTTTCCGCTGCCACCAGCGTCGGCGGCTCTTGCCGGACTTCAGCACGCTCCGCCGGAACACGGCGGATGCCATCTTGAGAATTAAGGCAACCCATAGCCCTTGCCAGATCAGGGCCAGCAGATGCGGCCAAAGCGCCGGCTGCTCCGCTGCCCGGGCAATCATCGCGAAGGGCGAGGAAAGCGGGAAGACGGCAGCTGCGATACCCACCGTGCTGTACGGCTGGCCAACTGCCAGCGACGCAAAGCCGAACAGGACCAGCTGGCCCATGGTCACCGGCATCGACAATATCTGGACCTCGCGCGCAGTTGAAGCATGGGCGCCGATCCCCAGGAAGGTCGCGCCGATCAGCAAATAGCTCATCGAGAAATATACGAAAATCAAAGCGATGAATGCCGGCCAGCCGACGGCGGGGGCAGTCAAGCTGCTTACGCCTCCGGCCTTGAAACTGTCGATTGCGAACGCGCCGGCAACGGTCCAGACGGCAATGCCGGTGAGCGATGTCGCAAGCATGGCGAACAATTTGCCGAGGAAGATGGCGTCAACCGGCACCGCCGCTGCCAGAACCTCAATCACCTTGCTCGACTTTTCTTCAATCAGCTGGCTGAGTACCATGCCGGCCAGGAGGATCGTGAGAACGAACAGGAGAGCTTGGCCGGACCGGCCAGTCTGGACGCGCCTCGCTGCCTGCGGACCGGCCATTTTCTTGGACTGGGTGATCTGAACTTTGACCGCCTTGAGAGGTGGACCGGCAGCCATCCGCCGCGCTTCATCGATGTACAATCTGATGTGCCGAGCCGTGCGATCCTTGCTCGTCACGGTCCCGGTAAGGTGCGGAGCAGTGAGCCCGCCGTCGAGCACGGCCATCACCGGCTCATCCGCCGAGGAAAGCAGCTCGTCCTTTTGGGCGGCGAGATCGGCTTCGGGTATGACATGGCGCAGTTCAACCATCGGCAGCGGATCGGCCGCCGGCGCCAATTGCTCCCGAGCAGCACTGAGCAATTCAAAATCTTGCTGCGACGAGATTACAGCGACTGGAGGAGGCTTTGCATTGCGGTCGACCTGCGCTCCGATGCCGAACATCCCCACGCCTATCAGCAGCGGGAACAATGGACCCAGCAGGAATAAGAAGAATGTCTTTCTGAACACGGTCGCGGTGAAATCACGGCGGGCGATGACGAAGGCGGCGCGGAAGGTCTCGGGCAACTTCACGCGACTTCCTCCGATGCAGGCACATGGCCCATCTCGCGCGCTGCAGCCTCGCCGGCGATGGCAATGAAGGCGTCGTGCAGCCCGGGCCGTTCGATACTCAAGGTTTCGATCCCCGCACCGCCGTCAATCAGCGCCTTCAACAGTGGCTCCGGACCCGAGGCGGGAAGCTCGAAGCGCCACTCTCCGCCAACCTTCTTGGCGGATTGAGGAAGCGCCGATTGCCATGGTCCGCTTTCGGATCGGGTACGAAGATGGACGATCGGGCGGAGCTTCCCGCGCGCCTCGTCGACATCGCCTTCGAACACGGCGCGGCCTTCGGCGATGATGGCGATGCGCTCGCACAGCCGTTCGGCGTGGGCGATGACGTGGGTCGAGAAGATGACCGTGACACCCGCGGCCGACTGGTCGCGGATTAGTTGCTCAAGCTTCTGCTGGTTGAGGGCATCGAGCCCCGCGAAGGGCTCGTCCAGCACAATGAGCTTGGGCTCGTGAATGATGGTACCGAGCAACTGGACGGTTTGCGCCATGCCCTTGGACAGGGTGCGGATCGGCTTCTTCGCCCAATCCTCATGGCCGGCATCCTGGAGCAGCTGTAGCGCCCGGCGCCGGCCTTCCCGGATCGGCAATCCGCGAAGTGCGCCCATGAAAGCGATCGCTTCGGCAGCTGGCATCGACGGGTAGAGACCGCGCTCCTCGGGCAAATAGCCGACCGCTCTTGCGACCTCGAGCGGCCGGTCATGACCGAGCAAGCTGCGGGTTCCCGAGGTCGGGTCGATGATGCCCAGGAGCATCCGGATGGTGGTGGTCTTGCCGGCGCCATTGGGACCGAGGATTCCGGTGATGCTCCCTTCGGGAACCGAAAGGCTGACGCCGTCGACCGCCATTTTGCCGTCGAAATCCTTGGTCAGGTCCCGCGCCTCGGCGGCGATCGCTCTTTCCCCCATGCCGACAATGGGTAAAGGGTCGCGGTGTCATGGCAAGCCTGAAGCAGCGGATTTTCGACAAGGCGAAGGAACTGGGCTTTTCCGCCTGGGGCGTTGCGCGCGCCGATGCCGCGTCGGAGGCTGGCGAACGGCTCAAGGAATGGATTGCCGAGGGCAACCATGGCGAGATGGGCTGGATGGAGGATCGGGCGGAGCAGCGCGCCAGCCCGCAAGGTCTTTGGCCCGAAGCCAGGTCGGTCATTGCACTCGCCATGAGCTATGCGCCGCCCCACGATCCGTTGGTGCTGGAGGGCGTTCGCGATCGGGGGCGAATCTCGGTCTACGCGCAGGGCGCCGACTATCACAAGGTGGTGAAGAAGGCGCTGAAAGCCATGGGGCGTTGGTTGGCCGACGAGGCCGGGTGCCAGCTCAAGGTGTTCGTTGATACGGCACCGGTCATGGAAAAACCCCTGTCTGCGGCCGCCGGTATCGGCTGGCAGGGCAAGCACACCAACTTGCTCAATCGCGAACATGGTAGCTGGCTGTTCCTCGGCGTCATCTACACCACGCTGGACCTGGAACCGGACAAGCCGGCCGAATTCCATTGCGGCAGCTGTACGCGGTGCATCGATGCTTGCCCGACCAATGCGATCACCGGGCCCGGACGGCTCGATGCCAGGAGATGCATCTCCTATCTGACGATTGAGCATGCCGGGCCGATTCCTCATGAGTTCCGGAGCGCGATGGGCAATCGCATCTATGGCTGCGACGACTGCCTAGCCGTCTGCCCGTGGAATCGCTTCGCCACTGCCGCGCAATCGAACAAGGCGTTTCAACCGAGGCCCGAACTGGTTGCCCCCCAGTTGGCGGACCTCCTGGCCCTCGACGACACTGGATTCCGTGAGCTGTTTTCCGGATCGCCGATCAAGCGGATCGGCGTGAACCGGATGATCCGCAACTGCTTGATCGCCGCAGGCAACAGCAATGACCCGTCATTGCGTCCAGCTGTCGAGCAGCATCTGACGAGCGAAGATCCGGTCGTGGCCGATGCCGCTCGGTGGGCGATCGAGCGGCTCTAATTCGCCTCTAGCGAGGCGATGCAGTTCTGCGCGTTGACCGGCGCTCCCTGGAGATTGCGCGTGTCGATATAGGTGACGCGCGGAAGGCCGGCGCCGCTGGTGCTGGGATAAAGATAGGCATCGAGAACGCAGTTCGGACCAGCGAACTGCAATTTGGTGCCGTCGCCCTCACGGATTTGCAGCCTCGGCCGCCCGAAGTGCTGGCCCAGTTCATTGGCGGTCATTCCATCCAGCGATGAATGATTGTGATCATTGGCTGCGGCCGGTGCGGGCTCGACAGGCTTGACGGGCTGGGGCGTGGGTGTCGCGGCGCAGCCGGCAAGCAGCAGGACAACTAATGGGATAAATTGACGCATCAGCAGCTTGTGGCGGGCGGCTTGGCGGCTTGCAAGCTTGCTACTGCTCCCCGCCGCCGCTAGGCGCGCCGCAACCCCATTTCCCGCAGGATCGAAAACTTCATGACCCAAGCCCGCTATGACGTGCTTTGCATCGGCAACGCCATCGTCGACGTCATCGCCGATACCAACGACGCATTCCTCAGCAAGCAGGGCCTTCACAAAGGGTCGATGCGGCTGATCGACGAGGCGGAAGCCGTGCGCCTCTATGATGCGATGGGTCCGGGCCGGGAGATCAGCGGCGGTTCCGCCGGCAATACGGCAGCGGGCCTTGCCGCCCTCGGGATCAAGGCTGCCTTCATCGGACAGGTGGCCGACGACCAGTTGGGCAAGATCTATCAGCACGACATTGAATCGCAGGGCATCGATTTCCTGGTCGAGGCGCGCGGCGATGTCGGGGCGACCGCTCGTTCGCTCATCCTTGTCACGCCGGACGCACAGCGGACGATGAACACCTTCCTCGGCGCCGCACAGTTGCTCGAGAAGCGCTCCGTCGACCTCAATGCCGTCGCGGACAGCTCGATCATCTACCTCGAAGGCTATCTATGGGATCCGGCCGAGCCGCGCGCCGCGATGGAAGCCGCGATCGAGGCGGCCCATGCCGCCGGCCGCAAGGTCGCCTTCTCCCTGTCCGATACCTTCTGCGTCGATCGGCACCGGGACGGCTTCTGGCAGCTGCTTCGCGACGGCAAGATCGATATCCTGTTCGCCAATGAGGCGGAGGCATCGTCGATGGCAAAGGTCAACGACGTCGAGGAGGCCATTCCGGCGCTTTCGGCCTACGTCCAGACCTTGGTCGTCACCCGGTCGGAGAATGGCGCAACCGCCGTCTCCGGGGGTGATCGCGCCGATGTGCCGGCCGAGCCAATCGAGCGGCTGGTCGATACGACTGGCGCTGGAGACCTCTTCGCCGCCGGCTTCCTTGCGGGCGAGGCACGCGCCCTGGGCCTAAAGGCCTCGCTACGGCTTGGTGCGATCGCCGCGGCGGAAGTCATCCAGCATTATGGCGCGCGGCCGGAGAAGGACCTCAAGGCGTTGGCCGGCGAGCTCGTCGGCTAATCGGCGATCGGGCTCTTGAGTTCGACCTGATTGCCAGACGGGTCGCGGATGTAGAAGGACATGCCGTCGCCGTTGGCGCCGTAGCGAATGCCTTCCTCGACGATTGCGATGCCGTGATGCGCAAGGTGCGCCCGCATCGCCTGTTCGGTGCACGGCCCGGTGGCGATGCAGACATGGTCCATGTTGCGGCCGCCCTCGGCTTCGGGCCTGGCCCATTCGCCTTCGCTGGATCCGATGTCGACCAGGTCGATCAAAGATGCCCCCGCGCGTAGCTGGAGCATTCCGAACTTCGGTAGGGCACGATCCACGGTGCATCCCAGCACCTGTTCGTAGAAATGCTGCGCTTCGGTCATATTGCGCACCAGAAGCACGACATGATCGAGCCCTTCGAGCTTGAACGGCGGATGTGTCATCCGTCCCAACTTACGCTTCTATCGCTCAACGAAAAAGGGCGGGCCCGTCGCCGGACCCGCCCCAGTTTTCGAACTATGCCCCTTTACGGACGGATCACCGGCTTGCCGGATTCATCCCTGGGAGCATCTTCCGGGAAATATGGCGTTTCGGCATCGGCAACGACCAGATGGCCCTTCGCCAGTTCCGAATTGCGCATGCCGTACAGGAAGTAGAGCACGATCGCGCCGACCACATACCAGGCGAAGAACACCAGCACCCGCGCTTCGACCGTGAAGATCAGGGCGAAGCAGCTGATGATTCCGAGCGCCGGGAGGACCGGGTAGAGCGGCACGCGATAGCCGCGCGGCAGTTCCGGATGGGTCCGGCGAAGCCAGATCACGGTCAGGCAGACGATACCGAATGCCGCCAGCGTTCCGACCGACGTCGCGTCGCCGAGGAAGTTGATGTCGAAGAAACCGCCCGCGGTGGCAACTGCGATGCCGACCAGGATGGTGTTGATCCACGGCGTACGGAACTTCGGATGGACGGTCGAGAACACCTTCGGCAACAGGCCGTCGCGGGCCATGGTGTAGAAGATGCGGGTCTGACCATACATCAGCACCAGGATGACCGAGGTGAGGCCGATGATCGCGCCGACCTTGATGGTCTTGGCGAGCCATCCCCATTGAGGCCCGAAGGCATCGACCGCGACCGCTACCGGATCCGGCACGTTCAGTTCGGTGTAGGGCACGATCAGGGTCAGGACGATCGACACCAGGATGTAGATGACGGTGCAGACGACCAGCGATCCGATGATCCCGACCGGCATGTCCTTGGCGGGGTTCTTCGCTTCCTGGCCGGCGGTGGAGACCGCCTCGAAACCGATATAGGCGAAGAAGACGATCGACGCCGCGCGAAGGATGCCGCTCCAGCCGAATTCGCCCTTTTCCCCGGTCGGCTCGGGGATGAAGGGCTGCCAGTTATGAGCGAACTGGTCATAGTTCTGGATCAGGATGAAACCGCCGACGAGGATGAAGGCGGCCAACACGGTCACCTTGATGGCGACGATGACGTTGTTGAACTTGGCCGATTCCGACACGCCGACGACCAGCAAGAGGGCCAGCGCAAGGCAGACCAGGAAGGCAGGCAGGTTGAAGATCGTCGTGATCACCGTCCCGTCAGCCAATTCTTTCGGGTGGCCATAGGGCCCCGTCAGTGCGTCGGGAACATGGATGCCGATGTCACTAAGCAGGCTGACCATGTAGCCGGACCAGCCGACCGAAACCACCGAAGCGGCAAGGCCGTATTCCAGCAAGAGCAGGGCGCCCATGATCCATGCAGCGAACTCGCCGATGGTAGTGTAGCTATAGGTGTAGGCCGAGCCCGAAACGGGCAGGGTCGATGCCAGCTCCGCATAGCAAAGGCCCGCGAAACCGCAGACGATGCCGGCAATGACGAAGGACAGCAAAACCGCCGGTCCGGCATGAAGCGCCGCCGCATTGCCGGTCCGGACGAAAATGCCTGCACCGATGATGCAGCCGATGCCGAGGAACACCAGGTTCCAGGGCCCCAGCGTGCGCTTAAGCTCGCTTGACGCAGTCTCTTGTTGAATTTGGGCGACACTCTTGCGCATCATGATGCGCCCGAGCAGTCCCCGCGGAGCGGCACTCGCCATCAGATCTCCCCTTGATTTGGTAATTTAACGTTTTGCGGCGACCCTAACCGCTTCCTTCATATGTTGCAATCCCCTTGCAACATATGAAGTTCCGCTGTGGCTATCGCGCCAGCATCGGCCCCAACGGCTGGCCGCCGAACACGTGGAAATGAAGATGCGGCACTTCCTGTCCGCTCCGCTTTCCGCTGTTCGAGAGGATCCGATATCCCTGTGCGTCGGCGCCGGTCATCCGCGCCACTTCGCCGACGGTCCGGACGAAGTCGGCGATTTCGGGATCGGAAGCTTTCGCCGTGAAATCGTCCCAGCTGACGTACGGGCCCTTGGGAATCACGAGCACATGAATCGGCGCCAGCGGATTGATGTCGTGGAACGCCAGGCTGTGCTCCGTTTCCATCACGGTCTTGTTGGGGATCTCGCCGCGCAGGATCTTCGCGAAGATGTTCTGGTCGTCGTAAGGCTGTTTGGCGTCGATCGGCATGGATGCTCCTTATTCAAGCCAGAGTTTCACCGGGCCGGGCCGGACGTCAAGCGAAACGCCAAAGCAAGTGACAAGTCATTGTTCTGTTGAGATAAACTTGCCACGACTGGTTTGGAGAAGGCAGGGCTCGCGGGCGGAGGAAATCGGCGCTGGAATTGGCTGCGTCGGCCTTGACCCCTTTGCGCCGCTCGCTACCACGAAGGGCGATGAGCGAAGAAACACCTGAGTCCCTGATTCCCTATGACGAGATCGTGCAGGAAGCGCTGCGCGACGTCGTCGGACGTGTACTGCATGAGGTCGAGCAGGGCGGCGGGCTTCCCGGTGGCCACCATTTCTACATAACGTTCAAGACCAAGATGCCTGGAGTGAAGATCCCCAAGCATCTGGTCGAACGCTTTCCTGACGAGATGACGATCGTCATCCAGCACCGATTCTGGGACCTCAAGGTCAGCAAGGATGTTTTCTCGGTCGGGCTCAGCTTCGGCGGCGTTCCGTCGACCCTCGTTGTTCCTTTCGCAGCGGTGACCGACTTCGTCGATCCGGCAGTCGATTTCAGCCTGAAGTTCCAGTCCAATGGAGCCTCCGACCTTCCTGAAGAACATGACGAAGCGGAGAATGACGTGCCCGTCGTGCAGGCCGAAGACGGATCGAACGTCGTCAACGTGGACTTCACGAAGAAGAAGTGAAGCGTGCAGGGCTGTCGGGGGCAGTCCGAGCACTTAACTCAATCTCGACTCCCTTTATTCTGCTAGCTAGGGGCCAGCGGGACGTTCATCCATTCAGGACATTGATCAGAAATGACCACCCAAACGCGCACCGAAACCGACAGCTTTGGACCGATCGAGGTTCCGGGCGACAGCTATTGGGGAGCGCAGACGGAGCGATCGATCGCCAACTTCCCGTTCGGCGAGCGTGAGCGGATGCCGGCGGAAATCGTCCATGCACTCGGCTATGTGAAGCAGGCAGCGGCCCGGGTGAATGCCCGTATAGGCGGGTTGGACGCTCAGATCGCCGAAGCGATCCAGCAGGCTGCAGGCGAAGTCGCGCGCGGTGATCTCGATAGCCAGTTTCCGCTGGTGATCTGGCAGACCGGGTCCGGCACCCAGTCAAACATGAATGCCAATGAAGTGATCGCGGGCCGGGCCAATGAGGCTCTGACGGGCAATCGCGGCGGCAAGTCTCCGGTCCATCCGAACGATCATGTGAACAAGGGCCAGTCATCGAACGACAGCTTCCCGACGGCGATGCACATCGCGGCCGGGATCGCGGTCTATCGCACGCTGCTGCCCGCGCTCCAGACTATCCATGCGCGCCTGGCGGACCAGGCCAAGCGGTGGGATCCGATCGTCAAGATCGGCCGTACGCACTTGCAGGACGCAACGCCGCTGACGCTTGGCCAGGAATTCTCCGGCTATGCGGCGATGATCGAGGACAATATCGCGCGCGTTGAGGGCGTCCTCCCGCGGGTGATGCGGCTTGCCCAGGGCGGAACTGCGGTGGGCACGGGCTTGAACGCGCCGAAGGGATTTGCGGAGGATTTTGCCAAGGAAGTCGCCAACCTCACCCAGCTGCCCTTCACTTCGGCGCCCAACAAGTTTGCGGAGCTGGCAGCGCACGACACGCTGGTGGAGCTGTCCGGAGTCCTCAACACGATTGCGGTCAGCCTTTCCAAGATCGCCAACGACATCCGCCTGCTCGGGTCAGGCCCGCGCTGCGGCCTGGGCGAGTTGAAGCTTCCGGAAAATGAGCCGGGAAGCTCAATCATGCCTGGCAAGGTCAACCCGACGCAGTGCGAAATGCTGACCATGGTCGCGGCCCAGGTGATGGGGAACCATGTCGCCGTGACCATCGGCGGCCTGCAAGGCCATATGGAATTGAACGTGTTCAAGCCGCTCATTGGCGCGAACGTCATTCGTTCGATCAACTTACTCTCTGTCGGGATGGAGAGCTTCACCGAGCGGACGCTCGACGGATTGGAGCCGGACGCGGATCGCATCGCCGACCTCATGAACCGGTCGCTGATGCTGGTGACGGCTCTTGCGCCGGAAATCGGCTACGACAATGCCGCGACCATCGCCAAGCATGCCCACAAGAAGGGGCAGACGTTGAAGCAGGCCGGCATTGAACTGGGCCTGGTCGACGAGGAAACCTTCGATCGGGTGGTAAAGCCGGAGATGATGCTCGGCCGCTAATATGCTGCTACGGTAGCCGTGAATACGGCGGGAGTTGTTCATGCGGCGGCTTGCAGTCTCATTGGTGGCCACATCATTTTTGCTCGTCTCGGCCTGCGGTGGCGGCGCCAGAGGCGGTGCTACTGTGCAATCCGCTTCGGTTGCCTCGACGGCGATCGCGCCGATGGCGCTTAGCGCTGCGGCCTATGTGGCCACGGCGTCCTCGATCGACCTCTACGAGGTGAAATCGGCTCAGATGGCGATGGAGCGCGCGCAGGATCCGGCGAATCGTGCTTTTGCCGAGCGGGCACTGCGCGCCCACCAGGGAACGAGTGCCCAACTGTCCTTTGCCGGGCGGCGCCTGAACCTTTTGCCGACCGCTACGCTTGATCCGAACCATCAGGCGATGCTCGATGCCCTGAGCGCGACCGCCGACTTCGACAATACCTATCGTGCCCAGCAGAACATTGTCGTGCAGGAGGCGCTGCGACTTCATTCGAGCTATGCAAAAACGGGTGACAGCCCGACATTGCGGCCAGTGGCAGCCAACGCGGAAAGCGTCATGCGAGCTAACCTCCAGGCATTGAGGAATTCGCGATGAGGGCGGCAATAACGGCGGCTGCCGCACTGCTCCTTTCCGGCTGCACTACGACTGTCGATAAACCCGCCTATCTCATCGGCACCTGGGGTGGTCCTAGTGCGGGAATCGCCTTTCATGTCACGGCCGATGTGCTGTTCGACTGCGCTTCAGGATCGATCGACGTCCCGGTCTATCCTGCGAAGGATGGCTCATTCCTGGTCAAAGGCACTTACCGCGAGGGTTCTCCCGGACCGGTGCGCGTGGGCCAGATCTTCCGCAGCCAGACCGCCATCTACTCGGGCACGGCCCTTGAGGGTGTTATGACTCTGAATGTCGAATTGGAGGACGGCACGGCCCTTGGCCCCTACAATTTGATGCTGGGCGCGCCGGCACAACTCAATCGCTGCGTCTAGATTAGCCCGACTGCCAGTTCAGGATCGCGTCGCTGGGCGCAAGCAGCATGATGACGTTGAGCGCCAGATTGTCTCGGATGGCGATCAGCGGGATGAGCTCCAGCGCCAGGACTATTGCAATGCTGGTCCAGACCGGGACCTTCCGGGCGGCCAGGAAACCCACTGACATCATGACGATGTCGCTCGCCGAATTGAGGATGGAATCGCCCGAATAGCCGAGCGCGATCGTGGCCTCCCGATAACGGTCGATGACCATCGGCGTGTTCTCCGCGATCTCCCAGGCTGCTTCGATCAACAAGGCAGTGATGAAACGCCGTTCGATTGGGGATTTCCGCCAGAGCAGGGTGAGCGCGGCATAGAACAAGAAACCGTGAACGATGTGACTGGGGCTGTACCAGTCAGCCAGCATCTGGCTCTGCTTGGGGCCAACCTCGCCCCACAATTCAACTGTTCCACACGTGCATAGCGGGGGGCGGCCCATCGCCACCATGATCAATATGACGATACACAGGGTCGCGAGGAGCGTGATGAGCGGCTTCGGCCGCGCGAAAGCCGTCATGGGTGTATGACTATCACGGACACCAAACTTGCCAAGCAGCCCTTTGTCTTGGCCGGACATTCTTGCTAGGGGCCGCGCCAACTGCCGCGCGCGCACCCGCGTGAGGCTTCAACGCGACGTTACCCACGAGGAAATACGAATGATCCCGACCGGCCAGGACAGCTTGAACACCCGCTCGACGCTGGAGGTTGGAGGCAAGAAATACGCTTATTATTCGCTTGAGAAGGCCAGCGCCGCGATTGGCGACGTTTCTCGCTTGCCTTTTTCAATGAAAGTGCTTCTCGAGAATCTCCTTCGCTTCGAGGACGGCGTCACCGTCACCCGCGACGATCTCCAGTGCATGGCCGACTGGCAGAAGGAGCGCCGGATCAATCGCGAGATCCAGTACCGCCCGGCCCGCGTGCTGATGCAGGACTTCACCGGCGTCCCGGCGGTGGTCGACCTGGCCGCCATGCGCGATGCGATGAAGGGCCTCGGGGGCGATGCCCAGAAGATCAATCCGCTGGTCCCGGTCCACCTCGTCATCGACCACTCCGTCATGGTCGACGAATTCGGTAATCCCCGCGCATTCGAAAAGAATGTCGAGCTGGAATATCAGCGGAACGCCGAGCGCTATGAGTTCCTAAAGTGGGGCTCGAGCGCATTCGACAATTTCAAGGTGGTCCCGCCGGGCACCGGCATCTGTCACCAGGTCAACCTCGAGAATATCGCCCAGACCATCTGGAGCAGCGTCGACCAGACCGGCGATGAAGTTGCCTACCCCGACACGCTGGTCGGAACCGACAGCCACACTACCATGGTCAACGGCCTTGGTGTGCTTGGCTGGGGCGTCGGCGGGATCGAAGCCGAGGCGGCCATGCTCGGCCAGCCTGTTTCCATGCTTATCCCGGAAGTGGTCGGCTTCCGCCTGTCCGGTGAGCTCAAGGAAGGCATCACTGCGACCGACCTGGTGCTTACCGTCACCCAGATGCTCCGCGCCAAGGGCGTGGTCGGCCGCTTCGTCGAATTCTTCGGACCGGGTCTCGATGCGCTGTCGCTCGCCGATCGCGCGACCATCGCCAACATGGCGCCGGAATATGGCGCGACCTGCGGCTTCTTCCCGATCGACGAGCGCACGATCGACTATCTGAAGCTGACGGGTCGCGAGGATGCGCGGATCGAGTTGGTCCGGGCTTACGCCAAGGCGCAGGGCATGTGGCGCGATGCCGCGACACCAGACCCGGTCTTCACCGACACGCTGGACCTCGACATGTCGACCGTGGAGCCGTCGCTCGCCGGTCCCAAGCGCCCGCAGGATCGCGTGCGCCTCAGCGAGGTCGACGAACTGTTCAATGCCGAGCTCGAAGGCACCTACAAAAAGTCGAACGACAACCGGGTCGACGTTGAGGGCGAAGCTTACAAGATCGGTAATGGCGATGTGATGATCGCCGCCATCACCAGCTGCACCAACACCTCCAATCCATCGGTGCTGGTCGCGGCCGGCCTGGTCGCACGCAAGGCCAGGGCGCGGGGGCTTAGCCCCAAGCCATGGGTCAAGACCAGCCTGGCACCTGGCAGCCAGGTCGTGACCGACTATCTCAACGCCTCGGGTCTCACCGAGGACCTCGACGCTATCGGGTTCAACCTGGTCGGCTATGGCTGCACTACCTGCATCGGGAACAGCGGCCCGCTCGCCGCGCCGATCAGCAAGGCAATCAACGATAATGATCTGGTTGCGGCTTCGGTCCTTTCGGGCAACCGCAATTTCGAAGGCCGCGTCTCTCCGGACTGCCGCGCCAACTATCTGGCGTCGCCGCCGCTGGTGGTCGCTTACTCGCTATTCGGCACGGTGACGCAAGACATCACCAAGTCGCCGATCGGTCAGGACCAGAATGGCGCGGACGTCTTCCTGGCCGACATCTGGCCGTCGAACGACGAGGTCCGGCAGCTGATCGACTTGCATGTCAATTCGGACATGTTCCGCTCGCGCTATGCCGACGTCTTCCACGGCGACGATCGCTGGCGCGCGATCGAGGTGACCGGCGGCGACACCTATAATTGGCCGGGCGCTTCCACCTACATCCAGAACCCGCCTTACTTCGCCGGCATGACCATGACGCCGAAGCCGCTGACCGATATCGACAGCGCGCGGGCATTGGCGCTGTTCGGCGATTCCATCACCACCGACCACATCTCACCGGCCGGCTCGATCAAGCTCGACAGCCCGGCGGGCAAATATCTCGTCGATAACGGCGTCCCGCGGGCGGAGTTCAACAGCTACGGCGCCCGCCGTGGCAACCATGAAGTGATGATGCGCGGTACCTTCGCCAACATCCGCATCCGCAACCGCATGCTGGACGGGGTCGAAGGCGGCATGACCCGCTACGCGCCGACCGGCGAGACCATGCCGATCTACGACGCTGCCATGAAGTATCAGTCGGACGGTACGCCGCTGGTCGTCATCGCCGGCAAGGAATATGGCACCGGCTCGTCGCGCGACTGGGCAGCCAAGGGCACGATCCTGCTTGGCGTACGCGCCGTGCTGGCGGAGAGCTTCGAGCGGATCCACCGCTCCAACCTGGTCGGCATGGGCGTCCTCCCGCTGCAGTTCGCGGACGGCGAAAGCGCCGCGACCTACCAGCTGGACGGGAGCGAGACTTTCTCGATCGACGGCGTCGCCGCGATCGAGCCGCGCCAGGATGTGACGGTGAAGGTGAAGCGCGAGGGCGGCGAGACCTTCGACATCATCGCCCGCTGCCGCATCGATACCTATAACGAGCTGGAATATTATCGTTCGGGCGGCATCCTCCACTATGTGCTGAGGAACCTGGCGAGCTGAGCACCGTCGACCTCCTTGTCGAGGTCGTCGGCTGGTCCGGCGCGGTCTTGATCCTGCTCGCCTATCTTCTGCTGTCGATGGGTAAGCTGACCGGGCAGTCCGTCCTCTATCAGTGGATGAATGTCGTCGGCGCCGCTGGATTCACGGTCAACGGCTGGTGGCACGGCGCATTGCCATCGGCATCGCTCAACGTCATCTGGATGCTGATTGGGGGAGTGGCGCTATGGCGGATCGCTCAGCGAAAAGGCTCGTCGACCTCAGCCATGTGATCGAAGAGGGCATGACCACTTACAAGGGTCTGCCGGGTCCGCACATCTGCGATTATTGGACGCGCGAGGCATCGGCGGCCAATTACGATGATGGGTCCACATTCCAGATCGGCCGGATCGACATGGTCGCGAACACCGGTACCTATGTCGACAGTCCGTTCCACCGCTATGCTGAGGGCAAGGATCTGTCCGAGCTGCCGCTGGAATCGCTGGCGAACCTCGACGGGATCGTGGTCCGGCGGCCGTTTGAGGGCGGGTTGGCGATCGATGCCGACGCATTTGCCGGGCTCGATGTCCGGGGGAAGGCGGTGCTCGTCGCGACCGGATGGGACCGGCATTGGCGAACCGATACATACTTCACGGATCACCCCTATTTGACTGAGGGTGCCGCGCGGTGGCTGGCGAATGAGGGCGCTGCCTTCGTCGGAATCGACAGCCACAATATCGACGACACGCGCGTCCGCGCGCGACCCGTGCATACGATACTGCTCGGCGCAGATATACCGATTGGCGAGCACCTTACCGGCCTCGGCGAGCTACCAGGCAGCGGCTTCCGCTTCTCGGCCGTCCCGCCCAAGATCAAGGGGATGGGTACCTTTCCGGTCCGGGCCTTTGCGATAATTAGCTGAGCACCGGCGCCAGCCAGGGCGGTATCAACGCGTCGGCGGGGATGTCGTCGATCCGGGCATGAACGACGGCTAGGCCAAGGTCGGGATAGGCGATCCGGACCCGTTCTCCGCCGTCACCTTCGACGACGACCAGCCGCCGGTTGATCTTCTGCCGCCAATTCATTCGCGCCGTATTCTCCTGGCCGACGAAGCAACCCTTGCCAAAGCTGACTCCGTTCAGCTCGTCGGCGTTGCACTCGAGCCAGAGCAAGTCGCCCAGCTCCGCCCGGCCTTCGCACACGCCTAGGCGCAGCCGATGCTCGAGCCAGCCCGATGCGGCTTCGTCCTCCGGACCAAGCCATCGATTGCCAAGTGCGGCGAGGCGCGGATCGGCAATGCCTTGCTCGCCGCTGACGGACCAGTGAACCGCAAGGCTTTCGTCGCGGATGATCGTGATCGGCCGGCGCAGCCGATAGATCGACAGGCGCTTGATAAGGTCGTCCACGGCCTCGACCTCGCAGTCCAGCAGCAGGTCGTCGCCGTCTGCCCAGACGATGAAATCGAAGAGGCATTTTCCTTGCGCGGACAGCAATCCGGCCCACACAGGCAGGTCTCCGGCAACGTCCTGCGTTACCAGCCCCTGCAGGAAACCACGGACATCCTCTCCGGAAAGTCGGATGACGGAACGATCGGCAAGGGTGGTAGCCGTAGGGCTGTTCTGGGGCATGCCGCTTAGCTAAGGAGCCGGCGTGACTTTGCAATCCATCACCATCCGCCGCCCCGACGATTGGCATGTGCATCTGCGCGATGGCGAGATGCTGGAGCGCGTAGCGCCGCATACGGCGCGGCAGTTCGCGAGAGCTATCGTCATGCCGAACCTGGTGCCGCCGGTGACGAGCGTCGAAGCCGCATCTGCCTATCGCGATCGTATATTGAGCGCGGCGTCTGGCTACGACTTCACGCCGCTGATGACCTGCTATCTGACGGATAGCATCGATCCCGATGAGTTGGCGCGCGGGCACGCTGAAGGGGTTTGGGTTGCGGCGAAGCTCTACCCGGCGGGAGCGACGACCAACAGCGCCTCGGGCGTGACGGACATACGCAACATCTATCCCGCGCTGGAGCGGATGCAGGAAATCGGGATGGTCTTCTGCATCCATGGTGAGGTGACCGACACGGACATCGATGTGTTCGATCGGGAGGCAGTGTTCATCGACCGCATCCTCACGCCGCTGACCCGTGAATTCCCGGCCCTGAAGATGGTGCTGGAGCATATCACGACCAGGCAGGCCGCCGAGTTTGTCGCTTCTGCCCCGGATAATATCGCGGCGACCATCACGCCGCAGCACTTGCACCTCAATCGAAACGCGTTGTTTCAGGGCGGCCTCCGCCCTCATGCTTACTGCTTGCCCGTCGTGAAGCGGGAGGAACATCGGCTTGCCGTGCGCAAGGCCGCGGTCAGCGGCTCACCCAAATTCTTCCTCGGTACCGATACGGCCCCGCATGCGCGCGAGGCCAAGGAGTCCGATTGCGGCTGCGCCGGCATCTTCAACGCGCCTTACGCGCTTGAAAGCTATGTCCAGGTATTTGACGAAGAAGGTGCTCTCGACAATTTCGAGGGCTTCGCCTCGGAGCATGGCCCGCGCTTCTACGGCTTGCCGCTAAACGACGGGGCGGTGACCTTGGAGCGAGCCGAGGTGCAAGTGCCCGAAACGGTCGACGGGCTGGTGCCCTTCCACTCCAGCCAACAGCTCAACTGGAAATTCGTCGACTAGGACCGGCCAATCCCCTTCGGCCCGACGATATCACCGAAAAAACGTTCGACCCGATCGTAGCATTCGCAGGAACGGCGCTCGAGCCCGGCCCGATCGTGAACCTCGATGATGCCCCGGCGGGTCGTGATCAGCCCTTCGTCCTGCAGCTCGCGCGCGACCGCATTGACCGTCGTTCGCTGGACGCCAAGCAGCCCGGCCAGCGATTCCTGGGTCAATTCAAGGCGGCTTCCGCCCCGGTCATGGGCAGTCAGAAGCCAACGAGCCGCCCGTGCCTCGATCGGATGGAAGCTGTTGCACGCGACGGTCTGCATGATCTGGGCAAGGAGATAGTCAGCATAGCGGCAGAACAGGTTTCGAAGATGTGGCGACCGGCTTTTGGCCTCCTCAATTACGTCCATCGGTAGTCTTGCCGCCGGTCCGGCAACCATGACCTCTGCACGCGTGAAGGCCGGGATGTGGCCGCAGCTGATGATCCCGCCGACCGCGCCTTCGGAGCCGATCGATGTGACCTCGACCGAGCGGCGATCGTCCAGCTCTACGGTGAGGGAAACCATCGTCGTTCCAAATGGGAAGACCGAGTGGGCGACGTCTACGCCGCGGCGCAGGACGGTGGCGCCCGTGTCGAGCTCCACCACTTGCATTTTGGCTTCGATCAATTGGCGCAGTTCGTCGGGAAAGGTTGAGAGGAGGCGGTTGCCCCCATAGGCGTCGGCAACGGACGGTGGGGCATAACGGGTTTGGGACATATCGAAGCACGATCTAAATGCGAGGGTCAGCCTCCCAATGATTGGCAGCCCAAATCGTTGCCTCCGCAACGAATTTGCTGCGACTGCTCAAGGGCGGTTGAACGACGCCAAAGGGTTCGCTACAGCCCGCGAGCCGCATGGGCCCGGAGACGTGGGTGAGTGGCTGAAACCAACGCTTTGCTAAAGCGTCATACGGGCAACCGTATCGAGGGTTCGAATCCCTCCGTCTCCGCCAATTTGCACTAGGCCTTAAGCTCCGCAGCCTTCATTTCCGCCTCGCGCTCGAACAGGCGCGCCATTTGGGCCATTCCGCCAAGGTAGGGCGGGGGTACCCACTGATCGCGGTAGTTGGCCATGGCTGCCGCGCGGAGCGTCCACATCGGGTCGACCAGATGCGGACGGGCAAGCGCGACAAGATCGGCGCGGCCTGCAATCAGGATCGCGTTGGCCTGGTCCGGATCGGTGATGTTGCCGACCGCCATGGTCGCAAGCTTTGCCTCGTTGCGGATCTTGTCGGAAAAAGGCGTTTGAAACAGCCTGCCGTATACCGGCTTGGCATCCGCCCAGGTCTGTCCCGCTGAAACATCGATGAGGTCGGCGCCCGCCTGTGAGAATGCCTCGGCGATCAGCACCGCCTCGTCCGGGGTGACCCCCGCGTCGCCGGCCCAGTCGTTCGCCGAAATGCGAACCGACATAGGCCGTTCGGGTGGCCATGCCTCGCGCATTGCCGTGAAGACTTCGAGCGGGAAGCGGAGCCTATTCTCAAGGCTTCCGCCATATTCATCTGTTCGCTTGTTCTGCAGCGGGGTGATGAAGCTCGACAGGAGATAGCCGTGGGCAGCGTGCATCTCGACCATGTCGAAATTGGCGTCGACGGCCATTCGCACGGCCGAGACGAATTGATCTCTGATCTCGTCCATGTCCGCGCGGTTCATGGACCGTGGGGACTGGTTGGGTGCCGACCAGGGAACGTCCGACGCAGCGATCAGCGGCCAGTTCCCCTCGGCCAGGGGAGCGTCCATTTCCTCCCAGCCAAGCTGGGTGGAGCCCTTGCCGCCGGAGTGGCCGAGCTGAAGGCAGATCTTGGCCTTGCTGTTGCTGTGAACGAAGTCGGTGACCCGCCGCCAGGCAGTCACATGTTCCTGCTTCCACATGCCCGCGCAACCGGGTGTGATCCGCGCAGTCGGTGAAGGGCAGGTCATCTCCGTGAAGACCAGGCCGGCCCCGCCTTGGGCCCGGGCTCCAAGATGGACGAGATGGAAGTCGCCCGCCACGCCGTCCACCGCCGAATACATAGCCATCGGCGACACCACGATGCGATTCTGCAGCTCCATTTCGCGCAGCTTGAAGGGTGCGAACATCGGCCAGGCGGCCTTTTCATTCCCGGTAGCATTCTTCCAGAAAGTGCGTTCGGTCCGCTCGAGCCAATCGGGATCGCGAAGACGGAGATTCTCGTGGCTGATCCGCTGCGATCGCGTCAGCAACGAATAGGCAAATTGCCAAGGTTCGAAATCGAGGTAGCGCTCCACCGTCTCAAACCATTCCGTAGAGTTGCGCGCGCTATTCTGTAGCTTCAGAACCTCGAGGTTTCGCTCCGCCTGATATTCGGCCAGCGCCTCGATCCTGTCGGCGCCGGGCCTGTTCAGCACTTCCGCCAGCTTGATCGCGTCTTCCAGTGCCAGCTTGGTTCCGGAGCCGATGGAGAAGTGAGCGGTATGGGCTGCATCGCCGAGCAGGATCAGCCGGTCGTAATGCCAGCGCTCGCAAATGATCCGTCGGAATTTAAGCCATGCCGCCGAGCCCCGAAGGTGCGCGGCATTGGTCAGCAGCGGTGCGCCATCGAGATATTTGGCGAATAGCCGCTCGCAAGTTTCAATGGTCTGCGCCTGGTCCATCTTGTCGAACCCCAGGCCTGCCCAGGTCTTGTCCGAGCATTCGACGATGAAGGTCGAGCAATCATCGGCAAACCGATAGGCGTGCGCCCAGATCCAGCCCGCCTCGGTCTTTTCGAATGCGAAGGTGAATGCATCGAACGTCTTGGGAGTGCCAAGCCAAATGAAGCGGTTGGCTCTTTCCTGAATATCTATGCCAAAATGCTCGGCGTAGGCATCGCGGAATCGGCTGTTGATCCCGTCGGCAGCGATGACCAGGTCCCAGCCATCCCAGGCGGCGAGGTCGGGCTGGCATTCCTGCTCATAATGAATCTCGACACCCAGTTCGCGCGCCCGGGACGCAAGGATTTCCAGAAGGCGTTTGCGACCGATGCCGATGAACCCATGGCCCGAAGAACGTATGCATTCGCCGTGAATGTGGACGTCGATATCGTCCCAATGGGCGAATTCGTCACTGATGACCTGGCCCGACACCGGGTCGTTCGACATCAGATTTTCGACCGTCTGGTCCGAGAAGACGACGCCCCATCCAAAGGTCACGCCCTCAGGATTGCGCTCGAAGACGTGCACGTCATGACGCGCGTCCCGAAGCTTCATCGAGATTGCGAAATATAGTCCTGCCGGCCCGCCGCCGACGCATGCGATTCTCAAGGCGTCACTCCCGCTTCTGTCGGTCATCTAGCCCCGTAGCGTCCCAGTTACACCCCGGCGAATAAGCCCGAGTCGTCATACCGCCTGGTCGGTTTCTTTCGAGTCGGGCGTGCCGGAATCGCGATTTTTCCCAAAGCGGGACGATCGGCCCACAATTTTTTCCACAAACCCATGGCCTCGCGGAATCCCGGTTGAATCGCGATCGTTCCAATCCAAGCGGGCTGTTAACCTTTCACTAACCAAAATTAGAAATTTAACACGAATTAACTTTCTAGCTATTCGGCGAATCTATTCGCGGCGCTGCTCTAGGTTATTTCATACAAATCCAACCGATGACCAACATAATAACATTCATCATTGCAAGTTTAGTTGCGTAATTACTTGCAAGAAGTTCAAATGTTAACCAACAATTACATTAATGAAATGGGAAATGCGTCCTGGATTGATCTACAGGATAAGGCGCCCAGCTTGAAAATTGTCGTTTTGAGGTGTTTCTTTTGTATTGCGAGCGCGGGGGCGGTCTCGACTAAACGCGGTTGCATTAACCGAAAGAGGTTAACAGCGCGCCCCTGCCATGAGTGATTAACGCGTCCGGCTGTCACCGGCGCAAACGGGCAGAGGTGGTTATGCGGTACGAAGATGCTTCGGGTTCGTTCCAGGCTTCCGGGCCAAATGCGAATGACGACAGCGACACGCTTCCGGCGGGTTCGCGTCAGCCAGCAACCGGCAACCTGATTACGGGCGAAGGCACGCAATATGCGGCCGCGGGCGCGGACAGCGCTGCGGGCGGGCATATCACCTCCATCGCTGGCAAGGGCGGGGAAGACTCGAGCTTTTCCGGCGGCAAGCTCAGCGTCACTGGCGAGCACGGCAATCTCAGCGTCGATGCGGAAGGCAACTATAGCTATATTGCCAACAAGAACGCGCCCGAGAATGTGCGCGACCGCTTTACCTACACGCTCGCCGACAACCAGGGTAACACCGACACGGCCGCACTGGTCATCGAGCTTGGCAAAACGCCGGTCGTGATCAAGGCCGATGCCCAGCAGATCGTTCCGGGACCGGATGGCGTCGTAACGCTTCCGCCGGGCGTCGAGCTCAGCGACGTCATGGTCGTTGGCCGCAACCTCGTCATCAACATGCCGGACGGAACCCAGCTCATCATCGTCGATGGCGCGGTGTTCGTTCCGCAGCTGGTTCTCGACGGCGTACAGGTCCCCGCGACCAACGTTGCTGCCCTGCTCATCGGTCAGGAACCGCAGCCGGCGGCCGGCGAACTTCCGCCTTCGTCAGGCGGCAACTTCGCGGTTCCGCCGCCCCCGCTGGATCCGGGCGTTCCGCTGGGCGACCTCATTCCGCCGACGGTCCGGGACTATGTCCCGCCCGAACCGCAGGAAACTTTCCTTCCGCTCGACAATGAGCCGGAAATCTTTGTTCAGCCGGACGGACAGCCGGCGACGATCAATGCGGTCGACCAAGTTGAAGAAGCCGGTCTTCCGACGCGAAATGGTGGGGAGCCCGCCGGTTCGGCCGAAAGCGCCGACGGCAACGGTTCCAACAATAGCGCTACCGGCGAAACCACGACCGGCAATATCGTCTACACGTCGGAAGACACCCCGAACGTCATCACGATCAACGGCGTTGCGGTAGCGTCGGTCGGGCAGGTCATCGCCGGCAGCTTCGGCAGCCTGACGATCACCAGCATCGCGCCGGGCGTGATCGGCTACAGCTATACGTTGAACGACAATACGTCGGGCAACGACACGCATGATGATTTCGCGGTTCAACTGACCGACTCCGACGGCGACATCGCTTCCGCGACGCTTCGTATCGACATCATCGACGATGTACCGACCGCGCGCCCTGACACTGATCTGATCCCGGCTGGTGAGTTCGGACCGGCCACCGGCAATGTCATCACCGACGCCGCACCGGGCGACGTTGGCGACACCGACACAAATGCTGCCGACACGGTTGGCGCGGACAATGCCCGCGTCACTTTCATCGATCACAGCAATGCCGCGCCTGGCGCTTCGGTGCCCAATGGGGGCTTCGTCGACATCGCCGGACAATATGGTGTCCTTCGGATCTACTCGAATGGCGATTATAGCTACACGCGCAACGAAGGTACGCCCGGCGGCGTAACCGAGGTCTTCAATTATACGCTGACCGACGGCGACGGCGACACGTCGGTATCGACGTTGACCATTTCCATCGGTGATTTGAAGCCAGAGACCGACGAGAATCCTCCGGTCCAGCTCGACGACGACGCGCTTGCCAACGGCAATCCTGGCGGCGACGGCGACGACGCCGACGCGGTCAACGTTACCGGCTTCCTCGCTGCTTCGGGCGGTGACGGGCCGCTGGTCTACGACCTTCTGCTGACCGGCGCTCCGGCCGGCTTCAGCTATGTCGATGGTCCGAACGGTTCGGTCCACGTGATGCAAGGGACTACGCATGTCCTGACCATCACCATCAATACCAGCACCGGTGCCTATGAAGTCACGCAGGTCAACCCGATCGATCATTCGGCGGGCGGTGCGGAAAACAATGTCGACTTCGACATCACCTACCGGGTCACCGACCAGGACGGCGATTCGGCGGACGGCACGCTCCACATCGACGTGGATGACGACACGCCGGTCGTGAATGTCGAACTGAACCGCGAAGGCGCGGTGACGGTCGACGAAAGCGGCCCGACGGGCGCTTCGACGATCGTCGTTGGCGGCGGCGTCACCGAGGGTGACGATGAGAATGTTGCCGGCTCGGGCCCGATCGGGCGTGCGGTCGGAACTACGGCCGTGGTCAATGCCTCCGCACTGTTCGGCGCCGATGGTCCTTCGGGCAGCGGCCTTACCTATTCGCTGCAGCTCGGCGGCTCCGATACGCCGCTGACGCTGACGGACGGTTCGGCGATCGAGCTCCAGCTGATCAACGGCGTGATCGTCGGTGTGGTCACCGAAGGGCCGCACGACGGCGAAGCCGCGTTCGCGATTGCGATCGATCCGGCGACGGGCGTCGCGACGGTCGAGCTGTATCTCAGCCTCGATCATCCGGACGTTAGCAACCCGAACGACTCTCTGCCGCTCGGCCCGAATACGGTCGCCGTGGTGGTGAGCGCGACGGACGGCGACGGCGACACGGACACCAGTGATCCGGTCGACATCTCCGGCCTGTTCAACTTCCTAGATGACGGCCCGACGGCTGGCGGCGAAGTCAACGCGGAAGGTGCGGTCACGACCGACGAAAGCGGCCCGACGGGCGCCTCGACGATCGTCGTTGGCGGCGGCGTCACCGAGGGTGACGATGAAAATGTCGCGGGCTCCGGTCCGATCGGTCGCGCCGTCGGCGCAGCCGCGGTGGTCGATGCCAATGCGGCGTTCGGCGCCGATGGTCCGTCCGGCGACGACTTCAGCTATGCGCTGCAGCTCGGCAGCTCGGATACGCCGCTGACGCTGACCGATGGCTCGGCGATCGAGCTCCAACTGATCGACGGCGTGATCGTCGGTGTGGTCACCGAAGGCGCGCATGACGGCGAGGCCGCGTTCGCGATCGCCATCGATCCGGTGACTGGCGTTGCGACGGTCGAGCTGTACCTCAGCCTCGATCATCCGCTGAACCCGAACCCGAACGACTCCCTGCCGCTTGGCCCGAACACGGTCAGCGTGGTGGTGACGGCGACGGACGGCGACGGCGATACTGATGCCAGCGATCCGATCGACATTTCGGCCCTGTTCAACTTCCTGGACGATGGTCCTTCGGTAAACCCGTCGGTCAACGCTCAGGCGGTGGTCAACGTGGACGAAAGCCTTCCGTCGAACGTTCCGGGCATTGACACCCCAGGCGTGACCAAGGGCAACGATCCTGACCTCTCCGATGCGACCGGAACGGCCATCGGCCAGGGCAACTCAGGCGTCGCCATCGTCAACGCCAACGCAGTGTTCGGTGCCGACGGTCCGGCCGCGCTCAACAGCATCACCTATGCGCTGAGCGTGACGAACGTCAGCTCGGGCGTGACGCTGACCGACGGTACGGCGATCAACCTGCAGCTGCTCGCCAACGGCGTGATCGTCGGCGTGGTTGCCGCCGGTACATTTGCCGGCCAGGCGGCCTTCGCCATCTCGATCAATTCGACGACGGGTGTGGTCACGGTCGAACAATATCTGTCGCTCGACCATCCGGTGAACCCGGACCCGAACGATGTGCTCGGCCTTGGCGACAGCACCATCGCGGTCACCGTGACGGCAACCGACGGCGACGGCGACCCCGTCACCTCGGGTGCGGTCGACATCTCCGACCAGATCAGCTTCTTCGACGATGGTCCTTCGGCCGATCCGGTCCTGGATCAGGAAGCGACGATCTCGGTCGACGAAAGCCTGCCGTCCAGCGTCCCGGCGATTGATACGCTTGCCGTGGTCAAGGGCAACGATCCTGACCTGTCCGATGCCACCGGAACCGCGATCGGTGCCGGCAACAGCGGCAGCGCGATCATCGACGTCAACGCTTTCTTCGGGGCCGACGGCCCGGCGGCGGGCGGCGGCATCAGCTATGAGCTGAGCATCATCAACGCCAGCTCCGGCGTCACGCTGACCGACGGCTCGGCGATCAACCTGCAGCTGCTCGCCAACGGCGTGGTGGTCGGCGTTGTTGCCTCGGGCACATTTGCTGGCCAGGCGGCCTTCGCCATCGCCATCAACCCGACGACCGGCGTTGTCTCGCTCGAGCAATATCTGTCGCTCGATCATCCGATTAACCCGGATCCGAACGATGCGCTCGGCCTTGGCGAAAATACGCTGGGCGTGAAGGCGACGGTGACCGACGGTGATGGCGATCCGATCACCACCGGTGCGGTCGACATCTCCAGCAACATCACCTTCCGCGACGACGGCCCTTCGGTGAATCCGGCGGTCAATGCGCAGGCAGTGGTGTCGTTGGACGAGAGTCTGCCTTCGAGCGTTCCGGCGATCAACACGCTGGCCGTGGTCAAGGGCAACGATCCTGACCTCTCCGATGCGACCGGAACGGCCATCGGCCAGGGCAACTCAGGCGTCGCCATCGTCAACGCCAACGCAGTGTTCGGTGCCGACGGTCCGGCCGCGCTCAACAGCATCACCTATGCGCTGAGCGTGACGAACGTCAGCTCGGGCGTGACGCTGACCGACGGTACGGCGATCAACCTGCAGCTGCTCGCCAACGGCGTGATCGTCGGCGTGGTTGCCGCCGGTACATTTGCCGGCCAGGCGGCCTTCGCCATCTCGATCAATTCGACGACGGGTGTGGTCACGGTCGAACAATATCTGTCGCTCGACCATCCGGTGAACCCGGACCCGAACGATGTGCTCGGCCTTGGCGACAGCACCATCGCGGTCACCGTGACGGCGACCGACGGCGACGGCGACCCCGTCACCTCGGGTGCGATCGACATCTCCGACCAGATCAGCTTCTTCGATGATGGTCCTTCGGTGAACCCGACGGTCAACGCGCAGGCGGTCGTGACGGTTGACGAGACCCTTCCGTCCAGTGTCCCGGCCATTGCGACTCCGGGCGTGACCAAGGGCAACGATCCTGACCTCTCCGATGCCACCGGTACGGCCATCGGCCAGGGCAACTCGGGTGTTGCCATCGTCAACGCCAATGCGGTGTTCGGAGCCGACGGCGCTGCCGCGCTCAATAGCATCACCTATGCGCTGAGCGTCACGAACGTCAGCTCGGGTGTGACGCTCACCGACGGCACGGCGATCAACCTGCAGCTGCTCCCCAATGGCGTGATCGTCGGCGTGGTTGCGGCCGGTACCTTTGCGGGCCAAGCGGCATTCGCGATCGCGATCAACCCGACGACGGGTGTCGTGACGGTTGAGCAATATCTGTCGCTCGACCACCCAGTGAATCCGGATCCGAACGATCCGCTCGGCCTTGGCGACAGCACCATCGCGGTCACCGTGACGGCGACCGACGGCGACGGCGACCCCGTCACCTCGGGTGCGGTCGACATCTCCGACCAGATCACATTCCTAGACGATGGTCCTTCGGCTACGCCGGCGGTCAGCACCGAGGCTCCTGCGGTCGTCGACGAAAGCCCGCCCGTCTCGGATCCGACCATCAACACGGATCCCTATGTGAAGGGTGACGATCCCGATCTGGTCGGCGGTCAGGCGATCGCGTCCGGAAGCACGACCCTGCTGGTCCCGAACGCCTTCTTCGGCGCCGACGGCCCGGCGGCGGTTGGCGCGATCACCTACCACCTGACTGTCAACAATGCGTCGTCGGGCCTGACCCTGACGGATGGATCGGCAATCAACCTCGTCCTCTTGCCTTCGGGCGTGGTGGTCGGCGTTGTTCAGGCAGGTCCGTTCGCAGGCCAGGCGGCGTTCGCCATCTCGCTCAATGCGAACACCGGCGTCGTCACAGCTGAGCTCTATCTCAGCCTTGACCATCCGACGAATCCGGACCCGAACGACATCCTGACGCTCGCCGCGGGCAGCCTCGGCGCGACGGTCACCATCACGGATGGCGATGGCGACACCTTCACCTCGGGTTCGCTCGATGTCGGCAGCCGGATCCAGTTCTACGATGACGGTCCTTCGGCTTCAAACGAAGCGCAGCAGAATGTGCAGGAAGGCTTCCAGACTGTAACCGGCACGTTCGACTTCGTTGCCGGGGCAGACGGCGGCGGCGTCACCCACATCAACGGCATCCAGTTGGTCTTCGGTGTCGGCGGCTTCAGCCAGTGGATTCCGGTCGACGACGGCCAGATCCGAGCCAAGGCCGACGGCAGCTACGAATTCCAGTCGGATGCGTCGGGAAGCGGCGTCACCAACGGGACCTTCACGGTTACCGATGGCGACGGCGACCCCGTCACCGCTAACTGGGCGTTCAACATCACTGATGCCAACGTTCCGACGGCTGGTACGTCTGCCGCCCGTCTGGACGATGACGGTCTTGCTGGCAACAATCCGGCAAGCAGCACTGGCGACATCGACGCCAACGTCGGCGAACTTGCTCCGGCAAACAGCAACGAAGCCATCTTCCATGGCCAGCTGACGTTGAACTTCGGTGGCGATGGCCCGGGTACGGTGACCTTCGCGGCGATGAACAACTTGACCGGCACCGTGGGCACGGAAACGGTCCGCTACACCTGGGCCGGAAGCACGCTGACGGCTACGGTCGAAGGTGGTCCGCGCAACGGCACGGTGTTGTTCGACATCGTCGTCAACCAGACGACTGGCGAATATACGCTGACGCTTCGCGACAACGTCATCCACGCGGCTGGCGGCAATGAGACCAGTGCGCCGAATGTCCCGCTGACCTATACGGTCACCGACAGTGACAATTCGCCGGCAGGTGGTGTCAACGGCACGTTGAACATCGAGTTCAACGACGATGCTCCGACCCTGTCGAATGTCGTGGGCGCATCGGGTGTCACGCTCGACGAAACCAGCGCCGGAACGCCGGCCGGTTTCCCGATCAGCAACACGAGTGCTGCCGCGATGATCACCGCGACCCAGGCCTTTGGTGCCGATGGCGCTGCGGCGGTCAACTCGGTCGTTTATGGCCTGGCGATCACTGGTGGCCCGGGTACCGGCCTGTTCACTACTGCCGGCAATTTCGCCATCACCTTGGTGCAGGTCGACGCTAACACGATCGAGGGCCGCTATAATGGCTCGAACGTCGCGTTCACGATCGACATCGGCACCGACGGGAGGGTCACGCTGACCCAGAACGTTGCGCTGAACCATACCCAGGATGGCGGTCCAGCGCTGCATAATGACGCGCTGGATCTGACCGGCCTGGTCAATGCCACGATCACCATCACCGATGGCGATGGCGATACGGCACCTGGCTCGGCACCAATCGGCGACGACCTTGTGTTCCTCGACGATGGCCCCGACGCCCAGGCCGACGTAAACGCGACGCTGGACCAGTTGGTCCTCGACGAAACCCGTCCGCTGGGAACGGAAACGAATGGCGATAGTGCGCCCGCTGGCCTTGGCCAGATCACGGCGGACTTCTCCAACAACTTCGTCGGGCCGGCTGATTATGGCGCCGATGGAGCGGGTGCAGTTACCTATTCGCTTTCTCTGTCGGGATCGAACGTCGGTTCGGGTCTCTATGCGCTCGACCAGGCTGACATCACCGCCGGTGACGGCGACGGCATCGGCCGAGGTGCGGAGATCGTGCTCAACATCAGTGGTGATGGTCTCACCATCACTGGTACGGTTGGGGCAACCCCCTACTTCACCATCAGCATCAACCCGACGACTGGTGTGGTGACCTTCACCCAACTGCTCAACGTCTGGCATGCCAACACCGGCAGCGACGACGACACGTCGACGCTGACCACGGCGGCGGCTGCCAATGTCCAGGTGGTGCAGCGTGTCACCGACGCCGATGGCGACTTCGACACCGCTACGGTCAGTGTCGGTCAAGGTGTGTTCCACATCGAGGACGACGGTCCGGAGTTCACTGCTCCGCCCGCTGGCGTCGAAGTGGAAAATGGTGACACGACCGTTCAGATCGAAAATCTCAATCTTGAGATCGGATCTGACGGCTACGGGTTGCTGTTCTTCAACTCGGCCCATGACGGCGATCCCGCCCAGGACGCTGATGGCCACAACCTCACTTTCGGCGGCGAACAGCTGTTCTACCAGGTCAACGGCAACGTACTGACTGCGGAGACTGCTGACGGCGACGTTGGCTTCACCATCACGCTGAATCAGAACGGGACGTACAGCTTCCAGCTGCACGGCGTCATCTCCAACGGTACGGAGACCAGCTTCACCGATCTGACCAGCGCCGCGGCCGGCAATGTCGCCTTCCGACTGGTCGGATCCGACGTTGGCAACAACAATGCCGAAAACACCGACCTTATCCTGTCGGGTAACGGTACGGTGAACACCAACTCGACTTCGATGGGCGTCAACAACCAGTCCATGGAAAGCGGCGAACGGATCCGGATCGACTTCGTCGAAAATCTGGAAACGGTAGTCGGCCCGGGCGACCCGCCGAATGGACCGCAAGGCTTCCATCACAGCGGGCATGTCACGACGACCCACTTCGAGCAGCTGATTGCCCAGACCAACGGCAATCCCGACACGGTCGTCGACATGCGGGTCACTGCGATCCTCGCAGACGAAGACAATGTCTACGAGAATACGCCGTCCGTCGCGCCGGAAGTCGGAGAGTCGATCGCCGACATCACTTCGGTGACGATCAACTTCGCGATCGGCGTGTCGCATACCTTCGATCCAAACGTGCCGGCTTCGCTGTCATTCCTGCACACCAATGCAGACGGCAGCGGTACGACCACGACCAGCGTGACGTTCAATGCGGACGGTTCAGTTTCGATCTTCAACCTTCAGGAAGGGGATCAGTACGAAATCGACACGTCCGATCCGTTCAGCGCGGTGGTGAACCAGAGCCTCGAGCCCGCCGGTGGCGGCAGCTACGACCTCGGTATCCTGTCGATCGGCAGCGTTTCGTCTGGCGATCCCATCCTGCAGGACTTCGACATTGTCGCGCAGGATCGTGACGGAGACCAGGAGGCGGCGACCATCTCGACGGCGATCAATCCGCCGGTGGATACGCTTGCTGCCACCTTCTCCTCGTTCGCGAGCCAGGAGCAGCAGGTGCAGAAGATTGCGGCGAACAGCAACACGCTGACGCTGGCAACTGCTGTGGCTGCCGCTGGATTTGTCGAACCGGTCGCAGCTCATGACAATGGCAAGCACAATGGCAACGGCCATAATGTCGAGGCAGCAAGCCATGCGGCGCCTGAAACGGTCATGAGCTATTCGGTCGACGACAGCGGCGACGCCGCAGTGTCGATGCTGGCTCCGGAAGTTTCGTCCAAGGCTTCGGCCCCGGCTGATACTTCCTCCAGCAGCTCGGATCATTCGAGCTCGAGCAACAGCCTCGATGACAGCGCGGCAAAGGCGGCGCCGGAATCGAACGATGCTCCGGCGGCCGATGATGGCGGATCGCATAGCGCTGCCGATGCGGCCAACCCGGTTGCACCGACGGTTGCGATGGTTTCGGCCGAAGCCCTTGAGGCAGCCGCCAACGACGGTGGCAATGCCCAGAAGGGCGGCTCGGTCGAGCAGATCGTTGCCGAAGCCTTGCAGGATAGCGGTTCGGACGTCGATGCCGCGCTCGCGAACCTGCCGGGCGGAAACGGCGGACTTCAGGCACTTGCCCATATGGCAAGCCTTGAAGATGCGGGCGTTTCGGCTTGGCACACCGGCGGTCATGCCGCTGGCGGAGCCGCGCTCGACATGATGATGAAGATGGATGTTTCGGCAAACCATCATGACGCAGTTCAGCCGGTTCACAACGGCTGACGGGGGCAGGGCCCTCCCTGTGGACGGGGAGGGCCTATACGCCCATGACCAGAAGGGGGAAGACATGAAGAGGAAGCACTGGACGATTATCGTTCCCGGGGCGGTGCTGATGTGCGCCACGCCGGCATTTGGCGTAGAACTTAGGGACGCCATTCAATCGGCGATGCAGACCAATCCGGAAATCCGGCAAGCGGTCCATAACAAGCTCGCCACCAAGGAAGAGCGCAAGCAGGCTGAAGGCAAATGGCTGCCGACCGTTTCGGTCGAAGGCTCGGCTGGCCTCCGCAAGCTGCGCAACCCGACCCGCCGTGACATCGGCCTGGACGACGAGACGTTGAAGCCTGTCGAAGGGTTCGTCATCGCCGACCAGCTGCTGTGGAACTCGGGCGGACGCCAGGCTGATATCAAGTATCAGGCTGCCCGCACGGATGCCGCAGGTGCCCGCGTCGAGGAGCGGAGCGAGTTCGTCGCTCTGAACATCAGCCGCGCCTATATCGACTATCTGCTGCAGCAGCGGCTGGTTGCGATCGCGCAGGACAACGTGACGTTCCACGATCGCCTCGCCGGCGACCTTCGCGAAGGCGTTGCTCGCGGTTCCATCTCGATCGCTGACCAGCAGCAGGCCGAAGAGCGCCTGCAGTCGGCCCGCGCCCGGGTGACCGAGACGCAGGAAGACCTCGATACGGCGGCGATTCAGTTCCAGACGCTGACCGGCGTTCCGATCGATGCGGTCTCCATGCCGCCCGATCTGTCGCAGGCCATGCCGGCCTCGCTGGCGGAAGCAGAAGAGCTGGCCCGGCAGAACAACCCGCGGGTCCAGGAGGCGATCGCCGACCTGGAAGCCCAACGGTACCTCACCAAGGTCGCCCAGTCGGAGCTTGGGCCGCGCTTCAATCTTGAAGGCACGGCTCGCTACGGTCAGGACATCGACGGGTTCGAAGGCCGCACCAGCGACCTTGGCGCCCGCGTCGTGATGCGCTGGAAGATCTTCGACGGCTTTGCCAACACGGCCAATGTTCGCGAGCAAAAGTCGCGGGCTGACGAGATCCACGCACGGCTGTTCGAAATGACCCGCCGTGCCGAAGAGGATACTCGTTCGGGCTGGAGCCGCCTCACCAACCAGAGCCGGTTGGTAACGGAGCTCGAAACCCAGGGCCGCGTCGCCGACGACCTGCTGCTCTCCTATCGTGAGCAGTTCAATGTCGGCCGCCGTTCGCTGCTCGACGTGCTGGATGCGCAGAACACGCGCTTCAACGTCCAGTCGTCGCTTGAGACGGCGCGCATGTCGAAGCTCTATGCCCAGTATCGCATCCTGGCGGCGAGCAATCGCCTGATCGATGCGCTTGGCGTGCAGATTGCGACCGAGGCTCGTCAGGACCAGCGTCAGAAGTTCGACGTCAATCCAATCCCGCCTGAGGATCGGCAGGAGAACAGCTTCCCCTATCCGCGCATGGGCCCGCCCACGCCTGGGGAAGATCCTTCGCCCTATCCGTCGGGCAACAATTAAGTGATGAAGGGGACGGGTGTTGAGTATCATGCACTGGCTGGATTCCGCGCCATCGCGTGAGATCGACCCTGTCCTCGATTGCCTAACCTTCCTCGCGCGCCGCGCAGACAGGCCGTCTTCCCCGGTCTTGCTGCGCGCGGGGTTGGCGGTTTCTTCGACGGGTACGCTGCCATTCCACCAGATCGAGCCTGCGCTCGAACAGGTCGGAATGCGCGGCGAGCCTGTTTCGCGCCGCCGCATTTCGGGCTGGCGCCTGCAACAGCTCCCCGCGATCATCGAACTGACCGAGGAACGCGCCGCGGTCCTCATCGAGATGAAGGCGGGCGACGCCCTAATCTATTCTCCGGGCACCGCTGAACCGATGTGGGTTCCGGTTTCGGACCTGGAACCGGTTTTCACGGGCCACGCCGTCGCGGTCGAGGCCGATCCGACGCAGGAGCGAGCGGGCGAACGCCCGTGGGACAAGCTCCGCCGGACCCATTGGTTCTGGTCGGAAGTGTGGAAGGTCCGTCGCGAATTCTGGCCGGTTCTTTTGGCCGCGCTCATCGTCAACCTGCTGGCGCTTGCAGTGCCGCTGTTCACGATGAACGTTTACGACCGGGTCATTCCGAACAAGGCCGTGCCGACCCTGTGGGTGCTGGCAATCGGCGTGTTCCTGGCCCTGGGCTTCGATTATACGCTGCGCCTCGCGCGGTCGCAGCTGGTCGATGAAATCGGCCGCAAGCTCGACGACAAATATTCGCAGAAGCTGTTCGAAAAGGTGATGAACCTGCCGATGGCCGAGCGCCAAGGCAGCACCGGCGCCTTCGCCAAACGGGTCAGCGAATATGAAGGCGTGCGCGATTTCTTCGCATCGACCTCAGTCGTGCTTCTGGTCGACATCGCTTTCATGCTCGTGTTCCTGGCCCTGATCGCACTGATCGGCGGCTGGCTGGTGCTGGTGCCGATTGTCGGCATCGCTGCGATGCTCACGGTTGGCACGATATTGCAAAAGCGGATGGCCGGCGCGGCGATCGACGCTCAGGCCGATAGTTCGCTGCAGCATAGCGTTCTGGTCGAATCCATCTCGGCAATCGAAACGCTGAAATCCGCCGGCGCGGAAGGCCAGATGCTCGGTCGCTGGCGGCGCTATGCGGCGATGTCCGCCGCGACCCAGGAAAAGCTTCGCCGCCTGACGTCGGTTGCCATCAACCTTGCATCGGTATGCCAGCAGGCGATCAGCGTCGGGCTGGTGGTGGGCGGCTTCTACCTGTTCCAGGAGGGCGACATCAGCATGGGTGCGATCATCGCGATCGTCATGCTGGCCGGCCGCTCCATGGCACCGATCGGACAATTCGCCTTCCTCCTGACGCGCGGCAAGCAGTCGATGACGACACTTGAATCGCTTCAGAACATGATGGAAGCGACCGACGAGCGAAAGGTCGCCGCGCGCAGCATCGTGCCGGAAATCCGTGCCGGGCACCTGGAACTCAAGAGCGTCGACTTCCGCTATCCGCTGGCAAGCGTCGACAGCCTGTCGGGCATCAACCTGAAAATCGAGCCGGGCGAGCGCATTGCAATCATCGGCCGCGTTGCCTCGGGCAAGTCCACGCTGGGCCGCCTGATGTGCGGCCTTTACGCCCCAACGGGCGGCGAGATGCTGGTCGATGGCCTCGACAGCCGCCAATATCACCCGCACCAGCTGCGCGAAGCCTTCCGCTTCGTCGGCCAGGACGCGGAGCTGTTCTCCGGCACGGTCCGCGACAACCTCATGCTGGGCGCGGCGCGGGCGGACGATCAGCAGCTGATCGATGCAGTGGTTCGCTCTGGTGCCGACATCTTCCTGTCGCGGGATGCCGCCGGTTTCGATCGGCCGGTAGGCGAGCGCGGCTCGCTTCTCTCCGGCGGACAGCGTTCGCTGCTCGTGCTCGCACGTGCCCTGGTCAGTCCGTCGAAGCTGCTGTTCCTCGATGAGCCGACGGGCGCGATGGATACGCAGACCGAGCTCTATTTCATCGAGAAGCTGAAGACCGCGCTGGGCAAGGACCAGGCGATGGTCGTCTCGACGCACCGCCACAATATGCTGACGATCTGCGACCGCCTGATCGTCATCGACGGCGGCAAGATCGTTGCCGACGGACCGCGCGACGAGGTGCTCGGCAAGCTCAAGAATGCTGGCCAGAAAGACGCCGCACAATGACGGCCCTGCTGCCCACGCTCGCCATTGCGCGTCGGACCGCAACTTTTGCGGCGGCGGCTTTGCTCGCCGGCATCGTTGGCGGAACCACGCTGCGCGTCGATCCGACGCTGGCCTCGACCGCTACCGTTTCCATTCCGTCGTCTGCAGCAGCTTCATTGATTGCTGCGACGTCGGGCGAAGAGCTGGTCCACAACCGTGCGACCGGTGACCAGGCCAAGTTGATCAACGCCTCGATGCCCTTCAGTACCGCGCCAATCTCCGCTTCGCGGCCGTTCGATCTTTCGGGCTCGGATCCGCTGGACCGGCGCCGGGCTCTGCTGTGCATGACGCAGGCAATCTATTACGAAGCCGGGTTCGAGCCGCTCGAGGGCCGTCGCGCCGTGGCGCAGGTCGTGCTGAACCGGATGCGCCATCCGGCTTTCCCCAAGTCGATTTGCGGGGTGGTCTATCAGGGCGCTCGCGATCCGGTTTGCCAGTTCAGCTTCGTCTGCGACGGTTCGCTCTATCGCCGTCCCGCGCTTGGTGCGTGGCAGGAAGCAGAAAAGATCGCAGCTGCAGCGATCAACGGCTTCGTCGAGAAATCCGTTGGGGCAGCGACGCATTACCATGCCAATTATGTCGCACCCTATTGGGCGCCGCGACTGGCGAAGATCGCCCAGATCGGCGCCCATATCTTTTATCGCTGGCCAGGCGCCTGGGGTTCGACCGCCGCTTTCTCCGGTCGCTACATCGGCGAGCCGAACGACCCCGCTTCGCTTCGGCCTCCTCTCCGTCAGGCTGTGTTGACCGACGGCAGCCTGGTTCCGGTCGAGGATCCGGCGGTCGCCGGACCACCGATTTCGCGCGCCGAGAATGACGTCGGCGGGCTTCTCGATACATCCAAGGGCTGGACCCTCAACATCCCGATGCCGTCCGAATCAAGCTCGGCTTCCAGCGCAACAGCAAAGCAACAAGCGTTCCCCGCGGAGCCGGCCAAGCCGGTCACGCTGGCGGCCCGCGAATAGGCGAGTTCGGATCATGGCGACGCTTCCATTCCTTTCCCAGCAGCCGGCCAACCGGCATCGCGCACCGCTAAGCGGCGCGCAGCGGATCATCGTGTCCGTCTCGATCGGCTTTGCCGTCTTCATCTTGTGGGCGATGCTGGCCAAGGTCGACGAAGTTACCGCCGGACAGGGCAAGGTCATTCCGTCCAGCAAAGTACAGCTCATCCAGTCGGCTGAGCCTGCAACAGTGGTCGAACTGCTCGTCCGCTCGGGTCAGCAGGTCACGAAAGGCCAATTGCTGGCCCGTCTCGACAATCCGGAAAGCCGTTCGATCCAAGCCGAAACCGATGCGCTTCAGGCCCGGTCGGCCCGTCTCGAAGCCGAAGGGCTGGGTGGTTCGTCGGCCTCATTGGGCGGCGAAGAGGCGACTTTGAGCGCGGTTCGCCGGCAAGCCCTGTCCAGCCGTGTCGCTGCGTTACGCTCTGCTGCTGAACAGCGGCGACGCGAAGGTGCGGAAGCAGCGGCTACGATTAGTTCCCTGTCGCGCAGCCTCGTGCTGGCGCAGGATAATGTGAATCGACTGGAGCCGCTCGCGGCGAAGAACATCGTTCCGGTAACTGAGCTTGCGAACGCACAGCGCGAGGTCGTCGATTTGCAGGGACGGATCGCGGCGGCCCGCGAACAGCAGGGTCGCGCCATGGCCGCTGTCAGCGAGTCGCTGAGCCAGGCCAATGAAGCATCCTTCACCTTCCGCCAGGAAGCGTTGAACGAGCGCAGCCAGGTGCAGCAGAAAATCGCCATCAACCGGCAGTCGCTGAGCGGTGCGCAAGGTGCACCAGGCCGGATGGAATTGCGTTCCCCGGTCAACGGCATCGTCAACGACGTTCAGATCACCACGATCGGCGGCTTCGTCCAGCCCGGCGAGAAGGTTATGGAAGTCGTTCCGATGGGCGACAAATTGCTCGTCGAAACGCGGGTCAAGCCGAGCGACATCGCCTTCATCAAGGTGGGCGACAAGGCGCTGGTCAAAGTCACCGCATACGACTTCTCGACCTATGGCGGGCTTGACGGCAAAGTCGTCCAGGTTTCGGCGGACAGCATCTATGACGAGGTCGAGCGCCAGGCTTACTTCATCGTCATCGTCGAAACGGAAAAGGCCTATCTCGACAAGATTGGCCGTCGGCTACCGATTACCCCGGGCATGATGACCGACACGCAGATCATCACGGGCCGCAAGAGCGTTCTCAGCTATCTGTTGAAGCCGGTGCTGAAGGCCCGCAGCGACGCGCTGCGCGAGCGTTGATCAGAGCGTAACGGCGGTAGGAACCAGGCTAGCCGTTTCCTGCACGACCTGCGGAAGCTCATCGTCGCCTGACGACGGTTCGAACCGCGTTTCAGCCAACACGACCGGCGCCGTAACGCGATTGGCCGCATAAGTGACCGGCGGCAGGTCCCGGCGATATCCATGGGTATAGGACCGGCCGTTGGATGCGAAGGTCAGCATCGGCTTGTAATCCTGTACGTCGCTGGAATCGACGATGCGGTTGGTGCCATTGTCGAGCACGAGGAAGCGGCCTGCTGCTCGCACGATCAGAACGGCGTGATCGGCGCGGCGGCTGAGGTCTTTCAGGACAACAATATACAGGTCCTTGTCGGACACGCCGGCGGCACGAAGCATGGCGCGCTTGGCTAGCGCGAAATCCTCGCAATCGCCGCGTCCGCGGTTCAGCGTATCGGCCGGGGCAAGCCAGCGATCCGCGACGCCGAATTGTACGCGATCGTCGACAAAGCGGACGCGCGCATTGACGTAGCTGTTCACGGCCTCGAGCTTCGACAACACGTCCTGGTCGCGAAGCGAGGCGGCGAAGGCGCCGGCGTTTCCGCCGACGCCCGCCCCCGACACCTGGCTCCAGCGCGCATCGAGCGGGCTGCGGCCAATGGATAGGGCGACACTGTTGAACACGTCCGGGCGGTCGCTCGAAATCGCCGGGCGGGCGTAATTGGCAACCGCCGGCCGATAATAGGATGGAGCCGCTGCCGGTTGCAGATAGGCAGCGCCGTCCTGTCGTGCGGTGATCGCAGCAAGGGCGCTGGGCGCTCCTCCAAGGATCGCTTCCGATTTCGAAATTCCGCGGTACGCGGCTGAAACCACCTGTGCCTGTGCAGGCAGTGCAAATGCGGCCACTGCCAGAGCTGGCAGGATGTGGGCAAAGCGGAGTGCGGCGGTCTTCATTGCCCCGCTTTTCGCAGGACAAGGAAAAAACTGGCTTAAATCACATAGTTAACAAGGCGCTAACGCTGTTGAGAGAGAAAGGATTCAATCGCTGAATTAAAGGCTTGCGGCTGCTCTGCGTTGGCCAGGTGACCGGCCTTGTCGATCACCAGAAGATCCGACCCCGTGATCAATCTGTGGAGATCCTCCGACAGACTGGCAGGGGTGATCTGATCCTCGTTACCGACCAGGACCAGGGTCGGCACATCGATCCTCGCTGCGCGATCGCGCTGGTCCGCCAACCAAACGGCCGCTGCGCCTAGGCGATAGGCGGCCGGATCGATCGCGGTCATCGTGTCCACTACTTCAGATTTGAGCGCATCCGTCGCTTCCGAACCCAGCAAGAGCCCGCTTCGTGCTTCGGCCAGTTCGCGCATCGTCATGGCCTGGCTGGCGGCGACCGATCGGTCGTGGATGCCCTGGCCGTCCGGATGAACCGCAAAACTGTCGGCGATAATCAGCGAGGCGCAGCGCTCTGGCGCAACCGAATGCATTGCGATGGCGATCACGCCGCCAAGGGAGAGTCCGCAGATATGGGCCCGATCGATCTCAAGCGAATCCATGGCCGCGAGGATCGCGGCAGCGAAGTCCTCGCGCGTCTCGCCATCGACGAACTCGCTTTCGCCATAGCCCGGATAATCGAATGCAATCGATCGTCGCGATCTTCCGAAATGATCTAGCTGCGGCCGCCAGACGCTTTTGTCGGATCCGACGCCGTGCAGGAAAAGGATCGGCGTTTCATCGCCGCTACCCTTCTCAATATATCCGATGCGCCCCAGCGCCGTCTGGATGTGCCCCATTACTGCATCATGGGGTCGCGCGAGCGGATATTGCAAGCTAGGCTCCGCCCATGACCCGAATGACCGTCAACGGCGAGGCGCTCCAATACCGGCTTGATCCGGAAACGCCCTTGCTGTTCGCGCTTCGGGACGCATCCAATCTCACCGGCGCCAAGCATGGCTGTTACAGCGGCGATTGCGGCAGCTGCACGGTCATTGCTGACGGCCAGGCCGTGCTGTCCTGCCAGCTGACCATCGCCGCCGCCGAAGGCGCCGAGATCACCACCATTGAAGGGCTGTCCGCAGACCGCGCCCATCCGCTGCAACAGGCCTGGGCAGCCGAGCAGGTCAGCCAGTGCGGGCGCTGCGACCCCGGATTCATCATGGCGCTGGCGGCGCTCATGCGGGCGACGCCCAATCCGACGCCGGATCAGCTTTCGGCGCTCCCGAACATCTGCCGTTGCGGAGCGACACCGCGTATCATGAAGGCCATTGCCCGGGCAGCGTCGGCTGCCGCGCCGCCTGCTACTCCCCATCCGGCAGGCACTGCGGCCCAACGGCCGGAGTCTCCCGGAGGCGCAGCCGCAGAGGCCCCAGCTCAATAGCTTCCTCTGGTAGACAGGCTCGAGCAGTTGGTCGAAGTGGCGTTGCAGCACTTGCCCACGCGAAATAGCCGTTTTATGCGCTTAATACACTATATGTCAGGGGTTTCTCACCGATGAATCGCCGCACCAAGACGCTCGCAGTACTACTTTGCACTTCGCTGCTTTCCGCCGCGCCAGTCGCGGCTCAAGCTGCCCAGCCGGCTGCTTCCGATGCCGTCGCGCAGACCCCCCACGACCGGCTGTTCAAGCTGTTCAAGGACAGCGATGAGGCGCAGCTGAAGCGCAACCCAATCTTCGGCATTTTCCGCGGCGACCTGCGCTATGCCGATCAGTTCGGCGACTACATCACCGAGGACTATCTGGCGAAAGAGAAGGCCGCATCCGAAGCCGATCTTGCAGCGCTCCACGCGATCGATCGCGCATCGCTGAGCCCGACCGACCAGCTCGCCTATGACGTATTCGAATTTTCGACCAAGGATACGCTGAGGGGTTACGAGCCCCAGTATCTGAACGTCAGCAAGGTTCGCCCGATCAACCATTTCTCGGGTTTCCACACCTTCTATCCCAGCTTCTCCAGCGGGTCAGGCGGCGCGCCGTTCAAGACCGTCATGGATTATGACAATGCACTGAAGCGCCACGCCGGTTACGCCACCCTGCTGGGCCGCGCGATCGGTCGGTTCAAGGAAGGCGAGGCCGCCGGCGTGTTCGAAACCAAGATGACGATCAAGAACGTCATCGAGCAGTTCGACACCCAGCTGAAGCAGCCGATCGAGGACTCGCCCTTCTACCAGCCAGTGAAGAAATTCCCGGCTGACTTCAGCCAGGGCGACAAGACCCGCCTCGAGGCCGCTTATCGGGCGGCCATCACCAACGACATTTACCCGGCGATGAAGAATCTCCGCGATTACCTGCAGACGAGCTACCTGCCCAAGGCGCGCGACGGGTACGGCCTCATGTACATGAAGGGCGGCAAGGAACTCTACGCCTACATGGTCCAGTCGACGACGACCTTGCCTCTGACGCCGGAGGAAATTCACCAGACCGGCCTCAGCGAGGTCGCTCGCATCAAGACCGGCATGGAACAGGTGAAGCAGGAAGTCGGCTTCAAGGGCACGTTGCCGGAGTTCTTCGAATATCTTCGCACGGACCCCAAATTCAAGAAGCCGACCCGCGAGGCTTTGACCCAGGGCTACTACGACATCGGCAAGGCGGTCGATGCGAAGCTTCCGACCTATTTCTCTACGCTTCCCAAGGCCAAGCTGGAGATCCGCCCGTACGAGCCGTTCCGCGAGAAGTTCCAGGCCGGCGGCAGCTATGAACAGGGAACGCCCGACGGTTCGCGGCCCGGCATCTTCTACTTCAACGCATACGACCTGCCGTCACGCACGACGCCGGGCATGACCACACTCTACCTGCACGAGGGTTCGCCTGGGCACCATTTCCAGATCAGCCTGGCGCAGGAGAATGCGGACCTGCCCGCCTTCATGCGGTTCGGCGGAAACACCGCCTTCGTCGAAGGTTGGGCGCTCTACGCCGAGACGCTGGGCTACGACATGGGCTTCTTCAAGGACCCCTATCAGCGCATGGGCACGCTCGACGATGAAATGCTCCGCGCGATGCGGCTGGTCGTCGATACTGGCATCCACTCCAAGGGTTGGACCCGCGAACAGGCGATCGATTACATGCTGGCCAACAGCAGCATGGGGAAGACCGACGCCACCGCCGAGGTCGAACGCTACATCGCCATCCCCAGCCAGGCGCTTGCATACAAGACTGGCGCGATGACCATCCAGCGTCTTCGCAAGAAGGCGGAAGCGGAATTGGGCGAAAAGTTCGATGTTCGCGAATTCCACGCACAGGTGCTGATGACCGGCGCGCTTCCGCTCGCGATCCTCGAGCAGAAGATCGACCGCTGGATCGCGAGCAAGAAGGCCAGCTAACCGTCATGCGGCTCGCGGGTCTCAGGCCTGCGCGTCGCGCTCGTCCAGCCGGATCATCGGCCGGTTCTTGATCTCCTTCTTGACGAAGCTGGTCTCGTATCGCTGGACGACCGGGTTCGATCCCAGCTCGGCGTCGGCGAATGCGTTGAATTCGGCCATGTCCCGGGACGCGACCAGGAGGAGCATGTCCGTGGTACCGCTGACTTCCAGGCATAGCTGAACCTGATCCAACGCACGCATACGTTCCTTGAGCTCGGCGAGGCCGCCCGCCGGCGCATGGTCGTGCAGCTGGATATTGACCAGTGCCCTCAACCGCCGATCGGCCATTGCCGTGGGCAAAAGCGCGATGGTTTGCGCGATATGGCCTTCCTCTCGCAATCGCCGCAGCCTGCGGGCAATCGCGGAGGGGGAAAGCGCGATAATCTCCGCCAATTGCTCGGCGGTGCGGTCCGCGTCCTCCTGCATGGCGTTCAGGAGCTTCAGGTCGAAATTGTCGAACATCTGCCGAACCTTGCCAAATTTTGGCAAGGAAGCCAGTGCAATTGCCTACCCTGCGCCAATAATTTGAGTTAAGACTCCGACATTGGGAACCGGACAATGATCAAGCTGCTCGCCAATGCCGCCACGGCAATTTCGCTGATGTTGTCAGCATCCGTCGCTGCGCCCGCCTGGTCGGCGGACAAGTCTGGCTCGTCAAAATGCCATCACAGCAAGAAGGTCGCGAAGCGCTCAACCGCCACGATCAAGGCGGCACCGGTTCGCAGCGTTGCACTGGTCGAGAAGCGCAAGCTCGACGTGCAGATTTTAAGCTTCGGACCCTGATCCTCCGCCCGTTTTTGGCGCCCTTACCCCTTAATTCAGTCAGATTTTCCGTGAATCTTCAGCTACTGTGTTATTAATTTAACACAGCGGAGCTTCCGTAAATGACACGCCTGTTTCCCATAGTGCTGGCTGCGGTCGCGATTGCCGGCCCGCTTTCCAGCCAGCCTATCACAGCGCCAGTCCAGCAGGCGGCAGACGACCCGTTCCGGGCGGGCGACGCCAAGGTCGCCGTCGAGAATCTGGCGACGGCGCTGGAAAGCAATTTCGTCTTCCCCGACGTGGGGAAGGCCTACGCGGCGATGCTTCGGTCCAACCTCGCGTCGGGTGCTTATGACAGCTTCCCGAATGCCAGGGCCTTCGCCATTCGCGTCTCAAACGATCTCCAGGCAGTGCATAAAGATGGGCACCTCCGCCTGCACGTCATTCCGCCCGAGGATCGCGGCAATGCAAACGAGAATGCTCCGATCAGCTTGCCCGACGGTAGCGCAATTACGAGGTCGGGTTGGTTGGCGCCGGGCGTGGCCTACATCAGCTTCGCCATGTTCCCGGGCAATGAGGCGACGCTGCAGGAGCTTCGCAAATTCCTCGACGCGCACAAGGATGCGAAGACATTGATCATCGATGCGCGTGCCCATCGCGGTGGCGGCATGGATGAAATGGACATGATTTTCGGGGAGATATTCTCCAAGCCGGCCGATCTGCTCACGATGGATACGCGCCGGGCGGCCGAGGAAGCGGGAAGCGACCCGGATGACAATCGCCCGACCATCAAGATGGTCCCGACCTCCGAAGATGTGGTGCGCCGGGTGCATAGCGCGCTACCCGACTCCACGCCCACGGCGCTGCGGCAGGCCGATGTATATTATCTGACCTCGAAGCGCTCCGCCTCGGCCGCCGAGCATCTCGCCCTCGCGTTCAAGCGCAGCCATCGAGCGACGGTGATCGGTGAGACGACCTATGGCGCTGGTCATTATGGCCGGATGATGCCGGTCGGCAGCATCTATGCGGCGTTCATACCGGTCGGTCGCACCTTCGATCCCGATAACGGCGAGGGCTGGGAAGGAGTCGGGGTGAAGCCGGACGTGGCTGTCTCGGCGGACCAGGCGCTCGACGAGGCGCTGCGCCGTGCCGGCGTCGGCCTGACGGGTCAGGCCGCACTAGCGGCGCTCCGCTAGGCCGCGACCTGCTCCAACGACTCCGCAATTAGCTTTCGGCTGTTGTCGAGCCCGTAAAGCGCGATGAAGCTGCCCATGCGCGGCCCTTGCGGCGACCCCAGCAGCGTCTCGTAGAGCGACTGGAACCAATGGCGAAGGCTCTCGAACGGGTGGCGCTTGCCGACTTCGAACACGACATTCTGGATCTCGTCGCCCGGCGTATCGGGTGACAGCTTCGCAAGCTCGGCATCGAGGTCCTTAAGCGCGTCAACTTCATGCCCCTCCGGTTTGCGTCGATTGAGGCTTGGCGCCACGAAATCGCGCGCATAATTGACGGCGAGGCCGATGAGCTTGTCGAGCTCCGGATGCGTCTCGGGCGATGTGTCCGGCGCATAGCGCTGAACGAACCGCCACGCCGTTTCCTTGTCGCCGACACCTGGCAGCGACGTCAGGTTGAGCAACAGGCCATAGGTCAGTGGCAGCGTGTCCGTCGGAACCTTCCCGCCATGGATGTGGTGCACGGGGTTGCCGAGCTTCTGCTCGACCGGCTGCGCCGGATAATTGCCGCGAAACTGGTAATATTCGTCGACCGCCCGCGGGATGACCGCGATGTGGAGGCTCTTCGCCTTCTTGGGCTCGCGATAGGCGAAGAAGGACAGGCTCTCCTCGCTACCATAGGTCAGCCATTCTTCGAGGCTGAGGCCATTGCCCTTCGACTTGGAGATCTTCTCGCCCTTTTCGTCGAGGAACATCTCATAGTTGAAGCCCTCCGGCGGACGGCCGCCGAGGATACGCGCGATCTTGCCCGACTGGATCGTGGAATCGATCAAGTCCTTGCCGGCCATTTCATAGTCGACGCCAAGTGCAACCCAGCGGAGTGCCCAATCGACCTTCCACTGAAGCTTGGACTGGCCGCCAAGCGCAGACTGCTCGACCTTCGTGCCGTCCTCATCGGTGAAAGCGATCGTGCCGGCATCGGCATCGACTACGCGAACCGGGACTTGCAGCACCTTGCCCGTAATCGGCGATACAGGGAGCACGGGCGAATAGGTCTGGCGGCGCTCCTCACGCAGAGTCGGGAGCATCACGCCCATCACCTCATCCCACTTTCGCAGGACCTGGCGGATCGTCTCGTCGAACCGGCCCGCTGCGTAATATTCGGTGGAGGAGGCGAACTCATAATCGAAGCCGAAGCGATCGAGGAAGCGCCGCAGCATCGCATTATTGTGGCCCGCAAAGCTCTCATACTCGCCGAACGGGTCGGGCACCTTGGTCAGCGGCATGCCGAGATAGTTCGCCAGCATTTCCTGCTGCGGCACATTGTCCGGGACCTTGCGAAGCCCGTCCATGTCGTCGCTGAACGCCAGCAGGCGCGTCGGCGCACCGCCGGTCAGTTCCTCATAGGCGTGGCGCACCATGGTGGTCCGCAGAACCTCGTTGAACGTGCCGATGTGCGGCAAACCTGACGGGCCGTAGCCGGTTTCGAACAGGATCGGTTCGCCGCCAGGCTTTCCGTCTGGCCAGCGTTTCAAGAGCTTGCGCGCTTCCTCATAGGGCCATGCCTTGCTCGTCAAGGCTGCCTGGCGGATCGCGTCGTCGCTCAACTGTTGCCCTTTCGTTCCGGCATGGTCATTGGATAAGTCGTTGTGCGCGCTCCTTTGCCTCTTCCTGCCCTTCATGCAACCCATGCCGGTATCTGGATCGCCGCCGTAGGCGAGGTGCGCGAGGCGTCGCGGGGCGAGGCGATCTCCCGCCTGGCTGATACTCCGCACATCATCCTGAACGCACCGCTGGTCGGTCAACGCCTTGGCTACGCCGATGTGTCCGGCCTCGACTTGTTGGAGCTATTCGCATTCGTCCACCCGGCACGCTTCGCCGTTCCGACCGTCGCGGGGCTGGCGCGAGCGACCGGAATCCTGCCTCCGGCCGGCGAGTCGGAGGCGGCCGCCAAGCTGGTGGAAATCGCGGAAGCCTTGCTCGCCGTACTGGCCGATACAGATTGGCCGGAACGGGAAGGGGCATGGACCGCCAATGCGACGCTCCAGCGCCTCGGCTGGAGCTGGGCGCCGTTCATTGGCCAGCGCATCGCCCAGCCGGAACGGGCCGAACGGATGCTCTTCTCGCGCCTGCCGCAATGGGAGGATCAGGCAGAGCGGCCGCAGCCCAAGACGATTTCCATCCCTGCCGCGGACGCCGGGCAAAAGCTTGCCGAGCTGACGGGCTCCCAGGCTGAGTCGCGCGAAGGACAGCGGGCGATGGCGGCAGAGGCCACCGCCATCTTCGCCCCGCGCCGGGCCGCAGGCGATCCCAACATGCTGCTCGCCGAGGCAGGGACCGGTATCGGCAAGACGCTCGCCTACCTCGCGCCGGCCTCCCTCTGGGCGGACCGGGCCGGCGGAACCGTCTGGGTTTCCACTTTCACCAAAGCGTTGCAGCGGCAGCTCGATGCAGAAGGCGTGCGCCTGTTTCCCGATGCGGATGAACGCAAGCGCCGGATCGTGATCCGCAAGGGTCGGGAGAATTATCTCTGCCTCCTCAACCTCGAGGACGCGATGCAGGGCGCATTTTCCGGCAGAGCCGCCGTGCTGGCACAGCTGGTCGGGCGCTGGGCAGCCTACACCAAGGACGGTGACATGGTCGGCGGTGACTTGCCCGGTTGGCTTCCCAGCCTGTTCCGGCGCGCCGGGGCCACGGCGCTGACGGATCAGCGCGGCGAATGCGTTTATGCAGGCTGCCCGCACTATCGGAAATGCTTCATCGAGCGTGCCGAGCGGGCGGGGCGAGAGGCGGACCTGGTGATCGCCAACCATGCGCTGGTGATGGTGAATGCAGCGCGTGGGCGGCCCGATGCACCGAGCCGGATCATCTTCGATGAAGGCCATCACCTGTTCGATGCCGCGGATTCGACTTTTTCGTCAGCCCTGACCGGCCGCGAGGCCATCGAGTTGCGGCGCTGGATCGTGGGGCCGGAGGGCAAATCGCGCGGGCGGAGGCGAGGCCTCTCGGCACGCCTGCTCGACGTCGCAAGCTATGACGAGCAGGGAGCGCAGGCGCTTGATGCTGCCGTCGAGGCAGCGCGGACGATGCCAAGCGAAGGCTGGCTTGCACGGTTGGCGGAGGGCGGCCCATTCGGCCCGGTGGAAGCGCTGCTGCATGAAGTTCGCGGTACCGTCTACGCCAGGGCCAAGGCGCAGGAAGCGGGCTACGGTCTTGAAACCGAATTGGCTGAGCCTGACGGCAATCTCGTGTCGGCTGCCTCCGCCGCGATGGAAGCACTGGAATCGCTGGCCAAGCCCCTTGCGGCGCTGAATCGGCGGTTGGAAGCGCTGCTCGAAGATGCACCGGACTGGCTGGATTCGCAGGCCCGCGCCCGTGTTGAAGGAGCGATCAGCGGGCTCGCCTGGCGGCGCGAGACACTGGCCAGCTGGATTGCCTTGCTGGGTAGGATCGGCGGCGCTGGAGATCCCGACTTCGTCGACTGGCTGGCGATCGACCGCGTCGAGGGCCGCGAATATGATGTCGGCCTGCATCGGCACTGGCTGGACCCGACCCGTCCGCTCGCACGGGCAGTGCTTGAACAGGCCCATGGCGTTCTCGTTACATCAGCAACGCTCCGCGGCCCCGAGGGCTGGCCGAGCGCGGAAGCGCGCACGGGTGCGCTCCACCTGCCTGGTCCGGCCGGCCATTTCGAAGCGGAAAGCCCTTTCGACTATGGCCGGCAGGCCGAAGTGTTGATCGTCACGGATATCGGCAGGAACGATATTTCCGCGCTGGCCGGCGCCTACGCCCGGCTGATCGAGGTGGCGGAAGGCGGCACGCTCGGGCTGTTTACGGCTATCCAGCGGTTGCGGGCGGTCCACGCGCGCATTGCCGACCGGCTCGCCCGGGCAGGGCTGCCGCTGCTGGCCCAGCATGTCGATCCGATCGACACCGGTACGCTGGTCGATATCTTCCGTGACGACCCGCACGCGTCATTGCTTGGGACCGATGCCTTGCGCGACGGCGTTGACGTCCCTGGAGATTCCTTGCGCCTAGTGGTGATGGAACGGGTTCCCTGGCCAAGGCCAACCGTGCTTCATGCCGCGCGCAGGCTCGCCGGCGGCGGTAGCGCCTACGATGACCGCGTGGTTCGAGCGCGGTTGGCCCAGGCCTTCGGGCGGCTGATCCGCCGACAGGGGGACCGCGGGCTATTCGTCATCCTGTCGAGCGCACTTCCCTCGCGCCTGCTGACGGCCTTTCCACCGGAAGTCCCCGTCTCACGGGTTACCTTCGATGTTGCACTGGAGCGCGTCAGGGCGAAACTTTTTGCCGCAGAAGGCGCTTCTCAACCCATCATGGCGGAGAGCGAACGATGAAGAGCCTGACACTGTTTCGCCATGCCAAGACCGAGCGGGATTCCGATACGGGACGCGATTTCGACCGGCGATTGATCGAGCGTGGCCAGCAGGACGCGAAGCGCATCGGCGAGGAGATGCGAGCGCTCGACCTGGAATATGATCTGGTCATTTCCAGCCCTGCGGCAAGGGCAGCGGAGACTGCCGAACTGGCAGGTCTCGACGTTCGATTCGACGAGCGGATCTACGACGCCGCGACGAGCGAACTGCTGGCCCTCGTGCAAAGCGCGCCCGAAGAAGTCGGGCGGCTTGCAATGGTTGGCCATAATCCCGGTTTCGAGCGGCTGGCCAGCCGCCTCACCGGCCAAGACGTCGAAATGCCGACGGGCTCGCTGATCGAGATAGGAATTCCGGTGGACCGTTGGGCGGACGTAACGGAGGCAACCGGGCGCCTGGTCCGTTTCATCAAGCCAAAGGAATTGCGCTAGTCGCGGAGCGCGGTGGCCAGTTGATCGCGAACCGACCGTAGCCGGTCGAGATCAAGGAGCGCGTCCCCTGGAATGCTCGGCATTTTAAAGGCCGGCGGTTGGGCTGGTTCCGCGTCAACGCCGCCCTTTGACCTGAGCAGCTTCTGAACGCCCTTCACCGTATAGCCTTCTTCGCTGAGAAGGCGGTGAATGCGCCGGGCTAGCGCGACGTCGTCCGGCCGATAGTAGCGTCGGTTCCCGGCCCGTTGAAGCGGTTTCAATTGAGGGAACTTCGTCTCCCAATAGCGCAATATATGCTGCGCCACGCCAAGCTCGGCGGAAAGCTCGCCGATCGTTCGGAAGGCGTCCGGAGATTTTTCGCCGGTCGCCACAGCCGCCTTACTTGGCGATCCGGTCGCGCATGATCTGGCTTGCGCGGAACGTCATGACCCGGCGAGGAGCGATCGGCACTTCGATGCCGGTCTTCGGGTTGCGGCCGACCCGCTCACCCTTGTCGCGCAGTATGAAGGTTCCGAAGCCGGAAACCTTCACATTCTGGCCGTCGCTCAGCGCGTGGCACATGTGGTGCAATACGCGCTCGACGATGCTCGCGCTTTCAGCGCGCGACACGCCCAGCCGGTTGTGAACGATATCGGACAGGTCGGCACGCGTAAGCGTGCCCAAGTGCAATCCGTCCGTCGAACGGGCAATACCCGCATCAGCCATGTTAAGAATCTCCGCCCCCTAAAACGTTGCTCTCGCTGACCTTGCCGTAACGCTACTGCAAAGTTCCGCCGTCGGCAATTCGACATTGCCGGTTTTTCCTTGGGTTTCAATATCGGAGAGCGGCCGCGCCCCAAGTAAATCCGCCGCCCATCGCTTCGAGGACAAGGAGGTCGCCCGGTTTGACGCGCCCGTCGCGCACCGCGACATCAAGCGCCAGGGGCACGGATGCCGCTGATGTATTGGCATGGCGGTCGACTGTGACGATCACCTTCTCGGGCGGCAGGCCAAGCTTTTTGGCTGTCGCATCGAGGATCCGGGCATTGGCCTGATGGGGCACGACCCAATCAATGTCGGAGGAAGTAAGGCCGACTTCCGACAATACTTCGGACAGCACGTCGGCAAGGTTCACGACCGCGTGACGGAAGACTTCGCGGCCCTTCATTCGCAGCTTGCCTACCGTTCCTGTGGTCGACGGACCCCCGTCGACGAACAGCAACCCGTTATGCCGCCCATCGGCGTGGAGCTTAGTCGACAGGATACCGCGCTCGCCTTCCTCCGCTTCGAGGACCACCGCACCCGCACCGTCCCCGAACAAGACGCAGGTGGTCCGGTCTTCCCAGTCCAGAATGCGGCTGAAGGTCTCGGAACCGATGACCAGCGCGCGCTTGGCATTTCCACCGCGCAGCATCGCGTCGGCGATGCTCAACGCATAAAGAAAGCCGGTGCAGACGGCGTGGACGTCAAAGGCAATGCAATCTCGAATCCCGAGCAGCGCCTGAACCTTGGTCGCCGAAGACGGGAAGGTCTGATCCGGCGTAGCGGTGGCCAGCACGATGAGGCCAATGTCGTCGGGCTGCAGCCCGGCCGATTCGAGCGCTTTGCGGCAGGCCTCCACCGCCAGCGTGGCGGTGGTCTCGCCGTCCGCCGCAATGTGGCGGCTGCGAATACCCGTGCGTTCGACGATCCATTCGTCTGACGTTTCCACCATCTCTGCCAGTTCGGCATTGTCGACACGCCTGGAAGGAAGCGCGGAACCGGTACCCTTAACGACGGAACGAAGGGTCATTCGGCTGCTTCTCCAGAAAATGCATGGGCGCGGAAGTTGTCGAGATCGTCGCCGATCTTCCGTGTGATATCGTTGCGGACCATCGATGCAGCAACGGCAATGGCGTTGGCAACGCCCTTGTAATTGGCACCGCCATGGCTCTTCACCACCAGCCCGTTGAGACCGAGGAAGACCGCGCCATTGTGATTATTTGGGTCGAGGTGGACCTTGAGCAGGTTCAGCGCCGGCTTGGAAAGGGCGAATCCCGCCTTCGATCTCAAGGATGACGTGAACGCCCGGCGCAACAGGTCGGTCACGAACCGCGCCGTTCCTTCCGCCGTCTTGAGTGCGATATTGCCGGAGAATCCGTCGGTTACCACCACGTCGACGTCGCCGCGCGACAGCTTGTCGCCTTCGGTGAAGCCATCGAACTTGAAGGGAAGATAGGTTGCCTCACGCAGGAGAGCGGCTGCTTCCTTGAGCTCGCCAGTGCCCTTGAGTTCCTCGGTACCGATATTGAGCAGCTTTACCCTCGGCTTGGAAATGCCAAGCACCGTGCGCGAATAGGCCGCTCCCATCACAGCGAACTGAACCAGGTTCTGGGCATCGCATTCCGTATTGGCGCCAAGATCCAGCATGACGCAGTCGGTAGTGCCGAGGGTCGGGAGTAATGCCGCCAAAGCGGGCCGATCGATCCCGGGCATGGTGCGAAGCGCCAGCTTGGCCATCGCCATCAGTGCGCCGGTATTGCCGCCCGAAAGCGCGGCGTTGGCAGTGCCTTCCTTCACCGCATTGATCGCCATTCCCATCGAGGTGGTTTTGGCTCTGCGGATGGCCTGACTAGGCTTTTCCGATGCTTCGATCGAATCGGTGGTATGGTGGAGGGTGACCGCTTCCATCAGCGGCCGGTGCTTATCCAGCTCCGGCTTGATAAGCTTTTCGTTGCCAAAGACATCGAACCTGAGGGCCCGGTCCTTGCGGCGCGCACGGGCCATACCGGCGATCATCACCGCCGGGCCGATGTCTCCACCCATGGCGTCAATTGCGATGCGCGGGCTCACGTCCATGCGTGTTGTGCCCTCGTGCCGCTAATGCCGCTCAGGCCTCGGTCGAAACGATCTCGCGGCCGTTATAGTGGCCGCAGGCCGAGCACAAATTGTGCGGAAGCTTCAGTTCGCCGCAGTTCGGGCATTCCTGGAAAGCAGCCGGGCTCAGCGCGTGATGGCTGCGGCGCATGTTGCGCTTCGAGGGCGACGTTTTTCTCTTAGGGACGGCCATCTCGGCTCTTCCTCAATCTTCGGTTCAAAAAAATAGGCGACTCTCCTGCGCCCAGCTCGTCGTGGGTCCTCGTGAAAGGACCCCCGCGGCGGCGGCCGGATCGTCGCGAACGAAGGCGCCCTATAGCGGAATCTCTGGGCCGCGCAAGCGATTCACGCCCGGGCCAGGACACGATCCGCGACAAAGGGGTTGGTCGCCCGTTCGTGGCCAAAGGTGGACATGGGTCCATGGCCGGGCACGAAATGCGTGTCGTCTCCCATCGGCCATAGCCGCTGGGTGATGGAATCCAGCAGATTCTGGTGATTGCCGCGCGGGAAATCGGTTCGTCCGATCGAGCCTTGGAACAGCACGTCGCCGACGATCGCCAGCTTCGATTCGGGGTGGTGAAAAACGACGTGGCCGGGGGTGTGGCCAGGGCAATGACGCACGTCGAAGGTCAACTTGCCGACTGTCACCGTATCGCCGTCGACAAGGTAGCGATCCGATTCAAACGGCTTGCCGTTGATCCCATACCGCTGCCCATCTTCCTGCAGCCGCGCGATCCAAAACAAATCTTCTTCATGCGGGCCTTCGATCGGCACGCCCAGTTCTTCGGCGAGGATGCCCGCCTGCCCGCAATGGTCGATGTGACCGTGCGTCAGCAAAATCTTTTCGATCGTTACGCCGGCCTGTGCGGCCGCCGCCTTCAGCCGATCCAGGTCTCCGCCAGGATCGACGAAGGCGCCCTTCATCGTTTCCGTGCACCACAGCAGCGTGCAGTTCTGCTGCAGCGGCGTGACCGGGATGATCGCGGCTTTAAGCGGCGGATTCGACATGAAAATTCGCCTAGGGTTGGCCCGGAAGTTTGTCGAGCGCGGCCGGCACGTTTTTCATCGATGCCGAAACCGTCTCGGCCCGACGCAGCGCACGCAGCACATTACCCCCCGCAAGCTTGGCAAGATTCTCGTCGCTCCAGCCGCGCTTGATCAGCTCCGCGAAAATCAGCGGATATGTCTCGACGCCCGTCAGGCCGGTTGGCGTGAAGGGAATTCCATCGAAATCGCCGCCGAGGCCGACATTGTCGTAGCCCGCGAACTTGACGACATGTTCGATATGGTCGGCGACGTCGGTCACGCCGGTTTCGGGACGCGGGTGGGCCGCCTCCCAAGCCTTCTTGCCCGCGGCCACAGCGGCCTTGCTTTCGCGATGCATGGCCTTGAGCCGCGCTTCCTCGGCGGACTGCGCCGCGCCCCATTCCCAAACTTCCTTCGACAGGAAGGGCGGCACGAAGTTGACCATTACGACGCCCCCATTCGCGGGCAAAAGCCGCAGTACCTCGTCGGGCACGTTGCGCGGATGAGCGTTCAACCCGCCTGCTCCGCTGTGCGAGAAAATTACGGGCGCCCGGGTAGCCTCGATCGCGTCGCGCATCGTCGCCGCGGATACATGGCTCAGGTCAATCAGCATCCCCAGCCGGTTCATTTCAGCGACAACCTTGAGGCCGAAGGGGGAAAGGCCGTCATACTTCGGTTCGTCGGTGGCGCTGTCCGCCCATTCGGTGGTCTGGTTGTGGGTCAGCGTCATGTAGCGCGCGCCTAGCCGATAGAATTGGCGGAGCGCCGCGAGATCGCCGCCGATCTGCCGGCCACCCTCGATGCCGATCATCGATGCGACTTTGCCGCTCTTGTGGATCCGGACGACGTCGTCGGCTGTCAACGCCCGCTCAAGATCATTGGGGTAGGCGGCGATCATTCTGTCGACGATGTCGATCTGGTCGATCGTCCGGCGGATTGCCTCATCACCAGTATGATTGCCGTCAATATAGACCGACCAGAACTGCCCGCCGACGCGGCCGGCGTGTAGCCGGGCCATATCGGTCATCAGCGGATTGTCCGGCCATTTGTCGGTTCCGCTGGCAAGATTGTCGATACGGAAGCCGTGGCTTTCCTGCAGCTGCTCGGCAATGTCGTTGTGGCCATCGATGAGCGGCGTCTTCTTCAAGATACGGTCGATGCGGGCCTGAACCTTGGCATCGATAGGCTGTTGAGCAAGCGCGGATGTGGAAACAAGCATCGCAGCAAGCAAAACGAACGAACGCATTGGCAGGACCCCTCCCAGTTATGATTTGCGCGAGGGTTTACGGAGCAGTGCCATCGGGGGCAATGGCGCATCATGTGGATCCTGTTCGACGATGCGCGGGAAGGGGGAGCGGCGCCGCGGCTATACCGGCAGCCTTCCAAGGTCATCGTCGCGAACGAACTGGATGAAGTTGTCCCCGCGCTCGATCGGATCCGGTCGGGGCTGCAAGCCGGCAAGCATGCGGCCGGTTATCTCGCCTATGAAGCCGGTCACGCCCTGGACCCGAAGCTGGTGCCCAGCTTCCGAAAGCCCGGCGGGCCGTTACTTTGCTTTGGACTGTTTGATGGATTCGAAACGCCGGTCATTTCGGCGCTCCTCCCTTCACCGGACAGCGCATTCGTCGGGCTCCCGTCGCCGCGCATTTCGCGGGCTCAGTACGAAGCGGCCGTGTCGGCGGTTCACGACCATCTACTTGCCGGGGATTTTTACCAGGCGAATCTGACATTCGGCTGCGATGTGGCGGTCGCCGGAGATCCAATCGCGATCTACTCGCGGCTGCGCCGATCATCGCAAGCAGGCTGGGGCGGGGTCGTCCTGCATGACGACAGGGCTGTCATCTCCTTGTCGCCCGAACAATTTTTCACGCTTGGCCGAGGCGTCGTCGAGGCAAGGCCCATGAAGGGAACCGCGCCCCGGCGAAGCGTCGACGTCGCCGACCGGGCCGAAGCAGCCGAGCTTGCCTCCGACGAGAAGCAACGCGCCGAGAATCTCATGATCGTCGACCTGATGCGCAATGACCTGGCTCGCATCTCGATCCCGGGAAGCGTGGAAGTGCCAGACCTGTTCGCCGTGGAGACCTATCCGACCGTCCATCAGATGGTCAGCCGGATCACCGCGACGATTCGGTCCGAATGCGATGCGATAGACATTCTCCGCACCATCTTCCCCTGCGGCTCCGTAACCGGCGCGCCAAAGATCGCGGCGATTGTGGCCCTCCGGCAGCTCGAACTCGAACCTCGGGGCGCCTATACCGGCTCGATGGGTTGGATCGAACCTCATCGGAACGGGGAGGCGGGGGATGCGGCGTTCAATGTGCTGATCCGAACCTTGCAATGGCACCGGCCGTCGGCGAAGGCCCGCCTCGGCCTCGGATCTGGGCTTGTCGTGGACAGCGAGCCAAGCAATGAATGGGCCGAGTGTTTGCTGAAAGGGGATTTCGTGCGTCGCGAAAGCCAGGACTTCGACCTGATTGAAACGATGCGGTTTGACCCGTCAGAAGGCATCGTCGATCTCGACCGGCATCTGGATCGAATGCGAAATTCCTCGGCGGACCTGGATTTCCGTTTCGACCGCCATGCCGCCCGCAATGAACTGCAGGCCGCAACTTTCGGCCGCAAGCAGCGGGCAATGGTCCGCCTGCTTCTCTCGCGCAGCGGGGCGATGGCCATCCAGGCAAAGCCCTATGACGATCCGGCCGACCTTCCGGTCCGGGTGGCGGTGCGACCGCTTCCGGTCGATCCCAGTGATTTCCGGCTTCGTTACAAGACGACCGACCGCCGTTTCCTCGACCTCGCGAGGGAGAGCGAGGATGCCTACGAGACCATCTTCGTCGATCCCGACGGTCAGCTTACCGAAGGCAGCCGGACCAGCATTTTCGTTGAGCGGGACGGCAAACTCCTCACCCCGCCGCTGTCGCGCGGCCTCATGCCGGGCATCCTTAGGGCCAAGCTGATCGAGGAAGGCAAGGCACAGGAAGCCGAGCTCACACCCGCCGATCTCGATGAAGGCTTTTATATCGGCAACGTCATCCGGGGCCTGATCCCGGCGCGCATCGCCTAGGCGGCGATCGGGAAGCGCAGCATCCGGTCGGAAACCGGAACCAGTGCCGAAGCCGTCGAGCCGACCTTTCGAACAATCTCGGGATGACCGGCGTCGAGCCCTCCGGTCAGTGCACCATAGGCTGGCAGGATCAACTTGGTCGCGCTGGCGACGAAGCAGCGTCGTGAAACATTTCGTCCCTTGAGGTTGAGCCTCATCTTGGGATGGAAATGGCCCGAAATCTCCGGCCGGGCCTCCCCGACCACGGCCTCGTGGCGCAGGACGATGCCGCCGACCTCGCATTCCTCCTCGATCCGGCCACCGCATTGATCGGCAAATCCAGGGTCGTGATTGCCGACGATCCAGACCCAGTCGATCTGCGACGTCAGGCGCAGCAACAGGCTCCGGGCATCGCCGGGAAGCCGCTCGCAACCGAACCGGTCGTGGAAGCTGTCGCCCAGGCAATAGAGATGCTCGGCCTTGGTTCGCTCAATTTCCTCCGCGAGCGCCTGGAGCGTCGCCAGGGAATCATAGGGCGGAAGCATCTGGCCCAGACGCGCGAACCAGCTGGCCTTTTCAAGGTGCAGATCGGCAACGAGCATCGCCCGTTCGGAAGGCCAATAGACGGCTCCAGCCGGGCTTGCCTGAAAATCATGATGAGCGAACGAAAGGGGAACCATCGATTCCGCCTGTAGCGCGAATTCTGCCGCTATTCCAAATGGTTCATGATGTGATCGCGAAGCGCCCGCGCATCGTGAAGCGCATTGTGCGGGACCGTGCTGTTGGCTGCCGTCGAGAAGCCGTGAAGCGGAACGAAGTGGAGGCTCAATGGCGGAACGGTCAGCATCATTCCCGGGCCGGTTACCAGCAACATGGACAGTTGCGCCAAATCTTCGGGCCAATCGGCAACTATGTCAGGCGCTTCATCATGGGCGAGCCAGGATGCCAGCGCCTCGGCCGCTGCCAGCCGGGACAGGCGCGGGCCACGGAGGCCCTCCGGCACCATGTCGAGGAAGGGGACGACATGTCGCTCGACCCACGGATCGTAGGGCTCGTCGAACTCCAGCGTGACGTAGAACTCTTCGCTGCCGTCCTCGGGAACAAGCGCCAGGCTCAATAGCTGCCCGTTAAATCCGTTATATTCCGTGTCGAGAAAGTAGCGCATCGATACTTACTCTGGACGAACGCGTCCCGACGTTCCAGTCTCATTGCCGAATTGGGACCTGAAGGGGAGGAATCATGAAATTGCGTTCAGCGTTTTTGGCTGCGACCACATTGATCGCGGTGGGCTCGTCGGCGGCGTTCGCCAAGCCGGGCGATCCTGGCCGGGAAAAGGTGGTCGCTGCGATCAAGGCGGACCATGACGCGTCGATCGATCGTCTTCGCAAATGGATCGCGCTGCCGACCATCGCCAACATGAACATCAATCACCGCGAAGGCGCCGAATATATGAAGCAGCTGGTGCTCGATGCGGGCTTCCAGCAAGCGAAGATCATCGACACCGCCGGGGTCCCGGGCGTTTTCGCGACGCTCGATGCGGGCGCCAAGGACACGCTGGCGATCTACTTCATGTACGACGTGAAGCATTATGACCCGGCCGAATGGTCGTCGCCGCCGCTTGAGGGGAAGATCGTCGACAGGCCCGGAGAGGGCAAGGCGCTCGTCGGCCGCGGCGCGGTCAACCAGAAGGGTCCGGAAACCGCCTTCCTGACGGCGCTGCGCGCCTTCAAGACGTCGGGCGTCAAGCTTCCGGTCAACCTGGTGTTCGTCGCGGAAGGCGAAGAGGAAATCGCTTCGCCCAACTTCTCGCAAGTAGTCACCCAGCCGGAGGTGAAGGCGGCCCTGGAGAAAGCGGTCGGCATCATCATCCCGTCGGCAAGCCAGTCCGTCGACGGACAGGTTACGCTACTTCTGGGTGCCAAGGGCGCAGTCGAGCTGCAGCTCATCTCCAGCGGCGAGAAATGGGGCCGTGGCCCCACCAAGGACGTTCACTCCAGCCTCAAGGCGAATGTCGACAGCCCGGTTTGGCACCTCATCAAGGCGCTCAACACTCTCGTTTCCGAGGATGGTCAAACGCCAGCCATCGACGGCTGGTACGACAATGTGAAGCCGCTGACCGCACGGCAGAAGGAATTGATCGCCGCCGACGTGGCCGCAGGCAATGAAGCGGACGATATGAAGACGCTGGGCATCAAGCATTGGTACAAGGACGAGGATTATCTGACTGCGTCCTACCGGCTTGCCGAGCAGCCGACCATCAACATCCAGGGACTGGTCAGCGGCTATATGGGACCTGGCGGCAAGACGGTCCTTCCCGGCCGTGCGGAGGCCAAGATCGACCTTCGGCTGGTGCCCGACATGACCAAGGACGAAGTCATCTCTAAGCTGAAGGCCCATCTCGCCAAGCGCGGCTTCGGCGACATCGAGGTCAATGTCAGCGGCGGTTACGGCCCCAACCAGACCGACGAAAACAGCCCGCTGATCAAGGCGGAGCAGGCGACGCTTGCGGACGCGAAAATTCCGGCCACCCTGTCGGCACGATCTGCCGGTAGCTGGCCGGGCGTCGTGTTCACCGGCCCGCCTTTGCATCTTCCGGCCGGTCAGTTCGGCGCCGGTCGCGGTGGCGGCGCCCATGCGCCGGACGAATGGCTGCTCATCGAAAGCACCAATCCCAAGGTGGTCGGCTTCGACGGGCAGGCCGTTCTGTACGCCGACTTCCTCTATGAAGTCGCGCGAACCGCCAAGAAGAAGAACTAGGTCGGCTAAAGCGCCGAGCAATCGTCGTTCGGGAGAGGCTTGCCTTCGCGGCAGCGCTTCTCCCGGGCGCGAGCCTCTTTCCCGGCTTTTTCCTCGGCCTTGCGGATCTCCCGGCCGCGCTTTTCATCAGCTTCGGATTGGCTGGTCGTCACCGCATCGACCCCGGTCGAGACGACTTTGACCGGCAGTGTGACGACATCAACCGCGGCGTCGGCAACAGCCCCAACGACACAGCCAGACAATAGAAGCGGAAGAACAGGCAGAATCAGTACGCGCATGTCCGTAGTTTAGCCGGCTCGGGCGGCCCGCGATATCGGTTACTCCAGCCGCATCGCCTCTTCGGCAAGCGCTTCGGCCTCTACCAGCAACGCTTCATCGGCGCTGCCTTCCGGCGCCGCCTCCCGGCCGACGATAACCATGAGCGGCACCGCCATGGGCGTGATCCGGTCGACCTCGACATGCACCATCGTCGCCGCCGCCCGATCGACCAGCCGAACCAGCCTGCCAAGCTCGGTCATCCGGGTCCGCGCATCGTCCCAGGCGGCCCGTAGCAGCAGATGGTCCGGCTCATATTTGCGAAGCACGTCATAGATGAGGTCGGTTGAAAAGCTGACCTGCCGCCCGGTCTTGCGCTTGCCGGGATGCTGCCGCTCGACCAGCCCGCCGATCACCGCGACTTCGCGAAATGCATTCTTCAGCAAATAGGAACGCTCGACCCACTCCACGAACTCGCGTTCCAATATGTCGGCCGAGAATAAGGATTGCGGGTCCGTGACAGGCTCCAGGCCATAGCAAGCCAGGCCATAATCGTTGGCGACGAAGCCCAGCGGCTTCAGCCCAGCTTTCTCCATGCGCTTGGCGATCAGCATCCCCAGCGACTGGTGCGCATTCCAGCCCTCGAAGCTGTAGGCAACCATATAGTGGCGGCCTTCGTGCGGGAAGGTCTCGACCAGCAGCTGGTGCGGTTCCGGGAGCAGCGAGCGTTCGGACTGGACCTCCAGCCATTCGCTCACATCGTCGGGAAAGCGATGCCAGTCGTTCCGATCAGCGAGCATGTTCCTTACGCGGTTGGCGAGGTGCGTCGACATCGACATTCGCTGTCCGCCGTAGGTGACGATGCGCGCCGACTTCTTTGACGCATGGACGATTATGTCGGTGTCCTTGATGCGCTCGACCTCCAGGCTGAGGCCGGCGAAGAAGAAATGGTCGCCGGGAGAAAGCGTTGAGGCAAAGCCTTCCTCGACGGTTCCAAGGCGCCGCCCGCCCTTGAATCGGACGTCGAGCAGCGGTTGCTCGACAATCACCCCCGCATTCATCCGGTGCTGCTGGGCGATCGTCGGTTTCGAAAGACGCCAGTGGCCTGAGGCGGATGGCTCCTCGACGATACGCCTGAACCGGTCATAGGCCTTCAATGCATAGCCGCCGGTCGAAACGAAGCCGAGGATCTCGCGGAAAGTCTCGTCCTTGAGCCCGGCATAGGGAGCAGCCGAACGAATTTCGTTTAGTAGTTCGGCTTCGTCGAACGGTCCGGCGCAGGCGACCGCGAGGACATGTTGGGCAAGGACATCCAACGTCCCCGGGCGGAACGTCTCGGGGTCCAGCTCGCCATCGTCGATGGCGTCAAGCGCGGCCCGGGCTTCGAGATATTCGAACCGGTTCCCGGGAACGATCATTCCCTTCGACGGCTCGTCCAGCCGGTGATTGGCGCGCCCGATCCGCTGGAGCAGGCGAGAGCTGCCCTTGGGGGCGCCCATCTGAATGACCAGGTCGATGTCGCCCCAATCGATGCCAAGGTCGAGGCTCGCGGTCGCGACCAGCGCGCGAATCTTGCCGTCGGCCATGGCCGCCTCGATCCGCCGCCGCGCCTCGACGGCGAGGCTGCCGTGATGGATCCCGATCGGTAGCGACTGGTCGTTGACGGCCCACAGCTTCTGGAACGTCAGCTCGGCGAGGCCCCGCGTGTTGCAGAAAATCAGCGTCGTGCGATGCTTCTCGATCAGCTGCATCACGTCGCGCACCGCATGATAGCCAGAGTGACCCGACCAGGGGATGCGGTTTTCGGGAATGAGGATCGAAAGGTCGGGATCCGCGCCCGGGTCCCCCTTCACCAGCCGCACCGCGTCCAGATCGGCATCCGGCGCGAGCCAGGAACGATAGGCGTCGGGCTCGGCCACCGTTGCGCTGAGACCTATCCGACGAAGCTGGGGAGCGAGCGCTTGCAGCCTCGACAGTGCAAGCGACAGCAGATCGCCTCGCTTGTCCCGGGCGAAGGCATGTATCTCGTCGACGATGACGGACTGGAGATTCTCGAACATCAGCCTGCTGTCCGGATAGCTCAGAAGCAGGCTCAGGGATTCCGGCGTGGTCAGCAGAATTTGCGGCGGACGTACGCGTTGGCGCGCTTTCCGGTCGGAAGGCGTGTCGCCGGTTCGGGTTTCGACGCGGATATCGAGGTCCATTTCCGCGACCGGGGTCAACAAGTTGCGCTGAACATCGACCGCCAGGGCCTTCAACGGCGATACGTAAAGGGTATGCAGGCCGTCCGCCGGTGCTTCGATCAGGTCGGCCAGGGTAGGAAGGAAACCCGCCAGCGTCTTTCCGGCGCCGGTTGCTGCAACAAGCAACGTATTCGCGCCGTCACGTGCGGCCGCCAACATCTCCAACTGATGCCGGCGAGGCTGCCACCCCCTTGCGGCAAACCATTGTTCGAGAGGTGGCGGAAGCGCTGGGCTCAGGGCTCTTGACGCTTGGCCGCCTTGTCCTCGGCCTCGTAAAGGTCGCGGGTCGCCTGTTCGGTCCTGGGATTACTGGTCGACCTGCCCTTGCTCCGCGTACGCAGAACTGCCCAGATCAGGACCACGCCCAGGATGACGACGCCAATGACTTCCATCGTGAACAGGTTCAGTCCGCCAGTATCCATGACATACACTCCATGCACCAAGCGGAACTCATCCGCCACGCTGACGGTATAATGCCGCAATGCCCCGTCTGGGTTCCTGGATCGAGCCTTTTCCTGAAGGCATCTACGTAAAGCCGGCCGACGCCTGGATCGATCCGTCGCAGCCGAAGGCGAAGGCGTTGGTCACGCATGGCCATGGGGATCATGCGCGCGGCGGACACGGCCAGGTTTGGGCAACGCCGGAAACGCTGGCAATCATGGGCGTCCGCTATGGCGACCAGAACGGGCTCGCCGTCGGCTATGGCGAATCCGTCCGGCTCGGAAGCGTCGATGTCAGCTTCGTGCCCGCCGGTCATGTGCTCGGATCGGCGCAAATCGTACTGGAGCATGCGGGCGAACGAGTCGTGATTTCGGGAGACTATAAGCGCAGACCCGATCCCACCTGCGCCCCATTCGTCGTGACGCCGTGCGACATCTTCATCACCGAAGCCACGTTCGGACTGCCGGTATTTCGCCATCCCGAAACGGGCAGCGAGGTCGATCGCCTGCTGCATCGGCTTCGGGCCGAGCCGGGACGCTGCATTCTTGTCGGCGCCTATGCGCTGGGAAAGGCGCAGCGGGTCATCATGGAACTGCGCGGGCGGGGCTATGATGAGCCGATCTACATCCACGGGGCGCTTGAACGCTTATGCCGGCTCTATGAGGAGCTGGGTGTGCCATTAGGTGAGTTGAGGCCGGCGACCGGGGCGGCCAAGGCGGAACTTGCCGACAAGATCGTCATTTGCCCTCCCGGCGCGCTCAACGATCGCTGGTCGCGTCGTCTTCCGGATCCCATCACCGCCATGGCGTCGGGGTGGATGCGGATCCGCCAGCGGGCACGGCAGCGAAATGTCGAGCTGCCGCTGATCATCTCCGATCATGCCGACTGGGACGAGCTCACGCAGACGATCCGCGAAGTGGCGCCCAGGGAAGTGTGGATCACCCATGGGCGCGAGGATGCGCTGATGCATTGGTGCCAGCTTCACCAGATCAAGGCGCGGGAGCTCAACCTAATCGGATATGAGGATGAGGACGACTAATCCTCGTCTTCAGCCATTTCCGCGATTTCTCGAAGCGCGGAGTGCGCGCGCTCGCGGTCGATTACCAAGGCAGCGGTTTGGGTAATAAGGTCGACCAGGGCGAGGTCGCGTACCGTCGGTTCGCGCGGTTCGCGGTGGTACATCGCAAACGTACCGAGCACTCTTCGGCCACGGGTAAGAATTGGGATCGACCAGCAAGCGCGAAGCCCATGGGGCAGTGCGACCACCTTATATTCTTCCCATAACCGGTCGGTCGCGATGTCCGAAACGAAGACCGGCGTGCCGCGGTAGGCGGCGGTGCCGCACGATCCGGCACAAGGCCCGATTTCGGCGCCGTCGATCGCCTTCATATATTCGCTCGGCAAGCTTGGTGCCGCGCCGTGCCGAAGATGCTTTCCATCGAGATCGAGCAACAGGATGGATCCCAATACTTCGGTCCGGGACGTGGCCTCGATAATTTTGATGAGCTCGCCCAACGTCTGCTCGAGAGGGCTATCGCCGATCGCCAGCTCGAGGACTCTGTTATGCGCGGAACGAAGCTCTTCGCTCTTCTTATCCTCTGAGACGTTATGGCCTTGCAAGAGAACGCCGGGAGTTCCGCTACCCGCATCGCTCAACGGCTGGACGATGAGGTCGACGAAAATCTCTTCGCACCAGCCGCCAGGAAGGTTCATTCGGATCGGCATTCCGCGCCCGATGTAAGGATTGCCCGAGCGCTTGGCTTCGTCCAGCAATCCCACGAAGCCCTGCTCGGCCAATTCCGGTACTGCTTCGGCCAGGCCCTTGCCGACGAGATCGCTTCTATTGACGAGGTCCTCGAACGCCTTGTTAGCGACCGTTATGCGGTGACCGCTGCCCTCGAGGATTGCCAGGCAGCCGGGCGCCTGAGCGAACAGGCGCTGGAGCCTTTCTCGCTCGTGACCGTCCATAGCCATCTGGATCTGCATGTTACGCACATACAACAACGATAATCCGCCGTCACGCGGCCTACGGGTAGAGATCGACCTTCAGGTAGACGCTGTCACAGGCTTGGCCGTCGACGACATAAGTGGCGCTCTGCCGTCCGGTCTCGTGGAAACCGCATTTGGCGAGCAGGTGCAGGCAGGCCGTGTTTCTTGGGTCGACATCGGCGGTCAAGCAATTGAGGCCCAGATCCCGCGCGTAGTTGATGAATTGCAGCAGGGCTTCGCTCGCCAAGCCTCGCCCCCAATAGTCGCGGTCCAGGAAAAAGCCGATCTCCGGATGCCTCCACGCGCCGAGCTTTCCGATCACTCGCCCCTGATGCTCGAGGATGAATTCGTCGCTTTCGCCGGCCCGGTCGGCCTCGATCATCGAGGCGAGCCATTTTTCCGTTTCGGCCAGGGTCGAATGCGGCGGCGATGACCAGAACCGCATCGTCTCCGCATCGCTCATGATGGCATGAATTGCGTCGATGTCAGCGGATCGCACCCGTCGCATTCGAAGCCGGTCGGTGCGCAATTCTGTTACGCGCTGCGCGTCCATATCCGTCCCGGCCTGCCCAATCTCCCACCGCCTATTGGCGGACCCTAATGAGCGGCCTCGACTGCCGCTATGCCGCTTTTCTCAAGCTGCTTGTTGACCGTCTGCATCAGCCGATCGAGACCAGCCTGGTCCTTGGCTTCGGCGCGAGCCACCAGCACATCCTGGGTGTTCGATGCGCGCAGCAGCCACCAGCCGTCCGGCGTGTTGACGCGGACGCCGTCGGTCGCATTGACCTCAGCACCCTCGGCGGCAAGGCGCTCGGCGACCTCGCCGATCACGGCGAACTTGCGGCTTTCGTCGACCTGGAAACGAAGCTCGGGTGTCGCCACCGAAACCGGCATCTCACTCCGGAGGTCGGTCAGCGACTTGCCGCTGGCGGAGACAGCGCGGATCGTCCGGACAGCCGCATAGAGCGCGTCGTCGAACCCGTACCATTCATGCTTGAAGAAGATGTGCCCGCTCATTTCACCGGCGAGCGGGGCGTGCGTTTCCTTCATCTTCGACTTGATGAGGCTGTGACCGGTTTTCCACATCAGCGGCGAGCCGCCCATTTCGGCAATTCGCTCGAACAGGGTCTGGCTGGCCTTCACGTCGGCAATGATCGTGGCGCCTGGAAGTTCTTCGAGCACGGGAGCAGCAAGGATGATCAAAAGCTGGTCGCCCCAGATCACCCGTCCCTTGGCATCGACAGCGCCGATGCGGTCAGCGTCGCCGTCGAAGGCGAAGCCGAAATCGAGCCCCTTGTCGGCAACCAGCTTCTTGAGGTCGACGAGGTTCGCTTCGACCGTTGGGTCAGGATGATGATTGGGGAAATTGCCGTCGACATCGGTGTACAAGGTGTGATGCTCGCCGGGGAGCCGCTTGATCAGCCGCTCGACGATCGGACCAGCTGCGCCGTTCCCGGCATCCCAACCGATGCGGTAGGCCTTTCCGTCGAAGCCCTTCACCAGTGCGTCGACATAAGCGTCGGTGACGTCGGCTTCCTCGACACCGCCCTCACCTTCGCTCCAGTCGCCCTCGGCGGCGCGGCGGCCCAATTCCTGGATCTCCGCCCCGAATACCGAACGGCCGTTCAAAAGCATCTTGAAGCCGTTGTAGTCGGCCGGATTGTGGCTGCCGGTGACCTGGACGCCGCCCTGCACGTCCAGCGTCGCAACCGCGAAATAAAGCATCGGCGACGAGCCCATGCCGGTGCGGACGACATCAAGACCGCCCTCGGCAAGCCCGCGGACCAGCGCCGCCTCGAGGTCCGGCGAATGGGTTCGGCCGTCCCGCCCAACCGCAACGCGCTTCGCACCCTCGGACACCGCAAGTGCCGCGTAGCTGCGGCCAAGGGCATAGGCGTCTTCGGGATAGAGCGTGGATCCGACGATCCCGCGAACATCATATTCGCGCAAGATGGTGCGGTTGAACTGGTGCGACATTGAAATTCCTGTTGGCGGGTTGAATCAGCCCGCGGCAGCCGCCCTGGGCGCTTCGCCCATATCGTCTTGCCCGGGGACGGCAAGGCCCGCGATCATTTCGCGCAACTCCTGGCGGGCCGCAATGTGTCCAAGCCCGACGTCGCCCAGGTCCGAAAGGTCGAGCAGCGTAAGGCCCTTGGGGAAGAGTTCGCGGTAGATAACGCGCTCGCCGAGGCCCGGAATGACCCGATAGCCGACGCGGCGGGCGAGCTCGTCCAGCGCCGCGCCTACCCTCTGAAGGTTATGCGACTGGATATGCTGTAGGCGATTGCGGAGCACGACCCAGTCGACGCTCTTGCCTGTGACCTTGGCGCGCTGCGTTCGGCTGTTCCAGATTAGTTCGGCATAGAAGCTGGGCTTGGTGACCTTGAAGTTTTCCGGGTGGACCTGACCGATCAGGTCAAGGTCGACGAAGCTGTCGTTCATCGGCGTGACCAGCGTATCGGCCCTGAGGATCGCTGCGCGAGCGACCGGATCGTCGCGGCCGGGTGTATCGACAACGATTACCTCGGCATCGGTCGAAAGCCGTGCAATCGCCGCGTCGAGGCCGGCTTCGCTCTGATCCTCCAGCACCTCATAGGTGACCTGGGGCAATTCCTTGTCCAACCGGCGCATCGTAGCGTCGCGGTTTTCAAGGTAGCGGGTCATCGTCCGCTGCCGGTGGTCCAGGTCGAGAGCGCCGACTTTCCGGCCGCCGGCTGCTAGAGCGATTGCGGTGTGGACCGCGGTCGTCGACTTACCAGTGCCGCCCTTTTCATTGGCGAATACGATGAAATGCGGCTGGCCCATGGCCTGCTATTCCCCTTGTGATTTCCCACAACCGCGCCTTTATGTCGCGGCCCCGTACCCAGAGATACCGAAGGCCGGAATCGCATGCAAATCATTAGAAGGTTAAGCGATTTGCCCGCAGCCCTGGTTCCCTGGCGGGGGGCTGGCCAAAGGATTGCGCTGGTTCCGACCATGGGCGCCCTTCATGCCGGCCATCTGGCACTAATCGACGCGGCCAAGGCGGAGGCCGACTGGGTGGTGGCGTCAATCTTCGTCAATCCACTGCAGTTCGGGCCGACCGAGGATCTCGATCGCTACCCCCGCCAGGAAGCAGAAGATGCCGAGTTGCTGCAGGGTCGTGGCTGCGACCTGCTTTGGCTGCCGACCGCCGATCAGCTCTATCCGCCCGGATTCGCGACAACCGTCAGCGTTTCCGGGGTTAGCGAGCGGTGGGATGGCGCCGCCCGGCCCGGCCATTTCGCGGGAGTTGCGACCGTCGTCGCCAAGCTGTTCACTGCCGTCAGGCCCGACCTCGCCTTCTTCGGCGAAAAGGATTTTCAGCAGCTGGCAGTGATCCGGCGAATGGAAGCGGACCTCGGGCTCGGCATCAATGTGCGCGGCGTTGCGACCGTCCGCGACGCTGACGGCTTGGCCCTTTCATCACGCAACGCATATCTCACGCCCGACGAACGGTCGCGCGCTCTGGCGCTGCCGCAATCCCTGGAACATGCGAGGGAAGCGATTCTCGGCGGTGAGCCTGTCGAGGCGGCGCTGGATGATGCCAAACGGAATCTGACCGAAGCCGGATTTGGCCGGATCGATTATTTCGCGCTGGTCGATGCGGCGACCCTTGAACCGCTGGATTCACCAGCCGGTGAGATGCGCCTGATCGCGGCCGCTTTCATGGGAGCGACCCGCCTCATCGATAATATTCGTGTCATTTCGGCCACAGCAGAAAATTAAGGTCTCCACGCCGTTAACCATTTCTTTGCCCTTCGAGCGCGAATTTCAGCTCGATCGAAGGAACAGGGGATTTTCGTTATGGCGATCAGTCAGAAGAGTGCCGACTTCTTCCTCCGCAGCCGGATGGCGGATGCCGAGGCAGGTAGCGTCGAAGCGCTGTATGAACTTGGTGTCAGCTATTCGACGGGCCGCGGCGGAATTGCCGTTGACCTCATCGAAGCTCACAAATGGTTCAACCTCGCTGCCCTGTCGGGCGACACTCGCAGCCAGGCATGCCGGGCGGAAATCTCGATCGAGATGACCGCGCGCGAAATCGCCGAAGCGCAGCGCCAGGCTCGTGCATGGCTGGGTCATACCGGCCACCATCGCTACGCCGCGTAATCTGAGACCCGGCACGCAAGGTGCGCGCCGGATCCTAGACTTGGTGCTTATTTAACGACCACCGTCACGGCGCGGCGGTTCTGGGCCCAGGCTTCCTCGTTGGAGCCAACGGCAACCGGGCGTTCCTTGCCCCAGCTGATCGTCGTCAGCCGGCCTTCGGGAACGCCATTGGCAATCAGGAATTGCTTGGCGGCATTGGCCCGCCGCTCGCCCAGTGCAAGATTATACTCACGCGTGCCGCGTTCGTCGGCATGGCCTTCGATCGATCCACGAACAGACGGATTTGCGAGCATCCAACGCGCCTGTGCCGCCAGTGTGGCCTGGGCTTGGTTGTCGAGCGAGGATTCGTCCGTGCTGAAATAGACCGTGTCCGAACCCGCCTTGGCGATGAGGTCGGCCTGCATCGCCGGAAGTTCGATCAGGTCGACGCTGTCGTCGGTCGCGGTGCCCGGCGGGTTGGCCGACTGGTCGACTGCCGGCGGAATGTCCGCGGGAGGCGTCTTCTTGCCGCATGCGCCGAGCGCCAGCGCCAGGGCGGTCATGCCGATGAGGACAGACTTGTTCATTCCTTACTCCTTGAAATTCCCTGTTCGTTTTAATTGTTGAGGGGCGACCAGCTGGGGTCCGATCCGCCGACCGGAGTCGGCATGCGCCTTGGCTGGCCGCCATTGATGTTGACCGCATAGAGGGCGGCGTTGCCCGATCCCTGCGTGGTGCGATGGAACATGACGAACTGGCCATTGGGCGCCCAGCTGGGACCCTCGTCCTGCCAGGCATTGGTCAGCGTACGCTCCCCGCCGCCACTCGGGCTCATCACGCCGATTCGGAAGGCGCCGCCACCGATTCGCGTGAAGGCGATCAGGTCGCCGCGCGGGCTCCAGGCCGGCGAGGCATAGTTGCCGCCGCCGAAGCTGATCCGGCGCTGGTTCGATCCGTCATAGTTCATGACGTAGAGCTGCTGGCTGCCCGACCGGTCGCTTTCGAACACGATGCGGTTGCCGTCCGGCGAAAAGCTTGGCGACGTGTCCGCGCCCGGCGTCGCCGTCAGCCGGCGCGGTGTACCGCCGTTGGCGCCAACGACATAAATGTCGGTGTTGCCGCCAGCGGCCATCGAAAAGACGATCTGGCTGCCGTCCGGCGAGAAGCGCGGTGCGAAGGTGAAGGCGGTGCCCGGAACCAGCAGCCGTTCCGTGCCGGTCGCGACGTCCATCACATAGACGCGCGGACGCCGGCCCTGGTAGCTCATGTAGACAAGCTTGTCGCCGCGCGGGCTGAACCGCGGGGTCAGCACGGTCGCCTTGCCTTCGGTCAGGTAGCGATGGTTGGAGCCGTCGGAATCCATGATCGCGATGCGCTTTACGCGGGCGTTTTTCGGCCCCGTCTCGGAGACATAAACAACCTTGGTATCGAGGAAGGGCTGTTCGCCCGACAGACGCGAATAGACGAGGTCGGCGCATTTGTGTGCGGCGCTGCGCCAATTGTTGGCATTGACCGCAAAACCCTGGCGCACAAGCTCCCGACCCGCTGTGACGTCGTACAGGTAGCATGCGAGCGTCAAACGGCCCGTTCCGGCTCCTTCCACATAGCCGGCGACCAGCGCTGCGGCGCCGGCGCTTCGCCAGGTGGCGTAAACCGGGTTGGACGCTTCGGCATAGCTGTAGCCGGCAATTCCGCCCGGCCCGAGCGGCGTGAACAGGCCGGTCGTGCGCAGGTCGGACGAGATGATCTCAGCAATCTGCCTGCCCATCGCGGCATCGCCATTGGCGCTCGGCATTGCCGGGACGGCGATGGCCATCGGCGCCTGGATGCCGCCGACGACGTCGACTTCGAGCGGTCCGGAGTCCTGGGCCACGGCGGCACTCGCCATCGGCAGGGCAAGAAGGGCGGCGATGATCGGCTTCAACGGAAGACTCCTCACGGCAAATTGTAGTTCATGATGAAATCGGACCAGCCCCGACCACTCTCGGTCTCGTAGAGCTCGGGGGGCAATCCGACGAGCGGTGCGCAACCGACGAACGTGGCGACGGCGAGATCCTTGACCCGCTCCTCATAGCGAGCGTTTTCGTCATCGACCCCGGAAGTGCCGATAACCTGCGGCGGAGCGCGGAGGCGGCCGCTTCGGGTGAGTTGCAGGCGCATCCGCACCTTGATCCGGCTTGCACCTTCGCCCGGATTCACCTGCCGGTCGGCGCAGGGCTGGACCTGGCGGCGGATCGCCTGGACGATTCCGGCCATCGCCGAGGCGCTGACGGTCGCGGCGGCGGGCTTGGGCGCGGGGCCAGCACGCGGGGCGAGCTTGTCGTCGGAAATCCCTTTCAGGAAATCATCGCCGATCCGTGAGACGCGGGGCGTGGGCTTGGGAGGTGCGGTCCTCGGCGGCGCGGGCTTCACCACAGGTGATGGCTTTGGCGGCGCGGCCCTCGGCGGAACCGGCTTCACTACCGGTGCGGGTGTCGGTCGTGGCGTTGGGGGAGGCGGCGCCACTGCTTCGACCGGCTCGGCCTCGCCCATCTCGGGCGCCTGGCTCGGTGGTGGCGGGACGACGACCTGCTGCGGGGCGGCGGCGGTGAGGCCGACCTCCTCGACGAGTTCGACCTCCATTGCCGGCGGTTCGGGGGTCGAGTTTATATGCGCCAGGCTCATCGACATCGCACCGATCAGCGCGACGTGGAACAGCAGGGCTGCTCCCGTCCCGACCTTCTCGGCGCGGTCCATCCTCATTGGTCTTCGGGTCCCACGGAGACGAGGGCGACGCGATTGAGGCCGGCGCGATTGAGCTCGCCCATCACCCGCATGACGCGGCCATAGTCGAGCGTGCGGTCGGCGCGGAGGTAAATGCGGCGGCCCTCTTCGGGCTGAGGCTGAGCGGCGATTTCGGCGAGTTTACCGGGAAGCGCCGCCTCGGCTACCGGCGCATCATCGATGGTGATCGTGCCGTCGCGGTCGATCGCGACCTGGACCGGCTCGGCCTGCTGGTCCAGCGCTCCTGCCCGGCTTTCCGGCAGGTCGATCGGAACGCCGGCAACGAGTAGCGGCGCGGTGACCATGAAGATGATCAGCAGCACCAGCATGACGTCGACCAGCGGCGTTACGTTGATCTCCGCCATCGGCGCGCGGCGGCGGCCGTGGCGGGAGGAGGAGGGGAGGTTCGCCGCCATCAGTGACCCGTCGCCACCTCAACCTCCAGCTCGCGGCTGAGGGTCGCGTGGAAGCGGTCGGCGAAGCGGCTGAGCTTGGCTTCCAGCCGGTCGAGCCCGTGCGTCAGCCGGTTGTAGGCGATGACGGCGGGAATGGCCGCGAACAGGCCGATGGCGGTTGCGAACAGCGCTTCGGCGATGCCGGGGGCGACGACCGCGAGCGAGGTATTGTTGGCGCCGGCGATTGCGGTGAAGCTGCGCATGATGCCCCAGACGGTGCCGAACAGGCCGACAAAGGGCGCCACCGAACCGACCGTGGCGAGGATGTTGAGGCGGTCGCTCAAGCGATCGAGCTCGGTCGCGACTGCAGCGTTCATCCGGCTGGCGAGACGTTCGCGGGTTCCCGCTCGGTCGACCTGCTTGGTCTTTGTAGAACGGCGCCACTCGTCGAGCGCCGCGGACATGACGGCCGCGATCGGTAGCCGGTCCGTGCCGCGGTGGCTGTAGAAGGCGTCGATATCGTTGGTCGCCCAGAAATCGCTCTCGAACTTGTCGGTGCCGCGATTGATCTGCCGGAGGCGGATCGAGTGGGTGAAGATGATCGCCCATGTCCAGACGCTGGCCAGGAGCAGGCCGAGCATCACGGCTTTCACCACCACGTCAGCCTGCAGGAACAGGTTGAGCGGCGACATGAGATCGGCGGTAGCAGTCAGTTCAGGCATTAATCCTCGCTAATCGCATTGAATTTCTCGACCCATTCGCGCGGCTGGCGCTTCGGCCGGTCGCGGTGATCGAGGAAGGCTGCGGTGACGCGGGCATCGGCCAATAGTTCGGACCCCCGCATGACTCGCTGATGAATGACAACGCTGGCAGCCCGAACTAGCTGCACGGTACTTAGAACCAGCAAATCGTCGCCAAGCTTGGCCGGCCGGACATATTTGATGCCGACTTCGGCAACCGCATAGACGCCGGTTCCATCCTCCTTGGCAGCCCTTTGATCGATACCGGCGGCACGCAGCATGTCGGAGCGTGCCCGCTCCATGAACTTCAAATAATTGGCATAATAGACGATCCCCGCCGTGTCGGTGTCCTCGAAGAAGACCGTCAGCGCGAACCGATGCTGCTTGCCGACGAAACCGCCGCGGTAGGGTTGGTCATAGGGTGATGATTGCATCGCCTTCGCATTAACCAACCCCTGACTCGCGGGGCAAGTCTTGATGGTCAGAAAGTGGCGTCAGCGCGGCTGGCCGCTGGCGGATTTCGGCCCATTTAACGCGGAAACCTGCCGAATCAGGTCGCCCATCGGCGCATTCATGTCGGCGAGATGCATTCCCCAGCCGGGGATGAACATGCCCATTACCCCGACCTCGCCGCCGACGCGGTCGGTGCGCTTGTCGTTGGGGTCGGCGTTGGTGCGGATCGAAAGATAGCCGCGCGGCCCGTTGCTGACGCACTGGGCCGAAACCAACCCCTCGGTGCGAAGGAACGGAGTGGGCGGGGCACCTTCGGTCGACCAGCTGATGGGACCGCCAGGGACCGGCAAGGTCGAGCGGGCATTCCAGTAACTGTCTAGCTCTACCCAACCGCTCGCACCCGGCCGCGCCGGGTTGGTGCAGGCAACCGTCATCCCCGGCTTGTCGGCAACGCCGAAGATGGCGCCAGCAGGCGGGACATTCTTCTCACGGAAGCTGACCCAGGTCATGACACAGCCGGTCTGTCCAGCTTTCGAGCAGACCGGGGTTTGCTTGAGCGTTCCGCCGACCAGCTTGCCCTGCGGTACCAGCAGGTTGAAACCGGGGATGATCGCCAGCTTCATCCGGGCCGCTTCCGGCTTGCCCTCGATCTCGTTGGCGATCAGCTGCTGAAGCATCAGCGCGCCCTGGCTGTGGCCGAGGAGGACATAGGGCCGGCCCTTGTTATGCTTGGCCAGATATTCCTTCCAGGCCGAGCGGACGTCCGAATAGGCGAGGATTGCCGGCTTGGTGACGTCCGCGCCCGCGGCGGCGGCTGCCACCGCCCCCAGGGTCATTTGCCGATACACGGGTGCGAACATGCGGCAGGAGCCGGAAAAGCGGGCGAACTGGCTTTTGATCGCGGCCTTCTCTTCGCCGTCGCCGGGCGTCAGGTCGCTGTTCATGCCAGCGTCGCGGCTGACGGTCGGATAGACCACGAAGCAGTCGACGCTGGCATCCTTCGACACGACCGACTGCCCGGTCGAGCCATAGCCATTGGGGTTGAGTGCGGTCGTTCCGAGCGGGGTGGTGCAAATATCGGACCGGCCGGGAAGACAGAGCCAGCTGGCCGGCTTGGCATAATCGGGACCGGCAACGCCGGCCGTGGCCTGGGCGGCGAAGAGGGACGCAGCAACCAACAACGACATTATTTGCTCTCCGGATCGAACAGGCCGGACTGGCTGCCCGCCGGCGGGGTGAGGCCAAGATGCTGCCACCCGCGGCCGTTGAGACACCGTCCTCTTGCCGTCCGGGCGATGAGGCCAAGCTGAATGAGATAGGGTTCGACCACATCTTCCAGCGTGTCGCGAGGTTCGCTGAGGCCCGCCGCGAGCGTTTCGATCCCGACCGGGCCGCCGCCGTATAGGTCGGCAATCATCGTCAGGTAGCGCCGGTCCATGGCGTCGAGCCCGAGCCTGTCGATCTCCAGCCGCGTCAGCGCCCGGTCAGCGACACCGGCGTCGATCGCATCGTCGCCCGCCGCATGGGCGAAATCGCGGACCCGGCGAAGCAGCCGGCCGGCGATGCGCGGCGTGCCCCGGCTACGGCGGGCAATCTCATGCTCGCCTTCGCTGGTGGTCGGCGCGCCGAGCAGGCGAGCGCCGCGGCTGACGACCTTTTCCAGTTCCTCGACCGTGTAGAAGTTGAGCCGGACCGGAATTCCGAAGCGGTCGCGGAGCGGGGTCGTGAGCAGGCCCTGCCGGGTGGTCGCGCCGATCAGGGTGAAGCGCGGAAGGTCGATCCGCACCGAGCGGGCCGACGGGCCTTCACCGATCATCAGGTCGAGGGCGCGGTCCTCCATCGCCGGGTAGAGCACTTCCTCGACGGCCGGATTGAGCCGGTGGATCTCGTCGATGAACAGGACGTCGCCGTCTTCGAGGTTCGTGAGGAGGGCGGCGAGATCGCCGGACTTGGCGATCACCGGTCCGGACGTGGCGCGGAAGCCGACACCCATTTCACGTGCGAGGATCCCGGCCAATGTGGTTTTGCCGAGGCCCGGAGGACCGAAGAACAGCACATGGTCCAGCGCTTCGCCGCGCGACCGGGCGGCATTGACGAAGATGCGGAGGTTCTCGCGGGCCGCCTGCTGGCCGACGAACTCGTCGAGGCTTTTCGGCCGAAGCGCAGCGTCCGCGTCCTCGGACGTCCGTTCAGGAGTGGTGATGCGGGCGGGGTCTGTGGCGCTCATAACTTCACTAAAGTCTCAAAAGTCTCAAGGTGAGGCGCCATTTTGTGCGACGTTAGTGACGTTATGGCCAATCGGGCAGCGCCGCGCCGCGCGCATGAATATGATTGACTGTCCCCGCCGGTCATGGCGCCCATGTTGCACATTTGTTCGGCGGTAGGACAGTGGATTTCGCGCCGTCTTTTGCTAGCCTCCCCTCACAAAGGGAGGCGGGAACATGGAAATCGATCGGCGGACGATGATGGCGGGAAGCGCGGCACTGCTGGCCAGCGCGCCCGGGTTGGCCAAGGCCAAGGCAAAGGCCGGTTGGTACGACCAGGCGATCGTGATCGACGCGCTGGGCGGCGTTGGCGATCCCTATTCGCCGGAGGATCAGCTGCGGCTCGGCGATCGCGCCTGGTCGGAGATGGTGGAAACGGGCGTCACCTTGCTCCGCGATACCGTCATGCCGGTCGGCAATTTGGCGGACAGTTGGGGCGACTATCAGAAGGATGTCGCGCTCAAGCAGAACATCCTCAACGCCAACCCGGACCGGCTGGTCCTGGTACGAACCGCCGCCGACATCTTGAAAGCCAAGCGCGAGAAGAAATTCGCGGTGCTTCTGGGCACTCAGGACACGGCCATGGTCGGGCCGGAACTCGACCGGCTGGCGCAGATGAAGAAGGACGGCGTGATGACCGTCCAGCTGACCTACAACAACCGCAACCTGGCGGGCGACGGCGCGCTGGAGCCGGCCAATGCCGGACTTTCGAAGCTGGGCCGCGCCACGATCGAGCGGATCGAGGCTGAGAAGCTGTTGCTGGACCTAAGCCATGGCGGCGCGAAGACGATGGCCGAGGCGGCGGCCTTCGGTAAGCGACCGATGGTGATCAGCCATACCGGGTCGCGCGCATTGACCGAGCATCCGCGAAATACGGCCGACGAGACGATCAAGGCGGTGGCCGACAAGGGCGGCGTGGTCGGCGTCTATTTCATGCCCTTTTTGACGCTCGACAGCCATCCCAAGGGCGAGGATTTGCTGCGTCATGTCGATCATATCGCGAATGTCGCGGGCGAAGATCATATCGGCATCGGCACCGACAATGGCGTCCTTCCGACAACCTTGGACGAAGAAACCAAGCGCAAGATGAAGGAATGGCAGGAGCAGCGGATCAAGGCCGGGATCGCCGCGCCGGGCGAGGCCGTCGGCGTCTATCCGCTGATTGAGGACTATAACAGCGTCGACCGCTATCGCCGCTTCGTCCGCGACCTCGAGAAGCGCGGCTGGAGCCAGTCGCGGCTGGAGAAGCTGATGGGCGGCAATTTCCTGCGCGTCTACAAGGAGGCGTGGGGCGGGTAGTAGCCGTTGGCGTCATTGCGAGGAGCGTAGCGACGCGGCAATCTAGGCTGGATTGCTTCGCTGCGCTCGCAATGACGGGCTAACCCAATGTTTCCTCAGCGAGCCGCCTTCTTGAGGGCCAGTCGAACCAGCGCATCGAGGGTCGCGTCCGCGCCTAGCTCTTCGTTGGCGGCCGCGACCGCGGCGCTTGCTTCTGCCGGCTTGAAGCCGAGGTTGGCGAGGGCGGAGAGGGCGTCGGCGGCCGCTCCGCCGCGCGGGGCCGAGGCGCCGATCGTTCCAGCAAGCGCCGGCGAACCGAGCTTTCCTGCTAGCTCGTTGACGATGCGCTGGGCAAGCTTCGGCCCGACGCCGTTGGCGCGCGCGACCATGGCCTTGTCGCCGCTGCTGACAGCTGCCGCCAGTTCGCCGGGATCGAGGACGGAAAGGATCGCCAGGGCGACGCGGCCTCCGACCCCTTGCACGCTGGTCAGTTGGCGAAAGGCTTCGCGCTCGCCCGTCGATCCAAAGCCGAACAGGGTCCAGCCGTCTTCGCGCACCTGGAGTTCGGTCAGGATGGTGACGTCGCCTCCGACCGGGCCAAGGGCGTCCAGTGTGCGGGCGCTGGCCTGCACCAGATAGCCGACGCCATTAACGTCGAGGATCGCGCTGTCGGCGGTGGTTTCGGCAAGTTTCCCGACAAGGCGTGCGATCATTGTCACAGGGTCTAGGCCAAATCATTATCTGTGCAAGGGACTGGCTTGCCGTGTTTCACCTGCCCGGCCATGAACGGTGCGATGGGGGATCAAGACATTTCGGCGCGTCAGGCGCGAATCTGGTTCTGGGGTCTATTCGCATTGGCGGTTGCCTTGCGAGTTTGGACGTTCCGGCCCTTTGCCGTTCATCACCCTGACGAGGTCTACCAATATCTGGAGCAGGCACATCGCCTAATCACGGGCAATGGTGTCGTTCCCTGGGAATATCGCCTGGGGATGCGCAGCTGGTTGCCGCCACTATTGTTGAGCTTGCCGATGCGGCTGGGCGATGCGATCGCCCCCCAAAGCCTGCTTTCAGTGGCTCTAGCCAGGGGCTTTGTTGCGATCATTGCATTGGCGCCCATCTTCGCGGCCTTTGCGATCGGATCCCGAATTTCGCGTCTCCATGGGTTGGTCGCGGCTGCCGTGATGGCCATCTGGTTCGAAAACATATATTTCTCCGGCCATATCCTGATGGAAGTCATGGCGGTTGCCCTCTTCCTTCCTGCTGTGGCGCTTATCAAACCCGGGGTCTCGCGCCGCACCCTGTTTATCGGTGGCGCCTTGTTGGCCTTGGCCGGCCTGCTTCGCTTTCATTACGCTCCGGTACTGGGCCTTTTCGCTGCGATCACGCTTGGCAAGCGTTGGCGTGACTGGGTACCGCTGATCGCCGGCGGACTGGTCGTAATGGCAATCTCCGCCTTGGTCGACGTGGGCATGGGCCAGGCCCCGTTCGGCTGGATCCTGGTCAATTTTCAAGAGAATGTAATCAAGGGAGGTGCCAACCGCTTCGGCGTTTCGGGCCCGCTCGCATATTTCCAGATGCTGTTTTTGCGCTGGGGCCCGGCCGCACCTTTGCTGCTTGCGTTGCCCGTATTGGTGGCGCGCCGCTTTCCCGGCCTTTTTTGGGCGGCGATCGCTAACTTCCTTATTCACATGGCCATTGGTCACAAGGAATATCGCTTCGTCTGGCTAACGACGCAGACGCTATTGCTATTGTCTGCCTTGGCTTCCGTCGACGTGATGACCGACGCGCTGCGGCGATGGGACGCTGGGCAAAAACAGCGGCGTGCAGCAATGCTGATGCTCGTTGCCGGTTGGGCGGTCTTGTCCGCCGCGCTGTCAACTTATGACCGCATTTGGCCCAACTGGAACCGCTTCGGCGCCCGTACGGCGGCGGTCGCGGATGCCGGGCGAGTGCGCGGTCTTTGCGGCGTCGCGATCCACGATTTTGACTATTGGAGCGCTGCCTATGCCTATTTGAAGCGGGACGTCCCCCTTTATTTTCCGTGGCGGCGGGGTTCGGCAGACAGTTTCAAGGTGCTGGCGGCCAATGCGCCAGCTTACAATGTTATCGTCGCATTTGAAGATTCCCGCCGAAACATGCCAACCGGCTATCGCCCCGTCCGGTGCGAAAATGACGGCAACGAGCGGATCTGTGTCTATCGCCGCGATGGCGGGTGCGAGCCTGACGGGGCTGAATCCGAGCTACTGCAAACGGTAATCGCCCGTAATCACCTTTAGGCTCAATGCGGCTCGCTGCCGGGTGTCGGACCGCCGGGAGCTCTTCGCGCACTGGCTAGATGATGCGCATGAGTGATCGCGACTGCCAGAGCGTCGGCGGAGTCCGGGCCGGCGATCTTTGCGCCAGGCAGCAATCGCTGCACCATCGCATGGACCTGAGCCTTCTCAGCGCTTCCGGTTCCGACCACCGCTTTCTTGACCAGCCGGGCCGCATATTCGCCGACGTCGAGTCCGGCGCGGGCGGCGATCATCAGCGCGACGCCGCGGGCTTGGCTGAGCTTCAGGGTCGATTGCGGGTTCTTGTTGAGGAATATCTCTTCGACCGCCGCCGATCGCGGCGCATGGTCCGCGATTACCGCTTCAATCATGGTTGCGAGGTGGGCGAGGCGCTTCGGTAGCTCCTCGCTGGCATCGGTCTTGAGCTGGCCGTTCGCGATATGGCTCAGGCGATTGCCTTCGGCGGAAATGACGCCCCAGCCGGTCGTGCCGAGGCCGGGGTCCAGACCGAGAATGATCACTTCTTCCCCTCCCCCTCGGGGGAGGGGTTGGGGTGGGGCCAACGGTCGGGAAGTGCCATGAGCTGGTCGAGGATGGAGGCCAAGACGCCCTCAATATTTTTCCCAACTTCGGCGTTTGAAAACCTTAATGTCGCAAAGCCTTGGTAGGCATGCATTTCATCCCGAGCCAGGTCCTTGCCGACACTGTGCGTGTCTCCATCGACTTCGACGATCAAGCCCTTCGCAGGGCAAAAAAAGTCGGCAATGCAATTCCCAATGACATGCTGTCTGCGGAACTTGAAACCCCCCAGTTGCGATCGGCTTAGGTGACGCCATAACTTTGCTTCGAACGGCGTGGTGCCGTTACGCAAGCGCTTCGCCCGTTCAAGCAAGTAGGCCTGTTGTCCCAGCGTAGTTCCCCACCCCTGCCCCTCCCCTCAAGGGGAGGGGAATCAAGCCAGCTTCTCCAGTTCCTCGTCGGGAACGTCGTAATTGCCCCAGACAGTCTGGACGTCGTCGTCGTCCTCCAGCTGGTCGATCAGCTTCATCAGCTTTTCCGCGTCGCCGCCGGTGACCGTGGTTTCGTTCTGCGGCTTCCAGCCGAGCTTCACCGCTTCGGCTTCGCCGAGCGAACCCTCGAGCGCCTTGGCTACCTCATGAAGCGCATCGATCGAGGTCCAGATCTCATGGCCTTCCTCGTCGCTCTGGACGTCGTCGGCACCTGCGTCGATCGCCGCTTCAAGCACCTTGTCGCCGTCACCGGCGGCCGCGCCATATTCAATCAGGCCCATCCGGTCGAAACCGTGGCTTACCGATCCTGACGCGCCAAGGTTGCCGCCATTCTTCGAGAAGATGGTGCGGACATTGGTCGCGGTGCGGTTGCGATTGTCGCTCAGGGCTTCGACGATGATGGAGACGCCGCCGGGTCCGAAGCCTTCGTAGCGGATCTCCTCATAATTATCGCCTTCGCCCTTGACGGCCTTGTCGATCGACCGCTGGATATTGTCCTTGGGCATCGACTGGGCCTTGGCGGCGAGGACCGCCGCGCGCAGGCGCGGGTTCATGTCGGGGTCGGGCAGGCCCATCTTCGCCGCGACGGTGATTTCGCGGCTGAGCTTCGAAAACATCGCAGAGCGCTTCTTATCCTGCGCGCCCTTGCGGTGCATGATGTTCTTGAATTTTGAATGGCCTGCCATTTGAACCCCGAATGATCCCGTTTAACGCCCTTTAGTGCAGACCGAGCGCGTTGCGATAGGTCTCCAGCAGCGCGTCGGCTTCGTCGCGGGCGTGCTTTTCCATTCGGCGCAAACCGACGATCTTGCGCATCGTCTTGGTGTCATAGCCGTTGGCCTTGGCCTCCGCATAGACGTCCTTGACGTCGTCGGCGATGCCCTTCTTCTCTTCCTCAAGCCGCTCGATACGCTCGATGAAAAGCCGCAGCTGATCGGCTGCGACATTGCCTTCACTCATTTGAACTCGCCCTTTCGAATCTCATGAAATCGTCAAATCCGTGCGGTTCCCTAGGCAAAGGCTCGGCGCGCCTCAAGCCGGTTGAACGTAGCGTTCGAACCGCTATGGCGATGTGGGGCGAATAGGAGACAGGTGGACGATGCTGAGACCGCGTGAGCGCAAGGTAAAGATTCTGGCCACGCTGGGTCCCGCCTCATCAAGCCCCGAAATGATCCGAGCACTGATGGAGGCAGGGGCCGACGCCTTCCGTATCAACATGAGCCACGGCAGCCAGGCCGAGAAGGCGAAGCTGGTCGATGCGATCCGATCGCTCGAAAAGGCCAAGCATCGGCCGACGACCATCCTGTTCGACCTGCAGGGCCCAAAGCTTCGGGTCGGCAAATTCAAGAATGGGTCGGCCGAACTCGTCAACGGCCATATGTTCATACTCGACCGGAAGAAGGATTTGGGCGACGCGACGCGGGTCGAACTGCCCCACCCCGAGCTGTTCGAGGCGGTCAAGAAGGACACGCGCCTCCTGATCGACGATGGCAAGGTGCGCCTGAGGGTCGTTGGCGTCGAAAAGGACCAGATCGCCGCGGTGGTCGAGGTCGGCGGGAAAGTCAGCAACAACAAGGGCGTCAACGTCCCTGACGTGCTGGTGCCGATCCCGGCACTGACCAAGAAGGATCGGGAGGATCTGAAGTTCGCCCTCGAGCAGGGCGCCGACTTCATCGCCCTGTCGTTCGTCCAGCGACCGGAAGACGTTGCCGAGGCGCGCGAGCTGGTCGGGGATTCCGCGGCGCTCCTGGCCAAGATCGAGAAGCCCCAGGCGATCGACCGGCTGGGCGAGATATTGGAGCTGGCCGACGCGGTGATGGTCGCGCGCGGCGACCTTGGCGTTGAGCTTCCGCCAGAGGGAGTGCCTCCGCTCCAGAACAAGATCGTCGCCGCCGCGCGACAGGCCGGAAAGCCGGTGGTGGTCGCGACGCAGATGCTGGAATCGATGATCGTGTCGCCGACGCCGACGCGGGCCGAGGTCAGCGACGTCGCCAATGCCATCTATGAAGGCGCGGATGCGGTTATGCTGTCGGCGGAAAGCGCCGCGGGGGCCTTTCCAGTCGAGGCCGTGGCAATGATGGACAAGATCGGCCGAAGCGTCGAAGCCGATCCGGTCTATTCGGCGCGCATCCATTTCACGGAAACGCCGGCCGAAGCGACTACCGCCGACGCGCTGTCGGAAAGCGCCGCGCAGATCGTCAAGATTATCGATGCCAGGGCAATGGCCTGTTACACCGCTTCGGGATCGACCGCGCGCCGGATTGCCCGCGAACGCGCGCAGGTCCCGACCTTGGCGATGACGGCAAGCATGAAGGTCGCCCGCCGGCTGGGCCTGCAGTGGGGCGTGCACGCAGTTCACACCCGCGACGTGAATAATTTCGAGGAGATGGTCGGCAAGGCGAAGCGGATGGTCCTGCGCCATCATCTGGCGAATGCAGGCGATAGCGTACTGATCATGGCGGGCGTTCCGTTCAAGACATCGGGGTCGACCAATGTCATCCACGTTGTGAAGATCGTCGGAGACGAGCTGGAGACCTATTCCGCCGAGGGTTGAGTCCGGGCAAGCAATGCGGGCACCTCGCCCGAGATTTCGCGGGCGAAGAAACCTATCGGGCCGATCTTCTTCGCCAGCGACGCTCCCGCCTCGCCGTGCAGCCAGACGGACCACAGCAGCGCTTCGAGTGGTGCTGCTCCGCGCGCCAGCAGGCCTCCGAGGATTCCCGCGAGTGTATCGCCAGACCCGGAAACGCCGAGTCCGGGCCCACCGCCGGGGTATTTCCAGGAGTCTCCGGCCGGCGTGACGACATGGCTTTCCGGTCCCTTCACAAGGACGAGTGCTTCATAGCGCCGGGCCGCTTCCTGGCCGCAACGCAAAGGTTCGGCCTCGACCTCCTCAACACTGCAGTCGATCAATGAGGCCATCTCGCCGCTGTGGGGCAGAAGAATGGGGGGTATGCGAGCGGCGCGGGCATGATCGGCGGCCGGGGCCAGCCCGTGGAGCAATGCCGCGTCCAGGGCCAGCGGACGGCCGGTAGCGCATAGTGCGGCGGCAAGGCTGGTAGCGACATTGGTCGGGCTCATCCCTGGGCCGGCAACCACTGCATCATATTCCTTGGCCATCTCCGCCAAGGTAGGAACCGCCGAATGGGCGAACCCGCCGTCCCGGTTCTCCGAAACCGAAACGACGCGGCTCTCGGGAACGCCGACGGCCAGCAGCGGCGCAACGCTGCCAACGGTCGCAATGGTGATCTTGCCGGTGCCTGCCCGCAACGCGGAATTGGCGCAGATGCTGGCTGCCCCCGCAATCTCCCGCGTTCCGGCAATCACCAACAGCTTGCCTCGGCTATTCTTATCCTCCTCTTCGACCGGTGGCAGGGGGTGACGCCGAAGTTCGTCGAGGTCGAGCGGCGTACAATGGCTCATCGCGACCCGGCCATAGCGTCGGGTTCGGCGGTTTGCGGCGTACCTTCGGCTTCCATGGGGGCGCCGACATTCCACAAGTCGAGCTTAGGCGAGCAGAGGCCGTTTTCGTCGAACGAGAAATCATAGGCGCAGATGCCGCAATTGAGGATCTCTGCCTGCTTGTCGATCGCCAGAATCTGACCTTCGCTGAGCTCGTCCAATATGTAGCGCATGCACAGCACGACGACCTGGTGGCAGACCACCAGCACGCGATGGTCGGCATAATGAAGGTTGATGGTGTTCATCACCGACCGAAGGCGAAGGATGACGTCGGCCCAGCTCTCGCCGCCCGGCGGACGATGATAGAATTTGCCCATCTTGGTGCGATGGGCCGCTTCGGTCGGGAACTGCTCCCGGATCCCCCGGGTCGTAAGCCCGTCGAAAATGCCGAACTCGCGCTCGCGAAGCCGTTCGTCGATGATGGTCGGTTTTGCACCACCGGCCAGCCCGCCTGCATTGCAGATTGCCTCCGCGGTCTGGCGCGCCCGGATATATGGAGAGGAGAGCAATATTTCGGGCCGCTCGTCTTCGGGCAGGGCTGCAAACCAGCGGCCGGCCGCCTCCGCCTGCTGATGACCAAGATCGCTCAAGGGTACGTCGACATCTCGGATGTCGAGTTCAATGACGCTATGGCCCGCTTCATTGGCTGCATCCCGGGCGACATTGCCTTGGCTCTGCCCATGCCGAACCAGCCACAGCCGTTCCGGCCAAGTTCGTCCGTGCCGCATCCTTTTCTCCTTAACCCGCGGATGAAAGCGCGAAGGGGCAGGATGGTTCAGTTTTCAGCCGATTCGGGGCCCGGATCCGGGCGTTTAATGGCCCAGAATCTCTGCTGCGAATATATAGTTAGCCTTTATCAATAACTTAGCCAAAGGTTCATTGACTTTGGTAAAGGAAAAGTAAATCTTCGCCGATTGGCCCATCGCGTAGCAGAGGGGGTCAAGCAGTTGGTTTCACCGCGAGGGGGTGCGACGTGACTACGATCGAATCAAACCAATCCAATCGAAAATATATGGCAACCGGCGCGGCGATTATCGCCGTCGCAGTAGCAGCGTATGGGCTCGGCCGGATCTATCCGCCGCTGGGTCCGACCGAGGGCACAATCGCCCCGGCAGACCGCTACGTATCGTCTCAAGTCGGCGAGGGTGACGTAACACTCGGGGATACGTCCATTCCGAAGCTGATGCAGACGGATGCGTTCGAGGTGATGACCAAGAATCCGAATTTCCGGACCTTGGCCAGCCACCCGGGCTTTGCGGCGCTTGCCGCAAATCCGCAGGCGATGTCGGCGATTGCGGCCAATCCGAATGCCTTTACCGGTCTGGCCAAGGATCCTGCAGCCTTCATGGCAACCGTGAATGCGGCGCAGGCGGTTTCGGCGGCGGCGGCTAGCGCCAACGCCGGCCAGGCCCAGGCCTTTGCGGCGATGTCCAATAATCCGGCCGCCTTCGCGGCGTTCGGACGGCATCCGCAGGCGTTCGCGGCGATTGCGCGTAATCCGGCGGCCTTCGCCGGTTTCGCCAAGAACCCGAGTGCGTTCTCGGCTGCGGCACGCAATCCGTCGGCCATGGCTGCGATGTCTCGCGACGCCAGCGCATTCGAGGCGTTGTCGCGTGATGCCAGCGCCATGTCGGCAATCACCCGCGAAGCCAGTGCATTCGATGCGATCGCCAAGAACGCCGACGCGTTCAGCGGCCTGGCCAAGAATGCGGACGCATTGTCGCTGTCGGCAAAGGCCGCCAGCGCCTTTTCGGCAAACCTTGGACAGGCCAATGCCATGAATGGGCAGGTTGCGGCGGCAATGTCGCAGCATGCCAGCGCATTCAATGCGATGTCCCTGCAGCCGAAAGTGCTGGAGGCGATCTCGTCTAATCCGAGCGCCTTTGCGGCTTTGGGACGGCATCCGCAGGCCTTCGCGGCGATTGCGCGCAACCCGGCGGCCTTCGCCGGTTTCGCCAAGAACCCGAGTGCGTTCTCGGCGGCCGCGCGCAATCCGTCGGCCATGGCTGCGATGTCCCGCGACGCCAGCGCGTTCGAGGCATTGTCGCGTGATGCCAGCGCGATGTCGGCGCTGTCGCGTGACGCAAGCGCATTCAGCGCGATTGCCAAGAACGCCGATGCGTTCAGCGCGCTCGCGGCCAATGCCAAGGCCTTCAACGCTGCGGCAAACGTCAATGCATTGAATGCCATGTCGGCCAATGCGGCGGCGTGGAAGGCGATGTCGGCGAATGCCAATGCGTTGGCCTCGGCGGTCAACGCGGCCCAGGCGTTCAATGCTGCGTCGGCTGCGGCAAGCCTGTCGGCCAGGGGCCAGTTCAACGCCCGCGCGATGCAGGCGATGTCGGCCAATCCGGCGGCCGTTGCGGCGATGTCGGCGCAACCGGCAGCTTGGGCGGCGATCGCCAACAATGCGCAGGCGCTTCAGGCACTGTCCGCCAATGCCAACGCGTTCAACGCACTGAAGAGCATGAGCGCCTTCCATGCACTGGCCGCCAATCCGTCGTTTGCGGCAGCGATGGGGGACGCCAGGTTCGCAGCAAGCCTATCGAACCAATAGGGGTGCCGGGCCCTAGCGGCCCGAAAGGGGGGTGATGATCGGGGCAAAGGCGCGCCGCAAGCGGCGCTGGGCAAGGCAGTTGACTGCGATCTGCCTTGGCAGCGTCGCGAGCGGGGCAATGGCTCAGGTTCAGCAGGAACCTTTGCCCCCACCTCCCGACACGACGGTAATTCAGGATGGGCCAGTCGCGCCGGCTCCGGAAACGGAGCCGGTGGGCCCACCCGTTTCGCCGCCGACGGAAGAGCCCGAGACTGGCGAGCTCAAGCATTCGCCGCCCAATGCCGGCGGCATTCCCTTGTCGACGATCGAAACCGACAACCAGCTCCTGCTCTATTTCGACCCGATCCAGACTTATCTCACGCCCTATGTCGCAAGGGCGTTCGAGAATGCGATCGAGTGGCACAAGGATCGCTTCCACTGGGAGCCCTGGGACCGCACCACGGTCCTGCTCAAGGATTTCGGCGATTTCGGTAACGCCGGCGCTCGGGCGTCGCCCAACAATGGCGTGCTGCTCGACGTCGCGCCGGTGTCGCAACGGATGGAGACCTTCACGCCGGGCGAGCGCTTCTACACGCTGATCAACCATGAGCTTGCGCACGTCGCGACGCTCGATGCGTGGAACAAGCGCGACGCCTTCTGGCGCAAATGGCTGGCCGGCAAGCCGATGCCCATCCAGGAGCATCCGGAATCGATCCTTTACAATTATCTGACGACGCCCCGAAACAATATCCCGCGCTGGTACGCCGAAGGGTCGGCCGTCTTCTTCGAAACATGGATGGCCGGTGGGCTAGGCCGTGCGCAGGGCGGCTATGACGAGATGGTGTTCCGGGCCAAGGTCCGCGACAACGACAAGCTCTATTCGCCGCTCGGGCTGGAGAGCGAAGGCATCGCGGTCGATTTCCAGATCGGCGCCAACGATTATCTCTACGGCACCCGCTTCTTCTCATACCTTGCGCTGACCTACGGACCCGAAAAGGTGATGCAGTGGCTGCGCCGCGACGACGACAGCGCGGCCTTCTACGCCTCCCAGTTCAAGCGCACCTTCGGCAAATCGCTCGATGCGGTGTGGAGCGAGTGGCACGCGTTCGAGCGGGTGTTCCAGCAGGAGAATCTCGCCAAGCTATCCGCCTATCCGTTGACCGACGTGCAGCATCTCAGCCCCAAGGGCCTCGGCTCCATGTCGCGGGGCTATGTCGACGAGCGTACCAACAGCCTGGTCGCTGCATTCCGCTTCCCCGGGCAAATCGGTTTCATCGGGACGATGGACCTCGCGACCGGCAAGCTTCGGCGTCTGTCCGATTTGAAAGGCATGATGCTCTATTTCGTGACGAGCGTCGCCTTCGATCCGGACAGCCGCAAGGCCTATTATACCGACGACAACCGGGCGTTCCGGGATGTCATGGAAGTCGATGTCGACACCGGCAAGAAACGCATGCTGCTGCGCGACGCGCGCATCGGCGACCTGGTCCTCAATCCCAGGGACAAGTCGATCTGGGGCATAAGGCACCAGAACGGCTATGCGACCCTGGTCCGCATTCCGGCGCCCTATGCCGGTTTCAACCAGGTCCACACCTTCGACTATGGGATCACGCCGTTCGACCTCGATATCTCGCCGGACGGGTCGCTGATCTCCGCAAGCTATGGCGAGATCAACGGCACCCAATCCGTGCGGGTCTGGAAGACCGAGGATTTCGAGGCATCGGGCACGCCCAACGAGGTGGCGCGGCTCGACCTCGCCTCTTCGACGCCGGAGGGTTTCACCTTCGCGCCTGACGGCAAGTCGATGTACGGCACCAGCTACTACACCGGTGTGTCGAACATCTTCCGGTTCGATCTCGACACCCAGAAATATGACGTGCTGTCCAACGCCTCGACCGGTTTCTTCCGGCCGATGTTGCGGCCTGACGGTCAGCTATTGGTCTATGAATATACTGGCGAAGGATTGAACCCCTCGCTGATCCGCGCGGAAAAGCGGGATGACCTCGGAACGATCGAGTTCCTCGGCACCAAGGTGATCAAGACCCATCCGGAGCTGAAGGAATGGGGCGTGGGGTCTCCTGCGAAGGTCGATCTCGACCCGCTGGTCAAGGCGCGCGGCATGTATCACGCCACCGACCGGATGAAGCTGGCCGCCGCCTATCCGATCATCGAGGGTTACAAGCAGAAGCTAACCGCCGGCTATTTCTTCCACTTCGAAGATCCGATGCAGTTCCATCAGCTGAGCGCGGCGTTCAGCGTCTCGCCATGGGGCGACTTCGGCGACGGCGAGGGGCTGCACGCGGACATCGAATATAAGACGCTGAACTGGAACCTCCGCTACTGGCACAACGACGCCGACATTTATGATCTGGCGGGTCCGGTGCTGCGGAGCCGCAAGGGCGATGCGATCATCATTGGCTACAACAAGACCAAGATCTACGATCCGCCGCGGCAGCTCGACATCTTCGGCAGCGTCGCCGGCTATTTCGGGCTGGAGCAGCTGCCGTCGGCCCAGAACGTACCCAGCCCCAAGGACATTTATTCCGGCGAACTGGGCATCAAATATACCAATTCGACCAGTGCGCTCGGCGGGGTCGACCATGAAAAGGGGATCGCCTGGCGCGCGGTCACCGGCATCGACCATGCCGAGGGGAAGGAATTTCCGAGGCTATGGGGCGGCATCGATTATGGCGTGCCGCTGCCGTGGCCCAATAGCTCCGTCTGGGGCTATGCGCAGGCCGGCATCGTCGGCGGCGACAGCGACAGCCCGCTCGGCGCGCTCTACTTCGGCAGCTTCCGCAACAACTATGTCGATAACCGGCCGGAGAAACGGTACCGCGAGCTCGAGGCATTTCCGGGCTTCGAAATCGACCAGATCGCCGCGCGAAAGTTCGGCAAGGTGACCGGTGAGGTGAACCTGCCGCCGGTGCGGTTCGAAGAGGTCGGAACGGCTGCCTTCTTCCTGAGCTATGCGCGGCCGGCCCTGTTCGGCGGCGCCATGCTGCTGGATTCGCCTGAGGACACCAAATATCGGCTGTTCACCTTGGGTGCGCAGGTGGACCTTGGGTTCACCGTCGTGATGCGGCTTCCAATGGTTCTCTCGCTGGGCATCGCACAGGGGTTCGGCGACAAGGATATCGACGGGCGAACCGAATTTATGGCATCGCTGAAGATCCTGTGAGGGGTCTCAGATGAACCTGATCGAAGTCCTCAACTGGTCGGTCGCGCTGGTTCCGGTGCTGGTGATGGTCGTGCTGTTCGCCTGGCTCGACGTCTTCAAGCTGATGGCGCCGCGCGAGCTGGTCGGACCGCTGATCATGGGCGGCTTCATGGCGCTGGTCGCCTGGCCGATCAGCGGCCAGATGCTCGACACGCTGCCGATGGGCTACAGCTTCTACAGCCGCATGGTCGCCCCGTGGATCGAGGAGGCGTTGAAGGCCATCCCGCTGATGATCCTGATCGCCGCCAACCGGATCGGCTACAAGATCGATGCGATTATCTTCGGTTTTGCGATCGGCGCCGGATTCTCCGTTGTAGAGAACGGCTTTTACCTGATGCGCTATCCAGACCTGACGATGCCGGTGTGGGTAGTTCGTGGGCTGGGCACCGCGGTCATGCATGGCACCACGACGGCAATCCTCGCCGCGGTTGCTCATGAGCTCGGCGAGCGCAGGTTGCGGGAACAGGGGACCGGTCTGGCCTTCAACCTGCTCTGGTTCGTGCCCGGCTATCTCGCGGCGGGGTTCATCCACATCATCTTCAACCAGTTCCCGGATCGGCCCGGCCTGGTAATGCTGGCGACCTTGGTCCTGGCACCGATCGCGATCATCGGCCTCCTCCGCTTCGGCGAGACGGAGGCGCAACTATGGCTCGTCGAGGAGAGTGAAGGCCATCGCCTTTGGCTGGAAGAATGGCGCAAGGGCGGCTTTCCCGCCGATGCCAGCGGGCAGCGGATCGCCGCGCTCGCGGGCCGGGCGACCAAGGCCGAGTCCGAGCGCATCCGCGAATATTGCATGCTGAAAACCGAGCTGGTCCTGACCGCCGAAGAGGAGCTGCTCGACCGCGACCGCAAGCTTGAGGAAGGTGAATCGGAGCGACTCCGGACGGGCTTCGCGCGGTTGGAGGCACTGCAGCAGGAAATCGGTCGCACCGGCTTTGCCGCATTGCGCCGGATTCTCCCATTTAGCCGCAATGACGAATGGGAGCTGAGCGAGCTCAAGGAGTTGCTGGAATCCGAGTAGCGGTGCAGGACGTCACGAAGTAAATTCGTGACGTCGGTCCTGTCCGCTGTGCGGCAGGCCGTCCGGATTTCGGCATCTCTACGCGCTAGCTCCCGATCGCTCCGCAATCGCTCACTTGCGCTCGGTGCCTCAATCGTGGCAGCGGCCTTCCGAACGGGAGAGCAAATTGACGACCACCACCATCGAGCAGCTGGAAGCCAAGCGCGCGCAGGCGCGTCTGGGCGGCGGCGAAAAGCGCATCGAGGCGCAGCATGCCAAGGGACGGCTGACCGCGCGCGAGCGGCTGACCGTGCTGCTCGATCCTGACAGTTTCGAAGAAGTCGACATGTACGTCGAGCATAATTGCGTCGACTTCGGCATGGAGACGCAGAAGATCCCGGGCGACGGCGTCGTCACCGGGTCGGGCACGATCAACGGCCGGCTCGTCTATGTCTTCGCGCAGGATTTCACCGTGTTCGGCGGCTCGCTGTCGGAACGGCACGCCCAGAAGATATGCAAGATCATGGACGCAGCGATGAAGGTCGGCGCTCCGGTGATCGGCCTCAACGACAGCGGCGGCGCGCGCATCCAGGAAGGTGTTGCGTCGCTCGGCGGCTATGCCGAGGTATTCCAGCGGAACGTGCTGGCCTCCGGCGTGGTACCGCAGATCAGCCTGATCATGGGCCCTTGCGCCGGCGGTGCAGTCTATTCGCCCGCGATGACCGACTTCATCTTCATGGTGAAGGACAGCTCTTACATGTTCGTCACCGGGCCGGACGTGGTGAAAACCGTCACCAACGAGGTCGTGACGCAGGAAGAACTGGGCGGCGCGATCACCCACACCACCAAATCCGGCGTCGCCGATGTCGCGTTCGAAAATGACATCGACGCGCTGATCGCGACCCGGGAGTTCTTCGACTATCTGCCGCTATCCAATCGGCATGACATTCCCGAGCGGCCCTGCGCCGATCCGTGGGACCGGATCGAGGACAGCCTCGACACTTTGATCCCGCCGTCGGCCAACCAGCCCTATGACATGCACGAGCTGATCCGGAAGGTCGCCGACGAAGGCGATTTCTTCGAACTTCAGCCCGGGCATGCCGGAAACATCATCATCGGCTTCTGCCGGATCGAAGGGAAAACCGTCGGCGTCGTCGCCAACCAGCCGATGGTGCTGGCCGGCTGCCTCGACATCAATGCTTCGAAGAAGGCTGGGCGCTTCGTCCGCTTCTGCGACGCGTTCGACATCCCGATCCTGACCCTGGTCGACGTGCCGGGCTTCCTTCCGGGCGTGGGGCAGGAGCATCACGGCATCATCAAGCATGGCGCCAAGCTCTTGTTCGCCTATGCAGAAGCAACCGTACCGAAGATCACGGTCATCACCCGCAAAGCCTATGGCGGGGCCTACGACGTCATGGCGTCGAAGCACCTTCGCGGCGACTTGAACTATGCCTGGCCGACCGCCGAGATCGCGGTGATGGGCGCCAAGGGTGCGGTCGAGATCATCTTCCGCAAGGACATCGGCGATCCCGACAAGATCGCGGAACGCACCCGCGAATATGAGGAGCGCTTCGCCAACCCGTTCGTAGCGGCGTCGAAGGGCTTCATCGACGAGGTGATCATGCCGCATTCGACGCGTCGTCGAATTGCGCTGGGATTAAGGAAGCTGCGCGACAAGCAGTTGGAAAACCCGTGGAAGAAGCACGACAATATTCCGCTTTAAGTTCGTCGTGCCGAGTTCACCGTCCGGTATTGCCCCGAATGCCGTCATGCTGAACTTGTTTCAGCATCCATTTTTTTCGTAGGGCGGTACGGGCGGCGAGATGGACCCTGAAACAAGTTCAGGGTGACGGAGAGATTTATGAAATTGGGCAGGCTCAACCACGTAGGCGTGGCAACCCCGTCGATCGAGAAATCGGTCGCCATGTACCGCGAGCGGATGGGCGCGGAAGTGGTTCGCGAGCCGTTTGACCTGCCGGCGCAGGGCGTCCGCGTCTGCTTCGTCGACACGCCCAATTCACAGATCGAGCTGATCGAGCCGTTGGGTGCGGACTCGCCGATCCTGAAGTTTCTCGAACGCAGTCCTGAAGGCGGGCAGCATCACCTCTGTTTCGAGGTGCCGGATATCGAAGCGGCGCGCTCCTTTTACGACGGCAAGGGCGTGCGCATCCTCGGGCCGACGCGGATCGGGGCGCATGGGACGCCGATCTTCTTCCTCCACCCCAAGGATATGGGCGGGGTGCTGACGGAGATCATGGAATCGCCGAAGCAGGCGCATTAGCCATGTGGCGGGTCGCGGTCAGTGCGTTGCTGCTGTGCTGCCCACCCGCCGCTGCCCGTTCCCCCGTAATGACGCTGGCTAGCGATGTGGCCGCGCCGGCCACTACTGCCGGCGTTCAGAAGCTTGGTGCCAACGCATTCTTCTACCGGCCCGCAGCCGCTTCCACTTCGCCACGCCCACTGATCGTCCTGTTCCATGGCGCGGGAATGTCGGCGCGCAATTTCCTCGACGGAGCCAAGGCTGAGGCGGATCGATGCGATTGCCTGTTGCTGTCGGTCCAATCGACCGGCGCGACCTGGGATACGATTGGCCTGGTCAGCGCGGCATCCAGGAACGGACGGGCCATGCGCGATGACCTTTTCGGTGCGGATGCCGGGCGCGTTGAGCAGGCGCTTTCGATCGCGCTTCGAGCGCCCGATGCAGATCACCGCGCGGTGGTTTTCGCCGGCTTCTCCGATGGCGCGAGCTATGCGCTGAGCCTTGGCCTTGCCAACCCGGCGATCGTCCGCGGGGTCGTCGCCTTCGCTCCCGGATTCCACCTGGAACCCGCCGCGATCGATCCCAAGCAACGGCTGTTCATCGCCCATTCGCCAGCCGACCAGATCCTGTCGTTCGAGCGCACGCGCGACGATACCGTCGCTTCGCTGAAGAAGGCTGGCTTCGACATCAGCTTCCGCCAATTCGAAGGCGGGCATCGGGTAGACAAGACGCTCTTGTCAGAGGGCGTCGACTTCGTTCTGGGCCGGAGCCGCGGCACGAGCTAAAGGAGGCATCATGTCCAGCCACTTCGCCACCATTCGCTGGTTCGCCTCGCCCGGCGAGGATTTTGCCAAGGGGCAGTATAGCCGGGCGCATAGCTGGAACTTCGATGGCCTGACCAACGTATCGGCTTCGGCCTCACCGCACATTGTCCCGATGCCCTGGGCCAATCCCGATGCCGTCGATCCGGAAGAGGCGTTCGTGGCCAGCGTCGCGAGCTGCCACATGCTCTTCTTCCTGGATTTCGCGCGGCGGTCCGGGCTGGTCGTGACGGGTTATGAGGACGAAGCTGAGGGCGAAATGCACAAGGGCAGTGACGGCAAGACCCGCATTACCCGCGTCGCGCTTCGCCCGCGGATCGTGTTTGCCAGCGAGGAGCCCGAGCAGGCGATCATCGACGAGCTCCACCACAAGTCGCACGAGGCCTGTTTCATCGCCAATTCGATCACCAGCGAAGTGGTGGTGGAGTCGAGGTAACAACCTCGAACGGATGCTGGAGCTTTGCTTCGGCTGGCGCTAGGGGCGTCCACAATGACTGAGAAACCGACAATTAACGACTGGAAGGCGCTGGCCGACAAGGAATCGCGTGGGAAAGACCTGTCGCGTGAGACGCCCGAGCATATCCGCCTGAAGAATGTCTACGGCCCCGAAGACGCGGCCGGGATCGACAGTGGCTTGCCGGGTCTGCCTCCCTATACGCGCGGCCCCTATGCGACCATGTATGCGGGGCGTCCCTGGACCATTCGCCAGTACGCTGGTTTTTCGACTGCCGAGGAATCCAACGCCTTCTATCGCCGCAATCTGAAGGCGGGCCAGAAGGGGCTCTCGGTCGCCTTCGATCTCGCCACCCACCGCGGATACGACAGCGACCATCCGCGTGTCGCCGGGGATGTCGGCAAGGCGGGTGTCGCGATCGACAGCGTCGAGGATATGAAGCTGCTGTTCGACGGCATTCCCTTGGACGAAATGTCGGTCAGCATGACGATGAATGGCGCGGTGCTGCCGGTCATGGCCTTCTACATCGTCGCCGGCGAAGAACAGGGCGTTCCTCGCGAGAAGCTTTCCGGAACGATCCAGAACGACATTCTGAAAGAGTTCGCGGTTCGCAACACCTACATCTATCCGCCCGAACCATCGATGCGGATCGTCTCTGACATCATCGCCTACACGTCAGAAGAGATGCCCAAGTTCAACAGCATCTCAATCAGCGGCTATCACATGCATGAGGCCGGAGCGACGGCGGTGCAGGAACTGGCCTACACGCTTGCCGACGGCATGGAATATGTCCGCGTTGCGATCGCGGACGGGCTGGACGTGGACGATTTCGCGCCGCGCCTCTCATTCTTCTTCGGCATCGGCATGAACCTGTTCATGGAGGTCGCGAAGCTACGCGCGGCGCGGACCCTGTGGGCGCGGATCATGACCGACCTCGGCGCCAAGACCGAGAAGTCGAAGCTGCTCAGGACCCACTGCCAGACCAGCGGCGTGTCGCTGACCGAGCAGGACCCGTACAACAATGTCATCCGCACCACGATCGAGGCGCTTGCCGCGGTACTGGGCGGGACCCAGTCGCTGCATACCAACAGCTTCGACGAGGCGATCGCGCTGCCGACCGATTTCTCAGCCCGCATCGCGCGCAATACCCAGCTGATCCTGGCCGAAGAGAGTGGCGTCACCGCCGTCGCCGATCCGCTCGGCGGCAGCTGGTATGTCGAGGCGCTGACCCGCGAGCTGGAAGAGCGCGCCTGGGCGCTGATCGAGGAAGTCGAGAGCCACGGCGGCATGACCAAGGCGGTCGCCGAAGGCCTGCCCAAGATGCGGATCGAGGAAGCCGCCGCCGAGCGCGCGGCCAAGGTCGATACGGGCGAAACGGTGATTGTCGGCGTCAACCGCTACCGGCTGGAAAATGAACCGCATCTCGACATCCTGGAAGTCGATAATGCCAAGGTTCGCGCCGGCCAGATTGCACGTCTGGAGAAAATGCGCAGCACCCGCGACGAGGCGAAGGCACGCGCCGCACTGGACCTGCTGGAAACGGGCGCTCGCGACGGTGGCAACCTGCTGGCGCTGTCGGTCGAATGCGCGAGGGCGCGCTGCTCGCTGGGCGAGATTTCGGATGCGCTCGAGCGTGCGTTCGGCCGTTATCACACCAACCCGGAACCGGTTCGCGGCATCTACGGACGCCGCAATGACGCGCGCTGGAAGGAAGCCGTCGCGGGCACGTCATCGGTGGCGGAGCGCATGGGCCGCAAGCCCCGCATCCTCGTCGCCAAGATGGGCCAGGATGGACATGACCGCGGCGCCAACCTGGTCAGCTCGGCGTTCGGCGATTTGGGCTTCGAGGTAATCGCAGGGCCGCTGTTCCAGACCCCGCGCGAGAGTGCGGAACTGGCGGTGGAGCATGATGTCGACGTCGTGGGCGCATCGTCGCTCGCGGCAGGCCACAAGACGCTGATCCCCGAACTCATCGCGGCGCTGAAGGAGGCCGGCCGGCCGGACATCAAGGTGGTCGCTGGCGGCGTTATCCCGCCGCAGGATTATGCGATGCTCCGCGAGGCGGGTGTGCAGGCGATCTTCGGACCTGGCACCAATCTCGCCGACGCGGCGGACGAAGTGCTTCGGCTTCTCGGCCACAACAAGCCGCCGGTCGATGAGGCGGCGGAGTGAATTTGCCGCAATTCGTCATGCTGAACTTGTTTCAGCATCCATTTTCGGGAAGGGCGGAGCGAACGAAGGAATGGACTCTGAATCAAGTTCAGGGTGACGGGTTAGGGGCTCGCTAGTGTTCAAGAAAATCCTGATCGCCAATCGCGGGGAAATCGCCTGCCGCGTCATTCGCACCGCCAGGCGGATGGGGATCAAGACTGTTGCCGTCTATTCGGACGCCGACGCACGCGCGCCGCATGTGCGTCTCGCCGATGAAAGCGTTCGCCTCGGGCCAGCGCCGGCGGCGGAAAGCTACCTCAAGGCCGAATTGATCATCGACGCCTGCAAGGCGACGGGCGCCGAAGCGGTCCACCCGGGCTATGGCTTCCTGTCGGAACGCACCAGCTTTGCCGAAGCGCTGGAGAAGGCCGGCATCGCCTTTATCGGACCGCCGCCCAATGCCATCGCCGCGATGGGCGACAAGATCGAATCCAAGAAGCTGGCGAAGGCAGCCGGGGTCAATGTCGTGCCCGGCTACCTCGGCGAGATCGCCGACACCGACGAGGCGGTGAAGATCGCGCATGACATCGGCTTCCCGGTGATGATGAAGGCCTCGGCCGGCGGCGGCGGCAAGGGCATGCGCCTCGCTTACAATGAAAAGGACGTCCGCGAAGGCTTCGAGGCGACCAAGCGCGAGGGCCTCAACAGCTTCGGCGATGATCGCGTCTTCATCGAGAAATTCATCGAGGATCCGCGCCACATCGAGATCCAGGTGCTCGGCGACAAGCACGGCAACATCCTCTACCTGAACGAGCGAGAGTGCTCGATCCAGCGCCGCCACCAGAAGGTGATCGAGGAGGCGCCGTCGCCCTTCGTGTCGCCCGAGATGCGCAAGGCCATGGGCGAGCAGTGCGTCGCGCTGGCCCGCGCGGTCGGATATCATTCGGCCGGAACGGTCGAACTGATCGTCTCCGGCGCCGACAAGACCGGCGAGAGCTTCTACTTCCTTGAAATGAACACAAGGCTGCAGGTCGAGCATCCGGTCACCGAGGAAGTGACCGGCCTCGACCTGGTCGAACAGATGATCCGCGTCGCCGCCGGCGAAAAGCTCGCCTTCACCCAGGACGAGGTGAAGCTGAACGGCTGGTCGATCGAGGCCCGCGTCTACGCCGAGGATCCCTATCGCGGTTTCCTGCCGTCGACCGGAAGGCTGACCACTTACCGGCCGCCGGCCGAGCACCGCGACGGCGACAGCGTGATCCGCGTCGATGACGGTGTCGCGGAGGGCGGCGAGATCAGCATGTTCTACGACCCGATGATTGCCAAGCTGATCAGCTGGGCCCCAACCCGGGACGAGGCGGTGCAGGCGCTGGATGCGTTCCAGCTCAGCGGCATTTCGGACAATATCGATTTCCTCTCGGCGCTGCTGCAGCACCAGCGGTTCAGGTCGGGCGAGTTGACGACCGGCTTCATCGCCGAGGAATATCCGGAAGGCTTCACCGGTGCGCCTGCCGACGAGCAGTTGATGACGGATCTCGCCGCGCTGGCGGCGATCGTTGAGCTGACGGTCGAGACGCGCGCTGCGCTCATCGACGGGCAACTCGGCGACCCGGTTTTCCCCGAGGCCGTACAGGTCGTGCGCATCGGCAAGCGTGACTTCACGGTCGCCATTGCTCCCTATGATGGCGGCAACCTCGCCATCGTCGATGGCGGCGAGGCGATCGACGTGGTTGGCGACTGGTCGCCCGGTGACAAGCTACTCGTCGCGGACATGGATGGGCGCCACCGCATCGTGCAGGTGGCGAAGAGCGGCCGCGGGTGGACGCTGACGACGCGTGGCGCGGCCCACAAGGTGGTGGTCGTTCCGCGGCACATCGCGGAGTTGGCGAAGCACATGATCGAGAAGGTGCCGCCCGACATGTCGCGGTTCCTGCTGGCGCCGATGCCGGGGCTGCTGACGCGGCTGGAGGTCAAGGCAGGCGATAAGGTCGAGGCCGGCCAGCCGGTCGCAGTGGTCGAGGCGATGAAGATGGAAAACATCCTACGCGCCGAGAAGTCGGCCACGGTCAAGGCGACCCAGGCCAAGGCCGGTGACAGCCTGGCGGTCGATCAGATCATCGTCGAGTTTGAGTAGGAATTTTGCACGCGAAGACGCGAAGGACGCGAAGGGATTTTTGAGCTTCGCGCACTTCGCGCCTTCGCGTGATACTACTGATTCCTCAGCTCCACCCGCCGCAATTTGCCTGTCGCCGTCTTCGGCAATGCCTCGACGAACTCGATTTCGCGGGGATATTTGTATGGCGCAATTGTTGCTTTTACAAAATCTTTGAGTTCTGAAATCAAAGCATCATTTGGCGTCGCGGAAGCGGCCGGGACAACGAATGCTTTCACCTTCTGGCCGCGTTCCGGACAGGGCACGCCGATCACCGCGCACTCCGCCACGGCCGGGTGGCCCAGAAGTGCATTCTCTACTTCAGGCGCGCCGATGTTGTAGCCTGAGCTGACGATCATGTCGTCGCTGCGCGCCACATACCAGAAGTAACCGTCGCGATCCTTGCGATAGGTGTCGCCGGTCAGGTTCCAGCCGCCCTCGACATAATTACGCTGACGCGGATCATCGAGGTAGCGGCAGCCGGTTGGACCCTTCACGGCCAGCCGCCCTTCACCCTCGTCCAGTGGATTGCCCTCGGCGTCCAGTACGGTGGCCTGATAGCCCGGCACTGCACGGCCGGTTGATCCTGGGCGGATCGCATCGCCGCTTTCGGAAATGAAGATATGCATCATCTCGGTCGCGCCGATGCCGTCGACGATGGCGATCCCGGTATGCGCCTTCCATGCGGCCCAGATCGCGCTGGGCAAATGCTCGCCGGCGGACAGGCAGCATTTGAGGCTCTTGAGTGCGTCGGCGAGCGTCGGCTGCGACAACATCGCCTTGTAGGCGGTGGGTGCGGTGGCGAGGTGGGTGACGCCGTGGGCGGCGATCACTTCCAGCATGGCCGGCGGGGACGGCTGCTCGATCGTTGCAGCTGCCGCGCCGAAATAGAGCGGAAACATCACCGTCGCGCCAAGCCCGAAGGTGAAGGCGATGGGGGCGCTGGTCAGGACGACATCGCCCGGCTCCATCCGGAAATGCGTCCGGGCGAAGCTGTCGCACGGCGCCAAAATGTCGCGGTGGAACTGGATGCAGCCCTTGGGGACGCCGGTGGTGCCGCTGGTGAAGGCGATCATCGCCGGATCGTCGCGGCGGGTGTCGACAGGTGGGAGCGGCGACAGCGTGGCGCAACGCGTCTCCAGCTCGCCCTTGCCATAGTCGCCGTCATATTTGACGAGATGCTTGATGTGCCGCGTCTGGCTCATCGCTGCGCGGAAGTCGCCGATGAAGCGGCTGTCGACCAGGGCGTGGGTGATCTCTGCTGTGTCGATCACGGTCGCGATTTCGCCGGGACGCAATAGCGGCATGGTGGTCACGACAACCCCGCCGGCCTTCAGCACGCCGAGCCAGGCGGCGAATAACGTGTAGCCATTGGGTCCTCGCAGGAGGACGCGGTTGCCGGGCACCAGGCCCTTCTCTTCGACCAGCAGCCTAGCAATGCGGCCGGAGAAGAGGTCGAGCTCGGCATAGGTCCAGCGGCCATGCGCGTTGACGACCGCGAGGTCGCCGGGCTTTCCGCGCTTCAAAAGCTCGGCAGCGCCGTTCAGATGTTCGGGATAGTTCAGGGCAGGCAGGTCGAAGCGGAACTCGGGAAGCTCATCAGCCGGCGGCAACCGATCGCGGACGAACGAGTCGTAGCTCATTCGGCAACCACCGCCGTTGCTTCAATCTCGATCTTGGCCGCATGTTCGACGAGCCGTTTCACTTCGACCAGCGCCATTGCCGGGTAGTTGGCCCCCATGATCGATTTCCAGATCGGGCCCAGCTCGTCGCGAAGGCTCAGATATTCCTGGATGTCGGTGACGTAGATGGTGAGCCTGACGATATGTTCCGGGCCGGCCCCATCCTCTTTCAGGATTGCAAGGATGTTCCGCAGCGCCTGCGCGAACTGGCTGTCGAGGCGATGCGACGGGAAGAATTCGCGCTCGTCCCAGCCGACGACGCCGGCAGTGAAGATCATTCGGCCGGTTGCGCTGATTCCGTTGGAATAGCCCTTGGGACGCGGCCAGCCGGGCGGCAGCAAGGACCTCATGAGCGATGCTCCTTCAACAGGTCGCGGGCGATGATCATCCGCTGTACCTCGCTTGCGCCTTCATAGATGCGCAGAGCGCGGATTTCACGATAGAGTTCCTCGACCTTGGCGCCCTTGGTCACGCCAAGCCCGCCATGCATCTGCACGGCCGCGTCGATGACTTTCTGTGCCTCGTCGGTGGCATGAAGCTTGGCCATGGCCGCCGCCCGGCGGTTGTCGGCCTCTCCCATATCCTGCTGCCACGCCGCGCGGGCGATGAGCAGCTCGGACGTGTCGACCGCCATCTTCATTCCGGCGAGCCTGTCCCAGGTCATCGGGTTGTCCGCGAGAACGCCGCTGCCGAGTCTGCGCGAGGTCGCGAAATCAAGCGCCTCGTCGAGCGCCCGGCGGGCGAACCCAAGCGCCGCCGCGCCAACGGTTACGCGAAACAGGTTGAGCGTCTGCATTGCGATCCGGAAGCCATCGCCCTCGGATCCAAGCGGATCGGCGCGGACGCGGTCGAACTTCAATCGGGCAAGCGGGTGGGGTGCGATGACTTCGATCCGCTCGGCGACCGACAGGCCGGGGTCATCGCCCCGGACGATGAAGGCGGAGATTCCGCGAGCGCCATCTTCAGTCGACCCGGTCCGCGCGAACACCGTCAGTACGTCGGCGATGGTACCGTTGCTGATGTAGCTCTTCTCACCCGTCAGGACCCAGCCATCGCCGTCCCGCTCAGCGCGCATCGCGATGTTGGCGGCGTCGCTGCCGGTTTCAGGCTCCGTCAGTGCATAGGCCGCGACCGCTCGGCCGGATGAAACCTTTGGCAGCCATTCCGCTTTCTGCTCGGCGCTTCCGAACAGGCTGATCGCGCCCGACCCCAGCCCTTGCATGGCAAAGGCGAAGTCGGCGAGGCCGCTGGCCCGCGCCAAGGTCGATCGCGCAATGGCCAGGCTGCGGACGTCGGGGGCCGTGTCGCCTTCGGCCACGCACAGCCCCAGGAAGCCCGCTTGTCCAAGTTGAGCAACCAAGGTCCGGCAAGCGTTGTCGACATCATCGTGATGGTCATCGCCAAGGTTGGCGGAACACCATTTGGCTAGGTGCGCCTGCAACTCGCGATGGCGCGGCTCGAAGAACGGCCAGTCTAGCCAATCAGTCATCTCTCCCCTCCCTGGCAGGGAGGGGCAGGGGGGGGCCCCACGGCAGCTTTAGGCAAGCCCTTGGGCAGCATCGAGCTGCCTCGGGGCGGGGGGCCCCCCCCCCCCCCCCCCCCC
>NZ_JAMGBA010000001.1 GCF_023516455.1 Sphingomonas caseinilytica | reverse complement strand
GGGGGGGGGGGGGGGGGGGGGGGCCCCCACGGCAGCTTTAGGCAAGCCCTTGGGCAGCATCGAGCTGCCTCGGGGCTCACCCACCCCCGGCCCCTCCCTTGAAAGGGAGGGGAGGCTAGTCACCCTTGAACTCCGGCTTCTGCTTGGCCGCGAAGGCTTCGTAGGCGCGCTTGAAGTCCTTGGTCTGCATGCAGTGCGCCTGCGCCCGCGCCTCCATCTCGATCGCCGTTTCTATCGAGACATGCCATTCGGCGTCGAGCTGCTTCTTGGTCACGGCGTGAGCGATGTTCGGACCCTTGGCGAGGTCGCGGGCGAGCGCCTGTGCATCGGCAAGGACATTGGGCGTGAGTCGGTTCCAGAAGCCCCAGGCAAAGCCTTCGTCGGCGGTCATGCTGCGCCCGGTGAAGAGCAGCTCCGCCGCGCGGCCATGGCCGATCAGCCGCGGCAGTATCGCGCAGGCGCCCATGTCCGCGCCTGAAAGGCCGACACGCGTGAAGAGGAAGGCGGCCTTGGCCTCGGGGGAGGCAAGGCGGAGGTCGCTGGACATGGCGATGATCGCTCCAGCGCCCGCGCAAACGCCTTCGACCGCCGCGATGATCGGCTGCGGACATGCCCGCATCGCGCGAACCAGGTCGCCAGTCATTCGCGTGAAACGGAGCAGGCCGGCCTCGTCCATCTTGGTCAGCGGACCGATGATTTCGTGGACGTCGCCGCCCGAGCAGAAATTGCCGCCCGCTCCGGTGATCACGATCGCCTTGACCTGCCGACAATTGTCGAGGTTCCAGAAGGTCGCTCGAAGCTCGTCATAGGACTCGAAGGTCAGCGGATTCTTCCGCTCCGGCCGGTTCAATGTGATCGTCGCGACGCCGTCGGCGAAGTCCCACAGGAAATGCTTGGGCTGAAGATCGTCGGGACAGAAGGTCATGCCGCCGTCACTCCGCCGTCGATGGTCAGGCAGGAACCGGTTATCGACCGGCTGGACGGGTGGCAGAGGTGGAGGATCGACGCCGCGACTTCCTCGGGCGCAACCAGCCGGCCATTTGGGTTGAGGTTGGCCAGCGCGTCGCGCGCCTCTGCCTCGGTTCGCCCGGTCCGCTCGCTGATCCGGTCGGCCGACGCGTCGGTCATCGGCGTGTCGACAAATGCCGGGCAGACCGCGTTAACGGTGAGGTTGGTCTTGGCGAACTCCAGTGCCAGACTCCTGACCAAGCCGACCGCGCCATGCTTGGACGCGGCATAGGGCGCGGCCAGCGCGATACCGCCGAGGCCCGCGACCGAGGCGACGACAACCAATCTTTTGTCTTCGCCCTGCAAGAGATCTGGAAGCGCAAGCTGGGCGCCGTCAAAGACCGCCGTCAGGTTGGTGGCGATGATCCGGTTGTAGCTTTCGCGGCTCGTCCGGCCGAACGGGGCGCTGTCGGCAATGCCCGCATTCAGGACGACATAATCCAGCGGACCGTTGGCGGCGCGAGCGTCATCGATCGCCTTTGCGAGCGCGTCACGGTCGGTGATGTCGCAGGTGACGACTGTCCCGCCGAACTCCGCCGCGACCGCCTCCAGCGGCTCCCTCCGACGGCCAAGCAGAGTAACTTTCGCACCTTCCGCCGCCAGCATTCGTGCGGTTGCGGCGCCGATTCCGGTTCCTCCCCCGGTAACCAGCGCATGACGTCCATTTGCCCAGCCCATGGCATCCATCCTTTTTCCCTGCTTGGCCCAAGCGATGAGAGGTGGCAAGGCGTGCGCGAACAAGGGAGCAGAAGACATGAAGACCCGCGCCGCCGTCGCCTTCGAAGCCAAGAAGCCACTGGAGATCGTCGAGCTCGACCTCGAAGGCCCCAAGGCCGGCGAGGTGCTGGTCGAGATCATGGCGACCGGCATTTGCCACACCGATGCTTATACGCTCGACGGGTTCGACAGCGAGGGCATCTTCCCGTCGGTGCTAGGGCATGAGGGCGCCGGTATCGTTCGCGAGGTCGGCGCCGGGGTCACCAGCGTGAAGCCCGGCGACCATGTCATTCCGCTCTACACACCCGAGTGCGGCAAGTGCAAAACCTGCCTCAGCGGCAAGTCGAACCTGTGCACGGCCATCCGCGCCACCCAGGGCAAGGGTTTGATGCCCGACGGCACCAGCCGCTTCAGCTACAAGGGCCAGACCATCTATCATTATATGGGCTGCTCGACCTTCTCCAACTTCACCGTCCTCCCCGAAATCGCCGTCGCGAAGATCCGCGAGGACGCGCCGTTCAAGACCAGCTGCTACATCGGCTGCGGGGTCACTACCGGCGTCGGTGCGGTGACCAAGACCGCCAACGTCCAGCCAGGCGACAATGTCGTGGTGTTCGGTCTCGGCGGCATTGGACTCAACGTCATCCAGGGCGCGAAGCTGGCCGGCGCCAACCGGATCGTCGGCATCGACATCAACCCGGATCGCGAGGAATGGGGCCGCCAGTTCGGAATGACCGATTTCCTCAATACCAAGGGCATGAGCCGCGAGGAAACCGTCGCCAAGATCGTCGAGATCACCGACGGCGGCGCGGACTTTTCGTTCGACGCGACCGGCAATACCGAGGTGATGCGGACGGCGCTGGAATGCTGCCATCGCGGCTGGGGCACCAGCATCATCATCGGCGTTGCCGAGGCGGGGAAGGAGATCGCCACCCGGCCATTCCAGCTCGTCACCGGCCGTAACTGGCGCGGGACGGCATTCGGCGGGGCCAAGGGCCGCACCGACGTGCCCAAGATCGTCGACATGTACATGGACGGGAAGATCGCCATCGACCCGATGATCACCCATGTCCTGACCTTGGAAGAGATCAACAAGGGCTTCGACCTGATGCATGCGGGTGAAAGCATCCGCAGCGTCGTGGTCTACTGATGGCCGACAAGGTCAACATTCCCGAGAAGCTGGAGAGCTTCTCCGACCATTGGGCGCCGCGGATCGTCGCCCGGTACAACGATCACGAAGTCCGGCTGGTGAAGGTCGAGGGCGAGTTCATCTGGCACAGCCACGACGACACCGACGAGCTGTTCCTGATCCTGGACGGCGAGCTCGACATGGAATTCCGCGACCGCACGGTGACGCTGAATGCCGGCGACCTCATCGTCGTGCCGAAGGGAACCGAGCATCGACCCTGTGCGCGCAAGGGCGAGGTAAAGCTGCTTTTGATCGACCCGAAGGACATGCCGAACACGGGCGATCCCGCGACAGCGACCGTCGCGGTCGAAATTTAGAGGGAGAGAATGATGTTCAGCCATGTAATGCTGGGGTGCAGCGACCGCGAACGGTCGCGCCAATTCTACAATGCGACCTTGGGCGCGCTGGGCATTGCGCCGGGCCAGGACTTCGGCAAGTCCGACTGGTGGATGACGCGCGAAGGATCGCTTGGCATTGGCCCGCCGCTTGACGGCGAGTGCTGCACCCACGGCAATGGCTCGACCATCGGGTTCAAGGCCGGCAGCCCCGATCAGGTCGACGCCTGGCACGCGGCTGGTGTCGCCAACGGCGGCACATCCTGTGAGGATCCGCCCGGCATTCGCGATGGCGGTTTTGGCAAAATGTACCTCGCTTATCTGCGCGATCCTGACGGCAACAAGCTGTGCGGCTTCTACCGCATGCCGAAGGAATAGGCGTGGAAACGGTCAGCGAGGTCAAAAGCCACGGCGGGGTGCAGGGCGTCTATCGCCATGCCTCCGCCGAGACCGGCACAGACATGGTGTTCAGCGTCTTCGTGCCCGCCCATGCGCCGGGCGCGAAGCTGCCGGTGCTCTGGTACCTCTCCGGCCTCACCTGCACTCACGCCAATGTCACCGAGAAGGGCGAGTTTCGCGCGGCCTGCGCCGAAGCCGGCATCATTCTCGTCGCGCCGGACACATCCCCACGCGGCGAAGGCGTCCCCGACGATAGCGAAGGGGCCTGGGACTTTGGCCTTGGCGCCGGCTTCTACGTCGATGCGACCACTACACCATGGTCGGCCAATTATCGCATGTGGAGTTATGTCACGGCCGAATTGCCCGCGCTGGTCGCCGATCAATTCCCGGTCGACATGGATCGGCAGGGGATCACCGGCCATTCGATGGGCGGTCACGGCGCACTGACCGTCGCGCTACGCCATCCGGGACGCTTCCGCTCGACCTCGGCCTTCGCGCCGATCGTCGCGCCGAGCCAGGTGCCGTGGGGCGACAAGGCCTTGTCCAACTATCTCGGCGCCGACCGATCCGCATGGCGCGCCCATGACTCGGTCGCGCTGATCGAGGATGGCGCTCGCCTTCCCGAACTGCTGGTCGACATCGGCGACGCCGATCCCTTCTTCGAGCGCGAGCTGAAGCCGGAACTGCTGGAGCAAGCCTGCGCCGATGCGGGCATCCCGCTGACCCTGCGGCGTCAGGCGGGTTACGACCATAGCTATTATTTCATCTCATCCTTCATGGCCGACCATGTGCGCTGGCATGCGGAGCGGCTGAACCGTTGATCGGTGGCGCCGACGCCTGGGCCGATGAGGCCATCCGCATCGGCACAGCGATCGCCGCCGGCCTTTTGATCGGGATCGAGCGCGGCTGGACCCAGCGACGGAGCGAGCGCGGGACCCGCGTCGCAGGGGTGAGGACCTTCACCCTCATCGGCCTCGGCGGCGGACTTGCCGGTCTGCTGGGTTCGAAGGGGCAGCCTTGGGCTGCGGCGGCCATCGTTCTCGCAGCGGCCGCAATCCTGGTCATCGGCTATTGGAAAAGTGTCCAGGAAAGCCGCGACGCGACCACCGAGGTCGCCGGCCTGGTGACCCTTGGCATCGCCTGCGTCGCCGGCGCTGGCTCGGCGGGGCTGGCGATCGCCTGCGCTGCCGCAACCGTACTGGTGCTGGCAATGCGGGAGGAAATCCACGGATTCGTCAGCCGGCTCGACGAGGCGGACGTGAAGGCGCTGGCCCGCTTCGCCGTCATCGCGCTCGGCGTGCTACCATTCCTGCCCGACCATCCGATGGGGCCCTATGGCGCGTGGAACCCGGCGAAGCTGTGGTGGGTGGTGGTGCTGGTCACCGGCTTCTCCTTCATGGCCTATGTCGCCAACCGCATTTTCGGCGCGCGGCGTGGTACCATCGCCACCGCCCTGATCGGTGGCGCCTATAGTTCGACCGCGGTCACCCAATCGCTCGCCCAGCGGCTCGGCTCAAAGGAAGCGGGTGGTTCGGAAGCCGCCGGAATCGCGCTGGCCAGCGCGGTCATGTATCTTCGCGTGATCGTCCTAGTGGCGATCCTTGCGCCGCGGATCCTGTGGTCGTTCGTCTTCGTCCTTGCGCCGGCCTTGCTGGTCGCGTGGCTCGCCGGCTGGTGGTTGTATCGCAAGGCATCCCGCTGCGAAGGACCGTCGCCGCCGGGCAACCCGATCGCCTTGGTGCCGGCCCTTGGTTTCCTGCTGTTCATTGCCGTCGCCGCTGTGGTCGCGCGGTGGGCGGAAGGCCGGTTCGGGCAGGAAGGGATCGCAGTCCTCCTGCTGGTGATGGGCTCGATGGACGTCGACGCGGCGATCGTCACCGCCGGCGGCCTCCCGCCAGGCGCGATCGGCGCCGATCTGGCTGCGCTCGCTTTATGTGGAACGATCCTTGCCAACATGTTCGTGAAGCTGGGCGTGACGATCGCCTATGCCAGGGGCAAGGGACTAAGTGCGGCCTTGGCGCTCGGGGCCAGCATGGCCGCGCTGGCGGCAAGCCTCATCATCGGATGGCTGAGGCTTTGAACGGAGGGGGAGTCGCGATCAATCGCCCCCCGCCATTATCGTCAGGCGAAGAGACCCAACGGGCTATGGGCGCGGGCGATGGTGGCGATGAAGCCATAGATCAGTGCGGCACCCGCAAGGCTTGACCACCTCATCTTCAAGGTTTTGCCGCGAAGGGCGGAGTAGCCGAGCACGATGTACAGGACGAGCAGCAGCACCTTCATTGTCAGCCAGCCGTCTACGAACGGAAATTGCTGGATGATCGTCGTCAGCATGAGGGCCGCGGTCAGAAGCACCGTGTCGATCGTGTAAGACAAGGACTTCACCGGCCAGCTCGTCACCCAGGAAGCATTGAAAGCGTTTCGGGCGAGGCCGCGCAGCAGCATCAGAACGCCGCTGATAACGACGGCGCCAATGTGGACCGCCCTGATCTCGAGATAGAATGCTTCCATGATGCTATTCCGGCGGCCTCAAATGGCGTTGCTGAACCGCGTCGCCGAAGGTTGCCGATACTGATCGAACAATGCGGCGATCACACGGGCATAAGGGCGCGCGTAGTCCGGTAGCCGCAGACGTCCGCACTCGAGCGTGACCAGGCCCCTCTCCAGGAAAGGTTGGAGTTTATCGAGCAATTGCTGTTCGAACAGGAAATCGCCTTCGCCGTCGCAAAGGATCTGCTCGATGATGCGGCGGCGGCGCTCGTCTTCGGCGGTTCGCACGATGCCGTGCGTAGCGGGGAGCAATCCGGATGAGACCCGGATCTTGTAGCGGCCGGCGTTCTTCTCATTCTGAACGATGAGGCCTGGGAACTGGCTGATCGCGCTGGCGCCGAGGCCGATCAGAATATCGGCGCCATCTTCCGTAAAGCCCTGGAAATTGCGCCGTAGCTGTCCCTGCCGCGCCGCCGCCGACAGCAGGTCGTCGGGCCGGGCATAATGATCGAAGCCGATGGGGTCGTAACCGGCGTGGGTCAGCACCTTGTGGCCAAATTCGGCCTGCCGGAACCTCAATTCGGCGTCCGGCAAGGCTTTTCCGTCGATCCGGCGCTGCCGCGCGATCAGGTGGGGAACATGGGCATAGCCGAACAAGGCAATACGCTCGGGCCGCATGTCGATGGTCGCCGCCAGCGTCGCGTTCAGTTCCGCAAGTCCCTGATACGGCAGGCCGTACATCAGGTCGAAGTTGAGCGAGCGGATTCCCGCACTGCGCAATTCCTTGACGGCGGTTCGGATCAACTCCTCCGGCTGCAAGCGGCCGATCGAGCGCTGAACCTTGGGGTCCAGTGTCTGGACACCAAGGCTGGCGCGAGTGACACCGGCATCGGCAATTGCCTGGTACCAGGACGCATCGAGCGAACGGGGATCAAGCTCGATCGAAAGTTGCGCATCCTCCGCGGAAAATGCCGCCCTCAGCGTTGCAAGCAACGCTGCGAACTGATTGGGCGAAATTGCATTTGGGCTGCCGCCGCCCAAAGCGATCCGGCGGACGTTGCCTCTTCCGCCCAGTTTCCCGGCGACCAGTTCAATTTCTTGATGAAGCGTGTCGAGATAGCCGGTGAGGCGCTGGGTCTTGTTGGCGGCGCCGGTGTTGCAGCCGCAGTACCAGCAAATCTCGTGGCAATAAGGGATGTGGACGTAGAGCGAGACCGGCCGGTCGGGGTCGATGACGGCCAGCTCCGCGTCCAATTGGCGTGCACCGACCGCATCGCCGAATTCGGCCGCGGTCGGATAGCTCGTATAGCGCGGGACCGGCGTCGCCAGCAGTTCGGGGAAGTAAGTCCAGCCCGTCATTTCCAATCCTCGACCGCGCCAATTTCGCGACGCTTGCCAGCTGCCTTCTGAAGCCGATGCATAGGCTCGCCGGGGTCCGAAACGCCCTACGCAATGCTACCTAGGCGCGCCGTTTGCCCTTTGAATCTGGGCTTTCCCGGTTAAATGGACGCCATGGCCAAGGAGCTTGCCCGGACCGAGAGCATTTTCGCGCAGGAAGCGCACCTGCGGTCGATCCTGGAGACCGCCCCGGACGCGATCGTCGTCATCGACGAAAAAGGAACGATGCTGTCGTTCAGCGCATCGGCCGAGCGGATGTTCGGATATAAGGAAGAGGAGGTGCTGGGCGAAAATGTCAGCATCCTCATGCCCTCCCCCGATCGCGAACGTCATGACGGGTATCTGAAGCGATACATGCGCACCGGCGAGCGGCGGATCATCGGCATCGGCCGAGTGCTGACGGCGCGCCATCGGGATGGGGCGGCTTTCCCGATCGAGCTTTCGGTCGGCGAGGCACGGATCGGAAAAGAGCGGGTGTTCACCGGCTTCATCCGGGACCTGACGGAACGGCAACAGGCCGAGCTTCGAGTCCACGACCTTCAGTCCGTCCTGGCGCATGTTCAGCGGGTTTCGGAGATGGGGACGCTGGCGACCAGCCTTGCCCATGAACTGAACCAGCCGCTCACCGCGATCGCCAATTATGTCGAGACGGCGCGGGACTTGCTTCAGCAGGTGCCGGACGAGGAAACGCTGGCCGTACTTCGGGAGGCCCTCGACGAGAGTGCTGCTCAATCGGTCCGCGCCGGTCAGATCGTCCGGCGCCTGCGCGACTTCATTTCCAAGGGCGAAACGGAGCGGCGGATCGAAAGCCTCCACCGCCTTGTCACGGAGGCCAACGCACTGGCCCTGGTCGGCGCCGGCGAGCAGGAGCTGGAGGTCGACGTTCGGCTCGATCCGCAAGCGGACCGGATATTGGTGGATCGGATCCAGATCCAGCAGGTCCTGCTCAACCTCATCCGCAACGCGATCGAGGCCATGGAGGAGGTCGAGGACCGGCGGCTCCTCATCCATTCGGAAAAGGAGGCCGGCGGCCTGATCCGGATCACCGTCGCGGACAGTGGGCCCGGACTTTCACCGGAGGTCGCGGAGCGGCTATTCGAACCCTTCCAGACCACAAAGCAGAGCGGAATGGGCCTTGGCCTGTCGATCTCGGCAGCGATCATCGCGGCCCATGGTGGGCGCATCTGGGCCGACCAATCCAAGATCGGCGGAACGGCTTTCCATTTCACGATCATTGACGCGGACAGCGAGGAGGCAAAGGCGTGAGCGAGAAGATCGTTCATCTGGTCGACGACGATGAGGCCGTTCGCCGGTCGGCGGGCTTCATGCTCAGGACGTCCGGCTATCAGGTCATGGCCTATTCTTCAGGTGTGGAGCTATTGAAGGGCGCCAGGGAACTGATGCCCGGCTGCATCCTGCTCGATGTCCGCATGCCCGAAATGGATGGGCTGCAGGTCCAGGAGGCATTGAAGGAACGTGGAGTCGGGCTTCCGGTGATCGTCATGACCGGCCATGGCGACGTCACCGTGGCGGTACAGGCGATGAAGGCGGGTGCGGTGGATTTCATCGAGAAGCCCTTCGAAAAGGCCGTCCTGATCAGTGCGATCGAAGAGGGATTTGCGCGGATTGACCAGGCTGGGCGCAGCCGAGCCCGGGCGGAAGAAGCCCGGACCAGGCTTCAGGCGCTGACTCCAAGAGAGCGGGACGTTTTGGAAGGTCTGGTGCGGGGCCACCCCAACAAGACCATCGCCTATGACCTGGACATCAGCCCGCGCACGGTCGAAATCCACCGCGCCAACCTGATGAGCAAGCTTGGCGTTGCCAGCCTTTCCGAAGCGTTGCGGATTGCCTTTGCCGCGGGTCTCGATGAAAACCAGGCCGACGGATCCTAGTGTAAATTTGCAATTCGGAAGCGGAGCCGGCTGCCGTCGGGCTCCGTCAGGAAAATCTGTTCGCCGACCTTGATGGCATCGGCTCCGAATTGCAGCAGTTGCTGACTTTCCAAGCCATGGCCCGCGGTTCGCCCTCTGGATTCCGCCCCGTTCAATTCGTAGCGGATCGCAAATCCCATCGGCGTTCGCACAAGATAGCCCAGCATATCGGCCTCGTTCGGCCAATGGCGGCGGACCGTTGCCCGCGCCGGTTCCGATTCAAGCGCCGGGGCATCGATTGCGCCGTCATCGGAAAGCGGCAGCCGAATCAAATAGCTGCGCCCCGCCGATCCCCTGGGAAACTCCCAGCTGGACGCAAGCTCTAGTCGGATCACCTTCCAATTCATGGGCCCCAAATTGGTAGGGACGAGGCGAATTCGGAATACGCACATGTACGGAAGTCCCGCACTCAATTGAGCTGGATCAATGCCTTGGCGCCGGGCCGCGCCGAAACCGGCGGCAGCGAGGCGCGACCCAGCGACTTCGGAAATCACGTACATCCAGAAGGTCGCCGCCTCGCTACCTCTCGCATCATGACCGGCATTGGGCCGGGGGGACATTTGAGATGGCTAACAACAAGAAGCTTTGGTCCTGGCTAGCGGGGATCTTCCTCGTTTCCTTCGGGATCCTTGGGCTGCTCGGCCGAGAGATTTACGTCCAGGCACCGCCAGTGCCGGAGCGAGTCGTCACGACCAGCGGCCAGGAACTTTTCACCAAGGCCGACATCCAGACCGGCCGCGAGGTTTGGCAGACTCTCGGCGGAATGCAGCTGGGTTCGGTCTGGGGCCATGGCGGCTATGTCGCCCCCGACTGGGGTGCTGACTGGTTGCATCGTGAATCCACCACGCTTCTCGATATCTGGGCCAAGCGCGACGGCGCGAAGAACTTCGCTGCCTTGTCCCTGGAGAGGCAGGCGGCGCTGAAGGCCCGCCTCCAGTCAGAGCTTCGTACCAACAAATATGATGCGAAGACCGGAGCGATCACCGTCAGCCCGGATCGTGCTGCGGCCATCGACATCGTCGGCGATCATTATGCCCAGCTGTTCAGCAGCGACCCTAAGCTTTCGGGTCTTCGCGAACAATATGCCATTCCGGAAAAGACCTTGAGCGATCCCAAGCAGCGCGAGCAGCTTGGCGCATTCTTCTTCTGGACCAGTTGGACAAGCGTCACGCAGCGCCCGGGCCAGGCCATCAGCTACACCAACAATTGGCCGCATGATCCGCTGGTCGGCAACCAGCCGGCCGCATCGCTTGGCATCTGGTCGATCGCCAGTGTCCTGTTCCTGATCATCGGCGTCGGCTGGCTGACCTGGTACCAGGCGAGAAAGGGCGAGGACGAGCATGCCGTCGTACCGGCAAGCGATCCGTTCCTGCGCGTGAACCCCACCCCTTCGATGAAGGCGACGACCAAATATTTCATCACCGTCGTCGGCCTGTTCCTGGCGCAGATCGTGCTTGGCGCGGTCACCGCCCACTATGCGGTCGAGGGTCAGCAGTTCTACGGCTACAATATCTCGGAAATCATTCCTTATGCGCTGACCCGCACCTGGCACACCCAGCTTGGGATCTTCTGGATTGCCACGGCATGGCTTGCGACCGGCCTTTACTTCGCACCCATGCTGAGCGGTCATGAGCCCAAGTATCAGAAGCTCGGCGTCAATATCCTGTGGGGTGCCCTGCTGGTCGTCGTCATCGGATCGTTCGCGGGCGAATGGTTCGCTGTCCAGCAGAAGCTGGGGCATCTCCAGAACTTCTGGTTCGGCCATATGGGTTATGAATATGTCGACCTTGGCCGCTTCTGGGCGATCCTGCTGTTCGCCGGCCTGATGATCTGGCTGACGCTCGTCGGGCGGGCGCTATGGCCTGCGCTCAAGAAGCCGGGCGAAACCCGGGGCCTCATCGGGATGGTGTTCGTTTCGACCATCTCGATCGGCCTGTTCTATGGAGCAGCGTTGACCTGGGGCCGCCACAGCCCGCTGTCGATGATCGAATATTTCCGCTGGTGGGTGGTCCACCTGTGGGTCGAAGGCTTCTTCGAAGTCTTCGCGACAGCGATCATCGCGCTGATCTTCGCCGGCCTTGGGCTGGTCAGGGCCCGGGCAGCGAATACGGCGGTCGTCTTCTCGACCGCGGTGTTCCTGACCGGCGGGATCCTCGGCACCCTGCACCACCTCTACTTCTCGGGGACGACCACTCCGGTCATCGCCTGGGGCGCCATGTTCTCGGCGCTTGAGGTGGTTCCGCTGGCGTTGCTGGGCGTCGAGGCTCTCCACAACTACCGCGCCACCAAGGCGGCGCCGTGGGTCCAGACCTACAAGTGGCCGATCCTGTTCTTCGTCGGAGTGTCGTTCTGGAACCTGGTCGGCGCGGGCGTGCTCGGCTTCGCGATCAACCCGCCGATCTCGCTCTACTATGTGCAGGGTCTCAATCTGACCCCAAGCCATGGTCATGCGGCGCTGTTCGGAGTGTATGGATTGCTCGGCATCGGCCTGATGCTGTTCTGCCTGCGCACCTCGTACCGGACCACCGCCTGGTCGGACGCGATGCTGAAGCCTGCCTTCTGGGCGCTGAACATCGGCCTTGGTGCAATGGTGTTCCTGAGCCTCGTGCCGCAGGGCATCTACCAGGCCTACCACAGTGTCACGACCGGCTTCTGGTATGCCCGTTCGCCGGAAGTCATCCACAGCCCGGTCATGGAGACCCTGGTGTGGATGCGGGTGCCCGGCGACACGGTGTTCAGCGTCGGGGCAATCATCCTGGCACTGTTCATGGCCAAGCTGTTGATCGGGCCGCGCGTCAAGCAGGCCATTGGGCAGGTCGAACCCGAGCCCGCGATGGTTCCGGCGGAGTAAGCCGGATTGGCGGTCGGTCCCGGTTAGCGCATTTTCCGGGGCCGGCCGCCACTTTGAGGACGAAATGAACGCAAACGCAAACGTCGACCGCCGGGCAAAGCTGCTGGAACTCCCGCCGGTTCTAAGGGCGGGTTTCCGGCCCTTCTTCTTTCTCGGCCCACTTTGGGCGATCGTCGTCGTCTGCCTTTGGATCGAAGCGCTGTCGGGCAATATTACGCTGCCGACCGCACTCGACCCGTTGGCCTGGCATCGGCACGAGATGCTGTTCGGCTTTCTGGGGGCGGTGATTGCCGGCTTCCTCATGACGGCGATACCCAACTGGACCGGGCGATTGCCAATCGCCGGCCGCAGGCTTGCAGCCCTGACACTGATGTGGATCGCGGCGCGCGCCGCCATCCTGTTTTCGGGGTCGATTGGCGGCGTCACGGCAATGCTGGCCGAAGCGGCCTTCCTGTTCACCCTGGCCGGGGCTTGCGCGCGTGAGGTGCTCATTGCCAGGAACCGCAACCTGCCCGTCGTTGGCGTAACGCTGCTGCTCGCGATTGCGGCGGTCGTCGATCATCTCGAAGGCCTGGGTTTCGTCGGCACCGACCAGATCGGCTGGCGGAGCGGCTTTGCGCTCATCCTTATACTGATCACGCTGATCGGGGGCCGGATCATTCCTTCATTCACGGCCAACTGGCTGATCAAGCAGGGGCAGGGAAGTCTTCCAGGCCAAGCTTCGACCTTTGACCATTTCGCAATCGGGACGACAGCGCTTGGGTTGGGATGCTGGGCGTTCCAGGCAGAGCCGAGCTTGACGGCCGCATTGCTGTTCGCCGCCGCTGTGCTTCAGGCGATAAGGCTTGCCCGCTGGGGAGGCTGGCGAACCGCGAGCGAGCCACTGGTTCTCATCCTGCATGTTTCCTACGCCTGGCTCCCGATAGGCCTGCTCCTGCTCGGCCTCAGCATTGTCGACATGGATGTATCGGGTACTGCCGGGCTCCACGCGCTTGGTGCGGGGGCAATGGCTTCGATGGTCCTGGCAGTCATGACCCGTGCAACGCTTGGCCACACCGGCCGGGAGCTGCATGCCGGCAAGGGCACGGTGATCATTTATGTTCTGGTCACGGCGGGCGCGATGCTGCGCGTCGCCGCTCCCTGGCTGCCGATGGACTATCTGCTGGCGATCAAGCTGGCCGGAGCGCTCTGGGGCGGTGCATTCCTGCTCTTCCTGGTGCTCTTTGGACCCAAGCTGCTCGGCCCACGACCGGACGGCAGACCCTGATCGCCGTGCTTCTGCGGAATTGAGCCAAATCAAAGAACGACGGCATCGGCTCGGCCAAGGGCAAGCTTCCTCCAAAGAAGGGCTAGCCTAAAATGAAAATTCAACTCTTCGTTACACTGGCAACTGCCGCACTTGCCGTCGCGGCACCCGCACAAGCCGAGCAGGGCGATTTCCTTGTCCGTACGCGCGCAATCCTGGTAGCTCCCACGGAGGATTCCAGCGGGATCAAACCCGCCTTTCCCAATGACGAAGTTTCCGTCACGAACAGCTTTGCTCCAGAAGTAGACTTCACATATTTCGTGACCGATCATTTCGGCCTTGAGCTAATTGCTGCAACGACCAAGCATGATGTCAAAGGCAAAGGCGGGCTCGAACCGGTTGGGGAGTTGGTCGACACCTGGGTGCTTCCGCCGACATTGACCCTGCAGTATCATTTTGCGCCGAAGGCCCAGGTCCGGCCATATGTGGGCTTGGGACTTAATTACACCCACTTCTACAATGAAGATGCGAGCGACGCGCTCGAAACCGCAATCGGCAAGACCAATGTCAAGCTCGACGACAGCTTCGGCTACTCCCTTCAGGCCGGCGTCGACGTCCATATCGCCAAGAACCTGTTCTTAAACGTCGACGTCAAATATATCGACATCGACACGGAGGCGAAGCTGACCACCGGCAATCTCATCAACCGGGTTAATGTCAGCATCGATCCAGTGGTCGTCGGTGTTGGCCTCGGTATGAGATTCTAAGGGTATGACAGGCTCCCGGTCTCTCGACCCGGAGCCTGTTTGCCGGAGTCCGGTGCTCAAAATGCTTTGACGAAGACGACGGATTCGAGATCCATGCCGAGCCCAAGCCAGCCGCTCGCCTTGGCAGACCCGGCATCGCCAATGCCCCGTGCTCCAACGCGAACTTCCATGCCGGTGCAACCCCGGTTGCGGGCGTATCGCTCGGCGGTCGCCATCAGCAATTTCCGGCCAGGTGCGGCATTGCTCAATTCGAATGTCACGAAATCGTCGATCGCCAGAACGCGGCCTTGACGCAGACGCTCGCCGAACCGGTAGCTGAACAGGCCGATCAGCAGTTCATTGCAGTCGTACAACCCTTTGAACCCGCCGTCGTGGCAACGGCGCCGCACATAGCGTCGCCATTCATGGGCAGTGATTTCCGGAGCGATTGAGCGGATGAGCGGATAGGCTGAATCCGCCTCGTCGATGCCGAGCCCAACTACGTAGTATTGCGGCTTATGTGACGCTTCGGTTGCCATGTATCCCTTTTCCCAAGGGACCAGGGGAATGTCTTTGATCTGCCTCATGTCCTGAAGATTTGATCGAGGCGCCTGAAATGGACATGGCAACCAGGCTGGAAAATCTCGCCGATTTGGGGAACGACCACCCTTGCCTTGGGTGCGCCGTGCGTGAACTGGCCGTGTGCGGCGTGCTCGACGCCGACGCCTTGCGACAGTTCAAGGAAAGCGGGCCGACCGTCCATTACAATGCGGGCGACACGGTCGTGTTCGAGTCCGACCAGGCAACCAATGTGTACAGCCTGACCTCGGGATTGCTGAGGCTTTCGAAACTGCTGCCGGATGGGCGGCGCCAGATCGCCGGCTTCCTGTTTCCCGGCGACTTCCTCGGCATCACAATGGAAGAGGAACATGCCTTTACCGCGGAAGCGGTGGCTCCTTCGGAATTGTGCAAGTTCCAGCGCCGCCAGTTCGATGAATTCATCGAGCGGCATCCGGCATTGGAGCGGCGGCTCCACGCATTTGCCGCGCATGAGCTGGCCGCGGCGCGGCAGCAGCTGGTCCTGCTCGGCCGCAAGACCGCGACCGAGCGTATCGCCTCCTTCCTGCTGATGCTTGAAGGGCATTGCCACTCGGTTTGCGCGAACCAGGAAATCGCGGTCCCGATGTCGCGCGCGGATGTTGCCGACTATCTGGGCCTCAGGATCGAAACCGTCAGCCGTGAAATCAGCAGGCTGAAGGCCCATCGCGTGATCCAGCTGACGGGCCGTCAGTCGTTCCGCATCGTCGATCGCAGCCGCCTCAAGCAAATGGCAGAGGGCTGAGCCGGCGCGATGACCCAGATCAATTAAGGCCGGAACGCCGCCGAATTGATGCGGCGCAAATGTCGGAGCCGCCTCCCGGCCTATTCAGGATCAGGCTCAAAACACAACGGAAAGTGAGTGAAATGAAACGGCATCTTTTGATCGCGACCTGCGCAGCAGCAGCCCTTTTGCCGGCCGCGCCTGCCTTGGCTCAGGGCCACGAGGCTCACCAGGCGGCGGATGCTGCTGCGGCTGCGAAGATCGTCGATATCGTTCGCAATCCCGCCGATCTGCCGGGACCGATTGGTCCTCGCGGCCCGCAAACCGTCAAGATTCACTTCGATACGACCGAGGTTACCGGCCAGCTGGATGACGGTACCACCTACCGTTACTGGACCTTCAACAATCAGGTTCCTGGACCGTTCGTTCGCGTTCGGGTCGGCGACACGGTCGAAGTGACGCTGAAGAACGCTGACGACAGCGTGATGATGCACAACATCGACTTCCACGCCGTGACCGGTCCCGGCGGCGGCGCGGCCGCCACCATGGCGGCTCCCGGTGAAACCAAGGGCTTCACCTTCAAGGCGCTGAACCCGGGCCTTTACGTCTATCACTGTGCGACCCCGACGGTTGCCCAGCACATCGCCAACGGCATGTACGGCCTGATCCTGGTCGAGCCGGAAGGAGGGCTGAGCAAGGTCGATCACGAATATTATGTGATGCAGGGCGAAATCTACACGGAGCAGGCGCACGGCGAGAAAGGAGAACTCACCGAGAGCATCGACAAGCTGCTGGCCGAAACGCCCGAGTATATGGTCTTCAACGGCGCGGCGGACGGCCTGTCGAGGAAGCCGCTGACCGCCAAGACCGGCGAGACGGTCCGCGTCTATTTCGGCGTCGGCGGCCCGAACAAGACCTCGAGCTTCCACGTGATCGGCGAGATATTCGACAAGGCCTATCCGCTGGCCTCGGTGACTTCCGCGCCGATGACCGATGTCCAGACCGTCACCGTCCCCCCGGGGGGCGCGGCAGTGACCGACTTCACTGTCCAGGTGCCGGGCAAGTACATCCTGGTCGATCACGCACTGTCGCGGCTGGAGAAGGGCTTGAAGGGCATTCTCCAGGTGTCGGGAGAACAGCAGGCGGAAATCTTCAAGCCTCACCAAGTGGAGGATCCCGCGAAAGTTGCCGCCTCGGGACACTAGCCCTTCCGAGACGGTAGCTTGGCGGCGGCGGAGCAATCCGCCGCCGTTTTTGCTGCTGCAATCAGGCTGGTGGGGCGCCTCGCGAGTTGCCGCTTTTACGGTCGCCGCAAACTCAATATGTAGGCAATATGACTCAAGGACCAAGCAGAGGCGTCGGAGCGGTCACCGGTGTTGTTGTGACCGGAGTCCTGACGGTTCTTTTCGCAATATATGCAGCGGACCTGGTGATAGAGTTCTGCCCACGGGGACAGGATTGCGAAACCATCGGCCAATTGCTGTTCGGCGTTGGCATGATTGCAAGCTTCGCGATCGCGTGGGTCCTGGGGCAAGCGACAAGAAATTTTGTCGAGCGCTGGCAGCGCTGACAATCGCGACGCTAAAGGCAAGGCGGCGCCTCGCCGTCTGCCGTCTGACGTCTGCCGTCACTGAAGAATCCATGCTAATTCAGGGTCACCAAGCCCTTTGGGAGGGATGCCATGACAATCCGCCTGATGCTGCTTACTGCGACCGCGCTGCTGATTTCATCATGTGACACCGGAAAAGAGAATGCGAACGGCGCGTCGTCCGACGCCGTTGCAAGCGCTACCAGCACTGCCGACGAGGAAGCCATTCGCCGCCAGGTCGCTCGATGGCTCGAGTTGATTAAATCGAAAGACTCGGCCGCAATTGCCCAAATCTATACCGAAGACGGCGCCGTGATGCCGCCTAATGCCACCATCGGCAAAGGACGGGCAGCCATTCAGCAGACCTGGGCGTCGATGATGAACACGCCCGGCTTCGAACTAACGTTCGCTCCGGAGCAGATTGTCTTGTCTGGTTCTTCCGACATGGCGCTGGATCGTGGAACCTACCGACTGACGATTGCGCCATCGGGTAAGGTTCAGAGCGACACAGGCAAATATGTTGTGGTCTGGCGCAAGGTCGACGGCGAATGGAAAGCGGTTGCCGATATCTTCAACAGTGACCTGCCGGCCGCGGGAGACTGACCCCGCGTAACGCTCACTGAATAGCTTGGGGGCCGATGCCCTGCCATGCACGAAAAGAAGCGCCGGCGTTGGGGAGCCGACGCTTCAATCGCAGTTGCAGGGGCAACTATTGCTTCTGCGATTATTTGAGGATGCTGGCGAAGACCTGCTTGGCCTTTCCGGGATGGCTCGCTGCCTTCGCCTGGGCGGCATTGGCCGCCGGATCGCCGACGATCACTGCCCCGACCATTCCCATCCCGTAGTGCGGCATGCATTTGTAGCCGTACACGCCAGTCTTGGTGAATTTGACGGTCAGGTTCTGGTTCATCTTGCCTTTGAACGGAGCAGCTCCTGCAGGGATCATGCCCGAGATGATTTCGGCATTATGTCCCTTGTCGGTTGCAACGAAGGTGACCGTGTCGCCCGGTGCGACCTTGACCAGCGCAGGTTCGAAAACCATTGCGCCGCGCGCGCCATTGTTGAGCATCTTGACCTGCACGTCCTTGGCTGCCGCAGGGCTTGCCAACGCCATCGCCAAAACCGCGCCGGCGATGATTGGAACGATACGCATTTCAATCTCCATTTTCTTTTCCGGGCCGCAACGGCAACCGGGCTGAGACTGGGTTAGACCTACTCGCTCGAAGACACGTTGCGCTGGATCAAATTCGGCAATGGTCCTCGCTATTTGAGGCAGATCAAATCGGCCGGTCGCCGGCCTGCGATAGCCCTGTTCCAAACATATGGATGGGGAGCGGCGATGGTTTTTGCGAATGTCCTTGCGGAAGAAATCTGGACCGCGAAATATCGTTTTCGGACCCCGGATGGAGGCGACCAAAACTATCAGGCGACGATTGCCCGTGTCGCCGATGCCATAGCCGAAGCCGAAGCTCCTGACGTTCGCGGTTACTGGCGCGAACGGTTCGCCGAAGCATTGGATGGTTTCAAGTTCATCCCCGCCGGACGGATCCTTGCCGGCGCCGGCACGGGGCGATCCGTGACCCTGTTCAACTGTTTCGTCATGGGGACCATTCCCGACAGCCTCGACGGCATCTTCGCGCACCTCAAGGAGGCCGCGGTAACGATGCAGCAGGGCGGCGGGGTCGGCATGGATTTTTCGACCATCCGCCCATCCGGTGCGCGGGTCGCCGGTGTCGGCGCTGAAGCCTCCGGTCCGCTCAGCTTCATGGATTGCTGGGACGCCATGTGCCGCACCGTCGAATCCGCCGGCCAGCGGCGAGGCGCCATGATGGGCTGCCTTTCGATCGACCATCCCGACATCGAAGCGTTCATCGACGCAAAGCGCGATCCAAAGCGGCTACGGAATTTCAACATCTCGGTGCTGGTCAGCGATGCCTTCATGAAAGCGCTCGCCGCGGACGCCGAATGGCCGCTGATGTTCAGCGGCGAGGTTGTTCGGACCGTCAGCGCGAGGGATCTTTGGGATCGCCTGATGCGCGCGACCTATGAGACCGCCGAGCCGGGCGTGATCTTCATCGACCGCGTAAACGAACAGAACAACCTTGCCCATTGCGAGAACATCCGCGCGTCCAACCCATGCGGGGAGCAGATGCTGCCGCCCTATGGCGCCTGTTTGCTCGGCTCGATCAACCTGGCCGCATTGGTCCAGCAACCGTTCGAACTGGCCGCGGCGATCGACGAGAAAGAGCTCGGCCAACTGACCCGCACTGCCGTCAGAATGCTGGACAATGTCATCGATATTTCGCGCTACCCGCTGGCGGAACAGGAAACGGAGGCGAAGACCAAGCGGCGGATCGGCCTGGGCGTCACTGGGCTTGCCGATGCGCTGCTGTTCTGCGGCACGGCCTATGGGAGCGGTCCGGCAGTCGCGTTGACCCGCCGATGGCTCGAAATCATCAAGCGCGAAGCCTATCGGGCCTCGGCCGAGATCGCGGCAGAGAAAGGCGTCTTTCCAGCCTATGACGCATGGATCCTCGAACGCCCAAACCTGACCGACCTGGATGAGGAAACGCGCGAGCTTATCGCGGAGCATGGCCTTAGGAACGGCTGCCTTACCTCGATCGCGCCGACCGGAACGACATCGCTGCTCGCCGGCAATGTCTCGTCCGGCATCGAACCGGTGTTCGCCTATTCCTACACGCGCAAGATCCGGAACGCCGACGGCACGATCCGCCAAGAGCAGGTCGAAGACTATGCCATGCGCATCTGGCGTGAAGTTCGGGGCGAAGCCGAACCGCCCGGCGACCTCTTCGTCAGTGCGCAAACCCTGACTCCGCCCGATCATCTCACCATGCAGGCCGCGGCGCAGGCCTTGGTCGACAGCTCGATATCCAAAACCGTCAACTGCCCGGAAGATATCAGCTTCGAAGCCTTCGCCGACATTTACGTCGAGGGCTATCACCTCGGCTGCAAGGGGCTCACCACCTATCGGCCGAATGCCGTCACGGGATCGATCCTCAGCACGGGAACTTCGGCGATCGAGATGCCGCCCGAACCCCTTTTGCAGCCGCGCGCCGAGGCGCTCCATGGCACGACCTACAAGCTGAAGTGGCCGGAAAGCGCGCACGCCGTCTATCTCACCATCAACGATGTCGAGCAGGACGGCCGGCGGCGCCCGTTCGAGATATTCATCAACTCCAAGAACATGGAGCATTATGCCTGGACGGTCGGGCTGACCCGGATGATCTCGGCGGTGTTTCGGCGGACCAGCGACGTCGACTTCGTTGCCGAAGAACTGAAGGCGGTCTTCGATCCGCGTGGCGGTGCCTGGATGCAGGGCAAATATGTCCCCTCTCTTCTCGCAGCGATCGGCAATGTCGTCGAGCGGCATCTTTCGGGACTTGGCGACACACCGGTTGAGGCGTCCGCTTTCGAGCCTGTGGCCGCCGGCACGTCAGTCCTGCCGCAATGCCCCCAGTGCGGCTCGGCCTCGCTCGTCAAGGTCGAGGGCTGCAACAATTGTCTGTCATGTGGATATTCGAAATGCGGCTGATCGCCCTTGCACTGACCTCGATCGCCTGTTTGCCAGCCGTCGCCCACGCGCAGGAAGTAAAGCCATTGGCCGACCTCCGGCTGCGCTGGGAAAATGTCGATCAGGACGGCTTCTCGAAGGACGCCAATGCGCTGACCCTTCGCGCCCGTGCGGGCGCCGAGATCTTGTCCGGCGATTGGGCATTCTTGCTCGAAGGCGAAGGCACCGCCGCGCTGGCCGAGAATTACGACAGCGGCGTCAACGGCAAGACCGACCACCCGATCATCGCGGACCCGGAGAACATCGAGCTCAACCGTTTCCAGCTTCAGTATCACGGCCTCAAGAAGGGCCTCGTCACGGCCGGGCGGCAGCGCATCAACATTGAGGATCAGCGCTTTGTCGGCTCCGTCGCATGGCGCCAGAATGAGCAGACGTTCGACGCCGTCCGGTTCGAATATGGCGACCCGAAAGGGTTGAGGGCCGATCTGACCTATAGCTGGTCGGTGCGCACGATCTGGGGGATCGACGGGCGGGATGCCCGGCAGCAAGCAATAAGGGGAAACAATGTCTTCGCGACGGTCAGCCATCCAACGCCTGTTGGCGCGCTATCGGGCTTCGCCTTTGTCGTCGATCAGGACGAAGCTGCGGTCCAGGGCTTCCGGCTTTCCAGCCAAACCTATGGCCTCCGCCTTGCGGCAAGCCATAATCTCTCGCCGACGGCGAAGCTCAACTACGCACTGAGCTACGCCCATCAATCGGACCATCACCGCAATCCGAACGACTATCAGGCCGATTATTGGCTGGCCGACGTCGGGCTGGATCTGAAGTCGGCCCGTCTTGGCATCGGTCACGAGAGGCTTGGCGCTGATGAAGGATTGCCCTTCACCAGCTTTCAGACTCCGCTGGCAACATTGCACAAGTTCCAGGGTTGGGCCGACAAGTTCCTTACCACGCCGCCCAATGGCATTCGCGACTGGTATGGCAGCGCGGGCTATGGCTGGAAGAAGGCGGCCGGCCTCGACGCGATTAGCGCATCGGTCGTTTATCACCGCTTCGGAAGCGATCGGCTTGACCTGCATTACGGCAATGAATGGGACGCTTTGTTGTCGGCCAAGAAGGGCCGCTGGACGGCGAGTGCCAAGATTGCCGCCTATGATGCCGACGAATTCGCCACCGACACCCGCAAGTTCTGGCTGCAGCTGGAATGGAGCTACTGAGAGCCCCGCGGCAATTCGCGCGGGAGGAGGCTGTCTGGGCTAGTGACGGACGAGGGGGCGCTGCCTTCCCGCAACGCCCCCGCATTTAGTATCCGCTCGAGATCAGTGGTTATGGCCTTGATGGCCGTTGCCGTTGACTTCAGCGTCCAACCGTTCGGCTTCGGTCTTCGCCCTGCGCCCCATCTTTGCATGATGTTTCATCATGTCTGGGCAGCCCTTGTGCATCTCCGCCATGCCGTTCTTGTGGGCCTGCTGGCCTTGCGCGGCCTGGCAATGCGAGTGGTTGGCAGGCTGGCCTGCTAATGGTGCGGACTGAGCAGGCGCCGGAACGGCCAGGGAAAGGGCAATCGCGCCAAATATCGTGATCATGTCAAAACCCCCAAGGTCTGAGCTTCAAGAATCACATTGAGCTTCAGCTTCGCCCTGGAGAAAATGACCGACATCAATTCTCGCCTGGCGAACTGGCGCGAAAGCAGCATCGGCGGGCTGGCGTGATCAGGAAAGGGGCAAGGGGGCCTCACCGCAGCAACGAGGCATGGGTCATTATGCTAATGGTGACCCCTACGGGAATCGAACCCGTGTTTCAGCCGTGAAAGGGCCGCGTCCTAACCGCTAGACGAAGGGGCCACATCTGTGGTGCGGGTGGCGCCTAGGGGATGGTTGAGATTCGGTCAAGCGGGCGCGGCGTCTTCCAAGTGCATTTCCGCCGCATTGCCCCCGTTCCACTCGTCCCGCTTGATCGTTCCCGCCAGCCACCAGCGCTGGTCGGCGGGAGATGACAGCAGTGCCTGGCCCAGTTCGGTGTCGGCCGCGCGGAAGGCAATCAGCTTGAAGGACTTGCCGTCATCGCCGACCGCAATGGCCCGAACATGGCCATTGCCGACGATTCCCGGCCTCATCAGTCGCGCAGGACCAGCCGCGACCCGAGGGGCAGGCCATCCGGCGCCATATGGACCGGCGGCCTCCAGCGCATCGCACAAGCCGCCGCTGACACCGCCGGGGGCAAGCAACGCGTCGAGCAGCAGCGATCGTCCTCCCAGCGCGGCCTCGACATCAGCTGCCATCCGTTCGCTCAGATATTCGCGCAGCGGCTCGATCCCGCCCGGCGCCACAGTCAGGCCCGCCGCCATCGCATGGCCACCGCCGGCGATAAGGAATCCGCTGTCCTTGGCCGCAAGCACCGCCGCACCCATGTCGACGCCGCTGATCGATCGGCCCGAGCCCTTGCCGGTCCCGTCCTCATCCTCGGCGATCACGATGGCGGGCCGATGGAAGCGCTCCTTGATGCGGCTGGCGACGATTCCGATCACGCCGGGATGCCAGCCGCGCCCCGATACCAGCACCAGTGAATTGCCACGTTGCGCTTCCGCCTGCTCGATCGCCTGCTCAGTCACCAGCATTTCGATCGCGCGCCGCTCCTCGTTCAATCGGTCGAGCTCGGCTGCGATGGCCCGCGCCTCTTCGGGGTTGGTGCTGGTCAGCAACCTGACCCCAAGGTCTGACTTGCCGACCCGCCCCCCGGCATTGATGCGTGGCCCCAATGCAAAGCCGAGGTCGCGGCTGGTGGGCGATTTGACCAGGCGTGCAGCCTCGGCAAGCGCCACCAGGCCAATGTTGCGCCGCTCCGCCATGACCTTCAGGCCTTGGGTGACGAACGCCCGATTCAACGTCTTGAGGCGTGCGACGTCGGCCACTGTCCCCAAGGCCACGATATCCAACAGGTCGATCAGTTTCGGCTCAGCTTCGCTTGCGAAGCGTCCTCGATTACGCAGCTCGCGCAGGAGGGCTGCGCCAAGCAAGAAGGCCATCCCGACCGCTGCCACATGGCCGTGCGCCGACCCGATTTCGCCCTCGTCCAGCCTGTTCGGATTGATGATGGCATGGGCGACAGGAAGGCTGGTTGCGCATTGATGGTGGTCGCAGACGATGACGTCGAGACCCGCGTCGGCGGCCTCCTGGAGCGCTTCGAAGGCTTGCGCACCACAATCGACGGTGACGGCCAGCGATGCGCCGCGCCGCTTCAGTTCGACCAGCGCCGCGCCCGAGGGGCCATAGCCCTCCATCAGGCGATCGGGGATGTAGATCATCGGGTCGACGCCAAGGCGGCGCAGCAGGATCGTCAGCAATGCCGCGGAGGTCGCACCATCGACGTCATAGTCGCCGAAAATGGCGATCGTCTCGCCGGCCTCGATCGCATCGGCGATCCGCGCTGCAGCCTTGTCCATATCCTGGAAGCTGGAAGGGTCGGGCAGGAAGTCGCGGATGGTCGGCGCACGGTGCCGGGCAAGGCCCGGTTCCTCGACCCCGCGCGCCAGCAACAATTGGTCGACAAGGTCGCGGCCAAGATCGTCGCCGCCGCTCCGCCGCCAGCGCCAAGGCTGTCCCAGCAGGCTCCGCTCGACATCGCAAGCGTAGATACTCATGCCAGCAACTCCGCGCGCAGCGCCTCGGCCTCAGGGCGGGAAAGCGCCGGAACATGATGGTCGGAAAAACCGCTGCCGCCTGCGACTCCTAGCCGCAGGGTGCAAATTCCGAAGAGACGCGTCCACCAACTCTCGGCAATGTCGATGCTCTGAATCTTCCGCGCTGGGACGATGGAACGGCGATGGCGCCACCAGCCCGTCTCGACGAACAAGGTCCCAGGACTGACGGCATAGCGCGTCCTGCGCCAACTGAGCCAGCGTGTGCCGATCAGGATCGGTGCGCCTGCCAGCCACGCAACGGCGACCAGGCCGAGAAAAGGCGCGTAGGCCAGCACCGTAAGACCCGCTGCTCCCATGAACGGAATCGCGATCGGAAGGAGGGCAGGCGGGCCGACCAGCGCGGCGTAGCTGGTGACATGAGCGCGCGAGATCGGTCGCCATGGGTCTGACCCCGGTCCGATCGGCCATTGCAGTGATCGCAGGACTTCCTCGGCCTCGAGCTCGTCGGCGAGTGGGGCCACGACATGATCGCCCTTGCCGCCGTCTTGCGACAGGCTTTGCAGCTTGAGTTCCCACCAGCCGAAGGCGCGGCGCATCGGGCCGCTGGCGAGGATGGCTGCCTGGACGCGTTTCGCCGGGATGGAGACGTCGGTCAGGGTAAGTAGGCCGCGTCGCCGGCGAAAGCCGGTTTCGGTCCGGTCCAGCCGGAAGCCATGCTCCCGCAACACGGTGCGAACCATTCCCGTGCCGACGCCGATCAAAACCAGCAGGATCGATCCCGCGATGATGGCCCCGATCTGATGGGCGATGACCAGATCGCGCAAGGGCCCGGAACGCGCGAACAGGTCGATCCAGAACGATTGTTTGAACGGGTCGAAGCCCATGGCGTCGCCCAATGTCTGGGTGACGCCGAACAGGCCTGCCAGCACCGCCAGCGAGAAATTGAAAAGACCGGCGGTAAGAACGCGCTTGCTGTCCATTTCGAACAGCGGGGGCGCCTCTGACTCGCTCTCGGCAGCAGCGGCGATTGGCGCCAATCCCTTCCGGGCGCGAATATGCTCCCGCAATGCCTCCGCCCTTTCGAGCGAAATGGTATGGAGGACACCTTCTTCCTCCTTGCCTCCAGCCGAACCGCCGGTTTCCAGCTTCACCCGGGCAAGGCCGAATAGCCGATGGATCGGCCCCTGCTCCAGGTCGACGTCCGTCACCCGGTCGAAGGGGATTGCCCGGCTGGTGCGGTTCAGGAAACCGCTGTCGATCCGGATTTCATGCGGCCCGACGCGATACTCCAGCTTCAGCCACCGAACGAACAGGGCCACGGTCGAAAAGACGGCCGAACCGACCACGAGGAGCACCGCGATCCACCAGCGGCCTTGCGCCGCAAGGATGGCGCCGCCTGCAAGCATGCCCCATGCGCCCCTGACCGACTGACCAAGACCGGTCAGCAGGTAAAGCGGGTGCAGCCGCTCGGGCGGACCGAGCTGCTCCGCGGGGGCAGTCATAGCGGCGGTCTGGCTCATCTATCGGGCTTATTCGGCATCCGCGCGGATCTCGTGGCGGATCGCTTCACGGATCTCGGCGGCGCGTTCCGGCGAAAGGCCCGGCAAGGTGACGACGCTGTTATGGGTGCCCGCGGTGTGGACGACGAGAGTCGCCGTCCCGAACATCTTGTCGAACGGTCCGCGCGTCACATCGATGTGCTGGACGCGCACGAACGGAACGATCGTATCGGTGTGGAACAGCCATCCCCGAACCGTCCGGAGCAAGCGATCGTCGAGTGCATAGCCAAGCCTGCGATAGATGCGTTCGGGTGCAATGATGATACCGCTTAGCGCAATCGCGCCAATCAGCGTTGGGACCAGCCCCGAGAAGAGGGTCTCAGCCAGCAGGACGCGGTCCAGTATCAAAGAGGCAATGAAAACGGGCACCCAGAAGACTGCCGCCCGCGCCCTAAGCGCGTTTCGATAACCGGGTTCGACCGGCTGGATGTCGGCCGGAATGGCAAATGCTGTCATGCGCCGATGATACAGGGCACGCGACCGCTCACAAGGGAATTAGACGGGCTTGTGATAGGCCGTGGAAACGCGGCGGACAGTGCCGGAGCTGGCGCGCATCACGATGCTTTCCGTCGTTGTCGTCCCGCCGCGCTGGCGCTTGACGCCTTTCAACAGCGAGCCGTCGGTAACGCCGGTGGCCGCGAAGATGCAGTCGCCCTTGGCCATATCTTCCATCGAATAGATGCGATCGAGATCCTCTATGCCCCAGCGCTCGGCTCGGGCCCGCTCGTCGTCATTCCGGAACACGAGCCGGCCCTGCATCTGGCCACCGACACAACGCAGCGCAGCGGCTGCGAGCACGCCCTCGGGCGCACCGCCGGTGCCGAGGTAGATGTCGACGCCGGTGTCCTGGTCGGTGGTTGCGATGACGCCAGCGACGTCGCCATCCGGGATCAGCTTGATGCCGCAGCCGAGCGCACGAAGTTCGGCAACGATCGGGTCGTGACGCGGACGGTCCAGCACGCAAGCGATGATCTCATGCGGCTTCACATTCTTGGCAGCGGCCAGCGAACGGACATTGTCCGCTACCGACTTGTCGAGGCTGACCGTTCCTTCCGGATAGCCCGGCCCGATCGCGATCTTCTCCATGTAGACGTCGGGGGCATTGAGGAGGCAGCCCTTCTCGGCGATCGCCAGAACCGCCAGCGCATTGGGCCCGGCATTGGCGGTGATCGTGGTTCCTTCCAGCGGATCGAGCGCAATGTCGATCGCAGGCCCGTCGCCGTTCGAGCAGCCGACCTTCTCGCCGATGTAGAGCATCGGCGCCTCGTCGCGTTCGCCCTCGCCAATGACGACCGTTCCGGCCATCGGCAGCTCGTTGAGCGCGGCGCGCATTGCCTCGACTGCTGCCGCATCGGCCGCGTCATTGTCGCCGCGCCCGATCCAGCTGGAAGCGGCGATGGCGGCAGCCTCGGTGACGCGCACCATTTCAAGGACGAGGACGCGATCTAGAACGTGGCTGGCGCTAACCATGACGGGATTGGCTTTCTGGAGAAGAATCGTTGGCGTGCCGATAGGAGTTGGGGGCGATGCGCGCAACCGGCGAGCATTCAGTCCTCGTCAGCCTCATGTTCGAGGATATGAGCCCGGACGCGGATGGTCTTCGTCCCAAGCCGGGTTTCATGGAGGAAGATGGCAAAGCCGGTTCCGGTCGCGATCATCGCAGCAATGAATAGCAACGCGATGGCCGTGCCGACTTTGTACCCGGTGAGGAAGGCGACGAACAGCAGGATGACGACGATCGAGATCAGGACCGCGGCAAGGACCGAGGTGAAGATGGCGGTGTTCACGACGCCGATCCGACGGTCGAGCACGCGGACTTCCTTTACCAGCCGATCATGTTCTTCGCCCCGGCTCGCCAACACCTTCGGTTCGAGCTGACGCGCACGGTCGATGATTCGGGCCAGCCTTCCGGCGCAGACGTTGAGGAAGGCGCCGAGGCCGGCGAGCAGGAACACCGGGGCGACGGCCAGTTGGATGACCTGGGCCAGATACCTCAGGTCAGGCGTGTGCGGGAGGAGCGAGCTGGCATCCATGCGCGCCGATATGCATCAGCGCGCGGCGGATGGCGAGATTGCGTTGCCGCTAGCCCTCGATGACGACCTTGTTGCCCGGCTTGGTCAGGCCATAGAGCTGCTTGGCGAAGGCCATCGGCAGGCGGATGCACCCGTGACTGGCGGGGTAGCCGGGGGTCACTCCGCCGTGGATCGCAATACCCTTGTCGTCGATATTCTGCATGAAGGGCATCGGCGCATTGTCATATTTCTTCGACCGGTACATCGGCCGCTTCCAATTGATCGTCCAGAAGCCGAGCGGCGTCGGGTGGCCCTTCTTGCCGGTCGAGATGTTGGTCACCCCGATGAGGGAGTCGCCCTTGAAGATGAAGCCGACCTGGTTGGCGATATCGAGCGTGATGTTGATGTCGCCCTCGGCCGGAATGGCAGCCGCTGGAAGCCAGTGATGCTCGCCCGCCTTCAGATGCACTTTGCCGAAGGTGGCGTACATGGCCTGATAGCCTTTTTCCGAGAATCCGTTGGTCCAGCGATAGTTGGTCGGCGGCGCGACCGACACGGGCTGAACGATCCGCGGGGGTGGCGGCGGAGGCGGCGGAACGGTGGAACAGCCGGCCACAACGGCAAGGCCGCTCACAGCAACCAGCGTACGAAGCTTCATCATTACTTGTGACCCCGCCTAAAAAGCCTTGCCGATCAAGTGCATGAGCCGAGGCGCAAGCACAAGCTGGCGCGGTTAACCGACAACCACCGCCGAACGTTCCATCGGCTCGATTTGCCGATAACCGCAGGAATCTCCCGTTAAGGGAAATTTTCTCCGAACCTCGGCCAGCTTGACGCGTTGGGAATGGCGGCTAGCGTGCATGCCCTTGGGGAGTCATATGATGGACAGAACGGGAGTGCCGCTGGTCGGCCTGGGCCAGTTAGTGGTCGTGGCGCTGGTAATTGTCGCGCTCTACGGCTTCCTTCAGGACTTCATGAGCCCCGATTGGCCGGCCTGGATACTCGCCCCATTGCTCTTGATCGGTTTCCGCGGCGCCATTTCCATGACTCGCGAAGGCAGCATCGCCCGGGCGGCGCTATGGCAAACCGGGCTGGTCATCGTCCCGTTCACGGCCATCTACGGCTTGCTGGACATCGTCTTCAAATCCGACGTGCCGGTATGGCTGCTCACCCCGGTCATTGTCGGGTCGCTGTGGCTATTGTTCGCGCAGGTCGTCGACCTCGAATCCGACTAGCCTCCGGCAAGCAGTTTCTTGATCCCGCGCGCCGCCTGGCGAAGGCGCTGCTCATTTTCGACCAGAGCGATCCGGACGAACCCTTCGCCCTCTTCGCCGAAGCCCACGCCCGGCGCGACCGCGACATGCGCCTCAGTCAGCAGCTTCTTTGAAAACTCCATCGATCCCAGATGGCGGAAGGCTTCCGGGATCGGCGCCCAGGCGAACATGCTCGCCATCGGCACAGGGATGTCCCAACCCGCACGGCCGAAACATTCGACCAGCACGTCGCGGCGCTTCTTGTAGAGCTGGCGATTGGCTTCGACGCAGTCCTGCGGCCCGTTGAGCGCCGCAACCGCCGCCGCCTGGATCGGCGTGAAGGCGCCATAGTCGAGGTAGCTCTTGACCCGGGTCAGCGCGCCGATCAGTTGCTCGTTGCCAACAGCAAATCCCATCCGCCAACCGGCCATCGAATAGGTCTTCGACATCGAGGTAAACTCGACGGCGACATCCTTGGCGCCGGGCACCTGCAGGATCGACGGCGTCGGCGTGTCGCCGAAATAGATTTCGGCATAGGCGAGGTCGGAGATGACCCACAGCCCTTCGGCTTTCGCGAACTCGACCAGTTGCTTGTAGAAATCGAGATCCACGACCTGCGCCGTCGGGTTCGACGGATAGCCGATCACCAGCACCTTGGGACGCGGCACCGTATAGCGCATCGCCCGCTCCAGCCGCTCGAAGAAGTCCGGGCCGGGCACGGCCGGGATCGACCGGATCGATGCGCCGGCGATGATGAAGCCGAAGTGGTGGATCGGGTAGCTTGGGTTGGGGGTCAGCACCACGTCGCCGGGCGCCGTGATCGCCTGGGCGAGGTTTGCCAGGCCTTCCTTGCTGCCAAGCGTGACGATCACCTCACGGTCCGGGTCCAGTTCGACTCCGAACCGGCGCTGGTAATAGGCGGCCTGGGCCTTGCGGAGGCCGGGGATACCCTTCGACGCTGAATAGCGGTGGGCGGTCGGCTTGGCCGCCACTTCGGCCAGCTTGTCGATAACATGCTTCGGCGGCGCGCTGTCGGGATTGCCCATGCCGAGGTCGACGATGTCCTCGCCGCGTGCCCGTGCCGCTGCCTTCATCGCATTCACTTCGGCGAAGACGTAGGGCGGCAGGCGGCGGATGCGGTAGAAATCGTCGGTCATGCACCCAGCATGGCGACGATGCTGCAGTGCGGCAAGCCGCTATCGACTGTAGAGCGGCAGTGTCAGCTTTCGGGTAATTGCCAGCGCGCGCAACACGAAACCCGCAATCGCGGCAATCGCGGCCGCGGCCCGTTCCGGCACTCCGGCAACAAAAAGGGCCACGAACAGGCCGGCCGCCAAAGCGGCAGGCGTAATATAAAGCTCGCGACGGAGGAGGATGGTGGGCTCGTTCGCTAATATGTCGCGGATGATGCCCCCGGCGCAGGCGGTAAGGACGCCCATGACAAATGCCGGAATCGGCGACACGCCATAGGTAAGCGCCTTTGACGCTCCATAGATCGCATATGCAGCCATTCCGACCGCGTCGAACCACAAGACCGCGCGCTCGACGATCGCTCGATAGGAGAGGAACCAGACGCCAAGCGCTGCGCCGATGCAGATCAGCAGCGTTGCGTTGGTATTTACCCAGAACACCGGCGCCCCGATCAGCAGGTCGCGAATTGTACCGCCCCCGACGCCCGTTACTACCGCGAAGAAGATGAAGGTGACGAAGTCGAGCTTGCGCTCGGCGGCGGCCAGCGCCCCCGACACGGCGAACACGCCGATGCCGAAATAGTCGAGCATGACGAGCGCGTCGGGGAGGAGAGGCGGCGAGTTCATATGGTGCTCGTCATTGCGAGGAACAAAGTGACGAAGCAATCCATGAATCGCGCCCGGTCACGAAACAGGTTACTGGATTGCTTCGCTCTGCTCGCAATGACGGGTAAGGGATCCAGATGACCGACGAAACCACCACGACCGTTCCAAGCCTCGAGGATTGGCAGCATTGGGCGCTGGTCATGGCAAGAGCCAACCAGATGATCATGGAGGCTTGGGCCGACAATCTCGCCAAGGGCAAGGAAATGCCGGGCTTCGGCCTTCCTGTCCCGCATGCCACCAACGACCCCATGGCCTGGATGACCGCTGGCGCCGAAGCCTGGTCGAAGGGGCTGGACGCATGGAGCAAGGTGCTCGGCCATTATTCGGCGGCCGGCGAGTCCAAGGACCGCCGCTTTGCCTCGCCCGAGTGGCGAGACGACCCGATCTTCGACACGGTCCGGCAAAGCTATCTGGCGATCAGCGACAAGTTGATCGGCACCGTCGAGGAGATTGACGGCCTGGACGATCCGGCCCGGAACCGGCTGCGCTTCGCGACGCAGGGCTTCGTGGACGCGATGAGTCCGGCCAATTTCGTCGCCACCAATCCTGAGGTGATGAAGCGCACAATTGATACCAAGGGCGAAAACCTTCTCGCCGGCCTCAAGAACATGCTCGACGACATTTCGAAGGGCCAGGTGACGCAGAGTCCCGAAGGCGCGTTCGAACTTGGCCGCGACCTGGCGACGACGCCCGGCAAGGTGATCTACGAAACCACGCTGTTCCAGCTGATCCAGTACAGCCCGACCACGGACCAGGTCCTGGAAACGCCTCTGGTCATCTTTCCACCCTGGATCAATCGCTTCTACATCCTCGATCTGACGCCGAAGAAAAGCTTTGTCCGCTGGTGCGTGGAGCAGGGCGTCACCCTGTTCATGGTCAGCTGGAAATCCGCTGATGAGAGCATTCGCGACATCATGATGGACGATTATGTCGCCGCGCAGGAACAGGCGGTCGACGTCGTTCGCGACCTGCTCGGCGTGAAGTCGGTCCACACCATCGGCTATTGCGTTGCCGGGACGACCCTGGCCGCGACCCTCGCCTATCTCGCCGCCGAGAAGAAGGCCGACAAGGTCGCCAGCGTCACCTTCCTGACCGCGCAGGTTGATTTTGAAGATCCCGGCGACCTCAAGCTGTTCGTCGGCGACGAGACCCTGACGACACTACAGCAGCTGACGGCGGAAACAGGGGTGCTCGATGGTCGTGTAATGGCCGCGACCTTCAACCTGCTGCGCGGGCGCGACCTCATCTGGAATTATGTCGTCAACAATTACCTGCTGGGGAAGGAACCGGCGCCGTTCGACCTGCTCCACTGGAACGGGGACGTCACCAACCTTCCGGGTGAATGGCACCGCGACTATCTCGACCGCCTCTACCGGCAGAACCTGATGATCCAGCCCGGCGCGATGAGCGTGCTTGGGGTCCCGATCGATCTCGGCAAGATCGAGACGCCGGCCTATATCCAGGCGGGCCGCGAAGACCATATCGCGCCAGCTCCGAGTGTTTGGAAACTGACCCGGATCCTGAAGGGCCCCAATCGCTTCGTCCTTGCCGGTTCCGGGCATATCGCCGGGGTCGTGAACCCGCCGGCCGCGGAGAAATATCAATATTGGACGAGCGACGAGCCCGCTTCGACGCTCCAGGAATTCATCGCCTATTCGACCGAGCATAAAGGCAGCTGGTGGCCCGACTGGATAGAATGGGTGAAGGGCCTGAACGGAAAGAAGGTGAAGGCCGAAGGCGCGAGGGTTCCGGGCGAAGGCAAGCTAAAGCCGATCGAGGATGCTCCCGGCCGCTATGTCCGGACACGCTGAGCTCAGTATCCGCCTCGCACTGCCGGAGGAGCGGGAGGCGCTGGAAGCGCTTCAGCGCCGTGCATCGCTGGCGCTCGGCGAATATAATGAGCAGCTTGAGGCCGAGCCTGATGCCATCCAGCTACCGATGGAGCAGATCGAACGCGGCGAAGTGATCGTCGCCGAACTTGGCGACTGCATTGCCGGTTTCGCCGCGGTGATCATCGACGACTTTGAAGCCGAGCTCGATGGGCTGTTCGTCGAGCCGGACCTGTGGCGGCGCGGGGTTGGTGCAGCCTTGATCGACGTCGCCGTTCACGAAGCGCGCCGGCAGGGCCTCTCGATGACCGTCATCGCCAACCCATCGGCGCAAGAATTTTACGAGAAGTGCGGGTTCACGGTCGAAGGGGAAGCGCAGACCCGCTTCGGTCCGGCGCTTAGGATGTCGCGGTAGCCTCCGTCATTGCGAGCGAAGCGAAGCAATCCAGAAGATGGATTGCCGCGTCGCCAACGGCTCCTCGCAATGACGTTTAGCAATTCTCATATTTCCAATGCCGCCGTTTCCCCTCGCTCAGCCATTGGACCGCATCGGCAATGCGCTTGGCACGCGTGGCGTCCTGCTTCGCTTCGGCGACCCAATCCAGATATTCGCGCTGGGCAGATGGGGGGAAGCCGTCGAGCACTTCCTGCGCTTTGGCATTGCCCTTGAGCGCGGCGGCAAATTCGGGGTGCATCGTTGCTGGCGGCTTGGGCTCATGCTTGACCTTGCGCGGAGCCGGGGCGGTCCTCGCCAGCGATGCCGCCTCCTGGATTAGCGCATCCAGCTCTGAATCGCTCGGCAGGTCCGCTTCCGACGTCAGCTTCCCAAACTGTCCCATTGCGCCGGCTTTCGGATTGCCATCGCCGATTTCCTGGCCGCGCCAGAAATTGAGTGCGGCGTGCGCCTTGAAGGCGGCCATCATCAGCAGGATCTTGCCATCGACGGTGAAGCCCGGCGCACTCCACTTCATCGTCTCCTCGGCTTCGGGGGCCGCCACATGGACCCGCTCGCGAACCTTCTCGAGGATCGGCCGGGCAAAAGGCGCGGACTTGGCGATATAGGCGTCGATGCGCGGGTCGGTTGTCACAGGATTCCGCCGCCAAGCATCAGCCGGACGACACCGATCAGGATGACGACCAGGTTGAGGTTTCGTCCCGACGTGCTGCTGGACATGGCGCCAAGGCCGGCTCCGATCACCGCCAGCGGGACAATAAACCAGTTAAGAATCCCTAGAAGCGGAATGAAAGCGACCGCCACGCAAACCAGGGCAACGGCGCCAATAATCAACGAAACCAGGTTCAGCATGTCAGGCCCCCTAAAGTTGGGCCCGGGACTTAGCATTTCCTGCCTGCTTTAAAAACGGGCTCAGGATTCCGCGAGTTCGGAGCATTCCTGCTGCGCCTGCAACCGGCGGTCGCGGATCATCGACGACACATAGAGCACCAGGGCGGTCCAGATGCAGCCGAAGGCGATCGCATGCGATGTCGTGAACGGCTCGTCATAGACCGCCACCGCAAGCAGGAACTGCGAGGTCGGGGCAATGAACTGCAACATTCCGACCGTCGAATAGGCCAGCCGCCGGGCCGCGGCGGTGAAGCAAAGCAGCGGAACGGTCGAGACGATTCCGGCCGCCATCAGGAGCATGGTTTCCTGCTCGTTGGTGCCGAACATCGGCCGGCCCTCGGAGCCGCCGACGAGCAGCCAGCCAAGCGCCAGCGGGAAGAGCAGCGCAGTCTCGATGGTCAGTCCTGCAAGCGATTCGACGTGGATGATCTTCCGCAAGAGGCCATAGGTGGCGAAGCTGAAGCAGAGCGTCAGGCTGATCCACAGGGTACCTAGAGCGCCCATGGCCAGCACCGCGATCCCTCCGGCGGCGATCGCCACCGCGGTCCATTGTAGCCTGGTCAGCCGCTCTTTCAGGATGAACCGGCCAAGCAGGATGTTGGCCAGCGGGTTTAGATAGTAGCCCAGGCTTCCGGCCAAGATATGCCCGCTGTTGATCGCATAGACATACAGCAGCCAGTTGGTGCCGATCAGAAGGGCCGTCAGGAACAGCATCGCCATCGCCTTGCGGCTCCGGACCGCGCTTCGGATCTGGTCCCATGCGCGGGCAAGGCTGACCAGGATGATCAGGACGATCAGCGACCAGACGATCCGGTGGGCGACGATGTCGATCGACGGGACCGCCTTCAGCCATTTGAAATAGATGGGAAGGATGCCCCAAAGACCGTAGGCGGCGAGGCCATAGAGAAGGCCGGCGCGGACGCGGCTATCGGCTGGCTGCTGGGGCGTGGGAACGTTCACTTGGCGTGCGCCTAACGGCTGTAACGCCCCAGTCAATCGACATGCTGAACATTTGCTTAGTTGCAAGCGTTGCTCGCCTTTGTCACCTTGCGGGTGCCGGGGCTTAGGCATTCAGGAGTCGCGCATTTGAGGGCTTTTCGGTCCGCCATGCTTTTGCTTGCGATCGGGGCAGGGGGCTGCACCGTCGAGAAGGAAGAAAAGCCGCGCCCGGTGATCACGGCCCCTCCGCAGACCAAAACCGACGTTTGGCTTGGTGTCGCGAATTCTGAAGATGCCAACCGGATTCAGCGCCTTGATACGGCTTGGTCGAACGGCCTGGCGGAAGCCAGGAGCGGCGGCTTCGGCAATGACATACGGGCAGAGGGCCGGTTGCTTGACCCTGATGCCGCACTTCCAAAGCCCGCGCCCACACCCGGAAGCTATAGTTGCCGGATGATCCGGCTTGGCCGTGAACGAGCTCGGGGGCCTGCCTTTCAGAAGTTCAAGCCCTTCTTCTGTTACGTCGACGTCGAGGGTGACCTGTTCACGATCGTCAAGCAAACCGGCAGCCAGCGGCCCGCGGGCCGCTTGTGGGAGGATGATAATGAGAGCCGCCTGATCTTCCTCGGCACGTTGGCGCTGGGCAATGAGGAGGAGGCTCGCGCTTATGGAGAGGATCCAAAGCGTGACATGGCTGGCGTTTTCCAGCGGATCGCACCGTTCGAATGGCGGCTGGTGATTCCCTTCACCCAGTCGGGCGCCCGTCTCGACGTGTTCGAGCTGACGCCGGTCGCCGAACAGCCGAAGGAATGACGGAAAGCGCCGCCGCGCTCGGCGATTGGCAGGAAATCAGGGCACATCTGGTTGCCGCAGCTGCTGCGGGACATGCGCTCAGCTATTCGGAATTGCTCGAGCATCTCGGTTACGGCTTTTCGCGGCCCAAGATGCGCGCCTTGTGCAAGACGCTGGGCGTCGTCGACCGGGATGCCGAGGCGCGGGGCGAGCCGGAACTCGCCGTGCTCGTCGTTCGCCAGTCGGACGGCCTCCCGGGCCAGGGCTGGTGGATCGAAGGTGCCCGGCAACATGGCTATGCCGGCCCGTGGGAAGGACCGAGGGCGAACCGGTTCATCAAGAAGCTGCAGCAGCGCACGTTCGACTATTGGTCCGAGCGCGGCTAAGGGGCCGCCATGGCCCAGGCACCTAGCGACAATGCGCGGACGTTTACCGTCGGCGAGGATGATGACGGAATTCGCCTCGATCGCTGGTTCAAGCGGCACCTTCCCGACATCAGCTTCAATCTCGTCTCGCGTTGGGCGCGGACCGGTCAGCTAAGGGTCGACGGCAAGCGCGCCACACCGGGCGATCGACTGGAAACCGGGCAGGTCCTTCGCGTTCCGCCGGCGGAAGCAGCACCTGCCGAAGGACCGGGCGCCCGCCCGAAACGCATTGTCGAGCCTTTGAGCGACGACGAAGCCGCCTTCGTACAGGAGATGGTGCTGGCCAAGGGACGTGACTGGTTCATGCTCAACAAGCCGCCGGGCCTCGCGACGCAGGGCGGGACCAAGACCGTCCAGCATCTGGATCGGCTGCTCGACGGCCTCGCCGACGAAGGCGGGCAACGTCCGAAGCTGGTCCACCGGCTCGACAAGGATACCAGCGGCGTATTGCTTGTGGCTCGGTCGGCTCGGGCAGCCGGTCACTTCGCCAAGGCTTTCGCGGGCCGCACGGCACGCAAGGTCTATTGGGCGATCATCACCGGCGTTCCTTCCGCCGACGAAGGCGTGATCGACGCCCCGCTCGCCAAGCAGCCCGGCACCGGCGGCGAGAAAATGCATGTCGACCATGAAAGCGGCCTTCCCGCGAGGACCCGCTACCGCCTTATCGATCGGGCCGGGAACCGTGCGGCATGGGTCGAGCTTCAACCACTGACCGGCCGCACCCATCAGCTTCGCGCCCATATGGCGGCGATCGGCCATCCGATCGTCGGCGACGCCAAATATGGCGGGGCGGCTGCCTTCCTGACTGGCGGGGTCAGTCGCAAGCTCCACCTTCACGCCCGGCGGCTGAAGGTCGAAGGACTGGACGGCAAGGCCATCGACCAGACGGCGGAATTGCCGGAGCATTTCGCCGAGAGCCTGGGGATGCTGGGGTTCGACATCATGGCGGGCGAGATGATGCCGCTCGACAATCCTGATCCTGCCAAGTCGCCCGTGACAAAGGCCAAGCGCGCGGCGGCTCATGCGAAGTCCGTGCGCAAGGCCCGCAAGGGCGAACGCCGCGCTCGTGGCGGCGATGGCGGCGGAAAGCCAGCAAAGCGGCCAACCCGGCGCAAATGAACAAGCTCGCGATTTTCGATTGCGACGGGACCCTGGTCGATAGCGGCGCGACCATCCGCGCGGCGCTCGAACAGGCATTCGACGCGCACGGCATTATTTGCCCGCCGATCGAGGTCACCCGGAAAGTCATTGGGCTCAGCCTGATGGAATCGATGGAGCGCCTCGCGCCGGACGGCGATCATGCCGCGCTCACCCAATCCTACAAGGAAGCCTTCTTCGCGATGCGCGGCGCTGGGCAGGTCGACGAACCATTGTTCGACGGCATCATCGAGCTGCTCAACCAGCTGGAGTCGGACGGCTGGCTGCTCGGCGTGGCGACCGGCAAAAGCGATCGCGGTCTTAAATTTTGCCTTGAAGCTCATGGACTTGGCGACAGATTCGTAACCTTGCAGACGGCCGACCGAAATCCATCCAAGCCGCATCCCGGCATGGCGCTGGCGGCCATGGCAGAGGCAGGGGCGGAGCCCGGCCAGACCATCTTCGTCGGCGATACCGGCTGGGACATGGGATGCGCCAGGAGTGCCGGCGCCGGCGCGATCGGCGCAGGGTGGGGCTATCACGAGGTCGAAGAATTGACGGCATATGGTGCTCACACTGTCGCAATGGAGCCGAGCCAAGTGATCGCGCTGGCCAATGATTGGATCGGAAAAAAGTCATGAGAGACGAGGAACTCTGGAGGAAACGCTTTCAGATATTCGCGGCGATCCGGCTCGTCGGAGTTGCGACCTTCCTGCTGGGCCTCGCCATCGCCTTCTCCGACCTTGTTCGCCTTGGCGGATGGCCGCTCCTCGGCGGAATCCTCGCGATCATCGGCGTCGTTGACGCGCTGGTCGCCCCTCGAATCCTGAAGCGCGGTTGGGAGCGGCTTGACCAGTGAAGCGCTTCTGGGAATTGGCGGAAGCAATCGCGATCGATGGTGGCTTCGCGATCGCGCTCGACGGCCGGCGGGTAAAGACCCCCGCAAAGGTGGATTTGATCTTGCCAACTGAGCAACTGGCGCAAGCCGTTGCGGAGGAATGGAACGGCGTCGGCGACAAAATCGATCCGCGGAAAATGCCGCTCACCGGTCTCGCCAATGCGGCGATAGATCGTATTGCGCCGGACAAGGAGCAATTTGCCTCGGGAATCGCGCGCTACGGCGAAGGCGACCTCACATGTTACCGCGCGGAGGGACCGGACGCGCTGGTGCAATGGCAGCAAGAGTCGTGGGATGTACTACTCGAATGGGCTCGACGCCGTTACGACGTCGATTTCGCGATCTGCACCGGCGTTATGCATGTCGAGCAGCCTGCCGACACGGTGCGCAAGCTATCCCATGAGGTGATGGCTCTCGACGCCTTCTACCTCGCTGGCTTCTCGCAAATGGTCACGATCGGCGGATCGCTGGTTGCGGCGCTTGCTGTTCACGAGGAAATGATGCCTGCCGAAGCGGTCTGGGAGGCGGTCAGCCTCGACGACCGATGGCAGCTGGAACAATGGGGCGACGATGCCGAAGCTCGTGCGGCGCTTGATGCGCGGCGGCGGGACTTCCTCGCAGCAGCCCGTTTTCTGGAGCTATTGCGCCGGTGAGCTTGCAACCAGGTCACGGACGAAGCTGACCAGCCCCGCCTGACGCCAGCGTTTCAGCCGCTCCGCATCCAGGATCGAGCGGACCTCGCGCAAGCATTCGTCCATGTCCTCGTTGATCAGGACATAATCATATTCGGCCCAGTGGCTGATTTCGGCCGCGGCACGCTGCATCCGGCCGGCAATGACTTCGTCGCTATCCGTACCGCGCTCATGAAGGCGGCGATCCAGCTCCTTCATCGAAGGCGGCAGGATGAAGACTCGAACCAAATCCTCGCCCATGGCGGCGTGCAGCTGCTGCGTGCCCTGCCAGTCGATGTCGAAAATGACGTCGCGACCTTCCCGGAGGGCTGCCTTGATCGGCGCTTGCGGCGAGCCATAGTGGTGATCGAATACCGGCGCCCACTCCGCGAATTCGCCTTCGCGAACCATCCGCTGGAACTCCGCCTCATCGACGAAGTGATAGTCGACGCCCTCGACCTCGCCGGGCCGCATCGGCCGCGTCGTTGCGCTGATCGACAGGGTGATGTGCGGGTCGGATTCCAGCAGCATTCGGCTGATGGTCGATTTTCCTGCGCCCGAAGGTGACGACAGGACGATCAGAAGGCCGCGGCGGCGGCGGAGCTGGGAGTTGGTCGGGTCGGCCATGTGCGCTGTTGCCTTGGCACCCGCCGCTACGTCAAGCGGCACCGCAAATCCGTTTTATTGTGCAATGCACAAAAAATGCTTGAAACCCATACCGCAGTGCACTATGTTGCACCGCAGCAAAGGAGTTTTTGACGTGGCTGAAGAGACCAAGGTTGAGGGAAAGATCGAAGCGGTTGCCAAGGCTGCCGAAGCACCGGTGAAGGCCGTTGCCGAGACAACTGAAGTAGTTGCTGCCCCGGCGGTTGTGAACACCCCAGTGATCGAAACCAAGCCGGTCGCCAAGGCAAAGCCGAAGGCTCGCCGCACCCGCAAGCCGGCCGCTCCGGTCGTCGAAGCGGTGAAGAAGGTCAACAAGCGCGCAGCGAAGACCGTCAAGCGCGCCCGTAAGGCGACCGTGGCCAAGAAGGCCGCAGCCAGCGTCAAGCAAATCGAAGGGACCAAGACCATGACTTATGATTTCAACCAGCTGTTCGCCGGCTTCCAGCTTCCGGGCGCCGACAAGTACCAGCAGTTCGTTTCCGAAGCCGGTGAGCGTTCGCAGCAGATCGCTGCCAAGTCGCAGAAGGCCGCTGAAGAGCTGAGCGAGCTGACCAAGGCCAATGTCGAAGCGTTCGTCGAAGCCGGCCGCATCGCCGTTGGCGGCGCCAAGGCCCTCGGCCAGGACGTCATTGCTTCGGGCCGTGAAGGCATCGAGCAGGCTTCCGACGCCGTGAAGACCCTGGCTGAAGCCAAGTCGCCGGCCGAATTCTTCCAGATCCAGTCGGAACTGGCTCGCGCTTCGTTCGACCGCATGGTCGCCGAGACGTCGAAGCTGACCGAGCGCGTCGTGAAGCTGGCTGGTGAAGCGGTCGAACCGCTCCAGACCCGCGCCAGCCTCAATGCCGAGCGCATCAACACTTTGGTTGCCTAACCTCTCCCCTCTTGTGTGAGGCAACCCTGTTCGCGGCCGTCCCCTCCCGGGGGCGGCCGCTTTTCTTTTCGGGACATGTGGAGCCTGCCGCCTTGCGGCTCGTTGCGGGGATGCCATATTTTAGGCCGACATGATTGACCGAGTGATTCTGATGGCCGGCGACGAGCCGGGACAAGGCGACGGCCTCGACGAGATCGAGACCGGAGTCGTAACGCGCACGCGTCCGCGGACGAAGAAGCCCAGCAACTACAAGGTGCTGATGCTGAACGACGACTATACTCCGATGGAGTTCGTCGTCCTGGTTCTGCAGCGCTATTTCACCATGGACTTAGAAGATGCGACCCGCGTCATGCTTCAGGTCCACCAGCAGGGCGTGGCCGTGTGCGGGGTCTTCACCTACGAAGTCGCGGAAACGAAAGTTTCTCAGGTCATCGACTTCGCGCGGGAGAATCAGCACCCGCTTCAGTGCACCTTGGAAAAAGCCTGACATCTTGTGAGTCTCATCCGGCGCGCTAAAGCGCGGCAATGGACTCCATTCGCATCACCGGCGGCAAGCGCCTCGAAGGCAAGATCCCGATTTCGGGCGCAAAGAACAGCGCACTGACGCTGCTCCCCTGCGCGTTGCTCACCGACGAGAAGCTGACGCTGGCCAATTTGCCGCGCCTGGCGGACGTCGACAGCTTCGGCCATTTGCTCAACGGTCTCGGCGTCTCGACCTCGGTCGCGGGCGTCAAGAAGGGCGAGGTTGGCCGCAAGATGACTTTGCAGGCGAGCGAGATCGCCTCGACCGTCGCTCCCTATGACATGGTCCGAAAGATGCGGGCCTCGATCCTGGTGCTTGGGCCGATGCTGGCCCGAGCCGGCGAATCGACCGTTTCACTGCCTGGCGGCTGCGCAATCGGCGACCGGCCGATCGACCTTCACCTGAAAGCGCTCGAATGCATGGGCGCGGAGATCGAGATCGCCGCCGGCTATGTGAAGGCCACCGCGCCCAAGGGCCGGCTTCCTGGCGGCGACTTCAGCTTCCCCGTCGTGTCTGTAGGCGCGACCGAAAATGCGCTGATGGCAGCGGTGCTGACGACCGGCCGAACCCAATTGTTCAACGCGGCGCGCGAACCCGAGATCGTCGACCTCTGCAACCTGCTAGTGGCGATGGGCGCGAAGATCGAAGGCATCGGCTCCTCGCACCTCATCATCGACGGCGTCGAAGGCCTGCATGGTTGCGAATATGAAGTAATGCCGGACCGGATCGAAGCGGGCAGCTACGCCTGCGCTGCCGGCATCACCGGCGGTTCGATCGAGCTCGTCGGCGTACGCCCGCACGAGATGCTGGCAACCACCAACGCGCTGGCAGCTGCTGGGCTCGCGATCGAATTCACCGATGGTGGCATGAAGGTCACCGCCCACCAGCCGCTCCGCCCGCTCGCCATCTCGACCGCGCCTTATCCGGGCTTCGCCACCGACATGCAGGCCCAGATCATGGCCATGTTGCTGGTCGCCGAGGGGCAAAGCTTCCTCGAGGAAACCATCTTCGAGAACCGCTACATGCATGTTCCGGAGCTTCGCCGGATGGGCGCTGACATCGAAGTCCATGGCCGATCCGCCATCGTCAAGGGCGGCAATCCGTTGACCGGCGCGCAGGTGATGGCGACCGACCTCCGCGCCTCGATGAGCCTCATTCTCGCCGGCCTCGCGGCCGAGGGGGAGACCGAGGTGCTTCGCGTCTACCACCTCGACCGCGGCTATGAGCGGCTCGAAGAAAAGCTCTCCGCCGTCGGTGCAACCATAGAGCGTGTTAGCGCAGGCTAGTCGGCGGCGGTCAGCTGCGGCTTGCCGTCCAGCTTGATCAGCTTTCCACGCTTCATCACGAAGCCGACATTCTCGAGCAGGCGAACATTGCTCGTCGGGTCTCCGGCAACGGCGATGATGTCCGCTTCCTTGCCCGGTTCGATCGTTCCCACGCGGGCGGAAAGGCCTAGCAGTTCGGCGGCGTCGACGGTCGCGGAACGAATTGCCAGGGCAGGGCTCATCCCGTTCTTGGTCATCAGCGCGAATTCCTCGGCGTTGCGGCCGTGGGGGCTGACGCCGGTATCGGTCCCGAAAGCGATCTTGACGCCGCGCTTGATGGCCTCGCCAAAGCTCTTCTCCGCATTCCCCGCAGCCAGCTTGGCCTTGTCGAACTGGGCAGCTGTCAGTGCGCCGCGCTGTCCGTCAGCCAGTGCCGCAGCAGGCGCCAGCAATGTCGGGACATAGTAAGCGCCGGTTTCCTTGTAGAGCCGGAAGGTCTCTTCGTTGGTGAAGGTGCCATGTTCGATCGAGCTGACGCCGGCACGAAGGGCTGCGTTGACCCCTTCCACCCCATGGGCATGCGCCGCGACTTTCCGGTCGAACGTCCTTGCAGTTGCGACGACGGCCCGCATCTCGTCATCCATCATCTGCTGGTTTAGGCCGCCCGGCACATTCGAAAGGACGCCGCCGGTCGCGGCGATCTTGATGACGTCGGCACCGGCGCTGATCTGCTCGCGAACCGCACGGCGGCAATCGTCGGCGCCGTTGCAGACGTTGCCGGGGTTGGCGACCGCCGCCGCTCCGTCCCGGTTGCGACCGTTGCGCGCATCGCCGTGGCCGCCTGACACCGACACCATCCTGGCGGCGGAAATGATCGTCGGGCCGGCCAGATCACCTGCGTTGATGGCATCTCGCAGGCTGATCACCAGACGCGGATCGCCACCCAGGTCGCGAACGGTCGTGAACCCGGCGAGCAGCGTCTTCCGGGCGTTGATCAGCGCGGTATAGGCTTCGTCCTCATTGTCGCGCGTTGACGCGAGCAATCGCGCCTGGAAGCGATCGTCGAGGCCGCTCAAGTGGACATGGCTGTCGATCAGGCCCGGAAGGACCGTAGCGTTGCGCAAGTCGACGACCTTCGCGCCGGGCACGTCGACGAAGCCGGGCTGGACCGCCTCGATCGTCCGTCCGCGGACGATCACGCTTGCGTTGCTGAGGGCTGCCTTGCCGGGATCGGTCAGGACGGTACCGGCGTGAATGACCGTTACCGCCTCGGGCGTCTGGGCGATTGATGGAGTGGCAAGAGCGAACGCGGCTACGGTCGCGGCAAGTCCGGCGGCAAACTTCATTTCGGTGATTCCCCTGATCGATTTCGAAGGGGAATGGAGCCGGTCAATGGCGCGGATGCAAGCCCCTAGATCGCGTCGAGCGCGTGCAGCACGACGCCGACCAACCCGCCGACAAGCGTTCCGTTGATCCGGATATATTGAAGGTCACGGCCGACTGTCGTTTCCAGTCGGTCGGTTATGGTTTGCGCATCCCACCGGCGAACCGTTTCGCTGACCAGCTTGACGATCGAACCGCCATAGCTGGCGGCCATCCCGGACACGGACCGGCGGACGAACATGTTGATCGCAGACTTGAGGCGCGGGTCGTTCTCCAGGCTCTCGCCCATGGATTTCAGCACATCGCCCAGTTTCCCGGCCATGGCGGCGTCGGGATTGCGGGCGGCGCGGATGATCGCCTCGCGGCCTTTTTGCCAAAGCGTGTCGAGCCACATCGACACCGATTTGTTGTCGAGCAGCTGCTGTTTGATTTCTTCGACCTTCTCCCTGGTTTCGGGCTTTGTCTGGAGGTCGTTCGCCAGGTCGGCCAGCGCCTGCTCAATCTTCACCCTGACTGGATGGGCCGGGTCGGTATGCATGTCGGCGCTGAGCTTTCGCAGCCCATCGACGATCGCATCGGCAAGCTTCGCATCGAGGCCGGCCAGCTTCAGCACCCAATTGGCCCGCTTGTGGACCATATCGCGGATCAGGCCTTCGTTGGCGTCCAGTGCGCGGGCGGTCCATCGGATCGCCGCCTCCAGCATCGGTACATGGCGATCCTCGTTGATCGCCGAGGCCAGCGCGTGCCCAAGGAGCGGCGACACTTCCATCTTGCGGATGCGGTTTGCGATGGATGTCTTGACCAGTCCGCCCAGCCGCTCGTCGTCCAGGCTTTCGAACAGGTCGGCGATGAGACGGCTGGCACCCCTCCGGATGCGCGTTTCCTCGCCTTGGGGCGCCTGGAGGAACCGGCCGACGGCGCCGGCCACATCCATATTCCGCATTCGTCGCGCCACGACGGGGGCGACGAGGAAGTTCTGCTGCAGGAAGTTGGCCAGCGCGTCGCCGATACGATCCTTGTTGCGCGGTATGATCGCGGTGTGCGGGATCGGAAGGCCAAGGGGATGACGGAACAGGGCGGTGACGGCAAACCAGTCGGCCAGGCCGCCGACCATCGCCGCCTCGGCAAATGCTTTCACATAGCCGACCCAGGGATAGGCATGTTCGAAATGCCGGGCGATGACGAAGATCGCCGCCATCACCACCAGCAGCCCGGTTGCGGCAGCCTTCATCCCCGCCGCGCCAGGCTGGGCCGGATTGAACCGGGCAAGAACCGGGGCGGGAGGCGGTGAACTCATCACCGCCACTCTAACCCCAGCGTTGGCGATGTCACTCCGCCGGTTGCGGTGTCATGCGGCCGGGATCTTCATGGCCATGTTCAAGCGTCAGGACGCGCTTGCGCAGCCACGGTCCGACGCGCTTCTCCAGGCCATCCGCCAGGCTGAAGCCGGCCGGCACGATCAACAGGGTGAGCAGCGTCGACAATATGAGGCCGCCGATCACCACCGTGCCCATCGGTGCGCGCCACGCGCCGTCGCCCGACAGCGATACGGCCGTCGGAACCATGCCCGCGACCATCGCCACCGTGGTCATCACGATCGGCTGGGCGCGCTTGTGACCTGCTTCCATCAAGGCTTCGAACTTGGTCATGCCATGGTCCATCATCTCCACGGCAAAGTCGACCAGCAGGATCGAGTTCTTGGCGACGATACCGAACAGCATGAGGATGCCGATGAACACCGGAAGCGACAGGGGCTGACCGATGATCGCCAGCGCGATCAGGCCGCCCAGAGGTGCCAGGAGCAAGGAACCCATGTTGACCAGCGGCGACATGAAGCGGCGGTAGAGCAGCACCAGCACGCCGAACACCAGCATCACGCCGGAGACCAGGGCCACCAGGAAGCCGTTCATCATCTCCGCCTGCCACTCGTCATCGCCAAACGGGGCATTGGAGACGCCCGTCGGGAGGTTGGTCATGGTCGGCAGCGCGTTGATCTTCGCCATCGCTTCGCTCTTGACTACGTTCGGGGCCAGATCCGCGCCGACGAAGATGCGGCGGTTCTGGTTATAACGCTGGATGGTCGTCGGACCGGATCCGAAGCTGATTTCCGCCACTCGGCTCAGCGGGACGCTGCCGCCCGACGTGGTCGGCACCGGCAGGTTGCGGATGGTCTCAAGGTCTCGCCGAGAATTCTCCGGCAGCATGACGCGGATCGGCACCTGTCGGTCGCTCAGCGAGAATTTGGCGCTGTTCTGATCGATGTCGCCCATCGTCGCGATGCGGATCGTCTGGCTCAGCGCGGTCGTCGTCACGCCAAGCTGGGCAGCAAGGTCCAGCTGCGGCTTGATCAGCAGTTCCGGCCGGCGGAGGTCGGCGTTGACCCGCGGTGCCCGGATTTCCTTAAGGTTGCTCATCTCATCGACCAGCTTGCTAGCCGTCTGGTTAAGCAGCACCGGATCCGATCCGGAAAGCATGATCGAAATGTCGCGACCGGTGCCACCCCCGCCGCTCTGCGACATGAAGCTGACCCGCGCATCCGGGATTTGCGCCAGTTGCGGCGTAATATCCCGCTCATAATCGATGCTGCTGCGCTCGCGATCCTTCTTCAGGGTGATGAAGATATTCGCATTGCCTTCGCGGATGCTCTCAAGCGCCGTCAGTGTTTCGGGTTGCTCGTTGATGATGTCCGCAACTTGGTCGGCAACCGCTTCGGTCTGCTCGATCGTGGTTCCCGGGAGCATTTCGATCCTCAGGCGGCTGAAGTCCGAATTGGTGGTCGGGAAGAACTGGCTGGGGAGCGACATGAACATGCCGATCGTCGCGACGAACGACAGGAAGCCGATGCCCATGATCCAAATGCGATGGTCGCGGAAGCGCGCGGTCCACCGGCCGGTAATGAAATCATGATAGCTGGCTGCGCCGCTGTTGGCGGCTCGGATTGCAAGGCCCAGCAGCTTTACCGCCAGGTAGCCGGCGACGAGCGCCAGCACGAACCCAATCGCCATCGGCACGATCGCCGGCAGCTCCAGTGGCGTCATGAGCTTCGGCACCATTGCGATCGTTCCGCCAAAGGCAGCGACGACCAGCAGGATAAAGAAGAACTCGACGAACCAGTAGGCCGGGCGAAGCGGCACGGTCCCCAGCTCGGCGCGCATGGCCTTGGCCTTCGATGAATCGAGCGACCAGCGTAGCACGCTCATGTAATAATCCATGAGCTTGCCTTCGCCGTGCGACTGCGCTCCGTGTGCCTTCAGGAAATAGGCGGCAATGAGCGGCGTGATCATTCGCGCAACGAACAGGCTCATCAGCACGGCCAGAACGACCGTATAGCCGAAATTCTTAAAGAACTGGCCGGAAATGCCGGGCATCATCGCCACCGGCAGGAACACCGCGACGATCGACATGGTGGTCGCGAGCACGGCGAGACCGATTTCGTCAGCTGCATCAATCGACGCCTGATATGCGGATTTACCCATGCGCATGTGGCGCACGATATTTTCGATCTCGACGATCGCGTCGTCGACCAGGACGCCGGCCACGAGGCCCAGCGCGAGGAGTGACAGCGAGTTCAGGGTGATGCCCATCAGGTCCATGAACCAGAAGGCGGGAATCGCCGAGAGCGGAATGGCAATCGCGGAAATCAGGGTCGCCCTGGTGTCGCGCAGGAACAGGAAGACGACCAGGACCGCGAGGACGGCGCCTTCGACCATCGCCAGCATCGAGCTGGAATATTGCTGCTTGGTATAATCGACGCTGGTGAACAGCTCGGTGAACTTGATCCCCGGGTTCTCCTTCTCGATTTTCTCGAGTTCCTTCACCGCATTGTCGTAGACGGTGACGTCGGATGCGCCCTTCGCTCTGGCCATCGAGAAATTGACGACCTGGGCGCCACGGATCTTACCGATACGCTGTTGCTCGCCGAAGCTGTCACTGACGCTGGCAATGTCGGCAAGCTGGACCGTGCGGCCGCCCGGCAGCTGGATCTGGGTTTGCGAAAGTTCATAGGCGTTGACCGCATTGCCGAGGACGCGAACCGATTGGCGTGAGCCGGCGATCTCCGCCCGTCCGCCTGCGGCATTGACGTTCAGCTGCCGTAGCGCCGAGTTGACCTGCGAGGCGGTAACGCCAAGCGACTGCATGCGCGCTGGATCCAGAATGACCCTGATTTCGCGGTCCACGCCGCCGTTGCGCTGGACCTGCGCCATGCCGTTGATCGCCAGCAGCCGCTTTGCGACCGCATCGTCGACGAACCAGCTCAATTGCTCGATCGTCATGTCGGGCGCCGCAACCGCATAATAAGCGATCGGATTGCTGGAGGTGGTTTCCTTCTCGATGAACGGCTCAAGGATCCCGTCCGGCAGCTCTCCGCGGATCTGGTCGATGGCGTTCTTCACTTCGTTGACCGACTGGTTGACGTCGGTGCCCATCTCGAACTCGACCACGGTGGTCGAAGAACCTTCATTTGCCGTCGAGCTGATGCTGCGAACGCCGGTCAGCGTCCTGACGGAGGATTCCACCAGCTGCGTTATCTGGTTCTCGATTTCGGTCGGCGCCGCGCCGGGCTGGCTGATGCTGGCAATGACGACCGGGAACTCGATGTCCGGGGTGTCCTGGACATCCATTCGCATGAACGCAACCAGGCCGGCCAGCGTCAGCCCGATGAACAGCACGATCGGGGGAACCGGGTTACGGATGCACCAGGCCGAGATATTCTTGAAATTCATGCGACTATTCCCAATCCGGCCTGACTTAGTTCTTCTGGCGTTGCGGGCGCACCCGGTCCCCAGGATTCAGGAAGCCGCCTGCCCGAAGGACGACCATTTCATTGCCGCTCAGCCCTTCGACGACGGCAATCCCGGCCGGTGTAACGGTACCGGTCTTGACCGGCCGACGCTCGGCCCGGTTGGCCTTGCTGACGACGTAGACGAAGTTGCCCTTGTCATCGCTCTGGATCGCGGATTCCGGCAGGACCGGTGCTTCCTGTGAACCGGCAACGATGCTGACCGATGCGAACCCGCCCGGACGCAGCGTTTCGTTATAGGGAAGTGCGATACGCGCCACGCCCTGCCGGTTTTGCATGTTGACCACCGGGGAAATCTGCCAAACCGATCCGGCATAGCTTTGCGCCGAGCCGACCGGGGTCACGCTGGCCGGAGCTCCGACCTTCAGGGTGACAAGGTCGGCCTCGCTCAGCTGTGCCTTCAGCTCCATTTCGCCGCCGCGAGCGACGCGGAACAAAGCGCCCGATCCGGGGCTCACGACCTGGCCCGGCTCGACGTTACGCTCAAGGACCAAGCCTGCCGCCGGTGAGCGAATATCCAGCCGGCCCATGCGGGCACGGCTTTCTGCAAGGCTTGCCTCGGAAACGCGGACACGCGCAGTTGCGGCGTCGCGGGCTGCCCGCTTGCGGTCGAGGTCCGCCTTCGAGACGAAACCGCGGCCGACCAGCGATTCGCTGCGTTCAAATTCATTCTGGGCCAGCGCTGCGTCGGCGCGGGCGACCTGGACCTGGGCTGCAAGCTGCTGCGTCTGACGTGCCTGGACGGCACGATCGATGACGGCAAGCGTCTGTCCGGCGCCAACCCACTGACCCGGCTGGACCAGGACCGAGGCGACCATTCCGCCTTCGCCGGCAACGCCAACCGGCATGTCGACGCGTGCTGCCAGCGATCCGGTGGCGGCAATTGCCCGCGCAACCTGGGTCCGGCCCGGTACGACCACGGTCACGGTCGGTACTTGCCCGCCGCCGGGACCTGCACCCGCTGCACCGGCAGCCTTTTCGTCGCCGCCCCGACCAAAGATCAGGAAGGCCGCCAGCAGGACAGCGATGCCCACCACCGCGGCGATGATGATGTTCCGCCGCCGCGTCGACCGGTCCACAACGACCAGTGTGTCGGAGCTGGAGAAACTCGTTTCCCGGTTCATAAGACGCATTCTTTCCACCAATCGTAATCAGCAGCAGCAACATAAGCTGCATTATGAGCTGCTTTCACTGTATTACGCAAATAAGTCACTCGGCGCAACTGCACTGCCTTCGCCGCTTGTGGAAAGGCTTTTTCTACGAACGGCGGCACCCCTTACACCGACGCGCGTTGTTGCAAAGCTGAAACGAGCGTGATCCAAGGTCGTTGCGCCGTTTTACCACAGGGAGGTAGTAAGGGATGATCGAAAACTACGGAATCCTTGGCTGGATTGTGATCGGCCTGCTGGCCGGCGGCATCGCCAAGCTGCTCATGCCCGGCAAGGACCCGGGAGGTTGCCTGATCACGATTCTGCTCGGCATCGCCGGGGCGCTGCTGGCAGGTTTCCTCGGAAAAGCGGTGGGATGGTATGATGAAAGCGAAGCCGCAGGCTTCGTTGCCGCCGTAATCGGCGCATTTCTCATACTTTTGGTATATCGGCTGGTTCTGCGGCGCCGCTGAACTTCTACCCCAAATCGTTCATATTGGGGCCATCGCGCATCATCCACGGTGCGCCGATGGCCCTGTTCGTTGGCGGGAGGTAATGATGCGGATGAGATTGGTTGCAGCGTTGGCACTGGCGGCGGCCCCGATGGCTATTGGTACGGCCCACGCCCAGACCGTGCCGGTTCAACTACCTGTACTGACCGGGACCCGCCTGGACGTCAGTGCGACCGGAGAGGTGACTCGGGTACCGGATATCGCGATCATTTCGGCGGGCGTTCAGACGCTTCAGCCGACCGCCACCGCCGCCATCGAGGAGAATGCGGCCCGCATGGATCGGGTTCGATCGGCGTTGAAACGGGCCGGGATCGAAGATCGGGACATCCAGACATCGTCGATCAACCTCAATCCGGAATATCAATATGATCAGAACCGGCCGCCGCGGCTGACCGGATACCGCGCGACGAACACGGTCAACGTGAAGTTTCGCGACCTGAAGCGGACCGGCACGATCCTCGATGCGCTGGTCGCGGAGGGCGCAAACCAGATCAACGGCCCGAACCTCACCATCGACAAGCCGGAATCGGCCCTCGACGAGGCCCGCACCAAGGCCATCGCCAACGGTCGCGCAAGGGCGGACCTTTATGCCCGGGCGCTTGGGATGCGGGTGGTACGGCTGATTTCCGTCAGCGAAGGCGGGGGCTATAATGTCCCGCCGCCAATGCCCATGATGGCGCAAATGGCGGAACGTGGAGCTGCCGCCGATACCAAGATCGATCCAGGCACGCAGCAGCTGCAGGTCAATGTGTCGATGAGCTTCGAGCTTCAGTAAGCCCAGCGCCCAAAAAGTAAGGCCGCCGCGGCTTGTGCCGGGCGGCCTTCTTCATTTGCGTCTGGTTTTCTGTCTAGCGCACGCTGCCGCGGCGAACGAGATTAACGACCGCAAGCAGGATGACTGCGCCAAGCAGCGACCAGAGGAAGGTTTCAACCGTCAGGCCCTGATTGATGTTGCCCTTGCCGAGTATGAATCCTGCCAGGACAGCACCGATAATGCCAACGACGATGTTCATGAGGATACCCTGTTGGGCATCGGTTCGCATGATGAGGCTAGCAAGCCAACCCACGACGCCGCCGACGATGAGCCAAATGATAATACCCATTGCGTTCCCTCCTGTTTTGGCGACCCCCATTAACGCGGGGCGCCTCACGACATCACAGACGCATGATGCCGGAATGTGTTCCGGGAAAGGAACGAATAAGTCTAGTATCGGAAGTGAAACGAAGCGCGGGGATGGGCCAAAAAGAAAGGGCCCCGCACTGCTGCGGAGCCCTTGATGTTTTCGCCGCTGGGGACGGACGAAGAAATCAGTAGCGCTGCTGGCGCTCATATTGGTCGCGGTAATGCTTGATACGGGTAACGCGCAGTCCGGGCATGCCCGAACGGTCGACCGCGCGCTGCCAGCCGGTGAACTCCTCGAGGCTCAGCGTATAGCGCTCGCAGGCCTCGTCGACCGTCAGCAGCCCGCCCGCAACCGCAGCCACAACCTCCGCCTTGCGGCGGACGACCCAGCGGGTCGTGCTGGCCGGCGGAAGCGAGTCGAGCGTCAGGGGTTCGCCAAGCGGGCCGATGACCTGTGCGGGACGAAATTTCTGATTCTCGAGCATTGCAAAACCTCAACCACGTTAAACTTTTGTCGATGGGCTATTTTTAACTGAAAGCCGTTGAGAAGGTCTGAAACACAACGGTAACCTTCCCCTTCATCAATCCTTATCGCTCGTTAACCATGACGGCTTCACCGCGCTGGCAAACGTGCCTTTCAACCGGCTTTTGGCGTCCATCCACCCCTCGCTGGCCGAGAGGAAACAGGCGATCGCCTCCTGCCTTTCCTTTCGGCCCGTTCCGGATGATCCGGACAGGGCCGAAAGAAGCTCGTCGACGTCGAGCTTCGCTTCCCCCACAGCCTTAAGATTGCCGTCGAATCGTGCCAATTAACGTCCCCCACATCCCTTACCGGGAACCCTGCTCTAGCCGGACAGGGTGAATTTCGAGTAAAGACCTGCCGATTCACACATCCGAAATGACGATAAATTTTCAGCTTGGCCGGCCAGCAGCCGATGCCCGTATCGTCGTCGCCATGTCGGGCGGCGTCGACAGCAGCGTCGTGGCGGCGCTGGCCGCGAAGACCGGCGCCGAGGTCATCGGCGTCACGCTCCAGCTCTACGATCATGGCGAAGCAGTGAAGCGCTCGGGCAGCTGCTGCGCAGGCCAGGACATTTATGATGCGAAGACCGTCTGCGACCGGCTCGGCATCGCGCACTATGTGCTCGACTACGAAAGCCGCTTCCGCACCGGCGTGATCGACCGATTCGCCGACGAATATGCTCAGGGACGCACACCAGTGCCCTGCAGCCTGTGCAACCAGGGCGTGAAGTTTACAGACCTGATCGGATTCGCGCGCGATCTCGGCGCGGATTGCCTGGCGACCGGCCATTATGTCCGCCGGGTCGAGCGCGAGGGCAGCGTGGAAATGTGGAAGGGCCGCGACCCGGCCCGGGACCAGAGCTATTTTCTTTATGGCACGACGCGCGACCAGCTCGACTATCTCCGCTTTCCGCTAGGCGATTTGCCGAAAAGCGAGACCCGCCGACTGGCGGTGGAGGCGGGCCTGGTTGTTGCCGACAAGCCGGACAGCCAGGACATCTGCTTCGTTCCCGACGGCGATTATGCCGGCCTTGTGAAGCGTCTGCGCCCGGAAACCGCGGCGCCGGGCCAGATTGTCGACCTCGAAGGCCGCGTGCTGGGCGAGCATCAGGGCGTCGTCCATTTTACCATCGGCCAGCGGCGCGGCATCGAGATCGGAGGGCAGCCGGAGCCGCTCTATGTCGTTCGGATCGAACCCGAAGAACAAAAGTTGGTGGTCGGCCCGCGCCGTGCTCTCGCGGTGGCAGCGGCCCGTGTCGAGGGCATCAACTGGCTGGCCGAGAATCAGGTCGAGGTAGAGGCCAAGGTCCGTTCCCTCGCAAAGCCCGTAAAGGGCAGCTGGGACGGAGAGCGGCTGACGTTCGCCGCTCCCGAATATGGAGTCGCGCCGGGCCAGTCAGCCGTTTTCTATGACGGAGATCGGCTGCTCGGTGGCGGGACGATCGTCGCGACGGAAGCTGCGGTGATCGACGAAGCAGTCGCTGCCTAGCGGTCGCCCGCTGCAATCGCCTGCGCAGCGGCATGAGCGCTGGCCCAGGCCCATTGGAAATTATAACCGCCGAGCCAGCCGGTAACGTCGACAGCTTCACCGATCGCATAGAGGCCGGGCACGCGTTTTGACTGCATAGTCTGTGATGACAATTCGGCTGTGCTGATGCCGCCGATGGTTACTTCCGCTTTGGCGAATCCTTCGCTGCCGTTCGGAATGAAATGCCAGTCGCCGAGGCGACGCTCGGCGCCTTCCAGGGCTTTGTCCGGAATATTGGCAAGCTCCCCTGAAAGGTTCAGCTGGTCACCAAGCGTTTCGGCAAGCCGATCCGGCAGACATCGTCCGAGCGCGCGACGAAGTGATATCCTCGGCTCCTCCCGCTTTGCCTGGCGAAGCCAGCCGGCGGCCTGGTCGGGAAGGAAATCGACTGCGACTGGTTCGCCGTGCCGCCAGTAGGACGAGGCCTGCAGGATAGCCGGACCCGACAGGCCGCGATGTGTAAACAGCGCCGCTTCGCGAAACTTCCCCTTGCCCGTGCTGGCGATGACGTTCGCGGAAACGCCCGACAATGATTTGAACAAGGCCTGGCCCTCAGGGAGCGTCAACGGGACCAGTGCCGGGCGCGGCTCGACGATCTTATGACCGAAGCGCCGCGCGACGTCATAGGCAAAGCTGGTCGCGCCAAGCTTGGGAATGGACAGGCCGCCACTCGCGAGCACCAAAGCGGGTGCCTTTGCCTCCGATTGACCGAAACTGGCATGGAAGTGGCCGTCGCGATGGTCGACCGTTGCCGCTTGGCCGAATGCGGTTTCAACACCGCCTTCGGCACATTCGTCCAGCAACATCGCGACGATTTGTTTTGAAGAGCCATCGCAGAATAGCTGCCCGAGCGTCTTTTCGTGCCAGGCGATGCGATGACGATCGACCAGAGCAATGAAATCCGCAGGGGTAAATCGCCCGAGCGCCGACTTGGCGAAGTGCGGGTTGGCGGACAGGAAATTGGCGGCCGAAGCGCCGATGTTCGTAAAGTTGCATCGACCTCCGCCCGATATCAGGATCTTTCTGCCCGGTTCTGGCGAATGATCGATAAGGAGGATGCGGCGACCACCCTGTCCGGCGAGCGCCGCGCAAAACATCCCCGCCGCACCGGCACCGATAATGATTGCATCGAAGTGGCGAGTTGCCGGCATCTGCCGCCCCTAGCGGCTCGGATCGGTAATGGCGACCTATCGGGCTTTCCCCGATTGCGCCGAACAATCACGACTCCATGCTAGCGGCTGCTGCCAGGAGCCCGTCATGTCGGAAAACGAAGCTGCCTTGAGCGCGCTGCGCCATGTAATCGACGCCATGAATAGCGGAGAGAATAGCGCCGGCCTTTCGGCAATGAGCGAAAATGTAGTCATCATCGATGACGTTGCCCCATTCCAAAGGGCAGGCCGCGACGAGGCCGAGCAATGGTTCCGGCGTCTCGCAAATGCCCGCAACCGCCTCCATGCTTCGCTAAGTCTCGACGTTGCCGACGTACAAGTGTCCGGCGACAGGGCCTATGTCGTCGCCCCCGGGCATCTGAATGGCAGGCTCTCCGACGCCGATTTCCACGTGGATGGAGTCGTTACGTCCACCCTGACCGAGCGCGATGGAAGCTGGCTGGTCGACAGCCTGATCTGGAGCCGCGGGCGCTAGCTAAAGCTGGAAGTAGCCCTCGATCACCGTGACTGCGTGGCCGCCGAGGATCACCCGATCGCCGCGCAACTCGCACTCCAGCAGGCCGGTCCGCTTGCTTGCCTGAAGCGCAGTGAAGCGGTTCCTGCCCAGGCGTTCGGCCCAGAAGGGCACAAGGGCGGCATGGGCGGATCCGGTCACCGGATCCTCATCGATCCCCGCGTAAGGGACGAACACCCGGCTGGCGATGTCTTGCTTGTCGCCGGGCGCCGTCACGATCGCCATGCGGTGGATTTTGCCGAGCGCCGTGAAGTCGGGCGCGACCGCTCGCACTTCGGATTCGCTGTCGACGGCGACGATGACGCTGTCGTTGCAGCCTTCGGCGAACCACAAGGGACGATCCGATAGGCCCAGCGCCTTGCAAACTTCCGGTTCCGACACTTGCTTTAGCGGCGCAGCTGGTAGGTCCAGTTTCAGCAAGCCGGGATCTTCCTCGTCGCGAGCGACGATGAGCACTCCGGACTTGGTCGAAAAGCGAACCTGTTGCCCGTGCATCAATATGTGACCGGCAGCCAAGGTCGCATGGCCGCAAAGCGGTACCTCGACCGCCGGTGTGAACCAGCGAAGGTCATAATCGGCGTCGTCACGGTCGCTCGGCACGGTAAAGGCCGTTTCGCTGAGATTATTCTCCGCCGCGATCGCCTGCATCACATCTTCCGGCAGCCAATGATCGAGCGGCATCACGGCCGCAGGATTTCCTGCAAAGGGCTTCTCGGCAAAGGCATCGACCTGGAAAATGGGATGCGGAGTCATCGCGCGCTCTCCGTCAAATGCTTGGGCAGGATTCCCTCGCGGTCGGTATGGCCCTCGGGGTCCAGGTGAATGATGATTTCGGTCCGCGGGAAGCGATGCTGCAGCTTTTCCTCCACTGCATCCATCCGGTCATGCGCCTCCGTCACCGTCCAGTCGCCGGGCACCCAGACATGGAACTGGACGAAGCGGTGGGCGCCCGACGTCCGGGTTCTGAGGTCATGGAGTCCGGCCAGCTCGGGATACTCCTGCGCCGCCGCGATGAACGCTTCGCGCTCCTCCTCGGGCCATTCGCGGTCCATCAGCTGGTCGACCGAGTGGCTTGCGGCGCCCCAGGCGCCGTACATCAGCCAGCCTGCGATGGCGAAACCGAACAGAGGATCGGCGAGACGCCAGCCAAGAATCTGGTCCAGGACCAGTGCGCCGATGACCGACAGGTTCAGGAGGACATCGGTCTGGTAGTGAACGTGATCGGTCAGGATCGCGACAGATCCGGTCCGCTTGATGACGTAACGCTGATAGGCGAGCAGTCCGAGGGTCGCGACCATTGCGATGATCGACACGCCGATGCCCAGTTCAAGGCCCTGGGTCGGCGCCCCGCTCTGCAGCCGGTCGAATGCCCGCCAGGCGATTCCGACTGCGGAAACGGTGATGAGGGTCACCTGCGTTAGCGCGGCCAGCGCCTCTGCCTTGCCGTGGCCGTAACGATGCTCCTCGTCGGCCGGCATCGCCGCCCAGCGGACGCCAAGGAAGGTGATCAGGCTGGCGATGAAATCCAGCGTAGTGTCGGCGAGTGATCCCAGCATCGCCACCGAACCCGTGTCCCAGCTGGCCCAGGTCTTCAGCGCGACCAGGAACAGCGCCATGGTAATGCTGGCAAGCGCCGCTCTGGCCGTCAGCGAGGCCCGCTCGGCATGGTGATGGCCGTGACCATGATGGTGGTTTCCATGGCCGTGGGCGTGATGATGGTGGGCGCCGCTCATGGATAGAGCAGCCCTTCGATCCAGCTGCCGTCCTCCTGAGCGAGGAACAGGCGGCGCTCATGCAGCCGGTGTTCGCGGTCCTGCCAGAATTCCATGACCAGCGGCAGCACGCGATATCCGCCCCAATTCGATGGCCGCGGCACGGCCTCGCCTTCGAACCGTTGCTTCACCTGCTCGTAACGGTCCTCAAACGTGGCACGATCGGGGAGTGGACTCGATTGGTCGGAGGCCCAGGCGCCTAGTTGCGATTCCCTCGACCGCGTGGCGAAATATGCGTTGGCCTCGTCGTCGGATACTCGCTCGACCCAGCCTTCTACTCGCACCTGGCGCCGCAACGACTTCCAGTGGAAAAGCAGGGCCGCGTTCGGGTTCTCCGCAAGGTCCTGGCCCTTGTTGCTGTCCTCATTCGTGTAGAAAACAAAACCGTCGGGCCCATGGCCTTTCAGAAGGACCATTCGGACGCTGGGATCGCCATCCTTGTCGGCCGTCGCCAGGGCCATCGCATCGGGATCATTGATCTCGGAAGCCTTCGCCTCCGCAAACCAGCTGTCGAAAAGGGCAATGGGATCGTCGGCCATGCGGCGCATTTGCCCGGTTGCCGCCAACCTGTCGAGGCTCCGTGACGCTTGACGGCGGCGGGCCGGGCATTGAAACGGGGGCGCGAAGGGAAACGAATGGACCTGTATCAGCAGCTGGGCGTCAATCGCGGGGCAAGCGAAGCCGAAATCAAAAAGGCTTATCGCAGCCTTGCCAAGCAGCTGCACCCGGACCGCAACAAGGACAATCCCAAGTCGGCGGAACGCTTCGCCCAGGTTACCAAGGCCTATGACCTGCTGTCCGACAAGGACAAGCGCGCCCAATATGACCGGGGCGAAATCGACGAGGACGGCAATCCGCGAATCCCGTTCGGCGGTGGTTTCGGCGGCGGTGCGCGCTCCAGGCCTGGCGGGGCAGCAGGTGGTTACGAAGGTTTCCCCGGAGGCTTCTCGGGCGATACCGCCGATCTTTCCGACCTGTTCGAGGGACTGTTCGGTGCCGCCACTTCGGGTCGGCGCGGGGCGGGCAGCGGCGGCCCGTTTGGCGGATTCGGCAGGGCTAGGGCACCGCAAAAGGGAGCCGACAGCGCCTATCGGCTAAAAGTGGCCTTCGTCGATGCTGCAACACTCAAGGAGCAGCGAGTTACGCTGTCGGGTGGCCGGACCATCGATCTCAAGCTCCCAAAGGGGGTCGAAGACGGCACCAAGATCCGCCTCTCCGGCCAGGGTCAGGAAGGGCAGGGCGGACGAGGCGACGCAATCGTCACGATCGAGATCGGCGCCCACCCTTTCTACACTCGAGAGGGTAAGAATATCCGCCTGACCTTGCCCATCACGCTGAAGGAGGCTGTGCTCGGCGGCAAGGTCAAGGTTCCGACACCAGAGGGCCCCGTGATGCTGACGGTTCCCAAGGGCTCGACGTCGGGTAAGCAGCTGAGGATCAAGGGACGGGGCTTTACCGGCAAGGACGGCAATCGAGGCGACCTGTTGATCCAGCTTGCGATCGACCTTCCCGCACAAGACGATGCACTGCATCAGTTTGCCGAAAATTGGGAAGGCGGCGGCAACCCGAGGGCTTCGCTAGGGGTTTAGCGCCCCCAGAACGACAAGGCGGCTGAATGAAGGAATATCACCCGCAATCGCCCGAAGCACGACGCAAGCGCATGGCTCGTCTGCGCGCCCGCTTCGGCAAGGCGGCGATCGAGCGGGCCAAGCGTGAAATTCGGCCCCTGATCGTCGCCAAGCGGGTCGGCATCGGCCTTTACGACGATGGGTTCATCCACGCCGGTAATCTCGCCTATCTGTCGCTTCTCGCGCTATTTCCCTTCTTCATCCTGGCCGCGGCCATTGCGCGGCTGCTGGGGCGGACCGAGGATACGGCATTGGCGGTCAAGGCGATCCTCGGCCGGCTTCCGTCCGACGTTGCCAGTGTCCTTGCCAACCCGGTGACGGAAGTGCTCGAAGGGCGCTCCGGAATGCTGCTGTGGTTCGGCGCCGCTGTCGGCCTGTGGACCGCCGCAAGCTTTATCGAGACGATCCGCGACATCCTGCGCCGCGCCTACGGCGTCAAATATTCGGCTAGCTTTTGGCAATATCGGCTAGCGGCGATGGCCATCACCCTGGGATCGGTCATCCTTCTGATGACTGCGTTCGGCGTTTCCGTCTTCCTCTCGTCCGCCCACCATTTCGTGGTTGAGGCGCTGCCCTTTTCCGAAGGGATCGGGAGGCGCCTTGGTTTCTACAAGATCGTCCCGGCGGTGACGCTGTTCGCGACCTTCTACATCATCTTCCTGGTCCTCACGCCGGCGCGCTACCGAACGATCGAGTGCCGCAAATGGCCCGGCGCATTCGTCGTCACGGTCTGGTGGCTGCTGACAGTAGAGCTTCTACCGGACGTCATCGGCTTCTTCGGGGGGTACGAGATGACCTACGGCAGCCTCGCCGGGGTCATGGTCGCGCTGCTGTTCTTCTTCGTCATCGGCCTTGGCGTCGTTGCGGGAGCGGAACTCAACGCCGCCCTAGTCGAGCCGGGCGGAAAGGCGCTAAGGGGCGAAATATATGAAGGGCCGTACCGGGATGAAGTGCCGGTAGAGGAACCGGCCCCGGAAGAAGACAGATTGCGCGAACAGCGCGGGGAAAGAGGGGTATAGCCAATGGGCGGTTTGATGTCGGGAAAGCGCGGCCTCATCATGGGACTCGCGAACGACCGATCTCTGGCCTGGGGAATCGCCAAGGCGCTTCGCGACCAGGGCGCGGAGCTGGCGTTCAGCTATCAGGGCGAAGCGCTTGAGAAGCGGGTGCGCCCACTGGCCGAGCAGCTTGGCAGCGACCTGCTGATCGACTGCGACGTCAGCGACATGGCGGCGCTGGACCAGGCGTTCGACGATCTGAAGAAGCGCTGGGACGGCCTCGACTTCGTCGTCCATGCGATTGGCTTTTCCGACAAGAACGAGCTTCGCGGCGGCTATGTCGACACCAGCCTCGACAACTTCCTGATGACGATGAACATCTCTGTCTACAGCTTCGTCGCCGTCGCCCAGCGGGCCAGGGCGATGATGAAAGAGGGCGGGTCGCTGCTGACTCTTTCCTATTATGGCGCGGAAAAGGTCATTCCTCATTACAATGTGATGGGCGTCGCCAAGGCCGCCCTGGAAACCAGCGTCAAATATCTGGCGGCGGACCTCGGTCCGGAAGCGATCCGCGTCAACGCGATCAGCGCCGGTCCGATCAAGACGCTTGCCGCCAGCGGAATCGGCGATTTCCGCTACATCATGAAGTGGAACGAATATAACTCGCCGCTTCGCCGCAACGTCACGATCGAGGATGTCGGCGGCGCCGGACTCTACCTGCTGTCTGACCTGGCGGCCGGCGTCACGGGCGAGATCCACCACGTCGACGCGGGCTATAACGTCGTCGGCATGAAGGCCGAGGACGCGCCCGACATCAGCGTGGTGTGATGGCCCGGATCGGCCGCCACGTTCGCATCTTTGGCCGGGTCCAGGGCGTATTCTTTCGCGGCTGGACGCAGCAGCAGGCCGATGATCTCGGCGTTGCCGGCTGGGTTCGCAATTGCCCGGACGGTAGCGTCGAGGCGCATCTTGCGGGCGAGGAGGCGGTCGTTCAGCAGCTGATCGAACGGCTCCGCGATGGTCCGCCTTCCGCGATCGTCGACCGGTTCGACGTTGCCGAAGCCGAACCTCAGGCGGGCGAGGAGTTTGAGGTCCGCCACTAGCCAAATTCATTCGATCGGAACGCTAACTTCACTATTTGCATGGGCGATGCGACCATTTTTGTGAAGTTAGCCGGGGCTCGCAGCCGCACCCAAGAATGTTGACGATGCGAAAAAGCCGCCGGCTTCATCCCATATTTGACGGGCTGTAGGACAGGAAATTCAAGCCGCGGGCAATGCTCGGGAGGCAGTTGCGCTTGCGTGAGCCGACGCCCCGTCAGACCGAAGTGAAACCCTCGGCCGCCAGCGCGCAATAATATCTTGGCTGGATCGTCTTTGCCGCCAAAACCGCACTGCTTCTAAATGGCCACAGTGTTGCGAAATCGGTGGCGTGACGGCCACATGATCATGGCCACCTCGTATCCCCGAAGCTATCTCGATGACGGGGGGTCCGCCACGTTTTCAACTATGCCGTGGCGGGCCTTTCTTCCTTCTGCACTACGAAGCGAACGGGTCGCTCACCAGGATCGTATCGTCACGCTGCGGTGAGGTGCTGACAAGTGCTACCGGGCAGCGGATCAGCTCCTCGATCCGGCGGACATATTTGATCGCCTGCGCCGGAAGGTCGGCCCAGCTGCGCGCACCCGCGGTCGTCCCGCTCCAGCCGCGCATTTCTTCGTAAATGGGTTCTGCGCGCGCCTGGTCGAGAGAATGGGGCGGAAGATAGTCGTAAACCGTATCGCCGATGCGATATCCGGTGCAGATCTTCACTGTCTCCAGGCCGTCCAGCACGTCGATCTTGGTGAGCGCGATGCCGGTGACGCCGCTAACCGCGGCCGACTGGCGCACCAGTACCGCATCGAACCAGCCGCAGCGGCGCTGGCGCCCGGTGACGGTACCGAACTCATGGCCGCGCTCGCCGAGGCGCTGTCCGATCTCGTCCTCAAGCTCGGTCGGGAAGGGGCCGGAACCAACGCGAGTCGTATAAGCCTTGACGATTCCGAGCACGAAACCAGCGGCCCCGGGCCCCATGCCACTGCCTGAACCGGTTGTGCCCGCCACCGTGTTGGACGAGGTGACGAACGGATAAGTGCCATGATCGACGTCGAGCAGCACGCCCTGCGCGCCTTCGAACAGGATCCGGCGACCGCGGCGGCGTGCGTCGTCAAGGTCGCGCCAGACCGGCCGCGCGAAGGACAGGACGAACTCGGCGATCTCGGCGAGATCATTCTTCAACCGTTCACGGTCGACCGGCTCTCGCCCGAAGCCAGCGCGTAGATGATCATGATGGGCGCACAGGCGATCGAGCAGGGGATCGAGCTCGCCCAAATGAGCAAGATCGCAAACTCGGATGGCGCGGCGGCCGACCTTGTCCTCATAGGCCGGACCAATGCCGCGGCGGGTTGTTCCGATTTTGCCCGCGCCGGACGCATCCTCGCGAAGCGCGTCGAGGTCGCGGTGGATGGGCAGGATCAGCGGGCAGGTTTCAGCGATCATCAGCACGTCCGGAGTGATGGTCACGCCTTGCTCGGCAAGCTTTTCGACTTCGGCCTTCAATGCCCAAGGGTCCAGGACCACGCCATTGCCGATGACCGACGGCGTTCCGCGAACGATTCCGGACGGGAGCAGGGATAGCTTGTAGGTCTGGTCGCCGACGACCAGCGTGTGACCGGCGTTGTGGCCGCCCTGGAATCGTACGACCATGTCGGCACGGCTGGCGAGCCAGTCGACGATCTTGCCTTTGCCCTCGTCGCCCCATTGCGCGCCGATGACGGTTACGTTGCCCAAGACGAATCCCCTTAGCGGTTGCGGGCGCGCTCTAGGCGAGCCGGGCACGGCGGTCAAAGTGTCGGGTCAGGTCATTTCAATGGCCGAAGGCCGGCAAATCGGCTATGAGGCCGACCATCAAAATCGTGAGGGGGTAATTGTGCTCACGTTGCTATTCGCTCTCCAAGCCGCCGCTCAATATGCTCCAGTGCAGGGCAGGGTCGATCCAATCGTAGTTGTCGGCAGACCAATCGACGATGCCAGGTCCAAACTCAACGCGTGCCTGGCTCGGCACTGCAAGACGGACGAGGATGTCGCGGCGACCCTTGCCTTGGCCGAAACGCAGTTGCTCGACGGGAAGTATCGCGATGCCAGAAAGACACTTCTGGCGTCGCTCGATCGCAACGAGGATTTCGCCAAGGCTTATCCTGTCCCGGTTTCCCAACTTTACCGGGCAAACGGGAAGGTTGCGGCGAACCTTGGTTTCGACAGGGATTATTTCCGCTCGACCTTTGGCATCTATCATACGCTGAAGAACGGCCTGCCACCTGACGATTCTCGTAAATATACGGCGCTGATGGAAGTCGCCGAGATGATGTACCGCACCGAGGGGCATACCAGGGCGCGCTATTATTACGATCGGCTAGCCGATGAGGCGCGGAAGGACGGTCGAGACGATATTGCCGCCATTGCCGAGCTCCGCTCCGCTATTCGCCACCTGCCGCAGGGCAGCGAGATGCAAATGGCCGCAATCCGGAAAGTCGCGGGGCTTCAGGGAGAGCGGATGCGGGCCCCGGTGCTGGAAGCGAAGCTGGCACTGGCGAAGATGGCCTATCAAAAAGGCGACGAGGCCGGCGCCCAGGCGATCCAGAATGAGCTTGCACAGCTCAATATCAAGCGGCCGATGCTCATATACCAACCGAGCTATGCAATGGTGCAACGGGAGCTCGACAGCGGCAGCGAGTTCAACTTCCCGATGGAAGGGGCACCGGCCATCGGCGGCGAAGTGTCAGGGATGCCGCAACAAAGCGCCTCTGCCGAGGGTCGCGCTTCGGTCACGAATAGCATCACGGCAATGCAGTGGTCATCGATCAAGCGGATTTCCGGCAATTTCGATGACATGTGGGCTGACGTGACCTTCCGCATCACGCCGGAAGGCAGGGTCTCCGACGTGAAGATCACCAAGAGCAAGGGGGACCTTTTCTGGACGAAACCGCTCCTCGCCTCGCTCAGCATGCGCCGCTACACGGCCGGCAAGCTCAACGACCCTGCCTCGGTTCGGTCCGAACGCTACACCTATACGTCCGGCTATGAAGGACAGACCGGCACGAGGGCCCAGCAGCGTTCGCCCAAGGCTCGTGTCGAATATATGGACCTGAGCGACATCGCCTCGACGGAATGAGCCGTTAGACCCGGTTGCCCGCTTACCATTTCGTCAACCATGCGCGGTCAGCCGCCGTTCAGTGGACCTCCTGTTGTTTGACGCGCGATCCGTCCGGCTTGGGAGGGTGAAATGCGTTGGACGTTGATAGGCGCGCTGTGCGTTATTGCACTTGGCGGAATCGCACTGGGCCAGCGCGAACGGCTTCCTGCCGAATGCCGGCAGGAGATCGTCCAACTCTGCCGGGGCGCGGGGGGCGGCTTTCGCCAGTGCGTACGAACGGCGCTGCCCAAGCTCAGCGATCCTTGCCGAAAGGCGATCGGCGCGCGCGACGCCGCACCAATCGCGGGTGCGACCGAACATGCCTTCGGGCCCGATCCCAAGCAAAGGCTCGACCTGGTCAAACCGGCTGGGGTTTCCAGGGCGCCGGTCCTTCTATTCGTTCATGGCGGCGGCTGGTCGATCGGTGACAAGCGTCACGCCGCGGGTGACAAGTCGGCCTGGGCCAACGAAAATGGCTGGGCCTTCGCCACTGCCAACTATCGTCTGGTGCCGCAGGCGACTGTCGAGAACCAGGCGGCCGATGTTGCCAGCGCCATTGCATGGCTCCGTACCAATGCACGACGCGAGGGCCTCGACCCCGACCGCATCGTTTTGATGGGCCATAGCGCAGGCGCACACCTCGTGGCGCTAGTCGGCACCGATCCGCAATATTTGAACGCCGCCGGGGTGCCGATGAACGCAATCAAGGGCGCCGTGCTGCTGGATGGCGCCGGATACGACATCGCGCCTCAGGCGAATTCAAAGCTCAACCCGGTCAAGCCAATGTATGAGGCCGCTTTCGGCAACGATCCGAAGCGGCAGGCAGAACTATCGCCGACGCTGCAGGCGGCCGCGCCCAACGTGGACCGTTGGCTGATCTTGCCCGTCGCGAGCCGCATTGATTCGCGTAACCAGTCCAACGGCCTGGCCGACGCCCTCAATCGAGCTGGCGCGAGTGCCGAGGTTGTCGCTGTTCCGGGCGAAAATCATGGCTCGCTCAACAAAGGGCTGGGCGAGACGGGCGACTTCGCGACGGAGCAGGTCGATAAATTCCTGGCCGGGGCTCGCTAGAACCTTAGCGGCACTACGTCCCGGACGCCCTCCAGCTTCGCCAGCGTCGCGACCATCTCTACCGGCACGTCGCCATCGACTGCGACCAGTGCCACCGCCTCGCCCAGCGCCTCGCGGCGGCCGAGGTTGAAGGTGGCGATGTTGATCCCGGCTTCGCCTAGCGCGGTTCCGAGCCGGCCGATAAAGCCGGGTGTATCGGTGTTGACGATGTAGATCATCGTGCCCTGGAGTTCGGCCTCGACCTCCACGCCGAACAGCTCCACCAACCGCGGCGCCTTGTTGCCGAACAGCGTACCGGCAACTCGTACCGTTCCCTTCGACGTGCCGACTTCGACGGCAACCAGCGTGTGATAATCGCCCTCGCGGTCGTGCCGGACCTCGCGAACGTCGAGCCCGCGCTCCTTGGCGAGATAGGGCGCGTTCACCATATTCACGGTCTGCGAATATGTGCCCATCAGGCCGGCCAGAACCGCACCGGTGATCGGCTTCTGGTTCAGTTGCGCGGCAGCGCCCTCGACTTCGACCGAGACCGACCGGACGTCTTCGCCCAGGATCTGGCCGACCAGCTTCCCGAGCTTCTCCGCCAGCGACATATAGGGTTTCAGACGCGGCGCTTCCTCAGCGGTTAGCGACGGCATGTTGATGGCGTTGGTGACTCCGCCAAGCAGCAGGAAATCGCTCATCTGCTCGGCCACCTGGATCGCGACATTGACCTGCGCCTCGCTGGTGGACGCGCCGAGGTGGGGCGTCGAAATGAAGCCCGGCGTTCCGAATAGCGGCGAAGCGGTGGCCGGCTCGCTTTCGAACACGTCCAGCGCCGCTCCGGCGACCTGGCCGCTCTCCAGCGCGTCCTTCAACGCCGCTTCGTCGATCAGCCCGCCTCGCGCGCAATTGATGATGCGCACGCCCTTCTTCGTCTTGCCGAGGTTCTCACGGGACAAGACGTTCCGGGTTTGGTCGGTCAGCGGCGTGTGGAGCGTGATGAAATCGGCGCGCCTGAGCAGCTCGTCCAGCTCCACCTTGTCGACGCCGAGTTCGACCGCGCGTTCGGGCGTGAGGAAGGGGTCGAACGCCGCGACCTTCATCTTGAGGCCAAGCGCCCGGGTCGCGACGATCGATCCGATATTGCCGCACCCGATGAGGCCCAATGTCTTGCCGGTTACCTCGACGCCCATGAAGCGGTTCTTTTCCCACTTGCCTGCCTGGGTCGAGGCGTCGGCCTCGGGCAGCTGCCGGGCCAGTGCGAACATCAGGGCGATCGCATGTTCGGCGGTGGTAATCGAATTGCCGAACGGCGTGTTCATCACCACGACACCACGCGCGGTCGCAGCCGGAATATCGACATTGTCGACCCCGATCCCGGCCCGGCCGACGACCTTCAGGTTCGTAGCGGCCTCCAGCAGGCCCTTCGTCGCCTTTGTGGCCGAGCGGATGGCGAGGCCGTCATAGTCGCCGATGATCGCCTTCAACTCGTCGGGTGTAAGGCCGGGCTTTTCGTCGACCTCGATCCCGCGTTCGCGGAAGATCGCCGCGGCCTTCGGGTCCATCTTGTCGGAAATCAGTACCTTGGTCATTCGATCGATTCCTCTTCGATCATCATGTCAGCGAAGGCTGGCATCCATGTTTTCGAGGACATGGGCCCCAGCCTTCGCTGGGGCGACGGAACTAATTTTTCAGTTCGCTCCAGGCCCAGTCGAGCCACGGCCCGAGGGCCTCGATGTCGGCGGTGTCGACGGTTGCGCCACACCAGATTCTGAGGCCCGGCGGTGCGTCGCGATAGCCGGCGATGTCATAGGCAACGTCTTCGCTTTCGAGCAGCTTGGCGAAGCGCTTGATGAAGTCCGCGTCCGCGCCGTCGACGGTAAGACAAACGCTGGTCTTCGACCGGCTTGCCGGGTTCTGGGCCAAATGGCCCAGCCAGTTGCGTGCCTCGACGATCCGGTTGAGCGCGGCTGCATTGGCTTCGGTCCTTGCCTTCAATCCATCGGGACCGCCGACCGACCGGGCCCATTCGAGCGCGACGATCGCATCCTCGACGGCCAGCATCGACGGCGTGTTGATCGTTTCGCCGGTAAAGATGCCTTCGATCAGCTTGCCACCCTTGGTCAGGCGGAACAGCTTCGGCAGCGGTCGATCGGGCGTGAAGCTTTCCAGCCGCTCGACGGCGCGAGGGCCGAGGATCAGCACGCCATGCGCGCCCTCTCCACCGAGCACCTTCTGCCAGCTGAACGTGGCGACATCGATCTTCTCCCACGGAAGGTCGTAGGCGAAGACGGCGCTGGTAGCGTCGGCGAAGCTCAGGCCTTCACGGTCGGCCGCTATCCATTTGGCATCGGGAACGCGTACGCCCGAGGTCGTCCCGTTCCAGGTGAACAGCACGTCGTTCGACCAGTCGACCGCGTCCAGGTCGGGCAGCGCGCCATAATCGGCGCGAATGACCGTCGGATCGAGCTTCAGTTGCTTGACCGCATCGGTGACCCAGCCTTCGCCGAAGCTTTCCCAGGCAAGGCAGGTGACGGGGCGCGCGCCGAGCATCGTCCACATCGCCATTTCGAAGGCGCCGGTGTCGGATCCAGGTACGATCCCGATTCGATGGGTGTCTGGCAGCCGGAGCATCTCGCGCATCAGGTCGACGCACAGCTTTAGCCGTTCCTTGCCAAGGCCGCTGCGATGCGACCGGCCGAGAATCCGGGTGTCGATTTTGTCGGGGGTCCAGCCCGGCGGCTTGGCGCAGGGACCGGAAGAGAAATACGGGCGCTGAGGGCGCACCGCAGGCGGGGTATTCGTCAACATAACTCTCCTCTCAGAGAGCACGCGCCGCGTTGGGACGGCGTGGCCCGCCACAGGCTTTAGCGGCAATATTCGCCGCGCGGAAGGTGCGGAAATGCAACGGAAGAAAAGATTCGGATGCGAACCGTTCGCAACGTTTCGTCGCTAAATTCTGGTTAAACTCTTAACCTAACGCAACCTCCACAACGGTTCGTCGTGGCTCGCACGCACTTCACCCTGCCTAGAGGAACCCAAGGTTGAATTGATTAACCAACCGGGGTCACTGTCACGGCTCGGCAGTCGAGGGCAATCGCCTGTCGTGCTTACTAGGGGCTGGGGAGCTCCAAAAATTTGGATCACTGCACTGGGCCGGAAGTGTTGGGCCCCGTGACATGAGGAGTTTGTTGGAGCCATGAGTCAGGCAATCGCGACAGCCAAGCTTTTCCAAGCGCGAGACCTGTTCGTCCACGACGGCAGTCATCTGCGCCGCCTGCGTCTGTCGACGCCGGTGCAGATGGCAATGCTTGTCGCCGTGGTCCTGTTGCTTACGTGGTCGGCCTATTCGGCGTTCCGGCTCTTCCTCGTTCCAACTCCCCAAGCGGCCGCTCCAGCGGCCGTTTCTTCAGATATAGCCCGCCTGGCAGCCGCTACCGAAGCGCGCGTCCGGCAGATCGAACAGCGCCAGAAGATCCTCGCCGCGATGATTTCCGGGCAGAAGGTCGATCCGGAAGTGATCGCCAAGCTCGGTTACACCGACGGATTGGGCACCGGCGGCGCGCAGGGCGGCCCGTTTGATTCGGCCAGCCAGTCGGACCCGACCTTCAAGTCGCTGTTCACCAGCTGGAAGAAGCTCGACAATCTCGCCGACGGCGCAATTGCCGTTCCTTCCGACAAGCCGGTCAAGACCGCCGAGTTCACCTCGGGCTACGGCATTCGGTCCGATCCTTTCCGTGGCGGCGCCGCGCGCCACCAGGGCATCGATCTTGCCGCTCCGCTCGGCACGCCGATTTACGCGACCGCCGACGGCACCATTCTCGAAGCCGGCTACAACAGCGGCGGCTACGGCAACCTCATCAAGGTCGACCATGGCCGCGGTATCGAAACCCGCTACGGTCACCTTTCGCGGATCCTGGTCAGCGCGGGCCAGCGCATCACTCGCGGCCAGCTGATCGGCCACATGGGCTCGACCGGCCGTTCGACCGGCAGCCACCTTCACTATGAAGTCCGGATCGACGGCCGCGCCGTCAACCCGATCCCCTTCATGAAGTCCAACGACTATCTGCTTGCGATGCAGAAGAAGGGCGGCGGAACCCACTCGATGGACGCAGTCGCGCTGGGTGGACCGAAGCGCTAAGGTTGCCGCATCGGACCCGCGACCCTATCTCGCGGACGTGACCCAAGTTTCCTTGACCTCCAGCGCCGCCAAGCGCGTGGCCTTCATCGCCGGCAAGCAGGGCAAGCCCGCCGTGCTCCGCCTGGCCGTGGACGGCGGCGGATGCGCCGGCTTTTCCTATCGCTTCTCGCTAGGCGACCTTGAGGAAGGCGACGCCGTGGCGGTTACCGACGGGGTTACCCTTGTCGTTGACCCCGTCAGCCTTGACCTCGTTGAGGGAAGCCAGGTGGATTATGTCGAGGATCTTGGAGGCGCCTCGTTCAAGGTGACCAATCCAAATGCATCCTCGGGCTGCGGCTGCGGCTCGAGCTTCAGCGTCTAAAACCGTCAAGCTAATCATTTGCCTGCTCCATGGGCGGCATGGCCCGCCATTTGGGTGCTGCCATGCGCGCAACTGACATTGGGGTTGAACTGGGCGAACATGCCGCTCGGATTGTCCCGGTACAGCCAGACATGCAGGTCGTAATGCGGCTCGAACATGTGGGCCTCGTCGACCTTGGTGGCCGGGTTGTCCTCCATCTTGTCGAATGACTTCCCCTGGTAGGTCGGCGGAGCCTTGTTGCCGGCGGCTTCCCACGCCTTGATGAAGACCAGATTCTCCACCGCGACCAGCTGATGTGATCCATCGGCTTGCGGCTCGTAGATCAGGATCGCGGGCTTGTTGAAGTCCGTGTGCGTGCCGGTGCCGCTGACGCGCGGGTTGGGCGGCGCGGTAATGCCCAGCAAGTCCGGCCGGAAATAATGGACGCCCATCGATCCCAGCGCTGCGGATCGGCCCATCATTGTCGCCGTGTCGCAGACATTGCCAGGATCGCGGATATATCCTTCGGCCAGCGCGACGTTGACGTCGCGAAAGCGTTCGGTCGCATTGCGGACAGCCGCCAAGTCGGGCTCGACCGGATTGCTCAGCGCGGTCCCACCAATGGACGACAGCAGCACAAGCCCCAAAAGGCTTCGATTGATCATCATATTCCCCTGTTTTTTGGATAGGTTGCGGAGCGGCGCCCCCGTTAGAGCCACCCATCAAAGCAATTGCTTCGATGGCGCCCCTGGCCGCCGCTCCGCTCGCCCCCGAAAACCTAAATGGGCATCGTGTTGACGCCGACCGCCATTTGCACGGCAAGCAGCACCGTATTGACGAGCAACAAGCCGCCAAGGCCGAATGTCATGCGTGCGGTCATCATCGAAAATCTGCCCCTTTTTCAGCGGCATTGCCGCCAGCCATCCCTTTGACGGAGCCGATCGGGGTTTACCACGGGACGTTGCGGCAAATTGCTGCTCACAATCTGCATTGTTGAGCGGCTTGTTGACGGATTGTGCGGAAATGTGCGGATATAGGCGGAATTGCAGGGCGGGGCCCGAGTCCATGCACGTCGACGTCGAAATCGAAGGTGGAGAAGCGATCGCATTGCGCGTTCGCGAGGAGCTGGCACGCCGGCGCCTGTCGCGGCAGTGGCTCGCCGACGAGGCACGTGTCAGCCTCTCGACGCTTGAAAAGGCGCTCGCCGGTCGTCGTCCCTTCACCCTCGCCACGGTCGTTCGTCTAGAGGATGCCTTGGGCACGAGCCTGCGCGGAGTTCCGGCGCCGACCGTCCATACCTTCGCGCCGGAATCGATGGGTGCCTACGCCAGGCCGGCCGTCCAATGGCTGGAAGGAAGCTACCTTACCCTACGACCCTCATTCAGCGAACAAGGCGCCGTCTTCGCCTATCTGACGGAGATCGGCTGGGACGATGTGAAGGGCCATCTCGTCTTCAGCGAGGCCGGCCGGCTCGACGCCCAATATGAGCAGAAGGGCTTCGTTTCCTTTCCCAATCTTTCCGGCGCCATTTACCTGGTGACCATCAGTGACGGTCAGTATCGCCTGGCACTGCTCAATCGGCCCGTAGGCGGGGGAACGATCTGCGGCATCCTGATGACCTTGGCGGCGGGGCAGGGGGCGCAGCTCATTCCATCAGCCGTCCCGATCGCCCTGGTGCCGATGGCGGGCCGGCCGGAGCCGCAGCTGGGCGTTGTCCGGCACGGCGACGCCGCATATGAAGAATATCGCAGCTGCGTCGATCGGATCGCCGAAGGCGGCTTCGCGCTGTTTCCTGTCTAAGCCCTCTTCGCGCCGGGCGCGCCGCCCGCTAAGCGTTGGACATGAAACTCGTCACCTTCAACATCAACGGCATCCGCGCCAGGCTTCCGCGCCTCACCGAGTATCTGGCCCGCGAGCGGCCCGATGTTGCCTGCCTTCAGGAGTTGAAGTGCGCGGACGATTCCTTGCCGATCCAGGATATCGAGGCCGCCGGCTATCATGCGGTGTGGCACGGCCAGAAAGGGTTTAACGGCGTCGCGATCCTGGCCAAGGATAAGCCGCCCATACTACGCCAGGTCGGCCTGCCCGGAGACCCTGACGATACCCACAGCCGTTACATCGAGGCCGAAGTCGACGGGCTGATCATTGCATCAATCTACCTTCCGAACGGCAATCCGATCGGAACGGAGAAATTCGATTACAAGCTGAAGTGGATGGATCGCCTCCGGGAGCGCGCGGCGACAATCCTCGCGGAGGAGAGGCCTGCGGTCCTGGCCGGCGACTATAATGTGATCCCGGAGGACCGGGACACCTTCTCGCGGCGTGCGATGGCCAATGATGCCCTGTTCCAGCCGGAGAGCCAGGCCGCGTACCGGACCATCGTCAACCAGGGCTGGACCGATGCGCTTCGGGCCATGAACCCAGACGAGGACCGGCTTTATACCTTCTGGGATTATACCGCCGGCGCCTGGCCACGCGACGCGGGTTTCCGCATCGACCATCTGCTATGTTCGCCGCAAGCAGCCGACCGGCTGGTCGGCGCCGAGGTCCACAAATGGGCCCGCGCGGAGGAGAAGGCCTCCGATCACGCCCCCGTCGCCATCGAGCTAGCCTAAAGAGCTCGTTCGTATATCCGATAGGTGTGGTTGATGTTCGCGCCGGGCAGCTGCGCGATCGACATCATTCCCTGATTGTCTTCCAGTACCCAGCCGAACTCGCCGACGTGGATGCCATATTTGTTCACGCACACGCGACGGGTGAATTCGATCAGCATGAAGGCCAACTGGCTGGCCAACCGTCCGCCCTGCATCGACTTGCGGACGCCCATCAGCGGCACGCGCACCCGGCGGGTCGCCACCTTGTGCAGGCGCCACAGCAGTTTCGCCCAGCCGAACGGGAAGAGCTTGCCGTCCAAGTCCCGGATCATCTCGTTCATGTCCGGAATGGTGATCATGAAGGCGACCGGCTCGCCATCGACCTCGGCGATCTTGACCAGATCCTCGACGATGATCGGTTTCAGCTTCTTGCCGGCATAGGCGATCTCATCGTCGGTCAGCGGCACGAAGCCCCAATTGTCCGACCATGCATCGTTCAAGATATCGAGGATGATCGCCGCTTCCTGGTCGAACTTGGACTTGTCGACGTTGCGGATACGGATCCTCGGATTCTTCTCGCCCGACTTGATCAGGCGGTCGATCACCGGGATCATGTCGATCCTGATGTCGAGCTCGAAGGTGAAGAGGTCCTTGGCCTTGTCGTAGCCCGCACCCTCGATCCACCCGCGATATTCGGGACGATGGTGACCCATCATCACCATCGGCGGTTCGCCGAAGCCCTGGATCAGCAGGCCCGGCTCATCCCAGATGGAAATGGAAATAGGGCCGAGCGCCCGCGTCATTCGCTGTTCGCGCAGCCACTCCTCGGCGGTCTTGATCAGTGCCGCGGCAACCGCATCGTCCTTGGCCTCGAACATGCCCCACTGGCCGGTACCCGGCGACATATGCTCCTGTACCAGTTCATCGACCTGGGCGCTGATGCGGCCGACGACCTTGCCATCGCGTTCCGCCAGCCAGAATTCCGCGAATCCATGACCGAACCAGGGGTTCCGCTTCGGATCGATCAGGCCATGGACCTCATCTTTCAGCGGCGGGACCCAGTGGGGATCCGACGCATAAATCTCCCACGCAAAGTCGACGAACGCGTTGCGCTCGGCCTTCGAATTCACTCGCTTGATGCTGATTTCACCGCTCATGCCGCTTGGTTGCAGCCAAGCGGCGGACAAGCAACCGATATCGTACTGACCTGGAACCGCCACGATGGTGCCACTATCTCCTGCAATCGGCACCTAGGACCATGAACAAAGCAGTGACCTTGAATCGCGGAACCGGCGCGGCACCTGCCGCGGACCATGCCGCGCGCGCTCCGCGCAAGGACGACAATGCGATGCTGAAGGCCGCCGCCAACCTGACGCGCGACCTGAATGCGCCGAGAGCCGCCATTTACTGGGCCGACATGCTTGGCTCGGCGCTGCTAGGTTATGCGGCGCTGTTCCTCGCCATCAACGCCGGTTCGACGGCCGCTGGAATCGCGGCTGGGCTCGTATCGGTGCTAGCTCTTTATCGCGCAGGCAGCTTCATTCACGAGCTGACGCACATGAAGCCCAATGCGGTTCCGGGGTTCCGGCTGGTTTGGAACCTCATTATCGGCATTCCGCTGCTGGCTCCGTCGTTCATGTATGAGGGCATACATAATCAGCACCACGCCAAGACCTACTACGGCACGGCCAACGATCCCGAATATCTGCCGTTGGCACTAATGAGGCCCTGGACCTTGCCGCTGTTCCTGGTTGCCGCGTTGCTGGCACCCATTGCCCTGCTGTTCCGCTTCGCCGTCCTTGGGCCATTGTCGATGCTGTTGCCAGGTCTCAGGGAAATCGTTGTCGGCCGCTATTCAGGCCTGCAGATCAATCCGCGCTTCCACCGCAAGCACCCTGAAGGCAAGTTTGCCCGGGACTGGGGATTGCAGGAAGCCGCCGCCAGCATGTGGGCCATCGCTCTGATTGCCCTCGTCGCAACCGGCATCATCCCCTTGCGCGACTTCGCCATCACTCTCGTCATCATTTCGGGCGCCATGTTCCTGAACCAGGTGCGGACCCTGGTCGCGCATCTGTGGGAGAATGACGGCGAGCCGATGAGCGTGACCGCCCAATATCTGGACAGCGTCAACGTGCCGCCGCCGGGAACCTTGCCGGCGCTGTGGGCCCCGGTTGGCCTTCGCTACCATGCGCTGCATCACCTGCTGCCGGGCGTGCCCTATCACAATCTGGGCGAGGCTCACCGCCGCCTGGTCCGCGAACTGGCGTCCGATTCAATCTATTTCGAATCCAACCATCGCGGCCTGTCGCCGCTGGTGGCGCGGCTTGCATCGAGCACGATGCGGCCCCGCTAACGCTTTCTACTCTTCCTGGCGGATGAGGACGAATTCGCCGATCAGCAAGAACAGGAAGAAAGGCGCCCAGGCCGCGAGGAACGGCGGGTAGGCGCCGTAATTGCCTAGAGCCAGGCTGAAATTGTCGGCGACGAAATAGGCAAAGCCCAGCGCCATGCCGATCGTCGCTCGAAGCAGGACCTTGCCCGAACGCGCGAGACCGAAGGCGGCGGTAGCCGCTAGCAGCGGCATCAGCATCGTCGACAACGGTCCGCTGATCTTGTGCCACCAGCCGGTGCGCGCTTCCTCGGTCGGTCGCCCTGCCGCCGCCAGGTCATCGATCGCATCGCCCAGCGCCATGAAGTCGCGCACATTGGGATCGACCCGGGCGAGCGTAAAGCGCGACGGTTCGACACCTGCCAACGCGGTCATCGAAGGCGCGCGCATCACGACGTTCATTCGCGCGTCGTAGGTCCGCACATTGTCGAGCTGCCAGCCTCCGGCAACTTGCTCGGCGCGCTCGGCCTCGACGACGCGGGTGATTGCGCCGCCTTCGCGATCATACATGGTCACGCCGCGAAGCTTGGTCGTCGGACCGCGGCCACCGACCAGCTTGGCATGAACCAGGTCGTTCCCGTCGCGGATCCAGACGTTCGACAGGATGCCGCTGTCCGGCGGGATCGGCTCATAATCCGCATCGGTCCATGCCGCGACCGTCCGGGCGGACTTTACCACGACCAGCTCGTTGAACGCGAAGAGCAGCACAGCGACGCCGAAACTGGCGACGACCATCGGGGCCAGGATCTGGTGCGCCGACAAGCCCGACGCCTTCATCGCAACCACTTCGCTGTTCTGGTTGAGGCCGACGAAGGCGATGAGCGCGCCGAGCAAAACCGAGAAGGGGAGGAAGCGGGAGATGAGCATGGGCACGCGAAGCGACACATATCGCCAAAGCTCGGCCTCGCCATTGCCATCAACCTTCAGGATTTTGCCTGACTCGCCAAGCAGGTCGAGCATCATCAGCACCATGACCAGCATGATCAGAACCGCGAGGCTTCGCGTCAGGAACAGCCTGGCCGCGTAGATCGCCAGCTGGCGCGAGGGCATGAAGTCAAGGTTGATCATGCCGCCTCAATTCGTTGGAAACGCGATTTGGGAAGCGCCTTGCGGACAAGCTTGCCGATCTTCGCGAACGCGGCTTCCAGTGCGCCGATCGGCTGGCCTCCGGGGCGGTGCGCGATGACGTGATACATCCACAGGATCAGCGCGACGAACGCCAGGAACGGCAGCCACAGCGCCAGTTCCGGCTGAAGCCGTCCCTGCGATCCGGCGCTTTCCGCGTACTGGTTTATCTTGTGGTAGGTCACGACCATCACAATGCCGATGAAAATGCCGAGCGACGAAGTGCTTCGCTTGGGCGGCACCGCAAGCGCGATGGCCAGCAGCGGCAGCATCATCATCATCACCACTTCGACGAGCCTGAAGTGAAGATTGGCCCGCGCCGAGCGCTCATCCTTGGGGGTTTGAGCGGTTCCGCCATAGGCCCTGCTGACCAGCTCCGGCAGGATCAGTTCCTTCTCCTCATTGCCGCGGCCGCGGAAGGGATCGATGGCCGGAAGGTTGATCGGAAGGTCGTAACTTTCGAACGCCAGCGTCCTCGGGGTCGCGAAAGACGGATTGTCCTGAACCAGCCGGCCCTTCTTCAACCGGAAGATGATCGTGTCGGGATCGTCCGTGGACAGGAACTGCCCCTCGGCCGCGGTCGCCGCGACCTTCGTCCCGGCCTTGTCGTCGAGGGCGGTGAAGATGCCGAGCAGGCGCGTCCCCTTGTCCTCGCTCCGTTCGATGCGGAGCGTCATGCGCTTGCCGAATTCGTTGAACTCGCCGACCTTGATCGAAGCGCCCAGCGCTCCGGATTTCAGTTCGAACCGCAACCCTTCGTACCGGTAGCGGGCATAGGGATCGACCCAGCCGACGATCGCGATGTTCACCAGCATCAGGCCGACAGCAAACATGTAGGGAACCCGAAGCAAGCGGCCGTAGCCGATGCCGATCCCCCGCATCGCATCAAGCTCGGAGCTGAGCGCGAGCTTCCGAAAGGCGAGCAGGATCCCGAGCATCAGCCCGATCGGAATCCCGAGCGAGAAATATTCCGGGAGCAGATTGGCGAGCATCCGCCAGACGACACTGACCGGCCCGCCCGCCGTGATCACGAAATCGAACAGCCGCAGCATTTTTTCGAGCACGAGCAGCATCGCCGCGAGGATCAGCGTACCGACCAGCGGGACCGTGATATTCCGGGCAAGATAGCGGTCGACCAACCCCAACTTACGGCTCCAGCCCCAAACACATCTTAATTCGTCTCCGCGGCACCATGATTTGGCCGCAAAGCGAGCCGACATGACAACCGGGGCGCCGAAGCCTTGCCGATTCCAATAAGGGGGGAATGGCAAGGGAGCGGCGCCGTTTGTGCCTATAACGAAGCGGATGGGAAAATCATGTCCAAATCGTCGTTTCCCCTTGTGGCGGGTGGAGCAGGGCTCCTTGCGGCCTCCGCTGCTCTTGTAATTCCGGCTCCTGCCGTTGCGGCGACTGGCTGCAATGCGGGCAAACCCTCGGTGCTCGTCCACGTCGCCGGCTTCAAGCAGGCGCGGGGCAAGGTCAAAGTTTCGGTCTATGGTCCGGGCAGCGACCGCTGGCTGGCCAAGGACGGTCGGGTCGGCAGGGCCAAGATGCCCGTCACTGCCAAGTCGATGGATATCTGCGTGCCCGTTCCGGCACCGGGGCGCTACGCGGTGGCAGTCCACCACGACCTCAACACCAATGGAGAGCGCGACCGTCACGATGGCGGCGGCTATTCGCGAAACCCGAAGGTCAGCTTGCTCAATCCCAAGCCAGCATTTTCCAAGGCTGCCTTCCAGGTCGGCAATGGTCCGGCACGGGTTGGCGTGACCCTGCTCTACGTCAAGGGGCTCGGCGTGAGCCCGGCGGGTATCTGATGAACAGGCCTCGGATTGCTCTCATCAGTAATCCGAAGTCGACGGGCAATCTTGCCCAGTTGCCGCGGATCCGCGCCTTCTGCGCAATGCATCCTGACATTTTCCACTATGAGGTGGAGCGCGCCGACCAGATCGGCGAGGCGATGAAGACGATCGCCCTGATCGAGCCGTGCGTGCTCGCGATCAATGGCGGCGACGGCACCGTCCAGGCCGTGCTGACCGAATTGTTCAATGGCGGCCACTTCGGCGACATCGCTCCGCCCGTGGCGGTGCTTCCCAGCGGCAAGACCAATCTCATCGCGCTCGATCTCGGGGCCCAGGGCGATCCGGTGCAGGCGCTGGAGCGGCTCATCGAAATCGCCAATGCGGATCTGTCTCCTCACCTCGTCGCGCGGGAACTGATTGCTCTTTCCGGGGGCGAAACCGGAATCCAGCCGGTCATCGGCATGTTCCTCGGCGGAGCGGGGCTCGCCGACATCATGCTTTATTGCCGGGAGCGCATTTATCCGCTCGGCCTCCCCAACAGCATCAGCCATTTCATCACCGCGGTCGCCGTCGTCATGCGCCAGGTGTTCGGGATGCGTGCCAGCTTCCTTCCGCCGGAACCGAGCCCGCTCAGCGTCGTGGTGCGCCGTGAGGGGACGATTACCGGCCGCTTCGCTTTCCTGTTCGTGACGACGCTTGAAAAGCTGCTTCTATCCAGCGAGCTGAATTCCGGCGGCCGGGGCCCATTGAAGTTCGTTGCCGTCGAGCAAAAGCCGGTTTCAATGGTCCGCGCATTCGCGGCCAGCCTGGTCGGGCGCCTTGGCCACACCAAGCTGGCCGGCGTGCATGTCGAGGAAGCGGACGAGATCGCCATCGAGGGTGAAGCCAGCCACGTTATCCTTGACGGCGAAACCTTCCGCGCCGGTCTTGGCAAGCCGATCCTTCTGAAGCCGGCTCCGCCCTTGTCGTTCGTTCGCATCGCGGCCTGAGGGCAGCGTTGGCCGACGCATTGCGCACATTGGTGAATGCCGAGCTCAGCCAGCCGGTCGATCCGCGCGTCACAGCCATGGCGGAGGCGATTGCCGCGCGTCACGGTGCCGCGAGCCGAGCCGTGCTGTTCTACGGCAGCTGCCTTCGCGAGAAGCAGCTCGAAGGGCTGATGCTCGATTTCTACCTGATCGTGTCGGACTATCAGGCAGCGTATGGCAAGCGTTGGCTGGCAATCGCCAACCGGCTGATCCCGCCAAACGTCTTCCCATTCCATCATGACGGGCTGGCGGCAAAATACGCAGTGCTGAGCGAGTCTGACTTTCGTCGAGAAGTCAGCGGCAGGGCTCGCAGCACATCAGTTTGGGCGCGCTTCGCTCAGCCGTCTCGATTGGTATGGTCTTATGATCGGGATACCCTGGAGCGTGTTGTTGACGTGATCCAAGACGCCGCCCCAACGCTATTCCAATACACCCTCCCCATGATGGATCTGACTAGCCCGTTCGGTCCCGGCGATATTTGGAAGCGTGGCTTTGCATTAACGTACGGCGCTGAGTTGCGAGCGGAGCGTAGCGTGCGACCTTCTTCAGTCGTCGATGCAGATGCCGAGCGCTATGAACGATTTGGACTGGCCGCTCTCGCCCGGATCGCCGAACTGATCGGCGTAGGCTCCAACGGAGAGGTCGCTCTGTTCAAACGCGCCGATCGAATGGCGCGTCAGTGGAGGCGAATGCAATGGAAAGGTAAGGCCCTCTCGGTTTTGCGCCTGGCCAAGGCCAGCCTGACCTATGCCGGCGGAGCGGAATATATCGCGTGGAAGATCAATCGCCACGCAGGGACCGACATCGAATTGAAGCCCTGGCAGAAACGGCACCCGCTGCTCGCGGCGATCAGCCTGCTGCCGCGGCTCCTCCGCTCCGGCGCGATTCGGTAGGCGCGCCCCTCGGTGTCCGGGCGAGCGCGGTCGCGACAGCGCTCGACAAGGTGCTGACCGTGAACGGCTTGCGCAGCAGGTCGTAGCCGATCAAATCCTCGCCTTCGCCTTCACCAACATAGCCCGTCACGAACAACACGGCGATGTCAGTGTGGCGAGACTTTAGCTCGCGTATCATTTCGGGCCCTGTCATTTCCGGCATGATCACGTCGGAAATGACGAGGTCGAATTCCATGCTGTCGAACAGCGCCAGCGCCTCCGGTCCGCTGGCGCAGGCAACCGGTTCATAGCCAAGGTCCTCAAGGGCTCCGACCGTCGCGGTGCGGACCCGTGGATCGTCCTCGACAAGCAAAATGCGCGCGCCAGGGACCGTCATGTCTTCCTCCGTCCTCGCATGCATTGCGGGATGCGCTCGGACGTTACTTGGCTCCGCATCGGTTCGAGGTAGGTAAATGGATACGGTTGTCCCCTTGCCAACCGAACTTTCGATGCCGACTTCGCCGCCGGACTGATGGGCAAAGCCGAATATCTGGCTAAGGCCAAGGCCGGTGCCCTTGCCGACCGCCTTGGTGGTGAAAAACGGCTCGAAAGCCCGTTCCTTGACCTCTGGGGTCATGCCGCAACCGGTATCGGTCACCTCGATGCACAGATAATCGCCGCCGCGGATGTCCCCGACTTCGCTGGCCTTCATATGCTTGTTGAGCGACCGGATCTTGAGCTTGCCGGTCCCTTCCATTGCATCGCGCGCATTGACCGCCAGGTTGACGATCGCATTTTCAAGCTGGTGCGGGTCGACGAACACTGGCCAGGCGTCGCCGGACAGGTCGGTAACGACCTTGATCCGCTCACCCAGGGTGCGGTCCAGCAGTTCGCTCATTCCGCCAACCAGCACCGCCGTGTCGACGCGTTCGGGCATCAGCGGCTCGGACCGGGCGAACGACAGCAGGCGGCGGGTCAATGCGGCGGCGCGCGTGGCGCCTTCCATCGCATTGGTCAGGTGGGTCATGATCTCGCGGCGCGGGCCGTTCAGGCGGCGGCGGGCCAGATCGATCCCGCCGACCACGACCGCCAGCATATTGTTGAAGTCGTGGGCAATGCCGCCGGTGAGCTGGCCCACCGCTTCCATTTTCTGGACCTGCCGAAGCTGAGCTTCGGCCGCCAGACGCTCGATCGCCTCGGCTTTCAGCTTCTGGTTTGCCTCCCACAGCTCCTGCGTGCGATCGCGAACCGCAAGCTCCAGCGCCTGGGCGCGTTCGGATTCCGATTCCGCTTCCTTGCGGGCGGCGGCATTCTGGCGGAGGGCCTGCACGGCAACATAGCCCATGAAGATGCCGAACAGGCCGACGATGACCCCGAGCCAGCTCAGATAATCCGTCAGCCGATTGGCTTCGGCCGAGAAAAATTGGGTTTCGGAGATTTTTTCGGACAGGGCGGCACGTTCCGCATCCGCAATCTCGGATAATTTGCCGCGCAGTTGCGTGCCGATATCGTCGACCTCCGCGCTGGGCTTCATGGAGATCGAATAGAAATAGCTAAGGCCGTAGGTCTTTTGTCGGCCGGCGATGTAACGCGCCACGTCGCTGAACTGCTGGCCGCGTTGCTGGAATAGCACCCGCAATTCCTCAGCCCGCTTGCGCTGCTCGGGATCGCGGGAAACCGAACGTTCCAGCTGGTTCAGCTGCTGACCGGCAAGCCGCCAGTGCGCATAATAGCGGCTGCCGCTCGTCTTCGCGTCTTCATCGAGAGCGTAACGGCCAACGGCTGCTTCCGCGCGTGCGATGCTGGCGTCCATCGTGCGGGTCAGCAAGGTCACGTCATAGGCGTGCCGCTCCGCCTGCAGGGCGCGGTCGCGGGCACCGTTGGAAATCGCAACCAGCACGACCATGCCCAGCAGGACCATGGTCGAAACGAATGCGATCGCCGCAGCAACACTGCCTCGGCGCCAATCCAGCCGTTGCTCTTCCCCCGGCGTCATGACGCCAGTCTAAACTGCAGATTCCTCCGGGGAAACCCTGAAAAGCTCAGCTGATGCAGCCAGTCGCCCGACCTGCCGCTTCGAACATCCCAAGGATCTCGTCGACCTGTTCCGAACTATGTTCCGCGCAGAGCGAGCAGCGCAGCAGGGTCATTCCTGCCGGCGTCGCCGGCGGGCGCGCCAAATTGACGTAAAGCCCCTCGTGCAGAAGGGCTTCCCACATCGCCGCTCCGCGCTCCAGGTCGGGCATGATGACGGCAATGATCGCTGACTGCGGCTCATCCGTACCAAGCGTGAAACCGAGCGCTTTGAGGCCGGCGTGCAGCTTCTTGCTGTTTTCCCAAAGATGGTCGCGCTTGGCCTTGCCGTGCATCAGCTTGCGGATGGATGTCGTGGCCGTCGCGACGACGCTCGGCGGAAGCGAAGCGGTGAAGACATAGGGCCGGCAGACCAGCCGCAATATCTCGAACTTCGGATGGTTGGAAACGCAGAAGCCGCCGACCGTTCCGACCGACTTCGAGAAAGTTCCGATGATGAAATCGACATCGTCGATCACGCCCTGCGCCTCGGCCACGCCGCGGCCATGTTCGCCGATGAAGCCCATCGAATGCGCCTCGTCGACCAGCACCATGGCGCCGGCGGCCTTGCACACAGCCACCATTTCCTTGAGCGGGGCGATGTCGCCCAGCATCGAATAGACGCCTTCCAGGACGACCAGCTTGCCGGCTTCGGGCGGAAGCCGCTTCAGCCGCTTCTCGAGCGCGTCGATGTCATTGTGGCGGAAGGGGACGATCTGCGCATTGCCGAGCGCACAGCCGTCATAGATCGACGCATGGCTGTCGATGTCGAGGATGATGTAATCATCCTTGCCGGCCATCGTCGAAATGATGCCTAGATTGGCCTGGTATCCGGTCGAAAACACCATGGCATGATCCATGGCGTAGAAGTCCTTCAGCGCATCCTCGACCGCCTTGTGGCCGGCGTAGGTGCCGTTGAGAACCCGGCTTCCGGTGGTACCGGACCCGAACTCGTCCAACGCTTTCTTGCCGGCCGCGATGACGTCCGGGTCGAAGGTCATTCCCATATAATTATAGGTGCCGAGCAGGATGGTCTTGCGCCCGTTGCAGATGGCGACGGTCGGCGAAACCACTTCCTCCATCACTAGCCCGAACGGATCGGTGATGCCGGTCGAAAGCAGCTGCTCGCGGGTCTGGATCAGCGGATCGAATTTGGAGAACAGGTCGGTCACTTAGTCGGCCTTGAGCTTGCCGACCGCATCGATCAGCTGGCCGACCGTTTCGATCTCCGCCTGCTGGTTCATGGTGATGACGATGTCGAATTCATCTTCGATATTGGCGACGAAATCGAGGACGGTCAGGCTGTCCCATTCCAGGTCCTGCGCGAACCGGGTTGCTTCGGTCACATCCACGCCCTTCTTGTTGAAGGGCTCGATCAGGGCCATCACTTTGGCCTCGGTTTTAGCGCGGTCGGTCATGCTAGAGGTCCCTAATATCAGGGGCGCGCTTTCGCAATCGAATGGGGCGCAATCAGGGCGCGGTTCGTTGAGCCCCCTGTAACCAGACTCGCAGCCGGAACGAAAGGCACTACTGCCCCCGGTAAGCGTTTCTAACATAAATCAGGGATAATGCCGTGCCGGACGAACGCATTGTTGCCATAGGGCTGTTGACCAAGGGCGACGTGCAACGCCTGGGGGATACGTTTACCCGGCTCTGGCCGGTCGATCAGGCCACGGATTTTTCGGAATTGCTGGAGGCGATCGACGAGGCGGAGGAGCGCCACCGCCAAATCGACGGGCACAAAGTTCGCTAGACAGTCCTATTTGGCCTTCGCACGCACCGCATCGGACGATTGCAACAGATTGTCGCGCAACTGGGCGATGGTCCGCTGGACCTTGGCGAAATCGCTGCCAAGGCCGGTAGCCTCGAGCAGCACGTCGGCCGAGCTTTCAACCTTCTGCATCGCCTTTCGGCCCGCCGGCGTCAGCTTGACCCGGACCTGGCGCTCGTCGGCCGGGTCCCGTCGGCGCTCGGCAAGCCCTAGCGCTTCCAGCTTCTTGAGGATCGGGGTCAGCGTATTGGACTCGAGGAACAGCTTGTCCCCCAGGTCGCCGACCGTCTGGTCGTTTTCCTCGCCCAGAGCGATCAGCGTCACATATTGTGTGTAGGTGAGGCCGAGTTTGTCGAGGATAGGGCGATAGGCCCTGCCGAAGGCGAGGTTTGCCGAATAGACGGCGAAGCAAAGGAAATCGCCAAGTTTTTCCGGCGGGCTTGGACTACGGGCCATGAATCTACTCCGGCTAACTGAGCTTTCGTCTAAAGCGTATGCGATTGAATCGAAAGCGGCGCGGACGGCGCCAGATTCGACGCCGTCCGACCGGTAGTTAGGGCTTAGGCGAAAGCGGGCTCAAGGACGTTGATTTCAACATCGATGTTGCCACGGGTCGCCTTCGAATAGGGGCAGATCTCGTGAGCAATGTCGACCAGCTCTCGGGCCACTGCGATGTCGATGCCGGGGACGGTAACGTCCAGCTTGGCGCGCAGGAAGAACTCGCCGCCTTCCATCAGAAGGTCGATGGTTGCATCGATCCGCGGGGCCTCGGGCAGGGCGACTTTCTTCTGTGCCGCGGCAAGACCGATCGCGCCCATGAAGCAGCCGGACCAGGCGGCGCCGAAGAAGTTCTCGGCGGCCGGATGCGGATCGGCAAGCTGGAAATCGAAAAGGCCATCGGCGGCGCGGGTCGATCCGTTGGCGCCGCCAACATTGTGGGTGGTTCCGGAATAGACGGTCTTGGCAGTCATGTTCATTTTCCTTCGGTTAGAATCGTGTCCGATTCGATCGGATGCGAGGCAAATATGCGTGAGTCGGATATATGTCAAGCGCAATCGATTAAATCGCATACGATTTATATCATCGTTAGGGTGCCGATCAATCGGGCACTAGCTCGCGGCGGCCAGGAAAGGCATGGTCGGGACCGGAAACGGCCTTTCAATTCGATGGGGGTGAAGTGAGACGACGATCAATCCTATTGTCTCGGCTGGGACTGGCGACCGCATCGCTGCTGATGATGGCCGCCGCGCCGTACAAACCGCCGGAAACAGGCACTCGCATCGTCTACCGTCATGCGACTTTGATCGACGGTCAAAGCTCCACCCCTCGGCCGGACACGGCAGTCATCACCGACGGCGAAAAGATCGTCGCGGTAATCGCCGACCGAAGCCTGACCGACGCGCAGCTAAACGGCGCCCAGCAGGTCGACCTCAGCGGCAAATATCTGCTGCCCGGCTTCATCGACACGCACCAGCATCTGGCGACGCCGCCCAATCGCCCCGTCGCAGAGCTGCAGCTGGAACGGCTCGTCTACAGCGGCGTCACCTCCATCCGCGACATGGCCGATGATCTGCGGCAGGTCTCGGACCTCAGCCGAGCCGCGATCGTCGGTGAGATCGCTTCGCCGGACATTTACTATGCCGCCCTTATGGCAGGGCCGAGCTTCTTCACCGACCCCCGTACGCACGCGGTCGCGAAAGGGGCCGAACCGGGCGCCGTTCCTTGGATGCAGGCGATCGACGACGGGACGGACATGCCGTTGGCCGTCGCCCGATCGAAGGGAACCTATGCCACCGCGATCAAGATCTACGCGAACCTTCCCGGGGAGAGGGTGGCCGCCATCACCACCGAAGCGCACCGGCAGGGGATGAAGGTCTGGGCGCATGGCATGGTCTTCCCGGCAACACCGGCGGAGGTCGTCGCCGCTGGAGTCGATACGGTCTCCCACACTTGCTACCTCGCCTACCAGGCGATGGATAAGCGGCCCGATTCCTACCAGAATCGCTTTCCGGTCGATGCATCGCTGTTCAAAAGCGATAATTCGGTCATGTCGAAGCTGTTCGGCGAGATCGCTCGTCGCGGCATCATCCTCGACGCGACCTTGAACGTCTATCCGACAGCCGAAGACGCGGCGAAACTGAAGCGGCCGCCACATTGTACGGTCGATCTGGTCGGGAAGCTCACCAACCAGGCCTGGCGCTCCGGGGTCACGATTACGACGGGTACGGATGGCGAGACGCCGGGCGAAGAGCCATGGCCCGCGCTGTTCGACGAATTCGAGCTGCTCCACGACCAGGCCGGCATGCCTCCCGCCGCGGTGATCGCAGCGGCCACTTTGAATGGGGCGAAGGCCGCGGGGCAGGAAAAGTCGATGGGCAGCATCGAGCCCGGAAAGCTCGCCAACATGGTCGTGCTGACGAAGAACCCGCTCGAGGATGTGAAGAACCTTCGAAGCGTCACCCTGACCGTGAAGCGCGGGAAGCAGTTCCCGCGCGCCGACTACGGTCAATAAGGGGGCCGCCGGCGTCACCGAGAGACGCCGGCGGGGGGTACGCGGCTTTAGGGGGCTGGCTTCTCCGGTACCCGCTTCCAGAAATCGTCGAATGCAATGCTGTCGAAGAAGGCAGTCGCGCGGACGATCTTGCTGTCCTTCATTTCAAGGATCCACGCATAGGTATTGGCATATGGCTTGCCGTCGCGTGCCGTCCCTTGCGCATCGAAGAAGGCGATCACGGTGTTACCCTCCGCATAGAGCTTGCGAACCGAAGGGATCAGCCGCGACTGCATCCGTGAATTGAACGGCCGGATCACCTCACTCATGAAGGCTTCCTTGGTCGGATAGGTCCTGGACGCCATCGAATTGCCGGTGATCGTCCAGCTCGCGTCCTCCGCCAGCAGGTCGTAGGGACTGCCCGTACCATTGGCCCAGGCCTCGAAGCCTTTCGCAACCAGTGCCCGATTATGGTCTTCCATCCCCTGTACCGACTGCGCCAGTGCGGCGTCGCTAATCATCAGCTGGACTCCTGCAATCGCTAGGCCGGCTGCGGCTGACCAGCCGCTACGACTTCCCATTGCAGGCCTCCTTCCTGAGGCGCGTCCTGCGCCGCCGCCGCCGCCTGGGCGACCTCGAAATCCTGCGCTACCGCGCCCCCTGACACGCCGACGGCACCAATCAGCGTGCCCTGACCGTCCCGGAGCGGAATCCCGCCCGCGAACACCACCAATCCGCCATTGGTCTGTTCAAGACCGGGGGACGAACCCCCGGGCTTGCAATATTCGCCGACAGCCTCGGTGTTCATGCCGAAGACCGCCGATGTCTTCGCTTTCTTGAGCGCAATGTCGATCGATCCGATCAATGCACCGTCCATGCGGAGGAAGGCCTTTAGATTGGCCCCGCTGTCGAGGATGGCGATATTCATCGGCACGCCGATTTCCGCCGCCTTGGCCTCGGCAGCCAGAAGCACCGCGTCGCAGCGCGCTTGCGAAATCTCCATGATCCGCTCCTCGGTCTAGACGGTCAGGACCGGCTGGTTGTCGGGCTTCAGTTCCACTTCGACCTTTTCGTCATCGCCCTCGATCCGAACGTCCCAGGCCAGCCGCTGATGCTCTTTCAGCATTTCCTCGATGACCTTGGGCACGACATTGCGGAACTTGCCGGTATCGGCGGGAACGATCTCGATCATCCGGTCGATCATTTCGGTCGGATCCATCTTGCCCTCCGGCGTCGCGAAGAAATCGTCGAAACCCTTGCGCAGTTCGGCACGCTTGGTGAAGTTTTTGGCATCGTCGAGCCAGCGGAACGGATTGTCCGCCATCGTCTCGTTATAGCCGGTGTAATAGGCGCCCGGATTGATCGTCTGGACCTTGATTCCGTAGGCGGCCAATTCCTGCTGGAGCGCTTCGGCGATGGCCTCCAACGCATGCTTGGTCGAGACATAAGTGCCCCAGTTGGCCGGCGTGAACAGCCCACCCATTGATGAGGTGAAGACCACTTTCTTGCCCTTGGCGGTGCCCTCACGGATCCAGCGCTGGACCACGCCCTGCGTCAGCTCGAGCGGCAGGAAGACGTTGACCTCATAATTGCGGCGGACAAGCTCAACCGGAATTTCCCAAACCGGACCAGCTTCGCCTTGCCCGGCATTGTTCCAAAGGACGTCAAAGTCCCAGCCCTGCGCCTGGCTGATGTCGTAATGATCGGTAAGGTCGAGCCGCTCGACGCGAATGCGATCAGAAAGCCCCAGCGCCTCGGCTTCCTCGCGAAGCGGGGTGACCTGGGGTGATACCTGTACGGTTGCGATGATGTTGTGGCCGTTCCTGGCCATTCCGATTGCCGCGGCCTTGCCGAAGCCCGAGCCGGCACCGGTAATGAGAATGGTCTTAGCCATAAGTCCTCCTTGCGAGTCGGAACTTGTTGGTTAGACGCTGATATTTACTCGCGCTGTCTCTCGATTGCGGTCGTTGTTGCCGGATTGCGGGATCGATCCGATTTGGTATCTAGGTTGCCGGTCGCGGCTGCTTGAGGCGGAAGCGATCGAGAGAAGCCGTCCGTTTTGCCTGTGCGTTGGGGACGTGTCGCCTCTGGCGGTCTCCCTTGAAGACATGGGAGTGCCGACGTGGAAGCCGCCTATCGCGATACATTGGCCGAAATCGCCCGCATCCAGCGGCGCCCGCCTCCAATCGTGCCTCTTCCCTTCGCCGACGACACCATGCTGACCCGAGCGTGGGTGAACGATCCCATCCACGACGATGTCGCCCCAATGGAGCATCATGTCATTGCCCCGACACTTAGGGGCGATGGCTGGTCGGAGGTTCGGTTCGGGGCAAGCTCCATCCGTGCGCCTTCAGTCACGGGCGGAATTACAATTGCTCCGCGCGGGTTCGGCGGCCGTTTCGATTGCGATGGCAGGCCCGTCGCATCGAATGTCTTCGTCAGCCGCGGGCGGCTCCAACGATGCGCGGACGCAATGGGGTTGAGACAGCCGGCTGAGCTATTGCCGCGATTGAATTTCGCTGACCCGAAGCTTTTCGCAATTCTGGCGCTGATCGGTGCGGAAGCGAAGCAAGGCGGTCCGCATTCGCGGCTTTACCTGGAGACGCTTCTCGACCTTCTTTGCGTGCAGCTGTTGCGGGACCATTCCGCCTTCCCCTTGCAGGACAGGTCAATCGGCCACGGCCTCAAACCGCGTCAGGTGCGTCACGTCACCGACTATATGAAAGTTCACCTCGACGAGGCGGTCGCGTTGCAGCAGCTCGCCGACCTGCTCGGCCTCAGCCGATTTCACTTCTGCACCGCCTTCCGAAAGGCCACGGGGCACACGCCGCATCAATATTTGGTCCGGATACGCATGGAGCGGGCCAAGGATCTCCTTGACGATAGCCGCCTCACGGTGACCGACGTCGCGCTCGCCGTTGGGTATCAAACGCCCTCTTCGTTCACGCAGGCCTTCCGAGCGGCGATAGGAGTGACCCCATCGGCTTATCGCGCAGCCCGGCAATAATTCGGGACGAGCAGGCGAGAAATCGCCAGTAAGGCCCGACTACCGAAATCGAGGCTTGCTTCCTTCAGCAATCCAAGCTTGCTTAAGGGCCTGTCACGCAGGGGGTATTCGCGATGTCTGAGCCGCCGCTCGTAAACCCGGACGATCCGGTTTTTCCGAAGGAGGTCCACAACCTGCTGGTCGCGGCCAATGCGACCAACATCACCCTGTCAGGCATGGCGGACACCAAGGCGTCGATCCTGATGGGCGCCAGCTTCGTCGTTTTCTCCATGTCGATCAGCGACATTTCCGAAGGCAAGGCCGGACTTCCGTTGCTGGTGCTGACCATGTTCTCGTTCATCGCCACCGTGCTGGGCGTCATGACGGTGCGGCCGAACAAGATGGTCGTGACCAAGGAGCCGATCCCGCCGGAGAAGATCAACATCCTCTTCTTCGGCAGCTACACCAATGCCCGGCGCGAGGAATATATCGCCGAGATGATGAAGGTCCTCTCGTCGGAAGAGGAAACCTACAAGCGGCTAACGGCCGACCTTTACGATCATGGCAAGGTGCTGCGCGACGACAAGTTCAGTTGGCTCTACTGGAGCTTCACGCTGTTTCTGGCGGGAATGGTGCTGACCGCCTGCGCCGTCATCTACCAGCTGGTCTTCAACTAGAGCCAGCCGGCCTCGCGATACCAATTGGCGGTGTCTGCCAGGCCCTGCTCAGTTTCGATTGCCGGCTTCCACAACGTCTCGGGCGCGCCGCGGCCCGGGTCGACCATCCAGTCGGGGTGGCAGAAGTATGCGACCCGATCCGCGGTCAGCTTGGCCTTGTCGCCGCGTGCCAGCCGATCGATCTTCGCGCCGAGGCTGAGCAGCGGGCGCGGTGTCGGCAAATTCATGACGCGGCGCCCAAGTGCCCGGCCGAGTGCCTGGCCGAATTCGGCATGGCTCCAGCCTTGATGGCGGCCGTCGTCGGGTTCGATCATCAAACCCTTCGGTGCCATTGGCTCGGCGAGCGACAGCAGCAGTCGCGCAAGGTCGTCGACGTGGATCACGGACAGGCGGCCTTCCGGCGGAAGGAGCACGAATCCTCGCCTCGCCATCCTGAAAAGCTCGAGCATTTCCTTGTCACCAGGCCCGTAGACGGCCGGCGGGCGAACGATGGCGGAGGATAAGGGCGAAGCCGCGACCAGCGCTTCCGATCCTGCCTTGCTGGCGCCGTATGCCGACAATCTCGGCTCTCTCGCGGCGAGCGAACTGACATGGACAAAGCGTTCGGCCCCGCCCTTCTCGGCAGCGTCCAGCATCGCTGCCGTGCCGGTGACATTGCCGGCCTCGAAACCCGCAGGGTCGGGGGCATTGATGACTCCGGCGACGTGAATGACGCTGTCCGCGCCAATCGCCAGTTCCAAGAGGCTGTCGGGGCGATCCAGCGATCCGTCGATCCAGGTAACGCGGTCGCGCGGCTGCTGAGGGCGACGAGTGAGCGCGCGCACCGCGTGCCCCTTCGCCAGGGCCAGGTCCAGGAGGCGCCCGCCGACAAAGCCGGTCGCGCCGGTGATGGCGAGGTTCAGACCGGCGACCATTCGATCGGCTCGGCGGGCCCTTCATCCTCGACGCGCTGGACGGTCAGCCGCTCGAGCAGCGCATCGAGCACGGCTTCCACGCCCGTTCCGCCTGCAGCGCTCAATGCGAGCACGGGCTTGCCGCTTTCCTCCTGCAGTTCGGCAGTCAACGCGGCCGTCAGCTCCTCGTCGAGCGTATCAATCTTGTTCAATGCGACGATTACCGGCTTGTCGACCAATCCCTCGCCATAGGCTTCCAGCTCGTCGCGGACGATACGGTAGCTGGTGGCGACATCCTTGTCGTTGGCGTCGACCAGGTGAAGCAGGACCTGGCACCGCTCGATATGCCCAAGGAAGCGGTCGCCGATGCCCGCGCCCTCCGCCGCGCCTTCGATCAGGCCCGGGATATCGGCGACGACAAACTCTCGCCCGTGATGGCTTACGACGCCCAGTTGGGGGCGCAGGGTCGTGAAGGCATAGGCGCCGACCTTGGCGCGCGCATTGGTGACGGCGTTGATGAAGGTCGACTTGCCGGCGTTGGGAAGCCCGACCAGGCCGACATCGGCAAGCAGCTTCAGGCGCAGCCACACCCACATTTCCTCGCCCGGCCAGCCCGTGCCGTGCTGGCGCGGTGCCCGGTTGGTCGAGGTCTTGTAGCTGGCATTGCCGCGTCCGCCGTCGCCGCCCTTTAGGAAATGGATCCGCTGGCCGATCTCGGTGAAGTCGGCGAGAACCGTCCGTTCCTCGTCATCGGCGAGTATTTGCGTACCGAGCGGAACCTTGATCAGAAGGTCCTTGCCGCCGGCACCGGTCATGTTCGAACCCGCGCCGCCCTTGCCGCGCGGCGCCTTGAAATGCTGGGTGTAGCGAAAATCGATCAGCGTATTGAGGCCTGGAACCGCCTCGAAGATGACGTCGCCGCCCTTGCCGCCGTAACCGCCGTCGGGACCGCCATATTCGATGAACTTCTCGCGCCGGAAGCTGACCGCTCCCGGCCCGCCCGCGCCGGAGCGAATGAAGATCTTTGCCTGGTCGAGAAAATGCATGGCGGGCGCTTTAACGACAATTGCGGCGAAAAGGCAGCATTGCCCTTCAAACGGGGGTTGGCAATGAACCAAGCTCCTCCGCCAGCGCGGCGAAAAAGGCTTCGCGTTCAACTTCGTCGGCCTGACGCTGGTCCGTGGCCGCATCGGTGAAGGCGTCCGGATAGCGGCGGTCGAGCAGTTCGCGCTCCTCCGGCGTGCATTGGCGGCTATAGTCCGGCTCGCCGTAGCAGCCTTCCTCAAAGCCGTTGAAGCCATCGGGCGGCGGGAAGTTGGTGCGCCAGCTATGGTCCTCGATCCAGATCCGTTCTTCTTCCTCGCCATCGTCGATATCCGCTGCTTCATCGAGCGCCTTTCCCTGGCGAAGTTGATGAAGTTGACGGATCAACATCGAATCGCTGCCGTGCCCAAGGATGGCGTAGTCATCGTCAATTTCGAGCGGCGGTGGTGCCATCATGTCCCGCATGTCGGCGGTGCGATCTTCCGCAAGCGCGGCGAGATAAGCCTCCCAGTTGGCGGCCAGCTGAAGTGTCGGCTCACCGGAGCGCTGAGCGCGGTCGGAGCGTGCATCGAGCCGATTCAGCACCGCGATCGACAGGCGATTGTCGTGACGATGCCGCTCCGCGACCACTTCCCCATCCTTCCAGATTTGATCGACGGTACCGTGGACGGCGCGATGGAAGAGATCGTCGGCCAGCCGCGCCCGGGCCATCGACAAAGCGGCATCCCAGCCGGCGGCGAACAGCGGGTCGCGATTGCGCAGCGCATAGGCCGCCTGGCTGCTGCGCCGGACCTCCCGGCAGGCGTCGGTGACCACGCCGCTTTTGGCCAGCGTTTCGAGGAAGGAGGCTCGGGCGGTCGGAGTCCAGCCGTCGTGGCGATAGTTACGGGTTTCGGTTTCAATCGTTTCGAGGTTGGACGAGGCCCCAAGCGGCGGCGGATCGTCGGGGGCGTGGCGGCCGTAGGTAAGAAGGACCGGGGCGGCGCTGTCGCAGGCTTGATTGTCGTCCATACGACTCGCAGATAACCCATTTGGTTCGTGTAGGACAGGGAAGAATTTTGGCCCGTGGCGGTTATGCTAATGGCAGGAATGGGTGGAAAGCGGACATAAAGCGTGCAACGCTTACGCGATGCAAAAATGGCTTGTAGCCCTAGTTGCTATCATTGGCGGCTGTGCAAGCCAGCGAACGCAGGATGAAGTGCGACTTGCTACAAGCGAGGCATTCATAGATGCGTTTTATTCGTACGACCTGCCGCGTCTTCGCATTGCCATGTCAGACGCACCGGGTTCGATGGGCGACACCCTCTATTACCAGCAATGGGCCGAGGCCGGGCATTATGTCGTGCTCAACCGGAAGCCTTGTCGCATGGAGAAAACGGACGAAGCGGTCTGCCCTGTCACGGTGAAAGACGACCTCGTGCCTGCGCTGGGCGTTAGGCGCTATGTCACCGATAACTTCCACTTTGCATTTCAGGATGATCGTATCGTCAAAGTCTGGAACAGCTCGGATGACCCGCCCGAATACAGCCAGGCGATGGCATGGCTCCGGCGCGAACGGCCAGACATTTTCACCGGACCCTGTCGTGGCATGTGGGAAGGCGGCCCAACCCCGAAGGATTGCGTCAGAGCCATCGTTCAAGGTTTCGCTGATTTCACTGCTCGGACAGGCTAGAAGCTAATGACCGGAATGGGTCGAAAGCGGCCATTAGCTCGCCGTACTCGGTGGCCGGCGTCATTCGCCGCCGATCGTGATCTCCGCGCCATCGGGGTCAAGGAAGCGAGCGAGGCGCGTTCCATGCATGTCGCGCGGCTCGCTGGTGAAGCTGATACCGGCGGCTTGCGCCTCTGAATGGAAGCGATCGAGATCTTCGACGCCGAGCCCGAGTTGCACGCTTCCGGCCGGATTTTCATCCGATGCAGGGTGCAAAGCGAGCTTTGTTTCCCCGGTATCGAACTCGCTCCAGAAGGGTGACTGGAACAGCAAGGTCATCCCCAGCGTGTCTCGGTAGAAGCGGACCGCCTCGTCCATGTCGCTGACGAACTTGATCGCATAGTTGAGCTTCATCGCCAGCCTCCTTCAGTTGCTGGAATCGCCGACAATTCCCTTGATCAGGCCGACCGCGTCGTCGCGAACCGCCTCGCGCGGCAGGCCGGTAGCGCCCGCGACTTCGTCGCCGGCAAGGCTATCGCCGATCGCCATCAGCACCAGTCCCAGCGTGACCCTGTCCATCGGCCTTGTGTCGCTGGAGACGCGAAAATCCTCGACGATGGTCCGGATCGTGTCGATCACCGGCTCCAGCGCCTCGCGCTGACGGGTCAGGGCAACCCAGCCGATCAGTTCGCCAACACGTTCCGCGTGGAAGGCGTCGAACATCGCATCGACCACGTCGCGCTCGCTGGCTTCGCCGCGGCGTCGCTTCCCGATGGCTTCGCTGATCGATGCGGATACCGTTGCCGCAATATCTTCCGCGAGCGCTCGATGAAGTCCTGCGGCGCTCCCGAAATGGTGGAGCAGATTGGCATGCGTCCGCCCAATTTTCGTCGCCACCGCCTTCAGGGTGACAGCGGCCACGCCCTCATCGCGAAGCAGCTGCCGAGCCGCCGCTACTGCCGCCGCACGGCTTTCAACCGGGGACAGGCGTTTCCGAGCATGTAATGTTATTGACATTTATGTCAGTAATTCTCTATCTTCGATTTCACATGGTGCTTGGAGTGTAATCATGCCCGCCGCAAGTGTGACCCCTACCGACCTCAGCATCACGCCCCGCGACCGCCGCTTTGCCCGCGAATCGAAGCCGGGCCGCTGGTGGCATGGCGGCGATCCCTTCGCGACGGCCTTTTATAACGCTCTTTCGGCAACCTTCCCAAAGGGCGAAGCCTTCTTTGTCGAAAGCGTGCGTGCTTTTCGCGACGGGGCGCCGGCCAAGCTGGCCGAGGAGATCAAGGGCTTCACCACACAGGAGGCGATCCACAGCCGGGAGCATGCGGCCTTCAACAAGGCGGCGGTAGACGGCGGATACGATCTGAAGCCGCTTGAGGACCAGGTGCAGCGGCGGCTCGACTTCATCAACTCCAAGCCGCCGATCGCAGCGGTCGCGTCGACCATGGCGCTGGAACATTTCACAGCCATTTTCGCGCATCAGCTGCTGGCCGATCCGCGCCATCTCGCCGATGCCGAGCCGGAAGCACGCGCCATGTGGCGCTGGCATGCGATCGAAGAGATTGAGCATAAGGGCGTCGCCCACGACACATGGCTCCACGCGACACGACATTGGCCGCGCGGCAAGCGGTGGAAGGTGAAGGCCAACGTCATGCTGCTGGCGACGCGCAACTTCACGGTCGACCGGACCCGTGGCGCGATCGAACTGCTTCGTCAGGACGGCATCACCGGCTTCAAGGCCTGGTTCGGGCTTCTAAAATTCATGTGGGTTTCGCCCGGCATGATGCGGAAGATCTTCGGGGCCTGGGCAGCATTCTTCTTGCCCGGCTTCCACCCTTGGAATGAGGACGACCGCCACCTCATCGACCGTTACGAGGCGGAAGCGGCGCTGGGCATCCAAAGCGCGAAGAAAGTACGGCGCGCCGCCTGAATTTCACCGCAAGGACCGGGATGCGTGGGAGAGCCGGGCCGGCGATGATCGGCGATGGCTATTGAAACAAGAATCGCCGCGCTCGACTGGGCCCGCATCACAGGCGAAATCGACGAGCGCGGCTGGGCCTCGACGGGCCCAATACTCACCGACAGCGAGCGGACTGCCCTTGCTGCGGACTATGAAGATGAGGGGCTCTACCGAAGCCGCGTCATCATGGCCCGGCACGGCTTCGGCCAGGGCGAGTATCGCTACTTCGCCTATCCGCTTCCGCCGCTCATCCACCAGCTTCGGCTGAGCCTTTACGAACGGCTGGTTCCTCTCGCGAACCAATGGCGGGATGCACTGGGCGTGTCGGAACCGTTTCCTGCCAGTTTCGAGGAGTATATCCTGCGCTGCCACGCCGCGGGGCAGGTGCGCCCAACGCCGCTCATCCTGCGCTACGGTCCGGGCGACTATAATTGCCTGCATCAGGACCTGTACGGCCAGCATAATTTCCCGTTGCAGGCCGCTTTCCTGCTTTCAGAACCTGGAAACGACTTCACCGGCGGCGAGCTCGTGCTGACCGAGCAGCGGCCGCGCATGCAATCGCGGGTCCAGGTCGTGCCGCTGGAAGCGGGCGAGGGGGTGATCTTTGCCGTCAATCACCGCCCGGTCCAGGGCACGCGCGGCACCTATCGTGTCGCAATGCGGCACGGGGTGAGCCCGCTCCGCGAAGGGCGACGCCATACGCTGGGCATCATCCTTCACGACGCGGCCTAGGCGAGCCACCGAGCGCAGCGAAGCAAATGCTTTCATTTGCTAGCAGCGCGAAGAGTTGGCGAGCCCCGGACGGCCTGCCGTGAAACGGACAGGACCGACGGCGCGGATTTACTCCGCGCCGCTGCGTGGCCACCCGCTAGGCGGCCATCGGCTCTGCTTCGCTCCGGCCCATGAGCGACAGGCGGTAGATGCGCGACATCGCTTCTCCGCCACGCGCGCAGCTGTACCGAGCCGCACTCATGCCGGTTGCGACGAAGCCCAGCTTCTCGAGCACCCGGCCCGAAGCGGGGTTGTCGACGAAGTGGGATGCTTCAAGCCGCGGAAGCTTCAGCGCCTTCGCGATCTCGATCAGCGCCTTGCTGGCTTCGGTCGCAAAGCCCTTGCCCCAATGCTGGCGGGCAACCCAATAGCCCATCTCGACCGCCCCCGACGGCCGCCGGCCAAGACCGCAGCATCCGACGATGCGCGGCGCCCCGTCCGTCCGCTCGGTAATAAGGAAGCTTGGCATTGCCGGGTCGCGCGGCGCGGCAAGAAATGCCTCCGCATCTTCAAGCGCGTAGGGCCATGGCGCCGTCGCCAGGTTGCGGACAACCTGTTCGTCGGCAATGGCACGCGCCAGTTCGGGGGCGTCTTCGGCCCAGCCTGGTCTCAGCAACAGTCGCTCGGTACGGGCGAACATGACCAACTTCCTTCTCCTTTAGAGCGGGCGGCTAGACCCACTCTGTTTCAGTTTCGGGAGAAGATTTGGTCCCCTTCGTGAAAAACGAAAAAGGGAGAGGAGGGGGCTTCCCTCTTCTCCCTTTTCAAGTCCCTTTCGGGTCTCGTCTGGGCTGCCCCCTCCGGGAGCGGCCCTTTATCGACCGATCCCGTCTATTCCGCGGCTTCCGGCATAATGGCTTCGACATGGACGTATTTGCGACCAAGCTTGCCATCGCGGAAACACACGCGACCGTCGGAAAGTGCAAAAAGCGTATGGTCCTTGCCCAGGCCGACGTTCGTCCCCGGGTACCAACGCGTGCCGCGTTGACGCACGATGATGTTGCCGGCGAGAACCTGCTCTCCGCCGAACTTCTTCACGCCAAGGCGCTTCGATTCCGAATCGCGGCCGTTACGCGACGAGCCGCCAGCTTTTTTATGTGCCATCTCTAGTGACTCTTACTTCTTAGCTTTGGCCGCAGGGGCCTTCTTCGCTGCCGCCTTAGCAGGTGCAGCATCCTTTGTCGACTTCTCGGCCTTCGGGGCCGCTTCCTTCTTGGCCGGGGCCTTTTCGGCCTTCGGAGCAGCAGCCTTCTTTTCGGCTGCCGGCTTCTCGGCCTTCGCAGGTGCAGCAGCCGGCTTCTCGGCTTCTTCAGCCTTAGGAGCGGCCTTCTTGGCGGCGCCCTTGCCACCGATCGACACGATCTTCAGGATCGTGTGCTGCTGGCGGTGGCCAGCCTTGCGGCGGTAGTTGTGCCGGCGGCGCTTCTTGAAGACGGTGACCTTCTCGCCCTTCGCCTGGGCAATGATCTCGGCAGCGACGACGAGGCCGCTGGTCGACTTCAGGTCCGACCCTTCGCCCGCAAGGAGCACATCGGTGAGGTCGATGCTGTCACCGGCATTGCCGTCCAGCTTTTCGACGACGATCTTGTCTCCGGGGGCAACGCGATACTGCTTGCCACCCGTGCGCACGATTGCGAACATGGGCCTCTTCACTTTCCGTCACTTATTGACCGCGCAAGAAAATACGCCGCAAGGGCGAGCCCCGCGCGGGAAAGCGTGCCGCCTATGGGGTGGTAATGATTCTGTCAACCGCCGAAGGGCCGAAACTCGGCCATGGATTCGTCATTGCGAGGAGCCGAAGGCGACGCGGCAATCCACGCTGGATTGCTTCGCTTCGCTCGCAATGACGAAGAGTCTAGTGGCGATGTTCCGGCTTCAGCTTGTAGCGCTGGCCGTCAAAGCCCTCGAACAGGGTCCCGATCGCGGGGTGGTCGATCGGCTCGCCCTCGTCGTCGGCAACCAGGTTCTGCTGGCTGACATAGGCGACGTAGCTGCTTTCCGAATTCTCGGCGAGCAGGTGATAGAAGGGCTGGTCCTTCGCCGGGCGCATCGCTTCGGGAATGGCCTCATACCATTCGTCGCTATTGGCGAAGACCGGGTCGACGTCGAAAATCACTCCGCGAAAATCGAGCAGCCGGTGGCGAACCATCTCGCCGATGCCATAGCGCGCGGTTGGGACTTTCTCGGAATGGGAAACGACAGACATGTCCCTAATGTAGTTGCCCTGCACGGGCAGGCAAGCCGGAAACGGGCTTTGCAACCGCCAAAGGCGCTGCTAGAGGCCGCCCCCGACCGACCCGGCACCTGCCGGCCAGCGTATCAGATCTTCCTGCGGAGAGGTGGCTGAGAGGTCGAAAGCACCGCACTCGAAATGCGGCGTGCCGGCAACGGTACCGTGGGTTCGAATCCCACCCTCTCCGCCATAACCAATGCCCCACGGAAGTGGGGCGGTGGATGGCTGCGGGATCAGCAAAGCTAGTGCCGCCCACCTCCCCGCCGCGTGATTCATGGATTGAGGCTAATGGCAGCTTTCGACCCAAAGCGGACGTAAGCTCTTGGACTTACCGATCCGACGTTTTACGAGTGCGCGCCTCCCAGTCCGTTTCGTTGTCGCTGTCCTTCATGTTGCCCCGGTAGTAGAAGACGCCGTCGTCGACGTCATCCTTGAACAGGATGATGCCGGAGGTGCCGGCGAAGTCGCCGGTGCCCGAGACGATCGGGTGTTGGCAGCGTCCGTGGATCTCCGCCTCGAAGTTCGCGGTGAACTTTCCAGTGAACGTGTAGGTCGTCCTGAACGTCCCGCACGTCGTCTCGTTGAGACAACCAACGAAGAACTCGGTGCCCGACTCCTGGTAGGCACCGCTTGGGTGCAACCTCGAGTCCGACACGTAGGTGTACCAGCACCCCTCCAGGCTTCCATCCATCTTGATCGGTGGATAGTCCCCCGTGTCGGCCGGTGGCGCCCCTGCATCCGCGGGCACCGTGCACGCCTCGTTGTACACCCCAGACCCTGACACCTGCATCGTCCCCGCCGCCGCTGTCGTCGCAACGCCGACGAGCGCCGTCGCAACCTCGCCGAAATGGCCGTTCACGAGGTTCTGCGGCGTCACACCCGAACTAGGTGTGGCAATCGCCGGTGCAGCGAACAAGGATGATACGATGAGCGCAGACGCCACCGCGCATGTAGTTGTTGGATGAAATTTCATGGTTCTGTCCCCCAATGTTTGAGGAACGCCACTAGCCGCTATGTCATCGCGGCAACCCAATATTATATAACCGGGGCACTGACCGTTTCAGTTATCTTTTGATAGCTAAAAACCATCTAAATAAGTGCACTGATTCAAACTCTTAGCTAGATTTGTTCGAAAATGACCAGCGTATCAGTTCTTGGGGGGATGCATGAGCGAACAGCAGGTCTCCGACACCCGGACATGGGGATGCCTCGCTGTTGGCATGATCCTCTTCGGCGCTTTCTTTATCGACTTGTTCGAAGGCGTCGGCGGCACGGAATATGAACTCAAATACACGGCGGAGGCGTTGATCGTGGCAGGCGCCGGTATTTTGATCGTATTGTTCGCGAAGCGCTTGCGACGCTGATCGCAACAGGGCGATTCTGCTGGTGGGCTAGGCTTTTTCTAATGACCGCTTTCCACCCATTGCGGTCATTCCAGAAAACTCTGTCCTACAGCTTACCATTCATGCAATGGCCGAGGCGTTCTTTGAGATCGTCGGTAGTTTCGGGCCTGGCCTACGGATCGTTCGGGCAATTTCAGGGTCGGGGGAAGACGCTAAAACTGCTCCACGACCGTGAACATTGTGAACATTCGCGCGCTCCATCGCAGACGTTTACCACCGCGTCGCCTGGCCGATCTCAACGAGCCCAATTGCCTTTTCGCGGCGTTTTGGGATGACTGTCGCCCGAAACGGGGCACAGGAACGGAGAAGGCATGACGCGCGACAAGGTTTCGACCCTGCTGCTGTTCGGCGCGACGGGCGATCTGGCCCACCGGATGCTGCTGCCGTCGCTGTACGGACTGCACGCGGACAATCTGCTTCCCGACAAGTTCCGGATCGTCTGCACCGCCCGGAGCGAACTGGACGACGACCAATATCGGGCGAGCGCGGTCGAAGCGCTGAAGGAGCATGTTCCCGGCAGCTTCTACGATCCGAAGACAGCGCTAATCTTCTCTCGGCGCCTGTCCTATGTGGCGATGGACGCAACCAAGCCGGAAGGTTTCAAGCGGCTCGCAAAGACAGTCGATCCAGATGCTGGCCTCGCAATCTTCCTCTCCACGGCACCCTCGCTGTTCAAGCAGACGATCGACGGCTTGGCTTCGGCTGGCCTGTGCGGTCTTCGGGTCCGGCTCGCGCTTGAAAAGCCGCTTGGCACCGACCTTGGGTCCAGCCGCGAGATCAACGACGCGGTCTCGAACGCCTTTCCGGAGGATCGGACATTCCGGATCGATCATTATCTCGGCAAGGAAACGGTCCAGAACCTGCTGGCCTTGCGCTTCGCCAATTCTACCTTCGAGCCGCTGTGGGATGCCGCCCATATCGATCATGTCCAGATCACGGTGGCGGAGACGATTGGGCTTGAGGAGCGCGGCGCCTATTATGACGGCGCCGGTGCGCTCCGCGACATGGTCCAGAACCACATGCTCCAGCTGCTGGCGCTGGTGGCGATGGAGCCGCCGGCGGAATTCGATGCCACCTCGGTGCGCGACGAGAAGGTCAAGGTATTGCGCTCGCTGCGCCCGATGCGGCCGGATGACGTCGGCACCCATGTGGTCACCGGCCAATATGGCGACGGTGCGGTCGGCGGACAGCCGGTCCAATCCTATGAGGCGGAACTGGGCAAGGATAGCGCGACCGAAACCTTCGTGGCGCTGAAGGCTCATGTCGACAATTGGCGCTGGGCGGGCGTTCCCTTCTATCTGCGCACCGGCAAGCGGATGGCCGCTCGCAAGACCGAGATATTCATCCAGTTCAAATGCGTGCCCCACTCGATCTTCGCGTCGCGCGGGGCCCGGACCAAGGCCAACAAGCTGCTCATCTCGATCCAGCCGGAGGAGAATATCCGCCTGCTGGTGATGGCCAAGACGCCCGGCCTCGACCGCGAGGGCATCCGCCTGCGCGAAGTGCCGCTCGACGTCGGGCTGGCCGATGCCTTCGCCGACCATCGCCGGCGGATCGCCTATGAACGGCTATTGCTGGATTTGATCGACGGCGACCCCACCTTGTTCGTGCGCCGCGATGAGGTTGAAGCGCAGTGGCATTGGATCGACGGGGTTCGGGCGGCCTGGAACGAAGCCGGTCTCACACCAATGCCATATGGCGCGGGTAGCTGGGGGCCGTCGGCCGCCATCGCATTGACGGAGCGGGACGGGGTGCATTGGCATGATTGAGGCCCCAAATGGCTAAGCTCGACCCACGGATCGCAGCCGTCACCGATCGGATCATCGAGCGGTCGAAGGGTTCGCGTGGCCGCTACCTGCAGCTGATGGGCGATGAGGCAGAGCGGGGGATCAGCCGGCCTCGGCTCAGCTGCGGCAATTTCGCCCATGGTTTCGCGGCATCGGGCGAGGACAAGCAGGCGATCCGCACCATGCGCGGGCCGAACCTCGCGATCGTCACCGCCTATAACGACATGCTCTCGGCGCATCAGCCTTATGGCCGTTACCCGGAGCAGATGAAGATCTTCGCCCGCGAAGTGGGCGCCACCGCACAAGTCGCTGGCGGAACGCCCGCCATGTGCGACGGCGTGACCCAGGGTCAGCCGGGCATGGACCTGTCGCTGTTCAGCCGCGACGTGATCGCCATGTCGACCGCCGTGGCCCTCAGTCACGGCATGTTCGACGGCGCGGCGCTGCTTGGCATCTGCGACAAGATCGTGCCTGGCCTGTTGATCGGCGCACTCCGCTTCGGCCATTTGCCGATGATGCTGATCCCCAGCGGTCCGATGCCATCGGGCCTCGCCAACAAGGAAAAGCAACGGATCCGGCAGCTCTATGCCGAAGGGAAGGTGGGGAAGGATGAGCTGCTGGCCTCCGAATCCGCCAGCTACCATGCGGCCGGAACCTGCACCTTCTACGGGACGGCCAATTCCAACCAGATGATGATGGAGTTGATGGGCCTGCACATCCCGGGCGCCGCCTTCATCAATCCTGGTACCCCGCTTCGCCAGGCAATGACCCGCGCCGCGGTCCATCGGTTGGCGGAGCTGGCGAAGGAAAAGACGCGGCCGCTCGCCCAGGTCGTTGATGAGAAAGCGATCGTCAACGCGGCGATCGGTCTCCTCGCCACCGGCGGTTCAACCAATCATGCCATCCACATCCCGGCGATTGCCCGTGCCGCAGGGATCGTCATCGACTGGCAGGACTTCGATGAGCTGTCGGCCGCCGTGCCGCTGATCGCCCGCGTTTATCCCAATGGCTCGGGCGATGTGAACGACTTCCACCATGCCGGCGGAATGGCGTTCGTCACCCGAACACTGCTTGAGGCGGGCTTGCTTCATGCCGACACGCTGACGGCGGGTGCGGACCAACTCGAAGCCTATAGCGGAAACCCACGGCTCGATGGGGAGGAGATCGTCTGGGACCGAACTGCCGAATCCACCGACCTGACCATGCTTCGCCCGGTGAACGAGCCATTCCTTGCCGACGGCGGGATGCGGCTGGTGACCGGCAATATCGGCCGAGCCACCTTCAAGACCAGTGCGGTTTCACCAGAACGCTGGACCATCGAGGCACCTGCTCGGGTCTTCTCCGACCAGGAGCAGGTGCTGGCGGCATTCGCGGCCGACGAGCTCAACCAGGACGTGGTCGTCGTCGTCCGCTTCCAGGGACCCCGCGCCAACGGGATGCCGGAACTGCACAAGCTGACACCGGTGCTCGGCGTGCTTCAGGATCGGGGCTACCAGGTCGCGCTTCTGACGGACGGACGCATGTCGGGCGCCAGCGGCAAGGTGCCCGCCGCGATCCATTGCTGCCCCGAAGCGCTCAACGATGGGCCGATCGGGCGGCTTCGCGATGGCGATATCGTTCGCCTTTGCGCCAAGCGTGGGTTGCTCGAAGCCGTCGACGTGGACTTGGCGAGCCGGGACGCCTGCGCTCCGCCCCCACCGCCAATCGGCACAGGGCGAGAGCTGTTCGCCTTCATGCGGGCAACCGCGGACAATGCCGAGCGCGGTGCTTCGGCCATGCTGAGCGCCATGGAAGCGGTTGGATGAAACGAACCATGGCGGTCGCCGATATCGGCGGCACGCATGCCCGTTTCGCATTGGCCGAGGTCGAGGGAGGCAGCGTCGCGTCCCTCGGAGAAGCGGCGACATTTCGAACGTCGGACTTTGAAGGTCTTTCCAGTGCCTGGTCCGAGTTCGGGAAAGTCGCCGGTTCGCCACTTCCCGATGCGCTGGCGATAGCTTTCGCGGGCCCGATTGGCTCGAAAGCCCTCAAGCTGACCAATAGCCAATGGGTCATTGAGCCGGGCCGATTGCACAAGCAGCTGAGGGTCAGCGACGTCACGATGGTCAATGACTTTGGCGCCATCGCCCATGCCGTGGCACAACTAGGGCAGGATCAATTCCAGCATTGCTGTGGGCCGAATATGCCGCTGCCTGAGTCCGGTCCGATTACCGTCATTGGGCCGGGAACTGGCCTGGGTGTCGCCCAATTAATGCGGACGGCCGGCGACTATCAGGTGATCGAAACCGAAGGCGGGCACATCGATTTCGCGCCGCTTGATCCGCTCGAAGATCGGCTGCTCGCTGTTCTGCGGCAGCGATTTGAACGCGTGTCGGTGGAACGGATCGTGTCCGGATCAGGGCTTTCAAATCTCTACACCGCGTTGGCGGCGATTGAGGCAAAGGATGCCCCGCTGCTGGAGAATGAGGCGATCTGGACGGCTGCTCTCGACGGATCCGATCCGCTGGCCGTTGCGGCTCTCGAACGGTTTTTCCTGTCCTTCGGTTCGGTCGCCGGCGACCTGGCGCTCGCTCATGGATCGAAGGCTGTCGTGATTGCGGGCGGGCTGGGTTATCGGCTCAGGCAGCAGATGGCGGCAAGCGGTTTCGCAGAGCGGTTCGTCGCGAAAGGCCGATTTCGGGAACAAATGGAAACGATCCCCGTCAAGCTGCTCGACCATCCGCAGCCCGGCCTCTACGGTGCCGCCGCGGCATATGCGAAGGAGCATCAATGAACGTCGATGTGGTCATGACCAGCGCACCAGTCATTCCAGTGCTGGTTCTCGACGGATTGCTGGACCCGGTGGCGCTGGCGGAAGCCTTGGTCGAAGCGGGCCTGCCGGTCATCGAAGTGACCCTTAGAACTCCTTCTGCTCTCGATGCGATAAAAGCCATGTCTGGTGTCGCCGGAGCCATCGTCGGTGCCGGGACGGTCCTTAACGACCGGATGCTTGGGGAGGCGATCGGGGCGGGTTCACAGTTCATCATTTCCCCGGGGCTGACAGAAAGTCTTGGCAAGGCCGCCGTGGCCAGCGGGGTGCCCTTCCTGCCGGGGGTTGCGAATGCGGGCGACATCATGCGCGGGCTCGATCTTGGCCTCAGCCGGTTCAAATTCTTTCCGGCCGAGGCATCGGGCGGAATCGCTGCCCTGAAGGCGATCGCCGGGCCTTTCGGCGGCGTGAAATTCTGCCCGACCGGGGGCATCCGGGAGGAAACGGCCCCGCAATGGCTGGCGTTGGACAATGTGTCCTGCGTCGGCGGAAGCTGGCTGCTGAAGTCGGGTGACACGAATCTGGCGGAAATCGGCGAACGCGCGCGGCGGGCGGCACGGCTCAAACCCGCCTAATCCGAGGCCGTAACGAAACCTGCGGCGATGCGGTAACGTTTAACCGGCATGTACGAGTCGAATCTTAGCCGTCGTGACCGGGCAGCGACCCTGACGTTCGTCGCGCTGTTGCACGTCGCCTTGGTCTTTGCGCTGGTCAATTTGTCCCCGCCGATCCGCGACAAATTGCCGCAGGAAGTGATCGAGATCTTCGACGTGACGGAACCGCCTCCGCCGCCCGAGGAAGTGATCAAGATCGAGCCGGTTCCCGCTCCCCTGCAGGACGCGCCGAAGGAAGAGGAGGGCGCGGCTTCGCCCAAGAATATTCGCAGCCAGGCAACGCCTGTCGTTGCGCCCAAGCCGCCGATCGCCCTTCCGATTCCACCGCCCATGCCGGTCACACAGACGCCCAATGTCGGCAGCGACCGGACGCAAGGTGCATCCAATGTCGTCGGTCCCGGCACCGGTGCAGGCGGTGTCGGCACCGGTACCGGAAGCGGCGGATCGGGCAGCGGCACCGGTGGAGGCGGTTCCGGCGGGATCGCGACGCGTCCCGCCGTCGTCCGCGGCATCACCAACCGTGACTATCCCAACGAGGTATCGCGCTATTGGCCAAGAGGCGGCGAGGTGTTCATTGCCGTTCGCGTGCTTCCCAACGGGCGGGCGACCGACTGCAAGATCAATCGATCCAGCGGCATTCCCGCGATCGACCAATGGACCTGCAAGCTGGTCGAGGAACGGGCAACGTTCCGCCCCGCAACCGATGCCAACGGGCGTCCCGTTGCGGCCTGGTACGGCTACATCCAGCGCGAGGTCCGGCGCTAGTTGAGGACGCTGGCCTTTTCTTCGCGTTTCCGGCAAGGCGCGCGGGCGAAAAGGGAGCCCGACATGATCGAAGCCGAATGGTGGGAATATGACAGCGCCGATGAGATGGCCGACGCGGTCGCAGGCGATATCGGTTTCATCATCGAAAGCGCCATCGAGGCGCGCAACGAAGCGCTCCTTGCGCTGCCCGGCGGAAACACGCCGCTGCCCATCTTCGCAAGGCTGGCCGAAGCCAAGCTGCCGTGGAAGCGGGTGACGATCGTCCCCGGCGACGAGCGGCTGGTCCCGATGGATAATGAGCTTTCCAATGTTCGCTCGATCGCTCGCGCCTTCCTTCCGGCCGGTGCAAGGGTCATTCCGATTACGGCCGACATTGCCGACTACAAGCTGGCCGGAAATTCGGCGGATGCCCGCCTTCAGGACCTTCACTGGCCGCCCGATCTCGTCTGGCTAGGGATGGGCAGCGACGGTCATACCGCCTCGATCTTCAACGGTCCGGACATGGACGACGCATTGAATGCGCCCAAGGCACGCCGCGCGGTCGGGGTCATGCCGGAGCCGCTGCCTGCGGAAGCTCCCGTCCCGCGCGTTACATTGACGCGGTCGGCGATTCTTTCGGCGCGCACGATCCTCATCACCATCAAGGGTGACGAGAAGCGCGCGCTGCTGGAGCAGGCAATCGAGGCGGGCCATTCGTCGAAGCTACCGATTGGCAGGGTTTTGGCCGAGGCGGAGCAGCCGATCGACATTCACTGGTGTCCGTAACGCCGCTATAATCTGAAGGCGAACCGGGGGGCGCAATGACCGGTAACGACCTTATCTTCCAGTTGTTTGCGTTGCTGCTCGGCCTTTCGATCGCCGAACTGTTGGCCGGACTTGGACGGGCCTGGCGGATCAGCTCGGGCGCGACGCGGACCAGGCAGAAGGTGCGCATCGGCTGGCTCGTACCGATGCTGGGGCTCTTGCTTCTATGCGACCAGACCCACTTCTGGGTCAGCGCCTACGGCATCAGAAGCCAGCTCGCCTTCAATTACTGGACCATGCTGACGATCCTGGCGATCATCGGCGGCTATTATGTCCTGTCGACCTTCGTTTTCCCGGACGATCCGGCCGACTGGCCTGACTTTGACGATTATTATCTGACCACCAACCGCATCGTGATCGGCGGCATGTTCGTCGTGAATTTCGCCACGCTCCTGCATCTCGCGCGACAACTATCCCTCGGGCTCGACCCTGCCACCTTGCCCTTTGCGCAGCATTGGTCGTCCTTGCTGGCGGTGTTTCTCTACTTCCCCGGCCTGGTCGCACTTTGGTTCGTCAAATCGCCACGGTGGAATCTGGCGCTGCTGATCTTCATGATCACGCTGCTGCTGATCGGTGCTTTCGGATCGACTTTGTTGCCTATTCCCTGATGTTCAGCATCTGGCGTTGGCGCCTGCGGAATGCCGCGCCGTCAGGTGGCGAAGACGGCGATTAGGTAAATTGGCAGCCCAAAGGCGACGACAATGAAACTCTGCAGGATCGATTGCTGGGCAAGGACGTCCAAGGACTCGTCACGGAAGTGGGTGATGGTCAGCCGCTCGGCGATGGCCAGGGCAAGACCCGCAACGACCGCATAGATCAGGAACTGCCAGATCGAACTGTCCCTGAACCCGATATAGGCAGGCAAGCCAACGATCGCGAACAGCCGCGCCGCCGCAACAGGTATCCTGCCAATCGAAATGTGGCGTAGCATCGCGCGACGAAATAGCGGGAGCCGCCTGGCGGGCGTTACTACGCGAATTTTATCTCCACTTCGCCGCCTGCTGGAGCAGCGAGCCGATAGCCGATGCCGGGTTCGGTCAGGATCAATTCCGGTCGGCTAGGCTCGGCTTCCAGCTTCTGGCGAAGGAAGCCGATATAGACGCGCAGATATTGCTGGTCGCTCGCCTGGCTTGCCCAGCCCGCTGCCAAAAGGCGCTGATGAGTGACGACTTGCCCTCCGGAAAGCGCCAGTTCCTGAAGCAGCATCCATTCCTTCGGCGACAGTTTGACCAGCTCGTCTTCCAGGAAAGTCCGCTTTCCGGGCAGATCGATCCGCAGGGGTCCGGCAATCACTTCTGCCGGAACTGATGTGCCAAGCTTCGACCGGCGTAGTGCTGCCCTTATTCGCGCCATCAGCTCACCGATCTCGAACGGCTTGTTCACATAATCGTCGGCGCCCTTGTCCAGCGCGGCGACCTTCTCACCCTCCTGATGGCGTGCCGAAACGACGATGATCGGGACTTCTGAACGTTGGCGGATGAGCGAGATGATTTCCTTGCCGTCTGTATCCGGGAGGCCAAGGTCGAGAAGGATGACGTGCGGTTCGAATTGCTCGGTTACATGCAGTGCTTCCCCACCGTCACGTGCAATAGCGACGCGAAAGCCCGCGGCCTCGATCGCCGGCTTTAACACGCCGATCAGTGCCGGTTCGTCGTCGACAAGGAGCAATCGCGAAACAGGGTCCTGGTCACTCATCGACCGGGTCCAAATCAACTGCGGGAATATTCATTCCGATGGTGGCGCCTTTCTCTCCAATCCCGGGGGAATCCGCCCAGATCGACCCTCCCGTGGCGACGACGAAGCCGCGGGCAATGGCAAGCCCAAGCCCGCTGCCGCCCGATTTGCCGCCGGCCGATGTCGTCCGATGGAATTTGTCGAATACACGGGTGAGGTCTTCGGCCGGGATGCCGCTGCCTTCATCTTTCACCTCCAAAATGATCTGGGAATCAATGCGTTCGGCGGAAATGATGATCCGGCTGCCCGGCCCGCTGAAATCGATCGAGTTAGTGACGATGTTGGACAAGGCCAGCTCGAACAGCATGGCATTTGCCCGGACGAGGACGCCGACCGGCACGTTTATTTCGATGACCCTGTCGGCCGAGCGGATGTAGGGCTGCCCGACGACGGCGAACACGACATCATTGACGTCCAATATTTGCACGGGCGGAGTACTGCCGCTTTCGAGCTTGCTGATCTCCAGCAGGTTCGCCGTGTAATTGTTGAGGCGATTGCACTCGACAAGGATGGTAGCGAGGAAGAAGTCACGCTGCTCGGCCGAGATTTGCTGCTCGAATTCCCGAAGGCTGCTGGCCGAAGCGCTAATCGCTGATAGCGGCGTCCGGAAGTCATGGCTGACCGACGAGAGTAGCGCTGACTTCAATTCCTCGGAACGTTCCAGTGCTCGCACTTCTCGCATCCGTTCGGAGAAGACGGCGCGCTCAAGCGCAATCGCCGCAAGATTGGCGTAGGAGCCGAGGAATTCCTTGTAGGATGCCCAGGGACCCTCGGTCACAAGGACGCCAATCGGCCCGGAAATCCCGTGCATGACGAGCGCCATGCTGGCCCCTGACGAACAGTCGGCCATCGCCTTCCAGGCGTCGTGGACCGCATCGGGCGCTTCGTCGGGCATCCTGCCGCTGGGCGTGGGCAAGAAGAAATCGAGGGAGAGGCCAAGCCGCGTCAATGCCTTGTCGCGGAGCCGATCTTCGATTTGCTGACGATCGATCGCGGCCTGCACCTCGTTGCCTGCCTCAAGTAGCAGATTGGCCCAGCCGGTAGCACGTTCGGCCGCCGCGGCTCTGTCACGCAGCTTGCCTGACAGAGCGCCGGCGATCAGCGCGGTCACGTTGAAGGCCACCAGCGGGGCAATGTCGTCGCTGCTCGACAAGGTAAGCGACAGGACCGGCTCCGCCATGAAAAAGTTGAAGAAGAAGAAAGCGACCGCGGCGGCGATGAGCCCGGCAAGCATGCCCTGACCAGCGCCGACGATCAGCACGCCAATCACCAGCATCAGGGTCGCGGCGATATTCCCGATCCAGGGGTGGGTCAGGTAGGCGGTTAGACATGCCAGCGATATCAGTGCCGTGCCCAAAAGGACGGCGGCTACGGCGCGGCTGGGTTTCAGAGGCGAGTTCATGCCCGAAGCTTCCTGATCATGGCGTCGCCGGGCGGATGGATAAAAATGGCATAATAACAGTGCCTATACACATTGCTTATGGTCCGTAGCGCGTCGTTTCGTCACGCCGCGACTGTCGGTGAAGGACCTTGCCCCCAACCGTTTCGCGTCGCGTCGGGGGGAGGCGATGAAGGGGCCGTCCGGTCCACCCCCAAAGGACTGGGCGGTCCCGACCATGCAAGCGCATCGGGGGTGAATGGCCGCCAGAGGCTTGAGGCCCCTAGCGGCCAGCGACGCATGGTTGGCTTTCATGCGGCGACTTATTCAGAGCCTGCGACCTGGAATGCATCGATTCTGGTTAAGACTTGCTGTCGCCGGCTTCCCGGCTCCGCAACATCGATCGCCACAACCCGGTGGCCCGGAACGCCGGCCTCGATCAGATGTTCGCGAACCGCAAGGGCCCGGGCCATTGCAAGCCGGCGGTCCTCAACGCGTTCGATACCGTCGCCGCTGGCTTCCAGTCGAACTGCGATGGTTGAGTAGGAGCGTAACCAAATCGCCTGGCGCTCCAGCCTGAATTGCGAAGTAGGGCTAAGCTCCGAGCTGCCCTTCTCAAACTCGACATAATCCTTGCCCGAAATCTCGAGAAACTCCTCCCGGAGCGCCTCCAGATACTCCCGGTCCTTCAGCTGTAGCCGCTGATCCTGGTCGGTCGCATCATTGGCTTCTCCCGACGTCGAGGAGCAGGCGATGGTCGCGGCAGCCACTGCAAGTGAGATCATCCAGATATTTCTCATAAGGCCCATCAAGTCACCGGATCGAGGCAGCATTTGCTCGCACCCATCCGAGCTTATCGCGGACAGGAAATTGCGGATATTATGGGATTTTTACACTGGCTCATGCTTGGTTGGGGTGCTGGCCCCAACATATAATTTTCGTAGTAACGGCGGCGGTCCAAATGATCCTAGTCGCTCCTGCCAGCCTATTGGACAGGAGAGATTGAATGCGTGTTGCAGCCGGTTTTATTGCCTTGCTAGCCCTTGCGGCTTGCGGGCAGAAAACGCCGCCAGCGGACGTCTCGACGGCAATCCTGTCACCGGACGGAGCGGTCGATGAGGAAAGCGATGTCGATCTGGTCGAGCTCCCGGCGTTGCAGGCAGACCTCGTTGCACGTGCCGGCAGTGATTCCGTTTACTTCGACACGGATCAGTCCGGCCTGGACGAGACCGACCGGCAAACGCTTGCCACTCACGCGCAATGGCTGATGGCTCACCCCAATGTGCGCGCATCGATCGAAGGTCATGCAGATGAACGGGGAACGCGGGAATATAACCTCGCGCTTGGCCAGCGGCGCGCGCAAGCTGCCCTCGACTATCTGGTCGCCAGCGGCGTGCCAGCCAGCCGCTTGCTGATCATCAGCTGGGGCAAGGAGCGGCCGATCGGGCTAGGCTCCAATGAAAGCTCCTGGTCGCAGAACCGCCGGGCCGTGACGGTGATTGTGAAATGACGAAGCGCTCAGCAACGGCTGAAAAGTTCGCAACGCCGGCAGTTGATCCTGACGGCCTCGCGGAAATCGTCGACATTGTGGGCCGGTATCCGGACACCAGGCGCGACGAGAATGAGGTCGTGGTTGCCTATCTTCGCGATGGCCCGATCACGGACCGGAATCGCTTGCTGAACATGACCGCCATTCACGAACAGTTGCAGCAGTTCCAGATGGATCACCAAAAGGAGCTGTCGCTCCCCTTACGCGCCTATGTCATCGCCATCGGGTTGGTGTTGGGCGTGCTCGGCCTGATCGTTTGGGCACTTTGGGATGCTGGCCTTTAGCGGTCGTCAAGCTCAGCACTGATCCAGCGGCTTGCCGTGCGTTTCCTTCAAGAAGAAGATCGTCACGATCGCCGATAGCGCTGTGAATGCCACCGCATACCAAAGCCCCGCATAAATATCGCCGGTCAGCGCAACGATGGCGAAGCTCGTGACCGGCAGGAAGCCGCCGACCCAGCCGGTACCGACATGGTAGGGCAGCGACATGGCCGTATAGCGGATGCGGGTCGGGAACATCTCCACCAGCGCCGCCGCCTGCGGACCGTAAAGAGCCGTGGCGGCGACGACGAACAGCAGCAGCACAGCAAGCAGCAGCGGCATGTTCATCTTGGCCAGATCGGCCGACGTCGGATAGCCAGCCGCAGCCAGCTCTGCGTTGATCGCCTCGGCCGATTTGGCCTTGAGTGCCTTGAGCTCTGGCCCCGGCAGCCCTTCGCCGCTGGCAATTGTCGCCACATTCGGCCCCGCGATCACCCGCGTCTGTCCGTCGGCAGAGTCGCGCGTGTCGTAGGAAACGCCGCGCGTGACCAACGCGCTCTTGGCAATGTCGCAGGCAGTGACGAACTTGGCGGTGCCGGTCGGATCGAATTGTGCCGAGCATGTCGCCTGGTCGGTTTCGACAATGACCGGCATTGCCTTGTGGGCTGCCACGCGATCCGGATTGGCGGCTTGGGCGATCAAGTGTGATCCTGGGAAATAGAGGACCAATGCCAACAGCATTCCGGCGAGCATCACCGGCTTCCGGCCGACCCGGTCGCTTAGCCAGCCGAAAAATACGTAAAGCGGCGCGCTGACCACCGTCATGATGATCAGCAGCAAGTCTTTGGTCGTCCCCGGGACGCCGAGCGATTTCTCCAGAAACACCTGCATGTAGAAGAAGGCGAAGTACCAGACGGCGCCTTGGGCACACATGATACCGAAGAAGGCGATCGCGACACGTCGCAGGCTGTCGCGGGTGGCGAAGGCTTCGCGAAGCGGCGCCTTGCTGACCGTACCTTCTTCCTGGAGCTTGGCGAACTGCGGACTCTCGCTGAGCTTGACCCGCATCCAGACCGAGATGGCGAGCAGGATGACTGACACCAGGAACGGAATGCGCCATCCCCAGGCGTTGAACGCATCCTCACCCAGCGCGCTGCGCGTAGCAAAGATGATCAACAGGGCGGCAAGCAACCCGAAGGAAGCGGACGACTGGATCCAGCCGGTCGCTGCACCGCGCTTGTCGTCGGCCGCATGTTCCGCAACGTAGATGGCCGCTCCGCCATATTCGCCGCCAAGGGCGGTGCCCTGACAGATGCGCAGGAAAACAAGCAGGATTGGAGCGAGGATCCCTGCCTGTTCATAGGTCGGTAGAAGGCCGATGGCGAAGGTCGCTCCGCCCATCAGGCTGACGGTAGCGAGGAAGGTTGCCTTGCGCCCAACCCGGTCGCCCATCGCGCCGAATACGATCGCGCCGAGTGGCCGGAACGCGAAGCCAACCGCAAAAAGCGCCAGTGCTGCAACTAGTGCGGAGGTCGGATCAAGGCCTGCAAGGAACACCTTGGCGATGACCGGTGCCAGCGAGCCGAAGATGAAAAAGTCATACCATTCGAACGCGGTCCCCGCTGACGAAGCGGTGACAACGCGGGCCATCGACCATGGTTTGGCCGGATGCGACATTTAAGGATCCCCACCGAAATTATATTCTTTTCGGCGAGGACCCTAACGGTCGCGGCGGATCGCGCAACTAGGTTGCGGGGCGGCTGGCCTCGATATCGATCACGAAGCGGTAGCGGACATCGCCCCTGACCAACCGGTCATAGGCCTCGTTGACCTCATCCAGCTTGATCGTCTCGATCTCCGGATGGATGCCATGTTCACCGCAGAAGTCGAGCATCTCCTGCGTTTCCGGAAGGCCGCCGATCAGCGAACCGGCCAGCGTCCGGTTCCGCATCGCCAGCAGGCCGCCGTGGACCGACGGGAGTGGCTCGATCGCGCCGACCAGGACCATGTTGCCGTTGGGGGCTAGCAGGTTGAGGTACGGATTGACGTCATGCCCGACCGGAATCGTGTCGAGGATGAAATCGAACGTACCCGCCGCCGCGTTCATGGCGTCGGCGTCCTTTGAAATCAGCACTTCGTCGGCGCCCAATGCGCGGGCATCGTCGCCCTTCCCCGGAGAAGTGGTGATCATCGTGACATGGGCGCCGAGGGCATGGGCGATCTTGACGCCCATATGGCCGAGGCCTCCGAGGCCGGCGACGCCGACCTTCTGGCCGGGGCCGACGCCATATTTCTTAAGTGGGGAATAAGTGGTGATTCCAGCGCACAGCAGCGGTGCGGCGCGGCTGATATCGAGGCTGTCGGGCAGCTTCAGGACGAATTCCTGGCGGGTGACGATATGGTCTGAATAACCGCCAAAGGTAATCGTGCCGTCGCGCCGGTCGAGGCTGCTGTAGGTCAGCGTCGCGCCTTCGACGCAGAATTGTTCATGGCCCGACGTGCACTGATGGCACTTCTGGCAGCTGTCGACCAGGCAGCCGACCGCGACCTTGTCGCCAACCTTATATTTGGTGACGTCCGGGCCGACGGCCGTGACGATGCCGACAATCTCATGGCCGGGGACCATCGGGTAGATGCTCATGCCCCAGTCGTTGTGGGCCATGTGGAGGTCGCTATGGCAGATGCCGCAATGGGTGATGCGGATCGCGACGTCGTCGTTCCTTGGAGCGCGGCGCTCGATCGTCATCGCCTTCAAGGGCGTGTCATACTCCTCGACACCCCAGGCATAAGCCTTCGTCGGCCCACCAGTTGAATCGGAAGTTTCCGCCGGACCGGGTTGCACAGTCGTCGCCATTTTGAGCCTCCTATCGGGACCGGGCCAACACGCGCCTTGCTTGCATAAGATGGGGCCGGTCGACCATTTTTCCACCGACCGAAAGTACCCCGGCGTCCGGCTGTGCCTCGAATGCGGCGACAATCTCGCGAGCGTGGTCGAGTTCGGCGTCGGATGGGGTAAATGCCTCGTTGATCGGGCCGACCTGGGCCGGGTGGATGGCAAGCTTTCCGGTGAAACCTTCGGAGGCCGCCGCGCGCGCTTCGGCGATCAGCCCGGCTTCGTCGCGGAAATCGGCATAGACCCCGTCGATCGGCTGGACCTCTGCGGCAACCGCGCCGGCCAGGCAGAGCGATCTCGCCATCTGGTAGGTGAAGGCCAGCTCCCCGCCCGCTGTATATTTGGACGATGCGCCGAGTGCCGCCGACAAGTCCTCAGCTCCCCAGCTCATCGCCGCCAGGCTGGAGCAGCAATCATTGTAGCTGCGCAATCCGAACAGCGACGCCGCGGTTTCGGTCACGATTGCGTGGATCGGCAGGCTGTGCGGGGCAAGCTCGGCAGCGAGATCGGCGACGTCATCGCCGCATTCGGCCTTCGGCAGGACGACGCCGTCGATGTCGAGATCCTCAAGCAGGTCGAGATCCTCTCGATGATCGTCAGTTCCCAGCGGATTGATCCTGACCCAGCGTTCGGGACCGCCGTCGCGCCGCTCAGGGAGGAGAGTCAGAAGTTCCCGCGCGATCGGCTTTTGCGCAGGCGCCACACTGTCCTCAAGGTCAAAGATGACCGCGTCCGCTCCGCTCTCGAGCGCCTTCATCATCTTCTTGTTGCTGTCCGCCGGGACGAACAGCCAGCTGCGCGGTGGAGGCGCGCCAAGGCTCATGCCGGCTTCTTCAGAAGCAAGGCTGAACGGGTGCATTTGCACACCAGCTCGCCCCGCTGATTGTAGCTGCGATGTTCCCAGGTGACGATGCCTGCATTGGGCCGCGACTTGCTCTCGCGGGTCTCAAGGCATTCGCTTTCGCTACGCAGCGTGTCGCCGACGAATACCGGCGAGGGGAAGATGAGCTTGTCGTAGCCAAGGTTGGCGATCAGCGTTCCAAGCGTCGTATCGCTTACGGAAACGCCGACCATCAGGCCGAAGGTGTAGATGCTATTGACCAGCGGCTTTCCGAATTCGCTGCCCGCCGCGACTTCATGGTCGAGGTGCATCGGCTGCGGATTGTGGGTGAGCGCGGAGACCAGAACATTGTCGGTCTCGGTAACGGTCCGGGTGACGGAATGGGCGACAACGTCGCCAACTTGCCACTCGTCGAAAAAGCGTCCTGCCATTCGCCTGCCTTAGGCGAGCCGGCGGCGCGCCTCAAGCGGCGGAAAGCTTGGCCTTCAGATCGCACATTCCGATGCGTTCGATTGCGTCGCTCTGGTTTTCCGCGCGAACGACATTGGCAATGTGGCCCAGCATCTGGCCGACGATGTCGATCGCCTGAAGCGCCATGCCATGTTCCGCGACCAGTTCCTTGTTCATCGCCAGCTCGTCACCCATCATCACCAGCAGGTCGCGGGCATGGTCGAGTTCCGCAGCAAGCAACTGGTCGAGCGGGGTGAGGGCGCGTTCCATCCGGTTGGGGCTAAAGACTTATCCTTAAGAAGATGTTTGCGGCAGGAGCAGTTCGGCGATGCCTTCGGTGATGGCGTCGCCGTCGAGCCGATAGGCAGCGTAGAGATCGGGCAGATTGCCGGTCTGGCCGAACCGCTCGACGCCGAGCGGAGCGACCCGTTGGCCAAGGACTCCGCCCAGCCAGCTCAATGATGCGGGCGCGGCATCGCACAAGGTGACGAGCCCGGCGCCGGGCGCGAGGCGCGACAGCAATTGCTCGACATGGCTCGGCTCACGGTTACCGCCCCAGCGGGCGGCTTGCGCCGCGGTCCAGCCGCGATGAAGCAGGTCGGGCGAGGTGACGCTGAGCAGGCCGAGGCCGGGGATGTCGGCGCTAAGTTCCTCCCACGCTGCAAGCGCTTCAGGCATCAGCGCGCCCATGGCGACGATCGCGGCTTCGGCGCCGGATGCCGGCTCCTTCAGCCAGTAGCCGCCCTTCAATGCGCCATCGCGCCAGCTGTCGTCGGGGCGTTCCGGTTGATTCAGCGCGCGCGTCGACAGGCGGAGATAAGTGGACTCGCCATTGGGATCATCGATCAGGCGGAAGGCTTCTTCCATCAACGCCGCAAGCTCGTCCGCATAAGCGGGTTCGTAGTGACGGAGGCCGGGCTGGCCGAGCGCGATGAGCGGCGGGTTGATCGACTGGTGGGCGCCGCCTTCCGGTCCAAGTGTCAGGCCTGACGGGGTCGCGACCAGCAGGAAGCGCGCGTCCTGGTAACAGGCATAGTTGAGGCTATCGAGGCCGCGGGCAATGAACGGATCGTAAAGCGTGCCGATCGGGACCAGCCGCTCTCCGAACAGATCGCCCGACAGCCCAAGCGCCGCCAGCATCAGGAACAGGTTGGATTCGGCGATGCCCAGCTCGATATGCTGCCCATTGTTGGATCCCGACCATTTTTGTGCCGAGGCAATCTTTGCCGCAGCGAACACATCCTTCATTTCGCGCCGTTTGAAGAGGCCGCGCTGGTTCACGAAGGCGCCGAGGTTGGTCGAAACGGTTACGTCGGGCGAGGTGGTGACGATGCGGTCGGCCAGCGGATGGCCGGATTTGGCGAGGTCCAGCAGGATCCGGCCGAACGCGGCCTGGGTCGACTGTTCCTCGCCTTGCGGGGCGGGCAAGGCCGGAACCGACAGCGTGCCGAACGAGCGTGCGCGCTTCTCGCGAGCGATGCGCGAGCGCTCGACCAGCGCCTCGACGCCCGGTTTTTCATTGGCTCCCACACCGGCCAGCGGCTCCCACTCGGACCCTTCCGCTACCCCCATGGCATCGCGCATCGCATGTGCCTGGGTAGGGTTCATCAGGCCGGCGTGATTGTCCTTGTGGCCCGCGAAGGGCAGGCCAAAGCCCTTGACGGTCCAGGCGATGAAGAGGGTGGGGACATCGTCCTGCGACGCGTCGAACGCTTCGACCAACGTCTCCATGCAATGGCCGCCGAGGTCGCTCATCAGCGCAGCGAGCGCCTCGTCGTCATGGGCCTTGAGGAATGCCGCAGCTTTCTTGCCAAGATCGGCATCGAGCCGTGCACGCCATGCCGCGCCGCCCTGATAGAGGAGGGCGCTGTGGTCGGCGTTGGGCAAGGTATCGAGCCAATCGGCAAGCGCCGGATTCTTGGCCAGTTCGGCGGAAAGCTTCTTGCCGTAGCGAAGCTCGACGGTGCGCCAGCCGCAGCTGCGGAAGATCTCGTCAAACCGTTCGAACATTCGGTCAGCTGACGTCGCGTCGAGACTCTGCCGATTATAATCGATGATCCACCAGCAATTGCGGATGTCATGCTTGTGCGCCTCGATCAGGCATTCATAGATATTGCCTTCATCGAGTTCGGCATCGCCGATCAACGCGACGAAGCGGCCGCGATCTTGCTCGGCCATCATGCCGTGGGCGGTGAGGTAATCCTGGACCAGCGAAGCGAAGGCGGTGATCGCGACGCCAAGACCAACCGAGCCGGTCGAGAAGTCGACGGGGATCTTATCCTTTGTACGGCTGGGGTAGCTTTGCATTCCCCCGAAGCCGCGAAAGTTCTGGAGCTGCTCAAGACTCTGCGAGCCGAGCAGGTAATGGATCGCGTGGAGTACCGGGCCGGCATGCGGTTTGACCGCGACCCGGTCGTTGGGACCGAGTGCGTGGAAATAGAGCGCGGCCATGATCGCGGTCATCGACGCGCAACTCGCCTGGTGGCCGCCGACTTTCAGCCCGTCCGCGCTTTCCCGCACATGATTGGCATGGTGGATCGTCCACGCGGACAGGAAGCGAAGCCGATCGTCGAGGATCTTAAGGGCGTCGATATCGGCCGGAGTCTTTTTCAGCATGGCCGCGCGATAGCCGCTTCGCCTTCACGCGTCATCCCGCCGGATCAGTTATCCTGCATTGCATCATAGCGCTGCTGGGCAGCCCAGATGCAGTCGATATGCTCCAGCGCCCAGGCGCCAAGCGCCATGACCGGGTCACGTAGCGAATTGCCGATTTCGGTCAGCTCATAATCGACGCGCGGCGGGATGGTCGGCGTGACGTGGCGACTGACCAGGCCATCGCGCTCGAGCCCGCGAAGGGTGAGGGTAAGCATCCGCTGCGATACGCCGTCGAGTGCGCGCTTCAGCTCCGAAAAGCGCTTCGGTCCGTTGGCGAGCTGCATCACCACCTGCATGCTCCATTTGTCGCCCACGCGGTTGAGCACGGGCGTGACGCGGCGGCAGTTACTATGATCTGCCTCGGTCACATTCGTGTCACTCAGTGACAAATTTTTGCGTTCTTGTGCGGCTTTCATAGGTGGTTATTTAAAGTGTCCCGGTAACAAATCAATACCAAGGACATAAAGATGACCATCCTCAAGATCGACAGCAGCATCAGCGGCGAAACCAGCGTCAGCCGCATCCTCACCCGCTCCATTACCGACCAGCTGGCTGCGGCCAGCCCCGAGGCTGCGGTCGTCGAGCGCGATCTCGTAGCGGTACCGCTCGCCCACCTGACCGAGCGTGGTCAGGACGCCGACGTGCTTCAGGAGTTCCTTGATGCGGACACCGTCGTGATCGGCGCGCCCATGTATAATTTCAGCGTGCCGTCGCAGCTCAAGGCGTGGATCGATCGCATCGCCGTCGCGGGCAAGACCTTCCAATATGGCGCCAACGGACCCGAGGGCCTCGCCGGAGACAAGCGGGTGATCGTCGCCGTTTCGCGCGGTGGTTTCTATGAAGCCGGCAACAGCTTTGAACATGTCGAGGCCTATCTGAAGCCATTCTTCAACTTCATCGGAATCGAGCCGGAGTTCGTTCGTGCGGAAGGTACGGCGGTTGGTCCGGAACAGCGCGACGCGGGCCTCGCGAAAGGCCTCGCCGAGGTCGAGCGACTGGCGGCTTAGTTGGGCGTCATTGCGAGGAGCGAAAGCGACGAAGCAATCCAGTCAAGACGCTGGATTGCTTCGCTGCGCTCGCAATGACGATAATCGTTAAGACAGCAACCTGATCGGGTTCTCGATATAGCCCTTCAGCGTCTGCATGAAGCTGGCCGCATCCCAACCATCGACTACCCGGTGATCGCAGGACAGCGACAGGTTCATCAGCTTGCGGGCTTCCAGTTCGCCGTCGACGATGACCGGCATTTCGCGGACCTTGTTGACCGCGATGATCGCAACTTCCGGCCTGTTGATGACCGGCGTCGAGGTAACCCCACCCATCGGGCCGAGGCTGGACAGGGTGATCGACGAACCGCTGAGTTCTTCGCGGGTCGCCTTTCCGGTCCGGGCCGCATCGGCCAGCCGCAGGATTTCCTTCGCCAACTGCCACACGCTCTGGTTCTGCGCGTCGCGGATGACGGCAACCATCAGCCCGTTGGGCGTCTGGGTCGCCATGCCCAGGTTGAGCGCGCCGTGGCGCGTGATCACGCCGGCATCGTCATCGAAGGTGGCGTTGAGCATCGGCCATTCCGGCAACGCCTTGGCCATTGCGGTGATAAGGAACGGCAGGACGGTCAGCTTGGGATTGCTGCCGCGGTCGCGGTTCATCATCGCCCGAGTTTCCTCAAGGTCGGTGACGTCGAATTCCTCGACCAGCGTGAAATGCGGGATGCGGCGCTTCGCCTCCTGCATATTTTCGGCGATCTTGCGACGTAGTCCGACGACCTTGATCGTCTCGTCCGCGCGCGGTGCCGCGCCACGGCCGGACACGCTGCCGCCATTGTAGAGGAGGTAGGCGTCGAGGTCCGAGTGACGGATGCGATCGCTCGCCGTCTTCACCTGACCCAGGTCGATGCCGAGGTCGCGGGCGCGCTGGCGGACAGCCGGGGAGGCGAGCACCTTGGCGCCATGCGAGGCCGTCACTTCCGGCTCTTGCTTCGGCTCGGGCTTGGGCGCGGGAGCAGCGGCCGGTGCCGGTTCGGGCGCCGTCGCCATGACCGGAATCGCCTCTTCCTGTTCCTTTGTCGGGACTTCCGCGCCATCCGCGAGCGGCTGTTCCATCTCGCTGGCGGCGGCAGGTTCCGGAGCCGCGGCGCTGTCGCCCGCCGTCTCGATCTCGACCAGCACCGATCCGATCGCGATCTGGTCACCGACTTCGCCAGCCAGCGATTTCACCACACCAGCGACGGGCGATTCCATCTCGACCGTCGCCTTGTCGGTCATCATGTCGGCGAGCTGCTGGTCTTCCTCGACCTTGTCGCCGACCTTGACGTGCCATGCGACGATTTCGGCCTCGGCAATGCCTTCGCCAATGTCGGGGAGCTTGAACTGATAGACGCTCATGCTGCGAGGACCTTCTTGAGGGCGTTTTTCATGCGGATCGGGCCCGGGAAATAGACCCATTCATAAGCGTGCGGATAGGGCGTGTCCCAGCCAGCGACACGCTCGACCGGTGCTTCGAGATGATAGAAGCAGCGCTCCTGGACCAACGTCGCAAGCTCGGCGCCGAAGCCGCTGGTCCTGGTCGCTTCCTGGACGACAAGGCAGCGGCCGGTCTTCTTCACCGATTCCTCGATCGTCTCGATGTCCAGCGGGGCGAGAGTGCGAAGGTCGATGACCTCGGCGTCGATGCCATTCTCCTCCACCGCGGCGAGGGAGACGTGGACCATCGTGCCGTAGGTGAGGATGGTCAGCGCCTCGCCCTCGCGAACGACCTTCGCCTTGCCCAGCGGGACCGTGTAGTGGCCGTCCGGAACCTCGCTAAGCTCATTCTTCGACCAAGGCTTCACGGGCTTGTCGTGGTGGCCGTCGAAGGGGCCATTGTAGATGCGCTTGGGCTCAAAGAAGATCACCGGATCCGGATCTTCGATGGCCGAAATGAGCAGGCCCTTGGCGTCGTAAGGATTTGAAGGAATTACCACCTTCAATCCCGTGCAATGTGTGAACAGCGCCTCGGGCGACTGGCTGTGCGTCTGGCCGCCGAAGATACCGCCGCCATATGGCGAGCGGATGACCATCGGCATGGTCCATTCGCCGGCAGTGCGATAGCGGATGCGGGCGACTTCGCTGACGATCTGGTCGTAGCCCGGATAGATGTAATCGGCGAACTGGATTTCGATCAGCGGCTTCAGCCCATAAGCGGCCATTCCGACTGCGGTTCCAACGATGCCGCCCTCGCTGATCGGCGCGTCGAAGCAGCGGGTCTTGCCGAACTGCTTCTGAAGACCTGCCGTAGCGCGGAACACGCCGCCGAAATAGCCGACGTCCTCGCCGAACACGACGATGTCGTCATCGCGTTCCATCATCACGCGGTGGGCGTCGTTGATCGCCTCGATCATGTTGCGGGTCGTCATTTCGGATCGTGCCCCAGATATTCGCGGGCCTCGTCAAGTGCCTGATCGCGCTGCTCCGCGAGGTGCCACGGGGTCGAGGCAAAGACGTCCTCGAACATGGACGGAATATTGTCGAAGCCCTGCTGCGGCAAGATGCCCATGGCTTCCGCTTCCTTCTGGGCGGCGCGGACGGTGGCGTCGATTTCCTTGTCGAGTTCGGTGTCACGGTCGGCGTCCCACTCGCCGATGGCGATGAGGTGAGCCTTCAGCCGCTCGATCGGGTCGCCCAGCGGCCATTCCTCCGCCTCGCCCTTGGCTCGGTATCCCGTCGGATCGTCGGAGGTGGAATGCCCCTCGGCGCGGTAGGTGAAGAACTCGATCATGGTCGGGCCCTTGTTGGTCCGCGCACGATCCGACGCCCATTTGACGGCGGCATAGACGGCCAGCGCGTCATTGCCATCCACTCGCAGCCCGGCGATGCCATAACCGATCGCGCGGCTCGCGAAGGTCGCCTGTTCGGCGCCTGCGATTCCGGAGAAGCTGGAGATCGCCCACTGGTTATTGACCACCGCAAGGATGACCGGTGCCTGGTAAACCGAGGCAAAGGTCATCGCCGAATGGAAATCGCCCTCGGCAGTCGCGCCATCGCCGATCCAGCCCATGCAGATCCGGCTGTCGCCCTTGATCGCCGACGCCATCGCCCAGCCTACTGCCTGCGGATATTGCGTGCCGAGATTGCCGCTGATCGAGAAGAAGCCGTGCTTCTTGTCCGAATACATGATCGGCAGCTGGCGGCCCTTCACGGGGTCAGCCTTGTTGGAATAGATCTGGCACATCATCGTCTTCAGTGGATAACCACGAGCGACGAGCAGGCCCTGCTGGCGATAGGTCGGGAAGTGCATGTCTTCCGGATCCATCGCGTTGGCGGCCGCAACGGCAATCGCCTCTTCACCGGTGCACTTCATGTAGAAGCTGGTCTTGCCCTGCCGCTGGGCGCGATACATGCGGTCGTCGAAGACGCGGACCGTCTTCATGTCCTTCAGCATCTTGCGCAGCGTGTCCGCATCGAGCTTCGGATCCCACGGACCGACGGCCTTGCCGCCATCGTCCAGAACCCGGACCAGATGCGTGCAGAGCGGAAACGTCACTTCCGCCTCAACGCTGATGTCCGGGCGCGGAGCTTCGCCCGCGGCCGGCACCTTGATCGACGAAAAGTCAGGCGTGTCGCCGGGCCGGAATGGCGGCTCCGGGACATGCAGCGCAAGCGCCGGCCGGTTGCGGCGAGGATCGGGTTTGTCGCTCATCGCCCCGCCGCTTAGTGCGGGACGGGGCTGTGAGCAACTGGCGAGCGATTAATCTTCCTCGTGCGCTTCCCTCGGTAACCCAACGCCGGTCCCGGCCGTGTAGGAACCGCCAGCCTGCTCGTCGAACCAGAAGGGCTTGAAGCCGCCCTGGCCGCCAGCGACGATTTGCAGGTTGGAGTCGAACAGCCGTCCCCCCGCCATCGTCATGTTGATGCTGGTCGAGTAGCGGATATTCTCCATCGGATTGGAATCGAGCACGACAAGGTCGGCCAGCTTACCCGCCTCGAGGCTGCCGAGGTCCTTGTCGAGACCGAGTGCCCGGGCCGGGTTGATCGTGCCGGTCTTCAGTGCCTCGAAATTGCTCATCCCGCCGAGCTGGAACATCCACATGTCCCAGTGAGCGCCGAGACCCTCGCGCTGGCCGTGCGCGCCGATCGAAACGGGGACTCCCAGCTCGCTGATCTGCTTCGCCGCGCGCGAAATGTTGATGACATTGTCTTCTTCCGGAGGGTTCATCACCGGCCGGCGCGAGCGTGCGTCGATCAGCGGACGCGGAGTCCATTTGGCAAGGATCGGCTCGGCCCAGACATTGGTGTGCTGGTACCAATAGTTTTCGCCGAACGGCCCGCCATAGGCAACGATCAAGGTCGGCGTGTACGCGGTGCCGCTGCCCTTCCAGAACTGGAGCACGTCGTCATAGATGTTGGCGACAGGGAGCGAATGTTCGATCGTCGTGTGACCATCGGCGATCATCGTCATGTTCATCTCGAACAGCGAGCCGCCTTCCGGAACCACTTCCATGCCAAGCTGGCGAGCCGCTTCGATGATCATCTGGCGCTGCTCGCGACGCGGCTGGTTGTAGCTCTTGACCGACCAGGCGCCCGAATTCTTGAGCCGCCGCATGTGTGACAGCGCATCGTCAAAGCTGTTGATCTCCACCGTGAACGGCGTGGTCGCGCCATAGAGGATCGTGCCGGTCGAGAAGATGCGGGGGCCAAGGATCTTGCCCGCTTTCTGATATTCCGACGCCGCGAAGATCTCGAACGTGTCGTTCGACGGGTCGTGAACCGTCGTCACGCCATAACCCAGCGCGGCTGCATGGAACCAGTTCTGCTTGGGGATGACGAGCTCGCTGCCCATCGATCCGTGCCAATGGGCGTCGATCAGGCCGGGCATGATCGTCTTGCCGGTGACGTCGATGGTCCGGGTTCCGGCGGGATAGCTGATCGATGCCGTCGGCCCGACCGCGGTGATCCGGTCGCCTTCGATCAGGACGGTGCCGTTTTCGATCACCTCATCACCGCGCATCGTGATGATGCGCGCGCCGGTCAGCGCGATGCTGCCAGTCGGCTTGGCTTGGGAAGCGGTGACTCCCAGCTCGGCGACCAGCGGCGCAGCGCCCAGCTTGCCGCCCGCGAAGGCGTTCGAATAGCCGACGTCGAGGCCGTAAAGGTTCGAACCCTGGCTCCAGTACAGGTTGCGGCTGTTGCCGGACCAGTGGATCCAGTCGCCGGCGTCGGCACTGACCTTCGCCTGCGGAAGCGCCTTGCCGTCCGGCGCGATGTCAATCGAGCGCCCGGAGCGCACGAACGGCATGACATAGGCCTGGTAGCGCTCGGTCCAGGCAATGAACTGCTCATCGGGCGACAGGGCGAAGTCCGACGCGTTCTGCGAAATGAGGTGGGTGACTTCCTCGGTCCCGGTGACGGTCACTGATTTGAGGAGGCGCTTCTCTTCCTCGCCGGTCGCGGTGAAGAAAATGCGATCGTTCGTCGCGCCGAACATCGGCTGGGTGCCGCTCTTCGCGACGCGCTTTGCGGTGCCGCCCTTCGTCGAGATCACATAGATGCCGGGATCCTGGCCATAGAGCGGGGTCGTCAGGAAGCCGTCGCTGGTCTTGCGATAGGCAATCAGGCTGCCGTCGGGCGAGAAGGTCGGCTCGACATAATGGCCCGGCTCCGGCGTCACGACGCGGCCTTCGCCGCCGCCGACGCCGACCACCTTGATGCGGCCGGCCTTATCGTCGTCCCACGACACATAGGCGACGCTGCGCCCGTCGCGGGAAAAGGCCGGATAGCTTTCGAAATTATCGCCGCGAGTCAGGCGCTTCGGGTTGTTGCCGCTGCCGTCGGCGATCCACAGATTGCCGAGCGCTTCATAGACGATGCGTGAACCGTCCGGGCTCTTCTGCGCGAAGCGGACCATCTTGGTCTTGAAGCTGGCCGGAGCGACGTCCTTCTGTTGCCGGACGGCGTCCTCGACGAAGCGGGTGCCGGTGACGTGGAACGGAATCTCGCTGACGTCGCGCGTCGCGACATTGACCCGGTGAATGCCGCCCTTGGCCCAGAAGACGATCGACTGGTTGTCGGGTGTCCAGGCCATGCCCGGATAGACGCCATGGACCGCCCAGGTTTCCTGCATGTCGCGGTCGAGGATGTCGGTGAGTGGAGTAATGCGGCCGGACTTCAGGTCCATCAGCATCAAGGTCGACTTGTACCGGACGCGCCGGATGAAGGCCAAGCTCTTGCCGTCCGGTGACGGGGTCGGACGGATTGCGCCGCCCGGTCCGCTGACCAGCGTTTCGATATCGCCGGTCTGCCGGTCGAGCCGCTGGATCACATAGATCTGGCCGTTGACGTCCTTCGAATATTGGAAGGTGTCGCCCGGCGTCGCGTCGTCCGAGAAATAGAGGTAGCGGCCATCGGGCGAGAAGGCCGGCTCGTTGGTGTCCTTCTGCTTGGTGCGCGCCTTGGTCATCTGCACGCCGCTGCCGCCGCCGGCGCGGTGGTACAGCCACATTTCGCCAGCGCCGAGCGAGCGCGACGAGGTGAAGTGCTTCCGGGCAACGATATAGTTGCCGTCCGGCGACCAGTCGGCCTGGTTCAGCAGGCGGAACGTCTCCTTGGTAATCTGCCGTGCGCCCGATCCGTCGCGGCCCATCGCCCAGATATTGTCGCCGCCGCCGCGGTCCGACGTGAAGGCGATTTCCCGGCCGTCGGGCGAATAGCGCGGCTGCATTTCCCATGCATTGCCGGTCGCGATGGCGCGAGCTTCGCCGCCGCCGATCGGCAGGGTGTAAATGTCACCCAGCAGGTCGAACGCGATTTCCTGACCGTCGGGCGAAACGTCGAGCGACATCCAGGTGCCGGTGCGCGTGTCGATAGGAACATCGCGGCCCGGTCCGTGACGGGCGTTGACGTCCCACTTGTCATCCTTCTTGCCCTCGGTCCCAGGCGCCGGAGCGATGCCCGGCGGCTGCGGCTGGGTGATCGGCTCAGCCTGGCCCGGCTGGGGGACGGGCGGAGCGACCGGCGGCACCGGCGCTTGTGCGAGCACAGTCGCGGACGCGAACAGGGAGCAACCGACGAAAAGCGTAAGCTGACGCATGATGATGAGACCCCAACCCGGATAGGAAAAATCGGGCGGACTCTTAAGGCATGACAAGGGGATGACAACGTGGGTCGGACCGCCGTTCGTCGAATTTGACGAGCGTTAGGGGGAGCGGCTAGGTCGCGCGCCATGTCTGAAACCAAAAAGCCGCTTCCCGACCGCCTGTCGCTCGATCCGCGCAGCCCGCACTTCGATGAAGACGTCCTGATGCAGGGCGTCGGCATCCGCTTCAACGGTCAGGAAAAGACCAACGTCGAGGAATATTGCATATCCGAAGGCTGGATCCGGATGGCTGTCGGTCGCAGCCGCGATCGTCACGGCAACCCCATGACCCTGAAGATGAGCGGCAAGGTCGAGCCCTATTATCAGGAAACGCCGGCCGGCGACGCCGAGCCTGCCGCCGACGCCGAGTAAGGGTTAGGCAGCGCGAAGCTGCGACAGGAATTCGTCGGTCGCGCTCTTCAATCCATGCGCGATCTTGGTGAGTCCCGCGGCTGACGCTTGGACTTCATCGGAAATCTGGACTGCCTCGCCCGCGGCCCGGGCAACTTCGCCGATACGTTGCGCGATCTGAGTGGCGCTGGTCGCGCTGTCGACCGCGCCTTGCTCGATCAGGCTCGCGACATTGCTCTGGTCGCCGATCGAGCCGCGCATCTTGATGGCGGCCTGTTCAAGCTCGGTCATCGCGTTCGAAACCTTCCCGATCACCCGGTCGGCCTCGGCCGCTCCTAGGCTGATTCCGGATACGATTTCATTGATCTGTCCGGTCGCTTCATGGGTCTTGTTGGCAAGCGCCTTCACCTCGGCCGCGACAACGCCGAAGCCCGCCCCGGCTTCGCCTGCACGTGCGGCTTCAATGGTCGCGTTGAGGGCCAGCATGTTGGTCTGCGACGCGACGCCCTGGATCAGGCCCACGAAAGAATCGATGTTGGCGGCCTGTTCGGCAAGCGCCCGGATGACTTCTTCGCCGGTCTGCGATGCACCGCGGGCGGCAACGCCTAGCTCGGCCTGCTGGCTGGCCGTAGCAGCGATGCTGAGGATCGAGTTGGAAAGCTCGCTCACGCCGTGGGATACCCGCGTCGCGCTTTCCGAAGCGCCGTCGGCTTCACGTGCGGCGTTGGCCGATTGCTCGCCAGCTTCACGGGCGAAGCGGCTCATGTTGCTTGCGGCTTTTTCCAGCTGTTCGGCGGCGGCACCGACCGACTGAACAATCTTGGCGACAGAACTTTCAAAGGCCCCAGCCAGAGAGAATAGCTCATCGCGGCGAGCGTCGGCCATTCCGCGACGCTCGATCTCCAGGCGCTTTTCGCGCTCGGACTCGACCTCCGCCTGAGCGCGACGGGCGGTTCTCAAAGCTTCGTTGGCCGATGCCGCCAGGCCCTCACTGATCATTCGGGCGTTCGACTGTTCGCTGAACAGCTTGCCCATATGGACCATCATCGGGCCCAGTACGCCGCCAACCATCGCCACGGCGAGCCCATGGACCAGAACCCGCAGCAGGTCGCCCGATCCGATGAAAATCCATTCCGGAGCGACAAGGCTTAGAAGCAGATGGTGGACGGCGGTCACACCGACCGCCACGCCGATCGGCCGCCAGTCGCAGACCAGGGTCAGCGAGGCCAGGCCGACGAAGAAGAACATGTGCGCTTCCATCTGCCAGGGATGTCCCTGCAGCATGAAAACCAGAAGAGCGGGATGGATGGCCGCCATCACTCCGAATGCCGCGGCTGCGCCACCGTCATATCGCTCGCGAGTTGCGTAAAAGGTCGGCACGAAGTTGAGGGCCGCCGAGAAGGCCACGGGGATCAGCTCGTTGCGAAAGTCGAATAGCAAGCAAAGCAGAAGGAGGCATGCCGTCGAGGTCCAGCCGAGCATCGTCAGCATCAGCACGCCTCTAATGCGCAGCCTGTTCAGCTCCTCCATCGCTAGCCCCCCGACCCCATGCTGCAGATCGCATCGGCACCGGCGAATGCCATGAGTATCAAGGCGAGCACGCCAATGATTCCCTGGGCCACCGCCGGACCCGCAATGCGAAGATCCAACTTCATGGCCCGGACGATAGGCGCAAACTGGTAAACGGCGTGTTAAAACCTCTTGGAATTGCGCCGAAATTGGCGCTTCCGGAACATTCTACCTGTTGCGAGCCCGTGCTTCCGCCGCCCTCTTTCCGCGCGACCGGTCGATCAGCTTCTTGGCGCCCCAGCCCGCGGCCAGGGCAATGCCGAGCGGTCCAAGCCCGCGCCTGGCAATGACGGGGACCGCGGCGCCGACCAGCGCGCCAGTTACCTTGTTGTTTCGTCCTGCGATCTTCTCTCCGGCGATCGCTCCCAAAATCTTCGCTAGCATGTCTGCTCCTTCTTTCGCGGCATAGCGCATGGGCGGCTCGCACGGTTCCGGCCGGCCGGTTGGCGGAACGTACCAACTGCTGGTGGGAATTCCCGCCAACTTGCCCTTGGATGAACAGCCTCTGCGGCATTTTTGGCTGAAATCTGCAATTGGCATGACAATTGAAAAGGTCTGGGCACGGATCGGCGGCCTCGCGCCAAAGACCCGGAAAAAGGGAGATTGAACGATGTCTGGTTCGAAGTTTCACCGCAATTTGGTCGCGGCGTTCGCGTCGCTTCTGATGAGCACGATCGCGGTTGGCGCCGCGGTTGCCCCGGCCCAGGTTTCGGCCACCACTGTGGAAGTTGTTACATATGCCTGAATTGGAACCGATCGAGGCCCGTCCGGCCGTCCGCATCCCGCGGCAGGCTGAAGCAGGACCAGAAACGACTATTCGTTTCGCGCCGCTCTCCGGCATCCTGTCGGGCCCGATCTTCACCCGTACGCGGGACATCATCGCCGCGAACATGACGGAACTGCTCGACCGGTCGGAAGATCCGGTCCGCATGATCCGCATGATCATCGTCGAGATGGAAGAGACGCTGGTCGAGGTGCGCGCAACCGCCGCCCGCTCGATCGCCGATATCAAGGAAATGCGCCGCGCCTGTGTCCGCCTCGACGATCTGCAGTCGGGCTGGACGGAAAAGGCCGCGCTGGCGCTGGAAAAGGGCCGTGAGGATCTGGCCCGGGCGGCGCTCGGCGAGAAGCAGAAGGCCGCTGAAATGGCCGAGGGCCTTCACGCGGAGATCAGCCAGATCGAGCAGGTCCTGCGCGGTTATGAGGCGGATATCGCCAGGCTGCAGGCCAAGCTGGCCGAAGCCCGCGCCCGCCAGAATGCAATTGCCCAGCGGTTCGAAAGCGCGATGACCCGCGCCCGCACCAGCGAGTTGCTGCACGGCAGCCGGACCGAGGAAGCGTTCGCCAAGTTCGAACTGCTCGAGCGCCGCGCCGACTTCGCCGAAGGCCGTGCCGATGCGCTGGCGCTGTCCGGCCCGAAGAGCCTTGAGGAAGAGATTGCCGAGCTTCGTTCCGCCGATGCGGTCGATGCCGAGCTCGAAGCGATGAAGGCCGCGATCGCGGCCCGGAATTGAAGAGAAGGAAAAAGGGGAAATGAACAACCGCTATTCGCTTAATCGCCGCGACAAGAAGCTTGCCGGCGTTTGCTCGACCATCGGCGATATTTTCAACATCGATCCGACCTTCGTCCGCATCGGCTTTGTCGCCGTCGCCCTGTTCATCGAATGGGAAGTCGCGCTCGTCGCCTATATCGCCGCGGGTCTCTACTTCCACTTCAAGAAAAATCAGGCGGAAAAAGGATCCAATCGCATGTCCGAATTCGATCGGATGGCCGAAGTGGGCCGCGGCCGCAGCTCGGTCCATGCGCTTCGTACCACACTCGACACCAACGACCGCCGGATGATGGCCATCGATCATCATCTCAACAGCCAGAATGATGAGTTGGCGCGCGAGATCGAAGCTTTGAGGGAGGTCAAGTAACAATGGAACCGATGTCCGTCGCATTGATCGGGGCCAGCATCCTCCTTGCCATGGGCCTGGCGTGCGTCGCCGGCCTGAAGGGATGGCAGGCCTGGCTGGATTTCAAGCGGCTCGAGCTTGCAAGCAATGTCGGTGAACAGGGACTTCCTCCCGCGACCGGCCGGATCGAACTGGCCGATTTGAAGGAGCGGGTCCGCAAGCTGGAAGCCATTGCCGCCGGGATCGACATTTAAGCGAAACCGGGACGGAATGGAGTGCCTGGTTGATCCCCAAGACAACCCGCGCTCCTCATTTCCCCACCCCCCGTCCCGATACTGGGCGGCCTCCCCATCGTCACCGGGGTGGCCGCCCTCTTCATTTAAGGGAAATGGCTGATTTGCATTAGCTACCGATTTAACCATAACACTCGCCAATTCGTCGGAAGCATCGAAGGGGCGATCGATGGAATATTCCCTGGCGGTCCAGGACGATGCCGTTCACGTCCATGTCGACGGCAGGGTCGACGAAGCGACCTGGGAAGCTTTTGGCGCCGCCCTTAACGAAGCCGTCACGCAGGCCGGCAAGTCCGGGCATCCGACCGTTGTCATCGACCTTTCCGAACTGGATTACATGTCGTCTCGCGGCCTTCGCGTATTGACGGTCGCCAAGCGGCAGGCGGACGAAGCGGCGATAACGATCGTGCTGGCATCGCCCAATGAAGTGATGAGGGAGATCCTGGCGATCAGCCGTTACGACAAGCTCTTCACGATCACTGGCTGACCGAAAGGGAGGGGGCGACGGCAATATGCTTGTTCGGTTCTGGGGCACGCGAGGTTCACTTCCGGTCGCACCGACGGCGGAGACGATCCGGCGCAAGGTCGCGCAGGCACTTGTCGCTGCCGGTTCACTTCAGTTCGACAATATCGCGGAAGCGGAGCTGTTCGTTAAAAAGGAGCTGAGCTTCGCTGCGGGCGCGACGTACGGCGGCGCCACCTCATGTGTGGAGCTGGAAACGCTCCACGGTTCCTATTTCATTTGCGACATGGGGAGCGGCCTGCGCTCTTTCGGAATTGATTCCCTGCGCCGCAATGCCGCGGGCCACAGCAAGACCTATAATTTCTTCCAGTCCCATCTTCATTGGGACCACATCATGGGATTCCCGTTCTTTCCGCCGGCCTTCGATCCCAATGTGACGATCCGGATCCACTCCGGCCATCCGGACGCTGAAGAGGCACTGCGCCGCCAGCAGGAAGAGATTTCGTTCCCGGTCCCGTTTGAGTGGCTCCGCGCTGATTTTCAGTTCGTCCAGCTAACGCCCGGTGAGACCTATGAAGTCGATGGCGTAAAGGTCGAAACCATCCTGCAAAAACATAGCCACGACAGCTATGGGTATCGCTTCACCGATGCTGACGGGAAGGTCGCGATCTACAGCACCGACAGCGAGCATAAGCTGGAGAATATGGGCGACGAGGCGGCCTTCATCGAATTCTTCCGCGAAGCCGACCTGGTGATTTGCGACACCATGTATTCGCTGGCCGATAGCGTCTCGATGAAGGAAGATTGGGGGCATTCCAGCAATCTCGTGGCCGTCGATCTGTGCCACTCCGCCGAGGCCAAGTGCCTCGCGCTGTTCCACCATGAGCCGACCTATGAGGATGAGGATATCCAGCGGATGCACGAGGAAAGCATTCGGTACGAGGAACTCACCCGAAATGGCCCGCCGCTCGATGTGATCTGTTCCTATGACGGGCTCGAAGTCCGGATCTAGGCTTGGCCGCCGCGTCGTCCTGACGTGGCTGATCATGAGCCTTATTGCTGTGGCGGCGAGCTATGGAGCGGGCGACCGCATGCGTCGCGGCGTGTTCGACAGCTGGCAGTGGCTCCGCCCGAACGACCTGTCGGACACCGACGTCCGAGTCGTCCTGATCGACGATTTCAGCATCGAGAAGTTCAGTTCATGGCCATGGCCGCGCTATCACCTCGCGCGGCTGACGGAAGAGCTTACGAAAAGGGGCGCGAAGGTCATCGCCTTCGACATCATGTTTCCGGAACATGACCGGCTGAACCCGGACGCTATCGTTTCCCTTTATCCCGAGCTCGGCGCCGTTGCAGCCTCCGAGGTGAAGGCTCTGCGCCCCATGGACTTTGGCTTTGGGCTCGTCATCGGGGAATCTCCGGTCGTGCTCGCGCATGCGGGTGTCAGCCGTGCGCCGGCCGACCAATTGCCATTGGCTGACTCGCCGATTTCGGGAAAGCTTCCGGCGGCAGTCGACAGCTGGCCCGGCGAACTTGCCGCCATTCCTGAGCTTGATGATGTCGCCTTGGGCAGCGGCCTCATCAACGCGCCGCCCGACGCGGACGGGATCATCCGCGGCGTTCCGCTGGTCCAGCGCGCAGGCGGCCGGCCGCGGCTGGGTTTTGCGCTGGAGATCGCCCGCAATGCCCTTGACGCGGAGAGCGTTGAAGCCACGCCGACCAGCGTCAAGGTCGGGCAGCGGACCATTCCGATCGATCATCGCGGCCGGATGCGCATCCACTTCGGCGAGTTTCCCGAAGACGACGTCATTTCGGCGGCGCGGCTGTTGCTGAATGACGAAGAGCTTCCGAAAGACAAGTTCGCGGGCAAGATCGTCCTCATTGGCCTATCCGCACAGGGAACCTTTGACGTTGCCGCTACTCCACTCGCGTCGGAATGGTTGGGGCCGCTGGTTCAGGCGCAAGCGGTCGATTCCATTTTGCGCGGAGGCTGGCTGATCCGGCCGGCCTGGGCTGAGCCGGCGGAATGGGCGGCGGGCGCCTTGCTGGCATTCCTCGCCCTGGCCGCCGCGATATTTGGCAAATGGTACCGTATTACCTTGGCCCTGGCCTTTGTCGCCGTGCCGGTGGCTAGCTGGCTTGTCTTTACCGGGGCCGCGACCCTGCTCGATCCCGCGAGGCCCTTGCTGATCGGTGGCGGTGGTGTCGCTGGTGTCGCGATGGGCCTGTTCGCATTGGCCCGGACCGAGCGAGAGCGGCTTCGCGATGCTCTGGTGCAGGAGCGGATCTCTACCGCCGAAACCGAGGGCGAGTTGCAGGCCGCCCGTTCGATCCAGCTTGGCATGGTCCCGCCACGTTTACGGCTGCAAGGGCTCGATCCAAGGGTCGACCTAGATGCGCTGCTGGAACCCGCCAAGTCGGTAGGCGGCGACTATTATGACGCGATGAAGATCGGCGACGATGAGATCGGCTTCGCGATTGCCGATGTCACCGGCAAGGGCGTTCCTGCCGCTCTGTTCATGGCCATGTCCAAAGCGCTGACCAGTGCGGCGCTGTCAAGAATGCAGGCCGATCCCGCCGCCATGGCCGATGCCATCAACAGGGAATTGCTCAAGGACAATACCGAAGCGATGGGGGTCACCCTGCTGCTGGGACTGCTCGACCTCAATAGCGGCGAGGTCCGGATGGTATGCGCGGGCCACGAGGATCCAATCCTGCTTTCTGGGGACAAGGCCACGCGCGTACGGCTTGAGGGCGGCCCGCCGCTTTGTGCCGCCGAGCTGGTCTATCCTCTGGAAAGACTGACGTTGAAGCCCGGCGAAACCCTGGTGCTTGTGACCGACGGCGTAACCGAAGCGCAGAATGAGAAGCAGGAACTGTTCGGCAGCAAGCGATTGCTCGCTGACGGAGCCCTGAGAAGCGGCACGGCAGCCGAGATCGTCGACGGCATCCGTGATCACGTCCGGAATTTCGAAGGCGAAGCCGAGGCGACCGACGACCTCACGGTCATGGCAGTCCGCTATATCGGTCCCGCTTAGCGGACGATCACCTCGACCCGCCGATTGGTGGCACTGCTGAAATTGTCGATCGACGGTTCCTTGAGGTCGCGCTCGCCGCGACCGCTTGCAAGCATCAGCGACCGGTCGATGCCCTGGCCGGCAAGCCAGTTGAGAATCTCTTCGGCGCGCTGGAGTGACAACCGGTCATTATCCTCTTCGCTTCCGACGGTGTCCGTATGGCCGGTCACTTCGACCTGAGGGCCGGATCGCGAAGCGATTTCAGCGCGAAGTGCGGTGAGGACCGATTGCGATTCCACCGTCGGCGTGGTCGTGCCCTGGTCGAAATAGAGGGTGAAGCTCTTGGCGGGCGGGGGCAGGGTGGTGAGGAGCGCGGCCTCTTCCGGCTTCAGGCCCTTTTCGCCAAGCGGCTGGGGATTGGCGTTGGCTTCACCCAACTTGGTCCGGCTATTGCCCTGGCTGATGACCGACTGGCTTGCCTGTCCATCGGCCTCAAGCACCGCGACCGAACCCTGGTGGCCTTCATCGTCCGGCAGCAGGACAAGCGATGATGTCGCGCATCCGGCAAGCATCAGGCATGCCGCTCCGAGCCCAAGCGCCCTCACTCCGGAACCTCGACGATGAACTTCGTCCCGCGGACTCCGAGCAGCGTATTGGGCGTGCGGACCTTCATCGCGTCGCGATCGGACTTGGCGATCTTGCCCGACGAAACCGCCAGCGACCCGCGATCGACCTGCGTCACGAAGCTGCCCTTCTGCCGGGTCTTGTCATATTGGAATTCGCTGACCGCGATGCTGCTGTTGGGGCCGACCGCAAAGCGCGTGTTGTCGACGAACGTCAGGCTCATTCGACCGTCCTTGCCGGTCACCAACCGGTCCCCGGCGAGCAGCTGCAGGCCCGGTGCGGGCTTGAGCTGCTGGTCGTTGCGTTGGACAAAGGCGGTACCGCTGCTTTGCTTGACGCGTGCAATTTCGGCAAAAGCGGGTGAAGCAATCATCAAGGCGGTGAGCCCGATGGCAATTGGTATACGAACCACGGCAGGCCTCCCAACCGTTACGGCAACGTGACATAGCGAATCCGATGAGCCCGCGCGAATCAAATTCGGACCATCTGTCCCGCAGCCTCAGCGGCGACCGGGCAATCATTGAAGCAACCGAGGCTGCGCGCGAATTCGGTGAATCCCAGTGGCTGAATGACGACGAACTCGCGCGGCTGTGCGTCGTGGTCGAGGAACTGGTCGCAAATCTCTACGATCATGGCGGTTTGTCCGCGAAGGATGAGGTTGCGCTCGACTTCCAAGTCGAGCCGGAGGGCATTCGCGTTTGTATCAGCGACACCGGAGCCGCCTTCGATCCCTGGCAGGCACCGCGAAAGGCCGGCGCACCGGAACGCGGTGGCAATGTCGGGATCGATATCGTCAGGGAGTGGGCGAGCTACATCAGCTACAGCCCGTCGCCCGACGGCAATCGGCTGGAATTCCTGTTGCCGGTTCGCTGGGACCGGTGAAGCCGGTCCGCCGCTATCGACTCAAATAATCTTCGTGATGATCAGTGACGCATTGTCGGGCGCGCCACGCGCCAGGATGGTCTCAATCAGTTTTCGTGCCGCGTAGGCGGGCGGGTTGGTACTCAGTTCCATTGCCAGTTCCTGATCGTCGATCAGTCTTGTGACGCCGTCGGTTGCAAGCAGGAACTGGTCGCCACGCTGAACGTCGCCGCTCACCGTGTCGACGCGCAATTCTTCGGCCACGCCGACTGCACGGGTGATGATGTTGCTGTTGGGATGGTCGGCCGCTTCGTCAGGTTGCAGCATTCCTGAATCGACCAGGTCCTGAACCAGGCTGTGGTCGCGGGTCAGCTGCACGATCTGGTGATCCCTGATCCGATAACCTCGGCTGTCGCCCGCCCAGAAACAGCGGAACTGCCCGTCGGCGATCGCGAGCCCAACGACCGTGCTTCCGATCGACCGGTCGCTTCCCTTTGCACCGGCCAAGGCGATCAAATCCTCATTGACCTTCTTGAGCGCCGTGACTGCGCTTTCGACCAGCTGGTCGAGATCTTCCGCATCCGGCAATTCGAGCAGCGATTCCGTAACCCTGGAACTGGCGACGTCGCCGGCATCATGCCCGCCCATGCCGTCGGCGACTGCCCACAGCCCTCGTTCGGTGCGAACCAGAAGGGCGTCCTCGTTCACCTTTCGGCGAAGCCCGACATCGGTTTTGCTAACGCATTCGAAGGCCACTCACCCTCCTATTGTCCCATGCCCGCACAAGGGGAGGCTAGCAATTGCACAAAGTTCATGCGATTTGCTTTTTCTTAATTGCGGATCATCCAAAAGGAAATCAGCATTGAGTAAGGCCTATAGCAACAAGGCGTTACCATCTGGCACGATCATCCGTGAATGGCGGCTCGAGGATGTCCTCGGCGTCGGGGGGTTCGGGATCGTCTACAAGGGCCGCGGAATCTATTTCGGCGAGCTCGTTGCGATCAAAGAATATTTCCCGAGTTCCATCGCGGAGCGTGACGCCGAAAGCACCGTCGTACCGATCGGCTCGGACGTCGAAGAGGTGCATGCGCTAGGGCTCAAGAAGTTCGTCGAAGAGGCGAAACTCTTGTGGAACCTGTCCACGCCGACGCGCCATCCGAACATCGTCAGCGTCCGCAGCCTGTTCGAGATTCACGGCACCGCCTACATGGTGATGGACTTCGAGGATGGCGTTTCGCTGTCCCGACTTTTGAAAGAAGGCCGCCGCTTCAACGAGCGAAGCCTGTGGAACATCATCAAGCCGGTTGCCGAAGGCCTCGACCGCGCGCACCGCGTCGGCGTTCTTCACCGCGACATCAAGCCGCCCAACATCCTCATCACCGATGATAATCGTCCGGTCCTGATCGATTTCGGTTCCGCCCGGTTCGAGGCGGCCGAAGCCACCAGCACGTCGGTGACTTTCCACACGCCGCCATACGCCGCGCTCGAACAATATGTGAAAACCTATCCGCAAGGGCCGTGGACCGACATCTATGCCATGGCGGTCGTGCTTTATGAATGCGTGACCGGTGAAAAGCCGCCGGAAGTGCTGGAGCGGCTTCATGCGGGTCTTGGGACGGCATTGGCCGACGGGCATTGGCCGGGCTTCAGCAAACGGTTCCTGCAGGCGATCGACGCCGGAATGACGATCAAGCCATCGGATCGCCCGCAATCGATCCAGGAATGGCTCGCCCTGTTCGGCAAGAAAGAGGGCGACGACCCCATCACCGAGGATGAGGCGACGCGCTTCTTTGCTCATGAGGTATCGAGCGAGGCGATCACGCCGGTAGCGCCGCCGGCGCCGGGCTATGAACCGAAGGAGCTTGAAACCCAGGTTCCGGACGATCCCAAGGAAGTCCAGTTCAAGCGCGCCGGGGAAGAAACCGGCGCCAAGAAGAAAAAGAAGGACGCCGAAGCCGAAGGCGACGGAGGTTCAGAGGCTGCTGCCGCTGCCGCTGCCGCCGCGGCAACGGCCGCGGGAGCCGCTGTCGCTGCAGCTGCCCTCGCCGATAAGGAAGAGGTCAAGGACGCTCCAGCCAAGCAGGAGGCTCCGGCCAAGGAGCCGCCAAAGAAGGTTGTGCCGCCAAAGGCCAAGAGCGAATCCGAGCCCTGGTTCAAGGACAAGAAGAAGGCGATGCTCGCCGGCGGCGGCGCGATTGTCCTTCTGGCGGCAGTCGCCGGCGGATCCTTCATGCTCGGCGGTGGCGGACCGGGCGAAGGCGAACCGCTGGAAATTCCGGATCTCAGCAGCACCGAAGCGATCCCGGTCGAAGGGCTCGGGCAACTTGCCGAAGCGGAGAAGGCGCTTGCCGAAGAGGCGAAGGCCGGCGGTGCCCCCGCAACAGCAATCAATGACCTGGTGACCGCGAATGGTCAGCTCGACCAGCAGCTGGCTGCGTTGCAGCCGATCGCCGAAGACCCGGCACAGGCCGCTGCGGCAACCGCCAAGGTCGAGGAAATGAAACGGACGGCAACTGCCGCCAATATCGCCTTTGCGAGCGCCCTGCTGCGCGACGCCGACGCCAAGGCCCAGACGCTGCCGGCAAAGGCTCGGACGCCGGCAATGGCGACGGCGCTCGCTGATCTGCGCACGGCGGTCGAGGGCTCGGCAAGCCTGACCGATCCGGTCCAGTCGCTGACGGCAGCACGGGATGTACTGACCAAGTCACAGGCCTTCTCCACGGCGCTACAGGGCGCTTACAGCGCACAGGCCAAGAAGACCGATGAGAAGCTGCCGACGGCGCCCAAGGCAACCGTCGCGACTACGACGACCACCAGTACGATCGCGCCCGCGGCAACGACGGCAGCTCCGGTTGCTACCACGACGACCGCAACGCCCAGCAGCGGCAGTTCGGGTTCGGAAGGCGTTTCTGGTTCGAAGCGGTCGCAGCTAAGCTCGATCGTCAGCAGCGGCCGAAGCATGGCCAAGGAAGTGATCCGCATGGGCAGCGGCGGAACGCCGACCCAGAAAACCAATGCCGGACTTGCCAAGAACTATGACAAGTATCTGGCGAATGTGGCTGACTCAGCGCGTGGTGCGAGCACCGATCGGGAGTTTGACGAGCTGATCAAGAAGGCCAACCAGACAAAGGCCTACATCACCTTCCTGCACAAACAGTCGTCATCCGAGAATTAAGCTCGGCAACTGAATTGGGCGTAAAAGCTGGTCCGGGCCGGCTATCTCGCGGCGCGGATTTCGCGTGCGCCGGCGTCGAAACCGTAACCGGCCGGATCATTGCCGGCCTGGATGTCACCGCGCGCGCGGACTTCGTGCTTGAACAGCACGTTGCCGATGCGAAGAACCGATCCGACTTCGAGCAATGCGCTGCGATCGACGCGCTTGTCGTCGATGAAGGTGCCGTTGGTCGAATTGAGATCGGAAACGCGCAGCTGGTCGGCAACAAGCTCGACGAGGCAATGCGCCCGTGAAACGCCAATCCCCCCTACGATGATGTCGGAAGGAGCAGAACGGCCGATGCTAAGGCCCGCCGCCGTCACGACGAAACTCGATTCCACATCGCCGCCGGCGAGCCGTTCGAGGCAGTGGACCTTGTCGCCCTCCTGCGCCCGAAACTCTTCGGACCGCTTGTAGAACTCCGCTGCCTCCGCCTCCTGCGGCGTGGGCTGCGCAAGCTCGGATTCCTGGGCCTTGCTGAGCCGCCCGAGCGACCGCATCAGCTCTGCTGGATCAACCAGATTGACCTTTTCCTCGGCTGCCGGCGGCGTTGGTTCTGGCGCAGGTTCGGGCTCAGGCTCCGCCTTCGGCGCTGCTGCTGCAGTGGCCGCGGCCTGCGCGTCCGTGGTCTTGCCGACCATGCGCCGCAAATCGCGGATCAGGGTCTGATAATTGGCTTCCGACGTATCGCCCGCCCATTCGGCCAGTTCGGCGGCGTGGGTCAGCTCGAAGATGATCGGCCGGTTGCAAGGTTCGATGATGATCGGGACCAGCTTATTGTCGCGGTCGGCAAGCGTCGCCTCAGCGCGCACCCAGCGCGATGCGACCGAGCGCGGCGACCAGAGTACGACGACGGCCTTGGCTGCCCGCAATTCCCGTTCGATTACTTCGTCGAAGGTCTCGCCCGAATGCAGCTGGGCGTCCCACCAGACGCTGAATCCTTCTTCCGCGAAGCATTCCGCGAACCGGCGCGCGACCGGCCGCTCTTCACGGCAGTAAGAGATAAAGATGTCATGTCCTGACACGCAATTCCCCCGAACGAAGCTTCTTTCCATCGACCCGGAATAACGGGCACCAAAAAATCCGGCCGCTCGCTCTCCCTACGACGCGCCGTTTAATCCGACTCGATTTTGTGGGGTTTATAGTCGGTTAACCAGCGTCGAAAGTCGAGGCTAAACTACCCCGCACCGGCGTGCTGGAACAGCACATTGTGCACCAAAGTGGGACTTTTCAGCCACCGCTGACCAGCCTGTAAAGGATGCGGACGCCGTAATTCTTGGCCAGGTCCATCGCGCCCACATATTCGAAACTATAGTTGTTCCGGTCGGACTCGATCATCGCCGCAAAGGGTTGGGTGGTGAAGATGGCGCCGACCGGGACGCGGGGTTCGATGCGCGCCGCTACGGTCACTTCTGTGCCATAGAAGGTCCGCGCACTCTGCACGGCGTCGAAATGTTCGAAGATCGGGCCGTGGTGCAGGCTGATCCGCATTCCGTCTTCTGCCGGCAGACCGATTTCCACAAGCAGCTTGGGGTTGAGTTCCGACTGGATTTCCAGGGCGATCTTGGCCGCCTCTTCGGGCGTTGAGAGGACAACATAGACGGCATCGCCCCAACTGTTGCGGTACAGGACCGCGTCCGAATGGCGGTCGAGGACCTTTGCGATCCGCCCCATGACGACACCCAGGAACTGGGCGAGAAGATCCTCGTCCAAACGCGAAAAACCGGCGAAATCCGCGAAGAGCATTGACCGTAGTGCCCATCGGGGCCGGTCGGCCGGGTCGCTCATGGCGACGAAGTCCAGTTGCGGGCGTTCCTTGGGGATTGGGATCGTATAGGTCTTGCCGCCCTGCCGGGCCCATTCTGCGCAATCGGCCGCGGTCCCGGCAACGCCGTTCGGCGCCTTTCCGTCCCATACCGCCAGCTGGAATGCCTCGGTCTGCATGATCTCGGCGCGCAGGCGAGCAAGGCCCATCACCAGCTTCGAGCAATAGGCGAACAGCTCGTCGTCATCGACATGCTGGATCTGCGTCGCGAAGGTAACCGATGACGCCGCGTCCCGCGCGCGAACATATCGCTCTTCCCATTGCGGACCGCCTAGACGCACCGAGGTCCTCAGGAAATCTTCTTCCGCGAAGGGCATCACGGCGTGCAGCTCTCCGCCGCGCGCCAGGATTGCTTCTGCAATGACGATGTCCGCCCCGCAGGCGAGTGGGCCATAAGCAATCATTGCTCCGGTCTCGTCGAGAATTGCCTCGACGGCCTCGGCGACTTCCTTTTCCTGGTCCCAGCCGGCACGGAACATGTGGCCGCAAAAATGGATGATGGGCGAGGGGCGGATGGCCGCAAGCAACCGCTCGCGCTCATCATCGGACATTTCGAGATGCCTGGCGATGAGCTGCACCTGCCGCGCAGTCGATGCGATATAGCCGGGCGAAGCATCGGGCCGGCGCCGTGCCGCGGCGTATAATTCTGTCGCCTCTTCTACCTCGCCACGAACAAGCATCGCCTCCGCGCCCGATGCGGCGGCGAAGAAATTGTCAGGATTGGCGACGTCCGGTCGCTCGCCAATCGCAATTGCCAGCTCCCGGGCCGAATCCCGATCGCCTGCCAGGAACGACGTAGTCGCGGCGTTGATGCCGGAAAAATAGCCGTGCGAAAGCTCGTTGGCCTGGTGATAGGCTTCGCTGGATTCGCGGAACAACCGGATCTGTTCTGCTCCCTCGGCCCGGACCGCGAGGTCCTTCAACAGCCGGCCTTTCAGGGAAACGGCGTCCTCGGTTCCTATTTCCTCGACGCGATTACGTTCGTAGATGCGCAGCGCGGCATTTGGATCGCCAAGCCTCGCCATGGCCAGCGCCTGCAGGAACCGGACGTCCGGATCGTCAGGATATTCCTCGATCGCCTGGCGCGTCCGTTCGAACAGGGCGAACATGTCGCCGCTTCCAAGCGCGTCATCGAATTTCCGACGGATGTCCGGGCCGATCAATCCCATGATTGGCCGGTCGACTGAGGACGCAGTTCGGGCGCGCCATGGAACGTCATGGTGGACTTACTGCCCAAAGCTGAAGCCAGCCGCAATGGGGCGGCTGCCTCCCGTCCCTAGAAGGCGAAGCGGGCGTTCAGTCGGATGTCGCGGCCGGCAAGCGGCGCATAGTCCTTCAGCAGGCTGGAATGGCGCCGCGCGACGACGTCGAACACATTGTTGGCGGTGATGCCCAGCATGATGCCCGGCCGATCGTCGAACGGATGCCAGTCGACCGACGCATTGACCAGCGTGTAGCCGTCGGTTTCGGTCTCCAGCGGTGCGTTGCGGTTCTGGCGGAAGGCATGTTCGACTTCCAGCCGTCCCTCGACCGGACCCCCGTTCGCGCTGATGCCACCTAGCAGGCGGAACGGCGGGATCTGCGGCGCCGGACCGAAATCGTCGACATTGGCATGGACATAATCGGCGATGAGATCGCCGTCCCAGTGGATGCCCAGCGCATGCCCAAGCTCGGCATTGGTCTCGAGCTCGAAGCCATAATATTCCGCCTTGCCCTGGCGATATTGATAGACCGGCAGGTCGTCTTCGATTTCTCCGGTCGCGGCCTGGAAGATGAAATTGGAGAAGTGGTTGTAATAGGCAGTCGCAGTCACCGTGACCGGGCCCTTGTGCCGGCGGATGCTGGCTTCGACGCCGATGCTTTTTTCCGGGTCGAGGTCAGGTTCGCCAATCTCGAATGCCTGGGTTCCGGCGTGAGGACCATTGGCGAACAGCTCGTCGATGGAAGGCGCCCGGGCACTGCGTGACAGCGTCAGGCCGGCACGCCATTCCGGCGACAGGTCATAGGCCGCGCCGAGCGAGCCGGAAAAGGTCGTGAAATCGCTGCTGAGTTCAGGCGTCCCGAGGTCCGTGTCCGCGTCGGCATCCAGCTTGCTGAATTCAACACGTACGCCGCCTTCCAGGCGAAGCGGCCCGCGCACCAGCGACTGCATGGTGAACAGTCCGGCCTGGCTCTGCCTTGAGTCGGGCAGGAATTTCTCCTCGCCGTCGATGCCGACCTTGCGCTTGAAATATTGCACGCCGCTGGTGCCGCTCCAGCCGTCCTGCTCGGTCTGGACCAGCTCTGCCCGGCCTTCGCCGCCCGACGTGCGGAAGGTCGATGCGACATCGCCCGTGTCCTCAATCTCGTTGTGGCGATACTCGGCGTAGCCGCCGCGCAGGTGAACAGCGCTGAAGAAGCCCGACAGAGGGATTTCCGCGCGCGCGTCGTAGCGGGTCTGCTTGACGTCGATCGTCGGCGCCTCGGCCTCGATATCAGGGTCGAGAGAGAAGCGGATCGGCACGCCGTAAAGCGCGTCGTGGCGAGTAACGGATACGCCGACGTTGAGCGGCCCATCGACATAGGCGAGACCACCGGCCAGTTCCCAGCTCTTAGCGGCGGTATTCGGTAGCTCGCCCTTGAGGTCGGCGAGCTCCTGGATTTCTGGGAACGGGCTGGCGGCCGCTTCCTCACGCAGCTCCTTGGTGAGCAAGTGACCGCCAGTCCGCAAATCGTCGCTCTTCGACCAATTGCCATCGGCATGAACGACGAAATGGGGTGCGACCTCGCCATCGACGGACAGGTTCGCGTTACGCTCCTCGGCCGCCGATCCATATTCAACGAGGCCGTTGATGTCGTATCCATCCTCGGGCTCGGATCGGGGAATCCGCCGGTCGATGACATTGACCACGCCTCCGATTGCCGACGAGCCATAGACCAGCGCCGACGGACCGCGCAGCACCTCGATCCGCTCCGCGGTCAGTGGGTTGATCGCAACCGCATGGTCGGGGCTCGACGCGGATACGTCGAAGCTGCCGATACCGTCGGTCAGGACGCGGATGCGATCGCCCGACAGGCCACGAAGGATGGGCCGCGACGCGGCAGGTCCGAAGCTGGTGGCGGAAACGCCCGGCTGCCGCGCAAGCGTTTCGCCGAGGCTGGGGCGAAGTTCCTTGGCAAGCTCCTCGCTGTCGAGGACCGACAGGCCGCCGAGCACGTCGCCCGCCTTCCGCCGAACTCCGGTGACGACAATGTCGTCGTGGTGATCGTGATGCTCATCTTCTTCGGCGGTGGCAGTTGCGTCTGTGCCTGCATCGATCGCCGTGGCAGCGCCGCTGTCCGCCTCGGCAGAAGCGCCCGCATCGGCTGGCGCCATCTGGGCGAGTGCAGGGGTGGGAGCGAGGGCAACGGAAAGGGCAAGCAGCGAAACAAGGCGCATCAAACAAAACCTGTAGAGAGACTCGAAGTGGATTAGTTTCTAAACGGGATGATATAATATCGCAAACGCGTATCACTCATTCATCGTATGCTTGCGGCCGTTGGTCGAAACCCTCGCGCCAGGCGCCCAACGCCGCTAGGCACTGCGCCCATGTTCATGACCCATCTCGAATGCTCGCTGACCGGCGAGCGATATGAATCCGACCGAATCCAGAACCTGTCGAAGGCGGGGAAGCCCCTGCTGGCGCGCTATGATCTCGAAGCGGTCGCCTCGCGACTGACGCGCGAAGAGCTCGCTTCTCGCCCCGCCGGAATGTGGAAATGGCGCGAACTGCTTCCGCTGCCCGAAGGCGCCGAGCCGGTCAGCCTCGGCGAGCCCGAAACCCCTCTCATCCCGCTTGACGGCATCGGATTGCGTCACGGCGTACGACCGCCGATCGTCAAGGACGAAGGACGCCTGCCGACGGGTTCGTTCAAGGCGCGCGGCATGGCTGCCGCGGTCAGCATGGCCAAGCGTTTCGGCGTGGAGCGCATCGCGCTTCCGACCAATGGCAATGCCGGCGCGGCGCTGGCCGCCTATGCGGCACGGGCGGGGATGAGCTCGCTGGTGATCTGCCCGGCCGAGACGCCCGACATCAATATCCGCGAGACCGCCGCCTACGGCGCTGAAGTCATCGTCGCCGACGGCCAGATCGACGAATGTGGACGCATTGTCGGGGAGGGCGCTGCCCAGGGCCGCTGGTTCGACTGCTCGACCCTGAAGGAGCCGTATCGGCTTGAAGGCAAGAAGGTCATGGGCCTTGAACTGGCCGAGCAGCTCGGCTGGGAACTGCCCGACGTCATCTTCTACCCGACCGGTGGCGGCACAGGCCTTATCGGCATGTGGAAAGGCTTCGATGAGCTCGAGAAAATCGGCCTGATCGGCTCCAAGCGCCCGCGAATGATCGCGGTCCAGGCGTCGGGCTGCGCGCCGATGGTACGCGCCTGGGAGCAGGGCGATGAATTTGCCGAGCGCTGGGAAGGCGCCGCGACCATGGCCACGGGCATCCGTGTGCCGAAGGCGGTCGGCGACTTCCTGATCCTTCGCGCGGTTCGCGAGAGCGGCGGTGCGGCCATTTCCGTGGACGAAGAGGCAATTATGGAAGCGGTCGACGACGCGGCCCGGCTCGATGGGATGCTGCTCTGTCCCGAAGGCGGCGCGGTGCTCGGCGCGTGGCGGCAGGCGCTTGATCGCGGCCTTGTCGGAAAGGACGAGCGGGCCGTCCTGTTCAACTGCGCCAACGGAAACAAATATCCGCTGGCCGACCGGTCGCGGCGGATGAGCCTCAGCGAAATGGACGCTGGCACCCTCTAGACGCAGTAAACCCCGGCAACCGAAGTTGCCGGGGTTCCATGGTTCATCGCTGAACCACGAGATAAAAACGGTCGAGGCCCGATGGGGTTCCACGACCCGCGGAAAAATTTTCGTAAAAGCTTGATTGAGCCGGTCTCTACCTTCTGCTTCCATGAGGAGGTGACCCTGACCTGGAATTTCGCGATCGATCGCGGCGGAACCTTTACCGATATCGTTGCCACCGCATCTGACGGACGAGTCCGGGTTGAGAAGCTGCTGTCCGAAAATCCCGGCCAATATGAAGACGCCGCCCTCGAAGGGATTCGGCGCATCCTCACGGACAGCGACGGAACGCTTGGCGATGTCCGAATGGGCACGACGGTTGCGACTAATGCGCTGCTCGAGCGCAAGGGCGATCGTTTGGCGCTGGCGATCACCCAAGGGTTCCGCGACGCGTTGCGCATCGGCTACCAAGCCCGGCCCGAAATCTTCGCGCGGCATATCGTCCTGCCATCCATGCTGTACGAGGATGTGGTCGAGCTCGAGGAGCGGATAGGCGCTGACGGCTCCGTAATCCGGGCACTCGACGAGGATCGCGCTCGTGCCGACTTTCAGGTCCTTCGGGCAAAAGGTTATGACGCACTGGCGATTGTGCTGATGCACGGCTGGCGCTTCTCGGCGCATGAACGACGGCTAGCTGAAATCGCCCGGGAACTCGGCTTTACCCAGGTCTCGGTCAGCCATGAGGTGGCGCCGCTGATCAAGCTGGTCGGGCGAGGCGACACGACCGTCGTCGATGCCTATCTCTCGCCGATCCTGCGGCGCTACGTCGACAAGGTCGCGGCGGGGTTGGGCGAGGGTGCGCGCCTACAGTTCATGCAGTCCAACGGCGGCCTAACCGAGGCGCGCGCGTTTCGCGGCAAGGACGCCATCCTATCGGGACCTGCCGGCGGCGTGGTCGGGATGGTCGCCACCAGCGCGCCGCACGGAAACGAACGGCTGATCGGGTTCGACATGGGCGGCACTTCGACCGACGTGTCCCATTACGCCGGTCGCTACGAGCTGGGCGACGAAAATCTGATCGCGGGCGTGCGTATCCGCGCGCCGATGATGCAGATCCACACCATTGCAGCAGGTGGAGGCTCGATCTGCCGGTTCGACGGGATGCGTTTTCGCGTTGGCCCGGAATCCGCCGGCGCACGACCAGGTCCGGCTTGCTATCGCGCGGGCGGGCCGCTGACGGTTACCGATTGCAACCTGTTCCTCAGCCGGATCAGCCCGGAGAATTTCCCCTCCGTGTTCGGCTCGGGCGGCGATCGACCGCTCGATCCCGAAGCATCGCGGCTTCGGCTGCAGGAAGTGGCCGACGCTCTGGGTGGGGCCAAGAGCCTAGAGGAAATCGCCGAGGGATTCCTCCACATTGCGGTGGACAATATGGCGGCGGCGATCCGCAAGATCTCAATCGCGCGTGGCCATGACGTGACACGGTACACGCTGGCCTGCTTCGGCGGTGCCGGAGGCCAGCTTGCGTGCCGCGTTGCCGATGCGCTGGGGATGGAACGGATCCTCGTCCACCCCTTGGCGGGTGTTCTTTCGGCTCACGGGATCGGCCTCGCCGACGTCAAGGCGGTTCGCGAGGCGAGTTGGCTGAAGCCGCTTGGCGAAGATTTCTCAGCGGGAGTCAGCGCCCTCGAAGCTGCGGCCAGGGCCGACCTCCTCGACCAAGGCTTCGACCCAGATCAGATCCGCTTCGAACATCGCGCCAAGCTGCGCACGCCTGGCAGCGACACGACGATCTCCGTCGATCTGGCTTCGGCCGATGGAATGCGGGCCGAATTCGAAGCGCTGCACCGCAAGCGCTTCGGCTACATCGACGAAGCCGAGCCAATCCTCGACACATTGACGGTCGATGCGATCGCCTCTTCGACAACTGCGCCGGCCGATTTGCCGTCGACCGGCGATGCGGTGGCGCAGCCTATCGAGGGTCCCGCCCTGATCTTCGATGCCTCCTCGACCATCGTCGTCGAACCGGATTGGCGGGCGGAGCGGGCAGGGGACGGGACGCTGATCCTGACGCGTACCGTGCCGCTGGAGCGCGCTCATGCGGTGGGGACGGAAGTCGATCCGGTCCGGCTTGAGATCTTCAACAACCTGTTCATGGCCATCGCCGAGGAAATGGGCGTTGCGCTCCAGTCCACGGCAACTTCCGTCAACATCAAGGAACGGCTCGATTTCAGCTGCGCCATTTTCGATGCAACCGGAGCCCTGATCGCCAACGCGCCGCATATTCCGGTGCATCTCGGATCCATGGGCGAGAGCATCCGAACCATCATCGACAGTCGCGGCAATTCACGCGATGGGCGCGGCATTCGCCACGGCGATGCCTACGTCCTGAACGATCCCTATCGCGGTGGAACCCATCTTCCCGACATCACGGTCATCGTACCGGTGTTCTATGGCCATGAGGCCGAACCTTCCGCCTTCGTCGCGGCGCGCGGCCATCATGCCGACATCGGTGGGATCGCACCCGGCTCGATGCCGCCGGACAGCCGGTCGATCGAGGACGAGGGCGTTCTCATCGACAATTTCCTGCTCGTCGATGAGGGGCATTTCCGTGAAACCGAGATGCGCGAGCTGCTCGCCAGCGGCGTACATCCGGCGCGCAATCCCGACCGCAACCTCTCCGACCTCCGGGCCCAGCTTGCGGCATGCGTCCGCGGTGCCGAGACGCTCGTGCAGACCGCCCGGGACTACGGACCTGGGGTTGTCGCGGCCTATATGGACCATGTCCTCGCCAATGCCGAAGAGTCGGTCCGGCGGCTGCTCGACCGGCTCGAAGATGGCGAATTCACCTATGAAATGGACAATGGTGCGAGGATCGCGGTCCGAATTTCAATCGACAAGGCGGCTCGCTCGGCGACCTTCGATTTCAGGGGCACCAGCGAGCAGCAGCCCGACAATTTCAACGCGCCCTATTCTATCGTTCGCGCGGCTTCGCTTTATGTGGTCCGCACGTTGATCGACGACGCAATCCCGATGAACGACGGATGCCTTCGGCCGATCGAACTGGTCGTTCCGGAAGGATCGATGCTGAACCCGCACCATCCCGCGGCGGTGGTCGCGGGGAATGTCGAAACCAGCCAGGTGGTGACCGATACGCTGTTCGCGGCCACAGGCCGTCTCGCGCCTAGCCAGGGCACGATGAACAACTTCACCTTCGGAAACGAGCGGCACCAATATTATGAGACCATCGCTGGCGGTTCCGGCGCGGGCCCCGACCATGACGGGACCAGCGCAGTGCAGACGCACATGACCAACAGCCGTCTTACCGATCCCGAGATTTTGGAAAGTCGGCTGCCGGTCCGGCTGGAGGAGTTTTCCATCCGTCACGGATCAGGAGGCGCGGGCACCCATCGTGGCGGCGACGGCGTTGTACGGCGCGTGACCTTCCTGGAGCCGATGCGCGCCAACATGCTCGCCAATCGCCGGCGGATTCCGCCGCGCGGCCTGAACGGGGGCGGCGATGCGTCGCCCGGCCGCAATTGGGTGGAGCGGGCCAATGGTTCAGTCGAACAACTGACCGCGACTGACTTTGCGGAAGTCGGTGTCGGCGATCACTTCATTATCGAGACGCCGGGCGGAGGTGGCTTCGGGTGCCCTTCTCGTCATTCCCGCGAAAGCGGGAATCCACTTTTTCTTGAAGGTCCCGAAAAGGAAGATGGATCCCGGATCAAGTCCGGGATGACGAATGAGGGGACGGAGGGCGAATGATCAACTATTGGCCGCTGATCGGCATCGCGCTGGTCGTCATCGGCTTCGCGCTGAAATTCAATCCGATGCTGGTCGTGACCGTCTCGGCGATCATCACCGGGCTGATCGCGGGAATGGACTGGCACGAGGTTATTTCGACCTTTGGCAAGGCATTCAACGACAACCGCATCATCGCCATCGTCTGGATCGTGCTTCCGGTCATCGGACTGCTCGAGCGCTTCGGGCTCCAGCAGCGGGCGGCTGCAGTCATCCGTGGCTTGAGAACGGCAACCACCGGGCGGCTGCTGATCCTCTATCTTCTTTATCGCCAGATCACCGCGGCCATCGGCCTCCATTCGACCGCCGGCCACCCGCAGACCGTCCGCCCGCTGGTCGCGCCCATGGCGCTTGCGGCAGCGGAGAAACAGCATGGCGATCTGACGGAAGAAGAGGCGGAGAAGGTGAAGGCCTATTCGGCCGCGACGGACAATGTCGGCCTCTTCTTTGGCGAGGATATCTTCTTCGCGATCGGCTCGATCGTCCTGATCCAGCAAATCCTCTCGACCTATGGCTATACACTGGCGCCGCTTCACCTGGCACTGTGGGCGATCCCGACGGCCATTTGCGCCTTCCTGATACATGGTGCGAGACTCTTGCTGTTGGATCGCTCCCTGAATCGTCACCCTCGCGGAAGCGGGGACCCAGCAAAAGCAAGCCCAGGTTCCCGCTTTCGCGGGAATGACGAAGGGGGGCGGTCGAAGTGATCACGCTTCAATGGCTCTATGTCCTTGCGGGCGCGATGTTCGCCGCTTTCGCGCTGCTGTCGGGATTCGACCGCTCCCACAGCAAGCGCTTCGGCAATGCCGCCTTCTGGGGGCTGATGGCGCTGAGCCTGCTTGGCGGAGACATGATCGGCGACTTTGGCAACGGACTGCTGGTCCTTGGCCTCGCCGGCCTTGCCGGCTTCGGTTTCATCGGGCGCAGCCATCCGCCGACGACCGGCGAAGCAGAACGGCAAACCTGGTCCGACAGGCTAGGCAACAAGCTGTTCCTTCCAGCCCTGATCATTCCGGTAACAGCGCTAGTCGGTACGCTCGCCTATAACTACACGCCGCTCGGATCGTTCGGCTGGATCGAGGCCAAGCGGGAAACCTTTGTCTTTCTCGGCCTCGGCGTGCTGCTTGCACTGGCGGCGATTTTCGCGTGGCTTCGCCCGCCGGCGGTTGCGCCGCTTCAGGAAGGCCGACGGCTGATCGACGCGATCGGCTGGGCGGCTGTCCTGCCGCAGATGCTGGCTTCGCTCGGCGTGCTGTTTGCCGCTGCGGGCATTGGCGATGCGATTGGATCGCTGACCCGAATGGTGATCCCGGAAGGAAGTGTCTTCCTCACCGTCGCGGTTTTCGGGCTCGGCATGGCCATCTTCACCATGGTGATGGGCAATGCCTTCGCCGCGTTCCCGGTCATGGCCGCGGCGATCGGCGTCCCGTTGCTGATCCAGGGCTATGGCGGCGATCCGGCGGTGGTCGGCGCGATCGGCATGCTGGCCGGCTTCTGCGGGACCTTGATGACGCCCATGGCCGCCAACTTCAACCTGGTCCCGGCGGCGCTGCTTGAGCTGAAGGACCAGTATGGCGTGATCCGCGCACAGGTCGCGACCGCGCTGCCGCTGCTGATCGTAAACATCCTTCTCATTTACTGGCTGGCATTCTGATGAGGCTCAACGAAACTATTGCGTCCCAGTTTGCGCGGATCGCGCTTGGCCATGTCACAAGGCCATATCCGTACAAGATGGATCATGTGCTGCAGGGTGATGAGGATGCCCGCCCGCCGAGGACTTTCCATCCGATCTTCTTCGGCAGTTTTGACTGGCACAGCTGTGTCCATGGCTGGTGGACCCTGCTGACGCTGCGGCGGCTATGTCCGGGCAATGCGGAAGCGCAGGCCATCGCCGAGCTGGCGGACGCGAGCTTCACGCCAACCAAGGTTGCAACGGAGCGAGCCTATCTCGACCGGCCAACCTCCGCAGGGTTCGAGCGGCCCTATGGCTGGGGCTGGCTGCTCTACCTCCATCTCGAAGCGTCGCGGCATGAAGACAAATTGTGGGCTGCCGAGCTCGAACCGCTTGCCCGTGCGTTCGCCGAACGGTTCCACATCTATCTCGCCAAGCTGACTTACCCAATTCGGGTCGGCACTCACTTCAACACCGCATTCGCACTGATCCTGGCACTCGAATGGGCCGACCGGTTCGATGCGCCGCTCGCCAAGGCGATCCGAACCTGGGCAGCGGAGAAATACCGGGACGACCGAGATTGCCAGGCATGGGAGCCAGGCGGCGACGAGTTCCTGTCGTCTGCCCTCATCGAAGCCATGTGCATGTCGCGCGCACTGTCGCCGGAGCAGTTCGCGACCTGGTTCGCGGCCTTCCTGCCGCGCATGGCCGACCTGCAGCCTGCAACCCTTTTCACGCCGCCGACGGTCAGCGACCGGAGCGACGGCAAGATTGCCCATCTGGACGGGCTCAGCCTCAGCCGCGCCTGGTGCTGGCGATCGATCGCGCCGCTGCTGCCGGAGCGCGAAGCCGGGATCGCTTATGGCTCGGCCGAGGAGCATATGGCGGCCGCCATGCCGCATGTCGCCGGCGATTATATGGGCGAACATTGGCTGGCGAGCTTCGCATTGCTGGCGATGTTGGCTGACGAAGCGGGCGGTGCCGGCTGAGGGATTTGAACCCCCGACCTTCGGTTTACAAAACCGCTGCACTACCACTGTGCTAAGCCGGCGCGCCCGTAGAGCGCTCCTTTGCTTCAGATGATGCCGAACGTCCAGCCCTCGGTTTGAGCGAGATCCTTTGTTAGCCCGGGAGGCGCAAAGGCCAGCGGATGTGCCGCATGCGCCCGCATGCCTGCCGCGGTAACTAGCGCATCGGTCTGATGATCGTTGGGCTCGAACCTCAGCCGAACGGGCTTGCTGCCAAGTCCCGCCATCGCCTGATTCAGTTCAACGCGATTGCGCAGCTTCTTTCCGCTCATGCCGGCATTGCGAAGGTAGATGCGCGTATAGATCTCAACGACCGCGCTGCCCTCTGCCGGCAGCGAATCCATCGGCCAGATCACAACTTTGCCATCGATCTTGTGAAGGAAGCGCATTCCCGAAAAGCTGGCCTTCGCGACTTGCGCGGCGCCGATCGCGTCATATGCGCTGGCGGTCTTGCGCCCGCCCTGGTCATTCAGGCGGGCATCGCAGATACGGAAACGGACGAAATCCGCTTTCACGCCGTCGGCGATGCCGAAGTAGAAGTGCCGGCGATGGACGCGCTCCAGGAAAGAGGCGGCACCGAGATCCTCGTCGGGGCTCTTCATATCGACATAGGCCCAGAAATTCCGGGCGTCGGTCGGCACGCCCTGCTCTCCAGGCAAATAGTCCCCGCGCTCGGCGAAGGGCGGGGCAAAGCTGAAGTCGAAGCCGAATAGCGTCGGTTCCTTTGCCGCGCGCTTCACCAGCCAGTCCAGCACCTCTTCGCGCGACCAGACATGGCCGGGCCGCACAAGCCTCGGTGCTTCATCGCCGCGCGCTTCCGCAATCGCGATGCCCTTGTGGCGGCGGCCCTTTGCGCCCGACCAATCGATTGCGACGTACGCCGCGAACCGGCTCACACCAGCGGCGGCTGGCTGTCGTCCTCAGGCTCCGGCGCTTTCTTCAGGCGGGGCGGCGGGGCCGGTCGGCGGGGTGAAGGCGGAGGGGTTCCCTCGTGCCATTCCTCAAGCACGCGCGCCGCATAGTCCCGCCCGCCAAGACCAAACGCCAGCGCCGTCGCGATCGCAGCCGAACCGAGGATCAAACCGAAGGCCATCATCACGATCTGGTCGGCGAGGCCCATGAACGTGAGGCCAATCGCCGTGAACAGGGCGATGATCGCATATTTGACGATCGTCTGGGCATAGCCTGCTTCACCGGTCGAGCTTCCGACAAGGTTCGAAAGGATGCGGGCCAGGAAGATGCCGACGACAATAATGACGGTGCCGAAGATGACCTTTCCGCCAAGCTCAGTGACCTGAAGCATCAGGGCCGCGGTGGAATCGCCGCCGACCTGTCGCGCTGCTTCCATCAAGCCGATGATGATCGCGGCCGTCATCGCCAGCGTGCCGACGACGCGCGACGGGACCGCATTGGCCGGCATGACGCCAAGCGCCCGCACGGCATTGTCGAAGCCAAGGCTGGGGAGCACGGTCTCAAGGAGACTCTTCACCCAGCGGCCGATGATGAATGCCAGGGTCAGCCAGACCAGCGCTGCAAGCACGTTTGGAATGGCGAGCGCGATCGCGTTCAGCATGTTCGTCGCGGGATCGGAAATTGCCGTGATCTGCAGGATTTGAAGGGCGCCGATCGCGGCGAAGAGGATGATGATCGCAGATACCGTGACACCGACGGCGCGAGCGATCGAGCTACGGGCAGGAGCGGCGCCTTCGCTGGCGGTGCCGGTTTCGTCGACGGCAATCGGCTGTTCCCCGATGCTGAGACCGGCTCTGCCCAGCAGCCGCTCCAGGTTCAATGCCCCGAGGAATGCTTCAACCACATGGCGAACGATCCGGGCAAGGATTAGCCCCGCAAAGAAGAACAGGCCAGCTCCGAGAAGCCGCGGCAGGAAGGCAAATACCTCATTGGTCAGCGCAGTAACCGGCGTAAGGACGCCCGACAGCCCGAGCGGCTGGAGCGCGGCGATCAGGCCGACCAGCCACACCAGCCAATAGGCAAGCCGCCCCAGCTCCGTCCCGATGCTGTCGCCGCCGACACCCGGATGCCGCTTCAGGATCGGAACCCGGTCGATCAGCTTGGCGATCGCCCATTGCACCGCCTTGGCGACGAAATGGGTGACGATCAGGATCAGGATGGCGAAGAGGACTTTCGGCCCCCATTCGACCAGTTGCTGCTGCCAGTAACGGGCGGGTTCGGTGTTCTGGTACATTTGCGTCCCCTGTCAGATCAGTCCGTCTCGCGCCGTTCTCGGCGCTTTTCATCCCAATAGGCAAGCCGCTCCACGACCTTTGCCTCAAACCCGCGTCCGGTCGGCTCGTAAAAGCGCTGCGGGCTCATCTCGTCGGGCCAATAGTTGGCGCCGGAAAATCCCTCGTCGGCATTATGGTCATACTCATAACCCTTGCCGTAGCCGACCTGCTCCATCAGTTTCGTTGGCGCGTTGAGTATGTTCCTCGGCGGCATCAGCGAGCCGGTTTCCTGCGCCGACCGCCAGGCGGATTTCTGCGCCATGTAAGCGGCGTTCGATTTGGGCGCGGTGGCAAGGTAGAGGCAGGCCTGCACGATCGCCAGCTCGCCTTCGGGCGATCCGAGGAAGTCGTAAGCATCCTTGGCCGCGATGCACTGCGTCAGCGCATTGGGGTCGGCCATTCCGATATCCTCGACCGCTGCACGGATCAGCCGCCGAAGCACGAACAATGGCTCCTCGCCAGCCACCAGCATGCGCGCCAGATAATAGAGCGACGCCTGCGGATCGGAGCCGCGGATCGCCTTATGCAACGCTGAGATAAGGTTGTAGTGGCCCTCGCGATCCTTGTCGTAGACTGCGACCCTGCGCTGCAGGAAACCCGCCAGCCCTGCAGGATCAAGCGGTTCCTCCAGCCCGACATCGAACAGCGTTTCCGCCTGGTTCAGCAGGAAGCGGCCGTCGCCGTCGGCGCTGGCGACCAGCGCATCGCGAGCGTCGGCGGTAAGCGGCAGAGGCTGTTCGACCAGTTCTTCCGCGCGTTGGAGCAATTTGCAAAGCGCATCGCTATCGAGGCGATGAAGGATCAACACCTGGCACCGCGACAGAAGCGCCGCGTTCAGTTCGAAGCTGGGGTTTTCCGTGGTCGCTCCCACCAGTGTGATGGTGCCGTCTTCGACGAAGGGCAGGAATCCGTCCTGCTGCGATCGGTTGAAGCGATGGATTTCGTCAACGAACAGCAGGGTCCGGCGACCGGCCTTGGCCGCCACCTTCGCCTCCGCGAAAACCTTCTTGAGGTCGGCTACCCCGGAGAAGACGGCCGACAAGGCGACGAAGCGCAGGCCCACGGCATCCGCCAGCAATCGGGCGATGCTGGTCTTGCCGGTTCCTGGCGGCCCCCACAGGATCATCGAGCTCAGTTTGCCCGCTGCGACCATTCTGCCGATCGCGCCTTCGGGCCCGGTTAGATGCTCCTGCCCGACGACCTCGTCTAGCGACGCGGGACGCAGCCGGTCGGCCAGCGGCGCATGCGGCGACACCTCTTCGATTGGGGCGCTGGGCGGTGCTTCGTCGGCGAACAGATCGGCCATTGATCGATGGAATAGGCAGCTTCGACGAAAGTTGCACCTATCCTTGACGAGATGCATCTAAGATATATCTTAGAGCTATCGCAAGGAGGACTAAATGCATTTCCATTATGAATGCGATGACAACGGCAATCATCGGCGCCACGCAGGCCGGCAGAGGCGCTCGTTCAGCCTGGGGCCGTTCGACTTCGACGTCGATTTCGGCATCAACGAAGGCAAGGGCCGGGGCGGTTGGGGCGGCGGTCGCCGCGGCCGCGATCGTAAGCGGATGTTCGAGGGCGGCCAGCTCCGCCTCGTGCTGTTGAAGCTGATCGCGGACGAACCGCGTCACGGATATGAGCTGATCAAGGCGGTCGAGGAACTGACCGGTGGCGAATATGCGCCGAGCCCTGGCATCGTCTATCCGACGCTCACCATGCTCGAGGACATGGGGCTGATCACCGAGGCCAAGTCGAAGTCGACCAAGAAAATCTATGAAGCGACCGACGAAGGCCGGGCTCACCTCGAAGAGAATTCAGACGAGGTCGATGAGCTGATCGAGCGGCTCGAGGGCCATGGCCATCATCGCCGGCGTGGGCAACGGCCGGAGATCGGGCGCGCGATGGGCAATTTGATGGCCGCCCTCCGCAATCGGATCGTCCATGACGGTTGGAACGATGAGTTGTTGGAAGAAGTCATCGACATCCTCGACGAGGCCGCCCAGCGGATCGAGCGCGTCAAGGACGCCAAGGGCAAGGATGAAGACTAGGACTTGGCCAATCTGCGCCGTCGTTCGATGACACGTTCGTAAACGTGCATCACGACGGCGTTGATTTCGTCCCAGTCCATCGTCTTGGCGAACTCCAGGCCGGCGGCGCCATGCCTTGTCCTGAGAGCAGGGTCGCGCTGATAGTCGGCCAGTTCATTGGCCATCGCCTCATTGTCACCGGGCTCCGCAAGGCGACCGGTAACATTATCCTGAACCAGGCTGGTCGTCCCGGAAGCGGCTGCCGCCATGACCGGCAGGCCGCTGGCCATGGCCTCAAGCGTCACATTGCCGAATGTCTCGGTGATCGAGGGATTCAAGAACACGTCGGTTGACGCAAGCGCCGTGGCCAGCTCGGTTCCCGTCAGCTGGCCGGTGAAAATCGCGTCCGGCAAGCGTTCCTGAAAATAGTCGTGTGCCGGACCAGCACCGATCGCCACGACACGAAGCGGCACGCCCATTGCCCGGGCCGCATCGATCGCATCGGCGAAGACATCGAGCCCTTTCTCCAGCACCAGTCGGCCGAGGAAGCAGACGACCATCTCGTCGTCTCCGATGCCATGCGAACGCCGCCACTCGAGGCTTCGTCGCTCGGGATTGAACTGCGTCCGGTCGACTCCGCGCGCCCAGATCGAGATATCCTTGTTCATGCGCTGTGCCCGCATGATGGCCGCCGTCGACTGGGCCGGAACCACGATGGCGTCGCAGCGGCGGTAATAGCGGCGCATGATCGCGCGCGCCGCCGGCTCCAGCCACTTCAACCCATAATATTGAAGGTAGGTGTCGAACCGCGTGTGCACCGATGAGATCACCGGGATATTGTGCTTTCGCGCCCAGGTGACTGCGCGATGCGCGACGATGTCCGGCGCCGCTACGTGGAAGACATTGGGATTGAACGCTTCGATGTCGCGGCGAACCCGATCGGGCAAGCTGACCGCCAAGCGATATTCCGGCCGCCCCGGGATAGGAACGGAAGGAACGCTGACCAAGTCTCCGGTCGGCGGAAAGGCCGGATGCTCGACGGTGGGCGAATAGACCCTCACCTGGGCGCCTTGGCGCAACAAATAGCCGACCAGCCGGTTCAGCGCCTGGTTGGCGCCGTCGCGAACATAATTATAGTTGCCCGAGAACAGGGCGATACGGAGCTCTTCGGGCTTCATGGTCGCCTGCCCTTAGCGGCAGGAAAGCTTCGACCGCAACCATTGGAGGCGCCGATCACACGCAAGCGAAGCATGGCCCCCGCGGGTTCGGGCGATGCAACCTTGCTGATCCTGGGCAGCTTGCCAGGCGAGGCGTCGCTCAAGGCGCAGCGCTATTATGCTCATCCGCAAAACCAGTTCTGGCGTCTACTCGGCCACTCGATCGGCGAGGAACTGGACGCTATTGGCTATGCCGACCGGCTTGACCGGCTGGCCGCGCGCCGCATCGCCCTTTGGGACGTCGTCGGCGAAGCGAGCCGATCGGGAAGTCTCGACGGGGCGATCCGCGGAGCCACTCCCAACCAGCTTCGCGACTATGCGGCCAAACACACGGATCTCCGGGCGATCGCCTTCAACGGGAAGACCGCCGCGCGCATCGGACGGGCGGCGCTCGGAGATCTGGCCGGGGTGGAGCTGATCGATCTCCCGTCGTCCAGTCCCGCCTTTACCCTTTCGTTTGCGGAGAAAGCGAAGCGCTGGATTGAGCTGGGACCGCTTGCATGGCAGCCGGAAGCTGCCACATTGGGGCGATGAGCGACACCATTGAAAACGACACCGACGACGACGACCGCCAGCTGACAATCGTCGATGAAGCGCTGGTAGCGGGCAATATCGCCAACACGAACGGTCTCCTGGTCATCCTGGCACGGCTCGTTGCCAAGGGCGTGTTCGACGCCGACGACCTGCATGCCTTTTCGGACAGCTATTCCAAGCCGCTCGATCATGAGAATATGCGGGAAAATGAGCTGATCAGTCAGATGCAGGACCAGATGGAAGCGACCCTGGCCCAGCTGATGCACTTCCTTTCTGACAAGTGATCAAGCTGAATCCGGCCCGGCCGGGACGGTCCGTAGCCGAATGATCGTGCTTCGGGGTTTCTCCTGATGGAATGATCGGAAGCCAGCGCGGAATGCTGGAAGCTCCTTAAGGGAGCTTGGTGATGGCCTTCCGCTCATGGTCTCTCGGACTCTTCGCTGCAGCGACGCTGCAACTCGGCATCTCCGGATGCTCCACGCCGGAACGCTTGCCGGCGGTTCCCCAATCCGCTGCATCGTGGGCGGTTCCGGATCCGGGAACTTCGACCGAGCCGGTCCGCTTTTTGGTCACGAGGGAAACGGACAGCTTTGAAGCTGCGGCACGTGCATCCTTGGAACGTGAAAAGGCGTGGCTTGCCAGCCAGGGGCAAAGCGGTCCGCTGCCGCCAGTCAACTTCCTGGCAATCTCAGGCGGCGGCGACAATGGCGCCTATGGTGCCGGCTTGTTGAACGGCTGGACCGCAGCAGGTACCCGACCGGAATTCAAGGCGGTAACCGGCGTCAGTACGGGAGCATTAATTGCTCCCTTCGCCTTCCTGGGCCCGAAATATGACTATGTGCTGGAGAGGGTCTACACCCAGACATCGCAGAAGGACATTTTCAAGAAGCGCGGGCTGATCAAGGGTGTCCTTGGCGACGCAATGGCGGACAGCAGGCCGCTGGCGGATACGATCGCGGCATATGTCAACCAGCAGCTGATGGACGAAATCGCGGCCGAATATGCCAAGGGCCGAATATTGCTGGTGGGCACGGCCAACCTGGATTCGCTGGAGCCCGTGGTCTGGAACATGACTGCCATCGCGGCCAGCAAGGATCCGAACGCAATTCCGTTGTTCCGCAAAATTCTGCTCGCATCGGCTTCCATTCCGGGGGCATTCCCGCCGGTGCTGATCGACGTGAATGTGGGTGGGACGCGCTATCAGGAAATGCACGTTGACGGCGGCACGATGGCCCAGGTCTTCTTCTATCCGCCGTCGGTAAACCTTTCGCAGGCCGGTGCCGACCTCCAGCGCAAGCGTACGCTTTACATCATCCGCAACGCCAGGCTGGACGTGGATTGGGCGAGCGTCGAGAGGAGCACCATGTCGATTGCCGCAAGGGCGATCGGTTCGCTGACCCGCACTCAGGGAGTGGGCGATCTCTATCGGATCTACACGACGACCCAGCGCGACGGCATCGATTTCAACCTCACCTATATTCCGCCGACGTTCAACACGCCGCACCTCGAAGAGTTTGACACAAACTATATGCGAGAGCTCTATGCCGTTGGAATTCAGGCGGCGCAGAGCGGTGGCGCTTGGAAGAAATATCCACCGGGATTCGAGGATCGCCCGCCGGCCCAAGCCAAGTGAACTGACGTCAACGAGTTGGACGCCGATGCCTACAAGTCGGGGTTTGTCCCGATGGAGCGCAGCCTGACCGCGTGCAAGGGTTCTTCCTGATCAATTCCGCCGGTTTGGCGGGAACGCGTTGAAGGAAGCAGGCAATGATTTCTCGTCGTTCTTCATACCGCGGCATCGCTACCGGCATATTGGGAGCGACGCTTCTAATCGGCGCTTATCCAGCGATTGCACAGACCAAGGATCGTGCCCCGGTCGCTCTCAAATCGTCGAGCAAGATGACGCAGGACAAGGCTAACAGCGAATCATGGACCTATGCCCAGCCCCGCGAAGTGTTCGGCAAGTACCGGACGCTAATCGTCGACAATACCGTGGTCTACACCGGGGCTGACGCCCAGTTCGACGGGATCCCGGCAGCCGATCGAGCGAAGTTCGCATCAATCGTCACCAATGAGCTCCGGTCGGAGCTGGCAAAGTCATTCCCCAACCCGCCGAGTCCGCAGGCCGACACGCTTCGCCTGAAGGTTACGCTGCTCGGCGCGACGAAGACCAAGGGCGGGATCGCTACCGCGACGCGCGTCACGCCTATGGGTTTCGGTCTCAGCGCACTGAAGAGCGCGGTTGGCAAGGGTGGTTCGTTCACGGGTTCGGTCCTGTTCGCGGTGGAGCTCTATGATGCTCGAACCAACGAGCTGTTGCTTGCCGCGGTTCGGCGGCGCCATCCGGATCCGCTCGACGTCCCGGCTACGCTCGGCACAGAGGAAACCGTCAAGGCGGTTGCGCGCGAATTCGCCGACGGCGCACGTGAGCGGCTCCAGGACCTGACGGGCGTCCAGAACTAACCAACAATAACTCTGCTGCGGCGGCCGTCGGACAGGAGGGTCCGGCGGTCGCTGCTTCATTGGAATTTAAGGCGAAATTACCGACTCGGGCGCGCGCATTTTTGCTGAAGTTCGGCCACATCGGTTCGTAGCGGCCAATTTTCGACGAGTGGCGGATGGAATCCCGCGATGGCCGATCTTCGACGCCCAAGGGTTTAGAGTTTCTCAGGCTTCCAAAAAATGGCAGAAATGGCTGATTCTATTGCGGATTAAGCTGAGCCGCTCACTGCTCCAAAACCTGAGTGCCTCCGGCTTTTCCTGATCGGATTCTCCATGACTCTGTGGATAAAGCGGGGTATAACCTGAGTTAGAAATCAGGGTGAGCTCGGAACCCCCTGTTGTGTAGCGTAGCCAATGCGTAATCGACCTTAGGCGAGTTCAAAATGGCAGCGGGGGGCGTTGTCGAATGGATGGGCACGCAGATCTGATTGGAGCGTCCGGGTTTCCCGAGCCCCATTGCGTAGGTGAAGCCGAAGATCAGGGCGATCTGTTCACCGTTACACAAAAATATGACACCCTCGGCGTGCCCCAGATTCCGCATTCCGACCCGCATGGATGGGGATCGACTGGCATTGGAACGGTCCAATCCGGCCGGCGGAATCATTTCGTCGGTGCATATGTTTCCGACCTGAGTTCGGCCGAGCGATCGCAATATTTTGAAAGCTGTCTTCGGGCGCAGGAGAATGAGCGGTTGAAGCTTGGCCGGGAATTGCACGATTCCACCGGCCAGCTGTTGCTTGCGCTCAGGCTGGAGATTGCCAGACTTCGGGAAGTGCATGGGGCGTCGGCGCAAGGTTCCTTGCTCGACGAAATCGAAGGCACGGTTCGGGAAATCGACCGCGAGATCCGCGCCTTTTCGTTCACCCATTATCCCGCCGAGATTGGCCGTGAAGGCCTCGGCCCGGCCCTTCGATCCCTGGCCCGGGGCTTCGCGAACCGGACGGGGCTCAGGATCAATTTCACGTCGATCCCCGACAGCGTCGCTCATTCGGGGCAGGTCGCACTGGCCCTACTTCGGATCGCGCAAGAGGCGCTTCTGAACGTTCACCGGCACGCCCAGGCGTTCCACGTACAGATGGGCCTGACGCTGCGCGGCGGCGTTCTCGAACTGACCGTACGCGATGACGGCGTCGGCATCCCGCTGGATCATGATCTCGAAGAGTCTCATGGCGTCGGGCTGTTAGGAATGCGGCACCGTGTGGAACGGCTCGGCGGGCGCTTTGCGATCCGGCGGATGAAGCGCGGGACAAAGATCGTCGCTTCGGTTCCGGCCTAGCGCACCTTTTCAAGCCTGAATGATGTTGTTCCGGATCGCATAGCGGACCAGGTCCGCCGTGGTGCGAAGCTTAAGCTTGTGCATCGCGCTGGCCCGATGGGTCTCCACCGTCTTGACGCTGATGTTCAGCTCCTGTGCGATTTCCTTGTTGATCCGGCCCTCGGCGATCTGCTGAACCACTTCGCGCTCGCGGTGGGTGAGGCTGCTTGCGCAAGGCTGGGGCTTGCTCTCGAGGAACTTGTCGAGAAGCGTCTCGGAGATCGCTCCGGAAAAATAGGGGCGGTGGATCGAAAGCGCATCGAGCGCGGCGATCAAATGGCGTTCCGCGTCGGACTTGAGCACGAATCCGCGGACGCCCGCCCGCAACACTTCCATGATCACTTCCTCGCGATCGTGCATCGTATAGAGCAGGATCTCCATCCGGGGATGGTTCTTCTTCAAGCTGTGGGCGAGGTCGAGGCCGTTCAGCTCCGGCAACGAATAGTCGAGAATGGTGATGTCGGGATTCGTATCGCGCGCCAGCTCAAGTGCGTCACGGCCATTCGCCGCTTCACCGACCACCTGATAATATGGCTTGGTCTCAACAAGGTTGCGCACGCCGCGACGAACGGCATCGTGATCGTCGACAATCATGATACGCCGGATCGGGCTAGTCATGGTTCGTCAGTCCACCATCATTCTGTGTTCAACCTGCAAAGCATCTGCAACTGAAACACCCCCTCGATTCATCCGGATCGGAAGTCGAGCTCCGCTACCATTTCGATAACCGACAGGCCTTCCTTTCATATCGGGGTAAACCCCCGCCCGGCTACGTGATGGCCCCTTATCTCACAATTGCGGCGGCCTCGTTAAGCGCCGATCATCCATGCCCGAACCGCGGCATCCGCATAAGCACCAACTAGCGATCCTTAGCTCTTCATCGGGCCTTTCCCCGATGGGCGCGCCAGTTAACTCATTCATAATGCAGAAAAGCCGCCGAGTTTGGGGCGAGGGAGGGATACATGCGTTCGGTGAAGTGGATCGTTGCTGCATTGGCTTTGACCGTTGGTGCGACGGGCGCGATTGCCAAGGCGCCGGCGACCTGGGACGGCCTGGTTCAGGTCAAGTCGAAGAAGCTCAATCTTGCCTATCTGCTGCCCGACGCGGACTTCCGCGCCTATTCGAAAGTCATGTTCGACAAGCCCGAGGTCGCCTTCTCGAAGAATTGGCAGCGCGATTTCAACCGATCGGCGATGACCCTGTCGGGGCGGATTTCAGACAAGGACGTTCGGGACGCGGTGACTCAGGCCGAAGAAAGCCTTTCCAAGATCTTTCCCCAGCGCTTTACCGAGGACGGATATCAAGTCGTCAACGAAGCCGGTCCTGATGTGCTTCGGCTCGGCGTCGCGATCGTCAATCTGGAGGTCAATGCTCCCGAGCGCGACATCCCCGGACGTTCGGCCACCTATGCCGTGGATGCAGGTGAAGCGACTTTCGCGATCGAAGCCCGGGACTCCTTGACGGGACAACTGCTCGGCCGCGCCGTTGATCGGCGGGAGGCTGGCGAGGGTCCCACTTATCGCCGCAATTACACCAGCAACATCGCCGACTTCGAAGCACTCTTCGATACCTGGGCGAGAATTGCTGCCCGCGGGCTGACCGAACTCAAGGCAGCTTCGCCAGTGAATACGGACGGGATTCGAAAGCAATAGCCTTCGGACCTCTTCCATGTCCCCGACACCGGAGCTGCTCCCTCCACTCCCCCCCCCGGGCGGCTCCGGTGACGGGGGCTAGTCGCAAATACTGGCCCTCCCTAGGTCCTGCGGCATCAGGTTAGTTACCCCCGCAGGATAAGGGTTACCCCGATAAAAGCGGCATCATTCGGGTGTTAGGCAAGCCAACTAGTTCCTCTGCGCTGTCATGGAGAATGACAAATGGCGAGCTCCCATTTTCGACCGTTAGCCTTGGGGCTGACTCTAACGTTGATTTGCGCGCAAGGTGGCGCCGCACAAACTGCTTCCGGTGCACAAGCGCCGGCAGCGAGCACTACAATGCCGCATTATGCCGGCGATGATCCCATCGTCAAAGAGGGCGTGGTTGAAGAGGGGGCCATCCAGGCCATCAAGGACATGAGCGCCTATCTGGCGACGGCCAATACATTGGCCATTACGTCGCAAGGCAGCCTGGACGTGGTCACCAATGACGGTCAGCGGATCCAGCTCGACGGCGTTACCACCTACAAGGTGCGCAAGCCCGGCTTCGTCATCGATTACGACAGCAACATCAAGAGCCGCCGCTTCATCTATGACGGCAAGTCATTCACCGTCTTTTCGCCCAAGCTAGGCTTCTACGCTCAGGCGCCGGCACCGGCGACCAACAAGGAAGTGCTGGACGCCATCTACGACAAATATGGCATCTCCCTGCCGCTGGTAGACTTCCTGCGCTGGGGCGCCGGTGAAAATGAAGATCGCATCAAGGCGCTCAAGTCCGCCTATGAGGTGGGATCGGCGACCATCGACGGTGTCGACACGGATCACTTCGCCTTCCGCGAAGCCGATGTGGATTGGGAAATCTGGATCCAGAAGGGCGACCAGCCACTGCCTCGCAAGCTGGTGATCGTCGACCGGACCGATCCGGCTCGCCCAACCTTCATTGCTCGCCTGAGCTGGCAGATCAACCCGACCTTCACGGATGCCGACTTCACGTTCGTGCCCGATGCGAACGCGAAGAAGATCCAGTTGGCCACCTTCAAGGGAGAGTAACATGCGCGGTACAATCTCTCGGCTGGCTATGGTCGGCGCTTTTGTGAGCCTTGCGGCCTTCATGGTCCAGGAAGTGGATGCACGCGGTGGGCGCGGCGGTGGCGGCGGTGGTCGCGGCGGCGGCGGATTCAGTCGCGGCGGATCGAGCAGCATGAGCCGCGGAGGCGGCGGCGGGTTCAACCGCAGCGGCGGCAGCGCAAGCCGTGGAAGCATGAACCGCGGCGGCAGCGCAAGCCGCGGCGGAGGTTCAGGCTTTAGTCGCGGTGGCAGTTACAGCCGTCCGGGCGGCGGCGCCGGTGGTCGCGGCAGTGCCGGCTATAGCCGGCCATCCAACCCAAGCACTGGCATGAACAGAGGCGGCCGAGGCGGCGCTGCCGGAGATCGAATGGGCCAGGGCGGCGCTGGACAGCGCGCTGGCGACCGCCAGGCCAACCGCGGCACCAGGCAGGGCGATCGCCAGGCGGGTCGCGATACAAGGCAATCGGATCGCGCCGGCAATCGCGATACGAGGCAAGGTGATCGTCAGGGCCGGCAAGACGACCGGATGGCCAATCGCGGGGACCGCCAGTCCAACCGGCAAGACAATCGGACCAACCGGCAGAACAATCGCGGCGATGGCGATCGTTTCAGCAACAACAACATCAATATCGATAACGACATCGACATCGATAATGATTGGGGTGGCGATTGGGACGGCTGGGGCGATTATCCGATCGGTGCTGGCATCGCGATTGGTGCAGTCGCCGGCATGACCGCAATGGCCTATGGTTCCGCATACTATGCCCTACCGGGGGGCTGTTCGCCCTATCCGTGGCACACCTACACTTATTACAATTGCGGCGGGGCCTATTATCAGCCGCAATATGAAGGTGACACGGTCGTCTATGTGACCGTCCCGGATCCTGCGACGGTGACGGTCCAGCAGTAGACGATCCGTACGATTGACCGGACGCAGGGGCGGCGAAAGCCGCCCCTGTTGTTTTGGGCGCCAATTGGAATTCAATCTAAAGAGGAACCGGATCGGTCGACAGCATCTTGGCGCGCCGCTTTTCCAGCCTCGGCCACAGTAACGCCATCATGCCGACTGCGACCGAGCAGCCGATGAAGAACTGGATGATGCGAGCAAACCAGGCTCCCGCGTTTGAATCGCCCTTCATGACGAAGATCCCGAAGATGATCATCGTCGCATTGAAGGCCAGCTCGGCGTTGCTTCCCCGGATTCCGCCCTTCGAAATCTGGTAGCCGAACCACATAGATAGGATGAAGACGATGATGGTGAAGGTGAGGAGTGTCGGCGCGATGCCAAGTACCATGTAGGCGCCAAGTCCGACAAAGCCGCCAAGGAAATTGCTGATCAGCTTGGCTCCGGCGGTGGCCTTGCTCCGTTCTTCCTCCATCTTCGCGACCAGCAACACTACCTGAAGCAGTACCGGCATCGCGTCCGTCAGACCGAACAGCCAATAGACGAGCATTACCGGAAGCACGATGAACGTACCTGCAAGCGCCGTCGCGGCAGGAGCGGCCGCGGCCGCCTGCGGCGGGGCGGGGGCCACCTTTGCCAATTTCGGCCAGAAGGCGTGCATGGTCCACGCCATCAGGATGGCCCAGATCATCGCCTGGGTAAGGACTTCGCGCATCCGCGGTGCTTGGTCCGGATGTGTAAGCGTTATGACCGGCATGATCGCGATGCAGATCAGCATCAAGGTCAGTGGCAGCTGCGCCTTGGCCTGGGCGAGCATGTAAAAAGCCAGGAAGAGTATGACTCCGATCAGGCCGAACAAGACCTGTGGCACCTCTTGCAGCCACATGGTCAGCGCAAGGAAGAACCAGGCAGAAAGGCCCATGACGAGCGCAAGTGCCACGCCGACCTTTAGCGGCGGAGACACCGGCAATTTTGCGAGCATGATCCCCGACAGCACCGCCGCGAGCGCCGAGGGCTGCCATCCCATATATTCGCAGATCGTGAAGCTTGCCGTCGTTCCGACTGCGAAGCGAAGTATGTAGTGCAGCCTCGCGGAATCGACCGGCTCAATCCACAGAGGCCGAAAGCTCGACGCGGCTGCCATCGCTATTGCAGGTAGCTAAGCATCGCGACGACCTTCAGCCACAGCCGCCCGATCGGATTCATGATCGAATCCTCTTCGGTGAAGATGATGACATTGGCCTGTGCGCCGCTCCGGCCCATGTCGATTCCCGACTCTTTCGCGTCCTCGGGGTCGAGCAGGATGCGGACCGGGAAGCGCTGCGGATCGCGGAGCCAGCCCTGGGCGGGAGGGTTGGAAGCCAGCTGGCCGGTCGGCGCTTCATCTCCCTGGCTTACGCCAAATCCAACGCTGTGCACTCGGCCGTGGAAGAGCTTGCCGGGCATGACGTCGAGCGCGATCAGGACCTCCTGCCCGGGCCGCACATTGCCGAGCTGGTTCTCACGCAGGTCGGCCGAGATCCACCGCGGCCCGCTTTCGAGGAAGCTCAAGAGCGGCTGTCCCGGGCTCACAAACTGTCCGCTTGCCAATCGAAGGTTGGTCACAATGCCGTTGGCTGGCGCAATGACGGTTGTATTCCGAACGTCGAGGCGAGCCTGGTCGAGCGCGGCCAGGGCCTGGCGAACCTTGGGATTGTTCATGCCCGGCGCGCCGAGGTTCGCCCGCGCCTTGCGCAAATCCGCTTCGGCCCGGGAAAGGTCGGCGGCAGTCTTGTCGACTTCGGCCACGGCCCGAATGCCTTGCGTTTCGGCCAATGCCCGCTTGTCGACCAGGTCCGTCACGATCTTCCCGAGCTTGCGGTTGGCGGCAAGATCGACGCGTTGTTTGTGCAGTGACGCCTGTGCTGCGGAGACGTCCGCGACGGAAACATCGGCGGCTTGCAAGGCTACCGAAAGGTTGGCCTCGGCCGATTTGATCGCCACCTGATATGGCTCCGGATCGATGCGGAACAGCAATTGCCCCTTCCTGACCGGGCTATTGTCCTTGGTGCCGACCTCCAGCACGTCGCCGGCGACTTCCGGTGCGATCTGCGTCAGGAAAGTCTCGACGCGTGCCTGCGAAGTGTAGGGTGTGTAGCGGTCCGAAAGCACATGGTAGACGAACAGCAGCAGCAGGATCACGAGCGCAATCAGGACAATCTTGCGGACCGGATTGGGTGGCGGCTCGCCGGTCCCAACGTCAACTTCGCTGACGCTGACCTCCTTGGCTTGCGGGCGAGCTTGATCGCTTTCCGTCATTCCTTGCTCCGATCAGACTGGCTGTTTGGGGCGGGCTGCGTGACATAACCGGCATTCGTCCAGTCGCCGCCCAGCGCGAGGTATAGGCTGGCGATGGCGCGATAATAATCGCCGCGTGCAGACGAAAGCTGCAGTTCGGCGTTGAACAGGCTTCGCTCCGTATCGAGCACTTCCAGATAATCGGAATAGCCGTTTTCATATCGCTCGGTCGCCAGCTCGACACCGCGGCGAAGTGTCGCCACCCGACGTTCCAGGGTTTCGCGAAACTCCCGGCTGTTCCTTACAGCGGCGAGCGCGTCTTCCACGTCGCGGAACGCATTCTGGACGGTCAATTCATAGTTGGCGAACGATTGAACTTTCCGGGCCTCCGCCTGGTCTACCGCGGCCGTCAGCCCGCCACCGGTATAGATTGGGCCGGCAACATCGCCGGTAAACGACCATGTGTTGGCTGACCCGGTAAAAAGCCTGCCCAAATCCTCGCTCACAAAGCCGAAGACGGCGGTCAGGCTGATACGCGGGAAAAAGAGTGCTCGTGCCGCTCCGATCAGGGCGTTCGACGCGACAAGCTGTTGTTCCGCCGCCATGATGTCTGGCCTGCGATTGAGCAGGTCGGAAGGTAGTCCAGCGGGGATTGGAGGTGCGTTGAGGGATGCGATATCCCGACCTCGAACTACTGGGGTGGGGTTGTGCCCAACTAGTACGGAAAGCGCATTTTCCTGGACAGCAATCGCCTGCTTGACTGCCGGAAGTTGCGCCTGCGCCGCCTCATATTCGCTGCGGACCTGCGACATTTCGAACTCCGAGATCCAGCCACCGGCGAGGCGGGTCTCAAACACGTCAACGGACTTGCTTCGTCCGGCAATGGTTGCCTCGGTAACCCGCCTCTGCTCGTCGAGATCCAGCAGCGTCACATAACTGATGACGACTGAGGAAATAATGGTGAGGATGACACCGCGGCGGGCTTCTTCGGTAACAAGAAGGTTGGCCCTGGCCGCTTCCGTTTCACGTCGGATCCGGCCCCACAGGTCAATCTCCCAACTCGCCGACAGTAGCGCGCTCCACGTCGTGCTTTCGGGGTCGATCAGTGCCGGAAGCTTTTCCTCACTCGTGCGCTGGCGATTGCCGCTTAGGCCATAACCAACCTGGGGCAGGCCCTGTGATTTTGTTCCGGCAAGGATGGCAGCGAATTCATCGACCCGCGCCGTCGCAATGCGAAGGTCGCGATTATTCTCCAGCGCCTCGACGACCAGCCCATCGAGAACTGGATCACCAAAGCCGTTCCACCAAACTTCGCTGCCGGTAGGGGTCGACGCTTGATAGGCCTCGTCGCCAAAGCGGTAGGCCGCCGGTACCTCCACTGCCGGCTTCTGATAGTTCGGACCCTGGACGCATCCGGCCGTCAGGCAGAGCGCAAGCGCCGCAAAACCAGATGCCTGACGTCTCACTGCACCGCTCCGTTCAGATAGCGATCGAATGCGTGCGGCGGTTGGGATTTCAGCGAGGCCTGGAGCATCAGCATCGCATCCTGCGCTTCCTTGATCCTGCCGGAGCTGGGCCGGTTGAGATCGGCGATGATGCCAATGTAAAGCGACAGCAGCACGAACAGGACAAGGGCTCCGATCCTTCCGCGCCGCTCTTCAAGGACATAGCCGAGGACCAATGCCGTCAGAAGCAGGAAGCCGAGCAGCAGCTCCAACACCTCGCTTGGCATCCGCACGGTTCGCGATATCTTCCGCTCCGTGTCGAGGTCGATGACCTCGTTGAACGTATTGAGAAGCGGCACGGAAATGCCGTGCGCCAGCGCCGAATCTCGTGCGGCCGTAACCGCGGACCAGATGTCGACGAGAAGCTTGTCGTTGATCGCAAGCTGAGTTGTTAGCTGGTCAGGCGGGATGCTTGCCAATCTGATCCGATTGTCGGTGTAGGCGACAAGCAGGCTGCTGAGCCGTGAGCGGTGCGGCTCGTCCAGCATCTGGGCGCGCAAATAGGATGTGCCGATCGCATTGGCTTCCTGGACAACCAGGTGCCGGCGCTCATCGAAGCGCTCGAGGGCGATGCTGAAGCTGAAGGCAAGCAGCAGGGCCATGAGGCCGATCATCCCGCCGACCAGATAGCTTTCCTGGCTGTGCTCCGGCTCCTCCGCCCGTACCGTCAGGCGGCGTTCCAGGCGCCGGAAGCCGTAGCCGATCAGCGATGCGACCAGCAACGAAGCGAATGTAGCGACCGCCAAACCGACCAAGGATAGCCCGGCTAACCATTGCATGAGCTGCCCATTCCCCTCCTTCAGCTACTTGCCCGAGCTAAGCGGAGAAACGCCGGATCGAGAATTGGGGGTTTCCTCAGGAAGGATAGGGAATTCCCCCGAGTTACCGGGATCGTCGGCGGGCCGTAATCTAGGTTAGAAACAGCGGCTGGGGGACTAAGATGCGCAAGGCCCTGCTCGCCTGCACGGCGATCCTCGTTGCAACTCCCGCCTGGGCGGCCGATGAAGCGACAGCTCAGAAGCCGGAATCCAGTCAATCCGGCCCGGAATTGGCGACCGGCGCGGCGTCGGCCGCTACCGCTGCCCAGGCAAACCCGGCACCCGGCTCTGCTGAAGAACGCGATATGCTGCTGCAAGAGATCCGCAGCCTGAGAGACCGCGTCGGTGCTCTCGAAAACCGGGCGTCGCAAGTCCAGTACAGTCCGGAAATGCCGCAGCGCCACAAGCTGGCCGGCGAACATAATTTCGAGCTGTACGGCTTTCTCCAACTCGACGCGATCCAGGACTTCAAGCGCGTCAACCCGGACTGGGATGCCACCTTAAGGCCGTCGCGCATTCCAACGACCGAAGGCGAATTCGGAAGCGACGGGCAAACCTTGTTCAGTGTCCGCCAGTCGCGGCTTGGCGCCAAGGCCAACGGCATGCTTGCCGGAAAGCCCTATGAGGCGAAATTCGAGTTTGACCTGTTCGGTACCGGCGTCGATGCGGGGCAGACGACCTTCCGCGTCCGCCACATGTACGGCAGTTGGGGCCCGATCCTCGTCGGCCAGACCAACACGACATGGATGGACGCCGATCTCTTCCCCAACGTCGTCGACTATTGGGGTCCGCCGGGCATGGTGTTCGTCCGCAATCCCCAGATCCGGTTCACCTTCCTCAATAGCAACGGATGGAAGGCCGCGGTCGCACTTGAGAATCCGAGCGACGATATCGACCCCGGCGCAATCCGCCTGATCGATCCGGAATTGGGAAGCAATATCCGGAACGACGAAGAATTGCCCGACCTGACGGCCATGGTCCGCTATGGCGGCGATTGGGGTCACGTCCAGCTTGGCGGGATCCTTCGGAAAGTCGGTTTCGACACCGTCGGAACGGAAGACAATGAGCCGGAGGGCAGCGAGACCGGATGGGGCGTCAGCCTCAGCGGGTCGGCAAAGCTCTCGCTGGCCACATTCCGGCTCGGAATCGTTCATGGTCGCGGCATCGCCACTTATATGAATGACGGCGGCATGGACCTGGCGCCTTCCGCAGCGCTGGGTGTAGTCCCGCCGATCGAGCCGCCGGATCCTGACTTCCTCGCAACGCTGCTAAGTGCCACAGCGGTCAAGCTGACCGGCATCAGCGCCTATGTCGACCTGCAGTGGACGAAGCAGCTCAGTTCCGCGCTCGGCTACAGCTTCACCAAGGTCGACAACACCAATTTCCAGGAAGGCAGCGCTTTCCACAAGGGTTCCTACGCATCGGGCAACCTCCTGTGGATGCCGGCCGATCGGATCCTTGCCGGCGTCGAGCTTATGTGGGGCAAGCGCGAGGATAATGACGGCGACGATGGTACGGACTTGAGGCTGCAGACAACCTTCAAGTTCAACTTCTCCAGCAAGGATATCTGGGACTAGCCGGGTGCCGGCCAACCGCCCGATTGTCGCTTAGTTTACGAAACTTCTGGATTTTTCCGGACGGTGCATTATGTACCGAACGATATGAATAAGCCCGAATCCATTCCCGCCCGCGGCAGACCTCGCGAATTTTGCGTCGATTATGCGCTTTCGCAGGCGCTGCACGTCTTCTGGAGCAAGGGCTATGAAGGCGCGTCGCTTACGGACCTGACCGAGGCGATGGGGATCACCCGGCCGAGTCTTTACGCCGCCTTCGGCAATAAGGAAGCGCTCTTTCGCAAGGCGCTCGATCTCTACGAGCACGAAAAGATGGCCTACATCGGCAAGGCCCTCGCCCAGCCGACAGCCCGCAAGGTCGCGGAACATATGGCCCATGGCGCCATGGAGAATGTGGCCGGAACTGACGAGCCGCATGGCTGCCTCCGGGTTATCAGTTCCGTCGCCTGCGGTCCCGCCGCCCAATCGATCCACGACGAAGTCGTCGCGCGCAGCAACAAGGGCAAGCAGGCGCTGGTCGAACGTTTCGATCGGGCCAAGGCCGAAGGCGATCTTCCCGCCCATGTCGATACCGAAGGCCTGACCCGCGTATTGATCGCCATCCTTCAGGGAATCTCCGTCCAGGCCAACCAGGGCGCCAGCCGCGAAGAGCTCGAAAAGCTCGTCGACGCAGCGATGCTGCTCTGGCCAAGCGAGTAAATTTTATAGGCTGATCGAATTTTTTTATCGGTCGGTATAGAAATTTTCTTGACGTCGCCTATCTGACTTTGTACTGACCGGTACAGAAAGGTTGGAGCAAGGTTTCAGCTTCGCTTTCTGAACCGTCGACAAGAAAAGGGGCCGATGGTCTGAACATTCAAACCTCCGCGGGACCTCTTCCCCGCCAGTAGTCCGTAAGAACCAGATTTAGCTGACTTGATCGCGTCGAAGCCGTGCTTCGCCGAAAGGGTCTTTGCGAGCCTGGCGAACCGCAACCGCAGCGAGGTCTCCTCCTGCGAACGGAGAAGCTTGGCCCAAAAAAGGGAGATTGAGCATGGCTTATGCAGCACGAATTGAAACGCAAAACGCCGAGCTGATCACCCGCACGGCTGTTCCGGCCAATGACACCGAAACGCCCTTCTTCAACCCGCTCGAATGGTCCGTCATTCGGGACGCGCGGAGCGATAGCGTTTCGACGCTTCGCCCGGCCGGCCGCATCAGCCGCTTCTTCAGCTGGCTGATGGGCCGCAGCGGCGGGCCTGAGCTCGCCAATGAAAAGCTCGAGGCGCTCCGTCGTATGGCTGTGTTGAGCTGGCACTATGGCTTCACCGTCCCCGGTGACGATGTCGCCTCCTTCATTTCCTCCGGGTTCAGCCCGGACCAGTATGAGCTGATGGTGCGCAGCATTCGCGCGGCCGTCGGCGCTCCGAAAAGGATTGCCGCATGAATATGCTGACCAAAGTCACGCCCGATGCCGGTGAATTGACCTCGCTGGGCGCGAAATTCTCGACCCGTCCGCTTTGGCAGCGAGCCGCGCTTGTCGGCTCGCCGCTCATCCTGCTTGCCGCGGCCGCCACCTTCTGGACCAGCGACCCTTCCCCAGCTGCTGCTCCAACTGCCCCTACGGTGACGGTCGCGGCACCCATCGAGCGGAACGTCAATCAGTGGGACGACTATGTCGGCCGCTTCGAAGCGAGCCGAAGCGTCGAGGTGCGTCCTCGCGTTTCCGGCGCGATCGTCGCCGTCCACTTCACCGACGGCGCGATCGTCCGTCAGGGACAGCTGCTCTTCACGATCGATCCTCGCCCGTTCACGGCAGCGCTGGCCGAGGCCCGCGCCGGCGTCGCGACGGCGCAGAGCGAATTGGCTCTAGCCGAAACCAATCTGGGCCGCGGTCGTCGGCTCGTGGAATCAGGATCGGTCTCACAGGCCAGCGTCGACCAGTTGATCGCCAAGGAGCGTTCGGCACGCGCGGCGCTCGCCGCCGCCCAGGCACGGGTTCAGGCCCGCGCGCTCGATGTCGAATTCACCAAGGTTCGCGCACCGATCAGCGGCCGCATTTCCGACCGCCGTATCGATGCCGGCAACCTGGTAAGCTCGGGTGACGCCGGCGGCACCTTGCTGACCACGATCAACGCGCTCGACCCGATCTACTTTACCTTCGACGTTCCGGAATCGCTCTACCTCAAGTCCAACCGTCAGCGGCAGGGCGGCGAAGCAGGCGACGTGACCGAAATTCGACTGCAGGACGAAGCCGATTATAATTGGCGCGGCCGGCTCGATTTCACCGACAATGGCATCAACCAGAACTCGGGCACCGTCCGGGCGAGGGCGATCGTTCCCAACCCCAACTATTTCCTGGCGCCGGGAATGTTCGGCAACATGCGTTTGGCCGACGGCGGAACCACTGCCGCGCTGCTGGTTCCCGACGCGGCGATCCGCACCGACCAGGCGCGCAAGATCGTGCTTACCGTCGGCAAGGACGGAACGGTCGCGGCCAAGCCGGTCGAAACCGGTCCGCTAGTCGCTGGCCTTCGCGTCGTCCGTTCTGGAATCGCCAAGACCGACCGCATCGTCGTGCAGGGCGTCCAGTTCGCAATGCCGGGAAGCAAGGTGAACACCCGCGTGACGCAGATCCGGCCGACCGAAATGGCCGCGGCCAAGGCGCCCACGCAGACGTCGCCAAGCGCTTCCCAGGCAACGCTGGCCGCCAACTAAAAAATCTTAAAAGCGGGGCACTCCCATGCGCTTTAGCCACTTCTTTATCCGGCGGCCGATCTTTGCCGGGGTCATCGCGATCATCATCACGATTGTCGGTGCCTTCTCCTACTTCGGCCTTCCGGTCTCGCAGTTCCCGGACATCGTCCCGCCGACGGTGACCGTCAGCACCTATTACCCCGGTGCCTCGGCGGAAACCGTCGCGGATACGGTCGCCGCTCCGATCGAGCAGCAGATCAACGGCGTCGACAATATGCTTTACCAGTCGTCGCAATCGACCGGCGACGGGCGGGTGACGATCACCGTCACCTTCAAGCTCGGAACCGACCTCGATACGGCGCAGGTGCTGGTCCAGAATCGCGTGGCGCTGGCCACGCCCAGCTTGCCCGAAGACGTACGCAGGCAGGGCGTCGTCGTGCGCAAGACGTCGCCGTCCTGGCTTATGGCGGTCAACGTGCTGTCGCCCGACGGGTCATTGGATCGGGGCTATGTCTCCAACTATGCGCTGACCCAATTGAAGGACCGGCTGTCGCGCGTCGACGGCATCGGCGACGTCTCGATCTTCGGCGCCCGCGACTATGCGATGCGCGTATGGATCGACCCGGGCCGCGCTTCGACTCTCGGCCTTACCGCCGGGGAAGTCGTCCGGGCACTTCGCTCTCAGAATGTGCAGGTCGCCGCCGGAACCGTCGGCCAGCCGCCGTTCGACACCGGCGCCGCTCAGCAGCTCAACGTCGAAACGCAGGGCCGCTTCAAGACCGCCGACGAATTCGCCAACATCGTCATCCGCTCGGACCCCGCGTCCGGCGCGATCACTCGCCTACGCGACGTCGCTCGCGTCGAGCTCGGCGCCGAGGATTATGGCGTGAATGCCTATCTCTCGGGCACGGACTCCGTCATTCTCGGTATCACCCAGCGGCCGGGCACCAACGCGCTTGCCGCGGCTGAAGGCATCAAGGCGCAGCTCGCCGATGCCGCCAAGAGCTTCCCCAAGGGGCTCGAATATAAGATCATCTGGAACCCGACCGAGTTCATCAGCGAATCGATGAGCGAGGTTCAGAAGACCCTGGCCGAAGCCGTCCTTTTGGTCGTGCTGGTCATCATCGTCTTCCTGCAGAGCTGGCGCGCGGCGGTCGTTCCGATCATCGCCATCCCGGTTTCCTTGATCGGCACCTTCGCGGTGCTGGCGGGTCTCGGCTATTCCTTGAACACGCTCTCGATGTTCGGCCTTGTGCTGGCGATCGGCATCGTCGTCGACGACGCAATCGTCGTGGTCGAAAATGTCGAGCGCAATCTCGAACATGGCCTGACCCCGCGCGAAGCCGCGCACAAGTCGATGGACGAAGTGTCGACCGCGCTGGTCGCGATCGTCCTCGTGCTCTGCGCCGTGTTCGTGCCCGTCACTTTCCTCACCGGCATCACCGGCGAATTCTATCGCCAGTTCGCCGTGACGATCTCGGCCGCGACGATCATTTCGCTGATCCTGTCGCTGACCCTGTCGCCGGCGGTTGCGGCGATGCTGCTGAAGCCGAAGAGCGACCACCGTGCCGAGACCGGCGTGATGGGTTTCCTTCATCGCGCCGGCGACAAATTCAACGAGCGCTTCGCCGCGCTCAGCGAATGGTACGGCCGCTTCACCGCACGCGTCGCCGGTGCCCCGAAGAAGGCATTTACCGCCTATGCCGGCCTCGTCGTCCTGACGGTTTCCCTCTTCTGGGCCACGCCCGCGGGCTTCATTCCCGCGCAGGACCAGGGCTATGCCTTGGCCGCCGTACAGCTTCCTCCCGGAAGTTCGATCGAACGCACCGACGCGGTTCTGAAGAAGGTCGTCGACCGTCTGCTCAAGGTGCCTGGCACCGAGGCGGCGGTGATGTTCGCGGGCTTTGACGGTGCTTCGGGCACGCAGGCGTCCAACGCCGGCGCGGCCTATGTCACCTTCAAGCCGTTCGAGGAGCGGGCCGGGACCGACCGGACCGAGCTCAACATCGAAAATGAAATGCGCGCCGCGCTCGCCGACGTCGACGAAGCGATGGTGTTCGTCATCCCGCCGCCCGTCGTGCAGGGCATCGGCAATGGCGGCGGCTATCGCATGATCATCCAGGATCGCGCCGACAACGGCTTCCAGGCCCTGGAGCAGGCCGCTTACCAGATGATGGGCGGCGCGCAGCAGGAGAAGGGGCTGGCCAACGTCTTCACCCTCTACAACACCGCGACTCCGCGCATTTACGCCGACATCGACCGGGCCAAGTCCGACATGCTCGGCGTCCCGCCGGAACGCGTGTTCGAGGCGCTGCAGGTCTATCTGGGATCGGCCTACGTCAACGACTTCAACCTGCTCGGCCGCACCTTCCGCGTAACCGCTCAGGCCGAAGCCACGGCGCGCGACGATCCCGCCGACATCGCCCAGCTGAAGACCCGCTCGAACAGCGGCCAGATGGTGCCGATCGGCGCAGTCGCGACCTTCCAGGACAAGACCGGTCCGTATCGCGTCACCCGCTACAACCTCTATCCGGCGGTTGAATTGGATGGTGACACGGCGCCCGGTTTCTCGACCGGCCAGTCGATCAAGACGATGGAGAAACTCGCCTCGGCGCTGCCGCAGGGTTTCGCGACCGAATGGACCGACATCGCCTTTCAGCAGAAGGCGGCGGGCAATATCGCCATCCTGATCTTCGGACTGTCGGTGGTGTTCGTCTTCCTGGTGCTGGCGGCGCAGTTCGAAAGCCTGCTGCTTCCTCTGTCGATCATTCTGATCGTGCCGATGACCTTGCTGGCGGCGATGGCCGGCGTGAACCTTCGGGGCATGGACAATAATATCCTGACCCAGGTCGGCCTTATCGTCCTCATCGCCCTGGCGGCCAAGAACGCGATCCTGATCGTCGAGTTCGCCAAGCAGGCCGAAGAGCGCGGTTCGACCGCGATCCAGGCGGCGGTCGAGGCAGCCCGGACGCGGCTTCGCCCGATCCTGATGACCAGCTTCGCCTTCATCCTCGGCGTGCTGCCGCTGGTGGTTGCGTCGGGTCCCGGCTTCGAGCTTCGCCAGGCACTCGGCACCGCGGTCTTCTTTGGAATGATCGGGGTCACCGCCTTCGGCCTCATCTTTACGCCGATGTTCTACGTCGCGACCCGCTCGCTGGGCGACTGGCTGAAGCGTGGCCGCGACAAGCCGGCCGAAGATCAGCCGCTGCTGATCCCGGCCGAATAAGGAATCTTTTCCATGCGTTTGAAGCAATTTGCGATCATGGCCTCGGCGCTCGCCCTCGCGGCCTGCGCGGCCGGCCCGGACTATGCGGCGCCCGCCACGCCTTCCGCGGCGGCAGGGAAATTCGTCGCCGCCAATTCGGATGCGGTGCAGCCGCTGGCGCCGGTCCCGGCGGACTGGTGGCGGCTCTATAACGATCCGGTCCTCAACGGCCTGATCGCCGACGCGCTCAAGGCCAATACCGACGTTCGCGCGTCCGTTGCCCGGCTGGCGAGGGCGCGGGCCGCGCTCAGCGAGGTCAAGGTCGACCGACTGCCACAGGTCGGCGCCAACGCTTCCGTCACTCGCGGCCGCGAAACCGGTTCGACAGACGCCATGACCAGCTTCGACGGCCGGCTCGACGTCGCCTATGAACTTGACCTGTTCGGTCGCGTCAGCCGCAATGTCGAGGCCGCACGCGGCGATGTCGGCGCGGCTGAAGGCGACGCCGACGCGGTCCGCGTGGCGATCGTCGCCGAAACCGCTCGCGCCTATGCCGACGCAGCCAGCGCCGCCGAGCGGCTGGCGGTCGCGACGCGCATCGTCGAACTGCTCGGACAATCGGAGCAGATCACCAAGCGCCGTGTCGAGATCGGCGAGACCACGCGGCTCGATACGGCACGGATCGCCGCGCTCAAGAACCAGCGACAAGCAGAAATTCCGGCCATTGCCGCGGAGCGCGACAGCGCGTTGTTCCGTCTGGCGATGCTGACCGGGCGCGCGCCCGCAGAGCTGCCCCAAACCGCGGGCGCGCGCGACCTTTCCCTGCGCATCAATCAGCCGATCCCGGTCGGCGACGGTGCGCAGCTATTGTCCCGCCGACCGGACATCCGCGCCGCCGAGCGCCGCCTTGCCGCCGCCACCGCGCGCATCGGCGTTGCGACAGCAGAACTCTACCCGACGATCAGCCTCGGCGCGTCGGTCGGGTCCGCGGCTGGTAATATCGGAAACCTGTTCAGCAACCCGATCGGCTTCCTCCTTGGCCCGTTGATCAGCTGGTCCTTCACCGATCATGAGCGCGCCCGCGCCCGAGTCAAAGGGGCGGAAGCAGGCGCGGACGAGGCACTGGCCGAGTTCGACGGCGCGATACTCCGCTCGCTCCAGGAAACCGAGACCGCCTTGTCGGTCTACGCCAACTCGCTGCGGCGCCTCGAAGCACTCAAGGCCGCCCGTGACCAGGCCGCAGTGGCAGCGAACATCGTCCGCGCCCAGCAACGCGAGGGCGAAGTGGATTCGCTTGCCCTGCTCGACGCCGAACGCACCTTCGCGGAGGCCGAAGCAGACCTCGCCGACATGAACGGACGCTTATCGACTGCTCAGATCGACCTGTTCCGCGCGCTCGGCGGCGGCTGGGGCGCCTGACGTCTGACACCGATCGCATCCGTTTCGGAGGCTTGATCTGGCAAATCTTCATGGTTGGCCGGACAAGGGGCCGGCGATGGACAGCGCAACTACCGTAGCTTGTGAACCGGCCGAACACCGGCATAGCTCGCGAACCCATTTGTTCGTGATCGCGACGCTGTGCTGGAATGAAGGATCCACGCCCGCCCACATCCGCAACATGTCCGCCAAGGGCGCGCTCATCGAGGCCGCGGTCCTGCCCCAGCCCGGAAGCCTGATCGTATTGAAGCGCGGAAGCCTGGAAGTTAGCGGCCGGGTCGCCTGGGTTTCGGCGCGGCAGGCGGGCTTGGCGTTCGGGACCCTGGTCGACGTATCCGACTGGATGAGCAAACGCGCAAACGCGCAGCAAGACCGGATCGACGAGATCGTGACCCAGCTCAAGAGCCAGGACGTGGTGCAGAACGACGCGATCGAAGCTTCAACCGCGGGGTCCAGGGAGCTGCTTCAACTGCTCCGCTCCGACCTGGTCCAGCTTGGGAATACACTCGCGGCGGATGTCATTCTCGTGGCCACGCACCCGGAAATCCAACTGGTCGACATCGCACTGCAGCGCGTTGAGCGAATCCTAAAGCATTTAAGTTGATAAAGGTGCTAAATTTCGGAATTGTCTGAAGATATGCCTGAGCAGCCTGGTTAAATTCTTTACATGATTTGCTGGAATAAAGGTGACTCGCTCCCGGCTACGTCTTGCGTGGGAAGGCGAACAATTCCCTTCCCGGAAAAAGAGGTATGCTATGCGCTCATCTTTATTTGGCTATTCTGCAATTCTTGCCTTGCTCATGGCATCACCCGCAGCTGGTGCCGATCGAATGACCCACTTGGGTGACCGGGGCGAAAGTAACGTCAGTGCCGCTTATCTCGGTGCAACGATATCCTTGTTTCGATCGAGTGAAGGTAGATCCCGACCGAGCCTGCGGTTCGGGGCTGGTATACGCCGCCAGCCGCTCAGGGATGCCTCAGCAGCGATTGCGCGTCCATCAACGATCGAATTCAAAGTGAACAGCGGCAAGGATCAGGGCCTATACTTTGGCGGCAAGCGCCTTGCCTTGGCCGAAGATGAAGACGGACCGGATGCCGGCGAGGTTCTACTCATTGTTGCTGGTCTCGCCGCTGCGGCATTGCTGGTTACCCAAGTCGCCAGCTCAGACGACGGGAACGACGACGAAGACGAAAGGTGCCTGGTCGAGCCATGGCTGTGCCAGTAAAAGCGTGAGACAGGAAATCGCGCACCTGCGCCAGCTTTAGTTTCCGGCAGCTTGCTCGCCGCGATCGGTCCATGATCGCAAGCGCTTCGGAGCCTTGGCTCGGATTCCACAGCTCCACGAGACCCCATCGGCCTGACAAAGGGGAGATTGCGCAGGCCGCTGTGGTGGGGAGGTTGATGCGGTGCCCCCGCTTCAATCTCCCCAAGCTGACGATGGCTGAAATCGCTGGTGACCCCTACGGGACTCGAACCCGTGTTTTCGCCGTGAGAGGGCGTGAAAAGCTTGCTCCGAACGTCCGTGACCGTCCAAACATGCGGTGCACGTAGAGAGGAAACATCCATCATTGTCCAATCCAGTTCGCCCCTGTATATTTGACGAATATTTGACGAAATGGCGGGGCCAATATGGCAAAGACACTGACCGAAGCGAAAATCACAACCCGTGAACAGCGCAAGAAGCTGCCGATTGGCGTCCACTGGCGGGGTATCGATCCTGAAGTTCACCTCGGTTATCGCAAGGGCAAGCGTGGCGGGAAGTGGCTTGTTCGCTGGTATATTGGAGATGAGGATTATCGGCAGCGCACCTTCGCCACCGCTGACGACGAATTGCCTGAAGGCACATTGGACTTCGATGATGCCGTAAGAGAAGCGCGGAACCTCGTTGCGGTTGAGCGAAGGAAGGCTCGGGCAGCTGCCGAGGGACCATTGCTCACCGTCAGGAACGCGGTTGAAACATATTCTGCGGCTCGCGACGCCCGTGATACTGCCCGAAAGGGACGTCCTGTTCGCTCTGACGCAACGAGCCGCCTAACTCGTTACGTCACCGGCCAGCAGGCGAGGGGAAAGCGCAAGGAAGTGGAAGCGACTGCCCTTGCCGAAATCGCGCTATATGAGCTCAGCGAAAGCGACTTGTTGGCTTGGCGCGCGGCTTTGCCGGGAGCGCTGAAGGGGACCACGAAACAGAGGCTCATCAATGACCTGAAAGCGGCGCTGAATGAGGCGTTTGCGGCCAACCGGAGCCGACTGCCAGCAACGTTCCCTGCTACCATCAAGCACGCACTTCGGGCGCTAAACGAGGGCGATGGCGATGCCGATGAAGTCGCCCGCGAGAACCAGATTTTGTCAGATGTGGAAGTCGCTCGGCTACTTGGTGCGGCGCGAGACATCGACGCGGAACAGGGCTGGGAAGGTGATCTGTTTCGGCTGGTCCTTGTGCTGGCCGCAACCGGAGCACGCTTTTCGCAGATAGCACGATTGCGAGTGGGCGACGTTCAAGTGAAAGCCCAGCGCCTCTTCGTGCCAGTCAGTCGAAAAGGAAGGGGCAGCAAGAGTGGCGGCACGCCGGTCCCAATCGGTGCTGATGTATTGGAAGCGCTGATGCCGGCATTGAAGGGCCGCGCGAGCCAAGCGCCACTCTTGGAGCGTTGGCGGAGCAAGCAAGTCGCCGGGGGCATTCGATGGGAGCGCGTAGGTCGCGGTTCGTGGCAGTCGGCATCCGAACTGGTTCGTCCATGGGCCGCTATCCGGGAGCGAGCTAAGATGTCCGAAGTCATCTCGTATGCTCTCCGTCATACGAGCATCGTTAGGGGCATCCGGGCCAACCTTCCAATTCGGCTGGTGGCGGCATTGCACGATACGTCGGTAGCTATGATCGAGCGCCACTACGGCCGATTTGTTGCCGATGGACTGGACGAGCTGGCAGCTCGTAGCGTGGTTCCTCTGGTTCCCCAGCGAGACGACGGCGATGTCGTTAGCCTGCCTCAACGGGCATAAATTTTTTTTGAAGTAGGTCCTTGCGCGTCCATGCCGATTCGGGACTTGCTATAGATGTCGGCAGTGGTTGCCGGCCGGCGACGATGCCGCAACTTCGGTCATGAAGGAGGGCCGACAACCATGGGGAATCCATGCAGAAGATTTTTTACAGCGTGCGTGAGGCTAAGGACGCCCTGAATATCGGGCGGTCGAAGCTCTATCAGTTCATCCTGTCGGGGGAGCTGGAATCAGTTAAGATCGGACAACGCCGTCTCATTCGCGTCGAAAGCCTGACGGCTTTCGCTAACTCGCTGGCGAGTGCGGCATGAGCGGCACGATCCTGTTTCAACACCGTCATCGTGGAAATGTGTGGCGACTGGAAGTCTCGGCATACAATGGTCATGAGTTCGTAAACTTACGCAAATGGTTTCAGCAAGGCGACAACCTCAGGCCCACCAAGGAGGGCGTGACTTTCCCGCTGGAACGCCTGCCCGAACTGCACGAAGCCATTGGCGTCTATCTGGACGGTAACCACTATTGAGGGACGCGCTGGGGCGGCGGAAGGGGCAAAGGAGGCCCCCGCCGTCCCGTGTTCTCCGCAATCGTTCGTAAGTCTTTGTTCGGGCCGTGAAATCCGAAACTTGGGAATGCTTTTGCTGTCAGCGGTGCGCCGTTCTACCTAAGTCAATGAAATTGCAGCGTTTCTGACAGAAATGCCCACGGCAAGGATTCGGCAATCCATCCCATGGGGTCGATAACGGTAAGCGATTGAATAGATGCAAGAAATTGAAGAGTTGCGATCATCCGACAGCGGCTCGCATTATATATATAAGACTATCGTTGGCGGCATGTCTCGCCTTGCTGGTTCGAGCAGTTCCGAGCGCAAGCGTGCTGTTCGTCCGACTGACGGCCTGTCAGGGCATCAGGCTAATGGGGTGATCGCGGCGGCTTTTCATGCTCGTCGGATCGGACTTCCATTAAACCGCCATGTGACCATCCGGCTTGAGCAGGCGGGCATCTCTGACGGCGATGCTGTCTGGGCAATCGGGGGGTTCCTGACCCGGCTGCGCGACTGGCTTCGTAAGAAGGGCCATCGCACGGCCTTTACGTGGGTGAGGGAGTGCGGTCCCATCATTGGATCGCACGTCCACATTCTGCTCCATCTGCCACCGGGGGTGTCACTTACAGGCCAACGCTCGCGACGTTGGATTGAGGCGATTTCCGGCAGGCCGTATCGAGCCGGCACGATCAAGACGAAACGCATCCCCCAGTCTGCTTATGACGAGAACCTGAGCGTGCTTGTCGGCTATCTCTGCAAGGGCGCGTCACCTGAGGTGGCCGACGCCCTTGGCCTCGATCGCCGCAAGACGGGCGGCCGAGCCTTGGGCAAGCGCGCAGGTTGGAGCGAGAACATTGGCCAAAAGGCGCGGCGCCAATGGATAGCGCGTGGAGGCAGGGGCAACGTGGTGCAGGCGACCCGGCTTTTCCCTTGACGGTTCCATACAGGCAATCGTGACGGGTGGGGGGGAAATTTCAAAACACCACGCGTCAATGTGAGAGTAGGCCCCTAACGTGACAACAAAAGTTGTCGGTCAGCCTCTAGCCTCGTGGCGGTTGTGAAATTCACAAAGAGCAAATCCGCATGGCCTTGGCGGGTTGGACCGAACTGGGCTTCGATGTGGGTGACCGCGCCAGACGCGATCATGCTCGGCAGCTCCCAGAATGCATCTGCCGGCAAATAGGCCCCAAGGGAGCGCTGATCGCCGCGAAGATTGACTGACATTAAGAACGGCCTGTCAGCAGCCGGAACGTCACGGTCACGTTGGAACGATCGAGCGCAAAGAAACTTCATCTCGATCGACAGGCCGTTGTGACGGCGATGCTTTCGGTCAATTTCCGTGATGTGCCCGCAGATGATGAGGCTCGCTTCATCATCGACCCGTCGCAGGTCGTGTTCCTCGGAGACGAAGTAGTTTCGCTCGACAGATTCTATTGTGGCAACGAGGATAAATCGCTCCTCGAGAGCACGCTGCTTCCTTCTGGCCATGGCAGAACCATCCTTCAACCTGAACAGCTCATGTTCCGATCAAGGTGGATAGGGTAACCTACCTGATCGATCCGTTCTGCCATGATCGGCCATGAAGCCCACCTGAGACCTCAATCGTCCAATTTCCCAAGAAAATCTGGCGTTTTCGATGAATTGAACCAAATCGGCATGGTGAAAATTGCAACCTGATCGCGCCATATTCCGGGGTTCTCGCTCGCTCCCTTCAAAATCAAAATGGTTAAGTGCTCTGTGTGACTTGTCATCCCGCTAGGCCGGAAATACTCCTCCGTTCAGGAGGGGCGCGTTTTGGCTCAGAGTTTCTACGACAGACCGATTCTCAACTCGCCGTATGAGGTGCCGAAGCTCCATCATGCCCTTGATGCGGACGGGCAGCCGCTGGAGCTGCCGCCGAACCAAGGGCGGCGGCCCTGCGACTTCGTCACCCCGGTCCCGAAGCCCAAGAAAAAGTCGAGCAAGGCGGCTCAGGCCGCGATGGTGTTCGAAGATGAGCTCGGCCTGAGCGCCGAGGAGCAGGAATATAATCCGAAGCCGATCATCAACGAGATTCGCTCCCACGTCGCGACGTGGCGAGCCTTGCCGAGCGACCGCGACTGGGGCGTGACCCCGGCCACTGCGAAGCTCCTCCACTACTGGCGGCGGACGGAGGTCGAGGGCGTCCGTCCCTTCTTCTGTCAGGTCGAGGCGGTCGAGACGGTGATCTGGCTGACCGAAGTTGCTTCCCAGCGAAAGCAATATGCCCACCTGTGGGAACACGTCCGCGCGGCTAACAAGCAGTCCAGCCCCGACCTGCTCCGTATCGCGATGAAGATGGCCACTGGCAGCGGCAAGACGACCGTCATGGCCATGCTCATGGCGTGGCAGGCGGTGAACGCAGTCCGCTCGCCAACCAGCTCCCATTTCAGTCGCGGCTTCCTGATCGTCACGCCGGGCATCACCATCAAAGACCGGCTGCGGGTGCTTCTGCCCGACGACCCGGACAACTACTATGAGCATCGCGATCTAGTCCCTCACGAGATGCTTGGCGAAATCCGCAAGGCAAAGGTGGTCATCACCAACTACCATTCCTTCAAGCGCCGCGAGACGATGGACCTGAGCAGGGTCGGGAAGGGCCTGCTGCAAGGTCGCGGCGAAGCGCCGATGACGACCGAGACAGAGGGCCAAATGCTTCAGCGGGCCTGCGGCGAGCTACTGGCGATGAAGAATGTGGTCGTCATCAACGACGAGGCGCACCACTGTTACGAAGAACGGCCACAGGGCAGCGTCGAAGAGATCAAAGACTCCGACATCAAGGCGGAGGCCAAGGAGAACAAGGAAGCAGCCCGCCTCTGGATTAACGGCATCAAGGCGCTGAAGCGGAAGGTCGGTGTGCGCGCCGTCTATGACCTGTCAGCGACCCCATTCTTCCTCTCGGGTTCCGGTTACGCCGAGGGCACGCTGTTCCCGTGGGTGGTCAGCGACTTCAGCCTGATGGACGCAATTGAGTGCGGTATCGTGAAGCTCCCTCGCGTGCCAGTGGCCGACAACCTGCCGATCGCGGAAATGCCGATCTACCGGAAGCTGTGGGACCACATCGGCAAGGACATGCCGAAGAAGGGCGCGAAGAAATCCGAAGAGCTGAACCCGCTGAAGCTGCCCAGACCGCTGTTGACGGCCCTCGACGCACTCTACAACCACTATCTGAAGGTGGACGAGGCGTGGAAGCAGGTCGGCATCAAGGTGCCGCCCGTCTTCATCGTGGTGTGCAACAACACATCCACGTCGAAGCTCATCTACGAATACATTTCTGGCTGGGACCGTCCCAACGAGGATGGCGAGCTGGTCAATGTCCATCGCGGCCATCTCTCGCTTTTCCGCAACTACGACGAGCACGGAAACCGCATCAGCCGCGCGCCCACTTTGCTGATCGACAGTGCTCAGCTCGAAAGTGGAGAGGCTCTCGATCCTGAGTTCCGAAAGATCGCCGCACCTGAGATCGAACAGTTTCGTCGCGAACGGCAAGAGCGGACCGGACGCATCGAGAGCGTCGAAGACATTGACGATGCCGAGCTACTCCGCGAAGTCATGAACACGGTCGGTAGGCAGGGGCGACTGGGTGAGAATGTCCGCTGTGTCGTCTCCGTATCGATGCTGACAGAGGGCTGGGACGCCAACACCGTCACGCACATCCTCGGTGTCCGCGCCTTTGGCACGCAGCTCCTTTGCGAGCAGGTCGTCGGGCGGGGCCTCAGGCGGCAATCCTACGAGCTGAACAGCGAAGGTCTTTTCGACGTCGAATATTCGGACGTGCTCGGCATTCCGTTCGACTTCACCGCGAAGCCAGTCGTCGTGAAGCCTACCGTCCCGAAGGTCACGACGCGCGTCCACGCCGTGAAGGAGCGGGTCGCCGCCAAGCCGGAGCTGGAGATCGAGTTCCCCCGCGTCGAGGGTTACCGCGTCGATCTGCCGGAGGAGCGGATTACAGCGAAGTTCACAGAGGATAGCAGGCTGCGTGTCGATCCAACGATGATCGGCCCTACCGCTGTCACGATGGGCGGCATCGTCGGCCAACAGATCGAGATTCGTGCCGAGGGACTCTCGGATCAGCGGCCAAGCGCAATCGCATACAACCTCGCTTCCCACGTCCTGAAGCGGTTTGCGGGGGAAGACGGCACGCTTCCCGTCCACTTGTTCGGCCAAGTCAGGCGAGTGGTTCGCGAGTGGCTCGACGGCGGTTATTTCGAACCCAAGGCCGTTCCGAAGGGTGTGATCGATTATCTCGACATCAAGGAACAGGCTGCCGAGCGCATCTTCCTCGCATGTCAGCGCTTCGAGGAAGGTGAGAACAGGATCAAGGCGATCCTCAATTCCTACAACCCGAAGGGCAGTTCCCGTTTCGTCAACTTCACGACGACCAAGGCCGTGTTCGAAACCAACCCGAAGCGCTCACATGTCAGCCACGTCGTCTGCGATAGCGATTGGGAGGCGGAGCTCGCCCGCGTGCTGGAGCATCACCCCAGTGTCATCGGCTACGTGAAGAACCAAGGGCTCGGCTTCGAAGTGCCATACCGCGATGGCTCGACACCGCGCCGCTACGTCCCCGACTTCATTGTGCGGCTCGACGTTGGCACCGGCGAGCCGCTCAACCTCATTTTGGAAACCAAGGGGTATCGCAAAGGCGATGCCCAACTAAAGGCCGAGACCATGAAAACGATGTGGGTGCCGGGGGTGAACAACCTCGGCACATTAGGAAATTGGGCGTTCGAAGAGTTCACGGACGTGTTCGCGATCGAGAGCGATTTCGCAGCGCTGGCCGATGGCCTCAGTGTGAAGGTGGCAGCGTAATGGCCCGCCCTCCCGCCCGTCCCAAATCCGTCGCCACACTCAATCACGAGCGCGATACCCGTCCGAACATCCCGACTGCTGAGATGGCCGATCTCGCGGCCATGCAGGAGGAGCAGCAACCGCTTGCACCGCTCAATTTTTCGCGAGCGCGCCTGCTAGAAGAAGGTGAACAGCGCGACCGCGATCCCGACCTCGACCCGCAGATTGTCTGGAACGGCGCGAAGATCACGCTGACGAAGGACCAGATCGAACACCTCCAGCAGACAGGCACGATCGAGATTGGCGAAGCGCAACTCGTCTGGCGCGGCAAGGACCGGCAAGATTGGTCGGACCTGATTGTTCAGGCGCCGATGATCCATGTGCAGGAGAAGGTGCACCCCAAGGCAATCATCGACGATCTGGTGCGGAGATCGAAGCAGGCGCGTGACGACACCAGTGACGCGCCAGACCTATTCGGGGACTTTAACGGCCTGACTGACCCGATGGCCCGGACAGAGTTTTACCAGCACCCCCAGCATTGGTCGAACCGGATGATCCTTGGCGACAGCCTTCAAGTGATGGCCAGCCTTGCCGAACGCGAAGCGCTGAAGGGTAAGGTGCAGGCGATCTATTTTGATCCGCCATATGGCATCAAGTTCAACTCTAACTGGCAGGTATCAACGGCCAACAGGACCGTTGGCGACAAGCAAGCTGATCTAAGTCGCGAGCCTGAACAGGTGAAGGCGTTCCGCGACACGTGGAAGGACGGAGTCCATTCATATCTGACCTACTTGCGCGATCGCCTAACCGTTATGCGGGAGTTGCTGACGGAGAGTGGATCGATCTTCGTGCAAATTAGCGATGAGAACGTGCACCGGCTGCGGGCTCTAATGGACGAAGTATTCGGTGACACAAACTTTTTGGCCGAGATTGTCGTTCAGAAAACAGGTGGGTTTGCTTCGGATCACTTAACCGGAGTTTACGACCTCGTGATTGTGTATGGGCGTAACAAAAAATCAGCCAAATTCCGCCCGCTGTATGTGCCCAAGGCAGCAAGTAAGAGCGGAATGAGCAACTATGGCTTGGTCGAAGTCTCACCGGGTTATGAGCGCCCATCATCTGCCGAAGAGAAGGCGGATCCGACGTCCTTACAGATTGGTTCGCGCTTCTTTGGAGTTCATGCCGTCACGAGCGGCGGCGGATCGAAGCTCGATCAGCCATTTGAGTTCAGAGGGCAGACCTACAATTTAAAGCCGGGAGATAACTGGAAAGCAAGTTATCCGGGGGGGATGCACCGACTTGCCAAGGCCAACAGGCTGGGCGGCAGTGCAAAGAGAATTGGCTATCGTCGCTACTTTGATGATTTTCCGGTGGTTGAGATTAGCAACCTTTGGACTGACACGCGCGGCGAAATGGACATTATTTATACCGTTCAAACATCGACCAAAATTGTCGAACGTTGTCTCCTGCTGGCCACCGACCCCGGCGATCTTGTGCTCGATCCCACATGCGGTTCGGGGACCACGGCTTATGTCGCCGAGCAATGGGGCCGCCGCTGGATTACAATCGACACCAGCCGCGTGGCGCTTGCACTGGCTCGCGCACGGCTCATGGCGGCTCGCTATCCTTGGTATTTGCTCGCCGACAGTCCCGAGGGGCGGCGCAAGGAAGCAGAGATCACCGGCAAGCCACCGAGCGATGGGTCCGGCTACGGCGATGTCCGGCAGGGCTTTGTCTATGAACGCGTGCCACACGTCACGCTGAAATCCATCGCTAACAATGCCGAGATAGACGTGATCTGGGAGCAGTGGCAGGCTCGGCTGGAGCCACTGCGCATTGAACTCAATCAAGCAGTGGGCAACGACTGGCAGGAATGGGAAATCCCGCGTGCGGCTGATCCGGCATGGGGCGCAAACGCTGCGACCGTGCACAAGCAGTGGTGGGAAGCGCGGATCGCACGTCAGAAGGAAATTGACTCGTCCATCGCTCGTGCTGCCGACGTCGAATTTCTCTACGACAAGCCCTACGCTGATCCGACCCGAGTTCGCGTCGCCGGCCCATTCACCGTTGAAAGCTTGTCGCCGCACCGCATCGTCCCCGCCGACGACGAGCTGATCCACCTTGTCGAAGCGGTGGAAGGCAGAGCGAAGTCACGTGGGCCGCTGAGTGATTCTGAAACGGACTTCGCCACGATGATTTTGGACCATCTGCGCACTGCCGGCGTGCATCAGGTCGAACGTGGCGACCGCATCGAGTTCACCAGCATCACGCCTTGGCCCGGCGAGTATATCGCCGCCGAAGGCCGCTTCATGGAAGGCGAGACGGAACGTCGCGCGGCGATCTTCATAGGGCCGGAGTTCGGCACCGTCAGCCGCGTCCAACTCACCGCTGCTGCGCGCGAGGCCGCGGAGAGCCGCTTCGATGTGCTGATCGCTACTGCCTTCTCCTTCGATGCGCATGCGTCCGAGCTGTCGCGGCTCGGTCCGCTGCCGGTGCTCAAGGCCAAGATGAATCCCGACTTGCATATGGCGGGCGATCTAAAGAACACCGGCAAGGGCAATCTGTTCACCATCTTCGGCGAACCCGACATCGAGATTATCGATCAGCCGGATGGTCGCGTTGTCGTCAAGGTGCTCGGGGTGGACATCTACGACCCGAACACCGGCGATGTTCGCTCGAACGACGTGAAGGGCATCGCGGCATGGTTCATCGACACAGCATACAACGAAGAGAGTTTCTTCGTCCGTCACGCCTACTTCCTCGGTGCAAACGACCCCTACAAGCAGCTCAAGGCATCACTGAAGGCGGAGATCGATGAGGAGGCATGGGCAAGCCTCTACAGCGATACCTCGCGCCCGTTCGAACGACCAGAGTCAGGCCGCATCGCAGTGAAGGTCATCAACCACTTCGGCGACGAGGTAATGAAGGTATTTGGGGTCTGACATGACCGAGCAGGAAGCCGAAGAGATCAACCGATTTCTTGAGGACCGCCTGCGGGGCCTTCAGGAACCAGAGATTGCTCAGCAAGACGATCTGACTTTCAGAGATGCAGACGGGTTTGTCAGGCGGCTCAGTCCAAGGAAGCGGCTTGTCCTGACGGTCGAAGCATTGGAGTCCCAGCTCGCGCTCGAAGACATCACGACTTTCAAGGAGGCACGGCGAGAGATTGTGGATGCTGCCGAGGGATTCGGCCATGTGGCGATCGAAGTCGTGCCTCTTCGAGACGAGCTGTCTGATCTGGGCGCCTTCGACGAGGCGTTCGGGTTTGAGTCACTGCCCAACTTGTCCGATCTGCGCCAGCGACTGAGAGTGCTCTCGGAACGTCTTCGATATGACCCTGAACAGGGCGCCGATCATGTCTGACCCTCTCAAACTTGATGACGCCAAATCCGAAATCGAAGCCATCATCCTCGAATACGAGGGCAGGCGGGCTTCCATCGATGCTGAAAAGAAGAAGCTGACGCGTGGGAAGCTCTATGAGCTTTTCGTGCTCGGACGCCTGCTGAAAGAATTGAAGGGCCGAGGGTTCAGTTTCAGCTTTGTCGGGAAGGTTCTCGAACTGAAACAGGGACCGGGAAAGATTCAGCCATCAGACGGCTATTTCTCGGGATACCACCCTGCCAGCCGCCAGCCGTTCCGAATCTACACCGACATAGAGGTGCGGACGCTTGGCTCGCTCAAATCATCAGCACTTGATGATAGCGCCTACCACGAGATCGACATTGTAGCGGTTGATGATGGCGTGAGCGGCAATCCGACACCGGATGATCTCCTGCTCGGAGTCGAATGCAAGTCCACCGCCAAGTTTGCGAAAGCGATCGTCAAGGAAACGCTTGGGATTAAGCGCGAAATTAGCCTGCTGTGTGGCGATCAACCGTCGCGACTGGCATTGTTGGCTGGCAAGGATACGCCTGAGGTGCCGTCCGAGCCACCAGTCGAATATTGGCTCGTCTACTGCGATCCGAAGGGCAACAACTATCGCCAAAGTCCCAAGACATTCGGCGTCGAGTATCGAGAATGGAAGCCGTAGGCTGTGTCCATCACTCGCGAACGAATCCGGGCCTCTTTGGAAACCGAGCGCACGATCTCTCAGAAGGGAATTGGGCTCGAAGTCGCATCCGCAGAATGGGAGGATAGCCATCTCGTTATTGGCGTAAGGCCGCTCAAGGGTCGAACCCGCATAGCCGTTGACGAGGGTCTCGAAGGCGTCCGAGTCAAATGGGGCGACGAGTTCGAGTTTGCCGGTCGCATCAAGTTCGTTGATCCGGATCAGGACCGCATCGTCCTTGAGCCACTGACGGGCGGCAAGCCGGTGGCAGGCTCGACAATCTGGCTTTTCCCCGGGGACTTCCTTGGCCCGCTAATCGAGATGTGGAGTGGTCCGATGGCGAGCCGCGCCGCCAAGCGCCTCGCCCAGTCGAAGGAGGAGCTGGAGCCACGTCAAGAAGTGCTTCCTTTGCCGATCGAGTTCGCCGAGTTACGCGAACGACAGGCACTTGCCGTTCAGAACAGCGCCTATCGGTGCTCGCTGCTCATCGGGCCTCCCGGCACCGGTAAGAGCTTCACGATCGGAGCGCTCGGTGCGTATCTGCTCACTCGCCATCCGGGTGCCCGCTTGCTGGTTGTGGGTCCGACGAATGTTGCAGTGGATACAGCGCTGTTGGCGATCGATGACTGGCTTACGCGCATCGGCAGGACCGACCTTGCGCGGCGGATGAAGCGGATCGGCGCGCACTTCGATCCGCGCAAATATGTGGACCGACCACACCTCCTCGCAGCGGGGGTCGCCGAGAAGGTAACCGAATATTTGATGCTCGAACTTGCCGAGCCGCCGAAATCACGGATCGGCGAGTATGCAAAATGGAAGGATCGGATCGGCGCTGCCCGCGCAGCGCTTGCTGCCGACATTGGCACGACTTCTTCCTCCGCTCGCGTAGTAGGCGTGACTGTCTCGACCGCCCTTCGCTGGCACGAAGCGCTGACGGAGAAACCATTCCCCTTCGTGATTTGCGACGAAGCCAGCCAGATCATTGGTCCTGCCGCGATGATGATCGCCGCTCTTGGACAGCAAACGGTTTTCGCGGGCGACCCTCAGCAGCTCGCCCCTATCGTTCGCACCGATGACAAGGCCGGAACCCCGGTTCTCAAGAGGAACGCCTTCGACATCTTCCAGCATGTGAAGACCGTTCATTTGAATGAACAGTCGAGAATGAGCGAAGGCATCTGCCGCGCGGTCGGCTCGACCTTCTATGGCAACGATCTTATCGTTTGCCGCAAGGCCGCGCGCGACCCGGAGTGGAAGCAAGCTCGCAGCCCCTATTTTGTCGATGGTCGCGAAGTGCCGCGTATCTGCTTCGATCCGGTCTCGGAAGCTGCAACCTTCTCGGCCAAGTATGGCGGTTTCATCCGTTTTCAATCAGCCAAGCTGATCGAGGAAATCGCAGACGAACTGGCAGGCTCATATGTCGATCCCAGCGAAATCCTTGTCCTGACGCCCTATCGTGCCCAGCGGGCGCTGGTGAAGTTGCTGCTCAAAAAGCGACACCCCACTATCGCCGTCAGCACCGTGCACCGGGCACAGGGAAGCGAGCGGACGGTCGTCATCTTCGACCCCGTGGACGCCTCATCGCAATTCCTATCGGGAGCGGATGGCAATCGGCTTATCAATGTCGCCGTTTCGCGCGCCAAGGCCCACGTGGTCATTCCCTATCATCAGGACGACTTGAAGCATCCGGCGCTCGCCAAGATTCATGGCATCAGCAGCAAGATCTGGCAGACGAAGGGTGATTACAGCCGACCGTTCACATTTGGGCGCTCAACATGAAGTTCCTGATTGCCGACACCTTCACTGACGCGCTCGCCCGTCTTACCGGTCAGGAGCAGAAGCAGGTTAAGACGGCGGCGTTCGACTTGCAGCTCAACCCGTCGCAGCCGGGCTTGCAGATGCACAAGCTCGACGGCGCACGCGACCGAAACTTCTGGTCGGCCCGTGTCAGTCAGGACATTCGGATCATCGTCCATCGGACGGAATCGAGCGTTATGCTCGCATTCGTCGATCACCACGACAAAGCTTACGCATGGGCTGAGCGGCGGCGGATTGAGGAGCATCCACGAACAGGTGCAATCCAGATCGTCGAGTTGCAGGAGCGGATCGAAGCAGCAGCTCCGCTCCTCAGGTTCGGCCAAGAAGTGGAAGCGGAACCGCCCGCCGAGCAGCCTGCCGCACCACCGCGTCCTATTTTTGCCGACCTAAGTTCCGACGAGCTTTTGGATGTTGGCACCCCCGCCGACTGGGTGGATGAGATCAAGAGTTGGACCGAGGACGACTTTTTCCAGCGGAGTGACCATCTTCCCGCTGAGGTCACCGAGGCTCTGCTCGATTACGCGGCGACAGGCCGACTGCCTGAACGCAAGCCTGCTGAAGCAGAGCCCCTTGAGCATCCCGACACGCTGCGGCGCATCCGGCTCATCGAGAGCAGCGAAGAGCTTGCGCATGCTCTCGATTACCCATGGGACAAGTGGAGTGTCTTCCTCCACCCGTCGCAGCGCGAGGTGGTCGCGAAGGATTTCTCCGGCCCTGCGCGCGTTACCGGCTCGGCAGGCACCGGAAAGTCGATTGTCGCGATACACCGGGCCGCGCGCGCCCTACTCGGCGATCCGCATTCACGCGTCCTTCTGACTACCTTTTCCCGCCCGCTCGCGAACTCGCTGGCCGCCAAGATGAAGGTTCTGCTCTCTGACGATCCGACAGTCAGCAACCGGCTGTCCGTTGTCTCATTCGAGGATGCCGCCACTGATCTCTATGAGCTCGCTTTTGGTCGTCGACCCGCAGTGGCGTCAGTCGAGGTTCAGCGAGCAGCCTTGGACCGGGCGATTGCGGATACTGGTTACAGCGACCTTCCGGCGCGATTTGTCGAGGCCGAGTGGCGGCATGTGGTGGATGGCTGGTCGATCGAAGATCAGGAGAGCTACGCCACCGTTCCACGCATCGGACGACGGAATCGGCTTGGTTCGAAGCAGCGCGACGCTCTCTGGCCCGTGTTCGAAAAGGCACGGAAAATTATTTCTGCGCGCGGAATGCTGACCCCAAACCAGCACTTCGAAGAGGTCGCGAGAACTTATGCCAGCAAGGCGGACAAGCCATTCACCCACGTTGTGGTGGACGAGGCGCAGGACTTGGGGGTCAGCGAGCTGCGCATGATGTCGGCGATTGCAGTCGGCCTAAATGCCCAGTTCTTCGCAGGCGACATTGGACAGCGCATCTTCCAACATCCCTTCTCTTGGTTGACGCTTGGCGTGGATGTGCGCGGGCGATCCTCTAACCTGCGTATCAATTATCGAACATCCCGCCAGATACGCGAAGCCGCTGACAAACTGCTCCCGCTGGCGGTCCGCGACGTTGATGGCATCGAGGTCAGCCGTGCCGACGCTCAATCCGTCTTCGAAGGGCCGCAGCCAGAAATCCATGAATGCGACGATGAGATAAGCGAGACGGCAATCGTTGCTGCATTCCTAAAGCGAGCCATCGAAGATGGCATTCAAGCGATGGAAGTTGGCGTGTTCGTTAGAGCACACGACCAGCTCGTTCGGGCGCGACAGGCAGTCGCCGAAGCAGGATTGGAGTGTCGCCAGCTTTCCGAGCGGGTTGAGGACGACGCTGATCGTGTCGCAATCGGCACAATGCATTTCGCCAAGGGCCTAGAGTTTCGCGCTGTTTCCGTCATGGCTTGCGACGATGACGTCCTACCGCTTCAGTCGCGTATCGATGAGGCAACCGATGAGGACGAACTTCGCGAAGTATTCGATACCGAGCGACACCTGTTCTACGTTGCTTGCACGCGCGCCCGTGAACGGTTGCATATAAGTGGGGCCAAACCTGTTTCGGAGTTCGTCGCTGACTTGAATCACTAGGGTCTATTGGCCGGACCGTAACGATCAGGAGTTCGAGTATGCGTGATCCGGACTATCGGACCTTCTGGGACGCCCTGCCGCACATATCGATAATGCGGAGCCGGCCCGACCTGCAGGAAGCATTCCGCCACGAATATCGCGAAGAGATAGTCGGCCTGTTGTCATGGCTGCACCGACTTGGCGTTTTATGGGGGGCGACGAGCATCCATCCATCTCCGCCGGATGGATGCGACCTTTGCAGCGCGCAGTTGGACAAGCTCCAATTATTCATCGATGGCGCGACACAGAGCGGCATGTGGGCCAACATGTGTCCCAAGTGTTTCCTTGAAGAGGGGCATTCGATCGGCTGGGGCAAAGGCCAACTCTATCTGAATATTGGGAATGGCGACTGGCGGCTTGTTGCTGGCGGCGATCCAGACGCGCGGGAACCGAGCGATGAATGACCGAAGGCGCATGCTGGCCGAAGAACCAATCCGGGTGTCGTTGACCAATTCTGAATTGAGCACAATCGTGATGGCGCTGAAGCTAGGCAGGGTTCGTTACGGGATGTTGTTGCAGTTGGCTCATCAATGCGAGCGGCCAGTCATAGGCTTCGAGGAATTGGGCGACATGCTTCAGTCGCTCGACGACACTCTATGCGAAGGCAGCGACACGAACGATTGAGGGTTTGTTCGCCCGTTTCCGTGGGCGTTTATTCGACTGATATTGGACAGTTCTGGCGCCAGCGACGCTAAGTCACTGAAATCGTTGGTGACCCCTACGGGACTCGAACCCGTGTTTTCGCCGTGAGAGGGCGACGTCCTAGACCGCTAGACGAAGGGGCCACGGCCATGGCGGCAAGGGCGCGCATATGGTGGGGTTTGGCGAGCTAGTCAATCAGGCTCGGCGGCTAGCCCGGAGTGCCGCCATTTCCTCCACATAGGCAAGGCAAGCTTGTGCAATGCGCGGTGCCGACCGGCCGTCACCGAACGGCATGCTGGGCCGCGCCATTTCCCGAAGCAGCCGACGGTCGCTGCGAAGGCGCCCGACCGCCTCGACGATCCTGTCCCGATCGGTTCCGACCAGTTCCATCGATCCCATGGTGAGGCCTTCCGGCCGTTCCGTCTTGTCGCGAAGGACCAGCAGCGGAACGCCCAGCGCGGGCGCTTCCTCCTGCATTCCCCCAGAATCGCTCAACACCAGGTCGGCGGCGCGCATCGCCGAGATGGTCGCGGCGTGAGAAAGCGGAGGGATCAATGAAATTCCACCCCTCCCGCCGAGAAGGCGATGCATCCGCTCGGTAACTCCCGGGTTGGGCGGAAGGATGACGTCGGCCGACAGGCGGTGATCGACAAGTTCGAGCAGCGCCTCCGCCAACCCTTCGAGGCCGGCCGACCAATTCTCGCGCCGATGGCAGGTTACCAGCAGCTTGAACTGCCGCCGCGGTAGCCAGCGGCGTGGAGGCTTTGAGGGCAATGGGCCGATCAGCGCCGCCAAGGCATCAATGCCGCTGTTACCGGTGACGTGAATCCGGCCTGACAGCTGTTCGCGCCGCAGGTTTGCAGCATTGCCGCTGGTCGGCGCGAACAGGAGGTTGGACATACGGTCGATCGCGACACGATTTTCCTCCTCCGGCCACGGCAGGTTGGGATCGTAAGTCCGAAGCCCCGCCTCGACATGCGCCAGCGCCATTCCAAACTCGCTGGCCGCAAGCGCGCCCCCAAGCGCACTCGACGTATCGCCCTGGACGATCAGCAGTTCCGGCTGGTTCGTCGCCAAAATCCTGAGCATTGCCGCGCGAACCAGGTCGGCGTGGAGCATCGGATCCGGCTGGCCCGGGCAGCCCAGCGACACGGCCGGAAAGCTCTCAAGGCGATGATCGGCCAGCTCGAGGCCCGGATGCTGCCCCGTGACGAACAGCCCCGGCGGCTCGCCGAGGTCGGCGAGGGCATGGGCGATCGGACTTAGTTTGATGGCTTCCGGGCGCGTCCCGACGACTAGCGCAATACGATACTGGCGCAGCTTTCCCCCTGGCTTCGGCGCTCCGTTTGTCGCCGAAGCCGGGCCGGAGGGCAAGAGAAAGCATAACCTGGATCAGTTAAGGCTGGACAAGCCAACTCGCGCTGCCGAGAAACAGCTTCTCGGGGAGGGTATCGACTTGGCAAGACGACCATCGATCGACGGCATCTTGGTGGCGCAGGTGACGGACCTGCACATCGGTTTCGACCGCGACAATCCGCACGAAATCAACGTCCGGCGCCTCAACATGGTGATCGATCAGCTGAACGGGATGCGGCAGAAGCCGTCGCTCCTGCTGGTCACCGGCGATCTGGTCGAACGCGGCGACGACCTCGACGCCTATCGGCACATGAAAGCGCTCATTGCCCGCTGGGAGGGCCCGATCGTCTGGGCGCTCGGCAATCATGACAGCCGCGAGGGCTTTCGCGCGACCTTCCCCGACGTACCCACCGACGAGAACGGCTTCCTTCAATATGAGGTCGACCATGGCGAGGTGCGGTGGATCGTCCTCGACACGCTCGATCCCGGCCGCCACGGCGGGATGATCTGCGAACAGCGTGCGGCCTGGCTGAAGAAGCGGCTGCGCGAGCGCAAGGACGTACCGACCGTCATCATCCTCCACCACCCGCCGGTCGACACCGGCATCGACTGGATGAGCGCGCTGGATTGCGAAGCCTGGGTGCAGCGGCTGGAGGCGGTGGTCAGGCCCGCGAAGCAGGTCGTCGGGATGATCGCCGGCCATGTCCACCGGCCGATCGCCACCAGCTTCGCCGGCAAGTCGCTCAGCATCTGCCCGTCGACCGCGCCCTGGGTAGCGCTCGATCTTGACGACATCGATCCGCTACGCCCCGACGGACGTCCGCTGATCCTCGCCGATCCGCCCGCCTTCGCGCTTCACTATTGGAATGGCCTTAGGCTGCTCAGTCACTTCGATGTCGCGGGGCCAAGGCATGTCCTCGCAAGCTATGACAGCAACGCAATGCCGATGATCCGCGATTTCCTGCTGGAACGCGGGACGGGCTGAGCCCTAGCGGAAATTGTCCGCGTAAGCCTGGATCTTCATCGACACCGGCGGCGCCGGGACGATGTGAACCTCGAAGCCCTTCCGCGTTGCATAGGCCAGCGCCTCATCCTTGCTGTTGAAGCGCAGGCGAACCTGGGTCTTCGTGTCGCCGCTACCGTTCCAACCGGTCAGCGGATCGGGGCGCTGCGCCTCCTGCCGCTCGAACTCCAGGGTCCAGCGGCCGTCCTGGGCCTTGCCGGACTGGGTGGTCTTGCGCTGTTCTTCGATGATGCGGGCGACGGTCATGGGCGCGGATTGGCGTAGCTGGCTCGCCAAATCAACTATTTCCTGACGCCCGCTTGGTCTTGAGTGTCGGCGCGGCGGCCCCGGGATCGTCCGGCCAGGGATGTTTCGGATATCGCCCGCGCATCTCCTTCGCGACGTCTCGCCAGCTTCCGGCCCAGAATGCGGGGAGGTCCTTGGTCGTCTGGATCGGCCGATGCGCGGGGGAGGTGATGGACAAGGTCAGCGGCACCCGCCCGCCGGCGACCATCGGATGATCCTTGAGGCCATAGAGCGCCTGCGCGCGCACCTCGACGGTCGGACCGCCGGTCGATGAATAGTCGATCGCATGGGACGACCCGGCCGGCGTGTTGAACTGCGACGGGGCCAGCCGATCGATCGCGCGCCCCGCTTCGTAGCCAAGAAGGCCCTGCAGCGCATTATTGAGGGCGCCTGATCCGATCGCGTCCAGCCTTCGTTTCCCCACCAGCAGCGGTGCCAGCCACTCTTCAAGCCGCTCCAACAACTTCGCATCGCTGAGGTCCGGCACATCCGGATCATGCTGGGCTGCAAAGGCCGCGCGTTGCCGAAGCGCAACCGCCGCCTCGCTCCACGGCAACAGCGATAGGCCGTGACGTCGCCCCGCGTCGAGAAGTCCGGCCTCGATCGCGGTCTGATCAGGCCTTGGATCGGGCGATGATGACAGCTTGATCGAACCCAGCTTGCGGCCCTTGGTCGCGCTGATCGCCGACGTGGCCGGATCGAACTTCGCTTCACTGAAGGTCTCGATCTCACTGGCGAAAAGCGCCTCGACCTCTGTCGCTGTCATCGCGGCGGCTGACAGGATCCGGGCCCCCGCCGCTGCACCCGCGACCTCCGCAACCGCCAGCCACTCGCTCCGCGCCAGCGGTGATGTAGGATCCAGCCGAAACCCGCGCCCGCCAACCGACTGCCATTGCTCGCCCGATGCATCGCGCCGCCGGGAAAGCCGGTCGGGAAAGGCGAGGGCTATGGATCGCGCTATGTCATGCGCGGCAGATTTCTCACCGCCCTTGCCCTTGGCCCATCTTCCGGCCATCCCCCGCGCCGCCTGGGCCCGTGGCGACCGGTCGCCCATCCATCGGCGATGGCGCAGCTCCAGGTCCGGATCGTTGCCGCCCAAGCCTCGCTCGGTCAGCAGCGCGGCTGCGTCCGCCGCCGCGCTGGCGAACCCGCGCCTCCCGGCCTCGATCAGCATATGCGCCAGCCTTGGTTCCAGCGGAATCGCCGCAATCGCCCGGCCGTGCGCTGTGATGTGGCCGTCGCCATCGATCGCCCCCAGCCGCTCCAATCGCTGCCTTGCCTCCGCCATCGCCGGCGCAGGCGGGGGATCAAGGAAGGGCAGCCGCGTCGGATCGCTCTCCCCCCACAGCAGGCTGGTCAGCATCAGGCTCGACAGGTCCGCTTCCAATATCTCCGGCGGGTCGTGCGCGGGGAGGGCGGCATTGGCCGCTTCCTCCCACAATCGGATGGTGATGCCCGGTCCTTGGCGCGCCGCACGCCCGGCGCGCTGCGTGACGGCGGCCCGGCTGGCCCGCTCGGTAACCAGCCGCGTCAGTCCCGCGCCGCGATCGTAGCGCGGGCGACGCGCAAGTCCGCTGTCGATGACGATCCGCACATCGTCGAGGGTCAGGCTGGTTTCGGCGATCGCGCTGGCCAGCACCAGCTTGCGCGTGCCCGGCTTGGGTGATGCAAGAGCCGCGCGCTGGGCTGCCGGTTCTATCCCTCCGTGCAGCCGATGCAGCACGACATTCGGAGGTAGGTTGCCCAATGCCTCCGCCGTCCGCTCGATCTCGGCGACGCCCGGCAGGAAGGCGAGGACCGAACCGTCAAACTCGTTCATAGCGCGGCGGATGGCGCTCGCTACCTGAGGTTCGATCTTCTGCGCCGTGTCGCGTCCCTCGTGGACGAGGGTCAGCGGATAGCTTTTGCCCTCGCTTTCGATCCGCGGCGGATCGCCCAGCAGCCGCCCGAACCGCTCCCCATCGAGCGTCGCCGACATCGGCAGGATGCGTAGGTCGGGCCGCAATTCCTTGGCCGCGTCGAGTGTCAGCGCGAGCGAAAGATCGCTGTCCAGGCTCCGCTCATGCACTTCGTCGAACAAAACGGCGGCGACGTCCGCCAACTCCGGGTCCGCCTGGATCCGCGACAGGAAAACGCCATGCGTCATCGCAATGACGCGCGTCGACTTGCCGACCCGGCTATCGAGCCTGGTGGTATAGCCGATTGTTGCGCCCGCATCCTCGCCGCGTTCCCGCGCCATATATTCAGCCGCGCTTCGGGCGGCGAGCCGGCGCGGCACAAGTAGCAATATCTGCCGCCCCTCGACCCATGGCTCGTCCAGCAACGCCGGCGCCACCCGCGTCGTCTTGCCCGCGCCCGGCGGCGCGATCAGCAAGGCGCTCGGCCCCGCGCGAAGCGCTTCGCGCAAGGTGAGCAATACCTCATCGATGGGAAGGGCAATCCGGCTCATCGACCGACGCTAATGTCAGATCGCGACCGGTTGGGACAGCGCTAGCTAGAGCGCGCTCTCCTCATTCTCGATGACGGTCGCGGAACTGCCGGAGCTGCCGGCCTTCAGCGACTGCGGCGTCACGATGATGATGCTCCCCGGACGAAGGACGGTCTGCACAGCATGCTTGAAATCCCACGGCGTATCGAACCGATTGCCCTCGCCGGGCGCGACTTCCATCCCCGATCCCGATCCCGCGAATTGCAGCCGCAGCCAGTGCTGCCCCGTGTCGTCCCAGGCGCGCAGGGCGTAGGCCCATCCGCCGTTCACCGCGCCGGCGACGCGCGCGGGGGCAGAGCCGATCTCGACCCCGTTGCGAAGTACGATCGCGCGCTGATCAGAGGTGCTGACGATTACCGAAACCGGGCCTGACTTCGACTTGTCCGGATTCCATTCATAGGGCGCGCGCGCCAAGGTGGTCGTGTTCGGCGCGATCGGTGCGGCGAAATCCGGGGCTTCGGACCGGTTTGGCGTGACCGGCAGGCTAGTGATGATGACTGTCATGCCAAGCTTTGTCGCACCGAACAGCAGGCTCGAAAATTTCATCGGAAGGCGAATGCATCCGTGCGACGCCGGATATCCGGGCAGGTTGCCGGCATGGAGCGCAATGCCCTTCCACGTCAGCCGCTGCATGTTGGGCATCGGCGCATTGTTATAGGTCTTCGAATAATGCTCCTGCTTCTTCTCCAGCACGGTGAAGACGCCGGTCGGGGTGTCATATCCGGGCTTGCCGGAAGATATCGTCGAAGCGCCGATCGGAACGCCGTTGCGGAACAGGACCGCGCGCTGTGTCGCGAGGTTGACCACCATCAGCACCGGCCCGTCCGGCGCCGCTTCGGGGTTCCAGACGTACTGGCCGGGCTTCAGGCCCTCGACGGCTTGAAGGACCGGCCGGCCCTTAAGCTCGACCTGTTGGGCGAGGGCAGGGCCGTGAAGGGAAAGCAGCGCTGCTGCGGTGAGGGAGAGGGTGAGGCGCTTCATGACCCGGACGATGGCCGAGCCGAAACGGGCCAGCCATCGGGAATAATACTAGTCGTCCGGACTTAGTGCCGGGCGAACACGCCGGTCGTCCCGTCGCCGCGGACGAGGATGGTGGCGTAGGGCTCCTTGCCGGCCATTTCCATTCCGGGCGAACCGGCCGGCATTCCGGGAACGGCGATGCCGGTCGCCTTGGGCTTCTGCGCCAGCAATCGCTTGATGTCGGCTGCGGGCACATGCCCTTCGATGAAGTATCCGCCCGCCATCGTCGTGTGACAGCTGGCCAGCTTGTCGGGCACGCCCAGCCGTTTCTTGACCGCCGCCATATCCTCGGTGTCGACCACCTTCACCGTGAAACCATGCTGCTGGACATGTTCGATCCATTTGGCGCAGCAGCCGCAATAGGGCGACTTCATCACCGTCAGCTGGGCCGCGTTGGCGGCCGTCGAAATAAAGGCAGCGGCGGCGAAGAAAAGCAGTGCGGAACGTCTGATACGCATAGTCACCTCAATAAGCCCTTGAGACCGCGAATTCGACCGCTTCGGTTAAGGCCGACTTGGTACGACTTGCCGGGAACATTGCCAGCGCGTCAATCGCCCGGCGGCCGTAATGTCGCGCCCGTTCCAGCGTATCGGACAAGCCTCCGGTTTCAAAAATCAGTCTCGTGGCATGAGCAAGGTCTTCGTCGCTTGTACGATCGCCCTGCATCGCTGCCTTCCAGAATTTGCGATCTTCGGTCGATCCCCGGGCATAAGCGAGGATGACGGGCAAGGTGACCTTTCCATCGCGGAAATCGTCGCCCTGGCCCTTGCCCATCGTCTCGGCGTCCGACGCATAATCGATCGCATCGTCGACCAGCTGGAAGGCAATACCGAGGTAGCGGCCATAGGCCTCCAGCGCTTCTTCCGCTTCCTCGCCGGCCTCGGCGACGACCGGCGAAATCCGGCAGGCCGCGGCGAATAGCGCGGCGGTCTTGGCATTGATGATCTGCAGGTAATGTTCTTCGCTGGTCTCGACCTGACGCTGGGCGGTCAGCTGGTCGACCTCGCCCTCGGCGATGACGGCCGATGCGTGGCTGAGGATGCGCAGCACCTTCAGGCTGCCGTCCTCGACCATCAACTCGAACGCGCGGGAAAATAGAAAATCGCCGACCAGCACGCTCGCCGGATTGCCCCAGATCATGTTGGCCGTGCGCTTGCCACGCCGCATGCCGGAGCCATCGACGACATCGTCGTGAAGCAGGGTCGCCGTGTGGATGAACTCCACGGCCGCGGCCAGCTTGTGGTGCCGCGTTCCGGTGTAATCGAGCATCGCCGCGCTCGCGAGCGTCAGCATGGGCCGCATCCGCTTGCCGCCGCCGGCGATCAAATGACCCGCAAGTTCGGGGATCATCGACACCTTGGACTGCATACGGTCCAGGATAACGGCATTGACCGCATTCATGTCGGCCGCGGTCAGCGCGATCATCGGGTCGAGCGAAGGGGCGCGCTTGTCGCCCAGCTGGTGGATAGACGCAGTCACGGCCGCCGCCGTAATGCGCGTTGTGCGCGAGGGCAAGGAAGTGCGTCATTGTGAGCGGAGCGAAGCAATCCAGCATCGTGGATTGCTTCGTCGCTCACGCTCCTCGCAATGACGATCGAGCGGCGCCTACCAGATGCGAACCCGCTCTTCCGGCGGCAGGTACATCTTGTTGCCCGGCTTCACGTTGAAGGCCTTGTACCATTCGTCCATGTTCCGGACGACGCCGTTGACGCGATACTCGGCCGGTGAGTGTTCGTCGGTCAGGAGCTGGGCGCGGAGCGCGCCTTCGCGGTTCTTGCGCTGCCAGCTGTAGCCATAGGCGACGAAGAAGCGCTGGTCGCCGGTCATGCCGTTGATCACCGGCGGCTCACCGTGCGTCGCGACATAGCGGCGATAGGCGGAGTAAGCGACTTCCAGACCGCCCAGGTCGCCGAGGTCTTCGCCCAGCGTCAGCTGCCCCTTGATATGTACGCCGGGGATCGGCTCATAGGCGTCATATTGCTTCACCAGCCGCTGCGCGCGTGCGTCATATTGCTTGGCGCTGGCCTCGGTCCACCAGTCGCGAAGCTTGCCCGAACCGTCGAACTTGCGACCCTGGTCGTCGAAGCCATGACCGATTTCATGGCCGATGGTGGCGCCGATGCTGCCGTAATTGGCGGCCGCATCCGCATCCGGATCAAAATAGGGCGGCTGCAGGATCGCGGCCGGGAAGGTGATCTGGTTCTGCGTCGGATCATAATAGGCGTTGTTGGTCTGCGGGGTCATTCCCCACAGGGCCCGGTCGACCGGCTTCTTCATCCGCTCCAGTTCAAGGTTCCAGTCGAATTGTTCGGACCGCATGTAGTTGCCGAGCAGGTCGGATCGATCGACCTTCAACGTCGAATAATCGATGTATTTTACCGGATGCCCGGTGCGCGGATCGAAGGTGGCGAGCTTGGCCAGCGCTTCCTTCTTTGTCGCCGCGTCCATCCAGCTGTTGGTCTCGATCTTTTCCTGTAGCGCCGCCCGGAAATTCTGGATGAGCTCGCCCATCTGGCGGCTAGCTTCGGGCGGGTAGTGGCGCTGGACGTAAATCTGGCCGACAGCCTCGCCGAGTGCGCCGTTGACCAGGTCGACGCCGCGCTTCCAGCGGTCGCGCTGGGTGGGAACGTCGCGCAAGGTCTTCGAATAGAAATCGAACCGTGCCTGGTCGAACTCCTTGGGCAGATAGGTCGCGTGGTTGCTGATGAAGCGGGCGGCTTCATAATCCTTCCACGTGTCGAGCGGCACGCTGTCGATCAGCTTGGCGGTTTCCTGGACCGCGCTGGTTTCCATCACCACGACCGTCTTGAGGTCGCCCAGGCCAAGCTTTGGAAGTGCCCGGTCCCACTGCAGCTGCGGCGCGAAACTGGCCAGCTTCGCGCGATCCATCGGATTGTAGATCTTGCTGACGTCGCGGCTATCTTCCGGCTTCCAGTGGACCTTCGCGATGGCTGCTTCGAGGGCGTAGACCCGATCCGCCCTGGCGGCAGCATCCGAGATACCGGCGAGCGTGAACAGCTTGGTCAAATAGCCCTTATAGGCTGCGCGATAGCCATCATATTTGGCGCCCTCGAGCAGGTAATAATCGCGGTTCGGAAGTCCGAGTCCGCCCTGGCCGGTGTAGACGCCGTAGCGCGTCGGGTCCGACAGGTCCGGGAAGATCGAGAGGCTGACCGGCGAGGGATAACCGACGATCGCAAACAGGTCGGCCAGTTCCGCCTTGTTCTTGACCGCCGCGATCCGGTCGAGGTGCGGCTTCAGCGGGGCGAGACCCTTGGCTGCAATGGTCGCCTCATCCATCCAGCTTCCGTAGAAATCGCCGATCTGCTGACCGATGTGGCCGGAGCTTGCGCTGTCCTTGGCCATATCCTCGACGATCGCGCGCACATCGCGGTCGATCTGGTCGTTGAGGACGGAATCGATACCGACGAAGGTCCGGTCGGGCGCGATCTCGGTCCGCTTCGACCAGGCCCCATTGACGTACTGGAAGAAATTGTCGCCCGGCTTCACCGTGGAATCCATCGCGGTGAGGTCGACACCCCAGGGCGCGAAGGTCGGCTGACCGTTGCGCGCGGTTGCCGGCGCGACTGCAAAAATAGACGCAGCCGCCAGAAGCAGGAATTTTTTCGACATTGAATCAGCCCCTTACCCTAAACTCAAGCGCGCGAAGGTAGTGCTCGCACTGTCGCTGCCAAGCCCATTTCGATGAATGGTCAGGCGGCAATCTGCTGCGGCGCTTCGGGTAGTGACAATGTGACCAAAAGCCCGCCCAGATCCTCGCTCTCGTCGAGCGAGATCTTGCCGCCATAGATTTCGGCCACATCGCGAACGATCGCGAGGCCAAGTCCGGTTCCGGGCTTGCCGGTCGTGTCGAGCCGTTTCCCTCGCTCGAACATCTCGGTCCGCTCCGCTTCGGCGATGCCCGGCCCGTCATCTTCGATTTGTACCGTGACCCGGCCATTGATTGCCGGATCGACGGTGATGAACACCCGGCCATTCCCATATTTGGCGGCATTCTCGACGAGGTTGCCCAGCATTTCGTCCAGATCCTGCCGTTCCACACGGACCTGTGGGTCCTTGCTTCCGACCAAATCGATGGTGACGTGCGGATAGAGCGTCGAAACGGCACGCTCGACGGCTTCCGCGCTTTCCCAGACCGTTGCCCTGGCCTGCGCCGACGCACGCCGCCCGATCGCTCGGGCTCGGGCAAGATGGTGATCCACCTGACGGCGCATCACGGATGCCTCGCGGATGACAGTATCGTTGAGATCGCTCGAATGGGCGGTCGCCGCGTTGGTGATTACGGTCAGCGGGGTCTTCAGCGCATGGGCTAGGTTGCCCGCATGCCGACGAGCCTCTTCGGCCTGCGCCTCGCTATGGGCCAGAAGTTCGTTGATCTCGTCGACCAGCGGCTCGACTTCCCTCGGAAAATCCTCTGCGATCCGGGTTTGCATGCCGCTTCGGATCGCGGAAACTTCGCGCCGAATCCGGCGCAGCGGCCACAACCCGTAGATCGCCTGCAATGCCGCCAGCACCAGCAGGCCCAGACCCAGTGCAGCGAAGCTTCGCACCAGCGTCGAACGCAACTCCTTTAGCTGCCCGTCGATCGCCTCGCGCGATTGCGCTACCTGGAACCGCCAGCGGACGTCGGACCCCGGCAAGACGACGTCGCGCTCCAATATGCGCAGCGGCTCCCCTTCGAATTCAAAGCTGTCGCGCTTGTGCAGCTCTACGTCGTTGTGCGCCTCGTCGGCCTTGAGCCTGCGATCCCACAGCGATCTCGAAGGAAAGACCTCCTGGCCCTTGCCGCTGATCTGGAAATAGGCACCCGAATAAGGCTCCAGGAACCGCTGGTCGGCAGGCGGCCTCGAAAAGCGAACTTCGCCCTCGGGCCCGATCTCGGATGCCGCGATCATCGCGTTCAGCACATATTCGAGCTGCTGGTCGAAATTCTGCACGATCCCGCGTGCCAGCACCCGGTCGAGCGCATAGCCGCCGATCAGCAGGAGTGCGCCGATCCAGATCGCGGCAATCGTGATCATTCGCCGCGTAAGCGACCCGCCGCGGCGTTCCCTGACTTTCACCACCGCCTGTTCCGAGGCGGCCTCACTCAAGCGCCGGGATCCTCAAGGCTGTAGCCAAGGCCGCGAATGGTGGTGATCGTATCCGCGCCCAGCTTCTTGCGGATACGCGTCACGAACACCTCGATCGTGTTGCTGTCACGGTCGAAATCCTGGTCGTAGATATGTTCGATCAGCTCGGTCCGGCTGACCACCTTGCCCTTGTGGTGCATGAGGTAGCTCAGCAGCTTATATTCCTGAGCGGTCAGCTTCACCGGTTCGCCCGCCTTGGTGACCTTGCCCGACCGAGTGTCGAGCCGGATGTCACCGGCAATCAGTTCCGACGACGCAACGCCCGCCGCACGGCGGATGAGCGCGCGAAGCCGCGCGATCAGCTCTTCGGTCTGGAACGGCTTGGCCAGATAATCGTCGGCGCCGGCATCAAGACCAGCAACCTTGTCCGACCAGCTGTCGCGGGCGGTCAGCACCAGTACGGGCATCTTGCGCCCTTCCTTGCGCCAGCGGTCCAGCACGGTCAGGCCGTCGATCTCGGGCAAGCCAAGGTCGAGCACCACCGCATCATAGCTTTCGGTCGAACCCAGATAGTGGCCATCCTCGCCGTCCGTCGCCAGATCGACGGCATAGCCGGCGCCCTCCAGTGTCGAACGGAGCTGGCGGCCCAGATTGGGTTCGTCCTCGACAATCAACACGCGCATGAATTCATTCCTCGAAAATTTGCTCGCTGTCACAAACACGCGCGAAGCTGAACGGTTGCTTGTCCGCAACGAGCTCTGAAGCACGAAGGGCAAAAGTCAATCCGGCCCTCTTTAGCAGAGAGTTGCCGTTTCGGTGCCGAAAAGATTAGGTTGGCAGGGTCCGATACGGGGGGATCGATGCTCTCTTTGGCCTGCGCTGCATCGATGGCGATGGTTGCCGTGATCGACGATCCGGGCATCGACCAGCCGCAAGAGCAGCAAGGGGACGAGATTGTCGTCACTGGCGAGCGGATTCCAAGGACTCTGCGCGAGACCGCTTCAAGCCTGTCGCTTGTGAGCGAGCGCGACATCGAGGCGCAATCTGCGGACAGGGTCGACCAGCTGCTGGCGCTGATCCCGAACGTCCAGCTCGGCAATGGGAGCGAAGGTCCCGCGATCCGCGGCCAGGATACGACCGGCGCGCTGCAGGCGCTTCCGGCATTCCTCGGCGGTAACCGGCCGCGAACGACGCTGATCGTGGACGGCAGGCGAATGACCTACAACGAATTCGTCTTCGGGGCACAGCCGGCTTGGGATCTCGACCGTGTCGAGGTTTTCCGAAGTCCGCAGACCACCACCCAGGGCCAGAATTCGATCGCCGGCGCCATCTTTGTCTACAGCAACGACCCGACATCGAAGCCCGAGCATCGTGCCAGAGCGATCGGCGGCAATTATCGCACCGGCCAATTCTCTGCCCTGGCGTCAGGTCCCATAACCGACGAGGTGGCATTCCGTGTCGCGGGCGACATCCGCTACAGCCACACGACCAGTCACATTGCCGACCGGATCGAGGATGGCGATCCGAACCACGACGTTTTCGGTCTGGCTCGCGTCAAGCTGCTGGCAATACCGAGTTGGAACCCCGGCGCGCGATTTGAGCTGGTCTACAGCCACACCCATTCCCAGGCCCCGCAAATTGTCGGCCTCACCCAACCGTTTCGGGAAAGGCGCGACGAGAATGGATTTTACGGTGTTTTCAAGATCAACGTCGATTCACTGACCGCGACCGCGCACCAGCCGCTGGCACCCGATCTCGCCCTGGAAGTGGTGATCACTGGCGGTGACAGCGACACGCGGCGGCTGGCGTTCCCGGGCCTCGGCCAAACGCAAATCGACGGCCGCGACTGGTCGGCGGAAGCGATCCTCAACTGGTCGCCAGTAGGGTCTCTGCAGGGGGTTGCCGGAGTCAGCCGAACGCACCAGCAGCTGCGCCAGTCCATCGACCTGTCATTACTTAGCGGCATCGGCCGTTTCGATGACAAGCAAGGCTCGTTCGGCCTGTTTGGCGAGACCAGCATCGTGGTCCTGCCGCGCATGACCCTCACTGTCGGCCTTCGCTATCAGCAAGACCGACAGGACCGCACCGGTGCATTTGTCGCGGAAGAGGAGAGCGTGCCGCTCGATTTCGACCGGACGTTCCATGCCTGGCTGCCCAAGCTGTCGCTGGCCTACGACCTGAGCTCGGACGTGCGCGTCGGCGCCTTGGCCCAGCGCGCCTATAACCCGGGCGGGACGACCCTTCGTTTGGACACCGGCGAGCCTGACAATTTTGAGGCGGAATTTCTCTGGGACTATGAGGCATTCGTCCGCGCGCGCCTGGCCGGCAGCCGCGCCGACCTGTCCGCCAATCTTTTCTACTACGACATGGAGGATGCGCAGCGGGCGAACGGGATCTTCGTCAATGCTCCCGGCGGCTTTCCGGTGGGGTTCTCCGATCTGTTCAACGCACAAAAGGCGTACAGTTACGGAGCAGAGGTTGGGCTCGCTTGGCGCCCGACCGATCGAATCGAGACACGGGTCTCGATCGGCCTGCTGCGCACCAAACTGGTCGATACCGGTTCAGGCTATGAAGAATTCGCCGGCAATGAATTCGGCCGCTCGCCCCGTTTCAGCGTGGCCGCGGCGGTGGACTGGGAAGCAACGCCGAATCTCCGCCTGTCTGCCCAAGCCCGCTACCACGGCGATTATTACAGCGACGACAGCGGCAATCCCGATGTTCGCATATCACCCGCCACGATCGTCGATGCCCGGGCCGAATATCATCTGCGGCGGTTCACCCTGTTCGCTTATGCGCGCAACCTGTTCGACAATTTCGCCCTGATATCCGGCGATCCGAATGGAGCGACCGCAGAAGATCCTCGAATGGTCGGGGTGGGGATCGAGAGCCGCTTCTAGTCGAAGCGCTGATAATCTGGCTGCACGCCGCGTTCCCGCCAGTAATCGGTTAGGCCGAACTCGTCACAGAGCTTCAGGAACCGGGGATCGGCCCTCATGGCGGCAACCGGCGGTGTGAACAGCCACTGCGTCATCCGCCGGCTGTAGTCGTCCATCGCCTTCCCATCCGCCTGGTCTGCGCTCACAATCTTGCCGCGCCACAGCAGGAAGCCATTGGTCACTTCAAATGCGGCATCCACCCGCCCCATCGCGCACAGGACCATGACGAGGTCATTCACGACGATCGGATGGAGCTTCGCCTGTTCAAGGCACTTGGCCTCGGTCGCCGCAATTGCCCTCACCGAGCGCGTTTCAATTGCCTCCAGCGCCGTTCGCCACATCTCCGCCCATTCCGATCCGCCCATTAACTCGGCTGCGCTGTCTAACATGCCGCGGGCTGCGCGAGGGCGATCGCTTAGGGCAAACAGGATGAAGCGAACCCAGTTGCCGAACACATATTCCGGCCAAAGCCCCCGTACCCGATCGATGACATTGTCGGATTCCCGGATCCGGCCCAGGATCCATAGCTTGAGTGCGCGAATAACGAGGTAGGGACGCGCCAGAGGCGACGCGCTTAGTATGCGCTCGTTCCACGTCCAGGACTCGCGCGTGTAACCGGCCGCCTGAAGTAGCGGCATGAGCTCGATCGTGGCCGGCAGATTGTCCGGATACTTGGCCAATATCTCCCGAAGGCGGCGATCCCGATCGATCCAATTGAGCATTCGGCCTTCAAGCAGGTACGTCGCGACCCGCGCGTTGGGCTCGTTAGCGTCGATCTCCAGTGCATGCTGGATCGTGGCGCTCGCCTCGGTAATGAGGCGCGGCGAAACGTTGGCCGGCGCCGCGTCTGCCTTCATGGTCCGGAAATAGGCCAGGAGGCCCCAGGCCTTGGCGCTGTCAGGCTCCAGACGGGTAGCCTCCTCATAGATTTCGATCAGTTTCGGGCGATTGGTTGCGTCGGTGTCCCATTGCTCGAACGCGGTCCCATCCCGAAAGGCATCGTCTCCGCGCGCCATCAATGCATCGAAGCGCGGATCGTTTGAACGACCGGTTGCCCACCAGAGCGCGCCGCCGCCGATCGCCGCCGCCGCGACTCCTCCGCCAATCACAAGTCGGCGAGATATCGGCCGGTGAGTTTCATCCGTGGGTTGGGGAGAAACCTCCCGGACTTCGCCTGTCAGCTTGTAGCCAGTACGTGGAATTGTCTTGAGGTCGAATTCCGTGGAGCCGACGTCGCTTGCCGCCTTGCGGATGGCCGCAATGGTTCGGTTGAGGCTGTCGTCGCCAACATAGAGCCCGCCCCAGCATCGCCCGAACAGCGTCTCCCTGGTGACAACCGTCCCGGCCGCGTCGGCGAGAACCACCAGGACCTGCAAGACCCTTGGCTCAATGACGACTGAGCCATCTGGCCCGGTCATGGTGCGATTGGAAGGGCTGACGATGACGTCGCCCAAATGAAAGTCGCCGCGTGCCACCAACTCGGATGTTGTCAGCATTCGATCAGCGAGGTTCATCCAGCGCTATTCCCCCTGCGGTCACCAAGAAGGCTCGACGCCATCGGCAAATGATCGGCAGATCATCATCGCACATCAGGTGATCCATTTCTACGCGAGAGGCCTTCCGGCCTTTGGGCGGAGCCACGCGAGTTCAGATACCCGCGCAGAAATAGGAGACATTCGATGAGGAAGGTCTTGGCTTTACTGGTTATCGGAACAATCGCCGTCGCCGGCCCGGCCTCGGCAAATCATCCGGGATATCTCGACACGCCTTTCGACAGTCGGGGCGCATGCGAAGTGCAGCGTAATGCGCTGAGCAATGAGGACGATTGGCTGGCCGAAGATTTTCCCCAGCTCTTCTCCAGCATTGGCGAAGTCCGGAGCTTCCTGAACCGGGCATTCCCGTGCGAACTCAACGATGGCCAATGGTACATTACCGACCATCGGATCGAAGTGCTGGAAAGCGACTGGTTCCTTCGCCGCCAGTAAGGAAGATTGCACTAGGCCGCCGCCGCGGGCTCTCAGGCCGGTGGCGGCGTCTTAGTCGTCCGACTTGCCGAGGATACGGCCCGTTCGCGGGTCGACGTCCACCCAGATGACCTTGCCACGGTCGAGGAACTTCATCCGGACGTTGGAACCGCGCATCTCGGGGCCGAGATAGTCGGCGCCGCCCATGTGCGGAATGACTTTCCGCTCGATCTGCGGAAGCGGCATGGAACGTCCCTCGCGCTGGGCGCGGAAGGCACGATCCTGGTCGCGCGGACGATCGTCCCAGGCAAGGCGTGCGACTTCGTTCGCCGGGCGATGGGCGGGGCGGGCAAGCGCAGGGGTGGCGACCGCGGCACTGGCGGCGCAAAGCGCAAGGACAAGGGTACGGAACAGGCTCATCAGCAAATCTCTCGCCGATGTGACTAAAGAACCGGCATTGAACAAGTTATGAATGCCCTTGTTGCGTAACGTTCAGCATTGGCGCTCACCCCCGTGACGCAGCGGGTAACCTAAGCTAGTGCCCGCCGCGATGGCACCCCCAATTTTGTCCTTTGAAGACCTCGGCCTGATCCAGGGTGAAGGTTGGCTCTTCCGCAATCTCGATATTTTCATCGGGCCGAGGGACCGGCTGGCCCTGATCGGCCGTAATGGAGCGGGCAAGACGACCTTGTTGAAATGCCTCGCCGGTCTCGTCGACACGGACGAGGGCACCCGCAAGATCGTGCCCGGTACCAAGGTCGTGCTTCTGGAGCAGGACACGGACATGCGCGGCCATGCGACGCTCGAGGATTGGATCTTGTCGGGCGACGACGCTCCGGCGGCCCACGAAGCGGCGGCAATTGCCCAGCAGATCGGAATCGACCTGTCGCGCGACGTCGCGACTGCAAGCGGTGGAGAGCGGCGGCGCGCGGCGATCGTCCGCGCGTTGGCTCGGGATCCGGACGTGTTGTTCCTCGACGAGCCGACCAACCATCTCGATCTTGGCGCGATCGATTGGCTTGAGGATTGGCTGCAGCGTTTCAAGGGCGCCTTCATCGTCATCAGCCACGACCGGACCTTTCTCAATCGCCTGACGAAAAGCTGCCTTTGGCTCGACCGGGGCAACATCCGCCGCGCCGAAATCGGCTTCGGCGGGTTCGAGGCCTGGACCGAGGCCGTCTATGCCGAGGAACAGCGGGCGGCCGAAAAGCTCGATGCAAAGCTCGCGCTCGAGCTCCACTGGCTGCAGCGCGGCGTGACCGCGCGCCGTCGCCGCAACCAGGGAAGGCTGGCGAAGCTCAACGAGATGCGCGCGCAGCGGGCAGCGATGATGGGTCCCGCCGGCGGCGCCAAGCTCGGCCTCGCCAAGGACGATGTGAAGACCAAGACGGTGATCGATGCCGACCAGGTCGCCAAATCGTTCGGAGACCGTCCGATCATTCGCGACTTCACCCTGCGCATCCAGCGCGGCGACCGTATCGGGCTGGTCGGCGCCAACGGCACCGGCAAGACCACCTTGCTGAAGCTTTTGACCGGAGAGCTAAAGCCGGACTCCGGCACAGTGACCCAAGCCAAGACCCTCTCAGGCATTGTCATCGACCAGCAGCGCAAGCTGATGTCTCCTGAAAAGCGCGTTCGAGACGTGCTTGCGGAGGGAGGCGACTGGATCGACGTCCGCGGCGCGAAGAAGCATATCAAGGGCTATCTGAAGGAATTCCTGTTCGATCCGTCGCTGACCGAGGCGCCGGTCGGCTCACTGTCGGGCGGCGAGCGGTCGCGGCTGCTGCTGGCGCGCGAATTCGCCCGCGCCTCGAACCTCCTCGTGCTGGACGAGCCAACCAACGACCTCGACCTAGAGACGCTGGATCTGCTCCAGGAAGTGATCGCCGACTATGAGGGCACGGTCCTGATCGTCAGCCACGACCGCGACTTCCTCGACAAGACGGTGACAGTGACGCTGGGGCTCGACGGGTCGGGCAAGGTCGACGTTGTCGCCGGCGGCTATGAGGATTGGGTCCGGAAGAGATATCAGGACCATCGCAAACCCGCGAAGCCGAAGGAGTCTTCAACCGCTTCGGCTACACCGCAGCCCAAGGCGGCCGCCGTCAAACTCAGTTACAAGGACCAGCGGGACTTCGACAGGCTGCCGGCCGAAATCGAAAAGCTCGAAGCCTCGATCTCGGCCGACGAGGAAGCGCTGCACGACCCCGACCTCTTTGCCCGCGATCCGAAGCGCTTCGCCGAACTAACCGAACGCATCGCCCGCCATCGGGCCGATGTGGAGGCGGCGGAACTTCGCTGGCTTGAAGTTGCCGAAATGGCGGAACAGCTGGCCCGGTGAGGTCCAGCCCCCGATTAGGCTGCGGACCGCGTCCTCACAGCCTGGGCCAGACCATGGCATCGCGCACATAGGTCGTCATCGCTCGGCCTGTCCTTCCGAATTGAGAAACTTTGGATCGGATAGGATTCGCAATCCGGATGCCAGTGCCACAAACCGTTCTTACGCTTGCTCGCAACGCCACGACGATAATCGATCATTGACCCCCCAACGCGAAGCAACATCCCGACGCAATGCTAATCAGCTTTTGTTACGTAAAGCAAACAAGCTTCTTAATTGGATGTAACAACCCGATCGCGGCAGCAGCCGAACGTGGCCCGCTCCGAGGGACTCGAACCCCCAACCTCCGGGTTCGAAGCCCGGCGCTCTATCCGGTTGAGCTAGGAGCGGTAGCGTCCGTGCCGATCTAGAAGAGAAGTCGGCTGCTTTCCAGCCATAGCGGACGATGGTGCAGAGTTCGAATTTCCTGTCCTACAGCCACCCGCCCATGACAAGATGACAGCCGGCTCTTTCGTACTGTCGGCATTGGAATGATCGTTGCGGCCAATGTCCCGCTAACTTCACAAAAATGGTCCGATGGCCCATGCAAATAGTGAAGTTAACGTGCCTCGCTAACCTTGCGCCAGCCGCGCCTTGACCCGTTCGTCGATCCGCCGCTCGAGAATCGTGAGCGGCATGGCGCCTTCGCGAAGGATCTCGTGGAATTCGCGCAGGTCGAATTTCGAGCCCAGGGCCCTTTGCGCTTTCTGTCGCGCCCGCAACCAGGCGATGTGCCCGATCTTGTAGCTGCACGCCTGGCCCGGCGAGGCGCAGTAGCGCTCGATCTCGCGCTGCACCCGGCCATGGGCGAAGCCGGTGGTTGCGACCATATGCTCGATCGCCTGTTCGCGGGTCCAGCGCTTGTGGTTGAGGCCCGTGTCGACGATCAGCCGCTCGGCACGGAACAGGAAGCTCTGCAGGTATCCGGCACGCTCGACGTCCTTGTATCCGCCAAGCTCGTCGGCCAGCTGTTCGGAATAGAGCGCCCAGCCTTCGCCATAAGCCGAGTAGAAGGCGATGCGGCGAAGCATCGGCAGGTCGCCTGACTTCTGCGCAATGCTGAGCTGCAGGTGATGGCCCGGAACGCCTTCGTGATAGGTCAGCGCCGGCAGCGTATATTTCGGCCAGTCGCCGGTCGACTTCAGGTTGATGAAGTAGATCGCCGGGCGCGACCCGTCGAGGGTCGCCTGCCGGTAATAGCCGTTCGATGCGCCATCCTGGATTTCCGGCGGCACGCGGCGGATTTCGAGCGGCTGGTCGGGGAGGGTAGAGAAGGCCTGCGGCAGCTTGGCATACATCGCCTTTACGCCGGCATTGAGGTCGTCGATCAGCTGGACCCGCCCTTCGTCGGTGTTCGGATAAAGCTGGTCGGGCCGCTTGTTGAACTCGGTCAGCCGCTCGCCGACCGTACCTGTCGTAAGCCCAGCGGAGCGCAGGATCTTGTCGAGCTCCGCGCTGATCTCCGCAACTTGCTCCAGACCGATCTTGTGGATCTCGTCGGCGGTGAAATTGGTGGTCGTCGCTTCGGCCAGCGCGGCCGCATAGATTTCATCGCCGTTCGGCACGCGCCAAACGCCATCGCCCGGACGGCTCTTCGAACGAAGTTCAGTGACCGCGGCGATTTCCTTGTCGAGTGCAGGATAGACCTGGTCGGCCACGATCTTGGCTGCGCGAGCGCGCCATTCGCCTGCGACATTCTTCGCGGCTGCGCGGCTGGCGAGAGAATCCGCCAAGGTGCTTTGCTCGGGCGTCGGAGCGCGGAGGTCCGCCATCTGCTTCAGCGCAAGGTCGAGCGCCCAAACTGGCGCGAGGAAACCTGTCCCCGCCTGACGGCGCACTTCGGCGGTTTCATTGTCCAGCACCATCGCGAACTGCGCCAGGCGCGACAGATAGGCTTCGCCGTCGGCCGCATTATCGATCGTATGCGCGCTATGGAGGAAGTCCGGGATCGAGAAGTATGAGCCGTCCTGCTGGCTCACCTCATAGGGGCTTTGCGGGTTGGAAATGCCGAACTGCTTCGGCCCGACATTGTTGGTCTTGAGGTCCCACAGGATCACTTCGCGGTTGAGCTTGGCCGCATCCGACAGCCCGGCCTCCGGCACCGCTTCCAGCCAGCCGATGAACTTGTCTGTGCGTGCCGCTTCCTCTGCCCGAGCCGCGGCGACCGGCCGGGTGTCGAACTTGGAGCGGAGTGGTGCCAGCTCGCCCTTGTCGAGGCCGAGGAAGGTCGCATAGGTCGGCGATGTCCGCACCTGCTCCTGGAAGATGCGTTCGAACACATCGTTGAGCGCCTTGTCGCCCGTGCCGGCCGTCGGCTGAAGGCCCAAGGCCTGGGCCTTGTTGGCCGACAGCAGCGGCAGGGTCAGAGCAGCCGCACCGGTTGTCAGAAATTCGCGACGATCCATTACCCGCTCCCTTTGCACTTAGCCGCGCAGCGCGGCCTCGGCCCTTGCCTTGATCCGCTCCTGAAGGATCGACAGCGGCATCGCGCCTTCCTTCAACACTTCGTGGAATTGCCGGATGTCGAATTTCGCGCCCAGCGTCTTTTCGGCTTCGGCCCTGGCACGCGTCCATGCGAGGTGGCCGATCTTGTAGCTGCAGGCCTGCCCGATCGACACGCAGTAGCGGTTCACCTCCCGCTCCAGGCGCGTACGCGTGATGCCGGTCGTCTGGACCATATAATCGACCGCCTTCTCCCGGCTCCAGCCCTTGGAGTTTAGCCCGGTGTCGACGACCAGCCGCGCGGAGCGGAACAGGAAGGACTGGAGATATCCGGCCCGTTCGATCCCCTCATAGCCGCCGATCTCCTCGGCAAGCTGTTCGGAATAAAGCGCCCATCCTTCGACGTAAGCATTGTAGAAGCTGACCTTACGAAGCATCGGAATGTCTTTCGATTCCTGGGTCAGGCTGATCTGCAGATGATGGCCCGGCACGCCCTCGTGATAGGTCAGCGAGTTGAGCCCGAACTTCGGCCGGTCGGCGGTATTCTTGAGATTGATCCAGTAGATCGCTGATCGCGAGCCATCCAGCGAGGCCGGGTTGTAGTAGCCGTTCGACGCGCCGTCCTGGATCTCGGGCGGCACGCGCCGGATCTCCAGCGGTTGTGTCGGGACCGTGGCGAAGGCTCGCGGCAGCCGTGCCTGCATCGCTCGGTAAGCGGTGTTGAGTGACGCCAGCAACTGTGCGCGGCCCGGGTCGGTGTTCGGAAAGACTTGTTCCGGCGAACTCCCCAGCGCGATCAGCCGATCGCCGACCGAACCCTGCGTGTAACCCGCTGTTCGAAGCAGCGGATCGAGAAGGGCCGTATATCCGGCGACCTGCGCGAGGCCCAGTTGATGAACCTCATCCGGGGTCATCTTGGTGGTCGTCGCCTGTTCCAGTGCCGCGGCGTGGATTGCCGCGCCGTTGGGCAAGCGGGTGGCGCCGTCGCCGGGCGCGGTCGTCGGCAGCAATGCGCGCAAAACCGCGACCTGCCGGTCAAGCGCCGGATAGACTGCTCCGCTCACGATCTTCGTGGCGCGGGCTGCCCAATCGCCGGCGATCTTCTTTTCCGACGTACGCCGGACTAGCGATTGGACCAGGCCACTGCTCTCGGCGGGCTGTTCGCGCAGTTTGCTGATCTGGCCCAATGCCATTTCAAGAGCCCAGGCCGGGGCCAGGAAACCGCGTGCGGCCTGCCGCTTCTGCTCTTCCGTTTCGAAATCGAGGATCTGCGGAAACTCAGCCAGGCGTGACAGATAGGCCTCGGCATCCGACGCCGTTTCGATCGGATGGGCCGAATTGAGGAAGTCCGGGATGGAGAAGTAGGCACCGTCCTGCTGGGAGATCAGGTAGGGCCCCTGAACGCTGTCCAGGTCGAACTGGGTCGGCGGCATGAGCTGAGACCGGATATCGTAAAGTACGATCTCCCGATTGACCGCTGCGGCTGGTGACAGGCTGGCTGGAGGAATTGCCTCGATGGCTTTTAGCGCATCGCGGAGACGAGCCACATTCTCGGCCCGCGCCTGCTGGCCGGGTTTGGGATCGAACGTACCCCTGAGCGCTGCTTTCGCGCCGGTATCGAGACCAAGGCTGGTCGCGAAAGCCGGCGAGTTGGAGAGCAGTCGATCGAAGATCTGGTCGAACACCGCATTGAGCGCCGCGTCACCCGATCCCGCCTGAGCGGCGCTCACTGGCGAAGCGGCGGCGAGGAGTGGCAAACCGAGCGCTGTCACTCCGCCGCGCGCAAGGAAGTCTCTACGGTCCATTTCCTTAGCCCCTCCGCGCCGCCTCGGTACGTTGCTTGATCCGCTGCTCAAGGATCGACAGCGGCATTGCGCCTTCCTTCAGAACCTCGTGAAACTGCTTGATGTCGAACTTTGCACCGAGCGCAGCTTGGGCCTCCTTGCGGGCCCGGCTCCAGGCCATGTGCCCAACCTTGTAACTGCAGGCCTGGCCGATCTGAGTGCAGTAGCGCTCGATTTCGCGCAGGACGCGCGGCCGGGCAAAACCGGTGGTCGCGACCATATAGTCGGTCGCCTTCTCCCGGCTCCAGCCTTTGGAATGGAGACCGGTGTCGACCACCAACCGGGTCGCGCGGAACAGGAAGCTCTGCAGATATCCGGCCCGTTCGATACCCTTGTAGGCACCGAGTTCGTCGGCAACTTCCTCGGCGTAAAGTGCCCAGCCTTCCGAATAGGCCGAGAAACCGCCGATCTTGCGGAGGGTCGGGATATCCTTCGATTCCTGGGCAAGGCTGATCTGCAGATGGTGGCCCGGCGTTCCCTCATGGTAGGTGAGGGCCGGAAGCGAATATTTCGGCCAGTCGCCGACGTCCTTCAGGTTGATGAAGTAGATGGCGGGTCGCGATCCATCGAGCGCAGCGCGGTTGTAATAACCGTTCGACGCACCGTCCTGAATCTCGACCGGCACGCGGCGGATTTCCAGAGGCTGGGTCGGGAGCGTGGCGAACGCGCGCGGCAGCCGCGCATTCATGTCCTTCACGCCCTCGTTGAGGCTGGCGATCAGTGCCGCGCGGCCCTCGTCGGTGTTCGGGTAGAGCTGCTCGGCCGAGCGATTGAGTTGGTCTAGCCGCTCGCCGACGGTGCCGGTCGTGAAGCCCGCCCCCCTGAGGATGGTGTCCAGCTCCGCGGTGATCTCCGCGACCTGAGCAAGCCCAAGGCGGTGCACTTCATCCGGCGAAAAATTGGTGGTCGTCGCCTGCAGCAGCGCGGCCGCATAGATGGCCTCGCCGTCGGGCAGCCGCTGGGCGCCGTCGCCGGGTCGCGAGCTCGGCTTCAGCTGCTCCATCAATGCGATCTGGCGGTCGAGCGCGGGATAGACGCTGTTCGCGACGATATCGGCAGCGCGTTTTTGCCAGTCGCCGGCGATGCTCTTTTCGCCCGTCCTGCGGACAATCGAGTTCACTAGCGTATTTGCTTCCGCCGCGGGTTCCCGAAGCTTGCGCATCTGACCCAAGGTGAGGTCGATCGACCAGATCGGCGCAAGGAAGCCTCGCGCCGCCTGGGCGCGCTGGTCCTCGCTATCGTTGTCGAGCGATTTCCCGACCAGCGCCAGGCGGGCGAGATAGGCTTCGGCATCGGCCGCATTCTCGATCGTATGCGCAGTGTCGAGGAAGTCGGGTGTCGAGAAATAGGCGCCGCCTTGCTGGAAGATCGGGTAGGGCCGCTGGACGCTGTCGATGTTGAACTTGTCGGCCGGAATCATGCCGGTCTTGGTCTGGTAAATGACGACTTCGCGATTGAGTCGGCCGGCATCCGACAGGCTGGCGGGCGGGATTGCCTCGATGGCTGCCAGATTCTTCTTCGCCAGCGCCAGGTCTTCCTTGCGCGCCTGCTCGACGGGTCGGACGTCCAGTTTCGATTTCAAGCCGGCGTTGGGGCCTTTGTCGAGGCCGAGTGAACTAGCAAGCTCGGGATAGCGCTTTACTCGGTCCTGGAAGATTTCCTCGAACAGGGCATTGAGCCTGGCATCGCCAGCTGCCGCGGTTGCCGGTGCGGTTTGCGCCGCGGCGCCGGTGGCGAAAGGAACGACGGCGGCGGTTGCTCCGCCCGCCTTGAGGAATGAACGGCGATCCATGTTGCGACTCCCTGACCAATTTTGGCGGGAGGCTAGGGTCGGCGGGTTGGGGAGGCTAGTCCCCCGGTCGAACGCAGCCGCCAGTTCGTAGCTTCGTCAGGCTCCGAGGCGATATTGCTTCATAAGGTCGTAAAGCGTCGGACGGCTAATTCCGAGCAACTTGGCAGCGCCGCTGATGTTGTTCTCGGTCCGCGTCAGTGCCTGTCGGATCGCGCGCCTGTCGGCAACTTCTCGTGCGGCGCGTAGATTGATCGGCAGTGGCTCCGCGTCGCTGCCCTTCGCTCCAGATAGATCGAGGTCGGCGGCGGTGACGCTCTTGCCGTCTGCCATGATCACGGCGCGCTTGATCCGGTTTTCGAGTTCACGAACGTTGCCAGGCCAGCCGTAGCCATCGATCGCATCCGCTGCATCGGGCGAAAGGCTCTGAACCTTGGCATTCAGTTCCCGCGCGAAGCGGCTGACGAAATGGCGGGCCAGAAGCACCGCATCTCCGGCACGTTCCGACAGGCACGGGATCTTCACGACGATCTCGGCAAGACGGTAGTAAAGGTCGTCACGGAAGCGACCTTGGGCGATCATGGAATCCAGGTCTTGATGGGTCGCGCAAACGATTCTCGTATCGACCGCGATCGGTGACCGGCCACCGATGCGTTCGATCACACGCTCCTGCAGGAATCGCAGTAGCTTGACCTGCAGGGGCAGGGGGATGTCGCCGACTTCATCGAGGAACAAGGTTCCGCCCTGGGCAAGCTCGATCTTGCCCGGCGTCATCTTGACCGCTCCGGTAAAGGCGCCGCGCTCGTAGCCGAACAGCTCGGCTTCCAGCAGGTTTTCCGGAATCGCCGCGCAATTGATGGCGACGAACTCGCCTTTGCCGCGTGAGGATTTCTCGTGCACCGCCCGGGCCAAGAGTTCCTTGCCGGTACCGCTCGCGCCAAGCAGCATCACCGAAACATCGGCGTTGGCAACCCGGTCGATCGTCCGAAGCACCTTCACCATCTCTGGGCTTGCGGTAAGGAGGGCCCCCATCGCAGTAGCGTTGCCGCCAGCGGCTTCCAAACGACGGTTTTCGGCCTCGATCTCCTGCAGGTGGAAAGCCCGGCTGACGATCAGGCCAAGCTCGTCGATATCGACCGGTTTGCGATAGAAATCATAGGCGCCCAGCGCGATGGCCTTTAGCGCGCTTTCGCGGGCACCATGGCCGGAAGCGACGATGATCTTTGTATCAGGCTTCAGCGCCAGGATTTCGGACAGCGTCGCAAATCCCTCACTGGTCCCATCCGGATCTGGCGGAAGCCCGAGGTCGAGTGTCACAACGGCGGGTTCATGAAGGCGAACCATATCGATGGCTTGCCCACGGTCGGTCGCACTGACCACCTGGTAGCCTTCGTAGGCCCACTTCAATTGGCGCTGAAGCCCTTCGTCATCTTCGACGATGAGCAGGACCGGCAATTCGGCGGCGGCGTTTGCAGTATCGCTCATGCGCTTTTCCGTTGGGTGTCACTCGCCGCTTCCGCGGCTGGAAGGGTAATGGTAAACATGCTGCCTTCGCCTGGCCGGCTTTCAACGACGAGGCGGCCGCCCATTGCTGCGATCAGGCTCTTTGCTTCGAATGCGCCAACTCCAAATCCGCCCTTCTTGGTCGAAGCGAACGGCTGGAACAGGCGGGTCCTGACAAAGTCCGCATCCATGCCGACACCGCAGTCGCTAATGGCAATCGTGACTTGGTCCTCGTGATTTCCCATTCGCACCGTAACCGGCTGATGAGGCTCGCTGGCGTCGACCGCGTTCTGGACCAGGTGTCCGATTGCCTGTTCCAGCCCAAGCGGGTCGGCCATGACCCAAGGGCTTCCGTCGCCGAGCAGCAGGACTTCATGATCGCCGCGCTTGGCTGCGATGGCGGAAGCGACCAGCGCTCGGATCGGGGTCGGCTCAAGTTTGGCCGGCCGCTGGTCCGGGCTTGGAGAAAGACGGTCCAGCAGATCGTTCATCTTGCCGACCGATCCCTTCAACGTCGCGACCATGTCTGACCGGAACTCGGGATTGTCGGCATGCCGCTCGGCGTTGCGAGCCAATAGGGAAAGCTGGCTGACGAGATTTTTCACGTCATGGAGGATGAAGGCGAACCGTCGGTTGAAGTCTTCGAACCGCTGCGCATTCATCAAAGTCTGCTGGGCGTGGGCTTCCGCCAGTGACGACGCGGCCTGCCTTCCCGCCGTCCGCAGCAGGTCGAAATCCTCCCAGTCGAGCGGCCGGCGGTAGTCGGGGGAAGCCAGCAAGACGAGGCCAACCAGCCGGTCGTCATGGATCAGCGGAACCCCGGTCCAGGCCTGTTCTTCGCCAAGCAAGGGCGCAGGAATGTCGAGCTCCCGGTCCCTTGCATCGGCCCAGCCGCCGCCGAGCGCATCGAAATCGATGATCCTTCCTTCGGCGCCGACCGACAGCCAGAAAGCCAGCGCTTCGGCGCTTGGGATCGCTGCGCCAAGGTTGGCGCTTCCTGACCAGTTCCATTCGGCCGCCGGCTCGATGGTGCCATGCTCGTCTGCAACGAGCAGCAGCCCGCCCGGGGCGTCAAGGATATCGGCAAACGCCTTGATCACCCGCTGGCCCAGCGGCGGCGCCTTTGGCCCGCTGGCGCCGATGGTTTCGGTAAACCGCAGCCACTCGGTGCGATAATCATAGCGATGTTCGAACAGGTGCTTTGCGATCTTGACCTTGGCCCAGCCACGGGCGCGGCTGGATGGAAGCAGGACAATTGCCCCAATGGTCATGGCCGCGAGCAGCACGATCAGCATCGCGCGCGTCCAATCGACACCGGAATCCCGCAGCGCCGTGACAAGCACGGCCATCACGGCAAGATAGCCGGCGATGGCCAGCATCGACAGGCTCTGGAAGGTAGCTGCGCGGGAAAGCCGGATCCGCCAGCGATCGTCATGCTCGCCGCCGATCGCGAAAAGGGGCGCAGCAACGACCATGACCAGCCCACGCCAGTTAAACAGGCCCTGCGCGGCGCCAGGGTCGATATAGGCGATCGTGTATAGGTTGAGGTCGTAGGCCCACATTCCGGCGAGCGCGATCATCGCGAACCGGATTGATCCGCGACTTGCCGGTGCAGCCTGGCCGTAGAAATTATGCACCAGCACCAATGCGCCCGCTGCGGCGGTCAAACGAAGGATCAGGGCAGTCAAAACCAGCGCATGGCCGGGGCTGATCTCCTCCGTATTCACGATCAGCGGGAGCGCGTCGACCATGAGTTGCAGGCCAAGAACGCATGCGACCGCTGCGTAGACGGGCTTCACACCGCGCTGCTCGTCAATGCTGTCGATGCCCGCGAGGCGGTAAAGGACGCCGACCCAGACGAGGTTGCGCGCCGTTTCGGAATAGGCGGCCAGCATGCTGGTTGGCGCCATCGCCGTTGCCCAGGCCCAGCAGGCGGTTAGCGCGAACGCGGCAAGGAGCATGCGCTGCTCGCTTTCGCCCAGCCCACGCCGAAGCTCCCAAAGCGTCAGCGATGAGAAAAGGGCCGCAGCAAGCGCGTGCGTCCAGAAGGCAATCACCGCCTCCATTGAGCCCCCACTGTCAAATCCACCGACATTCTATAGGTGTCGCAAATTTTTACAAAGGAATGATGAACACTGGCGTTGCGCGGTGGTTTAAGCGACACGACCACATGGCTGATTCAACCGAACGGCGGCCGATCCGCCCCGTAATTCTTGCCGGCGGTGCTGGAACGCGGCTGTGGCCGCTTTCGACCAGCGCGAAGCCGAAGCACTTGCTGTCTTTGCTTGGCGAAAAAAGCTTGTTCGAACAGACTCTTGATCGCTTTGGTGAGCAATTCGCGGCTCCCATCATCGTCGCGAACCAGGCCCAGGAGGCAGACCTTCGTGCTCTGGGCGCCAGCGCAGCCGCGATCATCCTGGAACCGTGCAAGCGCGACAGCGCGGCTGCAATTGCATTGGCGGCCGCGTGGGCAGACGAAGATGAACTTCTCCTCATCTGCCCAAGCGACCATCATATTGGCGATGTCGCCGCATTTCACACGGCCATCGAAATCGCGCGGGATGCCGCGGAAGCTGGGCGGCTCGTAACCTTCGGCATCGAGCCTGACCATCCGGCGACGGGATTCGGATATATTGCGGCCGGAGGAGGAGACGGCCAGTTGCGCCCGGTCGACCGGTTCGTCGAGAAGCCTCCCCTGGAAAAGGCGCAGCAGATGATCGCTGCGGGCGGCTATTATTGGAATGCCGGCATCTTCCTCGGCTCCGCGAAGACGTGGCGCGCAGAGCTTGCGGCCTACGTTCCGGCTATACTGGATGCGGCGCAGGCGGCCCTGGACCGGAGCGAGCGCGACGGTGCAGTTGCCAGGGTCGAGGAGCAGGCCTTCGCGAATGCCCCGGCAAAGTCGATCGATTACGCCGTGATGGAGCATTCCAACCGAGTTTCGGTGGTACCGGTTTCGATGGGATGGTCGGATATCGGCAGCTGGCAGGCCCTGGTGGACGCATCCGACAAGGACGAGGCCGGCAACGCGATCCCGGCCGGCGTCCTCGCACTCGATTGCAAAGACACCCTTATCCGAACCAGCGGTCCGAAAGTGGCTGCCATAGGCGTTGAAGGGCTGGTGATTGTCGCTACCGCCGAAGCCGTGCTCGTGATGAGGCCTGAGGAAGCGCAGCGCGTTCGCGAAGCAGCCAGTTGGTTTGAGGGTAGTACTTAAAAGCTAGCGCAATTTCTAAATCTGCGTTATATATTGACTATTAGAAGGGTGTGGGCGGGGGCTTCTCACCCTTCTTTTTTGTCATCCACCTGCCAGGAATTCATCGGCTCGGATCGCCAGTTCGGTGCGATTGGTAACGCCGAGCTTTTCGTAGATGGCATGTAAATAGGCTTTGACCGTTCCTTCGGTGACTCCCAGCTGCTCACCAATTTCCCGGTTCCTGAGGCCCTTACGAACGAAAGCGATCAACTGCCGTTCACGGGGCGCTAGCTGCAAGGTCGCGTGATTGGCGCTCGACGAAAGCTTGCGGCTTCTCTTGGCAAGCTCTGGATCGATCCACATCCGGCCTGCGCTCACGCTGTCCAGGCACTCCAGCAAATAAGCCGGATCGGAGTTCTTGAGTACGATTCCGCGTACCTTCAGCGCCTTCGCTTCCAGCAGTTCGGTGTCATCGACGGCGGCCGTCAGAAGAATGACCCCAACCGTAGATTTTTCTGCGCGAAGCTGTCGAAGTACTTCCAGGCCGTTTCCGCCTGGCATTTGGAGATCCAATAGCAGGAGGTCTGGGCGAAGTCGCTGGATCTCGCCCAGTGCGGCCTCGCCCGTGCCTGCCATGCCGACCACCTCATATCCGGTGTCGCGAAGCAGCACTTCGATAGCAGCCCTGATCATGGGGTGATCATCAACAAGCAAAATGCGCATCAGTAGGTTGCCTCGGCAATGGGCAGGTTGATGGAAAGCTTCGTGACGCCCATTCCCCGGGCAAGATCCAGAACGCCGCCGGCCTGTTCCACACGATCCTTTAGAGACGATGGCATTTCCAGCCGACCGCCGCGAGTTGGAAATTCCGCACCGTCATTGATGAATTCGAGCTGGAGTGTGTCGTGCTTCGCGGAAGCTTCAACACTTACCGACTTGGCGCCGGCATGGCGGACAGCATTGGCCACCGCTTCACGCATCAGCTGATGCGCATCCAGCCGGATCCGGGTCGGGATCATCAGTTCGGCTGGTTTCGCAACAAACTCGCATTTTATGTCCCATTGGCGGGAAAGGTGGGTTGCAAGGCCCTTCAAATCCTTTGCAAGGTCACTGAACGCAGTTAGCGGCCCGCTGCGCAATGACGTGATGAACGACCTCAACTCGCGCTGCTCCTGAAGCATGAGTTGTTTAAGTTCATTGAGCTCATCATCGACATCGCGGCCGGCGGAATTGGCGCGCTTCATTGCCTCGAGCCGAAATGCGGCTCCTGCCAGGAATTGCACGACACTGTCATGAAGGTCGCGAGCCAGCACGAGCCGCGACCGGGCTTCGGCATTCTCCTCCGCAGCGCGAAGCAGCCGATGTCGCTGAATGTGAGCGGAGGCCCTGGCTCCTGCCTGAACGCCGGCATCCAGATGGTCGGTCGACAGCCCGCGGACACCTTCCAGGTACATGATCCCTTCACCGCCGTCCGCACGCAGCGGAATCGCCAGCCCATGGGCGAGCTGTAACTGCCTCGCGGATTCGGCCCCTATTCTGTCGTACGGGTCGAATGCGACCAGGTTGCGGTCCGTATCACGCCACAAGGCGCGCCTTTTGGCGAGATTGTACAGGAAGGGAACACCATTGATCCCAAGGTCAACGTGAGACGGCGCCGATTCCAGCTCAGTCACCGCTTGGCCCTCAATTGCGATGCCGGTTACGCGGTCTCTCCCTTGATCGCGCCAAAGTATCAATCCCCGGTCTGATCGAAGGCCTTCCAAAGCCGACCGAAGCCCGCCCTCCAGCGGAGATTCGTCAAGGGACGGATGGCCATTGATTTCGAATTCGCCGATGGCGACGCGCGGCCACTGCCGACTTGCTCCAAACCAGATCAAAATCATCGACAGGATGGCGAGATGACCTGCCCGGATGACAAAGCGGTCCGGTTCAAGCTGCTCGCCCGGCGTCAAATCAACCAAGCCGCTGATCGTGAACATCAAGGCCAGCAGGACAGCCGTCAGGGCAGTGGCTCGCCAGCCCCAACGAATGGCCGCCGATAGCATGACGAACATGAAGAACGCGAAATAAGGACTGGTATGCCCGTCAGTCAGCAAGACCAGCAGCGTGAAAATCGCGATATCCAGAGCGTGTGCAGGACCGGCGAGGCGGGCATCATGCCACCAGCTTGACCAGGTTATGACCGCGATCGCCGCGGCAAACAGAATGTAGACGATCAGTAGTCCGTAGGTTGCGGACGGCTGATGAACCGGAAGTTCCGCGTCCAGCCAAACCGCAATCAGGTACAGGGTCGCAAGCATCAGGCGGCCAAGCGCGATGACCCTACCCGATGAGTGTTGAAGCCCCGTCCCCACGGCTCAATGCATATCCCATCCGGGCCAGAAGGCACAGAGTGCATGACCCAGATCGGGACGATGCGTTTCCGCAACATTATCTTTCGGTAACTTCCGCGCGCGGACGGCGACCTGATATCCGGTGTTTCGTCCAAGTCCCCTGGGGAGCGCTGGCAGCCCGTCGCGCTCCCCTCTGACTATCCGCACGGGAGAGCGGTGGGGCGGGGGAAGGATAGGAGAGGGCCGACAAAGCCCCCGATTTGCCGGCCCTCTTCGTTCAATCCTCCAAGCCGCATTTTACGCCGAGACGGTGCCCGTTCACGCCTGCCGGAGCTGGCCTGCAGCCGGACATGAGTTAACCTTATGTCCTTGCAGGGAGAATCGAACGATGGGTTGGCTGATAGGCCGGGCCGCCGCCATGTCAGATCCGGAAGGCGCGCGGCGCAAAGCATTGGAAAAGTTGCGGGGAATCGCCGAGCTGGAAGATCCCGAAAGCGCGGTCGTACCGATCCTGATCGACGCCATCTTGCTAGTGGAATCCTATCGCGGCGCACGCCACCAGATCACATTCCTCGACGATCTCACGGGGAGCGTCGACGGGCTGCTCCGCGAACTCACGATCGTCGAGAAATCCAAGGTTTGGGCCGCGGAGTAGGGAAAAACCGGACCACCTTCCGGTGTTTTGCCTTACTCGACGGGTAGATTCGGAGCAGTTACAAACCCGTTGAGCACTTCTCGCTGGGAGCGCATGATGTCGGTGGATGGCGACGCCTTAATGCCGGTTTCCGCAGTCGGCACCCATTCGGACCGGCAGCGGCTTTTCCTTCTCTACTTCGTTGGGGCCTTGGTCGACCTGGTCGTCCTGGGCCTGTTCGATCAATATTCGGACAAGGTATTCGTCGACACCTTCACGACGATGCTGCTGGCATCGATCGTTCTCCAGCTGCTGTTGAAAGCGACGATCGCGGTCGAGCATAAGGTTGCCGCCTATTTCAAATCCAAGCCTGGCGGGTTCATGAAATTCATGCGCTTCTTCTGCGCATGGCTGGTTCTGTTCGGATCCAAGTTCGTTATCCTGGAGGCGCTAACCCTGGCCTTCGGCGAGGATGTGAAGTTCGAGGGCGTGCTGCATGGCATCGTTTGGCTGATCATTGTCGTGGTGACGATGGTGATCGCGGAAGAGATAGTCGTCCGGATCTATCGCAAGCTCGCCTAGCTCAACGCCGTTGTCCCGGAATGAATTTGGCCTACGTCGCAGCGAAACACAGTTACGTCGGTGTGCGCGCCGACCTTTTTTATGGAAGAAAACCGGCCGGTCCTTGCTAGACTTTCGGATAGCGCTTCGTGAAAATAGAGCATGTGATTTGCGGCGATCGCTTCCGTCGGCGCCTCATAGCCTGAGACGATCAGAGTTCGTTCCGTACTTTGAGCTAAGAAATCAATCAGTGCCAGATAGTCTTCCGCCGTTTCCTGATGGATGGCGACCTCGAAACAGATTACGAATTCTGCACGGTCAGTTACGGCAGGCGGAACCAATGCAAAGCGCCACTCTGGGCGCAACCTTGCTGCGCGTTCCAAGCTTTCGACCGAGGTATCAAGTCCCAGATATGCCTTCAGATTTAGGCCGCTAACGACTTCCAAGTCCCCGCATCCCACATCAAGAACAGTGGATGCATCTTTAATGCCCTCGCCACGCAGAAGCGTACGCTTATATTCCAAGTTCGCGCCTCGAGATCCAACGCCTGATCCACGCTCCGGGAAATGTCGGTAGCGAAATTCCCAGAAGAGCGTTGGATTGAAGTTGGCCTTTATTTGATCATTCGCCCGGGAAACCGCTTCGCTTTCCTCAGCAGTGACAACGCCCTTCGGTTCAAGCAGCCCCACCACGTTCAATGAGCTATTATGGTAGTGCAGCAGCGCTAATGGATGGTCGACATTGCGCTCGGCGTGCTCACCGACAAAGTGCAAGAAATAATTGGCGTTTGAAGCGAGTGGTTCGAAGGGGAAGCCGGTTGCATGTAACGCCATGCAGAAAGAGATCTGGTCGACGTGGCTTTGTTTTCCCGCAATTCGCAGCGGTTCGATGTCATCCAGCAACAGCTGGGCAAATCGCCGCCACTCCCCGAACAATTCGTCAGCAAATTGCCGCGGCACCGAATAGTGGCCTCCATTGCAGTTACCCTGAAAGGTCGCACCCTCCCGAGCCTCAATGGCAACTATCGGTGGATGATCGCGAAAGCCGGCCCGTTCAAATAGCTCCTGCAATAGGGGCAGCTTTGGATTTTCGAGGTCAACGATTTTTGCACTTATCGCTGTTGGGGAAAGCAAGGTCGAAAAATCGGAAACGCAAATCATATCTGTGTCGAGAAATACGAAATGATCTCCGGGAGCATTTCTGAGATTCTCCCACTGTGCGAGCTTGTTGCAGTAACGTCCGTCGCCAAACCGACTTAGGCGATGGGCAGAGCAACCGAGGTGCCGAAATTCGTCTAGGGTCTGATCCGGAACTTCCGGCGTAAACTGGACGTGAATGTCGTCCCAGGGCAGCCCAAGATGCTCGACTACAGAATGTGCCAGGTGCCAACCAGTGTAAGCAAAGACGGGGTCGGCATCGACGATGAACGATACGGCAATCCTACCTGGATCTTTGGTGGAACTCATTACTCATAGCTTTCATTGTTCTGGCGAGCCGGGCCGATGCGTTCTTATGACGATTGCCGAAGAAACAGTCGTCCGGATCTACCGCAAGCTGGCCTAGCTCTTCTTCAAGACTTCCAGCGCGGCCAGGCTCATCGCCTCGGTTGCCGTCGAAATCACGACCTCTGCGTCGGGCGCCCAGAAGGGCGAATGCAATGATGGCAATTTGGTCGTGTCGCCGCCTGCCGCATCCCACTTCGCCTGTGGTACGCCGCCGATCCAGAAAAGCGTTCCCTCGACGGATGGATCGTTGAGCCAATAGCGGCCGACGTCCTCGCCGACCATGAACGGCTGCAGCACTGTCGTCCGGTTTGCGCCGAAGTGGCTGGTGAACAGCTCAAGCGTGCGATTGGCGAACTTTTCCGAGTTCAGCGTCGCCGGGGTGTGCTGGTCTTCGCGGATGGTGACGACCGGCATCTTGTCGTCGGGCACGCCCGCGGAGATTGCTTCGCCCCTGGCGATCCGCGCGATGCCGTCCAGCAGCAGTTTGCGTACTTCCGGCTTGTAGGTTCGGACGGTCAGCTGGAGCTTGGCTTCGTCGGGAATGACGTTGTGCTTGTTGCCACCCTGGAAGCTCCCGACGGTGAGCACGGCCGGATCGAGCGGGTTCTTCTCGCGGCTTACCAATGTCTGCAGCGCAACGACGATGCGTGATGCGAGAACGATCGGGTCCTTGGTCGACTGCGGGCTCGCGCCGTGACCGCCGACGCCACGGACCGCGATGTCGACATTGTCGACACTCGCAGTCGTGTAGCCCGGCGTCAGCCCAATGACCCCGGCAGGCAAAATGGCGGAATCGTGGAAGGCGAGCACGTAGTTAGGTTTCGGGAAGCGCGTGTAGAGACCGTCGCCGAGCATCGCCCTCGCGCCCTCACCGGTTTCCTCGCCCGACTGCAGGTTCATCACCAGCGTTCCAGACCATTGACCCTTCATCGCGGCCAAACGCCGCGCCGTGCCGAGCCAGGCCGCGATATGGGTATCGTGGCCGCAGGCGTGCATCACCGGCGTGGGGCTGCCGTCGGGAAGCTTGCCGATCGCCTTTGAGGCGAATGGCAGTCCTGTCTGTTCCTTCACCGGCAGGGCATCCATGTCGGCGCGCAGCATCAGCACCGGCCCCGGTCCGTTGCGCAGGACGGCGATCAGGCCGCTCTTGCCGACATGCTCCGTCACTTCGAAACCGAGCTTGCGCATTTCCGGCGCCATCTTCGCCGGTGTCCGAACCTCCTGCATGCTGAGCTCCGGATTGGCATGCATGTCCCGGTAGACGTTCATCAGGAGCGGCAGATCGGCGCGGACAGCTTCATTCAGCGTCGCCCCGGAAGCCGGGGCAGCAAGAATGGAGGCGGCAAGAAGGGCCAGCACGTTACGTTTCATCTATTGCTCCGGAACAAGCTCGATCACGTCGAGAAGCGATTCATAGTTCGGATAAGGCAGCACCATCCGCCAGCGATTGTCGCCGATACGCTCGACCCAGCCGGCCACATCCCGATCGCGGTCACGGCCATATTGATAGGCCCGGGTTTCATCGCCCAGCACCAAGGTACCAAGGAAGACTTCCCGCAGCTGATCGCCGGGATAGATTTTCCCGACATGACGCTGCGATCCGGTGAGCTTGGTGAAGCGCTGCATCTTGCCTTGATCGATCCGGCAGCGGAACGCCGGATAGGCGACATATTCCAGCATGCCCTGGCTCTTGGCGCCCAGCTTGATCACACGGCAGCGATAGTCGCCGTTGGGGATTGGCCCGCCAACGGCAGCATCGGGCTCCAGCAGGGCCCCCTCGTTCGCAATCTCTGCTGCATGGTTGGCGGCATTCGCCTGGTCGAGCGCGCGAGTGAAGGCGGTGCGCCAGTCGCGAAGCCTGATCCGGTCTTCCGGAGTAACCACCTCCTGCCAGCCCGTCGTCGCCGAGGGCGCCTGCGTGGTCGCGCAGGACGTAACGGCAAGGAGCAAGAGTGAAGCCAGGATCCGCATCGGGTCAGCCTAGGCGGCGGTCCATCCGCCGTCCATGCTGAGATTGGCGCCGGTGATCGAGGCGGCGCCGTCACTGGTGAGGTAGAGCGCGAGGCTCGCCACTTCGTCGACGCTGACGAACCGCTTGGTCGGCTGGGCGGCGAGCAGAACGTCGTTCATCACCTGCTCGCGGGTCAGGTTGCGGGCCCGCATCGTATCCGGGATCTGGTTTTCGACCAGCGGCGTCCAGACATAGCCCGGCGATATGCAGTTGACGGTCACTCCGTCGCGGGCCGCTTCAAGGGCCACGGTCTTGGTGAAGCCGGCAACGCCATGCTTGGCGGCGACATAGGCCGACTTGTTGGGCGAGGCGATGAGGCTGTGGGCCGAAGCCGTATTGATAATCCTGCCCCAGCCGCGCTCGCGCATTGCGGGAATGCAAAGCCGCGTGGTGTGGAAGACCCCGGAGAGGTTGATGCGCAGGATCGCTTCCCACTTGTCGACGGGAAAGCTTTCGACCGGCGACACGAACTGGATGCCCGCATTGTTGACCAATATATCCGGCGACCGGAGCTCATGGGCGCAGCGCTTGACCATCGCTTCGATCGCGCCCGCATCGCCGAGATCGGCATTGTCATAGAGGACTTGCGAGCCGGACGACGTTTCCAATTCCTGCCGGATTGCCTCGATTTCCGCTGCGTCGCCGAAGCCATTGATCATCAGGCTGGCGCCTTCGAACGCGAAGGCCCGGGCAACGGCGAGGCCAATGCCGGAGGTTGAGCCGGTAACCAGCGCGGTCTTGCCCTGAAGCTTCATTGGAATCGAATCTCCTTTCAACTAGCTCTCGCGACCCGCGACCGCGATTGCAACCGTTACGCGGGTGAAGCATTGGAAGTGCGATACACAGGGAGAGTGTCATGCGCTTTGGTGACGGACCCGAAAGTTCGAATTTCGAAGACCGCACGGGCGGTGGCGGCGGCATGAACCTGGGCGGCGGCTTGGGCATGCTGTTGCCCCTGGTTGCGTCCCGCTTCGGAATCGTCGGGATCATCATCCTTGGTCTTGGCTATTGCGCGCTGACACAGTTCGGCGGCGGCGGCGGAATGCTTGGCGGCGGCGGAGGTGGTGGCAAATCCACCCTGCCCGAGGAACAGCGGCGGTTCCTGACCCAGGTCCTAGGCAATACCGAACAGGTATGGGGGCAGATCTTTCAGCAAGCCGGGTCCAAATATCAGCCGACCAACCTGGTCGCCTATACCAATTACAACCAGTCGGGCTGCGGCGCTGCGCAGGCGGCAATGGGTCCATTCTACTGCCCGACTGACCAGAAGATTTACATTGATCCGGCCTTCTTCGAGGAGTTGAGTCGGCGCTTCGGAGCGCCCGGCGATTTCGCCCAGGCCTATGTCATCGCGCATGAGGTCGGCCACCACATCCAGAACCTGGAGGGCACGCTCGACAAGGCCCAGTCAGCACAAGCGCGCGTCAGCCAGACGCAGGGCAACCAGGTGCAGGTCGGGGTCGAGCTGCAGGCGGATTGCTACGCGGGTGTATGGGCTGCGCGGTCGGGCGCCCTGGAGCAGGGCGATATTGAAGAGGGCATGCGTGCAGCCGAAGCGATCGGCGACGACATGCTGACCCAGGGCAAGGTGTCGCCGGACAACTTCACCCACGGCACGTCGGCGCAGCGAATGGAAGCGCTTCGTCGCGGTCTTTCGACCGGCAATCCCGCGAGCTGCAACTACGCGCGCTAGTCACTATTCGCGCGAATCTTCACGAATGTTCACAGTAGTGGGTTAGTTTTTAGCCCGGATCGTCCAAGCCGAGCGCGTTGTCATATCACTCCGAACTCGTCGTGCGCGCGGCCGCTATTTGCCTGCGATTTCAAAGAGCGCAGCGGCCATGGCACGATCGATACTCTGTAGGACAGCCCTATTTGCTAACGACCGCAACGGGCGGAAAGCGGACGCTAGTCGCGCCAGATGCGCCCGGTGCGCCAAATCTCGTTGCAGCTTGCCACCGGCACAATCGCGCCAAAGTCGGCGCCGGATTTGAGCGGTTGGATGTCGAGGCCGGCCGCCGTGGCTTCAATCATCTGAGCCGACATGCCGATCAGTTCGAGCTGCGAGCGCAGCTGCACGGCGACATCGCGAACGGTTGCGCGATCAGCGGCAGATGGTGGACCGAGCGCCGGATCCAGTAGAGAAAAGCGATCCCATCCCCGACGCACATCGCGATAGCTATTGACGAGGGTCACGCTGGCCGTCGCCACCACCGTATAATTGTCGATGCGTTCATTCCCGAACCGGTCGTGAAATTCGCGATTCATGTCCGATGAAAGCGGCTCGACCGTGTAGCCGACAAATCGCGGCACTTTGAGCTCGCCGACATCGACTTGGCCGTTGGTCGCGGCCTTGCGTGCAATGCTCTCGACTCGCGCTATCAGGCAAGGAACCGAGGCGGACCAGATGCGAGCGACCTGCCGTGCCCGTCCAATCTCATAGCGGACGCGATCATCTTCTTCGCTCACGGACCGTTGCTCGACGCGACCAGCAACCCAGCTGGCGAGTGCCTGCGCGGTGAGAACCCCCGCCACCACCACGACGAACTCGAACAGGAAAAGGCGTAGCGTGACCTTGCCTCGTCCATTACCCCACCACTGGCGGACCGCTTGAAACATCCCCAGCCCCTACTTCCAGTTTCGGAGCATGCCACAACTGTCAAACACACCGGTGCCGAAGTCAGGCGACGGCTTCAATCCCAGCCTTCGGGCGACGGGTTCATCTTCGCCATATTTGAACTGCAACACGCGAACATTGGACGCGACCCTGATTGCGGCCAGGCGCACATTTGCAAAGTCCTGGGGCGACGGCTTGCCATAGGCTGGGTCAAGCAAGTTGAAGATCGCCCAATCGCCCGAAATCCGGTCGGTGATGCCGTCGATGATTAGGGCATTGGCTTCCAGCTGCTGGTAATCCGCCACCTTCGCCGTCCCCATCAGGTCGATTGCGGCTCCAACCAATGCAGGTGTCCAGTTGACGACGTCGGTCGATGGCAATGCCGGCCTGCCGATCTCAGCCCGAGTCATGATTCTCCCTTCACCGGCCGCCCTGGCGATCGCTTCTGCGCGAGCGATGACGCACGGCCCGTGGATGCGCCAATGGAGGCTGCGCGCAATCATATACTCGTGGCTTTCCCGGCTGGCCGCGAGGAGGGAACGAGCGTCCTCACGAAGGGAAAGTTGCTGTTGACGCTGCTGCAGCCATTGAGCCGCAAGCACGCCGGCCATCACGACCAGGAATTCGAACAGGAACAGCCTCGCCGTGACCTTGCCACGCCCATTGCTCCACCATTGGCGGACCGCGTGGAACATGCATCCTCCACCGTTACGAAGGCGAAATCATATCATCAAATTGTGCCGACGGAAGGCGCAGGAAATGCATCGCAGTGATGTCCGCAATGGGTCGAAAGCTGCCATAAGAGCTGTGCTCGCCATGCTCCCCGGCATGGCTGCGCTCAAAGCTTTACCAGCATCTTCCCCGTGTTCGCCCCACTGAACAGGCCGAGGAAGGCGCCGAGCGTCTGGTCCAGTCCCTCCGCAACCGTGTCGCGCGATTTGACCTGTCCGCTGGCGATCCAGCCGCCCATCTCGCGGTAGAATTCGCCCATCTTCGCCATGTAATCGGTGTAGATGAAGCCCTGCAGGCGGATGCGCATGGCGATGATCCGCATGATGAACTTGAGGCAGGTCGGCTGGGCTTCGTTATAGCCCTCGATCATGCCGCAGATGGCGAAGCGGGCGTCTTTCCGTGCCAGTGCCAGTGCCGCGTCGAGATGGTCGCCGCCGACATTGTCGAAATAGACGCCGATGCCTTTCGGCGCGGCCTCGGCGAGCTGCTTCAACAGCGGGCCAGCCTTATAGTCGACCACCGCATCGGCGCCGAGCGAACGGACGAACTCACACTTCTCCGCGCCGCCGGCCGAACCGATGACGGTCATGCCCCTAGCCTTGGCGATCTGGACGACAGCCGATCCGACCGCGCCCGCCGCTGCTGACACGAACACGATGTCGCCTTCCTTGGCCGACGCTGCCTCGAGAAGACCGAAATAGGCGGTGCCGCCGGTCAGGCCGAGATTGCCGAGGAAAGCCTGCGGTTCGACGCCGGGAATTGCGGGCAGCTTGTTGAAATTCGACGCCGGCTCGACCGTCTCATCGCGCCAGCCGCTCATGTGCAGCACCATGTCGCCGACGGCCAGGCTGGGATCCCGGCTTTCCACCACTTCGCCGACCGCGCCGCCGGACATGGGCGCATCGATTTCGAACGGCGGGACATAGCTTTTCACATCGTTCATGCGTCCGCGCATGTAGGGGTCGACCGAAAGCCAGCGGTTGCGGACGCGGACCATGCCGTCGCCAAGCTCGGGCAGTGCGAAGTCCTTGAGCGCGAAATCTCCCGTCACCGGCATTCCCTGCGGCCGCTGCATCAGATGCCAAGCTCGCGCCATCGGTCGTCTCCCAATTTCGTCACCCCGGACTTGATCCGGGGCCTGCCTAATCTTCCTTCGGACATCGGCCATGAAAAGAAAAGGCGGATCCCGGGTCAAGCCCGGGATGACGGAATGATCTCGCGCAAACAAAAGGCCCGGACGCAAGGGTGCGTCCGGGCCTGACGTTTCATCTGCGGGAGCTAGCGTTCGTAGGTGCCCGAGAATGCGCGGTTCAGGATGTGCGGACCGTTGTCCCGGTCATCGTCATCGCGGAAGAAGCCGCCCGAACGGTCTTCATTCAGGAACCGCCTCTTGGCCTCCGCCGCTGGCTGATCGAGTATCACCCGGTCAGCTTCAACGCGATCGACTTGCGAGCAGCTGATGACATGATGGCGGCCATCCTCACTGTCGCCCTTGGTCAGGATGATCCGGTCGCCGCGGACATGGTCGATCGTTCCGATTTCCTCATCGTCCGATCCGACGACCGACATATGGTCGCGTACCTGGCCGAGGAGTTGGCGCTTGCCCTGACGGGTCGTTCGCCAGTTCGAGAACTCCGTTTCGAACCGGTTCTGGTTCTCCCGGCGATAGTCGTCATAGTCGCGGTCAAGCGCATCGATCTGGCGACGGCGCCATTCGCTGTAATGCGGATCGTGGAGCTGGCTGCTTCCGCTGGTCGAGGCCATGCCGGTGAAGCTGCCGCTGCGGCGGTCCTCGTCTCGATCCCGGCTGGCGGAGCGGCCATAGTCGCCGGTCATAGGCCGATAGCGATCGCCCTCGCCTCCGGACGGGCGGCTGCCGAAGGAACGGCCGGTATAAGGGCGCTTGTAACCCTCGTCACGATAGCGGGCCTGCCGGTCGTACCGCGTGGGCTCGTCTTCACCGAAGGCGCGCTGCCGTCCCCAGCTGTCGTCCTCGCCGCGATTCCTTATGTCTTCGCGCCGACGCCGCTCGGCATCCTCGTCCCCGAACCAGCTGGCGACTTCGTCGCCCGCACGCTCAAAGAATCCACGATCCGAACGATCGTCTTCGCGGTCCCAGCCGAAGCTCCTGGATTCGAACCGATCATTGTCGTCGCGGCGGTATCGGGACTGCGGCTCGCGCCAACCCCTACGGCTTTCAAATCTGTCATAAGCCATGGAAAATCCTCCTTTTTCGAACAAGCCCCGCCGCTTGAACTTGGACGATTTTGAAACGAAGGATCGGGGTCGCCGTTCCAGCCTCAAAGCCGAAACGAAAGGGCCGAGCGCTAGAGCGAAAAAGGAGTGTGGGAGGGCGTTGCCAGAGGGGAAATCGCCCGCTAATGGAGCGCCTCACCGTAAGGCGCGGGGCTGTAGCTCAGATGGGAGAGCGCTGCAATCGCACTGCAGAGGTCAGGGGTTCGATTCCCCTCAGCTCCACCAGCCGCCTTGGGAATTCAGCAGACGGACCATTCGCTAGATCGGTCGTTTGAGGCCGTGCAGCGCGACGACACGCCCGTTTCGCTTCGATAGTATCGGGACCGCGAGCACCCTGATCCAGCGGTGACTGTCGCCTACGCCCCGGATTGCAGCGTCGATGATGAAGCCCAGCTTCCGACGCAGTGCATAGGTCCGCACCCGTTCAAGTATCGTTCTGGAAGGCTCCGTATAGCGGGCCACTGCCCAATCGCGCTGGACCGGGGTTCCTGCGGGCAGACCGAACAGCAGGTAGACCATGTCCGACCAGGTTAAGTCGTTGTCGTGGGCGATGTCGCAGTGCCAGTAACCGGCATCAGGATCCTGATCGGCAGTGGCCAGATCCGGTGGAATCACGAAGACATATCCATCCTCGAATGTTCCGGGCGTTGCTTCTTCGAAAAGCGAATAGACGAATGAATCCTTCACCGACCCTCTGCATCCACGGCAGCTTAGGTTGGCAAAGATTGAACAGGCTGGGAAGCAGAAACGCGAGTTTTCGGGCGGATTATACGCGGGCGCCCAAATGAAAGGCCGGGCGTTTCCGCCCGGCCCGAATGATGTTGTGTGCTTAGCGCCGGTTGTCGATCGAAACCGCGCCGCCACCGAACGCTGCGACCTGGAGCAGGCCGCCGGCCATGGCGATGTTCTTGAAGAAGTGGATGAACTGGTTCTGGTCGCCCAGCGCCGAGTGGAAGAACACTGCCGTCGCGACGCTAAACAGCGCGAGTAGAGTTGCGACCAGCTTGGTGCGATAGCCGAGGACCAGGGCGATGCCGCCGACGATCTCAACCAGGATAGCAATGCCGAGGCCGACTTCCGGGAAGGGCAAGCCGACCGAGCTGATATAGCCCAGCGATGAAGTAGGATCGGCGACCTTGCTGATACCGCTCAAGATGAAGATCGTGGCGAGCAGGGCACGTCCCGCGGCCGCCGCATAATCCGATGAATTGTTTCCGCCGACGATGAGGGCGGGGTTGTTTGAAACTGGAGCAATCATTGTCGTTCCCCTTGTTTGGGTTTGGAATGACGATGATTTAGGCTCTGCAGGCGTTCTGATTTAGCCCATAAATATGAGATAAGTTGTTCGATAAATTAGAATGAATTAAACGGACGGCCTTGCGGCGCCCCGATCCCACTCGACGAACCGGTCGAGCAGCCATCGCGTTGCGGGCCCGGGTGGCTGATCGCGCCGCCACAGCGCGGACAACCCATAGACCCCGCCGCGATGATCTGGGAGGTGAAGCTCCACCAGCCGGCCCCTGTCGAGATCGGCTTGCACCATCTCGCGCGGCATATTGCCCCAGCCAATGCCTTCGAGAAGGAGCGCATGCTTGGCGCCGAGATCGGCAAGCCGCCACGACCTGCTGCTCATTACCCCGAAGTCGCGCCCTTGAGTTAACGGCGAACGATCGGTCAGCACCAGCTGGATATAGTTGCGCGCTGCTCCCGACATCGGCTTTTCCATCTGCGCCAACGCGTGCGTGGGCGCCGCGACCGGGATTAGCTCGACCGTTCCCGCGGAAGCGCGCTCGAACGAGGGATCGTCGACGATAACCGGGCCACCGATGCCCAGTTGCGCAGTGCCGTCGAGGAGTAGTGCGGCAATGGCGCCGAGTGCTTCGACGTGCAGGCGGAGTGCGACCGTCGGGAAGGCAAACTGGAAGTCGCGGAGGATGGCGGCCACGCGGTGGGACGGGATTAGAACGTCCACCGCCAGCGCGACCTCGGGCTCAAGGCCTTCCAAGAGGCCGCGAACCTTTGCGCGCAATCCGTCGACATCGTTGGCGATGGCCCTGGCTTCGGAGAGGACGGCCTGGCCAGCCTCGGTCAGTCGGGGCTTTTTGGAGCCTTCGCGTTCAAACAGCGATACGCCGAGCTGGGCCTCCAGGTTCACGATACCATAGCTGATGACCGACACGGCGCGATTGAGTTTCCGCGCCGCGCCATTGAAGCTCCCTTCGTCGACCACGGCCAGGAAAATGCGGAGTTGATCGAGCGTTGGCGTGCCGGGATTTGCCATTCAACTTTTCCAAATAGTTTGTCGGGTTTTATCACAGTTTTCCGGAAAGGGGTCAAAGCCTATCTCCGCTGCAACAAGACGGAGAGGGGCAATGCCAAAACTAAGCAAATCGGAATGGCAGCAGGTCTCCCGGATCGCATCCGGACTCGACTGGGCGCGTCTTTCGGCGCGAACGCCGGATGAGGTCGCAATGTCGGCAGGTCTCAATGACCGGAGCGCTGCAGCGCTTCAGCATTTGCTTCGCGCCGTCGCAGTGTAAGGAGTTGAACCATGATCGAAGTACGGAAATTCGAAACGCTTGGCGGGGCCAATCATGGCTGGCTCAACGCCAAGCATCATTTCTCGTTCGCCGACTATTATGATCCGGACCGGACGCAGTGGGGCAAGCTGCGCGTCTGGAACGACGACGAGATCCAGCCGAAGTCGGGCTTTCCGCCTCATCCGCACAACAATATGGAAATCATCACCTATGTGCGGGAAGGGGCGATCAGTCATCGCGACAACCTAGGTAATGAAGGCCGCACCGAGGCGGGCGACGTGCAAGTCATGTCGGCTGGCAGCGGAATCGCCCATGCGGAATATAATATGGAAGATGAGGTCACCCGCATCTTCCAGATCTGGATCATGCCGGACCAGGTCGGCGGCCAGCCGCAGTGGGGCGCCAAGCCGTTCCCCAAGGGCGAGCGTGCCGGAAAGTTCATTGTCCTCGCCTCCGGCATCGAAGGCGACGACGACGCGCTGCCGATCCGGGCCAATGCCCGGGTGGTCGGCGCGACGGTGAAGGCGGGAGAAACGGCCGTCTATCCGCTCGGCAAGGATCGCAAGGCTTATCTGGTCCCGGCTACCGGAAGGGTGGAGATCGACGGGAACCGGGTCGAAGCCCGTGATGGTGCGGCAATCGGAGACATGGACGAGATCCGCGTTACCGCCATCGAGGATAGCGAGATCGTCCTCGTCGACGTCGCCTGACGGCGTTCGTTAAAGTTCAGCCCGCTGCCGGAGACGGCGGCGGGCTTCGCTTGGCGGTTCGTTGAAGCGGGCGCGATACCAGTTGCTGAAAGCGGACAGGGACGAATAGCCGAGCATGTCGGCTATGTCCGTGAGGCGCAGGCGGCGCTGTGCAAGGTGCCGGTTCAGCTCGCGGACCCGGACGCGATCGAGCAGTTCGCTGAACTGCGCCCCGTCCTCATCCAGCCGGCGCTGCAGGGTCCGGACCGTCATCCCAAGGCTGTCGGCCACGCTGCCAACGGAAGCGCGGCCCGACGGGAGCAGGATCTGAATGGCCTGCTCGACCTCCTGCATTACCGACCGTTCGCCGGGGTCGATGATCGCGCTCACTAGGTTTCGCGCATGCTCGGCGAGCGCCGGGTCCGACCTGGGATTGGGCAGGTCGAGATCGGACCGATTGAGCAATATGCCTTCGAATTCCGCATTGAATTCGAGCGGGCTCGAGAACATGCGCTGGAAGACGCGCAACTGTTCAAGTGGCGGGCGTTCGTAGGGAAGGCAGATCGCGATCGGCTTCCAATTGCTGCCCAGCACGGAGCGGCACATTTGCTCAAGCACGCCAAGCGCCAGATCGTCGGCCTGTCGGGACGGAATCGGCGGATCGAACACGAAATTCTCCCGCAGCATCACCATCTCATCATATTCCTCGATTCGAAGCGCGAGGTTGGTGTTGATGCGGTTCCTGAACTGGGTCAGCACGGAAAGCGCGTCGCCAAGCGTCGTCTGGTGGGCGATCAGCAAGCTGACCATACCGAGGTCCGCGATGCCGCGAAGCTCGGCCATCCTGAGGCCGAACGTGATGCATCCCGAAGCGGCCGCACTATCTTCCATCAGACGAATGACTGATCTTGCAGGGATCATCTGCTCGGGATTCTTGAGCATCGAGCGCGAGAGGCCGTTACTTCGTAGGAGAGGGAGCGTCTCAAGCTGCAGTTCGCCAGCGACGGTGAAATAGCCCGTCAGCGCTGCTGCCCGAACCAGCTCCATCCGCGCCTCCTGTCACTAGCTAAACAGAATTTGTCACGATTTGTGCAAATTGCAAGGCGGGGCAGGCGTAGGCCGGACTCTCCAAGGAATGAGAGGGAGTTACATGGCGAACGCCGTACGCTTTTACGAGGCCGGTGGCCCCGAAGTCCTGCGCTACGAGCAGGTATCGGTCGGCGATCCGGGCCCGGGCGAAGTGCGCGTCCGCCACGTAGCGGTCGGTCTCAATTTCGCGGATACCTATTTCCGCCTGGGCTACTACCCGGTTCCGATCCCCAACGGGATGGGCGTCGAAGCTTCGGGTGTCATCGAAGCGGTTGGGCCTGGTGTCACCGGCTTCAAGGTCGGCGACCGGGTCACCTATACCGGCAGTCCGCTGGGCGCCTATTCGACCGAGCGGGTCATGCCCGTCCCTTCGCTGTTCAAGCTGCCTGACGGCATCAGCCATGAAGTGGCCGCTGCCTCGACCATGCGCGGCCTCAGTGCGGCCTATTGGCTGTTGAAGACCAATCCGTGGATGAAGGCCGGAGACACCGTCCTGCTGCATGCGGCGGCGGGTGGCGTCGGGCTGATCGCGGTCCAATGGGCAAAACTGCTCGGCCTTCGCGTGATCGGTACCGTGTCGACCGAGGAAAAGGCCGAGCTCGCCAAGGGCTATGGCTGCGACGAGATCATCTATTACCGCCGCGAGAATGTCGCGGAGCGGGTCATGGAGCTGACCGGCGGCAAGGGCGTCACGACCGTCTACGACACGGTCGGCAAGGATACCTTTGAATCGTCGCTGAAGTCGCTGAAGCGCCGCGGCGTGCTGGTTGGCTGCGGCACAGCTTCCGGCCCGTTCCCGCCGATCGACGCACTGCAGATGGCAATCCAGGGCTCGGTCTATTTCACGCGGCCGGCGCTGGCCGACTACGTCGCTGATCCGGCCGAACGTAAGGAACTGTCCGACGCGCTGTTCGGTCATGTTGCCAGCGGGCGGATCAAGATCGAGATCAACCAGCGTTATGCGCTGGAAGATGCGCAGCAGGCCCATCGCGACCTCGAAGCAGGGAAGACGACCGGGTCGTCGATCTTCACCTTCTGATGCGCGTCGAGAAACTCACCGCGCACATCGGCGCCGAACTGGTCGATGTCGACCTGGCCGAAGCTGCTCGCAACGACGACCTGTTCGGCGCAATTCACGCCGAGCTGCTGAAGCACAAGGTGCTGTTCCTTCGGAACCAGCTGATCAGCAAGGGGGATCATGTCGACTTCGCGCACCGCTTCGGTGATCTTGAAGATCACCCTGTGGCCGGAAGCGACCCCGACCACCCGGGCCTCGTCTGCATCTACAAGGACCTGAATTCGCCGCCGGACTTCTATGAGAATGCCTGGCACTGCGATGCGACCTGGCGCGCATGCCCGCCGATGGGCGCCGTGCTACGCTACATCGAAGGCCCGGCGGTCGGAGGCGACACGATGTGGGCCAACATGGTCAAGGCCTATGCCGACCTGCCCGACCACATCAAGGAAACCATCGACGGGCTTTATGCGCGCCACTCTATCGAAGCGAGCTTCGGTGCGCGCATGCCGATCGAGAAGCGCCACGCGTTGAAGGCACAATATCCGGATGCCGAACACCCGGTTGTTCGCACCCACCCGGAAACCGGCGAAAAGGTGCTGTTCGTCAACTCCTTCACGACGCACTTCACCAATTTCCACGCGCCCGAGAACGTCCGCTATGGGCAGGACTATGCGCCCGGCGGCGCCAACCTGCTGCATTATCTGATGGGGCGGGCCGCGATCCCCGAATACCAGGTTCGCTGGAGGTGGGAGCCGAACAGCGTCGCCATCTGGGATAACCGTAGCACGCAGCATTACGCCGTCATGGATTACTGGCCCGCCGTCCGGAAAATGGAGCGGGCAGGGATCATCGGCGACAAACCTTTCTAGTATCTGGGAGACTACCCATGCAGTTCCTCGACGACTCTCTCTTGCCTGAGACCCAGGACAAGCTGGTCATCACCGTCGCCCCCTATGGCCCGGAATGGGCGGTAGAAGACTTCCCCGAAGACCTTCCGCTGACGATGGACGAGCACGTCCAGAAAGCGGTCGATTGCTACAACGCCGGCGCGACCGTGCTGCACATCCACGTCCGCGAGCTGGACGGGAAGGGCTCGAAGCGCCTGTCCAAGTTCAACGAGCTGCTCGGCCTGCTTCGCCAGGCCGTACCCGACATGATCCTTCAGGTCGGCGGGTCGATCTCGTTCGCGCCGGAGGGCGAGGGGGCCGAGGCCAAGTGGCTGTCAGACGACACGCGCCACATGCTGGCCGAACTGACCCCGAAGCCGGACCAGGTGACCATCGCCGTCAACACGACGCAGATGAACATCATGGATCTGATGAGCGACGCCGAATACAAGCAGACCAGCCTGGCCGATCCGGCCACCTATCATGCCTATCGTGAGATGGTCGTTCCGGCCGGTCCGGAATGGGTCGAGGAGCATCTCCGCCGCCTGGTCGCCGCCGGCATCCAGCCGCACTTCCAGCTGACCTGCATGCCGGATCTGGAAACGGTCGAACGCCTGATCCGCCGCGGCCACTACAACGGCCCGCTGAACCTCACCTGGGTCGGCATCGGCGGCGGCTTCGACGGTCCCAATCCGAACAATTTCATGGAATTCGTCCGCCGCGCTCCCGATGGTTCGACCGTCACCGGGGAGTCGGTCATGCGCAACGTTCTGCCGATCAATGTCATGGCCATGGCGCTTGGCATGCACGTGCGCTGCGGCAACGAGGATACGCTCTACGGCCCCGACGGCAACAAGATCACGTCGGTCCAGCAGGTCGAACAGCTGGTGCGGATCGCCAAGGAACTCGGCCGCGAAGTCGCGACCGCCAAGGAAGCGCGCGAAATCTACAAGATCGGTGTACAGTATAACAGCGTCGACGAGACGCTGGCTCAACTCGGCATGGTGCCGAACCGCGAGCCCGGTCGCCGTGCACTTCCCAACCGGTACGCCGCATGACTGAAGCAACCGAACGCCAGCTTCCGATCCCGCGTTACGCGTGGGTCGTCTTCGCGCTGACGTTCGGCCTGCTTATTTCCGACTATATGGCGCGGCAGGTCTTGAATGCCGTGTTCCCGTTGCTCAAGTCCGAATGGGCATTGAGCGACAGCCAGCTAGGCTTGTTGAGTGGCGTCGTGGCCATCATGGTGGGCCTGCTGACCTTCCCGCTCTCGCTGATCGCCGACCGTTGGGGCCGCGTCAAAAGCCTGACCGCTATGGCGATCCTGTGGAGCCTCGCGACGCTCCTTTGCGCAGTCGCCCAGAATTACGAGCAAATGCTGGCTGGGCGGATCCTCGTCGGCGTCGGCGAGGCGGCCTATGGCAGCGTCGGCATTGCCGTCGTGGTCAGCGCCTTTCCGACGCGACTGCGAGCGACCCTGTCCGCAGCGTTCATGGCTGGCGGATTGCTGGGCCAGGTCCTGGGGGTCGCCATCGGCGGTTCAGTTGCCGCTTCGCACGGCTGGCGGATGGCGTTCATGGTCATCGCCTTGTCCGGATTGGCGCTTGCCGTCCTTTATCCGATCCTCATCGGCGAACGGCGGCTGGCGGCGGTCGCGGAGAAGGCCGGACAGCAGCCCTATGAGCGCAAGAAGGCTTTTCCAAAGCTCGGAAGTCTATTCGCCGGGCGCACACTCAAATGCGTCTATGTCGGAAGCGGATTGCAGCTGTTCGTCGCCGGTGCCTTGCCGGCATGGCTGCCGACCTACTTCAGCCGCTACTACCATCTTCCCGTCGACGGTGCTGCGAAGCTCGCCGCACTGTTCCTTGCGATTTGCGGTGTCGGGATGATCGTCACCGGCATGATTAGCGATCGCATGTTCAGCAGTCCCGAGCAGCGAATGAAGCTCGCCGTGGGCTACAGCCTGTCGTGCGCAATCCTGCTGGGCGCGGCGTTGATGTTGCCGGCCGGACCGCCGCAACTGATGCTGCTTGGTCTCGCCATCTTCCTTGCCGCCGCGACCGCTGGTCCTGCTGGCGCAACGGTCGCGGGCCTCACGCCGGCAGCGATTCACGGAACCGCGTTTGCGACGCTCACGCTCGCCAACAACTTTCTTGGCCTGGCCCCCGGCCCGATCCTGACCGGTTGGCTTGCCGATCAGATTGGCCTGCTCGGGGCCTTGCGGTGGCTGCCTGTCGCCAGCATAGCGGCAGCCTTGGTTTTCCTGGCTGCCCGCCAGTCCTCGCGGGCAGAAGTCGCCTTCGCGGAGTAGTTGGATGAATGGAGTTCGAGCGTTGCGGCTCCCTGCCTTCGGCGGGATTGGGCCGGGCCTTCTTGCATCGCTGGTGATTGCCGGGGCCGCAGCCTTCCTCGCGGATCATTATTCCGGTCCGGTGATGCTGTTCGCCTTGCTGCTTGGCATGGCGATGAACTTCCTGAGCGAAGTCGACCGCTGCAAGGCCGGGATCAGCTTTGCCTCGCGTACGGTCCTGCGACTGGGCGTCGCGCTGCTCGGTTTCCGGATCACCTTGCAGCAGGTTGCAGCCCTGGGGTGGAAGCCCGTCGCACTGGTGATCGGCGTTGTGACGATAACAATCCTGGGTTCGATCTGGGCAGCGAAGAAGATGGGCTTCAAGCCGGAGTTCGGCTTGCTGTCCGGTGGTGCAACCGCGATTTGCGGTGCTTCGGCGGCAATGGCGATTTCCGCCGCACTTCCGCATGACGATCGGAAGGAACGGGCGACCGGCTTCACCATCATCGGCGTATCAACGCTGTCGACAATCGCGATGATCCTCTACCCCGCCATTTCCAATCTATTCGGGTTCGATGACCATCATGCCGGCGTCTTCATCGGCGCGACGATCCACGACGTGGCCCAGGTCGTCGGTGCCGGATATGCGATCTCGCCGGAGGCCGGCGACACGGCGACCGTCGTCAAATTGATGCGTGTCGCGATGCTGCTGCCTGTCATCCTTTGCATCGGCATATGGGCGCGCTCCCACGGCGACCACGGCGAGGGTGATCGACCGCCGCTGCTGCCCTGGTTCGTCACTGCCTTTGCCGCGCTGGTCGTGTTCAACACATTGGTTCCAGTGCCCGAATTCGTCCGCGAAGCGGGGAACACCGCTTCACGCTGGTGCCTGGTCGCGGCGATCGCGGCCCTCGGCGTCAAAACCCACTTTCGTGAAATCGTCGATATCGGATGGAAGCCGGTCGTGCTCATGATCCTTGAGACGCTGTTCATCGCGGGCCTTGCCCTGCTTGCCATCTGGGGAGGCTGGATTTGAGTGCGTTAAACGATGTGACCGTCCTGTTCGTGCCTGGCCTCAGGGATCATGTCGCGGAGCATTGGCAGACGCTGCTGGCCGCGGAGATTCCGGGTTCGGTAACGGTGGAGCCGCTGACCGAAGATCGATTAAGCCGCAAGGCCCGCGTCGATGCGCTCGACGCTGCGCTTACCAGCATCGATGGCGATGTCGTGATCGCGGCGCACAGCGCCGGGGCGTTGATGGTTGCCAACTGGGCTCTTGCCCCGACGCGGCGTATTCGGGGCGCTCTGCTGGCAACGCCGGCGGACGTCGAGAATCCGCTGCCTGCGGGATATCCGAGCTTTGACGACCTTGCTGCCAACGGATGGATGCCCATCCCGCGCAAGCTCCTTCCATTCCGCGCCATCGTTGCCGCAAGCCGCAACGATCCGCTTGCCCAGTTTGAAAAGGTTGCGGGGCTAGCCCGCGCCTGGGGCGCCGAGCTCCACGATGCTGGCGATGTCGGGCATCTGAACCCCGCTGCCGGCTATGGCCGCTGGGACGGCGCGATGCCGCTGCTTGAGCGATTGGCCGCGGCCTAGCCATAGAAAAGCCCGGCGCCGTGGACTGGCGCCGGGCTTAACCCTCCCCAGGGACTAGATACTCAACTACTAAAGGGAGGAAGGACCGCCTCTACGAAGCGGCCCTTGGGATACTGCTTGGTTGGAAAAGCCCGACGCAGTGGACCGGCGCCGGGCTCCCCCCCCCTCCCCAACTCGGAACTAGAAGCGGAAGGTACCCGACACACCGTAGGTGCGCGGATCTGCGTGAAGGCGCCGGACGGCCGTGCTTCCGGTGAAGATGCCGTTATTCTGAAGCAGGTTGGTTCCCAGCAACTGGTACAGGTTGCCGGCCTCATACTGCTTGTCGAGCAGGTTGTTGCCGAACAGCGAGACCGACCAGCGATCGTCCTGGCCGTTGAGGGTCGCCCGGGCGCCGAGCAACACATAGCCATCGATGATGGTCTGCGGGTTGCCGTCATTCTGAAGGCCGCCGAAGTGATGCGACACGAACGAGGCGTTCGAGTTCAGGTCGAACGTCATGCCGGTCGAGCCCACATCGCCGGTCCAGTCGAACCCGACGCGGCCGCTCCACTTGGGCGCAAAGGTTGCTGAAACACCCTTTAGGTCCTGCCGCTGTCCCTGGAACGGCAGCCCCAAGCATGCGGCTGGGATCGTCGGAACGCCGGCAATGGTTCGCGGCGCGCAACCCGGAAGGCCCGGTGCATTGTCATATTCCGTGAACTCGGAATCGAGGTAAGCGGCGTTGGCGTACAGCGACAGGTTGCGCAGCGGCTTGCCGACGACGTCGAGCTCGAAGCCCTGATGACGCAGGTTACCGGCGTTGCGAACAGTGAAGCTGGTCCCGTCGAACGCGCGGTCCTGGAAGCCCTTGATGTCCATCCGGTAGAAGGTGAGGTTCGCGGTCAGCCTGCGATTCCACCAGCTGGTCTTCGCGCCCAGCTCCCAGTTTTCCGTCGTTTCGCGGTCGAATACGCGGCGCTCGGGAACGAATTGGCCGGCGACCGTCGTCAGCGACGGCGAACCGGCGCCACTATTGTAGCCGGCCGACTTGTAACCGGTCGAATAGCTGCCGAAGAACAGCAAGTCTTCGTTCGGCTCATAGTTGAGGCCGAGGCGATAGGTGAACTTCTCGTCATTCACGTCAGGGAAGGTCAGAGATTCCGTGGCGCGCACGGCGGCCAGCAACGCATTGGTCTGCTGGTCGTAGTCACCTTCCTTCTTGTCCTTGCTGAAGCGTCCGCCGGCCGTTGCGAACAGCTGGTCGGTGAAGTGGAAGTTGGCCTGCGCATAGGCGGCATAGCTATCCACCTTCTGGTTCACGACCTGGACCGTCGCATTTTCCTTGGTTCCGCCATTGGCGGCGAGGAAGGTATTGCAGAGACCCACTGCAGCGGCCGGTGCGATCTTGCAGAACTGCGTGTTCATGTGCAGGTTTTCGCCCTGCTGATACTTCTCGTGGAAGTAGTAGAGGCCCGCGACGAGGTCGAGGCGGCCGTCAAGCCACTGCTCGGTCGGCGAGATGAACTGCAATTCGTGGTTCTGGCTCTTCGAATCGAAGGTTCCGGTGCGCGACAGGACGGGCGACGGCGCGAAAAGCACGTCACCGTCCAGCTGCTCATTCTCCCAGTCGCGATAATTGTTGATCAGGCGAACGGTCGAACCGCCGCCCACATCCCAGGACAGGGTGCTGTTGATACCCCACTGCTCGTCATCGACGTCGGCAGTGACGAACTGGTTCATGTCGTTGTCTTTAAGGTCCGTGTCCGGAGCGCCGAGACCTACGACATTGGCGAAGATATTGAATTGCGCGGCTGTGACGCTGGTGGGATCGAAGTCGATGTTGGTCGCTCCGTCGCCGCTGATCTTGGCGTAGTCGGCGCGAACGATCCACTCGAGCGGACCTTGTTCAGTGCGGAAGCTGCCGCGGACGATGGAGTCGTCGGTGCCGCCGTATTGCTTGTCGTCGAGGTTGTTGTGCCAAAAGCCCTTGAACCACTGCTGCGACCCGGCGAGACGGAACGCCGAATTCTCGCCGACGGGAACGTTGACGAAGCCGGTCAGCTTGTAGCGGTCGCCGTTGCCGATCTCGCCGGTCACTTCGCCCGAGAAATCGCCGAGCTTCGGACGCGCCGTATGGAACGAAACCGCGCCGACGCTGGCGTTACGGCCGAACAAGGTGCCCTGCGGGCCGCGCAGCACTTCGACGCTTTCCATATCGAGCATCGAACTGACGACCGCGCCGACGCGCGGAACATAGGCGCCGTCGAGGAAGACGGCGACGCTGGGCTCGACCGTGGTGTTGCTGGCCGCGCCGATACCGCGGATCGCGAGGCGGACGTAGGAGGTCTGCGCACCCTTGGCGACGCTCAGGTTCGGCGTGACCTTGGTCAGGCCTTCCAGGTTGACGACGTTGTTCTTCTCCAGCGTGTCGCCCGAGAATGCGACGATCGAGATCGGCACATCCTGGACGTTTTCTGAGCGCTTCTGGGCGGTGACGACGATTGTCGTGTCGTCACCCGCATTCGCGTCCGCGGCCGGCTCGGCAGCATCGACGGCAGCTTCGGCTTCCGTTGCGGGCGCCGCCGCCGGATCGGTGGCGGCGTCCTGCGCAAAGGCAGACGTGGAGCTAAGAGCCATAGCCAGTGCAAAGGCACTAGCGCAGGCATTTACGCGAAATTTCCCAGACATTTAGGCATTCTCCCCAGAAGGCTTTTCTTTTCAGGCTTAACCGCGCCTAACAGGAAAACTTGAGGGATTACGCCACCGATTTGAGTATTGCGGACAGCTATTCGAGCCTTAGTCGCGCGAATGCCATCGCTCCATTGGGGTTTCCACCATATGCGCCCTCGATTTCCCCGGGGACGAAATTGAAGGCGTAGAGTCCGCCGAGCCCAAGCTTCAGCTTCGGCACGATCGCGAATTCGCGAAGCAGCCCGACGCTGATCTTGCCGACACGGAACGCCTCGCCATGATGGTCGCCTTCGTCATCATGGTCGACGACCAGTTCGTTATTCTCGGTGATCTCGCCCCGGCCGAACAGCGTCCAGTCCTGCCAGTTCAATGAACTTTCCAGTGCGAATGCGTCGAAGCTGTCACCATCGATCGTCTTGCGTCCCCAGGCGAGGGAGGTCGACCAGAATCCGGTCTTTGTCGGCCGGGTAAAGGTTCCGCTCACCGACCAGCGCTTCTGATCGACGCCGGGCTCCAGCTGCTCGGAATCTTCGAAATGTCCCCAGCTGCCTTGCAGGGCCAGGGTCGAGATCGGATTCCAGGACAGCCGAACCGAGGTCGAATCCAGCGGGCCGGTCTCGATGTTCCAGCGATGCTGGTCCGGTTCGCGGCCATTGAAGCGCGAAATTTCGATCTTGGCATTGTCGTGGACGAAACCGGCCGTCAGCACGCCGAAGGTGATGTGCGTCGAGTCCAGCCAATGGTGGGTGATCGGAGCTTCGGGAGAGGCGCTGATCGATTGGCGATGCATGAAGGCTGGAGGTCCGAATGCAGGCTCGCCCGGCAGGCCGGCGTAGAGGAAGACACTGCTCTTGGGGCCGACGTTCTGGGAAAAGCTGCCCGATAGTTCCATGAAGAAATCATGCGGGTGCTGGCGGTCGACCAGCGGTTCATGGCCGTCGGCTGTCTCGCCGCTGGCCAGGAGCAGCGGATAGCCGCGCTTGCCCATCAGCGGATCGGGACTGACCATCGCCTTGAGCTGCAGCGTTCCGTCGCCGACCGGCCGGCGGGCCATTCCCATCAGCATACCGGGGACGAAGACCTTGTCGTCGCCTCGGGGCTTTTCCTGCCAGCTGTAGACCAGGTCGAGCTTGCCATGGGCCATGAAGGTCCAGTCGCCGCTCATCACATGGAGGCCACCATGCTCGCTACTGTCCGGTTGCCAGGCGGTGCCGGACGCCTCGCGGGCCATCGGATACGCGCCGAGCGCCCCGGTCATCGACATGTCGTGTACTGCATGTTCGTCCGCAGCGGGCTGCGGCATGGCATGCTGGCTGTGGTCCATCTGGCCGTGGCCCATCTGGCTATGGTCAGCGACCGGCTCCTGCTTCTGCACCGGCTGGGGAGCGGGCTGGGCGGGGGGCTGATGCTGTTCGTGACCCATATGCTGGGCCTGGGCAGGGGTGGCAGTCGCGATCGCGCCAAGCGCTGTCGCCGCCAGAAATGCGGTCTTCACCGTGATACTCCGTCAAACGCGTGGGAAAGGTGAGGGGCGCCACGCTAGGGCAGCGCCCCGGACCGGTCAGTGGCCGCTATGGCCTTCATGACCTGCATGGCCGGACTTGGCCGCGTCGGCCTCGCCCTTCTTTTCCATGCATTCCATCTTGCCGTCCTTGCCCTTCATCTTCTCGCAGCATGCCTTGCAGTCATGCTTGGCCTTGCCTTGCTCGGCATGGCCCGCGTGAGGGTCGGTCGCCGGGGCAGTCTGGGCCACGGCGGGAACGGCAATCGCAAGCGCGATCGCGCCAATTAAAGTCTTCATGATTTAGTCTTTCGTGAAATCGAGTTTGTCGGTTCGTTCGATTTCACGCACGTCGCGGAGGCGGCGTTGCGATCTCCGCCAGATGGCCGCGATGGAAACGGTCGAGACCCGGGCGCTTGGCAACATGGGTCAGGACAACGGCCGCATCGCCCGCCGTCGGTATCGTCGCCGCCGCCATGCATCCGGCGGCACAGCAGGGCTTTGCCTTGTGGTGATCCGATTTGGCCGGGGCAGGGGCGGGAGTATCGTCGCAGTGGCCCGCCATGGAGCCATTCATTGCCGCCTCATGATGCCCGGCTGGAGCCGCGCTTGCCTCTGCCATCGGCATCACGAAGGGCGCGAAGGCCAGGGCGGTTGCAACCAACATGAAAAGGAGAAGGCGTACGCTCACGCGCGGTCCTATGGCCGGAAAGCGATTTATTGGCAACGGCATGGCGTTTTTATCACCCCGGGATTGGCTCTTTCCGGCGAATATGTCTACGATATGGTCGACGCGGCGGCCTCTGTATTTCAGGCCGCTTGCGCCGCGTGGACGGCGCCGCATTGGGAGGCGCCGGGGGCCCAAGTGGAGGAGCGTCGAATATGGTGAAGAATGTCGGTTCGGCCGATCGGGTGGCGAGGCTGTGCTTTGCTGCCTTGCTGGGATTCTTGGCAATGACCAACTTCGTCGAAGGTTGGGGCGAGATCATCAGCTATGCCGTTGCAGTGTATCTTGCGTTGACGGCGATTGTCGGCCGTTGCCTTATCTATCGCATGCTGGACGTGAACACCTGCGACCATGGCGGCACTTATCACAGCGGTGAGGATCCGTTCGACGGGAGAGGCGGGGACTGAACTGTCCAACGCGGTAAGACAATCGCCGGACTGATGCTGGCTGACGGCCAGTCATAGAGGCGTCCGGCGATTGGGGAGGGCTGAAACGAAAAAAGGGGGCAAACGCTTCCACCCTCCCCGACGCCGTTACCCGATCATTCTCCCCAGACGATCAAACCCAGCCGCGGATACTGTTACTGTCGCGGCCCGGGAGCGGCGCTAATACAGCATATCCTTTCCCCGTTTTGCTCAATCGCGCCAATGGCTTGCGAGTCCCTGCCATCCTTCCCTTTTTCAAACAATCTCCTCGGTATGGCCGTAGGCGAGGATCGTCAGGAAGGCCTGCCGCGCTGCGCCGGCGTCGGCGCTCGCCTGCGCGCGGAACTGCTCCTTCTTGGCGGCGTCGCAATTGTAGGTCGGCGGCGTATCGCCCGAGACCGCTACCACCTTGCAGGACTCGACCGCCCCGTCGGCGTCGAAGGTCAGGTACATCACCTGCCGACCAAGCAAGGTATCGCCCGGCTGTAGCTGCCCGCTGTCCACGCGGCCTCCGGGGCTGAACCGCCGTTCGAAGGTGACCTTCGACAAGACGCCCGCCTGGCCGCTGCTCCCTGCCTCGACACTGGCCGCCATGGCCTTGTCGCAGGCCTTCGCGCCCTCGCCCGACAGGCTGGCCTCATAGCGGCAGCTGTGCTGCTTCCCCTTGTCGTCGACGGTGACGGTGATCTTCTCCCACCAGGCGACGCTGCTATCGAGGATCTCGCTATCGTCGGCGGGCTTCGCGACGGCGACTTCTCCGGCGGGGACTTCGACGACGATGGAGGGTTCGGCAGCGAATGATGGGGGTGTCGCCGCGAGGGCAGCCGCAAGCAATGCAAGCACGTCATTTCTCCCAATGTGCCCGCTCTTGCCCTACGCACGTGAAACTCGCGGATAGGGTTTTGGGTCCCGGGGAGGTTCCGCACCCGCGAATCTTCACAAATGGTCACGGTCACCAAGGGGCAGGGGGCGCCAATCTTCACTAATCTTCGCACTAACGGAGGTTAGGGCGAATGCCCGCTGCACCCCCTTCGACCACGCGCGCCGCCGGGCGCGGAGGCGACGGACGGGGGTGAAGGGAATGTGTTTGGTGCTGGTATCCTCGAATTCGGCTTCGAATTCGGTCCAGTTGAAGGGGGTCGTGCTCATCGACGAGGATAAGCCATAAATTGGGGGCTGTAGGACAGCTGAATTTCACGCCGCGATGCCAACTATGCTACGAGCCGCCCGTTATAATCGGGGGGTGTCATGAACAGGGTCCTGATCGCGGCCGTTGCAGCCGCACTTGCGTTCCACGCTCCGGCAGCCGCCGAGAGCGTCAAGGTCAACGGCGTCGAGCTTTATTATGACGTTCGGGGAAGTGGCGAGCCGCTGATCCTGCTCCATGGCTTCGGTATGTGCGCGGCGGAGTGGGCGCCGACGGCGGTTGAACTGGCCAAGCAATACCGAGTCATCACCGTCGACGCGCGCGGCCATGGCCGCTCGACCAACCCGTCGAACAAATTCTCCCACCGCCAGGCCGCCGAGGACGTCCGCGCACTGATGGATAACCTAGGCATCGCCCAAGCCCGGGCGATCGGCTTCAGCAGCGGCGGAATGACCCTGCTGCAACTTTCCACTAGCCATCCCGACCGGCTGTCGAAGATGGTGGTGGTTGGCGCGGCCTACGAGTTCCAGGAGCAGGCACGGGCAATGCTCAGTGGGGTCGCGAAGGACGGCCTGCCGCCGCCGGTGCTTGACGGTTTTCGCAAATGCGCCACGCGCGGCGATGGTCAGGTAAAGGATCTGGTCAGCCAATTCTCGGCCTTTGCAACCAGCACCAACGACATGAACCTTACCACCGCCGACCTCGCCAAGGTTAAGGCATCGACGCTCATCGTCCACGGCGACCGCGACGAATTCTTCCCGGTGTCGATCCCGGTCGCGATGTACGGCGCGATCTCCAAGTCCGCGCTGTGGATCGTGCCGGGCGGCGATCATTCGCCCAACGCTGGGGCGGACGACGAGGAATTTGTTGAGGTGGTTGGAGAGTTTTTGAAGCCGTAGGCCGGGGGCATGAGGCGGAAGTGCAGGCATGTGCGAGTTCGCAGAATTCGAGTCGACTCGGTCCAGATGAGGGGTCGAGAACGACGCTGCTAATGGCAGCTTTCGACCCAAAGCGGACGCTAAGTCACGGTTAGTTCGGCGACGCAAGCGCCCGGCTGCTGCCCGACGTCCTCGCATCGCTAAACACTTGCCCGGTGGCATTGAAGCTGGAGTGGCTCCAGCGCTGCTGCGATCCGAGCCCGTAGGTCACGCCGCAATTCCAGCCCTTCTCGGTCATCAGGCAAATGCGGACGTCGACCGGCTTGCCACAACCGTTGATGACGCTTGCCGCCGTGTTTCCCTGGAAGGATGCGTTGAGCTGGGTTTCAGGCTCAGTGACACATTGATTGGCGTCGGCATCAGTCGACGCCTGGCCAAGCTTGTGACGCTCGTCAAAGTCCTTGCGAAGTTTCTGGGCTGCGACCTCCTGCTCATATTTCGCAAGGTCGGTTTCATGCTTGCGCTGCGCCTCGGCAGCGACTGCAAGCTGGGCGTCATGCGCAGCCATCGCAGCCTGAGCGGCAGCGGCCTGTTCGGCTTTCTTTCGTGCGACGTCCGCCTGGGCCTGCTCATATTCCTCGACCTTGCGCTTCTGCTCGGCGAGTTCGGCCTCATATTTTTCCTGCGCGGCCCGATTTCGTTCCTCGACGGCGCGATGCTTTTCGGCGGCAATCTCGGCAGCCGTCGGACCGCCAGCGACTGGTTCCTTCGCCTGCGTATCTCGCGACTTTGGCGCGGCCTTATCAGCCACTTTCGAAGACGCCGGAGTGCTGGTCCGCACCTTCGGGACTGACGGCGTCGCGAGGGTACCAATCTCTGCCCCTCTTCCTAGGTAGAAATCGATCTTCTCCTGACGTCGAGACTCGCTTTTCTCGCGGGTGTCATCATCGGGGCAGGAAAGATTTGTCGATCTCCGGCTGTCGGTGTCAGCCTCCATGGCTTTATACCAGTCGGAAGAATAGACGTGCTGCCCCGTGTCCGGAACTGCGAACACCTCGGTAAGATCAGTGGCGTATGCTGCACCCGCTCGTTGATAGGAGCAAAATACCCATCTTACAGACCCTTGTGCCGCAAACGCCGCTATCGGTTGCCCAGCCAAGCTAAGAACCATCGCCGCCGAAAGCGCACTCAATTTTCTCATGAAAAATCCCCCGGTTACGCAACTGTCCGCCTAGAGCGGCCCCCATACTGCGACGCTAAAGCCGCAACTGTAGACGTCAAGTTAATGACCGCTTTCCACCCATTCCTGCCATTTGCCCTGGCACGGCGCCAAGCCTAATTGCGATGCGACGCTGGATCACGACATCTCGCCCACACCCTTCGGCCGTTCATCGAAATTCGATTCTCATTCCCTCCGCACCCCATGCCGTTGCATGATCGCAATGAAGCTTCCGCAAAGGAACGACGCATGAAACGGGGATGGAAGATCGCGCTGGGCGTGGTTGGAGCGGTGGTACTGATTGGCGCGGGTGGCGGGGCTTGGATGGCGAGCCTTCCGCCGAAGCCGGCGAAGCTGGTCGAGGCCGGGCCTACCGGACAGCGGATCGATGCGGCGGGGGTGCTTGGCAACTACTTCCCGGCGGCGGGTGAGGGGCCTCATCCGGCGGTGCTGCTGCTCGGCGGGTCCGAGGGGGGATTGAGCCAGGGGGCGCAGGCACAGGCGCTGCTGCTGCAGGCCGAGGGATTCAGCACGCTGCAGCTCGCCTATCACAATGCGCCGGGCAAATCGGCGAAGCTGGTCAATATTCCGCTGGAGGATTTCTACCGCGCGCTCGACTGGCTGAAGAAGCAGCCGGGGGTCGATGCCGGGCGCATCGCGATTGTCGGATATTCGAAAGGGGCGGAGGCGGGGCTGCTGGTCGCGACCCGCTATCCGGGCATCGGCGCGGCGGTGCTCGGCATGCCGTCCAGCGTGGTGTGGGACGGGATGAGCGCTGAGAATTATGTGCTGGGCTCGTTCAGCTCCTCATGGAGCGAGAAGGGGGAGCCGGTCGCGCACCTTGCCTATAAGGGGCAGCCGGGCAGCGAGGGCCTGATGCCGGTCTTCGTGAACGGCCTGAAGGAGCTGGACAGCAACCCCGACGCCGCGATCCCGGTGGAGAAGTACAATGGCCCGCTGATGCTGATCTGCGGCGAGGCGGAGAAATTGTGGCCAAGCTGCCCGATGACCGACCAGATCGTCGAACGGGCGAAGGCGAAGGGTGCGCCGCAGCCGGTGGTGCTTCGGTACAAGGACGCGGGCCATGGCGTGGCGGGAGCGCCCCGGTCGGCAGCGTCCAAGGATGCCTGGGTCAGCAAGCTTGGCGGTACGGAGGAAGGCAATTGGGTGGCTCGAGCGGATAGCTGGCCGAAGGTGGTTGCTTTCCTGAAGGCCAAGTTGGGCGGGCCGGAATAGGCAAAGCAAAAGGGCCGCCCCTTGCGGAGCGGCCCTTCATTTTTTTGCCCGTCATTGCGAGCGGAGCGAAGCAATCCAGCTGGATCGCCACGGCCCCCGGACAAGTCCGGGGTCCTCGCGATGACGATTATTCGTCGTCGTTCCGCAGGAACGCAGGAGCGAACTCGGGCGCGGGGCCGTCGTCGCGCTGGCGGTCGCCGCCTTCACGACGGGGACCACGGTCACCACGGCCTTCGCCGCCCCGACCTTCACCACGAGGTCCACGGTCGCCACGGTCTCCGCCTTCACGGCGGGGTCCACGATCACGGTCGCCGCCGTCGCGACGCGGGCCACGGCCGTCACGGCGCGGACCGCGATCACCACGGTCACCGCGCGGACCACGGTCTTCGCGCGGTTCGCGGGGCGGGCGGGTGTCTTCCAGCTCGGCGCCGGTTTCCTGGTCGACGAGACGCATCGACAGGCGAACCTTGCCGCGCGGATCGACCTCGAGGAGCTTGACCTTAACTTCCTGGCCTTCGGACAGGATGTCGCGGACGTTCTCGACGCGCTCGTTCTTGATCTCGGACACGTGAACCAGGCCGTCCTTGCCGGGCATGAAGGTCACGAAAGCGCCGAAATCGACGATGCTGGCGACCTTGCCGGTGTAGATGGTGCCGGGCTCCGGCTCCGCGACGATGCCGTGGATCCAGGCGCGAGCGGCCTCGATCTGCGACAGGTCGGACGAGCTGATCTTGATCAGGCCTTCGTCGTCGATGTCGACCTTGGCGCCGGTGGTGGCGACGATCTCGCGGATTACCTTGCCGCCGGTGCCGATCACTTCGCGGATCTTGTCCTTGGCGATCTGCATCGTTTCGATCCGCGGCGCGTGGGCCGACAGTTCGGTGCGGGTGTGGTCGAGCGCCTTGGCCATTTCGCCAAGAATGTGCGCACGGCCTTCATTGGCCTGGGCGAGGGCGACCTTCATAATCTCCTCGGTGATGCCCGCGACCTTGATGTCCATCTGCAGTGCGGTGATGCCATCGCTGGTGCCGGCAACCTTGAAGTCCATGTCGCCGAGGTGATCCTCGTCGCCCAGGATGTCGCTGATCACCGCGAAGTCCTTGCCTTCGAGGATGAGGCCCATGGCGATGCCGGCAACCGGACGCGCCATCGGCACGCCGGCGTCCATCATCGCAAGGCTGCCGCCGCAGACGGTGGCCATCGACGAGGAACCGTTGCTCTCCGTAATGTCGGAGAGGACGCGGATCGTGTAGGGGAACTCTTCCGCCGTCGGCAGCATGGCGTGAAGCGCGCGCCAGGCGAGCTTGCCGTGTCCGACTTCGCGGCGGCCCGGAGCGCCGAAGCGGCCCACTTCGCCGACCGAATAGGGCGGGAAGTTATAGTGCAGCATGAAGCGCGAGTAGCTGAGGCCGTCGAGGCCGTCGATCATCTGCTCCGCATCCTTGGTGCCGAGCGTGGTGGTGACGATCGCCTGGGTTTCACCGCGGGTGAACAGCGACGAGCCGTGAGTGCGCGGCAGGAAGCCGACCATCGCCTCGATCGGGCGGACCGTCTTCGTGTCGCGGCCGTCGATGCGGTGACCTTCCTTGAGGATGGCGCCGCGGACGACGTCGGCCTCAAGCTTCTTCACCAGCTTCAGGGTGGCGAGGTAGGCGGCCGGATTCGACGTTTCGAGCTCGGCGAAGGCTTCGCGGGCCTTGGCGCGGGCTTCGTTGATCGCGGTCTGGCGCTCCTGCTTGTTGGTCAGCTTGTAGGCGGCGGCAAGGTCCTTGCCGATGACGTCCTTGAGCTTGGCCTTGGTGTCCGCGCTGTCGTCGAGCAGGTCGAGTTCCCACGGGTCCTTGGCGGCCTTTTCGGCCAGGCTGATGATCGCCTTGCAGACCTTCTGGCTGGCTTCGTGGCCGAACATGACGGCGCCGAGCATGACCTCTTCCGAAAGCTCCTTGGCTTCGGATTCGACCATCATCACCGCGTTGGGCGTGCCGGCCATGACGAGGTCGAGCTGGCCTTCCTTCATCTGGGCCTGGGTCGGGTTGAGGATATATTCGCCGTCCTGGTAGCCGACGCGGGCAGCGCCGATCGGGCCCATGAACGGAACGCCGGAGATGGTGAGGGCGGCGGAGGCGGCGATCATCGCCACGATGTCCGGCTCATTCTCTCCATCGTAGGAGAGGACCTGCGCGATCACCAGGACTTCATTGTAGAAGCCTTCCGGGAACAGCGGGCGGATCGGACGGTCGATCAGGCGGCTGGTCAGCGTTTCCTTTTCGGTCGCGCCGCGCTCGCGCTTGAAGAAGCCGCCCGGGATGCGGCCGGCGGCCGAGAATTTTTCCTGGTAGTGGACGGTCAGCGGGAAGAAGTCCTGGCCCGGCTTCACCGACTTGGCGGCGGTAACGGCACAGAGGACGACGGTTTCGCCGAGGGTGGCCAGAACGGCGCCGTCAGCCTGACGGGCAACGCGGCCGGTTTCGAGCTTCAGGGTCTTTCCGCCGAGCTCGATTTCTACGGTTTTGATATCAAACATATTATTTCCTTTACCCGGCGGCCGGATGCCGGCGGGGTCAGCTAGTTGCAGACAGATCCGGTCTGCGAGCGGTGCGGGGCCTGATATTGCCCCCAAGGCCGTCCGCCGAATTGCGGGAGGCCCCTAATGGCGAAGGGCGCCGAGTTGGCGCCCTTCTGAATTTCGTTACTTGCGGAGGCCCAGCTTTGTAATCAGGTCCGTGTAGCGGGCCGCGTCTTCGCGCTTCAGATAATCGAGCAGCGAGCGACGCTTGTTGACCAGCATCAGAAGGCCGCGGCGCGAGTGATTATCCTTCGCGTGGGTCTTGAAGTGCTCGGTCAGGTTGACGATGCGCTCGGTCAGGATCGCGACCTGGACTTCGGGCGAACCCGTGTCGTCGGCGGCGCGCGCATGCGTCTTGATCAGTTCCTGCTTCTTCTCAGCGGTAATCGACATCAATCACTCCTTGTCTCTCATAGGTTGAACCCGCGCACGACCCGGAGGCCGTCGTCCGAAGCTTCGACCAAGGCGACCGGCGTTTCGCCGTCCGTCGCAAGGTGAAGCCCCGGCACCGCGGGGATCCCGAAAAGCTGCTGTCCATGACGGAGCAGCTTTGCTTGTTCGGGGGTGACGGGGAGGCCCGGGATGTCGTCCAGACCCGCCTCAAGCGGGAGAACCGTCTCCGTCAGTCGGCGCGCCTTAGCGGCATCTTGCAGAAAGTCCAGCGAAATCGCCTGATTGAGGGCGAAGGGGCCGGCCTTGGTCCGCCTGAGCATGGTGACATGGCCGACGGTGCCCAGCGCATGGGAAATGTCGCGAGCGAGGCTTCGGATGTAGGTGCCCTTGGATACGGTGGCGGAGAGGGTGATTTCTCTTAATCCGTCATGCCAGCGAAGGCTGGCATCCATGTCGTACGGTTCGGTCTTCTCTACCTGACATGGGCCCCAGCCTTCGCTGGGGCGACAAGTTGAGAGGGAATGCACCGTCACGCTTCGTGACTTGAGCTCAACCTCCTTCCCCGCCCGCGCGAGGTCGTAGGCGCGTTCGCCATCTACTTTCAGCGCGGAGAAGGCCGGCGGCACCTGCTCGATCGGTCCGGTGAACCGAGGCAAAATCGCATCGACTTCGTCTTGGCTAGGATGAACATCGCTTGTCGCAATGACCTTCCCTTCCAAATCCAGCGTATCCGTCTCCTCGCCGAAGCGGATGGTGAAGTCGTACGACTTGGTCGCATCCAGCATCCGCCCGGCGAGCTTGGTCGCCTCCCCGAGCGCGATCGGCAGGATCCCGCTGGCGAGCGGATCAAGGGTGCCGCCATGGCCGACCTTGGTCTTGGGCTCGCCGGCTTCCCTCAGCATGCGCTTCACAGCGCCGACGGCCTGGGTCGAGCCCAGCCCGATCGGTTTGTCGATGATGATCCAGCCGTTGAGCGCCATGGGCGGCGCGATAGACAAGCCTGTCCGCTTTGACCATAAGTCCGCGCATCGGCCTCGGGAGCTAGAGTTCATTTGCTTACAATCGTCGGCGAGTGCGACCAGCAACTGTTCGGAATGAAGCCCGCCGAGCGGCTTGGCCGGCAATGCGGGAACCTCGGGGAAAGGCAGCTCATTGCACATGCATCAGCAGTGCTGTCCGACGACACCATTGCCTGGCTGGCGGATCATTGCGGGACGGTCGTGACTTCGACGAAGGGGCGCCCGTTGGCTGTGGTGGTCGGGCCGGCCGAGATTGATGTCGCAAAGAAAGCGATCGTTGGAGAAGGCGGGCTTACATTGGCCAGCGCCGATACGATCGGTTCGGTCTATGTTCGCAAGCTTCGCCGGACGCTGGAGCCGCTCGCCCTTTCGCTTGGCGAACAGCCGCGCTCCACGATCGAACGCAAGCTATTTTCCAGCGTCTACAAGGGCGTGACCGATGTGGTCACGAAATATGCATGGCCCGAACCGGCCCTTTGGCTGACGCGCGGCGCCGCTGTGCTGGGTCTTAGCCCCAATTTCGTGACGATCCTTGGCCTTGTGCTGACGTTCGTGGCCGGGTGGCAATTCTACGTCGGCAATCTTGTAACCGGCATGGCGGCAGCTTGGCTGATGACCCTGCTCGATACCGTTGACGGAAAGCTTGCGCGGGTCACGATCACTTCCAGCGCGTTTGGAAACCGGCTCGACCATGGCAATGACATTATCCACCCGCCCTTGTGGTGGCTGTGCCTGGCATTTGGCATCGACCGGGTCGCGCCGGGAAATAAGTGGGTGTGGACGTCTTGCTGGGTGATCCTCGCGACCTATTTGATCGGCCGGGTTCTTGAAAAGGGATTCAAGGCTCGCTTCGGATTCAATCCGTTCATGTGGAAGCGGTTCGATTCAAGATTTCGGATGATTATTTCGCGGCGGAACATCATCCTGTTGATCATGACCGTCGGCCTTTTAACCGGCGGGACCGCGGAGGCATTCGTGCTTTGCGCCGCATGGAGTGTCATGTCCGTCCTCATCCAGGCTTTCCGCTACCTTCAGGCAATCGGCCATTCCCGCCGTGAGCCGATCCGCGCCTGGCTCGGATGACAAGGAAAAAGAAAATCAAGCAGCTCGCCTGGCGCGAGTATTTGCCGCTTGCCGCCACGGCGGCGATGTGGGCGGTGATCGTGCTTGCGATCGGCCATGCCGATGCGGCGCGATTGCTGGCGGCGGTGACGTTCGTGCGGGGAACGCAGCTGATGCTGCGGCTTGCGACGCCAACAGCGCTCAAGCTCCGGTCAAAAGCATCCCGCGTCGTCAAGCGTCAGGCAAAGCGCTTCTCATTCCGCCTCCAGACGCTTGCCTTGATTACCGGATTGATCGTGATCGCCCTGCTGGTCGAGGGCCTGAAGTCGATCGGGCAGGACCAGATCGCGGCCTATCTGCCGTTCCTGGCGTTGGGCATGCCGGCCCGCCATTTGCGCCTGGCGGACATGAAGACTGCTTCGCCCTATTTCCGGCTGGCGCTGACCTGCAGCGGGCTGGTGACGGCGACCATTGCCTGGGCGGCGGGCTGGGACGTGACGCTTTTCGCGCTCGCATTCGGCTTGCGCGAATGGATCGCCTATGCCGTCCTCCGCTGGTGGCCGCGAGAACCGCGCATCCCGAAGCAGATCGTCGACCAGCCGCTCAAGTTCGAAGAAGTGGCGCAATATTCGGTCATCTTCGGCCGGCGGCTGCTGACCTATCGCCTTTCCAAGACGCTGCTCACCGTATTCGGCCCCTTCGGGAACGCAGCCGCGCGGACGGGACGCGGGCTCAATTGGCACAGCAAGCTGGAACCCTATATCCCGCATCATCTGGGCGGATTTATCGCCTTTGCGCTCGGCACGCTGGGAGCGGCCGCCGCCTTTGCGATCCGCAGCGGCGAACCGGCCGCGATGATCGTCGCCGCCGGCCTGTACCAGGTGAGCGGAGCCGCATTGAATATCGTATTTCTCTGGAAGTGGCTTCCGGACCGCGGCGTCAATATTTCGCTTCTATACGACGACGATGACGAGTGACGCCAGTCGCTAGCGCGCGATGCCCAGGCTCAATTGCCTCGCTTCGCCTTCCTTGAGGCGTTCGAAGAAATGCTTGCGGCATAGGGCGACGTACCGGTCATTGCCCCCGATTTCCGTCTGATCGCCGGAGCCGACGGCATGGCCTTCGGCATCGACGCGAAGGTTCATCGTCGCCTTCCGCCCGCACTCGCAAACGGCCTTTAGCTCGATGAGGGAATCGGCGAGTGCAAGGAGCGCCGCCGATCCCGGGAAAAGGTTGCCGAGGAAGTCGGTACGCAGGCCGTAGCACAGGACCGGAATCTTCAGTTCGTCCGATATCCGGCAAAGCTGGAGCACATGATCGCGGGTGAGGAACTGTGCCTCGTCGACCAGGATGCAGTCCAGTTTGCGCTTGATGAGTTCCTTGACGACACCGTCGAACAGGTTGGTGTCCTCGGCATAGCGGTTCGCTTCCGTCTCCAGGCCGATGCGCGACCCGATGATGCCGGTGCCGGCCCGCTCGTCGAGGGCGGCGGTCCACAGCATCGTCTGCATGCCGCGCTCGCGATAGTTGAAGTCGGCCTGCAACAGCGTGGTCGATTTCCCGGCGTTCATCGCCGCATAGTAAAAATAGAGCTTGGCCATCAGGGGCAGCTGCCGTCCTTGGTCGCGATCTTGAAGTCGCGGATGCGGACCGCGGCCGCTTTCTGGGGCCAATGCTCGAACGACAGGCGGCCGTTGGCGGGCAGGGTGCAGGAGCGGACCGGCACGGACTTGTCGGCGCCGATCAGCTCGGCACTGTAGGTATAGGCCTGCGGATTGTTGCTGGCGATCGACAGGCTGGTGCCCATCATCGAGCGTAGCGAGACCAATACCTGCCCGGGCTTTGGCTTGACCGTCGGTTCGACCTTGTGCGCGCGAACGGGCTGGCCGCGGCTGATCGCGAACATCCAGCTTTCGCCGGTCTTGATTGTGAGGCCAGGCGCTTGCGCCACCGAAGGGGAGGCGAGCAAGAGGCTGGCGAGCAAGAGAGTCGACCGGACCATTTGCCCCTTATTCGTCATTCCCGCGAAAGCGGGAACCTAGATTTTTACTTGGCTGGGTCCCCGCTTTCGCGGGGATGACGAAAATGAGGGGAGTTATTGCCACTCGTCCTGAAGGATCGAGAAGAGAACTGTGTCGCGGACATGGCCGGTCCAGGTGATGCGGTCGGCGCGGAGCACACCTTCGCGGACCGCTCCCAGCTTGGTCATCGCGGCCTGGCTGCGCTTGTTGCGCTCGTCGACGCGGAACTCGATCCGCCGGAAGCCGCAATCGAAGGCGCGGCGGAGCATCATGTCCTTGACCCGGCGGTTGAAGCCTGTGCCGCGCAGGTGCGGCCGGTAATAAGTACCGCCGATTTCGAGGCATTGCCGGCTTTCGTCGATCCCGATGAAGCTCGACATGCCGGCAAGCTCGTCGCCCTCAAACAAAACGAACGTACGGTTGAGCTTGGCATTCGAGAAGGCATCGATGCTCTGGTCGAAATGATCGGGGTCGAAGCTGATCGAATAGATGGGCCAGATGTCGGGGTCTTCCGCGCAGGCCGCCTTGAGCGGTTCGCGCCATTGGTCGCCGAACAGTTCCGCCCGGCAACCGTCGCCGGTCATTGGCGCGTCGAGACCGTCGATCACTCTTCGTCGAGGTCCTGCGCGACGTGGTCGGAACGAAGTAGCTTGTCGATGTGGCTTCCCTCGTCGAAGCTCTCGTCGGCGAGGAATTTGAGCTTTGCCGCATATTTCATGCGCACGCGGCCAGCGACCTCACGTTGCAAATAGGCAGTGTTCGTGCGGAGCGCCTTCAGCACCGCTTCCTCGTCCTGGCCGAGCAGGGGCTTCACGAACACCGTGGCGTGACGCAGGTCGGGCGACATGCGCACTTCGGTGATGCTGACAAGGTGGCTTTGAAGCGTATCGTCATGCACGTCGCCGCGCTGAAGGATTTCGCTCAGCACATGGCGCACCTGCTCCCCGACGCGGAGCAGGCGGACCGAACGGCCTTCCGGAGTTTCCTTGGTGCGCATCTTACCCCTTACTCGTCATTGCGAGCGGAGCGAAGCAATCCAGGCTGGATCGCCACGTCGCTTCGCTCCTCGCGATGACGGCGTTTGATGATCGATCAAAGGGTACGAGCCCGTTCCTCGACCTCGAACACCTCGAGGTTGTCGCCAGCCTTGATGTCGTTGGTGTCGGCCAAGAGAACGCCGCACTCCATGCCGGCGTTCACTTCCTTCACATCGTCCTTGAAGCGGCGAAGCGAGGAGATGGTCGTCTTGGAGACGATGACATCTTCGCGCGTAAGGCGTGCGTGCAGGCCCTTCTTGATGATGCCTTCCAGCACCAGCAGGCCGGCGGCCTTGTCGCGCTTTCCGGCCGGGAACACTTCCTTGACCTCGGCCCGGCCGACGACATGCTCGATGATCTCCGGACCAAGCTCGCCCGCCATCGCGCCCTTCACCCAGTCGGTGAGGTGGTAGATGACGTCGTAGTAGCGAAGCTCGACCTTATTGCGTTCGGCCGTCTCGCGGGCCTTGGCGTTCGGACGAACGTTGAAGCCGATGATCGGCGCTCCGGTCGAGGCGGCGAGCGTCACGTCGCTTTCGGTGATCGCACCGACGCCCGAATGGAGCACGCGGACGCGAATCTCGTCGGTCGAGATCTTGTTGACCGCGCTGACGATCGCTTCGACCGAGCCCTGCACGTCGGCCTTGATGACCATCGGGAATTCGATCGTCGTCGAGGCGCGGTTGGCGAACATATTCTCGAGGCTGAGCGGCGCCGAAGTCGTGCGCTTCTTGTCGAGCACCGACTGTCGGTAGGAAGCGACCTCGCGGGCGCGGGCCTCATTCTCGACCACGGTCAGCTGGTCGCCCGCCGACGGCACGGCGCCGAGGCCGAGCACTTCGACCGGGAAGGAAGGCGGCGCCTCCTTCACCTGGCGGCCATGATCGTCGATCATCGCGCGGACCTTGCCCGATGCGGCGCCGACAACGATGACGTCGCCGACCCGCAAGGTGCCGCGCTGAACCAGCACGGTCGCCAGCGGTCCGCGGCCCTTGTCGAGCTTCGCCTCGACCACTGCGCCTTCGGCCGGACGGTCGGGGTTGGCCTTCAGCTCGAGGATTTCGGCCTGGAGGTTGATGGCTTCGAGAAGTCCGTCGAGGTTGGTCTTCTTGAGCGCAGAGACTTCGACGTCCTGAACTTCGCCGCCCATTTGCTCGACGATGATTTCGTGCTGGAGCAGCTCTTCGCGAACCTTTTGCGGGTTGGCGTCGGGCTTGTCGATCTTGTTGATCGCAACGATCATCGGGACGCCGGCCGCCTTGGTGTGATTGATGGCTTCAATCGTCTGCGGCTTCAGCCCGTCATCGGCGGCAACGACCAGCACGACAATGTCGGTGACGTTGGCGCCGCGAGCGCGCATTTCGGTGAAGGCTTCGTGGCCCGGCGTGTCGAGGAAAGTGATCTTCGACTTGTCCTTCATCGCCACCTGGTAGGCGCCGATGTGCTGGGTGATGCCACCGGCCTCTCCGGCGACGACCTTGGCGCCGCGGATCGCGTCCAGCAGCGAGGTCTTGCCGTGGTCGACGTGGCCCATGATCGTGACCACCGGCGGACGCGACTGCAGTGTTTCCGGAGCATCGACGTCCGCTTCGGCCTGGATGTCGACGTCGGAATCGGAGACGCGATTGATGCGGTGGCCGAACTCGACGATCAGCAGCTCTGCAGTATCCTGGTCGATCGTCTCGGTGATCGTGACGGGCGTACCCATCTTGAACAGTGCCTTGACGAGGTCGGCACCGCGCTCGCCCATACGCTTGGCGAGTTCCTGGACCGTGATCGCCTCGGGAACGTCGACGTCGCGGTACTGCTTGACCGCGGGACCGGACTGCTGATGGGCGCGCTTTTCCTTCTCGCGTGCGCGGCGAAGCGCGGCGAGGCTGCGGGCGCGGCTGTCGTCTTCGCCCGACAGGGCGCGGCTGACGGTCAGCTTGCCGGCGTGACGGCGATCGTCGACCCGGCCACGATTGGCACCCGGGTGGGCCGGGGCTGGGCGCTTCGGAGCGTGCGAAGGCGCGGAAGCCGGACGGCGGAATTCGCGATCGCTATCCTGCTCGGCAGTCTGTTCGGCCGGCGGAGCGGCAGCAGCCTGGGCGGCTTGCTCGGCAGCGAGGCGTTCGGCCTCGGCGGCGTCTTCAACTGCCTTGCGCGCGGCTTCTTCCTCGGCCTTGCGATTTTCCTCGGCGCGGCGCTTCTCTTCCTCGCTCTGCTCCTGCTTGGAGCGGTCTTCGCGGCGGCGTGCTTCCTCAAGCGAAGTCATGCGCGCTTCTTCGGCCTCACGCAGCAGGCGCTCCTGCATTTCCTTGCGGGCGGTGATGTCGTCCACAGGGCGCTTTGGCGCTGGAGCCTTCGGCGCGGGCGCGGCGGGCTTTGGAGCCGGCGCAGGCGCGGCGGCTTCCGGCTTGGCTTCAGCCGGCGGCGGTGCCTCGCCCGGCTTGCCCAGGATGCGGCGCTTCTTGACCTCGACCACGACGGTGTTCGAGCGGCCATGGCTGAAGCTTTGCTTCACCTTGCCGGTCTCGACCGTGCGCTTCAGGCCCAGCGGCGGCCGGGTGCCAAGTTTGGGCTTGTCGCTCTGGTCGGTCATGCGTTTCCTTCGTCTACAAATTCGTCAGCCGCACTCGGCCCAGCGGCGTCGCCGCCGTCTAGCCCAGCATCGGGATCAATGAAAGCACGCCACCGGTTGATGGCGTGAAGCACACGCCTTGCGGCGGCTGCGTCGGTCAGGGCGATGTGTACCACGTTCTCGCGGCCAAGCGCCATGGATAAGATGGTGCGGTCTTCCGGAAATACCAGTCCGGCCTTGTCCCCGCCGCCGACGCGCCAGGCCTGGTCGAGGCGCTTGTTGCCGTCCTCGCCGGCGTCGGACGAGTGGATCAGCAGATGCACCTTGCCCTGCCGGGCCGCGATCTCGACCTTTTCCGAACCGTTGATCAGCGTTCCGCCGCGCGCTTCCAGGCCCAGCCGGTCGAGGACCTGTTGGCGGAGAGCCTGCTCGGTCAGTTCGCCGAGATCGGCGGGTATGTCGAGCGTGCTGGTCTTGAAGGCGCGGGAAAGGGCGCCTTTCAGTTTGCCCTTGGAATTCGCCTCATCGAGCGCGGCACGGCCGACGCCGATCCAGGCGCCGCGGCCGGGTGCGCGGGCGCGAATGTCCGGTGCCACTTGCCCGTCCGGGCCGAGCGCAAGCCTGATCAGCTCCTCACGCGGCGCCGTCCGCCGGGTGAGGATGCAGCTGCGCTCCGGTACGTGCGCTTCTAGCGGATCATTGGTCCTTTTCCGCAACCGCGTCCTCCTCGGTTGCAGAAGCGGGAGCTTCCTCGTCCTCGAACCAATGGGCTCGGGCGGCCATGATGATCTCGTTACCCTGCTCTTCGCTCAGGCTATATTCGGCCAATATGCCCGCCTTGTCCTCGGCGCGCTTGTTGGTCGTTTCGGCCCGGCGGCGCGGCTCTGCGCGCTTCTTCTGGATCAACTCGTCGGTGGCGAGATCCGCCAGGTCATCGAGAGTAAGGATCCCGGCCTTGCCCAAGGTCACCAGCATCTGCTCGGTGAGGTAGGGCAGTTCGGCCAGCGCATCCTCGACACCGAGACCACGGCGTTCGTCGCGCGAAGCAGCTTCGCGGCGCTCCAGCGCCTCGGTCGCGCGGCTCTGAAGCTCGCCGGCGATCTCGTCGTCGAGACCCTCGATCGAAGCGATCTCGTCGACTTCGACGTAGGCCACTTCTTCCAGGCTGGTGAAGCCTTCGGCGACCAGCAGCTGGGCCAGCGTCTCATCGACGTCCAGTTCGGTCTGGAACATTTCGGAGCGCTCGACGAACTCGCGCTGGCGCTTCTCGCTGGCGTCGGCTTCGGTCAGGATGTCGATCTGCGAGCTGGTCAGCTGCGAAGCGAGGCGGACGTTCTGGCCACGGCGGCCAATTGCCAGGCTCAGCTGGTCATCCGGAACGACGACTTCGATGCGGCTTTCTTCCTCGTCGATGACGACGCGGCTGACGGTCGCGGGCTGAAGCGCGTTGACGACGAAGGTCGCGGTGTCTTCCGACCATGGAATGATGTCGATCTTCTCGCCCTGCAGCTCCTGGACGACGGCCTGGACGCGGCTGCCCTTCATGCCGACGCAGGCGCCGACCGGGTCGATCGAGCTGTCGTAGGAGATGACGCCGATCTTGGCGCGACTGCCCGGGTCGCGGGCGGCGGCCTTGATCTCGATGATGCCGTCGTAGATTTCCGGCACTTCCTGCGCGAACAGCTTCTTCATGAAGTCGGGATGCGCGCGGCTCAAGAAGATCTGCGGGCCGCGGGTTTCGCGGCGGACCGACATGATCAGCGAGCGGATGCGGTCGCCGACGCGGACCATTTCGCGGGGAATCTGCTGGTCGCGCCGGATGACGCCTTCGGCCCGGCCCAGGTCGACGACGACGTGGCCGAACTCGACCCGCTTGACGACGCCGGTGATGACTTCGCTGTTGCGGTCCTTGAATTCCTCATACTGGCGCTCGCGCTCGGCGTCGCGGACCTTCTGGAAGATGACCTGCTTGGCGGCCTGGGCCGCGATGCGTCCGAATTCGATCGGCGGCAGCGGGTCGACAATGAAATCGCCGACGGCGGCATCGGCCTTCAGCTTCTGCGCGCCCTTGATGTCGACCTGCTTGAAATAGTCGTCGACCTCTTCGACCACCTCGAGCACGCGCCATAGGCGGAGGTCGCCGGTGTTGGGATCGAGCTTGGCGCGGATATCGTTTTCGGCGCCGTAACGGGCACGGGCGGCACGCTGGATCGCGTCCTCCATCGCCTCGATGACGATGCCCTTGTCGATCAGCTTCTCGCGCGCGACCGCATCGGCGATGGCGAGCAGCTCTGCCTTGTTGGCGGTAGCGGCTGCGGGCGTAGGAGCGGCGGTGGCCATGGTGTTCAACCTTCCGTCTTGATCAAATCGGCGCCTTCGGAACTGAGCGGCGCGGTGGCGTTAATGAGCTTGTCGGTCAAGAGGAGCTTGGCCGACGCGATATTGGCGAACTCGATCTGGCGCTCGCCCTTGGGTGTCGCGACACTGATCGTATCGCCGGAAATTCCTTCGATGATCCCGGACACCTGCTTGGCCCCGTCGACCGGATTCGCATATTTGATCCGCGCTTCATGACCGGCCCAGTCGGCATAGTCCTTCAGGCGGGTGAGCGGCCGGTCGATGCCGGGCGAAGAGACCTCCAGGCGATAGCCGCCCTCGATCGGGTCGCGGCCAGCGGCTTCTTCGGCATCGAGCAGATCGCTGAGCTTGCGAGAAAGGTCGCTGCAATCGTCGATCGTCAGCTGGCGCGTGTCAGGCCGCTCCGCCATTATCTGCAGCGTCGGATCCGACGTTCCGCCGATCATCGCCACGCGCACGAGATCGAAGCCCAGTTCCTTGACGGTGGGCTCGATAAGCCGGGTGATGGCAGCGGTGTCGGTCAATCCGAACCTTTCGAAAATTCAAAACCCTCTCTGTGCCGAGCCCCTCCGGGCTCAGCCTCAACGCCTTAACGATGTCGAGGTGAGAGGCCGCCATATAGGCGCGTCATCTGGAACTCGCAAGCAGGGAGTCGGGCTGCGGTCGCTATTCGCTGCCCCAGGCCGCCGGGGGCGTCGCGACTGGGCGGGAAAGGTCGAACTCGACGCGGAAAAATCGGCCCGGCCGCCGCAGTTCGTAAGCGAACTGGCCCGGCCGATGCTCAACCGCCCAGACATTATCGACACCGGCGATATTGCCCTCGCGACGCAACAGGTCCTTGGTGAAATCGTCCGCCGGAAATATTTGCCGCTCCGCGTCGACGGGCGTGGTCGCGTCGCCGCCATATTGGGTGACACGATCCTCGCTTCCGTCGCGGTGGCGGTGGTCGTGCTTGAGGCGCAGGCCCGTCGCCGTTCGAGTGAGGACCCAGGTCCGGCTATGGTCGTCGCCGACGTGGAAGGGAATGCGGACGGTGTCAGCGGTGCACGTCACGACGTGCATGACCAGCGGCTTTCCGGCGAATGCTTCGTCCGCGGCAACCGGCGGGCTGACGATCCGGCCTTCGTAAGCCTGGCCGCACAGGGAGCCAAAGCCGGAGAGGAAGTCGCTTCGCGATGAGTCTATGGTGGTGCAGCCGGCAAGCATTGCGAAGGCCGCAACGGCGGCAAAGGAAGCAAACTTCATCGGCGGTAAGTCTCCAGCGCATGGTACTCGGCTCGGATGCGGACATAGAGCATGGCCGCATTCAGAAGCGAGAAGACATTTGCCACCATTGGCAGGCCGTCAGCTAGTAGGCCCGGAACACCCAGTAGCGATTGAGCAGGAAGCTGATGCAAGGAGTTGCAAACATCATCAGCGGGACAGGTGCGAATGGAGACAGATGCATCTGCTTCACCAGCAGCCAGATCCAGAAGCTGTTGATCATGAACGCCAGAAGTGAGGCGAGCAGGAAACGGCCTAGCTGAAGATGCTCGCGAACTGAACTGCCCACTGCAAAGCTGAAGCGGCTATGGGCCAAATAACCAGCGGCCAGGCCGAACGTGGTGCTGATGGCATTGGCCTTCAGCGGATCGATGGCGAAAATGAATATGATCGCTGAATAGACGCCGGCCGCGAACTGGGTCACGCAAAAGCCGGCGATGGCATAGCGGAGCAGTTGGCGGGTTGCCGGCAATGACAAGAGCTCGACTCCCGTCTTGATGGGTCCGCGCCGGAGCGCGCTCCGGATCATGCCGCGCGGGCTCGGCCGATCGGTTCGGCGATCGTCATCGATGGAACCGACGAGGACGGAAAGGAAAGCGGCGCTGCGTCCTTCGCGTAAAGCGGAGAAGCCCACAGCTTCCAGCGGCAAAGGCGATAGACGAGCGCGGTGCGCAAAACGCCAAGGCCATAGATGCAGCTGCGGCGGAAGTTGATGCTCGACGCTTCCGGGAAATATTTGGTCGGGCAGCTTATCTCGCCGACCTTGAACCCTGCCCACATCGCCTGGGCAACCATCTCGTTGTCGAAGACAAAGTCGTCGGAGCAGGCGGCCAATGGCAGGCGCGTCAATACGTCCCTGCTCCATGCCCGGTAGCCGGTGTGATATTCGCTAAGCTTGGCGCCCATCAGAAGATTCTGAACCGCCGTCAGAAAGCGATTGGCGATATATTTATACCGCGGCATTCCGCCGGTCAGCGCACCACCGCCCAGGATCCGCGAGGCCATCACGGCGTCATAGTGGCCCGAGGCGATCATACCTGCCATCGCCGTCAGCAGGCGCGGCGAATATTGATAGTCGGGATGAAGCATGACGACGATGTCTGCGCCGCGGGACAAGGCGGCCGAATAGCAGGTTTTCTGATTTGCGCCGTAACCTGCGTTGCGGGCGTGGATGACCGTATGGATACCCAGCCGCTCCGCCACCCTCACCGTGAGATCCGTACTGGCGTCGTCGACGAGGATTACGTCGTCGACGATATCGGTCGGGATTTCCGCAAACGTCTGTTCGAGCGTTTTTGCGGCATTATAAGCCGGAAGCACCACCGCAACTTTACGCCCGTCGATCACGCCATTTCCCCCCGAAGAAGAATGCTTCCGACCTAGGATGTTGAGATTAACATATTGTAAACCGTGAACAAGGCAGTAATCACAGGCTGTTGGCAGGGACGGGGATTAGTTTGACGAGTTTCATTTATTCTCCGCTGTCCGGGGACAGCCCGGCCGCGCCCCGTAGTTTGCCCCGAATAATCTTGCTGCTTCTCTGGAGCATTTTGGTCGTCTGGCTGATGACGGACCATGTGTTCTGGCGGGACGAGGTTCGGGCGCTGACCTTGGCCTTGTCGGGCGACAATACGATCGAGATGCTTCGGAACCTCCATGGCGAGGGTCATCCCGCCCTTTGGTATCTCCTGCTCCGAGCAGCGCATTGGGTCGCGCCCTATCGCGAGGTGCTCCCGTTTGTTTCCGCGCTTGTCGGCTTCGCGGCAATGGGCTTGTTCGCTTTATATTCGCCATTCCGCCTGGCGATCATTGGCCTGGTGCTGTTCAGTTTCTACGGCGCATTCGAATATGTCGTCGTCGCCCGGAACTACGACATCGCCGTCCTCGTCATGTTCCTGATCGCGGCGCTTTACGACCGGATCAAGAATAGCATCTGGCTCGGTCTGCTCATCGCACTGCTTGCAAACACGAACGTGCCAAGCTGCATATTGGCTGGCTGTTTCCTGCTGTTCCGGTTCATTGAGCTGTACAGCGATAAATCGGCGGAGCGATCGGATTGGGTGAGATTTTTCGCCAATTCGGTAATCGCGGCGATCGGCGCCTGGCTTTGCTTCATCACCGTCTATCCGCCTTTCAACGACGGAGCAGTGTCGAGCAATCTCGATACTCTCTCGCTCGCTACATTTGGCAGGGCCCTGGTGGACACTGAGCACGGATTTCACGTCGCGAGTTCGTCGCCCCTGCTGTTGAATATCGTGATGTTCGTAAGCATCCTGTCACTCGTCAGGAACCGACCGGCGCTGGTTGCTGCGATCGTGGCCTTCGTTGCCCTGAAGCAGTTCTACTATATCGTCTATCCGTCGGACTACCGGCACGAAATGCTGTTTCCCATCTACCTCTTGTCGCTGCACTGGATCGTCATCAAGGGAGGCGGCGAACCCCTTCCGGAACGCCACTGGACGAAGAGCATGGAAGTAGTGGGCGCATGGACATTGGCCTGCCTGCTTCTCGCGCAGACCGTTCGCCTGACCTTTCCAATCGAAGGACGCATCAGAGGAACCCCCTATACGAGGTCGGCCGACGTCGCCGAATTGCTGAAGCAGCCCAGCTTGCAGGGTGCCATTCTGATGGGCGATCCCGATACCGTCCTCGACGCCTTCAACTATTATGTCGATAACCCGGTGTGGATGATGCGGGAGGGGCGCTTCGGGGAATTTTCCCGGCTGATCAAGAATTCCCGAAGCGATTTGACCCTGGATGACGTGGTGTCCGATGCGCGTCGACTGCATCGGTCAACGGGACGGCCGGTCGTTTATCTCTCGACCACGAACCTCGACCGCTACGAACGTGCCAAACTCAAGTATATGTTTCACAATGTCCTCACGGTGACGCCGGAAAACAAGGCAAGATTCCTGGCTTCCATGGGTTTCGTGGCACGGCTTCGTCCCGCCCTGTCTGGCGAATCCTATGATGTCTACGTCTATCCGGCTACCTCAGCGCCCAAGGGCGCGGTTCTCGGCCTTGATCCGGACGGCAAGAATAGCCGCGTTCAGAAGTGAAAAGACGATCGCGACGCCCGGCAAGCCGAACACCAGTGGCAGAACGGCAATCTCTCCGATAACGACGAGATAGTTGGGGTGGTTGACCCAGCGATATGGGCCGGTCGTGACCAGCGGGGAGCCAGGCAGGATGATGATGCGTGTCGTCCATCGCTCGCCAAGCGTCGCGATGACCCAAACCCGACCGAGTTGGAGCAGGATGAACAGGATTAGCGGGATGATGTGGATGGGCGGTCCCGGTCCGAAGATCCACAGGACCGCCAGCCAGGAAGCGTGGAGCAGGACGAGGAACGGATAATGTTCGGGCGCCACTTCACAAGCGCCTCGCGCCAGCAGCCGCTTCGTGTTGCGTTGGGAGAGGAGCAATTCCGCGATCCGCTGCACCGTGACGAAGCATAGGATCGCGATCGCCGCCCAGCTCATGCGCGCTCCAGCAACATTCCGGCGCAGGTAAATCCCGGCCCGAAGCTGGTCAGCATCGTCCGCTGAGGAAGGCCGCGGGAGATCAGCCGGTCGAGGACGAACAGGACAGTCGGTGCGCTCATGTTCCCGCAGTCGTTAAGGACATCGCGTTCCAGGTCCAGTGTTCCGATCGGAAGCTCCAGCGCGCTTTCGATCGCGTCGATCACCTTCACCCCACCGGGATGACAGCAGAAGCGGTCGATGGAGTCTCTTCCGCAGCCGAAGTCCGCCAGCATCGTATCGACCGCCTCGGCCAGTTCCGCTTCCACGAATGGCGGAATGGCGCGGTCGAACACGACGGCGAGGCCCGGATCTTCGACCCGCCATCCCATGATGTTGAGGGTGTCTGGCCACATTCGCTCTCCGGACCCCGCGATGGTTGCAAATCCAGCGGCCCCGGCCTGCACCACCGCCGCCGCAGCGCCATCGCCGAAAATCGCGGTGGCTACGATCGCCGCCGGATCGTCGCTGTCGAGGCGGATGGCGATCGAGCAGGTCTCGATCGTCACGAACAGCCAGCGAGTGCCGGGCTCGGCGGCTGCCAGCCGCGCTGCGGTGGCCAGCCCGTTCACGCCGCCCGCGCAGCCCATCCCGAAGATTGGAACGCGGCGGATGTCCGCTCTGAGGCCGATTCCCGGGCCGTTTCGGGCGTCGAGGCTCGGTGTTGCAATGCCTGTGGTGGATACGGCGACCACTCCGTCGATTTCGTCAGGAGAAAGGCCTGCCTGCTCGATTGCCATCGTAGCGACGTCGCGAAACAGGGCGTCCGACGCATCCAGATAGAGCCTGTTGCGTTCCTTCCACCCGTGAGAATGTTCGTACCAATCAATCGGCGCGACGATGTGGCGCTGGGCGATGCCGGCGTTGTCGAAGACGCCTGCCAGCCGGTCGAACAATTCCTTGCGCCCGCCGAAAAGCTCGCGCGCCTTGGACTTCGCCTCGCTTTGTTCAACGATGTACGGCGGCACGGCCGTGGCTAAGGAAAGGATAGCGACCTTGTCCATGGGAGCCTTTCGTGTCGCCCCTGCCATCAGGAGAAATTGGATGAGCCGAAGAGTTTTGCAAGCAGCAATGATCGCGACGCTCTGCGCGGCTTGCCAGTCGGAAGGTGCGGCTCAGCGGGCGGCAAGCGCGGACCAGCCCTTTACGGTGACCGAAGTGGCGGATTTCGACACGCCCTGGGCCATGGCCTTCCTGCCGGGGAGCGGCTTGCCGCTGACCAACATGGCGCTTCTGACCGAGAAGGAGGGCAAGCTGTGGCTGGTCGACGTCACCAATGGAAAGCGCACGGAAGTCGGCGGCGTTCCGAATGCCGTGGTTGCCGGGCAAGGCGGGCTTGGGGACGTGATGCCGCATCCGGACTTCGCCGGTAACCAGCGCGTCTATCTGTCCTTCGTCGAAGGCGGTCCGGGCGGCACGAGCGGCGCGGCGCTGGGCTATGGCACGCTCGATCTTAGCAATGTCGCGGCGCCGGCCTTGAAGGACTTCAAGGTCATCTGGCGGCAGCAACCCAAGGAGTCCGGCAGTGGCCATTTCTCGCATCGGATCGCGTTCGGGCCGGACGGCTACCTCTACCTGACGTCGGGCGAGCGGCAGGAAATGACACCAGCGCAGGAATTCGGAGGTAACCTCGGCAAAGTGCTTCGCCTGACCGCGGAAGGCGCACCCGCGCCCGGGAATCCCTGGGCATCGCGGGGCGGGGTCGCGGCGGAATTCTGGTCGATGGGCCATCGCAACCTGCTCGGCATCCAGTTCGCGCCGGACGGGCGGCTGTGGGAAAGCGAGATGGGGCCAAAGGGCGGTGATGAGATCAACCTGATCCTGCCGGGCAAGAATTACGGCTGGCCGCTTGTATCGAACGGCAGTCATTATGATGGGAAGGATATCCCGGACCATAAGCAGGGCGACGGTTTCGAGGCGCCGAAGGTCTGGTGGACGCCGTCTATCTCGCCGGGCGCAATGATGATCTACACCGGCGACAAATTTCCGCAGTGGAAGGGCGATGCGCTGGTTGGCGCCTTGTCCGGCGAGGCGCTGATCCGGGTGGATATCGACGGCGACAAGGCGACCAAGGCCGAGAATTGGCCGATGGGCGCCAGGATCCGGGCGGTGGACCAGGGACCGGACGGCAGTGTCTATCTACTCCAGGACGGCAATAGCGGGGGCAAATTGCTTCGGCTCGATCCGAAGTGATGCCGCCGCGAAAGGCCTGAGGCGATGGTCGCCTATGTCGTCGAACAGGTCGACCAAGTTTGCCTTACGGCGGCCGAGCCGCTGAGATCGATGGACTGGATGAGTCCCTATGTCTGGGCTCGCGAAGGCAAGCTGTGGCTGATGATGCGCGGCGTGCCAAAGCCGCTGGGCGTGGACGATCCGACCGGCATCATCTGGTGCGGCTGTTCCGACGACGGGCTCAACTTCCTGATGGACGACAAGCCGGCGATCGCGCCCGGTCCGGAGGACGCAGACGCCGGAGGGGTCGAGGACCCGACCGTCGAGCCGACGGACGACGGCTTGTTCGTCTTCTTCACCGGCGTGGAGGCAGGGCGGCGGCAGGGATCGTTGCTGCTGGCGACCGGCAAGGACATTCACAGCCTCAAGAAGCGCGAGGTGATCCTGAAAGCGGCCGAGGGGGAGGGCAATATCAAGGAAGCCACCCTGTTCCGGGCGGCCGATGACAGCTGGCGGCTATTCTATGAATTCGCCCGCGATGATGCCTCGCGGATCGGCATGGCCAGCGGCCCTGAGATCGGCACGGAATGGACCGTCCTGAAAGAGGTCATTCCTGTGCGGGAGGATAGTTGGGACAATTGGCATCTGTCGCCGGGGCCGATCGTGCAATGTCCCGGACGCGATCCCGTCATGTTCTACAACGGCGCTACCCACGATGCGCGCTGGCGTATCGGCTGGGTCACGCTCGACCGCAATTGCGAATGCGTCACGGACCGCGGCGTGGAGCCGATGCTGGTCCCGCCCCCGGCGAAGGACCGGTCTGAAACCGACATCGCCTTTGCCGCATCGGCGATCCTCCAGCAGGATGGATCGACCCATCTCTATTATTCGCTGGAGGACCGGATGCTGTCGCGCGCGACGGTGCGCGCCTATGATTAGTCCGCCGGTTGCGGAATGCGGCGGAGGTAGGGCTTCACCGTTTCCCAGCCGTTCGGATATTTCGCCTTGGCGTCCTCGTCGCTGACCGACGGCGGGATGATGACATCTTCGCCCGGCTTCCAGTTGACCGGGGTCGCGACCCCCTTGTTCTCGGTCAGCTGGACCGAATCCAGAAGGCGCAGCACCTCGTCGAAGTTGCGGCCGCTGCTCATCGGATAGAGCAGCATGGCGCGGATCTTCTTGTCCGGGCCGACAATGTAGACGGTGCGGACGGTCGCATTGTTGGCCGCGGTACGGCCGGCGGCGGTTTCACCTGCGTCGGCCGGAAGCATGTTGTACTTCTTCGCGACGCTGAGGTCGCTGTCGCCGATCACCGGATAGTCGACCTTGTTCCCCGACACTTCCTCAATGTCCGGCAGCCAGTTCCTGTTGTCTTCATTGGCGTCGACGCTGAGGCCGATGATCTTGGTGTTGCGCTTGGCGAACTCATCCTTGAGGCCGGCCATATAGCCGAGCTCCGTCGTGCAGACCGGGGTGAAGGCCTTCGGGTGAGAGAATAGGATTGCCCATTGGTCGCCGATCCAATCGTGGAAATGGACGGGGCCGGTCGTCGTTTCCGCCGTAAAGTCCGGGGCAACGCTTCCAATCGAAAGAGTCATTTATTCTTCCCTCCGCTGAGTCGTGTCGGGGACGGCCTATAGGCCTAGGCCGGGCTCAAGCGAAGGCCGGTTCGATGGGTTGCGGATTTTCAAGCCAGGAAGGCGGCTCAAGTCCCTTCGACCGCAGGAACTCCGGGTTGAACAGGCGCGACTGATAGCGGGTCGCCGGGTCGCACAGCATGGTGACGATGGTCTTGCCCGGGCCAAGCTCGCGCGCCAGCCGGATCGCGCCCGCGACATTGACGCCGGAGGACAGGCCGAGCGCCAGCCCTTCTTCCTTGAGGAGCCGGTAGGCGATGTCGAGGCTTTCGGCGTCGGGAATGAAGAAGCTGTGGTCCGGTTCGAACCCTTCGAGGTTGGCGGTCACGCGGCCCTGGCCGATCCCTTCGGTGATCGAGCTTCCCTCGGCCTTGAGCTCGCCGGTTGTATAGAAGCTGTGCATCGCCGCGCCGGGGACGTCGGCGAGTGCGATGGCGATGTCCGGACGGCGTTCGCGTAAGCCGGCGGCGACCCCGGCAAGAGTTCCGCCCGTCCCGATCGCGCTGACGAAGCCGTCAACCTTGCCGTCGGTTTGCGCCCAGATTTCCGGAGCGGTGGTGCGGACATGGACGTCGCGGTTGGCGACATTGTCGAACTGGTTGGCGAAGATGGCGCCTTGCGGATGCTCGCGGGCCAGCCGCTCGGCGGTGCGGGCGGCGACCTTCACATAATTATTGTCGTTCTTGTAGGGGACCGCCGGGACCTCGAGCAGGGTTGCACCAAGCGAGCGGAGCGTGTCCTTCTTTTCCTTGGCCTGCGTTTCCGGGATGACGATGACCGTCTTCATGCCGAGCGCGTTGGCGACGATGGCGAGGCCGATGCCGGTATTTCCGGCTGTCCCTTCGACGATCATTCCGCCGGGGCAAAGTTCGCCGCGATCGATGGCGTCGGTGATGATCCCCAGCGCCGCGCGGTCCTTGACCGAATGGCCGGGGTTCATGAACTCGGCCTTGCCGAGAATGATGCAGCCGGTTTCCTCCGATGCGCGACGGAGCTTGATCAGCGGCGTGTTGCCGATGGCGGCGAGGACGTCAGGGCGAATGTCCATGGCTGCCTAATTAGGAGCGGCCAGTGCAGAACAAAAGCCCTCGTTCGTCCTGAGCGAAGTCGAAGGGCGATTGCATGCCGGCCCTGCTGATCGCCCTTCGACTGCGCCGCTTCGCGGCTCCGCTCAGGACGAACGCAAGTCAGATGCGCCGATAGCGGAATTGATGCGGGACGCGGCCCTGGCGCCGCGCCTTCGCGGCGTAACGCGTCTCCAGCCAGCCGGACGGATAGTCGAGCCATTCGCCCGGCGCCTTCACCTGCCATTCGAACTGGTGGGTGTGGCGCTGCATGATCATCAGGGCCCAGTTCAGATAGGTGGGATCGTCGGTCGCCATCCGGAACTCGCCGCCGGGCTTCATCTTGGCGGCGATGAGGTCGAGCGGACCGTCATTCATCATCCGCCGCTTGGCGTGCCGAGCCTTCGGCCAAGGGTCGGGATGCAAAAGATAGACCATCAGCAGCGACTGGTCGGGAACGCGCCGAAGTACGTCGAGCGCGTCACCCATGTGGACCCGGACGTTGGCCAGGTGGCCGTCACGGATGTGGCTCAGCGCCTGGGCGACGCCGTTGACGAAGGGCTCGCAGCCGATGAAGCCGTGATCGGGAAGCAAGTCTGCCCGATGCGCGAGATGCTCGCCGCCGCCGAAGCCGATTTCGAAGTGGAGCGGGCGGTCGTCGCCGAACAGCCGCTCGGCGGTGATGTCGCCCTCTTCAGGAACCGCGATCGCCGGAAGGAGCGTTTCGACCAGATCGGCCTGGCCCTTGCGCAGCTTATGCCCGCTCGACCGGCCGTAAAGCCGGTTGAGCGTGGTCGGATCGCCTTCCTTGTGTGCTGTCATGACCCGTCGCGCGGCCTAGGCAGCGACGCTTGCGACCTCGTCGAGCGCGGTCTTCAGATCGTCGACCAGGTCGGTCTTTTCCCACGGGAAGAGATCGCCTTCCGGCTTGCGGCCGAAGTGGCCGTAGGCGGCGGTCGGCGAATAGATCGGCTTGTTGAGCGTGAGGTGGGTGCGGATGCCGCGCGGGGTCAGGCCGCCGAGCTTGCCGATGCGGCCGATCGCTGCCTCGATCGTATCGTCGCCAACCGAGCCGGTGCCATGCGTGTCGACATAGATCGACAGCGGCGCCGAAACGCCGATCGCATAGGCGAGCTGGATGGTGCAGCGCTTGGCTAGGCCGGCCGCGACAATGTTCTTGGCAAGGTAGCGTGCGGCGTAGGCGGCCGAGCGGTCGACCTTGGTCGGGTCCTTGCCGCTGAACGCGCCGCCGCCATGCGGTGCAGCGCCGCCGTAGGTGTCGACGATGATCTTGCGGCCGGTGATGCCGGCGTCGCCGTCGGGCCCGCCGATCTCGAAGCTGCCGGTCGGGTTGATGTGATAGACGGTGTTGCCGGTGACGAGGCCGCCCGGAAGCACGTCGGACACGACCTGCTTCACATAGTTGTGGAGCTCGGCTTCCTTGTCGCCCTCGTCATAGCCCTTGGCGTGCTGCGTGGAGACGACGATCGCGGTCGCTTCGACCGGCTTTCCGTTCTCGAAGCGCAGCGTGACCTGGCTCTTGGCGTCCGGCTCCAGGAACGGAGCGCGGCCGGCGTGGCGGTCGTCCGCCATGCGCTGCAGGATCTTGTGGCTGTAATCCAGCGTCGCCGGCATGAGATCCGGGGTTTCGTCGCAAGCGAAGCCGAACATGATGCCCTGGTCGCCGGCGCCTTCGTCCTTGTTGCCGCTGGCGTCGACGCCCTGCGCGATGTGGGCCGACTGCGGGTGAAGGTGGTTCGAAAAGTCGAACTTGTCCCAGTGGAAGCCGGCCTGTTCATAGCCGATGCGCTTCACCGTCTCGCGAACCGCGCGCTCGATCTCTTCGCGGATGCCCGGCGACCAATTGCCGTCCTCGTCCATGATGCCACGCCCGCGGATTTCTCCGGCCAGGACGACCCGGTTGGTCGTGGTCATCGTCTCGCACGCCACGCGCGCTTCCGGATCCTTGGACAGGAAGAGATCGACGATCGCATCGCTGATCTGGTCGGCAACCTTGTCCGGGTGGCCTTCGGAAACGGATTCAGACGTGAAGAGATAGGAGGTGCGCATGGAATACCATCAGTCCTTGGCAGAAATCTGCTAAAAATTAAGATATAAAGGAATCGTTATATGGTCCTGTAGCGAGCGCGGCGGTCCAGCGCAATCGCGACGAAAAGGAGGAGGAAGCCCAACGACAGTGGGATGGTGTTGCCGAGCTTCGCAAACAGTGTCGGTGCGAGCGGGTTGGGGAGGGGCGCGTCGATCATCCCCGCGGTCCGCCACGGCACCGACTGGATGATCGCGCCATGCGGATCGATCAGCGCGCTGATGCCGGTTGGCGTGGAGCGCACGACCGGCAGTCCCTCTTCGGCGGCCCTCAGGCGGGCCTGTGCAAGATGCTGCGGCGGGCCCCAGCGCCCGAACCAGGCGTCGTTGGACGGGTTGAAGATGAAATCCGGGCGGTTGTGTCGGTCGACGACCTGGCCGGAGAAGATGATCTCGTAGCAGAGCTGGAAGCCGACCTTGCCCCAATCGCCAGGCAACTGGATGGTGCGCGGACCGGGCCCGGCGGTGAAGTCCAGGTCGCCCGGGGCGAGGCGTGACAGGCCGATCGCAGACAATATCGGGCGCATCGGCAGATATTCGCCGTAGGGAACGAGATGCGCCTTGTCATAGCGGCCAACAATCCGCCCGAGCGGCTCCAGCGCGTAGACACTGTTGGTAGCGCCATCGACATTCTGGCCGTCGCGCGACGTGAAGCTCAGCCCTCCGGTGAGCAGAATGTCACCGGACCCGAGCGTGCGGGTTGCCCTGAGCCGTTCCTCCTCAATGTATCGATCGGCGCCGGTGCGCGCGTCTTCCAAGGGGTCCGTAACGGCAGCCTCGGGCCAGAAGACCAGGCGCTGGACCGGCTGGCCCTTGATCGTCAGCGATTCCAGCCGCCGATAGGCCTCTTCCTCGAAGCCCGGCCGCCACTTGTCCTGCTGACCGATGTTTGGCTGAACGATACGGATCGGCCGCATTAGAACGGTGCCGCCCTTGTCTTCGGCAGGTGGCGAATTGGGGATGCTTCGAGGTGCCAAGGTCGGGGCAACTTCGCTCGGTGGCGGGACGGCCCAAAGCAAGAGACTTGCCGCGGCAACTCCAGCAAGAGGCTGCCAAGTGCGGCGAAATGCCAGCCACAGGCTCCCGCCGATCAGCGCAACCAAGGCCGACAATCCATAGGTTCCGATAAGGCGGCTTCCGCCGATCAGCGGGGTGTCGGCGAGCGTGACCCCGATCGGATTCCAGGAGAATCCCGTGAACATCGTGGCTCGAAGCCACTCCGTGATTACCCAACCGCCCGCCAGTGCAAGCACCAGCGCGATTTTCCCTTTCTCCCCAAACCGCCACGCAAGCCCGGCGGCCATCGCAGGGTAGATTGCGAGGTAGAGCGACAGCAGCACGACCGCGATCCAGCCGAGCCAGGCCGGCATCGCCGCCTGGAAGGTGAAGGCCGTCGCGATCCAGTTGAGACCGATGCAGAACTGGCCAAGGCCGAAACCCCAGCCGACCAGCAGCACTCGCTTCAATGAGCCTGCGCGAACGATCAGCTCGCACAAGATGGCGATGGCAATGATCATCAGCGGCCACCAGCCGACCGGTTCGAACGCGAATGCGGACAGGGCGCCGACGATCAGCGCAATCAGGAATTGCATGAGCGCTGGCTAGCGGCTGGCGACCCGCTGGGGAAGAGCCGCGCTCACTCTCCAGATTTTTCCGCCGACGTCATCGGCGACCAGCAGGCTTCCATCCCTGGCGATCTGGACGCCCACCGGCCGGCCGCGCGCCACATCGCCGACGCGGAATCCGGAGAGGATCGTGACCGGCTTGCCCGACGGTCCATCGCCGCCGAAGGGCACGAAGACGATTTGGTAGCCGCTGGGATCCTCGCGGTTCCAGCTGCCATGCTCGCCTACGAACGCGCCTTGCGCGAAACGCGCTCCCAACGATTGCCCATCGGAAAAGGTCATGCCGAGCGGTGCGACATGGGGACCCAGTGCAAAGTCCGGAGCGATCGCCTTGGCGACCATATCGGGGCGCGGCGGATCGACGCGCGTGTCCACATGACTGCCGTAATAGCTCCACGGCCAGCCATAGAAGGCGCCATCGCGAACCGAAGTCAGATAGTCCGGGACCAAATTGTCGCCGAGTTCGTCACGCTCGTTCACCACGGTCCACAGGTGGCCGCTCCAAGGATTCCAGTCGATGCCGACCGGATTGCGCAGGCCGCTGGCGAAGATGCGGTAAGCTCCGCTTTTTGCATCAACCATCCAGATCGCGGCGCGGCCTTTCTCCATCTGCAGCCCGTTTTCGCCGACATTGCTGTTCGATCCGACCCCTACGAAAAGGAATTTGCCGTCGGGCGACGCGACCATCGACTTGGTCCAATGATGGTTATAGCCGGAGGGAAGCTCGGTAACATGACGAGGCCGAACACTGATGCTCGTCTGTCCGGGCTGGAAAGGATAGGCGACGATCCCATCCGCATTGGCAATGAACAGCTCGCCATTCGCAAACGCCATTCCGAACGGGGAGTAGAGTTCGGAAAGGAGCGCCAGCTTGATTTCGGCGACACCATCGCCGTCACCGTCGCGGAGCAGGCTGATCCGATTGGCACTGCCATGGTTTGAGCCCGCTTTCTTCATCAGCAGCTTTTGGACGAAGCCCTTCACATTGCCGCCGGTCTTGTCGGTTCCGGGGCTGTCGGATTCCGCGGCTAGCACATCGCCGTTGGGCAGCGCCAGCAGCCAGCGCGGATGTGTCAGGCCGCCGGCGAATTCGTTGACCGCAAGACCGGCTGCGGGCGTCGGCTTCGCTCCCGCTGGCCAGCCTTCCCCCTTGGCGACATTGACGGTTGGAATTGCGGTCTGGCGCGGTTCGTCGAGCTGCGGATTGGAGCCTTGTACTTCGCTAACGTCCCTGGTCGCCTTTTCGGCACAGGCAGTCAGCGCAAGGGCAACGGCAATCGAACAGGGCAGCAGGCGCATCGAACTTTCCTTTCGGCGCCCCTCCGCTGCCGGAACAAACGGAGGAAGGTGCGAAAGGATGCGCTACTTGCCGGTTGGCAGTTCCGAGGACGACGCCGGTTCGGGCGCATGCAGCCGGACACGCACGATCTTGCGCGGATCGCTGTCGACCGCCTCGAGGCGCCATCCCGAGGAATGGAGCACCGATTCTCCCTTGGCCGGTATCCGACCCGTCAGCAGGAAGACGAGGCCGCCAAGCGTGTCGACCTCGTCATCGGCGGTGGCGAGATTCCGGTCGACGGATTTTGCTAGCTCATCCAGTTCGATACGGGCGTCCGCTTCCCACAAACCCTCTTCGAGCATCGTCAGCATGCCTACGGCCTGCTCGTCATGCTCGTCTTCGATCTCGCCGACGATTTCTTCGACGACGTCCTCGATCGTGACCAGCCCTTCGGTCCCGCCAAATTCATCGACGACGATGGCCAAATGGATGCGCTCGGTGCGCATTCTCGCCAGCAGGTCGAGGACGCCCATGGATTCCGGGACAAACAAGGGAGTGCGAAGCAGGCCCTCGACCGTGCGCGGCCTGGTCGGGTCCTTCTGCGCCTTGAACACGTCCTTGATGTGAATCATGCCGATGACTTCGTCGAGGTCGTCGCCGGTAACGGGAAGGCGGCTGTGCTCGGCCTCGGCGAATGCCGCGATTAACTCGTCGAACGTGACGCTCGACTTCACGGAGACGATGTCGCCGCGGGTTACCGCCACCTCGCCGACGGTGCGGTCGCCGAAGTGGAGCAGGTTGCGAAGCATCTGCCGTTCCGTCGGCGACAGGTCGCCGCGCTTGATCGGTTCATCCTCGGCTTCGTCGATCGCTTCTTCGATCTGGTCGCGGAGCGTCGCCTCATGGTCCTCGCCGAACAGCAGGGACCTCATTCCGCGCCACAGCCGGTTGCCGCCTTCTTCCTCGTTGCGCGTGGCCATCAGCGTTCGCCCTCATAAGGGTCGGCAATGCCCATCCGGGCAAGGGCGCGGGTTTCGCGTGCTTCCATGTCGGCGGCACTATCGTCGTCCATATGGTCGTAGCCAAGCAAATGAAGCGTTCCGTGCACCATCAAATGGGCGGCGTGGCTTTCCAACGGGATTCCCTTTTCAGCGGCCTCCGCGGCGCAAACGCCACGCGCAAGAATGACGTCGCCGAGCATCAGTTCTGGCCCAGCATCGCTCGGCCCGTCGAGATCCTCGGGTTCCGCCATTGGGAAGGAAAGGACATTGGTCGGCTTGTCCTTGCCGCGCCATTCGGAATTCAGGGCATGAACCTCATCATCGCTCGTCAGCCGGACAGACAGCTCGACACTGCGGGCTCCGGAGCCAAGCTGCGGAAAGGCGCTTTCGGCAATGGCGGCGACGGCGGCAGACTGGGCGAGTTTCGCCCAGTCGTTGCTACTGTCCCACTCCGCGTCGGAATCTATGGCTATATCCAGCGTCATTTCCGATCCGGGCCCTCATAGGCTTCGACGATCTTGCCGACGAGCGGATGGCGGACGACATCGGATGCGCCGAAGCGAACCATCGAGAGCTTCGGGATGCCCTCCAGCTTTCCGACGGCGTCTGCGAGGCCCGAGGTAACACCAGGCGGCAAGTCGGTCTGGTTGGGATCGCCACAGATCACCATGCGGCTCCGCATGCCGAAGCGGGTGAGGAACATCTTCATCTGCTGCGGCGTGGTGTTCTGCGCCTCGTCGAGGATGATGAAGGCGTCGTTCAAGGTACGGCCGCGCATGAAGGCGATCGGCGCGATCTCGATCTCGCCCGAAGCGATGCGGCGCTCGACCTGCTCCGTCGGAAGCATGTCGTAGAGCGCGTCGTACAGCGGGCGCAGATAAGGATCGACCTTTTCTTTCATGTCACCGGGGAGGAAGCCGAGCCGCTCGCCGGCTTCGACCGCCGGCCGCGACAGGATCAGCCGGTCGACGCTGCCCGAAACGAGCTGCGACACGGCCTGGGCAACCGCGACATAGGTCTTGCCGGTGCCGGCGGGACCAAGCGCGAAGATCATGTCGTCGCGGGCCAGGCATTCCATGTAGCGGGTCTGGGTCGTCGAGCGCGGGACGATGGTTTTCTTGCGCGTGCGGATCATCACCGTCGGCGGCGACGCCACCTCGTCGGTGATAATTCCGTCCAGCGCCGGCTGGTTGGCCATGCCGATCACGGCCTCGACCGCGGCGGCATCGACATCCTGGCCCTGGTCCAGCCGATTGTAGAGGCCGACCAGAACATCGCGGGCGCGGGCGGCGGCGTCGGGGTCGCCTTCGATCATCACCCTGTTGCCGCGCGCGGAGACATTCACGCCCAGCCGATCCTCGATCATGATCAGGTGGCGGTCATAGTCGCCGAACAATGGGCCAAGGAGGTATGGCTGCTCGAATTCCAGTTCGAGCCGGGCGCGGCCTTCGATCCGGACATCATGGTTGGCGGCTGCCAGTTCGCGCTTGGACATCAGGCAGCCTTTGCAGTCTGGAGGACGCCGCCGAGACTGTTCGGAAGCGCATGGGTCACAGTGACGTCCAGCATGTCGCCGATCCCGGCGTCGGTTTCGACGAACACGGACTGGAGCCAGGGCGACTTGCCGATCATCTGACCGGGCAGCCGGCCCTTCCGGTCGATCAGGATTCGGGTGTCCTTGCCGATGGTGGCGCGGTTGAAGGAGAGGCTATGCTCAGCGAGACGGGCCTGAAGCCGCTGCAGTCGTTCGTCCATCACCTCTGGTGCCACCGCTCCTTCCATCAGCGCCGCCGGAGTGCCCGGGCGGGCGCTATATTTGAACGAATATGCCGAAGCGTAACGCACCGCATCGACGATGGATAGCGTCGCCGTGAAATCTTCATCCGATTCCCCTGGGAAGCCGACAATAAAGTCACCAGAGATGGCGATGTCGGGCCTCGCGGCGCGAACTTTTTCCAGCGTACGGAGGTAGGAATCGGCCGAATGGCTGCGGTTCATTGCCTTGAGGATGGAGTCCGAACCCGACTGCACCGGGAGATGCAGATAGGGCATCAGCTTGTCGACCTCGCCATGGGCGGCAATTAGCCCGTCGGTCATGTCAGTTGGATGACTGGTGGTGTAGCGGATCCGCTCCAGCCCATCGATCTTCGCCAGCGCGCGGATCAGCGAATCCAGCCCGCCGGCGCGGCCCTTCTCATCTTCGCCGTCCCATGCGTTGACGTTCTGGCCGAGCAGGGTGATTTCGCGCGCCCCGCCGTCCACCAGCGAATGGGCTTCCGCGACAATGTCGGCCCAGGGGCGGCTGATCTCGGCGCCGCGCGTATAGGGTACGACGCAATAGGTGCAGAATTTGTCGCAGCCTTCCTGCACGGTGAGGAAGGCGCTGGGCCCGACCTTGCGGCGGGCGGGGAGGGCGCCGAACTTGGAAATCGCCGGCATGTCGGTGTCGACCGGACGTTGTCCGGCGGCAGCCTCGGCGATCATCTCCGGCAAGCGGTGGTAGGCCTGCGGTCCGACGACAAGGTCGATCATCTTCGACCGCGACTTGGCTTCCGGCCCCTCGGCCTGGGCAACGCAGCCGGCGAGCGCGACCATCGGCTTGCTGCCATCCTCGCGGCGCAGTCGACCGACGTCCGAATAGGCCTTCTCGGCCGCTTTTTCGCGGATGTGGCAGGTGTTGAGGACGACAAGGTCGGCATCCTCGCCGTCGGCGGCCGCCCGCATGCCTTGCGCGCCGAGCAGCTCGGACATGCGCTCGCCGTCATAAACATTCATCTGGCAGCCAAAGCTTTTGACGCGGTAAGTCTTGGGAAGTTCAGTCATTTGTGGGCGCCTATAGGCCGTCCCGACCTGCCAAGGAAGATAGTGCGGCCGCAATCGATTGCTGCGCGCTTTTCGCCAGATATTTGCGGTCATCGGAGGGCGCGAGCGGTTCCAGCAAGCGGACGGTCACCGCCATGGTGCCTCGATTGCCGAGAACTCGCTTGAAATTGACCATTCCCGGCTCGCCGCTGTGCCAGCCGACGACATCGGCGTGGTCGCCATAATCGATCGCGACTGGGCGAACCTTTACATCCTCCGGAGCCGGGGCGACCGCCTCCAGCAAGGTCGAGCGAAACTTGAGCAAGTGCCGCCCGCTGCCGGTGGTTCCCTCGGGAAAGACGGTCAGCGGCTGTTGATGCTCCAGCGCTTCGGTAATCCGCTGGACCTGGACGAGTGAATCGCGGCGTGCCGCGCGGTCGATGTAGAGCGTGCGGTTCTGGTCCGCGATCCAGCCGAGCAATGACGTATGTTCTAGTTCGGCCTTGGAAACGAAGGCCGACCCAGCCCACCCGCCAAGGATCAATATGTCGAGCCAGCTCGTATGATTGGCCACCACCAGCGTATGTGCCTCGAGCGGCCTTCCTTCCAAATGCGGCCTTACGCCGGCGATCAGGCCCGCATGACGCAGGAAGCGAGGCGGCCAACCCGATTTCCGCAGCACCAGCTTCGACAGCAGATGCGGCGGCACATAGAGGAAGAAAAGTCCGACGAGGCCCGCAAGGCGCAGGCCATAAAGCAAGGCTGACCGGCGCTTAGCGCTCGCGGTCAATGGCGACGCCGTAAAGTTCCATACGGTGGTCGACCAGCCGGAAGCCGAGCTTCTCGGCGATCCGCTTCTGGAGGAGCTCAAGTTCCTCGTCGACAAACTCGATGACGTTGCCGGTCTCAACGTCGATCAGGTGGTCATGGTGCGTTTCGGAGGCGGCTTCGTAACGCGACCGGCCATCACCGAATTCGTGGCGTTCCAGGATGCCCGCCTCTTCGAACAGCCGGACCGTGCGATAGACGGTCGCGATCGAGATGTTGGGATCGATCGAGGCGGCGCGTGCGTGAAGCGTCTCGACGTCCGGATGATCCTCGCTCTCGCCCAGCACCCTGGCGATGGTACGGCGCTGTTCGGTGATGCGCAGGCCCTTGTCGGCGCACAATTGTTCGATGTCGATCTGGCGATGCATGGTTGTGAGGTAATGTCACATGCTTCCGAATGGAAGCCCGTCATTGCGAGCGAAGCGAAGCAATCCAGCTAAATTCAGAACTGGATTGCTTCGTCGCATCCGCTCCTCGCAATGACGGGGAGAGGTTACTTGCCTTTGGTCTTCCGCCGCTTGGTGCCCAGCCCGATCGACTTGGCCAGCGTACGGCGCTGTTCCGCGTAATTCGGCGCGACCATCGGATAGTCGGCCGCCAATCCCCATTTCTGGCGATATTGATCGGGGGTCATTTGATAGTGTGTCATCAGATGCCGCTTCAGCATCTTCAGTCGTTTGCCGTCCTCGAGGCAGACAATATAGTCCGGCTTGATCGAAGAACGAATTGGAACCTTGGGTTCAGGCTTGGCTTCGGCTGCCGAGCCCGCACCCGACAACGCTGACAGGGCGCCGTGTACGTTCTGAATCAACTGAGGCAGGTCATTTACCGCCACACTATTATTGCTGACATGCGCCGCGACGATGTCAGCGGTTAGCGTGATCAGCGTGTCGTCGTTCCCTTGATTGTCCATTGTCTGTATCCCGAGCACTATTGAATACCGCACGGCCCCCCGACCGCCGATACTAGATAAGCACTACTACCGCTCTATTGGCCCGGCAAGCAGAGAAGTTCTCGGGGTTTTTGCTTATTTCAGTCCGCTAACATCAAGGTGACCGCGTCAAACGATTGACCTTCGGGACCATGGTAATAGTTGCGGCGTCGACCGGCCGGGACAAAGCCGGCGGAGTAATAGAGTCCGAACGCGGGGTTGCCGTCCCGGACTTCCAGATGAAGCTTTCGGGCGCCTCGGCGGCGCGCAGCGTCGATGAAGTCGTCAAGTAAAGCTTGCCCGATCCCGCGGCGCTGCGCGTGGGAAGCAACCGCCAGCAATAATAGTTCGGCCTCGTCCTCGACGGCACGGACAAGCGAAAATCCGGCCGGTCCTTGGTCATCCTCGGCAATCGTCATCGAGACGCCGCTCATCGGCATGATCCCGGCGCATTGCGAGCGGGTCCAGGCCTCTCCGAAGCTCGGCGAAAAGGCGCTGTTCATGATGGCCATGACCGCATCCAGATCATCGACCTCGCCGTTGCGCAGGAGGATCGAGGTCTCAAGCTGACGGCGGGTCGCCATCAGGCTGCCTTCGGACGCGCGTCGGGCGCCCGCGCGTAGATCGGTTTGCATTCCAGCATTCGAAGCAGCTCGGGAAGATTGAGGGCGCGGCTGGCCGACGGCAGGATCGCCAAGGCCTCGCCAGAATGGCGCGCCTCGACAAGGGCATCTGCGCCGGTTCCGACGACCAGCGGAGCATCGACCTTCATCGCTGCCGCTTGAGGGCTCAGGTTCTGGACCGGACCCGACGCCGACATCTTCTTGCGGTCGAACGACTGGACGAACAATTCGCCATGTCCGCCCGACAGTGCCGCCGCGATCTTGCCCTCACCTGGAGGGGCGGAGGCAGCGAGCAGAGCGAGGCTGTTCATTCCGGCCAGCGGAACTCTCCAGCCGATGGCCATTCCATGGGCCGCGGCAATTCCGACGCGAAGCCCGGTGAAGCTGCCCGGCCCGACGCCGACCAGGATGCGCGACGGCACGTGGCCGTCCAGCATCTCGTTGATCATGGGAACCAGGCGTTCGGCATGGCCGCGGCCGATCACTTCATCACGCGAAGCGACGACGGTTCCGTCCGGCTCGAGCAGGGCGGCGGTGCAGGCGGCGGTCGAAGTGTCGAACGCGAGGATCAACGGCAAAGACTCCATGAACCTTCAACCCATGGAGGCACAGGCCGTGTCCATGGGCAAGCAAAAAGCGGAAAAGGATAATGAAATCAGTCGGTCAGACTGCTTCGATTGTCTCGACTTCAGGCACGTAATGCTTGATCAGGCTTTCGACGCCGCGCTTCAACGTCACCATCGAGGACGGGCAGCCGGCACAGGCGCCCTGCATTCCAAGGTAAAGCGTGCCTTCCTTGTAGCCGCGATAGACGATATCGCCGCCGTCCTGTGCCACGGCCGGCCTGACCCGGGTTTCCAGCAGTTCCTTGATCTGGTCGATGATGTCGGCGTCTGCCGGATCCTCGTCGAAGCTCGGTTCGTCTGCCGCGACATCAATCCCTGCCGCCGAACCCTGCTTGAACAGGGGGGCATCGAGCATGAAATGATCGAGCAGGATCGAGAGGACATCCGGCTCCAGCTGGTCCCATTCAACCGTCGGCGCCGCGGAAACCGAAACGAAGTCGCGTCCGAAATAGACGCCATCGACCATGCCGGTCGCGAACAGGGCTTCGGCCAGCGGGCTGGCTTCGGCGGAATCGGCATTGGGGAAGTCGCGGCCGCCGGACTGCATCACGGTGCGTCCGGGCAGGAACTTGCGCGTCGCCGGATTTGGCGTCTTTTCGATCTCGATCAACATGGGGGCGATGTGGTCCTCTTCTCCCCTCCCTTCAAGGGAGGGGTTAGTCTAATGCCGTGACCGGCGGCTCCACATGCTTTTCGCCCTGGGGCGAGTCCCAGCTGTCGTCGATCATCTTGATCAGCGCGGAGAAATCCTTGTTGCCGCCGCCAAGGTCCACGAACCGCTGGAACAGCTCCTCCGCCTCGCCGCCCATTGGCGTGTAAGCGCCGGCAGACTGCGCGGCTTCCATCGCCAGCTTCAAATCCTTGAGCATCAATGCAGCCGCGAACCCGCCCTCATATTCGCGGTCGGCCGGGGTTTCGGGGCCGACGCCGGGGACGGGGCAATAGCTGGTCATCGACCAGCACTGCCCGCTGGCCTTGGACGAAATGTCGAAGAAGACCTTGGGGTCGAGCCCAAGCTTCTGCGCAAGGACGAAGGTTTCGCAGGTTGCCGCCATGCTCGCACCGAGAAGCATGTTGTTGCAGATCTTGGCCGCCTGTCCGGCACCCGGATCGCCGGCGTGGATCACCGCCTTCCCCATTTTCTCCAGAAATTCGCGGGCCCGTTCGAACCCGTCCTGGCTGCCGCCAACCATGAAGGTCAGGGTGCCGCCTTCGGCCGCGGCGATTCCGCCGGAAACCGGAGCATCGACCATGACGTAGCCCTTGGCTTCCGCCTCTGCCTCGACCGCTCGGGCGGTCGCGACATCGATGGTCGAACAATCGATCAGGATCGCGCTGGCCGGGGCCGCGCCGAATACCTGCGACCGATAGACCTCGGCGACATGCTTTCCGGCCGGAAGCATGGTGACGACGGCATCGGCATCCTTGCACGCCTCGGCCGCGGAACCCGCGCGCTTGCAGCCACGCTCGACGGCATGCGCCAGCGCTTCCTCGCTGAGGTCGAAGGCGCGGACCTCATGACCCGCCTTGGCGAGGTTGGGCGCCATTCCGCCGCCCATATGTCCCAGCCCGATGAATGCGATCTTCGCCATTAAAATTCCTTCCGTCACCCTGAATTTGTTTCAGGGTCCATTTCTCCACCCGCGCCGCCCTTCAACAGGATGGATGCTGAAACAAGTTCAGCATGACGGGTGAGAGGAGATCTACTTACCCTTCCACTCGCCCGGGCGCTTTTCGACGAAGGCGGCCATGCCTTCCTTCTGGTCCTCGGTTCCGAACAGGCCGTGGAACAGGCGCCGTTCGAAGTTGATCCCTTGCGCCAGGCCCATTTCATAAGTCGCGTTGACCATTTCCTTGGTCGCGAGGGCGGCAAGCGGAGCCATGGCGGCGATCGTCTCGGCGGTCTTCAGCGCCTCGTCGAGGAGATCGGCGGCCGGCACGACCTTGGCGACAAGGCCGCTGCGCTCGGCCTCGTCGGCGCCCATCATGCGGCCGGTAAGGCACATTTCCATCGCCTTGGCCTTGCCGATCGCATGGGTCAGCCGCTGCGAACCGCCCATGCCCGGCGTCACGCCTAGCTTGATCTCCGGCTGGCCGAACTTGGCGTTGTCGCCAGCAATGATGAAGTCCGCCATCATAGCGACTTCGCAACCGCCACCGAGCGCGAAGCCGGATACGGCCGCGATCCACGGCTTGCGGGTCGCCGTGACCTTCTCCCAGCCCGCGAAGAAGTTGGACGAATACATGTCCGCGAAGCCTTGCGACTGCATTTCCTTGATGTCGGCACCGGCGGCGAAAGCCTTCTCCGATCCGGTCAGGACCAGGCAGTGCTGGCTGGCATCCGCGTCATAGGCGGCAAATGCGTCGATCAGCTCCTTGAGCACGGTCGAGTTGAGGGCGTTCAGTGCCTGCGGACGGTTCAGGGTGACGAGCGTCACGGCGCCCTTCTCTTCAACCAGGATGGTTTCGTAATTCGCCACTCTAACCTCCGTCGCCCCAGCGGAGGCTGGGGCCCATGTCTAATTGTCGTGCCATGTCGTCAGGACATGGATCCCAGCCTTTGCTGGGATGACGCCTGGTGGCGTCAAAAATCAAACGGCCGCCATTGCTCCTCGACGGGCAGCGGCTCGAAAAAGGCTTCGACCTCAGTATTGCCGATGACGGCCGGATTGGTCGGGTGCCAATTGGGGTTGTTGTCCTTGTCGATCAGCAGGGCGCGGACACCCTCCTTGAAGTCCGGATGATGGATCAGGCGGACCATGATCCCATATTCCATCCGCATCTCGTCGACGAAGTGGAGCTGGTAGGGGCTCTCCTGAAGCAGCTTCAGGCTGACCTTGCAGGCCATGGGCGACTTCTTGCGGATCGTCGCCGCCTCGGTCGCGGCCCATTCGTCGCCCTCTTCGGCGCCCATGTCGAGCGCGTCGAGGATTTCCTCCAGCCGGTCGGACGCGAAGTAACGGTCGATCTTGGCGAGGTTGGCCTTGATCCGCGCCGGCGGGACGTCATCCTCGGAAAGCTCGTCGAGGATGGCCTCGACCTTGAACGGCTGGGCCATGATCCGTTCCTTGGCTTCTTCCAGCCGTTCGGAAAGGATGTAATGGGTCGCGAGGCGAAGCGCCTTGCACTCGGCGCCGTCGAGGCGGGCACCCGTCAGCGCCAGGAACTGCGCCAGCCGTCCGCGCAACCGCGAAAGGTAGCGGCCGCCGCCGACGTCCGGGAAGATGCCGATCGTGGTTTCCGGCATCGCCAGCAACGTGCGCTCGGTCGCGACGCGGAAGCGGCAGGGGCAGGCGATCCCGACCCCGCCGCCCATCGTAACGCCGTCCATGAAGGCGACGCCGGGCTTGGGGTAGGTATATTCCAGATGGTTCAGCCGATATTCGTCGAAGAAGAAGGAACGCGCCGCAGCCTCGGCACCTTCGACATTCTGCGAAATATCGACCACGTCGCCGCCGGCGCAGAAGCCGCGGCCCTCGGCATGGTCGATCAGGATGATGCGGACATCCGGGTCGTTGCGCCACTCGATCAGCGCGGCCGCCATATCGCGGACCATCTGGCGATTGAGGCTGTGCAAGGCCTTCGGGCGATTGAGCCGAAGGCGGCCGGCAAGGCCTTCCTTGAAGGTCAGTACGTCAGCATTGAGATCGGTCATCAGGTTCATTTCATCATCGCATAGCGGCCGGGCGCTGGCTCGATCCCGTCCTTGATGGTCCTTGCGGCCACCGACTTCTTGGAGCCATTGCCGGTCAGCCATTGGATCCAGGTCGGCCACCAGCTTCCTTCGTGGCGGGTCGCCGAGGCGAGCCAGTCACTGGCATTGGCCGGCTGCTTCTCGTTCATCCAGAAGCCGTGCTTGTTGGCGGCTGGTGGATTGATCACCCCTGCATTGTGGCCGGATCCGCCGAGGATGAAGTCGGCGCTGATGTCGCGGGCGCCGCGATAGACCGCTTCCCACGCCGAGACGTGATCGTCCTTCAGCGCGATGACCAGCATCGGCGTGGTGATCGCGGCGAGATCGATCGGAACGCCGCCGACCTCGAAGCCCGCTGGCTCCTTCAGCTTGTTGCTGAGAAGGAGATCGCGGTTGTAGCTCTTGAGGAAGGCCGCCGGGATGCGGGCTCCATCCTCGAACCAGTAGAGCAGGTCGCTCGGCGGTGCCGGGCGGTCGAGCAGATAATGGTTCACCACCGACGACCAGATGAGGTCGTTGGCCCGCATTGCCGCGAACAGGCGCTGCAGCTCCAGGCTGTCGATGAACCCCTGGCTTTCGAGATGATCCTCGAGCGCGGCGAGGTGACCCTCGTGAACGAACGCCGACCAGTCGCGCATGTCCGCGAAATCGACCAGGCTCCCGATCAGGGTCGCACTATTGACCTCGTCGGCGCGCTTCTGCGCAGCAAGCCAGGCTAGCGCGATCGCGACCAAGGTGCCGCCCAGGCAGAAGGCGAACAGGTCGGGCGACTGGCCGGTGCGCTTCCGGACCTCGCCGATCGCAGCGCCAATCCCGTCGGTCACATAATCGCCGACGCCCTTGTCCTTATGCGCCTCGGTCGGGTTGACCCAACTGATGACGAAGACCGTGCGGCCCTCGTCAACCAGCCATTTGACCAAGCTCTGCCGCGGGACGAGGTCGATCATATAGTAGCGATTGACCAGGGGCGGGACGTAGAGCAGCGGCTCGGCAGCGACCTTCGCGGTCGTTGGCGTGTACTGGATCAGCTGGAACAGCTCATTTTCGAACACCACCTCGCCGGGCGTCGCGGCGATGGTCTTGCCCTTCTCGAACGCGGTCGGATCGGTGCGGCGCTGGACGATGCCCTTGCCGCTGGCGATGTCCTCCATCAGGTGCGCGAAACCCTGGACCAGGTTGCCGCCGTTGGTTTCCTTGGTCCGCTTGACCACCTCGGGGTTGGTCGCCGCGAAATTGGCCGGCGAAATCGCGTTCAGATACTGGTCGAGAAGGAAGCGGACCATGGCCTGGTTGCGTTCACTGTCCTTGCTGAGTGCGACCACGTCGCGCAGTTGCTGGGACGCCAGCAGATAGGCGTCGCGGATCGCGCGATAATAGACATCGTCCTGCCATTCCGGAGCGGCGAAGCGCCGGTCGCGGGGCTTCTCCGTTTCCTTGCCGGACAGGGCGCCCATCCAGAACTGGCCCCATTGCTGCGCGGCGGCGACCTGCACCTGCATGAGGTCGGTCGGCTTCATCGCCAGACCCATGGCGAAATCGCTGGTTGCCTGGGCGATTGCGAAGGGGTCGAACGGCAAGGTCGGCTTGACGTCGCCCTTCACCATCTTCTCGGCGGCTTCATTGAGCCGGCGGGTCAGGTCAGCAATCACTGGCGGGTTAGCTCCCGTCCGACGATCATCCGCATGACCTGGTTGGTGCCTTCCAGGATGGAGTGGACGCGAAGGTCGCGCCAGAAACGCTCGATCGGATAGTCCATCAGATAGCCGTAGCCGCCGTGAAGCTGCAGCGCGCGGTCCACGACGGACGAGCCGGTGTCGGTCGCAAGCCGCTTGGCCATGGCCGCGAACTTGCTCTTGTCAGGCGCGTTGGCGGTCACCTTGGCAGCGGCGACGTAGAGCAGGTAGCGGGCTGCCTGCAGCTCCGTTTCCATGTCAGCCAGCATGAACTGCGTATTCTGGAAATCGGCGATCGCCTTGCCGAACTGCTTGCGATCCTTGGTATATTTGACCGCCTCGTCGAGGCAGCGCTGCGCACCGCCGAGCGAGCAGGCGCCGATGTTGAGACGGCCGCCGTCGAGGCCCATCATCGCGATGCGGAAGCCTTCGCCCTCGCCGCCGACGCGGTTGGAAACGGGAACCCGGACCTCGTCGAAGTTGACTTGCGCGGTCGGCTGCGAATGCCAGCCGAGCTTCTTCTCGTTCGCGCCGAAGCTGACGCCCGGCATGTCTTTTTCGATGACCAGCGCGCTGATGCCCTTGGGGCCTTCCTCGCCGGTGCGGACCATGGTGACGTAGATCTCATTCTCGCCGCCGCCGGAGATGAAGGCCTTGGATCCGGAAACGACATAATGATCGCCGTCCTTCACCGCCTTGGTCTTGAGCGCCGCAGCGTCGGAACCCGACGACGGTTCGGTCAGGCAATAGCTGGCGATTTTCTCCATCGGGATCAGCGAGGGCAGATATTTCTGCTTCAGCTCGTCGGATCCGAAGCGGTCGATCATCCAGCTCGCCATGTTGTGGATGGAGATGAAAGCGCTGGTCGATGGGCAGCCATAGGCCATGGCTTCCATGATCAGCGCGGCTTCGAGGCGGCCTAGCCCGATCCCGCCACTTTCCTCGGAAACATAGATGGAGCCGAAACCGAGCTCCGCGGCCTGGCGGATCGTGTCGCGCGGAAAGATATGCTTCTCGTCCCACTCCCCGGCGAAGGGTGTGATCGCGTCGGCGGTGAATTTTTGCGCCATTTCCTGGATCTGGCGCTGGTCATCGGTCAGGTCGAACTGGTGCATGGGGAGGGCGCCTAGCACCCAGTTTGCGCCTTATCCAGTGGGGCGTGCGGCACCGCAGCGGCGGTAGGCATATCGCTGCCCGCCGGATATGCGGATCAGCGTGTTGCTGCTGCCGGTGAGGACCAGCTTTTCCTCCCGCTCCGAACCGTCATATTCGAAGATGCCGGCAAAGCGTTCGGGACTGTCCTCGGTCGCCTGGGTAAGCCGGCCGACCGACTCGCCGCTCATCAGCGCGTCCGGTGTGATCACCAGCGCATTGCCGAGCACCTCGCCCGGGCGGCAATCCTCGGGCCTCGTCGCCCAGCGAGCCTGGAAGGCGGGCGGAATAGGGCCGTCGGCAACCGGTTCGACCGCATTGTCGATGAGCTCGTTGCCCATCTCGTTTCCAACCTCGTTAGCCAGCGGCTCCTCGACGACCGGCGCGGGCGGCGGTTCGGGATTGTCGCTGAGCTCGATGTCGGGAAGCTGGGGCGCCGACTGGGAAGCGCGAATCTTCTCGTCAGTCAGCACATCCTCGTCGCTCGGGCTGCCACAGCCCGAAAGGCACAAGACAAGCAGTGACGCAGCGAGGATCGGCTTCATAGGCTCGCGGCCTATCAGGCGCAGCGCTTGTACGTAAAGGTGCCTTCCTCTTCGGCGCGCTTAAGCGTGTCGCCGGTACGGGTGAGGGTCATGACCTTCTTCCAGTTCTGGCCTTCACCGGTGAAGTCGAACTGCCCCGCGAAGCTGGTGGCGATTGCGGGACGCTGTTCCTTCAACGTCGCGACCGCCTCATAGAATTTGACCGTCGTGTCGCCAATCGTGATTAGCCCCTTGGCATCCGAGCGTCCCGGCTGGCAGTCGTTCGGGACCATACCCCAGCGACCGCGATACTGGGCCGGGATGAAGGCCTGGTTGGGGTCTTCCGACCCGGCATCGTCCGCTTCGTTCAGCCCTTTATCATTCCGGGCCGCCGTCTCTTCATTACCCTCGTCAGGGGGCAAGGTTTCGACATCGCCGGTGGCGTTATTGCCTTCGTCGATGGCGATATTGTTGGGGTCGTTCTGCTGGCAGGCGGCAAGCGCCAGCGCCAGGACAATTGCTGTAGTCGTTCGTTTCATGCCCAACCAACGCCCTAACCCAAATTAGGTTCGATCAGGTCCCAACGATTGCCATACAAGTCGCGGAACACCGCAACCGTGCCATAGGGTTCGTAGCGCGGCTGTTCCTCGAACAATGCGCCTGCCGTGATTAGCCGAGTATGTACGGCCTCGAAATCGCTGACCTCGGCGAAGAAGCCAACACGGCCGCCATGCTGGTTACCAACGGCGGCCTGCTCCTCAGGCTTTTTCGCCTTGGCGAGGAGGATACCGCGTCCACTTTCGTCCTCGATCACGACCCAGCGCTTGCCGTCGCCATGATCGTCGTCCGCCGCGAGGCGAAATCCCAGCGCATTCACATACCAGTCGATCGCCTCGTCATACTCGCGGACGAGCAGCGCAGTCAGCGCGAGCCGCATCGTCACCCCATCGTTGGAATGACGAACGCTTCCTTATGATCGCCCATCGGCGAACCGTCCGGCCAGCGCTGGGTCACGACCTTGGTCTTGGTCCAGAAGCGCAGGCCTTCCTGCCCATATTGGCCGATGTCGCCGAAGCCGGAGCGCTTCCAGCCGCCGAAGCTGTGGTAGCTGACCGGCACCGGGATCGGCACGTTGACGCCGACCATGCCGACGTTGACGCGGTTGACGAACTCGCGGGCGGCATGGCCGTTGCGGGTGAAGATGGCGACGCCGTTGCCATATTCATGGTTCGACGGAAGGCTGACTGCCTCCTCGAAGCTGTCGGCGCGGACGATCTGCAGCACGGGGCCGAAAATCTCTTCCTTGTAGCTGCGGAAGTGCGGCTTCACATGGTCGAACAGGGTCGGGCCGACGAAGAAGCCCTTCTCATGGCCCTGCAGGCTGAATCCGCGGCCATCGACGACCAGCTCGCCGCCCTCGTCGACGCACATCTGGATGTAATTCTCGACGCGCTGCTTGTGCGCTTCATTGACCACCGGACCATAGTGGGCCTCCGGATCGGTCGAGATGCCGACGCGCAGCTTCTCGATCGCCGGGACCAGCTTTTCGCGCAAGGCGGCGGCAGTGTCGTCGCCGACCGGGACGACCACCGGCAAGGCCATGCAGCGCTCGCCGGCCGAGCCAAAGGCTGCGCCGGTCAGGTCGTTGACTACCTGGTCGAGATCGGCGTCGGGCATGACGATGCCATGGTTCTTGGCGCCGCCGAACGCCTGCACGCGCTTACCGTTCGCAGTGCCCCGCGAGTAGATATACTGGGCGATATCGCTCGATCCGACAAAGCTGATGCCGGCGATGTCGGGATGATCGAGGATCGCGTCGACCATTTCCTTGTCGCCATGGACGACGTTGAGGAGGCCGTCGGGAAGGCCGGCCTGCTTCATCAGCTCGGCAAGGCGCACCGGAACCGTCGGGTCGCGTTCCGACGGCTTCAGGATGAAGGCGTTGCCGCAGGCGATCGCCATTCCGAACATCCACATCGGGATCATCGCCGGGAAGTTGAACGGCGTGATGCCGGCGCCGATGCCGAGCGGCTGGCGCATCGAATAGACGTCGATGCCCGGACCCGCGCCTTGCGTATACTCACCTTTCAGCGCCTGCGGGATGCCGCAGGTATATTCGATCACTTCAAGGCCGCGCTGAATGTCGCCCTTGGCGTCGGCAACGACCTTGCCATGTTCGCTGGCGAGGAGCTCGGCCAGCTCCTGCATATTCGCTTCGATGAGTTCCCTGAACTTGAACATGACGCGGGCGCGGCGCTGCGGATTGGTTGCGGCCCAGGCCGGTTGTGCGGCGAGGGCGGCATCGACCGCCTTCTGAAGCGTCGAGGGGGTTCCTAGGCCGACCTTGGCCTGGACTTCGCCGCGCGACGGGTTCCACACATCGCTATCGCGCGAGCCCTCGGCGAGGGACTGACCATTGATGAAATGTTCGATGCTACGCATTGGGGGAATCGAAGCCTCTTGCCTGATTGGAAAGTTGGCCGCTCACTAATCCCCGATGGCGCCTCTGGCTAGGGCGTTGCCTTCGGCGCGGGGCAGTTGGCGTAATGGCCCGTCAGGAGCGCGGCCCAAGCCTTCGGTCCGCCCGGCTCTACATTCTCAAGCCTCAGCCGAAAGTCCTTATATTCCATGTGGTTGGGAAGGCCCAGCTGCGCATCGACGATGAACCAGTCCTTGGCGTCGACCCACAGCGTGCCAGATGACGGCGAAGCGCCTTCCACGCGAAGGTCAAACCGCCGGGTATCGCGGCCGAGATGCTGCTCCTCCCCGGCGAGATGCGCACGAAGCATTCCGAGATCGCGGAACGTTGAAGGGTCGGCGGGCCAGACGACCGGCAGCGCGTAGGAAAAATCATATGTCGGATGATTTTCCTGAAGGAAGCTGTTGAGGTCGGCGAAGTCGAAATCGTAGAGCAGGAACGAGGTAGCCCGGAGCGCATGCCTCGCCTCGATCCGCTTGCCGCCGGGCGGCGTGACGTCGGCCCAGAGGGTCAGGCTCTCGGGATCGAGCGTCAGCCTGCCGAACTGCCTCTGCGTTCCGTTGGGGGCGACCCTACCGGCGAAGAACACCCGGCCGCTCCGCGTGTCGTCATCCATGTCGGCTGTGACATAGGCGGCCGTCGTGCACTTGCTTACCCATTTGTAGACCGAGATGGTCCGCTTGCTGGGCCGATAATGGACGACATGCTCCGGCTGGCTGCCGTCGATATTGGAACGGACGTAGTGATAGATGGGTGAAGGAGCCGATGGCGCCGCAGCAGCCGTCACCGCTGCGATTACTGCTAACAACATCGGCTCCGTGTCTCCTACTGGTCTTTTTCCATCTTGGCCTTGTAGGCTTCGATGCTGACAGGCCGGCCGAGAAAGTCCTCAACCAGTTGCGCTGCGGGCTTTCTTCCACCCGGTGCCAGGACCAGCTTGCGATACCGCTCGGCGGTTGCCCGGTCGCGCAGGCCGTTCTTGTGGAACTCGGTGAACAGATCGTCGGAAATCACCACCGACCAACGGTAGGTATAATATGCCGCTGCATAGCCAGTGAGGTGCGAGAAGCTGGCCTGCATCTGCGCATAATCGGGCATCGGCACCAGGGCATATTTGGCATCAGCCGTCCGAGTTGCGGCGCCGAGATCCGCCGGCGCCTTGCCCAGGTAGAATTGCAGCGAGACGTTCGACAAGCCGAGCTGGCGCATGTCCCCCATGCCGAGGTCGAAGTAGCGGGCACGGTTCATCTGCTCGACCAGCTCGCGCGGGATCGGGTTGCCCGACGCGTCGACCGCGAACTTTTTCAGCGTTTCGTAATCATAAACCCAATTTTCGAGCATCTGGGACGGCGCTTCGCCGAAATCCCACTCGGTCGCGATGCCGCTCTGGGCGGCCCAGCGCTGGTTCTGGCCGCCGAATAGCGCGTGGATCAGATGGCCATATTCGTGGAGGAAGGTCTCGACGTCGCCATGCTCCATCAGTCCGGTCGTGTGATCGCCCTTCGGCAAATTCATGACCAGCGCCGCCACGGGGACCTGGCCCCGGACTCCGACGCGCACGGGCACGGCGTTGGCATGCTCATATTTCCCCGGCCGTGGATGGGAATCGAAGTAGAAGCGGCCGATCAGCTTGCCCTGATCGTAAAGCTCATAAGCTTCGACATCCTCATGCCAAACCTGCGTCTGCCAGGGCCGGATATCGACGCCGAACAAATCCTCCGTCCATTGGAGGATGCCGTCCCGGACATTGTCGTAGGCAAAATATTTGCGGGCTTCCTTGCGATCGAACCCGTAGGATTGTTTCTGGACGATCGGGTTGAGGAATGCGCCGTCCCAAGGCTCGATCTTGGTCGCTCCGGGCTGGAGTTGCTGCAACGCCGCCAGCTTCTTCGCATAATCGCGTTGCCCGGCCGGGCGCGCCGCCGAGGCCATCTCGTCAAGCAGAGCCTGAACCTTGTCTGGAGTGTTCAGCATCCGGTTTTCATAGTTGAGGGTCGCGTAGTTCGGCCGACCGACCAGCTTGGCCAGCTCATCCCGCTTGTTGATGAGGTCGCGCAAGATCGGGTCGTTAACGGGATAGCCGCGCTGATTATATTCGCGGTGGAAGCGATGACGAAGCTCTTCGCTCTTCGCGTAGGTCATTACCGGCACATAATCCGGATATTCCGTCGTCAAGGTGATCTTGCCGTCCGGCCCGGGCTTGTGGGCGTCGAGAAAATCCTGGGGAAGGCCTTCAAGCTCGGCCGGCGTCGCCGTGATCTTTCGCTGGTCCTTCGGGATATTGGCCTCGAAGGTGGTGCCGAGCTGCGAAATCTCGTCGGACAGAACTTGCGCCCTGGCGCGCCCGGCCGGATCGAGAGCAACACCAGCACGCTCGAACTCGCCCAGCGCCCGCGTCAGGAGCAATTGGGTTTCGGGATCGTCGGCCGGGACCTTGATTGCCTTGAGGCGATCATATGCTGCACGGGACAGGGAAAGCTTGTTGCCTTCGCTGCCGATCCTGACTTCACACTTCTCGCCCGCAGTTCGGCTTTCTGCGCTGGTCGAAACTTCGCGATACAGGATCGACTCCAGCGTGGCATTGAACAGCGCTTCGTTGAGCCGGTCGTAGGTCAGCAGGGTTTCGGCTACGGTCGCCGGGCCGGTCCCTTTCTCAAGCTCGGTCCGAAGCTTGGTACTCTGGGCCACCCAATAATCGCAGCGCTGATTGACTTCGGCGGCGGTGGGACTTCCCGTAAGTATCTGCGGCACATCCTGGGCGATTGCCCCGGCACCGATGAAGCTGGTTCCAATCAACAGCAAAGCTTTTGCGTAATGCATGGCGACTACCCCCTAATCCCCGAGCAGCGGAAGATTAGCGAAGGATACAAGAGCGTCAATTCAGCGAGCTTTGCCGGAACTCACTCCGCGATATAGCGCCACGGCTTGTCCGGCCCGTCGCGGCGCCAGACGGTGAAGAAGGCGAAGCCTCCTGCTTCCTTGGGGTCGTTGGGCTTGATCGTGCCGATGCTGACCGCGAGATCGCCGCTCGGGGCAGCAAAGCTGCGTTCCGTGCTCCAATGGATCTTGGCCGGACCCTCCTCCTTGAAGCCCGCGACCACCGCGTCCAGGCCATAGGCGAAGCCCGCGCCGCCGTACATGTTCATTGCATCCTGCCGGCCGAATTCGCCGAACGCCTGCTTCAGGCCGACAGTCTGGGCGCGGTCGGAGAAGGCTTTTTCCGCGGCGGCGACGCTTTGCTGGTGCGCGCTCGAATCCGTGGCTGGTTCGGCGGCGAAATCGGGCAGGGACGGGGGCAGCATCTTCTTGGACACCTCGCCGGCCGGGCGCACCTGCTGGCGATAGGCCACGACCCGCCAGCCTTCCGGCCGCTTGATCCAATAGGAGAGATATTTGCGGTCGCGCCGCGCCGGATCGCCGCCACTCACCGTCAGGAATCCGTAAGTGAAGCCCTGCGTGCCGTCGGCAGAAATCCCGCCCCGGATCGGCGACCAGCTGACGATGCCATCCTTGTAGGACGGGTTTTCGTGGAACAGCGCAATCACCGCGTCCCGGCCGATCGCGTGTCCCTTGGGAGACGGCATCACCGCATCCTTGTCGAGCATCGCGGAAATGCCCGCGACCGGATCGGCGGCCTTCGCGGCATCGACCGAGAAGGTGAGGTCGGCGGCCAGCAATTCGTTGACCGTCGACTTGGGGTCGGCGGGCTTGGCAGCAACCGGGGCGGCAAGACAAATCAGGGCGAGCAAGATGGTACGGAACATGGCGGAATCCCCTTTTCGCCGGGCTAGCTGCAGGATGGCATTGGCGCTGCATCGCGTCGACCGATATCGCTTCGCATTCGACCAGCCGACGAGCGGCGGTCTCCGTATTGTTGCCGATGGACGGGGCACTGCCGTGCAAGCACCAAGGCACCATGTCAGTGGATCGATCAAATCTCGGTGAAAGCCGATTCTGGACGAGATACAATCGGCATCGATACCAGATCCTTTTCTTCACCCTTCTGTTCACCCTGGCCGCAATGCCGATCGCGACCTTCTTTCAGTGGGGGTCGACCGCGATCGAATTGCTGTTTGGGGCAATCCTGATGGCCGCGGTCATGCCATTGGGAACGCCGAGGCGGCGACGAATGCTGATCATCGTCGTCGTCGTGGTGCTGCTTGCCCGGCCGGTTGCGACTGAGGCCGACCTGGACAAGGTTTCCGAAACTGCACTCGGCCTTTGGGCGCTGGTCGGGCTGCTGGCCGCGGCTGGCGCGTTGCGCTTCGTCCTGAAGGCCGACCAGATTGGAGGCGAGCACGTTTTCGCCGCGCTAAGCGCCTATTTGCTCGCCGGAGTCTTCTTTGGCGTCACATATTGGGCGATCGAGGTTGCGTTGCCCGGCAGCTTTGCCGGGCCATCTGACTTCTCGCGCGAAAGCGCGGTCTATTTCAGTTTCGTCACGCTGGCGACACTTGGATATGGCGACTTTCTTCCAAAAACCGACATGACGCGCGGCATCGTTGTGTTCGAAGTGATTGGCGGACAGCTGTTCCTCGCCGTCATGGTCGCCCGGCTGATCGGATTGTACACCGACACGCGAAAGTCGGATTGACAGCTGGAACGGCGCCACGCGGCGTGCTTAGTACCGCGCCATGTATCGCCCAGCAGCCCTCCTGATCGCCCTTTGTGCAACCACCTCAGCCGGCGCGACGACGCCGCTTCCGCCTCCCGAGGCGAAGGTCGCGGAAATCGCCCGTGCCGTCGATGCGGCCAGGATGAAGGCCACGGTGGAGAAGCTGGTCAGCTTCGGAACGCGCCACACCTTGTCGTCGCAGACCGATCCCAAGCGCGGCATCGGCGCCTCCGTCCGCTGGGCCGAAGCGGAGATGAAGAAGCACGGCCTGGAGACACTGCAGACTTGCGACACGGTCACCAAGCTCCCGCGCATCCCGACGCCGACGAAGATCTGCAATGCAGTCGCGATCCAGCGCGGCACCGAACGGCCCAACGACGTCGTCATCATCACCGGCCATATCGACAGCCGCGTCAGCGACCCGATGAATTTCACCTCCGATGCGCCGGGCGCCAACGACGACGGCTCCGGCACCGCCGCCGTGCTGGAGGCCGCGCGCGTTCTGTCGAAGCACAAGTTCCCCGGTACCATCGTTTATGCCGCCCTCTCCGGCGAGGAGCAGGGGCTGAACGGCGGCAAAATCCTGGCCGATTATGCCAAGGCGCAAGGCTGGAACGTCATCGCCAATTTGAACAACGATATTGTCGGCAACAGCTGCAGTTCCGATGGTGTGTGCAACGACAAGCAGGTTCGCATTTTTTCTGAAGGGTTGCGGTGGCAAGGCGGGGAAGAAATCCGCGCTCAGGTCCGCAGCCTTGGCGGCGAGAATGACTCCCCGTCGCGCAACATCTCACGCTTTCTCGATACTTTGGCCGAGCGCGTTCCGGACCTCGGCATCGACGTTATGCAGGTATGGCGCAACGATCGCTTCGGCCGCGGTGGCGATCACACCGAGTTCCTCAACGCCGGCTTCCCGGCCGTGCGCTTCTCGGTCGCGATCGAGAATTACAATTGGCAGCATCAGGATTTGAGGACCGAAAACGGCATCAAATATGGCGACACGATAGAGAATGTGGATTTCCCATATCTCGCCCGGGTGACGAAGCTGAACGTCGCCGCGCTCGCCTGGCTGGCCAGCGCCCCGCCGCCGCCGGAACCCAAGGTTGAAGGTGCGGTTAGCACGGATACCAAGATCAGCTGGCTCCCGGGCTCGGTACCGATGTTCAACGTGAGGTGGCGCCGGACGGATTCGAACAATTGGCAGAATTCCCAGCAAGTATGGAATATCGTCCGGCCGGATCAGGGCCCGCCCAACCCATGCTTCATCCGGGAAGAGCTGAAGCAATCGAAATGTGACGCGATCCTAAAGGGCGTTCGCGTCGACGATTGGGTATTCGGCGTCGCCTCGGTCAGCGCCGACGGCTTCGAAAGCCCGGTCGCGTCGGCCGTCCCCGGCGGCGCGTTCAAGCCCTATGTGAAGCCGGCGGAGCCTGCGAAGTAGTCGTCATTGCGAGGAGCGATAGCGACGCGGCAATCCATTTCACTGGATTGCTTCGCTTTGCTCGCAATGACGGTTAGGGCTTAGTCATGCCGCGATCCGCCACCTTCGACACCGATCGCCCGGCGGAGCAGCGGCCAATCGCCGGCGTGGGCCTCCGCCTCCTGACGGCCTTGCTCCTCGCCGTCATGTTCGCGCTGGTGAAGCTGGCGTCGACGCGCGGGGTCGCCCTGGTCGAGAGCCTCTTCTACCGCCAATGCGGGACGGCGCTCTGCGCGGTCGGAATGGTCGCGGCCGGTCCCGGCTTCGGGTCGTTGCGCACCAAGCGGGTCGGCGCGCATGTCGGGCGAATGGCGCTCGGCCTTACGGCCATGGCGCTGAACTTCGCCGCGATGATCCTGCTGCCCCTGGCCGAGGCGACCGCGATTGGGTTTTCGGTTCCGATCTTCTCGACCGTGCTCGCGGCCATGGTTCTGGGCGAGCCGACCGGACGCTGGCGCTGGGGCGCGGTCGCGGCCGGTTTTCTAGGCGTTCTGCTGATCGTCCAGCCAGGGACCGGTCAGGTCCCGATCCTTGGCGCCTCAGTGGCGCTGATCGCGGCCTTGCTGACGGCATCGGTGACCATCACGATCCGGCACCTGGGCAAGACCGAGCGGGCCAGCACCACCGTATTCTGGTTCGCGGCCAGCTCGCTTGTCCCGCTCGGTGTGATGATGATCTGGTTCGCGGGCGCACATGATCCCGTGACATGGGCCATTCTCGGCGCATTGGCGCTTGCCGGCGGGCTGGCGCAACTGACCCTCACCGGCGCGCTCCGGCTGGCGCCGGTCGCGCTGGTCATGCCGATGGACTACACCAGTCTGATCTGGGCCGTGCTGCTCGGCATGTGGATTTTCGGCGAGCTGCCGACGCCGTGGATCTGGATCGGCGCACCGATCATTATCGTTAGCGGCCTGGTCATCGTCTGGCGCGAACATCGCATGGCACGGCAGGCCGCATTGTCAGCGGCGACCGCCGCGCCCAACTAGGAGCCACATGCCCCGCAAATCTTCCCAGGGACTTCCGACCCGCCAGCAGATCCTCGACTTCATCGAATCCAGCGGTCAGCCGGCGGGCAAGCGCGAGATCGCGCGGGCGTTCGGCCTCTCCAGCCACGACAAGATCATGCTGAAGGCGTTGCTTAAGGACATGGCGGACGAGGGGCTCATCGACTCCTCGCCCGGTCGCGCCTTCCACAAGGCGGGCGGCGTGCCCAAGGTGACAGTGCTTCGGGTCGTGTCAGTCGACGATGGTCAGGTCTGGGCGCAGCCCGAAAACTGGCACGCCGATACGCCGCCGCCGAAACTGCGCGTGATCGAGCGGGGACGCCGCTCGGCGCTGGCGCTCAACGACCGGATCCTCGCCCGTACCGAGGAAGCCGGAAAGGGTCACGTCGCCCATGTGATGAAGAAGTTGCAGCGCTCAGCAGAGCTGGTGCTGGGCGTGGTGCGTAGGGAAGGAGATCGCTTCTACCTTACTCCGGTCGACAAGAAGGAGCGGCGCGAGCTTCCGATTTCCGAGCTCAAAGATGCACAGGAAGGCGACCTCGTCCTGTGCGAGCCGTCTGGCCGTCCGCCGAGGGTAACGGCCCGTGTCGATGCGATCCTTGGGGATCCCTTCGCGCCCCGCAGCTTCAGCCTGATCGCGATCCACAAACATGGGCTGCGCGACGAATTCCGGACCGAAGCGATCGTCGAGGCCAAGGCGGTGGCCAAGCAGAAGCTCGGCGATGACCGCGAGGACCTTACCCATTTGCCGATCGTCGCTATCGATCCTGAAGATGCGCGCGATCATGACGACGCGATCTGGGCCAACCCACGCGAGGACAGCGACGGTTGGGATGCGATCGTCGCGATCGCCGACGTCAGTTACTATGTCCGCCCGGGAAGCGAGCTCGACCGCGAGGCGCGGGCTCGCGGAAACAGCGTCTATTTCCCCGACCGCGTCGTGCCGATGCTGCCGCACGAATTGTCGTCGGACATCTGCTCGCTGAAGCAGGGCGAGGTGCGTGCCGCGATGGCCTGTCACCTTCATGTCGGCAAGGACGGAGCCCTCAAGAGCTGGCGATTTTCGCGAGCCAAGATTTGTGTGATCGCAAACATTGCATATGAGGATGCTCAGGCCGCGATGGATGCTGCTGGCGAGCAAGTCATTGAAAATGCTTCCTCTCCTTGCTCAATGCCAGAACTCGAGCCTCATGATCCCGCCGTCTCGAAGGAACTTGTCGACAAGGCGCTGAAGCCCCTTTGGGCCTGCTGGCGAGCGTTGCTCAAGGCGCGTGAAAAGCGCGAGCCGCTGGAGCTCGACCTGCCGGAACGGCGGGTGATGCTCGACGAAAAGGGCCGCATCCTCTCCGTCGCGCCGCGCGAGCGGTTGGACGCTCATCGGCTGGTCGAGGACTATATGATCGCTGCCAACGTCGCGGCGGCGAAGGCGCTGGAAAAGAAGAAGGCGCCCGTCATGTACCGCGTCCACGAAGGGCCCGGCCGCGAGAAGCTGGTCGCGCTCAAGGATTATCTTGCAACCTTCGATATCGAATTCGCGCTGGGACAGGTGATCCGGCCGGCGACCTTCAACCGCATCATCGAGCGTGTCGGCCCTGACCATGACGCGCGGCCCGAGATCATGGAGCAGGTTCTCAGAACCCAGATGCAGGCCCGCTACGGTCCCGAGCCGCTCGGCCATTTCGGACTGGCGCTAGCCTCCTACGCCCACTTCACCTCGCCCATCCGCCGCTACGCCGACCTGCTCGTCCACCGTTCGCTGGTTAGCTCCTACAGGCTGGGTGACGGCGGCCTTCCGCCCGCGGATGCCGAGCAGTTCACCGAGATTGGCGAGCATATTTCGATGCTCGAACGCCGGGCGATGGAGGCGGAGCGAGAGACGATCGACCGGTATGTCGCCGCCTTCCTCGCCGACAAGGTCGGGCAGATCCTCCGCTGCAGGATCACCGGGGTGCAGCCGTTCGGCTTCTTCGCCACGGTCGAGGATCTGGGCGGCGACGGATTGGTCCCGGCCGCGATCCTTGGGAACGAATATTTCCGTTACGACGAGGCCGCCCGGGCGCTGGTTGGGGAAGAGAGCGGCGAGACCTACCGTGTCGGCCAGCATCTCGAGTTGAAGCTGGTCGAAGCCAATCCTGCCTCCGGAGCGCTCCGCTTCGAACTACCCGAAGGAAAGTTTGCCGGCCGATCCAACGCCCCACAACGCCGCGACAGGGTCAGGACCGGCGGGAAGCGCGGCCGCCCCGCCAATATCCGGCATCAGGGCCGCCGTCGTTAGTCGAGCGGTTCGTCGACGCCTCATTTCGACCAAGTCCGTTCGTCCATCTGCCAGCCGACAGGGGGCGAATGGCGGCCAAAAACCTCGCGGGGTAAAAGGCTTACGGGATGTCGATGGGGAGAAGTAACATGCGCACTAAAACGTTGAGCATCCTGTCGGCCGCAATCATTTCAGCTTCGCCTGCCGTGGCAAAGAACAACGGCCAGCAAGTTGCCGAGAACCAAGTCGGAGCGGTCAGTTCCGATGCTTCCGACGGCAACGCCACCAAGAAGGTCTGCCGCCGGCCGGCCGGAACCGGTTCGCGCCTCGCGACGAAGGTTTGCCTGACCAAGGACGAATGGAAACAGGTCGAGCAAGCAACAAAGTAGGCCCTGACCCTGGCTATCCACCCTGCCGGGCTAGTGCTGCGCAACAAATAGGCGCATGGCGCGCTTAACCGTTGCAAGCTCGGGAGGGTGGACATGGCCAATTACAAGATCGCGATCATCGTCGGCAGTCTTCGGAAAGAAAGCCTCAACCGGAAGATCGCGCGGTCGATGTGCGCAATGCGCGGCGACAATCTTGAATGCACGATGGTCGAGATCGGCGACCTGCCGCTCTACAATCAGGACTATGACCTGCAGAAGCAGCAGCCCGAGCCTTATGTGCGTTTTCGCGAGCAGGTGAGTGCCGCGGACGGAATCCTGTTCTGCACGCCCGAATATAATCGCGGCGTTCCCGGCGTCCTCAAGAATGCGATCGATGTCGGATCCAGGCCCTATGGGCGGAGCGTCTGGGACCGGAAGCCGGCGGCGATCATCAGCGCTTCACCCGGCTCGATTGGAGGTTTCGGCGCCAATCATGAGCTTCGCCAGGCCTGCGTCTTCCTCAACATGCCCGTGATGCAGCAGCCCGAAGCCTATCTGGGCCATGTGTCCGACGACAGTTTCGGCGAGGATGGCTGCCTCAAAGATGGGCCGCTCAAGGACCTGGTCTTCAAGCTGGCACATGCGTTCCACGACTGGGTGGATACGATCCTCCACGCCCGCGAACTGCTTGAGCATGATGCGGCACGCGAGGAGCGGGCGGCAAAGAGGAAGCAGAACGCCTGATTACAGCTTGGGCAGTGTAACGCCGCGCTGGCCCATATATTTGCCGGCGCGGTCGGAATAGCTGACCTCGCACCGCTCATTCCCTTTCAGGAACAGGAACTGGCAGGCGCCTTCGTTGGCGTAGATCTTGGCGGGCAGCGGCGTGGTGTTGGAAAATTCCAAGGTCACATGTCCTTCCCAGCCGGGCTCCAGCGGCGTGACGTTCACGATGATGCCGCAGCGGGCATAGGTCGATTTGCCGAGACAGATGACCAGCACGTCTTCGGGCACCCGGAAATATTCGACCGTCCTCGCCAGGGCGAAGCTGTTGGGCGGGATGATGCATACTTCGGTCTGGCGATCGACGAAGCTGTTCGACGCGAAATCCTTGGGGTCGACGGTCGCGCTGTCGACATTGGTGAAGATCTTGAACTCGTCGGCGACGCGGGCGTCATAGCCGTAGGACGACAAGCCATAGCTGATGCAGCCTTCGCGCCGCTGCGCCTCGACGAAGGGCTCGATCATCCCATTGTTGAGGGCCTGTTCGCGAATCCAGCGGTCCGATTGAATGGTCATGGAGTGTGGCTAGCGGCGCGTCGTATTGTCATCAATCGTCATTGCGAGCGTAGCGAAGCAATCTAGTTGCTGGATTGCCACGCTGCCTTCGGCTGCTCGCAATGACGCAGCGGTTTTCCACAACCCCCTCCACGGAAATCCGTATTTGCAGGGTGGAGGCGTAAGGCCGTTCGGCATACTCTCCTGCCAATGGCCGAAGTAATCCGAATCAACGAGGGAGCAGAAACTCCCGCGACACCAGCGCTCCCCCAGAATATCGAGGCGGAAGCGGCGCTGCTTGGCGCGCTGATGATCGACAATCGGCTGGTCGAGGACGTCCAGCTTCGCCTGAAGCCGCACCATTTCTTCGAGCCGCTACACGGCCGTATCTACGAAGCCATCCTCCGGATGACCGACAAGAATATGGTCGCCAATCCGGTGACTCTGAAGCCGATCTTCGACGCGGACGAAGCGATGAAGGAAGTCGGCGGCCCGGCATATCTGGCGCAGCTGACCGGGTCCGGCGCGGCGGTCATCGGCGCGCGCGATTTCGCGGCACAAATCTACGACCTTGCCCTCCTTCGGGCGCTGGTCGGTGTCGGGCGCGACATGGTCGAAAGCGCGCTGGATACGTCGGAGGAAGTCGAGCCTCTCGCCCAGATCGAGCGGGCCGAGAGCGAGCTTTACCGCGTCGCCGAAGAGGGGGGTACGGCCAACGCCGTCAAGAGCTTCGGCGACGCAACACGCCTTGCCTTGGAACAGGCCGAAAAGGCACTGAACAGCGGCGGCCATCTATCGGGCATCACTACCGGGCTCGACGGGGTGAACACGAAGGTCGGCGGCATGCACAAGAGCGACCTTGTGATCCTCGCCGGCCGCCCAGGCATGGGCAAGACCTCGCTCGCCACCAACATCGCGTTCAGCGCGGCGCAGCGCTTTTTGCGCGACCAGGAGGACGGGATCGAACCGTCAAAGAGCGCCGGCGCTCCGGTCGCCTTCTTCAGCCTGGAAATGTCGGCCGACCAGCTGGCGACGCGTATCCTTGCCGAGCAATCGGGGATCAGTTCCGAGAACCTGCGCATGGGAAAGATCAGCCAGCAGGAATTCCGTTCGCTGGCCCGCGCCGCGGGCGAGCTGTCGACGCTTCCGCTCTACATTGACGACACGCCCGGCCTCACCATCGCCGCGCTCCGTGCCCGTGCCCGCCGCTTAAAGCGGCAGAAGGGCATCGGCATGGTCGTGGTCGACTATCTCCAGCTGCTGCAGGGCACTGGCAAGGGCGGTGGCAACGACAACCGCGTGCAGGAAATTTCCGAGATCAGCCGCGGCCTCAAGCAGCTGGCGAAGGAACTGGACGTGCCGGTGATGGCGCTGTCGCAGCTAAGCCGCGCCGTCGAGCAGCGCGAGGACAAGAAGCCGCAGCTGTCGGACCTTCGTGAATCGGGCTCGATCGAGCAGGATGCCGACATGGTCTGGTTCGTGTTCCGGCCCGACTATTACGTCGCGGCCAAGCAGCCAGCCGAGGACCATCCCGAATTCGCCGCGTGGCAGGAGGAAATGGCGCGCGTCTACGGTACCGCCGAGCTGATCGTCGCCAAGCAGCGCCACGGCGCGACCGGCAAGGTTCGCCTCCGCTTCGATGCCAAGATCACCAAGTTCAGCGACCCTGGCGAGAACGACTATCTCCCGGAGATGCGCAGCTGAGCCGCAGAGCGTAATGTAAGCGGAGCGGAGCGAGCGTCATTGCGTCGATGCACGGCGAAGCCCGGCCGACCGGCGCGAAGCGACCGGATCGACGTCACGGGATTCACTCCCGTGACGGCTCAGCGGGAATGGTCATGCGAACGCCAGTGCGCCGACTGCAGCCGAGCCGATGACGACGGCCAATACGTTCATCCTGGACTTCCAAAGGTAGAGCAGCGCCAGCGAGGCGGCGAATATCGCGGCGCTGGGTAGAGGCGAGCTCAGCTTCAGCGCGATATTCCAGCCGAGCTGCAACGCAGTGACGGCGATCAGGCCGACGACCCCGGCGGCGATGCCTTCCAACAGACGATGCAACCGCTCGTCCTCGATCACGCGCTCGAGCCGGTCGTAGAACAATAGGCCGAAGGAGAAGGCGGGGAGGAAGATCCCGGCCGTGATCGCCAAGGCTCCGCCGAGGCCGCCCGCAAGGTAACCGACGAAGGTGGCGAAGATGATCAGCGGGGCGGGGATGCCGCCGCTCAGCGCCAGGCTGTCGAGGAACTGCCCCTCGCTCACCCAACCCCGACCGACGGCGTCGTTCCGGACGAAGGGGATGGCGGTGTAGGCGCCGCCGAACGTAAGCAAGCCTGCCTTGAGACCCGACAGGAACAGGGCGGCGGCTCCGACCGATCCGGCTTCGACGAGGCCATTGCCGGACATTGCGCCGCTGGCGCCGGGGCCGGTCATCCACAGTGCAAGAACCACTCCGATCGCAACGATTGCCGCCGACAGCGCGTACCGCCCGGATGCCGCCGCCGCGTAGAATAGCCCGGCCACTGGCAGGATGATCCAGAAGCTGACTCCCAGAAGGGATGCGATGGCGCTGCCGATGCCGGCCGCCCACAACCATTTGTCGGTCAGTACATGATCGCCGATCCGGTGCACCGCCCGGACGATAAGGGCGATGACCCCGATCTGGACTCCAAGGAAGATCGCCGCGATTTCCGGGCGATCCAGGTCCAGCCGCTGGTAGAGCCAGGCCAAGGCAAGGATGAGAAGAAGTCCCGGCAGCATGAAGCCCAACCCGGCCAGGAAACCGCCCAAACGTCCGCGCTTCATCATGCCGAGATGGACGCAAAGCTCATGCGCTTCAGGTCCCGGAAGCACCTGGTAGACGGCAAGCAACCGGTTGAAGCGCTCTGGGCTTAGCCATTGCTCTTCCTCGACCAGTTCGCGCTTGATCATCGCGATCTGCGCGACCGGGCCGCCCCAGGCTAGCAGTCCAAATCGAAGGAAGCGCGCGAAGAGCGCTGGGAGGCTGGGCTGGCTAGCCTCGCCCGTCACTCTGGTTCCGGCACATAGGCGTCGCGAAGGCCCTCGGTAATCACCGATCTGGCACCTTCTGCCTCGACACTTGTCACCGGATAGGCACAATAATCGGCAGCATAGAAGGCGCTCGGGCGATGATTGCCGCTATAGCCGACGCCGCCGAACGGGGCGTTGGAGGGCGCGCCGTTGGTTGGCCGGTTCCAGTTGATCACCCCGGACCGGACATTGGCCCAGAAGCGGTCGTAAAGCTTGGGGTCCTTGGTCAGGATGCTCGCCGCAAGCCCGAAGCGCGTATTGTTGGCCTCGTCGATCGCCGCGTCGAAATCCTTGACCCGGATCAGCTGCAACACCGGTCCGAACAGCTCTTCGTCCAGCCGATCCTTGGCATCGGTCATGTCGATCAACGAGGGCGTCAGATAAGGCCGCTCCTCAAATGGCCTGTCGAGGCGCCGGATCGGCTTTCCGCCCTTCATCATCAATCCGAGGAAGCGGTCCTGGAGGATGTCGGCGGTCACCAGGTCGATCACCGGGCCCATGAACGGTTGCGGGTCGGCCATCGGATGGTCGACGATGATCCGGTCGATGAGCTTGCAGATCTCGTCGACCAATTCCTGATGCTTGCCGTCCTCGACGATCAATCGACGCGCGGCGGTGCAGCGTTGCCCGGCGGACAGGTAAGCCGACTGGACGATGATCGTGGCGGCCGCCTTGAGATCGGGTGAGTCCCACACGACGATCGGGCTATTGCCGCCCAGTTCCAGCGCCAGGATCTTGTTCGGATTCTCCGCGAACTGGCGGTGCAGCGCCATTCCAGCGCCAACCGATCCGGTGAAAAGCAGGCCATCAATTCCAGCCTGTGCGGCTAATGCCTTCCCTTCGGCCGGGCCGCCGATCAGCAGCCGGATCACGCCTTCGGGCACACCAGCTTCGTGGAAGCATTCGACCAGGAAAGCTCCCGTCGCCGGCGTCTTCTCCGACGGCTTGAATACCACCGCATTGCCGGCCATCAGCGCCGGGACGATGTGGCCGTTGGGAAGGTGCGCGGGGAAATTATAGGGGCCGAGCACGGCCAGGACGCCATGCGGCTTGTGGCGTACCGTGACCTTGTTGCCCATCGCCGCTTCCAGCCGGCTGGTCGGTGTCCGTTGCGAATAGGCGTTGGCGGAAATATCGACCTTGGCGACGACGGAATTGACCTCCGTTTTGGCCTCCCAAAAGGGCTTGCCGGTCTCCCGTGCGATCAGCTCGGCGAATTCGGTTTCGCGGGCGCGGACGACATTGGCGAAACGGCGCAGCGTCTCCATGCGGTAGGTGACGCTATTCGCCGCCCATTCCGGCCAGGCGGCACGCGCGGCCGCGACCTCGGCCGCTGCATCCCCGACGGGACCGGACCAGATTTCAGCGCCGGTAGCCGGCTCGGTCGAGACAAGTTTTTCAGCCATTAATTCTCCGACACGCACCCGGCGCTAACCATGCGCGGCAAGACCGGTCAAGCCGGTGCGTCCGACGTCATGGCGTCACCAAGCCGCCGAATTGCGTCAATCTTGGACTCAAATGGGGACCAGTCGTCATGTTCGGCAATGGCGGCCCAAATGGCTTCCACTTCTTCGATATGCATGGAGCAGGGACCGGCATCGGCCCAATAGGCGTGGGAGGACGGATGTTGCCGCCTGTCCAGCAACGAGCGAAACTCTTTATACTCCTCGGCCGCATAGACCTCCCCCGCCGGCTGCCGCCCGCCGCGCCAATCGAAGAAGAAGCGGTCGATCTCGACCGATCCGGTCCTCAGCGCCGCCAGCATCGCCGAGATGAGCGGCCGGTCCTCGGCTTCCCCACGGCGCGCGATGCCGAGCCGCGCCAGCATCCGGTCCGACAGGGCCAGGTGGAACCGGTCGGGCCATGATGCCAGCAGATCGGACAGGGCCGGCGCCTCGCCGATCATCGCCAGGCATCCGGCCAGTTGCGCCACATCCCAATGGATCGCCTCCGGCTGACGGCCGAAGGCGTAAAGGCCGATCTCATCGAAGTATGCGGCGACGAATTCCTCGTCCCATTTCGGCGTGAACCGCCACGGGCCGTAATCGAAGCTCTCGCCGGTGATGTTGATATTGTCGCTGTTGAGGACGCCATGGACGAAGCCGGCCGCGATGTAGCTGGCGGCGAGCGTCGCGGTCGCCGAGCAGACCCGGTCGAACAGCCGTGCGGCATTTTCGGCATCGTCGCCCAGCGGTTCGTCAAGCAGGTGGACGAGGCAATATCGGGTAAGCGCGGCAATCCCTTCGACGTCACCGAAAAATGCGAAGCGCTGGAAATTGCCGATCCGGATATGCCCATGGCTGAGGCGCGTGAGCACCGACGAGCGGGTGGGCGATGGCTCGTCCCCGCGCCATAGCTCTTCACCGGTTTCGAACAGCGCGAAGCTCTTGGATGTGTTGACGCCCAGTGCCTCCAGCATCTCGGTCGCCAACACCTCGCGGACACCGCCCTTCAAGGTAAGCCGCCCGTCGCCACGCCGGCTGTATGGCGTCTGGCCGCTGCCCTTGGTGCCGAGGTCCAGCAGGCGCCCGTCATCGCCGCCGAGCTGCGCGAACAGGAAGCCACGGCCGTCGCCGATGTCGGGATTGTAAACCCGGAACTGGTGCCCGTGGTATTTAAGGGCAAGCGGCTGCGGGAGGTTTCCCGGCAAGGGCGCGAACCGGCAGAAATGCTTGCCCCACTGTTCATCGGACAGGTCGCAAAGGCCAATCCGGTTGGCCCACCGCCGATTGAGGAAACGCGGGGTACAAGCGGGGAAATCGGCCGGCGCGACCGGATCGTAGAATTTCTCGCCAAGTTCTTGGATCGGAACGGCTTGCGGCTTTGCCATCGGGCCGCGATAGGGGAGGGAGGCAAGCGGGGAAAGCGTAATGGCGAGTTGGACGGACCGTTTCTGGTACAGCGCCGAAGGGATCCGCCTCCACTACCGCAATTACGAAGGCCCACGGGACAAGCCGCCGATCCTCTGCATCCCGGGCCTGACGCGCAATGCGCGGGATTTCGAACCCGTTGCCGAACGCTACGCGGGCGACTGGCGCATCCTTTGCGTTGACCTTCGCGGGCGCGGGATGAGCGACAACGATCCCGATCCGAGCCGCTACACGCCGCAATTTTATGTCGCCGACATCATGAAGCTGCTGGACCAGGAAGGGATCGCCGACGCCGTCTTCATGGGAACGTCGCTGGGCGGCATCTGCACGATGCTGCTCGCCTCCAGCGATGCCGACCGGATCGCCGGCGCGATGCTGAACGATATCGGGCCGGAGATCGACCAGACCGGAATCGATCGCATCGGCGGCTATGTCGGGCGGGAAGTGAAATTCGGCAGCTGGGAAGAGGCTGCCGATACGTTGGAGGACCGTAACCGCGAAGTCTTCCCGCACTGGCAAAAGGACGATTGGGAACGTTTCGCCCAACGGATCATGCATGAAACGTCGGACGGAATCGCCTTCCAATATGACATGCGGATAGCCGAGAATTTTCGTGCCGCGACCGAAGGGCCCCAGGGCGCCAACTGGCATCTTTACGAATGCCTGGCCGGACGGCCTGTGACGATCCTTCGCGGCGAACTATCCGATCTTCTTGCGCCCGATATTGCCGGGCAAATGGTCGAGCGGCTCAATGGAGATGCCGAGCTGGTCGTCGTTCCCGCCGTTGGCCACACGCCGAACCTGGAGGAACCGGAATCGCAAGGGGCGATGGACCGGCTACTCAAGCGGGTGATGGATCGCGAAGAAGACTAGGCGGTAATCCGCCGTAGCTTGGCCAGAGCGACGTCGTTCCCTTCTTCCATGGCGATGGTCGAGCTGAACTGGCCGTTGCGATCCAGCAGGATCACGGTCGCGGTGTGGTCGACGCTGTAGCCGCCGCCCGGCTGCTCCACCTTTCGCGAAAAGATGCCGAACTGCTTCTTCACCTGCTCGATCTGCGCCGGCGTGCCAGTGAGGCCGATCACCGGCGTGTCGTACAGCTTCATATAGGTGTCGACTTCGGCGGGCGTATCGCGTTCGGGATCGACGCTGATGAACACGATCGACAGCGCGTCGTTGCCCTTGCCCAGATCGCGGCGCAGCTTCGTCAGGCGCGCCAGGGTCGTGGGGCAAACATCGGGGCAATGGGTGAAGCCGAAGAAGACTGCCGCGGGCTTTCCGTTGAGCTCGGCGCTGGAAAACGGCTTTCCACTCGACGCGGTCAGGTTGAATGGTCCGCCGATCGTTCCCAGTGACGTCTGGCTGAACGCCGGCTGCTCGGTCTTGGATTCCTGCCAAAGGAACACGACTAGGCCGGCGGCGACCAGGCCGACCAGCACCCACAACCCCAGCCGAAGCTGCTTCAGGTTCATTGCTCGCCTGCTTCCGCCACCCTGACCGATACTTTCTCTTCACCGCTTTCGCGGAATTTCAGGACGAGAGGAAAGCTGTCGCCGGTGTGAAGAGGCGTCCGAAGACCCTCCAGCATGATGTGCGTGCCGCCCGGCACCATCTTGATGCTGTTTCCGGCAGGGACGTTGATTTCGCCGGCCATCCGCATCCGGGCGACGCCGTTGGACATTTCCGTCTGGTGGACCATCGCCATCGCCGCGTGATCCGTCATCACGCTGACCAACCGGTCATCCTGGCCGCCCTTGTTTTCGATGGTGACATAGACCGCACCGGGCGCATCGCCGCGCGTCGGCCGGGCCCATGCATCGCTCACTTCGATATTGGCTTTGCCACCCTGGCCGCAGGCGGCGAGCAACGCCAGCGAGGGGATAAACAACATTCGCTTCATGGTTGTCGACGTAAGGCCGGACGCGGGCCTTCGCAATGGTGCCGGACCAAAGCAGGTAGCCGCATTTCCAGTATTGCAATGCAACTGAATTACCGCTTTTTGTAACAAAAGCTTCGACGAACGGTCATACTGCTTCCGCTAAGAGCCGTTCGGACGGCTGAAACTAGCTGATCTAGGCGCTATTCGTCCTGATCCGACTCAGGCGGTCTTCAAGGGGTGTGGAATGGTACGCGCAGTTCGGCGGTTGACCGCGTGAGGCTTTTTGGACGCATCGCATTGATAGCGGCGCTTGGCTCGCTGGCGGCTTGCGGCAGCGGCGAGGCGGAGGGTGGCGGCCGCGACGGCCAGCCGGCCCAGGTCGGCTTTGTCGTCGTCCAGGCGAGCAGCGTCCCCATCGAGAATTCGCTTCCCGGCCGTGTCGCAGCCTTCCAGATTTCCGAGGTCCGCCCGCAGGTTTCCGGCGTCATCCTCCGGCGCCTGTTCGCCGAAGGATCGGTGGTCCGCCAGGGGCAGACGCTCTACCAGATCGACCCCAGCATCTATCAGGCGCAGGTCGCCCAGGCCTCGGCCAATCTCCAGAGTGCCCGTGCCAGCGCCGAGGCCGCGTCAGCCCGCGCGGCTCGCTACAAGCCGCTGGCCGAAATGGAGGCGGTGTCGAAGCAGGATTACACCGACGCGCTGGCGCAGGCGCGTCAGGCCAATGCGTCCATTGCCCAGAATAATGCATCGCTTCGGGCCGCCCAGATCAACCTTCGCTACACCAGGGTCCCAGCTCCGATCAGCGGGCGCATCGGCCTCTCCAACTTCACCGAAGGGGCGCTGGTGACCGCCAACCAGGCGGATTCATTGACGACAATCACCCGTCTCGATCCGGTCTATGTCGACATCCAGCAGTCGGCACCCGACCTGCTCGTCCTGCGCCGGTCGCTGACCCGCGGCGGAACGGTGCCGACCATGGCCCAGGTCCGCCTGACGCTCCCCGACGGCAGCGATTATGGCTACACCGGCACGATCCAGTTCACGGAAGTGGTGGTCAATGCCGACACTGGATCGGTGACGCTCCGCGCCCGCTTCCCCAATCCCCAGTCGATCCTGCTGCCCGGCATGTTCGTGACGGCGAACCTGGCCCAGGCCATCAACACGACCGCCTACCTCGTTCCGCAGCAGGCGGTGGCGCGCGATCCCAAGGGCAATGCGACGCTTTGGGTCGTTGGGCCCGGCAACACGGCCGTGCAACGGACCGTCGTTGCCGAGCGGACCGACGGCCAGAACTGGGTCGTGACGCAGGGCCTTGCGGCCGGTGAGAAGGTCATCACTCAGGGCGTCGGCAATCTGCGGGAAGGGGCGAAGATCAAGCCCGTCCCGGCAAGCACTCCGCAGCGTACCGCGCCAGCCAAGCCGGCCGGGCGCGCGTCCTAATCCATGTCACGCGTCTTCATCGATCGCCCGATTTTCGCATGGGTGATCGCCATATTGATCATGCTGCTCGGCCTCGGCGCCATCAACCGGCTGCCGATCGCCCAATATCCTGACGTTGCGCCTCCACAGGTCAATGTCCGCGCATCCTATCCGGGCGCCTCGGCCCAGACGTTGCAGGACAGCGTCACGCAGGTGCTGGAGCAGCAGCTGACCGGCCTCGACGGCCTTCTCTATTTCCAGTCCTCGTCGAGTTCGCGTGGGGCCGTCACGATCAACGTCACCTTCGAAAAGGGCACGGACCCCGATATCGCCCAGGTGCAGGTCCAGAATGCGGTGCAGGCCGCAATCTCGCGGCTTCCGCAACAGGTCCAGCAGCAGGGCGTCAGGGTTACAAAGTCATCGAACGACTTCCTTCTGATCATCGGCGTCTACGACGATAGCGGCAAGTCCACCGACATGGACGTGTCGGACTATCTGTCGAGCAACATGCAGGACGTGATCGCGCGGACGCAGGGCGTCGGCGACGTCAACGTGTTCGGCGCACCTTATGCGATGCGCATCTGGCTCGATCCGGCGAGGCTTCGCTCCTACTCGCTGATGCCGGCCGATGTGATCAGCGCCATTTCCGCGCAGAATGTCGAGGTCGCGGCGGGCGAGGTCGGCGGAACGCCTGCGTTACCCGGCCAGATGCTCAACGCCACCGTCACCGCATCCTCGCGGTTCCAGACGGTGGACGAATTCAAGAACATCATCGTCAAGGCGGAATCCAGCGGCGCCCGCGTGCGTCTCACCGATGTCGCGCGGGTCGAGCTTGGCGCGGAAAACTACAACTCCGACCGCCGGCTGAACGGCAAGCCGGGCGCCGGCATCGCCATCTTCCTGGCCCCCGGCGCCGACGCGCTTGAGACGGCCGACGTGGTCAAGGCGCGGGTCGAGCAATTGGCGAAGGCTTTCCCGGCCGGCTACAAATATGCCTACGCCTACGACACCACCGATTTCATCAAGCTGTCGATCGAAGAGGTGGTGATCACGCTGGTCGAAGCGATGATCCTGGTGATCATCGTCATGTTCGTCTTCCTGCAGAGCTGGCGAGCGACGCTGGTTCCCGCAATCGCCATTCCGGTCGTTCTGCTGGGCACCTTCGCGGTGCTCTACGCGCTCGATTTCTCGATCAATACGATGACCCTGTTCGGCCTGGTGCTGGCCGTCGGCCTGCTGGTTGACGACGCCATCGTGGTGGTCGAGAATGTCGAGCGCATCATGGAGGAAAATCCGGAGCTGACGCCCCGCGAAGCCACCATCATGTCGATGAGCCAGATCCAGATGGCGCTGGTCGCCATCGCACTCATCCTCTCGGCCGTGTTCCTGCCGATGGTCTTCTTCGGCGGGTCCACCGGCGTCATCTATCGCCAGTTCTCCGCCACCATTGTCTCGGCGATGGTCTTGTCGGTCTTCGTCGCGATGACGCTTAGCCCAGCGATCGCGTCCGGCGTTCTCAAGCGGACCCACGTCGACCCCAGGGACACGGCCCTCGGTCAGCGCTTCCCGCGCGTGGCCGGAATTCTTTCGAAGGGCCGCGACGGGTTCAACACGCGCTTCAATCGCCTGCGTGACTGGTATGTCGGGATCGTGACCTACGTCGTCGACCGCAAGTGGCGCTTCCTCGGCGGCTACGGACTCGTCTGTGTCGCCCTCGCGCTGATGTTCGTCCGGCTTCCGACCGGCTTCCTTCCCAGCGAGGACCAGGGCGCGATGCAGATCCAGTTCCGCCTTCCCGCCGGCGCCACGCTGGAACGCACCAAGGAGATGCAGCTCGCCGTCGAAAATTATGTGATGAACGGGCCGGACAAGGACAATTTCCGGGCCTATTTCATCGTCGCCGGCGGCGGCCAGGGCGCGACCGGCCAGAATGCCGGCCAGTCCTTCATCAACCTGTCGGACTTCGAAAATCGCCACGGCAAGGAGAATAGCGCCGACGCCATCGTCCAACGTGCCCGCAGCGCGTTCGGCCAGTATCGCGACGCCCAGGTCTTCGCCCTGATCCCGCCCGCGATCCGCGGCCTCGGCCAGTCTGGCGGCTTCAACATGCAGTTGCAGAACACCAGCGGAATGCCGCAACGGCAGTTCGAGGAAGCGCGCGACAAGCTTTTGGAAATGGCCCAGGCCGACAAGGAGCTGCAGCAGGTTCGCCTGTCCGAGCTTCCGGATGTGTCGACGCTAAAGGTCGACATCAATCAGGAGCGGATTTCCACGCTGGGCCTGACCACCGCCGACGTGAACAGCACCCTGTCCGCGGCCTGGGGCGGTCGATACGTCAACGACTTCATCGATCGCGGCCGGGTGAAGCGCGTCTATGTCCAGGGCGACGCGCAGTATCGGTCCAAGCCCGAAGACATCAACCAATGGTCTGTGCGCAACCGCAATGGGGAGATGGTCCCATTCTCCTCCTTCTCGCAAACCGGATGGTCGGTCGCGCCGGTCAGCCTTTCGCGCTTCATGGGCGTCCAGTCCTATGAGTTCCAGGGACAGCCGGCGCCGGGGAAGAGCAGCGGCGATTCGATGAACCGGATCGAGGAGCTGGCCTCGCAGATCCCGGGAGTAGGGGTTGCATGGTCGGGCCAATCCTATGAGGAGCGCTTGTCTTCCGGACAGGCGCCATTCCTCTACGCAATCTCGCTGCTGGTCGTGTTCCTCTGCCTTGCCGCGCTCTACGAAAGCTGGTCGGTGCCGCTCGCCGTCATCCTGGTCATTCCGCTCGGACTGGTGGGCGCGGTGTTCGCGGTGACCCTGCGCGGCCTTCAGAACGACGTCTACCTCCAGATCGGCCTGCTGACGACGATGGGCCTCGCCGCCAAGAACGCCATCCTGATGGTCGAGTTCGCCGAGCGCGCCGAGCGGCAGGGCAAGCGCGTCATCGAAGCAGCGCTGGAAGCAGCCCGCATCCGTTTGCGGCCGATCCTGATGACCAGCTTCGCCTTCATCTTCGGCGTGCTTCCGCTGGCCATTTCGACCGGCGCCGGCGCCAACAGCCGCATCGCCATCGGTACGTCGGTGATCGGCGGCATGCTGACCGCGACCATCCTCGCCATCTTCTACATCCCGTTGTTCTTCGTACTGGTGCGCCGGGGCGTTCGCGACGGCCTGACCTATCTCCGCGAGAAGCGGGCCAAGCGCGGCGAGGTGGCGGCATGAGGAAATTCGCGCCGCTGATCGCGCTGCTGCTCGCCGGCTGCATGACGATGGAGCCGGATTACGCCCGCCCGGACTCGGCAGTGCCACCGTCATGGCCGGCCGGCGACGCCTATCTCCGACAGAGCGAGGCGACCCTTCCGGCGGTCACCTATCAGGAAATCTTCCGCGACCCCCGGCTGCAAGGTCTGATCGCGCTTGGCCTCGCCAACAACCGCGACCTGATGGCGGCTGCGGGCAACATCGCCGCCGCCCGCGAGCAATATCGAATCCAGCGCGCGGAACTGTTCCCGCATGTCGATGCTGCCGGCACGGTCGCCGGTACCGAAGCGACCGGCGCAGGGGAGAGCGGCGCCGATATCGAGTATCGCGCCGGCCTTGCCGTCACCAGCTTCGAAGTCGACCTGTTCGGCCGCATCCGGTCGCTGACGAAGGCAGACCTCAACCGCTATTTCGCGACCGAAGCGGCGGGCCGGACTACGCGCCTCGCGCTGGTTGGCGACATCGCTACTGCCTGGCTGACCTACGGGGCCGACGCCAGCCTGCTCCAGATCGCCGAGGACACCGCCGCCAATGCGGAACGCAGCGTCCGGCTGACCCGCGCCCGGCTCGAAGGCGGCATCGCGCCGCGAACCGACCTGCGCCAGGCCGAGCAGATCCTTTTCGCCGCCCAGGCGCTGGTCGCACAGCAGCGCACGGCACTCGCGCAGGACGTGAACCTGCTGCAATTGCTGATCGGAACCCCGGTCGATCCGAAGCTGCTGCCCGCGTCGATCGAGCAGGCCGCTCCGACCGTCGCGCCGCTGCCGGAAGGCGTCAGCTCGCTTGTCCTTCTCCGCCGTCCCGACGTGATGGAGGCGGAATATCGCCTCCGCGCCGCCAATGCCGAAATCGGCGCAGCCCGCGCGGCCATGTTCCCGAGTATTTCGCTGACCGGGCTGCTCGGAATGGCCAGCAGTTCGCTTGGCGGGCTCCTATCGAACGGCCTCAACTGGAGCGCATCGGCGGCCGCTAACTATTCGATCTTCAATGCCGGTGCGAACCGCGCCAACGTCCGCCGGACCGAGGCCGAACGCGATGCGGCCATCGCCGTCTACCAAAAGGCGATCCAGACTGCCTTCCGGGAGGTCGGAGACGCCCTCGCCCGGCAGGGCACTGCCGGCGACGAACTTCGGGCACGCCAGGCGCAGCAGGATTCGGCGGCGGACAATTACAAGCTGGCCGACGCCCGCTACCGCGAGGGCATCGACAACTTCCTAGCGACGCTGGACGCGCAGCGGACCTATTATTCGGCGCAGCAAAGCCTGGTCCTGATGCGCCTCGAGGCCGCGACGAATCTCGTTGACCTCTATCGCGCGCTGGGCGGGGATTCGCTCTACCCGCCGGAGCCTCAAACCGCTTCGCGCTAGGCCGCCATTCAGGCTGGAACGTAAGTCAGGCGGATCACATCTTCGTCGATCCGCTCGGTAGCGGTAAGCCGGAGCCTCGGCCTGGGACCAATGAAGAATGGACTGCCTTCGCCCAGGACGACCGGATGCAGGTAGATCCGATATTCGTCGATCAGCCCCAGCTCACCCAGGCTCTTCGCCAGGACCGGTCCGCCAACCTGGATTTCCCCTTCGACGTCGGCCTTCAACCTGCGGATCGCAGCTTCGAAATCTTCACCGATTAGCGCCGCGTTGGGGCCGACTGAGGTCAGCGAGTTCGACACGACCCACTTCTTCTGGCGCCGCCACCCTACCGCATATTCACGCCTGTCCGCGTCCCATTCGGGATGGTCCTCGTCCCAATAGCGCATCAATTCGTAGAGGCCCCGACCGTAAATGCTCCCAACCTGCTCGTGAGCCTGCTCGACGAAGTGACGGAACAGCGTCGGTCCCGGCCCGAAAGCCATATGGTCGACATAGCCGTCCAGCGACTGGTTCATTCCAAAGACGAGCTTCGCCATGCCGGGAAATCTCCGCTCAGGGGTCGCCAGACTAGCTGCAATTCCCGCGACACGGCAATGCGAAGCGGTGAGGGACGATCACTCTCCGTCGGGTGTCAGTGCCATGACGTCGATCAAGCGGCCCTTCGTGTCGAAGCGGCACTTGAACTTCTTGATCCCCTCCGAACCCTTGTCGACGGTGCCGCTTACCGAGGTCGTTCCCTTGGCACCCTTCACGAGCTTGCCGGTCGTCACATACATCGGCCGGGTTTCATACTGCGCCGAGACTTCGCCACGGCAATAAGCCTTGCGATTGCCGGGGGCGATGGGCTCGCTCGGCGTGGTGGAGGCCATCAATGCGGCCATCGGGATCAGAAGAATTGCCATCTCACTTGTTCAAACGAATTTCGGGCCGAGGTCCATCGGGGATGTTCCTGAAATGAGGAGTTACAGTGGCTCCCCGCCCACCAGCCAGCCAACCGCAAGCATGAAGGCAAGGGCCGCCGCATAGGCCGTTATTGCGTTCCCGATACCGCGTAACACGCCAACGCCCAGCACTTTGCGGAACCACATCGTTTCCACCGCGATAAAGCCCAATCCGCTTAGGCCGAATAGCGTGAGCGCCGCCAAGTCCGCCAAAATGATCGGCACCTGCGTCAGGGTCGCGGCAATGCTGACGATCAATGCGAAGGGTGCGTTCGCATAGCATTGGGCAAAGAAGGCCGGCTCAAGCGATTGACGGGTGAGCGTAGCCCGCTGCTTGCGCAGCGTGTGCGTGGCGAAGATCAACGGGAATGATGCAAAGGCGACCAGCCTGAGCAGGATGAGGCTCGTATCGTCGCTGATCAGGCTGGCAACGCCGCGCTTGTCCGCGACGATCGTGCTTTCACCGATCAGCGCCAACTCAATTCCGTGCGCGACCAGGACGGTCAGCATCAGCAGGATCGGCGGACTGAGCGCCTCGTCGAATTGCTGCTCGTCCGGCTTCGTCAGCTCGCTCGTCGCATAGTCCATCATGGCGAGCGGATGGCGCGCCGCTCGCCAAAGCGTCACCGGATAGAAAACCAGCCACGAAACAACTTCGTACAAAAGGTCGTCGAGCGACTTCAGGAACTGGAAGAAGTTCATCGGGGTGGGCTTAGCATCTCAATATTTGCCAGGCGACGCTAGGTACCGCCCGATTTTCGATGGTCTTTAAGCGGTCAACCATGGGCCGGATTGCCATGCCAACCGGGTGAAGTTGGTCCGATATGGTTTCGTGATCCACCCGCCGGAAACAAGTCGGGACAATATGTGTGGCCCTCTTTGATTGGAGGGTCGAATGAAGAAATTTATCAGAACCGCCGTTGCAACTGCTCTCATATTGGCGCCCGCGAGTGCCCATGCGATGCCCGAGCAGGTGCCGTCGAAATGGACTTCGCTGATGCAACGGACTTGGGCGATCGTTGCCGCCCATCGACCCTGCAGCAATAATATCTTCCGCGTTTGCGACGGACATCTCTAACCCCATCAAGAGGAATGCGGCGCAGTAGCGCGACGTCCGCTTTCTGGTCATTGCGGTCATAACCGAATTCGCTGTCCTACAGCATGTCAGTCATGCCAATGCCGCCGCATTCCTTGAACTTGAATTGGTAGGTAGCCTTAAAAGGTGCGCCCATAGACGGGACCAGAAAAACTAATCCACTACTGTGAACATTCGTGAAGATTCGCGAGCCTTGCGACCCATGATGCTATGGCGCTTCCGCGAATTGGCACGGAAATTGCGACATGAAGGCCATGTATTTGGCCACTAGCCTTCATTGGCAGTTCAAGCTGATTGAATATGCCGTCCGCATTCGGACAGCGCTGTCCGGAAACGGACAGGATAAGCGTGAAAACGGGGGAAAAGTTGGAGGCCCGAGCCGGAATCGAACCGGCGTGCACGGATTTGCAGTCCGCTGCGTCACCACTCCGCCATCGGGCCCCGCGGTGGAGGCCTTTGGCGGTTCCCCACGTCGCTTGTCAACCGGACGATTCGACAAACGGGGGCAGGCGCTGCCTTGGCGGAGGCGGTCCCAGCGGATAAGGGACCACTTGAAGCGCCACTGTGTTAGTGGCATATAACAGTTCGTTACGAACGAGGTATTGATGCAGGACTTCAGCCTGGCCCGCCGGACAATGGTCGACAACCAGCTCCGCCCGCAAGGCGTCACCGACCGCGGCGTGCTTGCCGCAATGGGCAAGATCGAGCGGGAACGGTTCGTGCCGGAATCGGCGCGCGCACTCGCTTATTTCGACCGCTCGGTTCGGATCGGCCATGGCCGCTACCTGATGCCGCCAGCCGCGCTCGGCCGGTTGCTGACAGAGGCCCAGCCACGGGCAGGCGAGCGTGCACTCGTGATCGGATCGGGATCGGGCTATTCGGCGGCCGTCCTTCGCGAGGCAGGCCTCGAGGTAGTCGCCCTGGAATCGGACCAGGCCCTGGCAAACCAGGCGGACTCGGTTGGGGTGGAAACTGTGGTAGGATCGCTCCAGGATGGTTGGAACAAGGGGGCACCCTATGATCTTATCCTGCTGGAAGGCGCGGTCGAGGAAGTCCCGGCTGGCCTTGCCAATCAGCTTGCGCCCGGCGGCCGCATCGCCGGAGCGATCGTTGACCGGGGCGTTGCCCGCCTGTCGGTCGGCACTTATGCTGGCGGCTCGGTCGGATGGCGAAGCCTCGCCGATTCCGATGTCGAGACGCTTCCCGGATTTGAACGGCCGCGGGCCTTCACCTTCTGAATTTTGAGCGGAGAGCTTTGCCTGTGACCCGTAACATTGCCTTTGCAACGCTTATCGCCGCGCTCGCGACCGGCTCCGCGTCGGCCGACACGCTTCGTGAGGCGCTGGTTTCGACCTACCGCGCCAACCCAACCTTGATGGCCCAGCGCGAAAATCTGAAGGCGACCGACGCTGGTGTGGCGATCTCGCGCTCCGCTGGCCGGCCAACCGTAACCGGCACCGTCGGCATTACCCGCGACGTGACGCGCAGCGGTCGCTTCGACGTCGGCACCGGCAAGGGGCCCTACATGAACGCGGGCGTCGATGTCGGCATGCCGCTGTTTCAGGGCGGCACCGTCAAGAATGACATCAAGGCATCGAAGACCCGCGTCGAGGCGGGCCGGGCCAATTTGCGCGCCGTCGAAGGTGACGTGTTCACCGAGGCGGTCGCAGCCTACATGGACGTGATCCGCGACCGCGCGACCGTCGAGCTCAACAACAACAACGTCAAGGTTCTGGAAACCAACCTGCAGGCAACGCAGGACAGGTTTGAAATCGGCGACGTCACCCGCACCGACGTTGCCCAGTCGGAAGCGCGTCTGGCATTGGCCCGTTCGCGCTACACGCTGGCGCAGGGCCGGCTGATCGGTAGCGAACAAAATTACCGTCGCGTGATCGGCGAGCAGCCCGACCAGCTCCAGCCGCCGCCGCCGCTTCCGCCTTTTCCGGCAACCGCGGATGAGGCAGTGCGCGTCGCTCTGATCGACAATCCCGACCTCATCGCCATCACTCGCCAGGCTGAAGCCGCGGGTTTTGACGTGAAGTCGGTTCGCGGGACGCGCCTCCCGACCGTATCAGCCGTCGCGTCCGGCGACTGGTTCGATGCCACCGGCGATGATCTGGGGCTACAGTCCGGAACCGCAACCAGCGTCGGGGTGAACGCACGCGTTCCCTTCTACCAGGGCGGCCTGCCGTCGGCCCGTATCCGCCGGGCCCAGGCTCTTGAAGGACAAGCGCTGGAGCAGCGCGTCGGCACCGAACGCTTCGTGGTTGCCACCACCCGGTCGGCCTTCGCCGACTATCAGTCAGCGATTGACGCGATCAAATCGAATGACGTCGCGGTCAAGGCGAACGAACTGGCGCTTGAAGGCGTCCGCGCCGAGAACAGCGTCGGCACCCGCACTATCCTCGACGTGCTGGATGCCGAACAGGAACTGCTGAACTCGCAGGTGCTGCTGGTGACGGCGCGCCGCGACGCCTATGTCGCCGGCTTCCAGCTATTGAATGCGATGGGCCAGGCCGAGGCGCAGGACCTCGGGCTCGATGGCGGTGCGCTCTACGATCCGCTCGGCAATTATCGCCATGTCGCGGGAGACTGGAACGACTGGTCGAGCGATCCTCGCCATAATCCGGTTTCCACCAGCACCATCACGCCGGCGGAAACGCCGCCGGGGGTGCTTCCGGCATCACAAGGCGTAATTCCACCGTCTCAAGGCGTGACTCCGGCTTCCCGATAAGTAAAAGGGGGCAATGGCAGCAGCCCGGGAACCCTCAATGGAAGACATCCTCGCGTCGATCAAACGTGTGATCGCGGAGGAAAAGGAGATTCGCGCCGCGGCCCCGCCTCCGGAAATGGAAGGCGATGGGGAAGAGGACGACGTGCTCGAGCTCGACCAGAGCATGGAAGCCGTGACCGTTCCGCCGGTCGATCTTGGCCCGCCCTTGATGGAAGACGACGTCGCCGACGAAAGCCGTCAGCGCCTGGAAGCGCTGGCTGCCCTCGCTGCGTCCGCGCCTCCGGTACCGCAGGCCAATCCGCTGGAGGAAATGGTTCGCGAGATGCTCCGCCCGATCCTCAAGCAATGGCTTGACGATCATCTGCCGGGCATCGTCGACGAACATGTGAAGCGCGAGATCCACCGCATCACGGGCCGCCCGCTCTAAACGGTTGTTGATCGTTAATTGACGGGCGGTTAGGCCTGCCGGCCATGCTCATGCGCCTCACCCTAGCCGCCACCGTCGCGGCCGCCGCCCTTGTCTCAACGCCAGCCGTCGCCCGGCCGATGACCGCGACCGACATGCACATGATGCGCCGCCTCGGCTCGCACAGCGTGTCGCCGGACGGGCGCCATGCCATCTTCACCCTGTCGACGACGGATCTGGCCGCGAACAAGCGCAACAACTTCACGCACATCCTCGACCTAAAGGCCAAGGGCGCAGCACCGCAGCCGCTCGCCGGTCTTACCACCGGAGCGCATGACGCGGTGTTCGGGAACGACGGCGCGGTCTGGTACCTGGCGCCGGTCGACGGGCAGGACCAGCTGTTCAAGATGACGGTCGGCGGCCAGCCTGCACAGCTGTCCAGCTTCAAGGGCGACATTTCCGGCTTCAAGGTCAGCTCCGACGGAAGCCGTGTCATCCTGTGGGCCGATCGCGACCTTCGCTGCACCGACTTCACTTGCGCCGGCGTGACGGCTAGCAAGAAGACCGGTTCGGGTCGTGCCTACGACCAGCTGTTCGTCCGTCACTGGGATACATGGGCCGAACCGGGCGTCCGCAGCCGCATCTTCTCTTTCCCGATCCAGGGCGGCCAGGTGACCGGACCTGGGGTACCGGTGACGGGCGCATTGGTCGGCGACACGCCGTCGAAGCCGTTCGGCGGCGGCGAGGAAGTCGACATCTCGGCCGACGGGCGCACCGTCTATTTCGCCCTTCGCGAAGCCGGCCGGATCGAAGCCAAGTCGACCAATCTCGACATCTTCTCGGTGCCTGCCGATGGCTCGGCGCAGCCGACCAACCTCACCGCCGACAATGACGGGACGGACAATCTTCCCACCTTGTCGCCTGACGGAAGCAAGCTCGCCTATTTCAGCATGGCCCGCGCCACTTACGAAGCCGATCGCCAGGTACTGCAGGTCCGCGATCTCGCCACCGGCCAGGTCCGTGCCGTCACCGCCAACTGGGACCGCTCGGTCGGCTCCATCGCATGGTCGAAGGACGGCAAGTCGATCATCGTCGACGCGCAGGATACGCTGGAAACCCCGCTCTTCCGCGTCGATGTCGCAAGCGGCCGAGTAACGAAGCTGACCACCGAAGGCGCGGCGCATGCCGCGGTTCCGCTGGCCGACGGGTCGGTCCTTTACGCCATGAACAGCATCAAGGCGCCGGATGACCTTTATCGCGTCGATGCGAAGGGCAAGGTCGTCCGGCTGACCGACGTCAACCGCGACCTGCTGGCCGAACTGGATCCGGTCAGCTTCGAGAAGTTCAGCTTCACCGGCGCCAACAACGACAAGGTCTGGGGTTTCAAGCTGAAGCCGGCGGCCGCCACCGCCAAGCTTCCGATCGCCTTCGTCGTCCATGGCGGACCGCAGGGCAGCTTCAACAACGCCTGGTCCTATCGCTGGAACTCGCGCCTCTTCTCGGCGCCCGGCTATGCGGTCGTCAGCGTCGATTTCCATGGAAGCACCGGCTACGGCCAGGCCTTCACCGACGCGATCCAGAACAATTGGGGCGGCTGGCCGCTGGAAGACCTGCAAAAGGGTCTCGCTTACGCGACCGCCAATGACGCCTTTCTCGATGCCGACAATGCCTGCGCCCTCGGCGCCAGCTATGGCGGTTACATGATGAATTGGATCGCCGGCCAGTGGCCCGACCGGTTCAAATGCCTCGTCCAGCACGACGGCGTGTTCGACGCCCGCGCCATGGCTTACGAAACCGAAGAGCTGTGGTTCGACGAGTGGGAGCATGGCGGCAAGGCCTATTTCGAGGACCCTGCCGCGTTCGAGCGCTGGAACCCGGTGAATCATGTCGCCAAGTGGAAGACGCCGATGCTGGTCATCACCGGCGAAAAGGACTTCCGCATCCCTTATACGCAGGGGATCGCCAGCTTCACCGCCCTGCAGCGCCGCGACATCCCGTCGAAGCTGCTGGTCTTCCCGGACGAGAACCACTGGGTGCTGAAGCCGAACAACTCGATCCAATGGTATGGCGAGGTGTTCGACTGGCTCGGGACCTATTTGCGGAACACCAATTAGAGTTGCCCCAGCGAAGGCTGGGGCCCATGTCTCCGAGGACCTGGATCCCAGCCTTCGCTAGGATGACGGTTGGGTTGTGCGGTGCACCAGAGGGCGCTAACCGCCGCCAATGACCGAACTTGCCAAGACGTTCGAACCGGGCCCGATCGAGACCCGCTGGTATGCCCATTGGGAAGGGCAGGGGCTGTTCCGCCCGGATCGCCCGAATGCCGAGCCCTATACGATCGTCATGCCGCCGCCGAACGTCACGGGTTCGCTGCACATCGGCCACGCGCTCGACGACACGCTGCAGGACATCCTCATTCGCCATGCGCGGATGCAGGGCAAGGACAGCTTGTGGGTCGTCGGCATGGACCATGCCGGCATCGCCACGCAGATGGTGGTGGAGCGCAATCTCGGCTCGCAGGGCATCAACCGCGCCGAAATCGGCCGCGACGCCTTTATCGAGCATGTCTGGGAGTGGAAGTCCCAGTCCGGCGGCCAGATCACCAAGCAGCTCCGCCGCCTCGGCGCCAGCTGCGACTGGTCCAACGAGCGCTTCACGATGGACGAAGGCTTCTCGGCCGCGGTCATCAAGGTGTTCGTCGAGCTCTACAAGCGCGGCCGCATCTATCGCGACAAGCGCCTGGTGAACTGGGATCCGAAATTCCAGACCGCGATCAGCGATCTCGAAGTCGAAACCCGCGAGGTGCAGGGCAAGTTCTGGCACCTCAAATATCCGCTGGCTGACGGATCCGGCGCGATCCACGTCGCCACGACCCGTCCGGAAACCATGCTCGCCGACATGGCCGTCGCGGTTCACCCGGATGACGAGCGCTATGCCGCGATCGTCGGCAAGCAGATCAAGCATCCACTCACGGGACGCCTGATCCCGATCATCACCGACGAGCATGCCGATCCGGAGCTCGGCTCGGGCGCGGTGAAGATCACGCCGGGGCACGACTTCAACGATTATGAGGTGGGCAAGCGCGCGGGCTTCAAGCCGGGCGAAATGCTCAACATGCTCGACGGCTCGGCGCACATCACGCAGACGCAGGACGGGCTGGTTCCCGCCGAGCTGATCGGAATGGACCGTTTCGATGTGCGCAAGCGCGTAGTCGAGCTGCTGGAGGCCGAAGGCGCGCTGGAGAAGGTCGAGGACCGCACGATCGCTACTCCTTACGGCGACCGTTCGGGCGTCGTAATCGAGCCTTGGCTGACAGACCAATGGTACGTTGACGTCGCACCGCTTGCCGAGCGGGTGATGAAGGCGACGCGCAGCGGCGAGATCAAGATCGTGCCCGAAACCTGGTCGAAGACCTGGTTCAACTGGCTCGAAGGCATCCAGCCCTGGTGCGTTTCGCGTCAGCTGTGGTGGGGCCACCGCATTCCTGCCTGGTTCGATGCCGACGGCAATATTTTCGTCGCGGAAACAATTGCCGAAGCTCAACAGCAGGCCGGCGAAGGCGTGGAGCTGCGCCAGGACGAGGATGTTCTCGATACCTGGTTCTCCTCGGCTCTGTGGCCATTCGCTACGCTCGGCTGGCCCGAGCAGACCCATGACCTGAAGCGCCATTACCCCAATGACGTGCTCATCTCCGGCTTCGACATCCTGTTCTTTTGGGATGCACGGATGGCGATGCAGGGGCTGGAATTCCTCGACGAGGTGCCGTGGCGCACCCTCTATCTCCACGGCCTGGTCCGCGATGCGCACGGCCAGAAAATGTCCAAGTCGAAGGGGAATACGGTCGACCCGCTAGTCCTCATCGACAAATATGGTGCCGATGCGATGCGCTTCACCTTGGCAGCGATGGAAAGCCAGGGCCGGGACATCAAGCTCGATGAGAAGCGGGTCGAAGGCTATCGCAACTTCGCGACCAAGCTATGGAACGCGGCGCGCTTCCTGCAGGGCAACGGCATCGGCGCTTCGCAAAGCATCGCGGCCCCGGAGGCCAGCCTGCCGGTCAACCGCTGGATCATCGGCGAGGTGATCGCCACGCTTGGCCGCCTCAACAAGGCATTCGACGAGCTCCGCTTCGACGACATGGCTGACGCCATCTACCACTTCACCTGGGGCACTTTCTGCGACTGGTATGTCGAGCTGGTGAAGGGCGCGTTCGACGACGAAACCCGCGCCGTCGCCGCCTGGGCATTTGACCAGATCCTGGTCATGCTCCACCCCTTCATGCCGTTCGTCACCGAAGAGCTGTGGCACAGCATGGGCGACCGTCCCTACGAGCTTATCGTCGCCAAATGGCCGGAACCGGAAGCGCAGCGCGATCCGAATGCGGCACGCGACATCGGCGGCCTAGTCGAAGTGATCGACCAGGTCCGCGCGATGCGGGCAGAGCTCAATATTCCGTGGAGCGCAACCCTGGCGCCGAACGTCATCGGCGGCGACGTGGCGATGCTGGAGCGGCTCACCAAGAATGCCGCAACGCTTGCGCGCATGGCTAAGGTCGGCGTGCCGGTTGCAGCCGATGCGGTACTGCCGGGCTCAGCGCAAATCGTCGTTGGCGGCGTGACGCTCGCTTTCCCGCTCGAGGGCGCAATCGATCTCGATGCCGAACGCGCGCGCCTCGCCAAGGCGATCGCGGCGGCAGAGAAGGAGCGTGACAGCCTCGGCGGCCGACTCTCCAATCCTGCCTTCACCGAGCGGGCCAAGCCGGAGGCCGTGGAAAAGGCACGTGCCGACCATGATGCAAAGTCCGGTGAAGCCGAACGCCTTCGTGCTGCGTTGGAGCGACTTGGCTAACCCCAGAACGTCATGCCAGCGCAGGCTGGCATCCATATCGGTGGGTTTGCGCGAACTCGGATGGCATAGACCCCAGCCTTCGCTGGGGTGACGGAGAAGGAATGGCAGACGCAGGTGCGAAATCCGCCGGGCGAGGCGACCTGACCCACGGTAGCATCGGCCCGACCCTGCTGCGATTCGCGCTTCCGACGCTCGCATCCTCGATCCTCCAGTCGCTCAACGGCACGATCAATGCCATCTGGGTCGGTCAATTCCTCGGCGAGGACGCGCTGGCCGCGACTTCCAATGCCAATATAGTGATGTTCCTGCTGACGGCCTTCGTGTTCGGCTTCGGCATGGCCTCGACGATCCTGATCGGCCAGTCCTGGGGCCGGCGCGACCTGGACGGCGCTCGCCGCATATTCGGGACGGCGGGCGGCGCATTCCTATTCGTCACCATCCTGATCGCGGCCGCCGGATATGGCTGGTCCGGCAGCATCCTTGCCTTGCTCGGTACGCCGGCGGGCGCCGCGCCGCTGGCGCTCGATTATCTGCAGGTCATCTTCCTCGCCATGCCGGCACTGCTGCTGCTGACACTGCTGATGATGGCGCTGCGCGGTTCGGGCGACAGCATGAGCCCGCTGTGGTTCATGATCGTCGCCGTGGTACTCGATAGCGGGCTCAACCCGGTCTTCATCCTCGGGTTGGGACCCGCCCCGGAAATGGGCATCGCAGGTTCGGCGACGGCGACGTTGATCGCGAACTACACGGCGCTGATCGGCATGATCATTTATCTCTACCTGAAAGACCTGCCGCTGCGTCTTCGCGGCAAGGAGCTTCGCTACCTGCTGCCGTCGGGCGAGATATTGAAGACGATCGTCGCCAAGGGCCTGCCGATGGGCATCCAGATGATCGTCATTTCGCTAAGTGCGCTGGCCCTGATCGGCTTCGTCAATCGCGAGGGCGTCGACACCGCCGCGGCATTCGGTGTCGCGATGCAGCTTTGGACCTATGTCCAGATGCCGGCGATGGCGCTGGGTGCGGCGGTCAGCGCCATGGCTGCGCAGAATATCGGTGCGAACAAATGGGATCGGGTCGGCCAGATTACCCGGTCGGGCGTGATCTACACTGTGGCGATCACAGCGGTGCTGATCGTCGTGCTGACACTTTCCGACAATGCGGTGCTGGGCCTGTTCATGGGCAGCGACAGCCCAGCCCTTCCGATCGCGCGCCACATCCACATGCTGGCGACCTGGAATTTCCTGCTGTTCGGCGTGACCATGGTGCTGTTCGGGACGGTCCGGGCCAACGGAGCGGTATGGGGACCGCTTGCGATCCTGTGCGTCGGGCTGGTGCCGATACGCTTCGGCTTCATCTTCGCCGGCTATCCGGCACTGGATGCCGACGCGATCTGGCTCAGTTTCCCGGTCAGCTCGGCAGTCAACTTGCTGCTGGCCGCGGCCTTCTACGCCCATGGCGGCTGGCGAAAGGCGCATATGCGGGTAGAGGATCGGCCGAGCGAGGAGGAGTGCGTCGAGGAGGCCCACACGACCCGCGAGCCCGGCGGCGCCCTCAGCCCTGCGGGCTGATTTCCCTCGGCGCGGCCACCTCGATCGCACCTTTGGCGCATTCGACCGACACGGGCGTCTTGGCGCTGATCTCCCCGTCGATGCTGATCTTCTGATGCGGCTTTGAATCGAGGATCATCTGGCGGCCGCGCCATTCGGTCACGGTCTGTGCCCGCCGCCGTAGTCGGAACAGGGTTGCGAACCAGCTCCACGCGAGCCTGAGCAAACTCGTGCCCGTCACCGCCTGGATGATCATCTCACCGCTATCGAGACTGGCTTCCTCGATCAGAAGTACGCCGCCCTGGTGGCTTCCGTTGGCAATGCGCGCCTCGGTCGCCCAGACCCTCTCGATCGTCCCGTCTTCAAGCGTGACGCGAAGCCGGAAGGGCCGGAACTGGAACGCCACCCGGATGGCCCAGATGATGTAGCCGAAGATCCCGAGGTAGCGTTTGAGTCCGGCGGGAACCGTGTCGGCGATCAGCGGGCTCATGCCCAGCGCGGCGACATTGGCGAAATAGTCGCCGTTGATCATTCCAAGATCGATCCGCTTCCGTCGGCCATAGGCGATGACGTCGATCGCGCCTTCGATGTCGAGCGGAAGGCCGAGCGACCGGGCAAAACTGTTTGCCGTTCCGACCGGCAACACGGCGAATATCGTATCCTTCCCGACGAAATGGTCGACGACGGTCGACAATGTCCCGTCGCCGCCGCCGACGATGACCATCGGTGCCCGAGAGATGGCGGCCTTGACGACGGGCTCCATCACTTTTGGGTCATGGACGACATGCGCATCGATCAGCTCGAGTCCGGCGGCGGCGAGCTTTTCGCGCGCTTGCTCGAACAGCGCCTCGCCTTGTCGGCTTCCGGCGTTGACGATCAGCATTGCCCGTTTCGGAAGCGCATCGGCCATGATGGGACAATGCGTGGCGTCGAAAAGCTTTCCCGCCGGCGGATTGACAGTGTGTCGGTCTGCCGTCATTTGGCAATCATCCATCGAGACCGACTGAGGGACAGGCCCGAAGACGTCGGGGCAACCGGGAAGGAGCGAAAGCTTCTCCAAAGGTGCCAAGTCCTGCGGGGACCTGAGGTCCACCGGCAGATGGTTGAGGGTCACCCCACGGGGTGGCGCCTTAAGCAGTCTGTCACCCCGCATGCCTCGTTGGGAGGAATTTGACGGGGTAGACGATGATCATAGCCGACCGATGTAGAGACGCAGCCGACGCTTCGACTGCCGAATTGTCTGCGCTTGCGCCCTGTGGCCGCGCGCGCCGCGGTGATTTCGACCTGACCCTGCCGTTGACCCATGGTGGTACCGCCACCGTCCGGCTTCGCTATGAGATCGTAGGACCGGAAAATGCGCCGGTGCTTCTCGCGGCGGGAGGCATTTCCGCCGGCCGCCACGTCATCGCCAGCAGCGGCTTTCCGGAAGCCGGATGGTGGCAATCGCAGGCCGGCAGTTTCCGGCTTCCCGATTTTCGCCTGCTCTCCATTGACTGGATAGGAGCCGACGGGCTTGTCGACCGGCCGATCGACCCCGCCGACCAGGCCGAAGCCATTGCCCGGTTGCTGGACTATCGCGGCATCGATTCGATCGCGGGCTTCATCGGCGCTTCCTATGGCGCGATGGTCGGAATGCATTTCGCCGCCCGCTATCCCGAGCGCTGCTGTGCTTTGCTCGCCATCAGCGCAGCGGCTTCGGCCCATCCGTTCGCCAGTGCCTGCCGGGCGCTGCAACGCCAGGCGCTGACCTTGGGCGAAGCACATGGCGACCCCAAATCCGGTGTCGCTCTGGCTCGTGCCCTGGCGATCCTGACTTATCGTACGCGGCAGGAATTTGCGGAGCGCTTTGCCGAAGCGCCCTCAGTCCAAGGCGACCGACTGCGCGTTCCGGCCGAGGATTATCTCGATTTCCAGGGCGCCAGGCACTGCGAGCGAATGTGCGCGGTCGCCTACCGGCGCCTATCGGAATCGATCGATCTGCATCGGATCGACCCGGCCGGGATCGGCGTGCCGCTGACCTTGGTGGCTGTCGACCAGGACGGCCTGGTTCCGGGCGAGGACATCCGCTCGCTCGCCGACCAGGTCGCCGGCAGCAGCTTCCACCTCATCCATTCCCGCTACGGCCATGACGCCTTCCTCAAGGAAGACGCCGAGGTCGGCGCGATCATCGCCACTTTTTTGAATTCCCTGGAGCTTTCGAAATGACCCAATCTCTCGCAACCCGCGCGGTCCGCGCCGGGATCGATACCGACCCCACCCATGGCGCCGTAGCGCCGCCACTCTACCTGTCGGCCAATTTCAACTTCGACGGCTTCGACGGGAAAAGGCGTTACGACTATACCCGCAGCGGAAATCCCACCCGAGATCAGCTGGGCGAGGCGCTTGCTTCGCTAGAGGGCGGCGCAGGCGGCGTCGTCACGGCCACCGGCATGGGCGCCATCACCTTGGTCCTTCATGCCTTGCTGGAACCGGGCGATCGCCTGCTGGTCCCGCACGACTGCTACGGCGGAAGCTGGCGGCTGTTCAACGCGCTGGCGGCCAAGGGCGCATTCGAGCTCGACAGCTGCGATTTCACCGATCCCGATGCGCTGGCAGCGGCGATCGACAAGAGGCCCTCGCTGGTCTGGATCGAAACGCCGTCCAACCCGCTGCTCCGCATCACCGATGTGAAGGCAGTGGCCGAAGCGGCCCATGGAGTCGGTGCGCTGGTCGCGGCGGACAACACTTTCCTGTCGCCAGCGCTGCAGCGGCCGATCGAGCATGGGGCCGACATCGTCGTCCATTCCACCACCAAATATATCAACGGCCACAGCGACGTCGTCGGCGGCGCCGCGATCGCCCGCGATCCTGCCTTGCAGGAACAGCTCGCCTGGTGGGCCAATGCCCTTGGGCTGACCGGCTCGCCGTTCGACAGCTACCTTACCCTGCGTGGACTTCGCACGCTCGATGCGCGGCTCCGGATTCAGCAGGCCAATTGCGCGGCTCTCGCCGAGCTGCTGGCGGCCGATCCGGCGGTGGCGGCGGTCCATTATCCGGGCCTCACCAGCCATCCCGGCCATTCCATCGCTGCTCGCCAGCAAGACGGGTTCGGGGCGATGCTTTCGTTCGAGCTTCGCGGTGGCGAGGCAGGAGCGCGCGCCTTCGCCGAAGGGCTGACCTGCTTCTCACTGGCCGAATCGCTTGGCGGGGTCGAAAGCCTGGTTGCTCACCCCGCAACGATGACCCACGCTGCCATGAGCGAGGAGGCACGTACTCGCGCCGGTATCACGCCGGGATTGCTTCGCCTTTCGGTCGGGATCGAGAGCCTCGACGACCTCGCCGCCGACATTCGCACCGGTCTCGTCCGCGCCGCACAAATCGTGGAGCAGTGTAAATGAGCGGGCCCGTTGCGAAAGTAGCCCTGCTTGGAAGCGGGACGGTGGGGCTCGCGGTGCTTCGCCGTCTCGCCGAATGGCAGGAATCTCCGCGCGGCCAGCAGCTTCGGCTGGTCTATGCCGCCAACACCCGGCTGGCGCTCCGCGACGCGGCCGGCCTCGATCCGCTCGACTGCGCAAACCGCCTTCCCAATGCCCCGCGCAACGGCGCCGCGATCCAGTCGGACCCGCTTGCGGCGCTTGGAAAGGATGGAATCCGTATCCTGATCGATGCCACCGCCGACGCTGCCACCGCTTCACGCCATGCGGCCTGTCTATCGGCCGGAGTGCATGTTGCGACTGCCTGCAAGCTCGCTGCGGGAACGTCGCTCGACCAGTGGCAGGCGATCGACGACGCCTGCAAGCGGACGAGCACCGGCTTCGGCGACCGCGCGACAGTTGGAGCCGGCCTTCCGCTGCTCCGCTCGATCCGCGAGCTACGAGCAGGCGGTGACCATATTCACGCCATCTCCGGCGTGATGTCCGGCTCGCTCGCCTGGCTGTTCCACCATTTCGACGGCAGCAGGCCTTTTTCCGAACTGGTTCGTGAGGCGCGCGACAAGGGCTTCACCGAGCCCGATCCTCGCGAAGATCTCTCGGGCGAAGACGTGCGCCGCAAGATACTGATCCTCGCCCGTTCTGCTGGCTTCGCGATCGAAAGCGATCAGGTCGAGGTTCGGTCTTTGGTCCCGGCGGAGCTCGCCCGCCTCTCACCCGGAGAGGTGGATGCCAGCCTGCACCTGCTCGACGCGCCGCTTGCGTCGCTGCTCGCCTCGGCCCGCGCCGAGGGATGCAGCCTGCGCTTCGTGGCGCGGCTGAAGGAGGGCAAGGCGCGCGTCGGCCTGGAAAAGCTTTGCCCGCTCGATGCGCTTCACGGGGGCGGCGGGACGGACAATCGCGTCGCCATCTGGTCGGATCGCTATCGTGACCAGCCGCTGGTGATCCAGGGACCGGGCGCAGGCGCCGAAGTGACCGCGGCGGCACTGCTCGACGATGTGCTGCATTTGCGGGCGATGGCGATCGGAAGACCATTGGCCGCGTGAACTCAGCTTAACATCCGTCATCCGCGAAAGCGGGGACCCAGCGCAACAAGGAAGAATCTGGGTTCCCGCTTTCGCGGGAATGACGATATGGGACAGTATGTCCCAAGCTTCCTTCCCTGCGATGCGCATGCGCCGCGGCCGCAGCGCCCCATGGATCCGCGACATGCTGGCGGAGCATCGCCTGCATCCGAGCGATCTCATCTGGCCGCTCTTCATCTGCGAGGGTGAGGGGCAGGAGGAGCCGATCGCGACCCTTCCTGGTGTCAGCCGCTGGTCGGTCGACCGGCTGGCGGACAAGGCCCGGGAGGCCCGCGACCTTGGCATTCCCTGCATCGCCCTGTTTCCCAACACGCCGGCGGACCTGCGCAGCGAGGATGCTCGGGAAGCGCTCAACCCCGACAATCTCATCTGCCGCGCGATAAGGGCGATCAAGGACAAGGTGCCGGAGGTCGGCGTTATGACCGACGTCGCGCTCGATCCCTATACGGCCCACGGCCATGACGGCCTGACCGACGAACGCGGCAACGTCATGAATGACAGGACTGTCGCGGTCCTGGTGCAGCAGGCGATGGTGCAAGCCAAGGCGGGGGCCGACATCGTCGCCCCGTCCGACATGATGGACGGCCGGATCGGCGCGATCCGCCAGGGGCTGGAGACGGCCGACTGCCCGGACGTCGCGATCATGGCCTATGCCGCCAAATATGCCTCCGCCTTCTACGGCCCGTTCCGCGACGCCGTCGGTTCGCGCGGTCTGCTGAAGGGAGACAAGCGCGGCTATCAGATGGACCCGGCCAACGGCGCGGAAGCGCTGCGCGAAGTCGCGTTGGACCTCGCCGAAGGTGCCGACATGGTGATGGTGAAGCCTGGCCTTCCCTATCTCGACGTGGTGGCGCGGGTGAAGGACGCGTTCGGCGTTCCGACCTTCGCCTATCAGGTGTCCGGCGAGTATGCGATGATCGAGGCCGCCGCCGCCGCCGGCGCCGGGGAGCGCGACGCGCTGGTCCTGGAAACGCTAATGGCATTCAAGCGGGCAGGCGCGACCGGCGTCCTCACCTATCACGCTCCGCTCGCCGCCCGACTGATCGGCTAGTGAACGTCGAGCAGCTAAGGGCCGAACTCGAGGCCCTCAAGACAGAAATGCGTCCGCTCGAGCCTGATGAAGGCGAGCGTCGCGTCCTGGGCGACAAGGTGCTCGGCCATGCGCTCGGCTATCTGGAGTCCATCCCCGACGCGCCGACCAACAACGAATGGGAAGGCGTTTTCGCGCAGCGGCTCGACCCGGAATTTACGGAAGAGGGGCGCGATCCAGATGCGCTGCTCTCCTACTTCGGCCAATGCGTAAATGAGCCCGGCTTCACCACCACCTCGCCGCGGTTCATGGCCTATATCCCCGGCGGGGGACTGTTCCACTCGGCGCTCGGCGATTTCCTCGCCGCCGTCTCCAACAAATATTCGGGCTTCGCGTCGGCAAGCCCCGGGGCAGTCAGGCTGGAAAATGCCTGCACCGCCTGGCTCGGCGAAGTCATCGGCTATCCCAAGACCAACGCTGGCACGCTGACCTCCGGCGGCAGCATCGCCAACCTGACCGCGATCGTTGCCGCGCGGGAAGCACGCGATCCGGATGGCGGCGGCGCGGTCTACACGACCCGCTTCGCTCATTATTGCGTCGACAAGGCGCTGCACATCGCCGGACGCGGCCGCGCGCCCAAGCGGCTGATCGACACCGACGATCGCTGCCGAATGTCGGTCGCCGCGCTGGAAGCGGCGATCGAGCGGGACATCGCCGACGGCATCCGCCCATGGTTGGTCATTGCCTCCGCGGGGACCATCGACACTGGGTCGGTCGATCCGCTCCCGGCCATTGCCGAAGTTTGTCGCAGGCATGACGTCTGGTTTCATGTCGATGGGGCTTACGGCGGCCTCTTCGCCCTGTGCGAAGAAGGACGCGAAAAAGTCCGTGGCATCGAGCTAGCCGACAGCGTGGCGCTCGACCCGCACAAGACATTGTTCCTGCCCTACGGCACTGGCGCCGCGCTGGTGCGCGATGGCGACCAGCTTCGAAAGGCGTTCAGCGCCTCTGCAGAGTACATCCGGCCGCTGGGCGAAAGCGAAGTCGGGCCGTCGCCCGCGGACCTGTCGCCAGAGCTGACGCGTCACTTCCGCGCGCTTCGGCTGTGGCTTCCCTTGCAGATGGCCGGCGTCGCCGCCTTCCGTGCCGCACAGCGGGAAAAGCTGCTCCTCGCGCAATATTTCCATGCGCTTCTGTCGCAACTGCCGGATTTCGATGCCGGCCCGCCGCCGGACCTGTCGGTCGTCGCCTTTCGCTACGCTCCGGACGGCATGGATTGTGATGCCGCCAGTGAACGATTGCTTCAGATTTTGCAGCAAGAAGGGCGAGTGATGCTGAGCGGTACCCGGATCGACGGAAAATATTTCATTCGCTGCGCGATCCTGTCGTTCCGCAGCCACGCCGAACATGTCGATGAGGCCATTGGCGCCATCGCGCGCGCTGCCGATGCGGTGAAGCATGGCTGAACCTGCAGACGAGCAACCCGGCACCCGCCGCGACGTCGGCATCTGGGGCGCGGCCTTCCTCGCGCTGAACGGCATGATCGGCGCTGCCATCTTTGGCCTGCCCGGAAAATTGGATGCGGCGGTCGGCAGCTTTGCGCCGTGGCTGCTGCTGATCGCGGGGCTCGGCGTCATGCTGATCGCCCTTTGCTACGCCGATCTGGCCGCCCGGTTCGATTCCTCGGGCGGACCGCAGCTTTATGCCAGCGCGGCGTTCGGACCCTTCATCGGCTTTCAGGCCGGCTGGATGCTCTACGCGGCCCGCGCGGCGGCGTTGGCGGCCAACGCCCATGTCCTCTCCGCCTATGCCGGCGCGCTGTGGCCGCCGCTGGACGGTCCTGTGACGATCATCGTCACCATTGCCGCCATCACGCTGGTCAACGTCGTCGGCATCCGCCGTGCGGTCGATACGCTGGGCGCCATGACCATGATCAAGGTCGCCCCGCTGGTGCTCATCGGCGCGCTCGGGCTGGTGCTGGCCCCGATTCCGACCCCAGTCCTTCCGGAATTCAGCGCTGTCGAAAGCGTGTCGCTGGTCGCGCTCTATGCCTTCGTCGGGTTCGAGGCGGCTACGATCCCCGCCGGCGAAACGCGCGATCCGAAGCGCGCCATTCCCCGGGCTTTGCTCCTGACGGTAGCGGGCGTCACCTTGCTCTACGTCGTCGTGCAGCTCGCCTATTCCGCGTCCGGCATCGGCGAAAGCGACGCGCCGCTAGCGGATCTCGCGGCCCAGTCGCTCGGTCCGGCTGGAGCCCTGTTGCTGGGCATCACCGCGATCGTCTCGGTGCTCGCCAATCAGCTGAGCGCCGTTACCTCCATATCGCGCATCACCTCCAGCCTTTCCGACCAGCATTTGCTGCCAAGCTGGTTCGGCAAGATCTCGCCGCGATTTTCGACGCCGGCCAATTCGATCGTCACCGTCGGCGGCCTCGGCCTTGCGCTCGCTCTTTCGGGCACCTTCGTCACCCTTGCCGTGATCAGCACCGTGTCGCGGCTGTTCGCCTATCTCGCCTGCATCGCGGCCATTCCGCGCCTCGACGCTAAGGAGCGCAACCTGCGGCCGATTGGCGGCATCCTGCTGCCCCTCGCATCAGCTGCCTTGTGCCTGTGGGCCGCATCGCAATCGCGCGTCGACGAATGGAAAGCCTTCATCGCCTTCCTGCTTGCCGGCAGCCTGCTGTACCTCTTGGCGCGGTTGGGCCGGGGGCGGTCATGACCAGGATCGCCGTCGAAACCGATCGCCTGGTCCTGCGCGAATGGGGCGAGGGGGACAGTGACCGGTTCTACGAGGCGATGAATACGCCCGCCGTCATGCGCCATCTCGGCGGCGTGCAAGGCCGGGAGGTGTGGGATGCCGCCAAGGCCCGCCTCGACGGCTATCAGCGCGATTTCGGCCACACATTCTGGATCGTCGAACGGAAAGGCGATGGAGAGTTGCTCGGCTTCTGCGGGCTGAAGCGCGTCAATGCCGAAGGAACTTCGCTCACCGGCCAGTTCGAAGTCGGCTGGCGCCTACGCGAAAGCGCCTGGGGGCAAGGCTATGCGAAGGAAGCGGCAATCGCCTCGCTCGACCTCGCCTTCGACCGTTTCGGTGCGCCCTATGTCGTCGCGCTGACCATCGGACCCAACGAGGAAAGCCAGGGCCTGATGAAGCGTCTCGGCATGGTGAGGCGGCAGGACCTCGACTTCGACGATCCGAGGTGGGGGCCGGCGATGAACCCCACGATCGTCTATTCGATCGAAGCGGCCGAGTGGCCCGCCGCGCGGCAAAGGGCCGTGGGCTAGCGCGCCAGTCGGCTGGTAAGCCGCTGGATCGCTTCGGTCTGCGCATTATTGATCGACCCGACTTCCGCCGCTGCTGCTGCAATCGCTTCCCGGTCCGACGGGCGGATCCAATGCTGCCCCTCCAGCCGGTTTGCGGCCAGCGCGTCGATGTCGCCGGCGGCGCGGGTCGTCACCCCATGCCGTTCGACCAACCGCGACAGCGCCTGCTGCGCCGCGATCCAGCTTTCGCTCGCCATCGGCCCGGCAGAGGCGGCCAGTCGGCTTGCTTCGCTTTCCTGCGCATTGAATGCCGGTGCCGCGGCTCGCGCGGTTTCGACCAAGGCGTTCAGCCGCGCGGCAAGCTCCGCATTTACCGTTCCGGTGGGAACCGGGTCCGGGATCGGCAGGCGCGGATCGATCGATTCCGCCGCGCGCGGGGCAAGGCTGGGCTCCTTCGTCATCGGGGACGAGCAACCTGCGGCGAGCAAGATCGATACCAGTACGACGCGGTTTCGCATGCCTTCTATCTAGGGGTGGCTGCCCGGCGAAGCAATGTCGGCGTTTGGGGGTTGCGCACTTGGGCCCTGCCCCCTAATGGACCCCCCGGCACGCGCCCGTAGCTCAGCTGGATAGAGCATCAGACTACGAATCTGAGGGTCGGACGTTCGAATCGTTCCGGGCGCGCCATTTTTCTACCCATGAGACGCCGAGCGCAGCGCAGCGATTGCATCGCAATCGTCAGCAGCGCGTAGAGCCGTCGAATGTCGGCGGCCTGCCCGGCAAGCCGGGACAGGACCGACGTCACGAATTTACTTCGTGACGACCATCTCCTTTTCGCCCCCAAAGGTAACGGCCCGGGAATCGCTTCCCGGACCGTCCCTGCCCCCATCGGAGCGGCGAAGCTGGCAGCCGCCGCTCCGTTGAGATGCCTTCTCGCTTAACCCCGTTCCGGCTCCGGCGGAGGCGGTGGCGGCGGTGGCGGCGGTGGCGGTGGCGGACATGCGTCCGTCGCCAGGATCACCGAACCGTCCGGGCACGTCTGCGTCGCCGGTGGTGGCGGCGGAGGTGGCGGCGGCGGCGGCGGAGGCGGCGGGGGCGGCGGCACGTAGAAATTATACGTGATGGTCGCCAGCAGCGAGTGCGACTTGAACTCGCCGTCCAGTTCCGTTCCGTCCGACAGCGTTTCCGTCACGCGGCTCGGGTGGAAATAACGATACTTCGCGCCGATATCGACGTTCTCGTTGAGCGCATAGCGAACGCCGGCCACGATCTGCCAGGCAACGCCGCCATCCTTGAAGTCATCGTCGAAATCGGAATCGAAATTGTCGAGGTCGAACTTACCCCATGCAAAGCCGAAGCCCGGGCCAACATAGAAGCTGACGCCGTCCTCGTTACCGAGGTCGAGCAGCAGATTAGCCATGATCGCGGTATAGCTGGTCGAACCGTCGATATCGAAAGTGGCTTCGGAAGGCGTGGAGCCAACGAATACGAGTGATTTGACCTCGTCAATTCCGACATGTTTGTGGCTGAGATCGAGCTCGGCCCGAACCAGGCCGGCATCATAGCCAAAGATCAGGCCAACGTCGTAGCCCATCTTGTGGTCGATCTCGACGAAGTTATCCAGATCAACGAATGTTGGGACGCTTCCCGGTACGGGAACGCCTTCGGCGTCAATGTCGGTATCGGTGCCCCAGGCAATGCCAGCTTCCGCTCCGATATAGAGCGTCTTGTCGCGGGCGATGGCCGGGGTGGCAAGCAGAGTTGTGGCCATCAGGGCCAAACAGGTCCGACTTAGCATTTGGGTACCCCCGTTCAATTTACGAACAAGGATTTTTTAACATTGTTAGTTGTCGGAAACTAGTCAGGGTTGTTGCGCTGCGTTGGTCAGGTTTTCCCTGAGAGCGTAACGGACTGAATTTTCGGTCAAACGTTGACGATGAGGGCGCCGTTCTCGAGCGCGCGCTGGGCGAAATCCTGTGCCAGCTTGGCATGCCATTCGCGGGCTTGCGGGGTAACTGCTCGGTGGGCAGCAGTGCGTTCTTCCGCAGCGCGGCGCATATAGAAACGCTGGTTCGACTCCATGTCGCTAACTCCCCAACCCCACTACTCGGCGGATGCAAATTGCGCGCAAAAGGTAAAGTGATGGTTAATATCCACAGGGGCTTGAAAGTCCCCTAGCGGGACATCGGGATTGCACCGAGGTGACACCCTGACCGAATCAATTTATCGTTGAAACATAACAACTCATCGCACGTTCAAACCGGATTGGAGGAGCGATCATGCGGAGTTCGATAGCCAAGGGATTTGATCCCGCGACCCGCGGCTACCACGCCGTTTACCGGGAAAATGAAATCAATCATTGCCCCGGCTGTGGCCGCACTCACTGGTTTGTGGGTCGAACGCTGGCCGAATGCGGCTTCTGCGCGACCGCGCTGCCGCTGTCCGAAAGCTGGCGCCAACCCGCGGCTGCTGTATTCATTTCGCGGGGTCGCCCGCACCATCCTCCGGCCTTCGCGGCTTAGCCGCGAGGCTCTGGCGCGCGTCCGACGAGCGGGGTGGGCGCGCGCCAACCTGCTACTGAATCTTTGAATCCGGCGCCCGCAGCGAGTATATTACAGGCATGAAACGCTTGATCGCCCCGTTGCTTGGGCTGGCGATGGTCACCTTGCCGGTGCCCGCCCTGGCCGATGCCGGAAACTTCACGCTGGTCAACAAGACCGGCGCGAACATCAGTTCGCTTTCAATCCGCCGGGTTGGAACGAGTGCTTGGCAGCCGCTTGGCGGCTCGCCTTCAAGCGGCGCGAGGGTCGCGGTGGCCTTCGCCAATCCCGATTGCGCCTTCGACATCCGCGCGACATTGGCGGATGGCAGCAACGCCACCTTTACCGGCGTCAATCTGTGTGATGCGACCTCGGTGACGTTAAACCGTGGGCAGAACGGCCAGCTCTGGGTCGACTACGACTAACCAGCCGCGGTGCCCTGCGGCGGGCAGGCGCCGCCGACTTCGCCAATGCAGGTTCCGCGGGACGCACGCTGTCCAGCAGCTTCGCCCCGGCGATGAACGGCAGGCCGAGGCACGCAATGGCCAGGATTATGCCGCCGTTACCGGGATAGTTCTGCATATAGTGGACGCCGCGCTCAACGGAGCCGACGGCGATCGCATAGGTAACAAGAAAGGCCTCGAGGCGGGTCTTGATGACAAACAGTCTGCCGATCTTGCGAAGTCTCGTCATAGGTTAACCCAACGCGATGCCATTGGCGGCGTTCCGCCATTTCCCGTTTAAGGACAGTGGTAAACCGCCCTTTAACAATTTCGGGGTAACTCAAGTTTTGAGTCGGGTCGAATCGCTTCCAGCGAACTGTCCCAAAACGGACTAGTTAAGTTCAGGCATGTCCAGGGTTTCGAGCAGGTCCCGGCGTGCGCGCTCGACATCGGCAATCAGGGACGCGGCCTGGATATCGTCCGACGCGATTTCGTCCGGCCAACGCTGTGAAATCACCCCGGCCAGCCGATCCAGCTTGGCATCATCGACCAGGAAACGCGGATCGACGTCAGAGGGATCGCAGGCCACGCGAAGGCGAAGGCACGCCGGCCCGCCGCCATTGGCCATCGATTGGCGCACATCGACGAAGTTGACGCGCCGGATCGCACCGTTCGAGGCCAGATGCCGCTCGATCCAGCCGTTGACCGACGGCGTGTCGCGGCATTCGGTCGGCGCGACCAAAGTCATCGCTCCGTCCGGCGGCGTAACCAGCTGGGCATTGAACAAATAGCTGCGGATGGCATCGGCCAGCGGCACCACGGCATCGGGCACTTCGACCAGTTCGAACCCGTCGACCTTGGCCGCTAATGCGCCGACCAGCGTATCGCGGTCGGCGAAGGCCTTCTCATGCGCGAACAGCACCGGCCCGTTTGCCACCGCCACGACGTCGTTGTGGAACGCACCAGCCGCGATCGCTTCCTCGCTCTGTGCCGCAAACAGGGTCCGCTCGGGATCGAGGCGATGAAGCCGGGCAATCGCTTTCGATGCCTCGACGTGCTGCCGGGCAGGGAAGGGCCCTCCGGCCACGCCATAGACGAACACTTCGACACCGGGCTGATCGTGCGCGGGCGTCAGGCGCATATGATTGGCCGCGCCCTCGTCGCCGTAAGCGGGCGGCACCGGGCCGTGCACGGCAAAGGCATCGCTCGCGAAGGCGAGGCGAAGTTGCGCCAGCGTCGCCGGCCACTCATGGCTCCGGTGCGGCATCGTCTTCAAATTTGCGACCGTCAGGTGGCACTTGCCGTCGGCGGTATCGGGCGCGGGGCTGATCGTCGCGGCATTGGCTGCCCACATCGACGAAGCGCTCATCGCATTTGCCGCCAGATGCGGCTCGGCATTTTCGACAGTTGTTCCAAGCTCGGCGAGCCACGCCCGGCCCGGTCGCGGCTGCGGAATGAAAACGCCCTGCACCAGCCCGAGCGCGATGTTCGACCGCATCTTATCGATGCCCTGAAGCGCCGCCGCCCGAGGCTGTGACACATGTCCGGCATTCCGCGCCGACGCGAGATTACCGAGGCTGAGCCCGGCATAATTATGGCTTGGCCCGACGATCCCGTCGAAGTTGATCTCGCGGATCATGACGATCGGCCGACCGCCAGCACCCGGTCGCCCGGTCCGATGTTGAGCATTTCCATGGCCTTGGCTTCGATCAGCAGCTCGCCATTATCGGTGCGCTTCGTCTGGGAATAGCAGGCGACGAATTCGTGCAGCACGCCGCTTGCCAGCATCGTCGGCGCCCCGCCTTCGCCGCCGGTTCCGGCAACGCGAAGCCAGTCGGCATCCATCACCGTCTTGATCTTGTCCGTGCGCGCGGTGACCGTCGGGCCGCCATCGAAGATGTCGACATAGCCGTCCCAGTCGAAATTCTCATTCTCAAGCATCTTGAGCGCGGCCCGGCCGGTCGGGTGGGGCTGGCCGATCACGGCGCGCGCGCTTTCCGGCAGCATCGCCACATAGACCGGCGTCTTGGGAAACAGGTCGGCGATGAATTGCGTGCCGTGGACGGCGTTGAATTCGTCGGCCTCCGGGAAGTTCATTCCGAAGAAGCGTCCGCCGATCGCATCCCAGAATGGCGAATGGCCGGCCTGGTCCATCACCCCGCGAAGCTCCGCCAGCACGGAATCCCCGAACCGCGGCCGATGCTGCTTGATGAACAGGTAGCGCGATCGCGCCAGCAGCATTCCAAGCCCGCCGGCGCGTTCCTGCGGGTGAAGGAAAAGACCCCCGACCTCGCTGAACCCTTCAAGGTCGGTGGTGAGGTTGAGCGTCTGGTTGCGGAAGATCCGGCCCAGCTCCTCGCTCTTCTGCGTCAAGGTCGAGATGAGATAGCTGTAGAAGGGCCGGTCCGTTCCGACCGCGCCGAAAATCTGGCAGGTGCCGCGGATCTGCCCCGTTTCGACATTCTCCAGCATGAAGACGTAAAGGTCGTCGGACGGGCCCTGACCCTCGCGGCTGAACCCGGCTTCCGACCTCTCCAGCTTCGCTTCCAGCGTCGCCTTCTCGGCGGGAAGGTTGGTGAACCCGCCGCCCGTCAGCTTGGCAAGGTCATAGAATGCGCGAACGTCGCTCGGCCTCGCGGCGCGGATCCGGCAGGTCATGCGCCCTCCGCCAGCCTGAGGATGGTCAGGGCCGAGAGCGCGGCACGCTCCGCGAGACTGTCGACAATCAGATATTCCTCCATCGAATGGATGCTTCCGCCGCGGACGCCCATCGTGTCGATCACGGGGACTCCGCAGGCCGCGATATTGTTGCCGTCGCACACCCCGCCGGTCGATTTCCAGCCGATCGTCTGGCCAAGGTCCGCGCCAGCCTGCTGGACCAGCTTGAACAGCGTCTCTGCTTCCGGCGTCATTGGCTTCGGCGGGCGGGCGAAATGACCGTGCGCATGGATCCTTACATCATGCTCGGCCGCTACCGCCGCGACCGAACCGTCGATCAGCGCTTGCGCCCGTGCCTGGTCGTCAAGCGTCGATGGGCGCAAATTGACGCGCAGGACCGCAATGTCGGGAACGACATTGTTCGGCGATCCGCCATCGATCTTGGCTGGGTTGACCTTCAGGCCCGGGCCAACCGCCGCTTTCAGGCGCAGCGCAAGATCCGCCGCCGCCACGAGCGCGTTTCGACCCTCCTCCGGATTGCGGCCGGCATGTGCCGAACGGCCATGAACGGCGAAGGAAAAATTGCCGCTACCGGGGCGCGCTCCGGCCAATGTCCCGTCGGGTAGCGCGGAAGGCTCATAGGTTAGCGCCGCGCGCTTGCCCCGTGCCGCTTCGGCGATCAGCGACGCCGATCCGAGCGATCCTACTTCCTCGTCGCTGTTGATGACGACCTCATAGCCGAGAACGGACGCGAGCGGGCTTGCCTCGACCGCCTTCAGCGCCGCGAGCATCACCGCGATCCCGCCCTTCATGTCGGCAACACCAGGGCCGTTCAGCACCTTGCCCGGCTCCAGCCAGCTCAGTGACTGGAACGCATGGTCGATACCGAACACCGTATCCATATGGCCGGTGAAGAGCAGCTGGACCGGAGCGTCGGGCCGGACCTTGAGGTGCAAGTTCCGCCCGTGCGGAACCTCGAAGGCCTTGCCGTTCGCGTCGACCGCTTCGACCCTTGCCGGTTCCAGCATCGCTACGTCGCCGGGCAAGTCGGAGAACGCGCCCGCCAGCCGCGCGCCGATGATCCCGAGGCCGTCCAGGTTGCGCGAACCGGAATTGACCGCGCTCCAATTCTCGACCTGCGCAAGCATCGGCTCCGCTGCGGCGGCTTCGACGCATTTCTGCTCCAGGCTGGTCAATTCCCCCATGGTGCTGAGGCTCTAGCGTGGCCGGTGACGCAAAACCACCCCGTCGCGCCGGCTGCCGGAATGCGACCCTTGAATGCGCCCTGTGTATTATATATATAAGACACTATAAGGAGCAGATACGATGCTTGAGAATCCACTGCACAAGCGCACCGCGATCGCCGCCGCCATCGGCGCGGTCGTTGCAATCCCGCTTCCCTTCATCGGGCCAATCGTCGGCGCATTGGTTGGCGGCGGGATCGGCTACTTCACCGCCGGCAAGTAGAAGCCAATTATCCTATTGTGTCGCCCCAGCGAAGGCTGGGGCCCATGTCGATGCCACGGATGCCAGCCTTCGCTGGCATGACAATTTAGAGATATTCCGAGAACCCCTCGACGATCGTCCGGTACATGTCCCGCTTGAACGGCACGATCAGCTCGGGAAGCAGATGCGGCTCGACCCATTTCCAGTGACTGAATTCGGGATGCTTGGTGGCGATGTTTACATCGTCGTCGCTGCCGAGGAACCGGGCCAGGTACCAGTCCTGAACCTGCCCCTTCCATTTGCCGCCCCACAAGCGCGACGCGATCGCGTCCGGAATGTCGTAGCGAAGCTGTTCCGGAAGGCGCGCGACCTTTTCCACCAGCTTCGGGCGGACCCCGGTTTCCTCTTCCAATTCCCGGAGCGCCGCCGGCCAGGGCTTCTCGCCCTTGTCGATCCCGCCCTGCGGCATCTGCCAGGCCTCGTCCCGATTATCGATCCGCCGTCCCACGAAGACATGGCGATGCTCGTTGATCAGCATCACACCCACACCGCGGCGATAGAGATTGTCGTCGGTCATTGCTGATTCTCTAGCGACAAGCATGCCACGGGCCTAGACCATCGGCGCAAAGGGGGAGGGGCGGTCATGACATTTCAGGAAATGCGGCTCGATTTCATCACGCGGCGCAAGGGTTCGATGGCGCTGCCGATGACCGGGATCATCGCCTATTCGGCCGCCGCGCTGCTCAGCCTGGTTGTCGATCCGCGCTGGCATAATCTCGTCCTGACGCTCTGCTTCTGGTCGATCATGCCGATCGGCGCCGTCATGATGAAAATCCGCGGCGAAGAACTGGGGTCGCCGGTCGAAAATCCGCTGTTCGGGCTCGCCGCCAAGGCTCGCGTGATGGCCCTTGCGACATGGGCGATCCACATCATGGTCTGGATTTATGCGCCGGAGCTATTCCCCGTGTCGGTCGGGATCGGCTTCGCGCTTCACTGGGTGGTCTTCTCCTGGACCGTCGATCACCCGGTCGGCTTCATCCATCTGGCGATGCGGATCATCTTTGTGATTGCCGCCTGGCATCTGGTCCCCGGCAACCGGATGGGGGCGGTCGCCGCTGGCATTGCGCTCGCCTATGCAATTTCGGTCGTCCAGCTGAGCAGAATTGACTGGCGGACACGTCTCGCGAATTTCCCGGCGACGGCTGGCGGCTAGTAGAACGCTAGCTCAAGATTTTTTGTTCAGCCCGCGCTGGAGATCGCGAACAGTCCCCTCAATGATGTCGACGTTGATCAAGTAAACCGCGATTGCTGCCAGATGCCAGTTTAGCTCTTCCGCCAGGTCGGGTCGCGCTCTCAACGCCGCGGCAATTCTCGCGGCCTCAGCCGGTGCAATTCGCAAGCCGCAGGTCTGGGGCAGCGAACCCAGAACAAAGCCCTCCGGTGTGGTCTTGTTTCGGTCACCGCATTCGCGCCGGATGTCGTCCTGGACGCGGATGGGGATCACCCTTCGGACTTACTCGCGATAGCGTGTGGCTACCGAATTGAGGCTGACGGGCTCGTAATCCGTGGTCAGCAATACCTCGATGTTCCGCCGGACCTTGGGATCGGCGATATTGCGCAATTGGTTTCCCCCGAACGTCAGCGCCCAATTTTCGGCATTGGTTCCAATCCCGGTGATCTGGCTCGCCTGGTATGCGGCAATCACGAACTGTTCGTCGCTGACATCATGGTCACCGTTCCAAGCCGCCAGCGCCCGATCCGCATATCGGCGGGTGGTGGCGTAGTAGGTCCGGACGCTGGTGAAAAATTCCATCTGCGCGTGCAGTTCCGGCGCGAGGTTCACGAGCATCTGCTCGGCCTCGCGCTTTTCCAGCCGCTGCTGATTCCAGTTGGAAACCTGCGTGCCGATGAAGACACCCATGACGACGATGAAGAACTCGATTGCGATTGCCGTCCAGTTCTGAGCGCGCAAATTTTCGGTCAGGCGACGAAGGATCATCGGCTTGCTCCCCCCGAATGCACTTTAGCGCGGACTGGATAGGATCGCATTGGGGAAAATGCCGACGAAAAGGTGGCGGAATCACCCTCACAGTCCTAATGTGGGTTTCAAACCAAACACTCGAAGGACGATCATGGCCACGGCCACTCACGAAGTAACGGAGAACGAGGCCAAAGCGCGGCCCGCACTGGAGGCGGTTGTCGTCCGCTTCGCCGGGGATTCCGGAGACGGAATGCAGCTGACCGGTGGCCAGTTCACCCTGTCCACCGCGCTCGCCGGAAACGACCTCGCCACCTTCCCCGATTTCCCGGCGGAGATCCGCGCGCCGCAAGGGACGACGTTTGGTGTCTCCGCCTTCCAGATCAATTTCGGCTCGTCCGCGATCGAAACCGCGGGCGATGCGCCGGACGTTCTCATCGCGATGAACCCGGCGGCGCTGAAGATGAATACCAAGGCGCTGCGCGAAGGCGGCCTGATCATCGCCGACGAAGGGGAGTTCACGCCGCGCAACCTCGCCAAGGCCGGTTACGAGAATAATCCGCTGGAGGACGGCAGCCTCGCCAAATGGCAGCTGGTCCATTTCAACATATCGCAGCTGACTCTCGACGCAGTGAAGCCGTTCGGCCTCGGCAACAAGGAAGCCTTGCGCTGCAAGAACATGTGGACCTTGGGCCTCGCGCTCTGGATGTTCGATCGCGACCGGCAGCCGATCATCGATTGGCTCAACGCCAAGTTCGCCAAGGCGCCGCAGCTCGCCGAAGCCAATATCGCTGCTTTGAACGCCGGCCATGCCTATGGCGAAACCGCGGAAATCGGCGGACAGGTTCACCAGCGGCACCTCGCCGCGGCGCCGGCCGAGCCAGGTCTTTATCGGACCGTCACTGGCGCTGAATCCTTGTCGCTGGGCCTCATGGCCGGTGCGCAGCTGGCCGAATTGCCGATGTTCTTCGGCGGCTATCCGATCACGCCGGCATCGGCGATCCTCCATCACCTGTCGCGCCTCAAGGAATATGGCATCACCACATTCCAGGCGGAGGATGAGATTGCCGCGATCTGCTCGGCCATCGGCGCAAGCTACGCCGGGTCGCTCGGCGTTACCTCTTCGTCCGGTCCGGGCATCGCCTTGAAGGGCGAGGCCATGGGTCTTGCGATCATGACCGAGCTTCCGCTGGTCATCGTCAACTCGCAGCGCGGCGGGCCGTCGACCGGTCTTCCGACCAAGACCGAGCAGTCGGATCTCTATCAGGCCGTCTATGGCCGCAATGGCGATGCGCCGATGCCGGTGATCGCCGCCCGCTCGCCCGCCGACGCCTTCGATTGCGCGATCGAGGCGGTCCGCATCGCGACCCGTTACATGACGCCGGTCATGCTGCTCACCGACGGCTACATCGCCAATGCGGCCGAGCCGTGGAAGGTGCCGGACATGTCGGCTTATGAGCCGTTCCCGGTGACGTTCGCCGAAGGGTCGGCGCTGGAACCGGACAACGACCAGGTCATGCCCTATCAGCGCAACGAGGATTTGGCGCGTCCGTGGATCAAGCCAGGGACGGTCGGGCTCGAACATCGCATCGGCGGCATCGAGAAGAACCCCGGCACCGGCAACATCGACTATTCGCCGGAAGCGCATGCCGAAATGACCCGGCTTCGTGCCGCCAAGGTCAATGGCGTCGCGGATTCCATTCCGGACCAGGACGTCTGCCTCGGTACCAACAACGGCCGGATGGTGGTTGTCGGTTGGGGTTCGACGTTCGGCCCGATCCACCAGGCGGTTCGGCGCTCGCGCGCTCGCGGGCTGGACGTCAGCCACATCCACATCCGCTACATCGCGCCGTTCCCGAAAAATTTGGCTGTCCTACTCAAGAGCTATGATCATATCCTCGTTCCGGAGATGAATAGCGGACAACTGAAGACCTTGCTTCGCGACCAGTTCCTGGTCGATGCCCGACCTTTGAACAAGGTTTCGGGGCAGCCATTCACGATCGCCGAAATCGAAGCCGCGATCGAGGAGGCGATCCGGTGAAAAGGTCACTAAAGTCGCACGAAATGTCGCCTGACCTTGAGACATTTGCGACCTTAAGGGGTGTTTGGCCGTGAAGCCGATCAACCCCTGGCCAATGATCGCCATGCTGCTTTTGGTGATCTTCCTCTATCTCTGGCTCAACGGTTATTTGACATGAACGAGCAAGTAAAAGTCACCACCGCCAAGGACTGGGCAAGCGACCAGGAAGTTCGCTGGTGCCCGGGCTGCGGCGACTATGCCGTACTGAAGGCGGTTCAGCGGACCATGCCGGACCTCGGCGTCGCTCGGGAAAAGACGGTGTTCATCTCGGGCATCGGCTGCTCGAGCCGCTTTCCCTATTATATGGCCAGCTACGGCTTCCATACGATCCACGGCCGCGCCTGCGCCGTTGCGACCGGCACCAAGCTCGCCAATCCGGAACTCGACGTGTGGATCATCACCGGTGACGGCGATGCGCTGTCGATCGGCGGCAATCACACGATGCACCTCTTGCGGCGCAATCTCGATTGCCAGCTCTTGCTGTTCAACAACGAGATCTATGGCCTCACCAAGGGCCAATATTCGCCGACCTCGCGGATCGGAACGCGCTCGCCCTCGACACCGTTCGGTTCGGTCGACCGTCCGGTCAATCCCTGCTCCTATGCGCTGGGATCAGGCGCGCGCTTCGTCGCCCGCGGCATCGACGTGCACAAGAATCTGGTCGATGTGCTGAAGGCGGCGCACGCCCATCGCGGCGCCAGCTTCGTCGAAATCTACCAGAACTGCGTCGTCTACAACGACGATGTATTCGCTCCCTTCACCTCGAAGGAAGTCGCCGCGGACAAGCAGCTTTGGTTGCAGGCTGGCCAGAAGATGCTCTTCGCCGGCGGGACCAAGGGCATTGCGCTCGACATGGAACATCACCGGCTGAAGGTGGTGGACGGTGACAGCGACGAGGTCATCGTCCACAACCCCAGGAACCGCTCGGTCGCCTATATGCTGGCCGAGATGCCGGTGACGATTTTTCCGATGGCCTTGGGCGTCATCTACGAAGATCCGGCACCGACATTCGACAGCGCCGTGGTCGAGCAGAATGAAGCTGCGGCCAAGGGAAAGAAAGCCGATCTCCAGTCGTTGGTCAGCAAAGGCCAGACATGGATGGTCGAAAAGGAACCACGCGCGGAATAATTATCTGTCCAACCCCGGAGGAATGAATGGCAAAAGCGAAGACGGCCGTTGCGCCGAAGCCGAAGAAGAAGACTTCGAAAGCCGCGAAGGCCGTAACGCTGAAGGCCGCTCCAAAGGGCGCCAAGAAAGACAAGTCGGGCAAGAAATCGAAAGCCGACAAGGGCGTCGAGGTGCTGTGGAAACTGGCCGAGCATCCGTTGGTCGGCGAACTGCTGGCGATTGGCGCAACTGCCGCGGTGGCTGCGATCGCGGAAGGCAGCAAGGACAAGAAGCACCGCTCGTCGCGGGCCGTCAAAGAGGCTGGGAAGGCAGCGGCGGCGGCAATCGGCGCTCGGCTGATCACCGAGTTCGCTGACACCAACAAGGCGGCGAAAGCTAAGCCCGCAAAATCGTAAGCCGGGCGCGGCCGACGTCGCGCTCAGCGTCGATCTCCCAGCCGTCCGGCGGCGTAACTGCGTCGCCGCGATGGGTCTCGATGGCCATCCAGCCGCCCGGTGAAAGCCAGCCGGCTTTGGAAACTGCCGCTGCAACCGTGCTACCCGATCCAGCCTCATAGGGTGGATCTGCCAGCACCAGGTCGAATGGTTCGCTAGCAGGCAGGGCGGCCGCCGACATGGCCCGGACCGCAATCTGGTTTTCGGCTTGCAACGTCTTGGAGTTTGTCTCGATTGCCTTCAAGGCCGCTCGGTCAGTCTCGACAAAGGTCGCATGCGCCGCGCCGCGCGACAGTGCTTCGATGCCAAGCGCACCGCTGCCGGCATATAGGTCGGCTACACGCAGCCCTTCGAAGCTGCCCAACCGGCTGGCGAGCATCGAGAACAATGTCTCCCGCGTTCGATCGGCGGTCGGCCTGGTTTGACGCCCTTCCGGGGCGACCAGCTTCCGGCCGCGCCACTCCCCGGCAATGATCCTCACTTCAAGGTCCGGCGGAACTGGAACAGGGTTTCGCGCTGCACCTCGCCGATGTCTCCCGGGGCCAAACCCTCGACCGTGAAAGGCCCGTAGTGCGTCCGAATGAGCCGCGAGACCTGGAGCCCAAGGTGGGCAAGCACATTGCGGACTTCGCGGTTCTTGCCCTCGGTCAGCGCCAGCTCGATCCAGCAGTTGCGGCCGGTCCGCCGCTCGAGGTTGGCGTCGATGGAGCCGTAGCGGAAGCCGTCGATCGTCACCCCTTCGGCAAGCTCTTCGAGCTGAGCCTGGGTAACGTCGCCAAACGCCCTCGCGCGGTATCGGCGGACAACACCAGTCTTCGGCAGTTCGAGTTGCCGCTTCAACTCGCCATCATTGGTCAGCAGCAACAGGCCTTCAGTCATATAGTCGAGACGCCCGACCGGCATCAGGCGCGGCAGGTTCGGCGGCAGCTTGTCGTAGATGGTCGGCCTGCCCTTTGGATCGCGAGCAGCGGTCAGCGCTCCCGCCGGCTTGTAGAACAGGAAGAGCCGGGCAGCGCCAGCGGGCTTCACCGGCTGTCCGTCCACCGTCACGCCATTCAGATTTTCCAGGAGAGTCGCGGGCGTCGTCAGCTTCTCGCCATTGAGCGCGATGCGGCCCTCGGCGATCATCCGTTCGATGTCGCGGCGCGACGCGATTCCGGCCCGCGCGAGCAGCTTGGCGATACGTTGCGGCCCCTCTTCGCGGGCGGGTCCAGGCTTGGGTCCGCGCGGTTTTTGCGGCGGTCCGCCGGGACGAGTTCGTCCGCGCGGCACCGGGGCACGCTTCGTTCGTTGCGAAATTGGTCTGTCTTTCATACGGAGTCGGAATGCTGTTCGGGAAGCGTAAGCGGATCGTCAATAGAATCCTCATCGTCGAGGATGAGCCGCTCACGGCATTCGACAATGAAAACCTGATCAGCGACGAGGGATATGAGGTCGTCGCAACCCTCGATCGTTTTCGCGATGCCATCAGAATCCTGGACAAGGAGCGGGTCGATTTGATCCTGTGCGACGTCCGCCTGACGGGAGAGCGCAGTGGAGTCGACCTGGCAAAGGAGGCGCATACCCGCGGGATCCCGGTGTTGTTCGTAACGGGCGCGCCGCCGGACAACGCTCACGAGCTGGTCGTTGGTGTGCTGATGAAACCTTATTCGCATGGGACGATGAGGTCCGCGCTGAAAGCAGTGGATTCCTATCTGGCCGGCAAGAAAGCGCGCCCGCCGCGGGGCCTCACGCTTTATCCGAAAGCCGAAGTCTAAAGCGCCGCTTCGATCTTGCGATGGAAGTCGGCAATGCCATGTTCGAGCTTGCCCAGCACGACCTGTTCGATCTCGCCCGACTCAAGTCCGCGATGGCAAAGCGCGGCCGCTCCGAAATCTTCGGCCCCGAAGGTCCCGCCATCGAGCAGGTCCCAGCTCCGCTGCCAATGGGCTTCGGCCTCGTTGGTGGTCGGCTTTTCGGGGATCAGCATGAAATCCTCGATCAGAGTCCGTCCGACACCCTGCGGCATACCAACCAGCAAGTTGATATAGTCTGGACTGACGATGATCACCGAGGCCGGGAACAGTTGATAGCTGTAGGTCACCGCCTTGCGCAGCTGGCCCCAATCGTCGCGATCGATTTCGGCGAGATAGGCCTCGCGTCCAACCGCAGCCCGTTGATGAACCCCGATATAGTCGGCGACGGTAATCCCATCGGCGAAGAAGGGCGCGATGGTCGCGGCGTGAAGCCGCTGGACGTGATAGCTTTCCAGGAAGGCATCGACGAACAGCTTCCAGTTCGCAGGAACGTCGTGCGTGCGGCGCTTATAAAGATAGAGATCGCCTAGTCCGAACGCGTCGAGATCGGGACCAAGTGCCTCGGCATCCGTGAAATCGGCGTCGTCATTCTTCGACCACCAGATCAGCCCGCCGGCTTCTACGCACGGGAACTCCCGAAGCCCGTGGGTGCCCTTGTCGAAATCGGGGAAGCAGTCGGCGCGCGGCATGCCGGTCAGCTCACCGTCCGGCTTATAGGCCCAGGCATGATAGGGGCAGACGATCCGCTTGGCCGGGACCGGTTCATGGCTATCGATCAACCGGGTCCCGCGATGGCGGCAGACATTGGCGAACAAATGTGCCTTGCCGTCGTCGTCACGGATCAGGATCAGCGGCGTTCCATAACCGTCATGCGCCACGGCCTGCCGCTTCTCCGGAAGCAGCGCCGAGGGGCCGAGTAGGTGCGGCACCTTGTCGAAGATCTGCCGCTGCTCCGCCTCATAGCGTTCGGGATCGATGTAGACGTTGGCGGACAGCGTCTCGACGCCGGAACCGAGGAACGGCTCACCTCGCGCCAACGCGTCGGCAAGCGCGCGTTGACCCGGCGTCGGACGGCGGGGGCTCCGAGGCATGTCCATGGAGCGGAATCCTGCGCCTCCAAACGATCGGTTGCAAGGGCGAACCGACCCATTTCTCGGCACGAGCTGCCCTCTATTTGCGCTTCCCCTACGGAATCTGGCTGCTAGGCTCCGTCACAATTTCCAGCCCGGGGGAGACAAGGCGTTGAGCGAAGCAGCAGCAATCCCGAGCGACGGCGAAACAAGGGGCCTTTGGCAGGGCATCAAGCCCTACTTCGAGAAGGCGCCGATCGCTGCTTTCTTCGTAGGGGTATCGTCGGGTTTCCCCTATGCGATGATCGGCGCGACGCTGACGACGCGGCTCGCACAGGACGGGATTACCAAGTCGACCGTCACGACCTTCGCGCTGGCCTTCCTCGTTTATAACCTCAAGTTCCTCTGGGCCTGGATCGTCGACGGCGTTCGGCTGCCGATCCTTGGCAGGCTGGGTCAACGGGTTTCCTGGCTTATCCTGTCCGGTCTGATGGTCATGGCGGCGGTTGCCAACCTGGCGTTCCAGGACCCTTCCGCGAACATCTATCAAACCGCGATCGCGGCCATCCTCGTCGGCGTTGCGGGCGCAACGTTCGACATCGTCATTGATGCCTATCGCATCGAGCTGTTGGAGCCGCGGCAGCTGGGCGTCGGGTCGGGGATGTCGCAATATGGCTGGCGTATCGGCTCGGTTGCCGCCGGTGCATTGGCACTGGTTCTCGCGGCCCGGGTGGGTTGGGAAATGGCCTATCTTGCCTGCGCGATCTTTGCCTTGCCGGCCATGCTGACCGGCCTCATCGTCGGCGAGCCCAAGCGCCACAAGGAGCCCACTGCCCGCAAGGGAATGTCGGAGGCAGTCACCGCCATCTGGGGACCGTTCGCGGAGTTCTTCAAGCGGCGTGGCGCCATGCTCGTGCTGCTGTTCATCCTGCTTCACAAGATTGGTGACACGCTTGGTCAGCTGGTCCTGCGCCTGCTTCTGGACGACATGGGCTACACCAATGACGAGATCGCTATCTGGGACGTCGGCGTCGGCTTCTGGGCCTATCTGATCGGCATCTTCGTTGGCGGCGTCCTCTATGCCAAAATCGGGATGAAGCGATCCGTGCTGATCAGCTTGATCCTGATGGGCGTATCGAACGCGACCTTCGCCTTCCTCGCGATGTCGGGACATACCAACATCGGCCTTGCCGCCTGTATCGGGTTCGAGAATTTCGCCAGCGGCATCGGCGGTGTGGTAGTCGTTGCCTACTTCTCCGCTCTCTGCAATTTGCAGTTCACGGCCTCGCAATATGCACTGATCTCGGCTGCGGCGAGTGTGGTTGGGCGCGTCCTGACCGGGACGACGGCAGGTGCGATCGTGGAGTCAGTCGGCTACGTCAATTTCTACTGGCTGACCACGGTTGCCGCGCTTCCCGGCATCATCTTGTTCTGGCTGATGATGCGTTCGGGCCTGGTTGATAGCTCGATCGGTACGGCGGGTGTCGAAGGGCAGGGCGACGCGCGGGCGGAGGATGGGGAGGCTAGTCCGGCAGCGGCCCGTTAAGGGCGAGCAGCTCGCCGGCCATATAGAGAGATCCGAATACCAGCACGCGGGCCGGCTTGGCCAGCGCCGTCATGGCGCTGGAAAGGCTCGAACAGGGGCGTGCCGGAAGGCCCATGCTTTCCGCCAGATGTGCGAGTTCGCGGGGCGTGCGGCACTCATGCCCATCGATCGGAAGCGTCAGTACTTCCGTCGCGATACCCTTGAACGGACGCAGGGTCCCGGCCGCATCTTTGCTCTGCAGGCTTGCGAACAACAGCACTAGCGGCAGGCGGTCGGTCCATTGCCGCTTGGCATAGTCAGCGACCAGTTGAGCCGCACTGGGGTTGTGACCGCCATCGACCCACAATTCACTGCCTTTGGGCAGCATGGCGAAAAGCGGTCCACCATGAAGCTGCTGCAGCCGGGCCGGCCACTGCGTCCACCCCATTGCTGCACCGTAGGCCGAAGCCGGTATCGCGATCTGGGATTGATGCCGCAGCATCGCCACGGCCAGGGCAGCGTTCATCGCCTGATACTTTCCCGGCAAGCGAGGCAAGGGAAGATCCATGGCACCTTGGCGATCGCGGTAACGCAGCTTGCCCTGACGCACCCCGGCCTCCCAATGCAGTCCGCGCGGTTCCCATATCGCCCCAACGTCATGAGCGATTTCGCCAATGCGCTCGGCAATAGCGGAAGGGTAGATCTGCGTGACGAGCGGCACGCCGCGCTTGGCGATGCCTGCCTTCTCCGCCGCAACTTCGTTCAGCGTGTCCCCTAGAAATGCCTGGTGGTCGAGGCCGAGGCTGGCGATGCCGCACACCAGGGGCTTCTCCACCACATTGGTCGCATCGAGCCGTCCGCCCAGGCCGACTTCCAAGATGCAGGCATCGGCAGGTGCCTCGCTGAAGGCCAGGAAGGCAACTGCCGTGTTCACTTCGAACAGGCTAGCGCCGAGCTCTTCGTTGGCGTCGAGCACGCGGTCCATCAGTTCGCCCAACTGGGCGTCCTCGATCAGCTTGCCTGCAATTCGGATACGCTCATTGTATCGGACCAGATGTGGGCTGGTGAAGGCGTGTACCCGCTTCCCCGCCGCTTCCAACGCCGCACGAAGGAATGCGCAGGTCGAGCCTTTGCCGTTCGTACCGGCGACATGGAATATGGGCGGAAGGCGATCCTGCGGCCTGCCAACCGCTTCAAGCAGGGCGGATATACGATCGAGACCCAATTGATCGCGGTCGCGATTTTGGGTCGCCTGCCGAGCAATAAGTGCCGCGATCCTCGGATCCGCCGAGCGGATCACTTCCTTCATCAGGCGGCCTTCTTGTCCTTCTGCGGAGCCAGATAGCTCAACAAACGACCGATCCGGTCCTTCAGCGCATGGCGATGGACGACCATGTCGATCATGCCATGGTCGAGCAGATATTCAGCGCGCTGGAATCCGTCCGGCAGCTTCTCCCGGATCGTCTGCTCGATTACCCGCTGGCCGGCGAAGCCGATGAGTGCGCCTGGCTCCGCGATCTGAACGTCGCCGAGCATGGCATAGCTCGCCGTAACGCCGCCGGTGGTCGGGTCGGTCAACACGACGATATAGGGCAGGCCGGCTTCGCGCAGCTTTGCAAGCGCGACCGTGGTCCGGGGCATCTGCATCAGCGAGAGGATCCCCTCCTGCATGCGGGCGCCGCCCGCAGCAGTGAACAGGATATAGGGGCAATTCTTGGCGATCGCCTTTTGCAGGCCAGCAACGATCGCAGCGCCCACGGCAATGCCCATCGATCCGCCCATGAAGGCAAAGTCCTGGACGCCGACGACGGCCTGGTGACCTTCAATCTTGCCAATGGCGTTGATCAGCGCGTCACGCTCTCCAGTCGAGGATCGCGCAGCCTTGATACGGTCGGTGTAGCGCTTCGTGTCGCGGAACTTCAGCGGATCCTCGCGGACCTCGGGGCTATCCAGCACTTCATATTTCTGGCGGTCGAACAGACCGTCAAATCGCGCCGTCGGTCCAATCCGGTCGTGATGGTCGCAGCGGGGGCAGACATATTGATTGTCTTCCCACTCCTTGGTGAAGACCATCGACGCACACTTCTTGCACTTGTGCCACAGATTGTCGGCACTTTGACGCTTGGTCAGCGATTGAATGCCTTTGCGGACGCTGCTCAGCCAGCTCATCGAACCCTCATGAATATCGGCGCGGGGCGTAGGTCCGCCGCGCCCTGATGTCTACCTAAAGCGTTCCGGCGATTTCCCGGAGCGCTGTCGCTGGATCCTCCGCGCCGGTTATCGGGCGTCCAATGACCAGGATCGAGGCGCCGGCATCGATTGCCCCGCGAGGAGACATTACGCGCTTCTGGTCGCCGACCTGGGCGTTCGCCGGCCGTATACCTGGAACGACGAAAAAGCCGTCCTTCCACTTGCGGCGCACCGCCGCCACCTCATTGCCGGAGCAGACAATGCCGTCCAGCCCCGCATCCTTGGCGAGGGCTGCAAGGCGCTCGACCTGCTCATGGTTATCCGCCTTGACGCCGATCGATGCTAAATCGTCGCCGTCGAGGCTGGTCAACACGGTGACCGCGACCACCTTCGTTCCGGTGGGAGCTGCTGCCTTGGCGTCTTCCAACATCGCTCGCCCGCCCGCGGCATGGACCGTCAGGACGGCAGGCGTAATCGGCGCAAGCGCCTGAATCGACTTGGCGACGGTGTTGGGAATGTCGTGCAATTTGAGATCGAGGAAGATCGGAAGGCCCAGCTCGGCAAGCTCCATCACGCCGTGCCGGCCATTGTGACAGAAGAACTCAAGCCCAAGCTTCAGGCCCCCGGCATGGCGCTTCACCGCCGCCGCGATTGCACGCGCCCGATCCATATCGGGCGTGTCGATCGCGACGTAGATGGGGCTGGTCATGCCAGCTCCTCGTCATCGGCCTCGGCGATCGCCGGCGCTGGAGTAGGCTGAACTGTCGGTCGCTCGGCGAAAGCAAGCTTGCGCTTCAATCCCCAGACCCGGCCGCGCATGTAGAGATAGGTCGGAAGAAACCCGATCAGGAACATCAGGAGAAGCAGGAATGGAAGTTTGACGTCGGCCTGAATGCTTCCCCACAGATTCAGCGTCACGTTGCTCCAGTTGCGGGTGGAAAAGATCGCAAGCGACACTGCGAGCACCACCCAGAACAATGTCCGCAAAAAGTTCATTCTCTTACCCCGCGCTGCGCCGCTCTTAAGCGAGAGCGGCCGCGCTGACCAGATGCCGTCATTCGCCGCTTAAGGGCTTCGGCTTGGCGCAGGGAGATTCCAAGGGGAGTTGAGCGTTGATGCGGCATTAGGCACAGCAGTTGCCGGGGAGGTCGCGTAACACATTGGAACGTCAGTTTAAGCTCGGGCTGGGTGTATTTGCCCTCGCGGTCGGGGCAATTGCCCTCGCTCAACCATTCGGCGACTCTTCGAAAACCAATGCGGAGGCTGCCGAAGCGGTTGCCAATGCCAAGATCATCTCCCGGCTCGCGACGGTGGAACCTGCGAGCCGGAGCCGGATCAACTACGCCAGCCTCGATTCTCGCCTCAAGCGAATGGTCGAAAAGCCGACGATGGTCGGCATGGCGGTCGGCATCGTCGAGAACGGCCGCATCACCTTCCTGAGCGGTTATGGTGAAACGCTCGAAGGCTCGGGCGAGAAGGTTACCCCGGAAACCGTGTTCCGCTGGGCTTCGGTTTCCAAGGGCGTGGCCTCGACCATGGTCGCCAAGCTCGCCGAGGAAGGGCGTTTGCGTTTCGACCAGCCGGTCGCCGCGGTTGCACCTTCGCTCCACCTGCCTGGACGCAACGAGCTGAAAGCCACTGTGGGTGACGTGCTCAGCCACCGGCTCGGCCTTTACCGCAATGCTTTCGACAATAAGTTGGAGGAAGGGCAGGACGTTACCTTCCTTCGCGGCACGCTGGCGACCCTGAACAGCGTCTGCCCGCCCGGCACCTGCTGGAGCTATCAAAACGTCGCCTATGACGCGGCGAGCGAGATGGTCACCCGGGTCGGCGGAATGCGTTACCAGGACATCGTCGAGCGCGACCTGTTCGACCCGATCGGAATGAGCTCGGCCACGCTTACCATCGACGGACTGGTTCACGCCCAGAGCTGGGCTCGGCCGCATTCGGTGGGGCGGCGCCCTCTGGAAGTGAACGACAACTATTATCGCGTGCCGGCGGCAGGCGGGGTCAACAGCAATATCAAGGACATGTCGCTGTGGATGCTGGCCCAGATGGGCGAGATGCCGCAGGTGCTAAGTCCGCAATTGCTGGAGACCATCCACCAGCCAAGGGTCAAGACCCCGGGCGAACGTGGCCGGATGCGCAAGTTCCTGGAGCGGCTCGGCGAAGCCCAATATGGCTATGGCTGGCGCAGCTACGAATATGCCGGCCATCACATCATCGGCCACCGCGGCGGGGTGAACGGCTATCGCTCGCTGATCCTGTTCGATCCGCAGCTGAAAAGCGGAGTCGTCGCCCTGTGGAACAGCAATACATCACAGCCAGGCGGGCTGGAGTTCGAGGTCATGGACATGCTCTACGGCCTCGATTTCCGCGATTGGATGGAGCTGGACAAGGGTGGACGCCGAGCGCCGGAGCCTGAGGACCTTGCGGCCCGAAAGGACCGGGGCCGAAGGGCCTGAACGGACTCCGCAATATTCCCAGTTCGTGGTAATTAGGTCGCTCGTCGAGCAAGGGGCAGGTCCGATGAGCGCCGATGATGAGCGCGCCTTCCATCTGGAACGCGCCGCGCAATGCCGAAAGATGGCCGAAGAAGCTTCGGATCCCGCGGTTCAGCGCCTGCATGAGCAGCTGGCGGAATTCCATGAAGCCGAGGCCAATCGCGAGCTGACAGAGCTGGCCGAGCTGGCAGCGAACGAGGACGAACTCTGATCAGCTTTCCGGCGGCTGGTTTCGGGCCGCGCGGTGGATATCCCTTCGATCCTGCTGGTGCGACATAAAGCGCACGCCCATTCCAAGGATGGAAAGCGACATTCCAAGTAGGACGGCAACAGCGTGCCATGTGGGCTCGGCCGGACTCGGCCAGGCGACAATTCCCAGGAAAACCACACTGGCCGACGACATCAGATAGCCAAGCCCCTTCAGATCCATCCGATAAGCTCCACTCATTGCACCAGAGCTTGATACGCATGGCGTTGGAACTGGTGCCATCAGGTGCCCGTTCAGGCCCCAACCCCAGTCAAGGAGTTAGGGAAATGGCGGAATCAAAAGGGCAGGATGCGGTAGCGCTGTTGAAGCAGGATCACCGCACCGTCGAAGAACTATTCTCGCAATTCGAAAAGGCCAGTGGAGATGGCCGGAAGCAGAAGCTGGCGGAGCGAATCTGCCTGGAGCTTTCAGTTCATGCGACCATCGAGGAGGAGATTTTCTATCCGGCATGTGACGGCAAGGTCGAAGAGGATCTCCTGAAGGAGGCCTATGTCGAGCATGACGGGGCCAAGCTGCTGATCGCGGAAATAGTGGCCGGAGAGCCCAGCGACGAATTCTACGACAGCAAGGTCAAGGTGCTCCAGGAACAGATCGAGCACCATGTCGAGGAAGAGGAAAAGCGCTTGGAGGGCCTTTTCTCGCAGGCGAGGAAGGCCGGCCTCGACATGGACGCGCTGGGGGCCGAGCTGGCCACGCGAAAGCAGGAGCTGACCTCAGAATATCAGGCGAACGGTATTCCGAAGCCTAAGCTCACAACAATGGAGCAGGCTTCGGTTTAATCGCCGTTCATAAATGGCTGATTTCGGCCTTTTCCGAAACAAATTCGGGCTTAGGTCGTTCTTCTCACAGATGCGGCCGGTTCATTCCGGCCCGCGTCGGCGCTTGCGCTCCCAATGCCAAAGGCCGGATCGATCCAAATGAATGGGTTTGGTGGCCGATGTAAGCGCGTCTCGGTTGCTGTGTAAAAGTTGCGTCACGCGTGGAGGCCTGGGCGGCACGTTCGCCCAGGCCTTTCCTTGCCGCCGAAGGCCCGGCCTAATCCTCGATCAGGTGACGATGCTCGGGCGGGACCAGGTCCTGTTCTTCCGGATGCTTCTTCAGATAGGCGCGGAAGAAGGGACAGATCGGGATGACCTTCAGGCCGCGCTCCCGTGCTGCGGCCAGCCCGGCCTTGATCAGCATGGTTCCGAGGCCCTGGCCGCCATGACTTTCCGGCACGACCGTATGGTAGAAGCGGATCGCGCCCGGCAGCAGGTTGTACTTGGCATAGGCGAATTCGCCGTCACCCAGGTCGATCTCGAACTGGTTCCGATCTGGGTTGTCGCGGACTTCTGAAGGATTGGACATGGCGCAGCACTAGCATGTCCAGCCGCCGGCGAAACAGCCTGCGGCGCGGATGCCAAAGGCCGCCGGCCGAGCCGGCAGCCTTCGGTACCGCAACTCAGCTACTTGGACTTCTTGCCGCCTCCTTGAGCAAAGGGTCGGGCCTGCCCAAGCGTCCGATCAAGCGCCTCCCGCGATTTTGCCAGGGCTACCGATGCGCCCTTCTGGGCGATGTCGAAGATCTTTTCCGGCTTCATTTTCGCCAGCTTCTTAGGATCTTCATGGGCCAGGGACTCCGATACGGCGACGAGCGCACCGCCCAGCACGGCATCGAGTATCGGGCTCAGGTCGACCAACGGGAAGGCATCCGGATCGTCGCTTACGGGGTTCTTCACAGGCGGATCCGGATCGATCGGCACCCATGGGTCGATGAACTCGCGCCATTCGACTTCGATCAGGTCGATGACAATCTGGATCGACTGGCAACGTCCGGCATATCGGCCGAGCACGTCGCGGGCATGCATGCCGATGAGTGAAAGCACCCGTGGCGACAGCCGATCCAGACCGACGCTACGGCCGGTCAGGACGGCTTCGAGCACGCGATCCTTCAAGGCCAAGGTCACCAATATTCCGGTCCTTAGACATGAAATGGTTGCCGGCCGGCTGAGCCAGAGCATCAGGTTCCGGTAATATGCCTTGATCTCTTCGAACGCGGCCTGGCCGGCGGCCGATGCCAGGAACCCGATGGCCCAACGATCAGGCGGTTCCACGCCGTCTATGCCAATCAGATTGACGTTGACGAAGTGATGCCAGGTCGCATCCGTGACCACACGTCCCACACGAGATCGATGTCCGTCGTAAGCGCAGATGCCCGGGAAAGACTGTGCAGTCGTCGGCGATTTGCCGCCTGAAGTCCGGCCCGCGGCTACGCTGTTCCAGGAGATGATCTCCGGGACTGGCCGAGTGCCGCCGGGTACCGCCGGAGGATATTCGGGGACGTCCGCCCCACTTACCTTGATCGTCCCGGTCAGCTTGCCGGGAGTCCTGCATTGTCCTTCGTGGGGATGGTCCGGCATGACGCGGATGACGCCGTTCGAGCCGCACAGCAGTGGATGCGGATAGCGATAGCGGAACAGGCCCGTCCAACGGGTATAGAGCAATGGCGTGATGCGCTGGGGAATGTCGTCCGACTGATCGTCGAAAAAGTTGCTGCCGGCGTTGAAGACATTGGTGTCGTTGCGCCGGGGTCCGCTCATGGACACATCGTCTGTAGCCGGATCCGTGCTCGGGAAACTGTCCCAATAGCGCATGTTCCTCGCGCGGGAGACCTTGGAACACATGGCGAAGCCCAGCTTGCCGTGATCGCCCGTGGCAAAAAGGCCGCCACCGCCATTCTGAAAGGCGCTGAGAATGTCGATTTCGGAGTCATCCAGGGTTCCGCCGGACCGGATCGAACTGGGATAGAAATCGTCAATTCCAAACAGGAATACGGCGTCGAATTGCGCCGGATTGAAATGGCCGGAGTTGTCGAACCGGAAATTGTCGATCCGCCTCACGATCCGTGTCTCGGAAAGAAGACTCGGGTCGTTGTGAAACGAGGTCCACGGGCCGATGTTCGCAAGCGTGATCCTGACTTGCCCCCACAAGGAGGTGTCGAGAAGGATTTTGACGAATGTACCGAGCCCGAAATCCGCCGTTGGCGAAAAGCTGAGACCGTCGGTTACCAACAATAGGTCGACCGAACATCGTCTCCAGAAGATGGGCAGGTCGAGTTTTGCAAGATCGAGCGCCGTAATTCGCTCGTCCAGCAGTCGACGGTTCGCAGGCGATAAGTGAGATAGGCTAATCGTATCCATCGGGTGCTCCTGTGGATTGCAGCAAAGCCGCAGCCGGTCCGAGCACCCGACTCGTCGGGCGAATGAATATTATCACCGCTTAAAGAAAATTAACATGGATTATATATGTTAATTGGAAATTTAGTCGCCTACTTATGTCTAGGAGCCGAACAACTTCCTCAAGAACACCGTTTCTACTTCGCGGCGAAGGTCGTTGTTGTGCTTCTTCAGGAAGCCATGGCCCTCATCGGAGTAGACGACATACCATGCCTCGACGCCGTTGCCGCGGATCCCGGCGACGACCTGGTCGCTTTCGGACTTGGGCACGCGTGGATCGTTGGCGCCTTGCATGACCAGCATCGGCTTCTTGATCTTGGTCACATTGGCGAGCGGATTTATGCGCTTGAACACCTCGCGCATCGCCGGTTCGCGTTCGTCGCCATATTCGGCGCGACGATTGTCGCGGCGATAGGCCTCGGTGTTGTTGAGGAAGGTGATGAAGTCGCTGATCCCGTAGCGCTCGACGCCGCCGACCAGCCGGTCGGAATAATGGGTCATGACCGCGAGGCTCATATAGCCGCCATATGACTGGCCATAGACCGCGACTTTCTCCTTATCGAGGTTCGGCTGGGTAGCGATCCAGTCGAGCAACGCGCCGATATCCTTGACGCTGTCCTCGCGCTTCGGACCGTTATCCAGGTTGAGGTAGCGCGTTCCATAGCCATCGCTTCCCCGCACATTGGTCAGGATGACAGTTGCACCGATCGCATTGGCCATCTGCTGCGAGATGGGGTTCCAGCGCGGGCGGGTCTGCGATTCCGGGCCGCCGTGGATGTCGATCACGACGGGCGTCTTGGCATCGGCCGGAAGTCCCGCCGGACGATAGACGAAGGCGGGCACGGAAAGGCCGTCGAACGATTTGAAGCGGATCAGCTGCGGTTCGGACAGGCTGGCCGGATCGATCGGTCCAAGCTCCGAACTGGTCCAGCGCGTGATAGTGCCGTTGTTGGCCAAGTCCGCGACCCAGACATCGCCCGCCGATTTGGCGGTCGACAGGCTGATCGCCAGCTTGCCTCCGTCGGGCGAGAAATTGAGGCCTGTCAGCACCCCGTCCGGAAGCCCGGTGATCGGCGAGCGCCGGCCGCTGGCCTGGTCGTAAAGCCAGATCCGGGAATAGCCGTCTTCATTGACGACATAGGCGTACGTCGTGCCGTTATCGGCGATGTCATAGACTTCGACGTCCCATTTGAGATCGGCCGGCGAGATAGGGTTTCGCTTGCCGGTGGCGACGTCGATGTCGACCAGCCGCCGGACGTCACTGCCAAGGTCGGTGATCGCGACAATGCCGGCGCCGTTGCGGGCAAAACGGGCGCTTTCGTAGCGTGCCGGCTTGTCAGACGACCATGGAAGTTCTGTTGCCTGGCCACTGGCGAGATCAAGCACCGACAGGCGCGTTTCCCGGTTGGAAATGCCGCGTTCCAGCAGGGCTTTTCCCTTGTCCGAACTGACATCGGCCACGCCGATCGCGCCGGTGCCCTGATAAGCGACGCGCCGCGAGGCGGGATTGGCGGGATCGGCGGTCAGGATCGCATAATCGCCCGAGCCCTTGATCGCCCGCGACCAGGCCAGCAGTTTGCCATCCTTGCTGAAGGCGTATGCCTGGTTGCGGGTGCCCGGCTCGGTCAACTGGACCGCCTGCCCGGCTAGGCCCATCGTATAGAGCTGAAACCATTCGTCGCCGCCCGTATCCCGCTGGAACAGGATGCGATCGGTGCCGGGAATCGTCTCGGCGTCGGCGATCGGCTCATCGAAGAATGTGATCTGGGTTCGGTCGGCGCCAGGCGCGGCGACGCGATGGATTTGATTGGTCGCGCCGAAACGGGTTGTGATCAGCATCGAACCGTCCGGCAGCCAGTCACGGAAAATCGCCTCGCGATAATTCTGATAGCGCTGCACGGATTCCTTCACCTCGGCAGGAATCTCCGGGACATTCTCAAGGGTCGCCGTACCAACCTGGCGGGTGGGGACGGGTGACTGGGCGAAGGTGGCGGTGGAGGCGAGCAGCGAGGCGAGAAGCAGGCTGCGCAGGGCAATGGACATCAAGGACTCCGACAAAAGCAATTCGGAGCCGTCATAGGAAAGGAAATGGCGCGGGGGGAAGGCCTAACCGCAGGCCTTCCCCATATCGCTAAAATTGCCGTTCGTGTCGGTCGATACCGCTAGGCCCTGCGCGGCCTCAAGACACGGTAGAGGATCAGGAGCACGATGGCGCCGACGGTGGCGATCACGATGTTCATGAAATTGCCGCCACCGATTCCGAGCGAGCTGGCGGCGAACCCGCCGAGCAGGCCACCCGCAATTCCGATCAATATGGTGACGATGATTCCGCCCGGATCGTCACCGGGCATAATCCATTTGGCGAGCACGCCGGCAATCAAGCCGACGACGATCCAACCGATGATTCCATATTCCATATCGAGCTCCTTGCGAGACTTCGCGCGGGAAAAATGGCGCACGCCCCCTGTTTTTCGGGCCACACAGTTGTGCAATCGACCATGTTTTCCGGCCATCGGGACAAGTCCTGACGATACCTGAGGCGGCGGTGTTGGCGTTTGCCGCCCCCCATTGCGAACCTGGCTGGGCATTGCGAAGATGTGCCATGCACCTGCTCTTGCCCCTTCTTCTTTTGGAAGCTGCCGCGCAGCCGGCCACTGGTCGCACGCCAGAAGAAATTGCCTGCGACAACCCCGCCGACAGTGACGGCCGGCCCTTTAATCTTTGCGTCGAGGAAACCCGGTTCAACCGGATACAAGCAGAGCTCGATGCGCAATTGAAGCTGACGCTTGCTAGCGTCGAAGAGCGCAAGGGATCGGCGGTCGCCGAGGCACTGCGCAACAGTCAGCAGGCGTGGGTCAATCGGCGCGAGAGCGAATGTCAGGCCTTTGCGGCGACCATGCCTGTGACCCAAAGCGGGCGGAGTTACGCGAGTTGCCAGGCGCGAATGACGGAAGTGCGCATTGCCGAGCTTAAGCTTGCTGCGCAGCCAGTCTCGGCCTCGCCACTTCCCTTCACTTTAAAAGAGATTGGCCCGGGCGTTTATGCCGCCATCGACGGGCCGGAACGGAAAGCGCTTTCCAACGCCGGTTTCGTCATTGGCGACGATGGCGTTCTGGTGATCGACAGCTTGTTCACGCCCGAAGCGGCACAGGCGCTGGTCGCGGAAATCCGTCGCATCACGCCCAAGCCGATCAAGTATGCCGTCAACACTCACTACCACGCCGACCATACCGGCGGGGACCAGGTGCTGCGCGATGCGGGCGCGATCATCATCGCCCACAAGAATGTGCGAGGCTGGGTCAGGACCAACAACATCAACCTGTTTGGCGACCGCCTCACATGGGAGTTGAAGGCGCGGGTCGAGAGCTTGCCGTTACCGGACGTCACGACCGACAAGGATCTCACCATCTGGCTGGGTTCGCGCAAGGCCGTGGTGAGCACTGTGTTGGGTCATACCGGCGGCGATCTGGTGGTGTCCGTCCCGGACGCGAAGGTGCTGTTTACCGGGGACATGCTTTGGCGAAAGGTCGCCCCAAATCTGATCGACGGTTCGGTCGAGGAGTGGAGCGCGACTGCCGCCGATTTCGTAAGCGGTGCCGATGCCCCGCAAACTCGCTACGTGCCCGGCCATGGTGATGTCGCGGACGCCAAGGATGTCGAGGAATTCCGGGCATACCTGCTTGAGCTGAGGCGGCTGGTTGGCGAGGGACAGAAGGCGGCTCTGAAGGACGACGCGCTGGTCCAGCATGTCGCGCCAAAGATGCGGGCGCGCTTCGCCGATTGGGCGATCAGCGACCGGTCGATCGCAGCCGAGGTCCGCTACATGAACGATGAACTGGCGGGGACGAAGAAGCGCCCGGTTCCAGAGCCGGACTGAGTCTTCCCGGCAACACATTTGAATCATTATCTTTTGTTTAGATTTTCACCGAGTCTTCGTGGCTTGGCGGTGATATATTCCAAGGCGGGCGAGTGATCGCTCGCATGAGGGGGAATTGTCATGCATTACGAAGATACAGGCGCCAAGAAGACGCAATTGATCGCGCTTCTGATGACCGCATTGCTCGTTGGAGGTGCCATCTTCTACGTGATGTAGAGTTTGGGCCCCGGCCTTCGCCGGGGAACTGTCGCGTCGTGGTCAGGGCAGCGAGACGAAGCTGTCCAGGACGCGCTTGCGTCCGGCCTTCTCGAACTCGATCTCGAGCTTGTTGCCCTCGATCGCCTCGATCGTGCCGTAGCCGAACTTTCCGTGGAATACGCGCTGGCCGACCGACAGGTCGTCGCGGCCCTTATTGCCCAGGCTGACCGCGGACGCTCTGGCTTCGACGATCCGCTGAGGTTGCGTGCTGAAGCTTCCGCCGGCGGCGCGCTGCCAGCCGGGCCCGCGCGAGGGCCGCGCGACATGGGCGAAGGGATCGGAGCGCTCGCTCCACTGCGCCCGCCACAGGCTTTCGCCGCCCGACATGGTCGTCTCTTCCTCGATATGATCGCGGGGAAGCTCGCCGACGAAGCGCGAAGGAATGCTGCTGGTCCACTGGCCGTAGATACGGCGGTTGGCCGCATGGAGGATGGTTGCCTGGCGCCGCGCACGGGTGATCGCGACATAGGCAAGGCGGCGCTCCTCCTCGAGGCTGGCGAGGCCGCCTTCGTCGAGCGAGCGCTGCGACGGGAAGACGCCTTCTTCCCAGCCAGCGAGGTAGACGATCGGGAATTCGAGGCCCTTGGCGGCGTGGATGGTCATGATCGTCACGCGGTCGCCCTGCGCCTTCGAGTCATTGTCCATGACAAGCGACACATGCTCGAGGAAGGCGCCGAGCGTTTCATACTCCTCCATCGCGCGGGTAAGCTCGGCGAGGTTTTCGAGGCGGCCTGCTGCTTCGGCGCTGCGTTCGGCCTGTAGCATCGCCGTGTAGCCGCTCTCGTCGAGCAGGATGCGGGCCAATTCCGGGTGCGGGATCTCGCCGGCCATCTGCCGCCAGCGGGCGACGTCGGCGACGAAGCGCGCGAGACTGTTGCGGGCGCGGGATTGAAGCTCATCGGAATCGAGCATCGACGCGGCGGCGAGGAGCAGCGGCTGCTGGCTCGCGCGTGCGTGCGCGTGAATTGAAGCGAGCGCCTTGTCGCCGAGGCCGCGCTTGGGCTGGTTGACGATGCGGTCGAAGGCGAGGTCGTCGGCCGGCTGAGCGATCAGGCGGAGATAGGCGAGGGCGTCGCGGATTTCTGCCCGCTCGTAGAAGCGGAAGCCGCCGACGATCTGATAGGCGAGGCCGATCGCGATGAAGCGCTCTTCGAACTCGCGGGTCTGGAACTGGGCCCGGACCAGGATGGCGCAGTCATCGAGCGAGCCGCCGCTGCGCATATGCGCTTCCATCTCCTCGCCGATGCGGCGTGCCTCTTCCGGCCCGTCCCACACGCCGATGACGCGGACGCGGTCGCCCTCATTGACCTCGGTCCACAAGGTCTTGCCGAGCCGGCCCGCGTTATGCGCGATAAGTCCGGTCGCGGCCGCGAGGATGTGCGGGGTGGAGCGGTAATTCTGCTCAAGCCGAACGATCTTCGCGCCGGGAAAGTCCTTCTCGAAGCGCAGGATGTTGGCGACCTCGGCGCCACGCCACGAATAGATGGACTGGTCGTCGTCGCCGACGCAGCAGAGGTTGCGGCGCGGTTCGGCTAGCAGCTTCAGCCAGTCATATTGGGATGCGTTGGTGTCCTGATATTCGTCGACGAGGATATATTTGAAGCGGTCGCGATAGGCCTCCAGCACGTCGGCGTGCGTGCGGAAGATGGTCAGCATGTGCAGCAAAAGGTCGCCGAAGTCGCAGGCGTTTAAGGCGCGCAAGCGATCCTGATAGGCCGCGTATAGCTCCTGGCCCCGGCCATTGGCGAAAGCTTCCGAGTCCGCCGCACTGATCTGGGAGGGCGTCAGGCCGCGGTTCTTCCATTGGTCGATGACGCTCGCGAGCTGCCGCGCTGGCCAACGCTTCTCGTCCAGGTTGGAGGCGCTGATCAGCTGCTTGAGCAGGCGCAGCTGGTCGTCGGTATCGAGGATGGTGAAGTTGGACTGAAGCCCGACCAGCTCGGCGTGAGAGCGGAGCATCTTCGCGCCGGTGGCGTGAAAGGTGCCGAGCCAGGGCATGCCTTCGACCGCGCCGCCGGTGATCGCGGATACCCGCTCCCGCATTTCCCGCGCCGCCTTGTTGGTGAAGGTGACGGCCAGGATCTGGCTAGGCCAGGCTTTGCGGGTCGCGATCAGGTGGGCTAGCCGCGCCGTCAGCGCTGCGGTCTTTCCCGTCCCCGCACCCGCCAGAACCAGCACCGGTCCTTCCGTCGTCAGCACGGCTTCGCGCTGGGGAGGGTTTAGACCGGCAAGATAAGGCGGTTCAGCGGCAGGGACGTAGGATTCGGACACGGCCTCGACCTAGAGTTGAGCAAGCGGAACGGCAACATACGGGGTGGCCGTTCGGCTCCGACTATGGCATGCGCAGCAATGGAACAAAAGGAGATCAAAATGCCGAAGGGTCAGTGCCACTGCGGAGCGGTGCATTATGAAATGCCGGCGGACACGGTCCACAAGGCGATTTGCCATTGCAGCGATTGTCGCCGCCACGCCGGTGCGCCGATGGTCGCCTGGGGCCTGGTCAACAAGGAAGCGTTGAAGGTCGATGGCGAGACCAAGGAATATGCCTCGTCCGCGAACGGCCGGCGTCACTTCTGCCCGAACTGCGGTACCGCGCTCTTCTATACCAATGACGTGATCTTCCCCGGGCTGATCGACGTCCAGATCGCTACCCTGGATAACCCCGACGAAATTTCCCCCGATGTCCAGATCCAGACGGCCGAGCGGATCGGCTGGATGGAGGGCATCGAGCGGATGCCGGAATTCGAACGCTATCCCGGCTGAGGACTCGGCGAGGCTTGCACTGAGCTCCGCGTCGGCTATTGGGCGCGGCGACTCGCGATGTTGGGTGGAGTCCCGGCGCGATTCTCCCGACTTATGCGCGATATCCCCGTTATCCACAGGCAAAGACTCGCATTTTTCGCTTTCCCGACTCGGAAAAGCTTGGCAGGTTCAAGTTGTGATCGGGACGGAAGTTCCCGCCTCACCGGAAGGCCGGAAACGGAAAGAAGGTGCGGCAGGTGACGGAAGGACCGATCTCCACCGGATGGCGATGAGGAGAGCTTCGGCTCAAGTCGGACCACCGGAAGAGGCGCCGGAAGAGTTGGCAATGCCTCTGGCAGTTCGCGGTTTCCCCCTGGGAGGCAAGCGACGCGGAGGTGCTGACCCAAGAAGGGCCGCAGAAGGTCTCTGAACCTACCTTCGGGTAGGACCAGAAACTGGAAGCGACGCCTGAGCTGGTGAGCCAGGATCGAGTAGCGGAGGGTCTTCGGACCGTCAGGCTAGCGAACACCGGCGGATCTGAGCTCGGCGCAGATGGGGGCTGGCAGCGATGCCGGCCCCCATTTCTATTGTGGGAACTGCACCCACCTACGCTCGGCTCTCCAAGCGATCTGACACCCTAAAATCGCACTCGGATTGGCTACCGCTGGTCGAACAGTTCGGCCGCGTATCGACCGCAGTTCGCCCTGCCGTCCTGCAATGCTAGGCTGTCAAAATATTAAGCAGGGGGGCGAGTCGCATGCGGAATGGACTCTTGGCGGTTGGGCTGACGCTTGGAATGGTTGCAGGCGCAAACGCCGAAGCACCCAAGCGGATCGGCGCTGACGCTTCCCCAATCTCCACGTCTGTTTCGGTCCCGCCCGGCGGTAGGCTGGTCTATATCAGTGGCACCGTCCCGGACGCCATCGACACAAACGCGCCGGAGGGTTCGACGGCACGCTTCGGCGATACCGAGGCCCAGACCCGGTCGGTCTTGAAGAAGGTCGAAGCAGCGCTCGTCGCGCAGGGCCTGGGCCTGGGCGACGTCGTGATGATGCGCGTCTTCCTGGTCGCGCCGCCCGGACAGCGGATGGACTTCGCCGGAATGATGAAGGCGTACCGCGACTTCTTCGGAACGGCGAAGCAGCCGAACAAGCCGGCGCGATCGACGATGCAGGTCGCCGGTCTGGTCGATCCGGGCTGGCTGGTCGAAATCGAGGTAACTGCCGCCAAATAATCGAACGCAAAACAGGAGGGGGCTCCATGGTGCTGACGCGTCGCGCATTGCTTACGCAACTGGGGGTTGTCGGCGGCGCCGGCGCGGTCTTCATGGGAATGGAGGCACTTGGCCTGGCGCATTCGACGCCAGCAATGGCCGAGAATTTCGAGCTTCCGGCCGGCAGCGGCAAAGGGAAGTCGGTCGTCATCCTGGGCGCCGGAATTGCCGGACTGGTCGCGGCTTATGAGCTTGATCGCGCGGGTTACGACGTGACCGTCCTTGAAGCCCGGGACCGCGTGGGGGGGCGCGTCTGGACGGTTCGTGGCGGCGACAAGATCGTCCAGACGGGCAGGACGGACCAGCACGCCACATTCGATCAAGGGCTCTACTTCAATGCCGGCGCCGCGCGCATTCCGTCGACGCACCGGGTCATCCTTGGCTATGCACGCAAGTTCGGCGTCAAGCTGGAAAGCTTCGTCAACGACAATCGCGGCGCAGGCTGGGATTTCGGCGGGCATGTCCGGCCCGAACGGCGCATGGTGTATGACCTTCATGGCCGGGTGTCAGAGCTTCTGGCCAAGGCGATCGACCAGAAGGCGCTCGACCAGGCAATGCCGAAAGGTGAGTTGGAGGCGTTCCGCCAGTTCCTGCAGTTCTACGGCTTCCTTGATGACAAGGGCGCTTATGCCCAGGCGTCGTTCGCGTCCGGCTTTGCATCGGAGCCCGGCGGTTACGCGCATGCTCCGACACAGCTTCCCGCGCTGACATTGAAGGAATTGCTGCCCAACCGGGCGATCGGGTTCCCCTATTTCTTCCAGAGCATCAACGACATGCAGCCGACCATGCTGCAGCCGGTTGGCGGAATGGATGCGATCGCCCGTGCGATCCATGCCCAGGTCAAGCCGCGGGTGACGCTCAATTCGCCGGTGACCGCGATCCGGCGGATCGGGGAGCGGGTCAGGATCGAACATGGCCCGGGGAACCGGACGACCGAGGCCGATTTCGCCATCGTAACCCTGCCCGCCAACTTGCTGGAGCGCATTCCGAACGATTTCTCGGCCCCCAAGAAGGCAGCGCTCAAGGGCATCAATTATTTGCCAAGCGTAAAGGTAGCGTTCGAGGCCCCACGCTTCTGGGAAACGGACAACGACCTGTTCGGAGGTCTCGCCTGGACCGACCGGCTCAATGAGAATGTCATCTATCCATCCGACGGTTTCATGTCGCCGAAGGGGGTGCTGGTGGCGGCCTATGTCGCGGGCTGGACCAATCAGGACAATCCGCAGCGCTTCGCCGCGCTAAGCGATGCGGAGCGATTCCGCGTCAGCAAGGAAAGCATCGAGGCGCTGCACCCCGGAAAGTCGCAACTGCTGAGCAAAGGCGTGACGGTGGGTTGGGGACTGGTGCCTTATTCCGAAGGGGTCGGCGCCCTATGGAATGAAGGCCCGGGCGGAGCGCGGGGCCAGCAATATGCCGAGCTTCTGAAGCCCGAAGGCCCGATTTACTTTGCTGGCGAACATCTCTCCTATGTCGGCCTGTGGCAGGAAGGGGCTGCACTGTCGGCGCATGAGGCAATCAAGCTCCTTCAGGCACGGGTCGCCGATCAAGGAGAGACGAGGAATGATCGCATCGTTCGAACGGCTGGCTAACCGGGTTGCGACGGCGGCGGGACGGCCTCGCGCCTTCCTGATCGCCCTTGCCGTCGTTGTCACCTGGGGGCTGAGCGGCCCGCTGTTCCACTGGTCGGACACGTGGCAACTGGTGATCAACACCGGCACGACCATCGTCACCTTCCTGATGGTGTTCCTGATCCAGAACGCCCAGAACCGTGACGGCGCGGCGATCCAGGCCAAGCTCGACGAACTGATCCGCGCGGTCAGCCATGCTCGCAACGAATTCATCGGGATCGAGCATCTGACCGAGGTGGAGCTGGATGAGATCCGGTCGGCGCTGGAAACAGCGACGGGCGACGAACCCAGCCGCCATGCCGCAATCGTCCGGCTGATCGGAAGGCGGGGCTGACAGGGAATAAAAAGGAGGCGGCGGTGCTGGCCGGCCCGCCGCCTCGCACCCCGCCGGGAACGATCAGATCGGCAGGGCCATAAATTGCAAACGCTTCGATCGTTACGGAGATGCACGGTTCGGCCCGAAAGCTTGTTAATTCGTCGACTCCATTGCGCCATCGCGGCGAATTTCCGCGCCTCGTTTTTGCCCACTGGCGGAGAGGGCCCGCCAAGGATAAGCCTTCGTCAAAGCTAAATCCGGAGGTGGGCGATGCGTGGAATTATTCTGGCGGCGTTGTTGGCAACGGCAGTTCCCGCGGCGGCATGGGCGGAACCGGCGGATGTGGCAGCGAGCGTCGCTGCGACGACTTCCCGAACCGAGGCTAACATCAAGCTGGACGAAGGTCGTAAGCCCGCTGAACTGCTCTCCTTCCTCGGCCTCGAGAAGGGCATGCGGGTGCTCGATATGTTCGGCGCCAACCAATATTGGGCGGAGATCATGGCACCGGCGGTCGGGCCCGACGGTTTCGTCGTCGTGTGGCAGCCCAACCAGTTCCTCAACGACAAGCGCAAGGCGACCTTCGCCGAGTTCGCGGGCCGGCAGAAGAATGTGCTGCTGATCAACAGCCCGTTCGAGCAGCCGTCGATCGGCGTGGGCGCCTACGACTTCATCCTGATGAACCTCGACTATCACGATGTTTATTGGGAGAGCGCGGAACGAAAGATCAGCCGGATGGAACCGGATGCCTGGCTGCAGCGGCTGTATGCAGCGGCAAAACCCGGCGCGGTCGTCGGGATCATCGACCATATCGCGACGCCCGGCGGCGATACCCGCGCCGTGGTGGAGAAGGTCCATCGGATCGATCCGGCGGTTGTGAAGGCGGATTTCCTGCGGGCCGGCTTCGTGCTTGAGGGCGAAAGCGACCTTCTGAAAAACCCGGCCGACGATCACAGCATCAACGTGTTCGACGAGAAGGTACGGGGCAAGACCGACCGCTTCATCTTCAAGTTCCGGAAGCCGCAATGAAGGCTGGCGGCAAGCGCGCCACATGGCTGGTGCTCGGCGCGCTGGTCGTCGGACTGCTGCTCGGCGCCCTGTCCAACCAGGCGGGTGACGGGATTCGGCAGCCACTGATTACCATCGCTTCCACTGTCGGCGGGTTGTGGCTCGACGCGTTGAAGATGACGGTCATCCCGCTGATCATTTCGTTGCTGGTGACCGGCGTCGTTTCAGGCGCCGACCAGGCGCGGGCGGGTCGCATTGCCGGACGTTCAGTGATGTGGTTCGTCATCGTGCTGACCAGCTCCGCGGCGTTCGGCGCGCTTGCGATGCCGGCGCTGCTGGAGGCGTTCCCGCTGCCGGCGAGTTCGGCCGAGGCCTTGCGAGCTGGCCTGGCAAGCGTCGACAGCGCGGCAACGGCTGCATCCGTTCCGACGGTGCAGGATTGGCTGCGGAGCCTCATTCCTACCAACCCGATCGCTGCGGCAGCAAACGACCAGGTGCTGGCTCTTGTCGTCTTCACCGCGATCTTTGCCTTCGCGGTCACGCGCATCGATGCGGACGGGCGGCAGGCAATCGCGAAGTTCTTCAAAGGCATCCAGGACGCGATGCTCGTCGTCGTCGGTTGGGTGCTGGCGCTGGCACCGATCGGTGTGCTGGGACTGGCCTTCGCGGTCGGCGCGGGAGCGGGCGGAGCGGCCTTTGGCGCGGTGCTACATTACGTCATCCTGGTCTCGCTGGTTGGCCTTGTCGTGACGCTGCTCGCCTACGTCATCGCGATTACTTACGCGGGCTGGAAGCTGGGCGATTTCGCCCGGGCGATGATCCCGCCGCAGGCGGTCGCCATCTCGACGCAATCGAGCCTCGCGTCGCTCCCGGCAATGCTGGATGCGGCGAAGAATCTTCGCGTTCCGCAGCGCAATGCCGACGTGACGCTGCCGCTGGCAGTCGCGCTATTCCGGGCGACCGGTCCGGCGATGAACGTATCGGTCGCGATCTATGTCGCTTACTGGATGGGCGTCGAGCTTCATGCTGGCAATCTGATCGCCGGTTTCGCCGTGGCGGCGGTTGCCAGCTATTGGGCGGTGAGCCTGCCCGGGGCGCTGTCGTTCGTGACGTCGATCGCGCCGATCGCGTTGGCCATGGGTGTACCGATCGAGCCGCTGGCGCTGCTCATCGCGGTCGAGGTGCTGCCCGACATTACCCGGACGCTCGGCAATGTGACGTGGGACGTTACGGTGACCGGTGTCGCGTCGCGGGGCGAGCGCGAGGAAGCATAGGCAAGTCCGCCGTTCGTCGGCGACCAGCGACCGTTCGTCCATCGTATCATTCACCGGTCGAGGCCCCGGCAATGCCCGTCGAGCGCAGGGTGTAAAATATATGGAATCGGCGTTTGTGTAAGTCTGCGGCGCGAGCGGAGGGGAGACCCCTGACATCCCGACCCTCCTTCGCGTCGCAGCCTTGGCTAAGGAGCTCAATCGATGTTTCGGACCATCGGTGTGGCGGTGGCTATGTGCGGCGCGACTCTCGCGACACAGGCCTTCGCCTGCGAAACTGCGCGCTCTCCAGAAGAACAGGTATGCAAGGCGCGGGCTGAAAATTCCGCGGCCGTCGCCAAATTCCAGGCGCAGATCAGCAGCGATGCTGCCGTTCACGAACTCACGATACAGCCGTAAGGCTTAGCGTCCGGCTATCGCCCGGACCTGATCGGCGTAGAGGCGTCCCACGGGCTGTTCGTTGCCGTCGGCCAGGCGCGCGATCCAGCGGCCGGACGCGTTGCGGCTGAAGCCCGCGATGAAGTCGCGCCGGACGATTGCCGATCGGTGAAGCCGGACGAACAGGTCAGGATCCAGACCCTCCTCGAGCGCGGCCATGGAATGGTGGATCAGCCAACTGCGCTTGCCGACATGAAGGCGCATATAGTCGCGCTCCGCCGTTACCCGGTCGATGTCGCGAGCCGCGATCCTGACCAGGCCCGACAGGTCGGACGCCCAGAATTCTTCCAGCCAGGGAGAGGTGGGTGCGGCCGGCAATTCGTCGGGCGCACGATCCTCTCGCGCGATCAGATAGGCGCGGGCCCGTTCGATCGATCGCGACAATCGGTCCGCTTCCACCGGCTTCATCAGATAGTCGATGGCCGCCACGTCGAAGGCTGCCACGGCGAACTGATCGAAGGCCGTGATGAACACTACGGCCGGCGAATCTCCGCTGCGCGACAAGGCACGCGCCACCTCGATCCCGTCCAGGCCCGGCATGGCGATGTCGAGCAGAACCAGATTCGGCTCCAGCGCCTCCGCCATGCGAACCGCGCTTTCCCCGTCGTGGGCGGTGCCCACCAGGTAGACGCCCTCGATACGGGCAAGCAGCATCTGCAGACGCTCCGCTGCAAGCGGTTCGTCGTCGGCGATCAATATTTTCAGCTGAGTCTCGTCAGTCATCTTCTTCCAATGGCATGGCGAGCGAAACTTCGTAACCACCTTCGATCGGTCCGAAGCGACAATCCGCTCGCTTGCCGAAGTGGGCTTCAAGCCGCTGGCTGACGTTGGACAGGCCTAGGCCAGTGCCCGTGTGGGTAGGAATCGGCGGAACCTTCCTGGTTGTGCCGCCAACCGCGCGGTTGATCACGTCCAGCTGCATCCGGCCGCCATCCAGTGCGCGAGCGCGGACCGACAGCTTCACCCGCGCCGTGGTCTGCGAAACGCCGTACTTGATGGCGTTTTCGATCAGCGGCTGAAGGATCAATGCCGGAACGCGCGCCTGTTCCAGCTCCTCGGGAATGTCGATATCGACCTCCAGCCGATCCGGAAAACGGACTTTCTCGATATCCAAATAGAGCTTCTGCAGCCCGATTTCCTCGGCCAGGCTGACATCGGCCGACGGATCGATCGAAAGGCTGGTCCGGAAGAAGGTGGAGAGTGCCATCAGCATATTCTCGGCCCGGTCGGAACGTCCCGACATGACGAGAGAGGAAAGGCTGTTGAGGGTGTTGAAGAGGAAGTGCGGATTGACCTGGTAACGCAATGCTCGGACCTGGGCGGCGTGAGCGGCGGTTTCGGCCTCGGCCAGCCGAAGCTCGGTAATCCGCGTTCGATGCTGCTGCGTCATGGCGATGAAGAAGGCGCACCAGGCGGCGAGCAGGAAGTACCAGGTCGCCGTGCCGTCCGCGATCAGGCGCGGCATCTTGTCGCCGATGATCTCCTCCATCGGCGGCAGGTTTACTTCCAGCTCGTCGCCGTCGCCCTTGACGATGCGGACATTGTTGCCGCGCTGGACGATCGCGACGCCTTCCTGGGTCATGATCTTGGATGTTTCGCCCATCGGATTGGCCCAGGTCGACATCCTGAGGCTCGCCGTCGCCATTAGGACCGCAGCGGGAAGAGCGGCAATCGCGGCGACTATCGCCATTCGTCGAATGCTGCCTTCGCGGGCGAACATCCGGATCGCGATGTAAATCAGGAAAGTAAGAACCAGGCCTAGCGCTGCGTTAAAGGCGCGAAAGCTGATCGCCGATGCGGCCTCGGGCCCGACCAGGCCGCGAAGTAGGACCGTCACCAGGTAGAAGGACCAGAATCCAATGATCGACTGGGTCGCGAGACGCCAGTCGGCAAAGCGACCCTGGGACGAAAATGAAGAAGCCACGGACATTGTCACTCTCATTAGGGAATCTTGCGCCCAAACCACAATGTTACGCTTGTCCGTTGGCAGACTTACGCCGCCTCTCGGTCGAACAAATCCGCCGCGGACGGCGGAACGAGCTGCCACAGCCACTCGTTTTGCACCTGAACCGAATTTTCAGGAGGCTTTCAAGGCCATGGCCGACATCAAGAAAAATGAAGCTGCGGACAGCAAGGCGCCGCCTCCGACCTTGTCGGGCGAACCGGATCGGGAGCTTGAGCTCAAGGTCAAGAAGCATCCGGACGATGACGATGCGAAGGTCGATCTTGGCAGCGACGAGTCGATGGATGCGTCCGATCCCATCGCTACAACCCAGCCCGGGAAGGACAAACCAGCGCCATCTTCCGGATTTCCCGAGTAAATTTTTCTGGGGATAATTGAATAGGTGCGGAAATTCCCGTGCCTTATCGTGCTTTCAAGAACACAGCTTCGCCAAAGATGACGGCAATGTGAGAATTTCATGTTGCGGCCAAGACTCCCCTTTGATTCAATATGAATGGGGGGTGGGATTTTGGTTAAGAGATTGGAAACCCAATCGGCCTCATGATCCTGCCTGAGGGTAAAAGGAGTCGGGGATCATGGCCACGAGGACGAGCCAGCCAGCCGGTGGGGCGCTGCTCATCTCGGAATTGAAAGAGTTCGCTTCCTTTCCGAAGGCGACGCAGCGTTATATTCGCCGTTCGCTTGATGTCGCCTATGGCCGCTCCGATCCGCTGGAGACCTGGGCACGCGACGAAATCGAAGCTGCCGCCATTGCCGCCCAGTCCCGCTTCTACAAGCAACTCGACCATCTTCGCGTCCAGATCCCGGACGACAGCGGCCTCGACATGATCGAGCCGTTCCTGGGAATGCTGGTAACGCTTGCGGCATTCGACCTTGGTCAGGACCGGCTGCCGAATTTCGCGGCCTTCCGCTTCCTCTATGAGCGGCTGATGGGCGCCGGTGTCCGGCCGTGGCTTCCGGCGGCTTTCTGCGCCGCCGCTGCCTTGCCGCATCTCCACCCGGATCGCCGCCGCGTGCTTCTGCAGTCGATCAGCGAAAGCGCGGCAACCGCACCGGGCTGGTCCACGCGTGAACCGGTGTTCTGGCCGGAGTGGGTGGAAAAGGTCGATCAGGCCGCTGCCGCCTAAGCCTTAAGCCGGCATTTTCACCGTAGGATAGATTTCGGCGAGTTCGGCAATGCTGCTTCGCGCATCCTTGTGGTGCACGAAAATCCCGCCGGCGACTTCCCACTTTTCGCGATGATCGGCGCGGTCATCGACCAGCACGTCGGCGCCATTCATGTGGCGAAACTTGTCGCGCGCCATGCAGGTGATGATGTGCGTCCCCGGGAAATGCTGCTCCGCCCAGCGGACCTTCTGAGGCGCCGCCCAATTACCTAGGGGCAGGCCGGTGAGGATGATCGGATCCAGGTGCGCGACCGCGTCGAACAGCTGCCGGGCATCAGCCATCAGCGGCAAAGTTCCATAAAAGTCCGGATCGCGGGCGATCCGCCGCCAGAATTCGCGCTTCCCATAGCGGTCTTCGAAGGACCGCGATGACATGCCGAGCAATTGGCGCGCGCCAGCATCGAAATCGGCCAGCACTCCGTCGCAATCGAGGAATAGCTGCCGGTTCATGGCCAGCGCTTAGGCTCGACTTCGATGGGGATTGTCGTTCCCAACGGCTCCCAACCTTTCTCTTGCAGCACGTCATTGCTTTCCCGTGCTTCGCGCCCCTTCGACTTATCCAGCGACCATGTAATGTGGAACGTCGAGCCGTCGGGACGATCGGTGGTGCCGTTGATCGTTACGACCAGGCATTCCAGGCTGTCTCCATCATCGGCACTACCGACGATGGCCGCTTCTGCAGGGCCGGGAAGCTCTTCACGCTCGCTATTGGTTTTCAGCGTGACATGGTCGGCGATGGTGTCCGGGTAGCGCGGCGGAAACTGCTCCAGCAGGTCGCGACGTTGATCGCGGTTGAGCTTCCAGCCGATTACCCTGCCAATTGCGGACATGGTCCTCCAATCGCCAAATGCGGTTCAGGTTCCTAGCCGTTCGACCAGGTCCGCGGCGAACTCGCTTAGCGTGTCATCGCGGGCGCCCAGGATTGCGATGCGATCGCCGGGCAAGGCTTCGGACAACAAACGCTCGCCGATCGCGCTCCGCTCGGGAAGATGCTCGGCATGCCCCCCGGCTTCGTTGATCGCGTTGGCCAGCCAGTCGGAGCCACGCGACTTGTCGACGGTTCCGCCCTGGTAAACCGGATCGGGAAGATAAAGCCGGTCGCCGTCCCGCATTCCCTTGGCGAAAGTTTCCGCGAGTTCCTGACCCATCTTCGCGAGCGGACCATAGCCATGCGGCTGGAACATGATCAGAAGCCGGCCAGGTCCTGCCGTCAGCGTTTCCAATGTCGCCGCGATCTTGTCCGGATTGTGGGCGAAATCGTCGATCACCGTCACGCCGCCGGCGACGCCAACAGTTTCCAACCGGCGCTTGAGACCCGCGAAACGCCCAAGCGCAGCGGCGGCGTCCGACAGCGGGATGCCGATAGCATGTACGGCCGCCAACGCGGCCAGCGCATTCATCGCATTGTGGCGGCCGGGGAGGGGGAGGTCGACCCTTTGCCGTTCCTCGCCCAGTTCGACATCAAATTGGACGCCGTCCTGCCGCAGCTGAAGGCTGCGACCGCGCAAATTTGCAGCCGGGCTATCGAATCCAAAGCTGACCAACCGATCCGCGGGCAGCGTGTCGGCCAGCAGCCGCGCTTCCGGATCATCGAGATTGACGACGGCCTTGTCGGCGGCGCCAAGGAAGCCGCCGAACAGCGCGCGCAGCTCATCCATTTCCTTATGATCGAGGCTGATGTTGCCCAGCACCGCCACCGTCGGCCGGTAAAGTGCGATCGAACCGTCGCTTTCGTCGACTTCGCTCACGAATAGCTCAGGGTCGCCGACCAGCGCCGATGCAAAGGGTGCGCCGGGCGATACAAAATTCTTCATCACCGCGCCGTTCATCACCGTCGGCTGGCGGTGGAGCGCATGCAGGATCCACCCGATCATTCCGGTTACGGTCGATTTCCCACTGGTTCCGCCGACGGCGATGCTCGTCTGGGCGGCATTGAGCAATTTTGCCAGCAGCTGCGGCCGGGTCAGGCGATCGAGACCAAGCTCCGTCGCCCGCATGACGTCGGGAATCGTTTCCTCAACCGCAGCGGAGGTTACCAGCGTCACCCCTTCGCCGAGGCCCGATCCGTCCTGCGGGGCAAGTCCGATCCCGAGCGATCGGAGATATTCGAACTTGGCAGCAAGCCGGCCCGCATCGAGCGATCGGTCGGATCCGGCGACGCGGGCCCCGCCGGCGCGCAATATAGCGGCCAGGGGCAGCATCCCGCTGCCGCCGATTCCGCAGAAGAAAAATTGGTCTGTCATTAGTGGCATGCCCTATGCGGGCGAAGAGCCTTGTGCAATTGAAGCTTCCGATGAAGATCGCCGTCGTCGCGCCAAGCTGCACATTGAGGCCGGAAGCAGCCGAGGCCGTCAGCGCGATCGTTGCTTCGCGCGGCGACGCGGAACTGGTGATCCATCCGCAATGCTTTTTCAGCGACGGTCATTTCGCAGGGTCCGACGAAGCGCGCCTCGACGCGCTGCGCGATGTCATGGCCGACGATCGCGTCGATGCCGTCTGGTTCGCGCGCGGAGGATATGGGTCCAACCGCATCGCCGAGGCAGCGGCTCGCGATTTGCCGGCAGCCGCGCGATCAAAGATTTTTCTCGGCTATTCCGACGCCGGGTTTTTGCTGGCCGCCTTCCACAAGGAGGGCCTTAAAGTAGCGCACGGCCCAATGGTCCAGGACGTCGTGCGCGACGGTGGCGAGGCCGCGGTCAACCGAGCGCTAGACTGGCTGATCAGGCGAGATGAAGCTTCCCTCGAGCCCGGCCTCACCAAGAACCGGCGGGCGATGGCATTCAACCTGACGGTATTGTCGCACCTTATCGGGACCGCAATCGAGCCGGATTTCACCGGAACGGAGCTATTGATCGAGGATGTCGCCGAGCATGAGTATCGGATCGACAGGACGATGTTCCATGTCACCGGCAGTGAATCCATCCGTCGCGTCGCCGGAATAAGGGTCGGACGGATCAGCGAGATTCCCGACAATGACCCGGCGTTCGGCCACGACGCCGAATCCATCGTCCGAAACTGGTGCGAACGGGCCGGAATCCCCTTTCTGGGACATGCCGACATCGGTCATGATGCGGCCAATCGGGTCGTTCCATTCAACTAATAGTCAAATTAACCACGAAGTAGCTCGTCTCCCTCTTGCGCACAGAGGGGAATCGCGCTCTTATTCTCTCAGAACAACAGGAGGGCCAAATGGCAAAAGGGACTGGTCGTAAAGCAGGGGGCGGACTTGCCCGCCCGGTAACCCCGTCGGCGGATCTCGCCGCAATCGTGGGTTCGAGCCCGCTGCCGCGTAGCGAGGTCGTTTCGAAGGTGTGGGACCATATTCGCAAGAACAACCTGCAAAACCCGAATAATAAGCGGGAAATTCTTGCAGACGACAAGCTGAAGAAGGTCTTCGGGACCGACAAGTGCACGATGTTCGAAATGAACAAGCACCTGTCCAAGCACCTGAGCTAGTTCGCTGGCCGCATCTAGCCGCGGCTAGCGGATGAGGAGGGGCCTCGGCATTGCCGGGGCCCCTTTCCGTTGCGCGCGAGTCGCGGATTCGCAAACTCGCTAGGGCGATCAGGCGCGAAAAGCGGTCGCGAGAGGCTCCGAAATAACCGGATAGCCGCGACCTTCGGGAATTCTGACGTGCGGGGCGCCGTCGATCTCCTCGACCCATGGGATGATTGTTTCGATCGAATGATTGCGGGCGTCCGCCAGTGCCGATTCAATCGAATCATGCTGGGCGAGACGTTCCAGATTGCGCTTGGTCGGGAAGATCGCACTGGCTTCACCGCCATTGATGCGCTCGATCAATAACGACGGGCTGGCCCATTCCGCAGCCACGCATTCGCCTTCCTGCGGGTGAGGGTGCCAATCGCCGGCGGGAGCCCGCGCCAGATAGAATAAGGTGTCGAACTTCCGCGGCTGCTTGAATGCCGGCATCCAGCGCGCAAAGGCGGTGAGGGCGTCCAGGTCGAGCGTGAGCTCGCGACTTTCCAGCAGTTCGCCAAAATTGGCGCCTTCGTGCAGCGCCTGCTGCAGTTCGCGGCCGATCCGGTCGTCCGGAATGCCCAGAATCGCGGCGGCCACGCCGGTTTCCTCCAGGGTCTCGCGGATGGCGGTTACCTTGGCGGCCTCGTCCGGTCGGCCAAGGGCGGCGGCCATGATGCGATCCAACGGATCCACGCGGCCGCCGGGAAATACGATCGCGCCGGCCGCGAATGCCATTCGTGCGGACCGCTCGACGACCAGGATCTCGGGACCGCTCGGGCGATCGTTCCAGACGACCAGGGTCGCCGCGGGGATGGCTTCGTCACTCGTCACCACATCGCCCTATTGCGATTGTGGTAAATGGAAAAGGGCCGGCGACCTTTCGGTGCCGACCCTTCCATTCCACCCCCGGGATGGGGAGCGGCGATTTCCAATTACATGGCGTTGACGTTGGACGCGTTGACGTCTGCATCGTCGATGGCGTCTTCGGCCTTTTCGCCTTGCTCTTCGAGAGCGTCGGCCTGGTTTTCCAGCGCCGCTGCTTCAGCCGCATTCGCGGTGTTGTCAGCTGCTGCGTCGAGGTTCTCGGCCTGGGCTTCCAGGTTTTCCTGGACGTTCTCGCCCAGTGCGTCGTCACCTTGGCCACCGCAAGCGGCGAGCGCGAGGGCAGCGGCACCAACGACGGCGAACGAAAGCTTCTTCATCTATAATCCCCTTGTTGCTTTGTGGCGGCGCAATTTCCGCCCCACAGTGACGGGTTCAAACGCTACCACATTCAAGACGGTTCCGTGACGACGCGGATTTTGTCAATTGGTTGCATCATCATGACCCCTCACCTATCTTAAGGGGGCCGGGCAACCGGCTATGTCGGTAGACTATCGGGTGGAATAGGCATTTCGGACCCGGGGGGCAGTACCCCGGCGCCTCCACCACCAGCGGCGATGCGTGAAATCGAAGGATTTCCGCCGTTGCTGATGGGGGCGAAACAGGATCGACGAGTGCAATAAAGGCCTGGTTGCCGATCGGATCGGGCCACCGTGACGGCTCATTCACACAAGTGCCAACGATAACGAGGCGCTCGCAATTGCTGCGTAACTAAGGGCCTAACGGTCTAAGGTTACAAAGACAAAAGCGCGGTCGGACCCCACCGGGCAACAGAAGGGGATTCCAGCGGTTCGGGGAGCACCGGGCAACAGAAGCTCCCCACCTTAGCCATCTTTGCATTTCCCGTTCGTCGAACGAACGGTTGTCACCGGAAAACTGCGCCTTAGGGTCCCCGACTCATAAAATAAGAGGGGAATTCCATGCGTCGTGCTTTGCTTGCTGCCTTCCTGACCGCCTGCGCGTCTGCCGCGATTGCGGCTCCTGTTGCAAAAGACCAGTTGCTGAAGCCGCCTGCCGACGCAGCGCACTACGTCGTCGTTTCGATGGCCGGGAAGCATGGCGACCAATGGGCATGGACCCTGCCCGACGGATCGATCGCCAGCCGCTATTCGCAATCACTGCGCGGCTGGATCACCGAAACCGACGAAGTCATGACGCTCGGGTCCGACGGCCTGCCGAGCAAGATCGTCATTCGCGGCGTCACGCCGAACGGCGACGCAGCCGAAACCTTCACGATCGCCGATGGCAAGGCCAAGTGGACCAGCACGTCGGATAGCGGGGAAGCGGACGCAGCTCCGGCTTTCTATCTCGCCGCCAGCGGCACCAATGTTGCCAACATCCCGCTTGCGGCCGCGCTGGTGAGGGCGGGTGCCAATGGCCTCGCCATGTATCCGAGCGGCAAGGCCACTTTGGAAAAGGGCGCCACCTTCGAGATCAAGGGTCCCAAGGGGCCGGAAACGGTGCAGCTCGCCTGGCTGCGCGGCATCCTTCCGACGCCGACGCCGATCTGGCTCGATTCCAAGGGCAATTACTTCGCCGAGGTCGGCTACATCGCGACCATGCCGGTTGGCTATGAGGGCAACCTCAAGGCCATGAACGATTTCCAGGACGCGGAGACGGCCAAAGCGGTTCGCAACGTATCGCACCGCTTCCTCGATCCCGAGAACAAGGCGCCGGTCCTGTTCGACAATGTCCAGCTGTTCGATGCCGACGGCGGCAAGTTCGTCGCCAATCAGGCGGTGCTGATCCAGGACGGCAAGATCGCCAAGGTAGGCGCGGCCGGGTCGATCCCGGTGCCTGCGGGCGGTCGCACCATCGACGGGCGCGGCAAGTCACTCGTACCGGGGTTGTGGGACAGCCACCTTCATATCGGCGATGACTGGAACGTCGTCACCAACATGGCGACCGGAATCACCAGCTTCCGTAGCCCTGGTACGGATATTGACCGCGCTGTCGACGCAACCAAGCGGCGCAAGTCGGGCGACCTCCTGATGGGCGAGCCCTATGTTTCGCAGATCATCGACAAGAAGGATCCGCTAGCGGCGCAGGGCGCGGAAATCGCATCGTCACAGGCGGAGGCAATCGCGGCAGTCCACAAAATCCATGATGCCGGCCTGTGGGGCGTAAAATTCTACACATCGATGGACCCGACATGGATTCCTGCGGCCGCGGCCGAGGCGCACAAGCTGGGTATGCATGTCCATGGGCATATTCCGGCGCATATGCGGCCGCTCGACGCGGTCCGGGCGGGCTATGACGAAATCACCCACATCAACTTTGTTATGATGCAGTTCATGCCGCAGGACGTCGTCGACCGGGCCAACACCTCGCAGCGCCTTGAGGGGCCGGCCAAGTTCGGCAAGGACGTTGACCTGAATGGGCCGGAAGCGAAGGCATTCATCGCCGAGCTCGCCCAACGTAAGACGATCATTGATCCGACCTTGGTCGTTTGGGAAGCGCAGCTGACGTCCGATGGCGGCGTCCCGGCGCCGGCCTATGCCTCCTACATGGGCATCATGTCCCCGGTCTACGACCGCTACTTCAAGGCGGGCGGATACCCGCTGGTCGAAGGCTATACCCGCGACGATTACCGCAAGAGCTGGCGAAAGCTGGTCGAACTGGTGGGTGCCTTGCACAAGGCCGGCGTGACCATCGTTGCCGGCACGGACGGGCAGGGTATCGAATTGGTCCGCGAAATCGAGCTGTACAAGGAAGCGGGCTTCACGCCTGCCGAGGCGCTTCAGTCCGCGACCATCGTGCCCGCGAAGATGGTCGGCGCCGACAAGCGCACCGGCTCGATCGCGGTCGGCAAGGAAGCGGACGTCGTGCTGGTCAATGGCGATGTCGCGAACGACCTCGGCGCGCTCAGGCGGGTCGTCACGGTCGTTAGCGACGGCTATGTGATGGACGGCGACGCGCTCCGCCAGGCGGCGGGGATGAGCGGCAAGCCGAAGTAAGACATTCCAAGGGGGAATAGGGATGCGCATTTGGGGGAAATTGGCCGTGGCGGCTGCCGCGCCGCTGATGCTGTCCGGTTGCCTGTGGGGACCGGGCAAGTTCACGTCCGAGCTGGCGATCAACAAGGCGGGCACGTTCGTGCTCGATTACCGTGGCGAGATCATGCTGCAGATGCCGGACAAGGACAGCCCGGCCGAGCCCTGGAACGATGACATGGCGACCTGCTACGCGGATGGCCGAACCGAGAGCCGCCCCTCTTCAGCCGCAACCTTCGAAATCGACGAAGCGCCGCCTGCAGAGGAAGAGGGCCAGAGCGATGAAACGCGAGCCTGCACCGCTGCCGAGTTGGCCCGGATGAAGTCGGCGCATGAAAAGTCCGAGGCCGAGCGCGTCGCCAAGAAGCGCAAGGAAAGCGAGGAGATGGCGAAGCTGTTCGGCCTCCCTGGGTCCGACGACGAATCCAACCGCCGCTTCGCCGCCAACCTGATGAAGCACAAGGGCTGGCGAACCGTGACCTACAAGGGGAAGGGCCTGTTCGACGTCGACTATCATTTCGAAGGCCGGCTGGACCAGGATTACGCCTTCCCGCTGATGCCCGACACCGACCTGATGATCCCGTTCATCACCATCCGTCCCCGTACCGACGGATCGGTCAAGGTCAGCGCGCCGGCACTGGTCGGAGGAGCCGGCGTATTCTCGGCGCGCGCCAAGGCGATGGGACTTCCAGACAAAGGAAATGACGGCCCGCCCTCACGCGCGGAAGGGCGCTTCACTATAACGACTGACGGGGAAATCCTGACCAACAACAGCGAGGACGGCCCGGTCGCCGCCCAAGGCCGACGCCAGGTTCACTGGGACGTCGGCCCGGGCAACGACAAGGTGCCGGAGATGCTGGTCAGGCTTTGAGCTCATTCGTCATTGCGAGCAAAGCGAAGCAAAGCAATACAGTTGAGATCACTGGATTGCTTCGTCGCTACGCTCCTCGCAATGACGGCTACGGCCGCTTTCTGAGCTCGTCCCTGATCTCGGTCAGCAGGTCGACTTCGCTCGGGCCGGCTGGTGCCTCATCGGCCTTCTTCATCGACTTGGTCGCTGCACGGACCAGCAGGAAGACGACGAAGGCCAGGATCAGGAAGTTGATGATGACCGTGACGAACTGTCCCCATCCGAGGACCGCGACGCCTGCTTCCTTGAGCGCGGCATAGCTAGTCGGATCGCCCTTGAACGTCTCCGGGATGGGGCCAAGCACGACAAAGTAGTTGGCGAAGTCCAGGCCGCCGAAAATGGCGCCGACGATCGGCATGATGATGTCGTCGGTCAGGCTCTTGGTGATGGTTGCGAAGGCGGCGCCGATGATGACGGCAACCGCCAGGTCGAGGACATTGCCCTTGGCGATGAAGGCCTTGAATTCGGAAAGCATCACATTCCCCTTCAATGCGTCGCGAATTTGCGGAGACTAGCAAGCGCGGGCCCAATTGAAAGCGGAACGGGCCAATGTGTGTTGCCAGTGTAGAACAGCCAGTTGAATCCGGGCCGCCGCCCCTCTACCTTTGCGGCTACGCAACGATGGGGTGTGGAACATGACTGCTATTCGCCGACTGAAGCTCTTGGCTCCGATTGCCGCCGTAAGCCTGGCGGCTTGCGGGATTAACTCGGTTCCGACGGCCGAAGAGAATGTCAACGCAAAGTGGGGCAACCTGCAGAGCGAATATCAGCGCCGCTCCGACCTCATTCCCAACCTGGTCGAGACGGTGAAGGGCTATGCCCAGCAGGAGAGCAAGGTCCTGATCGAGGTTACGCAGGCGCGCGCCGACGCGGGCCGCGTACAGCTGAGTGCCGCTGACCTCGACGATCCGGCCAAGGTCCGCGCGTTCAATGATGCGCAGAGCCGCCTGACCCAGGCGATCATTCCGCTGCAGCGGCTGCAGGAGGCATATCCAGACCTTAAGTCCAATCAGAATTTCCTGACGCTGCAGAGCCAGATCGAGGGCACGGAGAATTCGATCCTGGTCGCCCGCCGCGATTATAACGAGGCGGTGCAGGCCTATAACACCCGCATCCGGACCTTCCCCGACGCGATCGGCGCGAAGGTCTTCTATGGGGCCGAACCCAAGGTGCCGTTCGAAGCCGCCTCCGGCGCGCAGGAAGCGCCGGACGTGAACTTCAACACCGCGGGCTGATCCATGTCCCCAACCCGTCATGCCAGCGAAGGCTGGCATCCATGTCCCGTCGCATCGGTGCGGCGGGATGACATGGGCCCCAGCCTTCGCTGGGGTGACGTCATTGGATTGCTGCTGGCGGCGTTCATGCTTCTGGTTTCATCGCCCGCGCATGCCCAGACCTTTCCCAAGCTCACCGGGCGGGTGGTTGACCAGGCCAATCTGCTCAGCCCTGCCGAGGAAGCCGACCTCAGCGCCAAATCGGATGCGCTCGAAAAGCGGACCGGGCGGCAGTTTGTCATTGCAACGGTGTCCAGCCTCGAGGGGCGGCCCATTGAGGACTATGGCTATCGCCTGGGCCGCGAATGGAAGATCGGTGACGAGCAGAAAGACGACGGCGTTATCCTGCTGGTGGCGCCGGCGGAACGCAAAGTCAGGATCGAAACCGGCTATGGCGCACGCGTCTTCCTGACCGACGCACTGTCCAGCATCATCATCCGGGAAAGCATCCTGCCGCGGTTCAAGGCGGGCGACCTTCCCGGCGGCATTTCGGCGGGCGCCGATCAGATCGTGAAGCAGATGGAACTTCCGGAAGCCGAGGCCGCAAAGCGCGCCCAGGAGATTGGCGCGAAGGAAGCGAAGCGGCAGGACCGTGACGTCAATCCGATCCCCGTCATTTTCATCGTGATCATCTTCTTCGTGATCATCGGCTCGATCGCCCGTGCGGCCGGCGGCAGGCGGTATCGCGGCAAGGGCCGGCGGCGCGGCGGCCTAGATAGTGGCGACGTCGCCGTCATCCTTTGGGGCCTCGACGCCCTGACCCGTGGCTCGCGCGGCAGCGGAGGTTGGGGCGGTGGCGGCTGGGGAGGCGGTGGCGGTGGCTTCGGCGGATTCTCCGGCGGCGGCGGCTCGTTCGGCGGTGGCGGCGCTTCGGGGGGGTGGTGATGCTGAGGCTTTCCGCTGAAGACCATGCGCGGGTCAGCGCCGCAATCGCGGCCGCGGAGCAGAAGAGCGATGGCGAGATCATTGCCATCAGCGCGGATCAGTCCGACGCTTATCACGATGTCGGCCTTCACTGGGCGGTTTTGGCCATGGTCGCCGCGCTCGCCTTCTTTGCCGCGATGCCGCAGTTTCTCACCTGGTGGTACGATCTGTTCACCGGCTGGTCGGCGGAGCCGGGGCTTCGCGAACTGCTGACCCTTTTGCTGTTTTTCGCGCTGCTCAAGTTCCTGGTGGTGCTGTTCCTGCTTAAGTGGCGGCCGCTGCGCATGCTGCTGACACCCGGTGCGACCAAGACGCGGCGGGTCCGGCGCCGGGCGATCATGCTGTTCAAGACGGGCGGAGAGCGGCGAACCATCGGCCGCACCGGAATTCTAATCTACCTGTCGATGGCCGAACACCGCGCGGAAATCGTCGCCGACGAAGCGATCACCAAGGTTACAACGCCCGATACCTGGGGCGAGGCGATGACCGCTTTGCTGACCGAAGTGAAGGCAGGTAGGCCCGGCGACGGGATCGTCGCGGCGGTCGGGATCATCGGCGATGTGCTTGCCGAGCACTTCCCCAAGAGCTCCGAGGATACCAACGAAATTCCGGACAAGCTGATCGAGCTATGAGCGGCGCGAAGACTGTCGAATGGGAAGGCAAATATCTTCGCATCGTCCGTGAAGGGACCTGGGAATATGTCGAGCGCTGCGGCGGCGTACATGCGGTCGTGATCCTTGCGGAACATGACGGCAAGGTCGTGTTGATCGAACAACGTCGGGTTCCGCTCGGTGGCCGCAAATGCATCGAATTGCCGGCCGGCCTGGTAGGTGACGAGGATCCCCTGGCGACCGTCGAAGGAACGGCCGTAAAAGAATTGGAAGAAGAAACCGGCTTTACCGCCGAAAGTATCGAGGTGATCGGAGAGTTTCATAGTTCGCCGGGGATGGTCGCCGAAGGATATACGCTGGTTCGCGCGCACGGGGTGCGCCGGATTGGCGATGGCGGTGGGAATGAGCATGAGGAGATCGAGGTTCATCTCGTCCCGCGGCATGACATTCCGGCCTTTGTCGAGCGAAAGCGGGCGGAAGGCTGCGCAATCGACACGAAGATGCTGTTGTTGCTGGCGGCGGACATTCTCGACTGACTCCCTTCATCGAGCCTTTCCGCCGCTTGTCGAATTGGTTGCGCCCGGTTCAGTCCAAAGCGGCTAGGGGGCGGGCAAATTTTTTTGCGTTTCCTGGGAGGGGTTTAAGTTGAAGAATCTGCTTTTGGCCGGCGCGGCCGCAATTGCCATGTCGGCAGCACCGGCATTTGCCGCACAGGCCTCCACCGCTGGCGCAGCGACCGCGGTCGTTCCCGACAATATCCTGCTCAAGAAGTGGACCGGTCCTTACGACGGCGTTCCGCCATGGGATCAGGTAAAGCCCGCGCAGTTCGCGCCCGCTTTCCAGTTCGCCATCGACGAGATGCTCCAGGAAATCGACGCCATCGCCAACAACTCGGCAGAGCCGACGTTCGAGAATACGATCGAAGCCATGGAGCGCTCCGGCGAGCGTCTTGACTATGTCGGGTCGATTTTCGGCGTCTATTCGAGTAACCTTTCGACGCCCGAAGTGCAGGCGATCAACAAGGAATGGTCGCCGAAACTCTCGGCTGCTTACGACAAGATCAATCTCAATGGCGCGCTCTTCAAGCGCATCGAGCGGCTTTACGAGCAACGCGACCAGCTTGGCCTTGATGCCAAGCAGAAGCGGCTGCTGACGCGGACCTATGAGGGTTTCGTCCGCCGCGGCGCCAAGCTCGACGAAGCGCAAAAAACGCAGCTGTCGAATTACAATCAGCAGCTGGCTACGGCTTTCTCCGACTTCAACGCGAAGCTGCTGGCCGATGAGTCGACCTATACGCAGGCCACCGAGGCCGACCTCGCCGGCGTTCCGGCCGACGTAAAGGACGCTGCCGCTGCTGCCGCAAAGGAAGCAGGCCAGGCCGCCGGCACCTACGCCATCGCCAACACCCGCTCGGCAGTCGAGCCGGTCCTGAGCTTCGGCACCAACCGCGCCTTCCGCGAGAAGGTCTGGCAGGCTTTTGTCCAGCGTGGCGACAACGGCAATGCCAACGATACGAACGCGCTGATCGCCCAAATCGTGAAGCTGCGCTCTGATCGCGCCAAGCTGCTCGGTTTTGCGACGCACGCCGATTGGCGGATGCAGGACACGATGGCCAAGTCGCCCGCAAAGGCGATGGACCTGATGATGCGAGTGTGGAAGCCGGCCGTCGCGCGGGTCCACCAGGAAGTCGCCGACATGAAGCCGTTTGCGGCCAAGGACGGCGTTTCGACCATCGAGCCGTGGGACTATCGCTTCTACCAGGAGAAGGTGCGGAAGGCGAAGTACGACCTTAGCCAGGAAGAGATTAAGCCGTACCTGGCGCTCGACAATCTCGTGAAGGGCATGTTCTGGTCGGCCGAGCAGCTTTACGATCTGAAATTCACCGAAAACACCGGCAAGGTCCCGGTCTTCAATCCGGACGTCCGCACGTTCGAGGTCAGCAACGCCAAGACCGGCGAGGTCACCGGCCTGTTCTACCTCGATACCTATGCTCGCCAGGGCAAAAGGTCGGGTGCATGGGCGACCACCTATCGCAGCCGCGCCGGCCTGCTCGGCGACAAGATCGTGATCGGATCGAACAACAACAACTTCACCAAGCCTTCGCCCGGAAAGCCGGTGCTGATCAGCCTGACCGACGCCGAGACGCTGTGGCATGAGTTCGGCCACGCCATTCACTATTATCTCAGCGACGTGAAATATCCGTCGCTGGGCGGCTCACCCCGCGACTTCGTGGAATATCCGAGCCAGGTGAATGAGAATTGGCTGATGACCCGGCCGGTGCTCGACAAGTTCGCGCGCCACTATCAGACGGGCGAAGCGATGCCGGAAGCGTTGGTCAAGAAGATCGAGGCCTCGGAGACGTTCAACCAGGGCTTTGCAACGGTCGAATATCTCTCGTCGGCGCTGGTGGACATGATGCTCCACACCAAGCCTGACGGCGTGATCGACGCCGACAAGTTCGAGCGCGAGGCGCTTGCCAAGCTCGACATGCCCAAGGAAATGGTGATGCGTCACCGCCTGCCGCAGTTCGGGCACCTCTTCTCGTCGGACAGCTATTCGGCGGGCTATTACAGCTACCTCTGGTCGGAAACGATGGACGCCGACACGTGGGAAGCGTTCGAGGCCACCGGCAATCCCTACGATCGCAAGATCGCGGATGGCTTCCGGACTTATTTGCTTTCGACCGGCAATGAGACCGACCGGGCCGAAGCCTATCGCCAGTTCCGCGGCCGCGATCCCAATGTCGATGCGCTGCTGAAGCGGCGGGGCTTCCCGACCAACTAGTCCGGATTATTCTTCGGGAGAGGCGGCGCGGTTCATCGCGTCCAGCTTCTCCCGAAGGCTGACCGTGAAGCTATGCTCCAGGGCATGGCGGGCATCGGGATTTGCCGCGAGATAGGCATTGAGGGTGCGGCCCTGCGCGCACCAGATGCGGGCAGGTTCGGTGACGGTTACGGTGGCAATGGCCGCTGCCTCGCCCAAGACCGTCGCTTCGCCGATGAGCTGTCCCGGAACAACGCGTCCCACCAGCTTGCCGCGTGAGTGCACATCCCCGGCACCGGTGGCGAGATAATAGAGCTGGGCTGCCGGCTCGCCCGCCTTGACCAGCACATCGCCTTCGCGCGCGTCCATCCAGATGCCCTGGTCCATCAGGCGGCGCGCCTGCGCCCTGCCTAAGCCCGCAAGCGGTCCTTCCAGCATCAACTTTTCTTCGGCGCTGAACTTGGCGGTCTTGTTGGCCGCAACGACACTCGCGACCTGGACGCCCGCGACGAGCAGGATCAGCAGCGGGAGGACGCCCGCGAGAAAGCCGTGGATCCAGACGCCATAAATGAGGCCGATGGCGCCAACGACGCCGATAAGGATGTGATTTCCAAGCCTTGCCCTGACCAGCAGTGCGACCAGCAGCACAGCGAAGATGGCGAAGTACAGGCCAAGTGCCATGCTCATGGGTTCGATCAGCCTTCCGAATGGGCGCTGAAGGTGTCGATCAGCACGTCGAGCTGCGCCTCGCAATTGGCGCGGATGAGGCCCTGCGCCATCCCCTCAAGCCCAGTCGGGAGAGGGGTAAGGACGCGAAGCGTGAGCGTCGTCGGGGCCGAAAGCCCGGTCACATTCACCTTGGTACCCGAAGTCGCGGGAAGCCCGGCCGGCCAGGGCGCAATCGACTGGCCCGGGGCGAATTTCACATCCGCCTTGTTGCCGCTGCCGGCATCGGTCAGCGTGACGCTTGCTTCTGCGCTGCTGTCCGCTCGCCACAGGCCGAGGTCAGCCGGATTGGCGACGCAGACATTGCCCGATCTGCCGAGGTCGGCCTGCCACACGCTGCGCGTTGCAGTGCCGCGAACTGCCCCGAGCCGTACCCGCCGGGCACTGGTACCCGCGGTTCGAACCGCGGCTGCCGGAGCGGCGCTGGCGGAAACGCTGAAACTGCCGGGACCCTGGACCGTGCGCGTGCCGCGCGAGTCGAGCAGGATGACCGTATCGCTCGGCTTCAGCTTCAGGACATGGTCGTCGGGCAAGGCCTTGCCCGGCGGATAGGCGCCCGCCGACGGACCCGACGATCGCACGACCAGCACCGCCGCTGTCGCGGTCGCCGAGGAAAGGATCGCTGCGGCACTTGCGGCGATAAGCAACATGCGGGCCATCTCATTTCTCCCCAAGTATCGTAGCGCCCCCCGGACCCGCCTCCCGAAGCCGGCAGGCGAATGCGCAAAGCGCCGCATCCTTATCGTGGGTTAAGCAAATTTGCTCGATTTCGTCGAGCGCGGAACGATCTCCGCCATCGAATGCCAACCACAACCGTTCCAAATCGGCACGAAGGGCGGGATCGATGCCCGGTACCGGTTCCCATACGACGATCGGCGTTGCCCGGCCGGAAAGGACGATGCGGCCCATCGGCCGGAAGAAATCGCGACTGCTTTGGGTCTTGGCCTCGTCGCTCACCAGCGCGGCCGATTTCAGATATTTGTTGGCGCCCTCAAGGCGCGAGCCGCAGTTCATCGCATCGCCCAGCGCGGTGTAGCTCAGCCGTCCTTCGCCGCCGAAGTTGCCGACGACGGCGTCGCCATAATGGAGACCGGCGCGGGTACGGCCGAACCTCTTGCCGTCAACTTCATGCTGATCGGAAAACTCGTCGGTGAAGCGCACGATGTCGACCAGCGCATCCACCGCGCGGTCGGCGTCATCGGGACGCGCGATCGGCGCTCCCCAGAAGGCGACGACGGCATCGCCCACGAACTTGTCGATGGTCCCGCCATGGTCGAGGACAATGTCGCACATGCCGTCGAGATAGGCGTTGAGCAGGCTCGCGACCCGGTCCGGCGGCAGATTGTGGCTGAGCTTGGTGAACCCTTCGATGTCGGTGAACAGCGTGTAGATCGGCCGCATCTCTCCAGTGAGCGATAGCTTCTTGGGATCGCGCAAGATCTGTGCGGCGATGTCGCGCGGGAGGTATTTGCCGAGCGCCGACTGGGCGTAGCGGCGCTGCTCCGATCCGACTGCCCTCACCGCCGCGCCGGTCGCGGCGTAAGCGAGGACCCAGCCGCCGAGCCAGCCGAATGCCGGCAAGCCGTAGGTGTCGATGCCGTTCCATTCAAAGAAGAAGGGCGCAAATCCGAAGAAGGCGAGCTGGCCGAAGATGACCAGCGCCACGACCCACGGCCGGACGTCGAGCATCGCGGTGAAGGCGCCGCAAAGCACGACCAGGATTGCGATGCTCCAAAGCGACATGGAGCCCGCGGTTCTGGGCAGGCGGCCGTCAAGCAGCTGAGCAACCATCGTCGCATGAACTTCAAGGCCGCTCATCGTCGGTCCGCCCAGGCGGCTCGACGGGATTTCGAACTGGTCGCGGTCGGGCAATTCACCGCCGATGATCACTGTGCGCCCGCGAAGCTGGTCGGCGAATAATGGTGCCGTCGCCGGATCTGCGAACAAGTCAATCTGGAAGCTGGAGAAGACGTTTCGCTCGGCATTCAGCGGCGCCCGGAATTCAACACTTCCCTGATAGTTGAAGCCCGGCCTCGCGCCCGCCAGCACGTTGGGCAGGAATGGCGGAAGCCCGGCCGGCAAGTCCGGCCAACGACGGAGCACGTTATCGCCATCCGTCTCGAGCCGGATCGAGCTCGGCCGCACCTGTGTCCCGGCCAGGTTGCGGAACCAATCGTCCATGAACTTCTGCTGCCACTGTTCGATCTCGTCCATCGCGGTCAGGCGGTTGGCATAGGCGATCCAGACCGGCGTTTTCATGGCCTTCAAGGTGGCAACCAACTGCGGGTCTTCGGCCTGCGGCTGGTCGATCAATATGTCGATGCCGATGGCCTTGGCGCCCAATTGATCGATGTTGGCCAGCGCGCGAGCAAGAATGGCCCGGTCGAGCGGCGATCGCTTGGCGGTCGCCCGAAGCGTATCCTGCGTATAGGGGATAAGGACGATGCGCGGATCTTCGGCAACGCGCGGCTCCCTTACGCTCTGGCGCCAATCGAACAGCGCGCGTTCGGCGTCCGTTGCGATCGGTATCGTCTTGCCTATGGCAGGCAGGTCGACCGGTGCTTCCCAACTGAAGCGCGCAAAGAGGATCGCCCAAAGAATGAAGAAGGCCGTGACCAGCAGCCGGGCAAGGGGAACTTTGCGGAGGTCGTCGAGGACGGTCTTGACGGTCGGTTGCTCGTTATCGAGCGGATCAGCGTCCGCCGCCCAGCTTCGGCTTGGCTGGTCCATGCTCAACGACCCAACGCCTCACGAAATCGCATCGCCAAAGCCCCCCGGCTGCGTTCCGCACCGGAGGCAAGCGACTCGCTCACCCCGACGCGATTAACCGGCGATAAAATTATTTGGCATCAAAGGCGAGCGGACTTGGCCTGCGTCAGCGCAAGCTCGGCCAAAGGCTCCGTCAGCGCGGCGGTCGCTTCGGCGTGGGCGGACGACGCGCTGCCTCGTGCCAGGCGCCCACGAATGCCGTGGCAAATGGCGGCCAGGCGAAACATCACGAACACCACCAGATAGTCGAGATTCGGCAGGCTGGTCCGGCCGGTCCGCCGGCAATAGGCATCGACATATTCCTGCTCGGTCGGAATGCCGAGCTCGGTGAAATCCAGACCAGCGAGTCCGGTGAACATTCCCGCCGGCATCCGGTACATCAGGAGGTGGTAGACGAAGTCCGCCGCGGGATCTCCGAGTGTCGACAACTCCCAATCCAGCACCGCCGCGACCCGTGCCTCATCGGGCGCGAAGATCATATTGTCGCACCGGAAATCGCCGTGAACGATCCGGGCGTCTCCGCTGTCCGTTGGGAGGTGATCGCGCAGCCAGGCGGTAAGGTGATCCATCGCAACGACGCGTCCGGCCTCGACGTCGGTTTCATATTGCTTGGACCAGCGCGCGACCTGCCGTTCGACGAAGCCGCTTGCACGGCCATAATCACCGAGGCCAATCTCATCGGGATCGAAGCTGTGAAGCTTCGCGATGGTTGCGTTCATCGCATCGAAATGAGCTGCCCGAATTGCCTTGGTGAGACCGGGGAAGGTCGCCTCCCAGATGATCCGGCCGTCGACCATATCCATCAGGAAGAAGGGGGTGCCGATGACGTCGGCATCATCGCAATGGCCATAGACGTGCGGCACCGGGAAGCCTTGCTTGCCAAGTGCGCTCATCACCCGCGCTTCGCGGTCGACGGCGTGGGCACCCGGCAGCAGCTTCCCGGGCGGCTTGCGGCGGAGGACGAAGGAGCGGCCGGACGGAGTATCGATCCTGTAGGTCGGGTTGGATTGGCCGCCCTTGAACTGGCTTACGCTCAGTGGGCCGACGATGCCCGGTACATGATCCGCCATCCAGCGTTCGAGTCTGGCGACGTCGAAGCGGAGGCGCTCAGTTACCTCGCGCGTACCGCTATTGGCTTCGGTGCGATCCACACTTTCTCCCGTCACCCTGAGTTCAGCCTGCCGGATGTCTCCCAGACATCCGTCACCCTGAGTTCAGCCTGCCGGATGTCTCCCAGACATCCGTCACTCTGAACTAGTTTCAGGGTCCATTCCGACACCCTCACAGTCCTTGACCGAAATGGATGCTGAAACAAGTTCAGCATGACGGAATTGCCCAATGGGCTCCGTACCGCCTATGGCGCGGCGATGATCGACAACATCCCCAATTTCGATCTGGACGAGTTCGTCCAGCGAGTGCTTGCCGAGGATCTCGGCAACAGCGGCGATGTCACGTCCAACGCCACCATCTCCGCCGACGCGCGGTTCAGCGCGACGATGAACTGCCGCGAACCGATCGTGGTCGCGGGCCTTGATATCGCCATCGCCTTCTTTCGTGCGCTGGATCGGGATGTTGGTATCGAGAGGCTTGCCAATGACGGCGATGCGGTGTCCGCGGGAACCGTCCTGCTTCGGTTGGACGGCAAGGCGCGTGAGATGCTGACGGCCGAGCGATCGGCGCTGAACACGCTTCAGCATCTGTCCGGCATTGCCACGCTCACGCGCAGCTATGTCGACAGGATCGCCGGCACCGGTGCAACGCTGCTCGACACCCGCAAGACCATCCCCGGCCTTCGTGCGCTTGAGAAATATGCGGCGCGGATGGGCGGCGCGCAGAATCACCGGATGCGGCTCGATGACGGGCTGTTGATCAAGGACAACCATGTCGGCGTTGCCGGCGGCGTGGCCGAGGCCGTCTCCGCTGCGAAGGCTTGCCGAAGTGGCTTGCAGATCCAGGTCGAGGTCGACCGTATCGACCAGATCGAGCCGGCTCTGGCCGCCGGAGCCGAGCGCCTGTTGCTCGACAATATGAAGCCGGACGTATTGCGGCAGGCAATCGCCCTCGTCGCGGGTCGGGTTCCGTTGGAGGCGTCGGGGGGCGTGAACCTGGATACGATCCGCGCAATCGCGGAAACGGGCGTCAACTATATTTCGGTCGGCCGGATCACCCAGTCTGCGCCCGCGGTCGATATCGGCCTCGACTATGTGCTAACAACATAACGATATTTTTTGCGCGCAAAGCCGTAACGGTCGTCCTATAGGGAGCGCGAACCAATTCGGGAGAGTGAGTTGTTCAAAGGCTTGAAGCCCATCCTATACGGCGGCCGCGAGGTTTGGCCGCTGGTCGAAGGAGGGAAGGGCGTTTCCGCGACCAATCATGCGAGCTCCGGCGCCTGGGCGGCCGCCGGCGGCATCGGCACGGTATCTGCGGTCAATGCCGACAGCTACGATCCCGAAGGGCGGATCATCCCGCAGGTCTACAATGCCTTGACCCGCCGCGAGCGGCATGAAGAGCTGATCCAGTACGCGATCGACGGCGCGGTTGCGCAGGTGAAGCGCGCCTATGAAATGGCCGGCGGCAAGGGCGCCATCAACATCAACGTGCTGTGGGAAATGGGCGGCGCCCAGCGGGTGCTTCACGGGGTGCTCGAACGCACCAAGGGCATGGTCACGGGTGTGACCTGCGGTGCCGGCATGCCCTACAAGCTCAGTGAAATCGCAGCTTCCTACGGCGTCAGCTATTTGCCGATCATTTCGTCGGGCAGGGCCTTCAGCGCATTGTGGAAGCGGGCCTATTCGAAGGCCGCCGAATGGCTTGCCGCGGTGGTCTATGAAGATCCATGGTTGGCCGGTGGTCACAACGGTCTCAGCAACGCCGAGGACCCGCGCAAGCCGCAGGATCCCTATCCGCGCGTAAAGGCATTGCGCGACGTGATGCGCGAAGGCGGCATCAGCGACGATGTGCCGATCGTCATGGCCGGCGGCGTTTGGCGGCTCGACGAGTGGAACGACTGGATCGACAATCCGGAACTTGGGCAGATTGCGTTCCAGTTCGGAACGAGGCCGCTGCTGACGCAGGAAAGCCCGATCCCGCCGGCGTGGAAGGCGCGGCTGATGACCTTGGAGGAGGGCGACGTCCTGCTCCACCGCTTCTCGCCGACCGGCTTCTATTCTTCGGCTGTCCGCAATCCGTTCCTGCGTCACCTCGAAGCCCGCAGCGAGCGTCAGATCGCCTTCACCAAGGAGCCGATCGGCGACCATGCGTTCGAGCTGGATGTGGGCATCGGCACCAAGAAGAATTTCTGGGTGACCAAGGGCGATCTGCAGCACGCCCGCGAATGGTATGGCGCAGGCTTCACCAACGCGATGAAGTCGCCCGACGACACGCTAGTATTCGTCACTCCGGAAGAGGAAAAGATCATTCGTGCCGACCAGGCGGCCTGCATGGGCTGCCTGTCGCAATGCAGCTTCTCCAGCTGGGCGGACAATGAGAAGAATTCGACCGGCCGCCTCGCCGACCCGCGCAGCTTCTGCATTCAGAAGACGCTGCAGGAAATCGCGCATGGTGGCGATGTCGAACAGAATCTGATGTTCGCGGGCCACGCCGCCTTCCGCTTCAAGAGCGATCCCTTCTATTCGAACGGCTTCGTTCCGACCGTGAAGCAGCTCGTCGACCGAATCCTGACGGGGGCTTGATGATCCCTGGTTTCGTCATCCCCGCGAAGGCGGGGACCCAGCGAAACAAACGAAAAATCTGGGTTCCCGCTTTCGCGGGAATGACGATTTTTGGACTGGCTTTCGCAACATCCGCCGATGCGCAGGACAAGAAGCCGCCATATTGGGCATCGATCGCGTCGGGCGAAGCAATGATGCGCACCGGCCCGGGCCGCAACTATCCCGGCATCTGGCTCTACAAGCGGCGCGACCTGCCGATCCGCGTGATCCAGGTCTATCCCAACTGGCGCAAGATCGAGGATCCGGACGGAGAACAGGGCTGGATGCTGGTCACGCTGCTCAGCGACCGCCGCACCGGCATCGTCAAGCCGGGCGAGCCGCGGAGCATCCATGCGAAGCCCGACGCCAACTCTCCGGTCCGCTATCGCGCCGAACAAGGCGTCGTCGGCCGGCTGGCCAAGTGCGACGGAAGCTGGTGCCAGATCCAGGTCGGCAAGCGGCAAGGCTGGATCGCCGAGGGCGACATATGGGGCGTTGCGGACGGAGAGACGTTCGACGACTGATTAGGGGGAGGGGCGCATGAAATCCGGGATTGCATTGGCTGTTTCGCTGGTCCTTAGTTCGCCGGTCATGGCCCAGACACCTCCAGTCGAATTTATCGGCGAACCCAGCTTCAACGGCCAGCGGTTGCCTTTTTCCGAGGCGGTGCGCGTCGGCGACATGCTCTATTTGTCGGGCCAGCTCGGCAACAAGCCCGACGGAACGCTGCCGGCGGGGATCGAGGCGCAGGCGCGCCAGACCATGGACAATATCGGCGCGGTTCTGAAGCGGTCGAACCTCGGCCTCGGCGATGTCGTCAAATGTACCGTGATGCTCGACAATATGGCGGACTGGCCGGCCTTCAACAAAGTCTATGTGACCTATTTCCCAGACGGAAAGTTCCCCGCGAGGAGCGCGTTCGGCGCCGACGGCCTGGCGATGGGCGCGCTGCTCGAGGTCGAATGCTGGGCCTATGCGGGGAAGCGCTAGACCAGCATCTGTCCCATCCAAATCGCCATCGCGACCATCATCAGATTTTCGGTGAGCGAAACGAAGCCCAATGGGACATTCGACGAGCCGCCGACACAAGCGCACTTCAATTCACGCTTGTCGATATAGACGGCCTTGAACACCGACACCGCACCTTCGACGCCGATGAAGAGCGCGACCGGTGCCGACAACCAGGTCAGGCGGTCGGACAGCATCAGCACGCCCGCGCCCGCTTCGAGGAACGGATAGAGGCTGGCATATGGCACCCAGCGCCGCGACAGCAGGTCGTAGTTCAGGAACATCGCCGAGAATTTCTCGACGTCCTGAAGTTTCAATAGGGCGAGCACGACCATCGATAGTCCGATGAACCATTCGGCCGCCCGCGCCGTGAATGGGGTACCGAACTGCGACGTGCTGAGCGCCAGCGCGGCCAGCGCGGTCAGCGCGAACAGGACGACGACCGGCACATAGGTGGTTTCGCCAGGCGCACGGATCTTGCCGCCGAAGAAGCGCTTCAGATCGTCATGGCCGCCAATCCGCTCGCCGTTGATGAACGTCTGTGGCGTGGTCTCAACCCCGTGCCTCGCCTTGAATGCGTCGATCGCTTCGCGGCTGGTGAGGTGGCGGTCGTCTACCTCATAGCCCTTGGATTTCAGCAGGTGCAGCGACTTCAGGCCCCAAGGGCAGACATGGTCCGCCATTACCATTCGATAGAGCACGGCTCTTCTGGCCAGCGAGGCCCCGACATTTTCCATTTTTGACATGCGATTTTCCTTCCCTTGAGAGGGTTCGGACATCGACGTAGCATCCGTACCATGGTACAGAGTCAAGGATGATCGATCTCACTATCGGAACGCTCGCCAGGAATGCCGGCGTCGGCGTCGAGACGGTCCGCTTCTACCAGCGCAGGGGATTGCTTGCGGTTCCACCTCGCGCGGGCGGATTCAGGCGCTATGACGACCGTGACGTTGAACGTCTCAAGTTCATCAAACGCGCCCAGGCGGCCGGGTTCACGCTTGCCGAAATAGGAGAGTTGATTGCGCTCGACGCCGGCGAGGACCGTCCGCGCGCACGCGCCTTGGCAGCTGCCCGGATCAAGGCACTCGATGCGAAGATTGCTGAGCTAAAGGATGCGCGCGCTGCCCTTTCGCGGCTGGCTCGCGAGTGCGGCGAAGACCGGGCAGGTCCCTGCCCGATCATCGCTTCATTCGGATAACTGGTCGGCCTTCGTTTACGGCGTCACAGCCGCCGGCGCCACGACATAGGCGACGCGCGTGACGGTCAGCTTTTCGCCCTTGTCGCTGGTCGTTTCAAACGATTGCCCGACCTCGATCGGCGTTGGGGACGTGGTCCAGCAGACTTCGCCTTCCTTGTCCATTGCACTGGTGAAGCAGGCCTTGCCGTCCTTTGAGACCACAGTGCCGTGATCTACATGTTCGTTCCCCGCCCAGGAAATGTAGTTGCCGGTGGCATCGATCGACTCGGTCGTTGCCTTGCCGTCGTCGGTAAATTGCCAACTGGTTTCGTTGAGCTGGATTTCGGCCGGCATCGCCATATTGGCGTCGGCCGTCGCATTGGCATCCATTGACATGTTGGCGTCCGCCGCATTGGCGTCATTGGCCGTATCGGCCGGTCGGCCGCACGCAACAAGCGCCAGCACGGCCAGTGAGGTCATCACTATCCGCATGTCTCTCTCCCTGTTCTGCGAAGGAGCGTCCGTAGCAGCTTTTTCGATCCGGCGCATCGCCAGTATTGAGGGCGGCTAAGTCCGCGCTGTCGGATTTCCCACTGTCCGATTGAGCCTGATTGCCTCGCGGATCAGTTGCTCGGCGACGGCAGGGTCGATTTGGGTATCCTCGCGAAGGTCGAGGGTCTTCATTTCATATTTGCCCGTGCCGGTCATCCTGGGCTCGATGCCGAGCAGTCGCTTGCCGCGCCAGAAGCCGAACAGGACTCGATGATCTTCGGCGCGGATCAGGAAGGCGGGGCCATTCGCCATATAGACGAGATGGCCCCACTTTACCGTTTCATCGCTGTCGCCGACGCCAAGCGCGATCTCTCGCAACATATCGACGCGGGTCCGCTGCCAGCCGTCGATCGACTGGACATATTCTTCAGGGCTCGCTGCCAGCGGGCCCTTGCGCATCATCAGTCGACGAGCTCCACCGCAACCGCCGTGGCCTCGCCGCCGCCGATGCAGAGCGAGGCGACGCCGCGCTTCTTGCCCTTGGCCTTCAGCGCACCGATCAACGTGACGATGAGGCGTGTGCCGCTGGCACCGATCGGGTGGCCGAGCGCCGTCGCACCGCCGTGAACGTTGATCTTATCATGCGGGATTCCGAGGTCGCGCATCGCGAACATGGCAACGCAGGCGAAGGCCTCGTTGACTTCGAACAGGTCGACGTCGTCCACCGACCATCCGGCCTTTTTCAGCACCTTTTCCATCGCGCCGGCCGGAGCGATCGTGAATTCCGACGGCTCGCGGGCGTGAGCGGCGGATGCGACGATGCGCGCGACAGGCTTCAGGCCCTTGGAGTCGGCGTCCGACTGGCGCGTCAGCACCAGGGCAGCAGCTCCGTCGGAAATCGAGGAGCTGGTGGCCGCGGTGATCGTGCCATCCTTGGCGAAGGCGGGCCGCAGCGTCGGGATCTTGTCAGGCCGGCCGCGGCCCGGAGCTTCGTCGGTGTCGACCACGGTTTCGCCGCCGCGGCCCTGGATCACGACGGGAACGATCTCGTCCTTGAACGCGCCGGCGCTGATCGCGCTATTGGCGCGCGACAGGCTCTCGATGGAATAATTGTCCATCTCTTCGCGGGTCAGCTGATACTGGTTGGCGGTTTCCTGGGCGAAGGTGCCCATCGCGCGGCCCGGTTCATAGGCATCCTCAAGGCCGTCGAGGAACATATGGTCATAGGCGGTGTCGTGGCCGATGCGTGCGCCCGAGCGGTGCTTCTTCAGCAAATAGGGGGCGTTGGTCATCGATTCCATGCCGCCGGCGATGATCAGGTCGGCGTTGCCGGCCTTCAGCGCTTCCTCGGCCATGATGACCGTCTGCATGCCTGATCCGCAGACCTTGTTGACGGTGGTCGCCTGAACCGACTTGGGGAGGCCAGCCTTCAGGGCCGCCTGGCGCGCCGGGGCCTGGCCGAGGCCGGCCGGAAGCACGCAGCCCATATAGATTCGGTCGATATCTTCGCCGCTGATTCCGGCCCGTTCGACGGCGGCCTTGACGACAGTCGCGCCGAGATCAGTGGCGGACACATCGGAAAGCGCGCCCTGCATCGAGCCCATCGGCGTGCGGGCGGCGGAAAGGATGACGATCGGATCGGTGGACATTGAAAGCTCCTTGTCTGTCATTGCGAGGAGCCGAAGGCGACGTGGCAATCCAGTCTGGATTGCTTCGCTTCGCTCGCAATGACGATTTCGCAGCTGCACATAAGGTGTTGGCAAGAGTCGTTCAATCGGCGCATTGCCCTAGGGAAGTAGCGTGATAGACCTGACAACCATGAACAGGGAAAAGCTACTCCTCGCCGCGGGATGCGCGGCCCTATTCGCCGCCGTCGCGACTGCCCAGACGCCATCGGCCCCTTCACCAGCTGCTGCCGCACCGCAGTTCAAGAACCTGCAGGTTCTCCCGAAGGACATTTCGCGCGACCAGCTGATGACCAACATGAAGTTTTTCGCCCAATCGCTCGGCGTGCGCTGCGTCCACTGCCACGTCGGGGAGGAGGGCAAGCCGCTCTCGACCTTCGATTTCGCATCCGATGCAAAATGGCAGAAGCAGGCGGCCCGCAAGATGCTGACGATGGTCCACCGGATCAATTCGGAGGATTTTGGCGTCAAGGACTTCAAGGACGTGAAGGTGACCTGCTTCACCTGCCATCGCGGGGCGACGAAGCCGCTTACGGCGGTGCCGGAGGCGCCTGCAAATCCGGCGCCCGCCGCCACTCCTCCGGCACAGTCGTCGACGGAGCGCGGCAGCAGCTGATCGCTTTTCAACCCGTCCCAGTCTCTGCTAGGCGCGCCGCCGAGGGAGACAATTGAATGAGCGACATGCCCGGCCTGGACTTCGGCCTTGGTGAAATGGCGGACGCGATCCGCGAGACTACCGAGCGTTTTGCGCGCGAACAGATCGCACCGATCGCCGCCGAGATCGACGAGAAAGACGAGTTTCCGGTAGCGCTCTGGCCGCAGATGGGCGAGCTCGGCCTTCACGGTATCACCGTCGAGGAAGAATGGGGCGGACTCGGTCTTGGCTACCTCGAGCATGTCGTCGCGCAGGAAGAAGTCGCCCGGGCGTCCGCATCGGTTGGCCTCAGCTACGGCGCGCACAGCAATCTTTGCATCAACCAGATCCGGCGCTGGGCCAATGAGGACCAGAAGCGCAAATATCTCCCCAAGCTGATCAGCGGCGAGCATGTCGGCGCGCTGGCGATGAGCGAAGCCGGCGCAGGCAGCGACGTCGTCGGTATGAAGTTGAAGGCCGAAAAATCCGGCAACGGCTATCGCCTCAACGGCACCAAGTTCTGGATCACCAATGGCTCTTATGCCGACACGCTGGTGGTCTATGCCAAGACTTCGCCGGAAGAAGGGAGCCGCGGGATCACCACCTTCCTCATCGAAAAGGGGATGGCGGGCTTCTCGATCGGCCAGAAGATCGACAAGGTCGGAATGCGCGGCTCGCCCACCACCGAGCTGGTCTTCGATGACTGCTTCGTCCCGGTCGAAAACATCATGGGCCCCGAGAACGGCGGTGTCGCGGTGCTGATGAGCGGGCTCGATTATGAGCGGACCGTTCTAGCCGGGATCCAGCTCGGCATCATGCAGGCCTGCCTCGACGTGGTCATTCCCTATGTCCGCGAGCGCAAGCAGTTCGGAAAGCCGATCGGCGCGTTCCAGCTGATGCAGGCGAAGATCGCGGACATGTATGTCGCGCTGAATTCGGCGCGCGCCTATGTCTACCAGGTCGCGAAGAATTGCGACGCGGGCAAGACCACCCGCTTCGATGCCGCTGGAGCGATCCTGCTGGCGTCGGAAAGCGCCTTCAAGGTCGCCGGCGAGGCGGTTCAGGCGCTTGGCGGCGCGGGTTACACCAAGGACTGGCCGGTCGAACGCTATATGCGCGACGCCAAGCTGCTGGATATCGGCGCCGGAACCAACGAGATCCGCCGGATGCTGATCGGACGGGAACTGGTGGGGGCCTAACCCGACAGGCTTGCTGCCAGATCGCATCCGCTTCCTGTCCGTCGCCAGCTTCATTCCACAGGCGGTATTCTCCCGGATTTCCAACGATAATTGAGTTGTGGTAACTGCTTGCCTGCGGGGGTGGCTGGCCCAGGGGCCCAGGCACGCCCAATGGGGGTGCAAATGGGGCCAAGGTTTTTCCGGGAACCCGTGAGCCTGCTCGTGCTGGGGGCAGCTATTGCCGCGCAAGGCGCGCCCGTCGCCGCGCAGGACCCGCCACCGCAAGTTGAGCAGACCGCAGCGGCGTCCGCACCGGAAACCGAACTGGCACTGAACCCCTCGCCGGAAGCCGGCCAGGAAGTCACGGATACGATCATCGTCACCGGATCGCGGATCCCGCGGCCCAATCTCACCGCGGTCAGCCCGGTGACGGTTGTCGGCTATGACGAGGTCGAGTTCCAGGGCGCGACCATGGTTGAGGAATTGCTCAACCGGTTGCCCCAAGTTGCGCCGTCCCAAGGCGCCTTCATCTCGAATGGATCAACCGGAACAAGTACGGTCGATCTCCGCAATCTCGGCGCCGAAAGGACGCTGGTCCTGGTCAACGGACGCCGGCTTGCACCAGGCGATGCATTCTCCGCGGAGCCGGACATCAATATCATCCCGACGACCCTGCTTGAGCGTGTCGAGATCCTCACTGGAGGAGCGTCATCGGTATATGGGTCGGACGCAATCGCCGGCGTCGTCAATTTCATCATGAACACCGACCTCGACGGGTTTCGGATCGACGGGCAAGCCAGCGTCTTCCAGCATGATAATCGCGATGAGGCTGGCCTCGGCGATGCGCTCGATGCGGCCGGTTTCGTTCATCCGGAAGGAAATAGGGTCGATGGCGGGCGGCAGAGCATCGACCTGGCCTATGGAACCGGGTTCCTCGACGACCGCGGGCATGTGACGCTCTACGGCGGCTATCGCAAAACAAGTGAACTCAGGCAGGATGCGAGGGACTACAGCGCTTGCACGGCCGACGTCGAAGATGATCTTGAAACATTAAGGTGCGGCGGTTCGACCGTGTCCTATCCGGGAAGCTTTTTTACCCGTTTCTCGCTGAACGGACCGCTAACCATCGGCCCCGACCGAACCTTCGAACCAGGCCTAATTCTATTCAACTTCGCACCGTGGAATTTCTATCAGAGATCCGGGCGCCGCTGGACGGGCGGAGGCTTTGCCGATGTAGAGATCAGCGACGCCTTCAAGCCTTATGCCGAGGTCATGTACATGAATGACCGGACGCTCGCCCAGATCGCACCGTCAGGCAATTTCCAGGACACGAGAAACATCAATTGCGACAGCCCGTTGCTTTCCGATCAGCAACGATCGCTCGTCTGCTTCGACGGAAACTTTGTCGGGCAGAATCCTGTCTTTGATGATGACGGGAATCTTGTCGAAATCCGTGGCTCGCCGATCCCGTTCACGGATCCCGTGAGCGGCGCGACCTATTTCAAAGGCAATCTTGCAGTTCAGCGGCGTGCCGTCGAAACGGGGGGACGGCAGGCCGATATCCGGCACAAGAACTTGCGGCTGGTCGGCGGCGTCAAGGGAGATCCGGTTCGCGGCATCAGCTATGATGCAAGCTACGTATTTCAGCGTGCCAAGTCGGACACCACGCAGAAGAACTATCTTTCCGCAACGCGCCTGGGACGTGCACTGGACGTTGTCCTGGACCCCTCAACCGGTGCGCCTGTTTGCCGATCGGTACTGACCGGAGAAGATCCGGCCTGCGTGCCTTGGGATATATTCGCGCTTGGGGCCGTGACACCCGAATCTACCGAATATCTCAGCATTCCGGGATCCACGGCAGGTGAGGTCAAGGAACAGATTGCCAATATCAATGCGACGGTCGAGCTTGGCGAATGGGGCATTCAAATCCCTTGGGCGGACGAAGCGCCTTCATTGAACGTTGGTGCCGAGTATCGAAAAGATAATCTCGACTATGTCCCCGACGAGGTCACGCAGAGCGGCGACCTGGCGGGCGCGCCCATGGATCCGGAAGTCCATGGATCGACCAGCGTCAAGGAACTGTTCGCCGAAGCCAGAATTCCGATCTTGACCGATCGCCTCGTCCGGCGGCTGGCGATCGAAGCGGGCTATCGAATGTCCTGGTATAAAGCCGGAGACTCCAGCTTTTCGACGAGTTCCTACAAGGTGGCACTCGACCTGACGGCGGTCGATGGGGTTCGCCTACGCCTAAGCCAGCAGCGTGCGGTCCGGGCGCCGAATATCATCGAGCTGTTCAGCCCGACAGCTGAAGACGCCTTCTTCATCGATCCTTGCGCGGGCCTTTCGCCGGACGCCACGGTGCAGGAATGCGAACTGACCGGTCTACCGGCGTCGTTATACGGGCAAGTTCTCGAGGTGCCTCCGCTCGGCTTCTTTGCCTATAATTCCAAAATCGGCGGCAACCTGGACCTCTATGAAGAAACCGCCCGCACCCGTGCCGCGGGTCTGGTGCTCGAGCCCCGTTTTCTTCCCAATTTCAATGCCACGGTCGACTGGTGGCAGATCCGGCTGGAGGACGCGGTCGCAAAGGTCGACGGCGACACCATCATGGGCAACTGCATCGGCACCGGCGATCCAGCTTTTTGCGAGCGTATTCACCGTGACGCCGAAGGCTCGCTCTGGTTGTCGGAAGAGGGATTCATCGATGCCCGCAATTTCAACATCGGCTCCATCAAGATTCAGGGCATCGATGTAGGTGTGAATTACAGGCACGATCTTGGCCGGATCGGAACCGCCAGCCTGGAATTCACCGGTAGTTATCTGGACAAGTTCGTCATCGACAATGGCGGCACTTCGACGCCTTTCGACTGTGCCGGGCACCACGGATACGGGTGCTTCGAACCTGTTCCCAAATGGCGTCACATAGCGCGGCTGACATGGGAAGGGCGCCAGGGGATTACCGTCTCGGCGTCCTGGCGATACACCAGCAAATTGACGTTCAGGGCTTATCCCGACTTCGACCCTATCCCGCCACCGGAAGTGCCCGATCAAAGCTTCTTCGATCTCGCCACTATCTTCCGGGTCGAGCCCCATTATTCATTGAGGCTCGGGGTAAACAACATCTTCGATCGGGAACCGCCGCTGGTTCTCTTCTGTAATGATGCTACCTGCAACGGGAACACCTTCCCGCAATGGTATGACCCGCTCGGCCGCTATTTCTTCGCCGGATTTACGCTCAATTTTTAACTGGGCTTCCGGCAAGGCGGAACGGTCCCAGCTCGGCGCGTTCCCGACTGATATAATCAAGGATCTTCTGCCGGGACTGCTCGAAGCGCGGATCCCCTTTAAGCAGCGCCAATGGCGGATCCAGGGCGAGGTCCGTCAGGATTGCCGGCGGCTCCGGAACCCAGCCCGCCTGCACCGACGCCGACAACCGCGCCGCGGCATCCGCCTTGCGGCCCTGGACCGCGAATATGCGCGCATAGTCGGCGTCAAGTCCTGCGCGGCCCGACCGATTGGCCTGTCCATATCTTGCACTGACTGCCGATTCCGCCGCTGCCAGCAGCCGTAGCGCTTCATCGGAATCGCCGGCTTGCTGCAAGGCGAGCGCGATGGGCGGCCCGAAATTGATCAATGCGACGTCCCCCAGCGCGGCTTCGAATTCGGCAGGGGAGGAGGCCGCCTCGCGATAGAGCGCCGCCAGGCGCGCGCCCCGGCCACTAAGCAAATATGTGCGGATGGCCGCATCGGCCAGCGGCGATGATGAAAAGAAGGTCCGTACGGGAAGATGCTGGGCCTCGATCATGTCCAGACCCTTCGGATCGTTCCGCCACAAATATGGCGCTGGCGGCGGTATGAAGGAGAAGTTGGCCTGGGCCTCGTCCAGATAGCCCAGTTTCAACAGTACGAAAATCAGCTCTACGCCAATGAGTCCGCGTTCATCGGGCGGGCTCGAGTTGAACGCGTTGATGCCGATGCGAGCAGCTTCGGAAACATCGCCCCTCTGAACCTCGATCGCCACACCGACCATGCCGGCCAGGACGGTTGCACCAAGTTTCTCCAGCCGCTCCCGCTCCTTGTTCGCCGCTACATAATTTTCATCCTCGAGAAGTATTCCGAGTTTGTTGAGTGTAGCCGGCCACCACAGAGGCTCGATCTCAAGCGCCCTCGAGTAGAGCTCGAACCGCTCGTCACGCTGTTCCTTGCGGTCGAGACTGTTGGCGAGCCAGTTTAGTGCCTCATAGTCACTGGGATCGAGCGCGATTGCCTTGCGAAACGATGCCTGCGCAATCGGACCCTTCTGGTCCAACGCAAAGCCAAGCGCCGCGTGGCCTGCTGCCAGATTTGGTGCGAGGGCAATGGCGCGGCGTGCGAACCCCTCCGCTTTGCTGGCATTGCTGGTTCCGCCCTCCTCAAAGGCGGCGGCAACGGAAAGGGTTGCCCAGCCCGGAGCGAAGTTCGGGTCCATCGCAACGACTTTCTGGAGCTGCTTCAAGGCGCTGTCATATTGCTCCATATCGCGACCGCGGATCTTGGATCGGGCATCGCTGTAAAGCGCATAGACCTCACCGGTCGTGGCGATGTTCTCCGGCTTGATTCCGCCGCCCTTCGCAAGCCGGCCTCGAATCCGGCCTTCGATTTCCTGCGCGATTTCCGACTGAAGCGCGAAGACATCGTCCAGTTTGCGATCGAACGTCTGGCTCCAGATTTGCGCGCCGTCCTTGGATCGCACCAGGCTGGTGCTGATCCGCAAGCGATTGGGGGCTGTCCGGACGCTGGCCTCGACCAGATAGTCGGCGGCGTTGCGAGCGGCGCTCATGCCCTTCTCGGCGAGCTCTTCCGACGTGTTCGGACCGAGCACGATCAGCTGCGGATTGCGCGACAGCGCGTGTCGTGTGTCTTCCCAGATGCCTTCTACAAGGCCGTCGTCGGTGCCACCGACGTTCTTGAACGGCAGGACGGCGACCCGTGGCGGCTTGTCGTCGCCAGCGCCGATCATTCCGGGAAGGAACATGACTGCCGCGACAACAAGCAGAAGCAACGCACCGACCGCCGCGATCGCCGTTCGCCGGTCCATCTTGAAGCGGCTCTTGGTTCGCGCTGGCTCTGCGAGCTGTGGAGGCGTGCCGGACACGACGGCGGAGACGCCATCGACGAGCTTCAGCCATCCGCGATGCTTGCGGTTGCCCTTCCACCCCGAAAGATCGGCGCACTGGATCTGGTTGAACGGCATCGGCGGCAGCGAGCCGTCGAGCTGGGCCTGCACCAGCTTGTTCTCGGTCCTGGCAAAGTCCGCTTCGGCCCGGACCCACTGCGATTGCGCCGCGTCCTTGGACCACAGCACCACTACCGCGACAGCGCCCCGCAGCCTCTGTTCGATGACGTCGGTATAGGCTCGGTGGGCGGGAAGCTGGTCGTCCCACCAGGCTTCGAAGCCGCTGGCCTTCAGCCCGCTTGCAACGCGCCGCGCGACATCCTCATTCGCCCGCGCATAGCTGATGAAGACCTCTGCCAAGCCCCAGCCCCCACAAGACTCGGACCGCTATAGCAACGAAGTCGAAAAATGTCCGCTCCCCCTTGGAGGAGCGGGCACTTCAGCTCCGGTTAGCCTACCAGACCTTCACGCGCTGCTCCGGCGCGAGGTAAAGCTTGTCGCCGGGCTTCACGTTGAAGGCCGTGTACCAGGCGTCGATGTTCCTCACCGTCAGCGCGCGATAATTGCCCGGGGCGTGGCCGTCGGTGGCGATGCGGGACTTGAGGGCCTCGTCGCGCATCTTGGTCGCCCAGCTTTGCGCATAGGCGATGAAGAAGCGCTGGTCGCCCGTCAGGCCGTCCAGCACCGGCGCTTCCTTGCCGCCGAGGCTCGCCCGATAGGCTTCATACGCCGCCTGCAGGCCCGCGACGTCCGCGATATTCTCGCCCAGGGTCAGCTTGCCGTTGACGTGCAGCCCCGGGAACGGCTCGTAAGCGTCATACTGCTTGGCCAGTGCGTCGCCGGACTGCTGAAACTTCGAGAAGTCCGCCGGAGTCCACCAGTTGCGGAGGCGTCCGGTAGAATCGAACAGCGCGCCATTATTGTCGAAGCTGTGGCTGATCTCATGCCCGATCACCCCACCGATCGCGCCATAGTTGAACGCCGCGTCGGCCTTCGGATCGAAGAAAGGCCTGACGAGGATCGCCGCGGGGAAGTTGAGCGCATTCTGCACGGGCAGATTGACGGCGTTGACCAGCTGCGGCGGCATCCACCATTCGGCCCGATCCATCGGCTTGCCGATCTTGGCGATCTGGTGCCGGTATTCCGACAACCCAGCGTTCTTGAGGTTGGCATAGGCGTCGGTCGGGCTGATCGTCAGTGACGAATAGTTGCGCCAGCTGTCGGGGTATCCGACGCCGACGACAATCGTCTCGACCTTCTTCAGCGCTTCCTGCTTGGTCGACGGCGCCATCCAGTCCAGCGCCTGGACCCGCTTGGCGAAGGCCCCCTTGATGTTTTCGACCATGCCCTGGATTTCGGTCTTGCTCTCGGCCGGGAAATATTTGGCGACATAGGCCTTACCGACCGCGTCCTGCAGCTGGTTTCCGACGGCGTTGAGCGCCAGCGCCTCGCGCGGCCGCTGCTGGGTCGCGCCGCCGAGCGCAGTGCCGTTGAAGGCAAAGCTGGCATCGCGGATCGCCTTGGGTAGCACGCTCGCCTGGTTGTCGAGCGTATGGAACGCCAGCCAATCCTTCCAGGCGTCTAGCGGCTGGCTTGCAACCAGCGCCGAAAGTCTCGGGATCGACCCGGCATGATAGGCCTGGAACTTCTGTGCGCTGCCAAGCTGCGCGGCGTTCAGCAGAGCGGCCCAATCGATACCGGGCGCATTCTTCTCAAGCTCGGCGCGGGTCCAGACCTTGGCGCCCTTGGAGAAATCTTCGCTCTCCTGCCGCGTCACATGGGCCTGGGCGATCTTGGTCTCGAGCGCGATGATCCGGTCTGCCGCGGCCTTGGGGTCGGCGTTGCCGGCCTCCTTCATCACCGTTTCGACATAGGTGCGATATTTGCCGCGCAGCCCGGCCATGTCGCCGCTGCCGCTCAGATAATATTCGCGCTCGGGCATGCCGAGGCCGCCCTGCATCAGGTAGGGGATCTGCTCGCCCGGCGTTGACAGGCCCTGCGTCACAAAAATGCCGAACAGGTTTCCCGTCGAGAAGTTCGTGGCGTTCAACGGATCGGTGTCCGCCCGCAGGGTCGATCCGATCGCCGCCGACAGGGCGCGCTTGTCGGCGATTGCCGCAATCGCATCGAGATCTGCCTTGGCAGGCGCCATGCCCGCCTTGTCGATTGCGTCGGTGTTCAAATAGGCATTGTAGAAGTCGCGGATCCTGGCCTCATCGCTCCCAGCCGCCGGGTTGGAGTTCAAGATGCCGTCGATCAGCTCCTTGGCATGCTTTTCGCGGACCTGGTCGGCGATGTAGAATCCGCCGACCGAGCTTCGGTCGGCCGGGATCTCAGTCGCGTTCATCCAGCCGCCGTTCGCATAGGCGTAAAAATCGTCGCCCGGCTTCACATTCTTGTCCATCGCCTTGAGATCGATGCCCGACGCGCTGACCGCGGCCTCGCCGGCTTCGGCGCTCTCCTGCTGCCTGCAGGCACTTGCGGTTATGGCGACCCCGGCACTGGCGAGCAGCAGGGCGATGATCTTCGTACGCATTTTTTTCTCCTGTGGGGCGGTGGTCTGATGCCGCCGCTTTGCAAGTCGCTTTGGGGACGCTACGCGCAACCGGACTAGAAGGTTTCGACAAACGGGGACTTAGGGCAGATGAGCGCACCGCGGCTCGACACGAAAATCGACCTGTCGTCGGACGAGGCACAGGCTCGCGCGGTGCACAACCGGGCGCTGGCCGACAAGCTTCGCAAGGACGTCGCCAAGGCGGCCAAGGGCGGCAACGAGAAGTCGCGGGAACGCCATGTGTCGCGCGGCAAGCTGCTTCCACGCGACCGGGTCGAGCGGCTACTGGATCCCGGCTCGCCATTCCTTGAGATCGGCCAGCTTGCCGCCTGCGACCTCTATCACCGCGAGGTTCCGGGAGCAGGAATGATCGCCGGCATCGGCCGCGTATCGGGACGGCAGGTGATGATCGTCTGCAACGACGCCACGGTGAAGGGCGGCACCTACTATCCGATGACGGTGAAGAAGCATCTCCGCGCACAGGAAATCGCGCGCGAGAACCGCTTGCCGTGCGTCTACCTGGTCGACAGCGGCGGCGCCAACCTGCCGCATCAGGCCGAGGTCTTCCCCGACCGCGAGCATTTCGGGCGCATCTTCTTCAACCAGGCGCAGATGTCGTCGCTCGGCATCCCGCAGATTGCTTGCGTCATGGGGAGCTGCACTGCTGGCGGCGCCTATGTCCCCGCGATGAGCGACGAGAGCGTCATCGTCCGCAATCAAGGCACCATCTTCCTCGCCGGGCCGCCGCTGGTGAAAGCTGCCACGGGCGAGGAGATCAGCGCCGAGGATCTGGGCGGTGGCGATTTACATGCGCGCAAGTCGGGCGTGGTCGACCATCTAGCCGAGAATGACGAACATGCGCTGACGATCGTCCGTGACATCGTTTCGCACCTCGGCGGCGAGGCGGGGGCAGGGATCGACCTGCGCGAGCCTCGGCCGCCGCTCTACGACGCCGAGGAGCTATATTCGATCATCCCCGAGGATGTCCGCGCGCCCTATGACGTGCACGAGGTGATCGCGCGCATCGTCGACGGCTCCGAATTCCACGAGTTCAAGCCGCTATTCGGAAGTTCGCTGGTCTGCGGCTTCGCCCATATCTGGGGCATGCCGGTCGCGATCCTCGCCAACAACGGCGTTCTGTTCAGCGAGAGCGCGGTCAAGGGCGCACACTTCATCGAGCTGGCCTGCCAGCGCCGTATCCCGCTGCTGTTCCTGCAGAATATCTCGGGATTCATGGTCGGCGGGAAATACGAGGCGGAGGGTATCGCCAAGCATGGCGCCAAGCTGGTCACCGCCGTCGCCACCGCGACCGTGCCCAAGGTTACTATTTTGATCGGCGGCAGCTTCGGCGCAGGCAATTACGGCATGTGCGGCCGCGCCTATTCGCCCAGGTTCCTGTTCAGCTGGCCCAACAGCCGGATCAGCGTGATGGGCGGCGAGCAGGCGGCAAGCGTTCTGGCCACCGTCCATGCCGACGCGGCCAAATGGACTCCGGAAGAGGCGGAGGCCTTCAAGCAGCCGATCCGCGACGATTATGAGGCGCAGGGCAACCCGTGGCACGCCACAGCGCGCCTGTGGGACGACGGCATCATCGACCCGGCCCAGACGCGCGATGTCCTCGGCCTCGCCTTCGCCGCGACGCTGAATGCGCCGATCCCGGACCGGCCGCAGTTCGGCGTGTTCCGGATGTAGGTTTTTTTCCGTCACCCTGAACTTGTTTCAGGGTCCATGTTTGAAAAGTGCAATGCAGGTGGAGGAATGGATGCTGAAACAAGTTCAGCATGACGGAATGAAAACCAGTTGGACTCGCGAGGAGATCGCGGACCTCTTCGACCTGCCGTTCACCGAGCTCGTCTTCCGCGCCGCGGAGGTTCACCGCGCCCATCACGCGTCGGGGGAGGTGCAGCTGTGTACCCTCTTGTCGATCAAGACCGGCGGCTGCCCGGAGGACTGCGGCTATTGCTCGCAATCGGCGTCCGCCAAGTCCGGTCTCAAGGCCGAGAAATTGATGGATGTCGATGCCGTCCTCGCCGCTGCCGCCGAGGCCAAGGCCCACGGCTCCCAGCGATTCTGCATGGGCGCGGCATGGCGCGAGCCCAAGAACCGCGACATGGGCAAGGTCTGCCAGATGGTCGCGGAGGTGAAGGCGATGGGCCTCGAAACCTGCATGACGCTCGGGATGCTGACGGGAAGCCAGGCGCGGCAGCTCAAGGATGCTGGCCTCGACTATTACAACCACAACATCGACACTTCGCCCGAACATTATGGCGACATCATCACAACCCGAACTTTCCAGGATCGGCTCGATACGTTGGAGGAAGTGCGCGGCGCGGGCATCAGTGTCTGCTGCGGCGGGATCGTCGGCATGGGTGAAAGCCGCACCGATCGCGTCGGCTTCATCCACGTGTTGGCAACCCTGCCGCGCCACCCCGAAAGCGTTCCCATCAATGCCCTGGTACCGGTCAAGGGCACGGTTCTTGGCGATATGTTCGCCGGCGAGCGGATGATCGACGACATCGAGTTCGTCCGCACCGTCGCCGTGGCGCGCATCACCATGCCGCGATCGATGGTGCGCCTGTCGGCCGGCCGCGAGAGCATGAGCGAGGCGACGCAAGCGCTGTGCTTCCTTGCCGGCGCAAATTCGATCTTTACCGGCGACAAGCTGCTCACCACGGCCAATGCCGGCGACAGCGCCGACGCTGCGATGCTCGCCAAGCTCGGCCTGAAGCCGATGACGGCTGAGGAGCCGATGCGGAGCGAGGCGGCATGATAAATCCTCCCCGTACCGGAGAGGACCTTTTGTGACCCGCTCGGCGCCTACCTTTCTGGCGTGCCTGGCCCTTACGGCTTGCGGCCAGGGCGAACAACCGGTGAGCAATACGGTTTCGACCGCGAGCGCCGTGGAGCAGCCAGCCGCAGAAAAATGCGCTCCGCTAACCCTGGCCATGGCAGACAATGCCCAATTGGAATCGGCGCTGATGGACGAAACCAAGGCCAATTTCGCGGCGGCGTTCAAAAACGCCTGCGACAAGGGATTGCTGACCGAAAAGCCGCTGATCGACCCAAAGGCGACGGATCAGGGCAAGCTGTTCCTCATCAACGCGCCGGAAGCGAACGTCGCGTCGATCTACCTCAGTGAGGTCGATGGAAGCCGGATGGTGCTGGAATATCCGTTCCTCACCACCGACGGGAAGTCGCAGGTGCCGACTGCTGACGAGCTTGAAGAAGCAATCTATTGCGCCGTGCGCGGAGCAACACCCGAAGAACAGGAAGCGACCGGCCGATGCCTGGTGGATTGATCAAGTCACTACTCATTGCAAACCGCGGCGAAATCGCCTGCCGGATCATTCGCACCGCGCGAAAGCTCGGAATCCGCACGGTCGCGGTCTATTCGGATGCTGACGCCAAGGCGCTGCACGTCCGCATGGCGGACGAAGCCGTTCACATCGGCCCCAGCGCGGCGCGAGAATCCTATCTGGTCGGGGAAAAGATCATCGCCGCTGCCAAGGCTACAAAGGCGCAGGCGATCCACCCCGGTTATGGCTTCCTGAGCGAGAATGCCGACTTCGCCGAAGCGGTGATCAAGGCGGGGCTGACCTGGGTCGGTCCGAAGCCGGACAGCATCCGCGCAATGGGCCTCAAGGATGCCGCCAAGAAGCTGATGGCCGACGCCGGTGTGCCGGTGACGCCGGGTTATCTCGGCGAGGACCAGTCGCCAAAGCGCCTGCAAAATGAGGCCGACGCGATCGGCTATCCGGTGCTGATCAAGGCGGTCGCCGGCGGCGGCGGCAAGGGCATGCGCAAGGTCGACGCTGCCAAGGATTTCGAGGACGCGCTGGAAAGCTGCAAGCGCGAGGCGGCGTCGAGTTTCGGTGACGACCGCGTCCTGATCGAGAAATACATCCTCTCTCCGCGCCACATCGAGGTTCAGGTGTTCGGCGACAGCCACGGCAATGTCGTCCATTTGTTCGAGCGCGACTGCTCGCTCCAGCGGCGGCACCAGAAGGTGATCGAGGAAGCGCCCGCGCCAGGCATGGACGAGGCGACTCGCCAAGCAGTTTGCGGTGCGGCAGTGCGCGCCGCCAAGGCGGTCAACTATGAGGGCGCCGGGACGATCGAATTCATTGCCGATGCGTCCAAGGGCCTCAAGGCCGACCGCATCTGGTTCATGGAAATGAATACCCGTCTGCAGGTCGAACATCCGGTGACCGAGGAGATCACCGGCCAGGACCTGGTCGAATGGCAGCTGCGCGTTGCGAGCGGCGAGAGGCTTCCGCTGACGCAGGACGAGCTGTCGATCAACGGCTGGGCCATCGAGGCGCGGCTCTATGCCGAGGATCCCGCCAAGGGCTTCCTTCCGAGCGTCGGGCGGCTCGAACATTTCGATCTCGGCGACGAAGGCCGCATTGAGACCGGCGTCGAGGAGGGCGATGCCATTTCGCCCTTCTACGACCCGATGATCGCCAAGCTGGTCGCGCGGGGCGATGACCGCGCCGACGCGATCGCTGAGCTGGCGGGCATCCTCGACGAAGTCGAAGTCTGGCCGGTGAAGACCAATGCCGGCTTCCTGTTCAGCGCATTGCTGGACGAAGATTTCGGCCGGGCCCGGCTCGACACCGGCTTCATCGAACGGAAGCTGGACGAACTCGTACCCGATCCGGAGCCGGACGAAGCGATCTGGCGCGGGGCCGCAGCCGTTGCCACGGCGGAAGATGAGGAAGAGTCGCTTGGCGATCTGACTGGCTTCCGCCTGAATTCCTCGCCGAGCCTCGGCGTTGCCTTGGGTCGCGGCGGCAAGTTCCAGCGCGTCGAGCTCGAAGACGGCGAGCCCTTGGCCGCGGTTTCCGGCTTCCGCGATGAGGAGCGGGTCGTCGTCTTCTACGAAGGCCAGGCCTATGAATTCGACCGCTCGTCGCGCGGCACCGTCGGCGCGGCCGCCGGGGACGGCGCGATCATCGCCCCGATGCCGGGCAAGGTGACCAGCGTCGAAGTTTCCAAGGGCGACAAGGTTTCCAAGGGACAACGGTTGCTGACCCTGGAGGCCATGAAGATGGAACACGGCCTGACCGCTCCCTTTGACGGGGTGGTCGCCGAACTGAACGCAAAAGCTGGCGCGCAAGTGCAGGTCGATGCAGTGCTGGCGAAGGTCGAGAAGGAAAAGCCGTCGTCCTGAACTTGTTTCAGGACCCATTTTCGAGCATCGGCGGACGTCAACGGAATGGATGCTGAAACAAGTTCAGCACGACGGCTTGAAGGGTGAAGATATGAAGATCGACGGAGCAGCAGCAGTCGTCACGGGCGGCGCATCGGGTCTGGGCGAAGCGACGGCGCGGGCACTGGCCGCCAAGGGCGCGAAGGTCGCCATCTTCGACCGCGACGCCGACCGCGGCGAGAAGGTCGCGGCCGAAATCGGCGGTATCTTCTGCGAAGTCGATGTGACGAGCGACGAGAAAGTCGCCGCCGCCTTCGAAAAGGCCCGCGCCGCCCACGGTCAGGAGCGGATCCTGGTCAACTGCGCAGGCGTTGCCAACGCGGTGAAGACGGTCGGCAAGGACAAGGCGACCGGCGAGCTCAAGAAATATCCGATGCATCAGTTCGAACTGGCGATCGGCATCAATCTAATTGGCACGTTTCGCTGCATTTCCCACTCGGCCTATGGGATGGTCCAGGGCGAGCCGCAGGAAGATGGCGAGCGCGGCGTGATCATCAACACCGCCAGCGTCGCTGCGCAGGACGGGCAGATCGGCCAGGCGGCCTATTCGGCGTCGAAGGCCGGCGTTCTCGGCATGGCCCTGCCGATTGCCCGCGACCTGATGAACGACGGCGTTCGCGTGAACACCATCCTTCCGGGCGTGTTCAAGACGCCGATGGTCGCGATGATGCCGCCCAACGTCCAGGACGCGCTGGCAGCGCAGGTACCCTTCCCGAAGCGCCTCGGCCAGGCCGAGGAATATGCCCGGCTAGCGGTGTTCATCGTCGAGAACAGCTATCTGAACGCCGAGAGCATTCGCCTCGACGGCGGTATCCGGATGGCGCCGCGTTGAGGAGTAGCTGCACCTCCGTTCGTCCTGAGGAGCCGGTGAGCCTGTCGAACCGGCGTCTCGAAGGGTTGTCCTTCGAGACGGGCCTTCGACTTCGCTCAGTCCCTCCTCAGGGCGAACGGTGATGAACCCTAAGGAAAAGGCCCTCCTCGAAGCTCTGGTCGTCGCGGCACGTGCGGCCGGCGCCGAGATATTGAAGCTGGTCGAAGCGGGCTTCGAGGTCGAGACCAAGTGCGACGCCTCGCCGGTCACGATTTGCGATCGGGCGGCGGAAGCGATCATCCTGGAATTCCTACGGCAGGCGGCGCCGGGCGTTCCGGTGATTGCGGAAGAGGAAGTGTCCGCAGGACGCATTCCCGCGCATGACGATACCTATTTCCTGGTCGATCCGCTCGACGGGACCAAGGAGTTCATACGCGGCGGCGATGATTACACCGTCAATATCGGCCTCATCGCCGAGGGCGTGCCGCGCCTTGGCGTCGTCTACCAGCCCGCAATGGACCGCCTTTGGGCGGGCCTCGCCGGGCATGGCGCTTTCCTGGAGGAAGGCGGGGCGAGGAAGGAAATCCACTGTCGCCCGCTTGGCGAGCAACGTGCCGCGGTCGCATCCAAGTCGCATTACAACCAGGCGACCGATGATTATCTCGCCGAGGCGATTGGGCTTTGCGACCATGTGTCGGTCGGCTCATCGCTCAAATTCTGCATCGTCGCGGAAGGGCAGGCCGACATTTACCCGCGCCTGTCGCCCACCAGCGAATGGGATACAGCGGCCGGCCATGCGGTCCTGCTTGCCGCGGGCGGACGCGTCGATGGGCCTGATGGCGGCCCGCTGAGCTACGGCAAGAAGGCGTTCCTCAATCGCGGCTTTTGCGCGACGGCTGGCTGGCAAGCCCCCCCGATCGGCCCGTTCATGGAGCCGTTTGCGGGTGGCGGCGATATTTCTGAAGGCGTCTAATATCAATCAGATATAACTTGCCCTAGGTTATATTAATACTAATCTATACTATATTACCGCAAAGTATTTCGATGATCCATTTTGGAGTCTATTCAGGCTAACAATGCTCCGGTTTCGTAGTTAAAAGCATCCCGCTCGGTTCAATTTCGTCGGAGTTGTTAGACGATGGATGCGCGCACTTGCCAAAATTCTTCCAATTTCGGCGATTATGCCGGTCTTCCTCCCATCCTGATCACCGCAACATCGGATGAGGCTCAGGCGCGAGCTGTCTTGACTGCCGAATCTGGTGGTTTTCGCGCCGTAGCCGTTCCACTGGAAGAGGCTGCGGAACGCATTGAACTCCAGCCGCAGGCCAGCGCGATCTGGCTTGAGCTCGACCGGGACCTCGGGCCCGAACTCGATCATCTGCTGGATAAGGTCGAGGCCAATGCCGTCTTGGATCAGTGTCCGGCGGTCATCACGTCGCCGCTACCGCTGATCGACCGGATCATGGCGCGGGTCACGGATCCGTCCGTGGAAATGCTGATCGATCCTTCGGTATCGGAGCGGGCCACCGCCCTCGCGCTTGCGATGGCTCGGCGATCCGCTGGTGACCGGCTTTACGACATAACGAAGGAACCTGGCGCGATCCGCCTCCAGCAATTGTCGGACGAAGTCAGCAGGATTGCGGCGACCCTTGCACGCTTGTCGGTCGTGCCAAAAGAGCAAGGCGTGGAAATGCCGGTTCCGGCGACCGGAGACGTGCCGGCCGTTTCGCTGGACATGGTTCGGCAGGTCATTCGCGCGCGACGGCTGAGGTCCCGATTCTTCGATGAAGAACTGTTCGCCGATCCCGCGTGGGACATGCTGCTTGACCTCCTACAGGCAGAAATCGCCCAGCATCGGGTCCCCGTATCGTCTCTCTGCATTGCCGCCGCGGTGCCGCCGACGACGGCGCTCCGCTGGATCAAGACGATGACGGATCTTGGCCTGTTCAATCGGCGAGCCGATCCCCATGATGGCCGCCGCATCTTCGTCGAGCTTTCCGCCGGAGCAAGTCAGGCGATGCGCCGCTATTTCGGAGAGGTTGGACGGTTGGCGCCCGCCTAATTCCTCCCCGGAACGGGGAGGGGGACCATGTAAAACATGGTGGGCGCTGACGGGCTCGAACCGCCGACCCTCTCGGTGTAAACGAGATGCTCTACCAACTGAGCTAAGCGCCCGCGCATTGCGGAAGCGCGCCGATGCCACGCTACCCTCGTGAGGGCAAGTGTCGTTCTCGCTTATGGCCGGAATGGGTGGAAAGCGGACATAAGCGCGAGGCAAGGCATGATGCGCCGATCTGGCGCGATATGTTCGCCATTTGGGAGGCGGCTGGCTAGGCGCGATGGCGCTTGCGCCAGGCCGACGGGCTCTCGCCGAACTGCCGGTGAAACCAGCGGGAAAACGCGCTGGCAGAGGAGAAACCGAGTAGCTCGGAAACCTCGTAGAAAGTTTTGCGCCCCGAAGTCAGGTAACTGGCCGCCAAGTCCGCCCGGACTCCAGCAATCATCTTATTGGCACCGCCACTGGCGACTAATCGTCTGTGCAGCGTCCGGCGGTCGCAGCCTAGATGCTTGGCGATGTTACCAACCGAACAGCGGCCGGTCGGCAGCAACCTTCGCGCAATGTCGCGCGCCTGTTCGTCTGTGGCCTCGGCGAGACTGCCGAGCTGTGCTTCGGCGCGCCGCTTGACCTGGTGGCCAATGTCGGGGTCAGCCGCCGGCACGGGAATGTCCAGGTCCTTAGAGCGGCATACGAGGGCATCGCCGTCCTGCTGGAACAGGACTGCGCAGGCGAACACGCGACGGTGGGTCTCTAGCTTTGACGGATCAGCGTGAGAGAAGTTGACAGCCGTAGGACGGAAGCTGCCATGCGTCAGGTGCCTTAGCGTTCGCAGCACGATGGCCATCGCCATTTCCGTTCCCTGTCGGCGGTTGGTCCAGCCGCCCGCCCTTGGAACAAGGTGAAGCAGGCCAAGGTCATCTACCTCTTCAAGAATCAACCGGAATGCATTGTTGTGCAGTCGTGAGTATCTGACGATCGATTGAACAGCGGCTCGAAGTGTCGGCTCATCGCGGATCAGGAGGGCAAGGTCCCCCAGGTTCGCGACGCTACGGGTCTCCGCAAGGCGCAGACCGAAGTCCACGCAGTCGGTCCGCCGCGCTGACTCCTCCAGTAGCCACATCACCGCGTCACCGCTGATCGGGAGATCGGGATCCGATAACGCCCCTATCGGTAGTTTCGCCTCCTTGAGCATGGCCGCCGGATCGAGCCCGACAGAGAGGGCGAGCGGCCCGTAGCCAGTCAGTGTCGCGCTGCGGGTCAGAAGCGGCACCGGGGTCTCCCTCATCAAGACTGTCCCAACCGGATACGCCTTTGTCCCATCAGGTCAACATTTGTGACGGCCCTTTCGTCATGATGACCCCACTCCAGACAAAGGAATCGATCGGGTGACCGCCATTTCCGCAATTCGTCCGTCGGCGAGTGTGCCTGCAAGTCCTTTTGACCCCGACGATCCGCAGGCCTTCCGACATCGGTTCTCCAAGGTGAACGGGATCCGCATGCATTATGTGGATGAGGGTTCAGGCCCGCTCGTCATCCTGCTGCACGGATTTCCATACCTCTGGTATATGTGGCGCCTGCAAATCCCAGCACTGGTTGCGGCTGGCTACCGGGTCTTGGCGCCGGACCTGCGCGGGTTCGGGCAAACTGAAAAACCCGAAGCGCTCGAAGCTTACGACATGCTTCAAGCTGTCGGCGATATTGTCGGTTTGATGAAGGCGCAGCGCGAAACTTCGGCCGTGCTGGTCGGCCACGATCTCGGCGCGTGGGTAGCCTATATGGCGGCTCAGTTGCGACCCGATCTGTTTTCGCGGCTGGCCATCCTGAACACGCCGGTTCCACCTCGCGGGCCGTCCAAACCCAGTGTCGGCTGGGCAAAGCTCGCGAAGCAGGGCGTGCAGATCCACCACTCGTATTTCCAGGAGCGGGACACACCTGATCGCGAGTTGGCCCACGATACGCGCAAGTCTCTTAGATCGATCTTCTATTCGGTCTCTGGTAGCCCTGACGATTGTTGGAATCCCATCGTTCCAATGGGGACGCGCCTCCTCGACACGATGCCCGAACCGGACACCTTCCCGGATTGGCTCTCAGACCGCGCTCTCGATCATTATGTCGCCGAATATGAGCGCACGGGCTTCACCGGTGCCCTGAACTATTACCGCTGCCGCGACCGTAACTGGGAACTCACTCCATTCCTGGATGGATCTGCGGTGCGCCAGCCGAGCCTGTTTATCGGTGGAGCCTACGACCCCCTGATGTTGCTTGCCCGTGAGGGCTACGAAACGCTTGAAACGCACATGCCTGGGCTCCGGCGCAAAGTGTTGCTGGAAGGCATTGGGCACGACGCACCGGAGGAAGCCCCGGAGGCGGTCAACGCGGAGCTGCTCGCCTTCCTGGCTCCGGGCCATTGATCCGAACATTCATAGGAAACCAAGACGATGAACGCTGCCTCGACACCCGCCACGTCCGCTGCGCCGGCCACAATCCGGCCGTCGGTGCGCCAACACTCGATCAAAGTCGAGCTGTGCACGCCTGCTATTGGAGCTGAGCTAAGCAACGTCAGCCTCGCCAACGCCTCAGAAGATCCCGACCTGATCGCCGAAATCCGAACCCTATGGCTGAAGCACAAGGTGCTATTCTTCCGCGACCAGGACATAACTCCGATCGAGCAACAAGCCTTCGCCGCACAATTCGGCGAATTGGAAGCCCACCCGCTCGCGCCTAGCCACCCCAAAGCAGAGAAGCTGCTGATGCTGTATCGAAACCTCGACAGCAAGAATCCAAACTTTGTCGAGCGAGCAAGTCGCGAGAATCTCTGGCACGCCGATGTGACCTACAAGAAAGCGCCTCCGCGGGGAGCAGTGCTTCGATGCGAACTATGCCCGGAAGCTGGCGGCGACACTCTCTGGTCGAACATGGTCGTCGCTTACGAGAAACTGCCGGAAGCCATCAAACAGAGGATTGATGGGCTCTATGCAAAGCACGCTGTAGAATCGACCTTCGGGGCGCAATTGCCGACCGCCGAACGCCTTGCGCTAGGTGAGAAGAGTCCGGCCGCCGAACATCCAGTCGTTCTCACTCACCCGGAGACAAGCGAGAAGGCTCTATTCGTGAACTCGGCCTTCACGACCCACTTCTCGAACTTCTTCAACTTCCAGGATGTCCGCTTTGGACAGGATTTTCACCCGGAAGCCCACCACCTGATGGACTACCTGACTTCCCAGGCTTGCATACCTGAATATCAGGTGCGGCTGAAATGGCGAAGGAACACGATCGCCATGTGGGATAACCTGCAGGTGCAACACTACGCGGCGGCGGATTACGGCCATGAGCCCCGAAAGATGCTTCGCGCTACGCTCAAGGGCACGCCGCTCAACTGATTATTCCATCTCCCGGCGGCGGTCGCGCATCGCCTCTCAAGCAAGCCGAAAGTGACTATATATGCTTTACGAACAGATCGACACTGGCGTCATCGACGGCGACCCACTGCCGTGGGTCCCGTTCACGCCCTATGCGGACAATGTCTTCCTGAAATATTTCAAGCTCGACCCGATCCGGGGTGAGTTCATCGTGCTGATGAAGGCGCCGGCCGACATGCAGCTCCCCAGGCACCACCATAGCGGCACAGTCATCGTCTATACGATCGAGGGGAGCTGGAAATACAAGGAGCACGACTGGGTCGCCCGGCCGGGCAGCGTGGTGTTCGAGACCGCTGCGTCGGCCCACACGCCGGAGGTCGTCAATGTCGAAGGCGACAGCGGATATGTGCTGACCTTCGTGATCGTGGTCGGCGACCTGGTGTTCATGGACGAAAATGACAATGTGCTGGCCATCGAGAACTGGAAGACCGGCCTTCAGCGCTATCTCGCCTACTGCGAAGCAAATGGAATCGAGCCGCGAGATCTGACGGCGTTCCGCTGATCCAGCCGCATGTCATGATCGACGCCACCGAGGACCCAGAAATGACAGAGCGCCTGCCATTAGCAAGCATGGTCGCCGCCATGACCTTCCTCCTCGCAGCGCGAGGCACGCAAAGCACGCCGGAGTCAGATCTGGCGGGGGCGCTCTATGGTTGAGTATCGTCGTGGCGTAGCCAGCAAGCGTAAGAACGACCTTTGGCATCGGCACCCTGACTGTGAGTCCTTCCCGACAAGGACATTCGCAATCCGCAAGGATCCGCCGAGCGATGACGACCTATGTTCACGTTGCCATAGGCTTGCCCAAGACTTGAAGCTGAGGCCCGCTGCCTAACCTGACGAACGCCATGGGTCGAATGCGGCGATTGGCCAGAAAGCCCAGGACGGCTGATTTTGAGAAACCTCGGGTCGCAGTCAATCGTCCGCTATGGGCGCTAAGCGGCCTTAACTCTAATGACCGCAATGGGTCGAAAGCTGCCATTAGCTTAGGTGCCAGCCCGGCTTCGAATTTCAGGAGCCCGTTAGCTCTCGCAGCCGCTCATATTCCGGGCGCCAGTCGATCCCCGTCGTGGCCAGCCAGTCGTCGGAAAAATAAGTGTCCATGTAGCGATCGCCGTTGTCGCAAATCAGCGTCACGACCGATCCGTCGACCTTGTCCTCGATCATTTCGGAGATCAGCTGAACGCAGGCCCAGATGTTGGTTCCTGTCGAACCGCCAACGCGGCGCCCCAGGCGTTCGGAGATGAGGCGCGTCGCGGCGACGCTTTGTGCATCGCTGACCGAGATCATCCGATCGACGATGGAAGGTATGAACGACGGCTCTACCCGTGGCCGACCAATCCCTTCGATGCAGCTCGGATGAGTGTTGGCCGGAAGGCTCGTCACGCTTCGATCGGCGTAATGGCGGTGGAATATCGATGCTTCAGGATCCGCGACGCACAGCCGTGTGTGCAGCTCCTGGTAACGGATGAACCGGCCGATGGTGGCCGATGTCCCGCCAGTCCCGGCTCCGCAGACGATCCACTCTGGAATGGGCTGAGGTTCCGCCTCGAGCTGGCTGAAGATGGATTCGGCGATATTGTTGTTGCCGCGCCAGTCGGTCGCCCGCTCGGCGTAGGTGAACTGATCCATATAATGACCGCCGGTCTCCCGGGCGAGGCGCGCGGACTCGTCGTAAACGTCGGCAGGATTGTCGACATAGTGGATCTCGCCGCCCTGGAAGCGGATGAGGTCGATCTTCGCGGCGGCGACCGACCGCGGCACGACGGCGATGAAGCGGAGGCCGAGCATCCGGGCAAAATAGGCTTCGGACACGGCGGTCGATCCGCTGGAGGCCTCGACGATCGTCGTGTCCGGCCCGATCCAGTCGTTGCATAGGCCGTAAAGGAACAGGGACCGCGCCAGCCGGTGTTTCAGGCTGCCCGTCGGGTGACTGGACTCGTCCTTGAGATAGAGCCGGATTTCCGGGCCGGCGAGGAAACGGTGGAGGATGAGATGCGTATCCGACGTCCGGTTATAGTCCGCATCGATGAGGTGGACCGCCCGATTGTTCCAGGCTCGCCGCTGAGTGTCGTTCGTCATGCCGTGGCACCATAAGTGCCATTGGCAGCCGAGCCATCCGCAATCTTCCCGAGCAGGGGGGCGTTACAGAACCCGTACCAGCTTGACTGCGACCGCTGCCCAAGGCGGATCGGCGACGACACTTTGCCGGCCGCCGGCGCCCGGAGGCAGAAGGTGGAGCTTCCCGTCTTCACGGCCGATCAAGCGGCCGAACAGGAAGCGTCCGGCGGGACGCGGTACCAGCACGTCGCGGTTCAGCGCATGCACGAAGTCCTCGGGCTCCAGCCGTTCGCACCAGATCTCGTCGCCGGCGCGATAGTCGCCGACGCTGGTCGCAACGGTCATCGCTACTTGGCTTCCGGCGGGGCGCGGCGGAACGACCAGGGCCTGTTTCTTGGGCGCGCTCGCTCCATTCGCTCCGAGCACTGCAATCACCGGGAGCTCGCCATGGTCGGGATAGTCGACGAGGTCCGCCGCATCGACGCGAAGCGCTTCCGCAATGCGGTTGAGCCAGCTGACCGATACCGTACGCGTGCCGGTTTCAAGCCGTCCGATCGTCTGCGGCGTTGTCGGCGGGACGCAGGCCTTGGCGACCTCATCCAGCGTCATTCCGCGGGCGCGGCGAACTTCGCGAATTCGAGTGATCATGGATCAGTTCCAATACGCATACTAACCAATGTGGTTTTTTGCCTGTCCTACAGATTCTCCTGTGTGGCAAGGAAAAATCGACTCGAATTCATCAGGAGGGAAAATGAAGGAAACCCAGGCACGACCGTCGCGATTGCTGGTGGAGCGCGCGATCGTCGGCGATGCGCACACCAGAAAGGGGCAGCGTCCCGCCCGCTCCGTCACCATGAACCTGGCCGAAAGCCCGTTGGGCTGGCTGTTCGCCCGGGGCCATGTGAATCAGCGCCAGTTTGATGCCGGGGAACGGCTGCGCGCCGATTGGGAGCGCGCTCAGCTGGGGCAGCGCGTGACCATGTCATGGGACGCTGCGCCGGTTTCACGCAGTCGTGGGGGTTCAGCCGAGCGGGTCGACCTCAGCTCGTCGCAACTCGACGCGAAGAAAAGGTTCGAAACGGCAGTGGCCGCGGCCGGGCCCGGTCTCTCCGACATATTATGGCGGGTAGTCTGCGCCGGCGAAGGAATGCGCGACGCCGAGACGGCCCTCGGCTGGCCGGCTCGTGCGGGCAAGCTTGTCCTTGGGCTGGCGCTGGACCGCGTCGCCGACTACTACCGGATAAAGTCACACTGACTGGCCGAAAAGGCGCCTCTCCTTGAGACCTTTGTGACCTTTGTGACCTTAAGCAGTGAGGAGTGATCCGATGATCCTTTACGGCTCAACCATGTCGCCGTTCGTTCGCAAGGTGGCGGCCTATGCGGCGGAAAAGGGGATTGAACTCGACCTCCAGCAGACCGGGTTTCCAAATCCTACGCCGGAGTTTTGCGCGGCAAGCCCGTTCAAGAAGATGCCGGCTTTGGCCGACGGCGACTATTTGCTCTCCGACTCCAGCGCGATAATCCACTATCTCGAGGCAAAATATCCGGAGCCGGAGCTGATCCCGGCCGAGCCGAGGGCGCGGGGCAGGGTGATCTGGTTCGACGAATTTGCCGACACGTTGCTGTTCGCCTGCGGTGCGAAGATCTTCTTCAACAAGGTGGTAGCGCCGCGCTTCCTTGGCCGCGAGGGCGATTTGTCCGCGGCCGAAGCGGCGGAGCGAGACGAGCTTCCGCCGCTGCTCGACTATCTTGAGGGTGTCATCCCCGACAGCGGCTATCTGGTCGGGGACCGCCTGACCCTGGCTGACATTTCGGTTGCCGGGCCGTTCGCCAACTTCAGCCACTGCCAAGTGGCGATCGACGAAGGACGCTACCCGCGGGTCACGCGCTATGTCGCCGGAATCCTCTCGCGGCCAAGCTTCACCCGCTACGTCGAGCGCGAAGCGGCGTTCCTGGCCAGGGAGTCCGCATAAAGAAAGGGCCGCGCCGAAGCGCGACCCTTGTTTGGTTGGAGTTGGAATTACTCGCCGTCGGACTTGCGCTGGTCTTCCTCTTCGTCGACCAGCTCGCTGCTGCTGTCCTGCTCGCCCTTTGAACCGACGAAGCCGCTCTCGGCCTCACCGCTCTCGGGCGTGCCGCTGGCTGCGCCTTCGACGTCCGTGCGCTGCTGGGTGAGCGTATCGCCCTGCGTACCTTCATCGGGCGATCCGCCCTGATCCTGCGCGAATTCCTGCTGGCCTTCCTGACCGGTTTCGAACTCACGGGACTTTTCGCCGGTTTCGCGCTGCTCGCCGGACTGGGCTTGCGGTTGCTGCTGCGATTGCGACTTGCTGATGTCCCGCTCGGAGCTTGGGTTCCGCTCTTGATCGTTAGCCATCGATAAACCTCCTCAAGATCTGACCCCACGCTCTTGAATCGATAAGCTGATGAGCGGTCGCTCCGTTCCACGCCGGGCGCGCGCAATGCGACGAATGGAAGATCGGGTCGGGAAACCGACATCCGCTTTGGCGCGATTCCGCCATTTCGAAATCGGCCACCAAAATTCGAATGCGACGAGCCGAAACGAGGGCAAAGAAAAAGCCGCCGGAGCGAACTCCGACGGCTTGTTTCTTTCGAGCTGAACGAGAGGCTTAGGCCTCCTCGCCCTCGGCTTCGCCAGCTTCCGCTGCCGGAGCTTCGGCGGCCGGAGCCTCCTCGGCTGCGTCTTCCGGAAGCGTGCCCGGCTCGGCGTTCGGATCGAACTGTTCGGTGAAGCCGGCTTCTTCACGCTCGAACATCGACGCCATGACGTCGATGCCCTGCGCCTGCAGTTCGGCTTCTTCCGGCGAGCGGGCAACGTTGACCTTGATGGTCACGCTGACCTCGGGGTGAAGGGCGACCTTCACCTCGTGCATGCCGATCGCCTTGATCGGGCGGTCGAGCACGATCTGGCTCTTAGACACCTTGGCGCCTTCGACCTCGAGCGCCTCGACGATGTCGCGGGCGCTGACGGAGCCGTAGAGCGCACCGACGTTCGACGCCTGGCGGATCAGCTGTACCGTCTTGCCGTCGACGCCCTTCGAGGCCGCTTCGGCATCCGAGCGCTTCGAAGCATTTTCAGCTTCGATCTTGGCGCGGTTGGCCTCGAAGACCTTCTTGTTGGCTTCGTTGGCGCGGAGCGCCTTCTTGTTCGGCAGCAGATAGTTGCGCGCGAAACCGTTCTTCACGGAGACGATGTCGCCGATCTGGCCGAGCTTCTCGACGCGTTCGAGCAGGATGACTTCCATGTTCCTTGCTCCTTATTTCACGACGTAGGGCAGCAGGCCGATGTGGCGGGCGCGCTTGATCGCCTTCGCCAGATCACGCTGCTTCTTGGCCGAAACCGCGGTGATGCGGCTGGGGACGATCTTGCCACGCTCGGACACGAAGCCCTGGAGCAGACGAACGTCCTTGTAATCGATGCGGGGCGCGTCCTTGCCCGAGAAGGGGCAGGACTTGCGGCGGCGGAAGAATGCACGTGCCATCGCTTAGGCCTCCAGCTCTTCGCGGCGCGGGCCGCGGCTACGTTCACGATCGCGGTCCTGCTTGCGCATCATCGCCGACGGACCCTTTTCATGGTCTTCGACGCGGATGGTCATGAAGCGGATGACGTCTTCGTTGATGCCGGTCTGGCGCTCCAGCTCGGCCATCGCCGGTGCCGGGGCATCGACGTCGAGCATGACGTAATGCGCCTTGCGGTTCTTGGCGATGCGGTAGGCGAGGCCGCGCAGGCCCCAATTCTCAGTCTTGACCACCTTGCCGCCGTTATCGGCGATGATCTTGGTGGCGTTTTCCGCGAGCGCATCGACCTGGGCTTGGGCCAGATCCTGACGCGCGAGGAAAACATGCTCGTAAAGCGGCATGTTCCATGCACCTATGTTGGCCGATCGCTGACGCTCGCCCCATGCAATGCGCCCCTCCGGCTGTCGTTCAAAAATTATCAACCGCGCGAGGCAGGCCTCGGCGGTCGGGCGGGCCTATGGCGGAAACGCCCGGGAAAGGCAAGTATCAGAGGGAGAGTTCGACCGGCCGGGCGTGGATCGGCTCGGAAAAACCCTTGAGCTGGCACTCGACGATGTCGAGGAACTTCAAGTTTTTGCCGATGCAGAGGTCTGCGACGACGTTCGACACCAAGGTCTGGCCGGGCTCGGCCTGGGCGCAGAGGCGTGCGGCAAGCTGTACAGTTGATCCGAACAGGTCCTGGCCCTGCTCGACCGGCTCGCCGGCGCTGATCCCGATGCGGACGATGACGGGGTGATCGGTGCCACCGTTGTTGTGCTTGGCAAGGTTTCCGTGAATCCCGCATGCGGCCTTCACCGCGCAGGCGGCCGAGTTGAATGCGGCCATGATCCCGTCGCCGGTATGCTTGACCTCGCGCCCGCCCATCCCGCCAACTTCCATTCGGACGATATGGTCATGCACCCCGAGCATGGCGATCGCGACCTCGTCGCCATGAATGGACGTCATCTCGGTCGATCCGACGATATCGGTGAACATGACGGCCCGAAGCCCGGTGTCATTGTGGGTTTCGCCGGGAAGAAGCGCTGCGCCGGCCCGGTTGATCTCGCCCGGACCGAGCAGGCTGTCCGCCATATCCTCGTCGACTTCGATGATCTTCTCGGCCATCAGCCCATGGGCTTCGCGATGGACCGCAGCGGCCGCTTCCGGATTGGGCGCGTCGATCAGGCAGAAGACTTTCCCCGCCTCCTCGTTCAGCCAATATTTGATGCAGTTGACGTGATGCTTGTGCTGAACCGCGAGGTCCGCCTTATGTGCTTCCTCGAGGGCTGCCGCCGTCGCGCCGGGCGCGTTGTGAATATCCATGTACAGCGGCATCGGCACACACCCCTTGCGTGGCCATGGCATACAGAAATTCCGATTATGAGTCAGCCGCCTAACAATTGGCGATAAAGCTCCAGATAGCGGTCGGCCATGCGGTCGACCGTGAACCGTTCGGCGACGGCCTGGCGGCATGCTGCCCGGTCGATTTCGCCGACGCGCCCGATAGCCGCCACCGCCTCGTCGAAGCTGTCGACCAGGAATCCAGTTACGCCATTCTCGATCAGTTCCGGCATCGAACCACGGCGATAGGCGATCACCGGCGTCCCGCAGGCCATCGCCTCCACCACTGACAGGCCGAACGGCTCCTCAAACCCGATCAGGTGGAGCATCGCATAGGCCGAGCCCAGCGCCGTCGTCCGGTCTGTGCCGCCCAGCACGCCTCGATATTCAACGTTGCGATCGTCGATGAACGGCGCTGCCTCTCGCGCGAAATAGTCGGTGTCCTGGATGAGACCGGCCATGACCAGCTTGCGCCCAGCCGCGCGGGCGGCGCGGATCGCCTCGCCGGCCCCCTTGTCTGTGTGGAAGCGGCCGAAGAACAGCAGATCGTCGCTGCCCTCGGCGTGGAACGGGAACTCGTCGATCGGAATCCCGTGGTGGATGGTCGCCGCATAACGCAGCGACGGATCGCGGTCGGCGTCGCTGATCGCGACATAGGCGGAGCGGTCGTTGTAGCGCTGATAGACCGGCAGGATGCTCGGCGATGAAAAGCCGTGGATGGTGGTCACGATCGGCGTGTCGACCATGTCCGCAAAGATCAGCGGCATGAAGTCCGCCTGGTTATGGATCAGGTCGAATTCGCCCGCGCGCTCGAACAAATGCGCGATGTGCAGCGCTTCCCACGCCTTGGCGTTGAGGGCCGGGTCCTCCGAATAGCCCGTCGGGACGACGCCATCGAGCTTGCCCTTGGTCAGGCTGTCCAGCGTGGCGAACAGGGTGACATCGACGCCGCGTTCGACAAGCGCTTCGGTCAGAAGGCTGGTGACCAACTCCCACGGGCCATAGGCGCGGGGCGGGGTCCGCCAGCTGATCGAGCTGAGCATCGCGACGCGCATCGGTCAGTCCGCCATGCGCAGGATGATGCCTTCGTTTGGGCGAAGGGAGCCGTCGGACTCGCCATGGTCGATCGTCGACAGGAGTAGTTCACCCGAGGGAAGGGTGATGGCCCGGCGCTCGCCCGACAGGTTCAGCGCGACAAAGATGCAGGTATCGCCCTGGCTGCGGCGGTAGGCGAGCACATCGTCTTGTGAATTCACAAGTTCAAAACCGCCTTCGGAAAGTGCCGTTTCGGAACGACGCAGCGCGAGCAGTGCGCGATAAAGACCAAGCATCGATCCCGGATTGGCGATTTCAGCTTCGACATTCCGCCTGGGCCAATCGACGTGGAGCGGAAGCCACGGCTTGCCACTCGTGAACCCGGCATGCGGCGAGCCGTCCCAGCCCATCGGCGTTCTCACAGGATCGCGACCGAGACCTATTCCGGGCTCCCTCAGCTCGCGCGGGTCTTTGACCTCGTTCGCCGGAATCGAAACATCGGCGAGGCCAATCTCGTCGCCATAATAAATGGTCGGTGTCCCTCGCAGCGTCAGCAGCAGCACCGCCGCAACGCGTGCCTGCGCTTCGCCGACCTTCGCCGCGATCCGCGGCCGGTCGTGATTGCCCAGCACCCAGTTGGGCCAACCGCCGGCCGGCAAAGCTTCTTCATATCTTTGAATGGCTTCGCCGATTGCAGCCGCATTCCACTGCAAGTCGATCAACTGGAAATTGAAGGGCAGGTGCACGCCCGGCGCATCGACGCCATAGTATCGGACCAGCCGCTCGACCGGCAAGTAGATCTCCCCGACCAGCAGCCGTTCGCCAAACTGGTCGGCTAGAGATCGCATCTCCGCCGCAATCTCATGCACCTCCGGCTGGTCCGTCGAATGCAACTGCAGGACGCGGTTCATATCACCCATCCCCGGCCGATAGTCGGGGTTCGGCGGGTTATCGCGGAGGTCTTCGGCCTTCACCATGTGCCACAGCACATCGATGCGGAACCCATCGACTCCGCGATCGAACCAGAAGCGCATCACGTCGAGCATCGCCGCCCGAACTTCGGGATTGCGCCAGTTGAGGTCCGGCTGCTCCTTCAGGAATGCGTGGAGATAATATTGGCCGGTGGTCTCATCCCATTCCCATGACGAGCCGCCGAAATCGCTTATCCAGTTGTTGGGCGGGCCGCCGTCGGGGCCGGGGTCGCGCCAGATGTACCAATCCCGCTTCGGATTATCCCGCGACGACCGGCTTTCGATAAACCAGGCATGCCGGTCGCTGCTGTGGTTGGGTACCAGGTCGAGCAACAGTTTCAGGCCGCGCCGGTGCGTCGCAGCCAAGAGCCGGTCGAAATCCTCAAGCGAACCGAAGAGCGGATCGACCCCGACATAGTCCGAAACGTCGTAGCCGAAGTCGGCCATAGGCGAGGGGAAGATGGGCGACAGCCAGATCGCATCGACGCCGAGATCGACGAAATAGTCCAGCCGCCGTTCGATCCCAGCGAGGTCGCCGACTCCGTCGCCGTCGCTGTCCTGAAAGGAGCGCGGATAAATTTGATAAAGGACCCCACGCTCCCACCAGGGGGCGGGCGCAAGGTCGGCCGGATTATTGCTCATCGCCTGTGCAACGCGGCAGGGCGGGACCGGTGCCACCCTGATTGCCGGGAGCGCTGCCAAGTGGCAAAGGGCGGGGCATGGCGACGCACCTCAAGAGCATCCACCCGACTGCCGATCCGCTGGACGATGTGAGCCTGCCGGGCTGGCTCTATCATGATCCCGAATTCTTCGACGCGGAGAAGCGCGCTTTCCTTCGCGCCTCGCCCCAGGTGGTTTGCCACGAAAGCGAGATCGCCAATCCGGGCGAGTGGCGTACGATCGATTTTCTTGGCGAAAGCGTCATCGTCATTCGCGGCGACGACGGCGACGTCCGCGCATTCACCAACGTCTGCCGCCATCGCGGTTCGCGGCTGGTCGACGGCGAGGGCGGCTGCGCCAAGGTACTGACCTGCCCCTATCACGCCTGGAGTTATGCCCGCGACGGACGGCTTGTCGGCGTCATGCACCGGCACGAATATCCGGGACTTGAGGTCGAAAAGCTCGGCCTCGTTTCGGTCGCGCTCGAAAATTGGCGCGGCTTCCTGTTCGTCCGGCTGGAAGAGGGCCTGCCCTCCGTCCATGACATGATGGCGCCCTACGAGCATGAGGTGGCGCCATATCGCTTCGAGGATTTGCGCGCGATCGGCCGCGTCACGCTCCGCCCGCGCGATCTCAACTGGAAGACGATTGCGGACAATTATTCGGACCATCTCCACATCCCCGTTGGTCATCCCGGCCTGACCCGTTTGTTTGGGAAGCGTTACAGCATCGAGGCACAGGACTGGGTCGACCGGATGGAGGGCGAGCTTCGCGACGATGAATCGTCCAATCCGTCCGAGCGTGCCTATCAGCGCCTGCTCCCGGAGGCCGAGCATTTGCCGCCGACGCACCGCCGGAAATGGCTCTATTACAAGCTGTTCCCCTGCGTGGCGTTCGACATCTATCCGGACCAGGTCGACTTCATGCAGTGGCTGCCGGTCTCCGCGACGACCAGCGTCATTCGCGAGATCAGCTATGCGCTTCCCGACGACCGGCGGGAGATGAGAGCTGCGCGCTTCCTCAACTGGCGGATCAACCGCCGGGTCAATGCCGAGGACACGGAGCTGATCAGCCGCGTCCAACACGGCATGGCCAGCCCCACCTATGTCCCGGGACCGCTCGGCAAGAGCGAGGTGTGCCTGAGGAGCTTCTCGCGGAAGCTCCGCGGACTCATTCCGGAGGCGAGGCTGGAGCGGCCACCTGCGCCGGGCTGGACGCGCGGGAATTAAGCCGCCGCATCGCGGTCCGGATTACCAAGCCGGCGGCTAGCAGCACCAGGCACCAAAGGCCGGCTTCAAGGCCAATCCCATACGTCGCGAACGCGATGAACAGCAGCGCTACGATGATGATCGACCTGGCGCCGATCGCCGTGCTCGACTTCCAGGCGGCAAAGGCGCCGATCGAATAGACCGGGATCAGCGCCGCCGTCGAAAGCAGCACGACGAAGGTGTAAAGATTGACGGTGGCGCGGCTGCTGTTGGCGACCAGCAGGAGGATGGTGAGCCCGGCCGCGACCAACTGCGAGAAAACCGGCGTATTGGCGCCGCGGGTATGCGCCATTCTGGCGGGAAGATCGCCCCGAAGCCCCATTGAATAGCCCAGCTCTCCGGTGCCGAGGATTAATCCGTTGAGGCAGCCGATGGCACTGATCGCAATGGCGATCGCCGCGACTACCGCAACTCCATGGCCCCACCGGGCCACCAGGGCGTCGGCGAACGGTGCCGGCGAGTTGGCGGCGAGGTCGGCAGGCAGAAGCATTAGGATGCTCGTTCCCGCGGCAATGTAGAGCAGGACGACGAATGCGGTGCCGCCCAGCAGCGCTCGCGGGACCGTTCGGCCTGCGTCTCGCACTTTTCCGACCGGTGTCGTCGCGGTTTCGAATCCGGTCAGCGCGAAGAAGGTGAGGGCGGTTGCGGTTGCAATATTGCCGAAGCTGACGGGCATTGGCGCAAAAGGCTCATACTCGCCCCCGCTCGCGCCCCGCTCCATGAACAGCCAGATGACGGCCAGCAGCGGCAATATCTTGATGGCCACCGTCACCAGCGAAAGGCCGCCGGCGGAGCGCACGCCGGTCGCGTTGATCGCGGTCAGGATGAGGACGCAGCCGATCGCGACCGGCAGGACCAGGTGCGGGCCACCGAACTGCGGCCCGATGAACGACAATGCCGACGCCACTCCAATCGCGACCGAGGCCTGTGCCGCCCAATTAGACACCCAGAAAGCCCATGCGACGAGGAACCCGGTCGTCTGCCCGAACTCCCGCTCGATATTGGCCTGGATGCCCTCTCCGCTGAACTTGGACACCTGGGCGAGCGCATAGACGATACACAGTACGCCGACGCCGCTGACGATCCATCCGATCAGTGCGTTGCGGCCGAGCGGGGCGAGGGCGACCGGCAGCATGAAGATCGCCGCGCCGATGATCGTCCCGACGACTAGCGCCCAGGTCATCCAGTAGCCGATGAGTTGCTTCTCGCCTGCGTCGTTCATCATCGATCCTCCCCAGTTCGACGGGTCAAACGCTAACTAAGCGGACTGTATTCGCCGCTCACTCCGGCGGTGCGGCCGGTGCGGGCGCCTGCGCCGGGCTGGACCAAAGGGAATTGAGCCGCATCCCGAAGTAGACCGGGATTCCGATAATCAGCAGCAGCGCGCCCCAGGCGATCGGCTCCGTGCCCGCGCCATAGAGCGTCCACATCGCGTAGATGCTTGCGAACACAACAATCGGCAGGACGATCCACGGCCCCTTTAGGCGGCCGGAAAGCTGCAGCCGCCCGGCCGCGAGAGCGCAGGACAGGTAAAGGATCAGTGCTGCCGCGGTCGACAGCAGGGCCATGAAGGCAAACAGCGCAGACGTAGATCGCGCATAGTTAGCCGCGACGAGCAAGGTCGCGAGGCCGGACGATAGCAACTGGGCCCGCACGGCAACGCCGTTTGACGCGGTTACAGCGAACCAGCGGGGAAATGTCCCGTCACGAGCCATGGCGAGCGGCAATTCGCCCTGGATCAGGATCAGGCCGTTGAGTGCGCCCATCGCGCTGACCGCGGCGAAAACGGCAATCAGCGAGCCGAACGTCGGGCTCCAATAGTGGCTGACGAACAATGCGAACGGAGCGTTGGATCCTGCCACTTCACTTTGCGGCAGGAACATTGTCACCGGCGTCGCGACCAGCAGGTATAGCACGCCGACAATAAGCGTTCCGATGATGGTCGCGCGCGGCACGTTGCGGGCCGGATCCTTGACGTTACGCGACGCGATCGAGGCCGCCTCGAACCCCAGCAGCGCCCACAAGGTGAGGGCCGCCGCTGCATTGACCGAGGAAAGGCTGATCTGGGCGGAATCGAACTTTGGCGTAGCAGTCGGTTGGTCGGCCCCCACCACATAGGCAGCGATGATGATGACGACGAGCAGCGGCACCAGCTTGATGCCCACGGTGAGCATCTGAAATCGGCCGCCGGCCTGGACGCTGACGCAATTGAGCAAGGTCAGCGCCCATAGGATCGCAATTGCGGCAAACGCAGCCACGCCGGCAAGCGAGGGGATCAGCAGCGACAGATAGCTGACTGCCGCGATCGCGATCGCCGCATTGCCTGCCCAAAGGGAAACCCAATAGCTCCAGGCAACCACGAATGCGGGCAGCGGCCCGAATGCTTCGCCGACATAGGCATAGGGGCCGCCGGCATAGGGCAGGGTGCGTGCCAGCTGGCCGAACAGATAAGCCAGCCCAAGCGCGCCCGAGATGGTGACCATCCAGCCGATCGTTGCGTTCCAGCCGAAGGGCGCCAGTTCTGCGGGAAGCAGGAAGATACCGGAACCGATGAAGGTACCGACGACCAACGCAAGGCACATCCAGAAGCCAAGCTGCCGGCCGTTCTCTGCTTCATTCATTATTGCTTCTCCCCCGAGCGCACTTGGCAATTTTGGCTGACCGGCCTAGTCCGCCCGCGAACTTAAGCACAGAACAACAGGGATTTCGATGCGCGCATTCCTTTTTCCGGGGCAGGGCAGCCAATCGGTCGGCATGGGCGATGCCTTGAGCCAGGCCAGCGTCGCCGCTCGCGATACCTTTGCCGAAGTCGACGAGGCACTTGGCCAGCATCTCTTCAAGCTGATGCGCGAAGGGCCGGATGACGATCTTAAGCTCACCGAGAATGCCCAGCCGGCAATCATGGCCCATGCGCTGGCGGTGTTCCGAGCGCTGACCCGGGAAGGCGGCGTCGACCTTGCGAAGTCAGCTCATTTCGTCGCGGGCCACAGCCTCGGCGAATATTCGGCGCTGGCCGCGGCCGGGTCCTTCGACCTTGCGACAACCGCGAAGCTGCTGAAGCTGCGCGGTCAGGCGATGCAGGCGGCCGTGCCCGTGGGCGTGGGCGCGATGGCTGCGCTTCTTGGCGCGGACCTTGAGCTTGCCCAGAAGATCGCGGCGGCTGCTGCGGAAGGCGAGGTCTGCACCGTCGCTAACGACAATGACCCCTCGCAGGTCGTCATTTCCGGCCACAAGGGCGCAATCGACCGCGCCATCGCGCTCGCCAAGGATATGGGTGCCAAGCGCGCCCTGCCGCTTCCGGTATCCGCGCCCTTCCACTGCCCGTTGATGCAGCCCGCGGCCGATGCCATGGCCGACGCACTGGGCAACACGGACATATTGGCGCCCGCGGTGCCGCTATTTGCAAACGTCACCGCGCAAGCGGTCGCCGACCCGTCGACGATCCGCAACCAGCTGGTCGAACAGGTGACGGGCATGGTCCGCTGGCGCGAAAGTGTCGCCAACATGGCTGCCGCTGGTGTGGAAGAATTCGTCGAATTGGGCGGCAAGGTGCTCGGCCCGATGGTGAAGCGCATTGCGCCGGACGCCAAGGTAACCAGCGTCGTCACGATCGAAGACATTGAGGCGCTGGCCAAGGAATTGCACTGACCGTCACCCCAGCGAAGGCTGGGGCCCAGGTCGATCAACATGGATGCCAGCCTTCGCTGGCATGACGGAAATAGGGGTAGTGAGAATGTTTGACCTCACCGGAATGACGGCTCTCGTAACCGGCGCAAGCGGCGGCCTTGGCAGCTCGATCGCCAAATCGCTCGCGGCTCAAGGTGCCCGATTGGTGCTGTCCGGTTCCAATGCAGCCAAGCTCGAAGCTTTCGCCAAGGAGCTTGGCGGCGACCATGTGACGCTCGTCTGCAACCTGTCGAACCCTGAAGAGGTCGATCAGCTCGTCCCGCGTGCCGTCGAGGCGCTCGGCAAGCTCGACATCCTCGTCAACAACGCCGGCGTCACCCGCGACAACCTCGCCATGCGAATGAAGGACGAGGAGTGGGACCAGGTCATCAAGGTCAATCTTGAAGGCGCCTTTCGACTGATGCGGGCGGCGATGAAGCCGATGATGAAGGCGCGGCATGGCCGGATCATCAACATCACCTCGGTGGTCGGCGTGACTGGCAATCCGGGGCAGGCGAACTATGTCGCCTCCAAGGCCGGCCTCATCGGCATGTCCAAGGCCTTCGCGCAGGAAGTCGCGAGCCGTGGAATCACGGTGAATTGCGTCGCGCCGGGCTTCATGACTTCGGCGATGACCGACGCGCTGACCGACACTCAGAAGGAAGGGATTTTGTCCAAGATCCCGACCGGCGCGATGGGCAGCGGCGACGATATCGGCGCGGCGGTGGTGTATCTTGCCAGCAACGAGGCGGGTTACGTCACTGGCCAGACGCTGCACGTCAATGGTGGGATGGCGATGCCCTGACCCTCACTTCGTCATCCCCGCGAAAGCGGGGACCCAGCCCCAAAAAATAAAATCTAGGTTCCCGCTTCCGCGGGAATGACGAGTTTGATGTCACCCTTGTCGCTTGAAATCGCAGACCTATATCGCCCGCGAAACATCAATTCGTGGATGGCTGGGCAGCGCATCCATGAGGGGCAAGTAAGAGGATTAGAATATGGCGAAAGTGATCGGGATCGATCTGGGTACCACCAATAGCTGCGTCGCGGTTATGGAGGGGGGAAAGCCCAAGGTTATCGAGAATGCTGAAGGCGCGCGTACGACCCCGTCGGTCGTAGCCTTCACCAAGGACGGCGAACGCCTTGTCGGCCAGCCGGCCAAGCGCCAGGCGGTCACCAATCCCGACAATACCGTTTTCGCGGTGAAGCGCCTCATCGGCCGCCGCTTTGACGATCCGATCACCAAGAAGGACACCGAGCTGGTGCCCTACAAGATCGTCAAGGGCGCGAACGGCGACGCCTGGGTCCAGGCCGGCGGGAAGGATTATTCGCCCTCGCAGATCTCGGCCTTCACGCTCCAGAAGATGAAGGAAACCGCCGAAGCCTATCTCGGCGAAACGGTTACCCAGGCCGTCATCACGGTTCCCGCCTACTTCAACGATGCCCAGCGCCAGGCGACCAAGGACGCCGGACAGATCGCCGGCCTTGAAGTCCTGCGCATCATCAACGAGCCGACCGCGGCTGCGCTCGCCTATGGCCTGGAAAAGGAAGAGGGCAAGACGATCGCGGTCTACGACCTTGGTGGCGGCACCTTCGACGTCTCGGTCCTTGAGATCGGCGATGGCGTGTTCGAGGTGAAGTCGACCAACGGCGACACATTCCTCGGCGGCGAGGATTTCGACGCCAAGATCGTCGAGTTCCTGGCCGACAAGTTCAAGGCAAAGGAAGGCATCGACCTCAAGACCGATCGCCTCGCCCTGCAGCGCCTCAAGGAAGCCGCGGAAAAGGCCAAGATCGAACTTAGCTCGGCCCAGACCACCGAGATCAACCAGCCGTTCATCACCGCCCGCATGGAAGGCGGCACGACGACCCCGCTGCACCTCGTTGAAACGATCAGCCGCGCGGACCTGGAAAAGCTGGTTGCCGACCTCATCAACCGGACCTTGGAGCCGTGTCGCAAGGCGCTGAAGGATGCCGGCATCGAGGCGAAGGACATCGCCGATGTCGTCCTAGTCGGCGGCATGACCCGCATGCCGCGCGTCCGCGAAGTGGTGAAGGAATTCTTCGGCCGCGAGCCGCACACCGGCGTCAATCCTGACGAAGTCGTGGCGATGGGCGCTGCCATCCAGGCCGGCGTCCTGCAGGGCGACGTCAAGGACGTGCTGCTGCTCGATGTGACCCCGCTGTCGCTGGGCATTGAGACGCTTGGCGGTGTCTTCACCCGGATGATCGACCGCAACACGACCATCCCGACGAAGAAGAGCCAGACCTTCTCGACCGCGGACGACAATCAGAATGCGGTCACCATTCGCGTCTTCCAGGGCGAGCGCGAGATGGCCAACGACAATAAGGCGCTTGGTCAGTTCGACCTGGTCGGAATTCCGCCGGCGCCGCGCGGCGTCCCGCAGATCGAGGTCACGTTCGACATCGACGCCAACGGCATCGTCCACGTCACTGCCAAGGACAAGGGCACGGGCAAGGAACAGCAGATCCGCATCCAGGCGTCGGGCGGCCTTTCGGATAACGACATCGACCAGATGGTGAAGGAAGCCGAACAGTTCGCCGAAGAAGACAAGAAGCGCCGCGACGCTGCGGAGTCGAAGAACCAGGCCGAAAGCCTCATTCATTCGACCGAGCAGCAGCTGAAGGAGCATGGCGACAAGGTCGATGATGCGCTGAAGAGCGAGATCGAGGCCGCGGTTGCCGAGGCCAAGACCGCTGTCGAAGGCGGTGATGCCGAGGCGATGAAGGCCAAGACCGAGGCGCTGGCCCAGGCGGCGATGAAGCTTGGCCAGTCGATCTACGAGAAGACGCAAGCCGCTGGCGGCGAGGAAGCGACGGCCCAGTCGGCCGACGCAACCGCCGAAGCCGCTCCGGCTGATGAAGAAGTTGTCGACGCCGAATTCTCGGAAGTCGACGAAGACAAGAAGGCCTGAGGGTCATGACATTGACGGCGCCGGCGGATGAAAATCGGTCGGCGCCGTTCGTCATGGGTGGGGAATGATGGCCACGGATTATTACGAACTGCTCGGCGTCCCCAAGGGAGCCGACGACAAGACGATCAAGGCGGCCTACCGCAAGGCGGCGATGGATTGCCATCCCGACCGCCATGGCGGCTGCACCGACAAGGAAGCGCACTTCAAGGCCTTGAATGAGGCCTATGACGTCCTGAAGGACCCGCAAAAGCGCGCGGCCTACGACCGCTTCGGCCACGCCGCATTCCAGAATGGCTCGAATGGGCAAGGTCCCTTCGGCGGCGCAGGCGGCGGCGGATTCGAAGGCTTCTCCGACATATTCTCGTCGATCTTCGGCGAATTCATGGATCCCCGCGCGCAGCGGGCCAGCGCGGCCCGCGGCTCGGACCTTCGCTACGACCTCGAGCTATCGCTGGAAGAGGCCTATTCGGGCATCGAGAAGACGATCGCCGTACAGGCGCTTGCCGCCTGCGAAGCTTGCAACGCATCGGGTTCGCGCGGTCATACGGCGGCCCAAAGCTGCCCTAGTTGCGGCGGCGCGGGCAAGGTTCGTGCGCAACAGGGATTTTTCGTCGTCGAAAGGACTTGTCCCGGCTGCATGGGCTCGGGCCAGACCATCGCCGATCCCTGCCCGTCGTGCGAAGGCGAAGGCCGAGCGCTCAAGACCCGCAAGCTCAACGTCAACATTCCCGCCGGCGTCGACGAAGGCACGCGCATTCGCGTCGCCGGAGAAGGTGAGGCCGGGATGCGCGGTGCGCCGGCGGGCGACCTTTACCTGTTCGTCCACATGAAGCGCCACTCCATCTTCGGCCGCGACGGGACGACCCTCGTGGCGGAGGCGCCGATCACCTTCACAACGGCAGCGCTGGGCGGCTGCATCACCATCCCAGGCATCGACGGCGAGCGGATCGAACTGAAGATCCCGGCGGGCATCCAGTCGGGCGAGACGATCCGCCAGCGGGGTGCCGGCATGAGCGTTCTCAACGGCCGCGGCCGAGGCGATCTCATGGCCAGGATCCTGGTCGAAACACCGACCAAGCTGTCGAAGGATCAGCGCGCCATTCTCGAGCAGTTCCGCGACACCGAGACCGGTGACGAATGCCCGGCAAGCAAGGGCTTCTTCCGCCGGATCAAGGACGCCTTAGGGGGTTAGGGCATATTTGCCCCACCCTCGGCGCGCCATCCGCGCGACGAGCCGTTCCGCAAACAAATGTGCCACTGAGCGCCGCTCGGCCCCAATGCGCTTTGGCGTTGAGTTGAAGGCATGGAGCGAGGCGACCAGTTCGCCGTCGATACGCAGCGGCAGCGACATGGTCGATGCGATACCCAATCCGGCCAGCCGTTCGACCTCTTCAGCCCCGGGGGCAAGATAGGCGGCCTTGGCCAGAAGCTCGTCTTCCTCGTTGCCAACCAGCGGCACTTGCTCGGCGTCCCGATCGGCAATGAGGCGCGATCCATTCGTGGTCGGGAAGGTGCCTTCAGTGTCGGATTTCAGGTTGGAAGCGATCACCGCGCCCAGATCGTCGCAGATCACCACCTTTTCGAACCCGATCAGCGAATGCAGAAGCCGCATGGCCTGGCCTGCCAGCTCCACCGGCTCGTTTCCGGTCAGGCGGTCGCTCATCGAACGAACCATGCCAATGCCGTCCGGCAGTCGCGGTTCCGCCGCCAGCTCCGCCTCGATCAGGTAGCGGCCGTCGTCGCCGGTCGCACGGATGTCGAGCATCACGTCGCCCCATTCGACGCCATAATCCTGGACTTCGCTCTCGTCGCTCGACAGCCACGCGAGGCGATTGCGCAAGCTATGAATGGCCTTGCTGCCAATCACATCGGCAAGAGGTTGGCCGACGACGGTCGCGGGGCGGATATCGCCCAGCATGCCGACATTGGCGCTTACGGTTTCGACGTGCCAGTCGGGTCCGATTACCAGCAACAGGGCACAAGGCTGAACGGCGGCCATTTACGCTCCGAGCAACATGAAAGGGGTCATTCCTTGGCCCTGGCTACGGGCGTTCTAAAGCCGATGGCGATCCGGTTCCACGCATTGATCGCCCCAATCGCAAGCGTCACCGCGACCCGCTCCTTCTCATCGAACGCCGCTGCCAATGCCTCATAATCGGCATCGGGCGCATTGGTTTCCGAAATCAGGGTCAAGGCTTCGGTCCAGCCGAGTACCGCGCGTTCCCGCTCGTCGAAGAAATTGGTCTCGCGCCAGGCGGGGAGCAGGTCGAGCCGCTGCTGCCGCTCGCCGTCGTGCCGCGCCTCTCTATTGTGCATGTCGATGCAGTAAGCGCAGCCGTTGATCTGCGACGCGCGAAGCTTGATCAGGTGGACAAGCTTCCGGTCCAGCCCCATCGCCTCGACCGTCTGCTCAAGGCCCATCATCGCCTTGATCGCTTCGGGAGCGACGACCCCGTAATTCAGACGCATTGTCATGACCGAGCCTCCTTTCAGGCGGCGCCGAACACGCGCTCGAAAATCTGGTCTACGCGCTTCAAATGATAGCCGAGGTCGAACAGCTCCTCGAGCTGTGCTTCATCCAACTTGGCCGTGACGTCCGCATCGCCCTTGAGCAGGTCAAGCAGCGACAGCTGTCCGTCCGACTCCCACACCTTCATCGCGTTGCGCTGCACCAGCGCATAGCTGTCCTCGCGGGAAAGCCCGGCCTGTGTCAGCGCCAGTAGCACCCGCTGCGAATGGACGAGGCCGCCCATCTTATCGAGGTTCTTCTGCATGCGGTCGGGATAGACCAGCAGCTTGTCGATGACGCCCGTCAGGCGGGCCAGTGCGAAGTCGAGCGTGATGCAAGCATCCGGCCCGATGAACCGCTCGACGGACGAGTGGCTGATGTCCCGCTCATGCCATAGCGCGACATTCTCCATCGCCGGGACGACCGCCGAACGGACCACCCGGGCAAGACCGGTCAGATTCTCGGTCAGCACCGGGTTGCGCTTGTGCGGCATGGCCGAACTGCCCTTCTGGCCCGGCGAGAAATATTCCTCGGCCTCCAGCACCTCGGTCCGCTGCAGGTGGCGGATCTCGACCGCCAGCCGCTCGATCGACGAGGCGACGACGCCCAAGGTCGCGAAGAACATGGCATGCCTGTCGCGCGGGATGACCTGGGTCGAGGTCGGCTCGGGGGTTAAACCCAGCTCCTTCGCGACATGCTCCTCGACCGCCGGGTCGATGTTGGCGAAGGTGCCAACGGCGCCGGAAATGGCGCAGGTTGCGATATCGTCGCGCGCGGCCTTGAGGCGGGCCCGGTTGCGGTCGAACTCGGCATATGCCTGCGCCAGCTTCAGGCCGAAGGTCACCGGCTCGGCATGGATGCCATGGCTGCGGCCGATCGTCGGGGTCAGCTTATGTTCGAACGCCCGCCGCTTCAGCACTGCCAACAGCTGGTCCAGATCCTCAAGCAGCAGGTCCGCCGACTGCATCAGCTGCACCGCCAGGCTGGTGTCGAGAACGTCGCTCGACGTCATTCCCTGGTGCAACCAGCGCCGCTCCGGCCCCAATTTCTCGCCGGCCCAGGTCAGGAAGGCGATCACGTCATGCTTGGTGACCGCCTCGATCGCGTCGATCGCCGGGACGTCGATCTCGCCCAGCACGTTCGCGTCAAAAGCCTTGCGGATGGTGGCGGCGTCGTCGGCCGGGATCATCCCGATCTTCCCCATCGCCTCCGCGGCAAACACCTCGATCGCCCACCAGATCTGATAGCGGTTCTCCGACGACCAGATGGCGGTCATCGCGGGACGGGAATAGCGGGGGACCATGCGGGGCCTTTGCGTTAGCGTGGAATTGCCGCGCGCCTAGCAAGGGTAAGGCGGTGGGGCAACGATTGGGCGACGCTTACGACCGCATTGGGTGGAAAGCGGACATGAGCGGGAGATCAGTCCAATGATGGCTTGCGCGCTTTAGCCCCGCTTGTCTGTCGACGGTTTTTAGCGCAGTTTTTTGCCGTTCTAGTTAGGGGCCGCTCTTGGCTAGCGTATTCTTGAGCTACGATCGAGATGACAGCGATAAGGCGCGGACGATAGTGCTTGCGCTGGAAAGCGCTGGGCATTCCGTATGGTGGGACCGCCACATCAAGGGCGGGGCCCAGTACAGCAAGGTAATCGAGCAGGCGCTGATGCGGGCCGATGCCGTCGTGGTTCTATGGTCGGAACACTCCATCGACAGTGCCTGGGTGCGGGACGAGGCGGCAAGCGGACGCGACTCTGGACGGCTGGTGCCGGTTACCGTGGATGGATCACAAGCGCCGTTGGGATTTCGACAGTATCAGACCATCGACCTGTCCGGCTCGGGCCTTCGGGCGAGTTCGACGGGGATGCGTGCATTACAGCAGGCCGTCGACGAGCTTGCCCCAGGGACCGGGGAAGTCCGTGACATCCCACCGCAAAAACACGCAGCACCGGCACCGGCGCTGGCGCGTCGAACGCTGGTCGTCGGCGGTGCCGTCGCCGCCATCGGCGCGACCGGCTTCCTGCTGCTTCGCGCGAAGGAGCCTTCGAACCCGCCCGAAGTCGAAGCGCTGTTTGGCAAGGCCCGGCAGGCCTGGACCCAAGGCTCCGGCGAGGGCAATGCTCAAGCGATTGGATTGTACCGCCGCGCGACCACGGTTGCGCCCGACAATGCGGACGCCTGGGGCTTCCTCGGCGTTGCCTATGCCGACCGTGCTCATTGGTTTGTCACCGCATCGGAGCGAACGGCCATTTGGGAGCGGGCTCATGAAGCCGGCCAGCGGGCCCTGCAACTTGATCCAAGAAACGCCTACGGGCGATCCGCGGTCGCCTACGCGCGGCCGATGCGAGGCAACTGGCTTTTGATGGAGCGGGAGTTTCGTAGAGGAGTCAGCGATCAGCCAGGAAAGTGGCTGGTGAGTTTCTGTTTAGGCTGGCTGCTGACGCTCGTCGGGCGGCTGTCTGAAGCGAGCGAGCTCTTCGAAAAGATCAGGGATGAAGCGCCACCTCCCAACCAGTATCGCTGGCACATCCAGGCGCTTTGGGGCTCAGGCAAGACAGAGGAAGCGGATAGGGTATTGGAGGAAGCCGACTCCATCTACCGGACGCATGAGGTCATATGGCAGACCAGGTTCGACATGCTGCTGACGGGTGGCCAGCCTGGCGCAGCCCTGGCAATGACCCAGGATCCAGCGAACAAGCCAGCATCGATCCCGCCGGAGGAGCTAGCCTTGCAAGCGGCAGTGGCGCGGGCGCTGGTCAGCAACGCTCCGTCCGACCGCGAGGCGGCGAAGAGCGCCTTGATGCAGCAGTCCCGGGAAGCCGCTTGGCTGGCCAGAATGGCTATTCAATATTTGGGAATGACGGGCTTCGCCGACGAAGCTTTTCAAATCGCGGACGCCTATTATTTTTCGCGCGGTTTCTCGATCCCCGATCGGGCATCCGCGACCAGCCGTCCAGACGTGACGCTGGACGCGCGTGACACGCGATTCCTGTTCCTGCCGACAATGCGCGCTTTGCGAGCCGACGCTCGTTTCGAAGGTCTGGTGAATGAGATTGGCCTCACGCGATACTGGCAACAGGCTGGGACCAACGCCGATTATCGTCGAGCGTAGCAGGTAGGGCCGCCGAAGCGATCTTCCGCCACGGCTGATTTGGGTCGCCTTCATCACACTACTGAGGTTTGTACAACTGCCCGTCGCGCTTGCCGGACCAGTGGATGAACATCACGCACTCGTCGGACAGACAGGCGTCGGCGTGCGGTTCGCCGCCGGGCTGGAACCAGTAGCTCCCCGGGCCGAGCGGACGGACCTTGGATTCGTCACTGGAAGCATCCCAATGCTTCATTTCGCCACTGATGATCGTCAGGTGATAGTCGGCGGTATGGGTGTGCAAGGTGCCCGGGCCCTTGGGCATTTTCAGGATCATGTCGGACGGCCCCTCATTGGGATTGCCGCGCAGGACGCCCATTTGCGGACCATCGGGCCGGGACTTGATGATCGGCACGAACACCACCTCGTCGAAGGCCTTCACGATCATCGCCCGATCCGGCGCAGTCTCCGTTGGCGTGGAGGCGGAAGCGAGAAGGAGCGCCGCTAATTGGATAGAAACCGGCATGATCTGGAAGCCTCCGAGGTAACGGGATGTCTTGCCGATTGGGTTGGCCGCCAATTCAACCGAGCTCAAACATGCTTCTACGGACGAACAACCGAACGCGGTCGAGTGTCGGCTTCCGGCTAGATCAGCCCCATCGCCTTCATGCTGCTGCGCCCGCGCAAGCCGACGATGACATGATCATGGACCGTAACCCGCATGTGGCGGCCGGCCTCGATCAGTTCCTTCGTCATCCGGATATCCTGGCTGCTGGGAGAAGGGTCGCCGGACGGATGATTGTGGACGATGATGATCGCGGTCGCTCCGAGCTGGATCGCACGGCCGATCACTTCGCGAACGTGAACCGGGGCCTCGTCGACCGAGCCGCGCCACATTGACTCATTGGCGAGCAGCATGTTTCGGGCGTTGAGGAAAAGGATCCGCACTTCCTCGATGGGCGAATGGGCCATGGCTGCCTGGAGATAGTCGCCAAGCGCATCCCAGCTCGACAGGATTGGGCGACCCTCGATCCGCGTCTCGAGCATGCGCAACGCGCTGGCCTCGGCGATCTTGAGCGCTCCGATCATCCCTTCGCTCAGTCCTTCGCGGCGCAGGGCAACAGGACAGGCGGACAGCAGCGGACCGATCCCTCCGAACCGCGCGATCAGCTCCTTGGCCTGGGTCTTCGTGTCGCGGCGCGGGACTGCAAGGGCCAGTAGATATTCGACCAGCTCATGGTCGAGCAGCGCCTTTCCACCACCCTCGAACAGGCGCTGGCGAAGGCGGGAACGATGTCCATTTGAACTACTCGGAACGTCAGCCAAGCGGCTTTTCCCACTAAAACCCACAATCCCGAGCGGAGCCTAGGCTAGGCAAAGCGCGTTTCCCATGCAACGCCGCATCGATGCGGTAACGGAACGATCGGCGATCCGGGAGGTTTTGGACCGGGATGAGTGCGGACAAGGAACAGGGTAATGCCGAGCATGTCCGCGTGGCGCCGCAACATGGCGCGCTCGTCGAACAGGTCGTGGTGCACGACCGAAGCGGCTGGCATCGAGCCTGGCGGCTGACCAAGGTCGGGCTGCTCCTATTCATCATCCTGCTGGTCATCGCCGCCGCCGCGCTGTGGGTATGGCGAAAGCCGATCGCCGACGATTTCATCAAGGATGAGCTGGAGCGCCGCGGTGTGCAGGGCAGCTATACGCTCGACCGCGTCGGCTTTCGAACCCAGCAAATCAGCAACCTGGTCATTGGCGATCCGGCCAAACCCGATCTGACGGTTCGCCGGGCGGTCATTCAGCTCAGGATCCTGTGGAACGGAAGCTTCGAGGTCTATCGGATCGCGGCGCGAGGCGTACGGCTAAAGGGCAGGCTTCTGCCGGACGGTCGAGTGACCTGGGGCCAGGTCGACAAGCTATTGCCACCGCCCAGCGGCAAGCCGTTCCGGCTTCCCGATATCTCAGTCGATGCCCGCGACGCGACGATTGCGCTCGCTACCCCCTACGGACCAATGGGCTTCGCGCTGCAAGGTGAGGGCAATCTGTCGGGTGGGTTCGCCGGGCAGCTCGCGGCGTCGGCTCCGGGCTTGAAGTTCGGGGCCTGCAATCTCGATCGCTTCCGCGCCCACGTCGACGTTGGTGTCACGGCGCGCCGTCCGAATGTCAAAGGTCCGATCGGTGCCGAGGCGCTAAGCTGCCCGTCCAGCAACCTGCTTCTCGCCCAGCCGCGCATGGAAATCGATTCCAGCTTCGCCGAAGGCTTCGACAGTTTCAGGGGCGGTGGCCGCCTGACCATGGCCAACTTCCAGGCTGGCGCGAACGGAATGGCCGGGGTCGTCAGCAACCTGACGTTCAACGGAACGCCCGCCCGCGCACTCGGGCGGATCGATTTGCTCGCACAACAGTCCCGCCTCGACCGCATTGCCGCCGGACGTACCCGGTTCGAAGGTCGCTACCGGCTCGAAGCAGGAGCGGGGGGACTGGTCGCGATCGGGGATTATGGCGCCAATGACGTCCGGGTAAATCCTTCGCTCTTTACCATGCTCGTCGATCCGCTGGCCGCGTTGGACGGCACACCGCTTGGCCCGATCGGCCTGGCGATTTCGAATTCCATCCGGCGGGCAATAGGCCGGTTCAACGTCGAAGGGTCGCTACGGCTCGTCAATCAGCGGGGGGGAGGAGCGATCCGGATCGAAACCGCCAACGCGGCTGCTCCGACCGGGGCAAAGATCCAGGCGAGCGGTGGCGACGGCGTCACTTACTATTGGCCGTCGGGCAAGATGCGGATCGACGGCAATTTCGCACTTCAGGGCGGAGGTCTGCCGACGGCGAGGATCGCCTTGTCCCAACCGCGGAGCGGTGCCCCGATGAGCGGGACAGCAACCATCGCGCCTTACCGGGTCGGCAACACCCGGCTGGCGATGGCGCCGATCCGCTTCGCCGCTGGGCGCGACGGCTCGACCCAGCTGCAAACCGTCGCATTGCTCGATGGCCCGGTGCCTGGAGGGTTCGTGCGGGGACTTCGCCTGCCGATCGACGCCAGCTTCGGCGGTTCCAGCAAATTCACGTTCGGTAAGCGCTGCATTGAGGCCAGCTTCGCAAGCTTCCAGATGGGCAGCCTTCGCCTTAACCCGGCCCGCTTGCCGGTATGCCCGATCGGCCCCGCCATTGCCTATCAGGGGCGGGGCGGCGCGATCCAGTTCGGCGCAAACCTCAACCGGCCTCGTTTCGTCGGCAGCATGGGTCAATCGCCATTCAGCGCGGCCGCGTCCTCAGCCAGGCTCCTGACGGAACGGTTCGCACTGGCGGACTTGGCAGTGCGAATGGGGCGGGCCGATTCGCCCGTATCGATCGACGCGGCCCGGCTGGAGGGCAATTACAAGGGCGTCGGTACATTCAGCGGTGGAACCGCAACGCTCGGACGAGTTCCGCTCCTCGTCAGCGAAGCGAGCGGCGATTGGAGGATGGGGAACGGCGGTGTGTCGATCTCCGGCGGCATGTTGCTCGCTCACCGGGTGGAGCAACCCAACTTCTACCCCTTGCGCAGCGACGACATGAAACTCGTCATGGCCGACGGGAAGATCAATGCCACCGGGTCCCTGCATCATCCGGCCAGCGGCACCAAGATCACCGACGTAACCATCCAGCACAATTTGGATAACGGTAACGGCAATGCCGTGCTGGACGTACCGGGCGTCACCTTCGGTCCGGGCCTGCAGCCGGAAGAGTTGACCCGGCTCTCCGAAGGCGTGGTCGCACTCGTCATGGGCCGGCTGAGCGGTCAGGGCCAGATCAATTGGACCGGTTCCGGCGAAGTGACGTCGACGGGCGAATTCACCGCCCATGGCATGGACCTCGCGGCAAGCTTCGGCCCGGTCACGGGGTTGACCGGCACGATCCGCTTCACCGACCTGTTGGGCCTGCAAACGGCGCCCGGCCAGACGGTCAGCCTGGCGAGCGTCAACGCCGGCATCCTCGTCGAGAATGGGGTGATCCGGTACCAGCTGCTGCCCGACAATCTGGTCAAGATCGAGCGTGGCGAATGGCCGTTCATGGGCGGACAGCTGATCCTTCAGGAAACGATACTGAACTTCGGCCGGCCCAGCCCGAAGCGCCTGACATTCGAAGTGGTCGGCCTGGACGCCAAGACCTTCGTCGATTCCATGGGCTTCAAGGAAATCAGCGCGACCGGCACCTTCGACGGCGTCCTGCCGATGATCTTCGACGATGAGGGCGGCCGCATCGTCGGCGGCCGGCTCGACAGTCGCGAAGGTGGCGGGACACTCTCCTACAACGGCGTAGTCAACAAGGCTGACCTCGGCATGATGGGCAGCCTCGCCTTCGATGCGCTGCGCGATCTCAAGTTCCGATCGATGATCATCCGTCTGGACGGCTATCTGGACGGCGAATTCGCGACGAGGCTGGCCATTCAAGGCGTCGGCCTGGGCAATACGAGCACGCAGCAATTCATCAAGTCGGTGAACCGCATCCCGTTCAACTTCAATGTCACGATCAAGGGGCCGTTCCGTGCCCTGATCGCCACGGCGAAGAGCTTCCGCGATCCGACCCAGGTGATCGAACCCGCGCTGCCGCGACCGCTGGATGAAGTCCCGGGCATCGTCGTCGAAACCCGTCGGCGCGAAGAGAGCGAGCAGCAGAGCCAGACCCCGGTCGAACAGGAAATCACTCCAACCCCCACGAAGCAACCATGAGGATCAAGCCATGACCAGATCCCGACTATTTAAGACGGCTTGCGGCGGAGCGCTGATGCTGCCCCTTGCCGGATGCATTTCGGTCTCCCCTCCGGACAAGCCGATCGAGATCAACCTCAACGTCACGATCCAGCAGGAAGTGCTGGTTCGGCTTCAGCGCGACGTCGAGCAGCTGATCCAGCAGAATCCGGATGCCTTCCCGCAGCAGCCCCAGCAGCCGCAGCAGAGGTAGCGATGCGCGCGCTTCTCTTCGGGCTGTTGGCGTTTTCCAGCCTTGCGATGCCTGCATCCGCTCCGGCCCAGGATTCCTCGGCAATCGTCGCGGCCCGTCGTTCCGGACAGGTTGGCGAGCGGTTCGACGGCTACCTCGGACTTTCATCGGCGAATGTGTCTGCGGATGTTCGCCGGCACGTCGGTGCGGTCAATATCCGCCGCCGTGCCCTCTATTCCAACCTTGCCGCCCGAAAGGGCGTCACCCCCGAGGAAGTCGGGATTACCGCCGCATGCAGCCTGCTCCGCCGAGTCAGCGTCGGCGAATATTATCTTCTCAATCAGGGCGGTTGGCGAAGGCTCGTGGCCGGCCAATCGGCCGTTCCCACTTACTGCGGCTGACGAGCCTCGAAGCTGGCGCGATAATCGCTCTTGAGGCCAGCAATCAGGTCGGGCGTCACCGCCAATTCAATCTCATAATCACCTTCGGCCCAAGGCCCGGCGACATAGGGTGATGCGATAAGCGTCAGCAGCTCGAACCGCCCATTCTTGTCCTTGTCGGTCGGAATGATCGCGATCTCGTCCAGCTTGGGGCAGTCATCGAACAATCCGCCACCACCGACCGGCTCGCCGCGCTTTTCCTCCCGTGCCTTGTTGAGTGCGTCGCACCAGCGCTGGGTCAGCAATCGATCGCGGTTGGCCGGTTCGGTGAACAGGCCTGTGTCCTTGATTTCCCTGGCCGCCTTGCGATCCCACAATAGGCCGCCAACGCCGTGGTTGCCGTGGGCTCCGCCCTCATAGGAGCCGACATCCACCTTCAGGCTGAGCAGCCGGTCCGATTGGCCGGCGGTGTCGTACTGGGTCGACGACATAAAGCCGTGGAAGTCGAAGCCCTGCTTCTCGCGCGATTCCTTGTCGTCCTTGGCCCCGCCGATCAGATCGGCCTCGCCTTTCTCCATTTCCTTACGGAAACGGGCGACCAGTTGAGGCACCGCCGCCGTTTCGGCGGACCAGCCGTAGTGGAACTCGATGAGATCGTTTTCTACGTCGTAGACAAATGATTCAGCCGGTGCGGCGGGCGCCGCCGGCGCCGCGGCAGAAGGTTGCGCGGCGACATTGTTCGCCGCGTCCGGCACTGCCTGTCCATTGCAAGAGGCCAGCAAGACGAAGCTCAGCAACGAAAGTCTCACGGCAATCCTCCGCAGCCCACATAGTTTAATCCTCATGCATCGGGGAAGGCCCGGTTGACTATCCACCGGCCCCTTCATAAAGGGGCGGCGCCTTGGCGGGCTTGTCGGCCGCCATGTTCCTGCCTTTCGCGGCTGCTGATAACATCCGGTCGCCAAGTATTGGGAGTGGAACATGATGGAGGACAAGACCGGGCAGGACGTTGAGTCTCCACAGGATGCACGACTTGATTCGCTCGATGAGCGGCTGAAGCGCGCACAAATCCGGGAGGCGGAGCGGACCGGCCAGACGCCGACGACCGATGCCAATGAGCAACTTGGTCAGCGCGTCTTGTCGACACTGCTCGGCGGCCTGTTTGGCGGTGCCGTGATCGGCTGGCTGCTGGATAAGTGGCTGGGCACGGGGCACCTGCTCCTGGTGGTCATGATGGTCCTCGGTACCGTCGGTGGCTTCTGGAGCATCATCAAATTGTCGAGCCGGCGCCCGTAGGGTGTCCGGCCATTCGGACTAGAAGGGCGAAAGCGCGTGTCGGCAGAGTCGGGCAAGATCGATCCGATGCACCAGTTCCTCATCCAACCGCTGGTTGGTGAGCATTGGCAAATCGCGGGTCAGAGCATCGCCTTCACCAATAGCGCTCTATGGATGGCGCTGACCTTCGGTGCGATCTGGCTGTTCATGCTGGGCGGCATGAAGCAGCAGATGGTCCCCGGACGCTGGCAGGTTGCGGTGGAGGGCTTCACCGGCTTCATCACCGACATGCTCGACACAAACATCGGGCCGAAGGGACGCAAGTTCGCCCCTTATGTCTTCTCGCTGTTCATGTTCATCCTGTTCGCCAACTTCATCGGCATGTTCCCGGTAGCCCTGGTCGGCGCCCACCCGTTCGCGGTGACGAGCCAGCTGACCATCACCGGCATCCTTGCCCTGGTCAGCTTCAGCATGGTGGTCATCGTCGGCTTCGCGAAGCACGGCTTCCACTTCTTCTCGCTGTTCATTCCCAGCGGCGTCAAAGGCCCGATGGCCCTGATCATTTTCCCGATCGAGCTGATCAGCTTCCTGATGCGCCCGTTCAGCCTGGGACTGCGACTGTTCGTCGCGATCACGGCGGGTCACATCCTGATGGAAGTGCTGGCCGGCTTCGTCATCAACGGCCTCAACTCCGATGCGCTATGGGTTGCGCCGGTGGTCAGCCTTCCCAGCTTCATCCTGATGTTCGGCGTCACGCTCCTCGAGCTGCTGGTCGCCGCGATCCAGGCCTATGTTTTCGCTCTGCTCACATCGCTCTACCTGAGCGATGCGATCAATCTTCACTGATTTAACAACGAATTATCCAAGGGAGTTACGATTATGGACGCGAATGCTGCAAAGCTTCTGGGTGCTGGTCTCGCCGCCATCGGCGTCGGAATGGCCGCGCTCGGCGTGGGTAACGTGTTCGGCTCGTTCCTGGAGAGCGCGCTGCGCAATCCGGCAGCCGCCGACGGCCAGCAGGGCCGCCTGTTCATCGGCTTCGCCGCTGCCGAACTTCTCGGCCTGCTGGCGTTCGTCGTTGCCATGATCCTGCTCTTCGTCGCCTAACAACGAACGAAACAGGACCCGGGGTCGGCCATGCCGCAGATAGACCAAATTGCTGACGTCTACGCGTCACAGCTGTTCTGGCTGGTGATCTTCTTCGGCGCGATTTTCGTCATCGTGGGATTGGGCATGCTGCCCAAGATCCAGGCGACGATCGACGCGCGCGACGACAAGATCGCCGCCGACCTCAAGGCCGCGGACGAAGCCCGCACGGCGGCCGATAGCCTCGAAGAGGTTTATCGGACCGGCATGGACAAGGGCCGGGCGGAGGCGGGGAAGCTCTCCGCCGACGCCAAGTCAGACGCGATCCGCAACACCGAAAAGGCGGTAGCGAAGGCCGACAAGGCGATCGCTGCCAAGGTCGAAAAGGCAACCGCCAAGGTCGCCGAAGCGCGCGCTTCGGCACGCGCCGAGATCGAAGCGGTTGCAGCTGACGCCGCTCAGGCGATGATCCAGCGTGTTGCCGGCCTCAACATCGACACTGACACTGCACGTGCCGCTGTCGCCAAGGAACTAGCTAATGGCTGAGCCTACCGCTCACACGGAAGTGCCTGGCGGCCATGAAGCTCCGCCGGCGGCATTCGGGGTCGTCACCGCTCCGGTGGTTGTCGCACTGGCCGTCTTCCTCGTCATCCTCTTCCTTATCTGGAAGAAGGTGCCGGCAGCGATCGGACGCAGCCTCGACAAGAAGATCGCGGCAATCCGCGAGCAGCTCAATGAGGCTGAATCGATCCGCAAGGACGCCGAAGCGCTGAAGGCCGAATATGAAGCCAAGGCGGTGGCTGCCGACAAGGAAGCAGCCGCGATGGTCGAGCGTGCCAAGCATGAGGCCGAAGCGATCGTCGCCAAGGCTGCCGAAGACGCCGAAGCGCTGATTGAACGCCGCAAGGCAATGGCCGAAGCCAAGATCGCCGCCGAGGAGCGCGCCGCGATCGACGAACTTCGCGCTACGACCGCTCGCGCCGCCACGGCGGCCGCGGCCAAGCTCATCGCGGAGCGCGGTGATGCCGGCTCCGACAAGAAGCTGGTCGACCAGGCGATTTCTTCGCTGAAATAACAAAAAGCCCCGGATCGCTCCGGGGCTTTTTCCTTACTGCTGATGCTGGCCGCCTGGGGCGCTGACGCCTTCTAAGGCCTGCTCTGCGGCCTGCCCGGCAGACTCTCGTGCAAGATCGCCCAGGCTGACAATTCCGACCAGATTCTGCTCCGAGTTGAGGACCGGCATGCGGCGAACCTGTTCTTCGCTCATCCGCTGCGCGACCGCGTGCACATCATCATCCTCGTGGGCGCAGATAATGCCGTCACTCATTAGTTCGCTGATCGGCGTATCGGGGCCGCGTCCTTCGGCGACACCGCGAACGGCAATATCACGATCGGTAATCATGCCGATCACCCGTTCGCCTTCGCACACAGGGATAGAGCCTGCGTCCGCGCGCAGCATGAAGGCTGCGGCTTCGCGGGCGGTCTGGTCGGCGCTGACGGTTTCGACGTCCGTCGTCATGACTTCACTGATTTTCATGGGGGCCCTCCTTCGTCTGGAATCGACCGCCAAACGAATTCCTACCTCGGCCCGTTCCGGACTTAGGGCACATTCTCCGTCAAAAGGTCGTAGGTCGCGACCAGTTCATCATTCTGGTTGAATATCTCGACCGCCCAGCGAACGACGCCGGTGTCTTCGCTCTTCAGCGATTTCGACCTGACCGTCAGTTCGACCCGCATTGAATCATCCGGGTAGAGCGGGGTCAGGAACCGCAGATTCTCAAGCCCCGTATTGGCCAGCACAGGGCCCGGATCCGGGTCCACGAACAGGCCCGCTGCGAAGCTCAGGATGAGGTAGCCGTGGGCGACCCGGCCCTCGAAGATCGGCGAGGCCTTGGCGGCTTCGTCGTCCATATGGGCGTAGAAGGTATCGCCGGTGAAATGGGCGAAATGCTCGATGTCCTCCAAGGTCACCGTGCGACTCTTGGTCTTGAGCGTATCGCCGATGGTGAGTTCGCTCATCCGCCGCCGGAACGGGTGCTGGAGTATCTCATGCTTGGGCCCGCCCGGAATATATTGCTCGCTGATCGCGGCGATCATCGCGGGCGTCGATTGGATCGCCGTGCGCTGCATGTAATGCTTCACGCCGCGGACCCCGCCCATCTCCTCGCTTCCGCCGGCGCGACCCGGGCCGCCATGGACCAGCACCGGCAGTGGCGAGCCGTGCCCGGTGCTCTCTGCACCATTGTCGCGGTTCAGGACGAGCATGCGGCCATGATAGGCCGCCGCACCCTGGATGAATTCGCGCGCTGCTTCGGGCGAATAAGTGAACAGCGACAGGGCCAGGCTGCCCATGCCTCGATTAGCGAGCGCGATGGCGTCGGCCATGTCGCGATAAGGCATGACGGTCGAAACCGGTCCAAAGGCCTCGACGTCATGGACGGCGCTATTTGACCAGGGGTCGTCGCTCCGAAGCAGGATCGGCTCCATGAAGGCCCCGCCCGCAATGCCGGGGCTCGCATCGGGGTTACCAGCGACGATGCGAGCGCCGGCCGCCGTCAGCTTGCCGATTTGCGCGCGAACATCGTCGCGCTGGCTGGTCGAGACCAATGCGCCCATCCGGCTCTCCTTGTCGCGCGGATCGCCGACCTTCGTGGCGGCGAGCCGGTCGCGGATCGCGGCCTCGACGGCGTCGAGATATTCGACCGGGGCCATGGCGCGACGGATCGCGGTGCATTTCTGTCCGGCCTTGGCGGTCATTTCATTGACCACCTCCTTCACGAACAGGTCGAATTCCGGAGTGCCGGGCGCGGCGTCGGGTCCGAGCAGCGATGCATTGAGGCTGTCCTGTTCGGCGACGAACTTGACGCTTTCGCGCTGAACCACGGGGTGCGACCGGAGCTTCAGAGCCGTTGATGCCGACCCGGTGAAGCTGACCACGTCCTGCCCGGTCAAATGATCGAACAGATCGCCGACTCCGCCGACGATGAGCTGGAGCGAACCGGGCGGCAGCAGCCCGGATTCGACCATTACGCGAACCGCGGCTTCGCACAGATAGGCGGTCGAGCTGGCCGGCTTCACGATCGCCGGCATTCCAGCAAGAAACGTGGGCGCCAGCTTCTCGAGCATCCCCCACACCGGGAAGTTGAACGCGTTGATGTGGACGGCTGCGCCCTGCAACGGCGTGTAGATATGCTGTCCGATAAAGCTGCCGCTCTTCGACAGCGGCTCGACTGCACCGTCCAGCAGTACATGGGCATCGGGCAGCTCGCGCCGCCCCTTGGACGAGAAGCTGAACAGTGTGCCCGCACCACCTTCGATATCGATCCAGCCGTCCTTGCGCGTCGCGCCGGTCTGGTAGCTGAGGTCGTAGAGTTCTTCCTTGCGGGCCATGATGGCGAGACCCAGCCCCTTGATGATCCGCGCCCGCTCATGGAATGTCAGCTTTCGAAGCGCAGGCCCGCCGACTTCTCGCGCGTGACGGAGCATGCCGCCGAAATCGAGGCCGCCGGAGCCGGTTCGCGCGACAAGCGAGCCGTCGATGGCGGAGGCGATGTCGGCGAGATTGCCTTCGCCTTGTACCCATTTGTCGAAGGCGAAATTGAGCAGTTGGGGGGTTTTCATCCTGACCTCGTCATGCTGAACTCGTTTCAGCATCCATTTTGGAAGCCAAGCAGCCCTTCACGAAAATGGGCCCTGAAACAAGTTCAGGGTGAAGCTAAGTTCCGAGGCAGCCATGATCCCACCGGTACAACCCATTGAGCTCAGCGACATTGAAGCAGCCCGGCGCAACGTCGCGGGGACGGTGCTTCGGACTCCACTCGTCCGGCTCGATCTGGGCCTGGGCGGTCCCGACATCCGGCTCAAGCTGGAGAATCTCCAGCCGACCAACGCCTACAAGATTCGGGGCGCGGCTAACGCCGTCGCCAAGCTCTCGGACGAGGACAAGGCGAAGGGGGTGTGGACGATCAGCGCCGGCAATGCGGGGCAGGGCGTCGCCTATGCTGCTCGCGCTGCGGGCATTCCCTGCTCGGTGGTCGCAATTGAAACGGCGCCGCAAACCAAGCTCGACCGGATGCGGGCGCTTGGCGCTACCATCGTACCCGTTTCCTACGCGGAAGCCTGGAAGGCCGCCGAGGCTCACGCCTTTCCTGGGCTCGATGGCACTTTCATCCATCCGTTCGACAACCAGGACTTCATCGCCGGCCACGGCACCATGGGCCTCGAAATCGTCGAAGACGCGCCCGATGTGAGGACCGTCATTGCCGCGATCGGCGGTGGCGGGCTGATCACCGGCGTTGGAAGCGCGGTTAAGGCGCTACGCCCGGATGTGCGCGTGTTGGGCGCCGAGCCGGAAACGGCCGCGCCCTATGCCTATTCCTTGCGCGAAGGGGTGCCGAGCAAATTCCCCGACTGGCAAGCATCGTTCGTGGACGGGGCAGGCGGGCAAAGCGTCACCGAGCGGATGTGGCAGCGCATGCAGGCGGTCGTCGATGGCTCGATCATCGTGACCCTCGATCAAACGCGTGACGCGATGAGACTGATCGCGGAGAAATCCCGTGCCGTTTCAGAGGGCGCCGGAGCACTTTCGCTTGCAGCCGCTTTGACCGGCAAGGCAGGCGAGGGGCCGATCGTCTGCATCGTCTCTGGCGGCAATATCGATCTTGCGAAGTTTGCCGAGCTCGTAACCTGATCTAGCTGCCTGAAGAGACTGCAGCCGACTGCAACCCGGCAAGCCAGTCCGGCTCCGGCTGGTCGACGTCATAATATTCGAAAATCAGGTGAATGCGCTGGCTGTCACCGCGGTTGGCGACCGCGTGCAGCCCCATATTGTTCACCTCGACCGCCTGCCCTTCCGGGAGGTGATAGCCAGTCCCCTCGACAAAGAATGTCACTCCCTCGTTCGTAACCAGGGGGACGTGGATCTTGTGCGGCCATTTGGCGGCGGGGTTCTGGTCCTTGTGCGGATGGATCACACCGCCGGGTGCCATGCGCGCCAGCATGACCCGGGGAAAGGCGCCGTGCCGATAGCCGAATGCGGCGGTCGCCTGGGCAAGCACCGGCTCCAGCAGGCCTTTCCACTCGCTCCACAGCGGCGTTTCGTAGCTTTGGCGCCAGTCGGTGAAGTTGGAAACGAAGCGGAAGATGATGTGCTGGGTCGCGTCGAGCGCCCCGAAGCGGTTGGGCTTGTTCGCATTCCCCGCCTCCCAATCGGATTCCGACAATGCCAGCACGGCCTCGCGCAGCGCTCCGATATCGATAGCGCCGAGCTCTCGGATTGAGGTCGTCTTTCGGGGATTCGGTTCCATGGGTTCCATTAGAACTGATAGCCGAACAGTTCCAAATCCCGGGCGTAGATGCGTTCCACGCCGTCGATCAGCTGCTGGTCGTAATAATCGCGATAATCACGCCGCTCGCTCGAATTGACCTTGTCGAGCGGTCGGCTCGGAATGCCGATCTTGCCGGCGATCTCGTCATAGCTTTGCTGCATTTGTTCGACCCGTCCGACCTGGTCGGTGAGCAGGCTTCCGTCCTCATCAGTCACAAATCCATGTTGCGGCTGGAACAGCAAATGCCCGTGGGGCGGCGCCTCGAACAGGAAGTGGCGCATGACCCGCTGGGGATCCCGTTCGAAATCGCCCTGGGCCCGCGTCATGAAGGCACAATAGGAGATGAAGCGGTCGAACGGATTCCTGACGAAGGCGAATTTGAAGAGCGATTCCCATTCCGCCGGCCGCAAATAGGGGCGGATCTGCTGGAGCGTGAGGTGGCCGTGCTGCAGCTTGGCCAGCTCCGGCACAGGAAATTTCTTCTGCACGAACAGGCCGACCTGTTCCAGGTCCTGCGGCCCCATATGCTCCCGAAGCGCCTGCCGGACCGAATGCGTCCCGGTCTTTGGAATCGCAACGAACAGGAAATTGTGAAGCGTCGAGATGATCATTTGCCGGTGAACGTCGGCGAGCGTTTCTCGAGGAAGGCGGCAACACCTTCTCGATAGTCGTGCGTGAAGCCCAACCGCCGCATTTCGTCGCGCTGGAGATCAAGCTCCTCGTCGAGCGAGCGGCTCCAGGACGTCCTGATGATCTTCTTGATCGCCGCCAACCCAAGCGGAGGAAGAGACGCCAACTTAGTCGCCACAGCATCGACCTCGGAATCGAGCAGCTCGTCGTCGACCGCCTTCCAGATCAGGCCCCATTCCGCGGCCTTCTCGGCGGCAAGCGGCTCTCCGGTCAGCGCGAGCCCCAGCGCGCGAGCCTGTCCGACAAGGCGCGGCAGATGCCAGCTACCGCCACTGTCCGGGATAAGCCCCAGCGCGGAAAAGCTCTGGATGAACTTCGCCGATTTCCCCGCGATCACGAGGTCGCAAGCCAGTGCGATATTGGCTCCGGCCCCCGCAGCCACCCCATTGACCCGGGCGATCACCGGTTGCTGCAATTCGGCGAGCGTCCGGATCAGCGGGTTCCAACTTTCCTCAACGGTTTCGCCAAGATCGACGGCCTCGCCGGGCGCAACGGCGCGGTCATTGAGATCCTGCCCGGCGCAGAATCCCCGTCCCGCGCCGGTAAGGACCACGACACGTGAATCGCCCAGCTTTTGAAGGCAGTCGCGCAACTCCGAATGCATCGCCCGGGTGAAGCTGTTGAGCCGGTCAGGACGATTGAGCGTGATCCGAGCTATTCCGTCAGATTGCTCGAACAGGATGGTTTCATAGGTCACGGGGAGATTCTCCGTAGGCGATAGCGCGGTTACTGAATGCGCGGTGGCATAGAGGGCGGGGCGACGGCGTTCCACAGCACCAGCGCATCAAGGACGAAGCCAAGCCCCTGTTCGTTCTGCAGCTTCACCTGCTGGGCATTGAGCGACGTGAGTTCGGCTCTCATCTGCTGGATTAGCGCCTGGTAAGCGGGAAGGCCTTCGTCAGAAGTGCCGAACTGCGCCCAGGCCGCGTGCCAGCCGGACAGGAATCGATCCAGCCGCATCGCAACCGCACCCATCCTGGCTTCCGGTGGGGCATGGTCCAGCACATAGTCGATATGCTGCTTCATCTCCCACGGCGACATGACTTTCGGTCGGTTGAACTGCTCGAAAGCCAGCGGCCGGCCTGGTTTGCCATCCCAAACCGCTGCTTCGCGAGGGTCGAGGGTCGATGCCGCTTCCACCAGGTCCCACAGCTTTTGGCCGCCCACCGTATCCAGGACGAGATGGATACGCCGTTCCGACCCCTTGTTCTGGACCTTGTGGAGCGAGAATGAGTCGAACAGCCAGCATTCGCCGGCTTCCATGTGAACGGTTTCGTTGTTGACGGTGAACAACACCCCGGGATTGGTAACCACCGGAATATGGAGGCGGCGATGTGTCCGCCAATGATAATGAACGTCGATGTGGATCGGGACATCGGCACCGGCCGCCAACGCCATCAGCCTGCTTCGGCCCCAAACGCAGCCCAAGTCCGCCATCAGGTCCATGACGTAGGGTAATTGTTTCAGGGCTTCCGTCGGTGCCATCGGACCATCGAAGTCATCGTTCGGCAGGCCGCCCGGCGACACCAGCGGAACCGCTTCATTGCCGACGAACCCGGTCGGGTGCGGCAACCATGCCGAAGCCGGCAATGCGTTCACCTCGGCCGCAAGCCGATCGGCGTCGAAGCGGATTGGAAGCTGCAGCAAGGGCTTGCTGAGACGCATGAATGACATTGTCCTTGCGAGCGAAACGAATTGATCTTCGATCCCTATAAGGTGGCGGGCGGTCAGGCCGCAATCGTTCGATATGGGTGCAAGCTACTTCTGGTTAACCGCTTTTTTACCACGCAGTCGTATCGATGCGGTCTGGATTGAACTGGACCGACCGTGAATCTCACTTTGAATCTTCGCTGGACAATAGCTGCGCTCGCGATGGCGAGCCTCGCTCCACCCGCCCATGCGCAATCGGCATCCACGACGATCCAGGCCAATGCCAAGGTCGTTAAATCCCTGCAGCTGACGGCGAAGCAGAATCTCGATTTTGGAACCATCACCCTGTCGGGCACGCCGGGAACTTACACGGTCGCCATCAGCCAGTCCGGAGCAGTCACCTGCCCAAGCGGTGCGACCTGCGCGGGCACCGTGCGTCAGGGGATCATGAACGTTCAGGGTTCGAACGCTCAAATCGTTCGAATTACGATACCCATCATCAATCTGGTGAACACGGCGACCGGGGCTACGATCCCCTTCGTTCCGGATGCGCCGGCCACCATCACGCTCACCAATTCGGGTTCGCCGGGCAGGGATTTCAATATTGGCGGGTCGATTGCCGTGCCTTCGACGGCCGACGGGACCTATTCGGGCAACATCTCGGTAACCGTCGATTACCAATAGTCGCGCCTCGCCCGGCATTCACTCGCGAGGGTGGAAGCTGGCGCTTTAAATCGCTACATGCGGCGCATGTACACGACCGAACTCAGCAAGAATGTGAAGCCGATCGAGACGGCTGAAGAGCCGGAACTCGTCGCGGCCTTTGAGGCGCGCGTCGCGGCGGACGAGTTCATCGAGCCAAAGGACTGGATGCCGGACGCATATCGCAAGACGCTGGTCCGGCAGATCAGCCAGCACGCGCACAGCGAAATCGTCGGCATGCTCCCTGAAGGCAACTGGATCACCCGCGCGCCCTCGCTGCGCCGCAAGGCGATCCTGCTCGCCAAGGTGCAGGATGAAGGCGGCCACGGCCTCTACCTCTACTGTGCGGCGGAAACGCTCGGCACCAGCCGCGAGGAAATGGTCGAGGCCCTCCATTCGGGGAAGGCCAAGTACAGCACCATCTTCAACTATCCGACGCTGACCTGGGCGGATATCGGCGCGATCGGCTGGCTGGTCGACGGCGCGGCGATCATGAACCAGGTGCCGCTGCAGCGCACGTCATATGGCCCCTACGCGCGCGCCATGGTCCGCGTGTGCAAGGAAGAAAGCTTCCACCAGCGCCAGGGCTATGAAATCATGATTGCGCTAGCCAATGGTACGCCGGAGCAGAAGCGGATGGCGCAGGATGCGCTCAATCGCTGGTGGTGGCCGTCGCTGATGATGTTCGGGCCGCCCGATGACAATTCGCCCAATACCGAGCGCTCGATGCGCTGGCGGATCAAGCGGGAGACCAATGACGAGCTCCGCCAGAAGTTCGTCGACATTACCGTGCCGCAGGCGGACTTCCTGAACCTCTCCGTTCCGGATCCCGAAGTGAAGTGGAACGAGGCCAAGGGCGGCTACGACTTTGGCGAGGTCGACTGGGAAGAATTTTACGCCGTCGTGCGCGGCGAGGGGCCGGTCGCCAAGGAACGGATGAAGGCTCGGCGCGACGCTTGGGACAATGGCGCCTGGGTGCGCGATGCTGCCGCGGCTTATGAAGAGAAGCGGCGGGCCAAACAGGCCGCTTGAATTTAACCTTCGTCATTGCGAGGAGCGCAGCGACGAAGCAATCCAGACGAGGAAGTGAAGCTGGATTGCTTCGCTATCGCTCGCAATGACGGAGAGGGAATGTGAGCCAAGGTCACGACTGGCCGCTTTGGGAGGTGTTTGTTCGTGCGAAGGGCGGTCTTAGCCATCGCCACGTTGGCAGCGTTCATGCTCCTGACCCGGAGCTCGCGCTCCGCCACGCGCGCGATACCTACACCCGGCGCCTCGAAGGGGTGAGCCTGTGGGTCGTGAAGTCGACCGACATCGTGGCGTCTGATCCTGAGCAGGCGGGCGAGCTGTTCGAACCGGCGGAGGACAAGATCTACCGCCACCCGACCTTCTACGACATTCCCGACGTGGTGAAGCACATCTGATGGCCACGCGTTCGAAGATTGATGCCGATCTGGTGAAGCGCGGCCGCACGGACCCGGTCGCGCCTGAAGCGATCCCGGCAATGCAGGATTATTGCCAGCGCCTCGGTGACGATGCGCTGATCCTCGGCCAGCGCCTCAGCGAATGGTGCGGACATGCGCCGGCGCTGGAGGTCGATCTCAGCCTCGCAAACCTTGCGCTCGACCTGATCGGGCAGGGGACGAATTTTCTCGGGCTCGCCGGCGACGCCGACAAGCTCGCCTTCCACCGCGACGTGCTCGATTGGAAGAATTGCTGGCTGGTCGAGCAGCCAAATGGCGATTTCGCCCAAACGATCGCTCGGCAGCTGCTTTTCTCGACCTGGCAGCACATGCTTTACGAGCGGCTCGCGGCATCCTCCGACGAGCGGATCGCGGCCATTGCCGCCAAGGGCGTGAAGGAAGTCGCCTATCACCGCGAACTGGCCGCCGACTGGACCATCCGCCTCGGCGACGGGACAGAGGAAAGCGCGCGGCGGATGGCCGAGGGGCTGGATTGGTGCTGGCGCTTCGTGCCCGAGCTGTTCGAGGTCGACGAGGTGCTCGAAGGGCTGATCGCCGACGGCATCGCCGTCGACCCGCGCCTGTTCGAGGGCGAATATCGCTCTGTCATCGCGGCGGTTCTCGCGGAAGCGAAGCTGGCGGTACCGGCAGACCAGCGCGCCATCCTTGGCGGACGTCGCGGCCATCACAGCGAACATCTCGGCCACTTGCTGGCCGTGATGCAGTTCCTGCCCCGCACCTATCCCGACGCTCAGTGGTAGGCTGATGGCCGAGCATTTCTACAAGCTGCGGGTCGCGGAGATCGTGGCGGAAACCGATGAGGCGAATTCCATCCGTTTCGAGGTCCCGGAAGGCCTTGAGGATGCATTCCGCTTCAAGGCAGGCCAGCATCTGTCGGTGCGCGTCGACATCAATGGGGAAGAAGTCCGGCGCAACTATTCGCTGTGCGTCGCGCCGAGCGAGGACCAGCTGAAGGTCACCGTGAAGCGGATCGCTGGCGGCGTCTTTTCGAACTGGGTCGGCGACAATCTGAAGGCTGGCGATACGCTCGACGTCATGACTCCGCATGGGTCGTTCACCGTCGATTTCGATCCAACCGCCAAGCGGCGATACGTTGCCTTCGCCGGCGGTTCGGGGATCACGCCCGTCATGTCGCTGGTAAAAACGGCGCTGGGCACCGAGCCTGACAGCCGTTTCACCCTGTTCTACGGCAACCGCGACGCCAACTCGATCATCTTCCTGGAGGCACTGGCGTCGCTCAAGGACAAGTACCTCGGGCGGTTCGAGCTCTATCACTTCCTCAGCGACGAGGAGGGTGATGTCGATTTGTTCAACGGCATGCTTGACCGCGAAACCTGCGACGAGGCGATCGATCACCTGGTCGACGAAGTGTCTTCTATCGATGCATGGTTCATTTGCGGGCCCGGGCCGATGATGGATGCTGCGGAAGCGGCGTTGAACGACCGGGGCGTCCCCAAGGACCGGATCCACATCGAACGTTTCCTCGCCGGCCGGCCCTCGGCGGCACTCGCCGCGCAAATGGCCCAGCTTCAGGAGAAGGCCGCGGGGCTCACGCTCAGCGTCACCTTGGACGGACGTACCCGGAAGGTTGAGTTCACCGAGGCGAATATCCTCGACAGCGCTCGGGAGGCGGGATTGCCCGCGCCATTCGCTTGCAAGGCAGGTGTCTGCGCCACCTGCCGGGCCAAGGTCACCAAGGGCAAGGTCGAAATGGCGGCCCGTTACGGCCTGACCGACGAGGAAATCGCCGCCGGCTACATCCTCACCTGCCAGTCGGTGCCGGTGGGTGAAGGCGTAGCCGTCGACTACGACGCGTAATCGTCATCGCGAGGAGCAAAGCGACGTGGCGATCCAGAACCTAGATTGCTTCGCTATGCTCGCAATGACGACAATCTCGCGCTAGAGCGGTCAAATGCTGGATCATCCGACCATGACCGGGCAAAACGGGGGCGCCCAATTCTTCGATGCACTTGGCGACGTTCAGAGCGATTCGCTGCTCGCTTTGATCGCAATGGCCAATGCGGACCCAAGGACCGACAAGATCGACGTCGGCGTCGGCGTCTATCGCGACGGGGTCGGCAACACGCCGATCCTGCGGGCGGTCAAGGCGGCCGAGAAGCTGCTGTGGGAACAACAACAGACCAAGAGTTACATCGGCGGCTTCGGCGACAAGCGCTATACGGAGCTGCTGCGGCCGATCGTCCTTGGGCGCCATGCTGGCGATGACCGGATCATTGGCCTTCACACGCCTGGCGGATGCGGCGCGCTCAGCCTTGGGTTCAAGCTGATCGCGACGGCCCATGCCGACGCGAAGGTGCATGTCGGAACGCCGACCTGGCCCAACCACATCCCGGTGGTCGAAGCGGCCGGTCTCAACATTTCCGAGTACCGCTTCTACGACAAGCTCGAGACGCGGATTCGCTTCGACGAGATGATATCGACCTTTGGCTCGGCACCGAAAGGCGACGTCGTTCTTCTCCATGGCTGCTGCCACAATCCGACCGGTGCGGACCTGGACGAGGGCCAGTGGCGCGAGGTGGTCGATGTCGTCTCCTCGCGCGGGCTGATCCCGCTGGTCGACATAGCCTATCAGGGACTTGGTCGCGGGTTTGCCGAAGATGCGGCGGGCCTGCACCTGCTGCTCGACGCCTGCGACGAAGTCGTCATCGCCCAGAGCTGCGACAAGAATTTCGGCGTGTACCGCGATCGCGTCGGTTCGATGTTCCTGAAGACGGCAACGGCCGACGGAACCAAGCGCGCGATGGACCATGTCGTCCAGATTGCGCGCGAAATGTGGTCGATGCCGCCTGACCACGGTGCTGCAGCAGTACGCATCGTGCTCGACACGCCTGAGCTCCGTAGCGACTGGGACGCCGAGGTGGGCGAGATGCGGGCACGCATCAATCGCATCCGGGGTCAGATCGCTGCTTCGGACCCGCGCCTTGCCTATATCGGTGGGCAGTTCGGCATGTTCTCGATGCTGCCGCTCAGCAAGGAACAGGTCGTAAAGCTCCGTGAGCAGCACGCCATTTATATGGCTGACAGCGGCCGCTTCAACGTCATCGGCATGGCCGATCATGCGGTTGACCGCTTTATCGGCGCCGTCATCGAGGCCATGAATGGCTGACGTGATGGCTGCCGATCCGGACTCGGACTTTAGGCCCGACACGGGAACGGATTGGGCCGAAGTCGCGCGCCTGGTGTTGACCAGCCGGGCTATGGACGAGCTGGAGGAAACCCGGCTCGTTCCCGAAAAGAAGGTTCTCTACCAATTCTCGGCCCGGGGCCATGACATGGCGCAGGTCATGCTGGGGCTGCATCTCCGCGACGGCGATGCAGCCTGCGGCTATTATCGCTCACGTCCGATGTTGCTAGCACTTGGCGTTCCGCTGGCGGATGCGCTTGGTTCGGGAATGGGCCGTGAAGGCGGATATTCCGACGGCCGCGATATCGGCGTGGTTTTCAACTATCCCAATCCGGGCGGCGCCCATGCGCTGCCGATGTGCGGCGGTGTCGGTGCCCAATATACGCCGGCGGCCGGCTGGGCGCAGGCGATCGCCTACAAATCCAATGTCCTCGGCGAGAAGGACGATGGAGCCATCGCGGTGGTGCTTGGCGGGGACGCAAGCTGTGCGACCGGTGGATTTTGGTCGGCGCTAACAATTGCCACTACGCAATCTTTGCCGATGCTATTTTACATCGAGGACAATGGCTACGGCATCTCCGTAACGTCCGATTATCAGACTCCCGGACGCGACATCGCGGCCAACCTCGCCAGTTTCAAGAATCTGGCGATCTGGAATGGTGACGGCACCGATCCCGCCGAAGCCGAAAAGCTGATCGGCGAAGCGATCGGCCATGTCCGCTCCCGCAAGGGACCGGCGCTCATCCGGCTGACGGTGCCGCGCCTCGAAGGCCACAGCTACCAGGACACCCAAACCTACAAGTCGGAAGAGGCTGTTCAGGCGGAATGGGCTCGCGATCCGCTTCCGAAGCTTCGCGCATTTGCGGGCGGCCTGGATTGGGGCCTCATCGAAGCGTCGGTCGAACGGGAAGTCGAGGCGGCCCGCGCCGAGGCCGAGGCCCGCGGTGTCTCGACCCCGGACCGCGTGACCGATCATATCTTCTACGACGGCGTCGCCAGCAAAGTCGGCGGCAACGCCGGCCTGCCGATGGACGGCACAACCGAGGAGCCGCAGCTCGAAGGCCAGCGGATCAACATGGTCACCGCCATCCGCCGGGTGCTCGACCAGGAATTGGAAGCCAACCCGAAGGTCATGGTTTTCGGCGAAGATGTCGGACCGAAAGGCGGCGTCCATGCAGTAACCTTGGGCCTGCAGGACAAGTTCGGCGTCGGCCGCGTATTCGATACGTCGTTGAACGAGGAAGGCATCGTCGGCCGCGCGGTCGGCATGGCGCTGGCTGGCCTGATGCCGGTGCCGGAGATCCAGTTCCGCAAATATGCCGAGCCCGCGACCGAGCAGATCAACGACTGCGGCACGATGCGCTGGCGGACCGCCAATCGCTTCGCGGCGCCGATGGTTCTGCGCATCCCGGGCGGCTTCTTCAAATGCGGCGACCCCTGGCACAGCCAGACCAACGAGGTTCAGTTCGTTCACAACCCGGGCTGGAAAGTCGCAGTGCCTTCCAATGCCGAGGATGCCGTCGGACTCCTACGCGCCAGCCTGCGCGGCAACGACCCGGTGATCTTCTTCGAACATCGCGCAATGCTCGACGACAGCTGGGCGCGCCGCCCATGGCCCGGAGACAAGTTCGTCCTGCCGTTCGGCAAAGCCAAGAAGACCCGCGAAGGCGACAAGATCACGATCGTCACCTGGGGCGCGATGGTCCCGCGCTGTGAAGCGGCGGCCGAAGGCATCAGCGCCGATGTCATCGACCTCCGCACCCTGATGCCGTGGGATCGCGACATGGTGCTCGACAGCGTGCGGGGCACCCGCCGCTGCCTGATCGTCCATGAGGACCTCCGCACCGGCGGCTTCGGCGCGGAGATCGCGGCGGTCGTTGCCGACGAAGCATTCCTCGACCTCGATGCGCCAGTGGCGCGCGTCACAATGCCCGACGTGCCGAGCCCGCATCATCCCAAGCTGTTGGAATGGGCGGTGCCGAGTGTCGAGAAGATCCGCGCCGAGATCGACCGACTGGTGGGCTTTTAGATGATCGAAGTTCGCGTTCCCGACGAGCAGGAAGGCACCAAGGCGGTCGTCCGCTCCTGGCTGAAGAAGGTCGGGGAGACGGTCGCGGTCAACGACCCGCTGGTCGAGCTGGAAACCGACAAGGTCACGCAGGAAGTTCCGTCTCCGGCGGCCGGCGTTCTCACCGAGATCCTGCTTGAAACCGATGACGAGGCCGAGCCCGGCGCGCTTTTGGCCAGGATTTCGGAAGGGGTTTACGACCCGCTGCCGTTCGAGGCTCCAAAGGCCGAGGAGAGGGCAGAGGTCAAAGCAACTTCCTCGGAAACCGCTGCAGTGTCCGGTGACGTTGAAACCAGGCTCTCGCCATCGGTCCGCCGCGCATTGCTGCAGCACAACATCGATCCGTCGCGCATTGCCGGTACGGGCCGTGATGGCCGTATCACCCGCGATGACGTCGATCGCGTGGCCGCGTCCGCGACGACCGCAAGCGTTGGAAAGCCGGAAGCTGCTCAGCCGCGTCAGTTCAGCGCGCAGGACATCCCGCATGACCGGATGCGGCTGAAGATCGCCGAGAATATGGTTCGCGCCGTCAGCGAGGCGCCGCACGTCACGGCCCTGTTCGAAGCCGATTTCTCGGCGATTGCCGCGCATAAGTCGGCGCTTGCCGCGAAAGGCACAAAACTCAGCTACACCGCCTACCTCATCAAGGCTGCCGCCGAAGCAATGGCGGTCGCGCCGGCAATCAACGGACGTTGGGAGGAGGACCGGATCGCGGTTTCGCCCAGCATCAATGTCGGCATTGGCACGGCCCTGGGCGAAAAAGGCCTGGTGGTCCCGGTCGTCAAGGACGCCGGGTCGCTCAGCTTGGAGGATATCGGCCACAAGCTCGACGACCTGACGTCGCGGGCGCGGTCGGGCAACCTGGCCGGAGCGGACGTTTCAGGCGGCAGCTTTACCATCTCAAATCACGGCGTATCCGGCAGTTTGCTGGCCTCGCCGATCATTCTTCATGCTGGGCAAGCTGCAATTCTCGGGGTCGGCAAGCTCGAAAAGCGTGTGGTTGTGCGCTCCATCGATGGCCAGGACGCGATCCTGATCCGACCGATGGCCTATGTGACCCTGACGATCGACCATCGGGTAGTTGACGGGCACCAGACCAATGCCTGGCTGACGCGCTTCGTCGAAGTGATTGAAAACTGGCCAGCGGCCTAGGCCGCTAGCTCTGCTTTCAGCGCCTCGATCAGGGCCGCAACATCTTCCGACCGATTATAGCAATGCAGCGATGCGCGAAGGCCGAGGAAGCCCGCGAGATCTACGACTCGCAGATAGACCTTGTGACGCATCAGCAGGTTGCGACGGATCGCGTAATGATCGACGCCGTCGGGCAGCCTGAAGCTCAAATTTGCTGATGTGGTCGGCCCGTGACGCGGCGCCGGGATCGTGACCCCTGGCAGCTCCAAGAGCGCATCATAGAGCTCCTGCCGAAGCGTCATATTGTGCGCCTCGATCGCTGCCGGATCGAGCGCCTGCACATAATCAATTGCCGCCCCAAGCCCATGCAATCCGGCGATGTTGCTGATCCCCGTCGAGTCGGAATTGGCTCGCCGACCGGCTTGAAGCGGAAGGGCGTCGAGTTGATCCGCTATGTCGGGATCGAGGTAGAGAAGACCTGTGCCCTTCGGCCCCATCAGCCATTTATGCCCGCTGGCCGAATAGGCGTGACAGCCCATCTCCCTGACATCGACCGGCATTGCTCCAGCCGATTGCGCGCCGTCGACGATCGCGAGGCAGCGCTGCTCGCGCGCAAGTTGGCAAAGCTCTTCTGCCGGAAGTCGGACCCCCGTGGTGAACAAGATGTGCGAAAAGGACAGGACGCGCGTCTCGGGTCGTATCGCGGCCCTGAACTTGTCGATAATCGCAGCCGGATCGGCTTCTCCGGGCGCGATTGCCAGCGTGTCGACTTCGACGCCGTATCGCCGCGCAACCCAATCCCACCCCATCCGGCCTGCGGGATGCTCGTGGTCCGTGGTTAGGATCCGATCGCCCGGCCGGAAGGCAAGCCCTTGTGCCAGCAGGAACATTCCCGCGGTCGCGCTTCCTGTAAGAATGATGTCGTCCAGCTCGCAGCCGAGCAGGCCGGCCGCCTTGCCACGGACCTTGTCGAGCCGTCCGATCCCCGGTCCATAGGTCTCGCCTGCCGGGTCGTTTTCAACCGCAGTCATGGCTACGACAGTCGCATCAAACACTGGGCGCGGCATGGCCCCTACGCCGCCTGTCTGAAGATGGACAAGCTCTGGCGGATGCAGCAGATCTGCATCCGGAATCAGCCTTCCGGTCAAACCGAGCTTCATGGCGCTATTCCCCGTCGGTTCGAATGTTGAGCCTAAACATTTGCCGGCACAAGACGAGACCGAATTGACAGTAGGTCTGGAGTAGCTACCCGCCACATGAACGCCAGTCATCGTCAAAAAATCAGAAATTAATCAGTTCGCCGTCATTACAATATGACCCCTAAAGGCGCAGAATATCGGCCTGGTCCACAGGAGGCCGCGATGAAGCACGGTGCATTGAAGCTGGCCGCGTTGTCAGCGATCTCAATTTCACTAGCAGGTTGCGGAGGCGGAAACGGCGGGAGCGCCGGAGGGCTAACATCGACGCCACCCCCACCTCCGCCACCACCACCACCGCCGCCACCGCCGCCGCCACCAATCCCACCGGCCCACATCGGCCTGGTCAGCTCAGCCCCCTTCGCGGTTCAGGCGATAACGAGCAATGGTCCGGCGGATGTGCAGTTCAGCTACAACGCCTCCACCAATACCTACCAGATAAGCTTGCCCGGCTTCCAACCGGGAAACCTCATCGATACCGGTTACAATGGAAGCAGTGGGGAGGTCGCAACGGGCTCATTTAGTTGGGTTAGCGCGGGTTCAACGACCACGCGCCAAGCAGTTAATGTGACCTTACCGGTGCCGGGTTCAAGTCTTAGCCCCTACACCTACTCCAGCATTGGATTCTGGGACGGCCAACCCACAAGCTACGGGATGTTCGCATATGGCATTCCCACCGCGACTGGCGATATGCCTGTCACGGGAAGTGCGAGTTATAGTGCGCAGATCATTGGCGGCACTTCGCTCGTACCCCACTACTCGGTCGAGGGTCCCGTCAGCCTGCAGTTCAATTTTGGGGCCGGAACGCTCAGCGGATTTATGGACCCGGAAGTAGCTAACAGTTTCGACGGCGTCTTCGCTGATTTCGGTCGGTTTGACTTTACGCAAACAGTTTATTCAACGGGCAGCACCACATTCTCCGGCAAGTTCATTGCTCCGGGTCTTCCGGGTGCGAGCTCCTCGTTCAATGGCAGCTTCAATGGTCCTAGCGCTGCTGAGTTGATGGCGCGTTTCCAGACGCAGGCCCTCTATAATGGCCAGCTAGGAACGATCTGGGGCATCTGGGTCGGCAAGAAAAATTGAAGTGGTCGCCACGAAGAAAACAGGGGCGTCATCGCACTCGCCCTTCGTCGACGCCTTGCCGACTTTGTTGATCGGGAAGAAGGACTAGCGGGGTAATGCTTGCCGGAGCCGACGTCTGCCTGTTGATAGTCGCGATGCAACTGAGTGCTTCCGGCGAACAGCTGATATTGCCTAAGCAATACAGCCAGGCTCCCCCACGGCAGAATATTCAACTCAACTCTGGGCAAATGCTTGCGCTCGCTGCACAAGCGCAGGAGCGGGGCGACATAGCAACAGCCCAAGCCGCATATCGAGCGCTCGCCGAAGACCCGAATCCCGAGGTCCGGATCGAAGCGATGTTCCGCCATGGTAAATTGATGGTTCAATCAGGGCGTCCCCGAGAGGGGGCAACGCTACTGCGTAAAGTTGTTGACGCTCGACCGGAAGCGATTGCCGCTCGTCTGGAACTTGCCCGAACGCTCGACCTGCTGGGCGACAAAGATGGGGCTTGGCGAGAGGTTCGGGCGGTACAGGCCAAGGGCCTTCCGATTGAGGTTGCACGGCTGGTTGATCGTTACTCGGAAGCGTTGCGCGCTGTCCGTCCGGCTGGAGCCAGTTTCGAAATTGCAATTGCACCGGACACGAACATCAATCGCTCAACAAATTCGAACACATTGGAAACCGTCCTCGGCGATTTCGATATACAAGAAGACAGTAAGGCCACGTCAGGCATGGGAGTGGCGCTTGATGGCCAGGTCTATCGCCGATTTGGAATTGGCGGAGGAAGCCATAACCTCTTGCTGCGCTTAAGCGGCGCCGCGGATCTCTACAAGAAATCTAGCTATGCCGACATTGTCCTTGATTTCGCGGCAGGCCCCGAGCTGCAGTTCGGGAACAATCGGATCAACCTCGAAGTGGCCGCAACCCAGCGCTGGTATGGTTTGGAACCCTATGTTCGGGCGGCTCGGTTCTCTGCTTCTCTGATCCGTCCGCTCGGTCGTCGAATGCAAATGCAATTGGCCGGGTCAGCCGGTGTAAGTGACAATCAATTGAACAACCTGCAGGATGCCAAGACCTTTTTTGGTCGCGCAAAGTTTGAACGAGCACTTTCGCCAACCACAGGCGTTGCGCTGAACCTGTCCGGGTTCCGCAATTCAGCCTCTGATGCGGGATATTCCACGACCGAATGGCGAACAGCTCTTTTGGCCTGGAAAGAAATGGGGCGCGCTACTTTCACTGCAGAGGCAGAGTTCGGGCGGTTGCAGGCGGATGAGCGCCTTTTGCTGTTTCCCAGCAAACGATCCGAAACCTATTACGGCTTCACCTTAGGCGCGACGTTCAGGCAGGTTCAGCTCGGCGGATTTGCGCCGATTACTCGCATCAGATTCGAACGAAATCAGAGCACAATCGAATTCTATGATTACAAGCGAACGCGGGCGGAATTTGGAGTTACGCGCGCATTTTGATGTTTCAAGCCGACACCGTAAGGCCATTCGCGGTCGCTCATTGCCCTGACGTGCGTTGCGTCCCCTTTGGCGCGCTTGCGACCGCGAGTTTCGAAGGGCAAATGGCGCACCCAAGAGGATTCGAACCTCTGGCCTTTGCCTTCGGAGGGCAACGCTCTATCCAGCTGAGCTATGGGTGCGTTCCGGCCCGTCTAGCGACGGCCCGCGATTCAGGCAACCGGGTCCAGCGCCATTCGCTTCGCAAGCGCAAAATCCACATCTTGTTGCAGCGCGAAACGGCGAGGTTTAGGCTATTCCAAAGTTTGGGAGTGAGTGAATGGTCAAGGGCGCTGCAAAGGTCACTATCAAGAAGTACGCCAACCGGCGGCTCTATGACACCGAGAGCAGCAGCTACATCACGCTTGACCGCTTGGCCGCCATGATTCGCGAAGGCCGGGATTTCGAAGTCGTCGACGCGAAAAGCGGCGAGGATATCACGCATCAAGTGCTGACCCAGATCATCGTCGACGAGGAGTCTCGCGGGTCGACCATGCTGCCCGTCAATTTCCTGCGCCAGCTGATCGGCTTGTATGGCGGGCAGATGCAAGGCGCCGTGCCAACCTACCTTGAAGCGGCGATGGATGCGTTCCAGAAAAACCAGCAGGCTATGGCCGGCGCCTTTGGTCAGAACATGTTCGCCGATCTCGCCAAGCGGAACATGGCGATGTTTGAAGAAGCAGCGTCGGCCATGACCGGGAAAAAGGCGCAGGCTCCGGCTCAGAACGACGGCCCGGCAGACGAGCTCGCCAAGCTGAAGGCCGAATTGGCAGCGCTCCAGGCGAAGGTCGACAAGCTCGGCAAGTGATTCGACGCGCCCGTCGATTCGATCGCCGGCGCTGTTGTGGCGGTGATCATCTCACACCCCGCGCGGCGCGAATAATGGCCCGCCGCATCGAGTCCGAAAGGCGGATTCTTGAGGTAATCTCTGGAGAATGGAGGGTCGGCCGGGCGGCGCGAAGCAACGAAGATTGTCTAAACCGACCACAATTACAAGTCTTGTTTATCACCTCGAACCACAACATGCTGTGTTGGCAATCAAGCAGCGAAAGGAGGTGATCCGATGTCTCATGGTTCAGCAGAGAGGTCGGTCCTGTTCGCTTGGAAGGTGATGGCCTAACCAGCCATTCTTTGTCCTTCCGGGCTAGAACGTCCGGTCGCTGACCATGTTGAAGGGGGCTGTCGTGTGGTGCGACAGCTCCCTTTTACTTGGCGATTTTCTGCACTATTTCGGAACCGGTTCGGGAATTAGCCGCTATGGCGGTCAGATCGAATAAGGAGGCAGCAATGGCCAAGACTTCGAGCAGCCGCGGAAAAACCGGCAGCACCAGTTCCAACAAAGCTACACTCGACAAACTCGCCAAGGCGGCAATGAGCCGCGAAATGCTGGCGGCCGGATTGACGGCTGCAGCGGCGGCGATCGCCGCCAGCCCGAAGGCACGCAAAGCGATCCGCGACGCGGGCCTCGACGCGGCCGACAGCGCCAGCCAGGCGGCGACCAACATGATGACCAACGCGTCCAAGCTCGGGTCGCTGATTGCCGAGGCAGTCGCTGACGCGGCTCAGCGCGTCCTTTCGGGCAAGTGGGTCGATGAGGTCACCACCTCGTCATCCAAGCCAGTCGCCAAGCGCGCTGCACCGCGTAAGACTGGCGCGACCCGCAAGGCCCCTGCGACGAAGGCCAAGGCAGCCGCTAGGCCCAAAGCGGCGACCAAGTCTGCTACAACGGCCAAGCGCCGTTCGAGCGCTGGTGCACGCAAGCGCGCACCGGCCAAGCCGAAGGCGCCTGCGGCAAGCTAGGAACGGCGAAATGTTCCGGAAGGGCCCCGCACCACGCCGGGGCCCTTCTTCTATGGCAAAGACATGAAGAGCGTGCGATTGCACAAGCCATGAATCAGGCAGATTTCTCGGTCGTCGTGCTGGCCGCGGGGCAGGGCACGCGGATGCGCTCCGATACCCATAAGGTTCTCCATCCGATCGCCGGCAGGCCGATGCTGATGCATTTGCTCGCGACGGTTGAGGAGATGGGCGCCAAGCGCAGTGTCATCGTCGTCGGCAAGGGCCGCGAGCAGCTTGAGAAGGCGCTTGAGGGGCACGGCGTATCAACCGCATTGCAGGCCGAACAAAAGGGTACCGGCCATGCCGTGCAGATGGCCGAGGAGGCGCTTCGCGGATCCGAAGGGCCGGTGCTTATCCTCTATGGTGATACGCCGTTCGTCACGCGCGAAACGTTGCGGGCGATGCTCGACCGCTTGGCCGCGAAGGACGACCCCGGCGTTGTCGTTCTTGCGAGCTCGCCTGCGGACGGCAAGACCTACGGCCGCGTCATCCTGGGCGAAGGCGATCACATCTCGAAGATGGTCGAGTTTAAGGACGCCAACGAAGCCGAACGTGCGGTAAAGCTGGTCAATTCGGGAATGATGGCGGTCGGATCGAACGACCTGTTCCGCTGGCTGGCCAAGGTCGGCAACGCCAATGCCGCGGGGGAATATTATCTCCCGGATATTGTCATGATCGCCAAGGACGAGGGCCGCAATCCGGTCGCGATCGAGGGCGAAGCGTTTGAAACCGCAGGCGTCAACAGCCGCGCCGAGCTGGCCGCACTGGAAGAGGATTGGCAGACGCGCCGCCGCTGGCAGGCGCTGGAGCAGGGCGCGACCCTGATCGACCCGGAAAGCGTCTGGTTTTCGGCTGACACCGAACTTGGCCGGGACTGCACGATCGAACCGCATGTCGTGTTCGGCCCGGGGGTGAAGATCGCCGACGGTGCGACTATCCGCGCCTTTTCGCATATCGAAGGCGCCGTGATCGCCACAGGTTGCGAAGTCGGGCCATTTGCGCGGCTTCGTCCCGGCACGGTACTTGGCGAAGGTGCAAAGGTCGGCAATTTCGTCGAGGTGAAGAAGGCGGAGCTTGGCGTAGGGGCCAAGGCCAACCACCTTAGCTATATCGGCGACGCCTCGGTCGGCGAGAAAGCAAACATCGGAGCTGGCACGATCACCTGCAACTACGACGGGTTCGGCAAGTATCAGACGGAAATCGGCGCGGGAGCCTTCATCGGCTCCAACAGCGCACTGGTCGCTCCGGTCAGCATTGGCGCCGGCGCGATCGTTGGCGCCGGCTCGGTGGTGACCAAGAATGTCGCGGCGGACGAATTGGTGATCGCTCGCGGGGACCAAAAGGGATTTGCAGGCTGGGCCGCGCGTTTCCGGGCCCGGCAGCAGGCGAAGAAGGACAAGAAATAGAATGTGTGGAATTGTCGGGATCGTCGGTCGCGAAGCCGTTGCGCAGCGCCTGTACGACGGTCTGAAGCGTTTAGAGTATCGCGGCTATGACTCGGCCGGTATTTGCACGGTGCAAGGTGGCGAGTTCGAGCGTCGTCGGGCCGAAGGAAAGCTCGACAACCTCGCCAGGCAATTGGCGGCCGAGGCGCTGCACGGTGACGTCGGAATCGCGCACACGCGTTGGGCGACGCATGGTGCGCCGACCGTCGACAATGCCCATCCGCACATCGCAGGGCCGGTGGCGCTGGTCCACAATGGGATCATCGAGAACTTCAAGCCGCTTCGTGACGAATTGATCGCCGATGGCCGCAAGTTCCTGAGCGAGACCGACAGCGAAGTGGTCGCTCACCTTGTCGCCCGCGAAGTCGAAAACGGGAAGTCGCCGACGGAAGCGGTCGCGACCGTTCTGCCGCGCCTCCACGGCGCCTTCGCCATCGCCTTCCTGTTCAAGGACCATCCCGACCAGATCATCGGCGCGCGCATGGGTGCGCCGCTGACCGTCGGCTATGGCGAAGGCGAAAATTACCTCGGCTCGGACGCGCTCGCGCTAGCGCCACTAACGCAAAAGATTGCCTACCTCGAAGAGGGCGATTGGGCCGTGGTGAAGCGCGACAGCATCCAGATCTACGACCGCGCCAACAAGCCGGTGAACCGCGAGATTGTCGAATCCGGCGCTTTGGCGACACGGATCGAGAAGGGCAATTATCGCCATTTCATGCAGAAGGAGATCTTCGAGCAGCCGATCGTGGTTGCCCAGACCCTCCAAAGCTATGTCCGGCCGTTCGAAGGCAAGGTCGCGCTGCCCGATTTCGACTTCGACCTCAGCACGGTCAATCGCGTCACCATCGTTGCCTGCGGCACCAGCTTCTACGCCGGCATGGTCGCCAAATATTGGTTCGAGCAGTTCGCGCGGGTTCCGGTCGACATCGATGTGGCCAGCGAGTTCCGCTACCGCCAGCCGGTGCTGGAGCCGGGCGGCCTGGCGCTGTTCATTTCCCAGAGCGGCGAGACCGCCGACACGCTCGCCGCGCTGCGCCACGCGCGGGAAGAGGGGCAGACGATCGCAGTGGTCGTCAATGTGCCGACCAGTTCGATGGCGCGCGAGGCGGACTTGCTGCTTCCAACTCATGCGGGGCCGGAAATCGGCGTCGCTTCGACCAAGGCCTTTACCTGCCAGCTGTCGGTCCTTGCCGCGCTCGCAGCAAACCTCGCCCGTGCCAAAGGGCGCCTGACCGAAGACGAAGAGCGGGAGATCGTCGAGCACCTCCGGGAAGCGCCGGAAGCGATGAACCAGGCGCTGAATCATGACGAGGATATAGCGGGCATGGCGCACCTCGTCGCTCCGGCGCGCGACGTCCTCTACCTTGGTCGCGGGCCCGATTATCCGATGGCGCTCGAAGGCGCGCTGAAGCTCAAGGAAATCAGCTACATCCACGCCGAAGGCTATGCCGCCGGAGAGATGAAGCATGGCCCGATCGCACTGATCGACGACCTGGTTCCAGTGATCGTATTGGCTCCCTCGGGTCCGCTGTTCGAGAAGACCGTCAGTAACATGCAGGAAGTCCGCGCTCGCGGTGGCAAGATTATCCTGATCAGCGATGCCAAGGGCCTCGCCGAAGCCGGCGAAGGCTGTGTGGCGACGATCGAAATGCCGGAGGTTCACCCGCTAATCGCGCCGCTGGTCTATGCGGTACCGGTGCAGCTGCTCGCCTATCATGTCGCGGTGGCCAAAGGCACCGACGTGGACCAGCCGCGCAACCTGGCGAAAAGCGTCACGGTGGAATGAAACATATTGGCATCCTGGCGCACAGCTTCGAGGGCGCATCGCTCTGCTTTCGAACGGCTTGTCTGGAAGGTGTGAAGCGGCTGGGCGCGCACATGCACCCGGAAATCACCATGACGTGCAGCCCAATGGCGCTGGTGCTGGAGGCATGGGATCGGGGCGACAATGCCGCCCTGCGCGAATTCTTCATGGAGGACGCCAGGAAGATCGCCGCGGCGGGCGCGGAATTCTTCGTGCTGCCCGACAATACCGCGCACATCGCGATGGAGTCGCCCGGCGAGCCTTTCCCGATTCCCGGCCTCCACATCGGCGAGGTCGTTGCCGAAAAGGCCCGCCGCGATGGCCGGACGAAGGTCGGCATCCTCGGCACCAACTGGACGATGACGGGACCGGTCTATCCCGGCGCGCTGGGCCGCCGTGGAATGGGTTGGGCAATTCCGGACGAAACGGACCGCAAACTGATCCACGACATCATCATGGATGAGCTGTGCCTCGGAACGTTCAAAGACAGCTCGCGCGATACCTATGTGCAGATCATCGAGAAGTTGAAGGCAGACGGATGCGATGCAGTTGCACTGGTCTGCACGGAAATCCCGCTGTTGATCACGCAGGACGTTTCGCCGCTGCCGATCCTCGATTCCACTCGACTGCTGGCGGCGGCGGCTGTTGACGTCGCACTTGGGGAACGCCCGATGCCGGAATGGCGAGGCGGGCCCGTCGCCTAGGCGGCGGCGCGCTTTTCCTCGAGCATTCGTACGTGGCGCACTAGCCGGTCGTAGAGAAAATCGATCACCACCCGGACGCGCGGGGTCTGTCGAACCCGCTCGTGGGTCAGCAGCCACATCGACCGGCTGTGATTGGCGCGAGGCGGGATGCAACGGACAAGGTCCGGCTCCGCGTCGGCCACAACGCAGGGGAGTACGGCTATGCCGAAGCCAGAGCGCACCGCGGATAATAGTCCAGTCGACGTCGCATGATGCATGGCGACCTGGCCCTCGAGACCCAGCGACTTCAACCATGCCTCGTAGTGAAGCCATAGTTTTCCGCCGCCGCCGCCGATGATGGCATGCTTCTTCAAGTCGTCGCGCGTGCGGGGAACGCCGTGCCGATCGGCATATTCGCGGCTGCAGTAGAGCGTCCAATCGTCGATGCAGAGGCTGCGGCCGACGGTACCGCCCGGCTGGTCGCCGGCGGTGCTGCGAAGGGCGACATCCGCTTCCCCGGCGCCAAGGTCCAGCAGTTCCTGCTGCGTGTTGATCTCGATCACAATGTCCGGGTGCAGTTCGTGCAGTTCCTTGAGCATCGGGCCGAGCAGCGTGTTGGCGAAGATCTCCTGGGTCGTAATCCGCACGACTCCGCTCGTGTCCCGCGCGAGCGCCGCCGAGGCCTCGGTAAATCCCTCGGTTGCCGCTTCGACCTGCCTGGCACGGTCGACCAGCTCTTCGCCTGCAGGGGTCAGCGTGTAGCCGGCCTGGCGCTTCTCGAAGAGCAATAGCCCAAGCGACTCTTCCAGCGCGGTGATGCGCCGGGCAACGGTCGTCTGGCTCACGCGTAAGGCGCGTCCAGCCGCCAGGGTGCTGCCCTGATCGGCGACGGCAAGGAAGTAACGAAGGTCGTTCCAGTCCATCAATGGGCCCAATATGCGCGCACGAAGTTCGGCCCGCATTCTGCAATTATGCAGAATAATATCACGACATCGTTGCTTATAAAAACTGAATTATCGGTATAGATGAAAGGTCGCTCCGGATTTGTCCGGCACCCAAAAAAAGGGAATGCGACATGACCAAGACCATTATCGCCATGCTGTTGGCCTTCAGTGCAACTCCGGCCCTGGCCGAAGCGCCATATGTCGCCACCAGTGTCGTCGAAACCGCCGATCTCGACCTCAGCAGCCAGTCCGGCCAGCAGGCGCTCGATCGCCGGTTGAACCAGGCCGTCAAGGAAGTTTGCGGCATCGCTTCGGACGTCGATGTTGCCGGGAAAAACGACGTGCGCCGTTGCCGCGTTGAAACCCTTGCCAGCCTCGCCGGCGAGCGCGACCAGCGGATCGCCGACGCTTCCAGCCAGCCGATTAAGGTTGCTGCCCGTTGATTATCGAATGATCGCGCCGCAATAGGCACCCCATGATCGAAGTATCAGGTGGATGCCATTGCGGTGCGGTTCGGTTCCGGGCGTCGATGCCCGACCCTCCCGTTCCAGCGCTCGACTGCAATTGCTCGGTCTGCTCGATGACCGGCTTTATCCACATCATGGTTCCGCATCAGGATTTCGACCTCATCGCTGGCCGAGATGGGCTGACCAGCTATCGCTTCGGGACTGGAGCCGCGGAACATCTCTTCTGCTCGACCTGCGGCGTGAAGAGCTTCTATCAGCCGCGCAGCCATCCGGAGGCGTGGAGCGTCAACGCCAACTGCCTCGACGCCCCGGTTGAACTGTCGATCGAGAAATTCGACGGAAGGCACTGGGAGCAGGCGAAAGCCGCCCTCGACGAGGGGGACGGTGCTGGCTAGGGCAGGGCGCGTGACCCACTACGCGCTTCGCCTCCGCCTCGATTCCAAATCACTCCAGGACAACTGGCGCTGGCTGCAGAGAACGGCGGGCGTAGCTGCCGGCGCGGCGTTGAAGGCCGATGGCTATGGCCTTGGCGCTCGCAGCGTTGCGCATTTGCTGGGCGAAGCCGGATGCCGCGATTTCTTTGTTTCCACCTGGGCAGAGGCAGCAGCGCTTGGCCAGCTTCCCGACGGATCATCGCTTTGTGTCCTGCACGGTGTTGGACCGGAAGACATGGCGGCAGCATTGGCCGGTACTGCTCGACCGGTCCTCAACACGCCCGCCCAGGTGGCGCGGTGGAAGGAGGCTGCTCCTGACCGATCCTGCGACGTGATGATCGACACCGGCATGAACCGCCTCGGCATCAGGACAGACGAAATCGGACTGCTAGAGGGCCTCGACATAGAAACGCTGCACAGTCACCTGGCTTGTGCCGATGAAGACAGCGCGATGAATGCAGTCCAGCGTGATCGTTTCGCAGCGGTGGCGGCGACAGTTTCTGCGCGCCGCTACGCACTCGCCAATAGCGCGGGTATCTGTCTTGGGCGTGACTATAGCTTCGACCTCGTTCGGCCCGGCGTTGCGCTATATGGCGGCGTCCCCCGCCCAGAGGCTGATGGCCATATTCGGCAGGTCGCATTTCCTGAGGCGGAGGTCGTGCAGCGCCGGAAAATACGGTCAGGTGAAAGCTGCGGCTATGGCGCAACCTGGACGGCGGCTGCCGATACCGAGGCCGCCATCGTCAACATCGGATATGCCGACGGCTATCTGCGCTGCTTTGCCGGCAAAGGATCGGCCAGTGCATATGGCAAGCCGCTGCCGCTGATCGGCCGTGTCTCGATGGACCTTATTGCGCTGGACGCCGGCGCTGTTCCGGAACTCTCGGAAGGCGATTGGGTGACGCTGGATTATGATTTGCCGGACGCCGCCGCGGCTTCTGGCTTATCGCAATATGAGTTGCTGACCGGCCTCAGTGAGCGGCTGCAGCGGCGTTGGACTTAGTCTTCGGCGCCGGCGTCTTGGGCTTGTAGGCGCACAAATCGGCCACGGGGCAATGCCAGCATTCCGGCGTCCTCGCCTTGCAGATGTAGCGACCATGCAGGATCAGCCAATGATGCGCGTGAGTGACGAACGGCTCGGGCGTCGACTTCTCGAGCTTTAATTCGACTTCTAGCGGATTCTTGCCCGGCGCCAGGCCCGTCCGGTTCGAAACACGGAAGATATGCGTGTCGACCGCAATCGTCGGTTCTCCAAAGGCAACGTTCAGAACGACATTGGCGGTCTTGCGGCCGACGCCCGGCAACGTTTCCAGCTTCTCCCGTTCGTGCGGAATTTCGCCGCCGAACTCGTCAACCAGGATGCGCGCCGCTGCGATCACATTCTTTGCCTTGGTGTTGAACAGGCCGATCGTCTTGATGTGCTGTTTCAGCCCTTCTTCGCCCAGGTCCAGCATTTGCCGCGGCGTCGTGACTTTGGCGAATAGCGCCCGCGTCGCCTTGTTGACGCCGACATCGGTGGCCTGCGCGGATAGCGCGACCGCGACCAGCAGCGTATAGGGGTTCACAAATTCCAGCTCGGTCTCGGGCGCTGGATTGCTCTCTGCCAGACGACGGTAGAATTCGAAGATGTCGGGCTTTTTCATGCGAGTTCGTCAAGCCCGGCTCCAAGCCGCGCCAGCCCTTCCTTGACGGTTTCCGTATCGCCGCCAAGGCCGACCCGGAAATGGTCCGGCATATCGAACCAGCGACCCGGAACGATCGCGGTGTCGTGCTTCGAGCGGAGGAGGTCGTGGAGCGTTTCGGTATCGCCGCCCTTCCAGCGTGGGAATACCGTGATGCCATGCTCGGCCTTCATGCAGTCGAGGTCTTCGCGTGACGCAACGAACTCATTGAAGATGTCCCGATTGACGGCGAGCCGCTCGGCATTGCCAGCGGCGACCTGTTCCAGATGGTCGAAGGCAAAGCAGGACAGCATTTCCGACTGGTGGGGCTGGTTCACCCCGAACAGGTCGTTGAGCCGCCACATCCGCTCGGCAAGTCCAGGCTCGGCCAGGATCCAGCCGCAACGAAGTCCGCTAAGGCCGTAAACCTTGGTCAGGCTGCTGGTGACGACGAATTGCGGTCCCAAATGCGCAGATGTCGGCTGCGGCGGCACCGCACTGTCGAGATAGACTTCGTCGGCCAGAACATGCGCCCCGCAGCGCTCGGCGATCGCGCCGATCGCACGCAGATCATCCTCGCTAGTCAGGGCGCCGCTGGGATTGTGCAAATTGGTAAGGACGATGAGGCGGGTCCGGTCGGTGGCTGCATTCTCGAGCTGATCCAGGTCCAGCTGGAAGCCATTTTCGGCGCGCCGCTCAATCCATTTGATGTCCGCGCCCAGAAACCGCGCCGACGACAACATCGGCTCATAGGCGGGCCGTTCGAACAGCACTTCGTCGCCCGGCGCGATCAGAGCCGCCATCGCCAGGAAATTGGCCATCGACGTTCCATTGGCGCCGACGACGCATTCTGTCGCTATGCCGTGCCGCTTCCCGATCCGCTCACGCAGCGGCGCATAGCGCGGGTGGCTCGCCCCATCGGCGTCGAGTTTGCCAATGGTCAGCGGCAATCGGTCGAGCCGGAAATGCGGCACTTCGCTCGAGGACAGGTTGATACGGACGGGTCGCTGCACCTTGAACCAGTGCATATAGTCCGACTGCATCGCACCTCGGCCCATTGTCATGCGCGGCCCGGCTTATTCGTCCGCTGCCAGTAACGGCAGGCCGGAATGCCCGCCAGCAGGATCGCAAAGCCGATCATGCTGTTCACCGGATTGCTCGCCACGGTCGCGATCACAACGACTACGCAAGCGACAACGAATAGCCCCGTCGTCAGCGGATGGCCCGGTGCCCGAAATCCCGCCTCCGGAGGATCGCGGCGGCGAAACACGAACAGCGCCGCGCCAGTCATTCCGAACCAGATAAAGTCGACCGACACGACATAGCTCAATATCTGGCCGTAGGTACCCGACAAAGCGATCGCGATCGCCACCACACCCTGCAGTACGATCGCGGCGATCGGTACGCGGGTCTTGGCGCTGACTTCGGCGACCTTGCGGAAGAACAGGCCGTCCTCGGCCATGGCGAAATAGACACGCGGCGCGGTCAGCATGCCCTGGCTGAGGAAGCCAAGCGCCGAAATCGCGATACCTAGCGCGATGACCGTTGCGCCGGTCTCGCCGAGCGCCATGCGCATCGTGTCGGTCGCTGGAGTCTTGGATTGCGCGAGGCCATCCGGGCCAAGCGCGTAGACGCAAACAAATGCGACGGCGGTATAGAGTATCACCACACCAGCGACGCCCAGCAGCAGCGCCCGCACCAGGTCGCGCCGCGGGTTGCGCATCTCGCTGGCGACGAAGCTGGACGTCTGCCAGCCGCCGTAAGCGAACATGACGGGAGTCATGGCGGCTCCGATCGCGGCAAGCATACCAGCGCCTCCGGCCTCGCTCGCTGCGCGGGGCGTCACGAAACCAGGATTGGCCGAGGCGAACCACCAGCCGCCGATCACCAAAATGCCGATCGCGACGATTTTCAGGACCATCAGTCCGCTCTGCACCGTTCCGCCGGCGCGAACGCCGAGGCAGTTGATCGCAACCAGAAGTAGCAACACGGCCGATGCAACCATGCCCTCCGATAGGGGCAGCGGGGCCAGGTCGAGGAAATAGCGCGCGAAGGTGATCGCCACCGCCGCCATTCCGCCCGACTGGATCACGAGGAGTAGCGACCACCCGTAGAGGAAGGCCGGCGTCTGTCCGAAGGCGTCGCGCAGATAGGCATATTGCCCGCCGACATCAGGCCGGCGGTCGGCCAGCTCGGCATAGACCAGCGCACCAGCCATCGCGATCAGCCCGCCGAGAATCCAGACGCCGACAATCAGCCCCGGGCTGTGGACGTGCCGCGCGACTTCCGCCGGATTGACGAAAATGCCCGCGCCGATGATCCCGCCCATGACCAGCATCGTGGCGTCGAACGGGCCGAGCCGCCTGACGAGGCCGTGACTGTCGGAAACAGTCTCGCTCATGCGGCGTCGATGACGTCGCGCATGGAATAAAGGCCGGCAGGCCTCCCACGCAGGAATCTCGCCGCTGCCAATGCGCCGCGTGCGAAGATCGCGCGGTTTTCGGCGCGATGAGACAGGATCAGCCGCTCGTCGGGGCCGAGGAACATCACGTCGTGATCGCCCGCCACCGTCCCGCCGCGAATGGCGGAATAGCCGATGGCGCCCGCTTCCCGCTTCAGGCCAGTGCCATCCCTGCCTCGCTCGACCGGCGAAGTGCCGCCGCGGCCACGTTCAGCTGCAGCGCCCAGGTGGAGCGCTGTCCCGGATGGTGCGTCGGCCTTCCTGTTGTGGTGGGCCTCGACAATCTCGATGTCCCATTTGTCCGGTCCCAGGATTCGGGCGGCGCGCTCGGTCAAGTCCGCCAGCAGCGCGACCCCCACCGACGTATTGGGCGCCTTCAGGATCGGGACGATCCTGGCGGCCTCCGCAATCAGCGCATCATGCTCGTCGATCAGGCCGGTTGTTCCGATCAATAACGGCACGCCGGCGGATACCGCCCGATCCAAGCTGGATCTCAGCGCATCGGGCGACGAAAAGTCGACCAGCACGTCGCCATTGTCATTGTCGAGCGCAAAAGTTGGATCTTCGGCGATCGCTGACTGGATCGCGCGACCCATGCGGCCGTCAGGTGCGAACAGGGCAATGCGGACGGGCTGATGGTCGGTGCGCATGATTGGCGTGATGGCGGAAGGCTTACGCCTTCGCAATGCCCAGACGCTCCTGAAGCGCCATGGCGGCCGCCGGGGCGCGGACCTTGGCGCCGTTGATCATGAAGACGTAGCTGTCCTTCTTCCAGCCATTGACCAGGCCGGCGAAGCGATCGAGCGCCTTGCTGTCGTACCCGGTTGGGACCTCTTCGTTCATCCGCTGCAGCCGCGCATATCGGAAGCTGGCGGTGTCGGCGTCGATCAAGGGGAACTCATCATCGTCGCCATAGGCGATCGCGACATCATGATCCCGGCAGAGGTCGAAAAACGCCTCGTCGCGGAAGCTCTCATGCCTTGGTTCGATCACATGGCGCAGTGCGATGCCGTCATGCTTCGTCGGTAGAAGCCTCAAGAAAGCCGCAACGTCGTCGCGATCGAACTTCTTGCGGCTCGGTAACATCCACAGAAGCGGGCCGAGCTTTTCGCCCAACGCAGTGAAACCCTGCGCCACGAAATTGCCAATGCCTTCGCCGGCCTCCGCCAGCTTCGCTTTCATGACGATGAAGCGAGAGCCTTTGATAGAAAACTGGAAGCCGTCGGGTACCGCCTTGGCCCAATTTTCCCAGCTTTTCGGGCTCTGCCGTCCATAGAATGTGGCATTGATCTCAATTGCCGTCAGTTGCTGCGCAGCAAATTCCAGTTCGCGTTTCTGCGGAAGACCTTCGGGATAGAATGATTTTCGCCAGGGTTCATAGGTCCAGCCGCCAATGCCGACTCGAATAATGGGCTTATTCATGGCGAAGAGCTTGGTGCCGGCGCCCTTCGGGGGCAAGGCGCCGGCTCAAGTTATAGGCATCGTCTACCGCGCCTCGCGGTGCAGCCTATCAAGCTTGCGCAACTGGGAACTTCAGCGAACTCGCCGGTTCGCATGCGTATCAAACAATAAGAGTCCGAGTCGCACCTAACAAAAAGTTAACAATTTTTCTAAGCACAGATCTGTTTGGAAATTATTGAGCAGCTGGCGCTGCCGCTACTGCGGGACCAGGCGTAGTGAAATCTTCTACTGCCTTCCAACTACCGTCCGCCACCTTGCGATATACGGTCAGGTAGTTGCCGGTTTCCGTCTTCGGCTGCTTCGTCACGGGGTCCGTGTAGGTCATCGTGTAATGCCCACGGCTCGATGCCAGGTCGCCTGAAGCCGCAACGATGACCCGGTCGCTCGCAAAATCGACCTTGAGTGCAGGATCTGTCGCCATCCCTTCCAGAAATATCCCGCGGCCGACGGCATCGGTCATAAGCGCCGTCCCATTCGCCGCAAGCGAGGCGTCGTCCTCATATTGGCCCGTCAGAACTTTGGCGTCATGCTTGTTGTAGGCCTCCATCCAGGCGCTTTCCTTGGCGCGGAGGGCCTGCTCTTCGGCCGCCAGGTCAACCTTGGCGGCCTTTTGTTCAGCCGGCTTGCAAGCGCTGAGCCCAAACACGGCCGCAGCGATAAGAAACGGAGCTTTCATCATGATTGCCTCCTTCGATTGGTCGAGTCGGAGCGAAGGCGTAACAAACACCGCAATCGCGGTGACGCAAGCTCGTTCAATCCTGAGGGAGGAAGCGTTGGGCGATGTCACGTGCCAGGCGAGCTGGTCTGCGCGATACCGCATCCAGGCAGCACCAGGTGCTTTTGACCTCCGCCAGCACATCTTCGCCCCGCTTGATGACCGTGGTGAAGAAGGCGCGAGCGCCCTCCACCTTTTCGGCAATTACGTCGGCAACGACCAGGTCATCGAGGAATGTCGGTCGGCGATACTGAATCTCGTGGCTGAGCGCGATCCACAGGTGGCGAGCGACCGCTTCAGGCGGCGCGACCCGTTCCCAATAGCGAACGACGGCTTCCTGCACCCATTTCAGGTAAACGCTGTTGTTGACATGACCCATATGGTCAATGTCCTCGGCATTGATGCCGATCGGGTGATGAAAGGCCTCGCTCACCATGTTCGAAGACTGGGTCTGACTGACATTCATGTCAATATCGTTAAACGCTGACTTTGGTTCCAAATCCGATAGGTTGAGCGCGCGAAAGCCATGAAGAATATCGTCATCCTCACTGGCGCCGGTATCAGCGCCGAAAGCGGCCTGGCGACGTTTCGCGGACCGGATGGACTCTGGGAAGGCCATCGGGTCGAGGACGTCTGTACGCCGGAGGCCTATTCCCGCGATCCAACGCTGGTGCATCAATTCTACGATGCGCGACGGGCAAAGCTTGGCGAAGTCGAGCCGAACGCGGCGCATCTTGCCCTGGCACGGCTGGACCGCGAATGGCCGGGCGAGCTGCTGCTCGTGACGCAGAATGTGGATGACCTGCACGAGCGGGCCGGATCGAAGCGTCTGCTGCATATGCACGGAGAATTGACGAGCGGCTGGTGTCTCGCCTGTGACGAGCGCTTTGCCTGGGCCGGCCCGATGGGTGAATTGGCGAGCTGTCCGGTCTGCCAGGTCGCAGGCCGCGTCAGACCCGACATCGTATGGTTCGGCGAGATGCCCTACGACATGGATCGGATCGAGCGGGCCCTGATGGACTGCGACCTGTTCGTGTCAATCGGCACCTCGGGCGCCGTCTATCCAGCGGCGGGCTTCGTCCAGACGGTGCGCTATTGCGGTGCCCGCACGCTGGAGATCAATCTGGAGCCGAGCCAGGGCAGCATTTTCTTCGACGAGCGTCGCTATGGTCCAGCCGGGATAGAGGTGCCCAAATGGATCGAGGAGCTACTCGGATAACTTACGCTTACTCCGACCAGTCCAGCCCGATGTCCTCGTAAAGCCCACGATCCTCGCCCCACCTTGGATTGACCTTCACGTGAAGGAACAGGTGGACCTTTCGGCCGAGATGCTCGCCGATCGCCTCCCGCGCCGCCGCCCCAATCTGCTTCAGGCGTGATCCGCCCTTGCCGACCACAATGGCCTTCTGGCTATCCCGCTCGACGTAGATTTGCTGGTGGATCACGGTCGATCCGTCCTTGCGGTCCTCCCATTTCTCCGTTGCGACGGCACTGGCGTAGGGCAGCTCGGCGTGAAGCTGGTGATAGAGCTGCTCTCGGGTCAGCTCAGCGGCAACCATCCGGTCGGTGACGTCGGTCAGCTGGTCTTCGGGAAAGTGCCACGGACCCTCGGGCATGGCCGCAGCGAGGTGCGATTTCAGTTCGTCAACGCCGTCGCCGGTCGTCGCGGAAATCATGAACACCGCTTCCGGCTTCAGCCGCTCCGAAAGGCGCGCCGCCAGGACCAGCAGGTCATCTTTCTTGGCGATGTCGACCTTGTTGAGGACGAGGATTCTCGGCTCCGGGCGACTTTCGACGCCCTCGATCATCTGTTCGACCTTGCCGCCAACCTTGGCGGCGGCGTCAATCACCAGCACTAGCCGGTCGGCATCGTCCGCGCCTTCCCATGCAGCCTTGACCATCGCCCGATCGATCCGCCGGTTAGGCAGGAAAATACCGGGCGTATCGACCAGCATGATCTGCGCTTCGTTATGAAGTGCGATACCCATCAGCCGGGCCCGGGTTGTCTGCGCCTTGGGACTGACGATCGCCACCTTCTGCCCGACAAGCGCATTAACGAGCGTCGACTTGCCCGCATTTGGAGCGCCAAGGACCGCAACCAGGCCGCAACGGCTCATTGAAATTTCTCCAGCAACGCAGCAGCCGCTGCAGTTTCGGCTTCCTGCTTTGAATCGCCTTCCGCTTCCGCTTCACCGTGCCTGCCGAGGCTGACCTTGACCCGAAAACGCGGTGCATGATGCGGGCCGAAACGGGCGATCGTTTCGTAAAGCGGAACCCCGATCTTCTTGTCCGCGGCAATTTCCTGAAGTGCCGACTTGGGATGCACCGGCGCGCGCTTCTGGCCGTCGAGGAAGGGCGCCCAATGGGTCCGGACGAATACCTCGGCGCGGTCGATTCCGCTATCCAGGTAGATGGCGCCGAGCATCGCCTCCGTCACGTCACCGACGACATTGTCGCTGAGGTTGGCGTGATCTTCCCGCGCTTGCTTGCCGAGGCGAATGAAGCGCGGAATGTCGAGCACTCGCCCGACGTCGGCGCATGTTTCCCGTGCGACCAGCGCATTGTAGCGCCGGCTCATCTTTCCTTCGGGCTCGTTCGGAAAGCGCTCGTAAAGCCATCTGGCGACCACCAGGCCCAGGACCCGATCGCCTAGAAACTCAAGCCGCTCATAGGTTTCGCGGCCATGGCTTCCGTGGGTCAGCGCTCGCTCGAACAGCTTCGGATCCTTGGGCTCGCCGCCCAATGCTTCGCCAACAAAGGCAGGTAATTCGATCATGGATGATAATCCGTAGCCAGCCGCTCAGTCCTAAGCGCGGTAAACCAGCTCAGCGGGTTGATCCACGATGCGCTTCCGTCCGTTGACCAGAATGCCAGCTCTGCTCGTCCGACAACGCGATCGAGGGGCACAAATCCCATGCCGCCCGCAATCACCGGGTAGCGGCTGTCCAGGCTATCATCGCGATTGTCGCCCATCAGGAAAAGATTACCCTCTGGGACCCGTATTGGGCCAAAATTATCGGCAAAGCTTATGTCCGTCTGGTCGAGCACGGAGTAGGTGACGCCGTTCGGCAACGTCTCTCGATACATTGGGTAAATACAGGTGGGGCGGCCATCGTCCCCGGGCCTCGTCATTGGAACAGCCGGCGGAACCACCCGGCAAGGGCTATTGGACGAGACTGTCATCGCAAAATCGGTCAGCCGTTCCCGGGGAACCGGCTTGCCGTTGAGGATAACCTGGCCGCCCTCGACACCGATCGTGTCGCCGGGAAGGCCGATGACCCGTTTGACGACATCCTGTCCCAACGGCCCTTCGAATACGACCACGTCGCCGCGGTTTGGCAGGGATCCGAATATTCGGCCCTTGAATGGCGGAAACTCGAACGGGAAGCTCGCGCTCGAATAGCCGTAGGGCCACTTCGACACGAACAGGTAATCGCCGATCCGCATTGTCGGCAGCATCGAGCCGGAGGGGATGCTGAACGGCGCGACGATGAGGCTGCGCAACACCCAGGCCGCGAAAGCGAGGATCAACAGCGACTTGAAGAAGCCGCCGGCTGTCTCCCGCCGATCTTCGGAAGGCGGGTCGGCATAGTGCCGGCGTCGGAACGGGGAAAAGGCCATGTCAGGCCGCTTTCGAATCTCGGGCGGCTAAGGTCAAGCGGGGATGGCAATTGGCGGGTTGCCGACTATTAGGCCGGACATGGCGATTCTGGACTGCAACGCCGCTTGGCGAACGATCGAAGCTCATCAGCCGGTCCGCTTGAACGATCTGTTCTCGGCTGACCCGGGAAGAGTCGCCCGGCTTTCGCGTGACGCTGCTGGAATTCACTTCGATTTTTCGAAAACGCATCTGGATGAAGGCACGCTCGAAGAGTTTGCCGTTCTTGCCTACGCCGTTGACTATCCGGGCGCCCGCGACGCGCTGTTTTCAGGGGATATCGTCAATTCCACGGAGAATCGTGCGGCAACCCATGTCGCCGAGCGAGGCGAGGGAAGTCCGAACGACAATCAGCTTGCTTCCGAGCGTCACGGGCGGATGCGCAGCCTGATCGATGCGATCGAAGCGGGGGCATTTGGCGAGGTCGAATCGATCCTGCATATCGGAATCGGCGGATCGGCGCTGGGCCCCGACCTCGTAATCGACGCGCTGGGCCGGGACGCCGACCGCTTTGAAGTGCGGGTTTTGTCGAATATTGACGGCGAAGCATTCGACGAGGCCACCTGGGGTCTCGATCCGGCTTCGACCTTGATCGTCGCGGCCAGCAAAACCTTCACCACCACCGAAACGCTCACGAACCTCGAAGCGGCGCTCGAATGGCTGCGCGAAGCCGGGGTGTCGGACCCCTACGGCCAGGTCATCGCCGTCACGGCAAGTCCGGACAAGGCGATTCAGTACGGCATCGACGAAACTCGCATCCTGCCTTTCAGTGAGGGCGTCGGAGGACGTTATTCGCTTTGGTCGTCGGTAGGCCTGTCGGTCGCCCTGGCATTGGGTTGGGGCGCATTCGAAGAACTGCTCGAGGGCGCGGCGGAAATGGACCGCCATGTGAAACTCACCGATGGGGTCGCCAATGTGGCGCTGCTCGCCGCTTTCGCCGACCTCTTCTACACCCAGGTGTGGCGGACCCAGAGCCGGGCGATTTTTGCCTATGACGAGCGGCTGCGGCTTCTTCCCGACTATCTCCAGCAGCTGGAAATGGAGTCGAACGGCAAATCCGTGACCAGCGAGGGCAAGCCGCTTGGACGGCCGTCGGCTCCCGTCACCTGGGGCGGTGTCGGTACCGATGCACAGCATGCGGTCTTCCAGCTTCTCCATCAGGGCACGACAGTGATCCCGGTGGAATTTGTGGCCGTGGTTGAAAACGACGACAGCGTGGATCCGCGCCATCACCACCTTCTCCTCGGCAACTGCTTCGCCCAGGGTGCGGCATTGATGGCTGGGCGGGAACAGGAGGATTCGGCACGCGCCTATTCGGGTGACCGGCCGTCGACGACCGTTCTGCTGCAACGCCTGGAACCGCGTTCGCTCGGCGCACTGATTTCATTTTACGAACATCGTACCTTCGCAAATGCGGTCCTGCTCGGAATCAATCCCTTCGATCAGTTCGGGGTCGAGTTGGGTAAGGAGATGGCGAAGGCGCTGGACGATCCAGATGGCCGGGCAAAACTGGATCCGTCGACGCGCGATCTCATTGAAAGGGCCGGGCTTTGAGTGATTATGACCTGTTCGTGATCGGTGCCGGTTCGGGTGGCGTCCGCGCCGCGCGCATTGCCGCCGCCCATGGCGCGCGCGTGGCAATTGCTGAGGAGCATAAGGTCGGCGGGACCTGCGTCATCCGTGGCTGCGTTCCGAAGAAGCTCCTGGTCTACGGAGCGCATTTTGCGGAAGATTTGAACGATGCCGCGATGTTCGGCTGGGACGTACCGAAGTGCGCGTTCAACTGGCCGGTGCTCCGCGACAATGTGCTTGCCGAGGTCAACCGCCTGGAAGGGCTCTACACGCAGACCCTGACCAACCATAAGGTCGAAATCTTCCACGAGCGGGCGACATTGGCCGGACCCAATGAAGTGAAACTTGCAAGTGGCAAGACGCTCAGCGCGGGGAAGATCCTGATTTCAACCGGAGCTCGGCCGTTCATGCCGGGCATCGACGGTGTGGAGCATGCGATCAGCTCCAACGAGGTATTTCATCTCGAAAAGCTTCCCGAGCGGATCGTGATTGCCGGCGGCGGCTACATCGCGAACGAGTTTGCGGGCATTTTCCACCAGTTCGGAAGCCACGTAATCGTCGTCAATCGATCGGACGTCATCCTGCGCGGTTACGACGAGCAGATGCGCGACCGGCTGCTGCAAATCTCGATGACCAAGGGCATCGAGTACCGCTTCAATTCCAGCTTCAATCGCATCGAAAAGAAGGACGGCGGCGGCCTCTCCATCGATATGGAAGGCTGCGACGATATCGATGCGGACGCACTTTTGTTCGCGACCGGCCGCATTCCCAATGTCGAGGGGCTTGGCCTTGAGGAGGCTGGAGTGGCTCTGGGTGAACGCGGCCAGATCAAAGTCGACGACAACAGCCGAACGAATGTGCCCTCCATCTTTGCGGTGGGAGACGTAACCGATCGCATCCAGCTAACGCCCGTCGCAATCCGGGAAGGCCATGCCTTCGCCGATACGCAGTTCGGGCAAAAGCCATGGACGGTCGATTATGACTGCGTGCCGCACGCCGTTTTCTCGCACCCGCCGATCGCCGGCGTGGGTATGACGGAAAGCGAGGCACGCAATCGCCTTGGCCAGGTTCGCACCTTCACCAGTGATTTCCGGCCGATGAAAAATGTGCTGGCCGGTCGCAATGAGCGCTCGCTGTACAAGCTGATAGTAGATGCTGCGACCGACCGGGTGGTCGGTATTCACATGATCGGGCCTGATGCACCCGAGATACTTCAAGCCGCGGCAGTGGCGGTTAAAGCCGGACTTAAGAAGGCCGACTTTGACGCGACCGTCGCGCTCCATCCCACCATGTCCGAAGAATTGGTATTGATGCGCTGATGCATGACATTCTGATCATTGGGGCCGGTCATAACGGCCTGACCTGCGCCCATTATCTCGCCAAGAAGGGCCTGAAGGTCGCCATATTGGAGGCTTCGGACCGTGTTGGCGGAGCGGCCGTGACCGACGAATTCCACCCGGGGTTCAAGAATAGCGCGGCCAGCTACACTGTCTCGCTGCTCCAGCCCAAGGTGATCAAGGACATGGAGCTGGAGCGGCACGGCCTGAAGGTCGTGTTGCGCAAGCTCGACAATTTCCTTCCAGGACCGAACGGAAGCTATCTTCTAACGGGCCGTGATGGGCTGACCAGATCGGATATCGCGCGTCACGTGCCTGCCGACGGTGCGGCCTATGACCGCTATCATGAAGAGCTCGACACGGTCGTTCCGCTGATCCGCAAGTGGCTGCTCAAGGCCCCTCCCGAAGCAGGTGCTGGCCTCCGCGGCCTGCCGCAACTTGCCAGCCTTGGCCGCGACCTGATCGGCCTTTCGACCGACGAGGTCCGCATCGTCCACGAGTTCGCCACGAAGAGTGCTGGCGATATTCTGGATCGGTTCTTCGAAGGCGAGCTGGCAAAGGCGCTGTTCGCATTCGACGGCATCGTCGGCAATTTCGCTTCGCCGTACACGCCGGGCACAGCCTATGTGCTGCTGCATCACCTGTTCGGTGAGGCCGCCGGCGTTCCCGGAGCCTGGGGCCACGCCATCGGCGGAATGGGCGCCATCACCCAGGCAATGGCCAAGGCCTGTCATGAAGCGGGCGTCGACATCGTCCTCAACGCGCCGGTCAGCGAAATCATCGTCGAGAAGGGCCGGGCAGCCGGGCTCGCTTCCGGCGGCAAGACCTGGCGCGCGCCGACGATCGTTGCGGGGGTAAACCCCAAGCTGCTGTTCGACCGGCTGGTTCCCAAGGGCGCCGTAAGCCGGCAAGTCGAAGAACATTTCGCTCATTGGGGCTGCGAAAGCGCGACCTTCCGGATGAATGTCGCACTCGACAAGCTTCCGAACTTCACGTCGCTACCGGGCCGCGGCGATCATTTGACCGCGGGCATCATCATGGCCCCCAGCATGGATTATATGCACCGGGCCCACGCCGACGCCGCGCTCAATGGATATTCGTCGCAGCCGGTGATCGAGATGCTGATTCCTTCAACTCTTGATCCCTCGCTTGCGCCGAAGGGCAAGCATGTCGCCTCGCTGTTCTGCCAGCATTTCCGGTACAAACTCCCCGACGGCAGGTCGTGGGACGATGAGCGGGAAAAGGCGGCGGATACGATCATCGCAACTGTTGAATCTCACGCTCCGGGGTTTGCCAAATCCGTCATCGCCCGGCAGATACATTCGCCGCTCGACCTTGAGCGTCGGTTCGGGCTGATCGGCGGTGACATTTTCCACGGCAAGATGGGGCTCGACCAGCTGTTCAGCGCGCGGCCAATGATTGGCGCTGCCGATTATCGGATGCCGCTCCCGGGCCTCTACCTGTGCGGATCGGGCGCGCATCCTGGCGGGGGTGTGACCGGCGCCCCGGGCCATAATGCCGCGCAGGCCATTCTTTCCGATGTGAAGCCGCGGTTCCTGAAGGGGCGCGTGGCTTGATCAAGCCGCTGGCGGGGGTTCGGGTCCTTGACCTAAGCCGGGTGCTGGCGGGTCCTTGGGCTACCCAGCTTCTGGCCGACCTCGGCGCCGAGGTCATCAAGGTCGAAAAGCCCGGCTCGGGCGACGATACGCGGCATTGGGGTCCGCCCTGGCTTGAGCATGACGACCAAAAGGTCGCTGCCTATTTCCTGGCCGCCAACCGGGGCAAGCGATCGGTGGCGATCGATTTCGCTACCGAGGAGGGCGCTGCCATCGTCCGGCGAATGGCGGGCGATGCCGATGTTGTGGTCGAGAATTTCAAGGTCGGCGGGCTGAAGAAGTTCGGGCTTGATGCGGAGAGCCTTCGTGCGGCCAATCCACGCCTCATCTGCGCGTCGATCACCGGTTTCGGCCAGGATGGCCCCTACGCGCAGCGCGCCGGCTACGATTACATCATCCAGGGGATGGGTGGGCTGATGAGCCTCACCGGCCTGCCTGATGGAGAGCCAGGCGGCGGGCCGATGCGGGTAGGCGTCGCGGTCGCCGACCTGTTCACCGGAATGTACACTGCGAACACCATATGCGCCGCACTTCTCCGAAGGGAAAAAACGGGAGAGGGCGCAACAATCGACATGGCGCTGTTCGATACCCAGCTGGCGATGCTGGCTAATCAGGCCTCAAACGCTCTCGTCAGCGGTTGCGACCCCGTTCGTCAGGGCGTCGGACATCCGAATATCGTTCCATATCAACCGTTTAATGCATCAGATCAGCCAATCATCATCGCCGTTGGCAACGACCGGCAGTTCGCCAAGCTCGCGGCAATCGTGGGCCATCCGGAATGGCCGGACGATCCGGCATTCTCGACCAATGCGGCGCGGGTAGCAGCGCGGGATCAGCTGGTTCCAATGATCACCGAGATTATTGCCACCAAGCCGGCCGCCGATTGGCTCGAACAGCTGGAACAAGCCGGAATCCCGGCGGGCCCCATCAACACGATCAGTCAGGCGCTGGCCGATCCGCAGGCGCTTCATCGCCAGGCAAAGCTGGAGATCGGCGGCGGGGCGCTAGGCGACGTTCCGATGGTCGGCTGCCCGATCCGGATCGACGGCGAGCGAAGCGACGCACCGCTTCCGCCGCCTGCACTTGGCGAGCATGGTGACCTTCTCAAGCAGTGGATCGGTGAGGAAGAGCTTCAGCGACTGAAGGCCGCTGGAATCGTCGGTTAATCGTCCAGCGTTTTTTCGGAATAGCGCGACTGGATGAAGCGGCCCTGCGTTTCGAATGCGGCCATGTCGTTTCGCGCCAGCTTCTCCGAAATATCCTTTAGCGCGACGCGCCCGGCCGACAGCGCTTCGACCAAGCGTTCGTCGACGCTGATGCCTTCGCCGTCCAGCTGGCCGCGATAGTTCGACGGGACATGCAGGTAGCGGTCGATAAGGTTGGGCAGATGTACCGACATCAGCCGCCGCGCATCCTGCGCATTGGGATCGAGGTCGGGAATCCTCTCGAGCGTCTGGCGCAGCGAGGGCAGCTGCGCGGACAATTGGTCAAGCTCCGCCTGCGCCGGAGCGGGGAGGGCGCGCCGCGCACGGAAGAGGTAGCTGTCGAACCGCTGGACCATCTGCGCATTCGGCAAATCAGGGGTAACATTGGGCGCCGCGATCTCGCGGCCGCTGGAGAACAAAAGGACGGCGGCGACGCCGATCGCCAGCCCCACTGCCGCAAGGAAGCCGAACATGCCGATCGGCACGATCAGCCCGATGCCGATCGTGGCCAAGCTTATGACGCCGACCGCAATCCCGGCACGCAGGACGGCTTGGCCCAATCCGGCGTTCAGCCTGTCCCGTTCGCGGCGGGCAGCGTCGCGGACGGCGCCGTCCCGCTCGTCGAGGCGAGCGAAGATGGCGTTCGCGTGATCGATGGCCTTGCTGGTCTTGTCCGGGATCATTTCTGCTCAATGGCTTCGAACGGCGATTGGGTGCTCTCCAGCTTCGCCTGGGAGACGCCCTCTGCACGGGCGATATAGCCTTTGGACTTTTCGACTTCCTTGCCGAGCGTGTCGACCGTCTGCTTCATGTTGGTCAGCGCCGTCAGCTTGAACTGATCGATCTGGTCCATCGTATCGTAGATATTCTGGAACGCGCGCTGCAGCGTCTCGAGCGGGATGGTCGAGCTTGCGGCTTGCTCGTGGATCGCGCCGGTCTGGGTGCGGAGCATCTCGCCGGTGGTGTCGATCATGTTGGCGGTCGTGGTGTTCAGCGCGTTGACCTGTTCCAGAACCAGCTTCTGGTTGCTCATCGCCTGGGCGACGGTCACCGCCGTTCGAAGCGCGGCAACGGTCGTGGTAGACGCGCGGTCGACGCCCTTCACCAGCTCGACGTTGTTCTTCTTGACGAGGTCGAGCGCCAGATAGCCCTGAACGGTGACGGCCATTTGGGTCAGCAGGTCGGTAGTCCGTTGGCGCGTGTAGAACAGCGCGGTCTCGCGGATCGCCTTCGCCTTGGCGGGATCGGTCGCGTCCAGTTCGTTGGCCTTGTCTTCAAGTTGCCGGTCGAGGCTCTTCGAAATGTGCACCATCTGCTCGAGCCGGTGCATCGTCTTCCAAAGGCCCCCGCGCTCTGTGTCGATGGCGGCATTGTCCATCAACAGTTCGTCCTTGCCGTTGGTCAGGCGAAGCAGGATCGCTGAGATGTGAGTCTGCGAGCTGCGATACTTGTCGAAATAATTGTTGATGCGCCGGCCGAAGGGAATGATGCCCAGGAACTTGCGGCCCGTGAACGACTTGCTGTTTTCCTTGGGATCCAGCTCCTCGACCGTGCGGCGAAGTTCCGTGAGGTCGGCGCCAATGCCCGTGTCGCTATCGATCGCCTTGACCGGACGGTCGAGGAAGCGGTTCGAAGCGCCGGCTGCCTCGGCGATTTCCTTGCGGCCCATTGCGGTCAGCTGGTCGACCTTTTTGCCGAACTCAGGGCTGTTCGAATCCAGCGCGGCGAGCTCGTCGACGAACTTGGCGACCTTGTCGTCCAGTTCCGACGTTTCCTCATTCTTCAGCGGGACCAGACCGGACGCTTCGTGAACCGCGATCGGTTGCAGCGCCTCGGGCGGCTCCAGCTTGATCTTGGTCGCAGTAGCGGTCGGCGTCGCCTTTTCGGCTTGAGGGTCGCTGGCCATGTCCATTCCTTTTCTTACCCATTAGCCGGAAGGGTGGAACGCCCGCCCACTCGGCGCAAGAGGCTTGTCTACTGTATTATAGGTGTAAGACGCAGCGCTTCAAGCCAGTCCTGCCCGATCATGGTTAGGACTCTCTCAACCATTCCTCGGAACCGTTCGCTTACCTTGACCGGGCTAGATGACACTCAAGCGTGCCATCCAGCGAGGAATAAAAATGCTGAAAGCATTCAAAAAGCTGTGGAATGACGATCGCGGCAATGCACTGATCCTGTTTGGCGCGTCGCTACCACTTTTGGTCGGCGCTGCCGGCATTGCAACTGATACGATCCAGTGGACCCTCTGGAAGCGCCAGCTTCAGCGCGCGGCCGATTCCGGCGCGATCGCCGGCGTCTACACGCGCCTCAACACCGACACCGAGGCTGCCGTCCGGGCTGCAGTGAATGCGGACCTCGCGATCAACAATCACGTCGGTATTGCGCTGCAGAGCGGCTTTCCGGCGGTCACGCTACCTGCCGATGATGGCGACAAGGAGAAGCAGGTCAGGGTGGTGCTTCAGCTCTCCAAGGCCCTGCCCTTCAGCTCCATGTTCATGGAAGCGGCTCCCAATATCGTCGCCACCGCGACGGCAGCAAGCGTTCCCGGTGGCGACCAATATTGCGTCATCGGCCTGGACAAAAGCGCTTCGGTCACGGGCGTCGAGATTTCGGGCAGCACCTTCCTCGATCTCGGTAACTGCTCGTTGATTGCCAATTCGAAGCACAAGGACAAAGCGGCATCGAACGGAACCAGTGGCAATGGCCAAGCAGGCAGCGGGTCCTATGTAAAGGCCGCCTCGCTGGCTGCGTCGGGCGGCGTCCAATATTCCAACAATTGGAAGGTCTCCGACTATGACCCGAACAGCCCGCCTGCTGACGATCCGTTCGCAGGCGTCCCGTCCCCGACGAGCTGCTCGAAGACTGTTACTATTTCAGCCAATGCCAACCAGGGTTATCCTTACGATCGAACGGTGGCAGGCGGGGATGTAGCTGGCGAAACGGTATGTCTCGTCGGCGGTGGCAACGGCCAAAATGCAAATACTGTGGCCGTCAAAGGTGCGATCAAGTTGCAGACCGGCGTGACCTATGTGTTGAACGGCCAAAATCTGTCCATGACCGACACTAGTGCAAGCCTCACCTGCGGGGGCTGCACCATCGCCATGACTAATTTCACAAATCCGGCGAACACCGGCAACATCAAGATTACCGGAGGCACGGTAAATCTTACGGCACCGACTACCGGCACCTATAAGGGTATCGCCATCTACCAGGACCGCTTGGCCTCCGACTCGGGGCAGAAAGCCCAGAACCACATCAACGGCAATAGCGGTCAGTCGATCACCGGCGCGATCTACATTCCGGGTCGATCCATCCTTTATAACGGTGGCGGCAATTATGTTGCCGACAGCACTGTGGAAGGCGCCTGCATGATGCTGGTGGCCAAGCGTGTCGAATTTGGTGGAAACTCCAAGGTCAAGGCTTTGGACGAATGTGAAACGGCAGGCTTGCCGGCACCGAAGGCAGGCAAGCGCGTGAGGCTGGTCGCATGATCCGGGTCTTGCGAAAGCTTGCGCGAGAACGGTCGGGCACGGCCACGATCGAGCTCGCGCTCTGCGCCCCCATCCTGGCGACAATGGTGATCGGCGTGACCGACATCAGCATCGCCTACGGCAAGAAGCTTGAGCTTGAGCAAGCCGCTCAACGCGCGATGGAAAAGGTCATGCAGACCACCGGCAAGGAAACGCCTGAAGACACGATCAAGATTGAGGCGGTTTGCCAATATAATGGCACGGACAGCGGCGGCACCTGCCTGACGGCGCCGATCACGACGGACAATGTTACAGTCACCTACTCTCTGACATGTGATGGGACGTCGGTCCCCGACTTTGCGAGCGATTGCGCGGAGGGGCAGCTCGAAATCCGCTACATCACAGCAAGCGTGACCGACACCTACGAGCCAATGTTCGACCTTCACTTCGGTACCGCTTCAGATGGCAAATACCATATGGCGGGTGAGGCAGGAGTTCGCGTCGCATGAAGCTCCTTAAGCGGATCAAGCGGGACCATAGCGGTGCCGCGGTCATCGAAATGGCCTTTGCACTTCCGGCTCTGATCGTCCTCATCTGGATGATCGTCCAGCTCGGCCTGGTGCTGCGCGCAATGTCGGGTATCCAGCATGCCTTGGGTGAGGGTGCCCGGCTCGCCACCATCTGGCCTGTCCCGGATGTCGAGACGATCCAAGACCGTATGGACGAAGCAGTCTACGGCATTGGACCTGGTGACTTCGCAATCCCGCCGCCCGTCCAGGGAGAGGCCGACGGCAGCGAATATCTCGACCTCGAGGTAACCTACGTCCAGGAAACCGACCTGCTGCTTCTGCCTGGGCCGACCATCAGCGTATCCCGCAGCAAGCGGGTGTGGCGGGCCGAAACCGAAGAGGAATCCGGAACCTAATCGGCAGGCGCCTTCATTCGCGACGCGAAGAAGGCGGTGATTGCGGATTTCACTTCGTCGGATTGAAGCCGCTCGGCGAAATGGCCGTTTTCGAGCTCCATCCGCTCCAATACTCTCTCGGTATCCTCCCGGCGGAGCAGCGCCTGCGTCTGGCGTAGCGCTTCGGGCGGTTTGGCAAGCAGGGCGGCAACGAGACCTGCCAGGGCCGCTTTCAATTCTCCCTGCGGGACGACATGGCTGGCCAAACCCATTTCCCGTGCTTCCGAAGCGCCGAATGGCTCACCCAATAGAAGATGGCGTGCTGCGTTCCGGCGGCCGGCGAGGCGCGGGAAGACGAGCGAGCTGGCAGCTTCCGGCACCAAGCCCAGGTCAACAAAGGGCATGACGAACCGGCAGCCTTCCTCAGCCAGCACGAAATCGCAGTGAAACAACATGGTGGTGCCGATCCCGACGGCATTGCCATGCACCGCCGCGACGATCGGCACCTGGTTCTTCGCCAGGGCGCGCAGCAGGCGCCATACGGGCAGATCCTCGCCCGATCCCGGTTGCGGCATCTCCTTCAGGAAATCCCCGAGGTCGTTGCCGGCCGTAAAGTCTTCGCCTTGTCCTTCGATGGTGATGAGGCGAATCGACCGGTCGCCGGCGGCACTTTCGATCGCGTCGGCCAGTGCCGAATACATGGCAACGGTGATCGCGTTCCGCCGCTCGGGCCGCGCCAGCAGGATGGAAAGAACACCATCTTTCCTCTCGACCAGCACATGGGCGTCCATCTTGGATCCTTTCGGAAGCGAATCGGGTGACCTGTTTGAACCCAGCCGCTAGAGGGAAGCAAATTTCCCCCATGCCGTAGGGACCGATTCCATATGAAATTCTTCGCCGACACCGCCGAAATCGCCGACATCAAGGAGCTCAATGAAACCGGGCTGCTCGACGGCGTCACCACCAACCCGTCGCTGATCAAGAAATCGGGAAGGGATTTCATCGAGGTGGTGAAGGAAATCGCATCGATCTGTCCCGGACCGATCTCGGCCGAAGTCGTCGCGCTCGATCATGCCGGCATGATGAAAGAGGCGGAGACGCTTCGGAAGATCGCCGACAATATCGCGATCAAGGTTCCGCTGACCATCGACGGCCTCAAGACTTGCAAGGCGCTGACCGGGGACGGCACCATGGTCAATGTCACGCTCTGCTTCTCGGCGAACCAGGCGTTGCTCGCGGCCAAGGCCGGTGCGACCTTCATTTCGCCCTTCGTCGGGCGGCATGACGACATCGGCTATCCGGGTATGGAGCTGATCGCGGATATCCGGACGATCTACGACAATTATGACTTCCCGACACAGATCCTGGTCGCAAGCGTTCGCAACCCGATCCACATCCTTGATGCGGCAAAGCTTGGCGCGGATGTGATGACGGCGCCGCCGTCGGTTATCAAACAGCTGTTCAAGCATCCGCTGACCGACAGTGGCATCGCCGCCTTCCTCAAGGATTGGGAAGCGACGGGCCAAAAGATTTAAGCGCGGCTTCAATCTTCGCAGAAATCTCCCCCAATTGGGCGGATTGTTAACCCTGTCGCTGTAAGAATCGCGGCATGGGCAAGGTGATTTCCTTCGAAGAGCGTGCTGTCGCGACCCTTCGCGACCGGCTGGGTGCTGCCGAAAGCGCTAAGGAAGACCTGATCGCCTTTGCCCAAGGCCATTCGGGCGCAACCGCGGCGATCCATTCGGCCGTCCTGGCACTGATGGAAGCGGAAGACGCGAAGGACCTTTTCCGGGTCGTCACCGAGGATTGGACGCGCATCCTGGGCATCGACCATGTGGTGCTGACCCTCGTTGCCGACGGGAAGGGCTTTCGGGTCGCAACCGGCCATGTCGGAACGGTCGAGCCGAGGATCGTCGATCGGTCGATCGAACGGCTGGATCCGGTGACGATGCGCTCCGTCGACTGCGGCCATCCGCTGTTCGGATATGCCGCTCGTCATGTTCGTTCGGAGGCGCTGATCCTGTTGCCGACCGAGGCGCCGCTTCCTTACGGAATGCTCTTGCTGGGTCAGGAAAATGAGATCGGCCTCGACAATCGGCACGGCGCGCAATTGCTGGGATTCCTAGGAGCAAGCGTTGGCGCTATGCTCCGCCGGTGCTTGAAGAACGGCTAGAGGGGGAAGGTCATCCGGCTCGATCGCTCGCGGCGAGCTGGGGCAGCCATTTGGCTCATGACCGGCGCAGGAGTGCGCATACGGTGCGGGCCTATGTCGCGACCGCGCACCGCCTGATCGCCTTCCTTGGAAAGCATCGCGGCGAGGAGATCGGCCGCTTCGCACTTCTCAACCTCCATGCTTCGGACCTGCGCGCATTTCTGGCGGATCGGCGAGGTCAGGGACTGGGCGCGTCTTCAGCAGCGCGCGAAATGTCCGCGGTCCGCGCCTTCCTGACTTATGCGGCGGAAGCGCAGGGCACCACACCCCAGCTGCCGCGTACCCGCGCGCCGAAGCGGCCGCGAACCTTGCCCCGCCCGGCGAGCCCCGACGATGCGATCGCCCTTGCCGAAGAGGCAGCCGCTGCAGCGCCGAACGACTGGATCGGCGCCCGTGATCTTGCCATCCTGCTTTTGCTTTACGGGGCCGGCTTGCGCGTTGCGGAGGCAATGAGCCTCACCGCTCGGGTCCTTCCATTAGGACAAGCAATGCGGGTGACGGGCAAGCGTGAGAAGACCCGGATCGTGCCGCTGGTACCGGCGGTCAAGGAGGCGATCACCGCCTATGTCGCACTCTGCCCATATCCGTTGGCGGGCGACACGCCATTGTTCGTCGGGGCGAAGGGAGGTCCGCTGAACCCGGACCTGGTCCGTCGCGCGGTGCGATCGGCAAGGGAGCGACTTGGCCTGCCGGACAGCCTGACGCCGCATGCCCTGCGGCACAGCTTTGCGACGCATCTGCTGGCGCGCGGAGCGGACCTGAGGTCGCTTCAGGAACTGCTGGGCCATGCCAGCCTGTCGTCGACCCAAATCTATACCGACGTGGACGCCGCCCGGCTGCTCGATGTCTATCGTCACGCCCATCCGCGGGCGTGAACCGCATCAAAGACTGGTGAGATCCGGCTTGGCGGCTTCTTCGGGCGTCAGATTCCGGTGGGTCCAAACGCGATAGATGTAGCCGGCCGCCAGAAGGACCAGGATCGCATTTGCCGCGGGGCCAAGGACTTTCTCGATATCGGTATATTTTTCGCCCAGCTTGTAACCAGCGCCGGCAATGAGCGCGGTCCAGCCCGCGGTGCCCAACGTCGACGCCAAAAGGAAGCGGCGGAAGCTCATCTTCAGAAGGCCGGCCGGGATGGAGACGAGGCTGCGTACCGTCGGGAGCAGGCGGCCAAGGAAGACAAAGAAGGTGCCGTGCTCCGTGAACCAGCGTTCCGCCTGCTTCACTTCCGCCCAGCTCATTGTGATCCAGCGGCCCCAGCGGCGGATGATCGGTTCCAGCCGCTGAATGCCGAGTGCGCGAGCGCCGAGATACCAGAGGATGTTACCGAGCATTGCGCCCGCGGTTCCGGCCGCAACCACCCAGCCGTAGTGGAGCTTGCCCTGGCCGGCCGCGACGCCGGCGACGGACATGATCACTTCCGATGGAATCGGCGGAAAGACCGTTTCCAGGAACATCAGGAACGCAACGCCCAAATAGCCCGACTGCTCGATCAGTCGAATGATCCAATCGCTCATCTGGCGGCTACCTTGGCCTCAACGGTCTCCCAGAAGAGCGCGGGCGTATCGCTGCCGTTGAACTTGTCGATGGCGACAATGCCGGTAGGCGAAGTGACGTTGATCTCGGTCATCATGCCGCCGATCACGTCGATCCCGACGAACAGCAGGCCGCGGCGCTTCAATTCCGGACCGATCGCGTCGCAGATCTCGCGCTCGCGCGGGCTGAGCTCGGTCTGCTCGGCGGTGCCGCCGGCGGCGAGGTTGGAGCGGAACTCGCCGTCCTTGGGCCGACGGTTGATCGCGCCGGCCACTTCCCCATCGACCAGGACGATGCGCTTGTCGCCTTCGGTAACGGCGGGGAGAAAGGCCTGCGCGATATAGGGCTCTTTCCAGATAGAGCCGAACAGTTCGGCGAGCGCCGTCAGGTTGGTCCCATCCCGGCCGATGCGGAACACGCCTTCGCCCGCCTTGCCATGCAGCGGCTTGATCACAATTTCGCCGTGTCGGGCGTGGAAATCCTGGATTTCCGCCAAATTCCGACTGATCATCGTTGGCGGCATGAACTCGGCGAAGTCGAGGACGAACAGCTTTTCAGGCGCATCGCGGACCGAGCGAGGATCATTGACCACCAGCGTGTCGCGGGCGACGCGCTCGAGCAGGTAAGTCGCGGTGATGTAGCCGATGTCGAACGGCGGATCCTGCCGCATCAGGACAACGTCGACGTCCGAGGCCAGGTCGAGAAGCTCGACTTCTCCGGCGCTGAAATGATTGCCCTCGACCCGTTGCACCGTGACGGGGCGGACACGAGCACCTACGCGCCCGTCCTCATAGCTCAGGTCATTGGCGAGGTAGTGGTAGAGGCGATGTCCACGCTGCTGCGCTCCGAGCATCAGCGCGAAGGTCGAATCACCGGCAATGCCGATCGATTCCAGCGGGTCCATTTGCACGGCGACGGTCAGGCTCATGCCTGTCGCCTATTCGAAGCCGCTTGGCTTGTCACCCGTGCCAGACGTTGGGCAGGTGCCGGGGCAGGGTTCGCGGAACGATGAAGATGGCATCGATTCGGACGATGTCGCCGGTGCGAGCAAATCGAGATGCCAATCGTTCGGCAGCGACGGCCACTCGGCGCAGTCGATATTCGTCGAGCGCCCATGCAGCGGTCTGCTCCGACCTGCGTTGCTTGACCTCGACAAAGGCGACGGTCCTGCCGCGCCTCGCGATCAAGTCGACTTCGCCGCCAACTATACGAACTCGCCGGGCAAGAATCCGCCAGCCTTGCAGGCGAAGCCACCACGCCGCGATGGTTTCGGCCCTGCGCCCCCGGACCTCGGCCTGTTCTCGATCTACTTTTGCTTTGGGCAGCGCCGGAATGCCAATTCACTGCCGTCGGCACGGCGTTTCAAGAACATATTCTGGTCGACCCATTTGATTGTCGAAACATGCGCCTTGCCGACATTTTCGGCAGGCCTGTCGACGTGCAGCGGATGAAAGTCCGTCATGGTCTCCGTCAAGGCATCGCCGTCCAAGCGCCACGTCCCGGCCTCGCCCCACAGGGTGTAGCTCCCATCAGCATGATATTGGACGGTGCCGTGAGAGCCACAGACCTTCGGAAACTCGGAGTGCCCATCCATCCAGTCCCACTCGCCAGCCAGCAAATAGGGCGCCTTGCCGCTACATGCGGCCAGCGCGATCATGAGAAGTGCCGCAGTCGCTGACTTCAGCCAAGTTTCTCGATTGCCCGGGCATAGACCTGCTTTCGAGGTAGTCCGAGAAGCTCGGCAACCTCGGCGGCCGCGCGCGAAGGCGACAGTCGGGAAAGCGCTTCGTCGAGCGCGCTGTCGATCTGCGCGCTCGATGCGCCTTCCGGTTTCGATGGAGGCGCGACGACAATCACGATTTCCCCCTTCGGTGCCAATTCGCCGTATCGCGATGCGAGCTCGCTCAAGGTTCCGTTGACGCATTCCTCGTGGAGCTTGGTGAGCTCGCGAACCACCGCAACTTCGCGGTCGCCCAACGTCGCATTGAGGGCGCCCAACGTATCGCCGAGACGCGGACCCGTTTCATAAAGCACCAGGCTGGCGCGGATCGAAGCGACTTCGGTAATGGCGTCGGCGCGGGCTTTGGCCTTTGCGGGAAGGAATCCAAGGAACAGGAAACGGTCTGTCGGAAGGCCGGCAAGCGTCAGCGCGGCAATCGCCGCACATGGGCCCGGCAAGGTATAAATTGCATGGCCCGCCTGCCGCGCGGCGCGGACCAGCTTGTAGCCAGGGTCGGAAATCAGCGGCGTTCCCGCATCGCTGACCAAGGCGACGGCCTTGCTACCCAGGTCGGAGAGAATCCGCTCTCGGAGCCGCTCGTCGCTATGGTCGTGATAGGCCGTCATCGGCGCCTTTGCCCCGACATGTGCGAGCAGCTTTGCAGACACCCGCTTGTCCTCGGCAAGGATATAGTCGACGCGCCGCAGCGTATCGGCCGCGCGCGCCGTCATATCGCCGAGATTGCCGATCGGCGTGGCGACGATATAGAGTCCGGGTGGTAGCGGCTGATCCATCTGGACGAGGGGCATGGCATTGAAACCGACTTCCCGGCAAGCACGGCGCGCTTTCATCGTCGGCGTCACGGCCGCAATCCTGACGCTGACGGCCTGCCAGACGGGCACCAGGGAACCGATTGAACCCGTCGCACCGGAGGCACCGCCCACTGGTCTGGCTTATAACGGGATCGCGGTAATCGTTCCGTTGACGGGCCCGGACGGTCCCATCGGAACCTCCATTTCCAATGCCGCCAAGCTCGCTTTGATCGACACGAAGGAACAGACGCTTCGCATCACCGTCTACAACAGCGCCGCGCCTGGAGGTGCCGCGGGCGCGGCCGAGAAAGCCATCGCGGAAGGCAACCGACTGATCCTTGGCCCGCTGCTGGCCGAAGATGTCCGGGCAGCAGCGCCGGTGGCCCAGAGGTCGAATGTCCCGGTCATCGCATTTTCGAATGACGAGGGTGTGGCTGGAGACGGCGTCTACATCCTCGGCTTCACGCCCGACCAGTCGATCAGCCGCGTTGTCCAACATGCACAGTCGAAGGGCATGAAGGGGTTCGGCGCCCTGGTGCCGACAGGATTGTACGGCCAGCGCGCCGCCCAATCGCTGCTGACCACGGTACAAAAGTCGGGAGGTCGGGTGGCCTCCATCCAAAGCTACGATCGGAGCCCCGCTGCAATCACTGCTGCGGCCAAGCGCTTGAATTCGCAAACTATGGATGCGGTGCTGATTGGGGATGCCAGCCGGACGGCCGCCGCGGCCAGCACGGCGTTGAAGGCCGGGCCGCGTCGGTTGGGCACCGAACTATGGGGGACGGACCGGACGATCGGGAAAAACACCGCGCTACGCGGTGCATGGTTTGCAGCGCCGCCTGACGGGCAGTTCGATCGGCTGGTGGGCCGATATCGGGCCCGATACGGGAAGACGCCTTATCGCCTGGCGAGCCTTGGCTATGATGCGGTACTGCTCGCGGTGAGGAGCGCACGCAATTGGCCGATCGGCCGGCCATTCCCTGCCAAATCGCTGATCGACAAGGACGGTTTTGGGGGTGTCGACGGCAACTTCCGGTTCGGAAAGGACGGAATCGCGGAACGGCTGCTGGAAGTTCGTGAGGTGACGCCGGCAGGCTCCGCCGTAATCTCACCGGCCGCGACCGCTTTCTAGGCGGCGATTTTCGCAAGGATCGAATCCAGAAGCAGGCGGCCCGCGGGCGTAGTCCGAAGGCGCGATCCTTCCTTCTCAAGCAATCCGTGACCGATCATGCGATCGACGGACGCCTGTTCGACAATGGGTCTCCCCCCAAAACGATCGCTGAGCGGCGCGGGTTCAATGCCCTCTGCCAGGCGAAGTCCCATCACCAGTGCCTCGTGAGCCGCCTCTTCGGCGGTCAATGCTTCCTCTTCGGAAATGCCATGCGCGTTGCGGCCGACGGCTGACAGGAAATTCTCGGGCTTCTTGTGGCGAACCGTGCGCATCCCGAGCCGGCGCCCGTGGGCGCCGGGGCCGACGCCGGCATAATCCTGGTAGCGCCAATATGCGAGGTTGTGGCGGCTCTCCGCGCCGGGTTTGGCGTGGTTGGAGATTTCATAGGCCGGAATGCCGGCGGCTGCCGTCCGTTCCTGGGTCAGCTCGAACAGGTTCGCGGAAGGATCGGCGTCGAGCGGCTCGAACTCATGTTTGGCGACCATCGTCGCGAAGCGCGTGCCGGGCTCGATCGTGAGCTGGTAGAGCGACAAATGCTCGGTCCCGAGGTTAAGGGCCCGGTCCAGATTTGCGGACCAACCCTCCTCGGTGTCGCCGGGCAGTGCGTAGATCAGGTCAAAGCTGACGCGATCGACCGCTTCTTGAGCCGACTGCAATGCCCGGAGTCCCTCGTCGGCAGAATGGGCTCGGCCAAGAAACGCCAGCGATCGATCGTCGAAGCTTTGCAGGCCGAGGCTGATGCGATTGACGCCGGCACTGGCAAGATCGGCGAATTTCTCCGCTTCCGCGCTGTTGGGATTGGCTTCAAGGGTGACCTCGATATCGTCCGAGGCGCCCCAATGATCTTTCGCGGCGGTAATGATCGCTTCGGCGGTCGCGGGGTCCATCAAAGAGGGCGTTCCGCCGCCGAAGAAGATGGATTCGAGCCTGCGGTTCGGAAGAAGTGCTGCTTCGTGGGCCAGGTCGGCCAATAGTGCTTGCCGCCACTCGTCCTGGTCGATCGACGCGCGAACGTGGCTGTTGAAGTCGCAGTAGGGGCATTTGCTGACGCAGAAGGGCCAGTGGACGTAGAGGGCCAGCCGCTCCGTTAGAGCGCCGTTCATTTGGGGCTGGATAGCGAGACTGGCCATGATGCGCCGCGCTCTTACGGTCCTTGCCCTTGTGATACCAGCCGCGGCTCTCGCCGTGCCGCAAACGGGTGTGCTGCCCTGGACCGACAAAAGCCCCAAGTCGCGAAATCCGCTGGTCCTGAAGTCGACGATGATGGCGGTCCATAATGAGGCGCGGCGTCAGTATGGTGTGCCGCCGCTGGTGTGGGACGATGGCCTGGCGAGTGACTCGGCGGTCTACGCAGCCCGCCTCGCCCGATTGAACCGGTTCGAGCATGACACGCAGGCGGGGCGCAAACCGAAGCAGGGCGAAAACCTCTGGATGGGGACCCGCGGCGCCTACAGCTATGGCGAGATGATCGGCCTGCTGGTCGACGAGCGGAAATATTACCGGCCCGGTCGATTTCCCTATGTAAGCAGGACCGGAAGCTGGTCCCATGTGGCCCACTATACCCAGATAATCTGGCCGACCTCTCAACGGGTCGGCTGCGCCACGGCGTCGAACCAGGGAAATGACTATCTCGTCTGTCGCTACCTGCCGGCGGGGAATGTAGTGGGAACAATACTTCGCTAGAATTTACCAAGTCGTTCCAAAGGCCTGTTAACCAGAGTCTGCGAAATATGCGGCGTCATGAAGCGCCTGCTTGCATTTGCCCTGATTGTTGCGTCGTCGGCGCAGGGCGCGACGTTGCCCAATCCGAACTGGCCCAACCCTGCCGATCGTAGCGAACAGCTACTGCGACGGACGGTCTTGGGTGCCCACAATGCTGCGCGGCACCGGTTCGGCGTAGAGCCGTTGGCGTGGAGCCCGGAATTGGCCACCCAAGCCCTGCAGCATGCCCAGTATATGGCCAGCACTGGTATCTACGGCCACGACCAGACGCCGGGCCGACGCAAGAAGCAGGGCGAGAATCTGTGGCGCGGGCAGCGCGGCCTGTTCTCCTACGATGTCATGGTCGGCGTGATGGTCGAGGAGGCTCGGCATTTCCGTCCCGGCGCTTTCCCGAATAACAGCGCGACGGGGAACTGGAGCGACGTTGCCCACTACACGCAGATCGTTTGGCCGACGACGACCGCCGTCGGCTGCGCGCTGGCGTCCAGTACTACGACCGATTATTTCGTCTGCCGCTATTCGCCGACGGGCAACAAGGACGGTTTCGTCCTTGCATCAGGCGGCGAGCCCCGCGCTACGCAACTAGCCGAGCGCGGCGACTAATTTCCTGAATGCCTCGGCCCGATGGCTGATGGCATGTTTCTCGTCAGGTTCGAATTCGCCGAAGGTACGATCGTGTCCGGCGGGCACGAACATCGGATCGTAACCGAAGCCCTTGTCGCCGCGCGGCGGCCATACCAGCGTTCCGAAGACTTTGCCTTCGAAGCTTTCGACCTGGCCATTATCGGGCCAGGCAATGGCCAGCGCGCAGGTAAAATGGGCGTCATGACCGGCTTCGTCGCCGGCCGCTTCGACTTCGCGCCAGACCCGCTCCATTGCGCGGCCGAAATCGCGATTGCCCTCGTCATCCTCGGCCCAGCGGGCAGAAAAGATGCCGGGAAGGCCGTGAAGGGCGTCGACCGAGATGCCGCTGTCGTCGGCAAGGGCCGGGAGACCAGCGAGGTCGGCTGCTTCGCGTGCCTTCAGGTCGGCATTGTCGACGAAGGTGTTTCCAATCTCTTCCGGTTCGGGAAGTCCCAGCTCGGCCGCGCCGACGCACTCGATATTGTAGGGTGCGAGCAGCTCCTGGATTTCGCGGAGCTTGCCGGCGTTGTGCGTCGCGATGACGAGCTTGGGACCGATTGCCTTCATTTGCCCGCCGCCTTCAGCTGTCCCCGGAAAATCTCGTCGCAGCCGACGCGCGCCAGGCGGAGGAGGCGCAGTAGGCCTTCTTCGTCAAATGTGGCACCCTCGGCCGTAAGCTGGGCTTCGACGATCGCGCCATCGCCGGTCAGCACAAAATTGCCGTCCGAGTGGGCGGAACTGTCCTCGATATAGTCGAGATCGACCACCGGCGTGCCCTCGTAAATGCCACAGCTGACTGCCGCAACCTGGGTGCGGATCGGGTCTTCGGTGAGGGCGCCGGTTTCCAAAAGCTTGTCGATCGCGATCCTAAGTGCAACCCAGGCGCCCGAGATCGAGGCTGTCCGGGTGCCGCCATCGGCCTGTATCACGTCGCAATCGACGACGACTTGCCGCTCTCCGAGCTTTTTCAGATCGACAACCGCGCGAAGCGAACGGCCGATCAGCCGCTGGATTTCCTGGGTGCGGCCGGACTGCTTGCCCTTGGCCGCCTCGCGGTTGCCGCGCGTGTGGGTGGCGCGGGGCAGCATCCCATATTCGGCGGTGACCCAGCCCTGGCCCTTTCCGCGAAGGAATGGCGGGACCTTGTCCTCGACCGAGGCAGTGACCAGCACCCGTGTATCCCCGAAGCTGACGAGGCAACTTCCCTCGGCGTGGCGGGTAAATCCGGGTTCGAAGCGAACCTCGCGCATTTGATCGGGGGCGCGGCCACTGGGACGCATGCAAATCTCCTTGGGACTCAATTTGGGTGTGGCCCTAGACCGCTCGTCGTTGGCTTTCAAATGGGTTCGCCCTAAATCCGCCGGCATGAGTGAGCCGATCGGCGATTTGACGGCGCGAATGCGCGACATCTTCCGGCTGGTGGTCGAGGCATATCTCGACCGCGGGCAGCCGGTTGGGTCCAAGGCAATCGCCAGCGCCGTCAGCCTGTCGCCGGCATCGATCCGCGGCGTGATGCAGGAGCTTGAGGAGCTCGGCCTGCTGACGCATCCACATACGTCGGCAGGGCGGATTCCGACGGAGACAGGGCTCAGGCTGTTCGTGGACGGGATAATGCATAACGCCATGCCCCCGGCGCGGGAGCGGGCCGCCATCGAGGCGCAGCTCAAGGACCGGTCGATCGAAGAGGCGCTGTCGGCGGCGACCGCGACCCTTTCCGGGCTTTCGGCCTGCGCGGGTGTCGTGCTGGCCCCGAAGACGGAGATGCGCCTTCGGCAACTGAGCTTCGTTCCATTGGCGGTCGACCGGGCGCTGGCGGTGCTCGTCAGCATGGATGGAAGCGTCGAGAATCGGGTCGTTCCGCTTCCGCCCGGCACAAGTCCAATGGCGCTCGCGGAAGTCGGAAATTTTGTCAGTGCACGGCTAAGCGGCCTCACGCTTACCGAAGCAGAGGCACGTTTGAGGGCGGAAATCGTTCAGCGGCGCGAGGCGATCGATGCCGCAGCAGCCGAACTGGTCGCACGCGGACTTGCCGACTGGAGCGAGGATCATGCCCAGCGTCCGGTGCTGATCGTCCGGGGACAGGCGAATCTCATCGACGACAGCGCTGTGGCCGACCTGGAACGGGTCCGGCGCCTGCTAGATGAGCTGGAAGATCGGCAGGACATCGTCCGCCTGCTGGAAGGCGCGCGAGAGGGGCAGGGGTGCCGGATTTTCATTGGAAGCGAGAACCGCATGTTCGCGCTTTCCGGCTCCAGCGTCATTGCCGCGCCCTATCGCGGGAGCGAAGGACAGGTAGTCGGCGTTGTCGGGGTAATTGGACCCACAAGATTGAACTATGCGCGAGTCGTCCCCATGGTGGACTTCACGGCGCAAGCCCTCACGAGATTTATGAGATGATGGACAAGAAAGACCTTCACCAGGAAGCCGAAGACATTCGGGAAGAAACCGCGGCGGATTCGCCGGAGCTCGCCGAGCATGACCGCGTCGCGGAACTGCAGCGGCTGCTCGATGAAGCCAATGGCAAGGTGCTCTATGCCCATGCCGAGACGCAGAATGTGCGTCGCCGGCTTGAGGCGGAGAAGCAGCAGGCGTCGGCCTATGCGGTAACCGGATTTGCGCGCGATATGCTCGCGGTTCGCGATCACCTTGACCGTGCGCTCAGCCATGTGCCCGAGGGGGCGTTGGCGGATGAGAAGATCAAGAGCTTCGTCGACGGCATCGGAGCCACCCTGCGTGAACTGGATGCAGTCTTTGCGCGCCAGGGCATCGTGCGCGTCGAATCGCTCGGCCAGCCGCTCGACCCGCACAAGCATCAGGCAATGATCGAAATCGCGACCGACAAGTCGGAGCCCGGGACGATCGTCGAGGAAATGCAGTCGGGTTACATGCTTAAGGACCGGCTGCTTCGGCCCGCGCTCGTGGCGGTGGCGAAAGCCGGCTAGCCTTCGTTCGGATCAATCCCCGTGAACACCCAGGTGAGCGCCTCGTCGCGCTCATCGGGTTCATAGGTTCGGTAGCTGATGAACGGCAGCATCGCGCTTTCGATCTGGGTTCCGACGCGGATCCAGGCCTGGTCGGCGACTACGGCAACGCGGCCGAAGCGGGTCAGCTTTCCAAACAAGGGCATGGCGCGCCCGAAATAATGCGGAAGGCTCGATAGCTCGAGGCCGGCGATACCGTGTGTCTCGACGAACACATGCACCTTGTCGTGGCTGGCCATGATCGCATCGAGGCGATCCATAATCGCATCCAGTTCCTGCCCCTTGATGGAGCCGCCGATTTTCAGAGCGATGACATCGTCAGGCGAAGCGATGATTTCCAACATGTGGCGCCTCCCTCGGTGAGATTAATGCACTTCGCGGTGCTGGGTTTCACCCTTCGTTGCAAGAGTGAAGCGGGGTTCCGGCTGGCCGCCACCAGTCGTGATAAGCGACGCTGCCAGGCGGCCGACTTCCGGCCCGTGCTTGAAACCGTGACCGGATCCGCCGCCGACCAGCACCACGTTGGAAAGGGCGGGGTGGCGGTCGATCAGGAAGTCTCCGTTCGAGCTATTCTCATATTGGCAGACCTCGGCGCCGAGTACCGGTGCGCCCTTCAGTAGCGGGAAGCGACGGTCTCTGAACTCGATCACGTCGTCCAAGGCAGCTTTGGTCGGCTCGCGCGACTGGGTGTCGGGATCGACATAGGCACCATGCTGGTCATGCGCGAATTTGACCCCGCGCGATTCCAGGTTGGGGAAGCCGTAGAACATGTCTCCGTCGTTGAAATCGGCCCAGCCGGGCATTGCCTCGGGCTGGAATCGGCGGTCGGCCTTGGGCGGTGCGAAATAGAAGATTTCCTGCCGGGTGGCGAAGATCTTCTTACCGAGAATGTCGGGGAACAGCTTCGGCAGCCAGGGGCCGAGGGCGAATATGAACGCGTCGGCCTCAATCGGACCGTCCGATGTCTGGATCGAACTGAGCTGGCCGCTGTCAGCGCGCGGAGCTTGGGCGGAGGCAAGGCGATATTCGCCGCCTGTCGCCACGAAATTCTTGACCAGCGTCTGCACCGAGCGCCGCGCCATCAATGCACCGAATTCGGGTTCATAAAGGCCAATGATCACGCCGCTGAAGTCGATCATCGGGAAGCGGCGCTGAAGCTGAGGGCCATCCAGCTGTTCGAGCGGCAAGCCAAGCCGCCGGTGAACCTCGATGCTTCCATCGAAATATTCGCCGGGCTTGCTGGAGAAGAACAAGACGCCGCTCTGGATGAAGATCGGCAGGCCGGAGCTTTCGCTGAGCTTTTTCCACTCGGGCAAGCTCTCAAATGCCATCCGCGTGTAGATTTCGTCCTTGCCGTAGCCGCCGCGGGTCATTCGGCTCTCGCCGCCGGAGCTGGCACGGCTCTGGGCCGGGCCCGCCATGTCGACGAGCGTCACCCGATGGCCGGCACGGCGAAGATGCTCCGCCGTCCAAGATCCGAAGACGCCGGCGCCGATCACCGCAACATGTGCCGCGCTACCCGGCTTCGCGGCACGCAAAACGGCCGGAGCAAGAGCTCCGGCCGTCATGCCGCCGATCAGGGAACGGCGAGTCATCAGCGGCGAACCTTTAAGCCCGCCGCCCGACATTACTGCCCGAACTTGTATCGGGCGGTGACGCCAACCACACGCGGCGTGCCGATGTTGAAGCCCAGGCGCGCACGGCCACCACGTTCGCGGTCGAACGACAGCTTGGCATTCTCGTCAAACACGTTGTTCACGTAGGCCGAGACTTCCATGCCATTGTCGAGGTCGATACCCGCCGAGAAGTTGACCAACTGGTACGACGGCAGCTTCAGATCGAGCGTGGTCGCATCCGTGTTTGTCATGCCGAAGACAGGCAGCCCGTGCACGAATGTGCGCGGATTATTTTCCTGGTCGGCCGGCTGGGTATAGCGGCTGCCGACATGCTGGAAGCTGGCATTGACATACCAGTCGCCAGTGTCGCCGAACCGGCTGCCATAGGTGGCCGAGGCCGCCATCTGGAACTTCGGAACGGTCGGCAGGCGATTGCCTTCGCGGATACCGGTCGAAATCGTCAGCGGGTCGTTTGCATTGCTGGAATCACGGGCCAGGGTCGAGTCAAACTCGGCCGAGACGTAGCTGCCGGCCAGCGACAGATCGAGGCCTTCCAGAGGCGACACGGCAACCTCCGCCTCGACACCGGTGGTATGAGCGTCTGGAACGTTGAAGACGATACGCGACGAGCAGCTTCCCGCGTCGAGCGTGACCTGCAAGTCCTTGATCTTCGTATGGAAGATGGCGGCGTTGGCGGTAATGACGCCCTTTGAATATTTGACGCCCGCTTCATAGTTCCACAACGTTTCATCGTCGTAGCCACCAGCGAACGGCCCGAAGAGTTCCTCATCCTGCGGCGTGCAGAGCGGCAGGTTGAGCGGATCGTTGACGCCGCCGAGGCGGAAGCCTTTCGCTGCCTGTACGTTCACGCTGAGATTCCGGTTCGGTTCCCAGGTAGCGATGAAACGCGGGCTGATGCCGCTGGACGAGGTCTTGTCGCCAAGGCGGTTGTCGCCATTGGCGAAAAGGCCGCCAGAGATGAAGTCGCGCTCTTCTTCGAAGTCATAATAGCGAGCACCGGCGGTAAGCTTGAACTGGCCGAAGTCGTAGCTGGCTTCGCCAAATGCAGCGAGCTGATTGATATCGTAGGGAATATCAGCGTTGTAGGGCGAATCCAGGTTGCTGAACCCGTTTGCCACCGCTGCGGAAGTGCCAGCTCCGAGCGTCGCATCCACATAGCCCGAATAGTATGGTGTTGGCAGGCGCTGTGCATAGACGCGCTCGACATCGGAATAGAAGCCGCCGATCAGCCACTGGAACGGCCCGTCTCCCGTAGAGGCAACGCGCAGCTCCTGCGTCCAGGTCTTGAGATCGGTGGTGTCGCGCAGATTGGACGGGATGTCAGTCGCCTCGATCGGAAGGCCAAGGTCGACCGACACCGAGTGGGTCAGCGCCGAAGCATCGCGGCTGACCAGAATATCGCGGTTGATATAGCTGGTGACCGAGGTCAGTTCTGCCGGACCGAAGTCGTAGGACGCAGTCAGGTCCGCGATGAGCGTCTCATCTTTGAAGTCCTCACGGAGGAGCAGATACTGCTCCCGCTTGTCATACTCATAAGCCGGGTCGGTGAACTCGTTCAGGTAGAGGTTGAAGACTTCCTGGCGATTGAAACCGTCGGCCTTGATCTTCTGATAGACAACGCGAGGCGTAAACTTGAGCTCTTCAATCGGCTGCCACAACAGCGACAGACGGCCGCCAACGCGGCTGCCGCCGTTGACATTATTGCCGTTCGCCGGCCCAAGCGCATCGACAAATCCGCCGTAGCTGGTTGCATAGCCTACCGCACGAAACGCGACGGTCTCGCCCAGCGGCACGTTGACAGCGCCCTTTACGTGGCCGCCCACGTCGCCGCCGCGAGTGCCGTTGTAGTTGGCTTCGACCATACCCTCCATGCGACCGAGGCGCGGCTGGTTAGTGATGTAGCGGACGGTACCGCCGACGCTTCCGGAACCGAACAGCGTTCCCTGCGGACCGCGAAGCGTTTCGACGCGGTTCAGGTCGAACAGGTCGATGTCCGGCGTGAACAGCGAAAGCGAGATAACGGATTCGTCGAGGTAGATACCCACCTGTTCCTTGACGCCCGGCTGGTCGCGGACGATCTGGCCGGCGGAAACGCCGCGAACCGAGACCTGGCTTTGGCCCGGCCCGAGGTTCTGGACGGCGAGGCCGGCGACGTTGCGACTAATGTCTTCGATCGTGCTCGCATTAGCGCGCTGGATGTCTTCCTGCGTCTGCGCGTTGATCGAGAAGGGAACGTCCTGGACCGTCGTGGCGCGCTTGGTCGCCGTGACGATGATTAGGTCGCCCTGGCTGGCCTCTTCGGGCTGCGGAGCGGCCTGAGCCTGCGCCTCCTCCGCGGTCTGTGCCCAGGCGGGCGTTGCGACTGCCAGGGCCGCGGCGCTGATCAGCAGGCTACGCACTGCATGGACACGAATAGACATGGTAATCCCCCATTTTTGCTTAATTTGCCAACATGCAGACTATTCTACTGTGCGGCTGCGAAAAGGGGGGTGGCGCGTTTGTACTAAGACTGTTGCGTTTCTGTAACAGAACCGTTGAACGGCAAAAAACCGGGCGGAATTGAAGCAACAGTAATTTGGCCTTGATTTGCCAGAAAGCGATGGCGGATGATTTCGGCCTGTTGCTCCAGCCCATAGCGGTCGAATGGGCGGCCCTCGACCAGCCTGTAGCTGTATCGGCAAAATGGATGCCGCATCAGCGGCAAAAACCAGCGGCCGCGCGTCTGCGCTTGCCAGACATGGGTCATTTCGTGGATGAACAATCCCTGCAGCGACAGGTTTTCCTTCGAGAAATCTTCCGACCAGAGGCTGCTTTTGGGATGAAAATGGATGTTTCCCGAGGGGGCCATGACAATTCCACTAGGCTGGAACGGCCACCATTTGCGCCGGACGAGGCTAACTCGGCGGTAATCGACCGCATCGCCGAATATTGATCGGGCGAGTGCGATCTCTCCGGATGTAAGGGGACGAGCACCGTTCACCCGACCTCAAATGCTCCGGAACGGAGCGCGGGTGCAATCCATTGTGCACATCTGGAAGCAAGTTGGGCCTGTACCGGGCTCGCAATGACTGCTTGCCCGTATCGCACTCGGACGCTAGGGCAGCGCAAAATCTAACGGAGGAAAGTCCACATGAGCGAGACCGCCGATCGGGTGAAGAAGATCGTCGTCGAACATCTCGGTGTCGAAGCCGAGAAGGTCACTGAAGAAGCAAGCTTCATCGATGACCTGGGCGCCGACAGCCTCGATATCGTTGAGCTGGTGATGGCGTTCGAAGAAGAATTCGGCGTCGAGATCCCTGACGATGCGGCCGAGAAGATTGCGACCGTCAAGGACGCGATCGACTATATCGACAGCAACAAGGGCTGATCGGGAACCGATCGGCTGCCGCCCGCCCATGAGGCGGCACGAACGGCTTCCCGTGAACTTCGGGAAGCCGTTTGCATTTGAGGTGTTTTGAAGGGAAGTTTTGCATGCGCCGTGTCGTGGTGACGGGTCTTGGACTGGTTACGCCGCTGGGAGCGGACGTCGAGACCACTTGGTCGAACATCCTCGCCGCCAAATCCGGCGCGGGAAGGATCACGAGATTCGATTCAAGCGACCAAAAATGTCACATCGCATGCGAAGTGAAGCCTGCCGATCATGCTTATGGCTTCGATCCCAACAAGCGCGTCGACCATAAGGTCCAGCGCCAGGTGGATCCTTTCATCATTTACGGGATCGATGCCGCCGGCCAGGCGATCGAGGATGCCGGCCTCACCGACATGGACGAAGCGACAAAGTTTCGCGCCGGCTGCTCGATCGGTTCGGGCATCGGCGGGCTCCCGGGTATCGAAAGCGAAAGCCTGGTTCTGGCCGAGAAAGGTCCGGGCCGGGTCAGTCCGCACTTCGTCCACGGCCGGCTGATCAACCTCATTTCCGGCCAGGTTTCGATCAAATATGGCCTGATGGGCCCGAACCACGCCGTCGTTACCGCCTGTTCGACCGGCGCACATTCGATCGGCGATGCGGCCCGTATGATCAAGGACGGCGACGCAGACATCATGTTGGCAGGCGGCGCGGAAGCGACGATCTGTCCGATCGGAATCGCCGGGTTCGCCCAGGCGCGCGCGCTGAGCACCGCCTTCAACGACCAGCCCGAGAAGGCTTCGCGGCCCTATGACAAGGATCGCGACGGCTTTGTTATGGGCGAAGGCGCCGGTGTGGTGGTGCTCGAGGAATATGAGCATGCCAAGGCGCGCGGCGCGAAGATCTATGCCGAGGTCGTCGGCTATGGCCTGTCGGGCGACGCCTATCACGTCACTGCCCCGCACCCGGAGGGCTCGGGCGCCTATCGCTCCATGGAAATGGCACTGAAGAAGGCGGGCATGACCCCGGGCGACATCGACTATATCAACGCCCATGGCACCTCGACCCCGATGGGCGACGAGCTGGAACTTGGAGCAGTGCGCCGCTTGTTTGGAAACGAGATCGCCAATGTCTCCATGAGCTCGACCAAGTCGGCCATCGGCCACCTGCTTGGCGGCGCCGGCGCGGTCGAGACCATCTTCTGCATCCTGGCGATCCGCGACCAGATCGTCCCGCCAACGCTGAACCTCGATAATCCGAGCGAGGGAACGGCTGGTGTCGACCTGGTCCCCCACCAGGCGAAGAAGCGGCAGGTTCGCGCGGCGCTCAACAACAGTTTCGGCTTTGGCGGGACCAATGCCTCGCTGGTCGTGAAGGCGGTCGACTAAGCCCAACATGCTGAAACGGCTGATCCTGGTCGTAGCCGTGCTCGGCCTTCTGGTCGGCGCGGGCGGATTTTGGCTGCTCTGGCTAGGCTCTGGCCCCACTGCCGGGCCGCATCGGGTATTGGTGAAAGAAGGGCAAACACTTCGCTCCATTGTCAGTGACATGGAAGAAAATGGCATAATCCCCGGCAATGCCGACACCTATCGCGTCATGGCCCGGCTATTCGGCTCTTCGGATCCCATTCAGGCTGGTGAATTCGAAATTCCGGCAGGGGCAAGCGGCGCCGAGGTACTCGACATTCTCCAACACGGCCGTCCGGTCGTACGGCTACTGACCATTCCCGAGGGAATGCCGTCGATCCTGGTGCAGGAAAAGCTGGCTGCGATCCCGGAACTGACCGGCGATGCGCCTCTGCCAGCCGAAGGATCGGTCCTGCCCAACAGCTATGACTGGCAGACGGGTGAAACCCGGGCCGCGGTGCTTAAGCGGATGACCGATGCGATGGAAAAGACCTTGCAGGCGGAGTGGGCGAAGAAGTCCTCGGACAGCATCGTCAGGTCGCCAGGCGAGGCCATCATCCTTGCGTCGATCGTCGAAAAGGAGACTGGCAAGGCGAGCGAACGTCCCATGGTTGCCGGAGTGCTATCGAACCGCATCCGCATCGGCATGGCGTTGGGCGCGGACGCGACCACCATCTATCCACTTACGAAGGGCAAACCACTGGGTCGGATGATCCGCCGGTCGGAATTGGCGGCTGACAATGGTTATAACACCCGGCGCATGCGAGGCTTGCCGGTTGGCCCCATCACCAATCCGGGGCGCGACAGTATCGCTGCTGTCCTCAATCCCGCCAAGACTGATGCCCTTTACTATGTGGCAGACGGTACCGGCGGGCATGTTTTTGCGCGCACTCTGGCCGAGCATAACTCCAATGTCGCCAAATGGCGGGCCTACCGAAAGGCCAAGGGAATTTAGATCCCCACTGCTTCCGCCGTGACGTAGCCGACGCGTCCGTCGGGGCCATAACCCCAGGCCCAGCCGCGACTGATGTCGAGCACTCGCAGTTCGTCGCCCTCGCTTAACTGAGTGATGGGCTCGGCTTCTTCGGCCGGCTGCGGCAACAATGCGGCCGCGGCAATCAGATGACGGACTAGCGGTTCAGCGTAGTGAGACGCGATCACGCAACCGGCGAGTGAGGTATCGGCCAAGTCCTTGCGGTAGGCATTGGTGGCGGGGTCGGGCAGGATTGAAGAACCGGAAAGCGCGAAACCGTCAGTGACTGGCGAAGGCGGGTTCCTTTCCGCGCTGTTCGGTTGCGCGGCGGCCGTCTTCATCGCCTGCGCGGAGATATTTTTTGAACCCTTCAAGAAATTCGGCCCCGTCATTGGTTCGGACGACAAAGACATTCCGGCGGTCGTCCTGATCCCGCTCGCGGCGGAGATAGCCGAGGGCTCCCAATGTATTCAAGGCGCGAGTGACGACCGGCTTGGATACGCCCAGCATTCGGGCAAGACCGCGGACGGTATGAGGGCCCGGCGTCAGATAGACCAGCATCAGCAAGGCCATTTGCCGGTTGGTTAGGTCGGGCTCACCCGAGCGGACATATTCAATCAGCGCCCGCATCCAGCCCAACAGCGAAGTATCGGCCATTGGTTCGATATCTCCTTGTCGTCGCGTGCAAGAAGGGAAACCGAGGACGAGCGGATTGGTTGCGTAACGATCTTACAAAATGGCGACAAAACCGCGCCTTGCGGCGACGAACGGAATTAAGTCTAGCGCCCGTAGCGATGCGCGAGCATCGCGAATGCCGCTCTTAGTCCTAGCGCATCGCCGCCCTTCGGCCGGCCCGGCTTTGCGCTCGGCCTCCAGGCGTAAGTGTCGAAATGCGCCCAAGGCGTGCCTTCCGGCGCGAATCTGCGAAGGAACAGCGCGGCGGTTACGGATCCAGCCATCGAAGAGTCCGCGGAATTGGAGAGATCGGCGAGGTCCGACTTCAACATTTCGTCATAACCATCCCACAAGGGCATCCGCCAAATGGGATCGGATACTTGCCTCGCCGCCGATTCCAGGTCGGCTGCCAGTTCCTCGTCGTTGGCGAACATCGCCGGAAGATCCGGTCCCAGCGCAATTCTGGCGGCGCCGGTCAGGGTGGCGAAGTCCAGAACCAATTCGGGCTTTTCCTCAGCCGCCCTCGCGAGCGCGTCACCCAGGACGAGCCGGCCTTCGGCATCCGTATTGTCGATTTCGATCTTCAGTCCCTTGCGGCTGGAAATCACGTCACCAGGCCGGAATGCTGCCGCCGAAACGGCATTTTCAACTGCCGGGATCAGCAGGTGCAGGTGCACGGGCAGGTTTTCGGCCATCACCAGCTTCGCCAGCGCAAGCGCATGCGCCGCGCCGCCCATGTCCTTCTTCATCAGCCGCATGCCCGCTGTAGACTTGATATCGAGACCGCCGCTGTCGAAGCAGACGCCTTTCCCGACGATCGCGATCCGAGGCGCGCTTTCCTTGCCCCAGCGGAGTTCGATCAGGCGCGGAGCGCGCTCTCGGACGGCGCCTTGGCCCACCGCTGCGATCATCGGATAGCCCTGTTCCAGGGCGTCACCAGATGTGACGTCGACCTTGGCGCCAAACTGCTTTGCAAGGCTCCGGGTTGCCGCCTCCAGTTCCGCCGGGCCAAGATCGGCCGCCGGCGTATCGACGAGGTCTCTTGCGAGCGCGGTGGCTTCCGCGAGGCGCACCGCGGGTTCGATCCCGGCCGCTTCCTTCGTCAGTAGGACGCGAGGGCCGCGATCGTCCTCGCTCTTTGATTTATAATCCTTGAAGCGATGCTGGCCGAGCAGCCAGCCGAGCATGGCGGGGCCCGGGTCGCCTTCAGCGAGTCGATAGGTGCCTTCCGGCAGCGCTTCCGCAAGCTTTGCCAGGCACCATGGCGAAAGTTCGGCCACGTTCGCGACCGTCGAAACGACCTCCCAGGCTTGGCCTTGTGAACCGGGCAGGATGGCGAACTGGAAAGCCGTCTTCCCTTGGTATCGCGCTGCTTCAAGCAGCGTCCGGCGTTCGGCGGATTGTTTCTTGGCCCAATCGGCAAAGCCGGCCTTGTCGACAAGATGGATGGCATGGGCCGCGCCGCCGCGATCCGCCTGAAGCAGGTCTGCAAAGACTGTCATTTGAACGCCCTAGCCGAAGCATCGGGCGGGCATCAAATCCGCACTGCTATATCGCGCAGTTGCGGATACTGACGCAGAGCTTAGACCTGACGTCATGGACGCACTGTTCGTATTGCTTCACAGCCTTCCTGAAACGGGGAAAGTGAAAGTCGTTGGCATTTACTCGGCTCGGTCCCTGGCCGAAGCCGCCGAGGAGCGGACGCGGCTATTACCCGGATTTTCCGACGAGCCCGATGGCTTCACGATCAAACAATATGAGGTGGACAAGGACCACTGGCCCCGGGGTTTCGTCCGCCTTTAGCTAATCAACGTGGTCATTCGCCGCGGACGAGAAATTGCTCGACGCGGCCATTCGCGCCAGGCTCCATGAACACTGACAGATCGAGGGTGCGGTTGGGATACTTGACCGTGTAGCCCTGGATCACGAATCCGCCGCGAAGCGTGGAGCTGCCATCCGGCTCGATCGAGACCGGCGCGCCCAACGGCGACAGGCTCGAACGAACATCGGCGGCGACGGTGGGGGTGAAGTAATAGTTGGCGTTGGCGGTCAGTAGCTTGCGGTCAAGCATTCCGCTTCGAAGCTGATTATAGACCGTCCGGACAGTTGCCGCTTGGGCAGCGGGCACAGGATCGGCCGAAGTGGGCGGCAATATGATCTCGGCCAGGCCCCGCGAAATCTGGCTGTAGGCGCCGGACGACCAGGTATTCGTCATGACGATGATGGCCGATTTGGATTCCGGATAGACGCTGTTCAACGAGAGGAAGCCCGCGGATTCGCCGCTATGGCTGATCACGCGCCTGCCATCACGGACTGTATTGCGGACGCCGAGCCCGTAATTGCTGTCCTCTCCATCGGCCAGCCTGACGGTCCGTTCCTGCTCATCCCAATCGTCGGCCGGAATGTAAGCGCGGTTCATCCTGGCGATGTCCCATTTCGCAAGATCCGTCGGGGTCATCGACAGTTCACCGGCCGCGTAGAGCCAGCCGGGGGCGGCGGGCGTTTCAACCCGGACAGGACCCAAGGCCGCGCGTCCGTAACCTTGCGGGAAGTTCGGTCCGATCGCCTTGTCCATGTCAACGACGCTGGTCATGCCCAGCGGCTGGAAAATGCGCTTCTGGAGGAAGGAGAAGAGGGGTTCTCCGGCAACCTTCTCGACGATCATCCCGGCCACGACATAACCGGTGTTCGAATATTGCCATTTCGTGCCCGGCGCATAGTCGAGCGGCTTCTTCGCCCAGACATCGAGAATCTGTTGCGGCGTCGTCGGCCGCGCCATCGCGGGGAAGCTGTAGTCCTGCGGCCAATAATCCTGAAGGCCCGAGGTGTGGTTGAGCAGCTGGCGAAGTGCGATCCGGTCGCCGCCGGAGATGCCGGGGAGATATTTCGACACCTTGTCGTCGAGGTAGAGTTTTCCTTCATCTTCGAGCAGCAGAAGCGCCATGGCCGTGAACTGCTTGGAGTTGGAGGCGATCTGATAGGGCAGGGCGGGCGTCGCGGCGGGGATGGTCTCGGCTGCCTTGCCGTAAGCCTTGGCGAGAACAAGCTGGCCGCCGCGAACGATTGCGACCGAAGCCGACGGGGTCTTCGTCTTGTCGAGTGTCTCGGTAACGAGCTTGTCGATCCGGGCCTGTTCAGCTGGCGAGATCGCCTGGGCGTAGGCGGGTGAGGTGCAGGTCAGCAGCGCCAAAAGCGCGAAAGCAGGTCTCATCATGGCACCAGCCTAAGCATCCGAAGCCATGAGGCCCAACTGATTTCTGATCACCGGCCCTGGATCGGCGCTAGGCGATACCAGCCTGTCGCTCGTCGAAGCCTTGTTCCCGCAGCCCAACTCTTGTGCAGGATGTTTGCCGAAACTCTTGGAGGTGAGGTCGGGATGATCAAACGGTCCAGTGTTCTCGGCGGCGTTGCCCTACTTCCGCTTACCATCATTGCGGCGCTGAACAGTGCGACCGCGACGGCACAGCAAGGCGCGGCAACCGGAGCGCCGCCCGCCGGTTCGGCGGTGCGTGTCCAGGCGAACGAGCTCACTGAAACCTGGAATGGCCGGGTCAGCGCCGGGCCCCCGACGCCCACATATCGGGAGTTCGACGGGTGGAGCATGGGGCTCGCCATGCCTCTCCCCCGCTCCGAACATGCGGTTGCGGAAGTGGACGGCAAGATCTGGGTGCTTGGCGGCTATCCGCCCGGGCGGCTGCCGTCGAACTTGGTCCAGATCTATGACCCGGCCGCGAACCGTTGGGCGCTCGGCCCGACTCTGCCTCAGGCGATCCATCACACGCACGTCGCAGCGGTCGGCGGCAAGGTCTACATGCTCGGCGGCGAAATCGAGGGCGCGAGTACCGGACGGCCGGAAACCTTTGTTGCCGATGTATGGGTTCACGACCCGGCAGTCGGCGGGTGGGTCGCGCGGGCGCCGATGCCGACCGCCAGAAGCGGCGGCGGAAAGGCGGTATTCGACGGCAAGATCTACGTCGCCGGCGGCCGCCCGCCCGGAGGCTCCGCCTTCGAAGTCTATGACCCGGCTACCGACAAATGGGAGAAGCTTCCGGACTTGCCGACCCAGCGCAATCACCTGGCGATGGTCGCGCTCAACGGGAAGATCATCGTCGCCGGCGGGCGCACCGGTCCGGGCGCCATGGCCGATCGGGTCGATGTCGTCGAAATCTATGATCCCGCGACCCGACGGTGGAGCAAAGGCGCCCCGCTGCCGGCGCCACGAGGCGGCGTTACCGGGGCGGCTCACGCCGGATGCATGTTCGTGTTCGGCGGAGAGGGCGAGCGTACCCATGTGCTGGGGCTGACGCCGACGAGTTACGGCTATGATCCAGGCGCCGACCGATGGACCCAGCTGCCCGACCTTCCCATCGCGGTCCATGGGCTGAAGGGCAGTGCGGTGATCGGCGGGCGGATTTTCCTGCCCGGCGGCGGGATCACCCTGGGCGGCAATTCCGGCACCAACGCGATGCAGGTCTATCGCCCGACCATGTCCTGCGTTTGAGGAGGCAAAGATGATAATGGTCGCAGTTGCTGCATCGCTCGCCGCATCCCCGGCCTGTCCGGCGGCGGACGCGAAGGCGGAACTTCTGGCGATGCATGAAAAGACCCGCCAGGCGCATTTGCAGGGCGAGGGGGCGGCGATCGCCGAGAATATCGGCGACAGGCTGCTGATGGCCGACAACGGCACGCTGCGGACGCAGAGCAAGGCCGATGTCGAGCAGTTCTTCACCGGCTACCTGAAGCGCGTTCGCTATAGCGAGTGGCGGGACGTGAGCTCGCCGGTGGTGACGATCTCGCCTGATGGGCAAATGGCGTGGATGGCGGTCGAGGTGGCGGCGAAATACACTCGCGCCGACAAGCCGGCCGAGGGTGAAAAGAACTTCAAGAGCAGCTGGATCGCAACCTATGCTCGCGACAATTGCGCGTGGCGGATGACGGGGATTGCTTCCGACGTTGTCGAGTGATGGTTGCTAGTCGGTGACCCCGTAGAGGTCGTATCACGAAATCACCCGGCTTCAGGCCCGCCGCATCACTTCGCCCTCGCTTCCCCGTTCCAGCCATAGGCTGCTATATGGGCGCACGATGGGGGGGGCATCCGTGGCGCGGGTTTTCCTGAGTTATGACCGAGACGACGCCGCCAAGGCGCGAACTCTGGCAGAGGCGCTGGAGAGTGCGGGACACGCCGTATGGTGGGATTCCCACATCAAGGGCGGTACCGAATATAGCAGGGAGATCGAGCAGGCGTTGAATGACGCCCAAGCCGTGGTCGTGCTCTGGTCCGGCGATGCGGTCAATTCCCCCTGGGTAAGGGACGAAGCGGCCTCTGGGCGCGACCGTGGACGGCTGGTTCCGGTTCTTCTTGACGAGACCAACCCGCCGATCGGATTTCGCCAGTATCAGAACATCGATCTCAGCGCCTGGAAGGGGCGCGGCAAGCCCGGCGGACTGGAGGAGATCGAAGCCTGTATCGACAGGCTTTCGGGCGAAGAGCATGAGCCGACGGCCACGGCGCAGCCTGCGGCCCGTCCGCGGCGCAATTTATCGCCTAACAACCGGCTCTCGCTGATCGCGGCCGTCGCCCTCATGGTCGTCGCGGCCGCCTATTTCCTGGTCAATCGAGGCGGGAGTTCGTCTGCGCCCGTGGTCGCCGTCATCGCCGCGGACAATAGCCCGTCGACTCGGTCCCTCGCCGGCGATCTGTTCATCAAGCTTGGAAGCCTGCAATCGACCAATGCAGACGCGCTGCAACTGGTCGAGGGTTCCGATGCCGATCCCGACCTGAGCTTCAAGGTCAACCAGCGAGCGGTTGACGGACAGGCACAGGCGACCGTGGCGCTGCTGGCGGATGATGGTAGCCTTCTGTGGTCGCGAGAGTTTGACCAGGCGCGGCGGCCGGTTGCCGACCTACAGCAGCAGATTGCCTATTCTTCGGCGCTGGTCCTGAAATGCGCTACGGAAGCAATGGCGCCGGGTCATGAGAAGCTCGAACAGGCGACGCTCAAGCTCTATCTCGGCGGCTGCGCCGGTATGTCCGAAGGACTCGAACGGGATTTCGATCCACTGGTCGAAGCGTTTCGAAAAGTCACCGAACAGGCACCCGATTTTCAAGGCGGCTGGGCGAGGCTGCTGATCACCGAGACCTATGCGTGGCTCCTATCCGACAAGCCACCGGCCTTGGGCAGGGAATTGAAGGCCCACATCGCAAAGGCGCGAAAGCTCAACCCGACCATGGCGGAAGCCTATGTCGCCGAAGCGTGGATGCAGGAGCTGCGGCAGATCAACCGCTGGATGCCCCTGTCGGCAGCGGCGGTCGAAAAGAACCCGACCAACATATTCGCACTGACCGAGCATGCGAACGACATGTTTCAGGTTGGCCGCCTGCAACAGGGGGTCACCTACGCCCGCAAAGCCGCTCAGCTGGATCCCTTGTCGCCATGGGTTCGCGATTCTCTCATCACCGCCTTGTTCAATGCCGGTGAACTCGAAGCGGCGAAGAATGCACTGACGGATGCAGAACGGCTCTGGCCCGGTGCCAGCAATATCGTCCAGCTGCGGTTCTATTTGTTGGCTGACTACGACAACCCGCGCGAAGCGCTCGCCATGCTTCGATCCGGCAAGGTTTCTCGGCAGTATCTTAGTCCGGCCACTGAAAGCTTCATCGAGGCAAGGGTCGATCCCAGTCCGGCCAAGATCGAGCGCGCCATTGAGGAGGCACGTGCCGTCTCAAAGAGCTGGTTCGGCGACTATATCGACACGCTTGCCGAGTTCGGCCGCAAAGAGGAGCTGATCACGGCCCTGTCCGAATTTGATCCCGGGGTAACCGTTGGCCCCGCCTCCGTCTTCCGCTCCAAATTTGCGTTCGTGCGGAACGACGTTCGGTTCATGGCGATCATGAAGAAGTGGGGCGGCCAGTTCGACTATTGGCGCAAGAGCGGTAACTGGCCCGACTTCTGCTTCGAGCCAAGCTTGCCTTATGACTGTAAAGTCGAAGCCGCCAAGCTCGCTCGGGCCCCAAGTTGAGCCTCGTCCGGGAGAGGGCAGCTCTCGGGTAGGAAAATTAGACAGCGACCCCGAACAGGTCGTGCTCGTCGCTCTCTTCGACCAGAACCTTCACGAAATCGCCCGGCTTCAGCCCCGCCGCATCGCGGAGATGGACTTCGCCATCGATTTCCGGGGCATCGGCCTTGGACCGGCCGGTGGCACCGACGTCGTGGTGATGCTCCGGATGCGGCGCGTCGAAATGGCCGCGGTCGGGGCCCTCGTCGGCTGGAGCGACCTCGTCGACACGATCGATCAGCACGTCGATGGTCTTGCCAACCTTAGCGGCGAGCTTTTCGGCGCTGATGCGGGCGGTGAGGTCCATCACGCGCTGGTAGCGCTCTTCCTTGACCTCGTCGGGGACATGGTCGGGAAGGGCGTTGGCCGCGGCGCCTTCGACCGGTTCGAAGCGGAAGGCGCCGACACGGTCGAGCTGGGCTTCTTCGAGCCAGCTCAGCAGATATTCGAAATCCTCGTCCATCTCGCCGGGGAAGCCGACGACGAAGCTGGAGCGGATCGCCATGTCGGGGCAAATGGAGCGCCAGTTCCTGATGCGCTCCAGCACCTTGGCCTCGTTGGCTGGGCGCTTCATCGACTTCAGCACCTTGGGCGACGCGTGCTGGAACGGAATGTCGAGATAGGGGAGCACAAGGCCCTCGGCCATCAGCGGGATGACCTGGTCGACGTGCGGGTAGGGGTAGACATAGTGGAGGCGAACCCAGGGGGTTTCGCCCTCCGGCGTCTTCAGCATTCCAAGCTCGCGGGCGAGGTCGGTCATGTGGGCGCGGACCTCGTGGCCCTTCCACTCCCTCGGCTGGTGGCGGATGTCGACGCCATAGGCCGACGTATCCTGGCTGATGACCAGAAGTTCCTTGGTACCGGCTGCGACCAGCTTTTCCGCTTCGCGAAGGATCGCGTCCGGACGGCGCGATGCGAGATCGCCGCGGATCGACGGGATGATGCAGAAGCTGCAGCGATGATTGCAGCCCTCTGAAATCTTCAGATAGCTGTAGTGGCGCGGGGTGAGCTTGAGGCCGGCTTCCGGCACGAGGTCGACATAGGGGTTGGCGACCGGCGGCGCGGCCTCCAGTACGGCGCCGACAACTTCCTCATATTGCTGTGGCCCGGTGATCGCGAGCACTTCGGGGAAGCGGGCGCGAATGACATCGGCTTCCTTGCCCATGCAGCCGGTGACAACGACCTTGCCGTTCTCGGCAATGGCCTCGCCTATCGCTTCCAGGCTTTCTTCCTTGGCGCTGTCGAGGAAGCCGCAGGTGTTGACCAGCACGACATCCGCGCCGGCATAGTCGGGCGACATGTCGTAACCATTGGCGCGCAGTTTGGTGAGGATGCGTTCGCTGTCGACCAATGCCTTGGGACAGCCGAGCGACACCATGCCGACACGCGGCGGAGAGGGAAGTTTCGTAGCCATGGGGAGTAGCGCCCTATAGCGAATTTTGCGGCGAAAACTAGGCGCTTGGTGGGCTTGGCCGTATCCGCCGCTCCCGCTATGCCGGGGGCAGAATATCCGAGTGGAGTAATCAATGCGCATCGCAATGATCGGCACCGGCTACGTCGGACTGGTTTCCGGCACCTGCCTTGCCGATTTCGGGCACCACGTGACCTGCGTCGACAAGGACCAAGGCAAGATCGAGGGCCTGCTGGCCAGCCGGATGCCAATCTGGGAGCCGGGGCTCGAGGCGCTGGTGAAGTCGAACGTCGACCGGGGCCGCCTTGAATTCACGACTGACCTCAGCAAGGCGCTGAAGGGTGCGGAAGCGGTATTCATCGCGGTTGGAACGCCGTCGCGGCGCGGCGACGGGCATGCCGACCTCAGCTATGTTTTTGCCGCGGTCGAGGAACTGGCAGGCCTGCTTGAAGGGCCGTTGGTTATCGTCACCAAATCGACCGTGCCAGTCGGGACGGGCGACAAAATTGCGGATCTCCTCAAGGAAAAAGGCGCGCCGGAAGGCGTGTCGGTCGCGTCCAACCCCGAATTCCTGCGCGAAGGCGCGGCAATCGCCGACTTCAAGCATCCGGACCGGATCCTGGTCGGAGCGGAGGACGACAAGGCCCGTGCGATCCTGGCGGAAATCTATCGCCCGCTGTTCCTCAATCGGGCGCCTATGCTGTTCACCAGCCGGCGCACGGCGGAACTGACGAAGTACGCCGCCAACGCCTTCCTTGCTACGAAGATCAGTTTCATCAACGAGATGGCCGACCTGTGCGAGGCGGTAGGCGCCGACGTACAGGATCTGGCGCGGGGGATCGGGCTCGACAATCGCATTGGCGCGAAGTTTCTTCACGCCGGCCCCGGCTATGGCGGCAGCTGCTTTCCGAAGGACACGCTGGCGCTGCTCCGGACGGCGGACGAGTCGGGCGTCAAGCAGCGCATTGTTTCAACGGTCGTCGACGTGAACGACCGGCGGAAGAAGGCAATGGCCGATCGGGTCGTGGCGGCCTTGGGCGGCGATGCGAGGGGCAAACGGATCGGCGTCCTCGGCCTGACCTTCAAGCCGAACACCGACGACATGCGCGACGCGCCTTCGATCCCGCTGATCGAGGGGCTGCAGGCGGCCGGCGCCGAGGTCGTGGCTTTTGATCCGGTTGGGCGAGAGCAAGCCGAGCCGCTGTTCAAGAATGTTGAATATGCGAGCTCTGCCGAGGGTGCTGCCGAAGGAGCGGATGCCGTCGTCATCGTTACCGAATGGGATGAGTTCCGGGCACTCGATCTTAACGACCTGGCCTCCAGGATGCGGGGCAAGTTGTTGATCGACCTCAGGAATATTTATCATCGGGACGAAGCCGATGAGGCCGGCCTGGTCTACCACGGCATCGGCCGCGGCAAGCCGTAAGGGGGACGGGGGTCTTGCTGCACGCACCTCCAACCTCGCTTCGCACACAGCGGCGCTTCATAACGCGGCAGCGCTTCAACCTGTTGGGCGCGCTTGCCGCGACGGCGGCACTGCCCTTCCTGCTTCGCGCGATCATCCTTCCTGAGGACACGTTTTACGCCTCGTCGCTCAATGCGCTGATGTTCAACGGGCTGGCGGTCCTCATTGCTTTCTGGACTCGCTTTTCGATCGAAATCTATCCTGGCAACCGGTCGACGCATGTGATCCTGCCGTCGATCGTGGTGGCGCACGCGACGATCATGACGATCCTGCTTATGGCGCGCCTGCCTTACGATCGACTGGCGCTGGTTGCCGGCTTCACGGGCCATATATTGTGGAGCTACGGCCTCTATTTCGCGGTCCAGCGATACATAAGGCAGCGGATTGCAGTCGTACCGTTCGGCAGGGTCGAGCGGCTCGAGACAATCGAGAATGTGCACTGGCACATCATGCACCATCCCACGCTGGACGATGCTGCGGGCTGTGATGGACTGGTTGCCGACTTCAGCGCCTCGCCGCCCGAGTGGGAAGCAATGATGGCCGACGCCGCCGTGCAAGGCCGGATGGTCTATCAGGTAAAGCAGCTCTATGAATCCCTCACCGGACGGGTCGCGATCGATCATCTTTCCGAGAATAGCTTCGGCAGCCTGGTTCCGGCGCGCGGCTATTTCCACCTGAAGTCACTCGGCGACCTCGCCTTCGCTCTGGTGGCACTGCCCTTTGCACTGCCCGTCCTTGGAGCGATCGCACTGGCTATCAAGCTCGACAGCCCCGGCCCTATCTTCTTCCGGCAGCGGCGTGTCGGACAAGCGGGCGTGCCGTTCGACATGTTGAAGTTCCGGACGATGTTCCACCGGCCTGCCGGTAGCGAAATCGACGAGGTGATCACCGCCGATGGCGATCCGCGGGTCACCCGCGTCGGTAGCAGGCTTCGCCGGTCGAGGCTCGACGAGCTGCCGCAGATCTTCAACATCATCCTTGGCCAGATGAGCTGGATCGGTCCGCGGCCGGAGGCCGAAGCGCTGTCGACCTGGTATACCGGCGAAATCCCATTCTACCGCTATCGCCATGTCGTCAGGCCTGGAATCACCGGCTGGGCGCAGGTCAACCAGGGCCATGTCGCGTCCGTCGACGAGGTCCATGCCAAGCTGCAGTACGACTTCTACTATGTGAAATATTTCTCGGCCTGGCTCGATATCCTGATCGCCTTCCGGACCGTCAAAACGATGACGACAGGCTTCGGGTCACGCTAGGGCTTCAGGAAGCGATCGTACCAGGCGAGAAGCCGCTGCATCCGGTCGCGCAAATAGCTTGGCACCGTCAGGCCGTGGTTCTCGCCCGGATAGACAACCAATTCCGTGGAAAGACCGCGCGAGCGGAGCGCCTGGTACATTTGCTCGGCGCCGAGGCATGGCACGTTCGAATCTTTTTCCGCGCAATAGAAGAGGGTCGGCGTGATGATCCGGTCGGCATGCAGGAAGGGGGCGCTGGTGCGTTCATAGGCTTCCCGATTGGCCCAGGGCGTGCCCAGTTCCAGCTCATATTCGCGGATATATTGGTCGTGACCGTACATGCCGAGCATGTTCGACGAACCGGCGCCGCTGACCGCTGCCTTGAACCTTTTGTCGCTGGCGATGACGGAGTTGGTGAGGATTCCGCCGTAGCTGCGCCCGCCGACCCCCAACCGGTCGGGGTCGGCGATGCCCAGTTTTACGACATGATCGACCCCGGCAAGGACGTCGGCCGCATCCTTATTGCCCCAATCGGCATAGATGGCGCGTGAAAAGTCGAAACCGCGTCCGGAACTGCCGCGAGGATTGACTGCGACGACCGCGAAACCCCGAGCCGCATAGGACTGCCAATCGAGCATGAATTCGTGGCTGAACTGATAGACGGGACCGCCGTGAATGCGAAGGATCGTCGGGTATCGGCGGCCTGGCTGATAATCCAGGGGCTTGACCACGAAGCCCTCGATCTTCGTGCCGTCCGCGCTTGCGAACTCGATGTCCTCGACCGGGGCAAGCCGCTTGAATCGAAGCCAGTCGTTGTGGTCGGTAAGCTGGCGCAATTGCGTTCCGTCGACAGCCGCAAGCTCATTGGGCCGGTGACCGTCCCCGCCAAGGACCGAAATCCGGCCATCGGGCGCCACCGCGAAGTCCGTGTCGAATCGTGCGCCGCCGGTCAGCGCGGTAACCTGTCCGCTCGCGACATCTATCCTGGACAAATAGGTGACCCGGCTTCGTTCGATCAGGCTGAGCACGGAACGGCCGTCTGGGGACCAGCGCGGCTTGGTAAATGCCAGGTCGATGGGCGCAGGCATCACCGAATTGCCGCTCTCCACATCGATGACCGCCAGCTGCCACGGGGCGTAGTAGATCCACTTGTCCTCGCCGCTATGGAGATAGGCGATGCGCTTGCCGTCGGGGCTCCATGACGGGCGCGACTCCCAATAGGGGTCGAGGTCGGATCCCTTGAAGCTGGTGAGCTGCCGTTCGGGCGCGCCCGCCTTGGGCGCGATCACATAGATGTCGTAGTTGAGGTGGCGGTCGGGATCGTCGCCGCGCTTGGTCACATAGGCGATCGACTGCCCGTCCGGCGACCAGGCAGGCAGCTGTTCGTCATGATCGCCGGCGGTGAGCCGGGTGGCTTTCCCGCTTGCGATATCGACAATGTAGAGGTGCAAGCGGCGGCTCGTGAGATAGCCGATACCGTCTTCCTTGAACTGGTAGCGGTTGATGACGATCGGCGGAGGATTCTTCGGCTTGGGCGTGCCTTCGGGACGCTCCGGATCACGGGCGATGACGGCGAGTTGCTTGCCGTCCGGCGACAAAACGTAATCTTCAACCCCGTCCGCGAATTTGGTGACCTGGCGAGCCTTGCCGCCGCCGGCGGGCATCAGCCAGACCTGCGTCTTGGCGTCGTCGCCGCCCCGGTCGGCCAGGAAGGCCAGCGAGCGGCCGTCGGGCGTCCACGATGGCCGCCATTCGCTGGAGTCCGGCGTCTTCGTCAGTGGGATCCGTTTGCTGCCATCCCATGAGACACGCCAGAGGTCCGACTGTTTCTTGTCCGCCGCGGAATTGGTCGTTGTCAGGCTGTAGGCAATGGCTCCGCCGTCGGGGGAGAAAACCGGTTCGGCGACCTCGGCCAGCCGCGCAATATCGTCAGGCCCGAACCGGTCGTTGGGCGTCTGAGCGAGGGCAGGTGTCGCCATCAATGTGGCAGCCGCCGCGGCGCGAAAGATCATCAAATGGGACCCCCTCGAACTGGAAAAGAGGTGGATCGGCGAGGACAGTCAAGCCGGTTGGTACGTTACCACTTCTTCCCTCCGGCGCGGCCGCGGTCGGCGAGAGGGCTCTGCGCGCCTGGCTGTTCTACTTTCGGAGCGAACTGCATGCTGGCGACATGGCCCGCGACGGCACGGCCGAAGTACCAGCCCTGCGCGTCCGCGCAGCCGATGGCGGCGAGCTTTTCACGGACGGCGGGGGTTTCGACGCCTTCGGCGGTGATCGGCACGTTGAGCGACCGCCCGAGGGCAGTGATGGTCTCCACGATCGCAGCGCTTTGTTCGTTCTGGCCAAGCGCGTTGATGAAGCTTCGGTCGATCTTGATCCGATCGAACGGCAGCGTCTGCAGCTGGCTTAGGGATGCATAGCCCGTCCCGAAATCGTCGAGCGCGATACTGATGCCGCAATTCCGGAGACTCTGGACGATCGTCAGCGCCTGCTCGCGATCTTCCATCAATGAGGATTCGGTGATCTCGACCTCAAGTCGGCGGGGCGAGAATCCAGTCTCGGTCAGCAGCTTGATGATCCGTTCTGCGAGTCGCGGGTCACGAAACTGGATGGGCGAGATGTTGACGGCGAGCTTCAGTTCCTGAGGCCATTCCTTCGCTTCCTGAAGCGCCTTTTCCATGACCCGCATCGACAATGCGCCGATCTGGCCCGATTGCTCGGCCACTTCGATGAATTCCACCGGTTCGACGATGCCGCGTGTGGGAGAGCGCCAGCGCGCCAGCACTTCAAAGCCGTTCAACTCGCCGCTTTCAAGACTGATCAGCGGCTGGAAGAAGGGCACGAATTCGTCGGCCTCGATGGCCGCCCGGATTTCCTCTTCAAGCGCTACGCGATTCTGAAGCTGGCGCGACATTTCCTCGTCGAACCAGGCAAGGCCGTTACGGCCGGACCGCTTCACGCTGTACATCGCGACGTCGGCACGACGGAGGACCTCTTCGGGATTGAGCCCGCGATTGAGGTGGGCGAGACCGGCAGACACCGATAGTTGCGTTTTCACAGGGCCAAGGCTGACCGGCGCAGCGAGTAGGGCCACGATACGGCGCGCAACCTCTTCGGCGACGCTCGCATCGGGAACATAGGCAGCAAACTCATCGCCGCCGAGGCGGGCGGCGAAGCCCGTTTCCGGAATCTCTTGACGGAGCGTTTCGCCGGTGAACTGAAGAAGCTGGTCGCCCGTCGCATGACCGTAAAGATCATTGACCTTCTTGAAGTGATCCAGGTCGAGAATCAGGAGCGCACCCTTCGCGCCGCCCTCGCGGAAAGCGCGTTCCAGCTCCCTGAGGATCGAGCGGCGGTTTCCGAGCCCCGTCGTATGATCCGTATAGGCATTGGCGAGCGCTTCCTGCTCGGCCGACTTGAGCGCCGAAAGCGTATGCGTGAGGTCGTTGGCACGGCGCCACCCGAACAGGATGATCGCGGTGTTGAGGAGAAATGCCACGACCATCGCGGGCTGGCTCGCCTTGCTGAGGCCGATCGCGCTCGGCAGCACTTTCGCGCCTACCAGGACGAACAAAATCAGTGCGGCGAGGGTGGCACAGGTCGTGATCAGGTGGCTGCTGGCCATCTGATACGAGTTGTCACCTCGGTCGGTTACGCTTCTTACCATCCGGCCTCAAATAGCTGACGGGAGTAAAGGCGATGTAAACGCGGCTAAATTTTCTTGGGCCTGGAGATGTTTGGCGCGGTTTCCCTCATTGTCAGGAAAAGCGGCAGAACGGCGAGGCTGACGGCCGCAATCATCACGCCGGGAGCGATGGCAAACCCGGTCTGCTGGACCAGATACTGCGCCAGGAAAGGCGTCAGCCCGCCGAATATGGCGGTAGCGCCCGTTGCGCCCAACGCCAGGCCAGTTACGCGGCCTTCCCCCGGAAACTGTTCGGCGGTGGCGACGGCGCCCACCGCGCTGACGCCGCCGGCAAGGGCGGCCAACACCAGCGCGCCGGCCAATGCATTGCCGTGCGACCCGCTTGCCATCAGCGAGAACATGGTGATCGGGAGAAGCATGTTGGCGAGGCTGAGGCCGGCGAGAACCGGCTTTCGACCGACTCGATCGGATAGTGCGCCGACAAAGGGCGTCACCAGGATCACGACTACCGCGGCGGCGGTCGAAAGCGTCAGCGAAACCTTCTCGCTCAATGAGCCGGCGGAAGTGAGGAACGCGGGCACATAGGTGATGCCCACATAATAGGTGATCGATCCGAGCGCGGAGATCGCAAAGGCCCTGCCGATCCCGGCTCGGTGGTTGGTCAGGCTGTGAAGCAGCGGGCGATCGGGAACGCTGCCGGCGGCCTTCTGTCGATGGAATTCGGGCGATTCCTCCATCCTCGAACGCGCGATCCAGACCGTTCCCGCCAAAGCCGCGCCGAACAGGAACGGAATGCGCCAGCCCCAGCTTTGCAGGCTCGCCTCATCGAGTAATGCAACGGTCAGAGCGGAGATCGCAACGGCGAGCAGCGCACCGATTTCGCTGGCCGCGGAAGCAAGGGACGCGATCAGCCCGCGCTTGGCCGTCGGAGCACCCTCAAGCAGATAGGCGACGACGCCGGTATATTCGCCGCCGACCGAGAAACCCATGATGCAGCGAAGCAGGAACAGCAGCCAGCCGGCTGCCGCGCCGATCTGCGCATGGGTGGGGAGCAGTGCGGTCGCAAGCATTGCGGCAGTCATCAACGCGACCGACAGCAGCAGCATGTGGCGGCGGCCGATGCGGTCGCCGATGTGGCCGAAGAAGATCGCGCCGATCGGACGCATCAGATAGGCGACCGCAAAGCCGCCTAGCGTGACCAGCAGCGACGCCTCGCCCGGGCCGAAGAAGACCCGCGCAAGCACCGTCGCGAAGTAAAGATAAAGCGTGAAATCATACCATTCGACGATGGTCGAAAAGGCCGCGATGGCGAGGGATGAGCGGGGGAGGGGGCGATGCGAGTTGGGAGTGTCAGTCATTCTTGCTCCCGCATTGGATTTACGATGGACTTAGCATGACGCCGGGATCCCGGCGAAAGTTCGCCAACTTCGCTCCTCAACGCGCGCGCGCGAATCAAGCGATTTCGCCCCCGCCTTCGTCACTGTCGCCGTCGGCCTGCAACATGATGCGTTCTATTCCGCCGTCGAGGCGAATGGCGGCATCGGGTTCGTTGGCCCCGCCATACTCGACCTCCGGCGCGAGCACTCGCTCGATCCACTTTCCGTAGCGCTCCGGCCGCCGGGTCCGCAGCAGGAACATGGTCAGCCGCTCATCATAGTGGCGCCACTCGCCGACCTGCTCGCCCTTGTAAAAGATCGGGCGGGTCACGCCCTTGCGCGAGCGGAGCAGGGCTTCCTCCTCGACCCGATGCAGCGAATAGTCGAGCGCGGCCTCCCATGCGTTGCGAAACGCGGCACCGCTCGGCCGGCGGCGGAGCGCATAGGCGCTGCTATCCGACATGCTGACGCGCCGGCACGCTTCCTCAACGACGCCGGTTTCGGCCAGCGCCTCGATAAAGGCGATCTGCTTCTCGGCCGTCCAACCGTTGTGCCGAGGACGGACGGGGACCGGGGTGAAGTCGAATTCTGGTTTGTTTGTGTATGCATCCATGAACCAAGTTGGAACATAGATTTGGAGAGTAGGAAAGTGGAATTCCGTTCGATTCTGGGAAGTGGGCGAAGGAGCGCAATAGTCGTAAGGTCCATTTATCCGACTATGGCAGATTGTGGCCCATTGCGGTCATTAGGACTTCGTTAGTCGGACCCCGAGAATATGCCCGCCATGTTCCTGCTTTTCATCGCGCTAAATGCGACAGGTCTCGCCTACGGCCTGTGGAGAACGCAGGCCGATTGGGAGCAAAGTGGCTTTGGTTGGCGCGTTGCCTTTGGGCTTGCTGCTGCGCTGGGCGCGTTCCTTTCTGTTGCGTTCGCGGTGACGGGCCTAGCCTTAAGTAATCTATGACTTTGCTGACGCTGCAACGCCGCCTTCCACCCATTGCGGTCATTGGCGCAGCCAGTTCTCCACAACGTTGCGGAAGCACCCTCAATGGGGAAGCATCGGCGGCATGAGAATATTATCGGCCGCGCTGTTGCTAACCGGTATGTATGGCCTGAGCAGTTGCTCTACTTCATTCAAAGGTCCCAGCACTGACTCGGTATTACTGCAGCGATTTGTTGCGCCAAGGTTAGTCCAATGGGGCGCCGGGAGCGACCAAGCCTTTTCGCTTGCTCAAATATCACAGCGGCGCGGCTATGATTTATTCTGCCTGGTGCCCGAATATTCGTACTTAGGACGGCTAGAGAAATATACGACGATATCCAGCTTTCACTCGGACTTTGGTTCACACGTGCCAGAAAATTATTTGGCGATTGTCGCAGTGAGGGACGGGACCGCTCACGCGGCAATCGCTAGTACGATGCACGGGTTAAACGGCACGATGGATCCAGCAAAACCTTGCGTGAAGGCCGCTGGTGCATCCTTCATTCGAGCCGAGTCAAGACGCGGCACGCCCGTAGTTCGACTTGTTGGAAGCTAAATCCCTCCCATCTTAATGACCACTTTCCACCCATTGCGGTCATTAGTTGGTTGGGCAATGTTCACTGTTCTATCTTAGGGGGTTGAGTTGATGTGGGCGCTCTTAGTTATGCTTGCGGGCCAGCAAGCGACTGCCACATACGTTTCCCCTCCAGTCGTTTCCATTGAGCCATCAATCCGCCGAGAACCGATTTACGCCGACCCGGCGGATGACGTTGCAGTTCACTTCGTCGCGACGCCATTTGGCACTGTAGCATTCACTTCCCACTTGCCCGTCGGATGGACGTTCAGAGTCAATATTGACGGCAATCAGGACGGTGCTTGGGGTTCGGGCCATGGCATGCCGGACAATTCAGTTCAGACGTCGCCCGACCGGACCTTTGCTCAGGACGCCAGAAATGGCGTCTTTTGCTCGCAATATGTTTTCACAACATTTGAAAAGGATCCGACGTCCATTCAGGTGTCGAGCGAGTGCGGTGACTTAAAGTCGAATGGCCGCGTCTCCATGAGCGGCGTCGATGGCAAGGGGCGCGCGACGATTACTCTTGAGCTTCCGTCCGAGGAAGTTTTTGGAACCGCTCAAACTGTCCGCATTCAAACGTGCGTTTGGAATACAGAGCGGTGGAGCTGCCAACACCGCCTCCCTGAACTGCTCGAACTTAAGCGGACGGCAATTCCGCGGTGATGGTACAACGTTGATAATGTCCGCTTTCCACCCAACACGGGCATAAATAGCATGGAAATTATCTTCGAGGTTTTGTTCCAAATCCTGGGCGAGTTGCTTTTTCAGATTGTTGTTCAATTATTGGTGGAACTGGGCTTTCATAGTCTCGGAAACAGCATTAGCCGTAGACCAAGCCCCGGGCTCGCAACTATCGGCTATATACTGTGGGGATTGATAGCCGGCGGTCTCAGCCTCTGGGCTTTCCCTTATTCAATCATTGAAGATTCGACTCTTCGCCTGCTGAATCTGATTGTAACGCCGGTAACGCTCGGCTGTCTGATGACGCTGATTGGCAGGTTCAGGGTTCGCAATGGTCAGGAACTCGTTCGCCTCGACCAGTTCGGATACGCTTTTGTCTTCGCGTTCGCGATGGCCTTCGTGCGCTTTGTATGGGCAGCCTAGCGACCGGAATGAGTCAGTTTCTAGCGTCCGCTTTCGACCCATTGCGGTCATTAGCCAAGAAGCCATAGTCTTGGGCCAAGGCCATCTGTCATTCTAAGAGGCAATGATGATACGAGCCCTGTATGCTGGAGCGCTTCTACTAAGTTGCGTGTTGCTGATCCCACCCGCGAGGGCCTGTAATGTCGAAGGCTACGAACCCACCGACATAGAATACGCGGAGGTGGTCGTCGTTGGGGAAGTGAAGAACTATCGGGTTGTTCCAAACGACGCTTTCAGCGAGCAAATCCGCAAAAGCATCGAAGGTGGCACCGCACCGGAATGGCAGCGAAAGCGTTACTTTGAAGATATCGCAAGTGGCACATCTCCGGGCGGCTACTATGGCCGGTTCGAGATAGCCGTAGACAAGGTGCTAAAAGGTCGCGCTGGGAAAACGCTATCCGTTACTCTTGCTGATTGGATCATACCGCACGTCGGTGACGACTCGTCACGTTTGCCAAAACACTTGGCATCGAAGCGATACGTCATAGCGCTAAACATGCCGGATGCGGGAAGTGCAATTGGACACTCCGCCGACGCGCAACTTCTGACTGTGCACATGAATTATTGTCTGGGGCCATTCATGGGTCATCCGGATTTCGAAGCTGCAATCGAGAACTACCAACAGTGGTTACGAGAACAGGGCCGCAAGCACCCGTCACATTGAGGGCGCGAGGTCGGCCAGTCCGCCGTAGATAAGCCATCGGCCAATGTCCGCTTTCCACCCTTACCGGCCATAAACGACCCAAAGCTGCCATTAGCGGATTTCATTGAAATCTCACGTTCTGCTCATGCTTCTCCGGTTCCCCGGCCCTACGTTCCGCTCACGCTTTGAGGGATGGGATGGTCGAATGTTAGTCGCCAGCTGGCCGATGTATTACGCAATGCTCTACGCGCATTGTGCGATATTCATTGTTGCTCCCATTGCGCTGTTCCGAGCTGGTTGGCCAGTGACGGGCGGGCTTATCATGCTGTTATCCACGTTGATGCCAATCGCTGGTCAGGTCTGGTTTACAGACTCTGATGCGCCTGGACTTGCCTTTCTGCTCATGATGGAGGTTCCCATCGCGGCTCTGGTGTTGGTCGCGGCGATAGGGATGAAAGTTGCCGCCTTTATGGGCAGACAACGCAGCCCCCGTTCCCAATGACCGCTTTCCACCCATTGCGGTCATTACGACAACCCCGCGTCAGAGGTCTTATCACCGCTCATTTTCTATTGCGCCGGGTTCACGCTTGCGCGGGAATGACGAATTATGCGTCGATGGCATCGCCCTCGACGGCGCTCGCCCGCGACTGAATGAACTCGAACCGCGCGCTCGGATCCTTCCCCATAAGCCTATCGACCAGATCGCGGACTGGTTGGCGGTCCTGATATTCCGCCGGAAGGGTGATGCGGATCAGCGACCGGGACGCCGGGTCCATGGTCGTTTCCTTCAATTGCTGCGGGTTCATCTCGCCGAGGCCCTTGAACCGCGACACCTCGACCTTCTTGCCCTTGAATTCGGTCCGCTCGAGCTCGGCACGGTGGGCGTCATCGCGGGCGTAGGCGGATTTGCTGCCGGCTGTGAGGCGATAGAGGGGCGGCTGGGCCAGGAACAAATGACCGCGCCGAACCAGCTCCGGCATTTCCTGGAAGAAGAAGGTCATCAGCAGGGTCGCGATGTGGGCGCCGTCGACGTCCGCGTCGGTCATGATGATGACGCGCTCATAACGGAGCGCCTCCTCTGCCCATTTGTCCCTGGTGCCGCAGCCCAGCGCCTGTTGCAGGTCGGCGATTTCCTGGTTGGCGCGGATCTTGTCGGCGGTGGCCGAGGCGACGTTCAGGATCTTGCCGCGGATGGGCAGGATGGCCTGCGTCTTGCGGTCGCGTGCCTGCTTGGCGGAGCCGCCGGCGCTGTCGCCTTCGACGATGAACAATTCGGTGCCTTCCGCATCGTCATTGGCGCAGTCGGTGAGCTTGCCGGGCAGGCGGAGCTTGCGGGCGCTGGTCGCCGTCTTGCGCTTCACCTCGCGCTCGGCGCGGCGCTTCAGCCGCTCGTCCATCCGCTCGAGGATGGCGCCGAGCAATGCCCGGCCGCGGTCCATATTATCGGCGAGATAATGGTCGAAATGGTCGCGAACGGCGGCCTCGACGAAGCGCGCGGCTTCCAGGCTGGTGAGGCGGTCCTTGGTCTGGCTTTGGAAATGCGGATTGCGGATGAACACGCTGAGCATCAACTCGACGCCGTTCAGCACGTCGTCGGGGATGATGTCCTTGGCCTTCTTCTGGCCGATCAGGTCGGCAAAGGCGCGGACGCCCTTGGTCAATGCGGCGCGAAGGCCCGCTTCATGTGTGCCCCCGTCGGGCGTCGGAATGGTGTTGCAGTAATAGCTTTCGTTGGAGCCTTCGCTCCATACGGGCCAGGCAACCGCCCATTCGGCCGATCCCTGCCCGTCCGGGAAATCCTGCCGTCCGGAGAAAGGTGGGGCGGTGACGCATTCGCGGCCCTGCAGCTGCTCGTTCAGATGATCGGCGAGACCGCCGGGAAACTGGAAGACGGCCTGTTCCGGCACATCCGCGCTGGCAAGGGACGGGTCGCAACGCCAGCGGATCTCGACTCCGGCGAATAGATAGGCCTTCGACCGGGCCAGCTTGTAGAGGCGGGCCGGTTCGAACCTGGCGTCCGCGCCGAAGATTTCGGGATCGGGGGTGAAAGTTACAGACGTTCCGCGGCGGTTGGGCGCGGCACCAATTTCTTCGAGGGGCGACGTGGCGTTGCCCTTGGCGAAGGCCTGTCGATAGAGCTTCTTGTCCTTCGCCACCTCGATGATGGTTTCGGTCGAGAGCGCGTTGACGACGCTGACGCCGACGCCGTGGAGGCCGCCTGAGGTCGAATAAGCCTTGCCCTCGAACTTGCCGCCTGAATGGAGCGTGGTGAGGATGACTTCGAGGGCCGACTTGCCCGGGAACTTGGGATGCGGGTCGACCGGGATGCCACGCCCATTGTCGGTGACCGTCAGCCGGTTGCCCTTGTCGAGCGTGACCTCGATTCGGCTGGCATGGCCGGCAACCGCTTCGTCCATCGAATTGTCGATGACCTCGGCCGCCAGGTGATGGAGCGCGCGGGCGTCGGTGCCGCCGATATACATGCCGGGGCGGCGACGTACCGGTTCCAGGCCCTCGAGGACCTCGATCGCGGATGCGTCATAATTGTCGGACGGCGTTGCGGAACCGGAAGCGAAAAGATCTGACATTTGCCGACGGCTATAGGAGCCGCCGGCGCCCCCTGCCAAGTCAGGCGACGGCGACTTCCGCTCGACGGGCCAGGACTGTGTCCAGTCCGTAACGCCCCGAACCGCGGGCGAAGAAATAGAAACCGAGGAAGACGAGGATCAGCGCAGGCCACCAGCCGGAGAAATCCTGGGTCCAGTGCACCATCCAGACCGCGACGATGAACTGGATCGCGGTGATGAGGCCGAGCGGACGGACGAACAGGCCGGTCACGAAACCGATTCCGGCCGCGACCTGCCAGAAGATGGCGAAGGGAGCGAGGATGTCTGGCCGCCAGAAGCCGAACTGGCCCATGAAACCCTCGAACTCGTCCATCCGCGCTGAGCTCAGCACATTGTCGTGGCACTGATAGAGGAGAAACAGCCCGGTCACGACGCGCAGCGCAAGGAGCGCCGCATCTTCGTAGCGACGTTAGAACGATTCCATCGAAACTGCTTGAACAAAGCCGGCCATCATATCCTCCCCTTTATGAAGAGGAGGCTATGAACCGGCTTTGGTCAGGACAATTGCGCTTCGACCAACGGGCGTGTGGGCCAGCGTTAACGAACGCGCGGACCGCCATATGGGAGCGGCGGCGGCGGACGGCGATCGCGGCGCGGAAGCTGCGCCTGATAGGCGACTCCGCAATGGGCGACGCAATATGGGTAGCCGGGGTTGGCCGCATCGCCGCAGAAGTGGAAGTCCGGCTCGCCCGGGTGGCCCATCGGCCAGCGGCAAACGCGGTCGTTCAGGTCCAGAAGCGAAGTCTTGTCGGCAACATCCGCGGAGGGCTTGGCGGGAACCAGGCGGCGGGGCGGGGCAGGCGGGATCGGCGCTTGCGTATCGCCCGGACCCTGGCGAATGAAGCCGCCGGGGCCGACCGAGCGATACTGCAGGGTCACGCCTTCCGGTGCCGAAGCCTTCGGTTGGGCAGCGGCAGGCGCAGCGGCCGGGCGGCTCTCTTCAGCCGACAGCCTGGATTCGACCGGCTGAGGAGCCGGCTTCGCAGCAACCGGCTTCGGTGCCCTGGGCGCGGGCGCGGCCTTGGCCTTCTTTTCCTTTTCCTCACCGGCCTTGACCGGCGACGGACGCGATTCGAGGCCGAGGCGGTGCGCCTTGCCGATCACGGCATTGCGGCTCACTCCGCCCAGTTCCTCGGCGATCTGGCTGGCGGTGGCACCCTTGGTCCACATCGCCTTGAGGCGGTCGATGCGCTCTTCGGTCCAGCTCATGTAGAATCAAACTCCCGTAAACTTGTTCAATGCCCCGGTTGTGCATCGCCGCGGCTGCCGATAGGCGATTGTGGCGTGAACGACCAGACTCCCTCTTGGGTTCGGAACGAACCCGGCAAAGCCAGCCTTGAAGGCGTCAATTGGGGCGGCCTTTCGACCCTTTATATCAAGGAGGTGCGCCGCTTCTTCAAGGTGCAGATGCAAACCATCTGGGCGCCGGCGGTCACCACGCTCCTTTACCTGGTCATTTTCACGGTCGCGCTGGGCCGTGAAGGCAAGATGGTATTGGGCGTTCCCTTCGCCGATTTCATCGCGCCGGGCCTCATCGTGATGGCGATGATCCAGAACAGCTTCGCCAACTCCAGCTTCTCCCTGCTGGTCGGCAAGATGCAGGGGACGATCGTCGATTATCTGATGCCGCCGCTGTCCGTTGGCGAGTTGATCGCCGGACTGGTGGGGGCTTCGGTGACCCGCGCGATCCTGGTCGGTTGCGCGGTATGGATCATCATGGCCCTGTGGCCCGGCGTCCATGTCGGCATCTCCCATCCATTGTCCGTTATCTGGTTCGGCGTGATGGGGTCGTTGATGCTGGCGTTCCTGGGTCTGCTGACGTCCGTTTGGGCGGACAAGTTCGACCATGCCGCCGTGGTCAGCAATTTCGTCGTCGCGCCGCTCTCGCTATTGTCCGGGACCTTCTATTCGGTCGAGCAGCTGTCGCCCACCTTCAAGGCGATCAGCCACGCCAATCCCTTCTTCTATGTCATTTCCGGGTTCCGGCACGGCTTCCTGAGCGAATCCGATTCGCCGATCTACGTCGGCGGAATCGCGCTTCTGTTGCTGAACATCCTGCTGTTCGCGGCCTGTTATTTGGTCCTGAAACGGGGCTGGAAAATCAAGAACTGAACATTAACAGTGGTTTGAACAGTTAAGGTCGCTGAACGGCAAATAACGAAGGCGTTCAGGACACGATCAAGCGCCAGGTTCCAGAAGTAACGCATCAACCGCTTCTCAAAGGAGAGAGCCAGATGCGTAAGTTCATTATTTCAGCCGCGCTTGCCGCTTCGACCCTCGTCGCAGCCGCGCCGGCAGCCGCCCAGGGCTATCCGCAGGGCAATGCCTATGGCTACAACAACTATGGCCAGGTTCGTCGCCTCGACGCACGGATCGACAACATCCAGCGCCAGATCGACCATCTCGATCGTCGCAACATCCTGAGCAATCGTGAGGCCGGTCGCTTGCGGAACGAGTCTCGCGACGTCGAAAACCGCCTGCATCGTGTTGCCCGCAACGGCTTCACCAACTGGGAACGCAACGACATCGAGAACCGCATCCAGCGGCTCGAAGTCCGCATCCAGCGCGAAGCCCGCGACGGCAACCGATACAATGGTCACTACGACAATCGCGATCGTTGGGGCGACCGCAACAACTGGCAGGATCGTGACCGTGACGGACGCAACGACCGCTACGAGGACGACCAGGGCCAAGACTACGACGGTCGTTAAGCCTTTGGGCAAGATGCCCGAGTAAAGCGTTGTAACGCGTAGGGAAGGGCGGCTTCGAAAGGAGCCGCCCTTTTTCCTTAAGCCATAAGCCTATTCGATCGATGGAACCGGGAAATGCGGGTTTCGTTCGGGCGCCGTCATGGCTATAGGCTCGCGAAAATGCAGACCGATGCGCGGCGCGGGGAGTGCTCCCAGCACTCCCTGCTCGCGCATTGCCTTTTAAAACTACGCCCGAAGGAGCCCCCATGGCCATTACGCCGCTCATGCCCGTTTATCCGCGTTCGCCAGTGCGGCCGGTTAGGGGTGAAGGGGTCTATCTCTACGGGGAGCAGGGCGAAAAGTATCTCGATTTCGCCGCCGGTATTGCCGTCAACCTGCTGGGCCACGGCCATCCGCACCTGACCAAGGCGATCCAGGACCAGGCGGCGACGCTGATGCACGTGTCGAACCTCTACGGCTCTCCGCAGGGCGAGGCGTTCGCGCAGCGGCTGATCGACCTGACCTTCGCCGACACGGTGTTCTTCACCAATTCGGGTGTCGAGGCGGTCGAGTGCGCGATCAAGACTGCGCGCCGCTATCACAGCGCCAAGGGCAATGCGCACAAGCATACGCTCATCACCTTCTCCAACGCCTTCCACGGCCGGACGATGGCGACGATCAGCGCGACCGACCAGGCGAAGATGATCGACGGCTTCGCGCCGCTGCTTCCGGGCTTCAAGGTCGTCGCCTTCGACAATCTCGAGGAAGCGCTGGCCGCCGTCGACGAGAACACCGCCGGGTTCCTGCTGGAGCCGGTGCAGGGCGAAGGCGGAATTCGCCCCGCCAGCAAGGAATTCATCTCGGGCCTGCGCAAGGTCTGCGATGAGAACGACCTGCTGCTCATTTTCGACGAGGTTCAGTGCGGCGTCGCGCGCACCGGATATCTTTATGCCTATGAATATTATGGCGTGACGCCGGACATCATGGCCTCGGCCAAGGGCATCGGCGGCGGCTTCCCGATGGGCGCCTGCCTTGCCACCGAAAAGGCCGCGGCCGGAATGGTCATCGGCACCCACGGATCGACCTATGGCGGCAACCCGCTGGCGATGGCCGCGGGGCAGGCGGTGTTCGACATCATCGCCAATGACGAATTCCTGACGCACGTCCGCACCATGGGCGAACGGCTTCGCTCGGCGCTGGAGCAGATGATCCCCAATCATGACAATCTGTTCGAAAGCGTGCGCGGCCTCGGCCTGATGCTGGGCGTCAAGATGAAGACCGACAGCCGGGCGTTCGTGACCTATCTGCGGACCAAGGGCATCCTGACGGTCGCCGCCGGCGACAATGTCATCCGCGTGCTGCCGCCTTTGAACATCGATGAGTCCCACATCGCCGAATTCGTCGAGGCACTATCGGCCGCCGCCGCGGCCTATGACGTGCCGGAAGCCGCATAAAGATGCGCCACTTCCTCAACCTCTCGAATGCCGGGGGTGAGGCCATCGCCGCGATGCTGAACGAGGCGATGGAACGGAAAGAGCGTCGCGCGGGCTGGCCGAAGGGCAAGCCCGACGACGATCGCCCTCTGGACGGTGCGGTCCTGGCGATGATCTTCGAGAAAAGCTCGACGCGAACCCGCGTCAGCTTCGACCTTGCCATGCGGCAGCTTGGCGGTTCCGCGATCATCCTTGAAGGAAGCTCGTCCCAGCTCGGCCGTGGCGAGACCATCGCCGACACGGCGCGAGTGCTGTCGCGCTTCGCCGATGCGATCATGATCCGCACCGACCATCATCACAAAGCGGAAGAGCTGGCCGAATATGCCACGGTTCCGGTGATCAACGGGCTCACCGACCTGTCGCATCCGTGCCAGTTGCTGGCCGACATGCAGACTGTGATCGAGAAGCGGTCCAAGTTGGCCGGGTCGCGCTGGGCGTGGATCGGCGACGGCAATAACGTCTGCAATTCGCTGATCGAGGCAGCGGCCTTGATGCAGTTCGAACTTGCGGTTGCTTGTCCTACCGAATTCAAGCCGAACAAGATTTTTGCCTCGGCGGCTGTGGCCCGGGGGGCGAGGATCAACTTCACCCACGATCCCAGGGAAGCGGTCGAAGGCGCAGAAGTCGTCGTCACCGACACCTGGGTTTCGATGGGGCAAGAGGACGACCAGGTCCGGCAGGAAGCATTTGCGTCATTCCAGGTGGATGAGGCCGTGATGGCGCTGGCCGCTCCCGACGCCACTTTCCTCCACTGCCTCCCCGCGCATCGCGGCGAGGAAGTAACCGATGCCGTGATCGACGGGCCGCAATCGGCGGTCTGGGACGAGGCGGAAAACCGCCTGCACGCGCAGAAAGCACTGCTGATGTGGGCGATGGGGAAGCTGTAAGCGGAGAAGCAGGCAATAATCTTCGTTCGTCCTGAGCGGAGCGCCGCAGGGGCGAAGTCGAAGGGCATTCGCACCTAGGTTCGTGCCACGCGCCCTTCGACTACGCGCTCCGCGCTTCGCTCAGGACGAACGACTTCAGTTGTCCGCGCGACATTGAGCCCCTATCTCCCGTCGCAATGACCGAAATCTCGCTAAAACAGGACGTGGCGTTGGGAGTCACCGTGCCCTCGCGGCATGCCCGTGGGCGCGCGGCCCGGATCGGCCCGGCGCTCGACAATATCCTTGCCAATCATGGCTATCCGCCGGTGATGGAGACGCTTCTCGCCGAGGCGCTGGTCCTTACCGCGCTGCTGGGATCGCTGCTGAAGGATCCGAACGGGCAGCTGACGATCCAGGCCCAGACCGAGAGCGGCATCGTCGACCTGATGGTCTGCGATTATCTGGGCGGTCAGCTTCGCGGCTATATCCGCCACGATCCCGAACGGCTGGCCGAGGCGGGGCCCAATCCCACCCTCTTCGGGCTGTTCGGCAAGGGCTATCTGGCGATCACCTTCGACCAGCCGGCGACCAACGAGCGTTACCAGGGCATCGTCCCGCTGGAGGGCGAGGGGCTGGCGCAAGCGGCGCAAAGCTATTTCGCGCAATCCGAACAGATCCCCTCGATCGTCAGGCTCTCCGTCCGCAAGGACGAGCAGGGGTGGGTCGCGGGCGGGCTCATGTTCCAGCATCTGCCGGAAGGCGAAGAAGGCCGTGAGCGCTTGCACACCAGGCTCGACCATCCCGAATGGCCGCATGTCGCGACCATGGTCGGATCGGTGAAGCCGGAAGAGCTGACCGACCGCGAATTGCCGTTGGATGATCTGGTCTGGCGCCTGCTTCACGAAGAGGAAGAGGTGCGGACGCTGGCGCCCGTACCGCTGTCGAAGGGCTGTCGCTGCAGTCCCGACTATATCGCTTCGGTCATTGCCCGCTTCCCGCCGGACGAGCGGGCGGCGATGGTCGGCGACGATGGGCTGATCCGGGTGGATTGCGCCTTCTGCGCAACCAGCTTTCCAATTGCCGCGGAAGCCGCGTAAAAGGTGATATTGCGTTAATCCGTGCGTGTTAGGCGGTGAGTCGTGCAAAAACTTGTTCGAATCGGCCTGGTTGGATTTCTGACCGTCACCGGTACGGCAATGGCCGCGGTGACTATTCCTCGCGCGCTCGCTCCCGCTAGTGGCGGGATGTGGGAAGTTAGCCGGAGTGCCAGCGGCCATAACCCAACGCGAATCTGCGTCGCGACGCCCGACATGCTGGCACAGTTCGAGCATCGCCAACGGTCCTGCACGCGCAAGGTTCTGACGGACCAGGGTACCGAGACGCTGATCAGCTACAACTGTCCGGCGGGCGGATTCGGCCAGTCGAAGATGACGCTGATCACGCCGCGATCGCTGAAAATCGAAACGCAGGGCATCTCCGACAACCTGCCGTTCCACTATCAACTTTATGCCCGGCGCGTCGGAGATTGCGCGGCTCGTTAAGCCGGCTTTAACCATAATAGGGCTATTGGCGGAGTCGTGCCCTTCTTCGGCACGCTTTCCTCCCTGTCGGGCCGCAAGGCCCGCTCCTGGGCCGCCCGTTTGGAGCGGCCCTATTTTTTTGCACCCGCCGCTACTAGATGGCGCTCGACATGAACGAGGTACCCAACAAGCCGAAGGCAGTCGTCCTCCTTTCCGGAGGGCTGGACTCGATGGTGTGCGCGGCGCTGGCGCGGGAAGCCGGTTTTGCCGTGCTTGCGCTGACCGTCGATTACAACCAGCGGCATCGGGTCGAGCTGGAGGCCGCTCGGCGCATCGCGGCCGATCTTGCCGACGAGCATATCGTCCTGCCGATGGATCTCACCGCGTTCGGCGGATCCGCGCTGACCAGCGACATTGCGGTTCCGAAGGATGGCGTCGCGGAAGAAGGCATTCCGGTTACCTATGTTCCGGCGCGCAACACGGTGTTCCTGAGCCTTGCGCTCGCCTGGGCCGAAGCGGCAGGCGCGCGCGACCTTTTCGTTGGCGTGAATGCGCTGGATTATTCCGGCTATCCCGACTGCCGGCCGGAATTCATCGATGCGTTCGTGGCATTGGCCAACAAGGCGACGAAGGCCGGCGTCGAGGGCGACCGGTTCATGATCCATGCGCCCCTTCTGAACATGACCAAGGCGGACATCGCGCGCGAAGCGGCTAGGCTTGGGCTGGACGCGGGGCAGAGCCACAGCTGCTATGATCCGGCGCCGGATGGCGGCGCCTGCGGCGCATGCGATGCGTGTCGGCTTCGCTCCAAGGGATTTGAGGAAGCGGGACTGCCGGATCCCACCCGCTACGCGGCGCCATGAGCTACGCGGTCAAGGAAGCGTTCCTGACCCTTCAGGGCGAGGGCGTGCAGGCAGGAAGCCGCGCGGTTTTCCTGCGCTTTGCCGGATGCAACCTGTGGAGCGGGCGCGAGCAGGATCGCGCAACAGCTCAATGCAATTTCTGCGACACGGATTTCGTCGGCACGGACGGGCAGGGCGGTGGCAAGTTCGCGGACGCCAATTCGCTGGCGGATCATGTCGCGGACCTATGGGATGCAAACAGCGATTATCGTCTGGTCGTCATCACTGGCGGCGAGCCCATGCTGCAATTGGATGAAGTGCTTATCGATGCGCTGCATCGGCGCCACTTCCGCGTTGCCGTCGAAAGCAATGGCACACTGCCGGCGACCCCGGGCATCGACTGGCTGTGCATCAGCCCCAAGGCAGGCACCGATGTCGTCCAGCGTCGCGGAAACGAGTTGAAGCTGGTCTGGCCGCAGAAGGGGATCGAGCCGGCGGAGCTGGAGAGCTGGGATTTCGACCATTTCCTCGTCCAGCCGATGGACTGCGAGGATGTTCGGGCGTCCTATGACGCGTCGATCGCGCTGGCGATGGACCGGCCCAAATGGAAGCTGACGCTCCAGGGACACAAGGTCGTGGGGCTCAAGTAAAAAGGGCCGCCGGCATGTGCCGACGGCCCTTTCGAATACCGTGAGCCGCCTGGGGCGGCTCCGCCAGATTACTGGGCGTTGGTTTCGGTGGTCGCGTTCGCGTCGGTCGCGTTGGCGTCGACAGCGTTGGCGTCCATCGCAATGTTGGCGTCGACTGCAGTCGAAGCGTCGATAGCGGTGGTGTCGTTGGCAACGACGTTCTCGGTCGTCAGCGTTTCGTCAACATTCATCGTGTTTTCAGCTGCTTCGTTGCTGCTGCAAGCCGAAACTGCCAGGGCCGCACCAGCGACCAGGATCAGAGCACGCATTCAAAACTCCCTTGATTAGTAGACCTGCTTGAGCGGCTGCCCCGCCCCTCACAAATCGCGCGCACAATAGTCGGGAGCAGGGGGCGCCTCAAGCGACTTGTGATATATCCCGTAAGCTATTGAGAAATGCTGGAAAACTCCTGTTTAGAGCCTCATCCAGCGGATTTATCGATGCTTCGAGCCCCAGCCTTTCGAGGCTCGTCACCCCATATTCGGCGATCCCACAGGGTACGATTCCGCCGAAATGAGAGAGGTCCGGGGCAACATTGATCGAAAAGCCATGCATGGTGACCCAGCGGCGAACGCGCACACCGATGGCCCCGATCTTGGCTTCTTCCGAACCGGTTCCGGTCCAGATTCCGATCCGCCCCGGCTCGCGACGTGCTTCGACGCCGAGTTCACCCAGGGCCGCGATCATCCAGCCTTCCAGCGAATGGACGAAGCATCGAATGTCCTTGCCCCGCTTTTCCAGGTCGAGGACCAGGTAGCCGACGCGCTGCCCGGGGCCATGGTAGGTGTAGCGTCCGCCCCGGCCCGCTTCGAACACGGGGAAATCCAGCGGATTGAACAATTCGGCCGGGTCGGCGCTTGTCCCCGCGGTGAACAGTGGCGGATGTTCCAGCATCCATACCAACTCATTCGCAGTTCCGGCGCGCACGGCCGCGGCGCGGGCCTCCATTTCGGCCAGCGCCTCCGGATAGGGAACCAGCCCGTCGCTAACCCGCCATTCAATGTCCGACGTCATGCGCCGCGAAATGGCGCTGTAAGGCGCGATCGGCAAGGGTGATTGCCAGCTTGCCCGGCTCTCCGCATAAGTGGAGCGACCAATCAGAGGGGCGTCAGATGAGTTCATTGTCGATCAGCAAGGCGTGGGATGAGGCCAAGGCGGCCTTGCTGGCCAACCGCAAGCTGATCGTGCCGGTCGCCTTGGGATTGATCCTGCTTCCCGCGGTAATTGTTTCGATGGTCGAGCCGCGGGTAGCGCCCGGTGAACCGCCGCCTGCCGGATCGTGGATGCTTATCGGGCTGGCCATGGTGATTGTCATGATCGTGGGCCAGTTGGCGATCGTCCTGCTGGTCAATGGCTGGCGAGGCAGCGTCGGGGAAGCGATCGGTAAAGCCAGCCGGAGGTCGCCAATCTTCATTCTCGCCGCGCTGGCCTACCTCGTGCCCGTCATCCTGATTTTCTCGGTGCTGCTTGGGTTTGCCGGCATCGGGACGACTGCCGACGGCCAGGTCGACCTTGCGACCTTCAACTCCACCGGCTGGCTGGTGTTGATGCTTTTCTTCCTGGTGCTGGTGTTCGTTTCAATCCGATTGCTTCCCATGCTTCCGGTCGTAGCCAGTGAAGCAACCGGAGCCCTGGGATCCCTGAAGCGCAGCTACACGATGACGGCCGGCCATTTCTGGCGGCTGTTCGGCTTTATGATCTTGTTGATGGTGGCCTTCTTCATCCTTGCCTTGACCGTCGGCTCCGTCATCGGATCGCTTGTCACGATTACGCTTGGTGAGCCGTCGCCATGGTCGCTGTCGCTGTTGCTGATCGCGCTTGCAGGGGGATTGGTGCAGGCCGGCTTCGTAATGGTCTATGCCGCAATGGTTGCCCGAATTTATGCGCAGCTCGCCGCGCCGCAGGCAGGCGTCCCGGATGTGACGCGGGAAAGCTAGGAGACTAGCGCCACTTCGCGAGCGGAGGGAGGCTCATCAGGATTGCGTCGATGTTGCCGCCGGTCTTGAGCCCGAACAGCGTGCCGCGATCGTAAAGCAGGTTGAACTCGACGTAGCGCCCGCGGAATTCGAGCAGCGTTTCAACCTCATCCTCGGTGAACGGCATATCCATCCGCTTCCGCACGATCTGGGGGAAGATGTCGAGGAACGCCTCGCCGACGTCGCGGGTGAAGGCGAAATGTTCGTCGAAATGGCCTTCCAGCCGGTCGTAGAAGATGCCGCCGACCCCGCGCGCCCGGTTGCGGTGGGGTATCCAGAAATATTCCTCCGCCCATTTGGAGAAGCGCGAATAGAAGGTCGGATCATGGGCGGCGCAGGCTGCCCGCATCCGGGCATGGAAGGCGTCAGTGTCCTCTTCATAGGGAATGGCCGGATTGAGGTCCGCGCCGCCGCCGAACCACCGCTTCGTCGTGGTGAGGAAGCGGGTGTTCATATGGACCGCAGGCACGTGCGGGTTCGCCATATGGGCGACCAGGCTGATGCCGGTCGCAAAGAAGCTTGGATCCTCGTCGGCGCCAAGGATCTGCCTGGCGAACTCGGGTGAGAACTTCCCACCGACGGTCGAAACGTTGACGCCGACTTTTTCGAAGACCTTGCCCGCCATCTGGCCGCGCACGCCGCCGCCGCCCGGCGTTCCGTCTTCGTCGGTCCGGTCCCAGGGAATATATTCGAAACGAGCATCGCTGCCCGCTTCGCGCTCGATCGCTTCGAACGCGTCGCAAATCCTGGTGCGGAGCGATTCGAACCAATCGCGGGCGGCCTGTTGCTGATCGTCTAGGTCAAGCATGGCGGGCTCTGTAGCGAAGGCCTCGACGATCATCTACAACAGACCTTCATTAGGGGCGTGGAGGGGCAGCCATGCTGATCGCACTTCTGATTCCGCTTACGTTGGCAGGCATCATCTGCCTTGGCGTGCTGATCCGTGCCGCTATTCGGCAGGGTGCCGTGCCCAAAGTCGAGGCAGTAGTGCTTGGAGCAGTCGTGAGCTTCTTCGATACACTCGGCATCGGCTCATTCGCTCCGACCGCGGCCTGGTTCAAGCTCCGCAAGCTGGTTCCCGATCGACTGATTCCCCAGACCATGTTGGTCGGCCTTACCCCGCCAGCGGTTCTTCAAGGCATCATCTATCTCATCCTGCTGGGCGTCATGGTCGATGCGATCCTGCTTGTCGGGTGCATCTTGGCCTTTGTGATGGGCGGATTGCTCGGCGCGCCAATGGTCGCGAAATCGAAAGTGTGGGTGGTCCAGACGGTTGTCGCGATCGGCCTGCTGCTTGCGGCGGGAGCCTATGCCCTCACCAACCTCAACATGATGCCAGGCGGAGGTACCGCGAACAGCCTTCCGATGGACCTCACCGTCCTGGCGATCGTCGCCAGCTTCATCTTCGGCGTGCTGCTGAACTTCGGCGTCGGCAATTATGCGCCGACGCTGGTCTTGCTCAGCCTGATGGGCATGGACCCGCGGCTTTGCTTCCCGATCATGGCAGCCAGCGCGGGCCTGATGGGTTCGGCGGCCAGCGTTCGCCACATCAGGATGGGGCAGATGGACCTGAAGGTCGTGCTTGGAATCACGCTAGGCGGCTTCCCGGCGGTCCTTGTTGCTGCCTTCCTCGTCAAGGAAATGCCGGTCGAGACGCTTCGCTGGCTGGTGATTATCGTCGTGCTTTACGCTGCCGCCGTCATGGCCCGTTCGGCATGGCAGGCGCGGAAGGGGGAGGAGACGCCGTTGACGCCCGAGGCGGCCGCGGCGGAGTAGCCTTAGCCTGCGCCGACGCTGGGCAGCCCGCCTGTCTGGCGGAGCGCCTCGCCGAGTGCGAGCGCAGTCGAAGTGGCCAGGTTGAACGACCGGACCTCCGCCCGGATTGGGATTCTCAGCACCGCGTCGGCGGTCGCAGCGACTTCGGACGGGACGCCGCCGCTTTCCTTGCCGAACAGCAGGATGTCGTCAGGCAGGAAGGCAAATTCATAAGGGGACGCCTGGCCTTTGGTGCTGAACAGAATCAGCCTGCCCCGGTTTGCCGCACGAAATGCCCCGAACGAAGAATGGCGCGTGACGTCGACATGGTCGATATAGTCCATTGCCGTCCGCCGGACCCTTTTGTCGTCCCACGAGAATCCCATTGGCTCGATGAGATCGATCGCGACTCCCATGCAGGCGCCAAGGCGCATTACCGCACCGACGTTCCCGGCAATTTCCGGCTGAAAAAGGCAAAGCCGCATGGTGGGGCGATAGTCCGCACTCGGCTTGCCGCACAAGCCGGGCAATTTGACCATTTGCATATGCGGGGTGAGACGCTATCAGGCGCGCCAACCGGGCCGGCACCGCCGGAGCGGGCTCGTTTTTTGTGCCATTCGGCACGCGCGCGAAATTTCGGTCTTAAGGGTGAGCATGGCCACGCTGGAAGAAACCAACGCAGCGATTGTGGAAGGCGATGAAAGCCTCCGCCGCCGCGACTTCATTAACATTGCCGCCGTCAGCTTCGCTGGCGTCGGTGCGGTTGCCGTCGCGCTGCCGCTGATCAACCAGATGAACCCGCCCGCCGACGTGCTGGCGCTGGCCTCGACCGAGGTGGACATCTCCAAGATCGCGCCCGGACAGGCGATCAAGACCAGCTGGCGCAAGCAGCCGGTCTTCGTCCGCAACCTGACGCCGCAGGAAGTGCAGCAGGCTAACGCCGTGCCGCTGAGCGAGCTGCGCGACCCGCAGACGCTTGCCGAGCGGACGAAGCCGGGCAAGGAAAACTGGCTGATCACGCTTGGCGTCTGCACTCATTTGGGCTGCGTCCCGCTGGGCGTTGGCGAGGGCGAGAATCGCGGCGATTACGGCGGATATTTCTGCCCGTGCCACGGTTCGCACTACGACACCGCAGCACGCATTCGTAAGGGCCCGGCTCCGCTCAACCTGATGGTGCCGGAATATGCCTTCTCGTCCGACACCGTCGTGTCCATCGGCTAACAGGGGATAATTCGATGAGCTTTGCCTGGGCCAAGCCCTACGAACCCAAGACCGAACTCGGCCGGTGGATCGACGATCGCCTCCCGCTTCCGCGGATGGTCTTCAATGCGGTCGGCGGCGGTTATCCGGTTCCGCGCAACCTCAACTACGGGTGGAACTTCGGCGTCCTCAGCGGCATCTTCCTGACGATCCAGATCGTCACCGGAATCGTGCTGGCGATGTGGTACTTCGCTTCGGCCGACGGCGCGTTCAACTCGATCGAGCACATCATGCGCGACGTGAACGCCGGCTGGATGATGCGCTACGCCCACGCCAACGGCGCAAGCTTCTTCTTCATCGTTGTCTACATCCACATCTTCCGCGGCCTTTATTACGGTTCGTACAAGGCGCCGCGCGAAATGGTCTGGATGCTGGGCCTCGTCATCTACCTGCTGATGATGGCGACCGCCTTCATGGGCTACGTCCTCCCCTGGGGTCAGATGAGCTACTGGGGCGCACAGGTCATCACCGGCTTCTTCTCGGCCTTCCCGGTCGTGGGCGAACCGATCCGCGTTTGGCTGCTGGGCGGCTTTGCCCCGGACCAGGCGGCACTGACCCGCTTCTTCTCGCTGCACTATCTGCTGCCGTTCGTGATTGCGGGCGTCGTGATCCTGCACATCTGGTCGCTGCACATCCCGGGATCGTCGAACCCGACGGGCGTCGAGGTGAAGACCGAGAAGGATACGCTGCCTTTCCACCCGTTCTACACCGCCAAGGACGGCTGGTTCGCCGGCGCGTTCCTGACCATCTATGCCGCGGTGGTGTTCTTCGGTCCGAACGCGCTTGGCCACCCGGACAACTACATCCCGGCCAACCCGCTCGCGACGCCGGCGCACATCGTTCCGGAATGGTATTTCTGGCCGTTCTACGCGATCCTCCGCGCCTTCACCGTCGACTTCATCCTGCCGGCGAAGCTGTGGGGCGTGCTGGCGATGTTCGCATCGATCCTGCTGCTGTTCTTCCTGCCGTGGCTGGACAAGTCGCCGGTTCGCTCGGGCAGCTACCGGCCGATGTTCCGGATCTTCTTCATCATCCTGCTGGTTGATGTCGCGATCCTCGGCTGGTGTGGCGGTTCGCCCGCGACGCCGTTCTTCGTCGCACTGTCGCAGATCGCAGCAGCTTATTATTTCGCGCACTTCCTGATCATTCTGCCGCTCGTCTCGAAGTTCGAGACGACCTTGCCGCTGCCCAATTCCATTTCGGAAAGCGTGCTGCACGGCGAACGTGCGGAAGCGGCGCCTGTCGGCCAGTCGGCTCCAGCGAATTAAGGGGATATAGGGATCATGGGTTATTTGCTGGCAATCCCGGCCGTAGTCCTCGGCTTCATCAAGCGGCTCGGATGGGTCGCTAGCATCGGCATGCTGGTCGGCGTCGGATTCGCGGGCGTCCTGACGATCAGCCTGCTGGTGAACCTGGTCGGCTACTTCCAGGCGCCGCCGGAACCGACTGCGGAGGAAGGCTTCCATCGCCATCCGAAGGAACTGGCGCTGAAGACGGACGGTCCGTTCGGCCAGTTCGACCGCCAGCAGCTGCAGCGCGGCTTCCAGGTCTACAAGGAAGTTTGCGCGGGCTGCCACAGCCTAAACCTGGTGTCGTTCCGCGACCTCCATCAGCTCGGCTATAATGAGGCCGAGGTGAAGGCGATCGCCAATCAGTGGGCGATCGAGGTCCCCAGCGTGAACCCGGAAACCGGCGAGGCGGCGACCCGCAAGGCGATCCCGTCCGACAAGTTCCCGAGCCCCTATGCCAACGAGACGGCGGCACGCGCTGCAAACAACAATGCGCTTCCGCCTGATCTGTCGTTGATGGCGAAAGCGCGCCATGACGGCCCGGCCTACATCTACTCGCTGCTCACGGGCTATCAGGCTCAGCCGGCGAAGCTTCTGGCCGAATTCCCGGCAACGAAGACGCCGGAGGGGCTTCACTACAACCCATATTTCGCCAATCTGAACATCGCCATGCCGCCGCCGCTTACCGCGGACGGCCAGGTCACCTACGCCGACCAGACGCCGGCAACGGTCGACCAGATGGCGAAGGACGTTTCGGCCTTCCTGCTGTGGACTGCCGAACCGAACCTGCAGAGCCGTCACAAGTCGGGCCTCGCGGTGCTGGCGTTCCTGATCATCGCCACGGTCCTGGGTTACCTGAGCTATCGGAACATCTGGGCCGAGGCGAAGCGCAAGGTTGCTCCGAAGGGGGCGCTTGATCCTGAGAACAAGGTCAAGCGGACCCGCGCGAGCAAAAAGGCCGGCATCGCCGGATGATCGTCATTGCGAGCGAAGCGAAGCAATCCAGTGCCCGTAGGGTGACTGGATTGCTTCGTCGCTTTCAGCTCCTCGCAATGACGGCGGATTCAGGTGAATGACGAGCTCAAGGCGTTGGTCCGCACCATCCCGGACTTTCCAAAGCCCGGGATCCAGTTTCGCGACATTACGACGTTAATGCTCGACCGTGTGGGCCTTGCCCGCACGGTCGATGCACTTGCGGCGACGGTCGACGGGAAGGTTGATCTGGTGGCAGCCGTCGAAGCTCGCGGATTCGCGATCGGCGGGGCGCTGGCGGTGAAACTTGGAGCGGGGCTGCTGCTGATCCGGAAGGACGGCAAGCTTCCCGGCGCGACCATCGCCGAAGACTATGCGCTGGAATATGGAACGGACCGGCTGACGATGCATGTCGACGCCTGTGCGCCCGGTGCACGGGTTCTGATCGTCGACGACCTCCTGGCAACGGGCGGTACGGCGCTGGCTGCAGCCCGACTGGTGAGGCGTGCAGGAGCAGATCTGGTTGGGGCGCGGTTCATCGTCGACCTCCCGGAACTGGGTGGCGCAAAGGCGCTCCGCGATGCAGGAATACCGGCGGAAAGCCTGTTCAACTTCGAGGGTCATTGAGTCGTCCGGACGAGGGTACGCAGTCGCAACGGTTCACTGCGCGTTCAACAGCTTAAGTGCAGAACGACTCCATAAAATCCTTCGGAGAAGTCTCTATGTATGCGTTTCGACTTCGCGCCGCTGCGGTAGCACTGGTTGCCGGCATCGGCCTTGCAGGTTGTACGACACCCTACGGCTATAATGGCGTTTCGGTGGGCGTCGGCAACGGCGGCTACTATGACCCCTATTACGGCGGTTACGGGTACGGCGGCGGCTACGGCGGCTACGGTGGTTATCCGGCCTATGGTGTCGGTTACGGCTATGGCTCGGGATATCCGGGCTACGGATATGGCTATGCGCCCTATTACGGCTGGTACGATGACTACTATTATCCGGGCTACGGCTACTATGTTTACGACCGCTATCGTAAGCCGCACCGCTGGTCCGACGCGCACCGTCGTTACTGGGAAGGTCGTCGCAAGCAGGCCCTGAGCAGCGAGGAATTCCGCCGCCAGATGGAATCTCAAAGGGAGAACTGGAGCGGCTTCGAGGCTGGCCCGAATGCGGTCACCCAGCAGGTTCGGACCCGCGATGGTGAGCAGGTTCGCGTCGAGCGCGAGCGACCCACGCGCGGCGATCGCGCTAACCGGACTGACCGTATCCAGCGGAACAATCAGGTCGAGCAGGTCCAGCCGGTCGATCGGGCCGAACGCATCCAACGCGCGGAACGGACCGAGCGTGTTGAGCGTGCCAATCGGACGGAGCGCGTCGAGCGCACTCGTCCGGAACGCGCTCAGCGTAGCGAACGCCAGAGCAGCCGCGAATTCCGTTCGTCGATGAGCAATCGTTCGCGTGCGGATCGCAGCAGCGACGGCAACAGCAACACTGACGAAAACTAGGCGGTAGGCCGCCGTAGCATCAGCACGATCGACGTGAAGGTCATCACCTTCACGTCGTCCTGATTGGTGATCGTGTTTTCGCTCTTGATCACGCCGATTTGCGGCTTCGACCGCGACGGCGTGGTCTCGATGATCTTGCCCCTGACCGTCAGCCGATCACCGGGGTAGACCGGCTTCAGCCAACGAAGCTCGTCGACCCCGGGCGATCCGAGGCCTGCCTGTTCGGTATCGACCACATGGCGGGCGATCACCGCCATGGTCATCGCGCAAGTGTGCCAGCCGGAAGCGGCGAGACGGCCGAAATGGGTCTTGGCCGCCTCCTCGTCGCTGAGGTGAAACGGCTGGGGGTCATACTTCTGGGCGAACTCGAGGACTTCCTCGCGGGTCACATCATAATGGCCGAACAGGGTTTCCTGGCCGACTTCCAGGTCATCGAAATAGATCATGCTTCTTCAATCGCCGGTTTAGCCGGCGAAGGAAAGTGGCAAAATAAAACCCGTCATGCGCGAGGCATGACGGGCTCCATTTCCTGCTAGTTAGAATTTGCGGCCGACGCGAAGGCCAAACATTCTCGGACGTGTGACCGTCGTATAGATCTTCGGTCCGATTGCAGTGACGCCGTCCGGATCGCCGCAGACCGTTTCCAGGCACTGGATGCCCTTGGTGATCTGGCCACGAACATCGAAGATGTTCTTGACGTATAGGTCGACGCTCCACGGACCCTTGTCGATGCCAGTCGAGGCGTCGACGAGCGTGTAGGCATCATATTCGCCGATGATCGCATTCTCGATGTCACGAAGGTCAGCCCGACGGTCTCCTTCGTAGGTCAGCGAGGCCTGGGCATGAGCCTTGATGTCGCTGGTCAGGTCCCAATCGTAGCGAAGCCTGCTGTTCAGCTTCCATCGGGACGTGACCGGGAGGCGAGTGCCCTTGTCGGCCAACTTGGCGTTTTCTTCCGATGAATCGTCGATCGCTCCGCTATCGTCCAGGTCGACATCGATCGTGCAATCGAAGTCCGGGACGGCAATGGAGCAGAAGTCGTTGCGGATTTCCGCATCATTGTAGCTGGCGCCCGTGCTCCAGCTAAGTCCCGGCATCAGGCGGAGGTAGAGGTCGGCTTCAATGCCGCGGATGCGGGCGTCGCCGGCGTTCCGGACCTCGGTCAGGCCGTTTGCACCCAAGAAGGATAGCTGAATGTCCTTCCAATTCTCTTGGTAGATCGCGAAGTTGAAGTGCGAGCCGCTGCCGAAGCTATACTTCGCGCCGGCCTCATAGTTGATGAGGAAGTCCGGATCATATGGCGGCAAGGTGCCGCGACGGTTGACGCCGCCGGGCCGGAAACCCTTGGACCAAGTGGCATAGAGAAGCAGGTCGTCGTTTGGCTTCCAGGTTGCATTGAAGCGATAAACGGCGCCGCTGTCCTTGGTGGTCTTGTCGACGTTGTTGCAAGGCGCTCCGTTTACGGTGGAGGGGCCGAACAGGTCGCAGTTGTACTGGTCGTTGCCGCTGTAACCAAGGCCGTCGTCATCGAACGAGTTGTACCCGAAAAAGCCTTCCAGTGAGTTCTTGTACCAGTAGTAGCGCCCGCCGGCCGTGAGGGTCAGTTCGGGCGTCACGTCATAGCTGAGCTCACCGAAGATGGCCTTGTCGCGGTCGACGCGGAGCTGCTTCGTCAGCCAGATATTGTCGGGATAACCGTCAACGGCCAGATGATCGTCCAGATTGTCGATCTTGTAGTTCTGCTCGATGTTATGTTCCTGCCGCTGCAGGAACAGACCGCCAACGACGCGGAACCGATTTTCTGCCGGCGATGTAAAGCGCAGTTCGTGCGACATCTTTTTGAAGCTGTCGTCGGAGATGATGTACTGCGTCGGATCGATCGGATCGCCGTCATTGTCGTACCAATAGGCGCCGTATCCCGACAGCTCGTTGTAGAAGTAGGAATAGTCGGAATAATCGAACGAGCCGTCGATCTGGCGCTTCATGTAAGCGCCGGCGTAGGTCATGTCGAAGTTGCCGATCTTGCCTTCGACGGTAAGGGCGGCCTGCCACCACTTGTCCTTGGTCTTTTCATAATAGAACTGTGCCGTCTCAAGGTCGTCGTAGCCACTCTCCTCGGCGAATGAGCCATAGGCTTTCTGGCTCTGGCCCATGATCTGGGGAGTAATCGACCAATCCTCGTTGAGATCGATTTTCAACGCCGCGCGGGCACCGTAGGTGTAGACGTCGTTGTAATCGTCCTCCGCCAGATCGGCATTATCGCGAGAGATGATGTTGCCCGTCGGCGTGGGGATGAGATCGCCAGGATCACCTTCGGGGTCCTGTTCCAGCGTGAACTCGGTGTAATTCCGAATGGCATGTATATTGTCGATGTAGCCGCCATCGCGGCGGTACCAGGCAACGACACGGGCCGCGATATTCTCATTGAGCGGCGCATTGATGAAGCCTTCGGCAGTATAGCCCCAGTCGCCATGGGCGGTATTGTTCACTTCAAGGCCGACTTCGCCGTAGGTGCCTGAGAGATCCGGCTTGTTGGTGATGATGCGAATAGTGCCAGCTTCGCTGGAAGCCCCGTAAAGCGTTCCCTGGGGACCGGCCAATGCCTCGATCCGCTCGATATCGAAGACGTGAAGGTCGAGCGCGCCCTGGATGGTCGTGATCGGCTGTTCGTCCAGATAGGTGCCGACGCTGGGCAGCGAGGTCGAGTGGTTGGCGTTCTCGCCGCTGGCGACACCGCGGAAATAGACGTTGGATGCACCGGGGCCCGACGACTGCTGCGACAAGCTCGGGATCATCTTGGCATAGTCTTCGAACGAGTCGACGTGGTTGTCGTCGAGGGTCTTCGTACCGAATGCGGTGATGGCGATCGGCACGTCCTGAAGATTTTCGACGCGCTTGGTCGCGGTGACAACGATTTCGTCGCCTTCCACCAGTCGTTGAGTTGCTGCTGCTTCCTGCTCACCTGCAGTTTGCTGAGCAAAGGCGCTTGTGCTCAAAATTGCGGTCGATGCGAGGAACAGGCCGCAGGAGCGGCGGGCGAAAGACGTACGTCTCGTCATATTACTCCCCCATTTAATTCGTGTGGGAAGAGTGGGCGCCTGTTTACATCGGCGTCAATTGGCTTTCGTCACGCGGATGTCACGATTTTCCCTGCGCTATGGCAGCGGTGCATCATCCCAATGCTGGAGCGCCGGGCCGAGCGCAGTCTTCAAGGGGGCCAGCCATTGCTCATATGGCTGCCACTGGCCCAGGCCTGCCTTGCTGAGTGGCTGCCTCACCTGTTCGCTGCTTGCGGTCCTGACCGCTCGCTTGGTCTCGTGGAAGCGGAGGCAGCTATCCTCCCATTCAAGGCCGCAATAGGCGAGCAGTGCGCGAATCTCTTGCTCGGGGTTTTCGACAAGGCGCTCGTGAATGACCCGGTGAACCGCACCAGGCTGCGCGCGATCGATATGGTCCATGAACCGCACATAATCGGCATAGTATCGGCCGATGTGGGCGAGGTCATAGCTGAAGGCCTGTCCTCGCGCGTAATGCTGCTTGAAGTTGGAAAAGCCGCAGTCCAGCGGATGCCGCCGAGCATCGATGATCTTCGCATTGGGAAGGATTAGGCGGATGAAGCCGGCATGGACCCAGTTGTTGGGCATCTTGTCGATGAAGAAGGGCTTGCCCTCACTTCGCTGGATGCGGGTGCGATCCAGATATTCCTGCCCGAGCGCTGCGAGCGTGTCGCCATCGAGATTGGCGAGCGCATCGGGGTAGTTCCCAAATTCCTCGCCGGCATTCTTATTGTCGATTTGCCTGACCAGCGCGCTGATATCGGGCAATTCCATCGTACCCTCGACCCGGCTGTGGCTGGCCAGAATCTGTTCGACGAGGGTCGAGCCCGCACGCGGCATGCCCAGGATGAAGATAGGATCGGGGGCTTCGCATCCCATTTCATTTCGAGCGGCGAAGAAATCCCGGGTCATGAGCGGTATGCTGCGATCGACAATCCTGGTGATGCGATTGGGATTATGGCCAAGCCGTTTCGACTGTATGTCGTTGCCGGCTTCATAATGGCGCCATGACTGTTCTGGACTACGCCGGTCTTCATAAGCCTTGCCCAGTGCAAAATGCAGATGCAGCCGGTCGTCGATGTCGAGCGCTGCGTCATCAAGCGCCGCCTCCATCGCACGAACATCTTCATCGTCGAACGTGATCGTCTTCAGGTTCGCAAGGCTCCACCATACCTCACCAAGGCTCGGCGCAAGTTCAATCGCCCGGCGATAGGCGCTAATCGATTCCTCCTGGTTGCCGACTGTCTTCAGCAAATGCGCCATGCTCATCCAGATCTTGGGCTGTTCCGGATGGCGGCGAAGCACGTCGCGATAAAGATCGATGGCTTCCTCATAGCCGCCGATACGGCCAAGGGCCGCTGCTCGTAGATTGCGGTAGCTATCGGCAATTTCTCCGTCCGTTCCCAGTTGGTCGAGCTGTTCGAGGGCTTCGGGCGCGCGATGCTGACGATATAGGACGGTCGCCAGGTTGGCCCGCGCTGCCTGGAAGGACGGTGCCAGCTCGACCGTTCGACGAAGCAGGCTCTCACTATCATGAATGCGTCCGATCCGCGCGGCCAGCTCGGCCAACATGCGCATCGCGCTGTAATCATAGGGATCGCGTTTCAGCCGCTCTTTCAGGAGAGGTTCGGCCTCATGCAGCTGGTTTGCGAACAGCGCGTGACCGGCGCGCAGCAACACTGGATCGGACGTCGCCGCCTTGACTGCCCGTTGTTCGAATTCCGCGGCTTCCTCGGTCTGGCCGGATGCCCGCATTGCCAGGCCGACGAGCCTCAGGGCAGGGGGCGATTCTGGATGCAGCCGCAGCGCTTCCCGCGCCAGCTTGCCCGACTTTCCGGGATCATCCTCAAGCGATTGATATCCCTCGACCAGAGGATTGGTCTTCGCCATTTGCTGCGCTTCCCTGCTCATGGCTGACTGGTGGGACAAAAACGCGGCTTCGCCAAGTCTCGGTTCATTGAAGCGGGTACGAATGCTATTGTGCCCTGACCCAGGAGGGGAGGGGTATGATGAAACCTTTCACGACCATCGCGGCTGTCGTCTTTGCGCTCATCGCGTTGGTGCACGCCTACCGCCTCGTCACCCATTTCCAGGTGATCGTCGGTGACCATGCGATCGCTCAGGCGGCCAGCTGGGCCGGACTGATCGTTGCCGGGATATTGAGCTACGGCCTGTTTCGCGAGGCGCGGCTCAGACGTTGAACTTGAAGTGCAGGACGTCGCCGTCCTTCACGACATATTCCTTGCCTTCTTGCCTCAGCTTTCCGGCGTCGCGCGCTCCAGCTTCGCCGTTCAGCGCGATATAATCGTCATAGGCGATGGTTTCGGCGCGGATGAAACCGCGTTCGAAGTCGGTATGGATTTCGCCGGCCGCACGCGGAGCCTTCGAACCCTTCTCAACTGTCCAGGCCCGGGCTTCCTTCGGTCCGACGGTGAAGAAGGTGATAAGGTGGAGTAGGTCGTACCCGGCGCGAATGACGCGGGCGAGGCCCGTCTCGTGCAGGCCCATTTCCTCGAGGAAGACCAGCCGCTCGTCCATGTCCATGCTGACCAGGTCGGCCTCGATCGCCGCCGAGACGACGACCGCGTTGGCGCCTTCCGCCTTGGCCTTTTCGAATACGCGGGCGGACTGCGCGTTACCGTTGGCCGCTTCGTCCTCATTGACGTTGCAGACGTAGAGCACCGGCTTGGCGGTGATTAGCTGGGCCTGCGAGAAGACGCGGGCTTCCTCGTCGTCCTTGGGTTGCGTGAGCCGCGCGGGCTTGCCCTCGCGGAGGAGATCGAGTGCCTGGCTCAGGACCGACGCAGCGATCTTCGACTCTTTGTCGCCCTGCTGGCCGCGCTTCACCAGATTGGGAACGCGCTTTTCCAGGCTTTCGAGGTCGGACAGCAGAAGTTCGGTTTCGACCGTCTCGGCGTCCGCGATCGGATCGACCTTGTTTTCGACATGCTGGATGTCGTCATTCTCGAAACAGCGCAGGACATGGACGATGGCGTCCACTTCGCGGATGTTGCCCAGGAACTGGTTGCCAAGACCCTCGCCCTTGGACGCGCCCTTCACCAGGCCGGCGATGTCGACGAAGGCAAGCTGGGTCGGGATGATCTTGGCCGAGCCGGCGATCGCGGCCAACTTGTCGAGGCGCGGGTCGGGCACGGCGACCTGGCCGACGTTCGGTTCGATCGTGCAGAAGGGATAGTTGGCCGCTTGCGCCGCCTGCGTTTCGGTCAACGCGTTGAAGAGGGTCGACTTGCCGACGTTCGGCAGGCCGACGATGCCGCATTTAAAGCCCATGAATCACTCCGTGTCGTCGTCATTGCGAGGAGCGAAGCGACGCGGCAATCCACGCTTCTGGATTGCTTCGCTACGCTCGCAATGACGGATTGGCGGGCCTCTTAGCGGCGGTTCACGCAAAATTGAAGCTGATGCTCAGCCGATCGGCCTTGGCGGTGCCGGGGAGTACCTCATGGCGGAGCCAGCTCTCCCATAGCAGGAGCAGGCCCGGGCGAGGCTCGACCGCTACAAATGGCCGCAATTCCTCAGCCGCATCTTCGTCGCGGACCGGCGCTGCCATCATCATCGGCAGGCGGGGATCCTCGAAGCGGATTGGGCCGCTGCCCTTGGCAACTTCGACATAAAGCGTTCCCGACAGGATGGAATGAGGATGGATATGCGCGCTGTGATGCCCGCCCGGCTTCAACAGGTTGACCCAAATACTATCGAGCTTCGGCTTGACGCCCCACGCCAGATCCTTGGCGAAGCGCACGGCGTGAGCGGTAAGGACGCGCTTCAGATCGTCAAATGCCGGGTCACGACGAGGCAGGTCGTTCAGCGAAGCATAGCTGGTATAGCCCTTGTACGCCTTTTCCCGGCTCCAGCACTTTCCCGCCTCGTCCTCTTCCGCGAACGAGCGAATTGAATGGGCGAGCTCGCCGAGCAATTGCTCGTCGTCGATCATTGCTTCGTACAGGCGGGTTGCGAACAAGGTGCGCGACATGGCCCGCACTTAGGCGGCGTTGCTTCGATGTGGAAGCCCGCCATCCATCGAAGTCGACCCACAGGTTTCGCTTGCCCTACGCTTGGCTGAACCGGTAGCTTTCGGTTGAAACAGCGGGGGCTCTGCATGCCCGGCGTGTTCATTTCCTATTGCCGGCCAAGCGCTCAAGTCGCTGAGCAGGTTGCTGCTGCACTCTCTTCCATGGGCTATGAAGTCTGGCGCGACGACCAGTTGCCGGCACATCGCGCCTATGGCGACGTCATCGAGGAGAATCTTCGCGCTGCGAAAGCGGTCGTCGTGCTGTGGTCGGCGGACGCATGCCAATCCCAATGGGTTCGGGCAGAGGCGGATTATGCTCGGCAGGCCGGAGTGCTGGTTCAGGCCAGTCTCGACGGAACGATCCCGCCGCTTCCGTTCAACCAGATCCAATGCGCGGATTTGTCGGCATGGGAAGGCGATCGCCAGGCGAGCGGATGGCGAAAGATCGAGCAGAGTGTCGCGGCGCTGGCAGGCACGATCGAAGCAACGGCGACCGCTCGCAAGCGCACAAGCGATATTTCGATTTGCGTTCTTCCCTTCGCCAATATGAGCGGTGATGCCGAGCAGGAATATTTCAGCGATGGAATCAGCGAGGACATCACCACCGATTTGTCCAAGGTGTCGGCGCTCGCCGTCACGGCACGGAACACCGCATTCATGTTCAAGGGGCAGTCGATCGACGTGGGGGAGCTGGCTCGAAAGCTCGGCGTTAGCCACGTCCTTGAAGGAAGCGTTCGAAAGGCCGGCAATCGCGTTCGGATCACCGCCCAGTTGATCGACGGCCGCAGCGGCGATCACTTATGGGCCGAGCGCTTCGATCGCGACCTTACGGACATATTCGCAATCCAGGACGAGATTTCGAAGGCGATCGTCGATGCGTTGAAGGTCAAGTTGCTGCCCGCCGAGAAGAAGGCGATCGAGCAGCGCGGAACGAGCAATGCTGACGCTTACAATTTTTATCTGATGGCCCGGAAATATTGGATTTCCGGCAATTATGGCGACATCCGCAAGGAGCAACGGGTCATCCGGCTGTGCCAGCGAGCCCTGGAAATTGATCCACGCTACGCTCAAGCCTGGGCGTTGATGGCGCTCGCGCAACTTCAGCTGCGCTATTATTTCGGCGCAGCAGATGTGGATGCCTCCGTCGCTGCGGAACAGGCGCTGTCGATCGATCCGACGATTGCCGAGGCATATGCGGTCAGGGCGCGGATCCTGCTTGAAGCTGAGCAATATGACGATGCCAATCGGGAGATCGCGCAGGCGCTGAAGCTGGACCCGGATTCCTGGGAAGTGAACAGGGAGGCGGCACGACTTTCAACGCGCCAGAGAAAGCTTGAGGATGCCGCGCGCCACTATGTGAAAGCCGTCGAGCTCATTGAGTCCGACTTCCACTCCTGGGCGATGCTGGTGATGTGTTACCAGGCGCTGGGGAACCGGGAAGGCGTGCTTCGCGGTGCGGAAATGATGCATTCGCAATCGGAGAAAGTCCTTGCCGAAGACCCCAGCAACGGCGCGGCGCTGGGAATATGTGCTGGCGGGCATGCGATTGCCGGCAATCGCGAACGGGCGATGGAAACGATCGAGCGAGCCCTGCTGATCGATCCTGACAATCTCAATATGCGATACAATTTCGCGTGCGTTCTGAGCGCTTATCTGAATGAGCGGGACGCTTCGCTCGACCTGTTGCTGCCAGTATTGGAACTGGCTCAACACACGTTGGTGAGCGCGGCCGCAGTTGATCCCGATCTTGACTTCCTGAGGGGCGACCAGCGCTTTGAAGAAGCCTTGGCCAAGGCGCAGGCACGCCTAGGCATCGACCCGCAAGCTAATCCGGCTGCTGCAACCTGAGCGCGACGTCGCTCATGAATCGGGCATCGTCGCCGTCGGCCAGCCAATTGGCTTCGGCGGCAATGGCACCCAACAGATCGCTGAGCGGCTCCATTTCGCTCTTGGCGTAATTGCCGAGAACGTGGGGAGTGACTTTTTCCTTCTGGCCGGGGCCAGGATGGCCGATGCCGATCCGGACGCGGCGGAAGTCGGGGCCCAGTGACGCGCCGATCGAGCGCAATCCGTTATGGCCGGCGGTGCCGCCGCCCTGCTTCACCTTGACCTTCATCGGGGCGAGGTCGAGCTCGTCGTGGAATGCGGTCAGAGCTTCGATATCCAGCTTGTAGAAATGAAGCGCCTGCTGAACCGCGTCGCCGCTGACATTCATATAGGTCTGCGGCTTCAGCAGCAGGATCTTGTGCCGGCCGACGCGGCCCTCGCTGACGAGGCTGCGGAATTTCTTCTGCCATGGGCCAAAGCCATGCACGGCCGCGATGGCGTCGACCGCCATGAAGCCGACGTTGTGCCGGTGCAGCGCATATTTGTCGCCCGGATTGCCGAGCCCCGCCCAGATTTGCATCGCGCTACAACTACAGTGCGCTGGACAAAAGAAAACCGTTCGTCCTGAGGAGCCATTGAGCTTGTCGAAATGGCATCTCGAAGGACAGCCCTTCGAGACGGGTCTTCGACGCGCTTCGCTTGCTCAGTCCCTCCTCAGGACGAACGGAATCGAAAAGGCTTGGCAGATTACTCCGCGTCGCCGCCCTCGGCTTCGCCGCCTTCGGCTCCAGCCTCATCCTCACCGACGGTCGGGACTTCGCCCTCAGGAGCAGCCGCTTCTTCTTCGGTCTGCTTCATCGCCGACGGAGCAACGATCGTGGCGACGGTGAAGTCGTCATCGGCGTTGGCGGCCTTGGCGCCCTTGGGCAGCTTGACCTGGCTGATGTGGATCGAATCGCCGATCTCCAGCCCGTCGAGCGGGATGTGGATCTCGTCCGGGATTTCGGAAGCGTCGCAGACCAGCGCAAGGTCGTGCACGACGATGTTGAGCACGCCGCCACGCTTCAGGCCCGGCGAAGCTTCTTCATTGTCGAAGCGCACCGGAACGTTGACGTTGACCTGGCTGTGCTCGCCGATCCGCAGGAAGTCGACGTGGATCGGACGGCTCGTCACCGGGTGGAAATCCACGGCCTTGGGAAGCGTGCGGTTCTTCTTGCCGCCGACTTCGACCATGACCACCGAATTCATGAAGTGGCCGGTGCTCAGCATCTTGGCGAGGAGCTTCTCCTCGACATGAACCGAAAGCGGCTCTTTCTTGTCGCCGTAAACCACGGCGGGGACCCGGCCATCGCGACGCAGTGCACGGGAGGCTCCCTTGCCAGCCCGATCGCGCGTCTCGGCGGGCAGCGTTAGCTGTTCGCTCATTTCGCAAATTCCTTCGTAAAATTTGTCCCGCCACGCCTCCAGGGATGACCATGGGTGGACAAGCGCGCGCCTATACGGGCGCGAGGCGACGTTGGCAAGTTAGAGCGAGTTTAGCCGATGCGGGCGCTGGCGATGCCGCGGGCGGCAAGCCACTGCTGCACGCTGTCCTTGCCCGCCAGATGCCCCGATCCGACTGCAACGAACACGGTTCCGGGCCGGTCAAGGCGATTGGCGATCCATTCACCCCAGCGAGCGTTTCGATCAGCGATCAGCATGCGATAGGCGACCGGCGAACTTGCCTCGAAACCGGCGAGCATTGTCGAAAAGGCGCCAGTGTCGCCCTTGGTCCAGGCGCCGAGCAGGTCGGTAAGCGATACCGATGCGGCGGCGGGTGCGGACGTCTGCGGCGCGCTCACCGGAATTTTCGCCAGCTGGCTGAGCTGATCTTCAAACCGTTCCAGCCCGCCGACCGGCTTTCCATTATCTTCGGCGACGCGGCGCAGGACGCTGTCGGCGCCATGTTCGACCGACATGCCCAGCGCATTTCCCTGGCCGATCGCCTGCTGGGTTTGCGCGATGAACGGCTTCAGCGTCGTCTTTCCGTCCGGACCGACCTGGCTTACCCGGTCGCCCGCGGCGCCGATGGCATCCCGGCTCGAGGGAACGATGGTTTCAAGGACCAGTTCGTCGGATCCATCGAAAGCCTGCCGAACGCGGTCGTCGAACCAGACGGTACGGCCATCCAGCGAATGGAAGGTGCCGAACAGGTAGATTTTGGTGTCGCCGTCGCTGATTTCCCAAAGGGCCGGTGTTGCCCGAACGACGGCCGGCGCACGGATGGCCGGGACGGTCGAAGGGATGGCAGGGCTAGCGATCGACGCGAGCAGGAGCAGCGCAGCGGCGCGGCTTCCGCTGAAGAATTTTCCGGGCGACCGACGCCCTGCTGACCTTCGATTCCGTACCACTGGCGACCCCCGCCGGTTGAAATTCAACCTTTGGGTACAAATGGTTAACGGTCAATCAGCACTTCCCCCAGTTTTAAGATATTTGCGACGAGTGGAGGAACTTTTTGCGCGTTACTGTACGCGTGTGACTTTTACGCCCTGCTTTTCCAACATTGTCTGCACCGATTGTTCGCCGGCGAGGTGACCGGCGCCCACCGCGACGAGGACGGTTCCCGGCTGATCCAGCCTGCCCTTGACCCATTTTGCCCAGTTGGCGTTGCGCTGGGTCAGCAGTGCATCGCGTAGCTCCGCGGCATCCGACAGATCACTGTTGAAGCTCTTGGCGATGCCTTTGACGTCGCCGCGCGTCCAGGCGTCCAGCATTCCCTTGAATTCGGTATTCATATCGCCGCCGCCGTCCAGCATCGCGACCAGGAACTTGCGCTGGGCCTCCTCCGACAGCCGGTCGAAGAAGCCGAGCTGCTCCGCATTGGTTTCCAGCTGCCCGATTGTCTTCTTGCCGTCGGTGAATTGCTTCTTCAGCGCGGATTCGACACCGGAGCCGGGATCCAGCCCCAGCTCCTTGAACTGAACGCCAAGCAGCATGAATGCAGCGGCCCAGGTTTCCAGCCGGTCGAACATCGGTGCCGGGATTCCGGACTTGGCAATCAGTTCCTGAAGGGCAGGTCTCTTGTCTGCCGGCACGCGCTGGGCGAGCGGCGGCAGCCCCGGGCTTACCGCCAGTTGCAGCAGCTCGTTCATCGTCGCCGCGGGATTGCTTTCGTCGATCACAGTTTCCACGACCAGCGTGTCGGCGCCGGCCGCCGCCTTGTCGAAGGCGGAACTTCTCCAGTTCGTATTCTTCGGAAGCAGGTGGATCGTTCCGAACAGGTAAATGGTCGTATCGTGGTCGGCGACTTTCCAGAGAGCCGGGTTGGCCGCCTTCGCTTCGGTCGCAGGGGCCGCGCTGCAGGCAGTGGCCGCAACGGCGGAAACGGCCAGAAGGCGACGGCCAAAACGTTTCAAAAGACTCATCTACGCAATCCCAATTGCCGATCACTTATGTGGAAGTAGGTAGAGCCGAGACATTAATCCACCGTTGACCGGCCAGCACGCCGCCTTGACGCCTGGCCGGCTAACGGTCGGAACAGACGCTAATTGGCGCGGACCGCCTTGATCTTCCGCTGCTCCAGCATTTGCTGGACGCTGTCCTTGCCAGCGAGATGGCCGGTACCGACGGCCATGAAGACCGTGCCCGGCTTGTCGAGACGCTTGTCGATCCATTCCGCCCAGGTGGCGTTTCGATCGGAGAAAATGACCTTGTACGCTGCGGGGCCCTGGCCCTCGCTCTTGTCCATGAAGGCCTTGAAGCTTTCGGCATCGCCGCGATTCCATGCGCTCAGCAGCTGTGCCATTTCCGTTGGAATCTCGTCCATCGACTTCAGCAGTTCTTCCAGCATCGCGAGTTGTTCGGCCTCGGGAATCCGATCGAACATGCCGATCTGGAACTCGACGTCCTCGATCGCGCTTACCGGCTTTCCGGCGGTTTTGGCTGCACTTCGCAACGATTGTTCCGCCCCCTTGTCCGCGGCCAGGCCCATCTTCTGCATCCCGACCGCAGCGAATGTGAGCGAGGCGAAGAAGGGTTTGAACTTGTCGAAAGCGGTCGGCGGGGCGCCCATCGCCGCAAGGCCGGCAGCAAGCTGCTTCTGGCCTTCCGGCGAGAGCTTTGAAGACAATGGCTTGCCGGATGAGTCGAGGGCATATTTCATGACGATCGGCTGCATCGTACCGGGGTCTTCCGGCACCAATGCCTCGATCACCAGCTCGTCCGACTTGTCGAAGGCTGCCTTGACCTCGTCGTTGAACCAGTCGGACTTGCCGTCGAGCGCGTGGAAGGTGCCGAACAGGTAGATGGTGGTATCCTCGTCCGCGACTTTCCACATCGCCGGATCGGCATCGGGAAGGGCCGGGGTCGCGGCTGCGACGGGCGCGGCGAAACACAGGGCGGCGGTGGCCGCCCAGAGGCGAAAATTCTTCATGTCGAACTCCTTAGGCTTGAAAGTTGATCAGCGGGCGCGCCATTTGCGCCAGGCATAGGCAAGGCCGCCGCCCGCGAGGGAAATGGCGAAGATGAGCCAATGATTGGGCTCGGCCACGACGCCTGCCTTGTTCAGTGCCCACCAGGTGGGAAACAGCATGGCGTAGACGTAATATCCGACGGTCGAACCCCACAGATTGTCGGTCAGCTCGACCTCGTCGATCGCACGAACGAAGGCCCAGCAGCCGATGTTGAAGGCGATCAATGCAAGGGCGACAAAGCCGATCGCGGCGCCTTGCGGAATGCTGGTCCAGATCTGGTCAGGCGGGACTTGATTGTACCCCGCGAAAAAGCCGGAAACGAAACCAGTGACCATCCCGGCGGCGAGTATGCCGCCGATAACGGTCCAGAATCGCCGCCTGCGAGCGCGTTCGCGAAGTTCGCCTTCACCCAATTGCATTGCCGTCCCCGTCATCGAAAATTTCCTCGATCCTGAGCTCGAACAGCCGTGCCAGGCGGAAGGCCAGTGGCAGCGACGGATCGTGCTTCCCTGTTTCGATCGCATTGACCGCTTGGCGCGACACGCCGATCCGGCCGCCAAGCTCCGCCTGGCTCCATCCCCGCTCCGCACGCAGCACCCTCAAGCGATTGTTCACGTCGTTCCTTTTTCCTGAAATGTCAGGTTATGCTGACAAAGTGTCAGCGATTCGTGACAATGTCAAGTTATCCTGACAAAGTGTCAGCATTTCCTTTCAAAGCCGCGCTGCGCTTGCCGCCGCCCAATTCATGCGCCAAAGCCCCTCGGTCGACTAAATGGGGAAAATTCGAGCGTGAGCCTTAGCTTCCAGGACCTGATCCTGACCCTGCACCGCTATTGGGGTGACCAGGGCTGCGTCATCCTGCAGCCTTATGATCTCGAGATGGGGGCCGGTACCTTCCATCCGGCAACGGTGTTGCGCGCGCTTGGCCCCAACCCGTGGAAGGCCGCCTATGTGCAGCCGTGCCGGAGGCCGACCGACGGTCGTTATGGCGAGAATCCCAATCGGCTGGGTGCCTACTATCAGTACCAGGTCATCCTGAAGCCGAGCCCGCAGAATTTGCAGGAACTGTATCTGGGGTCGCTCGATGCGATCGGGGTGGATCCGCTAAAGCATGACATCCGCTTCGTGGAGGACGATTGGGAAAGCCCGACCCTGGGTGCCTGGGGCCTTGGCTGGGAAGTGTGGTGTGACGGGATGGAGGTGACCCAGTTCACCTATTTCCAGCAGGTCGGCGGTTTCGACTGCAAGCCGGTGTCCGGCGAGCTCACCTACGGGCTCGAGCGGTTGGCGATGTACATCCAGGGCGTCGACAATGTGTTCGACCTGAAGTTCAACAACGCCGGCGTGACCTATGGCGACGTCTTCCTCGAAAATGAGCGCGAAATGTCGAAATGGCATTTCGAAGTCGCCGACACCGAGGCACTGTTCGACCTGTTCCGGAAGGCAGCGGCCGAGAGCGAGAACAGCCTGAAGGCTGGTGTCCCGATCGCCGCATATGAACAGGCGATCAAGGCCAGCCATATCTTCAATACGCTGCAGGCGAGGGGCGTTATCTCGGTCGCCGAGCGACAGGCCTATATCGGCCGAGTCCGCGACCTCGCGAAGGGCGCATGCGGCGCATGGATGACCCATATGGGGTATGAGGCATGAGCGCCGATTTCCTGCTCGAGCTGCTGTCGGAAGAAGTCCCGGCGCGGATGCAGGCCAAGGCCCGCAACGATTTGGCGCGGATGTTTGCCGAGCATCTGTCCGCGGCCGGTCTCAGCCATGACGGGATCACTACCTATTCGACGCCGCGCCGGCTGGCGCTAATCGCGCGCGGCCTTCCGGCATCGACCCAAGCCGTCAGCGAAGAGCTGAAAGGTCCGCGGACATCCGCGCCGCCGCAAGCGCTCGAGGGCTTCCTTCGCAAGACCGGCCTGACCCAGGACCAGCTCGAAGACCGGGACGGCACCTGGTTCGCGAAGATCGAAAAAGAGGGCAGGGCGACCGGCGAGGTGCTTGCCGAGGCGGTAGCAGCGATCGTCCGCGATTTTCCTTGGCCAAAATCAATGCGTTGGGGCGCGGCGTCGAGTTCGACCGCCTCACTGCGCTGGGTCCGCCCACTGCATTCGATCGTCGCCCTGCTGGGCGAGCAGATCGTGCCGGTTGCCATTGAAGGCGTGGAGTGCGGCGCGACGACATTGGGCCACCGCTTCCACCATCCCGGCCCGATCACGATCGGCGGAGCGCATGACTATGTCGAAAAGCTGCGCGCCTGCCATGTGGTCGTCGATCAGGAGGAACGCGAAGCAACCATCCGCCAGGGCGCGATCCAGGCGGCGGATGATGCCGGCTATTTCCTGGTCCAGGACGAAGGGCTGGTAGTCGAGAATGCCGGGCTTACGTCGCTGCCGACGCCGTTGCTCGGATCCTTCGACCCGGACTTCCTCGACGTGCCGGAGGAAGTGATCCAGCTCACCGCGCGCATCAACCAGAAGTATTTCGTGATGCGCGATCCGGCCGGCAAGCTGGCGCCGCATTTCATCTGCGTCGCCAATATCGATGCGGTCGATGGCGGCGAGGCGATTATCGCCGGCAATGAGCGAGTGCTGGCAGCGCGGCTCAGCGACGCGCGCTTCTTCTGGGAGCAGGACCTGAAGGTAGCGCTCGAAGAACAAGCGAGGAAGCTTGAGCAGATCGTCTTCCACGAGAAGCTGGGCACTGTTGCCGACAAGGTCGACCGGGTTGCCAAGCTGGCGCGCTGGCTGGTCGAGGAGGGTGTCGTAAAAGGCGCCGATGCGGACCAGGCCGAGCGTGCGGCTCGCTTGGCCAAAGCCGATCTCGTTACCGGAATGGTCGGCGAGTTTCCCGAACTGCAGGGCGTAATCGGCGGTTACCTCGCGCGGGCTCAGGGAGAGCCGGACGCAGTGGCCGACGCAATCCGCGACCATTACAAGCCGGTCGGGCAGGGGGATACGATCCCCAGCGCCCCAGTGACGATGGCGGTTTCGCTGGCCGACAAGCTGGACAGCGTCGCGGCCTTCTTTGCCAACGATTTGAAGCCTAGCGGATCGAAGGACCCTTACGCGTTGCGCCGGGCAGCGCTCGGAATTCTCGGAATTTTCCTTGAGAACCGAGTCAGGATTCCACTGCGGAAAGTGTTCGCCGCAACCTGGCTACCGGCCTCGATGGGTCAGTTCGGCGAGTTCGAGCGACTGCATGCTGCCCAGACCATGCAAGAAGTCTATGTCGATGGGCCGTCGAAATTCTTTTCGGAAGCGGATCGGGCAATCAAGAACCTGGCTGCGGGCATGCCTGCCTCGCAGGCCGAGCGTGCTACTGCCGAAGCAATGACCAAGCTGGAAAGCCGGCAGGCCCAGTTTGAAGCTGGCGCCGCCGAATTCCTCGATTTCTTCGCCGATCGTCTCAAGGTGCAACAACGCGATGCCGGCGTTCGTTACGACCTCATCGATGCTGTGTTCGCCCTTGGCGGCGAAGATGATCCGGTGAGGCTGTTGGCGCGCGTGGACGCATTGCAGAAGTTCGTGGAAACACCCGAAGGCGCCGATCTGCTGGCAGCGTACAAGCGCGCGGCCAACATCCTGAAGAAGGAAAAGTGGGACGGCGGGAAAGGCGCGCAGGGCATTGCCCAGACAGGGGACGAAGATCCGCTCGTGCTGGTCGAGGAGCCCGTGGTCGCACAGGCGGTAGCCGAGACGCAGCAGTCGAGGCGGGCCGGCGATGCGCCCGCCGAGGAAGTGGCGTTGGTGGACGCCCTGGATTCCGCTCAGCCGAAAGCAATCAAGGCAATTGCTGACGAGGATTTCACCGCAGCCATGGCGGCACTCGCGACCTTGCGCGGGCCGATCGACGCCTTCTTCGACAAGGTGACCGTCAACGATCCGGAACCCGCAATCCGCGCACGTCGATTGAACCTGTTGGCGCGCTTCCGAGATGCGGTGAACGCCGTCGCGGACTTCGGCAAGATCGAAGGCTAGCTAGCGGTCGCGTTCGTCGACGACACCGTCATTGTTGCGATCGTCCTTGAGCGCTGCCGCGCGTAGCGAATCCCGCTCGCGCCATTCCTTTTCGCGTTCGGCATGAACCCGCTCCAGCTCAGTGCGGCGATCGACCTCATTATTGTAGCGATGCTTCCACTTGCGGCCGCCGCCCGAGAAGATGAACCCGCCGACCAACAGGCCGAGCAGGAAAACCAATAAGACGATGATCCACTGATCGGTCGAGAAATTGAGCATCGGTTGTCACCCTACCTTGTGTCAGGGGGCTCAACCGATTGGCGCCGAAACGAGTTCCGCCGCCGCCCCGATTGATCGGGACGACGGCGATACTCGCTAGCTAAAGCAGGCCTTACTTGATGAAATTGTCGCTGATCGAGCAAGCCGCCGGGCCAAGAATGACGATGAACAGCACCGGCAGAATGAACAGGATCAGCGGGACGGTCATGATTGCCGGCAGACGTGCGGCCTTTTCCTCGGCACGCATCATCCGCTCGTTACGGAATTCGGCCGACAGAACGCGAAGGGCGGAGGCCAGCGGCGTACCGTACTTTTCCGTCTGGATCATAGTCGTCACGACACCGCGGATAGCCTCGAGATCGACGCGGGTTGCCAGATTCTCGAACGCCTGGCGGCGCTCGTTGAGGAAGCCCAGCTCGATCGCCGTCAATCCGAATTCGTCGCCCAGTTCCGGATAGGCCTTGCCCAATTCCTTGGCGACACGGTTGAAGGCCGCGTCGACGGTCAAGCCTGCTTCAGCACAGATGACCAGCAAGTCCAGCGCATCGGGCAAGCCTTTGCGAACGGCATCGCTGCGCTTCTTGCACTTGTTGCTGAGCCAGATGTCCGGGGCCTTGTAAGCGCCCACCAGCGTTCCGGCGACGGTTCCGTATTTCTTGAACCATGACCAGTCCGGGAAATAGTTGATGCCGTAGATGAGGACGACCGCGCCAATGCCGAGCACCACCGGCAGGACGAAGCGCGCAAAGATGATGAAGAATGCAAGGTCCTTGGTGCGGATGCCCGCCTGCATCAGTCGGACTTGCGTTTTCTTGATCTGGTCGTCCTGCAGCATTTTGAAGCTGCCCAGGATGCCGCGTACCCGGTCGGCCGCGGCGTTCCGGTTCGTCAATTTCTTGCGCTTGTTGGTCGAGGCGACGATGCCTGCCTTCAACTGCTCGCGGCGCTCGTTAAGCGCCTTGACGCGGCGAGCCATGGGATCGCGCACGGTTGTCGCGGCATAAAGGGCGATCAGCACGGCGAACGTCGCAACGGCGGCCAGCAGGGTCGCAACCCAGACGACGTCGATGCCGAGGAGTGTTGGTCCGGTCGGAGCAGCTTGCATTGTCTTATCGCTCCTAGATCTCGAAATTGACCATCTTGGCCATGATGAAGACGCCGATCCCCATCCAGCACATGCCGCCAAGACCTGCGATGATCAGTCGTTCGTCAACGAAGAATCCTGACATGTATTTTGGGTTCACCATCGACACCAATGCGAAGACGACGAATGGCAGCGAGCCCAGGATGAAAGCCGAAGCCTTGGATTCCGAACTCATTGCCTTGATCTTGAGCTTCATCTGGCCGCGCTTGCGAAGCACGTCCGCAAGGTTGGACAGGGTTTCCGCCAGGTTGCCGCCCGTCTCCCGCTGGATCGCCAGAGTGATGACGAAGAACTGGAATTCGGCCGTGCCGAGACGGTCGGCGGTTTCCTGAAGCGAAACTTCCATCGTCCGTCCGATTTTCATTTTGTCTGCGACGGAACGGAATTCGGCGCCGACAGGGCCGGTGATTTCGCCCGCAACAATGCCCAGCGTCTCGGTGATTGGCAGGCCGGATCGCAGGCCGCGGACCATCAATTCGATCGCGTCCGGAAAATTGGAATTGAACTGCTTGAGCCGCCGGCCGATCAGGAAGTTCACAACGAAGTGCGGAACGGCAACGCCGAAAAACAAGCCTGCGAACAAAGCGAGCAGGAACGGCGCTCCCTTGATCATCAACAGCGCGGCAACGAACAGCAGAAGGCCAAGGGAAATCATGGCATATTTGCCGAGTGTGATGTCCTTGCCAGTGCGCTCCAGCCGCTGGCGCATCAACGCCGGCTTCGGCATCAGCGTGGATGCCCAGCTATCAACCCGGCTAGCGCGAGCTGCCATCAGCTTTCGGATCTGCGCCTGTGCGTTTGCCGCCAGCGCACTGTCGCCATGCCGTTCCTTGACAAGCTCCATCCGCCGCTTGAGCGCCTTGCGCGGATTTGGGCCGGCCAGGGCCTGGGCACCGAGCAGCAGCGCGCCCAGCACGCCGACTGCCAAGATGACGATGTAGATCATATCCATCAGTTCGTCCTGCCCATCAATCCGGCAGAAGGACTCAGCGTCCCTCCGCCACGGTCATTAGATTACGCTGCCTTGTCCTTCGGCTTCGCCAGCATCGACTTCAGATTGTCGACGAGCGATTTGTTGCCTGCCGCGGCCGGCTTGGCTTCCGAAGCACCTTCTTCGCTGGCATGGCTTAGAACCATGTTCGACAGCTGGGTGAAGGGCGCCGCCATCTTCCCAGTGGCGATTTCAGCGATCGGCTTTCCAAGCTTTGCGGCCTGGGCCGCGACCTTCCGGTCATCCGGGAAAACGATATCCACGCCGCGCTCGATCGACTGCTCGAAATCCTTCTTGCTGATCTCCAGCGCTCCGCCCGACGGAACCCGATTGGCAGCCACAATCACCTTGGTTTGCGGCGCATTCGATTTCAGCCAGGCCAGGACGCGAATGGTATCGCGCGTGGCCGCCAGGGTCAGCTCGCTGACAATGACTGCAACATGCGCATCATGCACCATGTGCGGATACTGGATCAGCATCTGCCGCGGCAGATCGAGCACGGTCGATTCAAATGCATTCTTCATCTCTTCCTGGAGCTGGAAGAATGCCGTGCCGTCCGTGATCAGGGGCTGGTGAAGCGGGGCCTCGGCCGAGAGGACCGAAAGCCGTTCGTTGGCGCGGATCATCGCGCGCTCGATGAACAGGCCGTCGATACGGCTCGGGTTCTCGATCGCGTCGGTGAGGCCGCGGCCGGGCTCAAGGTCGAGCGCCAACGCGCCGGTGCCGAAATGCACGTCGAGATCCAGGAGCGAGGTCGAGCGGTGGGCCTTTTCGCCCATCAGCCAGGCGAGGCTGGTTGCGATGGTCGATGCGCCGACGCCGCCCCGAACACCGATGACCGCGGTCATCACGTGCGGCTTCTCTGCCTGTGCTTCGCCGCGCGGACCCGACAGGATCGACTGGGCGTGCGCGAAAGTGTCGCGCAGCTGGTCGACCGTGAACGGCTTCAGAAGATAATCGTGAATGCCGCTGGCAACGAGGTCACGGTACAATCGGACGTCGTTCACCTGGCCCGCCGCGATGACGACAGTTCCGGGCTCGCAGACTTCGGCAAGCGCGTTGATGTCGTTCAGCGGGTCGGCTGATTCCGAAAGGTCGACGAACAGGATCGTCGGGCTTGCCGAGACCGATAGTGACTGCACGGCATTGCGAAGGCCGCCCTTGTTCACCTTTTCCGGCGACCAACCATGCTCGACCGCAACGGGACGAAGCATGTCGGCCGTTGCGTCGTCGCAGACGAAGGCGGTGAAGGGGTCACGCAGACCGGCGCGCGCATGGAATGGTGCGTTCATCTCTAGTTCCCGTTCTTCGTGTTGACGTCCTTGAGACCGCCCTTCCCGGTCGGCTGCGTCGAGTAGTAGACACCGACGCCGCGCGTCGCTGCATCAGCATCGACGTACGGATTGCCTTCACGGCCGTGGACCAGGTCCTCGGGGTTTGCGACCATCGCAGCCAGGTTGCTGTTCACTGCGCAACCGAAGTTGGACATGGAGCGATTGTTGTAGTTGGGGCTGGCGGGGACGCTCCAATCGGGGCATTCCGGCACTTCGGCACGTGTACGGCTAACGACGACGCGCACCGAACCCGGGGGAATGGTGCCCTGCGTCACCGGAGCGCCATTGCTCAGCAACAGGCCATATTGGCCGGCCACGCGGGCAACGTCATCGCGCGCCGCTGCGGAATAGGCGCCATCGACATGAACCGTGTCACCGTAACCGAGCTGCAGCGAACGGAACCATGCGTCCAGACGGGCAGCTTCCGACGACGGAAGCGAACCATCGGGGGCGGCTACGTCCAGTGCGAAATCGGAGCGGGTCACGACCGGGACATTGACGGATTCCAGACCGCGATCAGGCTGATCGTAGGGCACGTGTTGGCAGGCCGAGAGCGCCGCCGCGACGATGATGAGAGCGGATTTGCGGGCCATATTGGCTTCCTTCCTCAAAAAGCGGCGGTTCACAGCTTGAACCCTGGAGCAGCAGCGGCGCCGGCGGCAGATCCGGCCGCAGTGCTGGGACCCGGTCCGGGGGCCTGCACCGGTGCCGGCTTACCGCTGACTCCGACGTAGTTCTGGCCTTCCCAAACCTGCTGGACATCGGTTGGAGCGCGATATCCCTGGGTCGGGGCGGCAAGCTGGCCGGAGATCGGGCGAACCAGATACGGCGTGACAATGATCACCAGTTCCGTTTCCTGGCGGCGGAAGCTGGTCGACCGGAACAGCGCGCCGAGGATCGGCAGATCGCCGAGGAACGGCGCTTTGGTGATGTCATTGGTGTTCACGTTGCGCAGCAGGCCGGCAATCATGAACGACTGTCCTGAGCCCATCTCGACGGTCGTTTCCGCTCGCCGCGTGGTAAGCGCGGGGACTAGATAATCGTTGAGGCGTACCGCGCCTTCGTTGCTCAATTCGCTGACTTCCGGGCGGACACGCATCGAGATGCGGCCGTCGGCCAAGACGATCGGGGTGAAGGCGAGGCCGACACCATATTGCTTATACTCGATCGTCACCGCGCCGAGCGACTGTGACACCGGGATTGGATATTCGCCGCCGGCCAGGAAGCTCGCGGTTTCACCCGACAATGCCGTAAGGTTAGGCTCCGCGAGAATGGTCACCAGACCATCCTTCGCAGCCAGGTCCAGAGAACCTGCGATGTCGAGGCCGAACAGCGATCCTGCCGCGCCCAGGCGGGTACCGCCGGTCAGCAGGGAGCCAACGGAGAACGGGTCCGAATTGGCTCCGCTCGTCGCATTGAGGCCTTGGCCGAGACCAAATTTGAAACCGCTGGTCGGATCCGACGCAAAGAGGTTGACGCCGACCTGCTTCAGCAGACTGCGGTTCACCTCTGCGATCCTGACCTTCAAATTGACCTGGAGCGGCGTCGCCGTCTTCAGATTGTTGATCACGCAGATCTTGCAGGTCGATCCGTCTTTCGACATGTCCACGCCCGGATTGAGCATCGACGAGACCATCATCTCCGCCTTGGCGGAGTCGGATGGCGAAGCGACCGTGCCGGTGAGTACCGCCATCTGACCGGCATTAATCACCTTGATGTTGGATTCCGGCATAGCGGCCCGCAACAACTCGTCGACCGAGGTCAGGTTCTGGCTGACACGGACGTTCGCCGAGTAGACTACAGAGCCGTTTGCCCCAGTCGCGATGACGGTGGCTTCGCCAGCGCCCTTGCCGTACAGATTGATCTGCTTCGGATTGCTGACATAGACGTCGGCGACTTCCGGATTGGACGTCCAGACATCGGCGGCGCTGGAGGGCAGGCGGACCAACTGGCCTTCGCCGAGCGACAGCAGGACCTGCTGACTTGGGCGATAGGTACCTGCCGGGCGCTGCGCCGAAGCGGGTGCTGAGGCGGCGAAACTGCCGAACCCCAGGGCCAGCGCGGCGAGGGCAGTGCCCAAGCGAGCGTGGCGACGGATGTTATTGCTGGTCATCTTAGCGAGCTCCCACCGGAACGACGGTGACATTATTGCCGCGTGCGACGCGGACGACCGGGCCAGTGACTAGCCCTGGGTTGCTTGCGCCCGCTGGAGCGCCAGCGGCCGAGGCACCGCCGGTCGGCGCGGCCTCTGCACGACCCGGAACGCTGCGGCGCTGGAAGCGCGACACGTCGCCGCCCGTGACGTAAGTTGTATTGCTGTCGGCAGGCTGATTGGCGATCGTCAGCAGCATCTTGCGCTCTTCAGCCGGATTGGTGCCTGCGGGGACCTTGACGTCGCCAGCAGCAACCGCCCGCTCGAGCTCCGACGCATTATCGGCGATCGAGCGCAGAACCAGGCTCAACGAACCCATTGATTGGGAAACCGCGATCTTCTCCGCAATGCGGGGAGTTGCTTCCACAGTGACGGTCGAAGAGGTCTTGACCACGGTCTTTCCTTCCTCGTCCTTGCTGTCGATGCGCTGATCGGTTGCGAGGACGCGCAGGTTACGCACGACCGTTTCCGAAACCTTCAGCGGCGGGCCATCGCCGCCACCCTGGACTTCCTGGGTCAGGACCATATCGACCCGGTCGCCCGGGAAGATGAAGCCGGCGACGCCGGTGGTAGCCGAAACGGGAACCGTGACTGCACGCATGCCCGGGCCAAGCGCCGCAGCCAGGAAGCCGCGATCGTTGGGGCCGACAAGCGCGCCCTTGGTAAGCGGCTGGCCGGCAGTGACGGCGTTGCGGACAACCGTTCCAATGAGCTTGGTGACGTCGGCGTCCGGAGCACCTTCCGTATAGTAGGCGTTCTGAACGAGTTCCTTGGGCCATGCCTGGAAGGCGAGGCTTTCGGCGTCGATGATCGTACCGACGGGAAGCGCCTTGCGAGCTACGAGCACCTTCGGACCTGCCGGCACGACGGGTGCCGCATTAGCCTGCTCGGCTCCGGCTCCAGTGAACATGTTCTTGGCCATGACCGCGGTGACCACCGCAATGACCAGCGCTCCGACGAGCAGGGCGATTTTCTTGACGTCCATGGCGATTACGCCTCCCGAAAGGGTAACTCAGTTACCGACCGACATTCCGGCAAAATGGTTAAGAAAGCGTTGGGCGAGTAACCACATTCCGCCCACGGCGATTGCGACACCGTACGGAACCTCCGGACGGCCCTCCTTCCGGCGCATGCGATGAGCCACCAGAACGATCAGAGTGAGGAAGCCGCCGGCGATCGACATGACGACGATTAGGGTTAGCGCCTCAAAGGGCGTGAACCATAATGCGAGGGCCCCGGCGAGCTTCACATCGCCGCCGCCCATCACGTTCATGTAGAAAGCCCCGGCGAACAGGAAGAAGACCAGCACGGCCACGCCGACGCGGATTGCCGCGTCCGGCCACAGCGGTACGCCGGCTGACAGCCAATAGACCGGCGCAAGCAGCGCGATGGCGATGTTGATCCGGTCGGAAATCGTATAGGTGCGGACATCGACGACCGCGATCCAGGCGAGCATCGCGGCCAGAAGGCCCAGCAGTCCCAAGGTGAATCCGTCATTCATCATGACGCACCTCTAGACGTCCCGCCTTTCTAAACCGTAACCAGCGCCGCGATGGATAAAACGGACGTCTTGATTGTCGGCGGCGGAATTGCCGGAGCGAGCATTGGCGCGAGACTTGCCGGCGATCTCCGAGTGATGATCGTGGAGGCGGAAGATGTGTGCGGCCGGCACGCGACGGGTCGGTCGGCAGCCTTCTGGCAGGCTAGCCTTGGCGGCGACACACCCGAGCGGCGACTCAGCCTCGCATCGAAGCCAATGTTCGATTCAAACTGGCCGGGCAGCGATACTCCCTTGCTTCGGCCCCGCGGAGCGGTCCACCTCACCGGGCCCTGCGGCGAGACATTCGCAGAAGCATCCGAGCTTGGCGGTGAATATCGTCCCGCTCGCCTCAGCCGGGACGAACTGGATCAACTCATTCCGGGCCTTCGGGAACAGTGGACCGGCGCCTGGTACGAATCGAGCTGCGCCGACATCGAGGTTGCGGCCTTTCACAACGCCTGCCTGGGCGCGGTTCGCCGGAAGGGTGGAATCGTGAAGACGGATGCAGCCCTCGCATCCGCGCAATGGGACGGCCAGGCGTGGCACATAGAAACCAGTGCAGGGCCGATCGCGACCGCGGTGCTGGTGAACGCAGCCGGCGCATGGGGGGATCAGGTGGCGGTCTTGGCGGGGGTGCCCGGGATCGGACTAACCGCGAAGCGGCGGACGGTCGTACAGTTGCGGGTCGGGCAGCGCGGCCTCCGGGATCTGCCGTTTGTCACCGACCTCCATGAAAGCTTCTATTTCAAGGGGGAGGGCGACAATAGCGTCTGGGTCTGCCCCCTGGACGAAACGCCGGTGGATCCGTGCGATGTCGCTCCGGAAGAATTGGACGTGGCCATCGCCATCGATCGCTTTGAACGGGCGATCGACTGGCCGGTCGAAGCGGTCGAGCGCAAATGGGCGGGCCTCAGGACCTTTGCGCCGGATCGGGGCATGAAATTCGGATTCGATCCGGATCAGCCCGGCTTTTTCTGGTGCGTGGGGCAGGGCGGCATGGGTATCCAGACCGCACCTGCGGCCTCCCTGCTTTGCGCAGCCCTGATCCGTGGAGAAGTACTGCCGATTGAATTGGCGAGCGTCAGTGCGGAGGATTTCGCGCCGCGTTCGATTCGCTCCTAGCGGCGCGCCTCGGCCTCGGCACATGCCAAAGCATCGGCCCGCTCATTTTCCGGATGGCCGGCATGGCCCTTCACCCAATGCCAGTCGATCCGGTGCGACGCAGTCGCGTCGAGCAGCGCCTGCCAAAGCTCGGCGTTCTTGACCGGCTTCTTGTCCGCCGTCCTCCAGCCGTTCCTGCGCCACCCGTGGATCCACTTGGTGATTCCGTCGCGGACGTAAACGCTGTCGGTGTAAAGCTGGACATGGCACGGCCGCTTCAACGCGTTGAGCGCCTCGATCGCGGCCATCAACTCCATGCGATTGTTGGTTGTCGGCGATTCCCCGCCGGACAACTCCCGCTCCTTGCCATTCGACCGCAAGATGGCACCCCAGCCGCCTGGCCCCGGGTTCCCCTTGCATGCGCCGTCCGTGAAGATCTCGACGTTGGGAAGCTCAGCCATCAGGCGACGAGTTCGCGCGGTAGCTTGAACGTCATCCGCTCCGGCTCATGATCGTCGATTTCCTCCGTCACGTCGAACCGCTCGCTCAGCGCATCGACGACTTCGCGAACAAGCACTTCGGGGGCGGAAGCACCGGCGGTGATCCCGACTGTCGAGGGAGTGCCGAGCCAATCCCAATCGATATCCGTCGCCCGCTGGATGAGTTTCGCCGGGGCTCCGCTCCGCTCGGCGACTTCGGCCAGCCGCAAGGAATTGCTGCTGTTCGGCGCCCCGATCACCAGAAGGCGGTCACAGGATGGCGCGATGGACTTTACCGCTGCCTGGCGGTTGGACGTGGCGTAGCAAATATCTTCGCTGCGGGGCGCGAGGATGGATGGAAAGCGCAGCTGCAGCGCCTTTACGATCTGTGCGGTGTCGTCCACCGACAGGGTGGTTTGGGTCAGGAAGGACAGATTGTCGGAATCGTTGAGGTCGAGCATCGCGACATCTTCGACCGTTTCGACCAATGTCATCGTGCCCGATGGAACCTGGCCGAATGTGCCCACCACCTCGGGATGGCCGGCATGGCCGATAAAGATGATGTGACGGCCGGCTTCGATCAGCCTTTCAGCCTGGCGATGAACCTTGCTGACCAGCGGGCAGGTCGCGTCAAGATAATCAAGGCCGCGCGCCGCCGCGGTTGCCGGCACGACCTTGGGAACGCCATGAGCGGAAAAAACGACCGGGCGACCGTCCGGCACCTCGTCCAGTTCCTTGACGAACACGGCCCCCATTCCGCGCAGCCGGTCCACGACAAAGCGATTGTGAACGATTTCATGCCGGACGTAGACGGGCGGCCCGAACCGCTCGATCGCCAGCTCCACGATCTTGATCGCGCGGTCCACGCCGGCACAGAAGCCGCGCGGTGCCGCGATCAGGACATGCAATGGGGGCTTGTTCAAACTCATCGGCGGCGATTTAAGGCCTCGCTTGCAGCATTGCTAGGCGCTTCCTATGAACGGGCGGCACTACAAAGCCGTTCGATGAAGGAAGCCATATCGTGAAGCGTCGCCTTACTGCCCTCGCCTTGGTCCTGATCGCCACGGCCTGTTCGAAAGAAGGCCAGATCGGCGAGGGTGGCATCTACATCACGCGCTCCGCTTGCCCGCAGGTCGGAATTCCTGCCGCGACGGGGGACATCACGCTCTTCAATCCGGCGAATCGCACGGACGCCGCGGCGATCGACGTTTCCGCCGCCATCACAAATCTTCGCTCCACTTGCGATGAAACGGGCGCAAACGTCGTTTCGACCGTGTCGTTCGATGTCGTCGCGACCCGCCGCGATGCGGGCGAGGCCCGAATGGTGGTCCTGCCTTACTTCACCGTGGCAATGCAGGGCGGCACTTCAGTCGTCGCCAAGCGGGTTGGCAACATTGGCCTCAATTTCGCAGCCGGAAGCCAGCGGGCACAGACTTCGGGACAGGCCACGGTTCAGATCGCCCGGGGCGCTGCCACGTTGCCGGAGGACGTTCGCAAAGAACTCACCCGCGAACGCAAGGCCGACGATCCCGATGCGGCGATCGATCCGCTGTCGAACCCGGAGATTCGCGATGCAGTTGCCCGCGCGACGTTCGAACATCTGATCGGGTTCCAGCTGACTGACGCACAGCTTCGCTACAACGCTACGCGCTAACGGGACTTCCCGTCGGCAGTTCGCGGCAGGGGCCGCATCGCCTTGGCCATGGCAAGTCGGGCGACCTTTCGCCCCATTTCCTCGCCGACTTCGTTGGAAAAGCGATAGTGAACGCCGCCCAAGGTGCGTGAAAAGCTGACCTCCTTCACCCAGGCGTCCCAGCTTGGCAGGGATTGGACTGCAGCCAGCCGAATCGACTGCGTCGCGACCCTGACGCCGGACGGTGGAGAATCTTGCGACTCTTGCTTCATAAATTCCGCGGTCGCCGACGCGGTGATGCAATGGGCGCAGGGATATTCGGGATGATTCGGGGTGGCGATCAGCGGTTCCCAGGCGGCATCCGCGGCGGTCGCATCATTGCCGTCCTTGTCGCCGTTCCGAACGGCAGTGATCGGTCGCCAGAAATCATAATGTAGCTTTGCATCGGACACGGCGAGGATGGCGTCGTCATTGATGATAGCCAGCATCGCGAACATGCGGGCATTCTGCACCGATGACCGGCCCGGCGCGTCGGCAACCTGGCGATAGGCAGGCATCAGGTGCGGCGTGATCCGATAGCGCGCCATCAGTGTCTGGTGCGCGGTACGTTCCTTGCTCTCCTTTCCGCCCAACCGCCTTATCTCGTCATAATCCTTGGCCCAGCGTTCGCTGGAAAGGGGCGGTGGAGGGCCGGGCCGGATGCTGTCGGCGCGCTCGAGGATCCACGGCTTGAAGGCCGTGAACCATGGCTCGATGACGGGCAGCTGCGTCGGCACCCAGACGCCTGGCTGTGTTCGCGGGAGGTAAGGCAGCTGCATCGCCGCCGGGTCAATTCCGCCGGCCTTCAGGGCCAGCGCGGCCGCAAGCTTGCCGATCGCGACCCCGGCATCGCGGGCGGCAGGGTCGCGAACGGTTTCGAGGGTGATCTGGTAGCTTTCGCTCAATGCGGTCTTTTGGCTCGGAAATTGAGCCATGAGCACCTCATAGGCGGCGGTCGCAGCCGCGGCGTCTTGCGAAGCCGAGGAATTCCCGATTTCCAGGCCAAGATAAGTCTCGTAGCGCCGATCGATGGCGTTCAGCGCTTCGAACATGGCGAGCGCAACCCGCGTTTGGGCGCGTTCCTGTTCGGGCGACCTGGGGCTTGTCGAAGGCGGCGCTGCCGCGGACTGGATGGCCTGTGCGAAATCTACCCATTCACAGACGATGTCGGCGGACGCCGGCGCCGCGAGAAGGACGGTGCTGGCGGCCAGCAGGCTAATTCCCTTGATCATGCGAGCTGGTCTAAGTTGGCGAAAATCCGATTCCTGCCGAATTCTATTGGAGTCTTGCAGGCGGCGTTGACTCGCGCGCCGGGCAGGGCCAAGGCTCCCCGCGTCTCCGATGGCTTGCCGTCGGAAGGCCGCGCGGGAGAGACCCTGGACCCGATCCAGGGCGCCGAAGGAGCAACCGCCCCCGGAATCTCTCAGGCATCAGGGACCGCGCGCGCCTGGACAGTCTGGAAAGCGCTCCGAGAGGAGCCACCGAAGGGGCAAAGCTCTCAGGTTACCGCGACAGAAGGGGGCCCGGAACAGGACCCATCAAAGTAGTACTTTGATGGGAACCCTATCAAAATCGCGCGAGGACGCTTGTCCCGCGTGACGGGCTTCAAAGGACTGGGCGGCGTGACAGAGACAACTGAAAATCTGGCCAAATTGCCGCTCGATAGCTGGCACCGTTCCAAGGGTGGGCGGATGGTTCCCTTCGCTGGCTATGAAATGCCGGTCCAGTATGAAGGCATCATGGCCGAGCATCTGTGGGTCCGGGAGCACGCCGGGCTGTTCGATGTCAGCCATATGGGCCAGCTGCTGTTCCACGGGCAGGATATCGACCGCGCACTGGAATCACTGCTTCCGGGCGACCTGCTGGCCCTCAAGGACGGACGTCTTCGCTATTCGATGCTTCTCGCCGAAGATGGCGGGATCATCGACGATCTGATGGCGACGCGGCGCGGCGACCATTTCTACCTGGTCGTCAACGGCGCCACCAAGCATGGCGATATCGGTGAGTTCGAGCGTCGCCTTCCGCGAACCATCGCGATGGATCACATGAAGGAGCAGGCGCTGCTTGCACTGCAGGGTCCCAAGGCAGTCGATGCGCTCGAAGCGATTGTGGCCGGCGTTCGCGAACTGAGCTTCATGCAGGCCAGCCTTTTCCATTGGAACGGCAAGCCGCTGTGGATCAGCCGTTCGGGCTACACCGGCGAAGACGGGTTCGAGATTTCGGTCTCCGGCCGCGATGTCGAAGCTCTCGCAGACGCGCTGGTAGCGGATGAGCGGGTCAAGCCGATCGGCCTTGGCGCTCGCGATTCGCTTCGGCTTGAGGCGGGGCTGCCGCTCTACGGCCATGATCTCGACGGCGGCACGACCCCCGTAATGGCCGACCTCAACTTCGCGATCGGCAAGCGCCGCCGCGCCGAGGGCGGGTTTGCTGGTGCCCTGCGGATCATGGCGGAGCTTGAAAATGGCCCGGTTCAAAAGCGCGTCGGGTTGCTCGTCGATGGTCGGCAGCCTGTCCGCGAGGGCGCACTGATCCTCGATTCGGAAGGCAGTGAGATCGGCCGGGTCACCTCGGGCGGACATTCGCCGTCGCTCGGCCGTCCGATCGCCATGGGCTATGTCGCAACCGCACAGTCGGAAGCTGGAACGACGCTGACCCTCGAACAGCGCGGAAAGCTGTTCCAGGCGACGGTCGCGCCAACACCCTTCGTCCCCCATCGTTATCATCGCAAGCAGGGAGCAGTCGCATGAGCCTCTATTTCACCAAGGAGCATGAATGGGTCCGCGTCGAAGGCGACGTCGCGACCGTCGGCATCTCCGATCATGCCCAGGAAGCGCTCGGCGATATTGTCTTCGCGGAAGTGCCCGACGCCGGACGTACGGTCGCCAAGGGCGATGACGCCGCGGTCGTTGAATCCGTGAAAGCCGCCAGTGACGTTTACGCGCCTGTCGGTGGCGAAGTCGTCGAAGGCAACGCGGCCCTCGCCGATGATCCCTCGCTGATCAACCGCGATCCCGAAGGCGACGGCTGGTTCTTCAAGCTGAAGCTCAGCGACCCGTCGGAGCTGGAAGGCCTGATGGACGAGGCCGCCTACCGCGAGTGGGTAAAAACGCAGTGAGGTTCACCGTTCGTCCTGAGGAGCCGCTGAGCTTGTCGAAGCAGCGTCTCGAAGGATGGTCCTTCGAGACGGGCCTTCGGTGCGGCCTTCAGCCTTACTCAGTCCCTCCTCAGGACGAACGGAGCGGAATGGAGAAATCTACTGACTGAAGCGCCCGCCTCGACGAGCAAGTGGGATGCCGCGGACTATGCCCGCATCGGCGGCTTCGTGCCCGCGCTGGGCCAGGCGGCGCTCGACTTGCTCGACCCGCAGCCGGGTGAGCATATCCTTGACGTCGGTTGCGGCGACGGGACGCTGACGCTCAAGATCAAGGAAATGGGCGCGGACGTGGTCGGTATCGACAACAGCCTCTCCATGGTCGCGGCGGCCAAGGCCAAGGGTCTCGACGCGCGGCTGATGGACGCGGCCCAGCTGAAGTTCGGGGAAGCATTCGACGCAGCCTTCTCCAACGCGACCTTGCACTGGGTGCTCGACAAGGAACGGGCAGCACGGGCGATATGGTTCGCGCTGAAGAATGACGGGCGGTTTGCCGGGGAAATGGGCGGGCAGGGCAATCTCGCTACGCTTCGCCAGGCGCTCGACGCAGAGTTGGTGGAACGCGGTTTCGGACCGCCGACCTACGCCGCCAACTGGTATCCGTCGGTGGAGGAATTCGCCGAAGTCTATGAGCAGGCCGGCTTCAAGGACATCGACGCAAGCCTGATCGAACGACCCACACCGCTGGAACATGGCGTCGCCGCCTGGGTCACCACATTTCGCGCTGGCTGGCTCGACCGGGCCGGCGTGCCGCACGACCAACGCCAATCCATCGCCGAAGCGGTCGCCGACCGGGTCGGCACCAATGTCGCGGACTATGTCCGCCTTCGCTTCATCATGAGGAAGCCCAAGTGAAAAATACTCGTCATTCCCGCGAAAGCGGGAACCTAGCCAAGCAAACAATCTGGGTCCCCGCTTTCGCGGGGATGACGAAGGGAGAGATGCAGTGAGGTATCTTCCACTCTCCGATGCCGATCGCTCTGCAATGCTCGAAAAGGTCGGGGCGAGCTCTGCCGACGAGCTGTTCCGCGATGTTCCGGAAGGACTGCTGCTCAAGGAGCCGATCGACGGCCTTCCTCTTCACGCCAGCGAAATGGCGGTCGAGCGCGAGCTCGGCGCGATGGCCCGGAAGAATATGGTGGCGGGCGAGGTGCCCTTCTTCCTCGGATGCGGCGCCTACAAGCATCACGTCCCCGCGACGGTCGACCACATCATCCAGCGCGGCGAGTTCCTGACCGCCTACACGCCTTATCAGCCGGAAATCGCGCAGGGCACGCTGCAGGTTCTGTTCGAATTCCAGACCCAGGTCGCCCGCCTGCTCGGCTGTGAAGTCGCCAACGCGTCGATGTACGACGGATCGACTGCCTGCTGGGAAGCGATCGGCATGGCCCGGCGCATCACGCGCAAGAAGAAGGCGATCCTCTCTTCGGGCCTGCACCCGCATTATTTGTCCGTATGCAAGACGATGGCTAAGTTCACCGGCGATACGCTGGAGACCGAACTGCCAACGCTTGAGGCCGCGACCGATGCGGACAGGCTGATTGCTGGCATCGATGACGAGACCAGCTGCGTCGTCGTGCAGTATCCCGACATCCTCGGCCGCATCACAGATCTGGCGCCGATCGCCGAAGCGGCGCAGGCAAAGGGCGCCCTGCTGATCGCCGTTGTTACGGAGCCAGTAGCACTGGGCGCGATCAAGTCGCCGGGCGAGATGGGTGCCGACATCGTCGTCGGCGAAGGCCAATCGATCGGCGTCGGCCTGCAGTTCGGCGGGCCCTATGTCGGCCTGTTCGCGACCCGCGAGAAATTTGTCCGCCAGATGCCGGGCCGCCTGGCCGGTGAAACCGTCGATGCGGAGGGCAAGCGCGGGTTCGTGCTGACGCTATCGACCCGCGAGCAGCATATCCGCCGCGAAAAGGCGACGTCGAACATCTGCACCAACTCCGGGCTCTGTGCGCTGGCCTTCTCGATCCACATGACCTTGCTGGGCGAGAAGGGCCTGACCGGTCTCGCACAATTGAATCACGCGCGCGCGCGTGAAGCGGCCGCGCGGCTGGGAGCGATCCCGGGCGTCCGGCTGGTCAACGACAGTTTCTTCAACGAATTCACGCTGGAGCTTCCGGTCGAGGCACGACCCGCGGTCCACGCGATGGTCGAAAAGGGCGTCCTTGGCGGCGTTTCCCTCGGCCGACTGTATCCGGGTGTCGACAGCCTGAAGAACGGGCTGGTCGTCGCGGTGACCGAAGTCGTCAGCGATGCGGATATCGATGCGCTGGAAGCTGCGCTGAAGGAGGTGTGCAAGTGACCGTCGCAACCGAAACCAAGCCAGCGAGCCCCAATCCGTCGGGATGGCGTCCGTCGGCGCCGGTGGCAGGCGAAGTCAGCTCGGCTCCAACCGTGACCGGCAACCGCGCACTGATGCTGGAAGAGCCGCTGCTGTTCGAGATTGGCAGCCGCGATCAAACCGGCGTGGACTTCGAACCCCATTCGGAAGGGACATCCCGCATGGGTGGCCTTGAACGCGATAGCCTCGACTTGCCGGGCCTCAGCGAACCCGAAGCGGTGCGCCACTACACTCGCCTATCGAGGCAGAATTACGCGATCGACCTGGGCTTGTTCCCGCTCGGCTCCTGCACGATGAAGCACAACCCGCGCCTCAACGAGAAGATGGCGCGCCTTCCGGGCTTTGCCGACATCCACCCGCTGCAGCCGCAGGAAACGGTGCAGGGCGCGCTGGAACTCATCAACAAGCTCGCCTTCTGGCTGATCGACCTGACCGGCATGCACGGCGTCGCGATGAGCCCCAAGGCCGGCGCCCACGGCGAGCTCTGCGGCCTGCTATGTATCCGTGCGGCGCTCGAAGCGCGCGGCGATGCTCGTCAGGTCGTGCTGGTTCCGGAAAGTGCCCATGGCACCAACCCGGCAACCGCGGCCTTCTGCGGCTATCGCGTCGAGAATATTCCGGCGACCAAGACTGGCCGCGTCGATTTGGAAGCGCTCAAGGCTCGGCTGGGTCCGGATGTCGCGGCAGTGATGATCACCAATCCCAACACCTGCGGACTGTTCGAGCCGGACATGAAGGCGATCAGCGATGCGGTGCACGCTGCTGGCGCCTTCGTCTATTGCGACGGGGCGAACTTCAACGCGATCGTCGGCAAGGTTCGCCCCGGCGACCTCGGCGTCGATGCGATGCACATCAACCTGCACAAGACCTTCTCGACGCCGCACGGCGGCGGCGGTCCGGGCTCCGGTCCGGTCGTGCTGTCTGAAGCGCTGGCGCCATACGGACCGCTACCGTTCGCCGCGAAATATCCCGACGGCAGCTACAAGATGGTCGAGGAAGAAACGGCCGGCGAGGAACATCCCGACGCTTTCGGTCGAATGGTCGCCTTCCATGGCCAGATGGGCATGTTCACGCGCGCCCTGACCTACATCCTGAGCCATGGCGCCGACGGCCTGGCCCAGGTGGCGGAGGACAGCGTGCTAAACGCCAATTACATCCTCCGCAGCCTGGAAGACGTACTCGACGCGCCCTTCGCCTTCTCCGGCCCGTGCATGCATGAGGCGATCTTCAGCGATAAGGGCTTCGCCGAAGGCTTCTCCACGATCGACGTCGCCAAGGCGCTGATCGACGAGGGCTTCCACCCGATGACCATGTATTTCCCGCTGGTCGTCCATGGCGCGATGCTGGTCGAGCCCACGGAAACAGAATCCAAGGCCAATCTCGACCAGTTCATCGCAGCGCTTCGCTCAATCGCCGAGCGGGCCAAGGCGGGCGACCAGGCGCTCAAGGCCGCACCTATCTATGCGCCGCGCCGCCGGCTGGACGAGACACTGGCGGCCCGAAAGCCGGTCCTGTCCTACAATAATCCGGCGCCCGATGGTTCCTCGACGGGTCTCGGGGCACATTTCGGCGGCGGCTGATGCCCTGGGGCGGGCTGTTCACCTTCGTCCATGTCGTGGCGCTCGCAGGATGGGCATTGCTCTTCCTGGCGCCGCGCGGGCCACGGGTCGCTGCCTATGTTCTCTATCTCTGCGTCGGCTTGCTGTGCCTGACTTACACGGTGATGTTCGCCAGCCAGTTCGGTTCGATTGTTGCCGGCGATTTCCTGTCCGTTGAAGGAATCAGGGCGCTATTCGCAAGCGACGGCGGGATCGTCATTGGCTGGACCCATTACCTCGCCTTCGACCTGTTCATCGGACAGTGGATCGCCAAGGACGCTGATCACAAGGGCTTCTCGCGTGTCGCGCAGGCGCCGATATTGCTCCTGACTCTGCTGGCAGGCCCGATCGGGTTGTTGATCTGGCTGGTCGTGCGCGAACGCCGCGCCCGGGCATCGGTCAGGGGCTGAAAAATGGCCGAGCCGAGTTTCCCGCCCTATAATGTCGGCGATCTCGGCCAAGGCGCGAAGCGGATGGCGCCGGCAGCGGCCCGCAATGTCGAACCGATCGGCGATGTGCTCGCGGATTGGCTTCCGAAGTCGGGACTGGTGCTGGAAATCGCGAGCGGAACGGGTGAGCATGCGCTGGCTTTCGCTCGCCGGTTCGCGGGACTCGATTGGCAGCCGAGCGATCCCGACGGCGATGCGCTTGCATCGATCGCGGCGTGGCAGGCAGACGGCCCGCCAAACTTGCTGCCGCCAGTACATTTGGATGTCTGCGCGCCGGAATGGCCGATCAAGTGGGCTGAGGCCATCCTCTGCACCAACATGGTCCATATCGCGCCCTGGGAAGCGGCGCTGGGACTGATCGACGGTTCAGCGCGGCTGCTAGGGAAGGGCGCGTCGCTGGTCCTTTACGGGCCGTGGCTGGAATCCGACGTTCCCACTGCTCCGTCAAACCTGGCTTTCGATCAAAGCCTGAAGTCGCGTGATCCGCGCTGGGGGCTGCGCCTTGTCGACGATTTCGCGCTTGAAGCAGCCTCGCGCGGGCTAATCCTTGCCGACCGGCGTGCCATGCCGAGCAACAATATCATGCTGCGCTTCGAGATGCAGGGCAGCTGATCGTTCGCCGATCGTCACTGCCAGCCCAACGGCCAATAGGCCGAAAATCCACCCGCCGAATACGTCGCTCGCCCAGTGCACGCCAAGAACGAGCCGTGTCGCCCCGACGATGAAGCTGACCGCAAGGGCAACGAGGATCGCCGGCCGTCGATAGGGTGCCGGTACTGCAATCAGCGCGATCGCCAGGAACGCGGTCATGCTGTTGGCCGCGTGTCCGCTCGGGAAGGCAAGGCTTGTCGGCAAATTCTCAACCTCCGGGCGTGGACGGCCGAACCCGTCCTTCATCAGCTCGACGGAAAGGCGTTCGAGCAGGACGGTTGCCGCCAGCAGCAGCGCCCGGCGGGGCATTCGCCTGACCAGCAGCCACAGCGTCCCGACCAATGCGGAACCCAAAGTTACATAAGCCCCGCCAATTGTGGTGAGAACTGCAGCCCACCGGGCCGCGTCAAGTGCCTCGGCGCGAAACTCGCCGAACCAGGACGCCACCGCAGTGTCCCAGCCACTGAGAGGGCCACCGCTGACCGCGAGCAGCAGGAAAAGTATGGCGAGGAACAGCGCCGTTATGGCCCGGGAAAAGATTGTCATGTCCGTCCACGTTAAACGAAGCTTTACCGCTTTCGTCTAGGTTCAGTGGAATGGACCAGAGTAGCAGTAGCCAGAACCGCAAGAATCGCCGGTCGAATGTGCTGATGTCGGCAAGCCTTGAGCTGTCCGGCACTTCGGTTCCGGTAAAGCTTCGCAACCTGAGCGCCGAGGGCGCGCTGGTCCAGGGTGACCGGCTGCCGGTCGAAGGCTCATCTGTCTTGTTTCGCAAGGGCGATCTCAGCATGCCCGGCCGAGTGGCCTGGGTGAACGGCAGGCAGGCCGGGGTCAATTTCGCGCAGAAGCTCAATCCCGACCAGCTGCTGCGCCACATCCCGACGCCCCGTCCAAGGGTGGCGCCCGATTTCAAGCGGACCGGCCTCAAGGGGACGATGACTGCCGAGGAGCGCAAGTTCGGCGAGTCCTGGGTGTGGCGCTTCCCGGCCGATACGGACTGAGCAGCCGCTTCTGCCAGCCTTCTCGCCGGTCTAGCCGGCGGCTCGATGAAGATCCCGCTGCACCTGCAACCAGGTGACAAGTTCGCCAAGCGGCATGAGCCGATTGAAGGCAATGCCGGCATGGCCGTTGGAACACCAGCAAGCGATCCCCGCCTGGGCGGGAAGGCCTGGAAGCGAGACGACGATATCGGAACCGATCGGAAGATCGGCCTCGGTGCGGATCTTTATTCCGCCCTGTGAAATGTCGCAGGCGATGACCCGGAACACATTGGCGCCTTCGCGAATGGTCGCCTGGCAATTGGTTTCGATACGAGGCATTCGCGGTCGCGGACCCTCCATCGAATTGGAAAGGACGTCGATCACGTCGATCGGTTGTTCGAAGGTGACGCCGGCGTTCTGATCGCGAACCCAGCCGACCTTGCCCTGGATGGGCTGTCCGCTCTTCAGTTCGACGATGACGCTCGTTCCGATCGCTACGCTGCAATAGAGCCGGATCATCATCCCGCCGGCCGAGATATTCTTGATCAAACAGAGTTCGCGGCGGTCTTCGACCAATATGGAACCGACCCGATAAAGGGTCATGTGTCGCTCGCCCTCTCGGCGGTCGATTTCGCCGCTGGGTGTCGGCGGCTCATCCGAAAGCGAATAGAGCGTCGTTTCAACCGGCTGCATATCCACTCGCTTGCTCCACCGAACGGGACTTCAGATGAACGCAAACTAGGTAGGCAGGACTTACCAACGGGTTGATGGCAGGTCCATTGTGGCGCGACCGTTTGTCGAATTATATCGACGTTCACGCCTAGATTTGATTGCCGCTAATTACCTTGAGGCGTAGCCTTTGGGAGAAGAACAACCTGTCAGGGGTCAGTTCGGAGCCAAGCTTATGCTTTCTCACTGGCTAACGGCCGGCCTTATCTTGGCCGGCACTCCTATCGCCGCCGAGCCTCAGCGGCTTGATATCGAGGTTGGTGTCAAGGAGCAGATCGACAATATTACAACGTCGGACGAAGTCGCCCTCAGCTCTGATGGGGCCGATCGGATGACTGTGCCCGTGTCCGTCGGCGGAACCGGGCCTTATCAGTTCCTGGTCGATACCGGTTCGGAGCGAACGGTGATTTCCAAGGAGCTTGCCAAGCAGCTTCGTCTGACCAGCGGTCGATCGGCGGTCCTTCACAGCGTGATGGGGGCCAACAACATCGATACGGTTCACATTCCCCGCCTGCAGGTCAGCAGCAACACCATCTCGGTGGTCGATGCGCCGGCGCTAGGCGCCTCCAACATCGGTGCGGACGGGATGCTTGGCATCGACAGCCTTCGATCTCAGCGCGTCCTTTTCAATTTCAAGTCCAAAACAATGTCGATCACGCCCTCCAACCAGCCCCTGGAGAGGCTTGAGGGCGACACGATCGTCGTCCGTGCCCGCTCCAAGGACGGCCGGCTGATCTTCACCAAGGCGAAGATCGACGGGCAACGCGTGTCGGTTATCGTGGATACGGGTTCCCAGGTGACGATCGCCAATATGGCGCTCCGGAAGTTGCTCATGAAGAAGGGCCATGTGCCGATCCCGGAAACGGTGACGATCGAATCCGTAACCGGGGAACAGATGAGCGCCAATGTCACTCGCGTTGCCGCCGTCGAGCTTGGCGGTGTCACTCTTACCGACTTGTCGATCGCATTCGCCGATGCGCATATCTTCCGACAACTGGATCTCGACGATCGTCCTGCGCTGCTCCTCGGCATGAATGCCATGAAAGCTTTCGACCAGATCTCCATCGACTTCGCGGCGAAGAAGGTGCGCTTCGTCCTTCCAAGCACCAGCATGCGAAAAGAGCTGAGAGTGGCGGCCGCAACCAGCTGATTCCTTCGACGTTAGCCATTGAAAAAGCCCGGGCGAGGGATGCTCGCCCGGGCTTCATCATGCCGTAGGTCGCTTAACCGCGTTCCGGCTCCGGCGGAGGCGGCGGCGGCGGCGGCGGAGGCGGCGGTGGCGGACATGCGTCCGTCGCCAGGATCACCGAACCGTCCGGGCACGTCTGCGTCGCCGGTGGCGGCGGCGGAGGCGGCGGGGGCGGCGGCGGCGGCGGGGGCGGCGGTTCCGCTCCACCGAAGTTGAACGTCAGGCTCGCCAGCAGGCTGTGCGACTTGAAGTTGTCGTCAACCGCCGGATAGACCAGCGCGTTCGTGGTCTGATTGACCAGGATCGGCGCCGTGACAGTGCCTGCGTTCACGACGTTCGGATTGCCGGCAAGGGCAAGTCCGCCTTCGTCTTCCAGGTCAACGTTACCGGTGCTGAAGTAACGATACTTCAGGCCGATATCGATGTTGGAACTGATCGCATAGCGAACGCCTGCAATCAGCTGCCATGCCCACGCATTGTCCTTTTCGTTCAATGCACGGACGCTGGCGCGGCCGAAACCGCCGCCGGCGTAGAACGAAAGTCCGTCTTCATCGCCGAAGTCGAGCAGTCCGTTGACCATCAGCGACAGGACGCCAACCTTGCCTTCGAGGGCCAGATCATCCGAAGTCAGGGCCGGCAGGCCGGGCGCACCCGGATCGCCCACGCCCGACGGACGGTTCAAGGCCGTGTTCAGACCGGCAATGAAGTCCTCATCGACGTCGAATTCGCGATCGGCCTTCTTGTATCCGAGCTCGGCTTCGAGCCGGAACACGCCAAAGTCGTAGCCGGCAATGGCGTCGACGTCCCAGCCCATGTCGAAGTCGAATCCGATCGCGTCATCGACCACCACGTCCAGGGGACCGGCGGGACCGATTGGCGTCGCAGGCGACTGCGTTGTTGAAAAATCGACCAAGGCGTCGGCATCCATGCTCTTGGGCTTCATGATGCCGCCCTCGACCCCGAAATAGGCCTGCCCGTCACGTGCTTGCGCAGGTGCTGCAATGGCCGTCACCGCTACTGCGGCTAACAAACAATACTTCATGCAGTATTCCCCTTTCTGGAACTATGCATTGCGCCAACCCCGGAATTTTTCGCCGGTTCCCTTAATTTTCTCACAATATTGGCTTTGCAGACAATTGTGACTTTAGGGCCACAGGGCGCTGGGGAAGGGCCTTTTGGCGCAATCTCATTAGCTAAGGGCTTGAACTATAAGGGGCAGCTTAGGTTAATATGGGCTTCTATAAGGAGCGGGATGTGCAGAAATTCATTTCAAAAGCCTTGGCCCTGACGGTCCTAACCTTGTTGTCAACAGCGGTAACCGCACAGGTAACCAGCACTCCCGCATCGGTACCCGCGGTCTCTTCGCTGCAGGCAAATGATGACATTTCGCGTTTCTACAACGCCAGCAAGAACGCCCCGATCTGGTTCCGTTCCGGACAGGTGGAAGCGGCGCCTTTGCTAGCTTCTGTTCTCAAGCGTTCGGCGATCGAAGGCTTCACGCGTGGCCCGCAGCTCGCCGCAGAAGTTGAAGCGGCAATTGCCAAGGCACAGACTGGCGATCCTGCCGCATTGCAGGCAGCCGACCGCACGCTTTCAGTCGCCTGGATTGCCTATGTTCAGGCCCTGCATAAGCCGACGCCTGGCATGCTTTACGGGGAAAAATGGGTCACGCCCGTGGTTCCCACCTCTTTCTCGATCCTGGGGAAGGCGCTTCGCGCGCCTTCGCTGGCCGAACACATCAAGACTATTTCGGACGTCAATCCGATCTATGCGGGGCTTCGTGACGCCGCGGTTGCCGAGGCGCAAAAGCCGGGCGGTGGCAATTCGTTGCGCTATGCCGCGAACCTCGAGCGCGCTCGTTCGATTCCGGCGACCGGCAAGTTCGTCCTCGTGGATGCCGCGACGGCTCGGCTGTGGATGTACGAAAATGGCCGTCCGGTTGATTCCATGAAGGTGATCGTCGGCGACAAGGCGAAGCTTGGCCTTCCGACGCCAATGATCGCCAGCGTCATCTGGTATGCAACGCTCAATCCCTACTGGCACGTGCCGGACCATATGGCGAAGAAGATCATCGCCAAGCGCGTTTTGAGCGACGGCGAAGCCTATCTCAAGAAGGGCGGCTACGAGGTCGTTTCCGACTGGAACGGAACCCAGGCATTGCCGCCGTCCAGCATCGACTGGAAGGGCGTTGCGGCGGGCACGACGCAGGTCAAGATCCGGCAGTTGCCTGGACCGACCAACGGCATGGGCAAGATGAAGTTCAACTTCGCCAATCCGGAAGGGATTTACCTCCACGACACGCCGAACAAGGCGCTGTTTGCGCAGAGCAATCGCGCGCTCAGCAACGGCTGCATCCGCCTTGAGGATGCCAAGCGGCTCGGCCGCTGGCTGATGGGGCGTGAGCCGGTCGCGGCGACGGCGGAAGCCGAGCAGCACGTCTCCCTGCCGCAGGGCATTCCTGTGTTCGTCACCTACCTGACGGCCCAGCCGCATATTGGTGAAGTCGCGCTGGGTCGCGACGTCTATGGCTGGGACCCTCGTCCGTCGGCGACGTCGGCTGTCGCTGCGGCACAGTCGACCGCCGCCGGCTCCTGATCCTGCGATCGGACAGCTGCCTTCAACCTAGCATTGGCTTCCTGGGGTAGCTGTCCATCCGGCGGAATGCGGCTATAGAGGCCGCCGTTTCGCCAATGCAGCATCACGGCCTCCAAGCAATATTCGAGGATAATCGCGAGCAATTGCTGCGATATCTCCGTGCGCATGGTGCCGGAGATAGTGCGGAGGATCTTCTGCAGGATCTTTGGCTGAAGGTTTCGACCAGCGTGCAAGGACCGATCGCCTCGCCGCGAAGCTATCTATTCCGTGCCGCGACCAATCTCATGATCGACGTCCGCAGATCGGAGGCGCAGCAGCAGCGGCGCGAGGTTGAATGGTCGGGCTTAACCGACCGATTGCCCCATTCGCCTGCAAACGACCCCGGTGCCGAAAGGGAAGTGGCAGGCAGGCAGGCGTTAAATAAGGTGCAGGCGGAGCTTCAAAAACTTCCGCCGCGCGCGCTTTCAATCTTTCGCCAGCATCGGATCGATGGGCTGACCCAGCGGGAAATAGCCAGCGCCATGGGCCTCAGCGCCAGCACCATCGAGAGCGATTTGCGCATCGTCTATCGGCTGCTCGACGAGCTGAAGAGGGATCTCGATGAGGAATAATCGGCTCGACTCCGTCATTCAGGGCATGAGGTGGGAATGACGCAGAGCGCCAACCAACAGGAAGCCGCGCTCGATTGGCTGGTTCGGACTAACGATCCGGACTTTGAGGCATGGGACGAGTTCACGGCCTGGCTTGAGGCCGACCCGACCAATGCCGACGCCTATCATGCGCTGGTTGAAAGCGAGGAACGGATGAGCCCGTTCGTCGAGGCGATGCCGGCTGCCGACGTGGTCGCGCCGGAGCGCAAGCGACCCCGGCTGGCCATTGCCGCCGGCGTTGCGGCCCTCGCGGCTGCGGCTACTGCTATCGTAGCGCCGCGGATGATGGCCGTGGAATATTCGACGGGACCCGGCGAAATTCGCGTCGTTTCGCTAGGCGGTCAGGATCGGCTGGTGATGAACGGAGAGACCAGGCTCGAACTGGCCGGCTTCGACCGCCGCACGGTGCACCTGGCCAAAGGGCAAGTGCTGCTCGATCTCAAGGATCCGGGCCAGGACAAGATCGAATTATTGTCGGGCGACTTGAGGCTCGTCGACGTAGGCACCGTGTTCGAGGTCGCTCGCGACGGGCAGGATACGCGGGTGGTCGTCAGCGAGGGCGCGGTGGTTGCGGACCCCGGCGGCGCGGGCCTGAAGCTGATGCCCGGGCAAAGGCTGGACACGACCGATGGCGCGGCGGTCCTTCAGGCCATGCCGGCCGATATTTCCTCGGTCGGCTCGTTCGAGCGAGGGCAGCTTAGCTATATCGACGAGCCGATTGGCCATGTCGTTGCCGACCTCCACCGGTCGACCGGTATCGACTTTTCAGCGAGCGCCGCTATTAGCGCTCGCCGCTTCAGTGGCACCTTGTCGGTCGCCGAGGTCAAGCGCGATCCGCGTTCGCTTGCGCCCCTATTGGGCGTTTCCGTCGAACAAGCGGGTCAAGGCTGGAAATTGGGAGGAAAGGTCTAGCGATTAGGACGCTGTATGCTTGCGCGTCTCTTGCCGCGCTCCTGACCCTCGCCACCCCTGGCCACGCCACTCCCAGACCGATCGATGTTCCTGCCGGAACGGTCGGGCAGGCGGCGTTTGCCCTCGGCAGGCAGGCCGGCATCAGCATCTCAATTCCGGACCGAAGCCTAATGAACCGGCCGACTCCGGCGATCCGGGGCCGAATGGAAGGCGCCGACGCACTGGCCCGACTGGCAAGGGCGAGCGGCCTGAAGCTCAAGAAGGTTGGTGCTAACTCCTTTGTGTTGACCGCGGCTCCGGCCCGGACCGCGGTTGCGCCGCCCCCACGGAAGCCCAAGCCTCCAGTGATAACCGCGTCGCGAGCCGACGTACCCGAGCCTGAACCCGAGCCTCAGGACATCATCGTCACGGCCAGCAAGCGCGATACGCTGTCGCAGCGCTTTCCTGGTCAATGGTCGCGGATCGACGGCGACGAATTCACTCCGCTTGGTGTGCCGGGGACCGAAGCGATCGAAGTCCGCACGGTCGGCTTTTCATCAACTCATCTGGGCGCCGGTCGAAACAAGCTCTTCATTCGCGGCATCGCCGATTCCAGCTTCAGCGGGCCGACCCAGTCGCCGGTCGGGCAATATTTCGGCGACATGAGGACCGGCTACAGCGGGCCGGATCCGGACCTGAAGTTGGTCGACATGGATTCGATCGAAATCCTGGAGGGCCCGCAAGGAACGCTCTACGGATCGGGCGCACTCGGCGGGATCGTGTTGTTCAAGCCGAACATGCCGCAAACGAGCCGCCTGTCCGGTCTGGCGTCGGTCGGCGTCACCTCAACCTGGCATGGGGACATGGGCTATGACGCCTCAGGCGTCTTCAACGCGCCTGTTAGCGACAGTGCCGCACTGAGGCTGGTCGGGTATCATGCCCGCGAGGGCGGCTACATCGACAATATCGCCACCGGAGAGAAGGACATCAACGATGTCGAAATCACCGGCGGCCGCGCAACCTTCAGCGCGGAGCTTGTGCCCGGCTGGTTTGTCGACATCTCCGGCGTCGCCCAGCGGATCGACGGCGACGACAGCCAATATGCCCAGGATGGGGAACCAAGCCTTTCGCGAGACAGTGTCGTTGATCAGCCCTTCTCGTCCGATTTCTCCTTGGCGAGCGTCGTCATTCGCAAGGACATGGGGCCGATCCGGTTTCGCTCGACGACCGGGGCCAGCTGGCAGGACGTCGACGAGACATTCGACGCGTCGACGGGCACCAGGATCCGTCAGCTTGATCAGCACAGCAATGCCCGGGCGGTCAGTAACGAAACGCGGCTGTGGCGGCCGATGGCCGACGGCTATAGCTGGCTGGTCGGGTTCAGCCTGATCGACCACCGCTACGATACGGCACGCGACGTCACCGAGGGGGATTCGACAACCGATCTCGCCGGCGTCGAGAATAACGTCCGCGAGACAACGCTTTACGGCGAAGCCGCATTCGAGATTCTCCCGGAGGTCGAAGCGAGCCTTGGCGGTCGCTATACAATTTCCAAGCTGTCCGGCTCCGGAGAGCATTTGAGCCCCTTTGCCGAGGCAAAGCTGGCCCAGGCGGACTCCGATCGGAAAGAGCATCGCTTCCTGCCCTCGGCAGCGCTCCTTGCACGCCCGATCGAAGGGCTCACGCTTTACGCGCGCTATCAGCAGGGTTTCCGGCCAGGCGGCCTTTCGATCGCCAACGACACCGTGCACCTTTATCGCAACGACCGATTGGGGACAGCCGAGGCCGGGTTCCGCTACGGCCAACCGGGTCGCGACCAGTTCGACTTGCAGGGGAGTGCAACGCTCAGCCGGTGGAAGGACATCCAGGCGGACTTTCTCGATCCGTCCGGATTGCCAGTGACCAACAATATCGGCGATGGCCGCGTTTGGACGCTTACGGTCAATGGCGGGGTACGCGTCACGCCGGAGCTTCGGTTTGAAGCTGGCGTCGCCTGGAACGACGGTAAGATCACGCACCCAAGCAATGAGTTCATCGCATTCGCCGGCCCTGAGATTGCCCGGCAGGGTTCGATGGAAATTCCCAACATCGCACGCATCGTCGCGCGGGGCGCTGTTGATTGGGAAACGCAATTGGGCGGCGACTGGCGATTGGAAGCCAACGCCTATGCTCGCTTCGTCGGCCGTTCCCGTCTTGGCGTGGGCCCGCACCTGGGCGACGAGCAAGGCGATTATCTGGATTCAGGGCTGATCCTGCGGTTCGCCCATCCCCGGCGTGCGATTTCCCTGACTGTCACGAATCTCACGGATGAGATCGGCAACCGATTTGCATTTGGCGCTCCGATCGCGACCGGCGCCGACCAGATCACGCCGCTCCGGCCGCGAACCATCCGCATCGGCTTCGAGCAGCCCTTTTAAAAAATTTCCAAGGCAAGTTCGCCCCGGCTCCGTCTGTCGGACTGAAGCCAGCAGCCGACCGGCCGCTGCATCTCATGTTCGCGAACTACTGGGGAATTTGATGCGTCCTTTCTTGCTTACGTCGACCTGCATTGTTGCGCTGGCCGCGCCGGTTGCTGCCGAGACCACCATTGCCAATACGGTCAACGGCCCAGTCCGCACCTCAACGGTAAAGGCGGGCGCCCCCGATGACATCCTGATCAACACCAGCGGCGTCGTGAACGGCACCGCTGCCGGCGGCGTCATCATCGACAGCAACCACAAGCTCAAGAATGACGGCACGATCCAGATCGGCAACATTTCCAACGTCGCGGGCGTGGACGTCGCGGCTGGCGTCACCAGCGACATCACCTTGAACGGCAAGATCGTCGTCGACGAATCCTACACCGCGACGGACGCGGACAATGACGGCGACCTCGACGGACCGTTCGCGACCGGATCGAACCGGTTCGGTATCCGGACCAATGGCGCGATGACCGGCAACATCCTGATCGGCGCCGCCGGCAGCATCACGGTCGAAGGCAACAACAGCGCCGGTATCATGATGGGCGGTCCGCTGACCGGCAATTTCCGGACCGACGGCAAGATCGACGTTCTCGGCAACAATTCGGTCGGCGTCCAGCTATCGGGCGTCAGCGGCAATGCTCGCCTGGCGGGGACGATTTCGGCACGCGGCGAGAATGCCATTGCGGTCCGTTCCACTGGCGACGTCGGTGGATCGATGGTGCTTCAGGGCGCAATCGTCTCGACCGGCTATCGCTTCACCACTCCGCCGAGCGATCGGACCAAGCTCGACGCAGATGACCTGCTTCAGGGCGGACCGGCAGTCTCCATCGAAGGAAGTGTCGCCAAGGGCATCATTCTCGCCGTGCCGCCGAAGGACCAGAGCTCGACGGACAATGACGAGGACGACGACGGCATCGAGGATGCCAAGGAAGGCACCGCCTCCATCATCTCCTACGGCTCGGCGGCTGCCCTCAGGATCGGTTCCGCTGGCGCAATCACGATCGGCGCTACCGAAGGGACGGGCACGGGGTTCGGCCTCATCGTCGACGGCGGCATATTGGGCGACGGGCTCTATGCAGGCGTTGACGGCAACGCGCTGCAGATCGGCGGTCTCGGAGGGACGGTCTCCATCGCCAACGGAATAGGCGTGAGCGGCACGATCAGCGCCAAGTCCTTCGACAAGAATGCGACGGCCGTGCGCCTGGGCGCAGGAACCACCACGCCGGAGCTGCGCAACGCCGGCAAGATCAACGCAACCAGCGGCAATACCGCCGGCTCGGTCGCAACCGCGATCGACATCGCGGCCGGCGCGAACCTTCCGGTCCTTCGCAACAGCGGAGAGATCAAGTCTTCGACGGGTGAGGCCGGCACGGCCGTGGCCATTGTCGACAAGTCCGGCACGCTAAACCTCATTGAAAATAGCGGTACCATCTCGGCTTCTGGCGCTGCGGCCACGTCGACCCGGAACGTCGCGATCGATCTGAGCGCCAACACGACCGGCGCTACGATCAAGCAAACCGCCGTAGGCGCAGGCTTCGCCGAACCGACGATCGTCGGCGACATCCGCCTCGGTACGGGGAGCGACACGCTGGACATCGCGGACGGAAAGCTCACTGGCAATGTCGCGTTTGGAGCAGGCAACAATCGCTTCCTCCTGTCGGGCGACGCAATCGCCTCGGGCAATCTCAGCTTTGGATCGGGCGTCGACACGATCACGACCGGCGGTACCTCCGTCTTCAAAGGTGCGGTCGATTTCGGCGGCGGCGCGGACGTGCTGACCATTGGCGGGACGTCCAAATTCACCGCCCAGCTCAGCAATTCCTCAGGCCTGGCGGTCAACGTCCAGAAGGGAACGTTCGGTGTGGTCAAATCGGCGACGATCGCGTCGCTGAACGTGACCGAAGGCGGCACCTTGGCCGTAACCCTCGACAAGACGCCGGGTGCATCGAGCATGCTCAACGTCAGCGGCTCCGCAAGCTTCGGCGCGGACTCGAAGCTGCAGCTCAATGTTGCCGACGTCGAACACGCCGAGGGCCAGTTCGTAGTGCTGAACGCAGGCACGCTGACGGGTGGAAACAACCTCACCGCGAACAACGAATTGCTGCCGTTCCTGTACAAGGGAGCGCTGACCGTTTCCGGCAACCAGATTTCCGTCGACATCAGCCGCAAGTCGGCAACGGAACTCGGGCTCAACCGCTCGGAGACCGCGGCCTATCCCGCCATTTACGAAGCGCTGGCCGAGGATGACGCCATCGGCGACAGCTTCCTCGCGATCCGCAACCAGGAGGAATTCGTCGACTCCATCCGGCAGATGCTTCCGGATCATGCCGGCGGCACGTTCGAAGCGGTGACGATGGGCGACCGTACCCTCGCGCGGATGCTGGCCGACCCCAAGTCGACCCACAAGCAAGAGGGGAATGTCAGCTACTACGCCGCCCAGGCCGTCTTCGGCTCGTCGAAGAGCATCGGCGAAACCGCCGGTTATGAGATCGGCGGCTGGGGAGCCACGATGGGCGCCGAATATGACACCAAGCTTGGCAAGTTCGGCGGTTCCTTGAGCTACATCTGGGGCAAGGACGAGGACAAGGGCAGCGACAATAAGGTCAACGCCAACCAATATGCTCTCGCAGCGCATTGGCGGCTCCAGCACGAGGGCCTGCAGGTCGGTGCCCGCGCCAGCTATTCCTACATCGATTTCGACGGCAAGCGCTTCTTCCGCGGCCAGGAAGGCGGCGAGGCGATCGAGCGTCAGATCGAAGGCAGCTGGAACGGCTCGCTATTCTCGCTGGCGGCTGACGCCAGCCAGGAGCTTTGGGCCGGGTCCTTCTACATCCGTCCGACGGCCGGCATCGAATATTATCGGCTCAGCGAAGATGGCTATGAGGAAGAGGGCGGCGGTGCTGCGCTCGACCTGACGGTTGACGACCGGACCAGTGATGAACTGGCGGTCAACGCCTTGCTGGTCGCGGGCTTCGAGATGGGCGGCTACCGCCCTGACGACAGCTTCTTCCGCATGGAAATCGAGGCGGGCCGCCGCCAGATCGTCGGCGGATCCCTCGGCGATACCACCGCGCACTTCGCCGATGGCGATGACTTCACACTCGAACCCGAAGACCGCGAAAGCGGCTGGGTCGGACGGCTTCGCGGCATCGGCGGCGGTTACGGCTTCCGCATCGCCGGCGAACTGGGTGCTGAAGAACGCGAAGAGAAGATCGGATTGTCAGCTCGGGCAAGCCTTGTCCTAGGCTTGTGAAGCCCGAGTGCCGCCGCCCCGCTTAAACACCCCCTGTATCCCGGGCGGGGCGGCGGCATTTTCAGTCAGATCATCAGTGCGATCGAAGCGCCGCCTTCCGGAGAATCCCCGGCGCTGATCGATCCGCCATGGGCCAGCGCAACCTGGCGCGCGAAGCTCAGGCCAACGCCGCTACCGCCCTTGTGCGTAGTATAGAAGGGCAGGAACACGTCCTCCCGACGCTCCGCGGGAATGCCCGGGCCATTATCGCGAACCTCGATGCGGAAGCGGCTTCCCGCTTGGCGAGTGATCGCCAGCACGACGACAGGATCGGCGACGTCGGCCGTTATCCGGAATGCGTTGCGCAGCAGGTTCAGCAGCGCCTGCGCAAGCAACTCCGGGTCGGCGCTGATCTTCAATGTCTCCGGCACAACCTCCAAAGCTGCCCCGGCATGGCGTTCGTCGGCATTGGCAAGGGCGAGACGAAGCAATTCCTCAGCCCAGGGCAGGGCCATGAACGAACGGCGGCGAACCTCCGGCGTCTGCGCGAATTCACGATAGCTCTCGACGAACCGCAATATGCCTTCGGCGCGACGCGCGACCGTCTCGGTAGCAACACGGACATCTCCCAGATCCGCGCCTTGCTGCTCCGCCGACGCGACCATTTCCGCACTGGTCCGCGCCAATGAGGTGACCGGCGTCAGCGAATTCATGATCTCATGGGTCAGCACCCGGACCAGGTCGGCCTGCGCCGCGACCTCCAGCGCTCCCAGTTCGCTTTGCACCGGCAGGATCGACAGGATCGTAACCCCGCCATCGAGCCGCGCGACCTGGGCGGAAGCAAAGATCGCCCTATGCGGAATGCCATCGATCATCAGGCGCGTGATCTTTCGCGTTCCCGGCGGAAGGTCGGCCGCTGCCGCCATCTCTGCGCCCAGTGCCAGCAAATCCTCACGCCGGGTCAGCGGCTGGCGGGCAAAAAGCTGGCGCGCGGCCTTGTTCAACAATTCAACGCGGCCTTCCTTGTCGACCGACAGCAGCGCACTCGGTGAATCGTCGACGATCGCCGAAAGATAACGCGCTTCGCCGGAAGCCTGGACGTGCCGGGCCTGGAGCGCCTTCAGCGCCGCATCGAGCGTATCGCCGAGCACGTCGAAGCCGCCGCCGCTCGGGTCGGAAAAGCGCTGCGAATAATCTTCGAATCGGACGGATTCGATGAACCGCGCAACCTGGAAATTGGTTCGGCGGATGAATTGCCAAAGGCTTGCCAGCGCCGCGAAGGCAACGAAGGCCGCGACCAGCCTGGCGGCGCGAAGGTCCGGCAAGGACAGCGAATGCATGAACAGCCAGATAGCTAGCATCAGGACCAGCGTTCGCCACGCCAGCCCGAACTCGAACCGCCTCCTAAAGCCCATGTTTTTCCATGCGCCGATAGAGCGCGCCGCGGCTCAGGCCCAATTCGGACGCGGCGAGCGAGATATTGAAGTGATGCATCCGCAAGGCACGCTCGATCATCTGCCGTTCGAGCTGGTCGAGGTTCAGGCTGCCCGGCACCAGCGATAGCGCCGCGCCCTCATGCCGCTGCGGAAGCGGGAAATCGTCGAGCCGATAGGCGGTGCCGTCCGCCATGATCACTGCACGCTCGGCGGCATGGCGCAGGGCGCGCACATTGCCGGGCCAGTCGTGCTTTACCAGCGGCTCCATCACATCCGCCGGGACAAGCCGCTCCGGGCGCTCATATTTGCGCTCATAGAGCCTGAGATAATGTTCCAGCAGCCGCGGGATGTCGTCGCGCCTCGCACGAAGCGGCGGCAGGTGGATTTCGATGGTGTTCAGGCGGAACAGCAAGTCCTGCCGGAAACGCGTTTCATCCCCCAGTCGGTCGGAAGTGAGGTTGGTCGCGGCGACGACGCGGACGTCGATGGTAACGGGACGGTTTGACCCGAGTGGGACCACTTGCCGCTGTTCCAGTGCCGTCAGCAGTTTGGGCTGCAGGTGAAGCGGCAAATTGCCGATTTCGTCCAGGAACAAGGTGCTCTGGTCCGCGGCCTTCAGCCGTCCCATCCGGTCGCCGCTGGCGCCGGTGAATGCTCCCTTGGTGTGACCAAACAGTTCGGATTCGAACAGGCTTTCCGCGGTCGCACCCAGGTCGATGGAGAGCATCGGCTGGCCGCTTCGCCGAGACTTGCGATGGATCTCGCGGGCTACGATTTCCTTGCCTGTCCCGTTCTCCCCCAGGATCAGCACATTGGCGTCCGTCGGCGCAGCGCGGTCGATCAGGGTGCGAACCCGCTCCATCGCTTCGGAATCGCCCAGCAGCGGCGTTTCGCCATTATGGCCAAGCTCGGAGCTTCGGCCGCGCTCCAGTTGTGCTTCGAGGCGTGTCTGGCGCAGCGCCGCCGCGCTTCTGACCGTGGCTGCAAGGCGCTCATTGCTCCAAGGCTTCGCGACAAAGTCGCTGGCGCCGCGCTTGATCGCCTCGACCGCGACCGACACCGCGCCATGGGCTGTAATGATGACCACCGCCGCTTCCGGGTCCGCCGTCATGATCCGGCCGAGATAGTCGAGCCCCTCGCTGCCGTCGGTGGCTGCGCGCTCGAAATTAAGGTCCAGCAGGATCGCGTCGGGTGCCCGCGCCTTGATGAAATCCTGCAGCTCGCGAGGCGATGCCAAGGTCTCGATTTCCTTGAACATGCCGCGAAGCGCGAGCTTCGCCGCAAGGGCGATATCCGGGTCGTCGTCGCAGACGACAGCAAGGTCGAAAGGGGCATCCACCGCCCGAGCCTAACGCCATTGTCCGGAAACGAACAGTGGCGACCGTGCAATCCATTTGGCACGCCAGTTGCAACGATGGCGGCATGATTAGCGGGGTCAATTTCGACATTAAGAGCAAAGCGCCGGCGAAAACCGGCCAATCACTGTCCGTTTCCGGACATTCGCTGTTCGGAGATGGACAATGAGCCTGGTGGAGTTGCGAGAAGTGAAGGGGGAGACCGGGGCAGTCAGCGGCGGGGCAATGGATCGCGTCGTCGTTCGAAAGAAGATCGACAAGCGTATCCTGATCGGTGCCGGTGCAGGCGCCGTTCTGCTTCTATTGCTGCTGTTCTGGTTGTTCGCTCCGCGTTCCGGATCGCAGACCGTCAACCCAAGCCGGCTTACAATTGCCGAAGCGAGGCAGGGCACTTTCGAGGATTTTTTACCCCTTAGAGCGCGGGTCGCACCGCTCGTGACGGTCTATTTGGACGCCGTCGAAGGGGGCCGTGTCGAGCAGCTGGCGGTCGAAGATGGCACAACTGTCGTAAAGGGACAGCTGCTCGCCATTCTTTCCAATGCTGACCTGCAACTGTCGACGCTCGCGCGTCAGACCGAGGTCGAGCAGCAGCTCAACAATATGCGCAGCCAGGAATTGGCCCTGCAGCAGACCCGAAGCGCCAACCGGCGCGAAATGAACCAGGTGCAGAACGATCTATCCAAGGCCCAGCGACTCTACGACCTGCAGCGCCCGCTGGCTGAAAAAGGGTTCGTTTCGGCCAAGACATTCAACGACACCAAGGACGACCTGCAAATGCAGCGCAGCCGCTTGGCGATCCTCAAGGGTAGCATCGCGGAAGACGAGACGCTGCAGGCGAACCAGCTCGGCCAGCTCCGCGCTTCGGCTGCTTCGATGAACCAAAGCCTTTCGATCGCGCGGGGCAGCCTCAGCCAGCTTAGCCTGCGCGCGCCGGTTTCCGGCCAGCTCAGCGGCTTCTCCATCCAGCTCGGCCAGTCGCTTCAGCAAGGCGAACGGCTCGGCCAGATCGACAGCGCCGGCCGCAACAAGCTGGAGGCCGACGTCGACGAATTCTACCTCGGCCGCGTCGTCGTGGGCCAGACGGCCAGCATCGAGGTCGGCGGCAAGACCTATGGGCTGAAGGTCGCCAAAATCTATCCTCAGGTCCGCAACGGCCAGTTCCGCATCGACCTTGTGTTCGAAGGTCCGGAACCGGCGCAAATGCAGCGCGGCCAGACCATGTCGACCAAGCTGACCCTGGGCGATTCCAGCCGTGCGGTACTGATCCCCAACGGCGCCTTCTTCAACGATACCGGCGGCAACTGGATCTTCGTGGTCGACGGCAACAGCGCCGAGCGCCGCCCGGTCCAACTCGGCCGCCGCAATAATGATTTCATCGAAGTGCTCGACGGCCTGAAGCCCGGAGAGCGCGTCATCACCTCAACCTATAGCGGGCTGGTCGACAAGGACCACCTCAGCTTCGACACCGACGAGTAGAAGGGGAACGTTCCATGCTGACCATGACCGGCCTGACCAAGACCTACCGGACCGATTCCGTTGAAACGACCGCGCTCGACGCGATCGACCTTGATATTGCCGACGGCGAATTCGTCGCGATCATGGGCCCGTCCGGATGCGGCAAGTCGACCCTTCTCAATGTGATGGGCATGCTCGATAGCCCGACCGAAGGATCATATGTGTTCAACGGCCATGAGGTCGCGGGCCTCACCGAGGCCAAGCTGGCGGATACCCGCAAAAGCAACATCGGCTTCATCTTCCAGAGCTTCAACCTGGTCGACGAGCTGACGGTCCGCGAGAATGTCGAGCTCGCGCTACTCTACCACAACATCCCTGCGGGCGAGCGCAAGTCGCGGGTCGATCGCGTGCTCGACAAGGTCGGGATCGCCCACCGCGCCAAGCATCGTCCGACCCAGCTGTCGGGCGGCCAGCAGCAGCGCGTCGCCGTTGCCCGCGCCCTGGTCGGAGAGCCGAAGCTGATCCTCGCCGACGAGCCGACCGGCAACCTCGATACGGCCCATGGCGAGGAAGTGATGCGGATGCTTCGCCAGCTCAACCAGGAGGGCTCGACGATCGTCATGGTTACCCACTCGCCGGCCCATGCCGACTTCGCCTCGCGCGTCGTCAACATGCTCGACGGTCGTATCCTCCAGGAACGGCGCCGCGCCGCCTGATTGCACTCGGTTCGAAGGGAATAAGCCGCGATGTGGCGCAATTACTGGACGGTGGCGGTTAGGGCGCTTGCCAAGAGCAAGACATATTCGATCATCAATATTGCCGGTCTCGCGATCGGCATGGCCGCCTGCATCATGATCCTGCTCTATATTCGGTACGAGCAGAGCTATGACAAATGGCTCCCGGATCATGCGAACACCTACCAGTTCCAGGCCTGGTATCCGAACCCGGAATCGGGCGGTGATCCGGCGTTGCTGCAAATGTCCGCCTATGTGACCAAGGACCGGATCAAGAAGGATTTCCCGCAGGTCACGGACGCCGTCTACGTCCAGGACAATGGGCCGGTCTTCCTGAAGGACGGCCAGGCGACGTCGACCGAAGACTATCTGTTCGCGGACGACGACATGCTGAAGGTGATCAACCTTCCGCTGCTCTCCGGAACGACCCTTACCGCGCCGCAGACGGCGGTGATCGCGCAGGACGAGGCCATCGCCCGCTACGGCACCGATCAGGTGCTGGGACGCACGCTGACGGTGATCTCGCGCGGCCAAAAGCGTGATTTCAAGATCAATGGCGTGCTCAAGAATATACCCAAGAATTCGAGCATGAAGGTCAAGGCGGTCCTGCGCCTCGATTATCCGACCTTCAACGCCGACAATCCGCAAATCCTCACTTGCTGGGGTTGCCAGAACGGTTGGGTCTATCTGAAAGTCCGGCCCGGCACCGACGTGTCGAAGATGGAAGCGCAGCTTCCGGCCTGGGAAAAGCGCAACATCCCTGACGAGCCGAACGGCGACATCATGTACAACGCCGGCCAGGAGCAGGACTGGCATTTCGTCAACATCGCGGACGTCCACCTAGGCAAGGGGCAGGATGGCACCATAACCCCGGGCAACGACCGGCAGACGATCACCACTTTCGCAGTGATCGCCTTGCTGATCCTCGGAATGGCGGTGGTCAATTTCACCAATCTCGCCACGGCCCGGGCCAGCCAGCGTGCTCGCGAAGTGGCCTTGAGGAAGGTTCTCGGTGCGAACCGGCGCCAGCTCATCATCCAGTTCGTCGGTGAATCGATCCTGATCTCCGCCGCTTCGATGCTGTTGGCGTTGACGCTGGTCGAGCTGCTGGTGAAGCCTTTCGCTGCATTCCTCGATGCGGATCTGCAGCTCAACTACCTCGGTCAGGGCGGGATCCTGCTTCCGGCGATCGTGCTGACCTTGCTGGTCGGCGTCATCAGCGGGCTCTATCCGGCTTTCTTCCTGTCGCGGTTCCAGCCGGCGCAGGTCTTGAAAGCCAATCGCTCCGCCGCTGAAACGCCGGGTTCCGGACGTCTTCGTACCGCGCTGGTGGTGATGCAGTTCGCGGTTTCGATCGGGCTCATCATCTGCACCGCGGTCATCTACGGTCAGACGGTCTACGCCCGGTCGGCCGACCCCGGATACAAGCGGGATCACATCCTCCAGGTCGATGAACTGGGGCGTGCCCAGCTCTATCCGCTCGGCGAGACGATCGTGAATCAGATGAAGCGCATCCCTGGTGTGACCGCTGCTTCGCTTGCCGATATAGGCGTCGCGACCACCAACAACAGCAATTCGGGCATCATTCCGCCCGGTGCAAACAAGCAGGTCCTGATCGGCCAGTACAATGTGGGCGCCGATTATTTCGACGCGATGGGTCTCACCTTGAAGGCCGGCCGCTGGTTCGATGCCAGCCGTCCGATCGACGATACGACCATACCATTTCCGCAGAACCTGGACGTCGAGAAATCGATCGCCCAGCGCGGAATCCACGTCGTCATCAACGAACTTGCCGCCCAGCGGCTAGGCTTCAAATCGCCTCAGGATGCGGTCGGCAAGGTGGTGAAGAGTGAGCTCTTGTCACCGGAAGCGGGCATGGTGAACATCACTATCATCGGTGTGGTCGGCAATAGCCGGTTCCGCACGGTCCGCACCCCGATCGAACCGATCATGTTCCGCAAGGTTACGACCGGATCGGCGTGGATGATCGTCCGCTACAATGGCGATCCCGCGACGGTAAAATCCGCCGTAGAGCGCCAGTGGAAGCAGATCACCAACGAGGTGCCGTTCAACGCCAAGTTCAGCGAAGACGTGATTGGCGAGGCATATGAGCAGGAAGATGCCCGCGCGCAGATGTTCGCGGCCTTCTCCTTGCTCGCGGTGGTGATCGGTTGCCTCGGCCTGTTCGGCCTCGCCGCCTTTACCGCCGAGCGGCGGACCAAGGAGATCGGCATTCGCAAGGTGCTGGGAGCCCGCACCCGCGACATCGTGCGCCTCTTGGTCTGGCAGTTCAGCCGTCCGGTTATCGTCGCCAACATCATCGCCTGGCCGGTGGCCTGGTGGATGATGCGCGACTGGCTGAACCAGTTCGACGATCGGGTCACTCTGGGCCCGGCACCGTTCGTGGCGGCCGCACTGATCGCGCTCACCATCGCCATCGTCACGGTCATCAGTCACGCGTTCAAGGTGGCGAGAGCCAACCCCATTCACGCACTGAGGTACGAATAACGGAATATCGCCGGGCCGAACCCGCTTCGCTGCTGGTTCGGCCCCCTTCGCAGCCAGGATTTGGACGAGGACAGGAACGATGTGGCGGAACTATTGGACGGTAGCTGTTCGGGCGCTCGCCAAGAGCAAGACCTATTCGATCATCAACATCGCCGGCCTCGCCATCGGCATGGCCGCCTGCATCATGATCCTGCTCTACATCCGTTACGAGCAGAGCTACGATAAGTGGATCCCGGACGCTGAGAACACTTACCAGTTCCAGACCTTCGGCAAGAACCCGGACACGGGCGAAGAATTCGCCTTCCAGATGGCGTCCTACACGACCAAGGAACGCATCGAGAAGGACTTCCCGCAGGTCGAGAACGGCGCCTACATCCTCGGCACGGAGCCGGTCTTCCTGAAGGACGGGCAGGCCACCGCTACCGAAGACTATAAATATGCCGACGAAGACTTCCTGAAGGTCGTCAACCTGCCGCTGGTGGCCGGAACGACCCTCACCGCGCCGCAGACCGGTGTCGTCACCCAGAGCGAGGCGATGCGCCGCTATGGCACCGAAGACGTCGTCGGAAAGACGCTGACGGTCATTTCCCGCGGCATCAAGCGCGACTTCAAGATCACCGGCGTCCTCAAGGATGTGCCGAAGAATTCGCACATGAAGATCAACGCCATCCTACGCCTCGACATGGCGGCCTTCTTCAAGGACGATCCCTTCTTCCTGAGCTGCTGGGGCTGCCAGTCAGGCTGGGTCTATCTGAAACTGAAACCGGGCACCGATGCCAAGAAGCTGGAAGCGCAGCTTCCCGCCTGGGAAAAGCGCAACATCCCGGACGAGGACACCGGCGGCATCAAGTTCAACCAGGGCGATTTCCAGGAATGGAAGTTCACCAACGTTAGCGACATCCACCTCGGCGAGGCCAAGGATGGCGAGATGACGCCCAGCAATGAGCAGCAGACGATCACGACCTTCGCGATCATCGCCGCACTGATCCTCGGCATGGCTGTCGTGAACTTCACCAACCTAGCCACGGCGCGCGCAAGCCAGCGCGCCCGTGAAGTCGCGCTTCGGAAGGTGCTTGGGGCCAATCGCAAGCAGCTGATCATCCAGTTCGTCGGGGAATCGATCCTGATCTCCGCCGCATCGATGCTTCTGGCATTGGCGCTGGTCGAACTGCTGGTGAAGCCGTTCGCGGCGTTCCTCGATGCGGACCTGCAGCTCCACTATCTGGGCAGCGGCGGTATCCTGTTGCCGGCCATCGGCCTTACCTTGGCGGTCGGTATCGTCAGCGGCCTCTATCCGGCCTTCTTCCTGTCGCGGTTCCAGCCGGCGCAGGTGCTCAAGGCCAACCGATCCGCTGCTGAAACGCCGGGTTCGGGTCGCCTGCGCGCGGCCCTGGTCGTGTTGCAGTTCGCGGTTTCGATCGGCCTCATCATCTGCACCGCGGTCATCTACGGCCAGACGGTGTACGCGCGCTCGGTCGATCCGGGCTACAAGCGCGACCATATCCTCCAGGTGGACGAACTCGCCCGCGCCCAGCTCTGGGATACCGGAGAATCCATCGTCGAGCGGATGAAGCGGGTGCCGGGCGTTACCGCGGTCGGGCGCACCGACATCGGCGTCAACACGTCGAACAACAACAACAACTTCATCATCCCGCCGGGCAGCACCAAGCAGATCCTGATCGGCCAATATAATGTCGACGAGGGCTTCTTCGACGCCATGGGGCTGACGATGAAGGCCGGGCGCTGGTTCGATCCGAACCGGCCGATGGACGACATGACCACCCCGTTCCCGACGGACGTCGAAGTGGAAAAAGCGCTGACCGCGCGCGGCGTCAACGTCGTCCTCAACGAATATGCCGTCCGCCAGCTCGGCTTCAAATCGCCGCAGGACGCGGTCGGCAAGACCGTGCGCAGCGAGATGTTCTCGCCCGACACCGGCATCACCGACGTGCACATCATCGGCGTCGTCGGCGATACCCGCTTCCGTTCGGTCCGCACGCCGATCGATCCCATCATGTTCCGCAACGTCAACAAGGGTCCGGCGTGGATGATCGTCCGCTACGACGGCGATCCCGCGACCGTTCGCTCGGCCGTCGAGCGGGAATGGAAGCAGATCACCAACGAGGTGCCGTTCAACGCAGAGTTCAGCGAGGACGTGATGAAGGAGCTGTACGAGGCAGAGGATGCTCGCGCGCAGATGTTCGCGGCATTCTCCATGCTGGCGGTCGTCATCGGCTGCCTCGGCCTGTTCGGTCTCGCGGCGTTCACCGCCGAACGGCGGACCAAGGAAATCGGGATCCGCAAGGTATTGGGGGCCCGGACTCGCGACATCGTGCAACTGCTGGTCTGGCAGTTCAGCCGTCCGGTCATCGTCGCCAACATCATCGCCTGGCCGGCCGCCTGGTGGCTGATGCGCGACTGGCTGAACCAGTTCGACGACCGGATCGACCTTGGTCCCGCGCCGTTCGTGGTGGCCGCGCTGGTCGCGCTCACCATCGCCATCGTCACGGTAATCAGCCACGCCTTCAAGGTCGCGCGGGCAAACCCGATCCACGCTCTTCGTTACGAATAAAAAGGGGAGCACGCCTGGGCCGCGTTCCATTTCCCCGGAACGCGGCCCATTTTTTCACTTATTTTTCAGCTCTCCAGCGCGCCGAACTCGGCGGCTGGTGCGCATTTCAGCAGTTATACACGCCCGCCGCACAGCGCCTCGACGTCCGTCGAGCGACGCCGGCTACGCTGACCGGCGTCAACGGACGGCCCACTCGTGCTTCAGCCGGAGCTACCAGGCTGAATGAGTTGCTGTTCGTGAGGTAGTTTGCCGCCTCCGACGCGCCGAAGCCGACGAGCCCCGCCAGCAGCACGATCCGCACTTTCCTGGACATGGTCATTTGGAAGCTCCCACTTTGTAATTTTCGGGCAGGTCGCTGGTTTCCTTGAGCGCCGCGAGGTCCTTGATGTCCAGCTTCTTGGCGCCTGCGGGCGGCGTGAAGCTGAAATCACCTTGTCCTGCACCGGCGCTCGCGTTCCAGTCGCGAATGGTCATCGTAAATTGTGGCGCCTGATCGACGCCCTTGCTGGTGATCACATAGCGGCAGGGATACGGAGTATCGCCCTGCGCAATCCAGATTTGCCAGTCGGTGTCCTTGGCGCGAAACGCCAGGTGATCGCATTCCTTGCCGTCGATTACGCCGCTTCCGAGATCCTTTACGTCAGTGACGTCGGTCATCAGTTCATCGTAGACGTTCGACGTCAGGAAATCGGCACCGGGAAGCTGCCTGTGGAACTTGTCCCTCAGCTGCTCGACCAACGTATCGATCGTGCCGGGAGCTTCCGCCTGGATGTAGGCATTCTGACCCTTGCCGAGGAACGAAAGCGTTTTCCCGTCAAAGACCATTTCGGTATCGGAGAAACCGGATTTGCGGGTCGTTCGAACCTTGTCCGGCCTGTTCAGAAGCACGGTGCCGGAAGTCGCGACCTGGAGTTTCTGCTGCTGGTCGGTGACCACTTCGAACACCGAGTCATAGCTCAGTGATATGACCTTCTGCGCCGCGAGATAGTCCGCCATGGCCTTGAGCAGGCCCTTTGCATTCTTTGCGGATTCGTCTTGCGCCGCCCCTGCCTGTTCGGTGCCAGCTTGCTCCGTGGCGCTTGTCTCGGTCGCGGCTTGCTCGGTTGCATTTTCCTGCGCTGGCTTCGAACAGGACGATAGCGCTGGCAACAGGATCAGGGCGGGTGCCGCGGCAGACATTAGCGCCTTGCAAAGGTTCTGGGTCATTTGAGAGCTCCCCTTCTGGAAATTTCAGAAAAGCGATCGCATCGACCATCGCACCAATCGCGATCACCCCCGATCCGCGTGCGGGGCTAGGCCCGCAAACTCCGAAACGGAATCCGGAAAAGCTGGTAGCAGATGGCTAAGGGTACTCCCGCCGATTGACCGGCTTGACGGGCAGGCATAGACCGGCGTCCTGGCCAGTAAACAGGGAGCGGGCAGTTGAACGCGACCAAATTCATCACTGCGGCAATCGCCATTGCCACACTCGCCGCGCAGCCTGCGCAGGCCCAATTCTTCGGCCTCGGCAAGAAGAAGAGCGAAAGCTCCACCACCACCCAGCAGTGCCAGACTTCGGAGTCCAGGAAGCAGCGCAACAGCCTATTCGGCGCGATCGCGGGTAGCATCGCCGGTTCCGCGCTCGGCAGCGCCGGGGCAAGCGGGGCTGTGGTCGGCCTTGCGGTACCGGTCGGAAGCCTGCTGTCGACCGCGATCATTGAACAGCTCGACTGCAAGGAGCAGGTCCAGGCGGCGGAAGCCACCAACAGCGCGGTTCGCGGCGGCGTCGGCACATCTTCGGCCTGGAAGAGTGAGACCCGCGAGAATGTTTCCGGGACGTCCACCGTTACCGGCGAGGACAAGCTCGCCGACGGCACCAGCTGCGTGACCGTCACCGATGTCGTCATTGTCGATGGCGAGGAAACCACCGCCTTGAAGAAGATGTGCCGCAAGCCCGGCGAAAGTGGCTATGCCCTGGCCACATAGGGCGGGCTGCCTCGCGGCTCTGACCGCGCTGCTTTGGGCCGCCCCCGTCGCTGCGGTCAACGATCCCGTCAACCCGACCTGCCCGGAGGCGCCCGGCTGGGCGACCTATCCGCAAATGCGCTTCACGCTCGACACAAGCCGCGGAGGCCGCGTGCTTCGGGCCGAGGGCGTGATCGACGATGGCGCCGCGACCCGGCTGGCCGAAGCGCTCACCGCCAACGCGCCGGTGGAGGAGATCTGGTTCAGCTCTCCCGGCGGAAATGCCGCCATCGGCAACGAAGGCGGCCGCCTGATCCGCAAGGCGATGATCCCGACGCGCGTCCCCGCCGGCGCGGCGTGCTTCTCCGCCTGCAACTTTCTCTTCATGGGCGGCCCCATTCGCTCGGTCGACGCGGGCGGATTGTTCATTGTCCATATGTTCACCCACACCGCCAACCGAGCCTTGATCGACGTCGAAGTATCGAAGGGCGCCAACGCCACCGTCGGCCTGATCGGCGAGATCGAGCAAAGCTCGGCGATCCTCGCGACAGAGGACAATGACTTCCTCATCCGCATGGGCGTGTCGCGCAAGCTGCTGAGCGACGTGATGTACCAGCAAAAGGCGGTCGAGACGGAAGGGCAGGACCGCTCGACACGGCGCTGCCTGACCCCCGAGGAGCTGAAGCGCTACAACGTCGTCAATCTTTGACAGAAGCGGACACGCTGACGCGTGGCGTTTATTTTGAAGTGTAATGAGGCTGGTGAGCCCTGCTGGATTCGAACCAGCGACCTACTGATTAAAAGTCAGTTGCTCTACCGACTGAGCTAAGGGCCCGCACCATCGTTCGGATGGCCGCCGTTAGCGGCTGGGGCGGCGCTTGCCAAGGCGCGATAGCAGGTGGCGGACGCTAAGCGGCCCGGCAATGCGCCAGTCGGGCGCCACCGCTGCCAGCGGACCCAGAACGAAATCCCGTTCGGCGAGGCGAGGGTGGGGGATCGTAAGGCTCAAGGCCCGATATCGTCCTCCGTCCCAGGCGGCCAAGTCGAGGTCGAGCACCCGTTCTCCCCAGCGCCGGCCGGGGCGGCGACCGAATTCCCGCTCGATCCGCTTGATCGCCGCAAGCATGGCCGGCGGCTCAAGCTTGCTGCTCACCAGCGCGACCGAATTGGCGAAATCGCGGCCGGCCCCGCCGACCGCCTTGTTGAGGATGATCGGCGCCGCATCGAACAGGTCGAAATCGGCATCGAGGCGCGAAATCGCCGCTTCGACGACCCCGGACGGCCTTCCGAAGCGGCCATGGCGGCGGTTGGAACCGATCGCGACGGCATAGAGGTGAGACGAAGCGTTCACGCGGAATATCCGAAGCTCTTCACCCAGGGATCAAGGATCGGCAGGATGGGACGCAGCCGCTCCTCATATCGGCGCCATTGCTTCGACCCGTCGTAGAGCTTCTTGGTGACCTGCGTCGCGCTCATCGTCGAAACCCCGCGGCGGCGCGCGGTCTGGGCGAAGTCGCGCATATCCTCGCTCCACTCGACCCCAAGGAAATCGCAAAGCTGGCGCGTTTCGGTTTCGAAGTCCGCGACCAGCGCCTCATAGCGCAGTTCGTGGCGGGCCAAGGGCAGGGCGGCCAGGAACGCCTCCTGAGTCCGCATGACCGCGTCGTAATGGTGAGCCGTACGCTCCAGGTCGGTGAATTCGAGCGCGGCGGCAGTGAGCGCGAAATTGGAGCGAAAGCAGCTCAGGACCACGTCACGCGGATCGCGGCGCATGACGATGATCCTGGCGGCCGGAAAGAGTCTCGCGATCAGTGGCAGCATCAGGCCTTTGAGCGGATCCTTGTCGACGAACAGCTTGCCGTCCGGATCGACACCAGCGGCGCGGACCACTTGCCAATAGGCTTGGCGAAGTTCCTCCAGTTCGCTCGCGGAAGCGGAGGCGAAACGGGCTAGGCCGCCTTCGCCCAAATATTGCTCGCTGGCGGCCAGGGTCGGCCGTTCCTCGAGCGCCACGACGCCAGGGATCGATGCGAGCATATTTTCGACCAGCGTTGTTCCCGATCGCGGGAATCCGATGATGAAGGCGGGGTCGGAGGCCGCGCTGGTGACGTCGCCGGGCCAGTTGTCGATAGACGTGAATTCGCTTGCGATGCGGTCGGCCAGTTCGCGCTGGGTTTCGCCGTCGACGCCAAGCTGTTCGAAGCGGCGGGCCGAAACCCGCTTTGACTCCGCATAGGCGTCGAAGGCTTCCGCGTACCGGCCGAGACGGTCGAGCGCATCGCCCCGAATGCCGGCAAGGTTCGACCGGTTTGCGTCGCTGAGGTTCGAGGCAAGGGCCGCGTCCAGGATCGGAAGCGCGGAATCCGCCCGGCCTCGTTCGATGTCGATGCGTGCCATTCCGGCGGCGCCTTGCGGGTCCAGCGGGTCCAGCAAAAGGGCGCGTTCTGCAAATTGCAGAGCAACGTCGAAGTCGCCGCGCCGCGATGCGACCGCCGCGACACCCCCGAATGCGGATGCCGACTGCGGATCAAGCTCCGCGGCACGGCGATAGCTGGCCATTGCCGGCTCGAGCGAGCCGCCAGTTTCCAGAGCCATGCCTCGTTCAAGCCAGGGGGCAGCGGCGGTCGGGTCCAGCTTTATTGCCTCGTCGAGCGTGCGCAGCGCATCGCCAAGCTTGCCCTGCTTTCGAAGGACGGCGCCGATGGCGCCGATGATGCTCGGGTCCCCCGGGGACAGTGACAGCGCTTCATCCAGCAGTTGGCGCGAGGCGTCATATTCGCCTGCTTCCTCAAGCTTCCAGGCGACCAGGTTGAGGAGCATCGGATCGCGGGCGCCATTGGCTAGTGCTTGTTCCGCCAGGTCCGCGGCGCGCGCTATGTCGCGCTCGACCAGCGCTTGCTCGATTGCTTGCAATGTCACCGGTTCAAGCGAACTCACCGGTCTTCAACCAGCCTGCCGTAAAGCTCCGGCCGGCGGTCGCGGAAGAAGCCGAAGGCGGCGCGATGGCGCTTCGCCTGGTCGATGTCGAGCGTCGCGACGAGGACGCCGGTGTCCTCCTTGCCGAACTCGGCCAGCATGTCGCCGCGCTCGTCGCAGATGAAGCTGTCGCCGTAGAAGATCTGGCCGCCCTCGTTTCCGATGCGGTTCGACGCCACGACGGGCACGACATTCGAAACCGCGTGGCCGACCATCGCCCGGCGCCAGAGCCGCGACGTATCCAGGTCGGGATCATGCGGCTCGGTGCCGATCGCGGTAGGGTAGAACAGGACCTCGGCACCCATCAGCATCATCGCGCGCGCCGTCTCGGGGTACCATTGGTCCCAGCAGATCCCGACGCCCAGAGTGGTCCCGGCGCCCTTCCACACCTTGAAGCCGGTATTCCCGGGGCGGAAGTAGAACTTCTCTTCATAGCCCGGACCGTCGGGGATGTGGCTCTTGCGATAGACGCCCTCGATCTTCCCGTCGGGTCCGATCATGGCCAGCGAATTATAGTAATGCTGCCCGTCCGCTTCGAAGAAGCTTGTCGGGATCCAGATCCGGAGTTCCTCGGCCAGCTGCTGCATGGCTCGAACCGCCAGATGCTCTTCGGTGGGCTTGGCCGTCGCGAACAGGCCCTCGTCCTCGACCTTGCAGAAATAGGGGCCTTCGAACAGCTCGGGGGGCAGCACGACCTGCGCGCCGCGGTCCGTCGCCTCGCGGACCAGCTCGGTCACGTTGCGGATATTCTCGGTGATGTCGTCGCCGAAAGCCAATTGCATCGCGGCGACGGTGATCTTCTGACTCATGCTGGCACCTGCTGGCTGATGCAGTGGAAGCTACCGCCGCCGGTCAATATGTGATCGGCACGCAGGCCGACAACCCGACGATCCGGGAAAAGCTCCTGGACCGCTTCGACCGCTGCGCCGTCATTGGGCGCGCCGTAGAGGGGAACGACGACGGTCGCATTGCCGATATAGAAGTTCATGTAGCTCGCCGGGATAATCTCTCCGTCGCGTTCGACCAGCCCGGGCGAAGGGATTGCGACGACTTCCAGGTCCGCGTCGAGCAGCGCTTCGGCCGCGTCGGCATATGTTTCGGCGTTGGGATCGTCCGACATCGCTTCCGGAATTGCGACCCGGCCCGGGCCAACGAAGCGGGCGAGATTATCGACATGGCCATCGGTGTGGTCGTTTAGCAGGCCGTCGCCGAGCCAAACGACGCGCGAAGCGCCAAGGTCGCGCTTTAGGCGGGCTTCCACCTCGTCCTTGTCGAAACCGGGATTGCGGTTGGGATTGAGCAGGCATTGCTCCGTCGTGATGAAGGTTCCGGAGCCGTCGCCGTCGATCGCTCCGCCTTCCAGGATCCAGTCTGCCTTGGCATAGGGCAAGCCGGCCTGACCCGCGAGCCGTTCGCCAATGCTGTCATCGCCCGGCAGATCATATTTTCCGCCCCAGCCGTTGAAATGGAACCCCTGTGCCTTGCGGCCGGCACCGTCGTCGGTGACGATCGCCCCGGTATCGCGCAGCCAGATATCGCCGAACGGTTCGACAATCACTTCGGCAAATGGCGCCAGCCGCCGAGCTTCATCCGCCGCGGCTTCATCCGCCGCGACAAGCCAAACCTTCTCGCCCGCGCCATCGGCGTGAACGGCAGCCGCGAACGCCGCGACTTCGGCTTGCGCGGGCGCAAGGTCATCTTCCCAAAGGTCGGCGGCGCTTGGAAAACCAATCCAAACGGCTTGGTGGGGTGCCCATTCAGGAAGTGGAAGCTGAGTCATGGGGCGGGCCAGTAACAGGAGCAACAAATTGCGCCAAGCGAAGCTTGCATCTTGCAATTCTGATTGCCAGCATCCGCGAACTTCGGGGGAGGATGTCAGTGAAGTTGAAGAATATAATAGCTGCAGCCCTGCTGGCCGGCGTATCTTTTAGCGCGTCTGCTCAAGTAATGCCGCTCAACCAGGCGGCCCGGCAGTTCGGCGTGCGGGAAAGCGCCTGGGCCGCCGACTTGTCTCCTTCAGGGCGCAAGCTGGTCTTTCTCTCGGCCGGACCTGGTTCCTCGACAATTGCGAAAATCCTCGATCTCGACACCAAGCAGGTGACACCGATCTTTGGATCGAGCGGGAAGCCCGAGTCACTCGAATGGTGCGAATTTGCGACCGAGACGCAGCTGATTTGCATGTATACGGCGGTCGATAACATCGGCGGCGTACTGGCAGGCTTCTCGAAGCTGGTTACCTTGCGCTCGGACGGGACGAAGCAGCAATCGCTCGGCTCGAAGCGGGCCGGCTATGACATGTATATCCGCCAGAGCGACGGATCGGTCCTTGATTGGCTGCCTGACAATGAAGGTTCCGTGCTCATGGCGCGGACCTATGTCCCCAAGGTCGAAGAACGCGCGACCAATATCAAGGACGACCGGCTTGGGCTTGGAGTGGACCGGGTCGAGCTTGCCACGCTTCGATCGAAGGTTGTCGAGGAGCCGAAGAGGACAGCATCGCGATATATGTCGGATGGGCGCGGCAACGTGCGCATCATGGCGTTCAGCGACTTCGACGGTACCGACAATCTCACCGGGATTATCAAGTATCGCTATCGCACCCCGGGCGACCAGGAGTGGAAGCCGCTCGGCAATTACAACACCGTCAGTGAAGAAGGTATCTGGCCCGTCGCGGTCGAGCAGTCTTCCAATTCGGCCTATGTGCTGGAAAACCTCAATGGTCGGGATGCGCTCTATCGGGTGACGCTGGACGGATCCGGTGCCCGATCACTGGTCGCAAGCAATGACAAGGTCGACATCGACGGCGTGGTCCGCATCGATCGCGGACTTCCGGTCATTGGCTACAGCTACACGGACGACCGCGCCCGGGTGATCTATTTCGATCCCGAGTTCAAAAAGCTCGGTGGCTCGCTTAGCCGGGCGCTTCCGACGACCCCATTGATCGATTTCGTTGCCGCTTCGCGCGATGCCAAGACGCTGCTGGTTCACGCCAGCGCGGACACGCACCCGGGCACTTTCTACGTTCTGAACCGTGCGACAAAGCAAATGGAACAGCTACTGCTGTCGCGCGAACAGCTCGACGGTCAGCAGCTCGCTCCCGTCCAGTCGATCAGCTTTCCGGCCGCGGATGGGAAAATGATCCCGGCCTACCTGACCATGTCCAAGGACGGTCCGGCAAAGGGGCGTCCGGCCGTCGTATTGCCCCACGGCGGGCCAAGTGCGCGCGACAGCTTCGGTTTTGACTGGCTCGCCCAATTCCTTGCTTCGCGCGGCTATGCCGTGATCCAGCCCAACTATCGCGGGTCGGCGGGCTATGGCGAAGAATTCCTGGGCGAGAATGCCTTCCGCGACTGGAAGAAGGCGATGAGCGATATTTCCGCATCCGCCCAATATCTGGTCAACCAGGGCATCGCGGACGCCGGCAAGCTCGCGATCGTGGGCTGGTCCTACGGCGGCTATGCCGCGCTTCAATCTGCAACTCTTGAGCCCGACCGCTACAAGGCCGTGGTCGCCATCGCACCGGTTACCGACCTGTCACTGCTGCGCCGCGAATCCGACGACTATATCAACGGCAAGGTGGCGCGTGATTTCATCGGTTCGGACAGCGTGAACTTGAGGCAGGGATCCCCGCTGCAGAATGCCTCGCGCATCAAGGCTCCGGTGCTGCTCGTTCACGGCGACTTGGACTTGAACGTGCGCATCGCCCACAGCACGAAGATGGCCGACGCGCTTCAGAAAGCAGGCACTCCGGTCGAATTGGTGCGCTATCAGGAGCTCGAACATCAGCTCGACGACAGCAACGCCCGGGCCGAAATGCTGATGAAGATCGGCCAGTTGCTCGATCGGACGATCGGTAACTGACGCGCCAAGAGGTTGCGCGGGCAGTTACGTAGCGCAATTCTCAACCGTCGAATCGCGAGGGGGTAAGGGGGAGTAATGGGCGTTTCAATGAAGTGGCGGGTAGCTGCCGCGAGCGTGGCGTTTTGGGCCGCAACGGCGGCTAACGCGGGAACATTGGTGGAAGATGCAGGGGCGTTTGGTGTCCGTCCTGCTGCCGAGCAGGTTGCGATTTCTCCCTCAGGCGACCGGATACTGATGCTGGTTCCCGGCAGGGGCGCGCAAACCTCGTTGAAGGTATTCCACCTTCTTACTGGAGAGGAACGGACGATCTTGTCCGCCCCCGGCACGCCCGAAACCCTTCGCTGGTGCCGCTTTGGAAGCGAGACGCAGATCGTCTGCCGTTACGGCGGCAACCTGATGGTCGACGGTTTGCTCCTCGGCTTCGGCCGGTTGATCAGGATCGGGGTCGACGGCACCGGTCTCGCCCAGCTTGGCCAACGCTCGAGCTTTTACGATGCAGGTGTTCGTCAGTTTGACGGGCAGGTCTTGGATTGGGTCACCAACGATGGCGGCTCCGTCCTGATGGCCCGCGAATATATGAAGGAAGCGGGCCGCACCGGCACCCGGATGTCGCGCTCGAAAAGGGGCCTGGGCGTAGATCGCATCGACCTCCTCACGCTGAAATCGGAAGAGGTAGAGCCGCCGAGACCGGAGTATGACGACTTCGTCACCGACGGGCGGGGACATGTTCGTATCCGGACCGACTATGCCGAAGATTCTTCCGGAATTTTGAGCGGCCAGGTCAAATATCAATATCGGGGTGCCAACGGCGGTGATTGGCAGGCGCTCGGGACCTACGACCAGCGCAATGAAAACGGAATGCAGCCGCTCGCGATCGAAGCGGAAAGCAATTCGCTTTTTTATACCCAGAAGCTCAACGGTCGCGACGCGCTCTATCGAATGGTACTCGACGGATCCAACAAGCCTGAGCTGGTCGCCAAGAACGATGCCGTGGATATCGACGGCGTGACCCGCTTCGGTCGGGGGCAGAAAGTGATTGGCTACACCTTCGCTACCGACAAGCGCGAAGTGGTCTATTTCGACCGGGAATTTGACGGACTCTCGCAGAGTCTCGGCAATGCGATTCCGAACTTGCCGATCATCTCCTTTTCGGATTCTAGCAGCGACGGCACAAAGCTGCTGATTTTCGCGGGATCGGACACCAATCCTGGCGGTTATTATTTCCTGGATCGCAAGACGAAGGAAATGAGCCCCTTGTTCGACGCGCGACCGGCGCTTGCCAAGCGGACGCTGAGCCCGGTTAAGCCGATCACTTATCGCGCGGCGGACGGAACTTCGATCCCGGCCTATCTGACGCTTCCTCCCGGGTCGGCCGGAAAGAAGCTAGCGGCTGTCGTGCTGCCGCATGGCGGCCCAAGCTCTCGCGACGAATGGGGTTTCGATTGGCTTGCCCAGTTCCTGGCAGCCAGGGGCTATGCCGTCATCCAGCCGAACTATCGCGGCTCGTCCGGATATGGCGATGATTTCCAGGGAGCCAACGGCTTCAAGGATTGGCGAAAGGCCATTTCGGACGTCAATGATTCAGCGCGCTACCTCGTGGACCAGGGTATCGCGGACCCGGCCAAGCTGGCGATCGTGGGCTGGTCTTATGGCGGATATGCCGCCCTTCAGGCGGCCGCCGTCGAACCGACGCGTTACAAGGCAGTTGCAGCCATCGCGCCGGTTACGGATCTTGCACTTCTGAAACGGGAAGCCGACGAATATACCAGCTCCCAGATGGTTCGCGATTTCGTCGGAAGCGGCGAACATGTTCGCGAAGGCTCGCCTCTTCAGAACGCGTCTTCGATAACCGCGCCAGTCCTGCTTGTGCACGGCGATCTCGACCTCAACGTCGGCGTGCAGCACAGCGTCAAAATGGCATCGGCGCTCCAGGGTCTTGGAAGGCCCGTGGAATTCCTGCGCTTCAAGGATCTGGATCATCAATTGGATGACAGTCAGGCGCGAATCCAGATGCTGACCCAGATCGGCGCGCAGCTTCAGAAGGCATTGGGCCAATAAAAAAGGGCGGCCATGGCGGCCGCCCTTTTCTGTTCGACTGTCCCTAAGGATCAGCGCGAATAGAATTCGATGACCAGGTTCGGTTCCATCCGGACCGGATAGGGCACTTCGTCCAGCGTCGGGACGCGGGTGAACTGGACCTTGGCGGTGCCGTCCGGAGCGACATAGTCAGGGATGTCGCGCTCGGCGAGGCTCTGTGCCTCGAGGACCAGCGCCATTTCCTGCGCCTTTGAGCCGAGCTCGATCACGTCGCCGATGTCGATGCGGCGCGAGGCAATGTTGCACTTCACGCCGTTGACGCGGATGTGACCGTGGCTGACCAGCTGGCGAGCGGCCCAGATGGTCGGCGCGAACTTGGCGCGATAGACGACCATGTCCAGGCGGCGCTCGAGCAGGCCGATCAGGTTCTGCGAGGCGTCGCCCTTCATGCGGCTGGCCTGCTGATAGGTCTGCTTGAACTGCTTTTCGGTGACGTCGCCGTAATAGCCCTTCAGCTTCTGCTTGGCGCGCAGCTGAAGGCCGAAGTCGGACATCTTGCCCTTGCGGCGCTGTCCGTGCTGGCCGGGGCCATATTCGCGGCGGTTGACCGGGCTCTTGGGACGTCCGAAGACGTTTTCGCCCATGCGGCGGTCGAGCTTATACTTGGCGCTGCTGCGCTTCGACATTTATATTCTCCAATTCGCGTTCTCAAAAACGTCCGGAACCGCACCGGAAAGCCGATATGCTCTCCGCGACCACCGCTTCACCGGACATGCAGGGTCAATTGCGAGCCGCGCGCCTAGCGGCCGAGGGCGGAAAGGTCAAGCTTTGCAAGGCGCAGCAGCATTTGGCATCAGTCCGGAATGTCTGAGATTCATGACCCCGCCGATTGCAACACCATGACCGAAGTCCGCGCTGGCGTCGACGATGTCGACCGACAGGTCGTCGCGCTCCTCAAGCGGCGCTTCGGCTATATGGATGCCGCGGCCAGGATCAAACCGGATCGATCGGCCGTCCGCGACGAATGGCGCAAGGCCGACGTGCTATCCAAAGTGGACGATACGGCTGCGGCGCTCGGCTTGGACCGGGCGCTGATGGCAAGGCTTTATGAAGATCTGATCGAAACTTCGATCGCCCATGAGCTAGAGGTGTTCGACCTTACGCGCGGCTAGCCGATCAACGGCGGCGCTGCGTTGCTTCCTGGACCCGCTTCCACTGCTCGGCAGTCATGCAGACGCGCTTCGTGCCCTGAATTTGGCCCGTAACAGGCTGGCGCTTGCAGATCTTCTTCTCGGCCTCAACCACCTCGTTGGCGGGCGGCGCTGGCGGCGTGACGGCCGTACCTGCGGCACTTTCGGACGTGATCAGCAAGACGCTAAGCAACGCGGCGATCATTGGATTCCCCTAACATAGATTATGAGCTTGCGCCCCTAGCCGTCCGAAAGACGGAATGAAAAGGAGTTTGCCTTGATTTTTCGACAAACGGCGGGGGAAATTACTAGCGCGCGCCGATCGTCTTAAGGTCAGCGGCGCTCTTGCCCTGCGACTTCAAATCCCATTCGGCTTCGGTCAGGCAAAGCTTCTTGCGCATCCGCGAACCCGTATAGTTGGGATCGACCTTGCAGATCTTCTTTTCCTTCTCGGCCGTCGCGGCGGTTTCCGCCGGCTGGGTAACTTCCGTCGAGGCCGAATTGTCGGCAACAAGCAGCAACGCAAACAGTGCAGGAATCATGGAAAGCCCGTCCAGTTAGTTGATTTAAGTTGCGGTCGCCTACTGGCGAACTTGGCTAGCCGCTAGCCCGATTTCGATGAACGGTGGGTGACCAGTGCCCGGATCACACCCCGAAGTGCGGAGATCTCCCGGCTCGACCATTGCGGCTTGGTAAGGATGGTTCGAAGCGTCGTCTTGGTCGCCTGGATCCGATCCGGCGGAAAGAAATAGCCGACCGTTTCCAGTTCCTCTTCAAGCTGTCCAATTAGGCCTTCGAGGTTGCTCATCGGCGCTGCTGGCTCGGTCTCCCGCGCGGTAGGTTGCACGAGGCTGGTGCCCTTCGACCATTCATAGGCAAGTAGGATCACCGCCTGCGCCAGGTTCAGGCTGCCGAACTCCGGGTTGATCGGAACAGTGACGATGCGGTTCGCGACAGCCACATCCTCGGTCTCAAGGCCGGATCGTTCAGGGCCGAACAGGATCGCGGTGCGGCCGCCCGTGTCGTGGATCTCGCGAGCCATCTCATCAGGCCCGACTACCGGGACGACCAGGTCGCGGCGCCGGACCGTCGAGGCGAATACCAGCGAGCAATCGGCGATTGCCTCTGCCGTCGTCTCGAATACCTCCGCGCCTTCGAGTACCGCGTCCGCGCCGCTGGCCGCCGGTCCTGCGTCCGGATTGGGCCACCCATCGCGTGGGCTCACCAGCCGCAACTCGGTAATGCCGAAATTGAGCATCGCGCGTGCGGCCTTGCCAATATTCTGGCCGAGCTGGGGGCGGACGAGAACGATGATGGGTGCGTTGAGGTTGCCGTCCACCACCCGTTCGTCCTGAGGAGCCGGTGAGCCTGCCGAAGCGGCGTCTCGAAGGATCTTGGCACGGCTCGCCAACGCACTGATTGCCTTCCAATCACCTTGAATGAGGGCTTCCTTCTTGGCCCGGCTCCATCCCTTTACCTGTCGCTCGGCGGCCAACGCTTCTTCGCGTGAAGTAAACTCCTGAGCCCATACTAGCTGAACTGGACGGCGGTTTTGTGTGTAGCCAGGAACTTGGCCGGACTGGTGAGCCGCGAAACGGGCTTCCAATTCCTCACTGTGTCCGACGTAATAGCTGCCGTCGGAACAACGAAGCATGTAGGCGAAAAAGCTCATGCCAGTCCTTCGAGACGGGCCTTCGACGCGCTTCGCTTGCTCAATCCCTCCTCAGGACGAACGTAAGTTGGGAAATCCCAAGCCTTCCGTTCCTCCTGAGGAGCCGGTGAGCCTGCCGAACCGGCGTCTCGAAGGACCTTTGCACGGCCCGCTTTCATAGCAATTTGGTGTGACCCGGCGGGATCGCTTCCTTCTCCACCCGCTCGGCGATCTCGGCGAAGTCGCCCGGCTCGCTGAAGTCCTTGTAGATGCTGGCAAAGCGGATGTAGGCGACATGGTCGAGCGCCTTCAAACCGGCCATCACCGCCTCGCCGATCTTCACCGACGAGACCTCGTCGCCCATCGTTTCCATCTGGCGCTGGACGCCGCTGATCAGCTGGTCGACCTTGGCCGGGTCGATGTCGCGCTTCCGGCAGCTATGGCTGATCGCACGCTCCAGCTTGGCCCGGTCGAATGGTTCGCGCTTGCCGTCCTTCTTGACCACCGTGAGGTCGCGGATGTGCACGCGCTCGAACGTCGTGAAGCGGGCACCGCAGCCCTCGCACTGACGCCGCCGCCGGATCGCCGCGCCGTCTTCGGACGGGCGGCTGTCCTTCACCTGGCTGTCTTCATGGGCGCAAAACGGACAGCGCAAACGTCAGCCCTCGTAGATCGGGAAACGTGCGCACAGCGCACGAACGCGTTCGTTAACGGACTTCTCGACCGCTCCGTTGCCGTTGACGCCATTGGCCTGCAGCCCGTCCAGCACATCGGCGACCATGTCGGCGATGTCGCGGAATTCCGCTTCGCCGAAGCCGCGGGTCGTACCGGCGGGCGAACCGACGCGGATGCCGCTGGTCTTGACCGGCGGAAGCGGGTCGAACGGAACGCCATTCTTGTTGCAGGTGATGCCGGCATGCTCGAGGCTCTGGTCTGCGTCGGCACCGGTGACGCCCAGCGGCCGCAAATCGACCAGCGCGAGGTGCGTGTCGGTACCACCGGCAACCAGGTCGGCGCCGCGCTCCTTCAGGCGATTGGCGAGGGTCTGCGCGTTCTTGATGACCGCCTTGGCGTAGGTCTTGAAGCCCGGCTCCAGCGCCTCGCCGAAGGCCACCGCCTTGGCGGCAATGACATGCATCAGCGGGCCGCCCTGAAGGCCGGGGAACACCGCCGAATTGATCTTCTTGGCGATCGCCTCGTCATCGGTCAGCACCATGCCGCCGCGCGGGCCGCGCAGGGTCTTGTGGGTAGTCGTGGTCACGACGTGCGCATGACCGAACGGGGTCGGATGCTCGCCCGCCGCGACCAGGCCGGCGAAATGGGCCATGTCGACGAACAGAAAGGCCCCGACCTCATCGGCAATCGCACGGAATCGCGCGAAATCGAGGTGCCGCGGGTAGGCCGAACCGCCGGCGATGATCATCTTCGGCTGATGCTCCCTGGCCAGCTTCTCGACTTCGTCGAAATCGACCAGGTGATCGTCAGGACGGACGCCGTACTGGACGGCGTTGAACCATTTGCCCGACTGCGCGGGCGGGGCTCCATGGGTCAGGTGGCCGCCGGCCGCCAGGCTCATGCCCATGATCGTATCGCCGGGCTTCAACAGCGCCATCATCACCGCGCCGTTTGCTTGGGCGCCCGAGTGCGGCTGGACGTTGGCGAATCCGCAGCCGAACAGCTGCTTGGCCCGCTCAATGGCCAGCGTCTCGACCGAGTCCGACGGGCCGCAGCCCTGGTAGTAGCGACGGCCGGGATAGCCTTCCGCATATTTGTTGGTGAGGACCGAGCCCTGCGCTTCCAGCACCGCCTTGCTGACGATATTCTCCGAAGCAATCAGCTCGATCTGCTCCTGCTCGCGGCGGAGCTCGGCCTTGATCGCATCAGCCACGGCCGGGTCGGCGTCGCCGAGCTGCCGGGTGAAGAAGCCGAGTGGCTGGACGTCGGCCAAATTACGGGTGTCAGCTTCGGGCGCGGTGGCCATCAGTCGCTTTCCTGCAGGAGTTGTGAGAGTTGGTCGACGCGGCGCTGGTGGCGCCCGCCGGCGAATTCGGTGCCAAGAAAGGCGTGCACGCAGGCCTTGGCCATGTCGGGGCCGATCAGCCTTGCGCCAAGCGCAAGCACATTGGCGTCATTATGTTCCCGGGCGAGGCCCGCGGACAGCGGATCGTCGACCCGCGCGCAGCGGCACGCCGGGTTGCGATTGACCGCGATGGAGATGCCGATGCCGGAGCCGCAGACGACAACGCCGCGTTCGGCTTCGCCGCTGGAAACGGCATCCGCCAGCTTGGCGCCGAACTCCGGATAATCCACGCTTTCGGGACCATTCGTACCCAGATCGAGGACGTCGTGACCTGCTTCAGTCAGCCATTGGCTGAGTTCGTCTTTCAAGAGGTAACCGGCATGGTCGGCGGCAAGGGCGATGCGCATGGCATGCACCTAGGCCAAAGGCCCAAGATTCGCCAGTCCATCGGACCGATTAAGCGGCCTTGCGGAATTCCAGTTCGAGGCGGCCCCAGATTTCGACCAGCGCGGTCGTGAGCTCGTCCATCATGGCCTCGCTGTGGGTCGGCCCAGGGGTGAAGCGCAGGCGCTCCGTACCGCGGGGTACCGTCGGGAAATTGATCGGCTGGACGTAAAGCCCATACTCGGCGAGCAAGATGTCGCTGATGCGCTTCGCCTTGACCGGGCAGCCGACCAGCAACGGCACGATGTGCGTGACGCTCTCCATGACGGGGAGGCCAGCCTCGCCGAACTTGGCCTTGAGCGCCGCGGCGCCCGCTTGCTGAGCCGCGCGCTCTTCGCTCGATTGCTTGAGGTGCTTTACGGACGCCAGTGCACCCGCGACCAGCACCGGCGACAGCGAGGTCGTAAAGATGAACCCCGGGGCGTAGCTGCGGATGCAATCGATGATGTTGCGGTCTGCCGCAATATATCCGCCCATGACGCCGAACGCCTTGCCCAGCGTCCCTTCGATGATCGTTACCCGGTGCGCGACCGCGTCACGCTCGGAGATGCCGCCGCCGCGCTCGCCGTACATGCCGACCGCGTGGACTTCGTCGAGATAGGTGATCGCGCCATATTTGTCGGCAAGATCGCAGATCGCACCGATCGGCGCGACATCGCCGTCCATCGAATAGACGCTCTCGAACGCAATCAGCTTCGGCGTTTCCGCCGGAGCTTCGAGCAGCAATTGCTCGAGATGTTCGAGATCATTGTGCCGGAAGACCCGCTTTTCGCAGCCCGAATTGCGGATGCCCGCGATCATCGAGGCGTGGTTCAGCTCGTCCGAAAAGATGATGCAGCCGGGCAGCAGCTTGCCGAGCGTCGACAATGCTGCCTCGTTGGATACATAGCCCGACGTAAACAGAAGCGCGGCTTCCTTGCCGTGGAGGTCGGCGAGCTCGCCTTCCAGTTCGACATGGTAGTGGGTGTTGCCGCCGATGTTGCGCGTGCCGCCCGAACCGGCGCCGACATCGTGAAGCGCTTCTTCCATCGCCGCGACGACCGCGGGGTGCTGGCCCATGCCGAGATAGTCGTTGGAACACCAGACGGTGATCGGCTTCGGACCATTGTGGCCGTGGAAGCAGCGGGCATTGGGGAAGCTGCCCTTGGTGCGCAGGATGTCGATAAAGACTCGGTAGCGGCCTTCCTCGTGCAGCCGATCGATCGCCGCCTGAAAAATGCTGTCGTAGTTCATCATGCCAAGCTTTACCCGATGCGGCGCACTTGCGGATTAGGGGAATTCCCGGAACCACCCCTCCGTATAAGGCGGCCAATTAACCGCAGTTGTAGACAAAGGCCATTGCGAACGACTCGCAAGTTAGAGCTGGTGGACCTCGTCGAGTCCGAACCTGGACAATGCCCCCCGCAGGGCGTCTGCGGGCGGCGACGTAAACACTGCCTTTCCCGTCGGCCGGGCCGGCCATTCCTGTCCGCCGGTCAAGTAGGCGATGCGCCTCGCGATGCCGGTTCCGCCGTCGACCTGCGCGATGCTTGGGAAAGCCGTCGCGATTTCATCGGCCAGAAGAGGGAAATGGGTGCAAGCCAGAACCATCACGTCCATCTTTTCGCCGTCGGGCTGCCGAACCATCGGCGCGATCGCATCATGGATGGACTCTATGGAAATGGGTTCGCCGGCGAGCTTGGCTTCGGCCAGTTCGACCAGTTCCGGGCTGCCGTGACGGATCACCGTGCAGTCGGATGCGAAGCGCGCTGCGAGGTCGTCGACATAGGGTTGGCGAACGGTAGCTTCGGTGCCGAGCACGCCGATGACCCTGCTCCTCGAAAGCTCGGCGGCCGGCTTGATGGCGGGCACGGTGCCGACAACCGGAATCTCGAGCGCTGCCCGTGCGTGGTCGAGCGCAATCGTCGAGGCGGTATTGCAAGCGATCACGGCCAGGCGCGGGCGAAATCGCGCAACCAGGCGGGCGAGTAGCTCAGGCACCCTGACCGCCAATTCCTCCTCGGTCCGCTTGCCATAGGGGAAGCCGGCGCTGTCGGCCGCATAGACGATCGGGGCGTTAGGCAGCAGCTCGCGGGTCGGACCAAGCACGCTGAGGCCGCCGACGCCCGAATCAAAGAAGAGTAGTGGAGCGGAAGGATCCATCGTCCGGCTGAGCTAGGGTGAAGGCCCGGCTCGCGCAACGTTGCGGGCGGCAAATGATCTGCTACCCATCTGACGATGAACAGCGCGACTGTCCTTGCCCTGGCCGTTGGCTATCTGCTGGGCTCCATCCCCTTCGGATTGCTGCTCACGCGGCTGGCGGGAAAGGGCGACATCCGCGACATCGGATCGGGCAACATCGGCGCAACCAATGTTCTGCGGACGGGAGCGAAAGGCTTGGCCGCCGCGACCTTGATCTTGGATGCCTTCAAGGGTGCGGTCGCGGTCATGATCGCCCAGCGCTTCTGGCCTGACGCCGTCAACTTTGCCGCGGCCGGCGCGCTCGTCGGCCACCTCTATCCTGTCTGGCTCCGCTTCAAGGGCGGCAAGGGCGTGGCCACGATGCTCGGCATTCTCGTCCCGCTCTTCTGGCAGGGCGCGCTTGTCTATGCGGTCGTCTGGCTGGGCATGCTTTTGATTATAAGGATCAGCTCGGCTTCGGGCATGGCGGCAGCCCTTAGTGCTCCGATCACCGCCGCGGTGCTTGGTAAAATGGCGCTGGTCCCGATGCTGCTGGGCTTCGCGCTCTTAATTATCTGGAAGCATCAGGAAAACATCCGTCGCCTACTCAAGGGAGAAGAACCCAAGGTAGGCAAGAAGAAGGTTGAAGGCCCCGCCTGACATTATCGACCGGGTGCGGTTGATCCGGACTCCCGGAATAGGACCAGTAACTTACCGCCAGCTCCTGCTTCGCTTCGGCAGCGCCGAGGCGGCCTTGGCGGCCATCCCGGACCTGGCCCGCCGTGGCGGCGGCAAGGCTCCGGCGATATTCCCCAAAAGCGCAGCCGATCGCGAGTTTGCGGCGGTCGAGAAGGCCGGCGCCCGTTACCTGATCCTCGGACAAGGCCTGTATCCGCGAGCGCTCGCGGAGTTGGAGAGCGCGCCGCCGCTGCTTACCGTCATCGGCAGGCTTGCGCTGCTGGAGCAGCCGATGGTTGCCATCGTCGGGGCTCGCAACGCCAGCGCCGCGGCATGCCGCTTCGCACGCGGCCTCGCGCATGACTTGAGCCGGGAAGGGGTCGCCGTCGTATCCGGGCTGGCCCGGGGCATCGACAGCGCCGCGCTCGACGGTTCGATCGATAGCGGCACGATTGCCGTTATCGCCGGCGGCGTGGACGTCTATTATCCGCCGGAAAACGAGGTTCGGCAGAAGGACGTTGCGGAGCGCGGGCTGCTGGTGGCCGAGATGCCGCCCGGGACGGAGCCGAGGGCGCGTCACTTTCCCTACCGCAACCGGATCATTGCCGGCCTCGCCGTAGGAACCGTCGTCATCGAAGCCGCTCCACAGTCCGGTTCGCTGATCACCGCCCGGCTGGCGGCAGAAGCGGGCCGGGAGGTGATGGCCGTCCCCGGATCGCCGATCGATCCCCGCGCCCAGGGATGCAACCAGCTCATTCGAGAGGGAGCGACATTGATCCAATCGGCCGCCGACGTCATCGAATGCATCGGCAACCTCCACGGCAAGCTAGCCAGCCCGCCCAACGCTTCGGAATTTCGTCCCGGGCCCGAACGCAACGAAGGCGAACCCGAGGTTCTCGCACTGGTCGAAGCATTGCTCGGTCCTTCGCCGGCCCCGGTGGACGAGATCGTTCGGCTTTCGGGCGCGAGCCCAGGAGCAGTCCAGTTGGCCCTGCTTGAGCTCGATCTGGCAGGCCGGCTGGATCGCCATGCCGGCAACAAGGTCAGCCTCCGCTAGGGTATCCAGCGCCCTTCGCGGATCCAGCGCGTCGCCAGATATTTGGCGCCCCTGGTCACCGGCAGGCCCGCATGCTCGCTGTTCGGATTGGGGCCGGTACCGGCCCCATCGTTGCGAAACAGAAGGACGTCGCCGGTCCTTCCTTTGACCTTCAAACCGGTGCGGACGAACTCCGTCTCGCCGCCCTCATAATCGTCATTCAGGTAAATGAGCGCGGTCAGGATGCGCCGGTTCTCCGCGCCTTCGACAAAATCGAAGTGAGGCCGATATTCCTGGCCGGGCGAGTATCGGAGCAGGGCTAGCGCCTCGCCACCTTCATAGTGACTTCCGCTGACCGCTGCGATGCGGCGATTGAGGGCGACAACCGCGGGATCCTCGATCAGCCAGTGGATCGTCGATCCGTCGGACGTCCGGATCTCGTCGCGGACCAGCTGGCGGTTGGAATCATAAACCATCGACGGTTCGAACTGATCGCCGGTTGCTTCCATCAGGTAACGGCATTCGGCTGGGGTCAGCAGTTGCTCGAAATGCACTACTTCCGGGTCGTCGCTCAGCTTTTTGCCTCCGGGAACGGCGTTCGGATCACCTTCGGGGTCCAGATCCATCGCCTCGATGAGGCTCAATGCCTTGCGTCGTGCCGGCACCTGGCGAGCTTCCGTTCGGAGCCGCTCCATGGACTGACGCCAATTCCTGTTCCCGGCCACACCGCTCGCCAGCAAATTGGTAACGACCAGGTTGGACTTGCCATGGCCGCGAGCCGCCCCCTGTTCGAAAAATCGACGTGCCTGCTTGGGGTCCTGCGCGACCAACCCGCCACGCCAGGTCATCTCCGCCAGGACGCCGAGCGCTTCCGCATTGCCCGTGGCAGCAACCTGGCGGATCAATTGGACCGCTTCGGCATTGCGTCCGGCGTTGGACAAGGCAATGGCCTGGTTGAGCATCGGATGTCGCGCCATGCGCGGGCTATGGCAGGCACGTTTGTAAAAGGCGAGGTGCTTGACGAGGTGGAATCCGGCGTCCGACAATCGCGCGTACGTACGTAAAGGGGTCAGCGTTGAAGCTTGTTGTCGTTGAATCGCCCGCGAAGGCGAAGACCATCGAAAAATATCTTGGGCCAGGCCACAAGGTTCTGGCCAGCTACGGCCATGTCCGCGATCTGCCGCCCAAGGACGGCTCGGTCGATCCGGACGATGGCTTCGCAATGGAGTGGGACACCTATCCAGACAAGGCGAAGCAGCTCAAGGCCATCGCCGAAGCGGCCAAGGGCGCGGACGCGCTGATCCTCGCGACCGACCCCGACCGCGAAGGCGAGGCGATCAGCTGGCACGTCCAGGAGGTGCTGAAGAAGCGCAAGGCCCTGCCGGCGAAGGTCGACCGCGTCACCTTCAACGCCATTACGAAGAGCGCGGTGACCGAGGCAATGGCTCGCCCTCGCGCGCTCGATGAAGATCTGATCGACGCGTACAAGGCGCGTCGCGCGCTGGATTATCTGGTCGGCTTCACCCTTTCGCCGATCCTGTGGCGCAAGCTGCCGGGCGCAAAGTCCGCAGGTCGCGTCCAGTCGGTCGCGCTTCGCCTGATCGTCGATCGCGAACGCGAGATCGAACTCTTCAAGACGCAGGAGTATTGGCAGGTCTCGGCCACGTTCGAAGCTGACGGCACTCCGTTTAACGCCCGTCTCGTATCGCTCGACGGCAACAAGCTCGATCGCCTGTCGATTGGCGACAAGGGTTCGGCGGATGCCGCGAAGAGGGTCGTCGAGGATGGCCGCTTCACGGTCGTTTCGGTTGAAACCAAGCCGCTGTCGAAGAACCCGCCGCCGCCGTTCACCACATCGACCTTGCAGCAGGAGGCTGCGCGCAAGCTGGGGTATTCGGCCAGCCACACGATGCGGCTCGCTCAGTCGCTCTACGAGGACGGTCTCATCACCTACATGCGTACGGACGGCGTCCAGATGGCCGGAGAAGCGATCAGCGCCGCGCGCCGCGCGGTCGCCGACCGCTATGACGCCGGTTACCTGCCCGACAAGCCGCGCCAGTACAGTAGCAAGGCCAAGAATGCGCAGGAAGCCCATGAGGCGATCCGGCCTACCGACTTCACCAAGGATCGTGCGGCGAGCGGCGATCATGCGCGGCTTTATCAGCTGATCTTCAACCGTGCGCTGGCCAGCCAGATGGCGTCGGCGCGGCTTGAGCGCACCACCGTCGAACTGACCGATGGCGCGGGCCGAGCGACGCTGCGCGCGACGGGTCAGGTTACGATATTCCCGGGCTACCTAGCTCTTTACGAAGAAGGCCGGGACGAAAAGTCGGACGACGAAGATGGTGCGCGGATGCCGGCCCTTCGGTCGGGTGATGCGCCGACCAAGACCGGTGTCGAGGCGACGCAGCACTTCACCCAGCCGCCGCCGCGCTATTCGGAAGCGAGCCTCGTCAAGCGGCTGGAGGAGCTTGGGATCGGCCGACCGTCGACCTACGCCGCGACGCTGCAGACGCTCAAGGATCGCGAGTATGTCCGGCTCGAAAAGAACCGCTTCACTCCGGAAGAGAGCGGGCGGCTTGTAACCGCGTTCCTCGAGCGCTTCTTCGAACGTTACGTCAGCTTCGACTACACCGCCGAACTGGAAGAAGAGCTCGACGATATTTCGGGCGGCCGGCTCAATTGGCAGAAGATGCTCGAAGAGTTTTGGCGCGACTTCAAGCCGAAGGCCGGCGAGGTGATGGAGCAGAAGCCGTCGGACGTGACGGCGGCGCTCGACGACTTCCTTTCGCCCTGGCTGTTCCCGGACAAGGGGGACGGTTCGGACCCTCGTTTGTGCCCGCTTTGCGGAACGGGTCAGCTTGGCCTTCGCGGCGGGAAATTCGGCGCGTTCGTTGCCTGCTCAAACTATCCGGAGTGCAAATACACGCGCCGCTTCGGGCAGGGCGAGGAAACGGCGAGCGAGGGGCCGACCGAGATCGGCAATGGCATCGAGCTGAAGAGCGGGCGATTTGGTCCCTATCTGGAACGCGACGGTGCTCGAGCATCGCTGCCGAAGGATGTCCCGCAAGACGGCCTGACATTGGAAATGGCGGAGAAGCTGCTGTCGCTGCCGCGAGAGATTGGCGCGCACCCCGAGACCGGAAATCCCATCGTCGCCTCGATCGGCCGCTATGGTCCTTACCTGATGCATGATGGCAAATATGCCCGGCTCTCGTCGACCGCAGAGGTGTTCGACACCGGCATGAATGCAGCGGTCGTCAAGCTCGCCGAGGCTGCCGCCGCCAAGGGTGAACGCGGCGGTTCACGCGAACCGATCGCGGTCCTCGGTGCGCATCCGGAAAGCGGCAAGGACATCAAGGTTATGGAAGGCCGATACGGTCCCTACGTCAGCGACGGAACGACGCACGCCACATTGCCCAAGACCGCCGATCCCAAGGCGGTGACGCTGGATGAAGCGGTGACGCTGATCGATGCGAAGGCTGCGAAGGGTCCGTCCACCAAGGGGCGACGTAAGGCTCCGGCTAAGAAGAAGGCGAAGAAGTAGATCCGCACGCGCGGCAGGCGGGGTCGGCAATGATCCGTACCTGCCGCCAGTTGAGGTTCGATCCATCGAGTAGGTGAAGCGTGCCTGATACATCGGGCGCGATGCCGACGATTGCCCGGATTGCGAGTAGCGCCGCGAAGCTTCCGACCGTCCCCGTCAGCGCGCCCAGCACGCCAAGTTCCGCACAAGTATCGCAATCGTCGGCGTCGAATGCATCACCCACGAAGCAGCGATAGCAGGGCCTACCGCGGAACAGTGCGACTTGCCCCTGGAATTGCTGCGCGGCGGCGGAAATCAGCGGAATCCCTAGCCGGACCGCTGAGTCGCTCACGAGGAGGCGTGTCGCGAAATTGTCGGTGCCGTCGATGATCAGGTCATGGTCCGACAGGATGGCGTCGGCGTTGTCGATCTCGATCCGGTCGGCAACCGTCCGGCATTCGACATTCGGGTTCCGGCTGCCGATGAACCGGGCCGCGAGGTCCACCTTTCGCTCGCCGATCTGGTCGGCCTCGTAGAGGGGTTGGCGTTGCAGGTTCGACAGGTCGACGCGGTCATCGTCGATGATCGTCAAATGGCCGACACCAGCGCCGGTCAGGGCAGGGATGACGCCTGCTCCGATGCCGCCGGCCCCTACAATAGCGATACGCGCAGCCTTCAACCTTAGCTGGCCGGCGCCGCCGACTTGCGGAAGGACGATGTGCCGCGCGTAGCGGTCGAGTTCTTCGTCAGAGAGAGCCATGGCCGCCGGTCGAGCCGAAGCCGCCCGCGCCGCGCTCCGTCTCGCAAAGCTCCTCGACCTCGTCGAACTCGGCGAGCGTCACGGCGGCCGGAACCAGCTGGGCGATGCGATCGCCGCGCCGGATCGGAAACGGCTCGCCGCCATGGTTGATCATGATGACCTTGAGCTCGCCGCGATAATCGCTGTCGATCGTGCCGGGGGTGTTGGGGACGGTGATGCCGTGCTTCAGGGCAAGGCCGGAGCGCGGCCGCACCTGGATCTCATAACCCTCCGGAATGGCGACCTTGAAGCCCGTCGCGACCGCATGGCGCTGCCCGGGAAGAAGGTCGAGCTCCTCCGCCGCGACCACATCCATTCCCGCCGCGCCATGGGTGGCATAGCTGGGCAGGGGCAAACCCTCGCCATGGGGAAGACGCGTCAACCGGATACGAATGGTCATGAAAATTCCTGTGCGATGCGGGCAATCAAATGGCGTGCGACATCTTCCTTGGCCGCTTCCGGCCAATCCTCGACGCCGTCGCTGGTGACAAGGTGAATGCGGTTGTGGCTTCCGCCCATGACGTTGCCGGAGACGTCATTGGCGACGATCCAGTCCGCCTTCTTGGACGACAGTTTGGACCGGGCGTTGGCGACGACGTCGTTGGTCTCGGCGGCAAAGCCGATCAGCAGACTGGGCCGATCGGGATGGGTTCCCAAAGTCGCCAGAATGTCGGGATTGGGCGCGAACCGGAGTTCGGGCGGACCATCGCCCTTCTTGAGCTTTTTGGTTGCAGCTTCGACGCGCCAATCCGCGACGGCGGCAACCAGGATCGCCACATCGGCGGGCAGCGCGGCCTCGACGGCGTCAGCCATCTGCTGGGCGGTCTCGACGTCGACCCGGGCAACGCCGCCGGGCGTAGGAAGGGATACCGGCCCGGCGACCAGCGTGACCCGCGCGCCTGCCTGAGCGGCCGCAGCAGCGATCGCAAAGCCCTGTTTGCCGGACGATCGATTGGCGATCACGCGGACCGGGTCGATCGGCTCATGGGTGGGGCCAGCGGTGATGAGTATATGCTTGCCTGAAAGCGGGCCAGCTTGACCGACTTCGACCGCGACTGCTGGTCCAAGCATGGGCTTGATCCGGGCGAGAATGTCCGCCGGTTCCGGAAGTCGACCCGGGCCATATTCACCGCAAGCCATTGGCCCTTCGTCAGGGTCCAGCACCGTGATGCCATCGGCCTTCAGCTGCTCGACGTTGCGCTGCGTCGCGGCGTGCTGCCACATGCGGACATTCATCGCCGGGGCGATGACGACCGGCTTGTCTGTCGCGAGTAGCAGGGTCGTCGCCAGGTCATTGGCAATCCCCCTCGCCATTCGGGCGATGAGGTCGGCCGTAGCCGGTGCGACGAGAACGATGTCGGCGGCGCGGGACAGCTGGATGTGCCCCATCTCCGCTTCATCCTTGAGGTCCCATAGCGAGGTGTAGACCGGACTTTCGGCCAGCGCCGCGAGGCTCATTGGTGTCACGAAATGCGATCCGCCTTCGGTCAGGACGGGAGTGACCGAATGTCCATCCTTGCGGAGCAGGCGAACAAGTTCGGCCGCCTTGTAAGCGGCGATGCCTCCGCCAACGATGAGCAGGATGCGGCTCATGCGGCCCGATATGGAGTGCGGGTTACGGCTTTCGCAAGGTCAGATGTTGCCTTGGGGAGGAATGCCAGGCCGGCATAGGCAAGTGGAGCCGGCAGCAGCCCCCAGTAAAAGGTGTCGGGCCGGGCAAAGAGTGCAAGCATTGCTGTATAGCCGGCGAGCAGGATCGAAACGCGTAGTGCCCAGCCCGTTTTCACCGACGCCCAGCCGAACAGCGAGAGAAGCAGTAGCCCGGCGGCGATCGCATCAGGCAGGCGGATTCCATATGTGACCTTGGCGATGCTCTTGAATGCGAACTCGGCGCCCAGCACCCGCGACCATCCGGGCGAAGGCGGATCCCCCGGAAGAACAACCTCGCTGACCCATTGGGCATGCAGGGTCATATAAATTCCGAACAGGACGACAGCGAGCGCCCAGCCGGCCGCTTCCCGCCAGCGCCTTTCCAGTAGCGCCAAGCCGCCCATGGCAAGGATCATCGGCAGGGCCAGTTCGCGGATCATCAGCGCAAGCCCGCCTGCAACGATGGCCGGCCATGGATTCTCCGGTCGTCGAATGGCCACCATCAAGGCCAGCAGGAGTGCGGCCCAGCTTTCGTGGAACAGACCGGCCTGAGGCTGAAGCATTCCGCCGAGGCCAGTTCCGATCAAGATCATGATGGCACCCAGCAAGGGAAGCGGAAGGACCGATCTCAGCCTCATCCACCATGCGACCATCAGCCCGCCGCAGAGCAGCCAGAGGGCCACCATCATGACCCGATGGCCGAACATCGCGTATACGGTCGCGTGCGTTGGAAGTCGAAAGGTGAAGAATGGCTTCAGCGGATAGTGATTCTTGCGCTGGGCCTCCGCGGCTACCTTATAATAATCGCCACCGGACCGAACGCCGTCGATTATGTCCCGATAAAGCTGCAGGTCGCTCGGCTGGGCCTTCGAGGCCCGAAGCTTGGGCGCCGGACCTGCCTCAGGCGACCAGGCTACCGCAACTAGAAGGGCGGCAACTACCGCCACCAGCGCCAGCGCTGCGCCCCGTGACCAGCCTTCGAACCGGGTCGGTATGGCCCCCCAGTTCATCCTATCCCACAACCCAATAGGTCAGGGCGGCCGCAGTCGCAGCCGATCCTAAGGCAATGAGCAGCGGGGTCAGCCAGCCTTTGCGCTCAATCACGGCGACATCTGCCAAGGGCGGGGGCGGCGGCGCTGCACCCGGATCAGGGTAGCTGGCGTCGATCTTGCGGAGGATTTGCGGGATCAGCTTCAGGGCTCTGACGGTATCGATGATCCGATCGGCGTAATAAGCCTCCGGCCCGAGTTCCGTACGGATCCAGTCACGCAGGAACGGTTCCGCCGTCTCCCACATGTTGATGTCGGGATCGAGCGCGGTGGCGACGCCTTCCTCCATCACCATCGTCTTCTGCAGCAGCAGCAGATGGGGTTGGACGGGCATGTCGAAATCGCGCGTGATGGCGAACAGGCCCTCCAGCATTCGGCCGATGCTGATGTCTTTTACCGGAAGACCGCGGATCGGCTCGCCCACCGCGCGCAAGGCCGTCGCGAACTCCGCGACATCGTGATGCGGCGGGACATATTGCGCTTCGAAGTGGATCTCCGCGACGCGATCGTAATTTCCGGTAATGAGGCCGTAGAGAATCTCCGCCAGCCAAAGTCGAGCCTGGCGGTCGATACGCCCCATGATGCCGAAGTCGACGGCGGCAACCCGCCCATCTTTTAGGGCAAACAGATTTCCCTGGTGCAAATCGGCATGGAAGTAACCGTCGACCACCGCTTGCCGAAGGAAGGCCCGCACCAGCGTAGCGGCGAGCTGTTTCGGATCATGACCCGCCGCAATCAGTTCATCGCGCTTCGATAGCTTGATCCCGTCCAGCCATTCCAAGGTGAGCACGCGCCGGGCGGTTCGCTGCCAATCGATGTCGGGGACATGAAAGTTCGGCTCCGCGACCATATTGTCCTTGAGCTCCGAAGCGGAAGCCGCTTCGCGCTGAAGATCGAGTTCGCGCCTCACCCATTGTTTGAAATAGGCGATGACCATCCGGGGCCGAAGCCGTTCCGCCTCGCCGCCGAGCAGTTCCACATGAGCAGCCGCCCACTCATATGTCTCGATCGCTTTCGCGAATTCGTCCTCGATACCCGGGCGGAGGACCTTGACTGCCACTTCGCGACCCTCGGTCGTGATGGCGCGATGGACCTGGGCCACCGAGGCCGCACCGACCGGCTCTTCGTCAAACTCGCTGAATAGGGATTCGAGTGGTGCCTCGAGCGCCTTTTCGATCGCCGCCCTGACCTCGCGGAAGGGGGATGGAGGGAGCGAATCCTGAAGCTGCAAAAGGTTGGCGGCCGCCTCCGGCCCAACAAGGTCGGGACGAGTAGCCAGCGCCTGACCCAATTTTATCGCAGCCGGTCCAATTTCCTGCAGTGCGTCGGCATAGTCGGGGGTCTCCGGAATGCTCGCCCCGAAGCGCGCAATGCGGCACATCCGGCGCACATTCGGTGGCGTCAGCGGATCGCGCTCAATACCGTGGAGCGCGCCATGGCGCGCCAAGGTCCGGCCCCATTTCAGGAGGCGCCAAAGGTGGACTACCGCGGTTGTCAAATTTTCCAGCCGCCATGAATTGCGACGAGTCCGCCGAGGATGGGCTCGACGCTGGTCGACTTGAATCCGGCTTCACCGATCATTGCGCGGAAGGCGTCCATCCTGGGAAACCGGCGGATGGATTCGACCAGATAGCGATAGCTGTCTTCGTCTTTTGCTACGGCCTTGCCGATCTTCGGGATCAGATGTTCGGAATAGCGGTCGTAAAGCTCCCCGAAGCCGGGCCATTCGCTGGTCGAGAACTCGAGGCAGTAGAAGCGCCCGCCGCGTTTCAGCACGCGGTGTGCTTCGCGAAGGGCGGCGGGGATGTCGGTGACGTTCCGGATGCCGAAAGCGATTGTGTAGGCGTCGAAGATAGCGTCGTCGAAGCTCAGCTTCTCTGCATTCTCGACTTGCCAGGTAAGGCCCTGGATATTGCGCGCCTTGGCTCGCTCCATGCCCACGGCCAGCATGTCCGGATTGATGTCGCTGACGGTGACCCGTGCGCCCCGGTCGGCCATTCGGAATGCAATGTCGCCCGTGCCGCCGGCCATATCCAAAATGGCTTCGCCATGGCGCGGCTTCACCTTGGCGACGAAGCGGTTCTTCCAAAGGCGATGCATGCCCCCGGACATGAGGTCGTTCATGAGGTCGTAATTGCTGGCGACGGACGAAAAGACGCCGCCGACGCGCCGCGTCTTTTCCTCGCGCGTGACCAGTTCGTCGCCGAAATTGACCTTATCCATGAGCGCGCCCTAGCAGGGAGATCAGGGGCGGGAAACGCCCCAGTTTGGCCAAAGGAACCCAATGCCGGAATTACCCGAAGTCGAAACGACCGTCAGAGGATTGAGCCGAGTGTTGAAAGGACGCCAGATTCGGCGCGTCGAGGCGCGCCGGGCCGATCTGCGCCGCGCGTTTCCACCAGACCTTGGGCAGCGCCTTACGGGGGCAACGGTCACTGATCTGGGCAGGCGTGCCAAATATGGACTCGTCCACACAAATCGTGGGGACACGATGATCTTTCACCTCGGCATGTCGGGGGCGTGGCGGGTCGATCCCAACGATATCGGCAAGCATGACCATTTGCTTCTGGAGACCGACGAAGGCCGGACGCTGCATCTGCGCGATCCGCGGCGGTTTGGATCGGTCGACCTGGTGCAAACGGATGAACTGGAAGAATGGCCTGCATTCAAGGCGTTGGGTCCGGAACCGCTGGACGGTGCGATTGATGGCAAATGGCTAAGGTATGAATTTGCTGGGCGGACGGCGGCGGTAAAATTGCTGTTGCTCGATCAGCGCGTCGTCGCTGGCCTCGGCAATATCTACGCCTGTGAAGCGCTGTATCGCGCGCGGATCGACCCTCGAAAACCGGCAGATAAGGTCAGCAAGGCAAAGCTCGACGCGCTGGCCATTGCGATCCCGCAAGTTCTGGAAGAAGCGATCGAGGCCGGCGGATCCAGCCTCAAGGATTTTGCGGCGCCGGATGGCGAACTGGGCTATTTCTCGAAGCAGTTCGATGTCTACGATCGGGAAGGCGAAACGTGTCGCAATTGCCAAGGCAAGGTGAAGCGCATCGTGCAGGGTGGGCGTTCGACCTTCTTCTGCGCTACGTGCCAGCGCTAGTGCACGGTGGTTGACGCGAATCGCCTCCTTCGCTAGGGGAGCGCCACGCCGGTGCGACCCACGGGTTTCGCGCCGCTTTTTCGTTGAAAACACAAGAATTTTAGAGGTCGATCGATGGCGAACACGCCGCAAGCTAAGAAGCGCATCCGCCGCAACGCCAATCGTGCGGCGATCAACGGCGCCCGCGTCAGCCGCATCCGCACCTTCATCAAGGCGGTCGAATCCGCCCTTGCCGCCGGCAAGAAGGACGATGCCGTTGCCGCGCTGAAGAAGGCTCAGCCGGAGATGGCTCGCGGAGTCGCGCGTGGCGTGATGCATAAAAACACCGCTTCGCGGAAGTTCTCGCGCCTCACCAAGCGGGTAGCCGCGCTCGGTTAACTCCGCATTTACCCTGAGTTCGAAACGGGCCGTCGGGATTACCGGCGGCCCGTTTCATTTCGGTGACTGAAAAAAGTCTAGGAATTCCCGCGATTCGCACCCGATCGTTGATTGGTTGCCGAGGCGATAGCGCCTATTTTGGCGGTTTTCAGCCGCTTTTCACCACCGCCCTCTGTCAAGCCAATTTATTTCACATCCGTGAAAATTGAATGCTTGAATCGAACGCGCGAGGCCCTCAAAAAACACTTTCCGGCGGCGAATCCGCACCGGGGGGCTAGAGACTGAAGGGGATATTGGTGACGCGACTCGGGTCGCTGTCATCGGTACCTCGTGTCTTGGGCAAAGTCAGAGTCAGGGAGGCGCGCGCCAGTGCAGGGCAGTCGGGAAAATTTGTGTGTGACTGACGCCGGTACCGTTGCAGCACCCCTTGAAGCCGCTTGGGATTCCATTCGCCTCGGCCTTCGCCGTGATTGCGGCGCTCGCACGTTCGACGGTTGGCTGAAGCCAGCGGAGCTTGGGGCGTTCGACGGTGATTCCGGCGAACTAGAGATTTTCATGCCCAGCCAGTTCATGGCCGACTGGGTAGAGAGCCATTTCGGAGACCGGCTGCGTCTTGCGTGGCGAACGTCGCTGCCGATCGTCCAGGACGTCAAGATCGTCGCTGCGCCAGATGGACCGCGGCCCGCGCCGCTCCTGATCCTCGAGGAAATTCCGGCGGCGGCACCGGCCGAAGCCGTACGCGATCCGTCGGCGCCCAATTTCGACAAGCGCTACCGGTTCGAGACCTTCGTTGTGGGCAAGGCCAATGAAGTGGCGGCAACTGCTGCACGAACGCTGGCGACCGCCGACTCTGTTTCGTTCAATCCGCTGTTCATTCATGGCGGAACCGGGCGCGGAAAGACGCACCTGCTGCACGCCATCGGCCAGTCGTTCATGGAGCGCCGGCCAAATGCCCGTGTCGTCTCGATGTCGGCCGAAAAGTTCATGGTCGAGTTCATCCGGGCACTGAAGGAAAATGACACGATCGGCTTCAAGAGCCGGCTGCGTTCCGCCGACCTGCTGCTGATTGACGATGTCCAGTTCATCGCCGGCAAGGATTCGACGCAGGAAGAATTCTTCCACACGATGAACGAGATCATCACCGCCGGACGGCGGCTGGTGATCACGTCCGACCGGGCACCGCAGGACCTCGACGGAATTGCGCCGCGAATCCTGTCGCGCCTCAGCTGGGGCCTTGTCGCCGACATCAACCCGGCGGACTATGAACTTCGGCTCAACATCATCGATGCCAAGCTGGCGGTGCTGCCGGGCGTCGAAATGCCGCGCGGCGTGGTCGAATTCCTGGCTCGGCGCATCACCAGCTCGATCCGTGAGCTGGAAGGCGCGCTCAACCGGATCGCGGCCTATGCGATGATGACCGGCCGCGCGATCGATGTCGCGTTCGTCGAGGAAGTGCTCGCCAACGTGCTTCGCGCCAACCAGCGGCGGATTTCGATCGACGAAATCCAGACGCAGGTCGCGGAGCATTATCGGATCCGCAAGGCCGAGATGACGTCGGCCCGTCGCGCTCGCGAAGTGGCAAGGCCGCGCCAGGTCGCCATGTATTTGTCGAAACAACTGACTCCGAAGTCGCTCCCTGACATCGGTCGCCGCTTTGGCGGTCGCGACCACACGACCGTCATCCACGCCGTCAAGCAGATCGAGCGGTTGCGTGCCGCGGACTCGGAGCTCGACGCAGATATCCGGCTGCTGACACGCCAGCTGGAGGGCTGATCTGGGGGGTAGGGGTCGTTCTCGGCTCTTTGGGTAAAGGTCCAGTCCCCAACTGGTCGGGGGCCCGTCCGGGAAGCTGGGCGGGCCCTCTCAATTTTCCGCCCATGAAAAAGCCCGCCGAGGCAAGATGCCTGGCGGGCCATTTCACAAATGTTCAGGCGATCAGTAGCTGGCCTGCTGCTTGCCTTCGGGCGGGATGGTTATCTTCACCGTCTCGCCGCTGTTGCCTGGGAAACCGGTGAACATCGCCTCGACCAGGCTCGGCACGACCTTGCTGGGTGTGTCGGTGCGCGAGCGCGCCTTGGCCTTGCCCTCGAACAGCGCGACATTGTCGATCCTGCGGCGGATATCGAGATCCAACTCCGTCACATAGTAGGTGTAGGTGCGGATATCGCCGTAGCCGCCACCGTACCAGAAGGGGTCGTTCCAACCCCAATAATATGCCCGGCGTCCCCAATAGTAGGGATAGCCTAGGCCGTAGCCATATCCATAGCCGTAGGAAGGATAGCTTACGATTTCGGTCTGCGGATCGCTGACGCCATAGCCGAGTTGGACGACCAAGGTTGCGCGGTCGACTGACGGAGCGCGTGCATAGCCAACGGCCTGCAAATGCTGTGCGACCTGCTCGGCATAGCCGGAAAATTCGAGGCCGCCCTGGTCGGCGGGGTTCATTGGGACGATGGCGAAGCTTTGCCCTTCCGGGGAAGGCAGTGCCTGGAAACGCGAAACCTGAGTCGTGAGTCCCGTCGCACATGCCGATAGGCCTAGCGCGGACATGCCCAGCAGAACCGTTGCGGCGAGCTTGTTGATACGCATTGTGACACCCATCAAAAGTGACGACCCCATTTTCATGTGGAGCGGGCACCGTTTCAATAGGGACTTATACCATAAAACGTTCTGAATAAGCGATGAAGCACCGGCGTCGACTTTACGACTCGCGCAATTTCAGTGGCTGTTCAGTCCTTTAAGCCGACCGCGCGGTAAGCCGCGTCGAGCGTAGGCTGGGCCAGGCTGGCGGCCTTGTTCGCACCGGCAGCGAGGATCGCGTCGAGCGCTGCCTTATCCTGGCGCAGCTCGACCAGGCGGTTGCGGAGCGGCTCGAGCAGGGCGATCGCCGCGTCCGCCAAGGCCGGCTTGAACGCGCCGAAGCCTTGACCTGCAAAGCGTTGCAGCACCTGTTCGTCCGTCTCCCCGACCATGGCACCATAGATACCGACCAGATTTCGAGCCTCGGGCCGGCTTTCCAGCAGCGCGGGATCCTCGGGTAGCGGGTCGGGATCGGTCTTGGCCTTGCGGATCTTCAGCGCGATCACATCATTGTCGTCGGTCAGATGAATCCGGCTCTGCTCGGAAGGATCCGACTTCGACATCTTCATCGATCCGTCGCGAAGGCTCATCACCCGGGCAGCGGTGCCGCCGCCGATGAACGGCTCGGGCGGAACGAACAGTTCGACGTCGTAGTCGGAGTTGAACTTTAGCGCGATGTCGCGGGTCAGCTCGATATGCTGCTTCTGGTCTTCACCCACGGGTACATGGGTTGCCTGGTAAAGCAGGATGTCGGCGGCCTGCAGCACCGGATAATCGAATAGAGCGACGGACGAGCCTTCGCGATTCTTGCCGGCCTTGTCCTTCCACTGCGTCATGCGGTTCAGCCAGCCCATCCGGGCGACACCGTTGAGGATCCAGCAAAGCTCCGAATGAGCCGGGACCGCGCTTTGCGCGAATAGGGTCGACTTATTGGGGTCGATCCCGCTGGCGATCAGTGCTGCCGCCATTTCCCGAACGCTGTTGCGGCGGACTTTCGGATCGATGAAGTCGGACAGCGAGTGAAGATCGGCCAGGAAGAAGAGGCACTCGGCCTCATCCTGCATCCTTACCCAGCGCAAGATCGCGCCAAGCAGATTGCCGAGGTGCAAATCTCCGGTCGGCTGGATGCCGGAAACGACGCGCATGGATTTCTCGCTGGTCATTCGGGGAGCTCTTCTGTCTTCGCGCGGCGGCGCAGCGCGGCAATCGCCTGCCGATCCATTCCCCCGATCATCCAGGCGACCGCAAAATAAACGACAGCGCCGACGCCGACGAGCGCGCCGAGGCCAATGATCCGCTCAAGCACGCCGCCGAAGAACAGGCCGCCAGCCGCGATCTTCACGGCGTAAAGCGATGCGGCCATTGCAACTGCCGCCAGCAACTGCTTGCCGAGCCGCGCAACCAGCCAGGCCGGCATTCTGAACTGGCCGCGTGAGTGCAGGATGATGAACAGCAGCCCGAAGTTCACCCAGGCGCTGGCCGAAGTGACGGTCGCGAGGCTGTAGATCCCCATGTACGGAATGAGGATGAAATTGGCGACGATGCCGGCGCCGAGCACACCCATCGCAATCCGGACCGGCGTCTTGACGTCCTTGCGGGCGTAGAAGTTGGGGGTCAGCACTTTCACCAACACATAGGCCGGCAGGCCGGTCACCAGGATCGCGAGGATATTGCCAGTCACGCGGGCTGCTTCAACGGTATATTGGCCGCCCTGATAGAGCGCGCCGATGATCGGACCTGCCGCCACCATCAAAGCAAGGGTCGCGGGCAGGGTCAGAAGCATCGAAAGGTCGAAGGCACGGGCTTGAACGTCGGCCGCTTCCGAATCTTCGCCCTTGGCGATGGCTTGGCTGATTGCCGGCAAGATCGCGACTCCGAGCGCCGTCCCGATGATCGAGAGCGGAAGCTGGTTGAGGCGGTCGGCGTAGCTGAGCTTTGTCAGCGCGCCTTCGCCGAGCCTCGCCGAGAAATAGGCGTAGAAGAGCTGGCTGATCTGGTAGACGCCCGCGGCCGCCGTCGCCGGCAGGATCAGGACGACCAATTCGCGAACCGCGGGGGTCAGCCTTGGCCGGCCGAAATGCAGGTGCACCCCGGCCTTCCGAACTGCGACCCAGCACAACAGGAACTGGGCAATCCCGCCGAGGAGAACGGCAATCGCCATGAAGCGCACCGTTTCGACCGTGTCGGGCGGAGAGACCAGTAGCGCGATGATCAGCGCGAGGTTGAGGAGTGCAGGTGCGAAGGCGGCGACCGCGAAGCGGGTCAGCGAATTCAGGACACCAGAGAGCAGCGCGACCAGGCTGATGAACAGCAAATATGGAAAGGTCCAGCGGGTGAGCTCAACCGCAAGCTCCAACTTGCCCGGGACATTGCCATATTCAGGCACGACCAGGAGCAAGACGCCGGGCATGAAAATTTCAAAGACGACGGTGACCAGCAGCAGCGCCGGCATGAAGACGGCGAGGATCTCGTTCGAAAATGCCTGCGCGTCCTCGTGTCCGCCCGCTGCCAGCCGGCGGCTGAACAGCGGCACGAAGCCCGAGGAAAAAGCACCTTCGGCGAACAGCCGACGGAAGATGTTGGGCAGCAGGAACGCCAGGTTGAAGGCGTCGTTGGCGTGGCTCGCGCCCAAGACCCGTGACCCGATCATGTCTCGCGCAAAGCCGAGAACGCGGCTGACCATGGTCAGCCCGCCGATCGAGCCGATCGCCCGATAGAGATTCACCTGGCGGCGGCCGCTTTAAGCGTGGCCGACCGGCGGCTCGCCGTCGCCACCGGGCTGGCCAGCCACCTGATCCTGGGCCTGCTGTGTTGCCTCTGCCTGAGCCATGTAAGCGGCTGCGAAATCGATCGGATCGAGCAGCACCGGCGGGAAGCCCAGGTTCTGAACGGTTTCAGCGACGATCTGCCGCGCGAACGGGAACAACAGGCGCGGCGCTTCGACCAGCAGGAACGGCGGCATCGCGCCTTCCGGGAAATTGCGGAACGCAAAGAGGCCGGCATAGCTGAGGTCGATGATGAAATGGGTGCCGCTGTCCGACTTGGCGGTCAGCTCGATCTTCAAGATGACTTCCTGGATGTCGTCGGCGACCTTGTTGCCGTGAATTCCGAACTGGACGTCCAGGCTCGGTTGGGTCTGCCACTGGAAAACCTGCGGCGACGACGGGCTCTCGGCCGAAAAATCCTTGATGTACTGGGCAATCGTCACGGCCTGCGGGCCGACGGCCTGGGCCTCTCCATTGCCTTCGGGGGTGGGAACGATCGAGTCCTGGTCGGCCATGGAAAATCCTTGAGAAAATCAGGTAGGTTGACATGTTGGAGGGTAGCCGGTTGGGCCATGCTCCGCTTTGGGCGTGCGACTAGCAGCCGCGCTGTTGCGGTGCAATGCCGACGGGCCTAACGGAGCGCACTTTGAATAAAGGCGTTATCGGCATTATGTTGGGCCAAATTACTTTTGCGCTGAATCGGAATCATCGTTGACTGCAATCATCATCCTCGCGCTCGTTGCGCTGTTCATCGGCCTCCGGCTGTATAGCGTCCTTGGCGAACGAACTGGACATGAGCAGCCCATTCTGAAGCCTGCCGATCCCGAGGCCGATGCCCGCCTCACTCCGCGTGCGCAGGCCAGCAATCCAGCAGGTGTCGCATTGGCCGAGCCGGATGAACTTGCCTATTTGCCGACTGCCGGGCCGGGTGTCCGAGCTCTCCTGGCCGCCGACCCTAGCTTCGATGTCGGCCGCTTCCTGGAAGGGTCAAAGGCTGCCTATCGAATGATCCTGGAGGCTTTCTGGAAGGGCGATGTCGAGGCGATGCGGCCTTACGTCGACGGACATGTCCTGGAAACCTTCGCGGGTGCCGTCGAGCAGCGCACGAAAGATGGCCTGGCGCTGGACAACCGCCTGATCGGGATCGATCAAGCGGTGATCGCGGGTGCCGAGGTCGATCGCAGCATCGCGCTCGTTACCGTCCGATTCGAAGCTGACATCGCCGCGATCACGAAGAATGCCGCCGGCGAAGTCGTCGCGGGCTCCATGTCTGACGCGGTCCAGACCCGCGATCGCTGGACATTCCGCCGCGATATCAGCTCGCGCGATCCCAACTGGATTCTAGTCGAGACTGACGAGGAAGAGTGAGGCCGTTCGTACGCGGTCTCGCGCTTAGCCTGGCGCTGTTCATTGCTGCCTGCGCGACGCGGCAGCCCGAGCCGCCTGCACCGCCTCCACCGGCTCCGGCGCCAACTCCTACTCCAACACCTCCGACGCCGCCGGCTCCTCCGCCTCCCGCAACCGCGCGCGAGGCCGGGGTAACCGTTGCGGGACCGGCCGCTCTCAATCCAACGGAGGCGAACCGCGCCCTCGCGGCGTTCCGGTTGAGCTGCCCGGCACTGGTTCGCAGACAAGATGCTAGCGGTCTGGTCTCGCCGTCGGATTGGCAATCGTTGTGCAGTGAGGCCTCGACCGTTTCCGACGCCGTCGCATTTTTCCGCGATCGTTTCGATTGGGTCCGGGTCGGTAGCGGGGAGGCGTTTGCCACGGGGTATTTCGAGCCTGAAATTCACGGATCGCGGACTAAACAGCCTGGCTACGAAATTCCGATCTACACCAAGCCCAGCGACCTGATCCGCTGCACGCGACCAGATGGCGGGACAGGCCGTGGCCGGATCGACGAAACGAATAGTTGCGTCCTTTACTTTACCAGGCCCGAGATCGAGGACGGTGCCCTTGGGGACCGCAACCTGGAGATCGGATGGGCTGCCGACCCGATCGAACTATTCTTTCTTCAGATCCAGGGTTCAGGGCGTCTGCTGCTTCCGGATGGGCAAATAATGAGGATCGGCTACCTCGATCAGAACGGCCGTGAATATGTTGCGATCGGACGACTGCTTCGGGATCGCGGAATCCTGCCGCCTGGCGGTGCGGACATGGACGCGATCGTGGGGTGGATGCGGTCGCAGCCCGACGGCGGAAAATCGCTGATGCGCGAAAATCTGAGCTATATTTTCTTCAAGGAGCTGACCGGACCCGGGCCGCTTGGCGCCTTGGCCTTGCCCGTTACCGGCCGCGCATCGGTCGCAGCCGATCCGAAGTTCGTGCCCTTGGGCGCCCCGGTTTTCCTCACTCTCGACCGGTCCGAGGCGTCAGGCCTTTGGGTGGCCCAAGACACCGGCGGCGCGATCAAGGGTGCCAACCGGTTCGACACTTTCTGGGGCGCTGGCGAGGCCGCCAAGCAAACCGCAGGCGGTATGTCCGCGAAAGGCCAGGCGCTGATCCTGCTTCCAAAGGGAGTGGCGGCCCGTGCGCAAGCTGTCCGCTGACGAAGCGGCGCTTTGGGCAAAAGTTACCGCAACAATCAGGCCGCTATCGCGCGATCCACTTGATATCGAGGCGCCGAAGGCACTTGACCCGAAGCCCATCGCTGCGCCGCGCGGCCGGATACCGGCGCCGCGACCCCCGGCGAGCGAGCCGAAGCGGGTCGAGACCCTCCAGCAAGCGACACTTGATGGTAGCTGGGACCGTCAAATTCGCACCGGTCGGCTGGATCCTGATCGGGTGCTCGACCTTCACGGCCATACGCTCGATTGGGCGTGGCAGGCGATTGACCGGACATTGGAGCGATCCATTGCTTCCGGCGATCGTGTTCTGCTGCTGATCACGGGGCACGAACGCAAGGGTGATCCGCCCCTGACGCGTGGCCGGATCCGGGCCGCCGTTCACGATTGGTTGGCCGCTTCCCGCCATTCGTCGCGGATCGCAGCGGTCCGGGGAGCGCATCGTCGCCACGGGGGTGGTGGCAGCCTCTACATAATCCTTCGGAAAAATTAGCGATTTCCACCCTTTTTTAACCTCACCTGTTTAGGCCTGTCCGATGGAATTCCCGCCAGGAAGCGGATGGCAAGGGGCAGGCAGATTTCAGGTTCTCAGGAAGGAACGGCCCAAAAGGTAAGCAACGCCCTGCTATCGGGCGCGGCTGGCGTTGCCTCGTTCCTCTTTTCCCTGATGGCGTTCATCTACATCACCAGCTTCAACGAGAAGGTGGTCGCGTCGATCGTCGCCGGCGCATTTTGCCTGCTGGTCAGCTACATCGCCTCCGAACGCCCGAACAGCGAAAGTGCCCGTGCCCTGGCCGCGCTCGGAGACCGGCTGCTGGCCGTTGAACAGGGCGATTTGACCAGCCCGACGCCGCGCATCGTCCGCGATACCATGCCCAAGCTTGCGACCGCGGTGGACAGCCTGTTCGCCGAAGTCCGGGCCTCGATCGAAAATGCCCACGCGCTGGGCATGTACGACCCCGTCACGTCGCTTCCAAACCGCCTGCATTTCCGGGCCGAGGCCGACAAGATGCTTGCCGCGCGTCCGCCGGAAACGATGGCGTCCATGCTGTTCGTGGACCTCGACCGCTTCAAGAATGTCAACGACAGCCTCGGTCATGCCCGCGGCGACCAATTGCTGATCATGGTTGCCAACCGCTTGCGTGTGGTCGTGACCGCCGAACTGGGCGACGGGCAGATGCTCCGTCCGCTGCTGGCACGGCTGGCGGGCGACGAATTCACCATCTTCTTCCCCGAAATCGGCGAGGTAGCCGACGCCGAGCGGATTGCCCGCCGGATCGCGCTGGCCATTTCCGAGCCGTTCGAACTGCATGGGCACAGCGTCGATATCGGCGCTTCGGTCGGCGTTGCCATTTGCCCGGCTCATGGCACGACTATCGAAACGCTGATGCGTGCCGCGGACATCGCGATGTACCGTGCCAAGCAGCAGGGCGGCGGGCGTTATTGCCTGTTCAGCGAGGAACTGGCGGCGGAGCATCAGCAGAAGATCGATACCGAAGCGGCATTGAGCGAGGCGGTTCAGCGGGGTGAGTTCGTGCTTGCTCTCCAGCCGCAGCTCAGCTTTGCGACGGGCGAGGTATGCGGTGCCGAAGCGCTGCTCCGTTGGAACCACCCGCGTGACGGGATGCGCCTTCCCGGGACCTTCATCCCGGTTGCCGAGCAGACAGGGATCATCGCCGACATCGGTGATTGGGTCATTGCCGAAGTTGCCTCCATGGCTTCGGAATGGCAGTCGCAGGGCGTCAAGCGCCGGATCTCGTTCAACGTCAGCCCGCGCCAACTCGACCGGCACGACTTCCTGCCGCGGATGCGGGCAGCGTTCGCCGATGCGGGCGTCCCGCTGAGCCACCTCGAGCTGGAGTTCACCGAGAGCGCGGCGATGGATTGCTCCGAAGCCGTGCTGCATGAAATCGCGGCGCTGCGGAAAGACGGCCTGTCAATCGCCCTCGACGATTTCGGGACCGGCTACTCCAATCTCGCCCGCCTCAGGGCATTGCCGCTCGATCGGGTGAAGCTCGACCAGTCGCTGATCGCCGATATCGAATATAGCGAGCAGGCCCGGGTGGTGGTCCAGGCCGTCATCCAGCTGATCAAGGGCGTCGGGGCCGAGATCGTCGCCGAGGCGGTCGAGAATGTGGCGCAGGCCGATATCCTTCGCGCCATGGGCTGCGACATCGTCCAGGGCTTTGTGTTCGCCGGGCCGATGTTCGAGGACGAGTTCCTGAGCTGGACCCGCAATGCCGACCGGGGATCGCGCGGCAGCAACGTCGCCTAACCGAAGACCTTTTCCAGAACGCGGCGGTAGATTCGGCTGAGCGCGCGAATATCCTCCACCGCTGCATGTTCCCCGATCTTGTGCATCGAGGCGTTGGGCAGGCCGAAATCGACCACCGGACAAAGCTGGATCAGGAACCGCCCGTCGGAGGTTCCGCCACTGGTCGACAGCTCCGGATCGATGCCGGTTTCGTCGCGGATCGCCGAGACAAGCACATCGTAGAGTTCACCCGGCGGTGTGAGGAAGGCCTCACCGGAAATTCGCGCGCGGACGGTCGAACCGGGCGCTTCGCGCTCCGCGATTTCTTCCACCAGTTCAACCAGCCTCTGGCCTTGCTGGAGGTTGTTGAAGCGGATGTTGAGCTGGGCCGTTGCCGAGGCGGGGATGACGTTGCTGGCATGGGTCGGGGTCGAGACGCCGGTGAACTCCAGGTTGGATGGAGGGAAGGCGTCGGTGCCGTCATCGAGATGGAGGGCGTCGAGCGCTGCAATGACCCGGGCCAGCTTGGGCATGGGGTTATCGGCGCGGTGCGGGTAGGCGACATGGCCCTGCGTCCCGGGAACGTCGATCCACATGTTGACCGAGCCGCGGCGGCCGATCTTGATTGTGTCGCCCAGCCGGTCGACCGACGTCGGCTCGCCGATCAGGATCATGTCGGGGCGAATGCCGCGCTCGTTCAACCAGTCGATGATGCGCGGCGTGCCGTAAGTGGCATAGCCTTCCTCGTCGCCGGTGATGAGGAGGGATATAGTGCCGGCCTGCTCCTGGAATTCCGAGGCCGCCGCGACGAAGGCGGCGATGGCGCTCTTCATGTCGTTGGCGCCGCGGCCTGTGAGGACGCCATCTTCGATAACGGGTTCGAACGGGTCGGTGGCCCACCCATCTCCGGGAGGGACGACGTCGAGGTGACCGGCAAATCCGAAGTGAGATCCGCCGGAGCCACGGATCGCAACCAGATTTTCGGTTGGGCCGTCCGGTTCCTCGCCCATCACCCAGCGATGGACAGTGAATCCGATTGCCGTGAGCTCGGCATCGAGCAGGTCGAACACCTCGCCGCGCGCTGGCGTGATGCTCGGGCAGGCGATGAGGCGGGCGGCGAGGTCGACCGGGTCGATGGACGATGTCATGGGAGCTTGCCTAGCAAGCGTAATGGCGCGCCTAAAGTCTCTAAAGTCACTAAAGTCTCAAGGAGAGGCGACATTTCGTGTGACCTTAGTGACGTTATGCTGGGGAGGTAGGACAGCGGAAACCGGTCGACGAACATCGCAACTGACTTAGTCATCTCAAGCCGTGTAGGACAGCCCTCAATGGAGGTGGGCAAACCATGCCGAAGGTCGACCTTTCCCAAATCGAGCAGACCAATCGCACCCAATATCCCGAGCCATTTGCAACCGACGTCGCCGGGCGCTTCTATCGCCGGATCGCACCTAGCACCGGTTTGAAAGACATTGGGGTGAGCCATGTCGTGCTGCAGCCCGGCGCATGGTCGAGCCAGCGCCACTGGCACAACGGCATCGACGAGTTCCTGGTCATGCTGTTCGGCGAGGCAGTGCTGATCGAGGACGAAGGCGAGACGGTTCTAAGGGCAGGGGACTGCGCCGCATTTCCCAAGGATGTCCCCAACGGCCACCATCTGGTGAACCGCAGTGAGCAGCCTTGCACGTTCCTGGCTTTCGATTGCCAATATGGCGAAGGGGATTGCCATTATCCCGATATCGACCTGCACTATGACGCGGTCGCCGGAAAGATGACCCACAAGGATGGCTCCGCCTATTAGGCCGGCGCGGCCTCATATTCCTCGATCACCCAGGGCTCGTCCTGCGCGAGCTCGATCCACTCGACGATATCGGCGCGGTGAAGGACGGCTTCCATATAGGTAGCGGCGAAGGGCGGAACGCGGACGCCATAGGTGACGAAGCGGGTGACGACCGGCGCGAACATGATGTCGACCGCGCTCCAGTTGCAGAACAGATATTCGCAGGTTCCGCCGAAGCGGGCCCGCGCTTGCGCCCAAAGATTGAGGATGCGGTCGATGTCCGCTTCGACTTCCTGCGACAGCTCGACGGAACCGAAGTTGCGGCGGACGTTCATTGGCAGTTCGCGGCGAAGGGCCGAGAAGCCGCTGTGCATTTCCGCGGCCATGGAGCGGGCCATACCGCGCGCGGCTTCGTCCTCCGGCCAGAAGCGATCCCGGCCAGCCAATTCCGCGCAATGCTCGATGATCGCCAGGCTGTCCCAAATGACGGTTTCGCCGTCCCACAGGATCGGCACCTTGCCGAGCGAGGGCGCGAATTCATCGCCTTCGCGGCGCTGCTCCCAGGCTTCGTCGAACAAGGGGACGACCAGCTCTTCAAACTCCACACCGGCATGCTTCAGTGCCAGCCATCCACGCATGGACCAGCTGGAATAGGCGCGGTTGCCGATGATGAGCTTCATGTAGCCCCTCTTTCCTTCGTCACCCCGGACTTGATCCGGGGTCTGCCTACTTTCTGGCCACCTGAAGAAAAGGCGGATCCCGGGTCAAGCCCGGGATGACGGTGCAACTAGGTTAGCACAGCCTCCAGTACCGCTGTCCTTAACTCGGCGATGCCCGCGCCGGTTTCGCTGGATGTCGGCAGGATGAGCGGGTGGGCGGCCGGATGCTTCGCCGCCTCGATCCGAATAGCTTCGATGGTCTTCGCCAATTCCGTCGGCTTTATCTTGTCCGCCTTGGTCAGGACGAGGTGGTAGCTGACCGCCGCATCGTCGAGCATCTTCATCACGTCGCGATCGACATCCTTGAGACCGTGGCGCGAATCGACCAGCACCAGCGCCCGCTTCAGGACCGCCCGGCCGCGCAGATAGTCGTTGATCAGGAAGCGCCAGCGCTTGACCATGTCCCTGGGTGCTTCGGCAAAGCCATAGCCGGGCATGTCGACGAGGCGGAAAACCAGCGGCTGGCCGACATCGAAATAGTTGAGTTCCTGCGTCCGGCCCGGCGTGTTCGAGGCGCGCGCCAGCTTGTTGCGGTTGGTGAGCGCGTTGATGAGCGAGCTTTTGCCGACGTTGGATCGGCCCGCGAAGGCAATTTCCGGCGCGGTCGGATCCGGCAGGTGCTCAAGCTTCGGGGCCGACTTCAGGAAGTCGATCGGCCCCGCGAAAAGCTTGCGAGCGCGCTCGGCGATGTCTTCGGCTGATTCTGACATATCGGTTGTCATTGCGAGGAGCGCAGCGACGAAGCAATCCAGGAATGCACCACTGGATTGCTTCGCTCCGCTCGCAATGACGAAGAACGGATCACGTCTTCACCGGATGCGTGTCGGACAGGTGCATGTCGTAGCGCTTGTAGAGCCAGGTCTGCTGCGCGATCGTGAGGAGGTTCGAAACCACCCAGTAGAGCTGAAGGCCCGCGGCGAAGGGCGCCATCACGAACATCAGGATCCACGGCATGAAGCTGAAGATCTGCTGCTGGACGGGGTCCATCTGCTGCGGATTGAGCTTGAACTGGATCCACATGGTGATGCCGAGCAGGATCGGAAGCACGCCGATCGCGAGGAAGCCCGGCGGTGTGAACGGCAGCAGGCCGAACAGGTTGACCGGAGTCAACGGATCGGGCGCCGAGAGGTCCTTGATCCACAGGTAGAAGGGCTGGTGGCGCATTTCGACGCTGACCATCAGCACCTTGTAGAGCGCGTAGAAGATCGGGATCTGGAGGAGGATCGGAAGACAGCCGGCAGCCGGATTGATCTTCTCTTCCTGGTACAGCTTCAGCATCTCCTGCTGCAGCTTCGGCTTGTCGTCCTTGTAGCGTTCCTGGAGCGCCTTCATCTTCGGCTGGACCTTGCGCATCCCGGCCATCGACTTGAATTGCTTGTCGGCGATCGGGAACAGGATCAGGCGAACGATGAAGGTCAGGCTGATGATCGCCAGGCCGAAGTTGCCGAGCACGCTGAACAGCCAGGTGAGCAGGTTGAAGATCGGCCGCATGAACCATTCGAACCAACCCCAGTCGATCGACTTGGAAAGCTTGGTGATGCCTTCATTCTCGTAGCGGTCGAGAAACTTCTTTTCCTTGGCGCCGGCGAACAGGCGGGCTTCGCTGGTTACAGCCTGGCCCGGGGCCGCGACGAACTGCGATCCGGCGAAATCGGCCTGGTAGGCGCCGCTTTCGCTCTTGCGGAAGCTGGCTTCGACCGGTGCGCCATCGGCGGGGATAAGCGCAGTCAGCCAATATTTATCGGTGAAGCCGAGCCAACCGCCGCGACTGTCACGCGTAACGCCGGCCTTGTTCTCGTCGAGCGTATCCCAATCGACGCTATAGTCGGCTTTGTCCGCGAGGAAGCTCATCGGTCCGACGTGATTGGTCCAGGTCGAGGGGTCGGGGCTCTTCGCCGAGCGGCTGGCAAGACCGTAGGTGCGAAGGCCAACTGCATTGCTGCCGCCGTTCACGACGCGCTGCTTGACAGTGAACATATAGCCATCGTCGACCGACAGGATGAGTTCGAAGCGCTGGCCGGTCGGGTTGGACCAGCTAAGCGTCACCGGCTGCCCGGGAACGAGCGTCGGAGCGCTGGCCGTCCAGAGGCTGTTGGCGTCAGGAACCGCGACGCCCTGACCGCTCCAACCGAACTGGGCGAAATAGCTGTCCTTGGCACGTGCCGGCGACAGGAGGCGAACCGGCGGCGAATCCTTCTTGATGGTCTCGCGCTGGGTAACGAGGTCGAGATCGTCGAATCGCGCGCCTTTGAGGTTGATCGAACCGGTGAGCTGCGGCGTTTCGATCTTCAGCCGAGGCGTTTCGCCGAGCACCAGCTCGCGCGGTCGCAAAGGCTCCGGGCCTCCCTTGGGCGAGCCGGCTTCAGTCACGGGAGCCGGCGTGGGCTGGACCTTGCCGTTCTCGACCTTGTGCGTTTGCGGCGGAGGGGTCGGGAAGAATTTGTCGGACAAAAGGCTCCAGCCGATCAGCACGAACGCGCTCAGCACGATGGCCAGGAGCATATTGCGATTATCGTTCACAAAATTGTCCTTGAAAAATGCAGTTGTTACTTAGGGGACGGGATCAAGACCCTGTCCGCCCCAGGGGTGGCAACGGAAGATTCGTTTAAGGGCGAGCCAGCCGCCCTTCAGCGCCCCATAGCGCCCAAGTGCGGTGATCGCATAGGCCGAGCAGCTCGGCTGGAACCGGCAGCTTGGCGGAAGGACCTTGCTTGGCCCCTTCTGCCAGCCACGGGTGAGCAGAATGAGGATCTTGGCTAACATGTCGTCATTGCGAGCAAGGCGAAGCAATCCAGTCTGGATCGCTTCGTCGCTGCGCTCCTCGCGATGACGAAAACGGGAATCATTGCTGCACCTTCTTCAGCGCCCGCTTCAGCTCCGCGGCCAGGCTCGCATAGTCGCGTTCCACGCCGCCGGCCCGTCCGATCAGCACATGATCCGCGCCGGCAATTCCAAGATCCGGAAGGGTTTCGCGGGCGAGGGCCCGGAAACGGCGCTTCATGCGGTTGCGAACCACGGCATTGCCGATCTTCTTGGTCACGGTAATGCCGATGCGCATCGTCGGATCGTCGTCGCCGCGCGGGCGGACGAGAAGGACGAAGCCGGGCATGGGGGCGCGCTTGCCGCGGTTGGCGGCGAGGAAGTCCGAGCGCTTCTGGATTGTAACTAGGCGCTGAGCTTCTTGCGGCCGCGTGCGCGGCGCGCGTTCAGCACCTTGCGGCCGCCGACCGTCGCCATGCGGCTGCGGAACCCGTGCCGCCGCTTGCGGACCAGATTGCTCGGCTGGAAAGTGCGCTTCATCGCTCATGCCTTCAAAATCGAATGAAAAAGGGCCGCCGAAGCGGCCGTTGTTGGAGGCGCCGATACTGGGCAAGGGCAGCAAAGTCAACGCCGCAAAGGCTCTTCGGGATCGCCGGGCATTTCCGGCTGAGTGACTGGTGGGCCGGGGATCCTGGACTCGATCGGCCCTTCATTTCGTTCGTCCTCGGGCGGCGGGCAGCCGATTTCATCCCGTTCCTTGCGGATCGCTTCGCGGCGCTTGGCACTGTCTCGGCGCAGGCCCCAGTCGGTCCAGCGCCCGGCCTTCGGCTGCCAGCGCTTGAAGTGGACGTAGCGGCGCTTGGCCCACATGCTGGTCCGAAGAACCATCGCCAGGCCGATGGCGAACACGAATATGCCGCCGGGTCCCGGAACCACGCCGGCCAGCGGGGACAGGACCATCAGAACGATGCCCAGGATGAGAATCGACCATTCGACCACCGGATGGTCGAAGAACTGACGCCACTGTTCCCTCTTCCACATTCCGGGGCATGTGGGCTTCGGTATGCGGCCCGACAAGGGTTGCAGCCGAAAGCCGACCGACTGAATTCTACCGCCTACTGCCCCGGCTTCGGACGTGCCGGGCCCGGATTCCGGAAATATCGTTGATGCCGGCGAGGATCATCGTCCGCTCAAGCTCTTCGAGCAGGAGGGAGAGTGCACGGTCGACTCCGGCTTCACCGCCCGCGGCGAGGCCGTAGAGATAGGGCCGGCCGATGGAGCAGGCCGTCGCGCCCAGAGCGAGCGCCTTCACCACATCGGCGCCGCGCCGGACGCCGCCGTCGCAGATGACGTCGGGGCCGTCGCCTAAAACGTCGCGGATGGCCGCGACCTGATCGATGGGAGCCGGAGCGCTGTCGAGCTGCCTCCCGCCGTGGTTGGAGATCATGACGCCCGTCGCGCCGGACGCGATCGCGTGCTTCGCGTCCTCAGGCGTCATCACGCCCTTGATGGCGAGCGGGCCGCCCCATTCGGAGGCGAGCCACTCCACGTCGCGCCAGGTAAGGCTGCGATCGAATTGCCCGCCGATATAATCGAACAGGCTCATCGGGCCCGATGCCAGCGCGTCGACCTTATGACTGACATTGGCGAAGTCGAATTTGGAACCGGTGAGCGCGGGCAGGGACCAGCCGGGATGAAGCGCGAAACTCATGAAGGATTTGAGGGTCAGGCGGGGCGGGAGCGAGAGGCCGTTGACCCGGTCGCGCTCGCGATTGCCGGCGACCGGGGTGTCGACGGTGAGCGCGAGGCCGTGGAAACCCGATTCCTTGCAGCGGGCGACGAACTCGGCGGTAAGGCCGCGATCCTTGAACACATAGATCTGGAACACCTTGGGCCCGGCAAATTCCTTCGCCAGCTCCTCGATCCGCGTCGTGCCGAGGGTCGAAAGGCCGTAGAGCAGCCCGTGCCTTGCCGCGGCGCGGGCGACCGCCAGTTCGGCATCGGGGTGGAACATGCGGTTGAGGCCGGTCGGCGACAACATCAGCGGCCAGCGCACCTCCTGGCCGAACAGGCGGGTTTCTGTACGGATGTTCGAGACGTCGGTCAGAACGTCGGGGATCAACTCATAATCCGCGAATGCAGATGAATTTCGCCGGAGGGTGAGCTCATCGTCAGCGCCGCCGTCGATATAGTCGAAGATCGGGCGCGGTAGGCGCCGGCGGGCGAGGGCGCGCAGATCGGCGATGTTGTTGGCGCGCGCGAGTGCTTTCATCGGCCGGACGATGCATCGCTTGGCGATGAGGCGCCAGCGCTTTGATCACGAGCAGATCTTGATAGCGGGCGCCGAGCTTCGCTGCTTCGTCGTCGGCGACAATGACAGCAACCGTTTCCACCGTCGCCTATCTGGGGCTCGAGGCGAGGGCCGTCGAAGTGCAGGTGCAGCTGTCCGCCGGGCTGCCCGCGTTCGTCATCGTCGGCCTCCCCGACAAGGCGGTGGCCGAGAGCCGTGAACGGGTGAGGGCGGCTCTGAGTTCGATCGGCCTCGCGCTTCCGCCCAAGCGGATCACCGTCAACCTGTCGCCGGCGGATCTCCCCAAGGAGGGCTCTCATTACGACCTGCCGATCGCGCTTTGCCTGCTGGCCGCGATCGGGGCGACCGACGCCGAGAGCCTTTCGCACTATGTCGCGGTTGGGGAGCTGAGCCTCGACGGGCGGATCGCGGCGTCGCCGGGCGTCTTGCTGGCCGCGATCCATGCGAGCTCGCGGGAAATGGGGCTGATCTGCCCGGCTTCCCAAGGGAGCGAGGCAGCGTGGGCGGGGCGGATCGAGGTGCTGGCGGCGCCGGACTTGCTGGCGCTGCTGTCCCACTTCAAGGGGCGGCAGTTGCTGCCCGCGCCGGAGCCTGGGGAGGCAGAGCCGCTCGCTTCGGGACCGGACTTCAAGCAGGTCAAGGGACAGGAGGTCGCCAAGCGGGCGCTGGAGATCGCGGCGGCGGGTGGGCACAATCTGCTGATGAGCGGACCTCCGGGGGCGGGAAAGTCGCTGCTGGCGGCCTGCTTGCCGGGGATATTGCCGCCGCTGGAGCCGGCAGAGGCGCTGGAAGTGTCGATGGTCGCCAGCGTTGCGGGCGAACTGGAAGGCGGGCGGCTGCGGCGGCGGCGGCCGTTCCGCGCTCCGCATCATAGCGCGTCAATGCCCGCGCTCGTCGGCGGCGGGCTGAAGGTCCGGCCGGGCGAGATCAGCCTGGCGCATCTTGGCGTGTTGTTCCTGGACGAACTGCCGGAGTTCCAGCGGCCGGTGCTCGATTCGCTTCGCCAGCCGCTGGAAACGGGCACGGTCAGCGTCGCGCGGGCCAACATGCACGTCACATTCCCGGCGCGCGTGCAGATGGTGGCGGCGATGAATCCCTGTCGTTGCGGGCATCTTGGTGATCCGGCGCTGGCCTGCGCAAGGGCGCCGCGATGCGCCGCCGACTATCAGGCGCGGGTGTCGGGGCCGTTGCTCGACCGGATCGATTTGCATGTCGAGGTTCAGGGAGTGAGCGCGGCCGACCTCACCCTGCCGCCGCCGGCCGAGGGGAGCGCAGAGGTCGCGAGACGGGTAGCGGCGGCTCGGGCTGTTCAGACCCGGCGCTACGAGGGGCGCGGGGTGCGGACTAACGCCGAGGCGGACGGCGAACTGCTCGACGATGTGGCGACGCCTGACGAAGCGGGCAGGAAGCTGCTGGCCGCAGCCGCATCGGCAATGCGCCTGTCCGCTCGAGGATTTCACCGGGTCATGCGGGTGGCGAGGACGATCGCGGATCTTTCCGGATCGGACGAGGTGGGCCGCATCCACGTCGCCGAAGCGCTCAGCTATCGGAGACAGGCACCGAGGAACTAATTGCCAGCGACCAAAGGCTTCGCTAGCAGGCTCCAGCCTCGGGCCCCCGTGGCGGAATTGGTAGACGCGCTCGACTCAAAATCGAGTTCCCAAAAGGAGTGTCCGTTCGACCCGGACCGGGGGCACCAGCCACACGCACAGCCAGTCCGGGGGACTGGCGAGCATGTGGCTCGACGCAGGCAATCCGGAAGATTGCCGAGCAGCGCGATCGCGCAAAGCGCGGCACAGGCTCGCTCGCTTGTTGCGCCACCGCAACGCTGCGACCCTTTCGCTTCAGTCCCATCTGGCTTGCCGGCAAACCTTGGTTAAGATGCCGGATTAATGGATGCGCGCACAGAAAAGCCCGGCGATTCGCACGCCCATGACATGGAGGCGCTGCAGGTAAAGCGCGTCCGCCTGCTGGCGTCGCTGACCTTGATGGCCGGCGTAGGGCTGATCATCTCGCTTCCGTTCGCGCTAAGATATGGGGCGGAATTCTTCCTTCCGGTCACCGCCGCGCTGGTGGTTGCGATCGCGCTGGTGCCGATGCTGGAATGGTTCGAGCGGCGCGGAGTGCCGGCAAAGCTTGCGGCCTTGCTGTGCGTGCTAGTGTTCCTGGCGATTGCGATCTTCGCGGTGGCGGCGATCGTCATCCCGGCGATCGACTGGGTGGTGCTGATCCCGCAGCGGATCGACCGGGTAACCCAGGCATTGGCGCCGCTGATCGACCTTTATTCCAACCTCGAGAAATTCATCGACAAGACGGCTGCGCGAATCTCGATCGAGGCAAGCCAGGCAAGGACCGTCCGGGTCGAGACGCCCAATTCGATGCTTGGTATCATCACGGCCTCGGCGCCGCACGCGGCGGTGCAGCTCTTCTTCGCGCTGCTGGTGATCTATTTCTTCCTTGCCGGGTGGACGGGGATGCGGAAGCGCACGATCGTTAGTCGCGGGAGCTTCGAAGGCGCGCTGACCACCGCACGCGTCATCCAGCAGACCGTCGATGCGACGTCGACCTACATCGCGACCATCACCATCATCAACGTCTGCCTGGGCGGCCTCACCGCCGCGATCCTTTGGGCGATGGGGATGGATTCGCCGGTAATGTGGGGCGGCATCGTCGCGGTGCTCAACTATATTCCCTACCTAGGTCCCATCGTCGCCGCGCTGCTGCTCGCGCTGGGCGGCCTGATGACCTTCTCCGATCCCTGGGCGGCGATGCTTCCGCCGCTGGTGTTCATCGGCCTCCACATGATCGAGGCGAACGTCATCACGCCGCTGGTGGTGGGCAAAAGGCTGACCATCAATCCGCTGCTGATCCTGGTCTCCCTGTCTTTCTGGGCCTGGGTCTGGGGCACTACGGGCGCGCTTCTGGCCGTGCCGCTGCTGATCATCTTCAAGACGGTGTTCGCCGCGGCCGGGACGCCCGACATCGCCGGTTTCCTGTTCGAGGACGGGACGCTGACCCATGTCGGCGAGGATGAAGAAAAGGACGGCTGAAAAAACACGGCCGATGCGTGTTGACAGGGTAGGGCGGCTCTCCTAGTTGCCCCGCCACAGCCAAAGCGCGGGTGTAGCTCAGTTGGTTAGAGCGCCGGCCTGTCACGCCGGAGGTCGCGGGTTCGAGCCCCGTCACTCGCGCCATTCCATTCATGTGGAAAAACAAAAGGCCCGCTTTCACGCGGGCCTTTTTGCTTATTGGGCCGAGGCGGTCTCGACCGGCTTCGGCTCTTCCTTGGCTGCGCCAAAGGCCGGCTCGTCGCTGGAACCGCCATCGAGGGCGTTGCGAAGATTCTGCGAAGCAGCGACGCGTTCCACGTAGGGGGTCACCTTGACCTTTTCGACCACTTCGCGCGCTTCCGGCGTGAATAGCAGGCGGACGCGGCCGTCCTTGCCGTGAATGACCTTGGCGCCGGCATCCTCGAGCTTTTCGACGGTCGCCTCGGCGGTTGCCACCGGAGCGGCCTTCACGCGCGGCGCGCTGAGCGCGGCCATGCGGAGCGCGGCAGGATTGCCTTCAATTCCCGACCAGCGATCGGCGAACGAGGCAGGACGGCCCCAATTGCCCGACCAGCGGTAGAAGATGTGCGCGCCCTCGACGTCGGTCTTGACCAGGCTGGAAGCCCAGTAAGGAACGACATAGTTGGCGTGATAGTGGGTGGCATAGCCGACGGGAGCATGGACGCGGCCGTTCAGAGCCTCTTCCGCCAGCTTGCGGGCGCGATTCCACAGCGCCGGCATCGGCGCGTAAGCCATCGATCCGTCGCAAGTGAAGGTAAACTGGCAGCCGGTGTTGCGCGTCGATCCTTCGTAGACGACGCCGCACACGCTGTTCGGGAAAGCCGGGTGGCGGACGCGGTTCAGGACGACCTGAGCAACGGCGCGTTGGCCGTCGGTCGGTTCCTGCGCCGCTTCATAATAGATGGCGCTGGTGAGGCATTCGAGCGCGCGGGCGCGCGTCTCGGCCGAAGCCTTGCCGAAGAGGAATGGGCTTGCGGCCGGATTTGGACCGCCGGCAACCGGGATTCCCGCGTTTACTTGCAGCGCAGTCTCCGGAGCGAGATCGCGAATCTGGGACGGAAGCAATTCCGGCGGTGCAGCAACCGCGACCGGTTCAGCCTGCTTGGCGAACTCGGGCAGCAACGGCATCGCATCGCCCGTCCCGGCAACAACGAGGCCGATCGCGCCGAGGATAGCCGCAGCAACACTCTCGCGCGGATGCGTGCGCCAAGGCCTCAAGGGCTGGAAGGTAGTCACATGCTGCATAAGCGAAGAGGTGAATTGGTGGCCCAATACAGCATTTTCAATGAACCGTCGACGAACGGTGCGTTTCGGGGCGCGAACTGACGATTATTGGCGGAACCGGCCGGTTTCCATCCATCTCAGCAGCGGTTTGAGCGGCAGAATCCAGGCGATTCCGGCAATCAGGTAGAAGATCGCCTGGACCAGGATCGGCCATTGGCTGACTGCATTAGACAGCGAAACGATCAGCACGGCCCAGATGGCGATTAGCGCTAGGATCGCGAATATTCCGGCGGGCTTGCGCCATGAGGGCTGGGGCGGGGTCATTTGGTCAGTCCTAGAACATATCGTCATGCCAGCGAAGGCTGGCATCCAAGTCGCGGGGCTCACGCCTACAGTTGAATTGTCTCGATGACATGGGCCCCAGCCTTCGCTGGGGCGACGGAATAGGGGGATCAGGGGCTACCTGAACATCTCCAGCCCGTCCGGCGAAGCAAACCCGTCCAATGGCACGTCCCAAGGCTCTGCCGGAATCGTCTCATCCAGCTTCTGCACCCGCCAGCCCACGCCGATCAGCAACGCGCCATGTTCGCGCAGCTTGGCGAGGACGCGGTCGTAATGGCCTTTTCCCTGGCCAAGACGGGTTCCGTGTCCGTCGATGGCGACGAGAGGGACCAGCACCAGATCCGGAAACACTTCGGGAGAATCGAGCAAGGGCTGGAAGCAGGACCATGGCCCCGGCTCTTCCGGTTCGCCTGCCAGGAATTTGAACTGGCTCTGATGATCGCTGAAGGCCGGATAGGCGAGGATGGTGCCGCGATGTGTCGCCGCCTCCATCGCGGGAAGCGGGCTGATCTCGTTCGGCATCGGGCAATAACCGCCGGTGATTCGAGATTTGACCAGCGCTGGTCCAAGCACTTCCGCGAGGCGGCTTTCGAGATTGTCGCGCTCTCCCTCTGCAAGCGATTCGACGAAGGCGCGGCGGCGCTGGCGAGCCAGGCGCCGGAGCGAGACCTTGTCGGCCGGCAAGGAAGGATGTGACGGGACCACCATGGCCGTTTGCCCTAAAATCCTCTGACGCCAAAACGTCAGGTGGGCGCCGTGTGCTTCGGACCCCTTGGTAACCCAATTGGCCCGGGCAGGGACAGCTCCCTTTCGGATCGATATCGCCTCAGGGATTTTCGTTAAAGCTCGTACGAGGCAGTACCCGTCGGGTCCTATTTAGGGCTCGACACCGTTTTGCTCAAGACGGTCGGCCAAGGATTCGAGCCGCTGAGCGAGAAGTTGCGTCCGCTCGACCAGCTCCGGATCGGGGCCGGTCGGTATTTCAACCTCCCGTCCATCGACCAGCTGGTCGGCAAGCAGCAGTGCCGCGAACAGCAATTGTCGCGATTCGGACAGGGTTCCGAGGCCTGCCAGCGCCTCCCGGCTCTTGGCGTCGACCAGTGCGCCGGCAGCGCGCAGCGTGTCTTCCTCGCCATTGCGGCACGCGACCTTGTAGGGACGGCCGGCGATGGTGAGCTCGACCTCCGCCATTAGCGGCCCGCTTCCTTGATGATCGAATCCAGTTCCGCGATCGCGCTTGCGACATTGGCGCGAAGCTTGTCGTCGCGGCCATCATGCATCGCGCCGCGTTCAATGGCTCGCTCGATGCGCAACAAGGCGCGCTCGGCACGATCCATGGCTTCTTCCAATGGCCTACTGCTCATGGTTCACAAGGCGTAGCAGAATGAATGCAGTCCGCAAGGCGGCTCAGAATCCGTCCCAAGGTTGACGCCACGCACTCTCCCGACAATAGGCACCAAACCATCGGCCAGCCCATTATTTCCATCCCGGCCGACCCATGGAGATTCAATGGCTACCCAACGCCGACTCGCCAATGCCATTCGCGCCCTGGCGATGGATGCAGTCGAAGCCGCCAACAGCGGTCACCCCGGCATGCCGATGGGCATGGCGGACGCCGCGACCGCGCTGTTCACCAAGCATCTGAAATATGATCCGGCCGATCCGCACTGGCCCGACCGTGACCGCTTCGTGCTGTCCGCCGGCCATGGATCGATGCTGATCTATGCGCTTCTTCATCTGACGGGCCATGCGCGCCCGACGATGGAAGAAATCCGCAATTTCCGGCAGCTTTCCAGCCCCTGTGCGGGCCATCCGGAAAACTTCATGCTTCCGGGCATCGAAACGACGACGGGGCCGCTGGGACAGGGCCTGGCCTCTGCTGTCGGAATGGCGATCGCGGAGCGGCATCTCAACGCCGTCTATGGCGATGAGCTTGTCGATCACCGCACCTATGTGGTTGCCGGCGACGGCTGCCTGATGGAGGGCATCAACCACGAAGCCGTCGGGCTTGCCGGGCATCTGAAGCTCGGGCGGCTGATCGTCCTGTGGGACGACAACAAGATCACCATCGACGGTTCTACCGACCTCAGCCGCAAGGAAGACGTGCTGGCACGCCATGAGGCGATGGGCTGGCACACCGTCGAATGCGACGGGATGGATTCGGCCAAGGTTTCCAAGGCGATCGACGAAGCAGTTGCCGATCCGCGTCCGTCGCTGATCCGCTGCAAGACCATCATCGGCTATGGCGCGCCCAACAAGCAGGGTACGGCCGCAACGCATGGTTCGCCCCTGGGAGCGGACGAAGTCGCAGCTGCCCGCAAGGAGTTGGGTTGGGACCTGCCGCCGTTCGAAATTCCCGCCGATGTCGCCAAGGCATGGCGCGAAGCCGGCACCCGCGGCAGCTCGGCTCGTTCGGAATGGCTTTCACGCCTCGAAGCCAGCGGAAGGGCGCAGGAGTTGCGCGACCAACTGGCCGGCAGGATCAGCGATAGCTGGCTGAAGCCCTACCTCGACGAGCTGGTCGCCAATCCGCCCAAGGTCGCGACCCGCAAGGCGTCGGAGATGGCGCTGGAAGCGATCAATTCGGCTTGCCCGTGGACGATCGGCGGTTCAGCGGACCTTACCGGATCGAACAACACCAAGACCAAGGCGCTGCAGCCGCTGACCGCGGAGAATTACGCGGGCCGTTACATCTATTACGGCATCCGCGAATTCGGCATGGCGGCGGCGATGAATGGAATGGCGCTGCATGGCGGCATCCTGCCCTATGGCGGCACCTTCCTGGTCTTCTCCGACTATAGCCGGCCGGCGATCCGCCTGGGGGCGCTGATGGGCGCCAAGGCGGTCCATGTCATGACCCATGACTCGATCGGCCTTGGCGAGGACGGACCGACCCACCAGCCGATCGAGCATCTGCAATCGCTGCGCGCGATGCCTGGGCTGCACGTCTATCGTCCGGCCGATGCGGTCGAGACGGCAGAGTGCTGGGCGGCGGCGCTGGCCAATGACGGTCCGAGCCTGCTTGCGCTGTCGCGCCAAAATCTGGCGCCGGTCCGCACCGAGCGATCCGACGAGAATTTGTCGGCTCGCGGTGGTTACCGCCTGAAATCGGCGAAGGCTGCGCGCAAGGTGATCCTGATCGCCACCGGTTCCGAAGTCGAAATCGCCATGGCGGTCGCGGCAAACCTTGAAGGCGAAGGCATCGGTGCCGACGTGGTTTCCATGCCTTGCACGGAGATGTTCGACCTCCAGCCCGATGCTTATCGCGAAGATATCCTGCCCGACGTTTCGAACCGCGAGGTCCTTCGCGTGTCGATCGAGGCGGGGACAACCTTCGGCTGGGAGCGCTACACCGGCCTCCACGGTCTTCGCATCGGCATCGACCGGTTCGGCGCGTCCGCGCCGGCCACCGACCTTTACGACCATTTCGGGATAACCGCGCCCAAGATCACCGAGCGCGTCCTCGCACATATCAAAGTTAGGGAAATTGCATGACCAAAGTCGCCATCAATGGTTTCGGCCGCATCGGCCGCCTCGTCGCCCGCGCCATCCTTGAGCGCAGCGATCACGACCTGGAACTGGTCGCGATCAACGACCTGGCCGACGCCAAGTCGAACGCCATGCTGTTCAAGCGCGACAGCGTCCATGGACCGTTCCCGGGCGAAGTGAGCTCGGACGGCGACGCGATGATCGTCAATGGAAAGCGGATCAAGGTCACCGCCGAACGCGATCCGGCCAAGCTTCCGCACGCCGAGCTGGGCGTCGACATCGCACTGGAATGCACCGGCTTCTTCACCGACCGCGAAGGCGGGCAGAAGCATCTCGACGCAGGCGCCAAGCGCGTCCTTATTTCGGCGCCGGCCAAGGGAGCTGACCTCACCGTCGTTTACGGCGTCAACCACGACAAGCTGACCGCCGAGCACACCATCGTGTCGAACGCCAGCTGCACCACCAACTGCCTGGCGCCAGTCGCGAAGGTGATGAACGACCTGGTCGGCATCGAGCGCGGGCTGATGACCACCATCCACGCCTACACCAATGACCAGAAGATCCTGGACCAGATCCACCCGGACATGCGCCGTGCGCGCGCCGCCGGCATGTCGATCATCCCGACCACCACCGGCGCTGCCCGCGCGGTCGGCGAGGTGCTGCCGGAGCTGAAGGGCAAGCTGGACGGCTCGGCGGTCCGCGTGCCCACGCCGAACGTCAGCCTGGTCGACCTGACCTTCACTCCTGGTCGCGACACGACCAAGGAAGAGGTCAATGCGGCGCTGAAGGCTGCTTCGGAGAATGGTCCGTTGAAGGGCATCCTGACCTACACTGACGAGCCGCTGGTCTCGATCGACCTCAACCACAATCCGTCGAGCTCGACCGTCGACAGCCTGGAGACAGCAGTGATCGAGGGCAAGCTGGTCCGCGTCGTCAGCTGGTACGACAATGAATGGGGCTTCTCGAACCGCATGGTCGACACGGCCGGCGCGATCGCGAAGCTGATCTAGTTCTTTCGCATGTCATGCCAGCGAAGGCTGGCATCCATGTCCGACTAGGCATTTGGGGTTCACCAGCATGGACCCCAGCCTTCGCTGGGGTGACGGAATAGTATGGCTCAGAACTTCAAGACCCTCGACGATCTGCCGGCCGATCTGACCGGCAAGCGCGTCCTCGTGCGCGTCGATCTGAACGTGCCGATGCAGGGTGGATCGGTGAGCGACGATACGCGGCTTCGCGCTGCCGTGCCGACGATCGCAGAGCTTAGCGACAAGGGCGCGATCGTGTTGCTGCTGTCGCATTTCGGCCGGCCCAAGGGCGCTGTTCGGCCGGACATGTCGACGGCATTGCTCGTGAAGCCGCTGGCGGAGCTGACGGGACGGTCGGTGCGCTTTGTTGAGGATTGCCAGGGCGAGGAAGCCGCGCGCGCTATTTCCATCATGCTTCCGGGATCGATCGGGATCCTTGAGAACACCCGCTTCCATTTGGGAGAAGAGAAGAACGATCCCGAGTTGGCGAAGGGAATGGCGGCGCTCGGCGACTATTATGTCAACGATGCCTTTTCCGTTTCGCACCGCGCCCATGCGTCGACCGAGGGCGTGGCGCATTTGCTGCCGTCCTTCGCCGGACGGTCGATGGAAGCGGAGCTCACTGCGCTTGAGAAGGCGCTGGGCAATCCCGAGCGGCCGGTCGCGACGGTTGTCGGCGGCGCAAAGGTTTCGACCAAGCTCGCCGTTCTCGGCAACCTGGTCGGCAAGGTCGATCATCTGATCATCGGCGGCGGCATGGCCAATACCTTCCTCGCCGCACGCGGAGTCGATGTCGGCAAGTCGCTGTGCGAGAAGGATCTCGTCGGAGAAGCGGAGAGCATCTTCGAGAGCGCCGATAAAGCCGGCTGCACCATCCATTTGCCGTACGACGTAGTAGTGGCGAAGGAATTCGCGCCCAATCCGCCCAGCCTTCGCACCGTCAACGTCCATGAAGTTGCGGCGGATGAGATGATCCTCGACGTCGGTCCAGCTGCGGTCGAGGCGCTCGCTGATGCGCTCAAGACATGCCGAACCCTGGTGTGGAACGGGCCGCTAGGTGCGTTCGAGACGCCGCCGTTCGACGAGGCAACGGTTGCGCTTGCGAAAACGGCAGCGGCGCTGACGCAGGATGGCAGCCTGGTCTCAGTCGCTGGTGGCGGCGATACCGTTGCCGCGCTCAATCATGCGAGCGTTGCGGCGGACTTTACCTTCGTTTCGACAGCTGGCGGCGCATTCCTGGAGTGGATGGAAGGGCGCGTACTGCCCGGCGTTGCCGCGCTCCAGCGCTAGCCGAGTTGCGAGTCTCGAACGCGGCGTCTAGAGCGCGCCGCATAGCTTTGAACCACCTCCTGCAGGGAATGAAATGAACGCCACCGCGACCGCTACCCGCCATCCTGAAATGCTCGCGAAAATCGCGAAGGGCCAAGGCTTTATCGCCGCCCTCGACCAGAGCGGCGGTTCGACGCCGGGTGCGCTGAAGGCTTATGGCATCGGCGAGGACGCCTTCTCCAACGACGATGAGATGTTCCGGCTGGTTCACGAGATGCGCAGCCGCATCATCACTGCCCCGTCGTTCGGCAACGGCAAGGTGATCGGCGCAATCCTGTTCGAAAAGACCATGGACGGCACCGCCAGCGGCAAGCCGGTTCCCGAGCTTCTCTGGGAGCGCGGCGTGGTTCCCTTCCTGAAGGTCGACAAGGGCCTCGCCGACGAGGCGGACGGCGTCCAGCTGATGAAGCCCAATCCCGATCTCGAAGCGCTGCTCGATCGCGCCAATGCCAAGGGCGTGTTCGGCACCAAGATGCGCTCGGTCATCAAGCTCGCCAATCCAGCGGGGATTGCAGCTGCGGTTGCCCAGCAGTTCGACGAAGCAAAGCGTATCCTCGCCAAGGGCCTGATGCCGATCATCGAGCCGGAAGTGTCGATCAAGAGCCCCGAGCGCGATGCGGCCGACCGCCTCATGTTGGCCGAGATCGTCAAGCAGCTGGACGCGCTGCCGGAAGGCGAAAAGGTCATGCTGAAGCTGACCATCCCGGCCGAAGCCGGCCTGTTCCAGCCGCTGGTCGACCACCCCAAGGTGCTTCGTGTCGTTGCGCTGTCGGGCGGTTTCAGCCGTGACGAAGCTTGCGTCGAACTCGCCAAGAACCCGGGCATGATCGCGAGCTTCAGCCGCGCGCTTCTGTCGGACCTTCGCGCCAACCAGAGCGACGAGGAATTCGACAGCACGCTTGGGCAAGCGATCGACGATATCCACGCCGCTTCGGTAGCGTAAGGCGGGGGCGAATGCCCCCTCAGTCACCCCATTGCAGACTTGGCCCCGGTTGGAGATAGTGTTTCCAACCGGGGGGTCGCGATGCTGGGGCTGCGTCAACTAACAGACGATCAGAAGAAGAACGTCCGCCACTGGGGCATGGAGTTCGTTGTTGTGGTCATCGGCGTGCTGCTCGCGCTGTGGCTGCAGCAATGGGGCGAGCGCCAGCAAGAACTGGCGGATATGCATGCCGCAGAGGACGCGATCCACGACGAACTGCGTGCTGCGCTCAGTAGCCTGATGTGGCGTGAAGCGATCAGCCAGTGCCATATCGACCGGGCGAAATTGCTGCAGTCGAAAATCGCCGCAGGTAGCAATAGTTGGCCGGGGCTCAACGAGAATGCCCTCGCGCTCCAGATGGAGGGCATCATGACCAGCTCGGTGGCGCCAAGCGTTTACCAGAGACCAGTCGAACCATTGACCAATGCGGCATGGACCTCTGCGCTCGCCACGGGCGCGCTCGGGCCCATGGATCGCGAGAGATTTGCCAAACTCGTCGGTCTTTATGCCCAGGTCGACTTGATGCGTGCGGCTCGTGATCGTGAGGACGTGGCAGCCGCTGCGCTTTCTCCGCTCGGCAATCCGCTCACGCTGACGCCGGAACTTAAAGCGCACATGCTGGAAGCGATCTACCAGGTCGACCGGAGCCGGTTCACCTTCGGCCTCGTCAATTCACGGGATTTCGCGGCGGAAATGAAGAGTCTTGGGTGGGACGACACCAGTCAGATGGATCGATTGATCGAGGAGGAAGTGAAGGACACCGCCGCTGAAGGCTTCAAGTGGCGGCCCTGCGTGGCTCCCGTCCGGAACCCGTTCAAGCCAGTGTGACCCGCCGAACTAAGAGCCCTGCGTATCGAAGGTGAATCGATAGGCGCGGCGGTCGATTTCGGCCCCAGCTTGCTTTTGCGGCTCTGCAGCAATCAGCGTTACTCGATATTGATCCACGGCTTGGGGGACGCCGAGCTCGAAATCGCGAATCTGCGTCCAGCCCGGGCCGTTCATCCTTGCACGAACTGTGAGCCTGCCTGCCCAAACGCATTTCACCTCCGCTGGGCAGCGGCTGTCTTCGATCACGGCGATCGGGCGTATCATCAGGCCGTTGACGGCGGCCGTTTGTCCGAGGCCGGCGGTCGGACCAGCGTTCGCTTGCGGTACCGTTGCGCAAGCGGTCAGCGCCAAAGCTACAAGAACTATGGTGGCTTTCATTGGACGAAGCTTCCCCTTTCGCTAATGCACCGTGCATGAATGAAGATGTTGAGAATGACGAGGCCGACCTTTCGATCTTCCCGCCGCCGGCGCGGACCGAACCGTGCCAGCTGTACCTCATCAGCCCGCAGGACGTCGGCGGCAATTTTCCCGATCGGCTGAAGGCGGCGCTTGCGGGCGGGCCGGTCGCTGCCTTCCAGCTTCGAGTTAAGGACGTCGACAGTCACGAACTCGCCCGGCTGGCCTCGCCGCTGCAGCAGATCTGCGCAGACCATGATGTCGCGTTCATCGTCAATGACAGCGTCAGCCTAGCGAAGCGGCTCGATGCGGACGGCGTCCACCTCGGGCAATCCGACGGCGATGCACGCGAAGCGCGCGCGATCCTGGGCCCAACCAAGCAGATCGGCGTGACTTGCCATGCAAGCCGCCACCTGGCGATGGATGCCGGCGAGGCGGGGGCGGATTATGTCGCGTTCGGGGCATTCTATCCGACACTGACCAAGCCGAGCGAACATCGGCCCGATCCTGCCATCCTCAGCTGGTGGGCAACATTGTTCGAGATACCTTGCGTGGCGATCGGCGGGATCACGCCAGACAATGCCAAGCCGTTGGTGGATGCGGGCGCGGACTTCATTGCAGTCTGCAATGCGGTCTGGGGCAGGGACGATCCGGCTGGCGAGGTCGCCAAGTTTGCGGCGCTGTTCGCCTAAGGTAAGAAGCAACCAGACTGTTACGGCGGCGTTCTTGGCCCAAAGCCAGGAGATTGATCGTGCCGCGTAAATTGTTGCTGTCGCTTAGTGTAGCCGCCGTTTCGTTGATGCCGCTTGCGGCCTGTAGCGTTGAAGAAAAGGGCGATCAGAATGTCGCCCAAGCACCCAAGGTAATCCCCGATGCAATGGCGTCCAACGACGATCCATCTGCGACGCTGCCCCCGGAAGACCAGCCTCGCCCGCTGATGCAGGCCCAGGTCGTGCTGGACCGGATCGGCTTCACGCCCGGTGTGGTCGACGGGAAGATGGGCATGTCGACCGTGAATGCGCTGAAGGGTTTCCAGGAAGCCCGCGGGCTCCAGATCACGGGCGAGCTGGACCAGGCGACGCAGCAGGCGTTGGCGGAATGGCAGCGGATCCCGGCGACGCGCGTCGTCACCATTCCGGCCGAGTTCGCCAGCGACCAGTTCGTCCAGATACCCAAGGACCGCAAGGACCAGGCCAAGCTGGAGCGCATGGGATATGCCTCGCTTGGCGAGAAGATCGCCGAGCGGTTCCACACGACCGAGGAGGTTCTTGCCGAACTCAACCCGCAATTGACCGGCGGTCCGGCAATGCCCGCTGATGCCCAGGCGGGCGCGAACGACACGCAGCCAAAGCCTCCCGTTTCGATCGCCTACCAGGCCGGAATGAAGCTGCGCGTCCCCAATGTCGGCGCCGACAAGTTCGATCCGTCCGCCGTCAAGGATCCGAAATGGGCCGATACGTTGAGGCTGCTCGGCGTCGGCACGGAGCAGCCCAAGGCTGCAAAGATCGAAGTCGACAAGTCCGACCAGGTGCTGCGTGCATTCGATGCGTCCGGCAAGCTGATCGCTCAGTACACGGCGACGATGGGTTCGAGCGAGTTCCCGCTTCCGATCGGGACGTGGAAGATCCTGGCCGTGGGGCATAATCCGCCGTGGCAATATAATCCGGCACTGCTCGCCAATGCGGACAAGTCAGATCCGAAGCTTGAAATCCCGCCCGGACCGAACAGCCCGATCGGTGTCGTCTGGATCGACTTGTCGAAGGAGCATTACGGCATTCACGGTACCGACGAGCCAAGTCACATCGGCAGGGCGGAATCCAACGGCTGCATCCGGCTGACCAATTGGGACGCGGCCCGGCTGGCCCAGATGGTCAGCCCGGGCATGCAGGCGGTGTTCAGGCCGTGAGCGCCCGCACGGTCGTCAACCGGCTTGGATGGGTTGTCGTGACCGTGGTGTTGGTCAGCGCCTTCTGGGTTTTCTATTACAATATTGGCCTTGGCGGCGGAGCGGGCGACGACATCATGGTCGCCGGCGAAAAGGAGCTGGTCGACCGGACGGGCGCACCGCCCGTCGTCGTTGCCGAGGCCGTAGTGGTCGGACCGGCGGGGCTCGCGATCCCTGTTGCGGGGGTGAAACCGGCCCAGCTGGTCGACACCTATACGCAGGCGCGGGCCGGCGGTGCGCGGTCGCATGATGCGATCGACATCATGGCCGCCACCGGAACGCCCGTCGTCGCCGCCGCTCCCGGCAAAGTCGAGAAGCTTTTCTTCAGCGACGGCGGCGGGGGCATCACCGCCTATGTGCGGTCGGAAGACGGCCGGTGGAGCTATTATTACGCGCACCTCAGCGCCTATGCGCCGGGCCTGCACGAAGGGCAGCAGGTGAGGCGAGGCGATCCGGTCGGCTATGTCGGGGCAACCGGGAATGCCAATCCGGCTGGCCCACACCTCCATTTCGCGATCAACCGGATGAACCCCGGTGAGAAGTGGTGGCAAGGGACGGCCATCAATCCCTATCCGCTGCTTGCCGGAAAGCCCGTAAGTCGCTGACCATGGTCGTCTCAGGCGAGCCTGAGACGTGAATCATGGTCAGAGTCTGAAGTTGAAGGCCTGATTCACGCTGCGATGTGAAGCAAAGGCTTCCCACCGCAGCGATCAGGCCTTATGGGCCGCGCCAGATTTGGGCGGGCGACCGCCTACGGCTCTTTTTCATCTCTCTGGCATATAGGCGATCAAAATGAAGATCAGCGGCGTCGACATTCGTCCCGGCAACATCATCGAATATGAAGGCGGCATCTGGCGCGCCGTGAAGATCCAGCACACCCAGCCCGGCAAGGGCGGTGCCTATATGCAGGTCGAGCTGAAGAACCTCATCGACGGCCGCAAGAACAATGTCCGTTTCCGCTCGGCGGAGACGGTCGAGCGCATCCGCCTCGACACCAAGGATTTCCAGTTCCTCTACCATGACGGCGACCAGCTCGTGTTCATGGACAAGGAGACCTACGAGCAGGTCCAGCTTCCCGAGGATCTGATCGGCGAGCCCGCGGCCTTCCTGCAGGACGGCATGGACGTGATGATGGAGCTTCACGAGGAGCGCCCGATCTCGGTCCAGCTTCCCGATACCGTCGAAGCAACGATCGTCGAGGCCGACGCCGTGGTGAAGGGCCAGACCGCCAGCTCCAGCTACAAGCCCGCCATGCTCGACAATGGCGTCCGCGTCATGGTCCCGCCGCACATCAGCTCGGGAACGCGCATCGTCGTCGACGTCTACGAGCAGACCTACGTCCGGCGCGCCGATTAATATTTCCCCTCCCTTTCAAGGGAGGGGCAGGGGTGGGTGCGAGCGTCCGCGAGCCTAGTGAATCTCGTCCCGCCCAAGGAATTCAGCCAAGCCGGAAGCATTGAGCTTCCGTCTTCGCTCACCCACCCCCAACCCCCTCCCTTGAAAGGGAGGGGAGGAGCGAACTTATGGTTTCTCATTCCGGCCTGATCACCGTCATGACCCGCGCGGCCCGCAAGGCCGCGCCGCGCCTTCGCCGCGACTTTGGCGAGGTCGAGCAGCTGCAGGTGTCGAAGAAGGGCCCGGCCGACTTCGTCTCGATGGCCGACAAGCGTGCCGAGCAGACGATCATCGAAGAGCTCAAGAATGCCCGGCCCGACTGGGGCATCATCTGCGAGGAAGCCGGCGAGATCGAGGGCAACCCGGACAAGCCGCGCTGGATCGTCGATCCGCTGGATGGGACGACCAACTTCCTGCACGGCGTGCCCCACTTCGCCATTTCGATCGCGGTCGAGGACAGGACACCGGCCGGCAAGCGCGAGATCACGCATGGCCTTATCTATCAGCCACTGACGGACGAGAGTTTCTGGGCGGAAAAGGGCAGGGGAGCATGGCTGCACGACCGCCGCCTGCGCGTGTCGGCCCGCCGCAATCTCGATGAGGCGCTGATCGGCACCGGCGTGCCCCATTTCGGGCGCGGCAATGTGGCGGCCTGGTCGCGGATCTTTGGCGCCATTGCTCCTGAAGTCTGCGGTATCCGCCGCCTTGGTTCTGCAGCGCTCGATTTCGCCTGGGTCGCGGCCGGCCGTTTCGACGGTTTCTGGGAAGACGACCTCGACATCTGGGATACGGCCGCGGGCCTCTTGCTGGTCAAGGAAGCAGGCGGATTCGTCACCGATTATCGCGGTCAGGACCGGATGTTCGAGCGCCGCGAATATCTTGCGGCGAGCAGCGAGCTACACAGCAAATTGCACAAGCTGCTGGCTGGATCGCTCCGCTAGTCGTTTGGTCGACTAATTGCGAATCATTCTCACTGTCTCAGGCGCTTGCCCCTAGCAGGACAGCATCCTAAAGCGCCGCCAACTTAAGTCACCCTCGGGAGTCTCCACTCTTGGCCGAAGTCGCCGCCGGATACCTGCCGATCCTCCTGTTTCTCGCCATCGCGCTTGCGTTGTCGACGGCATTCGTCGTGCTGCCGATGCTCGTCAGCCGCCTGACCGGCACGCATCGCCCCGATGCCGAGAAGCTCAGCGAATATGAGTGCGGTTTCCCCGCATTCGACGACAGCCGCGCGCAGTTCGACGTTCGCTTCTACCTGGTCGCCATCCTGTTCATCGTCTTCGATCTGGAAGCGGCCTTCCTCTACCCCTGGGCGGTCAGTGTCGTCGGCACCGGCTGGGCCGCATGGATCGCGATGATGATCTTCCTCGTCGAGCTTGGCCTCGGCCTTGCCTATGCCTGGAAGAAGGGAGCGCTTGAATGGGAGTGATGCTTAGCCCCAAGGCGCCCCCGCCGTTCGAACTCTCGCCTGAAGAGCAGGCGAAGTTCGAGGCGATGCGCGCCGAGCTGGATGAAAAGGGCTTCCTGGTCACCACGACCGAAGACCTGTTCACCTGGGCCCGTACCGGTTCGCTGTGGTGGATGACCTTCGGCCTCGCCTGCTGCGCGGTCGAGATGATCCATGTGAACATGCCGCGCTATGACCTTGAGCGGTTCGGCGCCGCGCCGCGCGCTTCCCCGCGCCAATCGGACGTGATGATCGTCGCCGGTACGCTGTGCAACAAGATGGCGAGCGCGCTGCGCAAGGTCTACGACCAGATGTCGGAGCCGCGCTACGTCATTTCGATGGGCAGCTGCGCCAATGGCGGCGGCTATTATCACTATAGCTATTCAGTCGTTCGCGGCTGCGACCGCATCGTCCCGGTCGACGTCTACGTCCCGGGCTGCCCGCCGACGGCCGAGGCGCTGCTCTACGGGATCATGCAGCTGCAGCGGAAGATCCGCCGCGAAGGGACGATCGAGCGGTGAACGTACCCTATCCCGTCATCAAGCCGCGCAAGGGCTTTGCCGACACGTTCAAGGCGGCGATCGGCAAGGCGCATGTCGCGACCAAGGATGCTGTCGACGAGTTGACCTTCACCGTCACGCGCGAAGGGCTGATCGAGGCGTGCCGGACGGCGCGCGATGAGTTCGGCTACCAGCAGCTGATGGAAATCGCCGGCGCCGACTATCCGGAGCGGCCCGAGCGGTTCGAGGTGAATTATCACCTGCTGTCGGTGACCCATAACCACCGCATCCGCATCAAGGTCTGCACCGACGAGGACACGCCGGTGCCGAGCGTCACGTCGCTGTGGCCTGTGGCGGGCTGGCTGGAGCGCGAAACCTTCGACATGTACGGCGTGACCTTCGCCGGCAATCCCGACCTCCGCCGGATCCTCACCGATTACGGGTTCGAGGGCTATCCGCTGCGCAAGGACTTCCCGCAGACGGGCTTTGTCGAGCTGCGCTATTCCGAAGCAGAGAAGCGGGTGGTCTATGAACCCGTCCAGCTTCCCCAGGATTTCCGCAACTTCGACTTCCTGATGCCGTGGGAAGGCCCGGAGTATCGCCTGCCAGGCGACGAGAAGGCCGTCCCGGAAGCGCCTGGCGCGCCGAGTCCGGCGCCCGCCCCAAGCTCCCAGCCTAAGGTCGAGGCCAAGGCGCCGCCGCCAACGCCCAAGACGACCGAGACGCCTGCCCAAACAGGTGCCGGAGCGAAGGCCAACAAGGAAGCGGCCAAGAAGAGCAAGGCCGCCCCGAAGGCGAAGGCGCCTGCCAAGCCGCGCAAGAAAAAGGGTGACGCATGACGACCCAGACACTCGATCTGATGGTCGGCGCGCCCAGCGACAAGCCGACGGCAGGCGACCAGACGGTCAGCAATTACACGATCAACTTTGGCCCGCAGCATCCGGCCGCGCACGGCGTTCTGCGCCTGATCATGGAGCTGGACGGCGAGATCGTCGAAAGAGTCGATCCGCATATCGGCCTGCTTCATCGCGGTACCGAGAAGCTGATCGAGTATCGCACCTACGCGCAGAACATCCCGTACTTCGACCGGCTCGATTACTGCTCGCCGATGTGCATGGAGCATAGCTTCGTGCTGGCGATCGAGAAGCTGATGGGTCTCGAGGTGCCGCTCCGCGCGCAGTACATCCGCGTGCTGATGGCGGAGCTGACCCGCATCTCCAACCACATGCTGAACCTCGGCAGCCACATCATGGACGTTGGCGCGATGACGCCCAACTTGTGGCTGTTCGAAGTGCGCGAAGACACGTTGCAGCTCTACGAGGCCGTGTCGGGCGCGCGCATGCACGCCAACTACTTCCGCGTCGGCGGCGTTCGTCAGGATATTCCGGAAAAGGTGCTGGCCGACATGGCCGCGTTCCTCGACAAGCGCATGCCGCTGTTCGAGGACGCGATCAGCCTGGTCGCCGACAATCGCATCTTCAAGCAGCGCAACGTCGACATCGGCACGGTTTCCAAAGAAGACGCGCTGGCGTGGGGTTTCTCCGGCCCGATGATCCGCGCCGCCGGCATTCCCTGGGACCTGCGCAAATCGCAGCCCTATGAGGTTTATGACCGGATGGAATTCGACATCCCGGTCGGCACCAAGGGCGACTGCTACGACCGCTTCATGGTCCGCGTCGAGGAAGTGCGCCAATCGGCGCGCATCATGCGCCAGTGCCTCCGCGATATGCCGGCCGGCCCGGTCGGAAGCCTCGACCGCAAGGTCTTCCCGCCCAAGCGCGGCGAGATGAAGCAGTCGATGGAAGCGCTGATCCACCACTTCAAGCTGTTCACCGAAGGATATCACGTCCCCGCAGGCGAAGTTTACGTCGCGACCGAAAGCCCCAAGGGCGAGTTCGGCGTCTACCTGGTCGCGGACGGCACCAACAAACCCTATCGCTGCAAGATCCGGCCGACGGCGTTCAGCCACCTGCAGGCGATGGATTTCATGATGAAGGGCCACATGCTCGCCGACACCACCGCTGTGCTTTCGGCCATCGACGTCGTGTTCGGGGAGTGCGACCGCTAATGGCTGAACGTAACTTCGCCGCTGACACGCCGGAACTCCGCGAAAAGTGGGGCAATTTCGCCTGGGATGAGACCCGCGCCAAGGCCGCTGCGGACATCCTGACCCGCTATCCGGCGGGGCGGCAGGCTTCGGCCTCCATTCCGTTCCTCGACCTTGCCCAGCGGCAGGTTGGCGAGATGACGGGGACGCAGGGCTGGCTGCCGATACCGGTGATGGAGTTCGTCGCGCGTGAGCTCGACATGCCGCCCGTGCGCGTCATGGAGGTCGCCAGCTTCTACACCATGTTCAACCTGGTTCCGGTGGGCAAATTCCATGTCCAGGTGTGCGGTACGACGCCCTGCATGCTGCGCGGTTCGGATGATGTCCTGTCGGCTTGCTACAAGCGTGGCCTCAAGAAGGGCCACACCACGGCGGACGGCTTGTTCACCCTGACCGAAGTCGAATGCCTCGGCGCCTGCACCAATGCGCCGATGGTCCAGATCAACGACGACAATTACGAGGACCTGACAGAGTCCAGCATGAAGGCGATCCTCGACGCGCTGGCGATGGGGCAGACGCCCAAGCCGGGCCCGCAGGTTGCGCGCCAGACGAGCTGCCCCGAAGGCGGCCCGACCACGCTCAAGAAGATGGCTGAGCGCAACTACGACTATCGAGGACAGCAGTGATGGGTCTGATCATCGGCATCATCATCGCGATCCTGTTGCTTGGGCTGCTGTTCAAGCTGCTGAAGATTGCGATCGTCATTGCACTGGTCGTGGGCGGACTGATGCTCGTTCAGAACAAGTTCGGCGGGAAGCAGCTGAAATGACCGGCATCACCTCCCTCACCGACAAGGACCGGATCTTCACCAACGTCTACGGCTTCCAGGGCGCGGACCTCAAGTCGGCGCAGGCGCGCGGCAATTGGGACAAGACCGCCGACCTGATGAAGATCGGCCAGGACGAGATCATCGAGATCGTAAAGGCGTCCGGCCTTCGCGGCCGCGGCGGCGCAGGCTTCCCGACCGGCATGAAGTGGAGCTTCATGCCCAAGGCGCCGACGCCGGGGCGGCCGAATTTCCTGGTGATCAACGCCGACGAGTCCGAGCCCGGAAGCTGCAAGGATCGCGAGATCCTGCGCCATGATCCGCATACGCTGGTCGAAGGTGCGCTGCTCGCCGGTTTCGCGATGCGGGCGCGGGCGGGATACATCTACGTCCGCGGGGAATTCATCCGCGAGACCGAAGCGCTGCGGAAAGCGGTTGCCGAGGCTTATGAAGCCGGCCTGCTGGGCAAGAATGCCTGCGGCTCGGGCTACGACTTCGACCTGTTCGTGCATCGGGGCGCTGGCGCCTACATCTGCGGCGAAGAGACGGCGATGCTCGAGAGCCTTGAGGGCAAGCCGGGCAAGCCGCGCCTGAAGCCTCCTTTCCCGGCCGGCGCGGGCCTCTACGGTTGTCCGACCACGGTCAACAATGTCGAGAGCATCGCGGTCGTCCCGACGATCCTTCGCCGTGGCGCGGAATGGTTCAAGAGCTTCGGCCGCGAGAATAATGCCGGCACCAAGCTGTTCCAGATCAGCGGCCATGTGAACAATCCGTGCGTGGTCGAAGAGGCCATGTCGATTTCGTTCCGCGAGCTGATCGACAAGCATTGCGGCGGCATTCGCGGCGGCTGGGACAACCTCCTGGCCGTCATTCCCGGCGGTTCGTCGGTTCCGCTGGTACCGGCCGAGCAGATCATGGACGCGCCGATGGATTTCGACGGGCTGAAGGCCGTCGGATCGGGCCTCGGCACCGCTGCGGTCATCGTCATGGACAAGTCCACCGACATCGTCCGCGCGATCAGCCGCATCAGCTACTTCTACAAGCATGAGAGCTGCGGCCAGTGCACGCCGTGCCGCGAAGGCACCGGCTGGATGTGGCGCACGATGGAGCGCCTGCGCGAAGGCGATGCCGATGTTGCGACCATCGACAAGCTGCTCGACGTCACCAAGCAGGTCGAAGGCCATACCATCTGCGCCCTTGGCGACGCAGCGGCATGGCCGATCCAGGGCCTGATCAAGCACTTCCGCCCTGAAATCGAGCGCCGCATCTCCGAGCGCCACGCGGGCATGCAGGAGGCGGCGGAGTGAGCCTGCTTTTGGCAATGGCGCTGGCGTCGGCTCAAGCCGGAACACCGCCACATGAAAATCTGGTCGAAGACATGCACGTCGTCGGCCAATGCCTCGCTCAAAATCAGGAAGAGCGGGTGCGGTCGGTCCTGGCGCTGGACTATCGCTCGAACGAATATCGTGACCAGCTCTGGAAGCTTATGCGCGACAGGAACGTCTGCAACGCGCTTATCCGTTTTGACATCCATTCGGCTGGACTTCTGGTAGCCGGCAGCCTGGCCGAGGGGATGCTTCACCAGGATGATGTCCTAGGTCGCGTTGTCGAAGCCACGCAGCACCGTACTGACTTGCCCGAAATCGAAGCGCGCGATGAAGGCGAATTAATTGCCATGTGCGTGGTTCGCGCTTCGCCGGCGGGGGTTGCGGCACTTCTCGATACGAGGCCGGCTACGCAGGACGAGCTGGCCGCGTTCAAACCATTGGGCCCCGCGCTTTCGGGCTGCGTGCGTGCCGGGAGCACATCCGAATTCTCGAGGGAGTCGCTTCGGGCGCTGATTGCGCTCGGCACATGGCGGCTCGCCACTTATAATTTGCAGGCAAAAAGCTGATGCCCAAGGTTACCGTCGACGGCGTTGAGATCGAGGTCCCGCAGGGCGCGACCGTGCTGCAGGCGTGCGAGCTTGCCGGCAAGGAGATCCCGCGCTTCTGCTACCACGAGCGCCTGAGCATCGCCGGCAATTGCCGCATGTGCCTGGTCGAGGTTGCGCCTGGGCCGCCCAAGCCGCAGGCGAGCTGCGCACTTCCGGCTGCGGACGGCCAGACGATCAAAACCGATACGCCGATGGTCAAGAAGGCGCGCGAAGGGGTGATGGAGTTCCTGCTCATCAACCACCCGCTCGATTGCCCGATCTGTGACCAGGGCGGCGAATGCGACCTGCAGGACCAGGCGATTGCTTACGGACGCGGTCATTCGCGGTTCGACGAGAACAAGCGGGCGGTCGACGACAAATATTTCGGGCCGATCGTCAAGACAGCGATGACCCGCTGCATCCAGTGCACGCGCTGCGTCCGCTTTGCCGAGGAAGTGGCTGGTGTGCCGACCATCGGCATGATGTTCCGTGGTGAAGACGAGCAGATCACGACCTATCTGGAAGGCGCGTTCAATTCGGAACTGGCCGGTAACCTCGTCGATCTGTGTCCGGTCGGAGCGCTGCTGTCGAAGCCGTACAGCTTCGAGGCGCGGCCGTGGGAGCTTCGCAAGGTTCCCGGCATCGATGTCATGGACGCGGTCGGCACCAACATCCGCATGGACGTCCGCCAGCGCCAGGTGATGCGCATCCTGCCGCGCATCAACGACGCGGTGAACGAGGAATGGGCGCACGACAAGACGCGCCACCATGTCGACGCGCTGGTACGCGGCAGGCTCGATCGGCCGTGGGTTCGTGAAAAGGGCAAGCTCCGCGAGGCGAGCTGGGCTGAGGCGCTTGACGTCTTTGCCAAGCAGTTCAAGAAAGCCGGCAAGAATGTCGCGGCAATCGCCGGCGACCTTCTGGACGCAGAGACGATGTATGCGGCCAAGGCACTGCTCGCCGGCGCGGGTTCGAAGCTGCTCGAAGGACGGCAGACCGGTCTCGATTACGACGTGACCAACCTTGCCTCGGTGCGCTTCAACACGCCGATCGCCGATCTTGAGACGGCCGATGTGATCCTGCTCGTCGGATCGAATGTCCGTTGGGAAGCGCCGCTGGTCAACACGCGCCTGCGCAAGGCCGTGCGGCGTGGCGCCAAGGTGTTCGCGATCGGGCCGGAAGTCGATTTGACCTACAAGGTCGAATGGCTCGGCGACGATCTGTCGGTGCTCGGCAAGCTGCCCAAGGCGGCCGCCGATGCAATCAAGGGCGCCGAGCGGCCGGTAATGATCGTCGGACCGGGTGCTCTTGGGGCAGGGGCGTTGGGCGCCGCGCTCGCAGCATCGGGCCCCTTCATCAAGACTGGCTGGAACGGCTTCAACGTGCTGCACATCGCGGCGGCGCGGATGGCGAGCCTGATGCTTGGCTATTCGAGCAAGGGCGGCATCACGGACATCGAGAAGGCCAAGCCGGAACTGGTGATCCTGATGGGTGCCGACGAGGTTCCCGCAGCCAATTTCAGCCGCGCGTTCAAGGTTTATATCGGCCATCATGGCGACAAGGGCGCAGGGCAGGCCGACCTGGTCCTGCCGGGCGCGACCTATGCCGAGAAGCACGGCACCTACGTCAACATCGAGGGGCGGGTGCAGCGCAGCGAGCGTGCGGCCTTCGCGCCGGGCGATGCGCGCGAGGACTGGACTATTTTCCGCGCGCTTTCCGACCTCATCGGCAAGCCGCTTCCGTTCGACCGCTTCGACCAGCTGCGCGCGGCGATGATCGCCGACGTGCCGGAACTGGGCCGGGACGGCATCGTCGACATGAAGTGGGCGCCGCCGAAGCTTGACGCCAAGGCGTCAGGGCCGGTCGGCTATGCGATCAAGGATTTCTACCTGACCAATGCCATCTGCCGGGCCAGCCCGACGATGCGCCGTTGCTCGGAAGAACTGGTGCATGGCTCTACCTATGCGGAGGCCGCGGAATGACTCCCCGCTTTTCCGTCATCGCGAGGAGCGCAGCGACGTGGCGACCCAGTCTGGATTGCTTCGCTTCGCTCGCAATGACGATTGAGGTTCGTTCATGACCGCTACCTTCGAGAATTGGGGCATGAGCTACGACTGGGCGTGGTTCACCGCGACCATCATCGGCATCCTTGTCATTGCCCTGCCGCTGATGCTGGCCGTGGCGATGATCATCTATGCCGAGCGCAAGATCTGGGCGGCCATCGCCCTCCGGCGCGGTCCGAACGTGGTCGGGCCCTGGGGATTGCTGCAAAGCTTCGCGGACGGCCTGAAGGTCTTCCTTAAAGAGACGATCATCCCGACCAGCGCCAACAAGGGGCTGTTCCTGATCGCGCCGATCATCACCTTCACGGTGGCGCTGATCGTTTGGGCAGTGGTGCCGTTCGACGTTGGCGTGGTGCTGACCGACATCAATGTCGGCCTGCTCTACATCCTCGCGGCGAGCAGCTTGGGCGTCTATGGCGTGATCATCGCCGGCTGGGCGTCCAACTCCAAATATCCCTTCTTCTCCGCTCTTCGCGCCGCGGCACAGATGGTGAGCTATGAAGTGTCGATCGGCTTCGTGCTGATCTGTGTCGTGCTCTATGCCGGCACCTTCAACCTCACCGAAATCGTGATGGCGCAGAAGGGGAATATCTTCGGCATCGTCAGCGCATATGGCTTGAACCCGCTGTTGTTCCCGATGGCGGTGGTGTTCCTCATCAGCTCGATGGCCGAGACCTTCCGCACCCCGTTCGATCTGGTTGAGGCGGAGAGCGAATTGGTTGCCGGTCACCAGACCGAATATTCGTCGATGAGCTTCGCGCTCTTCTGGCTCGGCGAATATGCCAACGTCATCCTGATGTGCGCGCTCAATGCCATCCTGTTCTGGGGCGGGTTCCTGCCGCCACTGAACGTCGATTGGATCCCCTGGTTCGATATTCCGGGCTGGATCTGGCTGATCGGCAAGATGTGCTTCTTCTTCTTCGTCTTCGGCTGGGTGAAGGCGACCGTGCCGAGGTACCGCTATGACCAGCTGATGCGGCTTGGCTGGAAGATCTTCCTGCCGCTGTCGCTCTTGTTTGTCGTCCTCATCTCCGGCTGGCTGATGTGGACCAAGGTTGGAATTGGCGCATGATCGCTCGCACCATCAAGGCGTTTACGCTGTGGGAATTCGTCAAGGCGCACGCGCTGACCTTGAAGTATTTCTTCAAGCCCAAGGCGACCATCAACTATCCTTACGAGAAGGCGCCGCAATCGCCCCGTTTCCGCGGCGAACATGCGCTGCGCCGCTATCCCAACGGGGAAGAGCGCTGCATCGCGTGCAAGCTGTGCGAGGCGATCTGCCCTGCGCAGGCGATCACCATCGAAGCCGAACCGCGCGAGGACGGCAGCCGCCGCACGACCCGCTACGACATCGACATGGTGAAGTGCATCTACTGCGGCCTGTGCCAGGAGGCCTGCCCGGTCGATGCCATCGTCGAGGGACCGAACCTCGAATTTTCGACCGAAACGCGCGAGGAGCTGCTCTACGACAAGGCCAAGTTGCTGGCCAATGGCGACCGCTGGGAACAGGCAATCGCCGCCAACCTTGCCGCTGACGCGGCCTATCGGTAGGGGCGCGGCTGGTGTTGGAACAGGGCTTTTCGGTGACCCCATTTTCGTCATCCCCGCGGAAGCGGGGACCCAGTTTTCTTGTTTCGCTAGGTTCCCGCTTTCGCGGGAATGACGAGGTGATGTCTTGATAGCCGTCCTAGCCTTTTACCTGTTCGCGACACTGACCATCGCTTCCGCGGTGGCGGTGATCTTCGCGCGCAACCCGGTGCACAGCGTGCTGTGGCTGATCATGGCCTTCTTCAACGCGGCGGGGCTCATGCTCCTCCTGGGCGCCGAGTTCATCGCGATGCTGCTGGTGATCGTCTACGTCGGTGCCGTGGCGGTGCTGTTCCTGTTCATCGTCATGATGCTGAACATCGACTTTGCGGCGCTACGATCCGGCTTCAGCAAGAACCTGCCGTTCGGCCTCATCATCGCTCTGGTTCTGCTGGCCGAGATGGTCGTCGCGGTTTCGGCTTGGAAGGCCGGACCAGTCACCGGCGGCGTACAACCGGCGGCAACCACGCAGCCGAACATCGAGGCGCTTGGTGAGCTGCTCTACAGCCGCTTCCTGTTTCCGTTCGAAATCGCCGGCCTGATCCTCTTGGTCGCGATGATCGGCGCGATCGTGCTGACGCACCGCAGCCGCGGCGACGCCCGCGGGCAGAAGGTGTGGAGGCAGGTCGACCGCCGGCCCGACGAAGCGATCAAGCTTGAACAGCCGAAGGTGGGCGAGGGGGTAAAGCTGTGATCGGCTTGATGCATTATCTAGCCGTTGCGGCGATCCTGTTCACGCTCGGCGTGCTCGGCATTTTCCTCAATCGCCGGAACATCATCCTGATGCTGATGGCGATCGAGCTGATCCTGCTCGCGGTGAACATCAACCTGGTGGCGTTCAGCGCCTATCTGGGTGACCTAACCGGGCAGGTGTTCGCCATGTTCGTCCTGACGGTCGCCGCGGCGGAGGCTGCGATCGGCCTCGCCATCCTCGTCATTTTCTTCCGTCGCCGCGGCTCGATCGCCGTCGACGACGTCAACCGGATGCGCGGCTGATGCACCCAGTACTCCTCATCGTCTTCCTGCCGCTGCTCGCCGCGATCATCGCCGGCCTTGGCGGCCGAGTGATCGGAAAGACCGCGTCGAAGGTCGTGACGACCGGCGCGCTGATGATCGGCGCGCTGCTCAGCTGGCCGATCTTCTTCTCCTACCTCGGCGGCAGTGCCGAGCCGGTGGTCGTCCCGGTCTTGAAGTTCATCCAGAGCGGCGCGCTCAACGTCGACTGGGCGCTGCGCGTCGATGCGCTTACCGCGGTGATGCTGGTGGTGGTGACGAGCGTCTCGAGCCTCGTCCACCTCTACAGCTGGGGCTATATGGAAGAGGACCCGAGCCAGCCCCGCTTCTTCGCCTATCTGTCGCTATTCAGTTTCGCGATGCTGATGCTGGTGACGGCGGACAGCCTGGTGCAGATGTTCTTCGGCTGGGAAGGGGTCGGCCTCGCTTCCTACCTGCTGATCGGCTTCTGGTACCACAAGCCTTCAGCCAATGCGGCGGCCATCAAGGCGTTCGTCGTCAATCGCGTCGGCGACTTCGGCTTCTCGCTCGGTATTTTCGGCACCTTCCTGGTGTTCGGCACCGTCTCGATTCCGGCGATCCTCGAGGCCGCGCCGGGCATGGCCGGATCGACCATCGGCTTTGCCGGGATGCGGGTCGACACGATGACCTTGCTCTGCCTCCTGCTGTTCGTCGGCGCGATGGGCAAGTCGGCGCAGCTTGGCCTCCACACCTGGCTTCCGGACGCGATGGAAGGCCCGACCCCGGTCAGCGCGCTGATCCACGCCGCGACGATGGTTACGGCAGGCGTGTTCATGGTCTGCCGCCTGTCGCCGATGTTCGAAACCAGCGAGACCGCGCTTACCGTCGTCACCTATGTCGGCGCGGCGACCGCGATCTTCGCGGCGACCGTCGGAACGGTCCAGAACGACATCAAGCGGGTGATCGCCTATTCGACCTGCTCGCAGCTCGGCTACATGTTCTTTGCGGCTGGTGTCGGCGCTTATGGCGCGGCGATGTTCCACCTGTTCACGCACGCCTTCTTCAAGGCGCTGCTGTTCCTCGGTGCGGGCTCGGTCATCCACGCAATGCACCATGAGCAGGACATGCGCTTCTACGGCGCTCTCCGTAAGGAGATCCCGCTGACCTTCTGGGCGATGGTCGCCGGAACCTTGGCGATCACCGGTGTCGGTATCTTCGGCATCGGCTTTGCCGGCTATTTCTCCAAGGATGCGATCCTTGAGAGCGCCTGGGCAGCCGGTAGCGTTTCCGGTCATGTCGCCTTCTTCGTCGGTGCTTTCGCCGCGCTGCTGACCAGCTTCTACAGCTGGCGCCTGATCTTCCTGACCTTCTTCGGCAAACCGCGGTGGGCAGGTAGCGAGCATATCCAACACGCGGTCCATCATGTGCACGAGGATGCGGGCGAGATCGCTTCGGATCATGACAGCGCGCACGATCATGACGTGAAGGCCAAGGAAGGCACCGCGGGCTATCATCCGCACGAGAGCCCGTGGACCATCCTCATTCCGCTGATCCTGTTGTCGATCGGCGCGATCGCGGCTGGCCAGATCTTCCATGGCGCGTTTGTCGAAGCCGAACATGGCCTCGCATTCTGGGCGGGCAGCGTCGCGTTCGACGAGCATCTCGCGCATGCGATGCACGAAGTCCCGACGCTCGTGAAATATACGCCGTTGATCGTGATGCTGATCGGTCTTGCGATCGCCTATCGCAACTATATCGCCAAGCCGGATGCTCCGGCCGCGTTCGTCGCCATGTTCCCGGGCGTGCACAAGTTCCTGATGCACAAGTGGTACTTCGACGAGATCTACGACTTCCTGTTCGTCCGTCCGGCGATGGTTCTCGGCCGCTTCTTCTGGAAGAAGGGCGACGAGCAGACGATCGACCGCTTCGGCCCGCACGGCGCCGCTTATGCCGTCGGCGTCGGCAACCGCATCACCGCGCGGCTGCAGAACGGATATGTTTATAGCTATGCCCTTGTGATGCTGCTTGGCCTGATCGGCGCCGCGACCTGGGTCTTCTGGTGGGTACGATGAGCGGCATGATGACGGGTATCCCCATTCTTTCGATCCTGGTCGCATTGCCGCTGATCGCGGCGATCATCGCCATGTTCCAGTCGGCCAATGGCGCGCGCTGGACGGCACTGATCGCGACCTTGGTCAGCCTGGCGCTTGGCGTCCTTTTGTGGATGGATTTCGATCCCAACGGCCCGCAATGGCAGTTCGTCGAGCATTTCCCGATTGGTGGCGGCATCAGCTGGGCGATGGGCATCGACGGCATCGCGCTACTGCTCATCGAACTGACCCTGTTCCTGATGCCGATCTGCATCGGCGCAAGCTGGCGTTCGATTGAAAAGCGCGTGCCCGAATATATGGCGGCCTTCCTGCTGATGCAGGCGCTGATGATCGGCGTCTTCACCGCGCAGGACCTGCTGCTGTTCTACATCTTCTTCGAAGGCGGCCTCATCCCGATGTACCTCATCATCGGCATCTGGGGCGGCGCCGAGCGGATCAAGGCCAGCTACAAATTCTTCCTCTACACCTTGGCCGGATCGGTCCTGATGCTGATCGCCATGCTGGTGATGATCTGGACGGCGGGGACGACGTCCATCCCGGCGCTGATGGCCTATGATTTCGATCCGTCGCTGCAATGGTGGCTATGGCTGGCCTTCTTCGCCAGCTTCGCGGTCAAGATGCCGATGTGGCCGGTCCACACCTGGCTTCCCGACGCGCACGTGCAGGCGCCAACGGCGGGTTCGGTGATCCTGGCCGGCGTGTTGCTGAAGATGGGCGGTTACGGCTTCATCCGCTTCAGCCTGCCCATGTTCCCCGAAGCGTCGGCCGAGTTCATTCCCTTCGTCTACATCCTGTCGGGCATCGCGGTCGTCGTGACGTCGCTGATCGCGCTTGCGCAAAACGACATGAAGAAGCTGATCGCTTATTCATCGGTCGCGCACATGGCGTTCGTGACATTCGGCCTGTTCGCCTTCAACCAGCAGGGTATCGAAGGCGCGATGATCGTCATGCTGAGCCACGGTCTGGTGTCGGGCGCTCTCTTCCTGTGCGTCGGCGTCATCTACGATCGCCTGCATACCCGCGAGATCTCGCGCTACGGCGGGCTGGCCGACAATATGCCGAAGTATGCGCTGCTGTTCATGGTCTTCACCATGGCCAGCGTCGGACTTCCGGGTACCAGCGGCTTCGTCGGCGAATTCCTGTCGCTGGTCGGCACCTACGCCGTGTCGAGTTGGGCGGGCATCGTTGCGACTACCGGGATCATCCTCGGCGCCGCCTATATGCTCTACCTCTACTGGCGTATTTGCTACGGGCGGCTGGTCCATGAGGATGCGGCTGCAATGCCGGACCTCGATGCGCGCGAGATGTGGCTGTTGGCACCCATCGCCGCCGCCGTCCTGTGGATGGGCGTCTATCCGGAAAGCTTCATGCGGCCGATGCGCGCCGATATCGGGCGGCTGCTGGAGCGTGTCGAACGCGCCAAGCCCGCGGGCGATGCGCATCTGACCGCTGGCAAGCCTGCTCCGGCGCATGCCGCCCATGCTGAAACCCCTGTCGCGGAAGCGCATTGATGAACTTCGCCCCAATCCTTCCCGAACTCATCCTGACGATCGGCGCGATCGTGCTGATGATGGTCGCTGCCTTCATGGGCAAGCGCGGAAGCAACCTGTGCAGCTGGGCCTCGGTTGCCCTGCTTCTGGGCGCGGTCGCGACCCTTGGCGGTGAACCGCAACATGCAGGCGCCCTGTTTGGGGGACAGCTGGTCGCGGACGGGTTCAGCGCCTTCGGCAAGCTGATCATCTACCTGTGCGCGGCGGTCGCGATCGTCATGGCGCACAACTGGTTCGAGCGGGATTTCGAGCATGCCGCCGAATATCCGGTGCTGATCCTGCTCTCGGCGGTCGGCATGTCGGTGATGGTATCGGCGACCAGTCTCGTGACGCTCTACGTCGGTCTCGAGCTGCAGAGCCTGTCGGCCTATGTCCTCGCCTCCTACCGGCGGACGGACGATCGTTCGGCGGAAGCCGGCCTCAAATATTTCGTCCTTGGCGCGCTTGCCTCGGGCATCCTGCTCTACGGCATTTCGCTGCTCTACGGCTTCACCGGAACGACGCAGTTCGAAGGTGTCGCTGCAGCCTTCACGCGCGACGGCACCACGTCGATCGGCCTTCTGTTCGGCCTCGTGTTCCTTCTCGCCGGCCTGGCGTTCAAGATCAGCGCCGTCCCGTTCCACATGTGGACGCCGGACGTTTACGAAGGCGCGCCGACGCCGGTGACCGCCTTCTTCGCATCGGCGCCCAAGGTGGCCGCTGTGCTGCTCGGCGTCCGCGTCTGCCTCGATGCGCTGGGTCCGGCGATGGACGCATGGCGGCAGATCATGACCTTTGCCGCGCTAGCATCGATCTTCCTTGGTGCGATCGCGGCTTATGGCCAGACCAACATCAAGCGGCTGCTCGCTTACTCGTCGATCAACAATGTCGGCTTCGCGCTGATCGGCCTCGTCGCCGGCGGGCCGCAGGGCGCCAGCTCGGTGCTGTTCTACATGGCCGTCTACGTTGTCATGACGCTCGGCGCCTTCCTCTGCGTGCAGCGCATGAAGGGCGAGGACGGGGAGTATATCGAGTCGATCGATAGCTTGGCCGGGCTCTCACAAACCCGGCCCGGGCTGGCCTTCGCCCTGGCCATCTTCATGTTCAGCCTGGCTGGCATCCCGCCGATGTTCGGTTTCTGGCCGAAGCTGATGGTATTCAATGCGGCCGTGACCGAAGGCCTGATCGCATTGGCTGTGGCGGGCATCCTCGGCACTGTTATCGGCGCTTACTATTACCTTCGCATCGTCAAGGTGATGTATTTCGACGCGCCGGCGGGCCAGCCTTATGCGCGCGGCGGCAATGCGCTTGAAACCGCGATGATCTTCCTCTTCGCGCTGATCGTCTCGCCGCTCGGCTATCTGCTGATCGGACCGCTCGGCGAACTGACGGGCCGGGCCGCGGGGTCGATCTTCTGAGCCGAATACGCATCGTCGAAGAAATCGGGTCGACGAACAGTGCTTTGCTGTCGGACTCCCAAGCGAACGAGGGTGACTGGCTGATTGCCAGTCGGCAAGTCGCCGGAAAGGGCCGCCAGGGCCGCCCTTGGCAATCGATCGATGGCAATTTCCTGGGGTCGACGATCGTCGAGGTTCGGCCCGGCGATCCAACCGCGCCGGCGCTGACGCTGGTCGCCGGACTGGCGCTTATCGAAGCTGTCGAGGTTGCGGCGCCCGGCGCGCCTCTGTCGCTGAAATGGCCAAACGACCTGATGCTGGCCGATGCCAAGCTGGCTGGAATCCTCCTCGAACGGTCGGGCGGCCGGGTCGTCGTCGGTTTCGGCGTCAATCTCGCCGGAGCACCGCAGATCGAGGGCCGGAAGACCGCCGCGCTGAAGCCGCTGGCCGAAATAGCTGCTGAGGCCTTTTGTCCGCTTCTGGCCGCCAGGTTCGCCCAGATCCTCGCCATGTGGCGGACCGCTGACCCGGCCCAGTTCGCCCAGGCGTGGATGGCCCGCGCCCATCCCGTCGGAACAGCGCTCAGCGTGCATAATGCGCCCGGCGATCTGGTCAGCGGGACGTTCGACGGGATCGAATCCGATGGTGCGCTGCGTCTCCGTCGCGACGGAATGATCGACATCATTCGTTCGGGCGACGTGCTGCTTCGCTGAGCTGGCGAATTCACATCTCGCCGAAGTTAACTCCTATTGATAATGCAATTGATGTTTCGCGACCGAGTCGAGCGTATATTCGGTGCGTCAGTGCCCCCGCGCACCACGGCCCATTAACGAGACCCAGCGCCGGTCCTGTTGGCCGGCACTCCCTGCTGGAGCCACACAGATGAGCATAGTCACCACCAAGGACGGCACCCGGATCTTCTACAAGGATTGGGGTCCGAAAGATGCGCAGCCGATTGTCTTTCACCACGGATGGCCGCTGTCGTCCGACGATTGGGACAATCAGATGCTGTTCTTCCTGAACGAAGGGTATCGGGTCATCGCCCATGACCGGCGCGGTCACGGACGGTCGGACCAGACCGATGGCGGCAATGAAATGGATACCTACGCATCGGACGTCGAAGACCTGGTGACTGCGCTGGATCTCAAAAATGCGTTCCATGTCGGCCATTCGACCGGCGGCGGCGAGGTCGCCCATTATGTCGCGCGCGCGCAGCCTGGCCGGGTAGCCAAAGCTGTCCTGTTCGAAGCGGTGCCGCCGGTCATGGTGAAGAAGGAATCCAACCCCGGCGGATTGCCGATCGAAGTGTTCGACGGCTTCCGCAAGGCGCTGTTGGACAACCGCGCCCAATTCTACCTCGATATCCCGTCCGGCCCCTTCTACGGCTTCAACCGTCCGGGGGCACAGGTCAGCCAGGGCCTGATCTACAATTGGTGGCGTCAAGGCATGATGGGCAGCGCCAAGGCCGGCTATGAATGCATCAAGGCATTCTCCGAGACCGACTTCACCGAGGATCTGAAGAAGATCGATGTGCCGGTCCTGGTCATCCACAGCGAGGACGACCAGATCGTTCCCTATGCGGATTCCGGGCCCTTGTCCGCTGCACTGCTGAAGAACGGCAGCCTCAAGACCTACAAGGACTTGCCGCACGGCTGTGCCCAGACGCACCCGGATATCGTGAACGCCGATCTCTTGGCATTCTTCCGCGGCGAGGAGCTGCCGGACGAGCAGCCGAAGGTCGACGTCCATCTGGAGGCGCCGACCCCCGCATGATGTCAGGCGGTCATTTCGGGAGGGAGGCCGGGCGAAAGCCCGGCCTCCGCCAACTGTGAGCGAGTCGCTGACCCGGACGACGCTCGATGGGCGCGAGGAGCAGATGTTCCCGCGTCTGACGGCGCTCGAAATCGATCGGTTGCGGCGCTTTGGCGAGCTCCAAACGTTCAACACTGGCGACATGCTGGTCCGAGCCGGTGAGGAGGGGCACGGCCTCAAGATATTGCTTTCGGGGCAGGTAGAGATTCTTCAGCACGACCAGACCGGTCGCCGCATCTCCATTGTGACACATGAGACCGGATCGTTCATGGGCGAACTGGCCCAGCTTTCCGGACGTCCGTCGCTGGTCAATGCGGAGGCGCTGACCGACGGCGAATTCATCTCGATCGCACCGGACCGCCTTCGGGCGGTGCTGGTCGCCGAAGCTGAGCTTGGCGAGCGGATCATGCGCGCCCTGATCCTGCGCCGTGTCGGCCTGATCGAGCGCGGCGCGGGTCCGATCATCGTTGGGGTCGAAGCGAACGGCGATGTCCTCCGGCTGGTCAATTTCCTCCGCCGGAACGGCCACCCGTTCCTGAGGCTCGATCCTGAAACCGATACTTGCGGCCAGGCGCTGGTGGACCGCTTTCACGTCGACGAGCGCGCGCTACCGATCGTGCTGTGCCCGAGCGGGAAGCTGCTTCGAAATCCAGGAGAGGAGCAGCTGGCTCGTTGTCTCGGGCTGGTTGGCCCGATCGATCCCGAGAAGCTGTTCGACGTAGCAATCATCGGCACCGGACCGGCGGGCCTGGCGACAGCGGTTTATGCCGCCTCCGAAGGACTGTCGGTGCTTGCGCTCGATTGCCGTTCGTTCGGCGGGCAGGCGGGGGCGTCCTCACGGATCGAGAATTACCTCGGCTTCCCGACCGGAATTTCGGGCATGGCGCTGATGGGCCGGGCTTATAGCCAGGCTCAAAAATTCGGGGTCGAAATGGCGATTCCCGATGAAGCCATAAGGCTCCACTGCGGCAACGATCCCTGCAAGCTGGAGCTGGCCAACGGCGAGGAGGTGCAGGCGAGGTCGATCGTCATTGCCTCTGGCGCCCGCTATCGCCGGCTGGAGGTTGCCGATCTTCATCTGTTCGAGGGGATTTCGGTACATTACTGGGCCTCCCCGCTGGAGGGGGATCTTTGCGCCGACAATGAGGTCGCGCTGGTCGGCGGCGGGAATTCCGCGGGGCAGGCGACGGTCTATCTGGCGTCCAAGGCCAAGAAGGTGACTTTGGTCGCCCGACGGCCATTAAGCCGGACAATGTCGAGCTATCTGGTCGAACGGATCGAAAGCCTGCCGAACGTCGACGTCGTGATCGGGGCGGAAGTCGCCGGGCTGGAGGGGGAAGAGGGCAAGCTTTCCGCCGTCACCTTGCGCAATCGGGCATCTGGAGAGGAGCAGCGGCGAGAGATATCCCACCTCTTCTCCTTCATCGGCGCCGAACCGAACACGGACTGGCTGGCGGGGACGGGCATCAAGCTCGACCCGCGCGGCTTCGTTCTGACCGGCTCCGATGCTGGCGACGACCATTATCCGCTTGGCACCAGTCGGCGCGGCATCTTCGCGATCGGTGACGTTCGGTCGGGCTCGGTCAAGCGCGTCGCGGCGGCGGTTGGCGATGGGGCGCAGGTGGTTGCTGCCATCCACCTTTACCTCGCGGCAGCAGGGGAAGGGCCGATCATCGCTGCCCAGCCCATGCCGGCCGCCGTCTGACGCTTCCAGAACCTCGGTTCATGCCTTAAGGCGCGATCCATGCTGCTTGCGATCGATGCCGGGAACACCAACCTCGTCTTTGCCCTGGTCGACGGGCAGGAGATCAAGGCGCGATGGCGAATTGCCACCGATCCCCGGAGGACCGCCGACGAATATGCCGTCTGGTTGCACCAGCTCCTGGAACTGGAAGGCTATGGCCGGGACGATGTCAGCCAGGTTATCATCGGCACGGTCGTCCCGCGGGCGCTTCACAATCTTGAGGTGCTCAGCTCCAAATATTTCGGCGTGAAGGCGCTGGTCGCGGGGCAGGGGGATGCGGAGTGGCCGCTAGCGCTGGACGTTGCCGACCCGCAAAGCGTCGGCGCCGACCGGGCACTCAATGTCATGGCCGCTCATGCCAAGCATCAGGGCGACCTGCTCGTCATCGACTTTGGAACCGCCGCCACCTTCGACGTCGTCGATTACAGCGGGGCTTATAAGGGCGGGATCATCGCGCCCGGCATCAACCTCAGCCTCGACGCGCTCGTCTCAGCCGCCGCGAAATTGCCACGCATCGCGATCGCCGCGCCGGAAGACAAAAGCGTCGTTGGGCGAACCACGGAAACGCAAATGCAGATCGGCGTTTACTGGGGATATGTGGCAATGATCGAGGGGCTGGTGGCCAGACTGAAAGCGGAGATCGGGCGGCCGGTGACGGTGATCGCCACCGGGGGCCTCGCCATATTGTTCGACAAGAATACTGACGCATTCGACGTGATCGAACCTGACCTGACGATCCAGGGACTCGCATTGCTCGCGGCCGGAAGCTCGAAATGACGCCGGGCGAAGAACTGCTTTTCCTCGCCCTCGGCGGGTCCGGCGAGATTGGCATGAACGTCAATCTCTACGGCTGTCGCGGCAAATGGCTGATGGCCGACCTTGGCCTGACCTTCGCGGATCCCGACTATCCGGGGGTTGAGCTCATCCTTCCCGAACTCGAATTCATCGAGGAACGGATGAAGGATCTGGTCGGAATCGTGCTGACCCATGGCCATGAGGACCATATCGGAGCGCTCCCCTATCTCGCCGCCGATCTCAAGGTGCCGCTCTATGCCACGCCCTTCACTGCTGGACTCATCGCCGGAAAGCTCGAGGAGGAGGGGCTGACCGGACAGGTGGAGTTGCGGGTCATTGACCGTGGCGGCTCGATCGATCTCGATCCATTCCGGGTGACTTATGTGCCGCTGGCCCACTCCATCCCCGAAGGAAACGGGCTGCTGATTGAAACGCCGTTCGGCAAGATCTTCCACACGGGCGACTGGAAAATCGACGAGACGCCGGTGCTCGGCCATCCAAGTTCGGCCGAGACGCTGACGGAGATCGGCGACAGCGGCGTCCTGGCGCTGGTCTGCGATTCCACCAATGCCTTCGTGAATAGCGCGTCGGGCAGCGAATCCTCGGTCCATGAAGCCCTTCGCAACGAGGTGATGAAGGCGCGAGGCCGCGTGCTCATCACCACCTTCGCGTCCAACGCCGCTCGGCTTGAGACGATCGGCCGGGTGGCGATCGAAACCAACCGCAAGGTCGTAGTCGCTGGCCGGAGCCTCGATCGCATCCTGAAGGTCGCCAAGGCCACCGGATACCTGCTCGACTTCCCGGAGACACTTCGCTTCGACGAGGCGATGACGCTGCCCAAGGAGGATGTGCTGATCATCGCCACCGGCGGGCAGGGGGAGTCGCGCGCCGCGCTGGCCCGGATTGCGTTCGGCCAGCATGAGCTGAAGATCGGCGAGGGCGACACGGTGATCTTCTCGTCCAAGCAGATCCCCGGCAATGAGATGGCGATCGGCCGGATCATGAACGCGCTCAGTGATCTTGGTGTCATCACGGTCACCGAGCGACAGGCGCATATCCATGTATCCGGACATCCGGGAAGGCCGGAGCTTGCAGCCATGTATCGCTGGATACGGCCGGAGATTCTCGTGCCGGTCCATGGCGAGATGCGGCACATGCGTGAGCAAGCGCGCCTTGGCCTTGCTGAGGGCGTTCCTAGCGCCATCGTCCAGAAGAATGGTGACCTCATCCGTCTTGCTCCCGACGGGCCAACGAAAATCGGAGAGGAGCGGGTCGGCAGGCTCGTGCTCGACGGCGATGTCATCTTGCCGGCCGATGGATCCACCCTCAATGAGCGCCGCAAGATTGCCCACAACGGCCTGATGGCGGTCGCGGTGCCGATCGACGCGCAAGGCCGGCTTTCCGGCAAGGTGCAGATCCGGTTGTTCGGCGTTCCAGTAGAGCAGGACCGGGAGGACTTCCTGGCCGACGCCTGCGACGCGGCCGAGCGTGCTTATGAACCGACGCGTGAGGTCGAGAAGGTTCGTGAAGCGGTCCGGTTGGCGGTGCGCCGTTGCGCGACGCTGTGGACGGGCAAGAAGCCGGTCGTCGACGTCATGCTGGTCGAGGTCGCCGTATGAAGTGGACGTCGGTCCTTGCCATCTATTTCCTGATTTTCTGTCTTACCGCCTTCATCACCTTGCCGTTCGGCGTGAAGACGGCAGAAGAAGCGGGGGCGGAGCGGGTCGCTGGGCAAGCGGATAGCGCTCCGCATCGCTTCGACCTGCCGGGACATCTGATCCGAGCGGGCGTGATCGCGGCGCTTATGACTGCGCTATTCGTCGCCAATTACCAGTTCGGCTGGATCACGGTCGACGACCTCGACTTCTACAATTGACGGCGCCCTAAAGCTTCTTCTCAACCGATTGCGCCAGGGCGGCGTAGAGCTTGCCCATGTCGCTCGACATCAGGGTGACGGCAATCATTCCGCCGTCGCGCTCGGCGAGGACCCGCCGCAGCATCGCTTCGAAATCCTGGACATAATGATTGACCGCGTTCCGGAACTCCGGATCGGTCTCATATTGTCCGGCGATCGCCTTGGTTTCGGTCCCACCCAGAAGCCGCACGGCGCGGCGGGTGAACACCCCGCGATTGCCCTTGAGATAATGGTTCCATGCCTTGTCGTCGATCTCGTCACTCAGGATCTTCTGAACGTCGATGGCGGCCGAATGCATCGAATCCATCAGCAGCGAGACGCGAAGCGCGAATTCTTCGCCGCTATCCTTGAGCTGAGCCTCACGGTTCCGTTCAATATGGGCTTCCAGCGCCACGGCACTCTGGCCGATCGAGAGCATTTGCGCGGTAAGCCGGTCCGAAGCCTCGCGGGCCGTCTCGACTGCGCGCGCGGCAACGGTGTCGAGCTCGATCAGCTTGGCTTCGACGCTTTCGCGGACGGCCTTCTCCAGGGCCTGGCGCGTGGCCTTGCTCATTTCGCCGGCGCTTTCCGGGATGACCTTGGCAATGGCTTCGCGGGCGCGTTCCGCCGCATGGGCCGCTGCTTCGCGCACCTGGACAAGCGCATTGACCAATGCCGGTCCGGTCTCGTTCGACAGGCGGCCCGCTTCCTGGCTGGCGGCGGCGATGGAGGCGCTGAGTTCCGTGAGCCGCTCCTCCGCCTGGCTGACGCCAAGGTCGACAGAGGTCATCAGGGCGGCGAGGCGTTCCTGCTGAGCCTCGACATTAGACGCGCCGGATTCGATGCGGTTGGCGGCTTCGATCGCCGCGTCGCGCATCTGCTCGATATTGGGCCGTGCCGTTTCGGCCGAAGCAAGCAAGCGCGCCGCGCCCGCTTCTGCATCGGCCAGTGTCGACGTCATCTGGCCCGACAGCATCAGGCCAAGCTCATCGAGACCCGAACGGAGCCGCTCCGTCCGATTTGCGAGCCCATCGATGCTGTTGTCATGGCCGGACGTGGCGGCAGACAATTGCTCCAGTTCGCCGCGCAGCCGTCCAAGCGCAGTCTGTATCTGGCCAGCGCGCTCATCGCCCGTGCGCGCAACTTCCGTGAACCGCTCGTCGAGTGCCGCGAGACCAAGGTCGAGGTCGGCGACGAGCCGTTGGGAAGCGCGTTCCTGCTCGGCAATTCGGGAACTGAGGCCGTCCAATGCCGATCCGGCGCCGGCCAGCCTTTCCCCAAGCAATTCGGCCGCATCGATGCCGGCACGGCCGATTCCTGCCCGGCTTTGCGCGACGAGCGCCGAAACCGCGGTCGCCTGTGCGTCGACCCCGGTGCGGATCTCCGCAAGTGCTTCCGCCGAACGAGCAAGCAGTTCGTCGACCGTTGCACGGGTCGCTTCGCCTGCCTGCGAAATGCTGGCGGTTGCGCCGTTTCCGGCGGCTTCGATCTGGCTGAGGTTGGCAAGCAGGCGCTGTGACGCTTCGCGCACGATCGCATCGGCTTGCTCGGCCTGTGTGGAGAGCTGACCAACCTGATGTTCGAATTGTGCTGCCTGCTCGATGGCGGAACGGCCGGCGCTGCGCAGGCTGTCGGCCATTCGCTTGGCGCTGTCCTCGGCCTGCGGAAGGTCGGTGAGAAGGACGCCGATGTCGGTTCGCGCGGATTCAGCGGCCCGGTCCAGCGCCGCGCCATGCTCGGCCAGGGTCCGCGACCCTTCGTTTAGCTGGGCGGTTATCGATCCGAGGCGGTTCGCGGCCTGGTCGCCAAGGCCCATCAGGTCGCCGGCCATCACGCCAAGCGAGCGGTGATTCTCGGCAACCTGCTGCTGCAGCGCCGCCAGTACATCCTGAAGCGCACGCGCCTCGGTCCGCATCGTGATTACGGACCGCGTGAATTTCTCCGCTTCCTTACGGCGCGTCCGTCCGAACATCAGCCAGACGAGGCCCAACAGTGCCAGCGGTCCAGCCATGATCGCGACCCACTGGGCAATCTGCGGGCTGGTCAGCGGTTCGGTCGCGAGCGCGCGGCCTGCGGACCAGGCGGTATAGCCGACCCACAGCAGCGCCAGGATCGAAAGCGCCCAACCCAGCACCTGACGGCCGCCTTCGGTGGCGATGCCATGAATGTCGCGGGTCTCCGCCCAACTCATCCGATCGAAGCTTGGCCCGCCATACACCTCTTCGCCTTCGACCGTCGGGATCTCCTCCACCTGGTTGTGGAGTGGCTCATGCTGGGCGCGATGCGGGCTGGTGCTCATGACCGGGGAGTTTACCACCTTTGTTGGGTGGGAAAAGCGACAAAAGGGCACAGTCCAGGGTAGAAATTATCACCGGGGCTGCCCTATGGTCCGTGACTTCAGGGGGGAACTTCAAGTCAAGCGGGGTTAGCCATGGCGCTCGGCGCCTTGATCGGTGCCTATCAGGAAGACGATTCGGGCGGGCTTCGAGCCCTGCTTCCGCTCGCTGGCCGTACATTGGTGGAATTTCAGGCACGCTGCCTTGCCGCTGCCGGCGCAGCGCCGCTGGTCGTGCTGGTCGAGCGCGTTCCGCCAGCCCTCAACGAAGCGTTCGATCGCCTTCGGTCGGAGGGAATTTCGATCATTCCCGTCAGCGACGGGAGCGAGGCGGCGAGCCGCTTCGAGGCCGGCAACGACCTCATCCTCCTCGCCGACGGTATTTTGCCGGACATGGGCGACCTGGAGCGGCTTCTCGAAGAAGGCGGGAGCGCGATCCTGACGGTTCCGGATGACGAGGCTCATTCGGAATTCGAGCGCATCGATGGCACGAACCGCTGGGCCGGGTTGGCGCGGGTCGATTCCAACATGGTCGGGGCAACCGCCGCTATGCTTGGCGATTGGGACCTCCAATCGACCTTGCTGCGGCGGGCCATCCAGTCGGGTTCCCGGCTCCTGAAATCGTCGGACGCAGAGGGGCGGGGGCCATTTCTTGCGGCGAACGAGGAAGGCGTGGCGGGCTATGAACGCAGGCTAATCGTTGCTTCGCGCGCCGTCCGTGAGGATTGGGTCAGCCGCTACCTCCTCCCCATGGTCGAGGAGTTCGCCACCGAAAAGCTGATGGAAACCGCGGTCAGGCCCAGCTGGCTGGTCCAGGCAGGACTGGTGATGACGGTTGGCGGGGCGTTTTGCTTCAGCCGCGGATGGCACTGGGGAGCGATTGCGCTGTTGGTGCTGTCGACCCCGCTCGACCTCGTCGCGCAGCGTCTTGCCACGCTTCGCCTGCAGCCGCTGAGCCCGGCGATGCTGTCCCGGCGCCTTTTATGGCCTGCCGCGGGCCTCGCCTTACTCGCGCTCGGCTGGTTCGAAATGAACCACGATTCGGGCTGGGGGGCGCTGATGGCCGCCTTGGGCGCGGGCGCCTTCGCCGAAGCGGCGCAGGTCGAACGGTCCGGGCGGACGTTACCGGGCAGCGAATGGCATTTTTCGCGGCGATCGGCGATCTGGCTGGCGCTGCCCTTTGCGATCGGCGGCTGGTGGTCGGCCTATCTTGGATTGCTCGCAGTCTATGCGGCGACCAGCTTTTTCATTGCCCAGCACTTTCGTCACATTGTCGAACGGGATTGACCGCGCGTTAACCCCATCTGTTTTATGAAGACAGAATGATGCCCGTGGAATGGCCGCTCGCTGCTGGTGCAGCCGACCGCCCGGTCGATCCCGCGCGCCCACACGCGGGTCGCGACCGGCTGCCCGCAGTCATGACCGATTTCTTCCTCGATGAAGCCAGCAGGCTGACCGATGAAGAGCGGGCGCTGATGGCAGCCATGCTCCGCTCGCTCGTTCTCGAGGTTGCCGACGAGCTGATTTCCCAATTGCCGCCTTTGCTTGGTGCAAAGGCTGAACACCTGCGCGACGGCCTTTACCGCCAGCTTCGCAATGCCGGGCTTCTGGAACGGCAGGGGCTGGTCAGCCTACTTCTGCGCAGGGCGGACGAGCAACAGCTCTCGGGGCACGCCCATCGCGGAACGTCGATGCTGGGATCGCTCGTCGGAGACCAGGATGGCTCGGTCGCCGAAAGCGCCATGGCATTGACCTTGGCTCGGGGCCGCCGGCTGGACAAGTTCGGGCGCCTTGGTGCGGAATTCGACGATGTCGCGGCGGAAGATGCCGTGGCCCTGGTCAATTCAGTTGCAGCAGCGCTCTGGCATGGATTGGACAGCGATTCGGAAATGGCGCTGATCGAGGCCGTACGCGCGGTCCTCGCACGCCATGACGAAGGACGGAGGTTGGAGGCGACCGTCGCGTCACTGGCTCGGGGTCTCGAATCCACTGGCCGAGGCGACGATGGGATGGTCGCGACCTTGGCTGGCGAAGGCGACGCTGCCTTGCTGGCGGGGCTGCTTGCCCGTCGTGCGGGTATCGATCCGGACGACGCCTGGCGGATGTTCACGAGCGGCGAGGCGATGATGCTGGCACGGCTGGCAGGATGCGAGCGGGCCACGGCCGCGCAGATCCTGGCAGCGTTCGAACCCATGTCGGGCGCCCATTCGGCGGAACGGTTCATCGACCGCTTCGATGGGATTGACGATGCAGTCGTCGAGGAGCGTCGCCATTGGCTGCGGCTCGATCCGCATTATCGCACCGCGCGCCAGGCATTTGGGCTGGCCCATGGCTAGCGTTCCTTCCGATCTTGGACCGGTCAGCGGACGAGTCGACCGCGACGGTCGGCTGGTAGAGGCGGACGCGCCGCTGCTGAAGCTCCAGCAGGAGGCGGGGTCGAAGTTGGGCGCCCCGCTCGCGCTACCGCAACTGGCCGCGGTAGCGCGATCGGCGATCAAGCTTGGTGTGCCTCTTTCGCGCGCGGTCATTGCAGCATCGAGCGACCAGGATATCGATCTTTGGGTTCGCGCCGAGCCCGACGCCGAAGGGGCGAGGCTGACCATCGAAGGATGGAAGTCGCGACCACCTGCGCCACCACGGCTGACGCTGGTCGGCAGCGAACCGCTCCCGGACGAAGACGAGGGTAGCGAGGCTCTGAGCTTCACAACCGACGCCGAGCTGAAAATCACGCGGATGGGCGAGACCTTGGCGGAGCGGCTGGGTATCGATGCTGCAAGCGCGGTCGGCGACCCGCTGACGCGGCATTTCCTGCTTAGCGATGACGGTCATGGCATGCCGCTCTTGTCAGCCATCGCCGCCCGCCGCGATTTTACCGGGCAGCGCGCCAAGCTTCGCGGAAAGAACGACATCGAATTGACCCTTGAGGGCGTGGCATTGGTCACGTCGTCGGGGCTCGGCGGCTATGAAATCGAAGTGGCCGTGGACGGCGACGACCGGCATCACGGCGGGCTGGCCATCGACGCCTCACTGGACGAAGCGCTGCGTTCGCCTCTCGACCGGATCATCGCCGCGGCGGAACGCATCGTGGACCGCAGCGAAGGGCCGCTGAGGAGCGATTATGCGGCTTATGCCGGAGACATCGCCGCGGCCGGCCGGCATCTTTTGTCCGTCGTCCATTCGATCACCGACCAGCAGGCGCCGGCCTCCAGTGCTCAGCTCAACCTGGTCGATTGCGCAACGGAAGCGATGCAGCTCGTCCATCCTCGCGCCGAGGAGCGCTCGATCCACCTTGAACGGGTCGGCGCAGATGAGGCGCTGACGGCCAGCGGCGAGCCGCGCGGAGTTGTCCAGATTCTCGTCAATCTGCTGAACAATGCGGTCCGCCATTCGCCGGAAGGCGCTACCGTCGCCGTCATCGCCGAGCGCCGGGGCGATAGTGTGGCCGTGACGGTGGCCGACGAAGGACCCGGGGTTGCCGAGGCAGACCAGGAGCGAATTTTCGAGCGCTACGAACGCGCCGACACATCGCCCGAGGGGAGCGGACTCGGTCTCGCCATCTCGCGGCGCCTTGCCCGATCAATGGGCGGCGATATCGAGTTGGTGAGCACGCCCGGGCAGGGCGCGCGCTTCACTTTGGTCCTGCCAGGAGCCTGAGCGCCTAGCGCTTGCCCGCCGGTACGTAATCGCGCTGCGTCGCACCGACATAGAGCTGGCGCGGGCGGCCGATCTTCTGCTCGGGATCGGAAATCATCTCGTTCCACTGCGCGACCCAGCCGACGGTGCGGGCGAGGGCGAATAGCGCGGTGAACATCTCGGTCGGGAAGCCGATCGCGTTCAGGATGATGCCCGAATAGAAGTCGACGTTCGGATAGAGCTTCTTCTCGATGAAATATTCGTCGCTGAGCGCGATCTGCTCCAGCTCGCGGGCCACATCGAGCACCGGATCCGAAAGCTTCAGCTCCTTCAGAACCTCCTCGGCGGTCTGCTGCATGACCTTCGCGCGCGGATCGTAATTCTTGTAGACGCGGTGGCCGAAGCCCATCAGGCGGAACGGGTCGTTCTTGTCCTTGGCGCGGGCGACATATTCCTTGATGCGCTTCACGTCGCCGATCTCGCGCAGCATGTTCAATGCGGCTTCGTTGGCGCCGCCATGCGCCGGACCCCACAGGCAGGCGATGCCGGCGGCGATGCAGGCAAACGGATTGGCGCCAGACGATCCGGCCAGGCGGACGGTCGAGGTCGACGCATTCTGCTCATGGTCGGCGTGGAGGATGAAGATCCGGTCCATCGCCTTCTCGACGATCGGATTGACCTCATAGGGCTCCGCGGGGACGCCGAACGTCATTCGGAGGAAGTTGCCGGTATAGCTGAGGCTGTTGTCCGGATAGAGGAACGGCTGGCCGATCGAATATTTATACGCCATCGCCGCAATCGTCGGCATCTTGGCGATCAGCCGGTGGGAGGCGATCAGCCGCTGCTGCGGATCGGTGATGTCGGTGCTGTCGTGGTAGAAGGCGCTTAATGCTCCGACCACGCCGCACATGATCGCCATCGGGTGCGCGTCACGCCGGAAACCGCGGTAAAAGGTCGCCAGCTGCTCGTGGAGCATGGTGTGGCGGCTGATGATATAGTTGAATTCTTCCAGCTCGTTCTTCTTCGGCAAGTCACCGTGAAGAAGAAGGTAGGCGACCTCCATGAAGCTCGACTGTTCGGCAAGCTGGTCGATCGGGTAGCCGCGATGGAGCAAAATGCCTTCGTCGCCGTCGATATAGGTGATCGCGCTCTGGCAGCTGGCAGTCGATGTGAAGCCGGGATCGTAGGTGAACATCCCGGACTCGCCGTAGAGCTTGCGAATGTCGATGACATCCGGTCCGACCGATCCCTCGAGCAGCGGGTAGGTAAGGTCGCCGCTTCCGGTGGAAATTTTGGCGGTCCTGTTCGTCATTTATTCGGCTCCAGCATTTGATCGGCGATGCGGGCGAGGCTCTCCTCCTTGCCCAACAGGACGAGGACGTCGAAAATACCCGGCGAGGTCGTCTTGCCCGTTAGTGCCGCGCGGAGCGGCTGGGCGAGCTTGCCTAGCTTAAGTGAGTTGCTTTCTGCAACCTCCCGCACTGCAGCATCCAGCGCGTCATGCTCCCACTGCGGCGCCGCAGCAAGTGCACCATGTGCAAGTGCGAGATGGGTACGTGCTTCGTCGTTGAGCAGCACTGCGGCCTTCTCATCCAGCTTCAACGGACGCTTGTCGAACAGGAAGGATGCGCCGTCGGCCAACTCATGGACGTTGTGGGCGCGCGCCTTCAATTCCGGCATAGCGCGGATCAGCAGCGTTAGTTCCTCATAGCTCAGGCCGAGTTTCGGCGAGACCAGCGAGGCGAGGCGCGGATCGTCGGCCTCACGGATGTAGTGGCCGTTGAGATTTTCTAGCTTTTTCAGGTCGAAGCGGGACGGGCTCTTGCCGACGTGGTTGACGTCGAACCATTCGACCGCCTGCTCGCGGCTGATGATTTCGTCGTCGCCGTGACCCCAGCCAAGGCGCAGAAGATAATTGAACAGCGCCTCGGGCAGGATGCCGAGCTCGTCGCGATAAGCGTCGACACCGAGTGCGCCGTGGCGCTTCGACAGCTTGGCCCCGTCGAATCCGTGGATCAGCGGCACATGGGCGTAGGTCGGAACCGGCCATTCCATGGCGTTGATGATCGCCAGTTGGCGGAATGCATTATTGAGGTGATCGTCGCCCCGGATGACATGGGTCACGCCCATGTCGAAATCGTCCACGACGACGGCCAGCATGTAGGTCGGCGATCCGTCGGAGCGGAGCAGGATGAAGTCGTCGATCTCGGCATTGGCGACGGTCACCCGGCCCTGGACCAGATCGTCGATGACGGTCTCGCCCTGCTGCGGCGCCTTGATGCGGATGACATAGGGCTTGTCGGCCGGCCAGTCGCTACGGTCGCGCCACTCGCTGTTGATCCGGAACGGCTTGCGTTCGGCCTGCGCCCGCTCGCGCGAAGCCGCCAGCTCCTCCTGGGTCATGTAGCAGCGGTAGGCCGCACCCTTTTCCAGCAGCTGGTGGGCGACCTCGGCATGACGCTTTTCGAACTGCGACTGGAAATAGGGTTCGCCGTCGCCGCTGATGCCCAGCCAGTCGAGCCCGTCGAGGATCGCGTCGATCGCTTCCTTGGTCGACCGGACCTTGTCCGTATCTTCGATGCGAAGGAGATATTTTCCGCCGTGGTGGCGGGCGAACAGCCAGTTGAACAGCGCCGTTCGAGCGCCGCCGATGTGGAGGTAGCCCGTCGGTGAGGGAGCGAAGCGGGTTACGACGCCCGGAATCTTGTCATTTGCGCTGGTCAATTTTGTCGCTTGCGCTGCTACGCGCTTTCCTCTTGTCTGATGGGGCCGATGGACTGGACGAGCGCCCCTATCACAGTGGACGCGCCGCTGGAACCGGCGCAGCCATCCTTTTTGTTCCAGCGGTTTTCCGCCGTTTCCGGGCGCATCGAACAATTCCTTGAAAGGGAGCGCGCACAGCTGCCGCTTTGGTTTGCGGTGGCTTTCGGAATGGGCATCGCTGCGTGGCTGTGGCTGCCGGGCGAACAGGGATGGGTAGCATTCCTGGTTCTGGCAGTTGGAATCGCATCGGCGGGCCTGACGCTCGGTTCCGCGCGGAGCGGCCGGGCGCTACTCTTCGGCGGCATGGCGATGGCCGCGGGATGTGCCCTCATCTGGTGGCGGAGCGAGGCGGTCGGCACGCCGCGGCTGGATCGGCCGGCGGTGGCCAGCTTCGCGGCCATCGTCGAACGTATGGAAACGCGGGCGGCCAAGGGCGACTTGCGCCTAACCCTTGCAACCACAACCGGCGGCCTTCCGCCAACGGTTCGTGTTTCCTTTCCTGCAAAATCTCCGCCGGAAGGCTTGGGGGAGGGCGCGCATGTTCGGCTTCGTGCACGGCTGCAACCGCCCCCGCCCATGGCCTTGCCCGGAAGCCATGATTTCGCCCGCGACGCATGGTTTCAAGGCATCGGGGGAGTCGGGCGAGCAATCGGCCCGGTGGAGGTCGTGAAACCTACGGCTGGTGGCGGGCTGGATGCGATGCGCGACGGGCTTGGCCGTCATATCCGCGATCGCTTGCCGGGCAGCGCCGGTGGAATTGCAACGGCGCTCGCAACCGGCGACCAGGCGGCGGTCACCGAAGAAGACGCCGAAGCAATGCGCCGGTCGGGTCTGGCCCATCTTTTATCGGTTAGCGGCCTTCACATCGCGGCAGTCGTCGGGGCCGCGATGCTGTTGTCGCTCCGGTTGCTGGCACTATCCGAACGACTAGCGCTTCGCTTCAACCTGGTCCTCGTCGCCGCAGGCTTCGGCGCGATCGCGGGAATTGCCTATACGCTGCTCACCGGAATGCAGGTGCCGACCGTTCGCGCCTGCATTGCGGCCTTGCTGGTGCTTGGCGGAATTGCACTAGGCCGCGACGCCATCAGTCTCAGGCTGGTCGCGGTCGGAGCGCTGCTGGTCCTGTCGGTCCGGCCGGAGGCATTGGCGGGAGCCAGCTTCCAGATGAGTTTCGCGGCGGTGACGTCGATCATCGCTCTTCATCGCTGGTCGCTGGTCCGGACATGGCTTGCTCCCCGAGAGGAGATTTGGCCGATGCGCTTCTTGCGCGGCATCTTCGGCCTGCTCCTCACCGGCCTGGTGGTCGAGATCGCGCTCATTCCCTTCGCGCTCTATCATTTCCACAAGGCTGGGCTTTACGGCGTCTTTGCCATCCTCATTGCCATTCCGCTCACAACCTTCGTCATTATGCCGTTGGAGGCGGGGGCATTGCTGCTGGATGCCGTTGGGCTTGGGACGCCGCTATGGTCCGCAACCGGCATCGCGATCGGTGCGATGGTGGATTTGGCGCACAGCATCGCCAGTGCAGAAGGCGCGGTTACAATGCTGCCCACCATGTCGCGCTGGGCATTTGCGCTGATGATTGGGGGCGGCCTATGGACCTGCCTCTGGATCGGTAAGGTCCGGCTCTGGGGTTTGGTGGCCTTCGCGACGGGTGCCGCCGGGGCTGCGCTCGCGCCGGTGCCGGCTTTGCTCGTCACAGGCGACGGACAACATCTCGCGCTGGTCCGCGACGATGGTACGCCCGTCTTGCTCCGCAGCAGGAGCGGCGACTTCGTGCGCGACCTGATGAGCGAAGCGGCGGCTTTCGACGGAGAACCGGCGAACCTCGAGGAGCAGCGGTTCGCCCGATGCAGCCGCGACGCTTGCATTGCCGACATCGTCCGGGATGGCCGGGCATGGCGACTGCTCGCCATCAGGAGCCGCGACCGCATCGATTGGACCAGCCTGACGAAGGCCTGTGCGGACGCGGATATCGTGATGGCCGATCGCCGCTTGCCACGCGCCTGCCAGCCGCGCTGGCTCAAGCTCGATCGGCCGATGCTGGAGCGGACGGGCGGCTTAGCGATCTACCTGGACGACGAGCCTTATGTGTCATCCGTTACCGACCGCATCGGCCGGCATCCGTGGAGGCCGGAACCGCTTGCGATCAGGCCTCCTGCCAGACCGCCAGCTCGCTTCCCGACGGATCGATGAAGTGGAAGCGGCGACCGCCGGGGAAGGAGAAGATCGGCTTGGCGATGATCCCCCCGGACTTCATCACCGCATCGAACGCAGCTTCCAGGTCGTCGACGCGGATTACCGGCAGCGGCGCCGCCAGCGCCTCATCGGGCTGACCGTTCAAACCAAGGTCGACATCGCCGCTAGTCGTCGCGGAATAATCGGGACCATAATCGGTAAAGGTCCAACCGAACGCTTTGGCATAAAAGCCCCGGGTCAGCTCATGCGCGGTAACGCTGGGCAGTTCGACATAGTCAATCCTTGGGGGCATCGTCATTCCTAACCGTTCGTCCGAGCGAGTCTGAGGGTCGCCTACCTCAATACCGGCGGATGAGGCCGGCGAGGCGTCCCTGGATCCGAACGCGGCCCTCGTCGTAGCGTTGCGCCTCATAGGAACGATTGGCCGGGTCGAGCCGGATCATCTGGCCTTCGCGGCGGTACGTCTTGAGCGTCGCTTCCTCATCGTCGATCAAGGCGACCACAATCTCTCCGTCACGGGCCGAATCCACCTTACGGATCAGCGCGAAATCGCCGTCGAGAATGCCTTCCTCAACCATCGAATCCCCGGAAACCTCCAGCGCATAATGTTCGCCGGGACCCAGCAGCGCGGCCGGGACCGAGAAGGCCTCCGTACCCTGCAGCGCCTCGATCGGAGTACCGGCAGCGATGCGGCCGTGCAGCGGGATGTCGATAGTGTCGTTCGCAGCGGCCGGAACGATTGGGCGCGGAACCGGTGCCGCCGCCGATGCCGGCACAGCGACGTCGGGCATTCGCACCACTTCGAGCGCGCGGGCGCGGTTCGGCAAGCGGCGGATGAACTGGCGTTCCTCCAATGCGGAGATCAGCCGGTGCACACCCGACTTGGACTTGAGGTCCAACGCCTCGCGCATCTCGTCGAAGCTCGGACTGACGCCCGTCTTCGCCAGGCGTTCATGGATGAAATTCAACAACTCATGTTGCTTGGCGGTCAGCATCTGCCCCTCCATCAGGAACGAACGGAGAACGTGTAGGAAACGAAATGGATTTCGTCAAGCGGGAACGCAGCAGATTTCGAGGAATGCCGAGAGCAGCTCCTTGCCCTGTTCGGATGCCACGCTTTCCGGGTGGAACTGGATGCCATGAACCGGCGCTCCCTCATGCCGCATTGCCATCACGGTTCCGTCTTCGCTCCACGCATTGGCGATGAGCGGCAGGCGAGGGTCGGGAACCGCAAGCGAATGATAGCGAGTGGCAGCGAAGGGCGAGGGCAGTCCCGCAAACAGCCCGGTACCGTCATGCCGAACCGTGGCGACCTTGCCGTGGATGGGATTGGTCCGCTCGACCTTGGACCCGCAGGCGATGGCAATAGCTTGGTGGCCCAGGCAAACCCCTAGCAGCGGGAAACGACGCTCGATACAGGCCGCGGCCAGCTCCACGGAAATGCCTGCCTGTTCCGGAGTGCCCGGCCCTGGTGAAATCAGGATCCCATCCGATCCCGATCGAAGCGCATCCTCGACCGAGATCGCATCGTTGCGTTTGACCGCAACCTCGGCCCCCAGCGCCAGCAGATAGTCCACCAGCATGAAGGTGAAGCTGTCGACATTGTCGACGACAAGGATTCGCGGCGCGTTCAGCGGCCGCGCCCGTTACTGTCCGGCGCCGGTGATGCGCCGCTTGGCCGCCGTGATCTTTTCCTCGTTGCGCTTGACGCCCTGGTCCAGCTTCATTGCGACCAACATCTGCTGCCCCAGCTCGTTGGACGCCGACTGCTGGAACTCGGCCTGGGTCTGGGCGATCAGCATCGGACTGTTCATGGCGTTGCCGGGGACGATCTTGTTGGTCTTGATGATCATGAAGCCACGGGCCTTCGGATCGGCGACCAGCCGGCTCTTTCCCTGCGTCAAGGTGAACAACATGCGCAGCGGTACGGCCGCGTCGGCGTTGGCCTGGCCGATTTGAAGACGGCGAGCCGACATCGGCTGGACCGGCGGAAGCGGAATGCCGGCCTCGTCCATCGCCTTCGCCATATCGGTGCCGCGGGCAACCTTCGCTGCGATTTCCGATGCGACGGCACGGGCGCGATCGTTCGCCTTGCGCTGGATCCAGTCGGCGCGGACGCGATCCTTGATCTCGGCTAGTGGGGCAGGGGCGGATTCAATGATCCGGTCGATTGCGACCACTACGTAACCCGCATTTTCTGGCAAGGTGACGATTTCGGCATCCTCGTCCACGCCCATCGCGAAGCCGGTCTTGATCGCAGGGGCATATTCCGCCGGAAGCTTGAATGCCGCGTCGGTTCGCGACGTTCCGCCGGCATTGATCGGCGGCGTGGTCGTCACCGGGATCTTGGCGGCAGTCACCACTTCGTTGAAGCTGGCGCCGTCCATGATCTGGTCTTCCACGCGGGTGACGAGATCCGTCAGCGCATCCTTGTGCTTGGCGGTCGTCAGCAGACCGGCAATTTCGTCGCGGGCCTGGGCCAGGGTACGACCCGATGCGCCGCGAATGTCCTCCACCTTGATGACATGCCAGCCAAGGTCGGATTTGATCGGCCCGACGATTGCGCCCTTGGCTGCCGCGAACGCAGCGTTGGCAACGGCGTCATTGGCAACGCCGGTGAATTGCGCGCGGGTCTGCGATCCCAGGCTAACGTCTTCCGCCGCAAGGCCGGCAGGCGCGGCAGCTGCTGCGAAGGCGGCGCCGGAACGGGCCCGCGCCGCAATGCCGTCGGCCTGGCGCTTGTCCTGGACCACGGCCTGGCTGATCGTCCGGCTCTCGCTGCCGGCATAGGTCGCCTGGTTGTCACGATAATATTTCGCGATCTCAGCTTCGGTCGGGGCCGGTGTGGGAAGCGAATCGGGGCTGATCCGGGCCAGCTTCAGCACGCGCTGCTCTGGAACCATGTAGCGCTGGCGATTCTGGGTGTAGAACGACTGGAGGTCGCCATCCGATGGGTTGAGCCCCGCCTTGAATGCATCGGTCGGAACCAGTCCCATCTGGCCCTCACGCGCTTCGAGCAGCATGGAGGCGTAGGGCCGGGCAACGCCGATCGGTACGCGCGCATCGACGGCCGCCGGTACGAGCATCAGCCGCTGCATGACCGCGCTCTGAATTACACGCCGGAAATCCGCATCGCTGATCTGCTGCTGCTGCAGGAAAGCCGCATAGGCCTGCTCGCTGAACTTGCCGTCCAGCCCGCGCACCTGCGGCATGGTGGCGATCTGAGCATCGACCAGCCGCTTCGAAATCTGGAATCCATTGTCATTGCCGAAGGCCAGCAGCGTCCGCTCGCTGATCAGCTGGTCCAGCACCGGGTCGAACTGGTCGGCGATGGTCGAATAGGTCGCCTCCGGATTCTCCCGCTGCGCCTGCTGCAGGACTAGCCGCATCGCGCCGTCCATGTCGCGATCTGAAATATCCTCATCGCCGACCTGGACCAGGCCATTGCCGCCGCCGAACCCAAAGGATCCCGAACGAACATTGCTGATGTCGGCCAGTGCGAATGAAGCGGCAATCGCAATCAGGAAGAGGATCAGGAGGATGGATCCGAAGGCGGACTTGGACAGCTTGCGAAACGCGGAGAGCATGAAAATTCCATACTTTGAAAAAAATCGAATGCCGCTTTAGGGGCGGCGTTCGGTTACAGCAAGCAAGCTGAAGGGGAGAAATATGACGCGGCGCAAGCTGGTGGCGGGCAATTGGAAAATGCATGGCGTTTCGGCGGATTTGACCGAGGTGACGTCCATCGCGCTGGCCGCCGAGACGGCAGATGCAGATGTCGCGCTGTGCCTTCCCGCGACCCTGATCGAGCGTGCGGTTCGCGCGGCGCCGGGCTTCGCAATTGGTGGGCAGGATGTTCACCAGAATGAAAAGGGCGCTCATACCGGATGCATTTCCGCGGCAATGCTGCTCGACGCGGGTGCCCGCCTGACGATCGTCGGCCATAGCGAGCGTCGCGAAGCGCAGGGCGAAAGCGATGCCGATGTGAAGGCGAAGGCCGAGGCAGCGCTGGCGGCAGGGCTTTCGGTGATCCTGTGCGTGGGCGAAAGCGATGCGATCCGGGAAGCTGGGAAGGCCGTGGAAACCGTTGCCGCGCAGCTGGATGCTTCGCTTCCCGGCAGCGTTGCGGAGGCCTCGCGATTCTCCGTCGCCTATGAACCCATCTGGGCGATCGGCACTGGCAAGGTGCCGTCGACTGCCGACATCGACGAAATGCACACCGCTCTGCGAGCCCGTCTCGTCGCAGCCTTTGGTGATGCCGGTTCGGAGGTTCGAATTCTGTACGGCGGCTCGGTGAAGGCTTCGAATGCAGTTGAGATTTTCGCCGTTCCTGACGTCGACGGAGCCCTCGTCGGCGGCGCCAGCCTGAAGGCCACCGATTTCCTTCCGATCGTCGAAGCGGCGTCTGCGACGTCAAATCGATAATTCGCGACGCCAACTCGCAACCCACTGTTCACTTGCCGATCAGGCAAAGGGCGTTAAACAAACGCCTTTCTGATCAAAGGGAAAGGTTACGATGCGTCTCTTTGTTGCTTTTGCTGCGGCCTCTCTGGCCATCGCCGGCCCGGCATTCGCCCAGGACGGCGGCTTCGCTGTTGGGGCACAGGTTCTTGATTCCAGCAGCAATCTCGTCGGCACGATCACTGCCGTTAATGGTGACGTCGTCACCGTGAAGACCGACAAGGTCGAAGCTGCGCTCGGCAAGGCGAGCTTCGCCCAGCAGGACGGAAAGCTCTACATCGGCAACACCCAGGCCGAGCTGAATGCCCTCGTCGAAGGCGCTAACGCCGCCGCCGCCGCATCGCTGGTGGTCGGCGCGTCGGTCAAGGACAGCGCCGGTGCGGCCGCCGGTACGATCGATTCGATCGATGCGGAGTTCGTCACCATCAAGCTCGCATCCGGCAAGGCTGTTCGCCTGCCGCGTAACGGGATCGCGGGCGGCGCCGACGGCGCCATGGTTGGTGCAACTGTCGCCGACCTCGAGGCTTCGGCCCAGTAATTGCTTCCCAATGCCGGCGCGCGTTGAGTTTTCCGCGCGCGCTGGCTAAGGGGCCGCTCAATTCCATTCTTGTTGTAAAGGCCCATCGATGTTCACCTTCCTGCTCGTCGTCCAGACGCTGGTTGCCGTCGCGCTTGTCGCGGTGATTCTGATGCAGCGGTCGGAAGGCGGCGGACTTGGCGTCGGCGGATCGTCGGCGGGCCTGATGACGGCGCGAGGGGCAGCGGACTTCCTGACCCGTGCGACCTCGATCCTTGGCGGCCTCTTCATTTTCCTGTCGATCACGCTTGCCGCCATCGCCGGCGTGACCCGCGAGGCTCCGACGGTCGATACCTCGCTGGCCAAGGAACAGCCGTATCAGGGCACTGCGCCGGCTCCGGCACAGCAGGCTCCCGCGGCTCCGGCTGCCAACGAAGCGGCGCCGGCGGTTCCGATCGCTCAATAAGCGGCACAAGCGACTTTTTTCGCCCAGAACGATTCTGGCGCTTGCCACATTGGGCAAAGCGCCCCTAAGGCCCGACTCCCATGACGCGGTATATCTTCATCACCGGCGGCGTGGTTTCCTCGCTTGGCAAAGGACTTCTGGCAGCATCCCTCGGGGCGCTTCTCCAGGCACGCGGCTATTCGGTCCGCATCAGGAAGTTCGATCCTTATCTCAACGTCGATCCGGGCACGATGTCGCCCTATCAGCATGGCGAAGTCTATGTGACGGACGATGGGGCTGAAACCGACCTCGACCTCGGCCACTATGAACGGTTCACCGGCGTTTCCGCGCATCAGTCGGACAACATCACGTCGGGCCGAATCTACCGCGACATCATCGCCCGCGAACGGCGCGGCGATTATCTTGGCGCGACGGTGCAGGTCGTCCCGCACGTCACCAATGCCATCAAGGAATTCGCGCAGACCGACGTCGACGGGCTCGACTTCGTCATCTGCGAAATTGGCGGGACCGTCGGCGACATCGAAAGCCTGCCGTTCGTCGAGGCGATCCGGCAGCTGAAGAACGACCTTGGGCGCGGCCGGACCTGTTTCGTCCACACGACCTTGGTGCCCTACATTGCTGCGGCGGGCGAACTGAAGACCAAGCCGACCCAGCATTCGGTGCGCGAACTGACCAGCTACGGCATTCAGCCAGACGTGCTGTTGTGCCGCGCCGATCGCCCGATCCCGGAGGCGGAGCGAGCCAAGATCGCCCTGTTCTGCAACGTCCCCAAGGAAGCCGTCATCCAGGCGCTGGACGCGCGGTCCATCTATGACGTGCCGCTGCAATATCATGGCGAGGGGCTCGACGCCGAAGTGCTGAAGGTATTCGGCATCGATGACGCGGCCAGCCCCGAGCTTGCCCGCTGGAACGACATCATGGACCGGGTCGACCATCCGGAAGGCGAAGTCACCATCGGCGTCGTCGGCAAATATGTCGGCCTGCCGGATGCCTATAAATCGCTCCGCGAGGCGCTGGTTCATGGCGGCCTCGCCAACCGGGTCAAGGTCAACATCCGCTGGCTCGACGCCGAGATGTTCGAACATGCAGACGCCGACCTTGCCGCCGAGCTGGAGCCGCTTCACGGCATCCTGGTGCCGGGGGGTTTCGGAGAGCGCGGCAGCGAGGGCAAGATCGCCTCTGTCCGATTCGCCCGCGAACGCGAAGTGCCATTCTTCGGCATTTGCCTCGGCATGCAGATGGCCTGCATCGAAGGCGCGCGGAACACGGCGGGGATCGAGGCTGCTTCGACCACCGAGTTCGGCGATACTAGCGAACCGGTCGTGGGCCTCATCACGGAATGGATGAGCCCCGAAGGCCTTCAGAAGCGCAGCGCCGACACCGACATGGGCGGCACGATGCGGCTCGGCGCCTATGCGGCCAAGCTGGGTCATAACAGCAAGGTTGCGGAGCAGTACGGCACGACCGAAATCAGCGAGCGCCACCGCCACCGCTACGAGGTCAACGTCCATTATCGCGAAGCCCTGGAGAAGGGCGGGCTGATCTTCTCGGGAATGTCGCCGGACGGAGAACTCCCCGAAATCGTGGAGCGGCCGGAGCATCCCTGGTTCATCGGCGTCCAGTTCCATCCGGAGCTGAAGAGCCGACCGTTCGAGCCGCATCCGCTGTTCGCCGGGTTTATCGGCGCGGCGTTGAAGCAGAGCAGGCTCGTTTAGGCCCCAGTCGTCATCCCGGCCTTGATGATGAAAACTAGCACCGTGTGGGGCACGGTGCGTTTTCATCATGGATCCGCCTTTTTCTTGAGTCGGGCGTTTGCCGTCACGGAGTAAATCCGTGACGTCGATCCTGTCCGGCTGAGCCGGCAGGTCGTCCGGCGTTCGACGTCTCTTCGCTTAACACCTCCTCGCTCTGCTCGTCGGCGTTAAACTCGGCGTCTCCGCTCGATTCATTTGCCGTTCAGCCAGAGAGTCGTTACGTGGGCGGCATGCAGGGGAAGCTGATCTTCGCGATCTTGGTGGCGGCATTGCCGGGAGCGGCCGCGTGGGCCGGGGAACCGCAACGTCGCCAGGGCTGCCCCCGTGGCGAACAGATACAGCAGCGCCAGCAACAATCACAGCAGCAAGTGGCCCAGCGCCGCAACAATAAGCCCCAGGGCTGCACCATTGTCCGGTCGATTCCCGCAGTGGTGGACCAGACGCCGATGTTCATCCTCTAGGCACCGTTTTCCGCCCATTGCCGCGACGCAAATGGCTCCCTAATTGGGGGCCATGAGCAATGTCATTTCCAGCCGCCTGATCGTCCTGGGTTCGGGCCCAGCCGGCTATACCGCCGCCATTTACGCCGCCCGTGCAGGCCTTTCGCCGATCGTCATCCAGGGCATCCAGCCCGGCGGGCAGCTAACCACCACGACCGACGTCGAAAACTATCCCGGATTTCGCGACGTCATCCAGGGTCCCTGGCTGATGGAGGAAATGCAGGCGCAGGCGGAGCATGTCGGCACCAAGATGGTCTGGGACCATATCGCCGAAGTCGATTTCTCCCGCCGGCCGTTCGTCCTGAAGGGCGATAGCGGCGCCGAATATCATGCCGATGCGCTGGTCATCGCCACCGGCGCTCAGGCCAAGTGGCTCAACCTTCCGTCCGAAGAGCATATGAAGGGCAGGGGCGCGTCCGCCTGCGCGACCTGCGACGGCTTCTTCTATCGCGGCAAGAAGGTCGCGGTGATCGGCGGCGGCAATACCGCGGTCGAGGAAGCGCTTTACCTCACCAACCACAGCCATGACGTGACCCTGATCCACCGCCGCGATTCGCTTCGCGCCGAAAAGATCCTGCAGGACCGGCTGTTCGCCCATCCCAACATCAAGATCATGTGGGACAGCGAAGTTGCCGAGTTCGTCGGCGGCGGAATGCCCGAAGCTTTGGTCGGCCTCGACGTCCGCAACGTGAAGACCGGTGCCATTACCCGGCTCGATGTCGACGGCGCCTTCGTCGCGATCGGCCACAAGCCGGCGACCGAACTGTTCTCCGGCAAGCTCAAGCTAGACAGCGACGGCTATCTCGAAGTCGAAAGCGGCTCGACCCGCACCTCGATCCCCGGCGTCTTCGCCTGCGGCGACGTGATGGACAAAATCTACCGCCAGGCAGTCACCGCCGCCGGCACCGGCTGCATGGCTGCGCTTGATGCGGAGAAATTCCTAGCGGCCGAGGAGTTCGAGGCGCTGCAGGCGGCCGAGTAACCAGCCGCCTGCGACTTAGGGTCAACGCAGCGAGCGGAAGCCCTCGCGCATGTCGCCGATCAACGCTTCCGGCTGTTCCCACGCAGCGAAGTGAGCGCCTTCCGGGTGCTTCTGATAGTAGATCAGGTTGGGATACGCCTTCTCGGCCCATTTCTGTGTGGCCGGGAAAATCTCTTCCGGGAAGGCGCTGACGACGACCGGGACCTTTACGCCTTTCGGGGAGAAGAAGGGCAGCTTGTTCTCCCAATAAAGGCGCGCCGACGATACGCCGGTATTTGTCAGCCAGTAGAGGGTGATGTTGTCGAGGATCTCGTCCCTCGTGAACCCTTGCGGCGTGCCGTCGAAAAGCTTGGCAATCTGCCGATAGGTCCAGATGTCGTGGTCGATGATCCACGATGCGAGCGCAACCGGCGAATCCGCGAGACCGTATAGCGTCTGCGCACGGTTCCCCATCTCCAGCGCATAGCCAAGGCCATGCTTGTAGAAGAAGGCGACATGGTCGAACGAGTAGCGCTCTTCATCGCTCAGGCCTTCGGGCGGAGGGCCGCCGGCAAAGGCGGCCGCGTCGACTTCCGGCGGGATGGCGCAGGCCATGTTGGTGTGGATGCCAAGCAATCCCTCGGGTGCCTGCACACCCATCTGGTCGATGATGATCGCGCCCCAGTCGCCGCCCTGGGCGACGTAGCGATCATAGCCGAGCCGCTTCATCAACACGTCCCAGGTGCTGGCAATGCGCTCGGACCCCCAGCCGGTGGTTTCGGGTTTTCCGGAGAATCCATAGCCGGGCATAGACGGGATCACGACGTCGAACGCGTCTTCCGCGGAACCGCCAAATGCGGTCGGGTCGGTTAGCGGACCGACCAGCTTCAGCTGTTCGATGATCGATCCCGGCCAGCCATGCGTAATGATCACCGGCAGGGCATTTTCATGCCTGGATTTCACATGGATGAAGTGGATGTCGAGGCCATCGATCGTCGTGAGGAACTGGGGGAGGGCATTGAGCTGTGCCTCCACCTTGCGCCAGTCGTAGCCGGTGGCCCAGTAGCTGGCGAGCTTCTGGATGGTCTTGAGCTGGACGCCCTGCGTGTCGTCGGAAACGGTTTCCTTTTCAGGCCATCGGGTCGCGGAAATTCGTTGTTTGAGGTCGGCAAGATCCTCGTCCGAAGCTCGGAATTCGAACGGCCGGATCGTGCGATCTTCGACGGTCGGATCCACGGTGGCGGAAGTACCGATAATCGGGCGATCCGAGGCAGTCGTGGTGGGTTGGGGTGCAAGAGTGTCCGCACCGCCGGTGGGCGGCGTCGTTTCGGCCATTATCATTCTCCTGGTCAGGGAGTTGCGGGAGACGCAGACGGCACGCAGATTTCAGGCCGTGGAGAATGATGGTGCGCAACCGAGACAGGCGGCCCAAGGCAGCCCTGCGCCCGCCGCGCTGAGTCGGTCAACCGGTGAGTGCGGCGAACTGACTTAGGTTAGCGACAATCTCTCGGCGAGCGACACCAGCCGGCCGAAGCTCATCAAATCCTCGGCCTCGACATCCTCATCCTCGATCAGGATTCCGAGCCGCTCTTCCATTTCGGTCAGCAAGGTCGCGACGGCCATTGAGTCGAACTCCGGCAGTGCACCGAACAGCTCGGTTTCATCGTCGAACTTGGCGACGCGCGATGGCTTCAGGTTGAGCACGTCGACCAGCAGGGCGCGAACCGTCTGCTCGACCTCTTCGCGATCGTCCAAAGCCACGATTGTGTCCCCCATGGTCGCCATGGCGCGCCCCCTAAGGAAAGTGCGGGGTCAATGCAATTCGTCATTGCGAGGAGCGCCGCGACGAAGCAATCCAGTTCGACAACTTCTGGATTGCTTCGCTACGCTCGCAATGACGGCACTCAGGCTCACATCATTTCCGCTCGACCACCTGGCCTTGCGCGGCGCTGCTGGGGCCGAAGCGCTGGTCGTTGGTGAATCGCGGCTGACCTATCGCGAATTGGACGAGGCCGTCGGAAGAACGGCGGCCCGGCTGCTCGCGATGGGGCTGAACCCGGGCGATCGCGTAGCGACCTGGATGGGTAAGACGCTCCTGGCCTGCATCATGCCGCTGGCGGCGGCACGTGCCGGACTCGTCCATGTGCCGATCAACCCTGTGCTGAAGCATGCTCAGGCCGCCCACATCCTCGCCGACAGCGGGGCAAGGTTGCTCCTCGCCAACGGCGCGCGGCTTGAGAGCCTGGAGCAGGGCGACCTGGCCGATGCCAAGGCCGTCGCCCTAGAGGAGTGGGATGATGGACGTGAGGCCTTGCCTGCCTCGAACCGCAATCCAACCGACCTTGCGGCCTTGCTTTACACTTCTGGATCCACCGGCCGTCCCAAGGGCGTCATGCTCAGCCATGCCAACCTTTGGCTGGGGGCGATCAGCGTCGCCCATTATCTCCACCTGAAGCCTTCTGACCGCACCCTTTGCGTCCTCCCTCTCGCCTTCGATTATGGGCAGAACCAGCTGCTCTCGGCTTGGGCAGCAGGTGGCTGCGCGATCGGCTTCGACTATCTCCTGCCGCGCGACCTGGTCCGAGCTATCGGACGTCATGACGTCACGGTCCTGGCCGGCGTTCCGCCGCTCTGGCTGCAGATCGCAGAGCAGAAATGGGACGAAGCAGGCGGGACACTCCAAACCCTGACCAACAGCGGCGGCCATCTTCCAGAGCCGCTCGTCCGCCGCTTGCGTGACCTGTTCCCGCAGGCGAAGCTGCACCTGATGTACGGCCTCACCGAAGCCTTTCGCTCGTCGAGCCTCGATCCGGCGCTGGTCGACGCACACCCGGACAGCATCGGCACCGCCATTCCCTTCGCGGAGCTGATGGTCGTTCGGCCCGACGGCAGCGAGGCTGCACCGGGCGAGGATGGCGAATTGGTCCATGCCGGGCCGCTGGTAGCGCTGGGATATTGGAACGATCCCGAGCGCACCGCCGAACGGTTCAAGGCGGCACCCGAATTCAGCCAGTTCGGCGGAACGGCGGTCTGGTCCGGCGACACGGTCGCCAAAGGTGAGGATGGCCTGCTTCGCTTCAGGGGCCGCGACGACGCGATGATCAAGGTCAGCGGCAACCGCATCAGCCCGACGGAGATCGAGGAGGCGGCGCTAGCCAGCGGCGCGGTAAGTGACACTGCGGCGTTCGGCGTTTCCGATGAAAGGCTTGGACAGGCGATCGTGCTGGTCGCCGTCGCCAATGTCGACGATGCGGAGGCGCAGCTTTCCGCATGGCTCCGGCGGGAGCTGCCGCAGCATATGCAGCCGCAGCGGATCGTCTGGAAGGATCGGCTACCGGTCGGCCCAAACGGAAAGCTGGATCGGACGGCATTGAAGGCGGAAATCCAATGAAGGCTTTGGGGCCGATCCCTGCCGGTTATGAAGCTGATGGCGACGGCCGCCTGACCATCGGCGGCTGGGATGCCGAGATGCTCGTCAACGAGGCGGGCGGTACGCCGCTGTTCGTCTACGACTCGCGCCGGATCGCCGACCAGGTCTCCCGGTTCAGGGCGGCCTTTCCGGGTGTCGCTCTGCATTATGCCGTCAAAGCAAACCCTTACGCGCCGCTTCTCGAAGCGATGGCAGTTCTGGTTGACGGCTTCGACACCGCTTCGGCGGGTGAACTGGGCAAGGTCGCGCACCTCGCATTGCCGATCAGCTTCGCCGGTCCCGGGAAGCGCGACCAGGAGCTGGAGACCGCGATCAGGGCCGGGATCACGGTCAACCTTGAAAGCGAAGGCGAGGCGGATCGGGCTTTGGCAATCGCCCAGCGAGAGGGACTGACGCCAAAGCTCGCCGTGCGGGTCAATCCGCCATTCGGCCTAAAAGGTTCGGGGCAGAAGATGGGCGGACTGCCTAGCCAGTTCGGTGTGGATCACGACCGCGCACCTGCGCTTGTTCGGCGACTGATCGAAGCGGGCGCAGATTGGCGCGGACTGCATATCTTCGCAGGCAGCCAGGCCCTTCATGCCGACGCCCTAATTGAGCTGCAGCACGATACGGTGGCATTGGCAGCTTCGATCGCGGAGGAAGCGGGACACCCACCGCCCGAGGTCAATCTGGGCGGTGGTTTCGGCATTCCCTATTTCGCCAAGGATCAACCGCTCAATGTCGAAGCGGTGGGAGATGCGCTCGCCAAGACTTTGGCGGGACGTCCGAAAATCCTCGCGGACACCCAATTCGCGATCGAGCTCGGCCGCTGGCTGGTCGGCGAGGCCGGCGTCTACCTGACCCGAATTATCGCCCGGAAGGAGAGCAGGGGACGCACTTTCCACGTCACCGACGGAGGTCTCCAGCACCAACTCGCCGCATCCGGCAATTTCGGGCAGCTGCTGCGGCGCAATTACCCCGTCGCTATTGCGGGCCGCTTCGGGAGCGCTGCGGATGAGGAGGTGACCATCACCGGATGCCTCTGCACCCCGCTCGACTTGCTTGCGGACGAAGCGATGCTGCCACGGGCGGAGGTGGGTGACCTAGTCGCAATCTTCTGCGCCGGCGCCTATGGGCTGAGCGCCAGCCCGACTGCCTTTCTCAGCCAGCCTATGGCGAGGGAGATGCTGATTTAACTCACACGTCGCCCCAGCGAAGGCTGGGGCCCATATCGACGATAATTTGGATCCCAGCCTTCGCTGGGATGACGGCTAAGGATAAATCGCCTCCACAAAATACAGCCCTTCCGGCGGTGCATTCAGGCCCAACGCCTGCCGGTCCCTGGCCTCCAACGCCGCCTTCACATCTTCCGGCGCCCAGCGCCCGCGCCCAACCAGAGCCAGGCATCCCACCATCGACCTCACCTGATGGTGAAGAAAGCTGCGCGCCGCCGCGCGAATGTGTAGTTCCTCGCCGACCCGTTCGACCGATAGGCTGTCCAGCGTCTTCACCGGGCTCTGCGACTGACAATGCACCGACCGGAACGTGGTGAAGTCGTGAAGCCCGACGAGATGTGTGGCAGCCTCCGCCATCGCATCGACGTCGAGGTCAATCGGCACATGCCATACCTTGCCATGCAACAGCGCCGGCGGCGCACGGCGATTGAGGATGCGGTAGAGGTAGCGGCGGCCGACACAGCTGAAGCGGGCATGCCAATCATCCGCGACCTTGCTCACCTCGGTGACGCTGATCGGGTTCGGCCGCACCAGCGCATTGATGCCCTCCCGCAGCCGATGCTCGGTTAGCGTCTTCGCAACATCGACATGGGCGGTCATGGCCAGCGCATGGACCCCGGCATCGGTGCGTCCCGCGGCGTGCAGCGTGGCCAATTCTCCGGTCATCCGGAACAGCGCCTGCTCGAGCGCCTCCTGCACCGAGGGACCATGATCCTGTCGCTGCCAGCCCATGAACGAGCCGCCATCGAACTCAACGGTCAGGCGCCATCGGGTCATCGAAGGATCGCGCCTTTCGGCACCGGGAAGCCGCGCAGCAGCTCGTCCGTGCTCATAGCGCCCTTACCGGCACGTTGGACGAGTGTGGGCCGCAGCGCGCCATTGCCGCAGGCGATTGTCAGCTGGTCATCCATCACTTCGCCCGGGTGCCCGCCATCGCAGCCTCCGCTCGCAGCCAGCAGCTTGATCCGCTCGCCTTCCACCTCGAACCAGGCGCCGGGGAAAGGCGCCAGGCCCTGCACATGACGGACAAGCTCGGCAGCAGGCCGGGACCAATCGATCCGCGCCTCATCCTTGCTGATCTTGGCGGCATAGGTGACGCCGTCATCGGGCTGCGGGATGGGCTCGTACCGTGGCAGGTCCTCCAGCACCTCGACCATCATCGACGCGCCAAGTTTCGCCAATTCTTCAGTTAGTTGTGCCGCGTTCCTGTCTTCGATCTCTAGGGCGCGCTTGAGCAACATCGGACCGGTATCGAGGCCAGCTTCCATCTGCATGATTGTGATCCCGGTCGCTTCGTCACCTGCCATGATCGCCCGCTGCACCGGAGCCGCGCCACGCCAGCGCGGGAGCAGCGATCCATGAACGTTGAGGCATCCAAGCATCGGCGCATCGAGGATCGCCTGAGGCAGGATCAGGCCATAAGCCGCTACCACCGCGACATCGGCGTCCAATTCGGCGAATGCGGCTTGCTCGGCCTCTCCCCGCAGCGATTTCGGGCTGCGCACCTCGATGCCCAGCTCATGGGCGCGGATCTCGACGGCCGTCGGACGCTCGCCCTTGCCCCGGCCGGCTGGCCGTGGCGGCTGGGTATAGGCCGCAACCACTTCGTGGCTCGCCTCGACCAGCGCGTCGAGCGTTGGAACGGCAAAATCCGGACTGCCCATGAAAATGATCCGCATGGGGGCGCTATGGAGGAGCAATCACCAAATTGCGAGATTCTGGATTGCTTCGTCGTTTCACTCCTCGCAATGACGAATTCTCAATCGTCATTGCGAGCGAAGCGAAGCAATCCAGTAATGGCCAGTCATCAGATCGAAGCACTGACGCAGGCGCTCGCTCGCCTACCCGGTCTCGGGCCGCGCTCGGCCCGCCGTGCAGTGCTGCATTTGATGAAGAAGCGCGAAGCGGCGCTGGAGCCGCTGCTGGCCGCATTACAGGCCGTCGCCGACAAGCTCTCGACCTGCTCGACTTGCGGCAATGTCGATACCAGCGATCCCTGTACCATCTGCCGAGATCCCAAGCGGGACGATCGATTGCTATGCATTGTCGAGGAGGTGGCCGACCTTTGGGCGCTGGACCGTTCGCGGCTTTTCCCGGGCCGCTATCATGTGCTCGGTGGACGACTATCGGCGCTGGAAGGGGTGCGGCCCGAGGATCTCAGCATCGACCAGCTCGTCGCCCGCATCGCGGCGGGAGGAATCGACGAGGTGGTCCTGGCAATGAACGCGACACTCGAAGGCCAGACCACCGCCCATTACCTGGCAGAGCGGCTGGAGAAATTTCCCATCCGCCTCACGCAGTTGGCGCACGGACTTCCGGTCGGTGGTGAGCTCGATTACCTCGACGAAGGAACGCTGGCCCAGGCTCTGCGAGCTCGCCGACCGCTGGCCTGATCCGTTACGCGGGCTCGCGCTGACGAGCGTTGGCGTCTTCAATTATGGTTTCGGTATGGAGGGCGCATTTCCAGTCGCCGCCTTCCTTCACCCAGACCGATGAATCGGCGCAGCGCATATCCATCTTCTGACCCTTCATGTCGCCGGTCTGGTGGACTTCATAGGCGATGATCGCGCTGTCCGGGGTGGGCTGCACCACCTCGACATTCTTCATCTCGAAATTGTCGAGCGTCCAATTGCCGTCGCGGGTCATTCGGGCATATTTTTCGGGATTGATGGTTTCGGTGCCCATCGGTCCGGTCACCAGGCCCTCCTTCGCGATCATTGCGGCGGCCGTATCGACGTCCTTGTCCTTCATTGATTGCCAGAACTGGGTCTCGAGGTCGAAAATCTGCTGCTTGATGCCGGTCATCTCATCCTCCTTGGGGGTTCGCTTAGAAAACGAGTATGATTTGAAGCTGTTGCAGCGTTGACCGGAGAAGCTGCACTACTTACCTGAGCCCCCATGGCACTTTTACCGATCTACGAGACGCCCGACCCGATCCTTCGCGAAATTTCGACCCCGGTCGAAAAGGTGGACGATGAGGTGCGCGCACTGATCAAGGACATGTTCGAGACGATGTATGCGGCGCCCGGGATCGGCCTTGCGGCGGTGCAGGTCGGCATCCCCAAGCGCCTGTTGGTGATGGACCTCCAGGAACCGGAAGATCCCGACGATCCGGAAAGCAAGCCCGTCAGGGAACCGCGGGTGTTCATCAACCCCGAAATTCTCGCGCACAGCGATCATGAGGTGCCCTACACCGAGGGCTGCCTGTCAGTGCCCGACCAATATGCCGAGGTGATGCGGCCCGACAAAATTCGCGCCCGCTGGCTCGACGAGCATGGCAAGAGTCACGAGCAGGACCTCGAAGGACTGCTGGCGGTTTGCCTCCAGCATGAGATGGATCATCTGGAGGGCGTTCTCTTCATCGATCATCTGTCGAAGCTGAAGCGCGACATGGTGCTGAAGAAGCTCGCCAAGGCTCGGAAAGAGCGCGGTTTGAGGGCGGCGTAATTTTCGTCATTGCGAGCGAAGCGAAGCAATCCAGATGGATTGCCGCGTCGCTATGCTCCTCGCAATGACGACGTTGCTCCTAGGCCAGGCTGGCCGCCGCATTCCCGCAGTCCGCGGCGCATTCGCGGCAGATCTGCGCGCACAGCCGGCAATGCTCATGATCGTGCCGTTCGCATTCGGCGGCGCATTGCTCGCACATGCGGGCGCATAGCTCGAGCAGCTCGCGCAGAATTGGCTGGTCGTCGCCCGTCCGCCTCAATCCCAACCTCGCCGTGGCCTCGCAAATGTCCGAACAATCGAGGCACAGGCGAATGCACTGCGTCATGTCCATCTTCTCGGCCATGCAGGCGTCCGCGCAACTGAGGCACATCTTCGCGCAGTACATCAGGTGATGCACCGCATCGCCCAGCGCCTGGTTCACATGATCCTTTGACGATGGGTGCAGCGCGATCTGCTTGCGGATGGACATTGGCTTCCTCTCCTTTTGTGAATGCGAGCGAAGCACCTGAGCCATTGTTCCGCAAGTAGGCATGAATCAGAAGCGCCGGGGGTTAGCCCGGCGCTTCCTCTACACAGCATGTTCTAGTTATCGGCGATTGATGTCCACGTCGCGGACATAACCGCGGTAATCAACGTCACAGCTGAACGTTAGGTCCGGCTGATAATTGGCGCCGAGCGTACCGTAATAGCCCATACCATATTGGTTGTAGGCCATGCGGCCGGTCGAGGCGACGCCGCGCACCTTCACGGTGTTCCGGCGCTGGGTGACCTGGGTAACGCCCAAGACCCGGCCCGAAGTGCTGGTGCCAAGGATGGCGCCCAGAAGGCCGTTGGAGTTGGTCCGATAGGAAAGCCGGTTCTGGACCGCCGCCTGACAGCGCTGCGCGGCAATCTGGGTCACATTATTGTTGTAACCATTATACCCATACTGGCCGTAGCCCGGATAATATTGCGCGGCTGCAGGAGCAGTCGCCGCAAGGGCTGCAAAACCTGCACCCAGCGTCATCGTTTTGATCATATTGTTCATGGCTCTAATCTCCTTTTACGCGGCAGGAGCCGTTCAAGGATAAGAACGAACGTTATCTGGAGGCGGTGGCTAGCCCCGTCGCGCGGAAGGCTCGGGCCGTCGCGCTACGCTGAACGCCGAGTGAATATGGGACTTTTCGGCCGTTTTCAGTGCGCTGCCGGAATGAATGGTCCAACCTGATCCTGGCCTTCGCGGATCCTGCCCCAACTGGATGGCGGTACCTCGTTCCAGACGCCGGCCAGTTCACCTAACGGTTCGGAAACCACCATTCGCGATTCATCCGAAAGCGTCCGGAACACCTCGATCTCGGGATGCTGCTCGCGCAACGCCTGCACGTCGGTCGAATAGAAAAGAGACGGAGGCACGCCCTCGCTCGAATAGCGGAAGGCCCACAGACTTTCACCGTCGCTTGCTGCAACACTCATCCGCATCGGATGCTCGATTCCTTGCGCGCGGCAGGTTCGCTCGATGAATCCCACGGCGCGCTGGACAGCGGCCGGCGGGTTTTCGGCAAGCCCAAAGGTCAGGGCCAGGTAGAAGAAGACCTCCGTATCGCTCGATCCCTCGATCGACCCGTAAAGCGCCGGATCGACGGCCATCACCAGCTCGCGCTTTACGCCCGCAAAGCCGGCGATCTGCCCGTTGTGCATCCACAGCCATTTGCCGTGGCGGAACGGGTGGCAATTGGTCTGCTGCACCGGCGTACCCGTCGATGCGCGGATATGGGCGAACATCAGCCGCGACCGGATTTGCCGCGACAGTTCCTTGAGATTGCGGTCGTTCCAGACCGGGTCGACGCATTTATAGAGGGCGGGCTCGTCGCCTTCGCCATACCAGCCGACGCCAAAGCCGTCGCCGTTAGTCGTGTGAGGCCCAAGGCGTGCGTGGAGGCTCTGGTCGATCAGTGAATGCTGCGGTTTGTAAAGGATCGATTCCAAGAGGATCGGACTGCCCGAATAAGCTAGCCAACGGCACATCATCTGCCTCCTGCGCGAGAACGTGGAGAAGCACCCGCGAGGTCGCCTGAAAATCGGGGAAATTGCGGAATGCCGTGCATCCGAAGCCCCGCTGTGCTTGAAGCGCGCTCGAAATGATCGACTCGTTCGACTTTCAGGGCGCTGACGGCAGGCAATTGTCGGGCCGCCTCGAGTCCCCCTCCGGCCGGGTCCGAGGCTGGGCCCTGTTCGCCCACTGCTTCACCTGCGGGAAGGACAATCTCGCCGCTGTCCGCATCGCCCGCACCTTGGCTGCCGAGGGGATTGGCGTGCTCCGCTTCGACTTTGCGGGCATCGGCGAAAGCGAAGGCGAATTCTCCGAAACCAGCTTTGCATCCAACGTCGGCGATATCGTCGCTGCTTGCGGCGCGATGGCCGAGCATGGCTGGCCGGTCAGCCTTTTAATCGGTCACAGCCTCGGGGGAGCGGCCGTGCTGGCCGCGGCCGGTGAGTGCAAGACGGTTCGCGCAGTGGCGACCATCAACGCGCCCTTCGACGTCGCCCATGCGCTTGCGCAATTCTCGTCCAACGATTTGCAGGAGATCGAGCGCGAAGGCAGCGCCGAAGTCCGGCTGGCCGGCCGGCCGTTCCGTGTCGGTAAGGAGCTGATCGACAGCCTCCGGATGCAGGACCAGGGCAAGCGGATTGCGTCGCTGCATCGTCCGCTGCTCATCCTCCACGCCCCGACCGACACCACGGTTTCTCTCGATCACGCAACGCAAATCTTTGCGGCCGCACGCCATCCCAAGAGCTTCCTGTCGCTCGAAAAGGCGGATCATCTGCTCACCCGCAAGGAAGATGCCGCACGCGCCGCTGGCCTGATCGCCGCCTGGGCCGACGCCTATGTCGAGCCGGCGCCCGGTAAGGACCCGCCCGTGGATGTGGAGGCCGTCGAGACCGGCAAGGGCAAGTTCCAGCTCCGGATCCAAACCGGCAAGCACCAGCTGATCGCCGATGAGCCCGCCAGCTTCGGCGGCTTGGACAGCGGTCCGTCACCTTTCCAGCTGCTGGGATCCGCGCTGGCGTCATGCATGACCATGACGGTGCGGCTCTACGCGGACCAGAAGGGATGGCCGCTGAAGCGTATTCGCACCAACGTCGGCCATACGCGCGAGCTTGATCAGAGCCCCCGCGACCGGTTCGACGTCCGCATCAAGTTCGAAGGCGACCTCGATGCTGAGCAGCGGGCGCGGATGCTGGAGATCGCCGGGAAATGCCCGGTGCACCGCGCACTGACCGAGGGAGCACGCTTCACCATCATGGAAAGCGCCGATCCCGCGCCTACCGAGCCACCGGAAGCGCATGCGGAAGCGATGGAACGGGTCGCCGATAGAGGTCCTTGAGATGCAGAAAGCCCCCGATGTGGGGAAAAAACATCGAGGGCTTCTACCACTGAACGCATTCGGCAATGCGCCATCCTCAATATCCCAGATTTCACAAGGCCTTGGCGATAGCCTGTTTGGGCCTGTGCCGGTCCGGGACGTTTCGCACTAGCTGGCGAGCTTTTTCCCAAGTGCGCACTGCGCCAGATAATCTTGCATCATCTCGGCTACTTCATCCTTCGTACCCAGGCGCACCGTGCACCGCTGGCCGTGCCAGCTCGCCCATGCGTCGCCGCCTTCGCTGCTGAAGACGATACCGTTGCGAAACTTTGCTGCCGGGGAACCGGGCTCGGCGACGATGGTGCCCTTCAGTTCGTGGACGAATTTGATGATCATTGCCGTAGCGATCAGGAATGCGCTGATTTCGAACCAGTCCGTCGGCCCCGCCAGGATAATGAAGCGCGGCTCGATAAAGAGGGTGCTGCCAACCAGCGCGGATACCAGCGCAACGGCAACCGAATGCCTCCAGCTTAGGGCGATTGCGGAAAGCAGGACGAACGGGACGTAGATTAGGAGCGGCACACCGGTCACCGGCCCCTGGACCGACGCACGAATGAGGGTCGGAATCACGATCGCGACCAGACTCCAGAAATGGGCCGGCCGCCCCGTGATAGCCGGTGCAAGGAACCAGTTGCCGACGATCGTTTTGCCGAACATCAATCTTGACCTGTGAATTGCGCAATGACTGCTCGTCATTGGCCGCCTTTGGCGCTGCTCGCATCATAAGTTGCGACACGGAATTGCGGGTTGAAGACAAGGCTTGCGGGGCCACTCTATGCGGCCGTTCTACCTCGTGCGCCTTCCGTAAGTTTATCGATTTGAAAAATAGGGCAATTTCCCGATGTCATGATGAAATCGAAAGGCCGAAGCTAGCTTCGGACTGTTTTGCGGGAGGATTTCTCCAACCATGCTTTTCCGCTTCGGTTCGATAGGCTCGCGCGACATCGCGATCGATCTGGGGACGGCCAACACCCTGGTCTATGTACCCGGCCAGGGCGTCGTCATCGATGAACCGTCGGTCGTCGCGATCGAGACTTCTGGCGGGACCCGGCATGTTCGCGCGGTCGGTAGCGATGCAAAGATCCTGGTCGGCAAGACGCCCGATCATATCGAAACCTGCCGCCCGCTGACCGACGGGGTCATCAACAACCTCGAAATCGCCGAGGAGATGATCAAGCACTTCATCCAGAAGGCGGTCGGCGTTCAGACCATGCTTTCGCGCGGCCCTGAGGTCGTGATCTGCGTTCCCTCGGGCGCAACTTCCGTGGAGCGCCGCGCCATTCGTGCCGCCGCCTTCAACGCCGGCGGGCGGGAAGTCTGGCTGATCGAGGAACCGATGGCCGCCGCGATCGGCGCGGGCCTTCCGGTTTCCGAGCCGATCGGTTCGATGGTGGTCGACATCGGCGGCGGCACGACCGAGGTCGGCATCATCTGCCTGATGAACCTGGCCTATGGCACGTCGGCGCGCGTCGGCGGCGACAAGATGGACGAAGCGATCACCGCCTATGTTCGCCGGAAGTATAACCTCCAGATCGGCGAGGGGACTGCCGAGCGCATCAAGAAGGAGATGGGATCGGCGATAGCCACGCCGGAAAGCCACCACATCGTCGGGCACCTCCGCGGACAGGATGTTGCAAAGGGCGTTCCGCACGAAATCACCATTTCACAGGCCGAAATCGTTGAGGCATTGCGTGATCCGATTGCGCAGATCGTCCAGGTCATCACCGCCTCGCTTGAAAAGGCCAAGCCGGAGATCGCCGCCGACGTCATCGATCTCGGCATCACCATGACGGGCGGCGGCTCGCTCCTACGCAACATCGACAAGGTGATCGCGGACGAAACCGGCCTTCCGGTGCATCTGGCCGAAGCGCCGCTGATCTGCGTTGCCCTGGGTGCGGGCAGGGTGCTGGAAGATGCGGCCTATCGGGGAACGCTCTGCCCGGCGTGATGCACGCGAAATAGGCTATTCGCCGCTGAGTTGACTGAGCTCGTCAAGGCAGCGCGCGATATTCTCCAGCGTATAGGGCTTTTGCAGGACGGTCCGCGACTGATGGGCTTCTGGCAGCTTTGCCTGCTCACCATATCCCGATGCAAAGACGAAGGGCGTTCCAATCTCCAGCAGCCTGTCCGCGATCGCGTAACTTGTGCTGTCGCCAAGATTGACGTCCAGCATCGCCAGCGTCGGCTTGAAGCTGTCGATTGCAGCAAGCCCGTCCCACACGGTCGACGCCGTAACCACGCTGTCCGCCCCGAGGCGTTCGATGGCGTCCTCAGCATCAAGAGCGATGATCAAGCTGTCCTCGACCAGAAGAACCCTCTCTCCAGTCAGGATCCGGGACGGCGAGGGAACCGGATGGCCGGGCGATGAGCGTGGGAACTTGATCGCGGGAATTTGATCGGCGTCGGCCTCGCTGACGTGCCTCTCCGGAATGCAGAACTCCGCGCGTAGTCCCGACGCCGCGAATTCGACCCGCGCCTTCCCGCCAAGGTCGTAAGGGACCGACCGCGTGATGATCGTCGATCCGAAGCCCTTGCGCGCCGGTGCGACGACCGGTGGGCCGTCCTTTTCGGCCCAATTGACGATCAGGTCTCCGTCCTCATCGCGTTTCCAGTGCAGATCCACCGTGCCTTCGCCGGAAAGGCTGCCATATTTGGCGGAGTTGGTGACGAGCTCGTGGATCACGAGGGCCATGGTGGAATAGGCCTGCGGGTTCAGCAGGACGAAGCCGCCGCTGGTTCTGATCCGGTCCGGCTGGTCGGCGAGAAAGGCGGCCGCTTCGGCGTCGATCAGCGCCTTGATGGGGGCCGGTCCCCAATGGTCGTCGGTGATCTGGTTATGCGCCCGCGCCAGCGCGTGGATGCGGCCGTCGATCAGCGAAACGAAGCTTTCGACATTGTCATCGGCTGGCTTCGATTGGCGGATAAGTCCTCGAATCACGCCCAAGATATTGCGAACCCGGTGGTTCAGCTCGGCGATCAGCAGTTCCTGGCGCTCATTGGCCTGCTGACGCTGGACGGTCGCCTCGTCGGCCATGCGCAGGACGACCTCGATCAGCGTCGCGCGCAGCGTCTCCGCGACACGGATTTCCGACCGCGTGAACGGGCGGGAGCGGCCTTCGACCAGTTCCTTCCATTCGGCGAAACTCTCCCTTGGCGTCAGCCTGGGTCCGTTGGGGCCATATTCGACCGGCTTGTGAGGATCGCCTCCCCACCGCACGGATCGGATCATCTCTTCGCGGAACAGGACGACATAGTCTCGTGCCGAGCGCGAAATGGGGATGGCGAGGAGGCCGGCGACCTGGTCGCCGATGCTAGTTTCGGGGACGAACGAAGAAATGCTGTCGGTCGCGACGACCCGGCCATCCTCCAACTGTTTCAACGCTTCAATGATCTGGCGGAACTCCGCCGGCGCCGGGACCGTGCCCGAGAATGCGGCGGTGTTGTTGATCCACACGCCTACGCCATCGGCGGGAATGGCATTTCGGAGGATGTCGCCAAGCCAATCGGGGTCGTTTAGCAGCGTCTCGTCCGAAGCGACCGCTCCCAGCAGCTGGTCGGAAATGTCGCGGGCCTGCCGCTCATATTCGACGGTTTCCTTCCGCTCGCGGCTTTCCAGACGCATCGAAAACATTTGGGCGAACAGCTCGCATACGGACCGGCGCTCGAAGGTGAGGGTCCGTGGCCCATAGTGGTGGCATGCAAAGAGGCCCCATAATTTGTCGTCGACGATGATCGAAATCGACATCGACGCTCCGACGCCCATATTCTTCAGATATTCGATGTGGATCGGTGAAACCGACCGCAGTACCGAAAGCGACAGGTCCAGCGGCTGGGCTTCATGATTTTCCGCCGGCAGGATCGGAACGGGAACCGCGTTGACGTCGGCAATCACCCGCAACAGGTTGATGGTGTACAGTTTCCGGGCCTGGGCCGGGATGTCGCTGGCCGGGTAGTGCAGCCCCTTGAAGCTTCCGATGCCGGATCGGCATGCCTCGGCGGCCACCTCTCCGGAGCCGTCTTCGGCGAACCGGTACACCATGACCCGGTCATATCCAGTCAGCGCGCGGATAAGCCTGGCGCCATCATTGAGAAAGCTTTCCGTCGTCGTTGCCCGATCGATCCGGGCGATCATCGAGCGGACGGTGTTGGTTGCATCCCCATGCTCGTCGGAAGACGGCTCCGCCTCGAAGATGATGAAGTCGCCCGAGACATGGACGGCAATGTCGAACTGCATCCGGCCCGGCTGGAGGGTGCAGCCGAAGATCCGTTCCACTCCGCCGCCGCCTTCCAGCAGCGCCAATCGGTTCCGCAAGGCGTGGATCAATTCCTTGCCGAACAATTCGGCGATCGGCTGGCCAATCAGATCAAGACTGTCGCAGCCCAGAAACTCTCCGGCATTGGCCGATACGCGCTGGACCTTGAGGTCGGCTGAAAGCGCCAGCAGGAAGCCGTTGGACTGGATGGCGCCAAGCAGGTGGATCGGCTCGCGATCGCAATTGGTGAGGTCGACCGACTGGACATTAATGTTCAAGGGGAATCTCCGCTGCCTCGCGGCCGGCAGCCTGGTACGTTGCGAACACGCCGCGAGCGGCACTAACGGCCAAGTCAATTTCCTGATGCCCGGTCAGCCGCGTTTCCAGCTCTGCCAGAAACGCCCTCCAGGCGCCGGGCTTGCCTTGTGCATCGAGGAAGCGAGTGGGGGCGGATTGGAAGACCTGCTTGCGCAAGACCTTTCCGCCCAGCCGCGAGCCTTCGAGAACATAGACCGCACCAAGGATTTCGGCCCAGGACCCAAGCGAAGTTGGCGGCTGGATCCGAATGGCGCCGATACTCAGCTCGTCGAGATCGTCGTAAATCAGGTGGCTCCGCCGGCGATCCGGCCAGTCGTCGACAACATCGGCAACACCCGCCTTTTCGAGTGACTGCTCAACGGCAAGACTTGCCGATGCCTGGGCAATCAGGAAGCGCTTGTATCCCTGTCGAGTTTGAAGATCGAAGTCCGTGTAAATGACTTCTGTGCGAACATGCTCATGGCGAGTTCGGCTTCGGATAATCGATGCGACGCTCAAACGGCCAATACTCCCGCACCGTTTACACCCAGGAAGCCTAATAATCGTTACGGGCGATCAAGCAATCTGTTATTACAAAGACTTAGGCGCATTGCTCTCGCGTCCGGCAATGACGTCACTCCGCGCATATTCGAAGGAAACTCAGCGTGCGAAGAGCGCGTCCAGGTCAGCGAATGATTTGAACTCGAGCGCGTTTCCGGCCGGATCGAGGAAGAACATCGTCGATTGCTCTCCGACCTGTCCCTCGAACCGGACATAGGGTTCGATCACGAACTTGACGCCCAGGCCCTTCAGCCGCTCCGCCAGCGCTTTCCACTCGGCGGGCGGCAGCACCACGCCGAAATGCGGCACCGGCACCGAATGGCCGTCGACCTGACTCTCGCCGCCATCGCCGTCACTCTTTTCATTGCCCTCGACGAGGTGCGCCACGATCTGGTGGCCATACATGTTGAAATCGATCCAGTGATCGCTGCTCCGTCCTTCCTCGCAGCCCAGAACCTCGCCGTAAAAGCGCCGCGCCGCGTCGAGGTCGTCGACCGGGAAGGCAATGTGAAATGGAGACAAGTGGCTCATGGCGTAACTCCCTTGGCGCTCGATCGTCATTGCATGCCGGCGGTGGCTAGCAGGATGCCCAGCCCGATGCTCGCGCCCTCCAGGCTCTTCGACTTTTCCACGTCGATCCATTCGTCGAGCGAATGCGAGCGATCGCCGACGCCGCCCGACCCGATCGTCACCGCCGGAATGCCGAGGCTCATCGGCATGTTCGAATCCGTCGACGAAAAGGACGGCTTGGGGGTCAGCCCCTTGGCACGAACGATCGCTTCCGCGTTCCGGACGATCTGCTGGGTAGAGGCCGTCTCGCCCGCCGGGCGATCGCCGATCAGCTTAACGTCGGCGGAGACCGCTCCTTCCTTGGTCGAACGAGCGGCATTCTCGCCCTCGACGCTCTTCTGGACGATCGCGAGGAAGGCCTTCTCGACCTTTGCCAGCTCCTCACGGTTCTCCGATCGCATGTCGAATTCCATGAAGACCTCATTCGGGATCGAATTGACCGAGGTGCCGCCACCGGTGACGCTAGCCGAGTAGGTCGCCTTCGGCTTCGTCGGCACCGGAATCTTGTAGAAGTCGACGACGGTCTGGCTCATCGCCACCATCGGGTTCACCAGGCCGAAAGCGCCGTAACTGTGACCGCCGGGCCCCTTGTAGGTGATGCGATAGCGCTTCGATCCGACGCCGCCGACGACGATGCGCGATGCGTCCGTTCCATCCATCGAGAAGAAGGATTTCACGCGGTCCTTATACTTGCCCTTGGTCAGCAGATAGCGAACCCCCCGCAAGTCGCCGGGTCCTTCCTCGCCGACGTTGCCCACGAAGACGATATCCTGCCGGACCTTGATGCCGCTCTCCTTCATTGCGCGGGCGTAGGAGAGGAGCACCGCGAGGCCGCGGGTGTCGTCACCAATGCCGGGAGCGGACAGGCGCGTGCCTTCGCGACGTACCTTGATCGGCGTTCCTTCCGGAAAGACGGTGTCGAGGTGAGCGGCAATCATGACCATCGGGCCGCCGGCGGGACCGGTGCCGCGATAGACGCCCATGGCGTTGCCCTCCTCGTCGATCTCGACATCGGCGAGCCCCGCCTCCCTCAGCATCTCGGCATAGGCCTTGGCGCGCGCGGCCTCCTTGAAGGGGGGCGCCGGAATCTCGGTCAGTTTGATGATCTCGGCGACCAGGCGATCATGGTCGCGGTCGAGGACGTTGACCGCCGCCTGATAACCTTTGGTTGTCAGCACCGCCTCGGGCTTTGGCTGCGCGGCCGCCGGCGTGGCGACTACCAGAAGGGAAGCGAGTGTCAGCAACGCCGGGATACGCATGTAATTCCTTTCGCTTGAAGCAATGGCAGGTTCGGCCGGAATATCGATCAGTAGCAGGCGCCGCGCCCACTGACAGAGGAAATGAGAACGCGGCCTGCCGCCGCTTGCCTCGGCACCGAATAACGCGCACCATTCTGCCCTGAATAGGGGAGTATTCATGAAAAAATATGTGCTGGCGATGCTCGCATCGGCGATGGTTTGTGCGCCAGTCGCGGGCCAAACCTTTTCTGAAGATCGCATCAAGGCCGATATGCGGTTTCTGGCGCATGACCTCCTGGAGGGGCGCAATACCGGCACTAGGGGATATGACCTGGCAGCGGAATATGTTGCCAGCCGCTACCTGGCGCTGGGACTGACGCCGCCGGTTTCGGGCAGCTACTTCCAGCAAGTTCCGTTCGTGCTGTCTTCGATCAAGGCGAGCCCCGATAGCTTTATCAGCTTCGGCGGAAAGACCTGGAGGAACGGGGAAGAAGTCGTCCTGTCGGGCACAAGCGTCTATCCGGACCAGTCCGAGGACCATGAAGTCGTCTTCGTCGGTTACGGCTTCGACGCGCCGCAGTACGGCTTCAAGGATTATGCGGGCCTTGACGTCCGGGGCAAGATTGTCGCCTTCCTCACCAGCCTTCCCGGCGGCGCGCCCAGCGATGTCGTGGCGGAGCTGGGCGACAAGCGGACCGAACTGGCTCAATCGAAGGGAGCGATCGGTGCGATTGGCATCTCCACCCCGCAAACGCTGAAGCAGCTGCCCTGGGAACAGTGGAAGCAATATGGGGCAGTGCCGCGGCTGCGCTGGCTTCACGCCGACGGCACGCCCAATGTGGTTGCGCCCGGCCTGCGCGTTGGCGGGTCCCTGGGGCCGAAGGCGGCCGAAGAGCTGTTCGCCGGTAGCGCCAAGACGATCGACAAGATTTACGCGCAGATCGAAGATCCGAAGGCGCGCCCCAAGGGCTTTGCGATCCCGGGCAAACTGCATTTCGAACGGCATAGCGCGGTCGACAAGATGTCGAGCCCGAACGTCGTCGGATTGATCCCGGGAAGCGATCCCAAGCTCGCTGACGAAGTCGTTCTGTTCATGGCCCACCTCGACCATGACGGCATCGTAAAGCCCGTGAACGGCGATTCCATCATGAATGGCGCGATGGACAATGCATCGGGCGTCGCCACCATGTTGGAAGCGGCCCAGGCCTTTCTCGATGCCCCCGCTCGCCCGCGCCGGTCCATCATGTTTGCTGCGGTGACTGCTGAGGAAGATGGGCTGCTCGGTTCGGAATATCTCGCCAAGCATCCGGTGACGAACGGCAAGAAAGTCGTCGCTGTGGTCAATCTCGACATGCCGATCCTGACCTATGACTTCAAGGACCTGATCGCTTTCGGCGCGGAGCATTCGACCATGGGCCCGGCGGTCGAGCGTGCGCTGCAAACCGCCGGTGTTGCCTTGTCCCCCGATCCCATGCCGGAGGAAGGCCTGTTCACCCGATCGGACCACTATAATTTCGTGAAGGAAGGGATTCCCAGCATATTCCTGGCAACTGGTTGGGCCGGCCCCGGCAAGGCCGCGTTCGATACCTTCTTTGCCAACAATTATCACCAGGTCAGCGACGAGGTGGACCTGCCGATCGACTGGAAGGCAGCGGCCCGGTTTGCGCGGATAAACTACGAAATCGGACGGGAACTGGCCAACGCGGACTCCGCGCCTCTATGGTATGAGGGAAGCTATTTCGGGGACAAGTTCGCCAAGGGCGCGACCAAGGCCAAGCGCCCGTAAATAAAGGCGTCGCAAACGCTTGAGCAGTGCGGCTAACGCGGATATGTTCGCATTTCGTTCCGCGTGATTTGGAGGGGTTGATGGACGCTGGCCTGATTGTCGTTGCGCTGATCGCATTGGCCGTCGGCGGTATCATCGGCTGGCTCATGGGCTCGCGCGGCGCAAGCGAAGGCAAGGCGACGGCCCAGTCGCTTCGGATGCAGCTCGATGGCGTGGTTGCGGAGCGTGACTCGGCGCGCTCCGAGATCGGTCCGCTCAACGCCGAGCTCGCCCGCCTTCGTGCGGAGGCCGAGCATTTCGACCAGCGGATGAAGGACCTCGCCGCCAACCGCGACGCGCTCGTGACCCAGTTCCGCGAGATTGGCGACCAGCTGCTCGAAAAAGCCCACAAGGATTTCCTCGCCAAGGCCGGGGAGCGTTTCAACGAGGCGGACAAGGCGAGCCAGAACAAGCTCCAGTCCCTGCTCCAGCCGGTCGAGGCGACGTTGAAGCGCTATGAGGAAGGACTGCAGCGGGTCGAGAAGGAACGCGTCGACCATTATGCCGGCCTTCGCGAGGCGGTGGAGCTGGTCCGTGCAGGGCAGGGGCAGGTGCGCGATGAGACCCGTAATCTCGTCAACGCGCTCCGTTCCTCGCCCAAGGCGCGCGGGCGCTGGGGCGAGAAAACGCTGCAGAATGTGCTGGAGCAGGCTGGCCTCGTCGAGCATGCCGACTTCGCTACCGAAGTTAGTGTCGATACGGACGACGGGCGCTTGCGGCCCGACGCGATCGTCAATCTACCCGGCGGGCGGAAGCTTGTGATCGATGCCAAATGTTCGCTGAACGCATTTCTCGATGCCTCCGAGGAAGCGGACGACGAGCGTCGCTCGGTTCATCTGACCCAGCATCTCAATTCGATGAAGACCCACGTCCAGCAGCTCGGTTCGAAGAGCTATTGGAGCCAGTTTGGCGACGCCGCCGACTATGTCGTCATGTTCGTCCCAGGGGAGCATTTCCTGTCCGCGGCGCTCGAACAGGATCACACCTTGTGGGAATGGGCGTTTGAGCGGAAAGTACTGCTTGCAACGCCGACCAATCTCGTCGCCATCGCCCGCACCGTTGCCAGCGTCTGGAGGCAAGAAAAGTTGAACGAGGCAGCCGAGGAAATCGCCGGCCTCGGCAAGGAACTCCACTCGCGGCTTGCCACCATGGCGCAGCATATGGAGCGGGTCGGCAAGAACCTCTCGACCGCCAACTCCGCCTACAACCAGATGGTCGGCAGCTTCGAAAGCCAGGTGTTCAGCCAGGCCCGTCGGTTCGAGGTGCTGGGCGCCGGAAGTGCCAAGGAGTTACCCGAGCCGCCGATGGTCGAGGCCGCTCCCCGCCCGATGACCAAGCTCGCGTCGCCGAAGTCTGCGGTCAACGAAGACGACGCAGCCGCCTGATTGTCTCCCCTCCCTGCAAGGGAAGGGAGGAAGCGGCAGCCTGAATTTTCCGCTCGCAATGTAGGAATTGATTTGCGAGCTTTTCGGCTGGCTCTTTGACTCGTCCGACACCAATCAACCAAGCGCGCTAAAGTCACTAAGGTCGCACGAAAAGGCGCCTCTCCTTGAGACTTTTGTGACTTTAGTGAAGCTACTGCGCCTGCACGAGCTCAATCGTTCCGGCGCGGCTGGTTAGCGTCAGCTGGTTGCCGTAACCGCTGACCGTCACCGGCTGCATCAGGATCGCCGAGCCCTGGGTCTCGAAGCTCATGTCCGGGCAGGCCATCCGGGTGGCCATGATCGCCCCGACCTTCAGCACATTGCCGGTCTGGGTGTAGCCCGCGCCGAGCGAGTTACACCCGAACTTCGCGCCGATCCGGTCGGGCATGAAGTTGATGTAGAAGTTGCTCGCCGGAGTCCTCGTTCCGTTGATCGAGACGACGCGCCAGTTGGTGCTGCTGAGGTTGACCGTGGGACCTCCGGGTCCCGGATACCCGCCGGTTCCAGGCTGGTTCGGATAGCCGCCTTCGCCCACCTGGCTGTAGAAGGAGCTTTGCGCCCCGCAGCCGCGATACAGCCGGCCGTCGACATAGACTTGTACCGTATCCGGATAGGTCCGATCGCTCATGCCGTCGCTGCACTGGCTATGGACGATGTTCACCTCCAGCCGCTGCGTCCGGTAGATCTCGCCCGCAGTGCCGTTGATCGGCCGCGGCGTCTGTTGCCGGACGCTGACGTTATTGCCGCGATCGGTGAACACCATGTCGCGGCCGATCTCCAGGTCCCAGAAGGGCTCCGTCCCGATCGCGCGATAATTGCCCTGCTCCGACGGATAGCCGGGCTGCGGGTAGCCTTGGGGCGGATAACCCTGCGGCGGATAATTGGGTTGCTGGCCGGGACCCGGATAGACCGGTCCGCCCGGCGGCATCGGCGGGCCGCCCTGGGGATAGCCCTGCGGCGGGTAACCCTGCGGATAGCCCTGGTCAGGATAGGGCGGGTAGCCCTGTTGCGGCGGGTAGCCGGGCTGCGGATAACCCTGCTGGCCTTGCGGCCCCTGCGGATAGGGCTGCGAATTGCCCATCCCATAATATGGATCGCACGCCGTCAGGGCGAGTGCGAGAAGCGGTACAGTGGCGATCGTTTTCATAGCGGAACAAACCTCCCGCTTCCTTATCAGTTCCGCCAGCTTGCTCTAACCTGAAAGGCCATGACGGCCGCCGCAACTGCTGCATTGAGGCTATCGGCGCGGCCAAGCATCGGCATTTTGACCAGCAAGTCGCATTCCGCCTCATAGGCGCTGGGCAACCCTTGGCTTTCATTGCCGATCAGCAGGAAGCAGGGCTGTTCGTACGTCGGCTCCAGATAGTCATGGTCGGTATTAAGGCTGGTGCCGACCAGCTGACCCGATCCGGAACGGAGCCAGGTGACGAACTCGTCCCACCGGGCGATTGCCACGGATTGCGTGAAGATCGCGCCCATCGAGGCACGGACGGCTTCGACGGAGTAGGGGTCCGCACTGTCGTCGATCAGGATTAGGCCGCCAGCCGCCGTGGCGTCACCGGTCCGAAGGATCGTTCCGATGTTGCCCGGATCGCGCAGTGCCTGGGCAACGATCCACAGCGGCGACGAGTCGCGGTCGATGGCGGCAAGCGAGGTGTCGGGCTGGCGATAGGCGCCGAGGATCGCCTGCGGATTATCCTTCCCCGACATCTTCGAAAGGATGTCGGGCGTCGTCTCGATGATGTCCGCGCCCTTCGCTTCCGCCGCAGCGATGATGTCCGCCGCCAGCGGATGGATTCCGCCCGACGGGGAATAGGCGATGATCTCCGGCAGGCTTCCGCTGTCCCGCGCCTCGGCGAGGATGCGAAGGCCCTCGGCAAGGAACAGCCCTTCGGCGCGGCGCGCCTTCTTGTCGCGCAGCGCCCGAAGCCGCTTCACCGTCTCATTGGAATAGGATGTGATCTGGCGAGGCATGTTTCCCCTTTTCGTCATGCCAGCGAAGGCTGGCATCCATGCCATTGAATTACATGGGCCCCAGCCTTCGCTGGGGCGACGGCTAACTATTCTTCCCCGAAGCGTCCCTCAACGAGCGCCGCAAGCTCGGCCATCGCATCGTCGCAGCCGTCGCCCTCGCAATGGATGGTGATCGAATCGCCCATCGCCGCGCCCAGCATCATCAGGCCCATGATCGACGTGCCGACGACGCGATTGCCGTCCTTTTCGACTTCGATCCGGGCCGTGAGGCCGGAGGCGACGTTGACGAACTTGGCGCTCGCCCGGGCATGCAGCCCGCGCTTGTTGGTAATTTCGATGGTTCGCGAAAGGGCGTTCAAGCAGCGGCCTCGCCCAGGATTTCGGACGCGACCGAAATATATTTGCGGCCGGCTTCGCGAGCGGCGGCAACCGCGGCGCGAACCGTCATCGCCTTGCGGGCACCCTCAAGGCGGATCAGCATCGGCAGGTTAACGCCGGCGATCACCTCGACATTCTCGCTCTTCATCAGGCTGATGGCGAGGTTCGACGGTGTGCCGCCGAACAGGTCCGTCAGGATGATGACGCCATCGCCCTGGTCGCAGCGCTGGATGGCGTCCGCGATCTCCTTGCGACGCATTTCCATGTCGTCGTCGGCGTCAATGCAAATGCCCTCGATCGCCTGCTGGGGACCGACAACATGCTCCATGGCTGTGATGAACTCGGCCGCCAACCGGCCGTGAGTCACCAACACTAGTCCAATCATTCACTCACCCGCATCATTACCGTCCCGCGCCCCTGATTTCATCGATGGCCCAGTGCCCGATGGCTTTTCCGCGGGTGTGTCCTCAACTGCATCGCTCTGCGGTTTGGCGAGGTCACGGTGGCGGACATTCGGTGAAAATCCCGCTTCGCGCAACCGGTTCGCCATTTCGACTGCTGCCGCCACCGACCGGTGACGCCCTCCCGTACAGCCGAATGCCACCGTCAGATAGCTTTTGCCGGCGGCCCAATAGCGGGGAATTAGGGTGATTAACAGCGATTCGATTTGGGCCATCGCCGGCGTCCAGGCGACATCGCTCGAGCAATAGTCCTGAACCGCCCGATCCTCCCCGGTCATCGGCTGAAGTTCAGGGACCCAATGCGGATTGTCGGCAAAGCGCATGTCGAACACGAGGTCGGCGGTCCGCGAGATGCCCCGCGCAAAGCCGAAAGAGACGATCGTTAGAACCGGCTGGTCGATGTCCCCGCCATAGCGGCTCCTCAGCTCCTCACGCAGCTCGGCAGGCGTGAGATCGGTCGTGTCGATCAGCGTATCGGCGAGGTCGCGGAGGGCGGCAGTAGAGGCGCGTTCCTTCGCAACTCCATCTTCCGCAGGTCGGTCTGGAGCGAGGGGATGGCGGCGCCGAGTCTCGTCATATCGCCGGATCAGTTCCGAACCGGCACAGTCGAGGTAGAGGATTTCCGGCGTAACGCCCTCAATCGACTGAATGAGGCTGGGAAGAGTCTGGGGATCGAACCCGCGGCTGCGCACGTCCATGCCGACCGCAACCGGGATCTTGCGCCGCGCCCCGCGTTCACCATGGACAAACGCCTCCAGCAGGCTGGTCGGCAGATTGTCGACGCAGTCCCAGCCCATATCCTCCAACGCATGGAGGACGGTCGATTTGCCGGCACCGGACATTCCGGTGACGAGCAGCAGGCGCGGAAAGGTGCCGGGACGTGCCGCCATATCAGGACTTCAGCCCGAGGCGGTCGAGAGCGACGACCACCTTGGCCGGTGCCGATGCGGTCATTGCATCGACGTTGACCAGCGGAATGCCAGCACCGAGGATCAGCCGCTCCCGGCTATCATCCGGCATGCGCTGCATGTCGCCGGTCAGTTCGACCACCAGAGCCACTGGAACCTCGTTGACCGAGTCCATGTCGACGATTCCAATCCCGCGAATCTCCAGCTTTCCCTTGATGGTTGCAGGGGCAGAAGCGATCAGCCTGTCGCCATCCTTGCGCAGGATGGTCCGATCGTCGCTCACCAGAGTGAAGCCGCGGTCGATCAGGCGCAGAGCGAGATCGGACTTTCCGGAACCCGACGGCCCGGCGATCAACACGGCGCGGCCCTGGTACGAGACACAGGAAGCGTGCAGGTTCTCGGAACTCAGGCGATCTCCGTTCATGCCCGGTCGGCAGCCTTCAGGATGATGGTGAAGCGCGCTCCGGACGGCGCATCGTCACGGTCGGTCACATCGATCTCCCCATCATGTCCCTCGACGATCGCCCGTGCGATCGCCAGCCCGAGTCCCGAATGCCGTCCGAAACTCTCGGTTTCCGGCCTTACTGAATGGAACCGGTTAAAGATCGCCTCACGAAGCTCCGGCGGCACGCCAGGTCCTTCATCGTCGATGCGAATGCGGATCTCGTCATCGACATGGGTGGCAGCGACTTCGACCAACCCGCCCGGCGGCGAAAAGCTGATCGCGTTGTCGATGATATTGTCGATCGCCCTTGCCAGCCGCCCTGGTTCTCCCATGACGATCGCGCTGGCACGTCGCGGTCGCGCAAAGGCAATGCGCACGTTTCCGGTTTCGCGCCGCTCTTTCCAGGACGAGACCAGCTGGCCGATCAAGGCGCCAAGGTCGACCAACTCAAAGCGCGCCCGGGCCAGCTCCGCATCGGTCCTCGCAGCCTCGCTGACGTCGCTGATCAGCCGGTCGAGGCGAACGATGTCCTGGCGAATGACATCGATCAGCTGCTTGCGAAGTGCCGGGTCTTCAATGCGCTCCAGTCCGTCGACGGCCGACCGCAGCGAAGCGAGCGGGTTCTTCAGTTCGTGGGTCACGTCGGCCGCGAAGGCTTCGATATTGTCGATCCTTTGCCGCAGCGACTGACTCATGTCGCTGATGGATCGGGCCAGCAGTCCGATCTCGTCGGTTCGCGAGGGCAGGCGGGGAACATTGACTTCGCGCGCTCGTCCCAGGCGGACCCGGTGGGCGGCCAGCGCGATCCGGCGCAGCGGTCTAACGATCGTCCGGGCGAGGAAGAGTGAAAGCAGCACGGAAAGTGCAGCAACGACCGCAAGCGCAATCAGGAGCGACCTGCGCTGCTTGCGGACGGTCCGCGTGAAAGCTCGGTCGTTGTCGGTTACCAGCAGCGTGGCGCCGCCCGTTACCGGGGCAGCAGCGGAGAAGACTGGAGTCTGTTCCGGTGCCAGACGAATTTCCGTTTCCGTTATCCCGGATTTCCGAGAGGCGATGACCTCCGACCAGGCATCTGCCTTGTCGGTAGCGGGCTCGACGAAATCCTCGTCCGGTTCCTCTCCGACGAGAGCATTGAACCCTCGGTCCAGTGCCCTTGCGACATCCTTGTTCCACCTTTGGGTGGCCGGGTCGCGGAGGCGATAGGTCGGACCAGTCTGCCGCCAGCTATCCATGATGAGTTGGCCATCCGCCCCGTAAAGCCGGATCCGACTCTCATTCTCTTTCGACAGGTTCGCCAGTAGTCGTTCTTGAGCCGCCGGCGGGATGGCTTCCAGCGCGGTAGCCGCCATGGTTGCCTCGGACGCGACCTTCTGGACCCGCTCTTTCTCGAGGCGGTTTCGATAGCTGTCGAGGTAGAAGATGGCGAGCAGGACGAGGACGAGCGTCAGCACGTTCACCGCTAGGATGCGGTGAGCAAGCGTCCATCGCCCCGACCATGTCAGGGTGAGGTCGGCTTCCTCATTCTTCGCCGAATTTATATCCGACGCCATAGAGGGTCTCGATTGCGTCAAAGGCCGGGTCGGCCCCGCGGAACTTCCGGCGGATGCGCTTGATGTGGCTGTCGATGGTACGGTCGTCGACATAGACATCATCCTGATAGGCCACATCGAGCAGCTGGTTTCGTGATTTGACCACTCCCGGGCGTTGGGCAAGCGCCTCGAGGATCAGGAATTCGGTGACGGTCAGCGTAACATCCCGGCCATCCCATAAAACCTTATGGCGAGCCGGGTCCATGACCAGGCGCCCGCGCTCGATCAGGGGCAGCTCTTCCGCGACGGATTGCGAGCCGTTTGAATTGACGCCCTTCGCCAGGTCCTGGCGGCGGAGGATGGCGCGGATGCGGGCAATGAGGAGCCGTTGGGAGAAGGGCTTGGAGATATAATCGTCGGCGCCCATGGCGAGGCCAAGCGCCTCATCGAGCTCGTCGTCCTTGGACGTCAGGAAGATGACCGGCATGCCCCCGATCTGGCCGCCCAGCTCCCGAACTCTCCGGAGCAGTTCCATCCCGTCCATCTGCGGCATCTTGATGTCGAAGACGCCGAGATCCGGCGGATTGTCCGCGAAGGCTTTCAGCGCTGCCTGACCATCGGTGTAGACACGAGTCAGGAAGCCTTCTGCCTGCAGGGCAATCGATACCGATGTCAGGATGTTGCGGTCGTCATCGACGAGCGCGATTACATGGCTCATTCCGGCTCCTTAAGCACTTGGGGAGGGATAGCCAGCGCGTCTCGCCGAAACAAGGGTGAGGCGAGCCGCTTTGACCGATGAGCGCACGCTCTGTATAGGCCGCCCCGCAGGCACATGCGGCGGCGTTCCAAAAGTGGCGTCGCCTTTGATATTTAAGGGAGAATCTTGACGTGAGCGAGCGCACCCCCGCGCACCGACTGGAAGCCCAGGGCATCGAAACCTCGGCGACCGTCCATTGGAACCTGACGACCGCACCACTGGTCGAGCAGGCCGTTTCGCGTGGCGAGGGTGAGTTGGCCAAGGATGGCCCGATCGTCGTCAAGACCGGCAAGCACACCGGCCGCTCGGCCAACGACAAGTTCACCGTCCGCGATTCCGAGACGGAAAATACCGTGTGGTGGGGCAAGTCGAACAAGCCGATGGACCCCGCGGCATTCGCGGCGCTCAAGGCCGATTTCCTCGCGCACCTGAAGACTCGCGAGACGCTGTTCGTCGCCGACCTGTTTGGCGGTTCGCAGCCCGAGCATCGCGTCAATGTGCGCGTGATCAACGAATATGCCTGGCACAACCTGTTCATCCGCACGATGCTCGTTCGCCCGGAGACGGCTGAACTCGCCAGCTTCGTTCCGGAGTTCACGATCATCGACCTGCCGAGCTTCCGCGCGGAACCGTCGCGCCACGGCTGCCGCAGCGAGACGGTGATCGCCGTCAATTTGAGCGAGAAGCTGATCCTGATTGGCGGTACCGAATATGGCGGCGAGATGAAGAAGTCCGTGTTCGGCCTTCTCAACTATCTGCTGCCGGCCGAAGGCACCATGCCGATGCACTGCTCCGCCAACATCGGCAAGGACGGCGACACGGCGATCTTCTTCGGCCTGTCGGGCACCGGCAAGACGACCTTGTCGGCCGACCCGAACCGGACGCTGATCGGCGACGACGAGCATGGCTGGTCGGATACGGCGGTCTTCAACTTCGAAGGCGGCTGCTACGCCAAGATGATCCGCCTTTCGGCCGAGAGCGAGCCGGAAATCTATGCCACGACCAAGCGCTTCGGAACGGTGCTTGAGAATGTCGTCATGGATCCGGTGGCCCGCACCCTCGACCTCGACGACAACAGCCTCGCCGAGAACAGCCGCGGTGCCTATCCAATCGAGTACATCCCCAATTCTTCCGAGAAGAACATGGGCCCGGTGCCGAAGAACATCGTGATGCTGACCGCCGACGCGTTCGGCGTGCTGCCTCCGATCGCGAAGCTGACTCCGGACCAGGCGATGTACCACTTCCTGTCGGGCTATACCGCCAAGGTGGCCGGCACCGAAATCGGCGTGACCGAGCCGGAAGCGACCTTCTCGACCTGCTTCGGGGCGCCCTTCATGCCGCGTCACCCGTCGGTCTACGGCAACCTGCTGAAGAAGCGGATTGCTGAGGGCCATGTCGACTGCTGGCTGGTCAATACCGGTTGGACCGGCGGCAAGTATGGCACCGGCAAGCGCATGCCGATCAAGGAGACCCGTGCGCTCCTCAACGCGGCGCTCGACGGAAGCCTGAAGAATGTCGAGTTCCGCAAGGATCCGAACTTCGGGTTCGACGTGCCGGTCGCGGTACCCGGCGTCGACAATTCGATCCTCGACCCGCGTTCGACGTGGGCCGACAAGGCTGACTATGACCGCACCGCGGCCAAGCTCGTTGACCTGTTCATCGAGAACTTCGCCGAGTTCGCGGATCATGTGGATGAGGGCGTGCGACAATCGGGGCCGAAAATCAGCGCCGCTGCCTGACGCTTAAATTACTGCATTCTCGTCATTGCGAGGAGCGCAGTGACGAAGCAATCCAGCGCGGTGAGGCCTGGATTGCTTCGCTGCGCTCGCAATGACGAGACCCAAAAATGACCGAATATCCAGTACGCCATTTCCTGTCCGACGACGCCGTTGCCCATGTGGGCGAGGGGCTGTTGGCCCGTACCTTGCCGCGCGAGGAGTGGACCCATGAGGCCCACCTCGCCGCGACGACCTATCTTGTCCTGAAACATGCGGAGATCGACCTCGACGTCGAGCTTCCGGGGATCATCTCAAGATATAACGAGAGTGTCGGCGGCAAGAACACCGATACCGAAGGCTATCACGACACCATCACCCGCGCTTACCTCCGCGGGATCCGCCTGTTCCTCGAAGAGGTGGATACGAGCCGACCGATCCACGAGCTGGTCAACGAGCTGCTGATGTCGCCGATGGGGCGCCGCGATTGGCCGCTACGCTTCTGGTCCAAGGACCGGCTGATGAGCGTCGACGCGCGGCGAGGCTGGGTCGAGCCTGACCTTGCGGCAATGCCCTGAGCCCGGCCTCCTAAGGTCACTAACGTCGCAAAAGTCTCAAGCTGCGGCGTCATTTCGTGTGACTTTAGTGACTTTAGGGATCGCGCGCCCGACTTTGATGCAGACCATGAGAAAGACCGGCGACGATTGTCGCACGGTTCGATGCCTGTAGGACAGCAGTATCGCATGGCGATCCTATTTGGTCGCGTGGGGCAGTCTCTCCAGCGCGTCACCCAAGGTCTTGCGAACGCCAATGCAAGTGTAGGGATCGTCAGGGTTGGCCGCTGCGCCTTCTCGCTCGAAATGGGGCCGCTCATCCATGACGCGGCCCCATTCGACATCTGCTTCCCGGACGATCTCTTTCAGAAGATTGTCGGTGGCGAGGAGCCGCCGGAGATATTCTTCGATCGCTGTGAGCGGCTGATCGAGGTTTTCCAGCAAGCACTCGCTACCCTTTAGGTTGCGATGCAGGACGACGCGCAACTGGCCGCAGTCGTCCTGCAGGTTGTTACCGAGCCAGCTGCCGATTTCGTTCTCGGCCTGCTGAACCGGAGAGACTGGCGAGGCGCCTTTCATCGCTCCGGGTCCGGCTAGCCGGGCCATGAGATCCTTGGCGGTCAGCTTGCGGCCTTCGCGGATCTCCCGTTCGATTTCGCTGTCCGTTTCCGTTCGCTGTTTTTCGCGGTCGTTGGCCATTGGGGTAGCTTACACTCTAGTGTCCGCCGACCGCTAGAAGGACTTCAAATCGCCTTAGCCCTTCGCGGTGGCGATATATTCGTCGATGTTCTTGGCCAGCACGTCGAGCGGGACGTTGCCGCCCTTCACCACCGTGTCGTCGAAATCGCGGAGGTCGTAGCGGGTGGGGCCGAGTGCCTTTTGGGCGCGGGTGCGCTGGCGGACGATCTCGGTATGGCCGATCTTGTAGCCGCAGGCCTGGCCGACCCAGCTGCAATAACGGTCGACTTCGCTGGCGACCTCTTCCTGCTTCGACCCGTTGACCTCGACGAAGTAGCGGACGCCCTGTTCGCGGGTCCAGCGCTTGTGGTGGAGGCCTGTGTCGACGACGAGGCGGATTGCGCGGAAGGCGAGGCTTTGCAGATAACCGAGGCGGCCGACTTCGAAGTCGTCGTAGACGCCAAGTTCGTCGGCCAGTTGCTCGGCATAGAGCGCCCAGCCTTCGGAGTAAGCGTTGAAGGCGAGCATCGCGCGGATAAGCGGAAGCTGGTTCGAATATTCGCCCTGCCAGACGTGACCCGGGATCGCCTCATGATGGGCAAGGTCGGGCAGGTCATATTTGCGATGCAGGTCGGTGGTGCGAAGGTTGATCCAGAATTTGCCCGGGATCGAACCGTCGATCGATCCCGCGCCGCCATAGGCGCCAGGTGCGCCGGGTTCTTCCTCGGGCGGCAAGCGCTTCACTTCCAGATTGCCGCGGACCAGCGTGCGGAAAGCGCGCGGAAGCTGGGCGCGGATGATCTTCAGCCGTTCCTGGATGAAGGCCATGATCTCGGCGCGGCCGGGATCGCCTTCCGCGAACTTGTAGCGGGGGTCGTTCGACAGGGCCGTCATGCGGGCTCCGACGGTGCCTTGCGAATAGCCCAGCTTCTTCAGGATCACGTCCATCCGGCCGTGAAGCTCGGCGACCTGTTCGAGGCCCATCTTGTGGATCTCGTCCGGAGTCATTTTAGTCGTTGTCGAGGCGCGCAGTGCCCATTGGTAGAATTCGGGGCCATGCGGGCGCGCCCACATGCCGGCGTCCATCGTCGCGCGGGTTCGCTGCGACTGGAGTTCGGCCAGCTGGCGCTCAAGCGCCGGTGCGACCTTCTGCTGCGCGATGGCGCGGGCGCGGGCCGCCCAGTCGCCGGGAATATCCTTGGTCCGGCGCTCGATCGATTCGACGAGGCCGCCGCCTTCGCGCGCATTCTTCACGCTGACCGTCATCTGGTTGACGGCCTTGTCGATCAGGAAGGCGGGGGCGATCAGGCCTTTGCCGCCAGCATCCTTTAGCCGCGCGAGTTCGCCTTCGAGCTGGACCGGATAGCTTTCCAGGCGGGCGAGATAGGCTTCGGCGTCCTGGGCATTTTCGACACGGTGATCGGTGTCGAGGAAGCGCGGCACGTCGAGATAGGCGCCGACGTTCTGGATCACGACATAGGGCGTGTTGCGCCAGCCGCCGACGGCGACGTCGCCATAGGGCTGGGCGAAACCGTCGAGCGCGACGCGATAGGCGGACTTCACGACTTCGACGCTTGTCCGGGTCGAATGGGTAACGGCGGCGGTGTTTACCGCCTCGGCGCGGGCGAGATCGGCGCGGAGGGTTGCTGCGATCTTGTCCTGCCCGGCCTGGCTGCGATCCGACAGCCGAGCGCGGTACGAGGCCTTCGCGCCTGTATCGATGCCAAGGCTGGTTGCGCTCTCGGGTGACAGGGCAAGCAGGTTTTCACCGATGGAGTCGAGCAGGGCGACGACGTCGGCTTCGCTGGACGCAGTAGCTGCCTGCGTCAGGGCGCGGGCGGAACCGGGAAGGGCAACCGCCGCGACGCCAGCGGAAAGCGCGGCAACCGCCTGGCGGCGCGAAAAGCTCAGATCGTTCAAGGCAGTGACTCCAAATACTCAGGCAGGGGGTAGGGTGCGAACTGGTTCAACCATCAGGCAATTGCCTTCGACGGCGGTGACGGTCAGCCGGTCGCCGGCGGCGGCGGGACCGCCACGGGCATTCCACTCGCCGTCGCCGACGCGAACTCGGCCGCCATGGTCGTCGACATCGGTGACCGCCGTCACCGTCTTTCCGACCAACCGCTTGGCGGGTTCGTTGATCGCATGGCGCTGATCGCCGCCGTGCGGTTCCGCGTACCAGCGCTTGCCGATCATGACGGCGAGCGCAGTGTAGAGCACGAACAGCACCAGTTGCGGCGCGAGGCCAAGGTCGAACATCAATGTGAAGAGGCCAGTGGCGATTGCGGCGGCGCCGAGGAACACGAGAAAGAAGCCGGGCGCGATTACCTCAGCGATCAGCAGGACCAAGCCGCCGATCGCCCACCACCATCCGGGTTCGAGGTTTTCGAACATTATTGGCCCGCCTTCGGGAGACCGGGGCGAACCGTCGGGGCGGCAACCGCGTCCTTGCCGAGCACTTCCTTTGCAAGCTCGCCAATGCCGCCGAGGGTTCCCATCAGCTGGGTAGCCTCGACCGGGAAGAGGATGGTCTTCGCGTTGGGCGAAGTAGCAAACTTGCCGATCGCTTCGACATATTTCTGGGCGATGAAATAGTTGATGGCCTGCGAGCTTCCACCTTCGATCGCGTCGCTGACCGATTTGGTCGCGGTGGCCTCGGCCTGTGCCGCACGCTCGCGGGCTTCGGCTTCGCGGAACGCCGCTTCCTTAAGGCCCTCAGCCTGAAGAATCTTGGCCTGCTTTTCACCTTCGGCCCGAAGGATTTCGGACGCCCGCATCCCCTCTGATTCGAGGATCGCCGCACGCTTTTCGCGTTCCGCCTTCATCTGCCGGGTCATCGCATCGACGATGTCGCGCGGCGGGCGAATGTCCTTCAACTCGACGCGGGTGATCTTGACGCCCCAGGATTCGGTAGCCTGGTCGACCACCGCCAGCAGGCGGGCGTTGATCTCGTCGCGCTTGGACAAGGTCTCGTCGAGGTCCATCGAGCCCATGACTGTACGAAGGTTGGTGGTCGAAAGAGCCATGATCGCCAGATAGAGGTCGCTTACCTCATAGGCGGCCTTGGCGGCGTCCAGCACCTGGAAGAAGACCACGCCATCGACCGCGACCATGGCGTTGTCCTTGGTGATGATTTCCTGCCCCGGAATATCGAGCACCTGCTCCATCATGTTGATCTTGTGACCAACGCGATAGATGAATGGCGTCACCAGGTTGAAGCCTGGCTCCGCGACGCGAACGAAACGGCCGAAGCGTTCGATCGTATAGCGATAGCCCTGGCGCACGATCTTGACGCTCATCATCACGAGCAGCAGTGCAAAGACAGATAGGCCAACGAGAAATTCAAGCATGTCAGACCCCTTTGATTGCCGGCATGATGCAAAGCCGCCGCGCTTGTGGGAAGGAAAATCGGCATGAGCCTAAACCTGTTCGACAAACGCGCGCTTCTGTTTCTTCCAGCAAGCAATCCGCGCGCCATCGCAAAAGCGCGTGAAAGCGACGCGGACCTGGTCATTCTCGACCTTGAGGATGCGGTGAAGCCTGAGGACAAAGAGGCCGCCCGAGCGGCGGCCGCCGAGGCGATTAAGCAAGAATGGCCGATGCCGGTTGCCATCCGCATCAATGGGTTCGGGACGCCGTGGCACGGACAGGACCTGGTTACGGTCACTCATGGCCATGTCGATCTGGTCGTAATGCCGCGCGTCGAGGACAAGGAAGTGCTGACCTTCGTCCGCAAACAGTCGGGTTCGCCCGTCGCGGCCATGATCGAAACGCCCAGGGGTGTCCTTGCTGCCCCGACGATCGCCCATGACTCGGTCGCACTGATTGCGGGCACGAACGACTTGTCGGCTGGCCTTCGCCTGCCGCCCGGCGCGGGGCGCGGGCCCCTCCAAACGGCGCTTCAGTCGATCGTGCTTGCAGCGCGCGCTGAAGGGATTGCCGTGTTCGACGGGGTTTATAATCAGCTCGACGATCTCGACGGTTTTGCGGCGGAAGCAGCCGAGGGGCGCAAGCTGGGCTTCGACGGCAAGTCGCTGATCCATCCCAGCCAGATCGCACCCTGCCATGCCGCATTTGCCCCGAGCGATGCGGAAGTTTCGCGGGCCGAGCGGCTGGTTGCAGCGGCCACGGGCGGCGCGGAGCGGTTCGAAGGGGAGATGATCGAGCAGATGCACGTGGAGTCCGCGCGCCGCCTGCTTGCGAGGTCCGGGAGAGGCTGACGGGGTTGGCGAATCGCGGTCCGTCTGCCAAAGGCCCGCATGGCCCACCTTCTCCACGATGAAATCCCGCTCGGACTGACGTTCGACGATGTCCTGCTTCAGCCGCTCGAATCGAGCGTGCTTCCTTCCAGCGCTGACACGCGCACCTTCCTGACCCGCGAGATCCCGCTCAACATTCCGATCCTGTCGTCCGCGATGGACACGGTAACGGAAGCGGACATGGCGATCGCCATGGCCCATCTGGGCGGAATCGGCGTCCTCCATCGCAACCTGGAGATCGAAGACCAGGTTGCCGCCGTTCGCGCGGTGAAGCGGTTCGAAAGCGGCATGGTGGTCAATCCGATCACCATGGCGCCGGAGCAGACGCTGGCCGAGGCGCTGGAGCTGATGAAGGCCAACCGGATCAGCGGCATTCCGATCGTCGAGCAGTCTGGCAAGCTGGCAGGCATCCTTACCAACCGCGACGTGCGCTTCGCCGAACATGCGAAACAACCGGTCAGCGAGCTGATGACCAAGGACAATCTGGCGACCGTTCCGCCGGGCACCAGCCAGGACGAAGCCCGGCGTCTGCTTCACCAGCGGCGGATCGAAAAGCTGCTGGTGGTCGATGACAGCGGCCATTGCGTCGGTCTCATCACGGTCAAGGACATCGAGAAGGCGGTCGCTTCGCCGCTTGCGACCAAGGACGCGCAGGGGCGCCTTCGGGTCGCAGCCGCGACGACGGTCGGCGACAAGGGCTTTGCGCGGTCGGAAGCGCTGATAGAGGCAGGCGTGGACTGCATCGTCATCGATACCGCCCACGGTCATAACCAGGACGTCGGCAAGGCGGTCGAGAGGGTGAAGGGGCTGTCGAACAGCGTCCAGGTCATTGCCGGCAACGTTGCCACTGCCGATGCGGCGAAGGCACTGGCCGATGCCGGTGCCGACGCGATCAAGGTCGGTATTGGCCCCGGATCCATCTGCACCACGCGTATCGTCGCTGGAGTTGGCGTACCGCAATTGTCGGCGATCATGGCGGCGGCCGGTGCCGCGAGCCAGCGCGGCGTTCCTGTCATCGCCGACGGCGGCATTCGTACGTCTGGCGATATCGCAAAGGCGCTTGCGGCAGGTGCCTCGACCGTCATGGTCGGCTCGCTGCTGGCGGGAACCGAGGAAGCGCCGGGCGAAACCTTCCTGTACCAGGGCCGCGCCTACAAGGCTTATCGCGGCATGGGGTCGGTCGGTGCGATGGCGCGCGGTTCGGCCGATCGCTATTTCCAGCAGGACATCAAGGATCAGCTGAAGCTGGTTCCGGAAGGGATCGAAGGCCAGGTGCCTTACAAGGGGCCGGTCCGCGACGTGATCCACCAGCTGGTCGGCGGCGTGAAGGCCGCGATGGGCTATACCGGTTCGACGACGATCGAAGAGTTGCAGCAGCGCGCTCGGTTCGTCCGGATTACCAATGCGGGCCTTAGCGAAAGCCATGTCCATGACGTTGCCATCACCCGCGAGGCGCCGAACTATCCGACGCGGTAGGGTTGTGCCGCGAACAAGCTCGTTCGTCCTGAGCGGAGGCCGTAGGCCGAAGTCGAAGGGCGATCGCATTGCCGCCCTTCGACTACGCGCTTCGCGCTCCGCTCAGGACGAACGGAGAGAAATATGACGCCCTCCGCTCGCGTCCAGGCGGCGATCGAGATTCTCGATGAGGTGATCGCGTCGGTGCGCCAGGACGGAGCGCCGGCGGACGCCATCGTCACTCGATATTTCAAGGCGCGCCGCTATGCCGGGTCAAAGGATCGGCGCGCCGTCCGGGAACTGGTATTCCGCGCGATCCGGCGAAGCGGCGAGGTACCGGCGAGCGGCCGCTCCGCCATGCTGGGCCTGGCCGACGAGGATGCCATGCTGCTCGACCTGTTCGACGGCTCGCCTCACGGACCGGCGGTGCGCGAACCGGCTGACGATGTGGCCAAGCCGTCGGCTATCCCGCAATGGGTTCAGCCGCTGCTTTCGGGCCATGTGACCGAAGCTGAATGGCCGGCATTGCTTGAAAGGGCTCCGATCGACCTCAGGGTCAATGCTGCCCGGGCCAGCCGAGACGAGCTGATCGGTCAGTTCGAAGGTGCCGAGACGGCACCGCACAGCCCTTGGGGATTGCGGCTCCCTCCCGACACGCGGGTCGATGATCATCCGGCATTCCTGCAAGGCCTGGTCGAAATCCAGGACGAAGGCAGCCAGTTGATTGCGCTTGCCTGCCAATCATCCGAGGGGGCGCGCATCCTTGATCTATGCGCGGGGGCAGGGGGTAAGGCGCTGGCCTTGGCTGCGGCATCGCCGGGCAGTCAGGTGATCGCGACCGACACCAACCGGGCGCGGCTGGCACAACTTGCGCCTCGCGCCCAGCGTGCTGTTGCCGAGATCGAAGTGCGGTTGCTGGATGGCGGCCGGGAGAGCGCTCAACTGGCCGAACTTGAAGGGCAGTGCGACATCGTCCTGGTCGACGCGCCCTGCAGCGGGTCGGGTACATGGCGGCGAAACCCCGAAGGCCGCTGGCGGCTGTCGCCGGATCGGCTCGACCGGCTGGTGCATTTGCAGCAGCACCTGCTCGACATCGCGGCGCCGCTGGTGAAGCCCGGCGGGGCGCTGGTTTATGCGACTTGTTCGATCATCCGAGCCGAAGGCACTGATCAAGCGAGGAACTTCTTAGGCCGCCATTCATCTTGGATCGTGCAGGATATGCCGTTCGAAGGTGGACGTGCGGATGGGCCGGGACGGCTCCTGACCCCGGCGCACGATGCCACCGACGGCTTTTTCGTCGCGCGATTTGCGAAGCCATGCTAGCGTCGCGCGGTTGGTTGGAGATTTTGATGCGCCTGTCACCGCTCGTTCTTTGCCTCGGCCTTGCCGCCTCGACCCTGTCGGTCGCTGTCGTCGGACAGCGTCCGGACGATCAGATCGCGCCGAAGTCGATGGAGTTGTTGAAGCAGGGTGAAACGCTTCTTTCGCAGGGCAAGTTCGTCGAAGCCGACGACGCACTGGAGACCGCCCTGGTCGTCGACCCCAAGAACCGGGCGGCGTTCGTCGCCATGGCGCGGGTTGCGATCAAGCAGAAGCTCTACGGTCAGGCAATTCGCCTTAGCAACAAGGCGTTGACCCTGGAGCCGACCGACCGGGACGCACTTGCCGTCCAGGGCGAGGCGATGGTCGAATTGGGCGCATTGCCGCGCGCCAAGGAGAATCTGGCCAAGCTTCAGAAGCTGTGCGGCACCACCAGCTGCCCGCAGGTCGGGACATTGTCGACCGCCATTGCCCGTGGTCCGGCGCTTGCCGCGGCCAAGACGCCTGAGGTTCCCAAGAAGAACTGACGCCGGGTTCGGCCTCAGGACAGGGCGCGCGCAAGCGCGACGAATTCCTCGACGCTGACTGTTTCGGCGCGGCGTTCGATGTCGATCCCTAGGGCGGCCAGCGCGTCGAGCGCGCCCGCAACCGATTTCAGGCTGGATCGCATCATCTTTCGGCGCTGGCCGAATGCAGCTGCAGTGATTTGCTCCAGTACCTCCGCCCGCACGCCGGCCGGTTCGGCCGCAGGGACGATGTGAACCACCGCCGAAGCCACCTTTGGCGGCGGCACGAATGCAGAGCGATGCACCTGCATCGCAATCCGTGGGCTGGAGCGCCACTGGGCAGCCACCGACAGACGGCCATAATGTTCGCTGCCGGGCTTCGCGACGATCCGCTCGGCAACCTCGCGCTGGAACATCAGGGTGAGCGACGACCACCATGGCGGCCACGGCCCTTCCAGCCAGCTTAAGAGCAGCGCCGTTCCGACATTGTAGGGCAGGTTGGCGACGATGTGGGCGCCATCGCCGGCTTCCGCACGTTCATCGACCTTCAGCGCATCGCCGGAGATGATGCGCAGCTTTCCGGGAAAGTCCGCGTCAAGCTCTGCCAGCGCTGGAAGGCACCGGCGATCCCGCTCGACCGCGACGACTTCGGCCCCGGTATCGAGCAGTGCACGCGTCAGGCCGCCGGGGCCGGGGCCAACCTCATAAACTTTCGTCCCCTCGAGCGGGCCGGGCACGGCGGCGATCCGCGCCAGCAGCTGGCGGTCCAGGATGAAATTCTGCCCAAGCGCCTTGCTTGCCTGCAGGCCATGGCGGGCAATGACGTCGCGCAGCGGTTCGGGCATCAGACCGAAAGCGTTGCGCGGTGAAGTGCGGATTCCGCAGCCAGCCGGATCGCCGCCGCCATGGCGCGCGGATCGGCGAGGTCTTGGCCGGCAATGTCGAACGCCGTGCCATGATCGGGCGCCGTCCGGACGATCGGCAGGCCTAGCGTGATGTTCACACCCTCCTCGAAGTGAAGGGCCTTCAAGGGAATCAGCGCCTGATCATGATACATGCAGAGCGCGGCATCATATTGGGCGCGTGCGCCGGCATGGAACATCGTGTCCGCCGGGTGAGGCCCCGTCACGCGCCAGCCTTCGGTCCGAAGCGCCTCGATGGCTGGAATGATGAGCTCGATCTCTTCGCGGCCGAGCGCTCCGCCCTCGCCGGCATGCGGATTGAGGCCGGCAACGGCCAGCCGGGGGTCGGAAATGCCGAAGTTGCGCTGGAGACCGCGCAGTGCCGCCCGTCCGCGCGCCTCGATGAGTGACGGCGATAGCGCCGCGGCGACATGGCCCAGCGGAAGATGCGTCGTGACGGGCACGGTGCGAAGCGTGGGCCCCGCCAGCATCATCGCGACATTGCCGGGGGAAACGCCGCAGCGTTCGGCGACGAACTCGGTCTGGCCCGGGTGCGAAAAGCCGATCCCGTAAAGCTGCTGCTTGGAGACGGGGCCGGTCACAACCGCAGAGGCCGAGCCCGATCGGGCCAGGCCGACAGCCAGCTCCAGCGCGTCAAGCGAGCAGTGAGCCCCGGCAACAGTCGGATGGCCGGGAAGATCGGCCTCTACCGATGCGATGGACAGGATCGGGAGCCCGACGTCGAAGGCGCTGTCGACTTCCCGCGGATCGTCGACTGTCGCCAGCGGACCGTCCCATACGGCAGCGAGGCTGCGCGGGTCGCCGATCGCCACGAATGGGGGCAAACCGAACCGGTCGCGGTGGTCCCAGCATTTGCCGACCACCTCCGGGCCGATGCCGGCGGGATCGCCCAGCGAAACCGCCAGTGGCCTGTAGCTATTTGCCATCGTCAGGGTTTTGCACCCATATCCGGCCTAGCGATAGTCGATAATGGCGTCGCGCCTGAGATCGCGCAGGTAGCGTCGCGACCGAAGGTTGACGCGCTCTTCGTTGAGCTGGGCATAGACCTGGTCGAAGCTGGGTGCGCTCGGATCGGCCTCGTCACGGCCGCAAAGAACCAGTACCCGGACGCCTTCCTCGATCGAGCCGAATGGCCGCGTCGCCTGACCGACCTGCATGTCGAGGATCATTTCCTGCAGCGCTGGCGGAAGGTCGCGCGTCTTGACGTCGTCCGACTGGACGACTTCCGCGTTCAATTCCCCGGCAATCCGCTCCGCACCGCCGCAGCCGCCGATATTCTGTGCGGCCGTGGCGAAGCGGGCGACGATCGGCTCTGCCGCCGCGCGGTTGGTGCCTTGCGGGAAGCTGACGGTGACCTGCTTCAGGCTCAAAACGGCATTGCGCGGATCAGCGGTCAGGATCTTGCGGATGTCCTGCACGGCAACGATCGAATAGCCGCCCTGCACCTTGATCGGGCGCGAGACCATGCCCGGGCGCATCTGCCGGATTGCCTGGGCGAGAGCGTCGGGCATCTGCTCCGGCCGTACCCAGCCGAGATCGCCGCCCACCGCCGCGGTCGACGCTTCGGAGAACTGCCGGGCGTAGCCGACGAAGGAGCCGCCTTGCTGCAGGGCTGCGAAGACCCGATCGGCATTGGCGAGCGCCTGCTGCTCGTTGGTGCTGTTGGCGGAAATGAAGATTTCGCCGACGCGGAATTCCTCGGCGCCCTTCGATGCATTCATCTTGTCGATGACGGCCTGAACTTCCTCGTCGCCGACGCTGACCGAGCTTTCGATCTTCTTCGATTGCAGCCGGCGCCAGGCGATTTCACCGGTGATCTGACGGCGAATTGAGCGGATCGAGGACCCGCGCGCCTTCAGATAGGCGGCCATCTGGTCCGGGGTCTGCTTTGCGTTGGTGGCGACGCGGGCGACCGTCTTGTCGACATCGGCGTCGGTGATTTCGATTTCTTCGTTGCGCGCGGCCTGGATCTGCAGCGTCTCGTCGATGAGGTTGCTGAGCACCTGCTGACGCAAACGATCGATTTCCGCCGCGGGGATCGGCGTGTTGTTGGCGATCGAAAGAAGGGCAAGTCGCTGGTCGACGTCGGTCTGGGTGATGACCTCTCCGTTGACGATTGCGGTAGCCTTCACCACCGACGGCAGGGATTTGCCGAACAGCTCGGGATTCTGCGGCAGGTTAAGAGTCGCGGCAGAGCTCGGCTGAGCGGGCTGTTGCGCCTGGCCGCCGGTCTGGGCCTGCTGCGCGATGGCGGCTGTTGCCAATGCCAGTCCCAAAGTCAGCGAAACGCCGCGCACCAGCGGTATCGAAACCATGCTCTTAATCGCTACCACCCTCAAAATTCCCTTTATCGCCAACGCTATGTGAACTGCCTTTACCAAGCCGGTCTGAACCGTAGCTTAGCGGCCGATACCCTTCAGCGCGAAGTTGATGGAAAAAGTACTGCCCTTCCGGAACTCCCCGATCCGCTCATAGTCGCGCTTCCACGCTACGCCAAGCTCCAGACAATCATCCTCGTAAGTGAAGCCGAGGCGATGGCGAACGGGTTCGAATCCGTCGGCGATGTTCAGCGGATCTTCCTCTTCATCGCTCAGGTCGAGCACTGTCGAACCGAATACCGACCAGTAAGGCAGGATCTGCCATCGCCCCGCGAGCCGAAGCTCTTCCTTGTCGCGCAGATCCTCAACGGTCGGGGAAATGTCGCGGTTGAGCCGCAGATAGCCGACTTGGGCATAGGTGAGCTCGGTGCCGACGGTCAGATCCAGCTCATTCCGTCGCACCGCCAGATTATCCTTGTCGACGCGGTAGCGGTGAGTGACATCGACCAGCCGGCCGAAGCGTATACGGGTCCGCCCGACAATGTCCGAGAAACGGTCGGTAAGGCCCGTTCCGTCGGGAAAAAGCACGGGCTCGTTTGTCAGCCGATAGCTTTGCCCGATAACCGCATCGACCGAGAATTTCGGGCGGTCGAAAGCCCATTCCAGTCCGTATGTGACGCGCGATCCGTCCTCCCACCGGTCGTAGCCGGGGAAGCGGTTGAGGGCGAAAAGGTTGCTGTCCTCCAGATCGACCGCGCGGGCATCCTCGTTGGGGATGTCCAGATTTTCGGTCGGCGGGGTCAGCACCAGCTGGACTCGGGGGGTCAGCCGCTGCGAGCCTCCCCAAAGCTGGCCGATCAGGGGCCATTTGAGGTCCGCCGCCAAAGCCCCGATTCCACGGAACTGCCAACCATCCTGGCCGCGGTAGATGTCGACTACCGTCTCTTCGGAATTATCGGTGTGATATGCGTCGGCCCGGGCGAAAGCGGTGAAGGTCAGTTCCTGACCCATTCGCGTCAAGCGCCGCATGTCCCAGCGAGCGCTGGCGAAGGCGCGTTGCGTATCCTGCCCGTCGAGGCGAAGGATCGCGAGGCTGTTGGCCTGCAGTTCGACTTTTCCGCCCAGCACAGGATCGTCCAGGCGCACCCGTGCATCCACGGCGGGCAATGCGATCGGGATCCGGCCTTGCTTGTCCGTGCTGCGCAAGCCCTGGAACGCCCAGCCTTCGATGGCGACATAGCTGTCGAGGGAGATCCGCTCCGCACTGACGAAGCTGCGCAGTCGATCGTCGCGGGTCAGGTCATATTGCCGGGCGACCGTCTTGTCGGTGGCGGCACGAAGCGATCCGGTCACCGTCCAGAAGGGGTCGAGCTGGAAGCGGCCATTTCCTTCGAAGAAGCCGCGGAAGCCGTCCTTATCTTCCGGGGTGAGGTCGACCATGTCGGGATCCGGAATGTCGCCGTAGGTGACAAACGCCCCAAGCTGGTAGGCACCCTTGGACGTCAGGTGGCGCCAGCGGGTTTCAAGCGCCGGAAGTGCGCCGGTGTAGATATGCGGCGTGATCGTCAGGTCGCGGTTCTTGTCGATCCGCCAATAGTAGGGGAAATCGATCTCAAGCCCGTTGTTGCTGTCGACCCGGATGCCAGGCACGAGCGCGCCGCTGAATCCACCCTCGCCCGACCCGTCCCCGATGCTGAAGATGGGCAGCAGTGGCAGGGGGACCCCCAGAACCGTCAGCCGTCCGCCATTGAAGCGAATCCGGCCGCTGGCCCTGTCGTGGGTGACCCGGGTTGCCGTGATCTTCCAGCTGGGATTCTTCGGGCATCCTGCCGCCGTCACGACGGGGCAGGCCGTGTAGACCGCATTTTCCAGCTGCGTGACATCGCCGGTTCGCGACCCGCGCTCGGCCGCGATCCTGCCGCCGCCTTCAAGGACGATGAGCAGGTTCTCGACCGCGCCGTCGCGAAGCGTATCGGTAAGGTCGACCTTGTCGCTGACCAGCTTGTCGCCCTGGGGCGTCATGATCACGACATTGCCCTCGGCCAAGACCCGGCCGCTGCGACGATCCCAGCTGACCTTGTCCGCCGCCAGGTAATTGCCGTCGCGCGACATGCGCACGCGTCCCTGGGCCGTTACCAGGTCCACCTCATTCTCATAGGTGACCTCGTCGGCGCTGAATTCGATGACCGGCTCGGTAGCAGGAGGCGCGGCTGGGGCAGCTACCGGCTCTTGCGCAGCCTGCGCCGCGACGGGAACGCACAACACCAGCGGCAGCGCCGTTAAGCAGAGGCCTGTAAATCGCGCTGGCAACAAGGTCCCGTCCGGTCCGATACTCATGGAAAGCCCGCCTATTGCACCTTGAGCCGAAGGCGGCAATCCGGCTTCGGACAAGTCGCCCCTTTGCCATGGCGCGACTTGCCGCTTAAAGGGCCCAAACCCTGACCTTTTTTGAATTTGAGGAAGTTCATGCAGATCCGCTTTGCCGACGCCCGCCCGACAGGCGAATTCGCACTTGTGCTTCCGTCCAGCGGCTCGACCTCGCCGGGCCTCGACAGCCTTGGTGCGGCAAAGGCCGGCGTTGCCGCCGCTCTCAAGCGCAGCCGCTTCGAAGGCGATGCAGGTTCGGCGGTCGAAATTTTCCTGGAAGGCGACGGCGGCCGCCGGCTCATTGTTGTCGGCACGGGCAGCAAGGCCAATGACGGCGATGCGGCGGAGAAGTTCGCCGGCGCCGCGATCGCTCGCCTGCTGACCTCGGGTGAAACGCATGCTGTCATCGACCTCACGGGTCTGAAGCTCGATGCCGATGCCGCCGCCCGCGTGGCGTTCGCCGCCGCGCTTCGTAGCTGGCGCTATGACCGTTACCGGACGCGCATCAAGGAAAAGCAGAAGGCGACGCTGACCACGGTCACCATCGTCGGTGCCGGACAGGCAGCTGAAGAGCGTTATGCCACGCGCTACGCCGCGGTCGTCGAGGGCGTTGCCCTCACCCGCGAGCTGGTTACGGAGCCAGCCAACATCATCTATCCGGAAAGCTTCGTCGAGCGCGTCACGGAAAGCGTGAAGGGCCTCGGCCTTGAAATCCAGGTGCTCGACCGGGGCGCGATGGAAAAGCTCGGGATGGGTGCCTTGCTTGGCGTTTCCCAGGGCTCGGTCCGCGAACCGAGAATGCTCGTCATGAAGTGGAATGGCGGGAAGGCCGGCGAGGCGCCGGTTGCACTGATCGGCAAGGGCGTGACCTTCGATACCGGCGGCATCTCGATCAAGCCTGCCCAGAACATGGAAGCCATGAAGTGGGACATGGGCGGTGCCGGCGCCGTTGCCGGAGCGATGAAGGCGATCGCCGGACGCAAGGCCAAGGCCAATGTGGTCGGGGTTTGCGGACTGGTTGAGAATATGCCGGACGGCAACGCGCAGCGTCCGGGCGACGTCGTGACGACGATGTCGGGCCAGACCGTTGAGGTCATCAACACCGACGCTGAGGGCCGTCTGGTCCTGTGCGACGCGATGACCTGGACACAGCGCACCTTCAAGCCGAAGTCGATGATCGACCTGGCGACCCTGACCGGCGCGATGGTCATCACCCTGGGCCATGAATATGCCGGCATCTTCTCGAACGACGAGACGCTCGCCGGACAGCTGATCAAGGCCGCCGACGAAAGCGGCGACAAGCTTTGGCGTCAGCCGATGGGCGATGCCTATGACCGGCTGATCGACTCGCCGATCGCGGATATGAAGAATGTCGGACCGCGCGAGGCCGGATCGATCACCGCGGCGCAGTTCCTGCTTCGCTATGTCGAGGACAACACCCCCTGGGCTCACCTCGACATCGCCGGCATGGCCTGGGCCGACAAGGCGTCCGCCACGGCCGAGAAGGGCGCCACCGGATACGGCGTGCGGCTTCTCGACAAGTTCATCGCTGACACGGCCGAGGCCTAAGGAACTGTCATTGCGAGCAAAGCGAAGCAATCCAGGCTGGATCGCCACGCCGCTACGCTGCTCGCGATGACGCAGGGCTTATGAGGGTCGATTTCTACCAGCTCGGCGGCGCCCAGCCTGACAGTGTGATTGCCGCGATCGCCGGGCGGTTGCTCGGTGAAGAGCAGCGGTTGCTGGTTGTCGCATCGGACGAGGCGCTCCTCGCGCGGCTCGACCGGTTGCTGTGGGATCAGGGCGCTACCAGTTTCCTCCCGCACGGGCTGGCAGGCGGCGCTGATGACACTGCGCAGCCAATCTTGCTGTCGACCGGTGCCGACGCTCCGAATCTCGCCCGCAATATTCTCATCGCCGACGGCGAATGGCGCGATTCGGCATTGGCTTATGAACGGGCGTTCTACCTGTTCGATGAGGAGACGCTGGAAGGGGCGCGACTTTCCTGGAAATTGCTCGCCGGCCGCGAAGGGGTGGAGCGCAACTATTGGGCGCAGGAAGATGGGAAATGGGTGAAGAAGGCCTGAGCCTTGCCCTTGTCACGCTGGGCCGCTAGGGGCGCGGCCAATCCCAACCCCTGGAAATCCGGAGCATTCAAATGGCGGTTACCCGCACCTTTTCGATCATCAAGCCCGACGCCACCCGCCGCAACCTGACCGGCGCGGTCACCAAGGCGCTGGAAGATGCCGGCCTTCGCGTCGTCGCATCGAAGCGCATCCACATGACCAACGAGCAGGCTGGCGGTTTCTACGCGGTCCACAAGGAGCGTCCCTTCTACAACGACCTGTGCGCCTTCATGACGTCCGGACCGGTCGTAGTTCAGGTCCTCGAGGGCGAGGATGCCGTGAAGCTCAACCGCGACGTGATGGGCGCGACCAACCCGGCCGACGCCGCCGAGGGCACCATCCGCAAGCTTTTCGCTGAATCGATCGAAGCCAACTCGGTCCATGGTTCGGACAGCGACGAGAATGCCGCGATCGAAATCGCCTTCTTCTTCAAGCCGGAAGAAATCGTCGGCTAACAGCTGACGAATTCGACAGAATGTAGAGGCCGTTGGGGCGACCCGGCGGCCTTTTCATTGTCCGCTCGCGGGCCTGCGATAGCTCCAGCGATTGGGTTTGCTTCCGTCGGCCAGCGAAACTTCCGCGTCGAGCCCGGTGTCCGTCACGACATAGCGAACGCGCTGCGGGTAATCGTGGCCCGGATTGGCGAATGTGATCGATTTGGCGTCGGCCTCGATCGCCTTGAACCCGACGGCTGTCGCTCCCTTTGGCGACCCGTAGAATGTCAGCAAGCCGTCGGCGCCGCGCTCGATCCGCATCCATTCCCAATGGCCGACCTTGTCGCCCTTGCCATCGCGCCCCGAGCCGATCATCAGGCCACCGCGAGCGCTGGTCCAGCATTCCTCGGTCCAGCGGCCGTCGTCGCTGCGCTGTTCCCAGCAGCCTGACAGGAAAGCGGGCATGGCCTGGGGTGTGGTCGTTGCGTGGAACAGCATGAGCAAAGCGATCATCGTCGATCCCTCCTGTTGGCCTAACGGAAGTCGAACCTCTTTTTCCCGTCATGCCAGCGAAGGCTGGCATCCATGACATGGGCCCCAGCCTGCGCTGGGGCGACGAGCCGTGTGTTAGAATTCTTCGGCGGCCCGCATCAACTTGGTAAGGCGCGGCGGGGCCATGGCCAGCCAGCTCCGATGCAGCCAGTTGGACACGTGATCCCAGTCGACTCGCGGCCGATCAAGCGCAATTCCAATCCAGTCGGACGGGCCATAATAGGCCGGCCGGAAATAGATGTCCGGTTCCGCCTCGATCAGCTGCGCCATTTCATCCTGGCCGCTGCATTTGACCAGCACGCCGATCGATTCCTCGCCGTGGTGGCGATTCCACATGATGGCGAAGAATTTGCTTCCGCTCTTGCTGCCGACCTTCCACCCGGGCGAGCCGTGGCTCGTCTGGAAGGTCGTTTCCTGTAGCGCCAATGCCAGCTCGCCGACCTTCTCCGTAATCCAGTCGAAGTCGTTGGTGCGGCCGAGAAATTGGCTGACGATATGCGGATAGAGCTGATGCTCGGCGATGAGCACCCGTTCCGCGAGTGCTTCGGCTGTATCGTCGGAGAGGACCGCGACCTCGACCTGGCCTAGTATCTCACCGCTATCGAGATCGGGCGTGACCAGGTGCACCGTCGCACCGGTCACCTTGTCGCGGGCCGCAAGGCAGGCTTCGTGCGTGGCCAGGCCCTTGTGCTTCGGCAGCAGTGAGGGGTGAATATTGACGACGCGGCCGTCCCAGCGAGCCAGGAAATCGTCTGGAATGATGCGCATGAAACCGGCCAGAGCGATCAGGTCGACATCGGCCGCTTTCAGGACTTCATGCAGCTTGTCCCAATAAGCGGGGCCAAGGGCCTTTGCGTCCAGGGCTTCGACCGCAATGCTCTCCGCCACGGCGACTTCCAGGCCATGCGCCTGCGGCTTGTCGCCGGTCACCAGCGCGACCTCATATGAGCAGCCGTCGGCGCGGGAAGCGTAGATCAGCGCCGCCATGTTCGAGCCGCGGCCCGAAATGAGGATCGCGATCCGGCTTCGCTCAGCCATGATGGGTCGCGGTCCAGGACTCGCGGGCGCTCCAGGTGTCCGCGCTGCCGCTTACCGTGCATCCAGTCTCGCCTGCCTCGACAATGCCGATCCGGAATACGGTCTCTCCGGCAGCTTCGAGCCGTTCGATGATTTGCGCCGCTTCGTCCTCGCGAACGATGGCGACCATCCCGATACCGCAATTGAAGGTGCGCGCCAGCTCAGCCGGTTCGATCGACCCACCGGCCTGCAGGAAGGCGAACAGGCGGGGAAGGGGCCAGCTGTCCGCGTCGATCACGGCGTGAGCGCCTTCCGGAAGAACCCTCGGAATATTCTCCAGCAGGCCGCCGCCGGTGATATGGGCCAGGGCCTTGATCTTGCCCTCCCGGACCAGCGGCAGGAGGCTTTTCACATAGATGCGCGTCGGTTCGAGCAGGATGTCGGCGAGCAGCCGATCCTGGTCGAACAGGGCGGGGCGATCGAGCTTCCACCCGTTGACCTCGATCAGGCGGCGGACGAGCGAGAAACCGTTGCTGTGTACGCCTGAGCTTGCCAACCCGAGGACAATGTCGCCGGGCGCAACGCGGTTTCCGGTCAGTGCCTTGGCTCGATCGACCGCGCCGACGCAAAAACCGGCGAGGTCGTAATCCCCTGCCGAATACATGCCCGGCATCTCGGCCGTTTCGCCGCCGATCAAGGCGCAGCCGGCCTGTCGGCAACCTTCCGCGATCGATGCGACGACCGCTGTCGCGGCCTCGTTGTCGAGTTTCCCGGTCGCATAATAGTCGAGGAAGAACAGAGGCTCCGCGCCCTGCACGACGAGGTCGTTGACGCACATCGCGACGAGATCGATTCCGACGCCGTCATGCTTTCCGGTATCGATGGCGAGCTTGAGCTTGGTGCCGACGCCGTCGTTGGCCGCAACCAGCAGCGGATCTTCGTAACCGGCGGCTTTCAGGTCGAAGAAGCCGCCGAATCCGCCCAGTTCGGCATTGGCGCCGGGGCGAGCGGTCGATTTGGCGAGGGGGCCAATGGCCTTCACCAGCGCATTGCCGGCGGCGATTGAAACGCCTGCATCGGCATAGGTCAGCGGCTTTTTCGACAAATCATTGCTCATATCGCCAGCCGCCTAGCCATATCGCGCTTGGAATTCCACGCCATTGTCGCCAAAAGCCCCCTGATGCTGTTGCGCCGGCCTGCCGTTCTCCTGTCCGCCCTGTTCCTCGTCCTCGCCGGATTGGGCGGGGCGCTAGTCGCTCAAATGGAGAGCGGCGAACGTGGAATCCTTCCTATCGACAGCTCCGGGACCCTGGAGATCACCGGAATCAAGGTCGATGTCGGCGGCAAGGACGCCGATACCGCGCGCTATGCCGGATGGCGCATGGCCCAGCGCGAAGGTTTCAAGGCACTTTGGGCGCAAACGACGAAGCGGCCAATCAGCCAGGCCCCGAATCTCACGGATTCGGTGCTGGACGGGCTCGTAAGCTCGATCGTGGTCGAGAATGAGCAGATCGGCCCCAACCGCTATATCGCAACGCTAGGCGTCTTGTTCGATCGGGCGCGTTCGGCGGAGCTACTTGGAGTCGCGGGTGAAATCCGACGTTCGGCGCCGATGCTGCTGATTCCGGTGATGATCTCGGGCGGCACCCCAACGAGCGTTGAACTCCGTAATCCGTGGCAGCGGGCCTGGGCCCAATTCCGCACGTCGCAAAGCCCGATCGACTATGTGCGTGTCAGCGGGCTCGGAGTCGATCCGCTGCTGGTCAACGCCGCGCAGACCCGGCGGCCCGGCCGCGGCTGGTGGAGGAACGTGCTCGACCTTTATGGCGCCGCCAATATCCTGGTCGCAGAAGTCAGGGTGGACCGGCTTTATCCGGGCGGACCGGCGAAGGCGCAATTCGTCGGGCGATTCGGTCCGGACGGCACGATCCTCGGAAGCTTCGAACTGGTCGCGCGGAACAGCAATGACCTGCCCCGGATGATGTCCGAGGGCGTGCGGAAAATGGATGAGCTGTTCGTCCAGGCCCATTCCGCCGGCCTTGTCCGCGGCGATCCCGACCTGATCATCCAGCCGCCGCCGCCCGAAGAAGTGGAGTTGGTGGAAGAGGCAGGTCCGGCCGTGGCGCTCGTGCCGGCCACCGTGGTGCAAGTGCTGGTGATCGAAAAGGGTGACGCCAACGCGGTTGCCCAGTCTGTCGCCCAGATCCGGGGACTGGCTGGCGTGGTCTGGGTCACCCAGGCCGCCCTGCCCAACGGCAATGCCAATCTCTCGGTCAATTTCCGAGGCGATGCGACATCGCTTGGATCGGCGCTCTCATCGCGCGGCTGGGCAGTCACCAACCGTGGCGGCGTCCTCTACGTAACAAGAGGCGCCGCTCCCGGCGTCGCGCCGGCGCCTTCGCCCGCCCAGCCATGACCAAGAGCAAGGACCAGATCGCGCTTCCGCTCGACTGGCCCCAGGCACAGGACGAAAGCCGCTTCATCCTGTCCGAGGCGAACCGCGCGGCTTTCGAACATTTTCGGAACTGGAGCCTTTGGCCGGTCAAGGCGTCGTTGCTGACCGGGCCGCGCCGGTCCGGGCGCTCGCTCCTCGCGCGTACCTTCATCGACCGCGTTGGAGGCCGCCTGTTCGAGAATGCGGATCGCCATGATGAGGAAGAGCTTTTCCACGCCTGGAATGCCGCACAGGACAGCGGAAAGCCCATTGTACTGATCGTCGATGAGGTGCCGCCGGCCTGGCAGATCAATTTGCCGGACTTGCGAACCAGACTGGCAATAACCCCGATTGCCCGGATCGAGCAGCCGGACGATGCATTGTTCAAGGCGATCATCCAATTGCTGTTCGCGGATCGGGGCATGCACATCCCAGACGAAGCATTGAAATATATCGGCGATAGGGTCGAGCGCAGCTACTGGATGGCGGAGCGGGTGGTGGAGGCCATCGACCGTTTCGCGATCGCAGAGCGCTCTCGGCTGACCCTGCCAACGATCCGGCGGGCGCTGGGCGAGGGCGGGATCATCGATACGCGAGGCGCGGCATGAATGTTCGCCCAGATCTGACGAAAGCTCCGGCACGATTGTTCAATCGCGAGCTCAGCTGGCTCGCCTTCAACCGGCGCGTGCTTGAAGAAGCCACAAACCCGGCACACCCGCTGCTGGAGCGGCTACGGTTCCTGTCCATTTCCGGCACCAACCTCGACGAATTCTTCATGGTCCGCGTCGCTGGCCTCAAGGGCTACCAGCTGCAGGGTATCGAGGATTTGAGCGCGGACGGAATGACCGCGACCCAGCAGTTGGGAGACATCGCCGAGGAAGCCGACTCCCTGGTGGTCGCGCAGCAGGCCGAATGGATCATCCTTCGTCAGGCGCTGGCGGACGAAGACCTTGAGGTGCTGAACGAAGAGGATCTGAAGCCGGCCGAACTTCAATGGCTGGCGGATCATTTCCGCGAACAGATTCTGCCCGTCCTGACCCCGCAGGCGATCGACCCTTCGCATCCATTCCCGTTCATTCCCAATGGCGGGTTCAGCTTGGTGTTCGACCTTCGACGCGGCAAGACGCAGGAGCCGGTGGTCGAATTGCTGATGATCCCATCGACCTTGCCACGGTTTATAAGGCTTCCCGGCACCGATTTGCGGTTCATCGCGATCGAGAATGTAATCCGAGGCAATTTTGATCAGCTGTTTCCGGGATTCGAGAAGATCGGCGCTGGGGCGTTCCGCCTTATCCGCGACAGCGATATTGAAGTTCAGGAAGAGGCGGAGGACCTGGTCCGCTACTTCAGGAGTGCCATCAAGCGGCGGCGGCGAGGCCGGGTCATCCGCCTGGAGTTCGCCGCCGATACGCCGCCGGAACTGGAGGGGATGGTCCGCGAAGGCTTGAGCGCCGATACGGCCCTGGTTGCTGAAAGCGCGGGCTTCATCGGTATCGCCGATTTGGGCCAGCTGGTCGACGCCGATCGTCTTGACCTCAAGTTCCCGCCCTATACACCGCGATTTCCAGAGCGAATCCTGGAGCATGACGGCGATTGCTTCGCCGCGATCCGAGCCAAGGACTTCATTGTCCATCATCCCTACGAAAGCTTCGACGTGGTCGTCGCCTTCCTTCGGCAGGCGGCCGAGGACCCGGATGTCGTGGCGATCAAGCAGACGCTGTACCGGGCGGGCAAGCAGTCGGCGATCATCGACGCGCTGGTGGCGGCGGCGGAGGCCGGGAAGTCGGTAACCGCGGTCGTCGAATTGAAGGCGCGGTTCGACGAGGAGCAGAATTTGCTCTGGGCGAGCAGGCTCGAGCGGGCCGGGGTCCAGGTGATCTACGGCTTCGTCGAGTGGAAGACCCACGCCAAAGTGTCGATGGTCATCCGCCGCGAAGGCAGCGTGATGCGTACCTACTGCCACTTCGGTACCGGCAATTATCATCCGACAACGGCCAAGATTTACACCGACCTCAGCTACTTCACGGCGTCCCGTCGGGCGGCTCGCGATGCGGCCAAGCTGTTCAACCTCACGACCGGTTATGTCCCTCCGAAGAACCTGGAGCTGCTGACGCTGAGCCCAGCAGGCCTGCGCGATAAGATATTGGTCCTGATCGATGCCGAAATCGCCAATGCGAAGGCGGGAATGCCGTCGGCGGTCTGGGCGAAGATGAACAGCCTGGTCGATCAAAGGGTGATCGAAAAGCTCTACCAGGCAAGCGAGGCAGGAGTGTCGATCGAGCTGATCGTTCGCGGTGTCTGCTGCCTGAGGCCGGGGGTGCCCGGCATGTCGACGAACATTCGGGTGAAATCGATCGTCGGCCGTTTCCTGGAGCACAGCCGGATCTTCGTGTTCGCCAACGGGGCGCGCCTGCCGCATCGCAAAGCCAAGGTCTACATCAGCTCCGCCGACTGGATGCCCCGGAACTTCGACCGGCGGGTCGAGTATATGATGCCGGTCGAAAATCCCACGGTTCACGCACAGGTGCTGGACCAGGTGATGATCGCCAATTTGATCGACAATGAGCAGAGCTGGGTCTTGAATGCCGACGGAAGTTACACGCGGATGAAGCCCGGTAAGCGGCACTTCAACCTGCATCGCTACTTCATGACCAACCCCTCGCTGTCCGGGCGAGGGCAGTCGCTGGCCGGCAAGGCCGTTCCCAAGCTGCGGCTGACGCAGAGGGGCTGATGCCAGTCAAACGGTTCGGTCCCGTCGGCATCATCGACATCGGTTCCAACAGCGTTCGCTTTGTCGCTTATGGCGGCACCGAGCGCGTTCCTTCGGTGCTGTTCAACGAGAAGCTTATGGCCGCTCTCGGTCGAGGAGTTGCCAAGAACGGGAAGCTCGACGAGCAGGCCATGGATCTGACCTTGCGAGCGCTCGCGCGCTTTCGTCAGCTGGGCAAGGAAATGGGGCTGAAGCGGTTGCATACCGTTGCCACGGCCGCTGTTCGCGACGCGACCAACGGCAAGATCTTCCTGAAAGAAATCGCAGAACTGGGCCTGAAACCCAGGTTGATCAGTGGCGACGAAGAGGCCGAATTGGCTGGACTGGGCGTCATCTCCGCGATGCCCCAGGCCAAGGGCATCGTAGCCGACCTTGGCGGCGGAAGCCTTGAACTGATCGGGGTCGCTCGCGGAGCGGTCGGAAGTGCAGCGACCTTGCCGCTGGGCGTGTTGAGGCTTGGGCCGGATCCTCAGAGGGGTGACATTGCCCACATCATTCGCAACGGCATCAAGAATTCCAGGCTCAAGGATGCGGCAAGGGGCGGTAACCTCTATCTCGTCGGCGGTTCCTTTCGTGCGCTGGCCCTGCTCGACATGAAGACGGCAGGGCACCCGCTGCCGATTGTTCACAGTCACCGCATCCAGCCCGATCGGCTGCCGGACCTGCGGCGCGCGCTCGCAAGCATGAACAATGAAGAATTGAAGGCGCACACGCAGATCAGCGGGGCACGCATTCCAACCCTGCCTGCCGTGGTCACCTTGCTTGAAACGATGATCTCGGTGCTGGGGCCTAGGAAGATTTGCGTTTCGGCGTTCGGTCTTCGCGAGGGGCTGCTCTATCGCGACCTCGACGCGCTGACCCGGGCAGAGGATCCGCTTCTGGCTGCGGCGCTGGAGGTTGGGGAGCGACTGGGCCGTTTCGGCGACCATGGCACAGTACTCGACATGTGGATGGACCCGTTGTTCCCGGACGAACCGGGCGATCTGCAGCGGCTGAGGCTGGCGGCCTGCCTATTGGCAGACATTGCCTGGAACGCTCACCCCGATTTCCGTGCGGAGCGCGCCGTGGACATGGCGCTGCACGGCAACTGGGTCGGCATCAATTCGCATGGCCGGGCGGTTCTGGGCCGGGCGCTGTGCAGCGCATTCGGTGGCGATGGCGGCTTCAGCGCGGACGTGGCGGCGCTGCTGAAACCGGGCGAGGTCGAGCGACTGATTTCGTGGGGACGCGCGCTTCGTCTCGCACAGCGCTTGAGTGGCGGCACGGAGGCGCTCCTGCGGAAGACCAGCATCGGCCTGAAGCCCGGCAAGGTCATCCTTTCGATCCCGGAAAAGTACCGGGCGCTCTACTCCGAGGCGGTGGAGCGGCGATTGCTACAGCTGGCGCGCTCGATGGACCGCCGTCCCGAAGTGACGTTTAACTAGCCGCAGTTGGCGGTTTCGACCCGATTGGATTCGTCGAGCTGCACCGTCAGCCGGTTCGGGCTGAAATCCATCGTGACCACGCCGCCCTTTGGCACCCAACGGATGATGCGCGCGCCCGAAGCCGACAGCATTCGTGCGCCCAGGTCCTGACTGGCGGGCTGGCCAATGAACTGGGCGAGAGGTTCGCTGCGGCAATTACCCTGAGGCAAGCCGGGACCAGGGTCCGATTCGGCGATCGTGCAGGCGGCAAGCGCGAATGCGGCGGCGCCGGCGGTTAACAGGTGCATTTCCAATCTCCACGCGATGATCGGCGGAATGAAGCGCTAGGCGGCCTGATCGGTTCCTGAATCGATCCGGCTCATTTTCAACTTCCCGTTCTCGGTGGCGAAGGCGAGACGTCCTTCCACCAGGTCCAGCGCGTCGCTGCCGAATTCGCTGAACCGCCAACCGGACAGGATGTTGAGGCCGTTGCGGACTCCCGCTGCCAATGCCTCCAGCTCGTCGGAACGAGCGATCAGCTTGGCGGCTACTCCAGCCTCCTTGGCGCGGATCTTGAGGAGCAGCTTCAACAAATCGCTGACCAGTGCCGCATCCTTGGTGAGGCCGGGGCGGGTGGGCTCGCGCTTTGGCAGTTCGTCGCCTTCCAGCGGCTTGGCCTGGGCAAGCGCTGCCATCAGCCGGGCGCCGATGTCGTTGCTCTTCCAGCCCGACGACAGGCCGCGGACCTTGGCGAGATCGTCCTGCGTCTTTGGCGGATGGCTCGCGAGTTCGTTCAGCGTGTCGTCCTTGACGATGCGCCCGCGCGGCAGGTTCTTGGACCTGGCTTCCGTCTCGCGCCAGCCGGCGAGCGCCTTCAAGCGGCCGAGAATGGCCGGGTTGCGGCTGGGGAGCTTCAGGCGTTTCCAGGCATCTTCGGGTTCGAACGCGAAGCTGGACGGATCGGCCAGCCGCTCCATTTCCTCGTCAAGCCATTCGCCGCGTCCGGTCTTGATCAATTTCTTGACCAGCTTCGGGAAAATTTCCGCAAGGTGGGTGACGTCGGCGATCGCATAGTCGATCTGCCTCTTGTCGAGCGGTCGGCGCGACCAGTCGGTGAAGCGTGCGCCCTTGTCGAGCGCATGACCAAGCATGCTTTCGACCAGGTTCGAATAACCGACCTGCTCGCCGTAACCGAGCGCCATCGCCGCGATCTGCGTATCGAACAACGGGTTCGGGACTTTGCCGGTCAGGTTATGGATGATTTCCAGGTCCTGCCCGCCCGCATGGAAAACCTTCAGCACGTCGTGATTTTCGACGAGCAGATCTAGCAGGGGGGTGAGGTCGATTCCCTCAGCCTTGGGATCGATCGCCGCCGCTTCCTCTTCGGTGGCGACCTGCAGCAGGCAGAGGTCCGGCCAATAGGTGTTCTCGCGCATGAATTCGGTGTCGACCACGACGAAGTCATGGGCGCTCATGCGGGTTACGAGGGCGGCAAGCTCTTTGCTGGTCTTGATTAGCGGGTGAATTTTCATCTGCGGCGCGCCATAGCGAGATGCTCGCGCCTTGACAAAGGCGCGATGCGAAGGTGAAGCGCCCGCAACTTCGATCACTCGTTACCCCAGCGTCCAGCCGGGGTCTGCCTGCTTTTGTATGAGACCATGACCATGCACGCCTATCGTACTCACACATGCGCCGATCTTCGTTCGAGCGACGTCGGCTCAACCGTCCGCTTGTCCGGTTGGATCCACCGCAAGCGCGATCATGGCGGAGTGCTGTTCATCGACCTTCGCGACCATTACGGTTTGACGCAGGTCGTGTGCGCCGCGGGAAGCGAAACGCTGAAGCTGCTCGACCACCAGCGCGCCGAATCGGTGGTGACGATCACCGGCGAGGTTGTGATGCGCGAAGGCGGAGCGGTGAACCCGAAGCTCGCCACCGGCGAGATCGAGGTTGTCGCAAAGCAGGTCGAGGTCCAGTCCTCGGCCGCCGAACTCCCGATGCCGGTCGCTGGAGAAGCGGAATATCCCGAGGATATCCGTCTCAAGTACCGCTACCTCGACCTGAGGCGCGACCGGCTGCACGCCAACATCATCCTGCGTTCCAAGGTCATCGCCTCGATCCGCCGGCGGATGATCGACCAGGGGTTCACCGAGTTTCAGACGCCGATCCTGACGGCTTCCTCGCCCGAGGGTGCGCGCGACTATCTGGTTCCGAGCCGCGTCCATCCCGGCAAGTTCTACGCGCTTCCGCAGGCACCGCAGATGTTCAAGCAGCTGCTGATGGTTGCCGGGTTCGATCGCTACTTCCAGATTGCGCCCTGCTTCCGCGACGAGGATGCGCGCGCTGACCGTAGCCCAGGCGAATTCTACCAGCTCGACTTCGAAATGAGCTTCGTCACGCAGGACGATGTGTTCGCAGCGATCGAACCGGTGCTGTCAGGCGTGTTCGCCGAGTTCGGCGAGGACAAGTTCGTCACACCAGCGGGAGAGTATCCCCGCATTCCCTACAAGGAAGCGTTGCTCAAGTATGGCAGCGACAAGCCTGACCTTCGCAACCCGCTGCTGATCAGCGACGTAGGCGAGCATTTCCGGGGATCGGGCTTCGGCCTGTTCGCCGGCCTAGTCGAAAAGGGCATGGTCGTGCGCGCCGTTGCAGCGCCGAATACCGCCGAAAAGAGCCGAAAATTCTTCGACGACATGAACGAATGGGCCCGGGGCGAGGGCTTCGCAGGCCTTGGTTACGCCACCCGCAAGGGCGGCGAGTGGGGCGGTCCGATCGCCAAGAACCATGGTGCCGAGGGTATGGACAAGCTGGCCGAGGCGATGGGCCTTGGCCCCGACGACGGCATCTTCTTCGCCGCTGGCAAGGAAGACGAGGCGGCCAAGCTCGCCGGCATTGCGCGGACCCGCGTTGCCGAGCAGCTCGACCTGATTGAACAGGGCGCATACCGCTTCTGCTGGATCGTCGATTTCCCGATGTTCGAATATAATGACGAGCAGAAGAAGATCGACTTCAGCCACAATCCCTTCTCCATGCCGCAGGGCGGGATGGAAGCGCTGGAAACCAAGGATCCGCTCGATATCCTCGCCTGGCAGTATGACATCGTCTGCAACGGCGTGGAGCTGAGTAGCGGCGCCATCCGGAACCACCGCCCGGACATCATGTACAAGGCGTTCGAAATCGCGGGCTATACGCGTGAAGAAGTCGACAGCGGCTTCCCGGGCATGATCGGTGCGTTCAAGTTCGGCGCGCCGCCGCACGGCGGATCGGCGCCGGGAATCGATCGCATCGTCATGTTGCTGGCCGACGAGCCGAACATCCGCGAGGTCATCGTATTCCCGATGAACCAGAAAGCCGAAGACCTGATGATGAACGCGCCGGCGCCGGTGATGGACAAGCAGCTGAAAGAGCTGTCGATCCGCATCGTGGCAGATGGCGCGCCCAAAAATCAGTAAACCTTTCAACAGCTCACGGCGTTCGTGCCACGGCGGGACGCTTCGGCCGTCGACGGATCGACGAAAGGTAATTGCGGCGGCTTAACCTTTACGATAGCCATCGCGCGTGCCGATCGAGTTAACAGAATTTGAACGGGGGGAACCGTTCAATGGTGATGCCGATGCAGCGATCGCTTCGCTGCAAGACCGGTTGGCGCGCCTGCAAACGTCGCAGATCGTTCATCGCAAGCGGGCGATCATCCTGCTTGAAGGCTGGATCGCTTCGGGCAAGCGCACCGCACTAAGGCGTTTGGCGGGCGCCTGGGATCCTAGCCATTACAGCGTTCATACGGTCGGCGGGGCTGATGAAGGGGACGATGAGCGCCATTGGCTGGCACCATTCTGGAGCAGACTCCCGGCGGCCGGCGACACGACCATTTTCTTCCGCAGCTGGTATCGACGGATCATCGAACAGCGGGTGTTTGGCAAGGCCAACGACAAGGTGTGGGCGCGGGCCTGCGACGAGGTCAACGAATTCGAGGCGCAGCAACGTGACCATGGCACGCTGGTCGTGAAGCTTTTCTTCCATGTGTCGGCCGAGCGCCAGCTTGAGCGGCTGAACGAACGCCGGGAGGACCCTTGGGAACAGCATCTGCTGACCCAGGAAGATGTCTCCGGGCTGGGGCATCGCGACCGCATCGCGGAAGTCGTCCACGAAACGTTCCGGAACACCGACACGCGCTGGGCGCCATGGACGGTGATCGACGGCAATGACATGACCAGCGGGACGATTTCCGCGCTGACGGCGATTGCCGATATCTACCAGAAGGCGATGCCGGCTGAACCGCCCGAAGTGGGCGAGAAGGTCGTCCAGTTCCGCCAGCCCAAGACCAGCGAGCCGTCCCGCGCTTAGCGCCCCATGCTCAATCCCGGATGGCCTACGCCTGTGAAGGATAGCTGATCTTCATGATCTCGTAGCTTTTCTCGCCCGATGGAAGGCGAACGATGCGCTCGTCGCCGACTTTCGCGCCCACCAATGCTCTTGCGATCGGCGCTGCCCAACTGACCTGTCCTGACGAAGCGTCGGATTCGTCTTCGCCCACCAGCGTGATGACGCGGCGGTCATCCTCCTCATCGGCCAGCTCGACCGTGGCGCCGAAACGCACCGTATCGCGCTGCTCCTGGCGGGCAGGATCGACAACCTTGGCCGTCTTCATCACCTTGGCCAGGTAGGAAAGCCGCCGGTCGATCTCGCGCAGGCGTTTCTTGCCATAGAGATAGTCCGCATTCTCGGATCGGTCGCCGAGCGACGCGGCCCAGGACACGGTTTCGACGATCTTGGGCCGTTCGACCGAGAATAGCTCTTCATATTCGGCGCGGATGCGCGCGAAACCCTGCGGCGTAATGAATCTGGGAGGGCGGTCGGTCACCTCAACTCTCTGTCATTGCGAGCAAGGCGAAGCAATCCAGTCGAGCGTGTTGGATTGCCGCGCCGTCTACGACGGCTCGCAATGACAAATGCTTGGATCAGCCCGGACGCGACGACTTGCCGAGATAGGCAGAGATATGGACAGGCTGCGGGCCCGGCAGCGTCGGGTTCAGCCGGTCATAGACCACGCTGTTCTCCAGTACGCGCTGGACGTAGCCGCGGGTCTCCTCGAACGGGATCTTCTCGATCCAGCTGACGATGTCGACGTTGCCGCGTGGATCGCCATAGCTGTTGACCCATTTGCGGACGTTGCCGGCACCGGCGTTATAGCTGGCAACCGCGAGCGGATAGTTGCCGTCCCACATGTTCACGAGCCGCTGGAAGTAGGCGCTGCCCAGCATGACGTTATAGCTGGGATCGGTCGTCAGCCGCCCATAGTCATAGCCGTAGCCCATCTTGCCCGCCTGCTCTCGCGCCGTGCCGGGCATCAACTGCATCATCCCGCGCGCGCCGGCATGGCTGACAGCAGCCTTGTCGAAGCTCGATTCCTGGCGGGTGATGCCATGGACCAACGACCAGGCACGGCCTGACGGCACGCTGGCGGAGTGGGTGGGGTAGCTTGCCTTGTAGTAGAAAGCGCTGCCGGCATTTCGAGCGGACCGGGCCGTCCAGACGGCCAGGTCCGGGCGCCAGAGCTGCGTTCCAAGTTCGACGGCAAGCAGGCGATCGGCATCAGTCGCGATGTCTTCCGACAAGGCACGAACGAACAGGCTCTGCTCGCTGTAGAGGCGCTGCTGACCGAGGAGGCGGACGGCGCGGACCAACCGCTTCTGGTTGAATGCCTGGCGCTGGACGTCGGTGACTGCCACCGCCGGATTGGCCGCCGGTGCAGGAACGATCCGGCCCAGGCGCTCAAGCGCAAGCTGTCCGTAGAAAAGTTCAGGTGTCGCGGCTGCGCGTTCGAAGTAGCTACGGCCGCGCAAGGCATCGCCAGATTGAGAGGAAGCCCGGCCTGCCCAGTACCAGCCCTTGGTCTTGACCTGCAGCGAACGCCCGGCGCCTGCATATTTGTCGAACAGAGCGATCGCGTCACGGCCACGGTTCATCCGCTCCAGCGCGACGGTCCCGCCAGTCCAGGTCAGCGTCGTATATTTGTCGCGGATCCCATAATCCTTGAGGCTGATGTCGACACCGGGTCCGAACACGTCGTCAACTTGCCGGGTGATGTCGTAGGCAATCTGCCACTGCCGGTCAGAAGCGGCCTCCTTCGACAGGAGGACCATCATGTCGAGGAAACGGTCGACGTCGGCGGGCTTTTGGGTGAAATTATGCTGCCGGGCGAATAGCTGGCGCGCCGCAACCGTGTAGCCGCCATCACGAAGATAGCGGGCGCGATCCATCATCAGGCCTGCATCGGTGGTCACCTGGTTGATGACCGCTTGGTATCGCTGCTCGGCATCGGCCGTCCGGGACAGCATTGCGATGCGAGCCGAAAGCGCCGCGCGCCGTCCAGGGCTTGAATAGGGCAGCATCCGGTAAGCGTCGGTCGTCTTCTTGTCGAACAGAAGCGCGTCGATGCGTCTGTCGTGATCAGCGGCCGTGAGTTGCGAGCTGAACCGCGAGAAGAGCAGTTGCTCGTCATATTGGCTGAGGTCGCCGGATACCCAGGCTCCTCGGGCTGCCGCCAGTGCTTCGGCGGGCTTGCCGGTCGCCTGATAGGCTTCGGCGAGGCGCGCCCAGCCGTTGCCGCTTTGCGGTTCGCTGGTGCGGTAGAATGCGAGGACCGTGTTGGCATTTTCGCCCGGGCGCATCTGCTTTTCCGCGCTCCTGCGGAGACCGCTTTCGCCCGGCCAGCCGGGATTGGCATTCACGAAGCGCGCATAGTCGGCGAAGGAATAGCCGCTGCTCTGACGAAGCCGGCGCCAGTCGGCCAGGGCATAATTAATCTCGTAAGCGGAGGATTGGCTGCTTGCCTGCGCTGCAGCGGTTGCGGCCGCCGGCGTTGTACCGGTCTGCTGGACCGAGGCGACGGCCACGGACGACAACAGAATCGAACTGAATAGACCCACGCTCCTCATACTGGACATTATCACCCCCGAGTCCTTATCAGCCGCTGAACAACTGGCTTCAATTTTGCGAACGCCGAACGCCGCTGCAAGTTCAAGCAAAGGAAAATATTCATGTTTTTCGGGTCGATACCAGCACTGGTGACTCCTTTTGCGGCGGGCCGAGTCAATGAAGCGGCGTTCCGTGAATTGGTCGAGTGGCAGATCGACGAGGGGTCGAACGGGCTGGTGCCCTGCGGCACTACTGGCGAGGCGGCGACGCTAACGACCGAGGAGCATCGGCGGCTCATCGAGATCACGGTCGAAGTGGCGCGGGGCAGGGTGCCGGTGATCGCCGGTTGCGGTTCGAACAACACCGCCCATGCGATCGAGCTCACCAGTTCCGCCAAAGCGGCCGGCGCCGACGCCGTGCTGCATGTGCCGCCCTATTACAATCGGCCGAACCAGGACGGGATCTACAATCACCTTGCGGCGGTCGCAGACCTCGGCATCTCGGTCGTCCTCTATAATGTGCCGGCTCGCACCATCACTGACATCGCGGTCGAGACAATGGCGCGGCTTTCACGTCTGCCGAACGTGATCGCGGTCAAGGATGCCACCGGTAATCTTGGGCGGGTTTCCGACCAGCGCCGGGCCTGCGGAGAACAGTTTGTTCAGCTGAGCGGCAATGACGAGACCGCATTGGCTTTCAATGCGATGGGCGGCGTCGGCTGCATCTCCGTCTCGGCAAATGTCGCGCCGCGCCTCTGTGCCGAGTTCCAGGAAGCGATGCGCGAGGGTCGGTGGGACGAAGCGCTGGTACTTCAGGACCGGCTCTATCCGCTCCACACTGCCCTGTTCACCGACGCGTCGCCCGGACCGGTCAAATATGCGATGTCGCGGGTTCGCCCCGGCTTTTCTATCGAGCTTCGCGCACCGATGACGGAGCCGTCCGATGCTTCGCGGAAGGCGGTCGATGCGGCACTGGCCCACGCGGGGCTCATCTAGGGGATGACGCCCTTCGAGCTGTTCTTCGGGCTCACCTCGGTCATCCTGGCCTTGGCGCTGACGCAGCTTGCCAATAGCTTTCAGCAACTGTTGCGGGCGGGTTCGCGGGTCCGCTGGGCGATCGAGCCGCTGCTCCAGGGGGCGCTAGTCGTGATGATCGTCGTATTCGTCTGGGTCGACCAGTGGCACGACCGCGACCTCGTTGAGGTGACGGTCCCGCAAAGCCTGCTGCAGGTCCTGAAGCTCTTGGCCGTCTATGTCGTTGCCGCGGCTGCGCTACCCGAGCCACCCGAGAGCGGACAGGTCGACCTGCGGGACCATTATATGGCGTCGCGAAAGGTTACCTACGGAGCGCTGGTTGCCGGGCTCATCCTGTTCACCGGCTATCGCTACATCTTTTACGCACCGGGCCATGAGCCGATCAACAATTCCCTGTTCCTTGGGCTTTTCCTTCTTGGGACCTATATCAGCCTGATGTTCGTTCGCTGGCGGCCGTTTCACATCGTCGCCCTGCTGCTTGTCTGTTTTGCCTATGCCGTCCAGGTGGCGCCGGTTGCCATCGGCGCCTAGGCCACTTGGCATTGCAGCAGTCACCCGTCTAAGGCTCCGCCCGTGTCCAAGGCCCCGATCACTGAATTCGACAAAGCGAAGGTCGTCGCCGAGAACCGGCGCGCACGCTTCGACTATTTCGTCGAAGATCGGTTCGAGGCGGGGATCGAACTGCAGGGCACAGAGGTAAAGGCGCTCAGGACGGGCGAAGGCTCAATCGCGGAAGCCTATGCCACGGTCGAGGGCGAGGAAGTGTGGCTGATCAACAGCCATATTCCGCAATATGGCGCCGGCAGCTGGATGAACCACGAGCCTCGCCGCCGCCGGAAACTTCTGCTGCGAGCCAAACAAATCGACAAACTGCATGGCTCGATCACGCGTCAGGGGCTAACGCTCGTGCCGCTTTCCATCTATTTCAATACGCGGGGGCGCGCGAAGGTCGAACTGGCACTGGCGCGGGGCAAGAAGGCCCACGACAAGCGGGAAACGATCAAAGAGCGGGACTGGAAGCGGGAACAGGGCCGGCTGTTGAGGCAAAACGGATAATAATGAGCGGGCCAATCAATTATTTTCAGCGACTTCTGCACAAGAACACGCCGTCGCGCGACGAGGTGCTGGCGAGCCCCTGGCTGAAGCCTTTCGGTCAACGGATCGCGCATTCGGAGCTCTGGCGCTTTACGCGCCGGTCGGTTCCCCGAGCTGTTTTCGCGGGACTGTTCATTGGCATCTTCCTGATGGTGCCGGGACTTCAGATCGTCGGCGCGGCGCTGCTCGCGATGCCGCTTCGGGCCAACATCCCGATCGCGGCGGCGATGACCTTCCTGTCCAATCCGCTGACTACTCCGTTTTTCCTTCTTGCCGCGATCGACGTTGGCGGGAGGATCGGGTTCCACACCGACCTGGCGAGCTTCATGGCCCTGCGCGGCGAAAGCGTCAGCACGTGGATGCAATGGTTGTTTTCGGACGCCGCCCCGGCGCTGGTATCGGGCCTGTTCCTGATCGGCCTCGGGGTTGCGCTTGTCGGTTATATCGTGTCGCTTGTCGTTTGGCGCTGGTGGGTCGGTCGCAAGTGGCGCCGGCGTTTCGCCACCGCTGAGTGAGCCCGGTCAAGGGGCGATCGGAATTGGGGAGAGAGTAATGAAGCGTTTGGTTATCCTTCTCGCAGCAACCACCGCCCTTGCGGCCTGCACGACGACCCCACCGCCCGAAATGGCCGCTCCCGCAGCTCCAGCCGAGGCCCCGCCGCCGCCGCCGGCCCCGGCACCGAAGCCCGAGCTCGGCACCTTCGGCTTCGACACCGCCGGCATGGATCGCTCGGTCCAGGCCGGCGACAATTTCTACATGTTCTCGAACGGGACCTGGGCGAAGAACACGCCGATCCCCGCCGACAAGTCCAACTATGGCATGTTCACCAAGCTGGACGACCTGTCGAAGGACCGCACCCGGGTCATCATCGAGGAAGCGGCCAGGGACTCCAACAGCAAGATCGGCAATGTCTATAACAGCTACCTCGATACCGCCGCGATCGAGGCCAAGGGCCTAGCCCCGATCCAGCCATGGCTCGGCGAGATCAAGGGCCTGAGCAACCGCTCAGGCTACGCCGCACTGGCCGCCAAGGCGGGCCGCTATGGCATCGGCATTCCGTTCGGCCTGTACGTCGGTCAGGACGACAAAAGCCCCGATCGCTACGTAACGCAGATGTTCCAGTCCGGCATCGGCATGCCCGACCGCGACTATTATCTGCTCCAGGACGAGCGGATGAAGGGCATCCGCGCGACATATCTTCAGCACATGACCAATGTCTTGAACCTGGCGGGTGAGCTTAATGCTGCCGCGCGGGCCAAGGCCGTGCTCGACTTCGAGACGGAGGTCGCCAAGGTTCATTGGACCCAGGTCGACAGCCGCGACGCGACTAAGACCTATAACCTCATGCCGCTGGCGAAGGTGCAGGCCGACGCGAAGGGCTTCGACTGGGCGACCTTCCTGCGTGACAGCGGGCTGAGCGCTGCGACCGAGATCAACGTCGCGCAGCCGAGCGCGGTCAACGGGATCGCCCGGCTATTGTCGCGGGCACCGCTGCAGGTGCTGAAGGATCAGCTGCTGGTCCGTTCGCTCGACCAGTTTGCGGCCGTACTGCCCAGCGCGTTCGATAAGGAGGCTTTCAGCTTCTACGGCACGACCCTGTCGGGCACGCCGCAGCAGGAGGAGCGGTGGAAGCGGGCAGTGACCTTCACCACCGGTTCCCTGTCTGACGACGTCAGCCAGATCTATGTTGAGCGGCACTTCCCGCCGGAAACCAAGGCGGCGGCCGACGAGCTGGTCCGTAACGTGGTTGCGGCCATGGGCCGGCGCATCGACAGCCTGACGTGGATGGCGCCCGAAACCAAGGTCCGCGCCAAGGCCAAGCTGGCCAATTTCCGGACCAAGATCGGCTATCCGTCCCAATGGAAGAATTATTCGGCGCTGGAGATCCGCCGCGACGACCCGCTTGGCAATGCGATGCGCGCGGCCGAATGGTCGCATAACGACAACATCACCCGTCTCGGCGAGCCGATCCGCCGTTGGGAGTGGGGTATGACCCCGATGACGATCAACGCCTATGCCAATTTCGGCATGCAGGAGATCGTCTTCCCGGCCGCCATCCTGCAACCGCCCTTCTTCGATCCCAATGCCGATCCGGCGCTCAACTATGGCGGCATCGGCGCGGTGATCGGCCATGAGATCAGCCACCATTTCGACGACCAGGGCGCGAAATATGACGAGAACGGCCGTCTCAACGAATGGTGGACCGAGGCCGACCGAAAGGCGTTCGAAGCGGCTGGCAAGGCGCTGATCGCGCAATATGATGCCTACCAGATCTTCCCCGATGCCAATGTGAAGGGCGCTTTGACCCTGGGCGAGAATATCGGCGATCTGGCCGGCCTTACCATCGCCCACGACGCCTGGATGCATTCGCTGGGCGGCGCGGAAGCTCCGGTGATCGACGGCTTCACCGGCGACCAGCGCTTCTATCTCGGCTGGGCGCAGGTGTGGCGGCGCAACTATCGCGAGGCGAATCTTCGCCAGCGGCTGATCACCGACCCGCACTCGCCATCGGAACAGCGCGCCGCCGTGGTGCGCAACCTCGACCCATGGTATCCCGCCTTCAATGTCCAGCCGGGGCAGAAGCTGTATTTGTCGCCGGAGCAACGGGTACGTATCTGGTAGATGCTTTACGAGCAGCTAGACCTTGGTGAAGTCGAGCCGCTGGACGGCGGCTTCAAATGGCTTGTGCCGGGTCTGGTTGCCGCCGCTGCCATCAGCGGGGCACTGCTGTTCTTCCTGATCGGCCAACCGATTTACGGCGGGCTCTTCCTGGCCGGTTTTGTCGGGATGCTGGTCGCCGCCTTCGTCATCGATCGGAGGAGTGCCGGACGGGTCGAGGTGGAACCGATCGTACTCCCCGATCTGGCCTTGGCCGGTTCGGCGCTCAACCTTTCAAGCGACCCGGCGGCAATTACCGACGTCGAAGGCGCTCTGAAGGCCATCAATATTGCGTACAAGGATCGGTTCGACGGAACACCTGCTCCGATCGAAGTTGGTCGCAACAAGGCGGCATCAACCAAGCTCGTTCGGCTGAAGGACGCGGCGCTGCGCGATGGCGAAGGATCGTCCGATATCGCCGTCTTGGGCGGTGCCGAAGCCAGGGTCGAGGTTAGCCGGATCGGCATTGGTCGTGACCTGCTTCTCTGGCGGTTCACTAGCGAATCTCGGGAAGATCCGCTGGATTCGGCCGCCAATCAAATTGCTGGGCAGACCGGCGAACGACTGGCCGCCGCCGGCGTGCTTGCCGTCCTTGTCGATGGCAACGGCCGCCTGGTGGCTGCGAACGCCCTGTTTTCGGATCGAGCGCTCGACGGAACGGTCTCGACCAAACAGCCGCCATTGTTCACCGACCTGATCGAGCCGGCCGGCGATGGCTCCGTGAAGCTGATGGCGGAAGGTCCGGATGCACGACCAATGCGCGTCGTCACCGTTCCGATCGAAATCGGTCACGCGGAATCGGCGGCGACCCTGCTCTTGTTCGATGCCGACCAGGGGCCAAGCCTTGCAAGCTCCACCAATGTCCAGGTGCTGCTGGAAATGCTGCCGATCGGTCTGGCATTGGTCGATCGCGATGGCCGCTTCCTGACGGTGAACAAGGCGTTCCGCCAGGCCGGCGGAATTCCAGGGAGCGACATGCCGTCCTATCCCGGCGACCTGGTGGTCAAGGAGGATAAGGCGGCGGTGGCCGATGCCGTGCGCCGAAACGCCCGCGGGCCGTCCATGTCGGGCGACTTGCCGGTCCGGCTGAAGCACCAGCCGACGGAGCCGGTCGCACTGACCGTGGCGGGTCTTCGCGGGCTTGGCGATGCGGCGGTGCTCCTGCTGCTCAAGGACAATAGCGAAGAGGCGAAGCTTAAGCGCCAGATCGCGCAGGCGACCAAGATGCAAGCCGTCGGGCAGCTGGCCGGCGGTGTCGCCCACGACTTCAACAATATCCTGACGGCGATCATCGGCCACTGCGACCTGATGCTGATGCGGCACACGCCCGGCGACACCGATTATGATGACCTTCAGCAGATCAAATCCAATTCCAACCGCGCCGCCGGCTTGACCCGGCAGCTGCTCGCCTTCTCTCGCCAACAAACACTGCGGCCCCAGATCCTTCAGCTGCCCGACGTCATCAGTGAAGTGTCGCACCTATTGAAGCGGCTGCTCGGCGAGACCGTCCAGCTCGTGGTGAAGCACGGCCGCGACCTTGGCCCGGTCCGCGCCGATCCGGGGCAGCTTGAACAGGTGATCGTCAACCTGTCCGTCAATGCACGCGATGCAATGGCCACCAAGGGCGGCGGCACGCTGACCATCCAGACCTATTCGGTAAAGGCGAATCAGGTCGCCGACCTCGGCAGCGAGATCCTGCCCATCGCCGATTATTCGGCGCTGTCGATCGCCGACACGGGGACCGGCATTCCGGCGGCGATCCTGAGCAAGGTGTTCGAACCCTTCTTCACCACCAAGGAAGTCGGGAAGGGCACGGGCCTTGGGCTTTCGACCGTCTACGGCATCGTCAAGCAGTCGGGCGGCTATATCTTTGCCGATTCCAAGGTCGGCGACGGTACCCGCTTCACCATCTACCTGCCGGTTCACCAGGTTGAGGAAGAGAAGAAGGGCGGGCGCAAATCGAAGAAGCAGGAGAGCGAAAACGAGCTTTGGGGCACTGGCACCATCTTGCTGGTCGAGGACGAGCCGATGGTCCGCACAGTCGCGGAACGGGCGCTCACCCGGCACGGCTACAAGGTGCTGACCGCCAACAATGGCGAGGAAGCGCTGGAGATCATCGACCGCGGCGATGAGATCGCCCTGCTCATCTCCGACGTGGTCATGCCGCTGATGGACGGGCCGACCATGGTCCGCGAGGCGCGCAAGACCCGGCCGGAACTGCCGATCCTGTTCATGTCCGGCTATGCCGAGGAGCAGCTCAGAAAGTCGATCGACATCGCCAATGTCGCCTTCCTGCCCAAGCCCTTTTCGGTTCAGGAACTTGCGGAAGCCGTCCGTAAAGTGTTGTCCGGCAATTAATCCTTTCCTCCGGCGAAACGGCTGCTATTTCCTAGGTCTATGTCGGGTTCGCGTTCCATCCTAATCGTCGAGGACGAGCCGCTGATTGCCATGATGCTGGAGGATTTCCTCCATTCATTGGGGCATGAGGTGAGTGGCAGTTGCGACAGTGTCAGCTCCGCATTGGAAGCCGTAGAGAAGATCGACTTCGATCTGGCGATCCTCGACGTCAATCTGAAGGGCGAGAATGTCTGGCCGGTTGCCACGGCCTTGCGCGAAAAGGGCACGCCCTTCGTGCTAGCCAGCGGCGGGCATGTCGATCCGCCCCCGGCTGAATTCAAGAACGCCCCGATGATCGAAAAACCTTACACGATCGACCGGGTCACACCGATCATTGAAGCGGCATTCGCCAGCTAGACGTATCGGAATTGCCGGCAGGCTGCTTATCGTGGCGCTCGGCGCTATGGGTGCAGTGCTTCTGATGATGAGTTTCTTTCAAACCCAGATGCTGTTCCCGACGGACGCGGTTCCGGCTGCGGGACCGCTGCCTGCTGGTGCGGAAAAGCTTGAAATCGAAGCGTCCGGCGGCGTGCGGCTCCACGGCGTTTACCTTCGGCCTCGCAATGAAGGCGACGATCCGCTGGTTCTTGGCTTCGGCGGAAATGCCTGGAATGGCCAGCATGTCGCGGTAGAACTCAACCGCCTGTTCCCCGACGCACATGTCGTGGCATTTCACTATCGGGGGTATCGACCCTCGACGGGCAGCCCGTCGTCCGAGGCTCTGATTGCCGACGCGCCAACAGTTTATGATGCCGCGGTCGAACACACCAAGGCGAGGAAGGTTATTGCTGCCGGATTTAGCATCGGCAGCGGGGTCGCGGCCCATTTGGCGGGGAAGCGAAGGCTCGATGGATTGATCCTTGTGACACCGTTCGATTCGTTGAAGGCCGCGGCGTCCGACCTGTTTCCCTGGCTGCCGGTCGGTCCCTTCTTCGAGCATGAGATGAACTCCGCCGGCGCTTTGAAGGGCAATCCGGTCCCGGTCGCGCTGGTCGCGGCCGAGCGCGATGAGATCATCCGCCCAATTCGAACCGCGGCCCTGCGCCCTCAAGTTCCGAACCTCATTTACGACCGAACGATCAAGGGGGCGGGGCACAATGATATTTATGGCCGAACTTCGTTTGAAGAAGCGATGCGCGAAGCCTATTTCCTGATAGTTTCAAAGAAGAAATCAATGTAATTGTTCCTATCTTGTTCTTATGGAACAAATAGGATACGAAATGGCCTTCAAGGGGGGTAACGAGCCGCCCGATTGACGAGGGAATGAAGGCCATGGCAGCGCAACTCAAAGTCGTCGGCTTGAATGGGGATAATGTGAACACGGACCGTCAAAAGGCATTGGAAGCAGCGCTCGCGCAGATTGATCGCGCGTTTGGCAAGGGCTCGGCAATGAAGCTGGGCAGCCGCGAGAAAATGGAGGTCGAGACGATTTCGACCGGCTCGCTGGGCCTCGACATCGCGCTGGGCGTCGGCGGCCTGCCGCGCGGCCGGGTCATCGAGATTTACGGTCCGGAAAGCTCCGGCAAGACCACGCTGGCACTGCACGCCATCGCCGAAGCTCAGAAGACCGGCGGTACCGCGGCCTTCGTTGACGCCGAGCACGCCCTCGATCCGGTTTACGCCAAGAAGCTTGGCGTCGACATCGACGAGCTGATCGTATCGCAGCCCGACACCGGTGAGCAGGCGCTCGAGATCGTCGACACGCTGGTCCGCTCGAACGCGATTGATGTGCTGGTGGTCGACTCCGTCGCCGCGCTGGTTCCCAGGGCCGAAATCGAAGGCGAGATGGGCGACAGCCATGTCGGCCTCCAGGCCCGCCTGATGAGCCAGGCGCTGCGCAAGCTCACCGGTTCGATCAGCCGCTCGCGATGCATGGTCATCTTCATCAACCAGGTGCGTATGAAGATCGGCGTCATGTACGGAAATCCGGAAACGACGACCGGCGGCAATGCGCTGAAGTTCTACGCTTCGGTCCGCCTGGACATCCGCCGTACCGGCCAGATCAAGGACCGGGATGATATTGTCGGCAACACGACACGGGTGAAGGTGGTGAAGAACAAGGTCGCCCCGCCGTTCAAGCAGGTCGAATTCGACATCATGTATGGCGAAGGCGTCAGCAAGGTCGGCGAAGTGCTCGACCTTGGCGTCAAGGCAGGCCTCGTCGAGAAGTCCGGCGCCTGGTTCAGCTATGACTCGACACGGATCGGTCAGGGCCGTGAGAACGCCAAGCAGTATCTGAAGGACAATCCGGACATGGCGAAGCGGATCGAAAATGCGATCCGCGGCAAGACCGAAGAGGTCGGCGAAGCGCTGATGGTTGGAGCCGGACCTGACGACGACGTCGAGGAATAGGCTGCTTTTGCAACATCAATAGTCGGGATCGGGCGGGGGCGTTGTCTCCGCCCTTTCTTCTTCCTCTTCCGGCTTGCCAATTGCCGCGAACAATTTCCCGCGCTCGGTCCAGAACACGATGGCGAGGCCCAGAGTTCCGCACATCGCGCAGCCGATCAGGAACGGCAGCTGCGTTCCGTCGAACGATTGGCCGATGGCGAGACCAAGAAGCGCACCACCGATCGTGCCCGTCACTCCCTGGAAAGAGGAGGCCGTGCCAGCGATCGGAGCCATGTTGGTCATCGCCAAGGTTCCGAAGTTCGATGTCGTGAAGGAGAAGCTGACGAAGGTGAGCTGCATCAGCAGGATGAACAGCCACAAGGGTTCGTCCATGGATTCCGCAACGATCGCATGGATCGCCGTCATCGTCACGATCGCGATCAGGCCGCAATGGCCAGTCCTGCGAAGGCCGAAACGGCCAACGACGCGGCTGTTACCCCAGCTTGCGAAGACCATCGGCCCGGCGATTGCTGCGAACACGATGCCGATCAGTTCACCGGAATCGAAAACGTCGAAGACGATCTGCTGGATCGAGGAGATATAGCCGGTCAGCACACCGAAGACCGCCGTCAGCGCCAATGTGTAACCGATGGACAGCCGGTCGGACGCCGCAACCTTCACGCCGGACCAGATTTCGCCTGCATTGAGAGCACGCCGAAATTCCGGGTGAAGCGTCTCGGGAAGCCTGATGAACCCCCATAGCCACATGATCGCGCCGTACCCGGCCAAGACCAGGAAGATCGCCCGCCAGTCGGCAACCAGCAGGATCGCCTGGCCAATATTGGGCGCCAGCATCGGCACCAGCATGAACACCATGAAGACGAGGCTCATGACCCGGGCCATTTCCTCGCCCTCGAACAGGTCCCGGACCATGGCCGTGACAAGCACGCGGGTAACCGCGGCCGAGGCGCCCATGGCGATGCGCCCCGCGATCAACAACTCGAAGCTTCCAGCGATTCCGCAAAGCAGCCCAAAGCCCGCGTAGAGGGCGACCCCGACTGCCAGGATCGGCTTGCGCCCGAACCGGTCCGCAAGCGGTCCCCAAATAATCTGCCCGACGCCGAAACCGAAGAAATAGGCGATCACCACCAGCTGCCGCATATTCTCGGTGCCGACGCCGAGGTCCGCCCCAATATCGGGCAGGGCAGGAATCATCGCATCGATGGCGAACGCATTCAGCGCCATCAGCCCGGCGAGAAGCGCGACGGTCTCCTTGGGCCCGGGGCGGCGTGCTCCGGTCGAATAGGGCAGGGCGATAGGCATGGATCGGCGTAGCTGGCCTATTGAACGCCATCATGCAACAGATGGGCCCAACCATCCGACGATAGTGGGGGAATATATGCGAATTGGTCGCCGCCAGCTTCTAGCCGGGGGAGGGCTGCTTGCAGCCGCATCGATGACCGGATTGGCCCGCAGCGCAACGGCGCAGGCCGCCGAGCTAAAGAAGTTCGCAATTCCCCCGGCGATCGGCAGGCCAGAACGGCTTGCCAGATTGGCGCGTGCGCAGGCGCTGATGCAGGCCAACGGCATCGGTGCGATCATCGTCGAATCCGGCGCAAGCCTCGATTATTTCACCGGCGTCCAATGGTGGAGATCGGAACGGCTGACGGGGACGGTCATTCCCGCCACTGGTGACCCGATCATCGTCACACCCTTCTTCGAGAAGCCGTCGATCGAGGAAAGCCTCGGCATCCCAGCCGAAGTCCGAACCTGGCACGAAGACGTCGAACCGCTGAAACTGGTAGCGGACTTTCTCCGGGAGCGTGGCCTGGCTTCGTCGCCGATCGGCATGGAAGAAACCAACCGCTTCTTCATCCTCGACAAGCTGAACCAGCATTTGCCTGGTGCACGGGTCGTCAGCGCCAATCCCGTCGTTCGCGGCTGCCGGATGATCAAGACCGCTCCGGAATTGGCCTTGATGCAGGCGGCGTCGGACATCACGCTCGCCGCATTCGCCTATACCTGGCCCCAACTGAAGGCGGGCATGACCGTCGCCGACATCGACGCCATCATCGGCCAGGCGACACGAGCCATGGGCGGCTCTTATGACGGCGGGCTCGTCCTGCTGGGCGAGGGGACGGCCTATCCTCATGGAACGCGCAAGCCGCAGGTAGTGGAGCGGGGCATCAACGTCCTGTTCGACTGCGGATGCGACGTGCGCGGCTACAAGTCCGACATATCGCGCAGCTTCGTTTGGGGAGCCGATCCGACCCCCGAGCAGCGCAAGGTCTGGGACCAGATGGCGCGTGGACAGCAGATCGCCAACCAGGCCGCGAAGGTCGGCGCTCCTGCGGGCAGCGTCGATGATGCCGTCCGCCGTGCCTACGAAAGCTGGGGCTATGGCCCGGGCTACAAATTGCCGGGACTGTCGCATCGCACCGGCCACGGCATCGGCATGGAGGGCCATGAACCGATCAACCTGGTCCACGGCGAGATGACAGCCCTGGCGCCCGGCATGTGTTTCTCGAACGAGCCCGGCATTTACCTCCCCGGCAAATTCGGGATCCGGTTGGAGGATTGCTTCTACATGACGGCCGCCGGTCCGAAATGGTTCAGCGTCCCGCCCAAGTCCCTTGAAGAACCGATCGGCCACTCAGGCGTTAGCTGACCCAACCGCCTCCGTAATGGCCGGCGGAGGAGAAAGGCTAGCGAATGGCCACCGCAGAGCGCCGGAGCATTTCCCTGCAATGGCAGATGCTCATTGGATTCCTGGTCGGCCTCACGCTTGGGCTGATTGCGAATGCGGCGGCGGAGCCGGCATGGGCTGAGTGGATTTCCACTTATGTGACGGGTCCGATCGGGCAGATATTCCTCCGCCTGATCTTCATGATGGTCATCCCCTTGCTCATCTCCGCACTGATCGTCGGGATTGCGGAAATGGGGGATATCCGCGCCCTGAAGCGCGTCGGCCTTAAAACGCTTGCCTTTACGGTGGTGGTTTCGGGCATCGCCGTCGTGCTGGCACTGGCCGTCACCAACTATTTCCAGCCCGGCGTCGGCGTGGACCACGCCCAGGCGCAAGAGATGCTGGACAGTGCGCGGCAGGGAGCGGGAGCTATCCTTTCCGGACAGGCCGAAAAACCGACGGGTGTTGACGCGGTCCTGGCGATCATCCCCAGCAATATCGTCACCGCCATGTCGACCAGCGACATTCTCGCGGTCATGGTTTTTGCGCTGATCTTCGGCATCGGGATGCTGCTGACGGCGACGCCGCAGACCGCGCTGCTCCTCAATATCTTCGAAGCCATCTTCCAGGTTTCCATGCGGCTCATGGGCCTGATCATCCGTCTCGCGCCGATCGCCATCGCCTGTTTCATGTTCAACCTGGCGTCGCTGTTCGGCTGGGACCTTTTGGTGAAGCTCGGCGCCTATGTCGGCGTGGTCCTGCTGGCGCTCGGTGTTCACATGTTCGTGACTTATCCGCTGCTGCTGAAGTTCGCGGGCGGCGTATCCCCGCTGTGGTTCTTCCGCCAAAGCCAGGAGGCGATGGTCATGGCGTTCTCGACGGCATCGTCCAACGCCACCCTTCCAACCGCGATGCGCGTTGCCGAGGAGAAGCTGGGTCTGCCGCGCCGGGTCGCGCGCTTCGTGCTTACGATCGGCGCGACCGCCAATCAAAATGGAACGGCGATCTTCGAAGGCGTAACCGTCCTGTTCCTCGCCCAGTTCTTCGGCGTGGAGCTGAGCCTTGGTCAGCAGGCGGTCGTGCTGTTCATCTGCATCCTTGGTGGGATCGGAACTGCCGGCGTTCCCGCCGGGTCATTGCCGGTCGTGGCGCTTATCCTAGGCCTGATCGGCGTTCCGCCCGAAGGCATCGGCCTGGTCTTGGGCGTCGACCGCTTCCTCGACATGTGTCGGACGACGCTCAACGTCACCGGAGACCTGACCTGCGCGACGGTTGTCAGCCGGGGCGAGCCAGCCGACGACCGCGTCGTTCCCGCGCCCGCTACCTGAAGGAATCAGGCCCCTTGGCCGCTTCGCCGTCCGGCGCATGCAGCAGACTGTGACTGGACGGGGCATGAGGCGGCTCGATGTCGGCTGGCTCGATAGGATCGAGATTTCCTTCCCACTTGGCGACCACCACGCTCGCGACGGCATTGCCGACGACGTTGGTCGCAGAACGGCCCATGTCGAGGAAATGGTCGATCGCCAGCACGAGCAGGATGCCGGCTTCGGGGATGTTGAATTGCGATAGCGTAGCGGTGATGACCACCAGGCTGGCGCGCGGTACGCCGGCAATACCCTTTGACGTCACCATCAGGGTCAGGAGCATCGCGATCTCCTGGCCGAGAGTCAGGTCGATGCCATAGGCCTGCGCGATGAAAATCGCGGCGAAGGTCATGTACATCATCGAACCGTCGAGATTGAACGAATAGCCGAGCGGCAGGACAAAGCTGGCGATGCGCGGCGGCACACCGAAGCGGTCCAGCGCTTCCAAGGTGCGGGGGAAAGCGGCCTCGGAAGATGCGGTCGAGAAGGCCAGGACGATCGGGTCGCGGATGTAGCGCATCAGTTGGCGGGTGCGCTTGCCGACAATGAGGAAACAGACTCCCAACAGCAGTACCCAAAGCAGGATCAGGCCCAGGTAGAAGCTGCCCATGAAGTAGCCATAGGTGCCGAGGATGCCAGGGCCCCGCTCGGCAATCGTTGCCGTGACTGCCGCGAACACCGCGACAGGAGCGAAGCGCATCACATAGTCGGTGACCTGCAACATCACCTTCACCAGCGCTTCCATCGCGCGAACCAGCGGGCGGGCGGGCTCGCCGACGGCGGTGATGGCGACGCCGAGGAACAGGGAGAAGACGACGATCTGGAGGATCTGGTTCTCCGCCATCGCCTCGATCATCGATTCAGGGAAGATGTGCGTGACGAACTTGGCAAAGTCGAAGGCGGATCGGTCAACGCCGCTGGTTGCAGTCTCGGGCGGCAGCGGAAGGCCGACGCCGACCCCCGGCTGCAGCATGTTGACGAGGACGAGGCCGAGGGTGAGCGAGACGATGCTGGCGCACAGGAACCAGCCAACGGCCTTTATGCCAACCCGGCCCAGTGCCGACGTGTCACCCATATGCGCAATCCCAACCACCAGGGTCGAAAGCACCAGCGGCGCGATGATCATCTTGATGAGGTGAAGGAAGACGGTGGTCAGGATCGAGAAATAGTGCGCGATCTGCTCAAGCTTCGCTGTAGCCTCTGGCGTCCCATCCTGGATGGTCCCATTCAGGACCCATCCGACGAGGATGCCGAGCACCAGGCCCCCGAGAATATAATAAGTCAGGCGTTTGGCCACGTGTGCTCCCCTCTCGATTTGCCGCGCACCCAAGCCGCTGGCTGGTGTCGCGTCAAGGCAGCTTGTCACGATCTGAGCGGCAGGGCATCGCGAGCTCATGGATTCTCTCGACGATCTCGATCCCAAGTACCGCGTCATTCTCTGCGACATCTGGGGTGTCGTGCATGATGGTGGGCACCTGTTTCCCGGCGCGCAGGAACGGCTTCTCAAATGGAAGGATGAAAGCCGTCACATCATCCTTCTCACCAATGCGCCGCGGCCAGCGTCGTCGGTACAGCGCGCTCTCGATCGGCTGGGCCTCTCCCGCGACAGCTATGATGCGATTTCGACTAGCGGGGAGGCGGGAATCTCCGCGCTCACCCATCCGCCTCGACCGGTGGGCTTTCTTGGACTGGAGGACGATCGCGAGGACCTGCGATCGCGCGGCGTTACGATCATCTCAAGCAACTATGCCGAGCTTGCCTGCACCGGACTCAACGATCGATATGACGACCCCGAACAGTATCGCGACATGCTTGCGGGCCTCGCGCAATCGGGGGTCGTCATGCACTGTCTCAACCCGGATCGGGTCGTCATTCATCGTGGCAGGCGGGAAGCGTGCGCCGGGGCGCTGGCCGATATCTACGAAGCCATGGGCGGCCACGTCTTATGGTATGGGAAGCCGCACGGGCCGATCTACGACTATGCCCGCTCGCTGGCTGGCAACCCGCCGCTCGAAGAAATGGTGGCGATCGGCGATGGCCTGCCGACCGACATTTTAGGGGCCGCCAAATATGGAATCGATGCGGTCTATGTCAGTCACGGCATCCATGCCGGCGAGCCAGTGCCTGACGATTTCGCGTCAACGCACCGGCTCGGCGACTGGCATCCGATCCTGACCGTCGAAGGTCTCGCCTAGGCGGGTTCCGCCTCATGCTGCTGGACCACCTTATCGGCCAGGTGACCGCTTAGCTCGGCCAGATGGTCGAACTCCGCTTCGTAGCTGGCAAGTCCCTGGCTCATCGACCGAAGTTCCGCTTCAAGGCCGGTCAGCTCCGCTTCCGGGATCAGCGCTTCGATCCGGTCCCAACCGGTCCAGCCTTCGCGCGGACCCATGCCGAGCATCTGGCCGCGCCTGCTGGCGACTGCCGACGAGACCCGGCTGGTGGACACGGCGGGTGTTACCACGACCAGTTTCTGAACCGGTTCCAGAAGGTGCGGTACTGCCTCGGCCAACGCGTCCTGCATCGCGATCCGCCCGGCCAGGCGGAACGCAAGTTCGCTGGAATCCACGCTATGGTAGCTGCCGTCCAACAACGTCACTGCGACATCGACAACCGGAAAGCCAAGCGGCCCCTTTGCCATCGCGTCCTTGACGCCCTGTTCCACTGCCGGGATCCACTGCTTGGGAATTGCCCCGCCGTGGATCTTCTCCTCGAAATGGAAGCCGTCGCCGCGCCCAAGCGGCCTGATCTCGATGATCACGTCGCCATACTGTCCGTGACCCCCGGATTGCTTCTTGTGACGGCCGCGCTGCTGCGACGGTTTCCGGATGGATTCCCGATAGCCGATCGATGGCGCGTGGTGGCTGACTTCGACGCCGTACCGGCGTTTCAGCTTCGCCAAGGTCGTCTTCAGATGCTCGTCATTGACGCCGCGAAGTCGCATCTCATGGCTGGCCTCATCCTGTTCGAGCGTGAGGCTTGGATCCTCCTCGAGGATTCGGGCTAGCGCGCCGGACAGTTTCACATCGTCCTTGCGATCGGCCGGATGGATTGCGAGTGCGCAATTACGCGATGGGAAATCGATGTCTACCTTCGGAGGCAATTTGCCGGCCCCGAGCCAGTCGCCCGACTTCACTCCGTCTACCTTTGCTACTGCAATGACATCGCCATTGGCCGCGTCGGCGATCTTTGCGGTCTTCTCGCCCTGGACCGAGAAGAGCGCACCCAGCCGGCCGTGCTCGTCGTTCGAGTTCTTGAAATCGGTGTTTTCATGAACACCGCCGCCAAGCGCACGCGCCAGCGCCAGCCGCCCGACCGATCCCCCGTGAAAGATCTTGAACGCATAGACGGCGGGAGCATCGACCCCCAGCCTGGCTGCGGTCGATTCCGGACCCGGCGCCTCGTGGCGCAGGGCCTTCAGCAATCGCCGTACGCCCCAGCCGTTCTGGGCCGAACCGAACAGAACCGACACGCCAAGGTTGTCGCTCGTTTCGCGCTTCAGGTCCGCGAAAATAGTGCCCGGTTCCGGCACCTGGTCCATTAGCAATTGCTCTAGCAAATTGTCGTCGTGGTCGGCCAGCTGCTCCAGCAACTGGGTCCTGGCCTGCGCTTCGCGCTCCGCCAGTTCGTCGGGAAGCGCGATCGGCTCAGACGGCTTGCCGGGCACATAATGATAGGCGCGCTCCAGCGCGATATCGATGAAGCCGGTAACCTTTTCTCCTTCACGGATGGGAAGCTGGCGCGCGATCAGCGGCGACACGCTCATCGGCTGCAGTGAGGTCAGCAGGTCGCGGATCCGGCCATGGGCCTGGTCGATGCGGTTGACGAAAATGAGGTGGGGAATGCCAAGCTCGTCGAGCATCCGAAGGGCAGGGGCGGCAAGGGCGGCACGCGCCGGGTCCGGATCAACGACGACAATGGCGACATCGGCAACCGCCAGGCCGCGCGCGGCATCGGCGGAAAAGCCGATCGATCCGGGCGCGTCGATGATAGCGTATTTGTCGCCGAGGTAGGTGAAATTGTAGAGATTGGTTTCGGTCGATCCGCCGCGGGAGCGCGATTCCTCGCTGCTGTCACCGATGCTCGACTTGTTTGCGACCGAACCCTGCCTGTCGGTAGTTCCGCTGGCGAACAGAAATGCTTCCGCCAGGCTAGTCTTGCCCGCGCCGGCCGGTCCGACCAGCGCGATTAACCTCGTGCCATTGGTTGCTCCGGGCATGCGACTCTCCTTCCTCCGGTGTTGGCGGGGGCGCCGAGTCGCATGTCGAGCGGCAGGCGCTCTCCAAAGGAACAGCGTCGGACTCTTTCGCGCGAATGGCAAGTGGCGGAACGACGTCGCTTCTCCCGCGCTTGAAGATCCGCATGACGAAAGCTCCTCGGGACCGGCACGGCCGCAACGCCATCACCCCCTGGCAAATACCGCTGCGCGCCTGGAAGGACGTTGCGGTTCGCGTGTGGAACCAGAGCTGGCTCGATAATATCGGACTGGTTGCCGCAGGTGTCGCATTCTACGGCTTCCTGGCGCTGGTGCCGCTGCTTGGAATCCTGGTCCTGAGCTACGGCATGTTCGCCCAGCCGACGACGGTGATCGACCATGTTACGACGCTGGTCCGCTTCCTTCCACCCGATGTGGTGAAGCTGCTGGGCCAGTTGCTGATGAACGCCGTCCATGCCTCGGAGCAATCGAGCGGTTTCGGAATCCTGGCCGCACTCGGAGTCGCACTTTACGCCGGCAGCAATGGCGCGGGCGCGGTGATGAGCGCACTGAACATTGCCTATGAAGAAAAGGAAAAGCGCAGCCTGTTCCGCTTCTACGGGATTGCGATCGTCATCACGGTGGGCGCGACCTTGATTGCGCTGATCGCCTTGGCTGCGATGGCGGCAATTGGGGAGTTGGAGCGAATTTTGCCGAGGGCAACAGCCGCCTTGCTCGTCGCCGGGCGGATCGGCCTTTATGTCGGCATGGCCTTGTTGGCGGCCGGGATGGCAGCGGCGCTCTATCGCCTTGGTCCCTCGCGTGAGGATGCGCGCTGGCAGTGGCTGACACCGGGGTCGATCTTCACTTCGATTGTCTGGTTGCTGCTGGCGACGGGTTTCAGTTTCTATGTCACCCGGCTGACCGACTATAGCGCGACCTATGGTTCGATCGCGGCGATCGTCATGCTGCTGACGTGGATGTACCTGTCCGCCTACGCCTTCCTGTTCGGCGCGGAGCTTAATGCCGAGCTTGAGCACCAAACTTCCATGGACAGCACCACCGGCCGCGCCGAGCCGCTCGGCGAGCGCGGCGCGTGGGTCGCCGATCACGTCGCTGGGGTGAAGGACGCCGGTCTGTCCGAAAGAGGACCAAGTCTGGCGGAAGCGGGCCCGCCTCCTCCGGACGACGATCAGGCTGCCTCCGGTCGCGGGGAGTAAACTACCCCTCGCTCAATCGCCTATGCCGTTCGTCCTTCCCGAAGCGACGCTGAGCAACATTATCGCTGGCTAGGCTGGCCACACGATGCCAACGGGCAGTGAGATCACAATCTTTTTCAGGTGTGAGATCGGTCCTGTTGCCAACCCACATTGCGAATTACAGCTTGCGGGATATCCCAGCACGTCGCCTGATCGAACTTCAGGTATGACGGGCATTTTCAATTCGATTTAAGCGGGTGAATGAATGCTGATAGATAGCATTAAGCAGTTTATTAGTTCAATCAATGTCTTCTCACGTCTCAAAAAAATTGAGACAAAATATTCAGATATTCAGATTGAGTTGAGTCAATTCATTTCACTTCTGAATCTCAAGGATAAATCTATTTCCGTACCGCCGAAGCATTTACAAATTCGCGTCGCCGGCACTTATAACGATAAGTTTTTCATTAGCGGCCAGAGAATGTTAGACGATATCGAGCGGATATTGCAAAGCAACGGGCAGTCACTGTTCAAGTTTGATAATATTCTAGATTTTGGATGCGGCTGCGGTCGATTAATGATTCCGCTTGGATTCATGGTTCCTCCCGGGAGGATTTCCGGGACAGACATAGATATCAAGCCCATTCGTTGGCTAAACGCTCATTACCCGTCATTCCAGGACGTTGATGTGAACCGCGTGAAGGTCCCGACGAAGTATCCCGACGGCAAGTTTGATTTCATTTTCAGCATCAGCGTCTTCACGCACCTCCCTGAGAAAATGCAAAACGCTTGGCTGGCGGAGTTGTCGCGGATCCTGAAGCCAGGCGGCATCGGCCTCTTCACAACCCATGGTGAGAATCACTACAGCAAGCTTCCCAAGGCTGGGCTGAGCGAAATTAATTCTCGTGGATTCTACTACTCAACCGGATCAGGCACGGATGGTTTGCCTGATTTCTATCAAACCAGCTATCATACCCATGCGTATATTCGACGCAGATGGTCAAAATACTTTGATGTATTGTCCATCTCTGCAGAGGGCATCGGCAGGAATCAGGACGCTGTTCTCGTCAGGAAAAGGCACTGACCGCCGACAATCGGAGTTGATCCTTAAGCAGCCGGGAGCAGCCTTTGCTCGCCGGCCAAGCGGATCAGCGCGGCCTGCAGCTTCTCGAACGCGCGGACCTCGATCTGGCGGATGCGCTCGCGGCTGACGCCGTAGACCTGCGAGAGGTCTTCGAGCGTCTTGGGCTCGTCGATCAGGCGGCGCTCGGTCAGGATGTGCTTCTCGCGGTCGTTGAGGCTTTCCATCGCCTCGACCAGAAGCTCATGCCGAACCTGGCGCTCTTCATCGTCCGCCAGGATCTCGTCCTGAAGCGGCCCGTTGTCGACCAGGAAATCCTGCCACTGGCCTTCGCCGTCCGTGTCGCGCAGCGGAGCATTGAGGCTGGTGTCGCCGCCCATGCCCATGCGACGGTTCATCGAGACGACTTCTTCCTCGGTCACGCCAAGGTCGTTGGCGATCTTTCTGACCGCTTCCGGCTTCAGATCGCCTTCCTCGAACGCATCGATCTGGTTCTTCATCCGGCGGAGGTTGAAGAACAGCTTCTTCTGCGCCGCGGTGGTACCCATTTTGACGAGGCTCCACGAGCGCAGGATGAATTCCTGAATCGAGGCGCGGATCCACCACATCGCATAGGTGGCGAGGCGGAAGCCCCGCTCCGGCTCGAACTTCTTCACGCCCTGCATCAGGCCGATGTTGCCTTCGCTGATCAGCTCGCTGACCGGCAGGCCATATCCGCGATAGCCCATGGCGATCTTTGCAACGAGGCGGAGATGCGAGTTGACGAGGCGCGCGGCTGCGTCGGTGTCGCCATGTTCGCGCCACCGCTTGGCAAGCATATATTCTTCCTCAGGAGCAAGGATCGGAAATTTCTTGATCTCGCTGAGGTAGCGGTTGAGTCCGGCTTCGCCGCCAGAGGCGGGAATCGACACAACGCGGGTCGCATTAGCCATCGTTTCGTTCACTCCCTCGCCAGGGGGCACGCCCCTTAGCTGTTTTATTTCTATACACCAAGTGCGGTGAACAGTTCCTGCATGTCCGACGGAAGGGCACTGTCAAACGACAAACGACCTTTCGTCACCGGATGAATGAACCCCAAGTGCGCAGCGTGCAGCGCCTGCCGCTTGAAGTCCAATTGATTAAGTAACTTTCTGTGAACGGCTTTTCCGCGCCCGTAGACCGGATCGCCGACCAGCGGATGGCCGATCGAGGCCATATGCACCCGGACCTGGTGGGTCCGGCCCGTCTCCAGGCGGCATTCGACCAGCGCAGCATCGTTGAGCAATTCCAGCCGCTTCCAGTGTGTGACGGCCCGCTTACCCTTGCCGGCAGAGACAATCGCGATCTTCTTGCGGTTCTGCGGCGAACGGGCGAGAGGTGCGTCGACCGAACCGTCGGCCTGCCGCGGAACGCCGGAGACGATCGCCAGGTAGCGCCGGTCGATCGAGTGATCCGCAAATTGCTTGGCCAATCCTTCATGAGCCTTGTCATGCTTGGCGATGACCAGCAGGCCAGAGGTATCCTTGTCGATCCGATGTACGATGCCCGGCCGCGCTACGCCGCCGATGCCGCTAAGCGACCCGCCGCAATGATGAAGCAGTGCGTTGACCAGCGTTCCGTCGCGGTTTCCGGCCGCCGGATGGACCACCAGACCGGCCGGTTTGTCGACCACCAACAGATGCTCATCTTCATAAACGATGGGCAGCGGTATTTCCTGCGGCTCGTTATGGGCCGGCTCCGGTGCCGGGATCGCCAAGATGAAGCGCTCGTCGCCCTTAACCTTGATCGCCGGGTCGCGGACAGCGTTGCCATCGCGGGTCAGCGCGCCGGCCTTGGTCAGCACCTTCAGCCGCTCGCGCGAAAGGCTCGGAACCGTGGCAGCGAGTGCGCGATCGAGCCGCCAGCCTGCATGGCTGGCGTCGAGCGCTATTTCGACTTCGCTATACCCCCCGGTCATTGATCCCAATCTGGGAATTGGGCTTGTAGGATTCAATGGGGGCAAATGCTTGCTTCAGGTTAAAGTCCCGCTATTCACTTGGCCATGAATTCAGTCGAACTTGCCAGCCTTCTCTGCTCCCGTCTTTGCCACGATCTCCTGTCGCCGGTCGGAGCGCTCAACAACGGAATCGAATTGCTCGCGGACGAGCAGGACCCGGACATGCGCGAGCGCTGCCTGGAACTGCTTGCGGAAAGCGCCCGGGCGACCGCCAACAAGTTGAAATTCTTCCGCCTGGCATTTGGCGCTGGCGGTGGCTTCGGTGATGAGATCGATACGCGCGAGGCGAGGACTGCTCTCGAGGGCCTTTATGGCGCAGACAAGCGGACCGAGCTCGGCTGGATGGTGGCTGACGACAAGCTGCCCAAGGGAGCGGTAAAACTCCTGCTCAACCTGGCGATGATTGCCGGCGATGCGCTGGTTCGCGGCGGGCGGCTCGATGTCGGGGCGGAGCGGCGGAACGGTGCGCTTGAAATGGTGATCCGGGCAGAAGGTCCGCGGATCCTGCTCGATCCCAAGCTTCGCGAAACGATCGCGCAAGGACATTCGGGCGGCGAAGTTGAGCCGCGTGCCGCGGGTGCCTGGTTGGCACATACGTTGGCAAAGGAGGCCGGGGGCTCGATCCAGCTCAGCGATCCGGAAGACCAGACGCTGCTGATTGGCGTTACCCTCCCGAATTTAGGGTCGGGACAGGGCTAACGAGGCGTTAACACCTTGGCGGCATAGAGGACCCAAGCAACTTTAGCTGGGTAGGGCTTCGCCTCCGATGGACGACCTCATTGCCGATTTCGTGGCCGAGTGCCGGGAAATGCTCGAATCGCTGGGCGGCGAAATCGTCGCCTGGGAAGCAAATCCCGACGATCGAAGCCGCCTCGACAGCATCTTCCGCTTTGTCCACACGGTGAAGGGCAATTGCGGCTTCTTCGATTTTCCCCGCCTCGAGGCCCTGAGCCACGCTGCCGAGGACGCGCTTGCAGACTGCCGCTCCGGCCGCAGGGTTCCGGACGGGGCGCTCGTCAGTGCTGTCCTCGCAATCATCGATCGTATCGGCGAAATGATTGCCGCGATCGATGCCGGCGAGGAACTTCCGTCGGGCGATGACAGCGGTTTGATCGACGCGCTCGCGCCCGGTGCTGAAGGTGCGGCGGCACCGGCAGTCGCTACCGTCGTTGCCGACAATGGCGCAAAGGGCAGCAACGCGACGCCGCGCACGATCCGGCTTTCGGTGGAGCTACTGGACCGGGTGATGTCCGGCGTGTCCGACATGGTGCTCGCCCGCAACGAACTTGCCCGCCGCCTCCGCGAAGCGCCAGGCGAAGTCGAAGTCGGCGGAGCGTTCGAGCGCTTGTCGGGGATTATCGCCGAGATGCGCGACGCGATTACCCGGACGCGCATGCAGCGGATCGAAAATCTGTTCGTAGCCCTGCCGCGCATGGTGCGCGACCTGTCATCGGAACTCGGCAAGCAGGTGCTGGTGGATATCGACGGCGGCGATGTCGAGCTGGACCGCGAGATGATCGAAATGATCCGCGATCCGCTGACCCACATCATCCGCAACGCGGTCGATCATGGGATCGAGCCGCCGGCTGACCGGTTGAAGGCCGGGAAGCGCGAAATTGGCCTGCTTTCCGTCTCGGCGCGCCAGTCGGGCAATCAGATCCTGATCGAAATCGCCGACGACGGCAAAGGCATCGACGGCTCCAAGCTGGTAGAGAAGGCGCTGGCCAACGGCGTCATCGAGCGCGATGTCGCGCAGCGGCTGTCGAAGGGCGAGCAGCTGGCCCTGATTTTCGAAGCGGGCCTTTCGACCGCAAAGGAAGTCACCGCCATTTCCGGACGTGGTGTCGGAATGGATGTCGTCCGTTCGAACGTCGAACGTATCGGCGGTGTCGTCGAGGTCGATTCCTTACCCGGCAAGGGAACGCGGATGACGCTTCGCGTTCCGCTCACCCTGACGATCATTCCGGCGCTCACCGTGTCGATCGGCAAGCAGCATTTCGCAATTCCGCGTTCGGCGATCGAAGAGATCGTCCGCGCCAATGGCGCCAGCGTCACGCTGGAAACGATCGGCGGGGCAGGGGTCGCGACCATTCGCGGCCGCCGTGTGCCTGAGGTCGCCCTCGCCGATGTGCTGGGTCTGCCCAACACGATGAGCGACGACGAACGCACGCTGGTCGTACTGAGGCCGTCGGGCGGGGATGTTTATGCACTGGCTGTCGACCGCATCCATGACCATGAAGAACTGGTGGTTAAGCCCGCCGCACCAGCGGTGATGGCGACCGGCCTTTATGCCGGCACCACCTTGGCCGACGACGGAAGTCCGATCCTGCTGTTCGATCCGGCCGGTCTTGCCCAGGTTGGCGGGGTGCGCCTCGAAACGCTGGAACGCGGCGGACGCGCTGCGGAAGCACCGGCCGCTGCCAATTCGAATGAGATCCCGGTCCTGCTCTTCCGCGGGCTCGACGGCGCGCGGCGCGCACTTCGCCTCGGCGTGGTCGATCGCATCGAGGAAGTGGAAGCGAAGGATGCCATTCGCCACAGCGCCGGGCAGCTTCGGGTCCAGCTGGGCGATGCGATCTTGCCGCTTGCCGGCGTTGACCAACCCGATGCCCTCGAAGGCAAGGTTCGCGTTTTCCGCCTTAACGATGGCAGCCACGAGATCGGCTATGCCTTCCGCGAGGTGATCGACCTCAAGAGCCTGGATCGCGACGTGATTCCCGCAGATGCACCCGGTGATGTCGGCGGCGTCACGCTGATCGAAGGCGAGCCCGCCGAACTGATCGACGCCCACTGGATCTTCGCCGAGTATCTTGGCGTGGCGGCGACGCGGCCTGCCGCGCAACTGGTCTGCCGACTGCCGGAGAATGACGCCTGGATGCAGAATATGCTCCGCCCCATCATCGAGGCTGCCGGCTATTTGGTCATCGGCGAGAAGGACGAGCTTAGCGCGGACATCACGATCGTCTCGCAGGACCGCGAAATCGCGGCCGAACAAGGCGGGCGGGTGCTGCGACTGGCGACCGACCCTGACGCCGCAGACGGTTTGGACAGTGTCTACCGATATGACCGCACAGGCCTGCTGATCGCGCTCAAGGCCGCAAGCGCGGGGAGGCGTTGATGAACGAGTTGCTGCTGATCGTTTCGATAGCCGGAAGCCGTGTGGCGATGCCTGCCGCGGCGGTGGAAAGCGTGGTCGAACTGGATACGCTGATCCCGGTGCCTCGCGCTCCGGCCCATCTCGCCGGCCTGTCCGCGCTTCGCAGCCGCGTCCTCACCGTGATCGACTGCCAGCGATCGCTGGAGTTGGGAGCGACCGACCTTTCCGACGGCAACATCCATGAAGCGGCGGTCGTCGAGCTGGACGGTCATAATTATGCGCTGACGGTCGATGCGGTCGAAGACGTCGTCGAAGCGCTGTCCGAGCCGGCCGCGATCCGGGCTGCCATGGGAGAAGGGTGGGAACGCGTCTCGCTGGGAATGGTCGAAACGGAAGAGGGGCCGCTGCTCCTGGTCGATGTCGCGGCCTTGATTGCCGGCCCAGGCGCTGAAGCGCGCGCGGCTTAAGATGTTCGTTACCCTTATCGCTTACATAAACTCGTCAAACGCACGGGAAGACATATGAAAACCTGCCTCATCGTCGACGACAGCAAGGTGATCCGCAAGGTCGCGCGCCACATCCTCGAGACCCTGGAATTCCAGGTCGAGGAAGCCGGCGACGGCCGTGAAGCGCTCGATCGCTGCGAGGCAAAAATGCCGGATGTCGTCCTGCTCGACTGGAACATGCCCGTGATGAGCGGCATGGAATTCCTGAAGCTGCTTCGGCAGCGCGGTCATTCCGACCAGCCCAAGGTCGTTTTCTGCACGACGGAAAACGACATGGCGCACATCCGCGCGGCACTGGAGGCCGGAGCGGACGAATATGTGATGAAGCCGTTCGATCGCGAAACGCTTCACATCAAGCTACAACTCGTCGGCGTCGCCTGAGGCTCTCATGAGCGGCGCGCTCGCCACTTCCCGGGCCAGCCATCGGGCGGGGCCCGACCGAGAATCACGCCGGCCGATCAAGCTGATGATCGTCGACGATTCGATGGTCGCGCGCGCGGTGCTCAGCCGGATGATCGACGCGGACGGCAATTTCGAGATCGCCGGAATCGCCGGGACGGCCGAAGACGCAATCGAAGCGCTGGGTCAGGTGATGGTTGATATCGTCGTCCTGGACCTGGAAATGCCCGGCGTGGGCGGGCTGAAGGCGCTTCCCAGAATTCTCGAGGCCGCAAAGGGCGCGAAGGTGTTGATCGTCTCGTCGCTTGCCGAAGAGGGGGCGGAGGAAACGGTGGCTGCACTGGCGCTCGGCGCTGCTGACACGCTGCCCAAGCCCGGGACGGGTCGTTTCAACGGCCGCTTCTCCGAAGTGCTACTCAGCAAGCTTCGCGGCCTTGGTTATGCGGACCGGAGCTCGGTCCGGCCCAGCCAACCGGCATCGTTGCCGCAGGTCATCCGCCCGCAAAGCAGCCAAGCATTGAGGCTGGTAGCAATCGGCGCCTCGACCGGAGGCATCCAGGCGCTGGGCGCCTTTTTTGCCGCGCTTCCGGCGCGCATCGGCGTTCCGATCCTCGTGACGCAGCATTTGCCACCCGCCTTCATGACGGTCTTCGCGCGGCAATTGTCGGTCGCAGCGGGAAGGGAGGCCGTTGTCGCACAGGACGGGACCCAGTTGCTTCCCGACTGCATCGTCATCGCTCCTGGCGAGGCTCACATGCTCGTCGACGAGGTCAACGGCTTGCTGATCGCTCGCCTACTAAAGACCAAAGTCTCCAGCGGTTGCATGCCTTCGGTCGATCCCATGCTGGCGTCGGCAGGTGCCGTACTTGGCGGGGGCGCGCTTGGTATCGTCCTGACCGGAATGGGTCGCGACGGAGCGGAAGGCGCACGCAAGCTTATCGAAGCGGGCGGCTCGGTCATGGCACAGGACGAATCCACGTCCGCGGTGTGGGGAATGCCGCGTGCCGTAGCCGAGCTGGGCTTGGCCTGTGCTGTACTCTCGCCCGACAAGCTGGCTCGCCGGGTGGGGTCGCGTGCCGAGGAGGGCCCGTGCAAGTAAGCGACAGTTCCAGTCGAATTCTGGCTGGACTCCTCGAAGCTCGTACCGGTCAACAGCTGACGATGAGCCGTCGCTGGCGGATCGAGACGGCACTTGCCGCGCTGCTCCGCGAACGGGGGATCCCGAGCCTCGACGAGCTGATCACCATCCTCGTGATGGGGCGCGAACCTAGCCTTGCTACCCAGGTCGTCGAGGCACTTCTCAATAACGAAACCTATTTCTTTCGTGACCGGGCTCCATTCGACCTGCTGTCGCGGTCGGCACTTCCAAAGCTGATGCAGCGGCGTGCCGCTACCAAGCGTCTGACGATCTGGTCGGCCGGCTGCTCAACCGGGCAGGAAGCCTATTCCCTTGCAATGCTGTTCGCCGAAGACCCGGTGAAATGGGCAGGCTGGACCATCGACATATTGGGGACGGATGTCAGCGAGGCGGTGGTGCGGCGCGCGCGGGAAGGACAATATAGCCAGTTTGAGGTCCAGCGCGGCCTTGGCATCAACCAGATGATCCGCTGGTTCGAGGAAACCGAAAATGGATGGCGGGCCGTCGAGCCGCTCCGCCGGACGGTCCGGTTCCAGGTACAGAACCTGCTTGAACCGGCGCCCCATCCCGGCAAGTTCGACATCGTCCTTTGCCGTAATGTGCTGCTCTACCTGAACTCAGAGCGGCGCGGCGTGGTATTCGACCGCATTGCCGATGCGATGGTGCCGGACGGTTGGCTGATGCTTGGCGCGGGCGAAACTGTAATCGGCCAGACGCGCCGGTTCGAGGCGGATTCCGAGGCGCGCGGACTCTATCGGCGGACAGGCACGGATTTGCCGCAAATCGCCGTTGGGGCTTGACTTGGTAGGCACGTCCACGAGTCGACAAGCATAACAAATTGTCTCCTCGACACCCTCACATCCACAGGATTTCGGATGGCTGTACGTGCCAGTCGGTGGCGATGACGTTGGCGGCATTGGCATCGTTGTAGGCAAAGCCGCCATCGGCCTCACCCAGCCAGTTGGTCATCTGCCCATTGTCCCGGCGCCACAATATGTCGTCGCGGCCGTCGCCGTTGAAGTCGCCAACCCCGGCAATGCGCCAGTCGGTAGCGATGACGTTGGCGGCATTGGCATCGTTGTAGGCAAAGCCGCCATCGGCCTCGCCCAGCCAGTTGGTCATCTGCCCATTGTCCCGGCGCCACAATATGTCGTCGCGGCCGTCGCCGTTGAAGTCGCCAACCCCGGCAATGTGCCAGTCGGTGGCGATGACGTTGGCGGCGTTGGCATCGTTGTAGGCAAAGCCGCCATCGGCCTCGCCCAGCCAGTTGGTCATCTGCCCATTGTCCCGGCGCCACAAAATGTCGTCGCGGCCGTCACCGTTGAAGTCGCCAACCCCGGCAATGCGCCAGTCGGTAGCGATGACGTTGGCGGCATTGGCATCGTTGTAGGCAAAGCCGCCATCGGCCTCGCCCAGCCAGTTGGTCATCTGCCCATTGTCGTTGCGCCACAAAATATCGCTGCGCCCATCGCCGTTGAAGTCGTTGCGGGCGTCGCTGGCAGGCGAATGGCCTGCGAAGTCCGCCGACGAAAGCGAGCTCAGGGAGACATTCTCAAGGACGAGGAACGGGGCGGCGGCGTAAGTGCTGTCGCTGGATCCATCGCGGTCGATGGAGAGCACAACCTTTCCAGCCTGCTGCTCAAGCTGCAGGTATCCCGAGGTGAATGGATTTGATTGACCATCCCATCCGATCAGCTGGTTCTGTAGATAATAGCCCCACTCGATATGATCTTCACCGGGAACATAGTCGGCAATTGTGATCAGCATTTCGCCAATGAGCGTGGGGTCGTTTTGGGATAGATCAATGATGTCGGCGTTCGCGCCCAGCGTCAGCTTGATGTCCTGGCGAGCGCCAAGGATGATGAAGAGATCTGCTCCGCTGCCAAGGGAGGCAGTCAGCGTTCCGCGATCGAAATTCTGGTAGGTAAGTTGATCGTCGCCATCGCCCGCAATGATGGTGAGGTCTTCAGAGACGTCGCGAAACGTCCGATAAACCCTGATCCAGTCGTTGCCGGTTCCAGCGTCGACCGAGTCCGAGCCGCCATCATGATATAGATCGATGAAATCGTTACCTGCGCCGCCTTCTACAACATCGTTCCCTTGCCCCGGCCGAATCGTATCGTACCCGTCGCCGCCTCGAAGGATGTCGTTTCCAGTCGAGCCGTCGATGGTGTCATCGCCACCCAGCCCGTTGATGATGTCTTCGCCATATCCACCATTGAGCGTGTTATCGGCGCCATCTCCCGTGAGGTTGGTGGGGGCTGCAGGCACGCCATTGGGTGAGAACCCCCCAAAATTCTCGGCAACGAAACTCCCGGTGCTGACGTTCTGAAATATGACGACGTCCTGGAAATCGCTTACGCCCGCGATTCCGCTCATCTGTAGGACCGCATCTGCCCCACGCTGGACGAGCCGGATTACGCCGGCTTCGAATGGATTGGATTGGCCGTCCCATTCGCCGTAGCGACTCAGCAGCTGGTGCATCAAAACACTGTCGCCGACCGCACCGGTCTGGAAATCGGTCACAATGCGGCTGGTCTGCCCCGCCCCCTGAATCGGCTGGAAGAGATCGAGATTGAGGACATCGCGTCCGGTCCCGAGCGTGATTTGTTGCGAATTGTTCGATGTGACGAGTGATACGGAATCGTCGCCGGCTCCCGCATCGATCACAACACTGCCAGAAGCGTAGCTCCAGGCGGTAATCATGTCGTTGCCGTCTCCGCCCCGGATCGTCACCGCCTCGTTCAGGCTCGAATCAAGGCGATACAGGGATATGAAATCGTTGCCGGCTCCGCCGTCCAGGATGTCATTTCCAGCGTCGCTATCAGTTATGACGTCGTCGCCGCCCTCTCCGAGGAGCGTGTCGTTGCCGGCGCCTCCGTTCAGAAAGTCATCGCCCTCACCGCCTCGAAGGGTGTCGTTGCCACCCATGCCATCGAGACGGTTTGATCCGCCATCACCAACAAGCGTATCATTGCCGCTAATCGAGCCGATTATGCTTTCGATGCTTACGAGCGTGTCGATATTGTCCCAAAGAACATTCTGCGGCCCGGCAATCGAGAGGTTTACAGTGACTCCCAAAAATGAATTGCTGTAGCTTGCCGTGTCATTTCCTGAACCGCCGTTCAGCGTGTCAGTGCCTTCGCCTCCGTGAAGCAGGTCGTCACCATCATTACCGAATAGCGTATCGTTGCCTGCCCCTCCGAAAAGCCGATTGTTGCCCGAGTTGCCGGTGATCAAGTTATCCAAGGCATTACCGCTGCCAGTCAGGAACGAGTTGCCCAGCAGCTCGAGATTTTCGACGTTTCCCGGTAAGGTGAAACTTGCGGCGGTGCTGCGAACCGTATCGGTCCCGTTGTCCGTGTCTGACTCGATAACGACGTCCAGGGCGGTGTCGACGTAGTAAATATCATTGCCCCACCCGCCCAGCATCGTGTCGTTGCCGGTGCCGCCATCGAGAGTGTCGTCGCCCAGGCTCCCGCTGAGCATGTCATCGCCGCCTAGCCCCAAGAGATGATTGGACTGATCGTTGCCCTGGATTGCATTCGCGAGTTCGTTGCCGGCGCCGTAGCTCGCAACCCCGCCCAACCAGAGGTTCTCGACGTTGGCGGGTAGGGTGTAGGACGAGGAAGCTTGAATTTCGTCGATACCTTCGTCCGCATTCTCGACGACTTCATCACCATTCGATATGTAGATGTCATTGCCGGTGCCGCCGATCAGAGTGTCCATACCGGGTCCGCCATCAAGGAGGTCATCTCCTCCGCCGCCGGTCAGGCGATCCATGCCATTTCCGCCGTACAGGGCGTTGGCGCTCGCATTACCTGTTAGAAAATCGCCGTAGTTCGAGCCGATGACATTTTCGATTCCGATCAGTGTATCGTTGCCGGAACTGCCGGTGTTCTGGGGTACGGTCCAATTGAGGTCGATCCGGGTTTCTCCGGCACCATTGGAATAGTCCGCAGTATCGATTCCTGCGCCGCCATCGAGGACATCATTGCCCGCTCCGCCGTCAAGCGTGTCGTCGCCCTCACCGCCGTTCAGTTGATCATTGCCGCCCAAGCCACGCAAAATGTCATCGCCGTCAAGCCCGCTGATGACGTCATCGGTTACCGTACCGTCGAGCGTGTCATTACCGGAAGTTCCGTTAATCGTCGGCATTCAGGACTCCGCACAAATCGATCAAGGGAATTTCAGGCAGTCGATGATTTGCGGGAGCGGGTTGCCCTCGCCATTGTCGCAACGACTGAATGAGTTCCCCCAAGTTAAACTGGCACCGGCGCACAAACTGCGCGTATGCAAGTCTCAGAATTATCAACGAAATTCTTTAACGCAACAATATAGTTCTGGTAAGGATTAAAGAAAATCGAGTCAGGCTGGCAATTTGTCCCGCTTTACCGCGCCGTTTCGTTCGGCAGCCACAACCGTTCTGGCTTGACCTGAGGCCCACTAGTGTGCGCCATTGCTGGTCATGGACATAACGCGCTGCCCATCGCCGAATTTCGACGAGCGACAGCTGCCCGTTTCCATGATCGTCCTGCACTACACGGGAATGCCGGATGCCGAAGGCGCGCTCAATCGCCTGAGGTCGCCGGAGGCCAAGGTTTCCGCCCATTATCTGGTGGATGAGCAAGGCGAAGTCTTCCAGCTGGTCGACGAAGAAAAACGCGCCTGGCATTCAGGACGAAGCTATTGGCGCGGCATCACAGACGTCAATTCGGCCAGCGTCGGCATCGAGATCGTCAATCCCGGCCATGAGTTCGGCTACCGACCGTTTCCGGATGAACAGATGGCTTCGGTGATCCCGCTCGTCGCCGACATCAAGGAGCGGCACGGAATTGGCCGAGGCAATGTCGTAGGGCATAGCGACGTAGCTCCGGCGCGCAAGGAGGATCCAGGCGAGCTCTTCCCCTGGTGGGAACTGGCGAAGCGGCGGCTGGCGCTGCCAAGCCCGTCACGCGACCTTATGGACCCTTACTGGACCGACGCCGGCTTCCTGCTCGCGCTGGAGCGGTTCGGCTATGAAGTGACCGATACACAAAAGGCGGTCATCGCCTTCCAACGCCGTTTTCGACCCGACCTTATTGACGGGATCATCGACGGCGAATGCCGCGCCAAGCTGCTCGCGCTCTTGCTGCCCCGGCCTCAATAGACCATATCGGCACCCGCCAGGGGACCGGGCGGCCGCGGCTCGCGCAAGCGGGGCGAGGAAAGTCCGGGCTCCACGGAACAACGGTGCCGGGTAACGCCCGGCGGTTTTCGCTTCGGCGGGAATTAGGGAAAGTGCCACAGAAAGCATACCGCCTGCCTTTGGGCGGGTAAGGTCGAAAGGGTGCGGCAAGAGCGCACCGCGCGTCCGGCAACGGACGCGGCACGGTAAACCCCACCGGGTGCAAGACCGAATAGGGGCGGCATATGGGCCTGTTCCGGCTCGTCGCCCGGGTTGGTCGCTTGAGGCGGAGGGCAACCTTCGTCCTAGAGGAATGGTCGCCGATCTCCTTCGGGAGTGAACAGAACCCGGCTTACAGGTCCCCTGGCATTTCGTATGAAGGACGGAAATGGCGAAACCGACGCGATCGGACGATTGGGGATTTCCCCGCTGGCGGGCCTACGGCGCGAAGGGCCGTGCGGCAGCGCGCGTCCGCCTGTGCGATCGCGATGGCTGTAACGAAGTGGGCGACCGGCCGGCGCCCAAGGCGCCGAACAATCCAGAGCGCTGGATGTTCTGCGAGACGCATGCAGCCGAGTACAACAAGAACTGGAATTACTTCGCCGGATTGACCGCCGAAGAGGCCGCCCGCCGTGCAGCGGAAGAGGAGAGCGGAGCTTCAGCCTTCCGAAGCAGTGCCCACTACGCCTGGGGCGGGCCGGGAGATGGCACCCGCAGCCGCGATGAGATGCGCGCGCTGGATACGTTGGAGCTGGAGTCGGATGCCGATTTCAAGGCGGTGAAGTCGGCCTATCGCCGCCTCGCAAAAGAACATCACCCTGATCGCCACAAGGGCGAAAAGGAGGCGGCCAAACGCTTTCACGCCATCCAGGCCGCTTATGATGTGTTGAAGCGGGCCGAGGAACGAAAGACCGGCGCCAAGCTCTAGGGATTGAGCATGAAGGTGCCGGCGGCCTGTGCAATTGGCTTATCGGGGTCCTCGCCGTGGGCCAGTCCGCGAACGAACGCGACCTGGCGCGTCAGCTTGTAGCATTTGCACCGGGCAATGACCGTTTCACCTTTCAATGCGGGCCGAAGATAGTCGAGCCTGAGGTCGATGGTGACGAGCGGCTGGAAGTGCCCCAGCGCCATCCACACCGAAGCCCCGCCGCACGTATCGAGCAGGCTGACGATCGCTCCGGAAGCCAGGATGCCTTGATCCGGAATTCCAACCAGTTCCTCGCGCCAGGGGAGGGCCAGTTCGATCCAATCCTCGGCCGATTGCCTGTACTCAAGTCCAAGCGCGCGGCCATGGCCGTAATTGCGGGCCATGGCGAAGAACCGCTCAGGATCGAACGCGCCGACCCGTGGATCGAAGGCCTCGGAGTCGCTCATGCTGCCGCCAGTCGTGCCGCGGTTTCCTGGACGAGCGCAATCATGTTGGGAACGCCCTGGGTCCGATTGGACGAAAGCTCCCGGGTCAGATTGAACGGTTCGAGAAGCTCCCGGATGTCCAACGCAGCGACTTCTGACGGATGCCGATCCTGCACAGCCGACAGGATCAAGGCCACGACGCCCTTTGTGATCGCCGCGTTGCTGTCGGCAAGGAAATGAAGCCGGCCGTCGGGCAGGCGGGTGGGATATACCCAGGTCGACGAAGAACATCCGCGCACTTTTGTGGCGTCGGTCTTCAGAGCGTCGGGCATAGGTTCCAGCTGCCGGCCAAGTTCGATCAGCAAGCGGTAACGATCCTCGCTGTCGAGGAATTCATATTCATCGGCGATATCGGAAAGGGCGGGGAGGGCGGTCATACCTGCCACTTAGTGCGTAACTCCCCTCCCATCTAGGGAGGGGAGAATTCAGCGGTCGCGCAATTCCTCGATCTGCCGCGACAGCGTGTCTTCCTTCTCCACGGCGATGCGTTCGAGGACGTGGATCCGTTCCTTGAGCTGTTTCACTTCGTCCTGCAGCCGGCGGGTTTCCGCGCGCTCCTGTACGGAAACCTCATTGCCGTCGCCCCGATGGCGATGGCCGTATTTTGCACGCAATACCGAAGCGATCATCACTGCGACCACGATGATCGCCACCATCTCAAAGGGATTCACTGGACCTTGTCTCCTTTTGCGAGCCGCGGCGTGCGCAACGCCTCGATCTGCGCGGCGGTTTCGAGTCCGCCGTCCGTCACGATCTTTTCCAGCACTCTGACCCGCGCTTCAAGCTCTGCGTTCGATGCAGCATATTGCGCGGCCTTTTCGGCGGCCAGGAGAGTATCGGCTTCGAGCTTCTTCTCGCGAAATCGGAAGAAACGGTGGAAACCGTAAAAAAGCATCATCGTCGGCAGGCCGATGACGATCAGTGCGATCATCACTTCGCCGGGACCCATCATGCATGCCCTCCTTTATCGAGCGCCAGCTGGTCGATCTCCTTGGCGAGGCGAAGCGGCTGGTCGGTGACGATGCGTTCGATCGTTTCCAGCCGGTCCTTGACTGAGCCAAGTTCGGCGCGGAGCTGGGCGTTCTCGGTGGTCAGGAGCTTGATGCGCTCCTGCGATTCCTTGTCGGTGTGCGGATGGATCGCGCGGCCCCAGCTGTTCTCAAGCGGATAGCCATGCTTGATGCGAAGCCAGGTGGTGATGACCCAGCCCCCGACCGCCACGGCTGTGATGGCCAATATGTACGGAAACACGTCGGTTAATTGGGACAGCAATATTGCCTTGTCAGCATCCATGTAAGTAACCCCCTAGCGCAGTTTCTCAATTTCATCGGCGAGTTGGCGAGATGGATCGGTGGCGATCCGCTCGAGTACCTTCAGCCGCTCCTCGAGCCGGCCGACAGTGGCCTTCAGTCGCTCGTTTTCGGCCGCCAATTCCTTGGTGGTGTCGTCATTGGGATCACGGCGGTGCATCGTGTTCCCCCAGTCATCGGTTAGCGGATAGCCATGTTTGGCGCGGATGGCGGTAGTGATGACCCACGCCAACATGCTCATGGCGACAAGCGCAAGAACGAAAGCTGGACCCCCAAAGCTCATTCATCATCCCCTGGTCTTGATCGTGGTTTAGCGCAGGTCTTCGATTTCCCGCGCCAGGCTGCGGTTCTCGGTCGTGACATAGCTTTCGATGTCAGCAAGGCGCCGGTCGATATCGCGCAGCCGACCGCGGATATCGCGGGCGGTCCGCGTCGGCGAGGCGCGGACGCCCTGCCAGAACCTTTGCTCTTCCTTGTCTTCCAGCGCCAGTTCGCGCGGCTGATCGTCAGCCATGAACCCGGCGACGAAGTAGAGCGGCAGGACGCTGAATCCGCTCATCAGTACGGCACTGACGAACATGATCCTGACCAGCGTGACATCGAGACCCGTGTAGTCGGCGATGCCGGCGCAAACGCCCATCACCTTTCCGTTGCGCTTGTCGAGATAGAACCTCGTTCTGCTCGGAGGCTGGGTCATGGTTACTCTCCGTCGGACAGGAGCCGTTGGCGGCCCGGCTCGGGCAGGCTCTGCTGGCGCCAGCTCGGATTCTCGGCGGTCATGATCCGCTCGATCGTGTTCAACCGATCGTCGAGCCGCCGCGCTGCATCGTGCAATTCATCGAGCAGCTTCTCGTCGGATCCGGACAGCGTGGCCGCCGTCTTCCAGCGAGTGATGTAGTGAAAAACCAGCCACGGCAGGCCAATGAACAGCGTGACTATAGCAATTACCGGAATAAATTCGTCCACTTACGCCCCCTTGGCCTTCATTGCTGCCTTCATTGCTTCGAGCTCCGCATCGACCTTGTCGGTTGCCCTGAGCTCCGCAATTTCCTCTTCCAGGCTCTTCGGCCCGGTCATTCCCAACGCATCCGCGCGGCCTTCGGCGAAGTCCGCACGGCGTTCAAGCTGTTCGAAGCGCGAGAAGGCATCTTCGGTGCGGCTGCCGTTCAGCATCTCGCTGGTTCGGGCGCGGGTGACTGCGCTCTCGATCCGGTTGGCGATGGCGTTCTGGCGGGCACGTGCTTCGCGAAGCTTGCCCTGCAGCTTGGCGATATCGGCCTCATAGCCTTTCAGCGTTTCCTCGATCGAGCCCAGCTCCAGCCGAAGTCCCTCAGCCATGTCCGCCGCTTTCTGGCGTTCGATGAGGGCCGCCTTGGCGAGATCGTCGCGATCCTTGGACAGGGCAAGTTCGGCCTTCTCGGTCCAGCTCGACTGCAGCTCGTCGAGCCGAACGAGCGCCCGCTTCATTTCCTTGCTGTCGGCGATCGAACGCGCGGCCGAAGCGCGAACCTCGACCAGTGTCTCTTCCATTTCGAGGATGATCATGCGGATCATCCGCGCCGGATCTTCGGCGCGATCCAGCAGCTCTGTCATATTGGCTGCGAAAATATCCCGGGTCCGGGAAAAAATGCCCATCGAGCACTCCAGATAATAATGTCCAATCACAAATGCTCTTGCACGCTTTGTGCCAGAAATTAACTTCTCCAGTAAATCCGCAAAAACCGCCAATTTTCGACCAACGACTGTGCGAAATATCTTGCTACTTGGTGGGATTTAACACCACATATTAGTGGATGGAACGGGCCAATCAATTCGTGGGGCAAAGCCTGGCGTTTCTCGACTCTGTCGAGCGCGCGAGCCGTGCCGCGCCGCTCAACCGGCCCGTGCTTGTTATTGGCGAGCGCGGCACGGGCAAGGAATTGATTGCCGAACGTCTGCATCACCTGTCGTCACGCTGGGCTGGCCCGCTGGTGACCATGAACTGCGCGGCACTGCCGGAGAATCTGATCGAGGCTGAGCTGTTCGGCCATGAGGCGGGAAGCTTCACCGGAGCCGCGAAGACGCGTCACGGGCGTTTCGAAGAGGCGGATGGCGGAACGCTTTTCCTCGACGAGCTGGCGACCTTGTCCTCACCCGCGCAGGACAGGCTGCTCCGCGCCGTGGAATATGGCGAGGTGACGCGCATTGGTGCTTCCAAGCCGATCCAGGTCGACGTGCGCATTGTGGCCGCGACCAATGAGCATCTGCCGAAGCTGGTTCTGGAGGGACGATTCCGCGCCGACCTGCTCGACCGGCTTTCCTTCGAAGTTGTGACTTTGCCGCCGCTTCGTGCCCGGAAGGGCGACATCGCACTACTTGCCGAGCATTTCGGGCGGCGGATGGCCGTGGAGCTAGACTGGCCCAACTGGCCAGGATTCTCGGACCGCGCGGTGGCGGAGCTCGAAGTCTATAGCTGGCCGGGCAACGTCCGCGAGCTTCGGAACGTCATCGAGCGGGCGGTCTATCGCGCGGAGGATCCGGAGCGCGCGATCGACGAGATCCAGTTCGACCCGTTTGCCTCACCTTGGATTTTGAGTCCCGATCCTGCGGGTGCGGTCGAGGTTGCTGCGTACGGCGCCCATTCGCAGTCTGCTGCTCAAGTGGACCCAGCTGTAGCGGCGCCGATCGCGTCGCCATCTTCGACCAATGATTTGCGCGGCGCGGTCAATGCGTATGAGAAGGCGCTGTTGGAAGAGGCCTTGGCCAAGCATCGTTTCAACCAGCGGACAACGGCCACCGCCTTGGGCCTAAGCTATGATCAGCTACGCCACGCCATGAAGCGTCACCAGTTGGCGGTCAGCAACTAGCGGGACAGGCCCTCGGAATTGCGCGCCACTCGTTAAAGGGCGTGGTTTGCGGCCAGTTCGCGGGTGATTTCATGGACTAGCTGGCCGCGGTGCCGCATCGCCTCACGGTCGAGCGGGATGCGGTAAAGCGCACGCAAGAAGGCCGTGTCCTGCGGTGTTAGGCCGCGCGGCGGGGTGCTGGATGCGAACATGCCGAGGATCGATCCGTCTGGTGCCGCATCGGGGTTGCGAATTTCCGCGAACGCCACGAGCGCCGCATAGGCGGCAAGCGAGTCCAGCTTCCGTCCCATCGCATGGTCGGTGTCGATGATGACGATCGCGCTCGTCAGGATGCGGTTCGTCAGCGTGCTGACGATGCTGTTTTCATAATGCATCATCGTCATGTCGCCGCCGAGCGCCGATCCGGCACCGGAGCCGTCATGAGTGGCGGGCGCAGTCTGGCCCGCACCGCCGTCCGCGTTCACTATCTGGCCGTCGCGTCCGCGCAATTCCGTGGAGTAAATCCAACGGATAGGCGCCGAACTTGTCAGGATGCTGTCACGGGCACGCGGGGTAAGCTGGCCGATGCGGCGGGGGTCGCGACGTTGGATTTCCTGCGCCAGCCCCGCTCCATCGGCAGTGAAGTTGACGACGATGTTCGGGCGGCACGATTCCGATGCGACCTCGATGCCGGCCGATGCCGCAATGCTCCGCATCTTTGCCTCGGCTGCGCGCTTTCCGGCTGCTTCAAGGCCTTGAACCTGCACGCATACCGGGTCGATCCAGCGAGCGGCAGGAACTTTTCCGGATGCCACACCGGTCGCCCGAACGAATTCGGAAGCTCGCTCCTCCAGCGCACCCTCTGACAATCTCTCACCCTGGACGATGATCGCGTTCTTCTCACCGCTCGTTGGCGGCGGCGCTTTGGTGGCGGCAGCCAAGCTTACCCCAAGCCCCAATGCGATCAACGGGCGCGACCATTTTGCAGCGTAAACGGGCAGGGAGCGGGCAGGGGATCGGTTCTTCATGGCCACCTCGCGACAATAAGTTCGAAGTACGCGGTTAATGCCCTGACTTGTTCAAATTACATGGATTGTATACATTATGCAATCATGTTGGAGATCATCGAGAGACGGCACCTTCGCGACCAGCTGGGAGAGGCGATCCGGGACCGGATCGTGCGCCAACGGTTGCCCGCGAACCAATCGATCGGGGAGAACGCCTTGGCGTCGGAGCTTGGTGTCAGCCGCACGCCGGTGCGCGAAACGCTGCTGGGCCTGGAGCGCGATGGCTTTGTGAAGGCCGTCCCGGGCAGGGGTTTCGTGGTCCTGCCGCTTTCCGCGGAGGAAGCGCGCCAGCTCTATCCGATTGTCTGGAGCCTGGAGAGACTGGCTCTAAGCGACGTAACCGAGGTCTCACCCGACCTGATTGCGAAGCTTCGGGGACTCAACCGAAACCTCGAATCCGCCACCACGCCACAGGAACGGAAACAGATCGATGCCGATTGGCATCGCTGTTTGATCTCGGTGAGCGGCAATCAACGACTAGCCGCCATGCTGGAAGGGGCGAAGGCCTCCATCGCCCGATACGAGCATGCCTATATGGACGCCGCCGGCCCTTGCGATCAGTCGATCGAAGAACATGAGCATATTGCCAGCCTGTTGGACGAGAGCCCCGCACTCGCGGCCGATGCCATCGAGGCGCATTGGCGGCGCGGATTGGCGGTAATCCTGGTTGCCATCGAGGGGACTCCCCAAGCATAAGCTCGCCTCCATGAGCGACAATCGACACCTTCCCGGCGGCGTGGTTCACGATCTTCCCAAGGATCTTGAGGACGCGCTGAAGCTTGATCCAAAGGCGCTGGCGACGTGGGAAGACATCACGCCGCTCGCCCGCAATGAATGGATTTGCTGGGTCGACTCCGCGAAGAAGGCCGAGACCAGGCTCAAACGCATCGATTGGGGCCGCGAAAATCTGAGCGACGGCAAGCGGCGCCCTTGCTGCTGGCCGGGCTGTCCTCACCGCTGACATAAGCGCAAAGAAAAAGGGCCCGCCGACCTATTGGCGCGGCGAGCCCGTCTTGAAAGCCAATGCCTAGCGAGCGTTGGTCATTGCCAGCAGCATCGGAATCGATAGCAGCACATTGATGCGGCTCGTCAGCATCGCGGTGCGTGCCGACTTCGCCTTGGTGGCGTCATCGGCTTCGACCAGGCCCAGCGCCTTCTTCTGGTTCGGCCAGATGATGAACCAGACGTTGAACGCCATGATGAGGGCCAGCCACATGCCGATGCCGATCAGCCGCGTCGACGGGTCGTTGAGCATCAGCGATTTCTCCTCGCCATAGAGATAGGCAAGGATCAGGCCGGTAAGCACCGTGAAGGCAGCGCCCCAGCGAAAGTAGAACAGCGCCTTCGGTGCGATATGCTTGGAAACGCCCGGCTTCAGCTCCGCCGGAATCTCTGGCATCGTCGGGATCTGCACGAAGTTGAAATAGTAGAGCAGGCCGATCCACATCACGCCGAAGAAGACGTGCAGCCATTGCAACAGGCCGATCGCGATAGTCACCGGCGCATAATAGGGCGCCATCATCAGCGCGATCGCGATGAAGATGCCGACCAGCAGCGTCAGGTTCAAGTTTTCGAGTATCTTTCCCATGCTTCCCCCCTCGAACTAGCGGGTTTTCCCGCTTCAATGCGCAAGTGTTACGACCGTCGTCTGGGGTGGGCAAGATCGGCGCCCAATCAGGGGCAGATTAGGGGGAGCCAGAGGCCGCCAGCTTCGTTAGAGGGACGGCACCCAACCCCCTGACCATTGGAGACGATCATGGCCTTCACCCTCCCCGATCTGCCGTTCGACCGCGATGCGCTTGGCCCGCACATGTCCGGGGAAACCCTGGATTTCCACCACGGCAAGCATCACAAGGCCTATGTCGACAAGGCCAACGGGCTGGTCGCAGGCACCGATCTGGAAAGTGCCTCGCTGGTCAAGGTGATCCGCGCCGCCAGTGAGCGCGGCGACAAAGGGCTGTTCAACAACAGTGCCCAGATCTGGAACCACAGCTTCTTTTGGCAGTGCCTGGCGCCGGCGGGCTCAACGCGCCCGTCGGGCAAACTGGCGGAGATGATCAGTTCCGATTTTGGCGGCGAGCAGCAACTGCTTGAGAAGCTGGCGACGGAAAGCGTCAATCACTTCGCCAGCGGATGGGGCTGGTTGGTCCTCAACAACGGCAAGCTTGAAGTGACGTCACTCCACGATGCTGATACGCCTGTCGCACATGGCATGAAGCCGTTGCTGACCATCGACGTGTGGGAGCATGCCTATTACATCGACTATCGCAACGAGCGGCCGCGCTATGTGAAGACGATCCTGGAGAACATCATCAACTGGGACTTCGTTGCCCAGAACCTCGACGGCAACGGGGCGAGCCGGGCCGACCAGGAAGGCGCTAGGATTTCAGCCGATACCCTGTCCTGAATACCCAGACGATGGCGGCAAGCGGTAGCAATATCGCTGCCGCCATCACCGCGATGCTGGCCCAGACGGGCACGTCGCTGACGCCGAAGAAGGTCCAGCGATAGCCCGCGACCAGGTAGAGGATCGGATTGAGAAGCGTGACGGTGCGCCACGGCTCGCCAATCGCGTTCACTGAATAGAACACGCCGCCAAGGAAGGTGAGGGGCGTGACCACCAGCAGCGGGATGACCTGCAGCTGCTCGAAATTCTTGGCCCAAATGCCGATCGCGAATCCCATAAGGCAAAAGCCGATCGAAATGGCGATCAGGAACAAGACCATCAGCAGCGGATGAGTGACCCAGACGTCGACGAACAACGTAGCAGTGGCGAGGGTGACGAGCGCCAGGATCACCGCCTTGGTAGCCGCCGCGCCGACATAGGCCGTGACCGTCTCGATCGGCGACAGCGGAGCCGAGAGGATTTCGTAGATCGTTCCGGTAAACTTCGGAAAGAAAATCCCAAAACTCGCATTCATCAACGCCTGGGTGAGGACCGACAGGAGGATCAATCCCGGAACGATGAAGCTTCCGAATGGAATTCCCGCCATGTCGCTCATGCGGCTGCCGATCGCCGAGCCGAATACCAGGAAGTAGAGCGCTGTCGTGATCACGGGCGTGACGAGGCTTTGCCACAAGGTCCTGCCCCAGCGCGCCATTTCGAAGCGGTAAATGGATTTAACGCCCTGGACGTTCATGCGGCGCGCTCCTCGTGTACGAGGCTGACGAAAATGTCCTCCAGGCTTGACTGGTGGGTGGCGAGATCTTTCCAGCCAAGGTGCAGTTCATCCAGCCGGCGCATCAGCTGCGGGATGCCGGTCTGTTCGGCGTGGCTATCGAACCGATAGCAGAGAGTATGGCCTTCATCTTCCAGTGCGACTCCCCATTCGGACAGGCCTGAAGGAACCTCGCTGATCGGATCGTCGAGGGTAATCTTGAGCGTCCTCTGGCCAAGCTGCGCCATCAGGCCCTTCTTGTCGCCGAGCGCGACCAACTCACCCTTGCGGATGACGCCGACGCGGTCGGCCATTTCCTCGGCTTCCTCGATATAGTGGGTAGTAAGGATGATCGTCGTGCCGTCGGCGCGAAGCTTCCTCACCAGTTCCCACATGTCGCGGCGAAGCTCTACGTCCACACCGGCGGTCGGTTCGTCGAGAAACAGGATGTCGGGTTCGTGGGCCAGTGCCTTGGCGATCATCACGCGTCGCTTCATTCCGCCCGAAAGCTCCCGCATTTCGGACTTGCGCTTGTCCCAAAGGGTCAGGCGCTTCAGGATCTCCTCGACCTTCGCATCGTCCCGGGGCTTTCCAAACAAACCACGCGAAAAGCTGACGGTCGCCCAGACGCTTTCGAATGCGTCGGTGGTGAGTTCCTGCGGGACAAGGCCGATGCGCGTGCGCGCGCTTCGGAAATCCTGCAGCCAGTTCTTCCCATCGACGAGCACCTGGCCGCCGGTCGCGGTGACAATGCCGCAGACGATGTTGATCAACGTGGTCTTGCCGGCACCGTTGGGGCCAAGCAGTGCCAAAATTTCGCCCTTGCGGATGTCGAGGTCGACGCCCTTCAGTGCCTCGACGCCATTGGCATAGGCCTTCCTGAGACCTTCAATCCGGACAATTGCGTCACTCATTCAACAGGTCCCGGTTCGGCTGGTTTCGGATCGTCGGTGGTCAGCCCATGCCGCATCAGCATCGGCACGTTGGCAACCGCGAAAAGCAAGGTCGCGGGGATCGCGCCCCATAGCTTGAACGCGATCCAGAAATCTGTCGTGGAATTGCGCCATACCGCTTCATTGACGACCGCCATGACGGCGAAGAAGATCGCCCAATTGCGGGTGAGCTTGCGCCAGCCTTCCTCGTCTAGGCCGGGATAGGCGCTTCCAAGGACCAGTTTCAGAAACGGCCGCCCGGTCACCAGCCCGAAAGTCAGCAAAGCCGCCACCAGTCCATAGTAGATTGTCGGCTTCACTTTGATGAAAGTCTCATTGTGCAGCCAGATGGTGAGGCCGCCGAGGACCACGACCATCACGCCCGAAAAGAGCAATAGCGGTGAGACGTAGCGATAGCGGACGGCGGCAAAAACCATCGCTGCGACCATTGCGGCCATGAAGGCGCCTGTGGCGACGAAGATCTTGATCGCGCTCGGTACCGGCGCGACGAAATTGACGAGGAAGAAGATGATCAGCGGACCGATGTCGATCAGCACGCGGGCAAGGCCGGTCGGTTCCCGGTTGGATTCGATCTTCATGCCGGTAACCCCGCGATTGCGCGAGCAACAGCGCGCGGATCGAATGGCCGCAAATCATCTACTCCTTCTCCAACCCCGATGGCATGGATCGGAAGGCCGAACCTCTCGGCCGCAGCGACCAGCACGCCGCCGCGTGCCGTACCGTCCAGCTTGGTCATGACGAGGCCGGTCACACCGGCATCGCGGGCGAAAACCTCGATCTGGTTCAAGGCATTTTGTCCGGTCGTCGCGTCGAGGACCAGGATGACGTCATGCGGCGCTTCCGGGTTGAGGCGGCCGAGGACGCGGCGGACCTTGGCCAGTTCGTCCATCAGATGCGCCTTGTTCTGAAGGCGGCCCGCAGTGTCGACGATGAGGGCATCGATACCGGTCGCAGTCGCCTGCTTGACGCCGTCATAGACGATGCCGGCGGCATCGCCGCCTTCCTTGCCGGAGATGACCGGCGCATTGATCCGTTCACCCCAGATCTTGAGCTGCTCGATCGCCGCGGCGCGGAACGTGTCTCCCGCGGCGAGCAGCACTCCATAATCCTGTTCCTGAAGCAAGTGACCTAACTTGCCGATGGTGGTGGTCTTGCCCGATCCGTTGACGCCGATCACGAGTATCACATGAGGGCGGGGGAAGCCCCAGACGTCGAGCGGTTTGGCTACTGGCGCCAGTATCTTCTCGATCTCCTCGGCGAGGATGGTACGAAGGCCCCGCTCGTCCAATTGCTCATAGCGCCTGGCTGCGATGCTCTCTCGAATCCGCTTGGACGCCTCGGGGCCGAGGTCCGACGCGATCAGCGCTTCCTCGATGTCGTCGAGGGTTGCCGTATCGAGTGCCTGCTCCGTGACGAGGCCCGAGATATTCTCGCCCAGGCGGTCCGCTGTCTTCTTGAAACCGCCTGTGAGGCGTTCGAGCCAACTCATTCAAAAATCCCGACTAATTTATCTACATTGCGGCCGATGATTCTGGCCGTTCCAAGGTCGCCGCGCTTTGTGCCCGCAATACGGACAGGCGCGAAGCCATCGCTATGACCCTTCTCGCTATTTTCGATCAAGACGGTCTGGTCGGTGCCGATCAGGCTATCGAGCCAGGACATTCGCCGTTCCTCAGCCGCCTGACGGAGCCGTGCGGCCCGCGCCTTGACGATTTCGCGCTCCAACTGGGGCATGCGCGCCGCCGGCGTGTTCGGTCGCGGCGAGAAGGGGAAGATGTGCGCCGTAACGATGTCACAATCATCGAGCAGCTTTAGGGAATTGAGTGCTGCGCCTTCGCTTTCGGTGGGGAAGCCCGCAATCAGGTCCGCACCGATCGTAACGTCATTCCGGGCAGCCTTTAGTCGTTGCACCGTCTCAACGGCCTGTGCGCGGCTATGGCGCCGCTTCATCCGCTTGAGGATCAAATCGTCGCCGGCCTGCAGCGACAAGTGGAAGTGGGGCAGGAGCCGCGGCTCGCCCGCAACCAGCTCCATCAGCGCATCGTCGATCTCGATACTGTCGAGTGAGGACAGGCGCAGGCGCTGTAAATTGGGCAGGTCGGCCAGCAGCCGCTGGCAGAGGGGGCCAAGGCCGCCCTCGAAACTGGTGATGTCGACGCCCGTGAGGACGATTTCCCTGGCGCCAGCATCCAGTTCGCGGGTGACTGCGTCGCGAACGGCTTCGTAGGGCAGAGATCGGCTGGCCCCGCGCGCCTGCCAGATGGAGCAGAAGGTGCAACGATGGTCGCAGCCCGTCTGGACCGCGACGAAGCTACGCACCCGGGCAAGGAAGCCGGCGGCGACCGGCGGAACCGGTGCCGCCATGACGTCAGATACGAGGATCTTCGACGCCCAACTGTCGTCACGACGAGTAAGGGCAAATGATGAAGCCGAATACTTCTCCGCATTACCCACGACCCTGCTGACCTCAGGCATCTCCGCAAAACTCGTCGGATCGAGCTGCGCGGCGCAGCCGGTAACGATGATCCGCTTGTCCGGCGCTTCGCGATGAGCGCGGCGGATCGCCTGCCGGGTCTGCCGCACCGCCTCATTGGTGACGGCACAGCTGTTGACGATGATCGCGTCGTCGCCGGCCAACACGCGCATCGCCTCACTCTCGGCGAAATTGAGCCGGCAACCGAGCGTGATTGTCTGCGCGCTCATCGGGCGAATTGCTCCAGGTCGATCTCGCCCTTGAATACATGGGTCGCGCTTCCGCGCATTTGGATCTGTTCCCCTGGAGCCCAGTTGATGGTGAGGTCGCCGCCGCGCATGTGCACGCGAACTGGCGACGTGACCTTCTTCTGGACGATCGCAGCGACTGCGGTTGCACAGGCACCCGTGCCGCAGGCCATGGTCAAGCCCGAACCGCGCTCCCAGGTGCGAAGATGAATGCCGTCGTCGGCGATGCTCGCGACATTGACGTTGATTCGCTCGGGGAAGGCCGGATCATGTTCGATGCTTGGGCCGATGCTGACGAGGTCGATCGCCTTCTCGTCTGGCACGAAGAAGACCAGGTGCGGGTTTCCGACATTGAGCGCCATGGGATGCTCCAGTGGGCCCCAGGCCAGCGGTAATTGCGCCGTGTCCATCGGATAGTTGAGCGGCACCTCGTCCCAGCCGAAATGCGGCGGTGGAAGGCTGACTTCGACCTCGGCCCCGAACGATCCGCCCTCGACGATGCCACCACTAGTTTCCAGGCTCTTCGCGCCGGTCAGCGCGACGACGCAGCGCGAGGCGTTGCCGCAGCTCTGCACTTCGCTGCCGTCATGGTTCCAGATGCGCATCTTCACATCGGCAGTGGTCGACGGCTCCAGCAGGATCAGCTGGTCGCAGCCGATTCCGAATTGGCGGTCGGCAAGCGCCTTGGCGAGCGCCGGGGTCATGGCGATCGGCTGCTCGCGACCGTCCATCACGACAAAGTCGTTTCCAAGTCCATGCATCTTGTGGAATTGCCGCGTCACGCGCGCCGAATTAGGGAGCGCTTGGCCGTTAGTCCACCGCAGGCCATCGAAAACAGGAGAGTGAAGGTGCAAAGAGCAGCGTCCGACGTCATGCAATCGATCCTGCTGTCAGCAGTGATCGACGCGCTGGAGGCCATGAAGGCCGCGTCGAAAGGCGTTCCCAACCTGATGCTGCGCGATCTTCAAAGCGTGCATCGCAACACGACATTTGGCGACCTGCCGAAGCCGGTTCAGGATTCGATCGCGCAGAGCGTACGTTCTGCCTTCACCCAGTTCCTGAAGGAAGGCTATGCGGTCGGTCCAAAGCAGGAAATTCAGCAATCACGCCCGATGGACCGTGTGCCGGAACGCGATCGCCGCGCGCCGGCCGACCGCCGCGATTTCCGTAAGGGTCCGGGGCGGAGAGGGCCCAATGGCGGACCGGGAGGCGGAAGGCCGGGCGGTGGAAAGCCGGGCGGTGGCCGTCCTGGCGGCCCGCCGCGGGGCAAACCGTCGAAGTGATCTATAATTCGTCATCCCCGCAAGAGCGGGGACCCAGAAGGATAATAACGCTAGGTTCCCGCTTTCGCGGGAATGACGAGTAAGTTCTATGACCGGCTCTCCTGCTGATCTCGCGCGCGCCGTTCTGCAATTCTGGTGCGAGGAGCTCTCGTCCGAACAGCATTGGAAAAAAGATACGTCGATCGACCGACACATCGCCGAACGGTTCGGCAAGGTGCGGGAGCAGGTGCTGGCCACGAAGGCAGCGGGCTGGCGCGACAGGCCGGAGACGTTGGCTGCGGCGATCATCCTCACCGACCAGTTCAGCCGGAACATATATCGCGGTTCGGCCAGGGCGTTCGAGGCGGACGGACTCGCGCTGGAGCTATGCAGGGAAGCGTTGGATAGGGACTGGGTCGACAAGGTTCAGCAGCCGCTTCCCAGCTTCATATTGATGCCCTTGATGCACAGCGAGAAGGAAGAGGATCAGGAGCGGTCGCTGGCCGAATTCCGGAAGCGCGATCCGTTCAACTACAAATTCGCTATCCTTCACCACGAGCAGATCAGGCGCTTCGGCCGCTTTCCTGGGCGCAACCAGGCCCTGGGACGGGTCAGCACGCCCGAAGAGCGGGAAGTGATCGAGCGCGGCGAAACCTTCTAGCTGGTTCGTTCCTTGGCGAGCTTTGCCGCCTCGGCCTTGCAGTCATAAGGAAGGTCGGGGTCGGCGCAGAAATCGGGCCATTTCCCACTCTTCTGCCAATGCGCCAGCAAACCAAGATGCTGGGCAACCCGCATGAAGCGAGGATTGCTCCTGAATTTCTTGGTGGTGGGCCGGAACAGCATGCCGCTCATTGCGCCCGCCTGGTCCGTGCGCTTCCATCCCATGATGAGGTCATAGGCCTCATCCTCTCGGCCGAACTGGGCAAGCAGCTGCGTGAGGTCGTTGATGGATTTGGCGGTGGTCGTTCCCCGTTGCCGAACGGCGTTGACAGCGTTCTCAATGTTTTGCGGCGTCGGGTCGATCCGCGCGACGAGGAATTCTTCAAATTCCTGGCTAATGCCCTCCGACCGCACGATCTGAAGTGCAATGCGCGGATCGCCGTAGCGAAGGTGAAAGCGGAAGCGCGCATCGCGCAAGGTCAGTGTTCCCGGCCACCGTTGCTCGGCACGTTTCAGTTCCCCGGCGGCAACCTCGGTCTGCCCGGAGTAGGCAAGCGTCTGGATTAGGTTGTTGCCGAGCCCAGGTGTCAGCGGGTCATACTCGAACGCCCGGCGGGCAGCCTCTACGGCTTCGTTCAATCGCCCGACCGTCAGGAAGAATTCGGAACGGATCGTGAGAAGATCCGGATTATTGGGATGAACGCCCGAAGCCTTATCGATGAGCTTGAGCCGCTCATCGAATGAACTGATCGGCAGCATCAGGAATTCGGCGACATAGGCCTCCGGAATGTGGGGATCGAGCTTGCGCGCCTGGGCGATGTGCTGCTCGACCGGGATTGCCGGCCTGCGGTCGAAGAAGATGATCTCGACATTCACGAACTGGGCTTCGGCAAGGACCAGCTTGCCCCATCCGCTGGCAAATTTCGGCGCCTGCTGGACGACCTGCGTGAAGATCGGGATGACCCGCTTGGGATCGACGCGGTAGGCATCGGCCAGGATCGCGCAGCCATTCAGGTAGAGTTTGAAGCTGTCCCCCGGCAACTGCCTGCCTTCGGCCGAGCGTCCTTCCAGCGCGCAATCAAGGACCCGTCCGGTCGTAAACGCAACGGTCTGTTCCAGGTCAGCTAGCTTGGCCGGCGGCTGATTGAAATCCTTCGACCACAGCACCGATCGATCCTTGCCGGAAAGCAGGACGATATTGGCTTCGGTCACATGCTCGTTTGTGGTGCCGCCTACCTCGAAGATCAGGTCCGCCTTGCCGCCCGATTGCCGGTCCAGTTCGAATAGCCTCATCCGGTTGGTCTTCGCCGCCTGAAGGCTGCCAAGCCTGGTGAGCAGGCTTTGCGATAGCTCGGTAGATAGCTTTGACCCGTCCGCCGCAGTCACTGCTACTGTTGTGACATCCGTGCCGGCCCATGGCCGCCAAATCGCGATAGCAGCGGCGGCCAGCAGCAGTATCGCGACAGCGGCGGCGACCCATCGGCGTGAGATGGGTCCGTGACCTACCTCGTCCTCGACCAGCCGGTAGCCTGTCTTGGGCACCGTCTCGATGGTGAAACCGCCAGCGCGCTCGGCGAACTGGCGAAGCATCAGGATGGACCGGTTGATGACGTCGTCGCCAACGAATTTGGCATCCCAGCAGGACTCGACAAGCTCCGTCCGGGTCACGACCTCGTTCCGACGCCGGGTCAACGCGATCAATACCTTGAGGGTCTGCGGCTGAAGCCTTTCCAGGCCGCCAGCATATTTTGCTTCGCGGGATACGGGGTCGATGGATGCACCGCCAACGTGGAGCGGTGGCTCCTTCCCCAGATCAATCGCCATCTATTCCCCCCTGAAACGAGCCTTAGCAGAGAGAAATCAGAAAAAAATCATCTTTTCTCCATGGCTCCGGAAGCCCGCTGGAGTGATGCCGATGGAGAGGAATTGCTCGGGGGGTTCGCAATGCCGCATTCATCGTCTTCAGCCAGGTTGGTTCTGCCATTTGGCTCACTCATGGGCAGCATCCCCATGGATGCTGTTCAGCTTGGTGAATGTCGGGGGAATTCAGCCACACCCTTGTCGGACCAGGCCATCGCTCTCCCGAGCCACCCGCAGCAGTTTCTTTTCGCGGTCGATGCTTCACCGCCAGTACCGCGTTGCCGCCGTCCCTCAACCCGAGCAGGGACGGCGGCATTTGATTGATCTCCCCAGAGGCGGAAAGGGCAGAGAGCATGCTGCCCTTCCGCTTCTTCCCAAGAGGCGGGAGGAGGGCGCGGGGGCGCTTTTCTTCCGCCTCTCTATTTTGGGATCGGGTCGAGCAACGTTTCGAGCCTTGTGAAACTTGACCTTTGCGCCCCTCTACCGTAGGGGCCGCCCCGTCTTAACGGACATACATTGATGGCAGCGCCCAAGGGTGCACGCTGGCCGGCGAGGTTTCGCCCGCCGGCGTTTTGTGCATTTCGCGCTGCCGTTTGAGGAGTTTTGGATGTTCGAGTCACTGAGCGATCGCCTGTCCGGCGTCTTCGACAAGCTCCGCGGTCGCGGTGCGCTGTCGGAGGACGACGTACGTGGGGCGATGCGCGAGGTTCGCGTTGCGCTGCTCGAGGCCGACGTCGCACTTCCGGTGGCCCGTGATTTCGTCGACCAGGTGACGGAACGCGCGGTCGGTGCCGAGGTGATCCGTTCGGTCACGCCGGGCCAGATGGTCGTGAAGATCGTCAACGACGCGCTGGTCGAGATGCTCGGTGCGGAAACGGCCGAACTTCACCTCGACGTCAATCCGCCGGCGGTCATCATGATGGTTGGTCTTCAGGGCTCCGGTAAGACCACCACCACGGCCAAGCTCGCCAAGCGGCTGTCGGAGCGCGAGCGCAAGAAGGTCTTGATGGCCTCGCTCGACGTCGCCCGCCCGGCGGCGCAAGAGCAGCTTGCAGTGCTCGGCCGCCAGACCAATGTCGACACGTTACCGATTGTTCCTGGCCAGACGCCGGTCCAGATCGCCCAGCGCGCGCTGCAGTCGGCAAAGCTGCAGGCTTACGACATCCTCCTGCTCGACACCGCCGGCCGCCTCCACGTCGACGACCAGTTGATGGCCGAGATGAAGGCGGTCGCAGCCGCGTCGAACCCGGTCGAGACCCTGCTGGTGGTCGACAGCCTGACCGGCCAGGACGCCGTCAACGTCGCCAAGGGCTTTGCCGGCGAAGTCGATCTCAGCGGCGTCATCCTGACCCGCATGGACGGCGATGCGCGCGGCGGTGCGGCGCTCTCCATGCGCGCGGTCACCGGCAAGCCGATCAAGTTCGCCGGTACGGGCGAAGCGATTGACGCGCTCGAGGCTTTCCATCCGAGCCGTGTTGCCGGCCGCATCCTCGGCATGGGCGACGTTGTCAGCCTCGTCGAGCGGGCCGCGGAAACGGTCAAGATCGAGGACGCCGAAAAGCTCGCCAGGAAGATGGAGAAGGGCAAGTTCGACCTCGATGACTTGCGCCTCCAGATCAGCCAGATGCAGCGCATGGGCGGCCTCGGAGCGCTCGCCAACATGCTTCCGGGCATGAAGGGGATGAAGGGCGCGGCCAATGTCGACGAGAAGGCATTGACCCGATTGGAAGCGATGATGAGCTCCATGACCGCCAAGGAGCGGCAGCGGCCCGACATCATCAATGCCAAGCGCAAGATCCGCATCGCCAAGGGCAGCGGGACCACCGTCCAGGAGGTCAACAAGCTGCTGAAGATGCATTTGGAAATGTCCAACGCGATGAAGCGGCTGAAGAAGCTCGGCGGCTTCGGCAAGCTCGCGTCCATGTTCAACAAGGGTGGAATGGAAGAGGCGTTGGGGGGTCTTGCTCCCGGCGGCCAGCTTCCGGGCGGAATGCCGGGCCTTCCCGGTCTTGGCGGTTCCTCGCCGTTCAACCTGCCTCCCGGTTTCGATAAATTTGGTAAGAAATGACGATCCCGACAGATCGTCATCCCAGCGAGGGCTGGGATCCAGTTTTGATTAAATTATAGTATTTTAGAAGAAGGACTTAAGAAATGGCAGTTGCAATCCGTCTGGCCCGTGGTGGCTCCAAGAAGCGGCCCTATTACCGCATCGTCGTGGCCGACAGCCGCAATTCGCGTGACGGCCGCTTCATCGAGAAGATCGGCACCTACAACCCGCTGCTGGCGAAGGATTCGCCGGAGCGCGTGAAGATCGACGCCGAGCGCGTTTCGCACTGGCTGTCGGTCGGCGCCCAGCCGTCGGACCGCGTTGCCCGCTTCCTCGATGCCGCCGGCATCAAGGAGCGCGCAGCCCGCAACAACCCGAAGAAGGGCGAGCCGGGCGAAAAGGCCAAGGAGCGTCTCGAAGAGCGCGCTGCGAAGCTGGCCGAGGCTGAAGAGGCTGCCGCCGCTGCCGCTGCCGCTCCAGCGGAAGAAGCCGTGACCGAGGAAGCTCCGGCTGAGGAAGCACCGGCCGAAGCCGTCGCTGAAGAGGCTCCGGCTGAAGAAGCCGCCGCCGAGGAAGCTCCGGTTGCTGAAGAAGCCCCGGCTGAAGAGGCTGCCGCTGATGAAGCTCCGGTTGCTGAAGAGGCCCCGGCTGAGGAAGCTGCTGCTGAAGAAGCTCCGGCTGCTGAAGAAGCTGCCGCTGAGGAAGCTCCGGCAGCCGAGGGCGACGCTGAAGCGAAGGCTGAGTAACTCATGAGTTCACCGGCGACCGGGAAGCGCGTGGCGCTCGCCGCGGTCGCCGGGGCTCATGGGGTGAAGGGCGAGCTAAGGCTCAAGCTGTTCACGGACAGCGTCGAGAGCCTGGCTCGCCATTCGTGCCTCCATGTCGGCGGGCGCGAACTTGCGCTTAAGGACATCAAGGACGGCGGCAAGACCGCCATTGCCCGTTTCGAGGGCATTTCCGACCGAACCGCTGCCGAGGCGCTGCGCGGTCAGCTGATCGAAATCGATCGCGACGCCCTGCCTCCGCTGGAAGAGGGCGAATATTACCATGCAGACCTAGTGGGCCTGTCTTGCGTTGATGAGGCGGGCCAGGCGCATGGCACGGTAGTCTCCGTCGAGAATTTCGGTGCCGGAGACCTGCTCGATGTCGAGCGGCCGAACGGCAAGCGCTCGCTGATCCCATTTCGCGAACCCATTGCGCGGCTGGTGGGTGATCGGGTCATCCTCGACCCTGAATTTCTGGCTTAAGTTATTCCGTCGTTGCGAGCGCAGCGAAGCAATCCAGAGTGGATTGCCGCGTCGCCTTCGGCTCCTCGCAATGACGACTAACGCAGCAGCGGCCTTTCCTTCGCCAGATCATTGCGGATCGTCGTCGCAGCGACCCCGCCTTGTCCCATTGCGTTGCTGATCTGGTCGAGGCCAATGACCAGGTCCCCAGCGGCATAGACACCGTCGACGCTGGTCCGCATATGCGCATCGACCCCGACGCAGCCGTCATCGCCCAATCGCGCGCCGACCATCTCGGCCAGTTGAGCGTGAACGTCCGATCCCAGCGCCGGATAGACGGTGTCGAAGGTGAAATGTCCCTCGGCTGTATCCACGGTGATGCTGTCCTCTGCGATCGCTACCGCTTCGGCGGGGCCGTCGACGGTTTCGATGCCGGCACCGTCCAGCGCCAGCCGGTCGACGCTGGAAACGTTCAAGGCCTTGTCCGGGGCAATCAGCGTGACGTCGGCGGTATATCCGCGCAGGAACACCGCTTCGGCCACGCCGTTCCTTCCGCTGCCGAGAACTCCGACTTTCTTGTCCGTAACCTCATATCCGTCGCAGATCGGGCAATAGCGGATCAGGCCGCGTGCCAAGGCATCGTCATGCAGAGCCTCATCCATTGGCGGGCGGCGGTTGGTGACCCCGGTCGCAAGGAGGACGGAGCGCGCGCGCATTGGCCCGGATCCCCACTCGGCTTCGAACAGGCCGCTCTGCTCGTCGCGATGAAGTCGGCTAACGCAGCCATCGACGATCTTCGCCCCATGGCGTTGGGCCTGCTCCCTCATCAGGCCGATCAATTCCTTTCCCGAGATGCCATCGGGATATCCAGCATGATTGTGGGTACACGGGATCATCGCGGCGCGGCCCTTGCCGCTGTCCACCACCAAAATGTCGAGATGGAAGCGGGCGAGATAGATGGCAGCGGTGAGGCCAGCGGGGCCGGCACCGATCACCAGGCAGTCGAGTGGCTTGTCGTCCATGGTAAGGCCCAATGCGGAGCCTTCCGAATGAGTTCCCGCTAGGCTAGGACGCGCGGCCAATGACCTTCCGCGCAACCATCCTCACTCTTTACCCGGAGATGTTCCCGGGCCCGCTAGGTACAAGCCTTGCCGGTCGGGGCCTTTCCGACGGCATCTGGAGCCTGGACGCGTGCAACATCCGCGATCATGCGATCGACAAGCATCGCACGGTCGACGACACGCCGGCTGGCGGCGGCGCCGGGATGGTGCTTCGCTGCGATGTGCTGGCCGCTGCACTCGACGCTGTCGCCGACGGCCGCCCAATGTTGGCGATGACGCCACGCGGCGCGCCGCTTACCCAGGTTCGCGTTCGCGAATTGGCGGCAGGCGAAGGCGCGATCATCCTCTGCGGCCGGTTCGAGGGATTTGACGAACGGATCTTCGAAGCTCGCCCTGTCGAACCCATCTCGATCGGCGATTATGTCTTGTCGGGCGGCGAGCTAGGCGCGATGGTCCTTCTAGACGCTTGCGTTCGCCTGCTTCCCGGGATAATGGGCGCGGCTTCCAGCGGTGAGGAGGAGAGCTTCGAAACGGGGCTTCTCGAATATCCGCACTATACCCGACCTGTCGAATGGGAAGGGCGCACGATCCCTGAAGTGCTGCGGTCGGGGGATCATGCGAAGATCGCTGCATGGCGACATGCACAGGCGGTCAACGACACACGGCTAAGGCGGCCGGACCTGATCGAGCGCCATGGGGGCGCTTCGCAGGCACCGCCCTCTGGCGCGCGGCGAAAAGATTAGGATACGAGAAGAAAAATGAACCTGATCCAGATGCTTGAGGCGGAAACCGTTGCCGCGCTCAGCGAAGGCAAGAAGATCCCTGAATTCCGTCCGGGCGACACGCTCCGCGTCGGCGTGAAGGTCGTCGAGGGCGAGCGCAGCCGCGTACAGATGTACGAGGGCGTCTGCATTGCTCGCTCGAACAAGGGCGTGAACTCAAACTTCACGGTCCGCAAGATTTCGTTCGGTGAGGGCGTCGAGCGAGTCTTCCCGCTCTATTCGCCGATCGTCGATTCGATCGAGGTCGTGCGCCGCGGTGCAGTCCGCCGCGCGAAGCTCTATTACCTCCGCGGCCGCCGCGGCAAATCGGCTCGTATCGCCGAGCGCCGCGATACCCGGCCGGCCAAGGGCACGGAGAGCAGCGAGGGCTAAGCGCCTTCAAGCTCTTCTTCGCTTGAATCGCGGCCGGGCCTTCCGACATGGAGGGTCCGGCCGTCGCTTTTTGAAATATAAGGAATTGGTTTGATGTCAGGCTATCGGGTCGCCGTCGTCGGTGCGACCGGCAATGTTGGACGCGAAATCCTCAACATCCTGGCGGAGCGCCAATTCCCGCTGGCGGAAGTGGCCGCTGTGGCCAGCCCGCGCTCGACCGGCGATATCATCGATTTCGGCGACAGCGGGCAGGAACTCAAGGTCAAGAACCTGGAGCATTTCGACTTCGAGGGCTGGGACATCGCCTTGTTCGCGGCGGGTTCCGAGGTGTCGAAGATCTATGTTCCGAAGGCCGCGGCCGCCGGCTGCACCGTCATCGACAACAGCTCGCTCTATCGCATGGACCCGGACGTTCCGCTGATCGTGCCGGAAGTGAATGCGGAGGCGATCGATGGTTATCGCGCCAAGAACATCATCGCCAACCCCAACTGCTCGACCGCGCAGATGGTTGTCGCGCTGAAGCCGCTTCACGACGCGGCGAAGATCAAGCGGGTGGTGGTCGCCACCTACCAGTCGGTTTCCGGCGCCGGAAAGGCCGGCATGGACGAGCTATTCGAACAGAGCCGCAACATCTTCGTCGGCGACGCCAACGAGCCGGTGAAGTTCACCAAGCAGATTGCCTTCAACGTCATCCCGCACATCGACAGCTTCCTCGACGACGGCTCGACCAAGGAAGAATGGAAGATGGTGGTGGAAACCAAGAAGATCCTCGATCCGTCGATAAAGGTCACCGCGACCTGCGTCCGCGTCCCCGTCTTCGTAGGCCACTCCGAAGCCGTGAACATCGAGTTCGAGAATGAGATTTCGGCTGACGAGGCTCGAGAGATCCTCCGCGAAGCGCCGGGCATCATGCTGGTCGATAAGCGCGAGGACGGTGGTTACGTGACGCCGGTCGAATGCGTCGGCGAATATGCGACTTACGTCAGCCGCATCCGCGAGGACTCAACGGTCGACAATGGCCTCAGCATCTGGGTCGTCAGCGACAATCTGCGCAAGGGCGCGGCGCTGAATGCGGTGCAGATCGCCGAGTTGCTCGGCCGCCGTCACCTGCAGAAGGCGGCCTAACTGCTCCACATCCTGAGCAGGTTCTGCTGAACCAGCTGCAGTCGCTGGAAATTCTCATTATCCATCTGCCGGCCTTCAAGGGCGGCGATCTCATTGAGCTCGAACAGCATGTAGCGCTTGAAGGGGTCGGGAACCCGGCTCTGGATGAACGTGATCGCAACCAGCCGTTCGCCCTTCGTCACAGGCTCGACCTGGTGCAGCGAGTCCGATGAATAGATGATCGCTTCGCCCGCCTTCAGCTTGAAGGTGAGGTTACTGTCGCCCAAGCGGACATTAAGGGCGCCTCCTTCATAACTTTCGGGGTCATTGAGGAAGACGGTGCAACTTAGGTCGCTGCGAAGCGAGCCTCCCGGCATCTGGATGTAAGCGGCGTCGGCGTGCGCCCCATATTTCATTCCCGGGCGATAGCGGGTGATCATCGGCGGCGCGATCATCTCGGGAAATGCGAATTCCCGGAATTCCTCGCTCCGGGCAAAGGCCTGGAGTAGGATTTGCGAGCTGCGGTTATAGGCGTCCGTGTCATGCAGCTGCTCGTTCTGCTTCGCCAGATTGTGCGGGTTGGTGAGCCGTCCTTCGGCGAACGGTGCCGATGCGGCGATCCGCCGGCATTCCTCGATTTCCTGATCCGTCAGAAGCGGCAATACCCGATACATTCAATGCCTCCCGGCGTCCCGTCCAAGCGCACGAGCAAGCAATGGTGCCGTACTGCTTGCCTCGTTCAACATGCGCAATGCGGCTTCGATCGCCGCGCCATGTCTTTGCCGCGCTTCGATCTGCAATTCCAGTCTCAACTCCGGGCTGTAGTCATGTTCCAACCCCTTGGAATATCGGCGCATGAGCGGCCCTTCTACAATGCGACCGGCTTCATCGGCCGAAAGCGAAATTCCAAGATGAGCAGTTGCTTTCGTCAGACCCTCGACCGGGGCCGCCAGGAACCGGTCGAAATCGAGCCAAAGGACCGTACGATCGGGCATGGCGTCCACTGCCGCCTCCAACGCCGTCATCTCGCAAGCCCAGGCCATTGCCGCGCGGTGGGCGTCGCTCGAAGTCGCACCTTCCAGCGATTCCAGCCGCCCCTCCATTCGGCGCGACCGATACTCGTGAAGGGCATGAAGTTCCCGCACCGAATTCTCGCCGGCCAGGATGGTCTCGATGTAAGAACGCGCGCCAGCAGACATGAACAGCGCGCGGCCTTCCGAAGCAATGAGCAGTGGTGCGATTTCGCTGACGAAGCTCGTTGCCTTCACCAGGATTTGCTGGCTGTCGGCAAATGAACGCGAGCATAGCTTGCGGACGACCGGGACCATGGCATCGCGGCGGTCCGGTTCGAGGAATGCAAGGTCTCGCAAGATGCGGGGTTCACGGATCGATAGGGCGCTCTCCACCTCCCCAAGCATCCGTGCGAGCAGTGTCGAGCCCACATGGCCGATGTGGAAGATCCAGCTGGCGTCCTGCCGTGTAATTGAGGCGGCGGCATCCCGAACCTCGGGCAGTGGCATGACGCGCACATCTCGCCACCGGTCGAACATTCGATCGTCGAGGAACGAAGCCTCCCGATAATCCGACGGTTCCATTGCCACGAAGCGGACCATGTCGGACGCTGGGTCATATGCCTGGGCCAGCCAGTGCGCATCGGCAAAGATTTCAGCAGGATCGAGCGGCTCGGCCATTGGCTGGGCATAGCGGCGGCTACTCAGGCGCTGCAACCGTCCTGCGTTGCGAAAACAGTCGTGCGGAGGCAAGGAAGGGAAATGACAGCCAAAGTAAGGATGAGCGGCGGCTGCGCCTGCGGGAAGGTCAGGTTCGAGGCAGCTGTCGAGCCGGACGACGCCTATCTGTGCCACTGCCGTATGTGCCAGAAGGCTACGGGCTCGGTTTCCATCGCCATGATCAACGCGATGATCGACGAAGTGAGCTGGGACGGGGAGCCGGACTGGTACGACAGCTCTCCGATCGCGAGGCGGCCATTCTGCAAACGTTGCGGAACGTCGCTCGGCTTCATGTTCAAGGACGACGCCGACAAGATGGATTTGACCGTCGCCGCGTTCGACGACCCGTCCCCGTTCAAACCGAAGCATCATTTCGGGGTCGAGAGCTTGCACCGCGCCTGGCTGAACACCGAAGGCCTGCCCGAATATCGGACAGACCAATATCAAAAACTCGTCGACAAATGGGTCGCAACGACCGGGAAACTGCCTGACTAGGCGGAGCGCGAGCTATTCAGGCGCCTAGTTTTGCTGCCTCTTTCCTGCAGTCGTAGGGAAGCTTCGGATCGTAGCAGAAGTCCGGCCATTTGCCGCTCTTCTGCCAATAGTTGAGCAAGCCGTTTCGCTTGGCCACGCTCATGAACCGGGGATCGCGCCATACGTCGGCAAACGCCGGGCGGAAGAAGAGATAGGACTGCCTTGCCAGGGTCGAAACCGGGGCGCGGTCAAACCAGCGATACACATCGTCGGTTCTATCAAATTCCGCGAGCGCTTGTATCGCATAACCGAACTCGGCGTCGACCGATGGCGATGCGAGCTCTAGTTCGGCCATCATTGCGTTGACCTTTTCAGGCGTCGGCGCAAGTCGCGCCTGAAGGTAAAGGTTGGTGGATTGCTCCGCCAGGGCCATTGCGAACTTCGGGTCGCCAAAGCGCAGGTGAAAGGCCCATTGCCCATCGCGAAGTGCCTTGGTCCCGGCCCAATTTCGCTCAGCACGGGCAAGCTCTTTTCTCGCCGCCTCAAACTCTCCTGCATATGCCAGCGTCATAATGACTTCGTTCGCTGCCGCCGGAGATAAGGGCTCAAGTTCTGCTGCACGCCGCGCCGCCGCAATTGCTTCGATCACACGGCCCACGCTTTTCAAGGTTGTACATTCGTAACCCCAGATGACGGACTTTTCGGGTGCCTCCGCCTTGGCCCGGCCGATCCGCTCCAGCCTTCCGGCAAAGTCCATCGGCGACAGCAATTGGATTTCCGCCATTTCAATTTCCGGCAGGTTGGGTGCAATTTTGCGTGCCTTCTCAAGGTCCTGCAGCAGCGTTCGGCGATGGCTGGCAGCTTCGCTTGGGCTTCCAAGTTCGGCAATGGCGGCCACGCTGGCTTGCGCCGATAATAGTAACGCCCAGGCCGCCTTGAAGCGCGGTCGCTCGGCGATGATCGATCGCAGGGCTGTGACGGCCTTGTCGGAATCCATTTCGCTGCCCAAGGCCGCTTCCGCACAGCTTCCGATGTACCGCTTGAACAGTTCAGGAGGCAGGCCATGATCTTCCCTTGCCTCCAGCGAGCAGAGAAGTGCGAGACCGGCAGCCAGGGCCACCTGCTGCCGTACATCCGCTTCGGACCCGTCCGATTGAGCAAACTCACGTGACCAGAGGAGGCTGTTCCCTTCGCCATCGACCAGCGTCAGGCCGGCTTGCAACTGCGCGGCAGAACCGGTTTGGGCCACTTTGAAGACCAGGTCCGGAGAAGATTTCGTAGATTGGGGATCGGCGAGCACCCATTTGCCCGCACCGACATGCTCAAGCGTTCCGAGCTTTACAAACAGGTCGCGAGCAAGCGCTTCGGAACGCGGTGTGGCGTCTGATGCGGCGACGGCGACCACCGGAAGCGTCTGCTGCCAGCGCCCGTTCCACGCGACCACGGCGACGACAGCAGCGATCAGAAGTGCGGCAATCGCAATGCCAGCTCGGCGGCTGATCCTGCCAGGGAAGGGGGTCGATGACTTGGCTTTGGCTGCTGGCATCGGTGCCGGCGCGCGAGTTTGGGAAGTGCCCCCGACCTTGTTGATCGAGTCCAATATTTGCTGAAACGAGCTTGCGCTTGGTATTCGCCCGGACCGCGACAGGTCGATTGTCTGGAACTGGCGAAAACCCATTGGCGGCTTCACGGCATCGAGCAACACTGGGACCAGCTTGTTCTGATCCCGCCCTTCCGCAGCCTCGTCTCGAACCCATGTGGAGCGGATCGACCGCTCCGATCAGAGCACAACGACGGCATTGGCGGCCTCGACCGCCGCTTCGATCTCGTCATTAAATGCTGCGCCGCCGTGGATGTGACGGTCCCACCATACGGAATGGCCGCCCTTTTCGAGCGCAGACGCAATGGGCGCCGCCCGTTCGACGTCGTCATGGTCGTAGCTCAAGAACACGGTCGCCATCGGCCGCCGCCCCCTGTTCGCCGGGGATTTGCGCCGAAACCTTCACATTCGCAAGACGGGGCTTGCGGAGTAGGAACTGCTTTGCCATCGGCGCGCTAATGGAACCGGCACGCGATATGAACCTGCAATGCCCACCAAACCTGTCTGCATCCAAGTGTGCACTTCTTTTGATGCGCACGAGTGCGAACATTGGTGAACATTCGCCGCAATGACTGACGTCAGCACCCATTATTGGACGACTTCCGACGGCATCCAGCTCGCCTGGCGGGAGGTAGGTGAGGGGCGGCCAGTAATCTTGCTGCATGGTCTGTTCTCCGATGCGCAGATGAACTGGATCAAGTTCGGGCATGCGGAGCGGATCGCAGCGGAAGGGTTTCGAGTGATCATGCCCGATCACCGCGCCCATGGCCTCAGCGGCAAGCCTCATGAGCATGTTCACTATCCCCAACTGGTGCTGGTGCGCGATCTGGTCGAGCTGATCGAGCATCTGGATTTGGCCGAGTTCGACCTGGGCGGATTTTCGCTCGGGGCCCGGACCGTCATCGAAGCGGTGATCGGCGGTGTGCGGCCTCGCCGCGCCATTCTTTCTGGCACTGGGCTCGACGTCCTCACAAACTGGGATCGCCGCAGCAATTTCTACGTCGAAGCAATCGACCGCTTCGAAACCGCCGTCCGGGGCGATCCGCACTGGTTCGCCGTCCAGTTCATGAAGACCATGAAGGTCGATCGCGACGCGGCGCGCCTCCTTCTGGGCACCATGCGCGATCGCGAAGACAAGCATGGACTGATCGACGCCTTCAGCATGCGAACGCTGGTGCTGTGCGGCAGCGAGGATCAGGACAATGGGTCCGCGCCGGAATTGGCATCGATCCTTTCCGACGCCGAATATGTGGAGGTTCCGGGCACGCACATGAGTTCGGTGACCAAGCCCGAATTCGGCGAAGCGATCGCCAGCTTTCTGGTTGCCGCCTGACGAACCCTAATGCGCGCTTGACGAAAGGGGCTGGCAGGTTCCAGTCCTAACGCCACGCGACAACATAATGACAACGCCTTGGGACGAGGACGCCTGATGATGAAATTTGCCGCTTCCGTATCGCTTACCGCGCTTGCTCTTGCAGGCTGCGCATCCACTCCGCTGGCCCAGATGGCTGCGACGGCTCCCACCGAAGCTCCTCCCGCCGCTGCCACTGCGGCCGGCGAATATCCGATGACTGCAGAGGGCGCCCGCGCGTTCATTGCCGCGGTCGAAAAGGATCTCTTCGACCTCAGCGTGATCGGTAGCCGCGCCGGTTGGGTCAATGCGACCTACATCAACGACGATACGGACGCGCTTGCCGCTTACTTCGGGACGATCGGCACCGAAAAGGGCGTCAAATACGCCACCGAAGCGGCCAAATTCGCGCAGGTGCCGGGCCTCGATTTCGATACGGCGCGCAAGCTCAATACATTGCGCGGCGCGCTGGTCCTGGCGGCGCCGCAGACGCCGGGAGCGGCGGCCCAGCTCAACGAACTCGCGACGCGCCTTCAGTCGGCTTACGCAAAGGGTCGCGCAACGCACAACGGCAAGGTAATTACCGGCGACGACGCCGAAGCGCTCATGGGTACGCTGCGCGATCCGAAGCAGACGGCAGAAATCTGGCAAAGCTGGCATGAGACGACAGGGCGCCCGATGCGCCAGGATTATCAGCGGCTGGTGGAAATCGCCAACGCCGGCGCCAAGGAACTCGGCTATGCCGACACGGGCGCCATGTGGCGCTCGCAATATGACATGACGCCGGAAGAATTTGTGGCAATGGCGGATCGTCTGTGGGCGGAAACGAAGCCGCTTTACGACCAGCTCCATTGCTACACCCGCACCAAGCTCAACCAGAAATATGGCAACGCAATTCAGCCGGCCAGCGGCCCGATCCGCGCCGACCTGCTCGGCAATATGTGGGCCCAGGAATGGGGCAATATCTACGACGTCGTAGCGCCGAAGGGCTCGGGCGATATCGGGTATGACGTTGGCGAACTGCTCGAGGCCAAGAAGAAAGATCCGGTCGCGATGGTGAAGATCGGTGAGGGCTTCTATTCCTCGCTCGGCTTCGCGCCCTTGCCGGAAACCTTCTGGCAGCGCAGCCAGATCACTCGTCCGCGCGATCGCGAAGTCGTCTGCCATGCCTCGGCCTGGGATCTCGACAACAAGGATGATTTGCGGATCAAGATGTGCACCAAGGTCAACGGCGACGACTTCGTCACCATCCACCACGAGCTTGGCCACAACTATTATCAGCGTGCCTATAACCAGCAGCCCTACCTTTATTTGAACGGCGCGAATGGCGGCTTCCATGAAGCAATCGGCGATTTCATTGCCCTGTCGATCACGCCGGAATATCTGGTGCAGATTGGCCTGCTCGACCGTTCCAAGGTGCCCGCGGCGGACAAGGACACCGGCCTCCTGCTCCGCCAGGCAATGGACAAGGTCGCCTTTCTTCCGTTCGGCTTGCTGGTCGACAAATGGCGCTGGGGCGTGTTCGACGGTTCGATCACGCCGGCCAATTACAACAAGGCTTGGGTCGACCTGAAGCAGCAGTATCAGGGCATCACGCCGCCGGTGGCGCGTAGCGAAACGGACTTTGACCCGGGCGCCAAATTCCATATTCCTGGCAACACCAGCTATGAGCGCTATTTCATTGCGCGCATCCTGCAGTTCCAGTTCTACAAGGCAGCCTGCGACATGTCGGGCTGGAAGGGGCCGCTTCACCGCTGCAGCTTCTACGGCAACAAGGAAGTTGGACAGCGCCTGAACGCGATGCTCGCGATGGGTGCGTCAAAGCCTTGGCCGGAAGCGCTCCAGGCCTTTACGGGCAGCCGTGAAATGTCGGCCAAGCCGATGCTGGAGTATTTCGCGCCGCTGCAGCGCTGGCTGGAACAGCAAAACGCTGGGAAGCAGTGCGGCTGGTGATCTAATGAAAAGGGGAGCGGGTTCGCCGCTCCCCTTTTTTCTTATTCGGCCGTTGCCATCCCAGCCTTGATATCTTGCTGGGCGATCGGGCCTCGCGGTCCCCGGGACTTCTTGCCGGTTTCCTTGAGGGTCAGGGCCTCTTCGGCAATCTCTTCCTGCGTTCGGGACGAAGCCATCCGCTGGGCCTTCATCTCGCTCAGCTGGTCCATTCCGCTTTTCAGCGCTTCGCCGATCTGGGCCCGGCGGGTCCACAAGAAGGCTCCAGCGGCGGCTACTCCGGCGACACCGGCCGCGACTGCAGCTGTGGTACCGGGATTATCCCGGGCGCTGGTCCAATAGCTGCTGTCAAAGCGGCCGCGTGAATCTCTCTTCTGATTGGGCATAACTGCTCTCCTTTACTCGCCTCCCGGCAGACAACGCGCGGAGGCAGCCGGCGTTTCTACTGAAAGGCGAATGGAGAGAATTTAAAGTTGGCCGAGCATCGTCTCGGCGCTGGAAGCAGAATATTCTCCCGGCGCTTCGACATTGACCTGCTCGACGACGCCGTCGTTGACGATCATCGAGTAGCGTTGGCTGCGCTTGCCCATCCCGAATTTCGACGCGTCCATCGTCAGGCCAAGTGCCTCGGCGAATTCGCCGTTGCCGTCGGCCAGCATGGTGATGTCCGAAGATCCCTGGTCGCGGTTCCAGGCGCCGAGGACGAAGGCATCGTTGACGCTGGTAGCGACAATCTCGTCGATGCCCTTGCCCTTCAGGTCGGAAGCCTTTTCGACATAGGACGGCAGGTGCCGTGCTGAGCAGGTCGGTGTGTAGGCGCCCGGTACTGCGAAAAGCGCCACGCGCTTGCCCGAGAAATAATCGCCGCTCTTGACCGGGATCGGCCCTTCCGGCGTCGCGAGCGTGAGGGAAACGTCTGGAAGTCGATCGCCGATTTGAATGGCCATGAATTGTCTCCTGTGGAAATGGTCGACCGTCGAGATAGGCAGTGGAAATGACAGCCACAAGGCTGTCCTGAGTATATCGAAGGGGCTGCATCTAACTTGCAGCCATTTGGGCCGAGGCGCATTGTTGCAGCCATGGAAAGCCCGCGCTTCCTTTCCGGAAAGTTACTGCTGGCAATGCCCGGCATCGGTGACCCGCGCTTCGAACACGCCGTCATCGTGATGTGCGTGCACGATGAAAATGGCGCTGTCGGCATCGGCATCGGCCATCAGCGTGCCGGGATCGGTGTGCGCGGCTTGCTCGAACAGCTGGGGCTGGACCCGGGCCAGGCGCCTGACGGACCGGTGCTGCATGGCGGACCGGTAGAGCCGGGCAGGGGGTTCGTCCTCCATAGCGATGACTGGGGTGGGCAGGACACGATCCAGGTCGTCGGGCTCGGAGCGCTGACGGGAACGATCGATGTACTGAAGGCGATCGCGGAAGGAACAGGGCCGAGCCGCTACCTGATCGCGCTGGGCTATGCCGGATGGGGCGAAGGGCAACTCGACGAGGAAATGACCAGGCCGGGCTGGTTCGCGGCCGATGGCCGGCAGGAAATCTTGTTCGAGACCCCTACTGCCGAGCGCTGGGAAGCGACGTTCAAGGCCGAAGGGATCGATCCGCGGCTGCTCGACAGCGGGGCTGGCGCCGCCTGACGGCGCTCAGGCGTATCCAAGCGCGGAGCGCAGTCCCGGCGCAGCGCTGTCGACCATCCGTTTCTGCCTTTCGGGAAGCTCCGATGGAATTTTGGCGGCAACCCCGGTGAGATTTTCTCGCGCCGTACCGCTTTGCCTGGGGTCGGAGCCGATGCGCACGCGGTCCAGCCAGTCATCGGGACGTACGATTCCGCAGGCCTGGAACAGCGCCCCGAAATAGGCATCGGCCCTTTCGCCTTGGAGATCTCGAAGCGCCCCGATCAGCTCTTCGTACCGCATTAGATGGGCCCCATTGCCGAGCCAGGCAATCGCATTGAAGTGATAGGTGATGTCGAGCGGCGCCAACATTGGGCGGGTTCCCTCAATCATCAGATTGAGGATGGCTTCAACAGAAGCGCCCGGCTCTTTCAGATGCTCCAGCCCTGGAGCGTTGAATTCGTTGCTAAGGACGAAACGGGCCCGTGCGAGAACCCAATCATATGGGTCCCGAACGAGAAGGATGTGACGCACTCCAGCCAGCGCCGCTCGAGAGGGCTCCATGAAAAAGAGATGACCCCAACTGAGGCGGTTTCGGGAAGGCTCGAACGCAGCGATGTGGCGCTGCAGAAAGTGGTGCTGGATGAATTCTGCCTGATACTGGTCCTCGACCGGCACGAACATCCGGACGATGTTGCGCAACAGGTGACTTCCGCTTTTCGGAACGCTGTTGAGGAATAGCGGCTGTTCCAGCGGCCGCTGCGCAAACCCGCGGTTCTCGTCGTCGAGAGTGTCCGGTTTCACATTGATCTTTACGAAGGACATTCCCGGGAGCTCCTGGACGTAAGCGCAACGCGCCCAAGCGTCATAGGGGCGCCAGCGACGGCTCTCAAGGAATAGTCCCAGCAGCTTGAAGCAGGACAATTGCCATGTGGGCTGGTGGCGGCTAGGGGCAGCGCGGATCACCCCATTCTCAAATTTCTGGAGACCCAAGCGTGGCTGCCGTCGAAACCCTGACCCGCGATTACATCGTTAAGGACATTTCGCTTGCCGATTTCGGCCGCAAGGAAATCGAGATCGCGGAAACCGAAATGCCCGGCCTGATGGCCCTCCGGCACGAATATGGCGCGTCGAAGCCGCTAAAGGGTGCGCGCATCACCGGATCGCTGCACATGACGATCCAGACCGCCGTGCTGATCGAAACGCTGACCGCGCTCGGCGCCGACGTGCGCTGGGCCTCGTGCAACATTTTCTCGACCCAAGACCATGCTGCCGCGGCAATTGCCGCCTCTGGCGTTCCGGTTTTCGCCGTGAAGGGCGAAACGCTTGAGGAATATTGGGACTATGCCGCACGCATTTTCGAATGGGGCGAAGACCAGACCTGCAACATGATCCTCGATGACGGCGGAGACGCAACCATGTTCGCGCTTTGGGGAGCGCGCGTTGAGGCCGGGGAAAGCCTGTTCACGCCGCAGAATGAGGAAGAAGAAATCTTCGTCGCGACGCTGAAGCGCTTCCTTGCCGAGCGTCCGGGCTACCTCACCAAGACGGTCGAGACGATCAAGGGCGTTTCTGAAGAAACGACCACCGGTGTCCACCGCCTCTACGACCTTGCCAAGCAGGGCAAGCTTCCGTTCCCGGCGATCAACGTCAACGATAGCGTCACCAAGTCGAAGTTCGACAATCTCTATGGCTGCAAGGAAAGCCTGGTCGATGCGATCCGCCGCGCCACCGACGTGATGCTGGCCGGCAAGGTCGCTTGCGTCGCCGGCTTCGGCGACGTCGGCAAGGGTTCGGCCGCATCGCTCCGCAACGGCGGCGCACGCGTCCTCGTGACCGAGATCGACCCGATCTGCGCGCTGCAGGCGGCGATGGAAGGCTATGAGGTCGTGACGATGGAAGAGGCCGCGAAGCGCGCCGACATCTTCGTCACCGCGACCGGCAACATGGACGTCATCACGCTCGACCACATGCGTGACATGAAGGATATGGCGATCGTTTCGAACATCGGCCACTTCGACAGCGAGATCCAGATTGGTTCGCTGGCCAATATGAAGTGGACCGAGATCAAGCCGCAGGTCGACGAAGTTACCTTCCCTGATGGCAAGCGCATCATCGTGCTCTCCAAGGGCCGCCTCGTGAACCTCGGCAACGCCACTGGCCACCCGAGCTTCGTCATGTCGTCGAGCTTCACCAACCAGGTGCTCGCCCAGATCGAATTGTGGGCGAAGTCGGACCAGTATCAGAACGACGTCTACGTCCTGCCCAAGCACCTCGACGAGAAGGTCGCGGCGCTGCATCTCGACAAGCTGGGCGTGAAGCTCACCAAGCTCACGGACAAGCAGGCTGCCTACATCGGCGTCGAGGCCAAGGGTCCGTTCAAGCCGGACCACTACCGCTACTAAAGCGGTCCGAAGCGCTTTTCGTGAATCCAGCGGCTGGCGAGTAGTTTCTCGCCGGCCGTGACTGGAAGTCCGGCGTGCTGAGCCATCGGGTCGGGCCGTCCTTGTGCGTCCGCATTGCGGAACAGAAGCGCGTCGCCGATCTGTCCTTTCACTTTCAGCCCGGTGCTGAGGAATAAAGTCTCGCCGCCCTCATACCCGTCGTTGAGATAGACGAGCATGGTGAGAATGCGCTGATTGTCGGTGTGGGGCAGGGCATCGTGGTGCGGACGATATTCCTGGCCCGGCCGATATCGCAGAACTTGTAGCGGTTCTCCGGAATGGACCTCGGTCCGGCTTGCTGCGGCGATCCGCCTGTTGATGGCGTGAATAGTCGGCGTTTCGTCGATCCAGGGAAAGAAGGCATTGTCCGACGTTCGCACCGGGTGCGGGCGCAACTGCCCGCTGGCAGGATCCACGATGACCGATGGCTGGAAACGGGGTTCTGCCTCGTCGACCAGGTGCCGACATTCCTCGCTCGTGAGCAACTGGGGAAACAGGCTGACTTCCGGAGCATCGCTAAGCAGTTCGGGGGCGCGAAGGGCGCTCGGATTTCCGGCGTCGTCGATTTCCATCCTAGCGAGTAGAGCCAGTTGCTTGGCCGCATCCTCATTCGTCTCTGCCAGGTCAGCCAGCAGGGAGCGCGCTCTCCGCCAATCGGGCGGTCCGCCAGTCCCATTGGCAAGAAGTGCGATGTAGATGGATTGGGCACGATTGTGGCCCGCCATACCAGCGAGGCGGAAGCATTCGCGCGATTTCGCCAGTTCGCGGGGGATAATTTGTCCGCCAAGATACCATGTGGCCAATTCGACCCAGCAGTCTCCGTTGCCGGTCCGTCCGCCTTCTTCCAGCAATCCAGCCGCGGCTTCAGCTTGTCCGCGCTGGACGAGTTCATAGGCTTGTTCGATGCGGTTCATTGGGGATCAACCGTTCAGCGGGACCGGGACGAGGTCAAACGCCACTGTCAGGCGTTCGCCGTTGGAAAATGGGCGAGTGCCGTGGAAGAGGTAACTTGGAAAGAGCACCAGTCGCCCCGGCTTGGGTTCAAAGGTGGACAATGGCGGCAGATCTAGGCCCATTTCCGCCGGAGGACGACCGATCTCCAGCCACCCCTCCCTGTCGGCGCTGCCGGCTACGCTCTCCGGTAGGCTGATGTAGCAGGCGGAACTCAAGACGCCGCCAGGGTGAAAATGGGCCGCGTGGAACCCGCCTCCGGTAAGTCGCACCGACCAGCTGGGACCGAAGGCGAGACCTTCGTTACGGTATTTCAGCAGGGGGTGATTGGGATCGTATGGCGGAAGCTTGCCGTGGAATTGGCGGATGCCTTCTGCCAATGCATTTGTCAGCAATCCGATTTCCGGCTCGTTTCGGACGAACAACTGTCCGGGAGTCTGAGTGCCGCCCCGAACTGATTGCCCGATTGGCTGTGCTCGTGAGCGATGGACAGTCCGGAGCATGCCCGCAATAGCATCAAGCTCGACACCGCCGAGTTCCAAATCAACACTCCCGAAAAGCCCCGGCTGGCCAGCAAGCCATTCGTGGCGGCTGTCCTCGGTCAGGCGCCACGCCACCTCCAGCAAAGCCCAAGCGGATAGGTTGTCGGGTTCGATCCGGACAACTTCTTCCAGCAATGCCGATGCTTCGTCTGGCCGGTTGGTTTGAAGCCGATGCTGTCCGCGCGCCATCTGCGCGTCGGGCTGGTTATCAAGCCGATCCAGGGCCTTTTCGGCACGGTCGGTAAGGCCGGCGTGATTGGCTGTATTGGCCTCGACCAGGTCGAATTCCCTGTGACCGCGGAAAAGGTCCCGCTGCTGATCCATCAAGTACAGCGCTTCGGTAAGTCGCTGGGCACGGGTCAATGTGTCCAAGTAAGACAGGTACAGGCGTTTGTTGTCCGGAGTGGATGTCAGCGCGCTGACGTATCGGTCGACCGACCGATCGCCTTCACCAGCCTGGAATCTCAAGGACGCAAGCAATTCGTGCGCGGTGACGTTGTCGGGCTGACGATCGAGAAATGATTCGAGAAGGGGCCTCGCAGCGCCTCCCAATGATGCGGTGGCCGTCGCGATCATCTGGATTTGGAGATCGGGATCGGAAAGATGGAACGCTAGGGCGCGGGCGCAATGCTCTGCCGCACCGTCTTCATCCAATCGGATGGCGATGCGGGCACGGCCTTCTGCCAGGGATTTTGAGGAAGGGTCCAGCCGAAGCGCGGTTTCGAACGCCTCGCGCGCCTCGTCGAGCCGTTGTTCGGCTTCAAAGGCGAGTGCCCTGCGCTCCCATTCCGCTGCCTCCAGACGTTCGCTCATGATCACTGACATGCGTGATGAATGGAACTCAGCGCAAGCGCTGTCCACCGCGCGCGGGAGCTGGCGTGGGCAAAAAGAGAGGGGCCGGAATTACCCGACCCCTCAAGTTTGATTTGGAATTGAAGCTTAGAACTTGGCAATCGCACCCGCGTAGAAGAAGCGGCCACGGTTGTCATAGACCGAGCTGAACCCGCCGATACCGGTCGCGCCGAGCGGCGGTTCCTTATTGGTCAGGTTGTCGATGCCCATGTAGAAATTGAAGTCCTTCGTCGCATCGATGGCGAAGCGGACGTCATGGTAGAACACCGACGGGTACTTCTTCTGGTCCGCATAGTCTGCGTTCTGCGGATCACGGCCCTGGACGCTGTTAAAGTCCTCATAGGTGTTGAGGTACATCGGCGCCAGGTAGCGCATCTGATAACCGAAGGTCATCGGACCACGCTGAAGCGAGGTGTTCCAGTTGAACGCGTCCTCTGGATCGCCCAGTTCGCCGCCCTTCTTGCCGACGATCACGTCCTTCCGGTCCGGATCGGTCGGATCCAGATACTGGGACAGATCGAGCACGTGGGTGTAGGTGAACCGCGTTTCGAGCCGGCCGATATCGAACAGCTGACCGCGATAGGCGACTTCGACGTCGATACCTTCCGCGCGCAGCTTTGCGAAGTTGACCGGGCCCTGGATCAGGCTGCCTTCGAGGATCCGGAATTCCTGCTCACCTGAGTTTGCGCCACCGGCTGGTGCACGCTCGAAGAGGTCGCAGAACGGGTTACCCGGAGCAAGGTCGTAGCACTGATTGACGATGGTCTGGGCAGTAACGCCCGTGATCACGTCCTTCACCTTGATGTTGTAGTAGTCGACGGATGCCGAGAAGCCCGGCAGGAAGGTCGGCTGGGCTACGAAGCCAAGCGTCCAGCTATCCGACTTTTCGGCTTCCAGGTTCGGGTTGCCGCCGCTCCGGATTTCCAGCGAGGAGCTGTACCGGAAGTCGTACGGGCCCGCCGGGTTCGGCGCCGGGGTGGTGTCGTTGCTCGGGTTGATCGTTGCATCGGTGCCGCCGGGACGACCTGCTGACGCGCAGTTTGCTGCACGGTTTTCCGAACCGGAACCGATGTTGATCGACGAGCAGGGGTCACCAAAGCCAGGGGCGAAGTTCTGGCCGAACGGCGAGAACAGTTCGACCTGGTTCGGCGCGCGAACCGAACGGCCGTAGTTGCCGCGGAAGCGCAGACCCTTGACCGGGGACCAGACGCCGCTGGCGTTGTAGGCCCAGACGGTGCCGGTGTTGCCGATGCTGTAATCGGAGACGCGCGCAGCGCCGCTGATTTCCAGCTCTTCCAGGAACGGCTTGTCGTTGACGATCGGAATGCGAATTTCGCCGAAGGCTTCCTTAACCTTGCTCTTCTCCGCCTCGAACGTCGGGATCGCGTTGTAGAAGGTGTAACCCAGCGAGACCTGATCGTCCTGATGGTAGAAAAGGTCATCCGAACGGTATTCAGCACCGAGCACGAAGCTGATCGGGCCGCCCCACATGTTGAAGAAGCCGCTCGTGTCGCCAGCGATAAAGCCGACAGCGTTGAACTGCTTGGTCTTACCCTTGGCGACTGAATCGAGCAGGAGATAGTCCCGCTGCTCCTGCGTGAATTGACCACCGGCAAGATTGATCGGAGTACAAGCCGCGACGTCTGCCGCCAGCCGGGCATCGGCGTTCGGGTCCGTGCCGTATACCCACGGCCAGTAGCCGAACGCACGGTTCTGATCGATCTGCGAGGCGCAGACGATGTTACCGTTTGGCACGCCGTTGTTGAGTCCGCCGTTATACTTGCCTTGGTCAACCGCATCCATGGCTAGCAGGAAGCGCTGGATGTCGAGGTTGCCGAGAATCTTGGTCTTTTCCTTCAGCTGACCGTAGTTGACCGCAACTTCGTAGTTCCAGTCGTCGTTGAAGTCGCCGCGGACGCCGCCGACAATGCGGTAGGTTTCGCGCTTGGCTTCTTCGGTACGGGCGCCGAGGCCGAGAAGATTCTCACGGATCGTAACGCGGCTGCCGTCCAAGCAGCCCTGTCCGCTGAGCGCACGCTGCGCGCAGATGACAGTGCGAGCCTGGGGAGTCAGGAACGGATTGTCCAATCGGACCTGTTCACGGTTCGGGCCGCCGAAGAACTGCAGCGGATCGGTCATGGTCGCACCCTGCGAGAAGGCCGGACCCGATCCACCGGTGCCCTTGGTGTCGGTACGCGAATATTTCGCTTCGACGAACGGCACGAAGGCCGGCGTGATCTCGAAATGCGATATCAGGTTGATGTTGTAGCGATCGAGCTGCGGAGACAGCTGGATCTGCTTGCCGCCGCGGAAGTTTTCGCTGTTGCCGCCCAGGAAGCTGCCGGTCGTCACGCCGGCACGCTCGCCGGTCGCAGGTACGAGCGTTCCATCCGGATTGAAGACGAAGAAGCAGGGATAGAACGATCCAAGCGGGTCGACGCCGCAGCTATTGCCCGCCGTAGTGCCACCAAAGCGCATAGCGCCCTGGTTGGTCAGGCTGCCCGAGTGAATGTCGCGGAAGAACAGGCGGTCGGGAACGCCGTCCGAACCGTTCGGGGCGCCGGCGGGATCGGAGTCGACGACCAGGAAGGCGTCCTGGCTGGCGATGTACGGACGTCCCGCTCCGAAATATTCCTGCTGGCGAGCATATTCGGCGTTGATCGCGACGTTGCCGCGGTCATCGGCGAAGTTGGTGCCCCACAGGCCGCTGATGAAGTAGGAGCCGGCATCGCCATACTTGCTGACGCCGCCCTGGGCGCGCAGCTGAATGCCTTCATAGTCGTCCTTCAGGATGAAGTTGACGACGCCGGCGATGGCGTCCGAACCGTACACGGCCGAGTTACCGCCGGTGACGATGTCGACGCGCTCGATGAGATCGGTCGGAATGGTGTTGACGTCCGGAGTGACGCCGCTCGACAGCACGTCGCCGCCGACGTGACGGCGGCCGTTCTGCAGCACCAGGGTGCGGACGGTGCCGAGGCCGCGAAGGTCGAGCAGGTTGAGGCCCGCGGTTCCGAGGAAGCGGGTGGAGTTGGCTTGGCTGAAGGTCGAACGCAGCGAGGGCAGTTCGTTCAGCACGTCACCGACAGAAACCTGGCCGGTTTCGAAGAACTCGTCGCCGCTGATGGCGGTGACGGGAACCGGCGATTCCAGGTTCGGACGAGCGATACGCGAACCGGTGACGACGATCGTCTGGCATCCCGCTGCGTTGGGGTTGGCGACGCAATCCGGGCCCTGGGCGTCTTCGCCTGACTCGGCTTCGACCTCGCTCTGGAGCGTCGAAGGATCGTCCTGGTTGCTCTGAACCTCTTGAGCGAACGCTGGGCTCCCCATGACGAGAGCGGCCATGGACGCACTCAGCAGCAGACCGGAACGCCCGGCCTTGGCGTTATCGCTAAATCGCATTTTTTTCCCCTTTGACGCGTCCGCGTAAAAAAACTGGCAGACATTAAATATCCCGATAGCTCCCGTACCCATTCACCTGAGCGAAGTTCAACGGCGCGGTGGTTAACTGCGAACGGTTCTTTTTTTGTGTTGCATTTGTGCGACAGCCGTCGCGGCTGTCGCTTGCCTGCTTCAATGGGTTTTCTATGAAGCGTCCTATGGGGTCCGCGGTAAATAAATCGATACCGGTCGGTCGGGGGATATGCTGAGTAGCGCAAACGCCTCTGCCGCGATCATTGTCCTCGCGGCACTATGGGTCGTTTTCGCCGCGGCTCTCGCGATCCTGGCGGCGGGGCGGATACGCCGCGCGCAGTCCGTTCTCGGGGCCGCCCGCACGATGCGCTCCTTGCTGGACGCAGCGCCAGCCCGGGCCATGATCATCCATGGGGACGGGACTGTCGATGCTGACGCCAGGCTGGTCCAGGAACTCGGACTATCGAAAGTCCCGCAGCGGATTGATGAGTTGACCGGTGACGGCGGAGGCTTCGAGCCGGACGACCTTTCTTCGTTCATCGAATCCCTGGCGGACGTTCGGCTTGGTGCTGCGCCGCTCCGCCGGCAGTTGCGACTTGCCGGTGGAGATCGTGTTCTGGAGCTTCGCGCCGCGCTTGCGCCTCAGCCGGCCAAGCCCGGTTCAGTGCTGGCCTGGCTGTTCGATATCAGCGATGCGGATGTGGAGCGGGGCGCACTTACGAGACGCCTTCAGCAGACGGAAGGTGCGCTCGACGCGCTCACCCATCTCATACAGAATGCGCCATTCCCCATGTGGTATCGAGGCCCCGATCTCGGCCTTGGGCTGGTCAACGCGGCCTTTGTCGCGGCCGTTGAGGGGCGGGATGCGGAGGAGGTCATCCAGCGCGGTGCCGAATTGATCGACGCGACCGGTCCGGAAGGGGCACGCGCGGGAGCGGAAGCGGCGCTGGAGAGTGGCCGCCCCTATTCGCGGACCCAGCCGGCCACGATTGGCCAGGAGCGCCGCATGCTTCGCATCGTCGACGTGCCGCTGCCCACCGGCGCCGTCGCCGGGTTCGCCATCGATATCCAGGATCTCGAAGACGCCCGCATCGAGCTCGCTAGTCACCAGGAATCGCAACGCGAGCTTGCCGATCGGATGAGCGCGGGCGTGGTTCAGTTCGACGATGATCGTCAGCTTGCCTTCTTCAATCAGCCATTCGCCATCATGGCTCAACTGGAGCCGGACTGGCTCGCCGAACGGCCTGAATTCGACCGCGTGCTTGAGCGGATGCGTGAGAATGGGCGTATCCCGGAGGTTCGTGACTTTCCGGCATGGAAGACCGAACGTCGCGCCTGGTTCACCTCGCCGGAAGAAGCGATCGAGGAAGATTGGATCCTGTCCAACGGCGACCATTTGCGGGTCCTTGGACAGCCGCTTCCGGATGGCGGGCTCCGTTTCATCTTCGAGGACCGGACCGAGCAAGTCCGGTTGGCGACAGCGCGCGACACGCTGCTCCGGGTCCGGGCGGCTACGTTCGACAATCTATTCGAAGTGATCAGCGTATTTGCATCCGACGGACGGCTTTACCTTTGGAACCGGCGCTTCAGCGAACTTTGGGACCTCGATGAGGGCTGGCTGGCCGAGCATCCTCGTGTCGACGAGCTTGTTCCGGCGATGGCTAAGCGTCTGGTTAATCCGACCGCGGCCGCGCAGGTCCGGGAATTGGTCCGCTCCACGACAAGCGGGCGGCAGTCGGGTACGGGTCGAGTATCGCTGACCGACGGACGGCACTTTGACTTTGCCGCGGTTCCGTTGCCCGACGGCAATGCACTTTTCACGATGATCGACGTGACGGATTCCAGCCGGATCGAGGCAGCGCTCCGCGAGCGCGCGACGGCGCTGGAGGAAGCGGATCGGGTCAAGACCGACTTCGTCGCGAATATGAGCTATGAGCTGCGCACGCCGCTGACCTCAGTCGGAGGCTTCGCCGAAATGCTCCAGGCGGGATATGCGGGGGAGCTACCGCCCGCCGCTTCTGATTATGTCGGTGCGATCTTGGAATCCGTGGACCGGCTATCGAAGCTGATCGACGACGTCCTCGATCTGACACAAGCCGACACGCGCGGCGTCGTGCTGGAACGGGAGCGTGTCGACATCGCAGGCATGTGCCGGGCAGCCGCGGAATCACTGCGAAGCCGGGCGACCGACAAAAGGCAGAAGCTTGAATTGGACCTTGAGCCAAGCGCCGGCAGCGTGATCGGCGATGCCCGGCGATTGCGGGAGTCGGTCGAACATATCCTGCGCAATGCCGTCGCCTATACGGACGAAGGCGGCCACATCTGGCTGAAGGCCAGTGGCGACGACGAAAATGCGACGATCATCGTGGTTGACGATGGCCCCGGCATTCCGCCCGAGCAGCAAGAGCAGGTGTTCGCTCGCTTCCACCGGTCGGGCGCCGCTCGTGGCGAAGCAGCGCTCGGTCTGGGCCTTCCGTTGACGCGTCAGTTCGTCGAGGCCCATGGCGGTTCGGTCGAGCTTGAATCCGCGGTAGGAAAGGGGACCAGCATCACTATCTCGATCCCCAGGGCGCCGCAGTGAAGCTGAAGGACGAAGCGGCGACCATTGCGTTTGGACGCAAGCTCGCCAAGGCGCTTCGGGTCGGTGATGTGATCACGCTGTCCGGGCCACTTTCCGCCGGAAAGACAACGATGGTCAGGGGTCTGCTGGGCGCGCTCGGCCATGACGGAGAGGTTCCCAGTCCAAGCTTTGCGATCGTGCAACCCTATGAAAGTCTAAAGCTGCCAGTCTGGCATGTTGATCTGTACCGCATCGACGATCCGTCCGATCTCGCCGAACTGGGCCTGGAAGACATTCGGGAAGATGGAGTGCTGATCATCGAATGGCCGGAACACGGCGGCGCGGCAGCATGGCCCGAGGCGCTCGGCTTGTCGCTTAATGTCGAGGAAGACGGCTCACGCGCCTTGACAGCGAATGTGCCCTCGTCATGGGAAGGTCGATGGCCGTTGCGATGATTCCACCCAAATCCGCCCCCGATTTTCTCGCCCGCCACGGGTGGAACGATGCACAGATCCTTCCGCTTGCCGGGGACGCGAGTTTCCGTCGCTATTTTCGAATTCATTCCGGAGTGCGCCGGGCCGTGCTGATGGATGCGCCACCGCCGCACGAAGATCCCCGCCCGTTCATGGAGATTGCGGGCTGGTTGCAGCAAATCGGACTGGCCGCTCCGCGGATTCTTGCGGCGGATCTCGAACAGGGACTGCTGCTGCTCGACGACTTCGGCGACGCCCGGATGCGCGAAACGGCGGATGCCGAGCCGGAAGTCGAACGCGATCTATATGAGACCGCGGTGGACGTTCTCGTCCATCTCCATCGTCAGCCGCCGATGCCCGGATTGCCGCCGCACGGCCTGCAAGAGTGGCTGACCGAGCTGCGCCTGTTTCCCGACTGGTATGTGCCGGCGGTCGGCCTCGACCCGATCGATGTCCATTCCTGGGAGGAAGCCTGGCGGCAAGTATTGGCGCCAGTCGCAAACGACGGGCTCGCGCCGGTCACCGTGCTGCGCGACTATCATGCCGAGAACGTCATGTTGATCGACGGTCGCGGCGGCATCGAGCGGTTCGGCCTTCTGGACTTCCAGGACGCTCTTGCCGGTCATCCGGCCTATGATCTCGTCTCGGTGCTTGAGGATGCCCGCCGGGATGTCCCGCCTCAACTCGAGCGCGACATGATCGACCGCTATGTTGCCAAGGCCGGCGCCGACCAGCGGTTCGAGCCTGCCTATTGGGCGCTCGCTGCTCAGCGCAATACGCGCATCCTTGGCGTTTTCTGCAGGCTTTGGAAGCGCGACGGCAAGGATCGCTATAAGGCGTTCCAGCCGCGCATGTGGGGCCTGCTCGAACGCGACCTTGCGCAACCAGGCCTGGAACCGGTCCGCGACTGGTTCGACGCCAATATCCCGCAGTCGGCCCGAACTGCCGCCTGGCAGGATGGTGCCGAATGAACCGAAAGGGCCGTGCATTCGCGCTTCGCCCGGAGATCGAAGCAAAGGTGCCTGAGACCGCAATGGTGATGGCGGCGGGCCTGGGCAAGAGAATGCGTCCGTTGACTGCTACCCGGCCCAAGCCGCTGGTCGAGGTGGCGGGAAAGGCCTTGATCGATCATGTCCTAGACAGGCTTCGGGCAGCGGGCGTCGGCAAGATCGTGGTCAACGTGCATTATCTGCCCGAGGCGCTTGAAGCACATCTGAAATCGCGCGCGACCGATTTCGAAGTCAGGATCAGCGACGAACGCAAGCAGCTGCTGGAAACCGGCGGCGGCATGATCCACGCCTTGCCGCTTCTGGACGCCGATCCGTTCCTGGTGGTGAACAGCGACAATTATTGGGTCGACGGACCCGCCGATACGCTTCAGCTGCTGGCGTCCCTGTGGCGAGAGGAGGAAATGGACGCTCTTCTTCTCCTTGTTCCGTTGGCGAATGCCGGCAATCATGGTGGACAGGGCGACTTCCACATGAAGTCGGACGGGCGACTGGCGCGGCGGGAGAAGGCGAAGGTGGCACCGTTCGTCTACACCGGCATCCAGATGGTATCGAAGCGGCTGTTGCGGGATGCTCCGGAAGGCCCGTTCTCGACCAACATATTATGGGATCGGGCAATTGCGGAGGGCCGTTGCTTTGGTGCCGTCCATCAGGGGCTTTGGTTCGACGTCGGAAATCCTGCTGCGATCAAGGCGACCGAACGCGCTTTAGTGCATGGCTGACATCGGCCTGTTCGAACGCCGCGTTCGCGGCAGCCCGCTTGTCTACTCGATCCCAGCTTACCGAAGCTTTGCCGACGCCCTGGTCCACGGACTGCTGGCAGCGCTCGGCCGCAACCCCCTCGCACTCGCGCATGGCCGCATTCTCCTCCCGAACAGTCGCGCGGTCCGGTCGGTAACCGAGGCCTTCGTTCGCGCCAGCAAGGGCGGGCTTGTGCTGCCGAGGCTCATCGTCGTCGGCGACCAGGATATCGGAGAGCGTATCGGCGGAGCGCTCGATCCGCTTGAGCTCGCTGACGAAATCCCGGTCGCGATAGAACCGCTCGAACGCCAGCTATTGCTCGCGCAAATGCTGCGCTCTCCCGACGAAGGCGCTGCCGAGGCGATGCGCCTCGCCGTGGAGCTCGCGCGGACGATGGACCAGCTGGCTATCGAGGAAGTCGCGGCTTCGAAGCTCAATGACGCCGTCGCGGGCTCGCCCGAACTGGCCGGCCACTGGCTCCACTCGATCGACCGGTTCCGGGCCATCATGGACCGCTGGCCTGCGCTCCTTGCCGATCGCGGCCTGATCGACCTGGCGGATCGGCGCAGCAAGCTGCTCCATGCTTTAACGCGGCGATGGGCGACGCATCCGCCCGGCGGTTTCACGCTGGCCGCCGGCATCACGACTTCCGCACCGGCGATTGCTGCCTTGCTAGGAAGGATCGCCCGGCTGGATCAGGGCGCTGTGGTTCTTCCGGGGCTGGCCACCATCGACACTGTATCTTCTGAGGAGTGGGACGCACTCGGGCCGGATGAAGACGGCAAGAGCGAGCAGACGCATCCGCAACATCATCTGAAAAGGCTATTGTCCCGCATCGAAGTCGCGCGGGAAGAGGTCTTGCCTTGGCCCGGCGGCGGCCGGGCATCTTCGACACGGGCCCGTGGACTGGCGGTAGCGAACGCGCTCGTTTCGCCTGCTTTCAGCGAAAAATGGACCAGGTTGACGGCGCCCGAACGACGCCTGACCGGTATCAAGGTGGCCGAGCTTCCCGATCCCGCGAGTGAAGCCCAGGCGATTGCAATCGCTCTTCGCGAATCCATCGAAACGCCCGGCAAGACCGCGGCACTGGTTACGCCGGACCGCGCATTGGCGGCGCGCGTTTCGGCTCACCTGCAGCGTTGGGGCATCGAGGCCGATGACAGCGCCGGCCAGCCGCTCTCGCACAGCCCGGCCGGCACATTGCTGTTGGCTGTTGCGGCCGCCGCCATCGAGAAACTGGCGCCGGTCGCGCTATTGTCGCTGCTCAAGCATCCGCTTGTCGGCACATCTGGCGAGCGGGGTGAGCCTACTGACTTGGGTTCCAGGCGGGAATGGCTCGAAACGGTGCGGGTACTCGACCTTGCCCTCAGAGGACCCCGGCCACCTGCGGGGATCGAGGGCCTGGACGAACGCTTCGCGGAGAAGAAGGTTGATCGCGCCTGGACGGCAGTTCGGCCACTAGTCGCCCCGCTGTCCAGTGCGACCTTTTCAGCAAGTATGGCCGATGCAGCAGCCACCTTGCGTGAGCTCGCCCAGCAACTGGCCGGCGATATGGCTTGGCGGGGAACGGATGGCAGGCTTGCAGCCGAGCTGCTCGGGCAACTGGAGCAGTCATCGGAAGCGTCGCTCATCAGCCTCGCTCCCGAGGACATCATCCCTATTTTCCGGGGCTTGATGGACGGCCTGCCTGTCCGTCGGCCGTTTGGCGGCCATCCGCGCGTTTTCATCTGGGGTTTGCTGGAAGCCAGGCTGCAAAAGGCGGACCTGATGATCCTGGGCGGGATGAACGAGGGCAGTTGGCCGACCTCTCCCGATCCGGATCCGTGGCTTCCGCCCCAAATTCGCAAGGCACTGGGACTGCCAGGCATCGAGTTTCGTACAGGCCTTGCTGCTCATGATTTCATGAGTGCGCTTGGCGCGCCGCGCGTGCTGCTAACCCGCGCAAGAAACGACGGCCGCTCGCCAACGATCGCGTCGCGCCTATGGCTGAGGCTGCAGGCAATGACCGGAGGCATGACCCGCGACCAACGGCTTGAGCGTTTGGCGCTGGCGCTCGATGCCAGTTCCGTGGTCAAGCCCGTAGGCCGGCCCGCTCCACGACCGCCGTTCGAAGCAAGGCCCAAGCGGATCGCAGTTACCGATCTCGACCGCCTGAAGGCAGACCCCTTTGCTTTCTACGCCAAAGCGGTCCTCGGTCTCCGTCCACTCGAAAGTGTGGATGAGGAACATCACGCCGCCTGGAAGGGCACCGCCGTCCACGAGGTGCTGGAAGCGTGGTTCAAGGAGGATGATTGCGATCCGGCCAAACTTAGGTCTCGCGCCGAGGCCATGATCGCCAGTGAAACCATACATCCGATGCTTCGAACTCTGTGGGCACCTCGGCTCATGGAGGCAATCGATTGGATCGCGAAGCAGGTAGCCGCGGATCGAGCCGCCGGCCGCCTGCCGGTCGTCGCGGAATCTAAGGGCGAAGCAAAGGTTGCCGGCGTCCTGCTTCATGGCCGGGTCGACCGCATTGACCGGCTGCAGGACGGAAAGCTTGCCATTATCGACTATAAGACGGGGCAAGCACCGGCGAAGAAGGCTGTGGCGGAAGGGTTCGCCCTGCAGCTGGGCCTGCTGTCACTGATCGCCCGAGCCGGTGGTTTCGGCGGCGCTCAGGGCGACGTCGCTTGCCACGAATATTGGTCTCTCGCGAAGAAGAATGGTCAGTTGGGCTATCGCCAATCACCCGACAAGGATGATGGCCCGGACGCATTTGTCGAGCGAGCCTATGCCCAATTTGCTGTCGCGGCCGCGGACTATCTGCTCGGCACCAGGGAGTTCGAAGCCAAGCTCAACCCGGCCTATGCGCCCTATGAGGATTATGACCAGCTCATGCGGCTGGAGGAGTGGTACGGCCGTGAGTAGGCCGCTTCCGTCAATCGGTCGCGTCGCCGCTCGGCGGAGTTCGCTTGGCCTTCTTCCTGACCGTCGAGGCGTAAAGGAGCGCGGCAACGATCGCCGCCGAGCCGATCCCGACTGCGACGCCTGCCTTCACCAGCTTGGCCCGCCGCTCTTCGTCGCTCTTGTCGGAATTGCTCATTCATTCCTCTTTTCTGGCTGTTCGATCCGTCCCTATGCAGAACGAGGCAAATTGGAAAGGGCGGTTCGATGCGCCGCCGCCTGAAGCCATTCTACCAGCTTGAGGGCGCCCAGGCATCTGCTTCGGATCCGCTCGTCCACGCGTCGCTCTCGGCGTCGGCAGGCACCGGCAAGACCCATGTCCTGACGTCGCGGGTCCTTCGCCTATTGCTCCGGGGCACGCCGCCTTCATCCATTCTATGCCTGACGTTCACAAAGGCCGGGGCCGCGGAAATGGCCAATCGGCTTGGCGAGCGCCTGGCCCATTGGGTGAGGCTGCCCGACGCGGAGTTGAGCTTGGAGCTCAAGCATCTGTGCGAAGACTTCAGCCCGCCGATGCGCGACCGCGCCCGCCGGCTCTTCGCGCAGGTGCTGGATGCGCCGGGCGGAGGCCTTCGCATCCAGACCATTCACAGCTTCGCGCAAACTTTGCTCGCTTCCTTCCCCGCAGAAGCGGAAATTTCGCCGGGCTTGAAGCCGGTCGAAGGTAGGGCCGAAGAGGAGCTTGCGCGGCGGACATTGGCGGCATTGCTTGAGGCAGCGGAGGAGGGCGAGAACAGGCAGCTGATCGACGATGTTTCGGCGATCAGCCTGCGTCTCGGTGAGTTCGGCGCCGAACGTTATTTGATGGACTGCGCACGCGCGCATGACGCGATGGAGGCGCTCGGAGAGGCGGGGTCCATAGAGTCCAGGTTGATGGAGCTCATCGGCATCGCCGGCGGCGATCCGGACGTGGAGCTGCAGCACCGCCTTAGCGATGCCGGCCTAGATATCTTGCTCATCGAGCAACTGGCCGCGGCGAACCTCGCATGGAGCACGTCCACCGGCGACAAGATCGTCGCCAACTTGACGGCTTTTCTGGCCGCCGATCCGAAAGCCCGTCGCAACCTGCTTGCCAGCGTTGGCGGGGGACTAGTCACCAAGGACGGCATTCCATGCAAGGTGACAGCAAAGCAGATCGCGCTTGAGCCCGACTATGAGGCATTAGTCGCGGATTTCGCGGGCTGGTTAGGGGAAATCCGGACCTTGGTAGCCGCCTCCACCTTGGCGAAAACTCAAACAGCCGGACTTCGGGCCGGACAGGCGTTCGCGAAGGCCTATGCCCGGGCCAAGCGCACGCAGGGAGTTGCCGACTTCAACGACCTTATCGCCTGGACTCGCCGTCTGTTCGATCAGCCGGGGATGGGCGAGTGGGTGCGGTACAAGCTCGACCAGCGGACCGACCATATACTTGTCGACGAGGCACAGGATACCAACGCCGATCAATGGGCCATCGTAGACGCACTAGCCGGCGAATTTTTCACCGGAAATCCCGAGGCAGAGAATAGGTGGCGCACCCTGTTCATGGTCGGCGATTACAAGCAGGCGATTTACAGCTTCCAGGGCACCGATCCCAAGGAGTTCGAGGCGTTTCGTGCCAGCATATCGGCTCGCGCTGAAGCCCTGGTGAAATCCGCCGCCGAAGCGGATGGCGATGCTCGGGAATTCCGGCAGCTTTCGATCGATGCCAGCTTTCGTTCCTCGCCGCCGGTATTGGAAGTGGTCGACGCGGTGATCGACGTTGTCGGCTTTGACAAGATGGGCCTGGGCGAGCCTCCTAATCCTCACCGGCCGCATCATTCCAGCCGGCCAGGGCGCGTCGAACTTTGGCCCGCCTTTGAGGCTGCGGCCGACACCGACGCTGACGAAGGCGAGGAAGCGTGGATTGACGAGCCAGCTCGACTCTATGCGGATGCGCTTGCCCGGCAGGTTAGGCGCTGGTTGGCACAGGCACCCGTCATGGCAAGCACCGGCCGACCGCTGTCGCCGGGCGACATATTGATCCTGGTCCGAAGCCGGACCGAGCTTGCCTCGCTGATCGTCGCCCGCCTCTATGCGCAGGGAGTACCGGTAGCCGGGATCGACCGCCTACATTTGCACAAGCCTTTGGCGGTCAAGGACCTGCTGTCGGCCATCACTTTCGCCGTACAGCCGCTCGACGACCTGAACCTCGCCGCATTGCTGGTGTCGCCGCTGATCGGCTGGACCCAGGAACAGCTTTACGAACTGGCATTCGATCGCGGCGGCCGATTGTGGACCGAACTGGCAACGCGGCGAGAGAGTTACCCACACTGGGCCGAGGCCCATGACATCCTCTCCGGATGGCTGGCCATGGCCGACTATGTCACGCCGGCCCGCTTCCTCGAAACGATCCTCTCCGGGCCCTTGGGCGGCAGGCAGAAGCTTCTAAGCAGACTGGGCGAAGCGGCGCGGGATCCGATCGAGGAACTGGTTGCGACGGCATTGGCCTTCGAACGGGAAGAAATTGCATCGCTCGATCGCTTCCTTGCCTGGTTCGGTCAGGGAGAAGTCGAGGTCAAACGCGATCCGGGCGCGCCCACCAACGCGGTTCGGGTGATGACCGTCCATGGGGCTAAAGGGCTCGAAGCCCCGCTGGTGATCCTTGCCGATGCGGCCCACGACCCGGACAAGGTCGGCGGTACGTCGTCGGTTCTGGAAGTGCCACTGCCCGGGATCGGCAAAATCCCCTTCATCCGTCCTCGCAAGGACGAGTGCGCCCCCATCTTCCGCGCCCTGATCGACCTTGGCCGCGCTTCCGGTCAGGAGGAGCATTGGCGCCTGGCCTATGTCGGCCTGACCCGTGCGGCAGAGCGGCTGGTCATCGCCGGGGTGAAGAAGCCCAAGCGGGACGTGCCGCAGCTAAGCTGGCACGCCGCCGCGGGCCAGGCGATGCAGGCTATCGGTGCCGCATCCGTAGAAATCGACGGTTGGGGACCGGGCCTGGTTTGGGAGGGCAGCGGCACGTCGCGGCCATCCGCCGGTAAGCGAAAGGCCGAATTGCAGCCGATCGCCATTCCCGATTTTCTCCGACAGCCAGCGCCAATCGAGGCGCGGCCGCCACGACCGTTGGCGCCTTCACAAATCGTCGAGGACAGCGACACGGCACCGCCGCCATCGCCGGAAATGCGCGAGGCCGCCCGGCGCGGATCGCTTCTCCATGCCCTGTTCGAACGATTGCCGGGGGTTGATCCGTCTGAGCGCATGTCGCTGGCCCTCAAATGGCTGCAACGGTCAGGCGTCGAAGGTTCGACGGCCGAAGAGATTGCGACATCGGCCTGCTCGGTGATCGCCGATCCGGCTTATGCCGAGCTCTTTTCTCCTGAAGCGTTGGCGGAAGCTCCAATCGCAGCGGCCCTGCCTGACGGACGCGTGATCGCCGGAACGGTCGATCGCCTCTGCGTTGGCGAAGAGCGCGTCCGGGTGATCGATTTCAAGACCGGCCGACATGTACCGTCCGGCATCGCCGACGTACCGCGCGCTCATCGCGTTCAAATGGAAGCTTATACGGAGGCCTTGAAGGTGATCTTCCCGGGACGGAGGATCGAAGCCTCGCTTCTCTATACCGCCGGTCCGATGCTGATCGACCTGACCGGTTGAGCATTTGAAACGAAACACCATATGACGGCCAAAGCAGATACGAAGGAGTCCTACATGGGCCAGAATACCAAGAGCGTAACCGACCAGAGCTTCCAGGCCGACGTGCTGGGCTCCGACAAGCCCGTCCTCGTCGATTTCTGGGCGGAATGGTGCGGCCCTTGTCGAATGATCGCTCCGGCACTGGAGGAAATTGCCGCCGACCTCGGTGACAAGGTGACGATCGCCAAGATCAACATCGACGAGAATCCCGATACGCCCGGCAAGTATGGCGTTCGCGGCATCCCGACGATGCTGCTGTTCAAGAATGGCGAAGCAGTGGCGCAGAAAGTCGGCGCCGCACCGCGCAGCCAGATACAGCAGTGGCTGGAAGGCCAGCTCTGACCTCTGACTAGCCGCCCCCGTTTCGATTTGACGGAATGCGGGGCGGCTCCTACATCGCGCGCGATTGTCGCTTCGCGCGCGCGGGCGGCCCAATTTTCCTGCTCCGCGCAGTCGTCTTTAAGGAATAGACCGCCTCATGCTTGCCTCCCTGGCCAAGAGTATCTTCGGATCGGCCAACGACCGTTACGTCGCCAAGCTCGGCAAGATCGTCGAAACGATCAACAGCCACGAACCGACCATTTCCGCGATGAGCGATGATGAGCTGCGCGGGCAGACCGAGCGATTTCGGCAACGCCTGGGCGACGGGACCAAGCTCGACGACCTGATCCCCGAAGCCTTCGCTACGGTCCGTGAGGCCGCCAAGCGGACGCTCGGGCAGCGGCACTACGATGTGCAGATGATCGGCGGCATTGCCCTTCATCGCGGTGAAATCGCCGAAATGCGGACCGGCGAAGGAAAGACGCTGGTCGCGACGCTCGCAACCTATCTCAATGCCTTGCCCGGCAAGGGCGTGCACGTCGTCACCGTCAACGATTACCTCGCCAAGCGCGACGCGGAATGGATGGGGCAGGTCTACACCTTCCTTGGAATGACGGTCGGCGTCATCGTCCCCAATCTTTCGGATCATGAGCGGCGCGACGCTTATAACAGCGACATTACCTACGCGACGAACAACGAGCTCGGCTTCGACTATCTTCGCGACAATATGAAATACACCCGCGCCCAGATGGTGCAGCGGCCGTTCAATTTCGCGATCGTCGACGAAGTGGACTCGATCCTGATCGACGAGGCGCGGACTCCGCTGATCATCTCGGGTCCGACCGATGACAAGTCGGAGCTCTACATGGGCGTCGACGCCATCGTGAAGCAGTTCGTCGAAGCCGACTATGAGAAGGACGAGAAGCAGCGGAGCATCGTCCTTACCGAAGAGGGTACTGAAAAGGCCGAGCGCATGCTGGAAACGGCAGGCCTGATCGAAGGGCAGAACCTCTACGACATCGCCAATACCCAGGTGGTCCACCACCTGAACCAGGCCCTCAAGGCCAACAAGATGTTCAAGCGGGACATCGATTACATCGTCAAGGACGACAAGGTCATCATCATCGATGAGTTCACCGGCCGAATGATGGATGGCCGCCGCTGGTCGGACGGCCTCCACCAGGCGGTGGAAGCCAAGGAAGGCGTCCAGATCGAGCCGGAGAACCAGACTCTCGCCTCGATCACTTTCCAGAATTATTTCCGCATGTACCCGAAACTGTCGGGCATGACCGGCACCGCCGCGACCGAAGCGCCGGAGTTCTTCGACATCTACCGCATGAACGTGGTCACCATCCCGACCAACGTCCCGGTCCAGCGCCAGGACGATGACGACGAGTTCTACAAGAACATCACCGACAAGTTCGGCGCCATCGCCAAGGAGATCAAGGAGCGCCAGAGCAAGGGGCAGCCGGTTCTGGTCGGCACCGTTTCGATCGAAAAGTCGGAAATGCTGTCCGAATATCTCGACAAGGAAGGCATCCAGCACAGCGTCCTGAATGCCCGCTTCCACGAGAGCGAGGCCCATATTGTTGCCCAGGCCGGCCGCATCGGCATGGTCACCATCGCCACCAACATGGCGGGCCGCGGCACCGACATCAAACTTGGCGGAAACCTCGAATTCCGTGTCGAGGACGAGCTGAAGGAGATGCCCGAAGGGCCGGAGCGCGAGAAAGCGATCGAGCGCATCGACGCAGAGATTGAAGCCGAAAAGCAGAAAGTGCTGGAAGCTGGCGGTCTCTACGTGCTTGGCACGGAACGGCACGAGAGCCGCCGCATCGACAATCAGCTGCGCGGCCGCTCGGGCCGTCAGGGCGATCCGGGCCTGTCGCGCTTCTACCTCAGCCTCGACGATGATCTGCTGCGCATCTTCGGCCCGCAGACTGCCTTCGCGCGCCTGATGAACAAGAATCTGGAGGATGGCGAGGCGATCGTCAGCCCGTGGATCTCAAAGGCGATCGAGACCGCGCAGAAGAAGGTCGAGGCTCGCAACTACGACGTCCGTAAGCAGGTCGTCGAATTCGACGACGTGATGAACGACCAGCGCAAGGTCATCTACGAGCAGCGCGCCGAGATCATGGACGCCGACAATGTCAGCGACGTGGTCGAGGACTTCCGGGCCGAGACCATCCAGGGGCTGGTGATGGCCAGCTGCCCCGAAGCCACCTATCCCGAACAATGGGATGTCGAGGGCCTGAAGGACAGCATCCGCGAGGTACTCGATCTCGATCCGCCGGTCGACGAATGGCTGACCGAAGAAGCGGTCGATCAGGAAATGATCATCGAGCGCCTGGGCTCGCTGGCGGCCGAAAAAATGGCGGTCAAGACGGGTATGGTCGAGCCGGAGCGCTGGATTGAAGTCGAGAAGAACGTGCTTCTTCAGAACCTCGATCATCACTGGAAGGAACATCTGGCCACGCTCGATGCGCTTCGCCAGGTCATCCACCTTCGCAGCTACGCGCAGAAGAAGCCGATCGACGAATATAAGCAGGAAGCATTCCTGCTGTTCGAGCGGCTGCTGATCACCATCCGCGAGGACGTCACGCGTCTCCTGATGCGCGCACAGGTCCAGTTCGAGGAACCCGTGCAGATGACTCCGGCAGGAGCCTTCGCGCTTCCGGACTTCATCACGCATCACATCGACCCGCTGTCGGGCGACGATGACTCGGCGGACTTCGATGCTGGCGGAACGCTGTTGTCCAACCTGCCGCCGCTCCATTCGCCGCAGCCGTCGCTGCCGGATCGTCTCGCCGACGGCGAAACCATCGTCGCTCCGGCCAGCCGGAACGCCCCGTGCCCCTGCGGTTCCGGGCAGAAGTATAAGCATTGCCACGGCCAGGCGGCCTGACAGGAAGCCCATCAATGATCGATCGTAAGTCGCTTCGTCTGGCCTACCGCCCCGACGAGAATGCAATCGTGCGCACTCGGCTGGCGGAGGCCAAGCTCAGCGGGCCGCAGCAAGGCGAGGCAGCGGCGATCGCCCGAACCTTGGTGAAAGCGGTGCGTGGTCACAAGGCTGCTGGCCTCGACGCCTTCCTGCAGGCGTACGACCTGGGGTCGGACGAGGGCATCGCCTTGATGTGCTTGGCCGAAGCGCTGCTCCGTATCCCCGACGCCGAAACCGCCGACGACCTCATCGCCGACAAGCTGTCGGGCCCCGACTGGGCTGAGAAGATGGGTGACAGCCGCTCGACGTTCGTCAATGCGGCGACCTTCTCGCTGCTTCTCACCGGCAAGGTGCTGGAAGAAGCCAACGACAAGTCGGACAGCTGGCGCGCCGCCCTCGGCCGTGCCGTCGGCCGCCTTGGCGAGCCGGTGATCCGGACCGCCGTCAGCCAGGCGATGAAGATCCTGGGCAAGCAGTTCGTGTTCGGCCGCACGATCGACGAAGCGCTGAAGCGTGCCGCGCCCGAACAGGCCAAGGGCTGGAGCCACAGCTTCGACATGCTTGGCGAGGCCGCCAAGACCCATGCCGACGCCGCTCGCTATGCGAAATCCTATGGCGACGCGCTGGATACGATCGCCGCCATGGCAAAAGGCGGCTTCCGCGAGGCGCCTGGCATCTCGGTCAAGCTTTCCGCTCTTCATCCCCGCTACGAATGGAGCCACGCGAAGGAAGCCAAGGCCGCAATCCTTCCGGTACTTCGCGAACTGGCGCTGAAGGCCGCCGCAGCCGACATCCACCTTACCATCGATGCCGAAGAGGCTGACCGCCTCGAACTGTCGATGGACCTGATCGAGGAAATCGTCTCCGACGATGCGCTCTTCGCTAACGGCTGGGGCGGGTTCGGGCTGGCCCTCCAGGCCTATTCGAAGCGCGCTGTGCCGCTGGTCGACTGGACCATCGAGCTCGCCCGCAAGCACAATCGCAAGCTGATGGTGCGTCTGGTCAAGGGCGCCTATTGGGACAGCGAGATCAAGATGGCGCAGGTCGCGGGCCTTCCCGACTATCCCGTCTTCACCCGCAAGGTCGCGACGGACGTCAGCTATCTCGCCTGCGCGAAACGGATGCTCGCCGCTGGCGACTGCATCTATTCCGCTTTTGCCACGCACAACGCCAACAGCATTGGCGCGATCAAGGCGCTTGCTGGCGATACGCCCTTCGAATTCCAGCGCCTCCACGGAATGGGCGAGGGACTCTACGAGGAACTGGCCAAGCTTGAGCGCGGCATTGGCGAGGAACCGACGCCGGTACGCATCTACGCGCCTGTCGGCAGCCATAAGGAACTGCTTGCCTACCTCGTCCGCCGTCTCCTGGAAAACGGCGCCAATTCCAGCTTCGTCAATCGCATTGCCGACGACGAGATCCCGGTCGACGACCTGGTTCGCGATCCGGTTGCGGAGCTTGAAAAGATCGAGCCGAAGCGCAACCCGGCCATCCCGCTGCCCAACGCCATCTTCGGCAAGGGCCGTCTCAATAGCGCCGGCGTCGACCTTAGCGATCCGCTGGTCCGCGATCCGCTGATGAAGCAGCTCGCCAAACTGGAAGCCAAGGCTTGGACTGCGGCACCTACCGGCGGTGGAAGCGGCAAGGAGGTCTCGGTCCTCTCTCCGTTCGATACGAACGTCGAAGTCGGCAAGGCGATTTGGGCGAATGAAGCAGATGTCGACCGCATGGTGCGCACTGCGCACGCAGCGCAAGTTGCGTGGGACCAGCTTGGAGGACTAGCGCGCGCCGATTGTCTCGACCGCACTGCCGATCTGTTTGAACAGCATCGGGAGGAGCTGTTCTCGCTCTGCATCCGCGAAGCCGGCAAGTCGACCATCGACGCCGTGCTGGAGGTGCGTGAAGCAGTCGATTTCCTTCGCTTCTATGCCTCGGAAGCGCGCCGCCAGTTCACCAGCCCGCTGCAGCTGCCTGGACCCACCGGCGAGCAGAACGAACTGCGCCTGCACGGCCGCGGTGTGTTCGCTGCCATATCGCCGTGGAATTTCCCGTTGGCGATCTTCACCGGACTGGTGTCGGCGCCGCTTGCTGCGGGAAATGCCGTGATCGCCAAGCCGGCTGGCCAAACGCCGCTGGTCGCTTCCCTCGCGATCAAGTTGATGCACCAGGCGGGTATCCCGAAGGAAGTCGTTCAGCTTGCGCCAGGGTCAGGCAGTGTGGTCGGTGGGACATTGACAGCACATCCGCTGATCGCGGGCGTCGTCTTCACCGGCTCGACCGAAACCGCGCGCATGATCAATCGCACCTTGGCCGATCGTGACGGGCCGATCATCCCGTTCATCGCGGAAACGGGTGGCCAGAATGCGATGATCGTGGATTCGTCTGCCCTTCCAGAACAAGTGACTCGCGACGTCATCTCCTCCGCCTTCCAGAGTGCTGGTCAGCGCTGCTCGGCGTTGCGGGTATTGTTCGTGCAGGACGATGTCGCGGATTCGATGCTGGAAATGATCGCGGGCGCGATGAAGGCGCTGACGGTTGGCGACCCGGCCGATCTTCGCACCGATGTCGGCCCGGTCATCGACGAAGGCGCAAGGGCGGCACTTCAGGCTCACCTTGACGACCTTAAGGCAAAAGGCCGGCTGCTTGCGGAAATCGAGCTCCCGGCCAGCACCGGGAACGGCCACTTCATCAAACCGTCGATGTACGAAATCAGCAGCCTTGCAGAGCTCGACCGCGAACATTTCGGCCCGGTCCTGCACGTCGTCCGCTGGAAGTCGGGTAAGCTCGACAAGGTGATCGAGGCGATCAACGCGACTGGCTATGGCCTGACGCTTGGCCTGCAGAGCCGGATCGACACGACCCGCCAATATGTCGAGGCCAATGCCCGGGTCGGCAATCTCTACGTCAATCGCAACCAGATCGGCGCGGTGGTCGAAAGCCAGCCGTTCGGCGGGGAAGGGCTCTCAGGCACCGGACCCAAGGCCGGCGGGCCGCATTATGTGGCTCGGTTCGCTACGGAGCGGGTGACCTGCATCGATACGACTGCCGCCGGAGGAAATGCGTCGCTAATGGCGGCGATCGAGGGCTAGCCTCTCACAGCTCCTGTCCCGTGCTGAAACAGGCCAAACAAGGCACTGGCAAATGTCTCCCTTGCCGGTGTTGATACGGCTGCGGGATGGTCTCTTTCGGGGGACATGAACGCATCTCGCCAAAGCGGTCGGGTCCACACCCGGCCGCTTTGTTATTTTCCGCCCTTCAGTAACGCCGGTAGTAGGGCCGACGATAGACGCGATAGGCATGGCGGACGGCATAGCCGCGATAGGCGGGGTAACCGCCATAATATCCGTAACGATATTGGCGCCCGTAATAGCCATAAACCGGAGGCGGCGGGGGAAGCGGATAGGCGTATGGCGGGACAGCGTATCCGTATCCGTAGGGCGCGTAGCCATAGCCTCGATACCCGTAGTAGCCATAACCGTAGCCGTGATGGTGGGCCGAACCGATGGCATAGCCGGCAACGGCTCCAATCAGGCCGCCCACTACTGCGGCTGCCACGGCATCATCGTCATGATCGTTATGATCGTAGTACCTATGATAGTGCTCGGCGGCCGCGGGCGTAGCGGTCAGGCAAAGGCTAATTGCGCCGAGCGTGACGAGAAGCCGTTTCATGGGCGTCTCCTTTCACTGCCGAAACGGCCGACCTAGAAATGAGCTCGTCCAGTCACAATCGGCGATACTACGGAGGCGAATCTGCGACTTTGGCTGAAAGCCATGCCGCATGGAGCGCATTTCAAGGAAAAATGGCTCCCCGGGCCTGATTCGAACAGGCGGCCGTCCGATTAACAGTCGGATGCTCTACCGCTGAGCTACCGGGGAGCGGCTCCGTCTTCCGGAGCGACGCCGCCCTATAACGCGCTCATCGCGGGTTGCAAGCGGCTGTCGAGGCCTTGCGAGAGAAAATGTAGCTGGGAGGTATCAGTGAGCGAACTGCTCCATCGCGATCCGCTCGTCCAGGGCATGCTCGGGGTCGAACAGCAGGGTGAGCGATCGCGAACGGTCGAGGGCCACGTCTACCGTGCAGACTTCGCGCACTTCGAACTGGTCGGCCACCGCCGCGACTGGGCGCTTGTCGGCCTCGAGGACGCGGAACCGGACCGAAACATCGTCCGGAAGGATCGCGCCGGACCAGCGCCGCGGACGGAACGGGCTGATCGAGGTCAGCGTCAGCATCTTCGCTGCCAGCGGCAGGATCGGGCCATGCGCTGACAGATTATAGGCAGTCGAACCCGCCGGAGTCGCCACCAGCACGCCGTCCGCTACCAATTCCGGCATGACAACGCGGCCGTTGACGCAAATCTCGATCTTCGCCGTCTGGCGCGTCTCGCGGAGCAGTGACACCTCGTTGATTGCCGGATGCCTGCACGTCTTCCCGTGAATGTCCGTCGCTTCCATGACCAGCGGGGTCACGCGAATGTGCTTTGCCGCCTCAATCCGTTCGTGAAGGCGATCGAGCCTCCACTCGTTCATCAGGAAGCCGAATGTCCCGCGATTCATCCCGAATACGGGGCGGGCCTCGCCATCCTCCAGCATGGAATGAAGCGTCTGGAGCATGAAACCGTCGCCGCCCAGCGCCACCAGCGTCTCGGCCTTGTCGGCATCGGCCCAGCTGTAGCGCCGGCGAAGCAATGTTTCCGCCGATTGGGCCGCCTGGCCGGGTGAGGCGACCAGTCCGATGCCATGGGCGGCGAGGTCGCGCTGGGGCGATCGGGACGAAGGTGCGGCCTGGTTCACCGGCCCAAGATACGGATTTGCGGTGAAAGCGCTACTGTCCCGAAACGGTGCGCGGCCGAATGGCGCGTTGGGCCGTCGGCATCGGGCGGGTAATTGCATCTCATGCGAGGGTGGCACTGGCCAGTGTTTGGGGGGAAGCGGGCGTCCGATCGAGGGATCGTGGCGCCCGCTTTGAACAGGCGCGACCGGCGTCTTGAGCAGGCCATCCGGCGCGATCGCATCGAGCTTCGCTTCCAGCCGCAAATCGAGCCAGCCAGTGGCCGCATCGCAGCGGTCGAGGCGCTTGCCCGATGGGACGAGGTGGAATCGCCTGAAATCCTGTTTGCGCGGGCGGAAGCGGCAGGCCTCTCGGAACGCTTGTCTCGGTCCATCCAGCGCAAGGCACTTCGGACGTTCGCGGCCTGGCGCGGACCGCTCTCCGGCCTGAAAATGTCCATCAATCTCCTGCCGCGCGACCTGGACCGGCCCGGTTACGAGCAATGGCTGCTGGCCGAGATCAAAGCCGCCGGGCTGCGGCCCGATCAGATCACCGCCGAGATCGTCGAAAGCAGCCTGATGGAAGACCGGCTCGAGGTAGCGGGGCGCCTTGCCCGGCTGAGGGCCGCCGGCATTCGCATTGCGATCGACGACTTTGGTACCGGCTACTCGAGTCTCGCTTATCTGGCGTCACTGCCTCTGGACGCGATCAAGATCGACCGCGCGATGATCGCCGATATCGTCGGCGGAAGCCGGGACCGCATCATCGTCAAGGCGATGATCCGCCTCGCTCGCGAACTCGGTCTCAAGGTGATCGTTGAGGGGGTCGAAAACCCCGCCCAACTCCACCTGCTGGAGGAATGGGGCTGCGACCTTTACCAGGGCTTCCTCGGCGCCGGCGCGCTCGACGAGGCCGAGCTCGCCCGCTTCGTCGCCGCAGCCAATCGGGACGCGGCCTAAGCCGGCTCAAGCGCTTTCTTCGGTTCGCCCGCCGCCAGCACCCGCATCAGCCCACGCGAAATCTGGAGCGCGCCGTTCAGGCGCGCCTCTCCGCTCGGCCAGTCGCGGCTGACCACCAGCTTGCTGTCGGGACGGAGCTTCGCCGCGCCCTTCAACCGCTCGACATAGCCGAGAAGGCCGGGAAGGTCGGGGAAGCCGCTTTCGGCAAAGGTGACGACCGCGCCCTTTGCGCCGACATCAAGCTTGGCGATGCAGGCTTTCTTGCAGTTGATTTTGGTCTCCACGATCTGGAGCAAATTCTGCGTTTCGGACGGAAGCTTGCCGAACCGATCGATCAGCTCTGCCCCGAACGCCTCGACTTCCTGACGGTCCTCCAGCTCGCCCAGGCGGCGATAGAGACCCATTCGAAGGTCAAGGTCCGGCACATATTGCTCGGGGATAAGGATCGGCGCCTCTACGTTGATCTGCGGCGCGAATTCCTCGCGACGCTCGGCGCCGCCGGACTTGAGGTCCAGGATCGCGTCTTCCAGCATCGACTGGTAAAGCTCGAAGCCGACTTCCTTGATGTGACCCGACTGCTCGTCGCCCAGCAAGTTACCGGCACCGCGAATGTCGAGGTCATGGCTGGCAAGCTGGAAGCCGGCGCCCAGGCTGTCGAGGTTGGCGAGCACCTGCAGCCTCTTGTCCGCCCCTTCGGTCAGCGACTGGTTCGGCGGTGTCGTCAGATAGGCATAGGCACGCGTCTTCGACCGGCCGACCCTTCCGCGAAGCTGGTACAGCTGGGCAAGGCCGAAGCGGTCGGCGCGGTGGACGATGAGCGTATTGGCCGACGGAATATCGAGCCCGCTTTCGACGATCGTCGTCGATAAGAGCACGTCATATTTCTTGTCGTAAAAGGCGCCGATCCGTTCCTCGACCTCTCCCGCGCCCATCTGGCCGTGGGCGGTGACCGCCTTCACCTCAGGCACTACCTCGCTCAACCATTTCTCAAGGTCCGGCAGGTCGGCGATGCGCGGCGCCACCAGGAAGCTCTGACCGCCGCGATAATGTTCGCGCAGGAGCGCCTCGCGCATGACGACCGCGTCCCACGGCGTCACATAGGTCCTGACCGCCAGCCGGTCGACCGGAGGCGTCTGGATGACCGACAATTCGCGAAGCCCCGACATCGCCATCTGCAGCGTCCGCGGGATCGGTGTCGCGGTCAGGGTCAGGACGTGAACGTCCTCCTTAAGCGCCTTCAGCCGCTCCTTATGAGCGACACCGAAATGTTGCTCCTCGTCGACAATGACCAGGCCCAACTTCTTGAACTTGATCGATTTGGACAGGAGGGCGTGGGTCCCGATGACGATATCGACCGTGCCCTTTTCGACGCCTTCCTTGGTCGTCTTGGCCTCTGCAGCCGGCACGAGGCGCGAAAGCCGGCCGATCTCGATCGGGAAGCCATGGAATCGACTGACGAAGTTGGAATAATGCTGCCGGGCCAAAAGCGTTGTCGGACAGATTAGCGCGACCTGATAGCCGGCCATGGCGGCCACGAATGCAGCGCGCAGCGCGACCTCGGTCTTCCCGAACCCGACGTCGCCGCACACCAGTCGGTCCATCGGCTTGCCGCTCTCCAGATCCTCCAGAACCTCGCCGATCGCCCGGTCCTGGTCGTCCGTCTCTTCATAGGGGAAGCGGTCGACGAATTGCGGATAGGTGGATTCCTCGGCCGCCGCGACCTGGCCCGCCCGGGTTGCCCGGATCGCCGCGGTCTTGATCAGCTCTCCCGCGATTTCGCGAATCCGCTCCTTCATCCGCGCCTTGCGGCGTTGCCAGGCCTCGCCGCCCAGCCGGTCGAGCGTGGCGCCTTCGCCGGCGCCGCCATAGCGAGACAGAACGTCGATATTCTCGACCGGGACATAGAGCTTGTCGCCGCTGGCGTAGCTCAGCGCCACGCAATCATGCGGAGCCTTGCCGACCATCACCGACGTCAGCCCTTCGTAGCGGCCGATGCCATGCTCCATGTGCACGACAAGATCGCCCGGCGTCAGCGCAGCGAGCTCGGCCAGGAAGGCGTCAGCGCTCTTGCGCCGCTTCTTGCGGCGGACAAGGCGGTCGCCGAGCATGTCCTGCTCGGTGAGAACCGCAACTTCGGGGGCGTTGAAGCCATGGTCGAGTGGGAGGACGAGGAGCGCGACGTAGGTCGGTGCCCCAAGCGCCGCCTGCCAGCTGTCGGCGAGCTTGACGCTCTTCAGCCCATGGTCCTCGAGCAGGCCGGCAAGCCGTTCCCGGGCACCGGCGCTGTAGCTCGCCAGCACGACCTTCTTCTGCTGCTTCCTGAGCTTCGCGACATGATGCGCTACGGCTTCGTAAACATTGACGTTCTGAGCGCGCTCCGGTGCGAAATCGCGCGGGCCTTCGACCGCGAAGTCGATGATCCGGTCGGATTCCGGCTGCGGGAAAGGCGTCGCCAGGTGGATCGGACGATCTGTAACCGCACCCTGCCATTCCTTGCTGCTGAGGTAGAGGGTGGAGGGGGCAAGCGGGCGATAGCTGCCCGGCTCCGCCACCATCGCCCGTTCGCGATTGGCGAAATAATCCTCGATCGCCTCGTGACGTGCTTCCAGCGAACTGTCGGTATTGGCGTCACGGACGATGACGTCATGATCGCCGAGATGGTCGAACAGGGTCGCCAACTTCTCTTCGAACAGCGGCAGCCAATGTTCCATCCCGGCAAGCCGCCGCCCGTCGCTGATCGCCTGGTACAGCGGGTCGCCGGTCGCGTTGGCGCCGAACCGTTCGCGATAGCGGGAACGGAACCGCTTTATGGTGTCCTCGTCGAGCAGTCCTTCGCTGGCCGGCATCAGGGTGAAGCTGTCGGCCTTGCCGGTGCTGCGCTGGTCGGCTGGGTCGAAGCGACGCATGGTCTCGATCTCGTCGCCGAAGAAATCCAGCCGGATGGCTTCGCTTTCACCCGCCGGGAACAGGTCCACGATCGACCCCCGAACCGCGAACTCACCCGCGTCATGGACGGCGTCGGTGCGCTGGTAGCCGTTGGCGACCAGCAGGGAGACCAGCCGGTCGCGCTCGATCCGTTCGCCTTCCGCCAGTCGGCGTGTCAGCTGGCGGGTCCTGAACGGCGTCAGCACCCGCTGGGTGGCCGCATTGGCCGTGGCGATCAGCAGTTGCGGGCCGTTTCGCTTGGCTTGCAGCTTCTCCAGCGTCGCCAGCCGCTCGGCCATCACCCGAAGGGCAGGGGAGGCACGGTCGTAGGGAAGACAGTCCCAGGCCGGAAACGTCAGCACCTCAACCTCGGGCGCGAATACTGGCACCGTGTCCGCCAACGCGCGCATAGCCGCTTCATCCGCAGCGATGATGACGGCCCGGCCACCAGCGCCGGTACCATGGGCCGCTCGGGCAAGATCCGCCGCTAGCCAAGGCAGGAACCCCGCCGGCACGCTCGACAGCGTCAGCGGCTCATTGGCCTTGAGAAGGCGGGAAAGCGCGTCGCTCATTTTCCCTCTCCCCGGGGGGGAGAGGGTAGGGTGAGGGGGCTCGGCGTACGAAGCATTCCGCAGCCGTCGAACCCCCTCATCCCAGCCTTCTCCCCCACGCGGAGAAGGGGCTTTGTCGCGTGCATCGCCAGTTTCACTTGTTCACCTTGATGAAGTCTAGCCGCCGGAAGGCGTCCATCATCGGACCCTGATAGCGCTCGGGCACCTGCTGCGTTCCGATGGCCCAGGCCATGATATCGACGTCCTGCTCCGTCAGAAGGGCCGCGAACAGGGCGCGATCATGGGCATCCCAACTCGCGTGATAGGCATCGAAGAATCCGCCAACCATCATGTCGGCCTCGCGCGTTCCGCGATGCCAGGCGCGATACTTCAGCGCCCGCAAAACTTCGTCCATTTGAGCGCCATCCTCCAACGCAAATCGACCCGCAGCGGAATCGCAGCGGGTTATAGCGCTCTATGTAGTCGAAAATTTCGTCATTGCGAGGAGCGAAGCGACGCGGCAATCCATAGCGGGGCTGGATTGCTTCGCTCCGCTCGCAATGACGGAAGACCATGCGCCCAGAAATCCTCAATCCGCTGTTCGCCGAGGCCGAGGCTCTGAAGGGCGTTGGGCCCGGCATTGCCAAGTCGCTGGCCCGGCTCGACCTCACCCGCGCGATCGATCTTGCGTATCACCTGCCGACCGGAACCATCGATCGGGTTCGCGCTCCAGCCGCCAGCTCTGCATTGCTTGGCCGCATCGTGGTGCTTGACGTCACGCCGGTCGACGTCCGCGCCGGCGCGGGCAAGGCGCCCTTACGCATCTATGCCCGCGACGGCGACGACAACACACTGACCCTCACTTTCTTCAACAATCCCGCATGGGCGAAGAAGCAATTGCCGCTTCACGAGCCGCGCACGATCGTCGGCAAGCTCGATAGCTGGGGAAGCGAGTGGCAGATCGTCCATCCGGAGGTGCTGGAGCCCGGAAAGGTTGGCGACGTACCGCTTCGTGAGCCGGTTTATGGGCTGACAGAAGGCATATCCAACAAGCGGATGCGCGAACTGGCACTGACGGCACTGGAACGTGCCCCGGAGCTGCCCGAATGGATTGAGCCATCGCAGTTGGCGCGGGACCATTGGCCGGCGTGGCGAGCTGCATTAGCTGAAACGCATTCAGATCCCGGCGCAACAAATGCTCATAAGCGATTAGCTTACGACGAAATATTCGCAAACCAGCTTGCACTTCTGCTGCTTCGTCAGGTGGCCCGACGAAAGAAGGGCTTGCCGCTTCAGGGCGATGGGCGGCTGTCGAACAAGCTGCAACTACCCTACCGCCTGACCGGCGCTCAGCAGCGTGTCATCGGCGAAATCCGCGGCGATATGGCGCAAGACAAGCCCATGCTCCGCCTGCTTCAGGGCGACGTGGGCTCGGGGAAGACGCTGGTCGCCCTCCTGTCCATGCTGGAAGCGGTCGAGGCAGGCGCCCAGGCCGCGATGCTCGCCCCGACCGAAATCCTCGCCCGGCAGCATTTTGCGACTCTACAGCGCCAATGTGAGGCGATCGGCGTTCGCATCGCCATTCTCACCGGCCGCGAGAAGGGCCGTGCTCGCGAATCCGTGCTGATGGGGCTGGCGGACGGCTCGATCGACATCCTCGTCGGGACGCACGCCATTTTCCAACAGCATGTCGCCTATCAGAAGCTCGGCCTGATCGTGATCGACGAGCAGCATCGCTTCGGCGTTTCGCAGCGGCTCCTGCTGTCGGAGAAGGCCGAGCGCCCGCCGCACCTACTGGCCATGACTGCAACACCAATCCCGCGAACGCTCACCCTGACGCATTACGGCGAGATGGACGTCAGTCGCATCGACGAGATGCCGCCGGGCCGCACTCCCGTCGAGACACTGGTGATCAGCGACGCAAAGCTTGGCGAGATGGTGGATGGTCTCGCGCGGCACATTTCCAACGAAGGTCAGGCATTCTGGGTCTGCCCGCTGGTCGAGGAAAGCGAGGCTATCGATGCCGCTGCTGCCGAGGACCGCGCTGCAATCCTTCGCCAGCGCTTCGGCGACAACCGCGTCGGCCTCGTCCATGGCCGCATGAAGGGTCCGGAAAAGGATGCCGTCATGACGTCATTCGCGTCCGGCGAGCTTGCAGTCCTGGTCGCAACGACCGTGATTGAAGTCGGCGTCGACGTTCCCAATGCCACGCTGATGATTGTCGAAGGTGCCGAGCGCTTCGGCCTTGCGCAGCTCCACCAGCTTCGCGGCCGCGTCGGCCGGGGCGCGGGCGCCAGCCGCTGCATCCTGCTGCGCGGCCAGAACCTCAGCGAAACGGGCAGGGCCCGTCTCGCCCTGATGCGCGAGACCAATGACGGCTTCCGCATCGCCGAAGAGGATCTTCGACTGCGCGGACCGGGAGAAATCCTTGGCACGCGCCAGTCGGGCGAGCAGAACTTCCGCGTCGCCTCGCCCGAAGACGTCGCCGAGCTGGCACCCATCGCACAGGGCGACGCGCGCCTGCTGCTCGATCGCGACGGCGGCCTTGCCAGCGAGCGAGGCCAGGCCGCCCGTCTCTGCCTCTACTTGTTCGAACGGGATGCGGCGGTGGGACTGCTGAGGTCGGGATAGGAGTGAATATATGAATGGCACGGTGCTGTTTCCGGCGCTCCTCGTCATGGCTGCCGGCGTGATGATCGCGGTTCAGGCCCCGACCAACGCCATGCTGTCGAAGGCCGGCGGCTCTCCGGTACTTGCCGCGCTCATTTCCTTCGTCGTCGGCACTGTGGCCCTAACCGTTACCTGGCTGGCCAGCGGAAATCGCCCGGCGGCCTCCGCCTTTGCTGGATTGCCCTGGTATGCATGGATTGGCGGCCTCTATGGAGCATTCTTCGTAGGCGCAGCCGCCTTTGCCGCTCCGCGTATCGGTCTGGCATCATTGGTGACGATCGCAATCACCGGGCAGATCGTCGCTGCCCTGCTGATGGATCACTATGGTCTGCTTGGCTTGCCGAGAGAGCCGGTAAACGTCGGTCGGATCGTCGGCGCTTTGCTGGTCGTCGCCGGAGTCGTGCTTGTCCGGCGGAGCTAGCCGACCAGAAGGCCGTGCTTCTTCTTGCCGAGGCTGAGCTTCATCGGCTCGCTGCCGATCGCAACGACGAGGTGCGGATCGTCGATGGTGACGTCATTCAGCTTCACCGCGCCTTCACCGATCTTCCGCCGCGCTTCGCCGTTAGAGGCGGCAAAACCCAGCCCGGTCAGCGCCTGGACGATCCCGATCTTGCCTTCCGCCACGTTGAGGGTCGGAAGATCGCCGCCCGCAGCGCCTTCCTCGAAGGTCTTTCGGGCCGTCTCGGCGGCGGCAGAAGCAGCGTCCTGTCCGTGAAGCAATGCCGTCGCCTCATTGGCGAGCACGATCTTCGCTTCGTTGATGGCTTGGCCTTCCAGCTTGGCCAGCTCGGCGATCCGCTCCAGCGGCAGGTCGGTGAACAGCTTGAGGAACTTGACGACATCGGCATCGGCCGTGTTCCGCCAGAACTGCCAATAGTCATAGGCGGGTAGCTGGTCGGCATTGAGCCATACCGCGCCGCTCGCGGTCTTGCCCATCTTCGCACCGTCCGCTGTCGTGATGAGGGGCGTCGTGACGCCATAGAGCTCGGTCCCGTCCATGCGGCGGCCCAGTTCCATGCCGTTGACGATGTTGCCCCACTGGTCCGATCCGCCGAGCTGCAGCCGGCAGGCGTGGCGCTGCGACAGCTCGCGGAAGTCATAGGCCTGAAGGACCATGTAATTGAACTCAAGGAAGGTCAGCGGTTGCTCGCGGTCGAGACGCAGCTTGACCGAATCGAAGGTCAGCATCCGGTTGACGGTGAAATGCGTGCCCACTGTCCGCAGCAGGTCGATATAGGCCAGCTTGTCCAGCCACTCCGCATTGTCGACCATGATTGCATCGGTCGGGCCGTCGCCAAACGTCAGGAAAGGTTCGAATACGCGCCGGATCGAGGCGATATTGGCCTGGATGTCGTCGTGGCTGAGGAGCTTGCGGCTCTCGTCCTTGCCCGACGGGTCGCCAATCTTGGTTGTCCCGCCGCCCATCAAGACGATCGGCTTGTGCCCGGCCTGCTGGAGCCGGCGCAGCATCATGATCTGCACCAGGCTGCCGACGTGCAGCGACGGCGCTGTCGCGTCGAAGCCGATATAGCCCGGCACGACCTGCTTCGATGCCAATGCGTCGAGGCCAGCTGCGTCAGTGGCCTGGTGAATATAGCCGCGCTCGTCGAGCAGGCGGAGGAGGGTGGACTGGAATTCGGTCATTGGGAGCACCGCTTACCGGCGCCAATTCACTTCGTCATCCCCACGAAAGTGGGGACCCAGCAAAACAAAAGAAAAAATCTGGGTTCCCGCGTCGGCGGGAATGACGATAGTGGTGGCCTTCATGCCCTTGCTCTCCCGCCATCCCGATACGCCGCCCGGCGCGATCCACACCGTCGATGCCGAGCTTCGCCGCGTTCCCGGCGGGGTCGTCGCGACCTTTCACGCGATCGGCGACACGGCAAAGCTGGTCGTGCCGGCGCCCGCCACGTCAGCGAGGGCCGAGGATCTGTGGCGCACCACCTGTTTCGAACTGTTCGTCGCGGGCGCGGGCGAAACCTATCGGGAGTTCAATCTATCCCCGTCCGGAGCCTGGGCGGCCTATGAATTCGACAGCCACCGCAGCGGACGGCGTGACATCGATGCTGGTATCGAAATAGAAACGTCTCTTGATAACAAGCGCTTGTCGATAACTGCAAAGATTGAATCTGAATTTCCTGATCCGGCTCCGATTGGACTGACGGCGGTGATTGAAGAAACCGACGGCCTCATCCGTTATTGGGCAACCGCCTTTGCCCCCGGGGAACCGGATTTTCATGCCGCCGCCACGCGGTCGCTTTTGTTGGATGGAGTTAGTGCGGAATGAAGCTTGGGATCGAACGGCTGCTCGCGGACCCGAAACTGCGCGAGCCGCTCGCTGGAAAGCGCGTGGCGCTGGTTGCGCATCCCGCCTCGGTCACCCGCGATCTGACGCACAGCCTGGATGCCCTTTCCGTGTGCGGCGACCTGCGGGTCACTTCCGCCTTCGGTCCCCAGCACGGCCTTCGCGGCGACAAGCAGGACAATATGATCGAAAGCCCGGATTTCATCGATCCGGAGCATGAGATCCCGGTATTCAGCCTATATGGCGAAGTTCGCCGGCCGACGGGCCAGTCCATGTCGACCTTCGACACCGTCCTGATCGATCTCCAGGACGTCGGTTGCCGCATATACACCTTCATCACGACCCTGCTCTACATGTTGGAGGCCGCGGCCGAGCATAAGAAGAGCGTATGGGTACTCGACCGGCCCAATCCCGCCGGTCGCCCGATCGAGGGCCTGACCCTACGCCAGGGCTATGAAAGCTTCGTCGGCGCCGGGCCGATCCCGATGCGCCATGGCCTTACCCTGGGCGAGCTCGGCAAATGGTTCGTCGACCACTTCAAGCTGGACGTCGACTATCGCGTGATCGAGATGGAAGGCTATCGCCCCGACGAAGGCCCGGGTTTCGGTTGGCCTTCCGACCGCATCTGGGTGAACCCTTCGCCCAATGCCGCCAACCTCAACATGGCGCGCTGCTACGCCGGAACGGTGATGCTCGAGGGCGCGACATTGAGCGAGGGCAGGGGCACCACCCGTCCGCTAGAGCTGTTCGGCGCGCCAGACATCGAGGCCCGGGCGGTGATCAGGATTATGCGCGAAATGGCCCCGCAATGGCTGGAAGGCTGCATCCTTCGCGACATCTGGTTCGAGCCCACCTTCCACAAACATGTCCATCAGCTGTGCAGCGGCGTCCACATCCACGCCGAGGGCGATAGCTACGATCATGAACGCTTCAAGCCGTGGCGACTCCAGGCGCTGGCGTTCAAGGCTATCCGCAAGCTGTTCCCGGAATATCCGATCTGGCGGGGCAAGGATTTCGCTTACGAATATACCAAGGATGTGCTGGCAATCGACGTCATCAACGGCTCGCCGCTGCTCCGCGAGTGGGTGGATGACGACAATGCCGAACCCGGCGACTTGGACAAGCTGACGGAGAGTGATGAGGCTGCCTGGGCCGAGGATCGGAAGCCTTATCTGATCTATTGATCAAGCTGGGTGAATAGCAATTGCAATTGTCGGATTATTAAACAACGTACCTTGAATAGGTTCGTGGGGGGAATATTCGATGCTGCTCAGGTTGCTTTTGATTGCGGCCGCTGTTGCAAGCTCTGAATCCGGTTCTGCGAGGGACGAGACTCCCACGATAGACAATGAATTCATTTTCAACCGATATCCGCCGCGGGCGCTTGCTGCGGGTGAGCAAGGCCGGGTCAAGTTCCGCGTCGATATCGATAAAGAGGGCAATGTTACTGCGTGCACAGTGCTTGCCTCGAGCGGATTTGAGCGGCTCGATCGCGAGACGTGCGACCTGATGGTCGAGCATGCAAAATTCTACCCGGTGCTGGATGCCATGGGCAAGGCGCAAAGTGCTGCGCATCTTGGATTTGTGAATTGGCGAATTCCGGGTGTCGCGTTGACCTCGACGATTGCCGCTACAGGCCAGAGACCGATGGAGAAGGTCGTTTGCAAGCGTGTCCAGAAAACCGGATCACTGGTTTCCAATTCCCGAACTTGCATGACCAAGCGGGAGTGGTCCCAGCAAGCCGATCAGTACCAGGAGGATTGGGGCGCAATCCAGGGCCGCCAGGGATCCAGCCGCAGCCCGTGATATGGCCCGGTAGAACAAATTTGCTGCCGCTCTGGCAAAGGTGGTAGTGCAAATAATCCCATGGATAGGAGGCCTCTGATGATTTCCAGCCTGCTTCTGGTCGCCGCGGCGATGACTTCACCGGCCAGCGGCCAGTCATTGGAATCCAAGAACGGCGAATTCATTTTCAGCCAATATCCCCCCCGCGCTCTCGCAGCCGGCGAACAGGGGGCGGTCCGCTTCCGTGCCGAAGTCGATGACAAGGGCAATGTGATGAAGTGCAAGGTTATCGAGGGCAGCGGCCACAAGCGGCTTGACCGAGAGACCTGCGACCTGATTGTCGACCATGCCTCGTTCAAGCCGACTTTGGATTCGGGAGGCACCGCCCGAGAAGCAATCCACGAGGGTATCGTAAACTGGCGTATTCCGGGCGTCACTCCGGCGTCGACGCAGGTCGCGGGCAAATCGCCTGACGAAGTCATCTGCAAGCGCACCAACAAGACGGGCTCGCTCGTCGGGCGCAGTCGGCTGTGCCTAACCCAGCGAGAGTGGACCGCTTACGCCCAAAAGAATCAAGACGAGTTAGGCGAAATCCAGGGACGGTTGGGCAGCAGCCGCGAGGACCAACCCACGTTCCCAAGCGAAATCAACATGGGGCTTGGCAATCGGCCGCCCCAATAGGACCAGGCGAATGGCAATGCGGACTGCGACGCTGGCAACGCCGGTGCCGTAGAGTTGCGCGCGCGACAATTTAAGGACGTGATAGCGAAGACCTGCAATTCCAACCGATGATGTTTCCCAAGGAGATGCATCATGCTGCAGGGCCTTCTGTTAATCGCCGCAATGACCGTCGTCGCGCCAGCAGAGAGCAGCGTTCAGTCAAAGAATGGCGAATTCATTTTCAGCCAGTATCCACCGCGCGCACTTGCCGCCGGCGAACAGGGCTCGGTCCGCTTCCGCGCCGAGGTAGACGACAAGGGCAACGCCATGAGTTGTCGGATCACCGAAAGCAGCGGGCATGAACGCCTCGACCGTGAGACCTGCGACCTGATTGTTGGTCATGCAAGGTTCAAGCCTGTGCTCGACGGAGATGGGAAGAGTCGCCATGCCGTTCACGAGGGTTATGTGAACTGGCGCATCCCGGGCGTCGCCCCGGCACCGGCGAAGATCGCTGGAAAGGCGCCTGATGAGGTGGTTTGCAAGCGGATCACCAAAACTGGATCGCTGATTTCTCGCAGCCGCCTATGTCTGACCCGGCAAGAATGGGCCCGATATGCGGAACAGAACCAGGATCGATATGGGGAGATCCAGGGCAAATTTGGGAACACTTATCCGGCTGAGCCCGAGCTCGGAACTCTTCCACCCATCAATCCTCCAAATTAGTGCGTTAGCGCTTCCGGCCTAGCTCGCGCATCGCCTCGTCGAGGCCGTCGAGAGTCAGTGAATACATGCGTTCGTCCATCAGTCGCTTGAGGATCGCTGTCGATGCGCTGTGCCCCCAATAGGCGTCCGGCGTCGGATTGATCCAGGCCGCGCTCGGATAGGCATCGGTCAGGCGCTTAATCCAGACCGCTCCCGCCTCTTCGTTGAAATGCTCGATCGAGCCTCCGGGGTGGCTGATTTCATAGGGGCTCATCGACGCATCGCCGACGATCACCAGCTTATGATCCCGCCCGAACTTGTGAATGATGTCATGGGTCGGCGTTTTCTCGACGTGGCGCCGTCGATTGTCTTTCCACACTCCTTCGTAGATGCAGTTGTGGAAGTAGAAATGTTCCAGATGCTTGAACTCGGCGCGGCACGCGGAGAACAGATCCTCGGCCACCTTCACATGGCCGTCCATCGATCCGCCGATGTCCAGGAACAGCAGCAGCTTGACCGCATTGTGCCGCTCCGGGCGCATATGCACGTCCAGCCAACCGCGCCGCGCTGTCCCGTCGATGGTCCCGTCCAGGTCCAGCTCTTCCGCCGCCTCTTCGCGGGCGAAACGGCGCAGACGGCGTAACGCGACCTTGATGTTGCGGGTGCCCAGCTCGCGGTCGCCGTCGAGGTCGCGGAATTCGCGCTTCTCCCACACCTTGATCGCCCGGCCATGCCGTCCCGGCCCGCCGATCCGGACGCCCTCCGGATTAAATCCGCCATGCCCGAACGGAGAGGTGCCGCCGGTGCCGATCCATTTGTTGCCGCCTTGGTGGCGCTCCTTCTGCTCGGCCAGCCGGTCTTTCAGCGCCTGCATGATCTCTTCCCAGCTGCCGAGGCTCTTGATGGCCTCCATCTGCTCGGGGGTCAGATAGGCTTCGGCCACCATGCGCAGCCAATCCTCGGGAATCTCGGCGCGAACCTCCTCGCCGTTGGCGACCAGGCCTTTGAAAACCTCGGCAAATACGCGGTCGAACCGGTCGAGCTGGCTTTCGTCATGAACGAAGGTCGCTCGGGCGAGATAGTAGAATTGCTCGGGGTCCGCGCCGATCACATCGGCATCGAGCGCCTCCAGCAGGAGCAAATGCTCCTTTAAGGATGCGGGGATGCCGCCACGCCGCAGTGCCTCGACGAAACCGATGAACATGAGGTCGGCTCTGCGCCGTGCGAAGGCGGAAGTCGAGTGCCGCCGTGGTTAACCATGCTTTAGCAATCGTCGAATATTTCGCCGGCAGGAGGGTGGCAACGCGCCGCGCCGCGTCCGAACTTCGGGCGGGGCGAGGCTGGCTATGAGGATAGCGTTGAATGGCCACGCCTTTGTTTCAGGAAGTAACGGAACATGCCATTCGTGCGGTTGCGCGCGATTGCGGTTCGCTGTCGATCGAATGCAGTGACGTCGCCGGCTATGTCGAAGGAGTTGCCGAGCGGATCGGCGATCATTTGAAGATGCTGGATACGCTCGAAGAAGTGACCACGCGCCTTCTTGCCGACCAGGCGAGGGTGTCGGATTCTACCGACGAGGCGCGGATGCTGTCCGAACAGGCGAAGGCCAAGCTGGAGGCCGGCCGCAAGGCGATCGAGGGAACCATCGGCGGTTTCAAGGGACTGACCGAGCTGGTCGTTCAGCTGGGCGAGCGCATGGCCGGCTTCGCCTCGGCAATGAACCAGGTGCAGACGGTTTCCTCGACCATCGAAACCATCGCGCGGAAGACCAACATGCTGGCGCTTAATGCCACCATCGAGGCGGCCCGTGCCGGTGACGCGGGCCGCAGCTTCGCGGTCGTAGCTGCGGAAGTGAAGAAACTGGCGCACGACACCCGCTCGGCGACCAGCCAGATCGCCTCGACCATTGGTGAGCTAACCCGCGAGGCCAGCGCCGTCACCAGCGAGATCAAGACCGGCGTCGAACGCAGCCGCGCCGCCCAATCCGGATTTGGCGATATCAACGATACGGTGAAGGAAGTGGCGGAGATCGTCGGCATGGTCGACCGTCAGACCGAAGGCATCGCCCATTCGACCGGCCTTATCCAGGCCAGCGTTGACCGGGTGAAGGCGGGCCTAAGCGAATTCGCCGGAGACGCCCGCGACAATGGCGGGCAGCTGATCAAGGTGCAGAAGCGCCTCAGCCACCTGGAAATGCTGTCGAACAACATGCTCGACACGCTCGCCAACTCGGGCGCGGAGATCGACGACACGCCGATGATCCTGTTCGCGCAGGACGCAATGCGCGAAATCGTCGCCACGGTGGAGCAGGGCATCGACTCTGGCGAAATCAGCTTCGATGCCGTGATGGATCGCAACTATGCTCAGATCGAAGGGTCGGACCCACCACAATATAATAATGGGTTTGCCGAATTCGCCGATAAGCATGTCCGCTCGCTGCTCGACCGGTACAAGGCACACCATCCAAATATTCTCGCCGCGGTGATCACCAATCTCGACGGCTATCTGCCGACCCACATCAGCGAACGTTGCCACGCGCCAACTCCCGATCCGGCGTGGAACTTCAAACATTGCCGGAACCGTCGGATCCTGATGAACGATTCGACGCGCCGCGCGTGCGAGAGCGATCGGCCCGCAATGTTGAACACCTATCGGATGAAAATGGGCGACAGGTTCATTCCGGTGAAGAACGTGTTCGTGCCGCTCAGCTTCAAGGGAAAACGCTGGGGCAATTTCGAACTCGCCTATCTGGACGAATAGGTCTCGCAAATCCCGTGGTTAACTAGCCATTAGCGATTGGCCGCTAAGCCATGGTCAAGTTCGCAGATGGGGATGTGCGATAAATGGCCACGCTCGGGATTGAAGAAGTAACGGAAAACGCCATCCGCGCGGTGGCGCGCGACTGCGGTTCGCTGTCGATCGAATGCAGTGACGTCGCCGGCTATGTCGAAGGCGTTGCCGAACGGATCGGCGAACATCTGAAGGTGCTGGATACGCTCGAAGAAGTGACCACGCGCCTGCTTGCCGACCAGGCGAGGGTGTCGGATTCGACCGACGAGGCGCGCCTCCTGTCCGAACAGGCCAAGGCCAAGCTGGAGGCAGGTCGCGAGGCGATCGAGGGGACGATCGGCGGCTTCAAGGGGCTGACCGAGCTGGTCGTCCAGCTGGGCGAGCGCATGGCCGGATTCGCTTCAGCGATGAACCAGGTGCAGACCGTCAGCTCGACCATCGAGGCCATCGCCCGCAAGACCAACATGCTGGCACTGAACGCCACGATCGAAGCTGCCCGCGCCGGCGATGCCGGGCGCAGTTTCGCCGTGGTCGCCGCCGAAGTGAAAAAGCTTGCCCATGACACGCGCTCGGCGACCAGCCAGATCGCTTCGACCATCGGCGAACTGACCCGGGAAGCCAGCGCCGTTACCAGCGAAATCAAGACCGGCGTCGAACGCAGCCGTGCCGCTCAGACCGGCTTCGGCCAGATCAGCGATACGGTGAAGGAAGTGACCGAAATTGTCGGCATGGTGGATCGCCAGACCGAAGGCATCGCCCATTCGACCAGCCTTATCCAGACCAGCGTAGACAGGGTGAAGGCGGGCTTAAGCGAATTCGCCGGCGACGCGCGCGACAATGGCGGGCAGCTTATCAAGGCTCAGAAGCGCCTCAGCCACCTCGAAATGCTGTCGAACAACATGCTCGACACGCTCGCCAATTCCGGCGCCGAGATCGACGACACGCCGATGATCTTGCGCGCACAGGAAGCGATGCGGGCCATCACGACTGCCGTCGAGCAGGGTATCGATCGCGGGGATATCGCGATGGATCAGGTCCATGACCGCAACTATGTCCTGATCGAAGGGTCGAACCCGCCGCAGTATGACAATGGCTTTGCCGATTTCGCCGACAAGCATATCCGTCCGATCCTCGATCGCTTCAAGGCCGGGGACTCGCGGATCATCGGTTCGGCCATCACCAATCTCGACGGCTATCTGCCGACGCACCTTAGCGAGCGTTGCCATACCCCGGGACCGGATCCGGTGTGGAACGACGAGCATTGCCGCAACAAGCGCATCTTCATGGACGAGACGACCCGCAAGGCCTGCGAAAGCGATAAGCCCGCGACGCTCGCAACCTACCGGATGGAGCTCGGCGACAAATATTTCCCGGTGAAGAACGTCTTCGTGCCCATCTATTTCAAGGGCCGGCGCTGGGGCAATTTCGAGCTCGCTTACCGCGATGAGTAGGTCAGCGCTGGCGGCGGCTTAGTGCTGCCGCCGCGCCATGAAGGCCAGCCGTTCAAATAGCATCACGTCCTGCTCATTCTTGAGCAGTGCACCGTGCAATGGCGGAATGGCCTTGGTCGGATCCCGCGTCTGCAGCACTTCAAGTGGCATGTCTTCGTGCAGCAATAGCTTCAGCCAATCGAGCAACTCGCTGGTCGACGGCTTCTTCTTGAGGCCCGGCACCTCGCGGATATCGTAGAAGATATCGAGCGCGCGGCTAACCAGCATCTTCTGGATGCCGGGGAAGTGCACCTCGATGATGTCGGTCATCGTGTCCCGCTCGGGAAAGCGGATGTAGTGGAAGAAGCAGCGGCGTAGGAATGCGTCCGGCAATTCCTTCTCATTGTTCGACGTGATGACCACGATCGGGCGGTCGATCGCTTTCACCGTCTCATTGGTTTCGTAGACATGGAATTCCATCCGATCGAGCTCCTGGAGGAGGTCGTTGGGGAACTCGATGTCGGCCTTGTCGATCTCATCGATCAGCAGCACTGGAAGCTCGGGCGACGTGAACGCATCCCACAGCTTGCCGCGCTTGATGTAATTCTTGATGTCGTGGACCCGCTCGTCGCCGAGCTGGCCGTCGCGGAGGCGCGCCACCGCGTCATATTCGTAAAGGCCCTGGACCGCGCGGGTGGTCGATTTGACGTGCCATTCAATGAGCGGCGCGCCAAGCGCTCCGGCGATCTCATGCGCCAGGATCGTCTTGCCGGTGCCCGGTTCGCCCTTGACCAGCAACGGGCGGCGAAGCTGGACCGCGGCATTGACCGCCACCTTCAGGTCCTCGGTCGCGACATAATTGGAAGTGCCTTCGAAACGCATGGCTCCGCCCTATGGGGCGCAGCGGCGCGGTGCAAGCTTGGGCTTTAGAAGTCGCCGCGAGCAGCGGCGCGCGCTTCGAGCAGATCGAATAGCCCGCGGTTCTGGAGCAGCAGCTGCTGTCCGCCGAAGCCAAGGGCCCGTTCGCTCGCCAATCCGTCGGTGCCTTCGCCGATCACGCGCATGATCGAATCATGGTCGGGAAGGATCATCGCCGGCTTCTGAAGGCCGATGCGGTCGGCGGCGCGATCGAGCAGTTCGCGCACTGCCGGCCAATCGGCCATCAATGCCGTCGCAGCGCCGAGCGCGCAGCCACGGCGTTCGGAAGTGGCGAGTGTTTCGATGGCGTGGCGTTGGGCGACCAGCGCAGCTTCGGTCTCCGCCGCGCCAGGCGTGGAGGGCAGGGGACCAACCGATGCGGTCAGCCGGACCAGATAGAGGCGTTCGCGCTCATATGAGTCCGATGCCTGCCGCAGCCAATCCCTCACGGGACCCGTAGGGCAGCTGTTCAGGGCAATTTCGATGAGGCCAGGATAGCGTCCGTAAAGCGAGCATAGCAGATGGACCGCATCCGCCAGATCGCGATTCGCAGCAGGACCGGCCGCAGCCAGCAGGGTGCGGCGGTAGGAATGATCAGCACAACCTTCAGAATCGACCCGCGCGAGCTGCGCTTGGGCGGCGCTCATCGCCGACCGGTCGACTGCCTGATTGATCGCCATTCCTATATTCTCCTCACCTTAGACAAGGTTCTGGCGTCCGAACCCTAGGCGGCATTTCTATCCCGGTTCCGTAAATAGGCGGTTTAGGCCGGCTTCATATTTTGGTGAGCGAGGTTAAGAAACGGCTCAAATTGGTACATTTTGAAGCCGACTAGCCACTCGAAGCACAAAAACTGGGGATAAGTTGATCGTTTTCCCAAGATCGTCGCCCCAGCGGAGGCTGGGGCCCATGTCTCATCGACCTGGATGCCAGCCTCCGCTGGCATGACGAATTAGGTTAGGCCGCCATCGGAAAACTGCCCTCGTCCACAATCTCGACCGCTTTCGCATCGACCACCTGCTGGGAAGCCGGCTTGTTCGGTGCGAAGTAACGGGTCGCGGCGACGATCACGCCAAGGCCGAGATAGGCACCGACGGCGGCGTAAGGCGCGAAGAAGATGGGGGCGATGAAGGCGAGCCGCAGCCACAATGGGTTGAAGCCGAAGTCCTGGCCGATCGCTTCGCACACACCAAGGATGGTGTCGTTACGCAGGGGAAGCGGGGTCTGGTTCGTCATGATCTGTTCCTTGTGGCTGGCAGTCAGGTTGCTCATGCCAATCCATGAGCAAGGGTTGTGCCAGTGTCAGTTTTCAGCCAAAAATGGCCCCAAGCAGGGGGCCAGAGTTGGTGCGTGGCGCCAATTCCCACACCAAGTTTGGGAAATACCACCAATTGGCTGGTGCCCGTCGCTGGCGAGGAATTCCATTGCGGATCGATGATCGGCACCATCCATTCGGCAGGCCGACGAGCGGCCTCCTAGGGCTAGTCCTTCTGCCAGTCGACCGAATAGTCTTCGAGATAATCGCTGACCGCTGAACCAAGCGTTGGGTAGAAGTTTGCCTCACCCAGCTTTCCGAACAAGCCAAAGCGCTTCAGTTTGTCCTTCACCGGGTCCTTCATTTCCGCAAAGTAGAGTTCGATGCCGTTGTCGTTCAGGGACCGGATGAGTTCGGCAAGGCTGTCGGAAGAGGTGACATCGACGCTGGTCACCGGTGCTGCGGCCACAACGATCCTTCGGACCGGAGTGGGGGACGCCGCGATGGCATTGCGGACGCTGTCATTGAACAGTTCCGCATTGGCAAAGAATAATGGGGCATCCCAACGGAACAGGACCAGGCCCGGAACTCGGCGCGCTTCGGGATAGCGGGTGACATCGTGATAGCCTTTGATGCCATCGACCCGGCCCATCACTGTCCAGTGAGGCCGCCATCCGTCCCAGAGGAATTCGATAATGGCGAATATGATGGCGATGCAGATGCCGGGGATGGCCCCGAAAGCCGCGACGCCGACCGTGCAAAGGATCGACAGCCAGAATTCCCACTGCTGGATCCGGTAAATCCTGGCGAGGTCCCGAAATTCGAACAGGCCGATCGCGGCGGCGATAACGACGGCCGCAAGCGCCGCGTTCGGCAAATATTGGAACAGGTTCGGTGCGGCGATGATGAGGAGCGCGACGATGATGGCACCGACGACCCCCGTCATTTGGGTCTTCGCACCTGCCGCCTCGGCAACCGGGGTGCGTGACGAACTGCTGCTGATTGGGAAGCCCTGGAAGAAGCCCGCGGCAAGATTGGCGGCACCCAGGCCAATCATCTCCTGGTTGGGGTCGACGCGCGTGTTGGTCCGCGCCGCATAGGTGCGCGAAAGGACGCTGGTGTCGGCGAAGGCAACGATGGCGACCGCGACTCCGCCGACCAGGATGGTGACTACATCGCCCGGCGCAATCCATGGGATGGTGAGTGCGGGAAGCCCCTGCGGCACTGGCCCCAGCACGTTCACGCCAGCAGTCTCGCCCAGCTGGAACACCCCGGCAATGACCGTTGCCAGGATGACGGCCACCAATATGCCCGGAAAACGCGTGAACCGCTTGGCGGCAAGGATCAGTGCCAGGGTCCCAAGGCCCAGCCCGGCCGCGACCCAATTGGCCTTGCCGTCGATCAGCGCCTGACCGATCTGCATCAGGTCGCGAAGCGGACCGCTGCTCTTGATCGAAAAGCCGAACAGCTTGGGCAGCTGGCTGATCAGCACGGCAAGCGCGATGCCGTTCATATATCCATAGCGGATCGGCTTGGAGAGCAGCTCGGTAATGAAGCCCAGCTTGAACAGGCCCGCCAATATGCAAACCGCCCCCGACACCACGGCCATTGCGCTGGCGATTGCGATCGCGCGCATCGGATCGCCGATCGACAGGGGCAAAACGACACCAAGGATGATCGGCGCAAGGGAGGAATCCGGTCCAAGCACCAAGATCCGGCTCGGTCCCAGCGCCGCATAGACGAGCAGCGGCACAATGGTGGCGTAGAGCCCGTAGATGGCCGGCACTCCTGACGCGACCGCATAGGCAATGCCGACTGGCACCAACATTGTCGAAAGGACGATGCCTGCCGTGATGTCGTTTCGAAGCCAGGCTGGCTGATATTCGTGCAGGACCTTTACGCCAGGTACCCAGTCCTGCACGCTTGCGGCCAATTCAATAGACCTCCTTCACAAGCTTCACCTGCTTGAGGTCGATATCGTCCTTGTAGCGACCCTTATCCGACCGCTTGGGCAGTTTCACCTTGTCCTTTTTGACCCGCTTGTCGGGGACGATGGAAAGAATGTGCTTGATGCCGTTGAGGCGCGCGCGCTTCTTGTCGTCGCTGCGGATCACATACCAGGGCGCGGCCTTCGTACTGGTCGCCTCGAACATCGCGTCGCGGGCGCGTGAATAATCATACCAATGCGAATAGGACTTGAGGTCCATCGGGCTCAGCTTCCATTGCCGCAGGGGATCCTCGATCCGCTGCGCGAAGCGGCGGTCCTGCTCTTTCTTGCCGACTTCGAGCCACAGCTTGATCAGGATGATGCCCTGCTCGACCAGCCACTCCTCGAAGCGCGGCACATTGTGCAGGAAGGTCTCGACCTCCTCCTTGTTGGCATAGCCCAAGACCCGTTCGACCCCGGCGCGGTTGTACCAGCTGCGATCGAAGATCACGATCTCGCCGCCGGCCGGGAAATGCTGGAGGTAGCGTTGCAGGTAGAGCATCGAGCGCTCGCGCTCGGTCGGCGCACTCAACGCGACGACCCGGAAGGTGCGGGGGCTGACCCGCTCCGTCAGGCGCTTGATCAGCCCGCCCTTACCGGCAGTATCACGTCCTTCGCAGACGATGATGATCCTGGCACCGGTCTCGCGGACCCAGTCCTGCATGTAGCAAAGCTCGACCTGCAGCTTCTGCATTTCCTTCTCATAGTCCTTGCGGGACATTTTCTCGGGCTTGTCGGCCTTCTTGTCCTTGCCATGCTTCTTGGCTTTGGCGGGGGCCGGGGCCGCTCTGCTGAATGATCCAGGCTTCTGAACGTTCATGCTTATTCTCCGCGGGAAGGCGAAGCAGCCAATCACAGGGAGGCGGGGCAGGGTATCGGGTAATGAACCCATATCGCCGGGTTCAATGTTGGATGGCCCAACCACCATGTAACAAATCCGTCATTTTTCTTGCGAGCGGAAAAGCTCCACACTAGTGCCCATCGCTGATAACGCGGGCCGTCCGGAACCGCGTGTAAACAGGGATCTATACCATTCGCCAGATTGCTGCATTGCCTTACCGCAACGTCGGCAGGGGGCTAAACGCTCCCGTCCAGGTGCTGCTGGTAACTTCGCGCGAATCAAAGCGCTGGGTGATCCCAAAGGGCAACTTCGCCAATACCGCCTCGCCCCACCTCGCGGCCGCGCAGGAGGCAGAGGAAGAGGCGGGGGTCGTCGGCGTCGTTTGCCCGACCCCGCTCGGCACTTACCGATACCGCAAGCGCAAGGGCAGCGGGGCATCGTTGATGGCCGATGTCGAGGTATTCCCGCTCGCCGTGAGCCGTGAACTGCCCGATTGGAAGGAAAAGAAGCAGCGCAATCGCCGCTGGTTCTCGCTCAAGGACGCCGCGAACGCGGTTGAGGAGCCGGACCTCCGTGACCTCATCCGATCCTTCAACTCAACGGAATTCAACCAGGCGGCCCAGGGCGTCAGCGTCCTCAGCATCGTCGCCGAAAAATCGAAAGTAGGGCCAATGTTTGCCTGGTTCCAACGCCTGCTGCCGAAAACCGGCGGCTTCTTCGAGCTGTTCGAAGCCCATGCTGTTGCACTGACGGCGGCAGCTGATGCGATGGGGCGGCTGGTCCGCGGCGGTCCGGAAATGCACGAAAACGCTCGTGAGATCTTCGAACGCGAGCATGACGCGGACATGATCATCCGCGACGTGCTGAAGACGGTGCGCCAGACCTTCCTCACGCCGTTCGACCGCAGCGCAATCACCGCCCTCGTCAGTTCGATGGACAATGCGATCGACGAGATGCAGGCAGCTGCATCGGCGATCGAGCTTTACGAGTTCTCTGATTTCGGCGGCGAGATGACGGACATGGCGGCGATCATCGTCGATTCCGCACGCCTCGTTTCCGAGGCAATGCCGCTGCTCCGCAACGTCGGGGCCAACGGCGAGCGGCTGCACGAGCTGACCGAGCGCCTGGTTCGCATGGAGGGTCACGCCGACGAGATTCATTCCGCGGGCCTCAAGGCCGCCTTCCAGGCGCATCGCAACGGCAATGCCATCGAGTTCGTCGTCCGGCGAGAGATCTTCAAGCATCTCGAACGGATCGTCGACGCCTTCGAAGACGTCGCCAACGTCATCGACGGCATCGTCATCGACCATAGCTGATACGGCGCTCTCAAGATGCACGAACTGGCATTGCCGCTGCTGATAGGACTGATCGTCCTGGCGCTGGCATTCGACTTTTTGAACGGGCTTCATGACGCGGCCAATTCGATTGCAACCGTTGTCGCGACAAAACTGCTCGGCCCGGTGCAGGCGGTGGCCTTCGCCGCCTTCTTCAATTTCGCAGCTTACTTCCTGACCCTGGCGTGGCCGCAGCTGCATGCGGTTGCCGACACGATCGGCAAGGGCTTGATCGACAAGGACCTGGTGACTCCTTCGGTGGTGTTCGGGGCCCTCGTTGGCGCAATGTTCTGGAACGTCGTCACCTGGCTGAAGGGCATTCCGTCCTCGTCCAGCCACGCGCTGGTCGGCGGCATCGTCGGTGCCGGCGTATGCCATGCCGGCCTTACCGGCGTGCAATGGACGGGTCTGAACAAGACGCTCATCGCGATCGTCCTGTCGCCAACCCTCGGCATGATCCTGTCGATGTTGATCATGCTGGTGTCGAGCTGGCTGCTGGTTCGCTCAAGCGCGTCGATGGCCGAACGGACGTTCCGTTCGCTGCACCTCGTGTCGTCCGCTGCCTATTCGCTCAGTCACGGCCTTAACGACGCGCAGAAGACGATGGGGATCATCACCGTTCTCCTTTATTCAACCGGCTATCTGACCGGCGATTTCGAGGTTCCGCACTGGGTCGCGATCAGCTGCTATATCGCTATCGGCTGCGGTACGATGATGGGCGGCTGGAGGATCATCGAGACGATGGGAAGCCGTATCACCAAGCTGTCGCAGCACCAGGGGTTCAGCGCGTCGCTCGGCGGATCGATCATCATCTTCACTGCAAGCGCGCTCGGTATCCCGGTCTCGACCACCCACACAATCACCGGCTGCGTTATCGGTGCCGGCGTGGCCCGCCGCGCTTCGGCGGTTCGCTGGGGCGTCGCGCGCAACGTCGTCACGGCATGGGTCATAACCATCCCATGCTCCGCGGCGGTCGCCGCATTCTTCTACTGGCTCACAACCTTCTTCGCTTAACGCCCTATGATGTTCGACCTCCCACCGCCCGATCCCGGGATTGAATTCGTCATTGCCAGCCGCGGCATGTCCAAGGGCATTGCCCAGACCGAAGGCCCGCAGGCGCTCATCAAGCCCTATGTCCAGTTGGGTCCGGTGCAAGTGGCCGCCCAATGGAAGAACCTGTCTTCCCCGGTAGCTGGCGGAGAGGCTTCGGCGATTGTCAGCGTCGCGCCCAAGCTTGGCAAATTCCAGTTCGGCGCCAGCGCCGCATACAAGATGCAAACGGGAGTCCGCGAACCCACCGACGACAAGAGTTGGGAGTTCACCGGCAACGTCACCCGCAAGTTCGGCAAGCTAACTATTCGCGTCAACGCCATTTACAGCCCCGACGATCTGGGCGGGGCGGAGCGCTCCATCTTCGTAGAGGGCGGCCCGACCCTGGAGATCGACAAGAACACCCGCATTTCAGGCGCCATCGGCCGCCGTGATCGCGTCAATGCGCCGGATTACACCGCGTTCAACGCCGGCGTTGCCCGAACGTTGTTCAAGGGTGTGACGCTCGACGCTCGCTATTACGGTAACAATCACAGCGATCTCGGCGAATTCTTCGATGACCGCCTGGTCGTCAGCGCGCGGATGAGTTTCTAGGGCCGCCAGTCCGCGTCGTTGTAGACGGCCTTCGCAGCTGTCTCCTGCTGCGGATTGGTGACATTTAAGGTGAACCCGTTTTTCACCCGGACCCGATGCAGAATTCGGCTATTGTCCGGGGAATAGCGGCCGCCCCATCCGTTGGCGATGACCACAGTGTCAGACTCCATTCCGAAGTCACTGTACCGTACCTCGTGCACGCGGTCGGCCCCGTCGCCGTAGAGGAACTTCATACAGCTTGAATCGAGCGCGCCCGCGCAGCGCGCCGTATCGAGGTTAAGCGCTGCGCCAAGGTCGGTACTGGACCAGACCGGGCTTGGCGTGCTTGGGTTGCTCATATTGCGGCGCTGGATCACGGTTCCGACACCGACTTCACCATATCGCACCAGGAAACCGCTGCCGTCGCCCAGCCAGCGGGCCGATCGATAGCTGTTGTTCATTCCGTCAGTCGAAGCAATGGGCGCGCCGTAGGAGCCGCCGGACCAAATGCGGAGCTCAACCAGCTGCGGGTTGTTGCATCGCCGAACGACCAACAGCGACCCATTGGTCGGATGGTAGTCCAGGCTGTCGACATAGCAGCCGTCGTCGAAATTCTGGATCGGTTGAACGACCCCCGCATCGCTATATCGGATGATCTTAAAGCCCGTCGCTCGGCTTGCGACGACCGCCAACTCGTTGAAGCCTCCCGATAGCGCCGGGTTCATGTCCAAGACGAGCGAGTTCTTCGACGGCCCGGAATAGAGCTTGAGCGTACCCGTACCGTTCGGGTTGGTAACGAAAATCGAGAAACCCGAGCCGACCTCTTTCGCATAGGCGATCGGCGGTCCCGCTGCAGATGCAGGTTCGACAAGCGCCGAAGCTGCAAGCAATGACAATGCAAATGTGGAAATGCGCACCATGACGGCCCCCTGTAAAATTCGATTTCACATGGGCTGCAGGACCGTATTGCCAGCCCATCGCTGGCGACAAGTCACGGTCGGGCAGTCAGGCGGCGCGGCCTCCCCCAAGGCCGAGTCGTCCGGGAAGGGCGCCTAACACAAGTTAGGCACTTAACCAATATTTAATGGCGCAATTCATGAATTTTTTGCCGTCATTCGACGGTGTAATCAATGCGGATACTGACCCATTCGCCGATCATCGGCTTTCCGCCGACACGCGGAGGCCGGACCATGAACTGCCAGGCCGCCTGCCGCACCGCTCCAGCCAGGTGAGACCCCGCCGGGCCCTGGCCCAGCTCGACGCAATCCTCGACCTTGAATCGGGGCGCGGTCTTGCAGGCGATCATCCCCCAACCGCCGCCTTCGGGCATCCGCTTGGGCAGATAGGCGTGGAGCTCCGCATCGGTCGGCTCGCGATACCATTCGGCGCGGTAGAGGGGTTCGCCGTTGGGCGCGGTCCCGACGCGGGCGCTGTCGCCCGGGCGCGGGCCTTCGGCCATCTGCTGTCCTTGGCTCTCCCCACCACCGGCCGTGCCCAGTTTGGATATATCGGCCGCCTTGAACTCCTCCTGCGTCATTTCGATCATCTGCAGCGGCCGCGGCGGCAGCTCGACGATCGGCTTGGGGACGGGCGGGGCAGGGCGGGGCGGCTTCGGGTTCGCCACCACTTCGGGCTGCTTTTGCACGGCCCGACTCTTGTCCTGCTCCGTCTCGGCGGAGATGTCGAAGGTAGTCAGCCGATCGCCCGCGAATTCCGGCGCCTTCTTCTCCCGCCAGTCGAGCGTCAGGAGGGCCAGCAGCAGCGCCACTTCGATCGCCAGCGCGAGCGCGAACGACAAGGCTCGGCGGCTCGCGGAGGGGCGGTCTCTTGCCGATGGTGGAAGGTAATGCGTCGCGCTCAAGGGATTATAAATAATGGGGATTGGCCTTGCGTCAGGTTAGCGGGCAAGGCGCCTGATGTCGCGCATTTTTCGATAAAGGGCCCGCGGCTCGCGTTCATACTCCAAGCCGCTCCGCTTGCGCGTTCGACGTCACGCGCTAGGTTCATCGCTGCTGGAGGGCTCAAACCATGTTCGAACATTGGGGCGAATTCTACCTGTTGGTCGGATCGGCCGCTGCCGTCCTGATCGGCCTCATCTTCGTCGTCGTCACCCTGATGCAGGACAAGCCGCGCTCGACGATGCTTAGCGGCTCCCGCTATTATATGGGCCCGGTCGTCCTCAACGTCAGCTTCGTCCTGGTACTAAGCGCCGCAGCGCTGGCCGGGCACATCACGGCATCCGCCATGGCCCTTATCTGCGCGGCCATTGCGCTCTGGGGTTTCGCGCGCAGCATCATGTCCTTCACCGGGATCAGGACGCTCGTCTGGGATGAGGAACCGCCGCACTGGACCGACGCATGGTTCTACGGTGCTATTCCGGCCGCCATCTATGTCTTGCTCGCCGCAGTGGCATGGGCCTTCTGGACTGACCAGCATTGGGCGGTGGATGGCGTCGCGGTGGTCATCAACGCGATTCTCCTGGTCAGCATCCGCAACGAGTGGGACCTGGTTACGTGGCTTGCTCCGCGGGGCCCCGAGCAAAAATAGGCCGGAGCCTGCGGCTCTTTAGGTCGAGACAACCTGCTCCAATCCGGAGATTGAGTTAAGCCTGCGGCGACCAGTCCCCGGGCACGTCATCCCAAGACGAATTCAGCATCCGCATGGATCTGATCGGCGGGGGCTGTGTGCGTTGAAAAATCGTGAGCCGCGACGGAAAGTCATGATCGAGGCGCGCGTCCGCTGCGGCGCCACGTGGAGCGACGCTTGCATCCTCAACATGTCTTCGCGCGGAATGCTGATTCAGGCCCAGCCAACGCCATCTCGCGGAAGCTATCTCGAAATTCGCCGGGGTAGCCAGGTGGTCGTCGCCCGCGTGGTCTGGTCCAATGCCATTCGCTGCGGCGTCCGGACGCAGGACATCGTGTCAGCGGAGCAACTGATCCGCGACCATGCGCGGTCGGCGAAGTCCGCAACGCCCGTCGAAAGACGGCGGGAACCGCGCCTGGTGGCAACCCGGCACGACGCCAGCCGCTTCCGGTCGAGAGCCATCGAGTTCGGTACATTCGCGCTGCTTGGTGCAGGCGTCGCCATCTTCGCGACAAGCCTGGTGGGGGAGCTTCTGGCGACGCCGCTGGAGGCGGTGCGCCAAGCGCTAGGCTGAGCCGTTCGTCCCATCCTCTTGCCGGAACCACCGCCATCACCCGACGTTTCGCAGATCAAATGGACGATAAAAGCATAAACCTCTGGCGGCAGATTGAAGGATGCCGCCGCGCAAAGAAGCTGGCGGAACGCGGAGGCAAAGGGGTTACGCCCTTGGCAAACGCTGTTGCCGATGGACCGATGGCGGCTTAGACCGTCCGGAGTTTCCTGCACTCGGCGATCGCCCCATGACAGCTGGCGTTTCGAAGACTTCAGACCCAGCGCAACCGGCAATCTCCGTGATCATGCCGGTCTATAATCGCGCAAGGCAGGTCACCGCAGCCATCCAGAGCGTTCTCGACCAGCAGTTCGATGATTTCGAATTGATCGTCGTCGACGACGGTTCAACGGACGGCACGCTGGAAGTCCTGAAGGCGATCGAGGATCGGCGGCTGCGTGTCCTGACCAGTCCGCGCAACGCTGGCGGAAATGCCGCCCGCAACCGGGGAATAGAAGCATCCCGGGCCCCACTTCTCGCCTTCCTCGACAGCGACGATTGCTACCTGCCCAACAAGCTTGGCTATCTGAACGACTATTTCGCGGCGCATCCGGATGTCGACGTGCTTCTGGACAGCTTCATCAAACGATACCGCCCAGAGCGCGACCGGCCCGATGTGAATTTGCGTAACCCGGTGCTCGATTCCAACGATGCCATATTGGAAGCGCTCTTCACCCGGCGAATCTGGAAAGCGACACCCGGCATCGCGGTGCGGCGGGACGCGGCGTTGCGCGCCGGCAAGTTCGATCCCTCGCTGCGGCGCCGGCAGGATTTCGACTTCATCCTGAGGCTCGCAGCCGTCGCGCGCTGCGCCACGACCGACGAGCTGCTGTGGATCAAGACCTACTCCACTGACGCAATCTCCGGCCAACTCGACAATTTCGCTGGGTCGACCTTGAGCTTCCTGGAACGGCATCCGGAGTATCGGGATAACCCGGCTTATCGGTCCGGCTTGGCGCACGACCTTGGCCGCCACTTCGTCCGGCTGGGCAAGCGCCGACAATGGGCTCAGGCGCTACGCGACGCGAAGCTGCTGTCGTCGACACTCGGCGTTGTCCCGCTGGTCCGCCTGACCGTGGAAGGCGCCGGCCTGTTCAGGTCCCGCCGCCGCGCTATTCGTGGCAAAGCGTCGACGGGCTAAACGGCGCCCTGCGGCTGCCCCGTGTAGAGCGCGGGGAGTGGCTCCCAATCCTTCGTGAAGACACTGTAAAGCTGGCCCGCCAAGGTCACCAGATAATAGGTCAGCGAGACGAGCATCGCCGCCGGATACTGCCATTTCGGAAGTCCGACCTTGCCGCCATGCCTCACTGTATTTCGCCACGCCCGAAGCGTCTTCCGCCCGAAATATCGAAACGCATAGGCCAGCCGCCCTGCCCGCGAGCGACTCCCGGTCTGGAAGCCCAGGAAATCGCTGTCCATCCCGCCGGTCCACGCCCGCCAAGCCAGGAAGCGCGGGCCGGGGTGGGGCGCGTGGATTGCGGTCGCGTCCGCCGTGCGAACATATTTATGGCCCTCGGCCAAAACCCCCCGAAGCCAGAAAACGCATTGCTTCTTGAACGCGGGCAGGTCCGGGAAAGGGTGGCTCTGGAAGAAATCCGTCCGGACCGCGCAATTGTTCACATGGATCTTGGACCGCCGCTTGGTCTTCGCCTTCTGATGGGGAAGGTTGAACACCCAGCTCAGCGCCATGGTTCGCGACAGGAAATCCGTCGTGCCCAGCACCGTGAAACCGCCCACGGCCATCGTCTCCGGATCGGCAAAGGGCGCCAGCAGATGCTCCAGCCATCCCGGCTGGGGAGCGGCATCGCTGTCCAGCATCAGCGTAATCCCGGTGCGCGACCGCGACACGCCGAAGTTCTTCAGCTTATAGTAGGTCAGCCCCGGCGTCGGGACGATCTCCACATCGGCAAGTTCGCGCATTCGCGGCGCAACCGCCTCCAGGACCGTCTCGACGGTGCCCGCAGGGACCTTCGTCTCGTCGAAGAGATAGAGGATGCGGGGCTTCTCCACGAAGCGCACCCGGCCCAGCTCGTCCTGCAGGGCGACCATCGCCTTGCGGGTCCATTCGTCGGCGACATCGATCGCATTTTCCCACTCGATCACGATCGTTACCGGCGGAAGTTGGGGTATATCGTCGGCCAACCTGTCTCATTCCCTTTCGCGTCGTTGCGCTAATACAGTAACGTGCATTGGTGGGAACATTTCCGCCAGCCTCTCCGCTAAGCAAGTCTTGGCGGCGAATGGCGGTGACAGGATATTGATGGTTCGGATCGCCTTCCTTGCCCTGGCCCAGGCGCACCAGCATCTCCACTGGCTGCCGGCCGCGCTGGAACTCGCGAAAAGGCCGGGCGTGCGCGTCGATGTCCTCTGCCCGAGCCGCGCGAACCTGCGCTTCATCGGGCGCTACGATCCCGAAAAGCGGCTTCGATGCATCTGGATCCCGGCCCAATGGCGCGACGGCCTGTTCGACCTTCCGCCGCGAAAGCGCGTCCAGAAGCGCTACGCCTGGCTATTCCGCCGCTACCCGGTGCTGGTCACGACGGAGACGACCAGCACGCGCCTGAAGGAGGATCCCAAGTTCACCTCCCGTCTCATCCGCATCCGGCACGGGGCCGGCGACGCGGCGACTCGCCTCGACGATCCGCGGGTCAGGCTGTTCGATCTAACCTTGGTCGGCGGGGAAAAGGACAAAAGGCGCCTGGTTGCCGCGGGCCTGGGGACGGAAGAGAATATCATCGTCACCGGCTATTCTAAGTTCGAGCTTGTCCGCCCGCCCGAACGGCTGTTCCCCAACGACAAGCCGATCGTCCTCTACAACCCGCACAGCCGCCCCGACCTGTCGAGCTGGTTCAATGAGGGTCCGGCCCTGGTCCGCGAAATGGAGAAGCTGATCGAATGGAATTTCATCGTCGCCCCGCACGTCAGGCTCGATGGCGGGCCGGACGTTCGATCCGACGCGGCCAACATATTGATCGACCGGGGCAGCGTCCGTTCGATCGACATGACCTACACCCAATCGGCGTCGGTCTACCTCGGCGACGCGAGCAGCCAGCTCTACGAATTTCTGATCCGCCCGCGCCCCTGCATCTTCGTGAACAGCCATCGCCTCGATTGGCAGGGCAGGGAGGATTTCGCCCACTTCAAGCTGGGGCAAGTCATCGAACGGGCCGACCAGCTCAAGCAGGCACTGGATCGCGCGATGATCCTCCAGCCGCAATTCGAGCCTCTGCAAGAGCTGGCGATGCGGGACGCGATCGATGATAGCGATCGGCCCGCTTCGCAAAGACAGGCGGACGCGATCCTGAGCCTGAGCCCGCGAGCATAGCTAACGATTGCGTGAGCAAACGTTAGCTATGTCGAAGACTGGGCGAAGGCCGGCCAGCCTGCCGCACAGCGGACAGGACTGACGTCACGAATTTACTTCGTGACGGCCCACTCCCCCCTTCGTCATCCCGGACTTCGATCCGGGATCCATCTTCGCATTCCCGGAACCACCACCGTCCACCCAACGTTCGACGACCAAATGGACGACAAAAGCATAAACCTCTGGCGGCAAATCGAAGGATGCCGCCGCGCAAGGAAGCTCCTCGAACGACGTGGCAAGGGCGCGGCCCCCTTGGCAAGCACGGCCGCCAACGACCCAGTATGGGAACCCCATGAATTCGTATTTCGGTGATTCCCAGCAATAGCCTTAGCTCCCGCAATTCACCCTAGTGCTTCGGCTGGACCGCCAAGCCGGGCCCCGGCAGCGGTTCTTTTCGAAGTCCTTTCGAACAGGCTGCGGCCGATCTCGGTCGCGCGTTCGAGCATCGCGTCGGTGCCCGCCTCGGAAAGCAGCAGTTCGGTCGTGATCACCGGCGCGCCGCAGTAATCGAATATGCCATGATCGATCTGGGTCCGCATCGCGCCGAAATAGCCATGGCGGGCATAGGTGCGGAGGTCGGCAGCGCCGAGCCCGATGAGATGGATCGGCAGATGGTGGAGCTTCTTGACCACCCCGGCCTGGGTCTCGTCATAGGCCCAGCCAGTGATGAATACCCGGTCGATCCAGCCTTTCAGCAGGGCGGGGAAGGACCACCAATAGATCGGGTAGACCAGCAACAGAAGGTCTGCGCGATCGATACGCGCCTGCTCGCGGAGGATCGCTTCCTCCGGCGGCGCCTGTCTTAGGCTTACTGCAACGTCGTTCGCCGTGAAGCGGGGATCGAAGCCTTCGGCGGCCAGGTCTACCGGCTCTGCGCTGTGGCCGGGACCGCCTGAACGGATGGCGCTGACCAGGCGATCCGCCACCGCATGGGTGAGGGACGCTGGGTTAGGGTGGGAAACGACGATCAAGGCGTGCATCACTGACTCCTGCTCCTTTGCCCCCGAGCGAGACTTCTATATACTAATAGTAACATACTAATGGTAACTTAGGGGATCAAGTGGAGAAGCGCAGCCGCCTGTCCAGAAGCGAACGGCATGAGCAACTGCTCGAGCTTGCGAGGCAGATGGTTCGCAACGAGGGAAGCGAGGCGCTTACCCTCGGCCGCCTTGCGCAGCGGGCAGGGGTGACCAAGCCGATCGTCTATGATCATTTCGGCAGCCGCACGGGGCTGCTGATCGAACTCTATCAGGCGTTCGACGCGCGGCAGAATGAGCTCATCGATGTCGCGATCGGGGAAAGCGGCCCGGACCTTGGCTCACGCGCCGGGGTGCTGGCCGCGACTTATGTCGAATGCGTGGTAACCCAGGGGCGCGAGCTGCCCGGGGTCGTCGCGGCCCTCTCCGGATCGCCGGAGCTTGAGCAAGTCAAGTCGGAGGCCGAAATCGCGTTCCGCGACAAATGCCGCAGAGCGCTCGAACCATTTGCCCAAGGACCCTTGAGTGACGCCAAGATGGCGGGGATGTTGGGCGCTGCCCAGGCGCTGGGGCGATCGGCGGTGCGTGGCGAGGTAAGCGAAGCAGCGGCAAAGCGCGAGCTGGCCGAAATCATCGCCTCGGTGGTTGGGCGACCGGGCTAAGCTGCGCATTTCCTCCCTCGTCATCCCGGACTTGATCCGGGATCCGCCTTTTCTTCCCTTGCCGGCGCCGGCACCTTGCCCGCACCACAGCAGCAACCCATCTCCACCGCTTACACAGCAAAAAGCGAACCCCCATGCCGCCTGAGCTTCAGCCACCGGTCTCGACCTATTTCGAAGCCAGCAACGCGCATGATGCGGAGGCCGTCGCCTCACTCTTCACCCCCGACGGCTGGGTCCACGACGAGCGCCAGGATCATCGCGGTACCGAAGCGATCCGCGGCTGGGCGGAGGAAACCTTCCGCCAATATGCAATGGTCCAGACGCCCGGACAGGCACGGGCTGAGGGCAGCAACACGGTCGTGACGGCGGAGGTCTCCGGCACTTTCCCCGGCAGCCCGATCGAACTCGACTTCCGGTTTATGGTTGAGGGCGAGCGGATCAGGGAGTTGAAGATAGGCTAGAGCCACCGAGCGCAGCGAAGCGATTGCGAAGCAATCGTTAGCAGCGCGAAGAGAGGGCGAAAGCCGGCCGACCTCGCGGAGCGAGGATCGACGTCACGAACTCACTCCGTGACGGCCCTCACTTCCCCCTTTCGTCATCCCGGACTTGATCCGGGATCCGCTTTTTTTCTGACTCCTATTTCCTGTTGCCGGCTGAACTGCTGGTCGCCGGCTGGGCAATTTGAAGGGGCGCAGAAGGAGCGCCAACCACCATTGGCGTTGGCGCGACATTAGCAAGTGCCAGCGGCACATCTTCGTCGACGAAGCCTTTGAGCGTGGTTCCTACTGGTACCCTGGCACTGGTGCCCGTCATGAAGAATCCAGCGGGCAGGAAGACCAGCGCCGAGACGGCAACGGCGCCAACGCCTCCAGCAACCCCCTTATCGTCAAACGCCCCTGTCAGCCGGATTTGACGGCCATTCACAGTAACATAAAGCAATCGTGCTCCCAGATGGCCGGACTTGCCCCACATTCCTTTGTTTCGAACGTCTGTAATCTCGCCGACCGCCGGGCTGCCAACAGGTATGACTGTGACGCCATGGATCATGACTGGCTCGGAGGTCTCGAGCCGAAAGCGGTTACCGACACGTAACTTCTTTCCCTTGGTAGTGAGCTCTTCCAGCAGGCGGAGCGGTACTTCGGTACCGACGCGTAAAACCGCGTTTGTGGTGGGAGTTGCAGCGATAGGCGCCGGAGTAGCAACGGGCTGGTCGATGGGAGCCTGAGTAGCGGGTTTGTCAGGCTTATACGCGTTTGGGTTTCCAACTGCTGTAACTTGAGCACCAGCAGTGGATGCCACGAGCGTGGCCGCAGCAAAAATTGCGGTTTTCATAAACTCCCCCTGGACTGACCGTATCATTGATTCGGCAGGGCAAGTTTCGCACAATTTAACGGAAATTCAATGAGGCGCCAAAACGCTCGTTTCCGTCTGTATTGATTTTGATGAAATATTGCTGAAGTAATGCAAATGCTCGGAAAATTGGGGGAAAGCAATGTTGAGACCCTGCGTATATCCGATTGTAGCTATATTCTTTGCTAGTGCAACGCCAGCTCTTGCGGCTCAATCGCCCCGGGAATGCAAGCCAGAATACCTTGGAGAGTTGATCTTAAGTCCGGATTCAAACGGACGATCAATGACGCTTCAGTCTCCTTACGCGTTTCGGGACAAAAATTGCGTAACTTGGAGCGTGCGCAAGGGCGCCGTTGTTGACGGTGCTTCCATTCCTCGATGGGCTTGGTCGATTATTGGTGGCCCGTGGGAAGGACCCTATAGAAATGCTTCGGTGATCCATGATTGGTACTGTTCTGTACGCACCCAACCCTGGAAGGCGGTGCACAAAATGTTCCATCAAGGAATGATGGCCTCTGGGGTTTCATCCGCCAAGGCCAGGATCATGTATCTTGCAGTCCTCTATGGCGGACCGCGGTGGGATGAACTCACCATGCGAAATTCCCGGCTCCTGAGCGCTGAGATGAGGCGCGTTAATCCTGAGGTCTTTGAAGCAATGAGTTCAGCGAACGCGTCTCTGAGCATTGGCAATGTCACCGATGCGGAGGCAAAGCTTGCCTCCGCGAAGACCGCAATGCGAACGAATGGAGATCAGTTCGCAGTGGCTTCACTCGCACGAAATATCGCCTTGTCCAAAAACGATAAAGCGACCGCATCAACCGCAATTGAAGCAATGGTTGTCAGCGGAGTGCCAGATGACAAAGCATTAGCCAGCTTGCAGTTTGAGCGAGCGCGTCTCGCGTATGAACAGGGTGATTTTTCAGTCGCCGCTCAAAATGCACAGAACTCGTTAGCTGCAAATTTCAGCGAGGACGCGGCACAATTCCTAGCAACGCTAAAGCGTCAGAATCCGGCGGCAGTTGGTGGCAGCACCAAATCGACACCGGAATTTGAGCCTACTGAGATCGAGTTTCAACGGCTGGCAAATATCGTTGAAAGCGAAGACATGTCACCGGAGCAAATCGAAAAACTCGTGGACGACCTTCGAGAACCGTCACGGGAGTGAATCCCGTGACGTCAGTCGGGTTCGCCTGACGGCGACCCGCTGGCCATGACGAAAACCAGCACTGTCTGGGGGACAGTGCGTTTTCGTCATTTCGCGCTCTCTTCGACATAAGCTCCCGGATCGCGAGCGATCCGCACGCTTATGCTCGGGCGCTCAAGACTTACTGATCCAGGAAGCTCCGCATCTTCCGCGACCGGCTCGGATGCTTCAGCTTCCGCAGCGCCTTCGCCTCAATCTGACGAATACGCTCGCGTGTCACGCTGAACTGCTGACCAACCTCTTCCAGGGTATGATCGGTGTTCATGCCGATTCCGAAGCGCATGCGCAGCACGCGTTCCTCGCGCGGGGTCAGTGACGCCAGCACGCGGGTGACGGTTTCCTTGAGGTTCGCCTGGATCGCGGCGTCGACCGGGATGACGGCGTTCTTGTCCTCGATGAAATCGCCCAGGTGGCTGTCTTCCTCGTCGCCGATCGGCGTTTCGAGGCTGATCGGCTCCTTGGCGATCTTCATCACCTTGCGGACCTTCTCCAGCGGCATGGAGAGGCGCTCGGCCAGTTCTTCCGGGGTCGGCTCGCGGCCCGTTTCGTGCAGGAACTGGCGGCTGGTACGGACCAGCTTGTTGATCGTCTCGATCATGTGGACCGGGATACGGATGGTCCGCGCCTGGTCGGCGATCGACCGGGTGATCGCCTGCCGGATCCACCAGGTGGCGTAGGTCGAGAATTTATAGCCGCGGCGATACTCGAACTTGTCGACCGCCTTCATCAGGCCGATGTTGCCTTCCTGGATCAGGTCCAGGAACTGCAGGCCGCGGTTGGTGTATTTCTTGGCGATGGAGATGACGAGGCGCAGGTTCGCTTCGACCATTTCCTTCTTGGCGATGCGGGCTTCGCGCTCGCCCTTCTGGACCTGGTTGACGATCCGGCGGAACTCGGTGAGCGCCATGCCGGTCGACTGGGCGATTTCCGCGATCTCGCCGCGGATGCGCTCGACGCTATCGGCCTCGGCATCGGCGAAGGCCGCGAACTTCTTGTCGATCTTCGACGCGCGGTCGAGCCAGCTGTCATCCAGCTCGCTGCCCATATAGCTGTCGAGGAAGGCCTTGCGCGGCACGCGGTGACGCTCGGCCAGGCGCAGCATCTGCCCGCCCAGCGCGGTCAGGCGCCGGTTGTAGCTGTAGAGCTGGTCGACCAGATATTCGATCTTGGCCTGGTGGAACTGGACGCTCTCCACTTCCGCGGTCAGCTGTTCCGACAGCTTCTGATACTTCTTCTCGTCGGCCGAGGGCAGTTCCTGGCCGGCGCCAAGCGCTTCCAGCCGGGCGTGCTGCAGCTTGGAGAATTTCTTGTAGAGCGACGTGATGCCGGCGAACTTTTCCAGCGCCATCGGCTTCAACGTCTCTTCCATCTGCGCGAGGGAGAGGGTGTTGTCGTCGTCTTCTTCCTCGGCCTGCGGCTTGGTGCGCCGCTCGACCATATCGTCTTCGTCGTCGGAGCTCGCGGCTTCCTCTTCCTCCGGCTCTTCCTCTTCCTTGAAGGCCGGGCCGGCAACGGCGGCGCTGATCTCGCCTTCGCCTTCGCCGCCGCCTTCTTCGCTCTCGTTGATCTGCTCGGCGGTCGGGCCCTTCGAAAGCATCGCTTCCAGGTCCAGGATCTCGCGCAGCTGCATCGTGCCCTCGTTGAGGGCGTCGGACCATTCGATGATGGCGTTGAAGGTGATCGGGCTTTCGCACAGGCCCCAGATCATCGTGTCGCGGCCGGCCTCGATGCGCTTGGCGATGGCGATTTCGCCTTCACGGGACAGCAGCTCCACCGCGCCCATTTCGCGCAGGTACATGCGCACCGGGTCGTCGGTGCGGTCGACCGCTTCCTTCTTGGTCGCGACTGCCGGGCGCGGGCTTCCGTCGTCCAGCGGATCGACTTCGTCCTCGGGCTCGTCCTTTTCTTCCTCGTCGTCCGAATCGGTGCTTTCGACGATGTTGACGCCCATCTCGCTGATCGCGGACATGATGTCCTCGATCTGCTCGCTGTTCATCTGGTCCTGCGGAAGAGCCTCATTCAGCTCTTCATAGGTGATGACGCCCTTCTTCTTCGCGCGGGCGATCAGTTTCTTGATCTGCGCGTCGTTCAGGTCGATCAGCGGCGCATCGCCGGTCTCGGTTTCGGTCTCGGGGGTTTCGTTTTTCGCCATATTGGGTTCGCCGCTTACTCATTGCCGGCGAGAGACGCCAGCCTGTCGTTGTAACTCTTCTTCGCTGCAATCAGCCGCTGCTGTTCCGCATAGGCTTTCTCGCTGAATTCCTGCTCAAGGCGGCGTGTCGCCTCAGCCAATGCCAGCTCGATCTCCGTCTTGGCGTGAAGCGCCTCGACCGCCAGGCCGAGGTCGCGTCGCGCAAGCTCCGGATCGCTCTTGGACCTGGTGAAGCTGAAGCCGATATCGCCGCCCTTGGAAACCTGCTTCCATTCCGAAGCCGTCTCCGTGTCCGCCAATATGGTGGTTATGCCCGTTCGATCAAGCATTTGTCCGGACATGGTGAGATCGACCATCCGGTCGCGCAGTTTCGCCGCGGCCCGGTCGTCGATCGGAAGATGCGCGAACGTCTCCACATGATCGCCGATCGCGTCCGGATAAAGCGCATGGCCAAGCACCAGCGCGCGGGCCGTCGTCCGGTCGATCCCGCCGGCGCCGATCGCCCTCGTCGCGGCCTGCGGCATCGGGGGCGGGGGCACGAACCTGCCGCCCTGCTTCTTCCATTCCCGCCGGGGAAAGAGAGAGCGTCCTTGTCCCTGCTGTTGTTGGCCGCGCTGTGGCCGCACTAGCGTGTCGAACCGCTGCAGCCATTCGTCGCGGTAGAGCTGTCGGACATTGGGTTCGCCGATCGCCTGCACATGCTCCATCAGCCGCGCCTTCAGGCCCGCGCGCGATTCCGGGGTGTCGAGGGGTGCCGCATCGACTTCGTGGCGCCATAGCCGGTCGACCAGCGGCTCCGGCTTCTCCAGCAGCGCCTCGATCGCTGCCTTGCCGCCTTGCCGGACGAGATCGTCGGGGTCCTGACCTGCCGGAAGCGCCACGAACCGCAGCGTCCGCTCCGGGCCCAGGTGAGGCAGGGCGCGCATCGCCGCCCGCACCGCCGCTTTCTGCCCCGCCGCGTCGCCGTCGAAGCAGCAGATCGGCTGCCCATCCAGCCGCCACATCCGCTCCAGCTGCGTTTCCGTTACTGCCGTGCCGTTCGGCGCCACCGCCTCGTCGATCCCGGCCCGCGACAGGCCGATGACGTCCATATAGCCTTCGACCACGATCAGCCGGTTCGTCTTGCGCGATGCCGGCCCGGCCCGGTCGATGTTGTAGAGCGTCCGCCCCTTGTCGAAGAGCACCGTGTCCGGGCTGTTGAGATACTTCGGCTCGCCCGCGCCCAGGATCCGCCCACCAAATCCGATCACCCGCCCGCGCGCATCGCGGATCGGGAACATGATCCGGCCCCGGAACCGGTCGTAACTGGACTTTCCATCTTCTTCAGGCTGGATGAGAAGACCGCACTCTATCAGCTTGTCTTCACCAAGATTTTTTAGCGCAGCCTTGAGCTTCCCCCTGGCATCCGGCGCAAAGCCGATTCCGAAGTTCCGTATGGTGCTTGCAGTGACGCCTCTTTTCTCGAGATAAGCCCTGGCCTCACCACCCTCGATCCCATCAAGCTGCTCCACATACCATTTCTGCGCAGCACCCATGACGTCATGGAGTCCAGCGGACCGCTCCTGCCGTTCCCGGTCGCGGGGATCGGGGGCAGGGACATCCATCCCGGCCTTCCCGGCCAGCTCCTTCACCGCATCCATGAAGGGCAGGCCGCGGTGGTCGGTCAGGAAGCGGATGGCATCGCCATGAGCCCCGCAACCGAAGCAATGGTAGAAACCCTTCTCGTCGTTGATCGTGAAGCTCGGCGTCTTCTCGTTATGGAAGGGGCAGCAGGCTTTGAATTCGCGACCTGCCTTGATGAGCTTCACCGACGGCCCGATAACCGTCGACAAAGTCGTCCGGGCGCGGAGTTCATCAAGCCATTGGGGAGAAAGCGTCACCTCAACACCGATAGTGCGCCGGGCTGGGCTGCTCAACCGAGTCGTTCAATTGGGCTCCCAACGCTTAGGTGAAAATTTAACGCTGCGGTCAGCAGTTTGATTTACAATGATTAATTACCGCTGCGAATAAGGCCAATTGAGCGTACTCTCTCCCTATTCCGACATACAGCGGCGAAGATCGCTGAGACGGAATGTTTAGGAGGGGGAGAAATATGTTGAACAAGATCAGCGGGCTCGCCCGCTCACTCTACATTATACTCGCAATTGCCGCCGGCTTCGTTGCCATGGGCGGGATGAATGTAGCGTTGGTGCTGGTCGTGCTCGGCCTGATTGCGGGCATCACAATGCCCAAAGACAGGATGGTATTGGCCGCCGCGATCGTCATCGCACTGCCGCTGGTTGGCGCTGCGCTCGCCAACATACCAACAATAGGCGAACAACTCGCAGCCGTGATGACCAACCTCCAGCTCGGTGTGGCTGGCGCACTGGCAAGCGCGATGGTCATCTTCCTGTATGAGCTTACGATGGAAGGTGTGACAGGGCTTACTGCTAGCAAATAGCAGCCCAGGTCATTCCATTCGCATGGGCTCCGCCGCATTCGCGGCGGGGCCTTTTTTCACGGCTCAGGAAAGCGCGGCCTTGACCAGCGCACTGGCCCGGGCAGGTTCGATCGAGCTGGGGTGCCGGGTTTTCACCTCGGCCATCACCCGGCCCATATCCTTCATCGACGAAGCGCCAAGCTCGGCGACGATCGCCTGGATCGCGGCACTGGCTTCGGCATCGTCCATTTGCTGGGGCAGGAAGCGCTCGATGACCGCAATCTCGGCTTCTTCCTTGGCCGCGAGCTCCTCGCGGTTGCCCTTGCGATAGAGATCGACCGATTCGCGGCGTTGCTTGATCATCTTCTGCATGACTTCGGTGACGAGCTGGTCGTCATCGGGCTGCTGCGAAGCGGTGCGAAGTTCGATGTCGCGATTCTTGATTGCCGACTGGATTAGGCGGATCGTCGCCGTCGCGTCCTTGTCGCCACCCTTCATGGCGCTCACCAGCGCAGCCTTTATGTCATCGCGAATCATGCGCGTCCCGTCTCGTTCAACCGGAAAAGACCAGTCCTAGCCGCCAATTCCAAGCTTTCACAGCGTTGACGAGCCGGGCAATCGCGCGTAGCGGCCATCGCTTAGCGAAATCGCCGCAAAACACTCAACGGAAAGGCTCCCTCCGCCGATGGCCGATGCACATCCCGCGCGCACCCAACAACCCGCAGGTGCTACGGGAGTCATTGTTTTCGCGGATGGCCGAACGGTTTGGGGCAGGGGCTTCGGCTCCGAAGGCCAGGCGGTCGGCGAGCTCTGCTTCAACACCGCCATGACCGGATATCAGGAGGTGATGACCGATCCCTCCTACGCGCGGCAAATCATTACCTTCACCTTCCCGCACATCGGCAACGTCGGCGCCAACGAAGAGGATGTCGAAGCTACCGACGCCCATGCGCTCGGCTGCCTGGTTCGCGAAGCCGTGACGTCACCTTCCAACTTCCGCAGCCAGCAGGATTTTCCAACCTGGATGGCCGCGACCGGCCGCATCGGCATTTCCGGCGTCGATACCCGCGCCCTCACTCGCCTCATCCGCCGCGAAGGGCCGCCGACGATCGCCATCGCGCATAACGCCAAGGGCAATTTCGATCTCGAAGCGCTGCAGCAGCTCGCGCAGGAATGGCCGGGTCTCGAAGGCATGGACCTCGCCAAGGAAGTCAGCCGCGACCAGCTGGAGGCCTGGAGCGGCGGCAAGTGGGAGCTGGGCGAGGGCTATGCGATGGGCGGCGAGGGCAACGACCGCCCGCACGTCGTGGCGATCGACTATGGCGCCAAGCGCAACATCTTCCGCAACCTGGTCGAAGCCGGTGCCCGGGTAACGGTTCTGCCGGCCACCGCGTCCTTTGAAGAGGTGATGGGCCATGAGCCCGACGGCTTTTTCCTGTCGAACGGCCCGGGCGACCCGGCGGCGACGGGCGAATACGCCGTGCCGGTCATCCGGCAGATGCTGGAAACGAAAAAACCGCTGTTCGGCATCTGCCTCGGCCACCAGATGCTGGCGCTGGCGGTGGGCGGCAAGACATCGAAGATGTTCCAGGGCCACCGCGGCGCCAACCATCCGGTCAAGCGCCTCAGCGATGGTCAGGTGGAAATCACCAGCATGAACCATGGCTTTGCGGTCGAGCGCGAGGGGCTGCCCGGCAATGTCCGCGAAACCCACGTCAGTCTTTTCGACGATAGCAACTGCGGGATCGAACTGATCGACCGCCCTGCCTTCAGCGTCCAATATCATCCGGAAGCAAGCCCCGGACCGCAGGACAGTTTCTACCTGTTCCAGCGCTTCGTGGCCCAGATGAAGGAGGCGTAATCATGCGAACGTTGCTGATCGTCCCGGTGCTGTCCCTGCTGGCGGCGCCGTCATTGGCGCAGGAGGTCGTGAAGATCCCGGCGAAGGAAGCGCCGACTGTTTCGCGCCCCGACGACCTGTTCAACCTTCCGCCCGGCCAGTGGCATTACGCCAAGCAACTCTGGAGCGGGAACGCGCCCTGCGACATCCAGCATTGCGAAGCGGGCTATACCGACGGGATACTGGCGGTGAGCGTCGAACGTTCGGAGAAGTTTGTCCGCCTGATTGCGGGCTTCAGGAATTGCGAGGCGGTCGGCTTCAGCGAAATGGAACCGGGCAACAAGCCTGGGAAATATAACCGCAAGAAGGTGCGCAAGCAGGTCAACAACGTCGTGAAGGGCGTTGCCAAGAGCTGCAACTTGACCGCGCCGACCCTGCCGGATCTCGACCCGGCACTTCTGTACCCGGCGAAGGTGGGCTAGCCAGTGGGTCTTGCTCGTCTTGCTGCCTTGGGATCCTGCATGCTGGTTGCGGCCTGCGCGACCGCGCGGATGCATAGCCAGGACGAACTGAACAGCGCGAGCTTGGGATGCGGCCTGACCTATGGCGAGCTCATCCAGGACGAAGAAGAGAAGAAGCTGCTAATCATGTTCCGGGCTGCGCCCAGCCCAGAACATCGCGAATGCGTCTACAAGTGGGCGCGCCAGAACCATCTCAAACTGGTGGTCATCGACGGCATCCAGTTCCCAGAGGAGACCAAATAGTGGCTGACAACGACTGGCAGCAGCAGGTCCTGATGAATGAGTCCGTGTTCGCGGCACTGACGTCGAACGGCGAGGACCTGTCCGACGGGCGCCATGTGATCCATTATTTCTACGACGGCGATGTCGATGGATTGAAGGCCGCCCTGGGCGAAGATGGCTACGTCGTCAGCCCAACAAATACATCTCCCGGCGTGATCGCGGAGATTTTTGCGGTGACCGACCATGACTGGTCGGAATCCGAGATGAAGAAAATGTGCGATTTGGCCAACCGGTTCGGCGCGGAATACGACGGTTGGGAAGCATCCATGGTCCGCAAGGGAAAGCAGAACTAAATTGCCCAAGCGTACTGATATCAGCTCCATCCTCATTATCGGCGCCGGCCCGATCGTCATCGGACAGGCGGCGGAATTCGATTATTCAGGATCGCAGGCGGTCAAGGCGCTGAAGGCCGAGGGCTATCGCGTCATCGTCGTCAATTCGAACCCGGCTACGATCATGACCGATCCGGAGCTGGCCGATGCAACCTATATCGAGCCCATCACGCCGGAGATCGTCGAAAGGATCATCGAAAAGGAGCGGCCCGATGCGCTTCTGCCGACGATGGGCGGACAGACTGCGCTCAATACGGCTCTGACGCTCAACCGCACGGGGGTGCTGGAGAAGCATGGGGTAAAGCTGATCGGCGCCCAGGCAGAGGCGATCGACAAGGCCGAGGATCGGCAGAAGTTCCGCGAGGCGATGGACAAGATCGGGTTGGAGAGCGCCCGTTCGGGCATCGCGCACAATCTTGAAGACGCGCTGAAGGTCCTTGAATCCACAGGCCTTCCCTCAATCATCCGGCCGAGTTTCACGCTCGGCGGCACCGGTGGCGGCGTCGCCTACAACCGCGAGGAATTCGTCGAGATCGTGAAGAGCGGCCTCGACGCAAGCCCGACCAACGAGGTGCTTATCGAGGAATCGCTGCTCGGCTGGAAGGAATATGAGATGGAGGTGGTCCGCGATCGTGCCGATAACGCCATCATCATCTGCTCGATCGAGAATGTCGATCCGATGGGCGTCCATACCGGCGACAGTATCACCGTCGCGCCCGCGCTTACGCTGACCGACAAAGAGTATCAGCGGATGCGGTCGGCATCGATCGCGGTGCTCCGTGAAATCGGCGTCGAAACGGGCGGTTCCAACGTCCAGTTCGCGATCAATCCGAAGAATGGACGGATGATCGTGATCGAGATGAACCCCCGCGTGTCGCGGTCGTCGGCACTGGCTTCCAAGGCCACGGGCTTCCCGATCGCAAAGGTCGCCGCACGCCTTGCGGTAGGCTACACGCTGGATGAAATCTCCAACGACATCACCGGCGGCGCCACGCCGGCAAGTTTCGAGCCGACGATCGACTATGTCGTGACAAAGGTCCCGCGCTTCGCCTTCGAGAAATTCAAGGGTGCGTCCGATCAACTCTCGACCGCGATGAAGTCGGTCGGCGAGGCGATGGCGATCGGTCGCAACTTCGCCGAGAGCCTTCAGAAGGCGCTGCGTGGCATGGAAACAGGCTTGTCAGGTCTCGATCGCGTGCCCGACCTGATGAATGCGTCGGAACAGGAAATCGAGAATGCCCTGGGCCGACCGACGCCCGACCGCTTGCTCGTTGCGGCCGAAGCGCTTCGTCATGGCTTCACCATTCAGCGTATCCACGAAATCAGCGGATTCGATCCCTGGTTCATCGAGCGCCTCGCCGAAGTCGTCCGGGCCGAGGAGCAAGTTCGCGACGAGGGGCTTCCCCACGACGCGGCGGGCATGCGTCAGCTGAAGGCCATGGGCTTCTCCGACAAGCGTCTTTCACAGCTCGCGCTGCGCTCGGCCAATGTGGAACGTCAAATGTCCGAAGTCGCAGCCCGCGGCGGCGGCGTTGTTCATGACGCCCTTCGAGGCCTGACCGGCGGTGTCACCGAGGCGGAAGTGCGCAAGGCGCGCCTGAAGCTCGGCGTTCGTCCGGTGTTCAAGCGGATCGACAGCTGCGCGGCCGAGTTCGATGCGGCGACGCCCTACCTCTATTCGACCTACGAAGCCCCGTTGTTCGGCGAGCCCGAGGACGAAGCGGAGATCAGCGACCGGCGCAAGGTGGTCATCCTCGGCGGTGGGCCGAACCGCATCGGGCAGGGGATCGAGTTCGACTATTGCTGCTGCCACGCTTCCTTCGCGCTGAAGGACGCCGGATTCGAAACGATCATGGTCAATTGCAACCCGGAGACGGTCTCGACCGATCCCGAGACCAGCGACCGGCTCTATTTCGAGCCCCTGACCGCCGAAGACGTGCTGGAAATCGTCCACCGAGAGGCCGAGAAGGGCAAGCTCGAGGGCGTGGTCGTCCAGCTTGGGGGGCAGACCCCGCTGAAACTTGCGGCAGAGCTTCTCGCCGACGGCATTCCGATCCTCGGAACGACCCCCGACAGCATCGATCTCGCCGAAGACCGCGAGCGTTTCGCGAAGCTGGTGGACAAGCTTGGCCTGAAGCAACCGGCAAACGGCCTTGCCCGTAGCCGTGACGAGGCGATCGCGGTCGCTGAGCGCATCGGTTACCCCGTCTTGCTGCGACCCAGCTATGTCCTCGGCGGCCGTGCCATGGAGGTCGTCGACGGACCGGAACAGCTCGATCACTATATCGCCACGGCCGTCCAGGTATCGGGAACTTCGCCGGTGCTGATCGATCGCTACCTTCGCGACGCCGTAGAAGTCGACGTAGACGCGATCTGCGATGGCAAAGACGTGGCGGTCACCGGAATTCTGCAGCACATCGAGGAAGCCGGCGTTCATTCGGGCGACAGCGCTTGTTCGATCCCGCCTTATAGCCTGTCCGACAAGATCGTTGCGGAGATTGAACGCCAGACCAGGGCGTTGGCGCTTGCGCTCAACGTCAAGGGACTGATGAACGTCCAATATGCGGTCAAGAACGACGAATTGTACCTGATCGAGGTCAATCCACGCGCCAGCCGCACCGTGCCCTTCGTGGCCAAGGCCATCGGTCGCCCGATCGCCAAGATCGCCGCAAGGGTGATGGCCGGTGAGCCGCTCAGCAGTTTCGATCCGATCGACCGCGACATCGGACATATCGCGATCAAGGAGTCGGTTTTCCCCTTCGCGCGCTTCCCGGGCACCGATCCCGTCCTCTCGCCAGAAATGAAGAGTACCGGCGAAGTCATGGGAATCGATAGTAATTTCGATATCGCATTCGCCAAGTCACAACTTGGTGGCGGCGTGCATCTTCCGGAGCAGGGAACGGTGTTCGTGTCGGTCAAGGACACCGACAAGCAGCATATCGTCGCGGCGGCGGCCAAGATGGTGGAGCTGGGATTCCGGCTCATCGCTACGGGTGGTACGGCCACGCATCTCGAAAATCAGGGCCTGCCGGTCGAGCGGGTCAACAAGGTAGCGCAGGGCCGCCCGCACATTGTCGACCGGATCGTCGACGGAGACGTGCAGCTGGTGTTTAACACAACGGAAGGCTGGCAGTCCTTGAAAGACAGCCAGGCGATCCGCGAAGCTGCCCTGAAAAACAAGGTGCCCTACTTCACGACGGCGCCGGCAAGCGTGGCGACAGCGCGGGCGATCGAGGCGCTTCGCGGACATGCGCTTGAAGTAAAATCGCTCCAATCCTATTATTCAGCGTCCAAAGCGTAATTTTCTTACAATGTGCCTGAGCACGCGCCGACATTGGGTCCGGCGCCCGGGCGGGTTTTTGATCAAGAGGTGAGTGAACAATGGCGAGCGACAAGGTGCCGATGTTGGCCGAAGGCCACCGGGCGCTGACCGATGAGGTAAAGCGGCTGAAGACCGTCGAACGCCCGGCGGTAATCGACGCGATCGAGGAAGCTCGCGCCCATGGCGATCTCAGCGAGAACGCGGAATATCATGCCGCAAAGGAACGTCAGGGTCATATCGAAGCCAGTATCGCCGATATCGACGACCGGCTGAGCCGCGCCCTGGTTATCGACCCGACGACGCTTTCCGGCGACAAGGTCGTGTTCGGTGCAACCGTTACGCTCGTCGACGAGGACGACAAGGAGATCCGCTATCAGCTGGTTGGCCAGCAGGAAGCAGACGCGAAGGTCGGGCGGATCAGCTATAATTCGCCGCTTGGCCGCGCCCTCATCGGCCGCGAGGTCGGCGATGAGGTCGAAGTGACCACTCCGGCGGGCGACCGCTATTACGAAGTCGCCAAGATCGAGTTCATCTAGGCACGTGCTGAAATTGAGAAGCGCGACCGCTATCATCGCCATCGTCACGGTGGCGGTGTCTGCGATCGCGATCTTCTGGGGCGTCGATTATTCGGCTGTGTTCGCCGGCTTCATTCCGGCCCGGATATCCGGCGTGGTTCAGTTGGCGGGCGCATTGCCGGCATGGATTACGCCGTTCAGCTCCGCACTCGTGCATGGCGGCTGGCTACACCTCGGCGTCAACATGCTGATGTTGGTGTTCGCCGGCTCGATGGTGGAGCGGGTCATTGGCGGGACAGGTTTGCTGTTCGCCTATGTGATCGGTGCGCTTGTCGCCGCATTCTCCCAATTCATCGTCGATCCGGGCAGCCCGATCCCAATGGTCGGCGCAAGCGGTGCGATCAGCGCGCTATTCGGCCTATACGCTCTGTTCTTCGGCGCACCAAAGCAGGTCACTCGCAACCAGAAACTCAACCGCTGGCTCCACGTCGCATGGCTGCTGGTGGCCTGGGTCGTGCTACAATGGATGGCAGGTTATCTTGCTGGCGGCGGGGGCGTAATGCTCGCCACCCCAGCGCACATCGGCGGATTCATCGCCGGATTGTTGCTCCAGCGGCCATTGCTGCTGTGGAGATACCGGAAAGCCTAGGCCTTCGGGCGGGATATCCCTTCCATGTCCGGCTCAAGCAGCCGGTGGAGGTGGACGACCACATATTTCATCTCGGCATCGTCGACCGACCGCTGTGCGGCGCCGCGCCAGGCATCCTCGGCCGCCGCATAGCTGTCGTACAGGCCGACCAGGTCGATCTTCTCGAGGTCGACGAATTCCAGGCCCTGCGGATCCTTGACCCGGCCACCGAAGACGAGATGAAGTTTGCTCATAGCGAGGCCGCTAGCATCAAAACCGCGTGCCCTTCAATCAGCCCTTGTTCCGGACTGCGCCGACGGCCGCCTGCCCGCCCGTTCGTGCGGCCTCTCCGATTCCATCGAGAACGGACTGGACGACGCCCTTGCCGGCTTCCCGCGTGATGTTGAGCTCGGATAGTTTCTCACGGCTTGCTTCCTTTGCCGCGCTTGCCGCGGCACGGGCGCCATCGGTGATCCGCCCGCCAAGCGGTCCCACAAGCTTCTTTTCGGTTTCCGTCCTCGGCAGCAGCGCGGCGATGAGCGCGCCAAGGGCAAGCCCACCACCCAAGGCCATGATCGGGGCGGCGTCGATCCCGTCACGGGTCCGTTCGCGAGCGCTGTCATAAGCTTCGATCGCCCGTTCGCGTGGACTTTGAGCCGAGCTGGTCTGGTTCTTTTTCTGCTGCTGCCTGGCCATTACGCTTTCTCCACTTTCTTCGGTGCCGTGCGGGCGGTCGTTCGAGCCGGCCGCCGTGCGGGCGCCTTACCCGACTTGGTTGACGTTGCTTTGGGTTTCAACGCCGCAGCTTTGCGCTTGGGTTCCTTTTTTGACGTCATGGCGTCGTACAAATTGCTCACTGCGTCTTTGATCGGCTCCCGCGCCAGGAACATCGTCAACGCCGCAACCACACCACCGGCCGCCACCGGCCGCTTCTTCACCGCGTCCACCGCATCCTCGGCCAGGTCCGCACCCTTGTCCTTGGCCTTTTCCCAAGCCTCATTGGCCAGCGTTTTCGGCTGCAGGCGAACCTGAAGCTCGCGCGCCGTGTCGATCAGCGACGCACGAGTTCGCGCCACCTTTATCCGGGCCGCCGAGACCTTGGGCGTGTCGGTCATTTGAGTTTCCCCAATTCCTTCTTGGCCCAGAGCCCGAGCCATCCGGCGATCCCGAACGTGACGAGCGCGGCGATGAGGCCGCCTGCCAAGGGACCGACCAGCGTTGCGAGGGCCAGCGCCAATGTCATGCAGAGGACCACGACACCTGCGATCAGGAACAGCAGCGCTGCTCCGGCCAGCAGAGCAGGCTTCTTCGCCGCGTCCGCCTTCGCCTCCGCCGTGGCCTTGGCAAGCCCCAGTTCAGCCTTGGCGTAAGCCTTTCCTTCGTCGATCAGCTGGCCGAACAGCTCGCCAATCGGCCGCTCCTGAAGATCGTCGTCGCCCCCGTTGGCCATGGTCTAGCTCTTGTCGTTATTGCCCTGATCGAGGCCGGCCTTCACCAGCCGGACCAGCGCGAAACCGATGATCGCCGCTCCGGCCAAGGCGACGCCCGGGCTCTTGCGGACGAATTCGCGAGTGTCGTCGATCAGCTCGTCAGGATTCTTGGCCGCAATTTTACCGGCGGCATCTTCCAGCGCGGAAGCGGCACGGCGCGCGTATTCGCCATATTCCTCGCCCAGCCGGTCATCGAGGCTCGCGGCCGTGTCGCCAACCAGCTTCGAGACGTTGGCCAATGCTTCGCCGCCGCGCTCAAGGCCCTGGCCCACCAGCTCGCGTGCCTTATCGGCGGCCTGGCCGGAAATCTTGTCGGTGCTGCCGCGCAGCTTTTCGATCGCTTTGTCACGGGCAGTGGGTTCACGCACGATCAGTGCCTCCTCACTTTCGGTAATGGATGCGCCGGCAATAACGGCATCCGTGCCTTCGGGAAGTTCTTTCGGGTCGGCCATGTTGAAATCCTCCTTTCGCACTTCAACCCGGCACGCCCACCCTCGTTCCGGCGTCGCATTCGCAACGATCCATAAGTTGCACCCTTTGCCGCGCGCCGTATAGGGGCCGCAACGAATTCACTTGGCTCTTCATCGAAAAAGGGACCCACATGACCGCGATCGTCGACATTCACGCCCGCCAGATCCTCGACAGCCGAGGCAATCCGACGGTTGAGGTCGATGTGACTCTGGAAGACGGCTCGATGGGCCGGGCCGCGGTTCCCTCCGGCGCTTCGACCGGCGCACACGAAGCGGTCGAGCGTCGCGACGGCGACAAGTCGCGCTGGGGCGGAAAGGGCGTTTCCGAAGCAGTCCAGGCGGTCAATGGCGCGATCGCGGATGCCATCATCGGCTTCGAAGCCGAGGACCAGGCCGAGATCGACGCGACGATGATCGACCTCGACGGCACGGCCAACAAGGCGAAGCTGGGCGCCAACGCGATCCTCGGCGTCAGCCTTGCGACCGCCCGCGCGGCGGCCGAGGCAGTAGGCCTTCCGCTTTACCGCTATGTCGGCGGCGTCGGCGCGACCCTGCTGCCGGTACCGATGATGAATATCCTCAACGGCGGCGCCCACGCCGATAACCCGATCGACTTCCAGGAATTCATGGTCATGCCGGTCGGAGCTCCGAATTTTTCGGAAGGGCTTCGTTGCGGCACCGAGATTTTCCACGCGTTGAAGTCCGCGCTTCATGCCAAGGGTCTCAGCACGGCGGTAGGGGACGAAGGTGGCTTCGCTCCGAACATCGCATCGGCCCGCGCGGCGCTCGATCTGATCGCCGAAGCAACCCAATCCGCCGGCTACAAGCTTGGCAGCGACGTGCTCATCGCGCTCGACTGTGCCTCTACCGAGTTTTTCAAGAATGGCGCCTACGCCATGGAAGGTGAGGGGCGGACCCTCTCGTCGGAACAGATGGCCGATTACCTCGTCGAGCTGTGCGACGCCTATCCGATCGCCTCGATCGAGGATGGCATGGGCGAAGACGACATGGTTGGCTGGAAGGCTCTGACCGACAAGGTTGGTGGCCGTGTCCAGTTGGTCGGCGACGACCTGTTCGTTACCAACGAAGCGCGCCTTGCCGATGGGATCAAGAACGGCATCGCCAATTCGATCCTGGTCAAGGTCAACCAGATCGGCACGCTCACCGAAACGATCAACGCGGTACGGCTCGCCCAGTCGTCCGGCTATACCGCCGTCATGTCGCACCGCTCGGGCGAGACCGAGGATTCGACCATCGCCGACCTCGCCGTGGCGCTGAGCTGCGGGCAGATCAAAACCGGCAGCCTTGCCCGCTCGGATCGCACCGCCAAATACAACCAATTGCTCCGGATCGAGGAAGAGCTTGGCGATGCGGCGGGCTATCCCGGGGTCAATGCGCTCAGGGCCTACAAGGCCGCCTGAGTCACACAGAAAATATTTCTGTGAATCAAAAGCATGAAAGCGCTTGCCTTCATGGCGTCTTTCTGATTCTTCTAGTTTTATGAAGGGCAAGCCCAAGAGCATCGGATTGATCCGCCGCGCGGCATGGCCGGTGCTGGCGTTGCTCGTCGTGGGCACCTTTGCCGGTCACGCGGTCGCCGGTCAAAACGGGCTGTTTGCCTGGCGAGGTTATTCGCAGCAGCTTGAGGCACGCAAGGCAGAACTGGCCGCTCTCGAAGCGGAACGTGACGGACTTCGCCATAAATCGGCATTGCTGGATCCGCGCAAGGCCGATCCGGACCTCGCCGACGAAATGGTTCGCAAGGACCTCGGCCTGGTTCGCACCGACGAGGTCGTCATTCCGCTCGAATAGGGCTGGGTCTTAAGTTTTCGATAGGCGTTGAGCCGCGTATCGATCAGGCTTGAATCCATGAACGTCGTCTTCCTGTTTGCAGCCCTTCAAGCGGCTCAAGCGGAGCCGGCGCGTGCGCCGATTGTCGACGATTGCGACAGCGATGCGTCCTTTGCTGAGTATCGGATAAGCCTGGCTAAGGCGGTTGCGTCGAAGGACAAGGCGGCGCTTCGACAATTGGTAGATCCGGAAATCAGTGTTGATCTCGGCGGTGGGAGCGGCTGGCCCGCGCTCGTTGAAGCCTGGGGCTTGGACGGCACAGAAAATAGTGCGCTGTGGGCCGAGCTGGCCGAGGTGCTGGCGCTGGGTTGCGGAGAGTATCAGGGTCAGAAAATTATGCCCGGAAACTTCTCGAGCCTCGGTGAATTCGAAGGATTTCCGCCACCCTATTTCTCAATTTCACAAGGCGCAGCTTTGCGCAGCGAGCCAAGTGACATGGCGCCGGTCCGCATGCTGCTCGACAACCACATATTGCTGGAACAGGACAATTGGGCGCCCGAAGGGTGGCTGCATGCCCGGCTGACCAACGGACAAACAGGCTATGTCCGCCTTCACGCGGTCCGGAACGCGATCGACTATCGCGCCACGTTCGAGCGTCGCAATGGTAAGTGGCTGATGACCAGCTTCCTTGCAGGCGACTGAATTTCAAACCCAGTGACGCTACGGATTGCCCTATCGCCCCTGCCGCTCCTATAGGCGCGCAAACAGATCATGGTGGAGAGGTCAGTGGCGAAATCGGCCCGCAAGACGGCTGCCCCGGCAGCAGCGCCCGGCAAAACCAATCGCGAGCGCCCGAAAGAGCCGCAGCGTTACAAGGCGTCCAAGGAAGAGCTGCTCGACTTTTACAAGCAGATGCTGCTCATCCGCCGCTTCGAGGAGCGCGCTGGACAGCTGTACGGTCTCGGCCTGATCGGCGGCTTCTGCCACCTCTACATCGGCCAGGAGGCCGTTGCCGTCGGCCTTCAGTCAGCGATGAAGGTCGGACGCGACAGCGTCATCACCGGCTATCGCGACCATGGCCACATGCTCGCCTACGGCATCGACCCCAAGGTCATCATGGCCGAACTGACCGGCCGCGCCGCCGGTATTTCCAAGGGCAAGGGCGGTTCGATGCATATGTTCAGCGTCGAGCACGGCTTCTACGGCGGCCACGGCATCGTCGGCGCTCAGGTTTCGCTCGGAACGGGCCTGGCCTTCAAGCACCAGTACAGCGGCGATGGCGGCACCTGCCTTGCCTATTTTGGCGACGGAGCGGCCAACCAGGGCCAGGTCTATGAAAGCTTCAACATGGCGAAGCTGTGGGACCTGCCGATCATCTACGCGATCGAGAATAACAAATATGCGATGGGCACCGCGGTGGAGCGGGCCGCTTCGGAGCCGGAATTCTACAAGCGGGGCGAAAGCTTCCGCATTCCCGGCATCCAGGTCGACGGCATGGACGTGCTTGCCGTTCGCGGTGCGGCCGAAGAGGCAATGGCCTGGACCCAAGCGGGCAAGGGGCCGATCATCCTCGAGCTGCTGACCTATCGCTACCGCGGCCATTCCATGTCGGACCCGGCGAAGTACCGTACCAAGGAAGAGGTGCAGGATTATCGCGAGCATAACGACCCGATCGATCATGCGGCGGCCGAACTTGCGAAGCTTGGCTTCAAGGAAGAGGATTTGAAGGCAATCGACAAGGAAATCAAAGATATCGTTGTCGAAGCTGCGAAATTCTCTGAGGAGGCGCCGGAACCGGAGGCGTCCGAACTATACACCGACGTGCTGGTGGAGAGCTACTGATGGGTATCGAACTGAAGATGCCGGCGCTCTCGCCGACGATGGAAGAGGGCACCTTGGCCAAGTGGCTGGTGAAGGAAGGCGACAACGTCACGTCCGGCGACATCCTGGCGGAAATCGAGACCGACAAGGCGACGATGGAATTCGAAGCGGTCGACGAAGGCACGATCAGCAAGATCTTGATCCCCGAAGGTACCGATGGCGTGAAGGTCGGTACGGTGATCGCGCTCATGGGAGGTGATGGTGCCGAGGCATCGTCCGAAGCGCTCATTGAACGCCCCGAACAGCCGGAGCAAAAAGAAGAGCCGACTCCACCGGCGCCGGCCGCGGAGCCCACCAAGCCCGCACCCAAGGCGCCGACCATGCAGGCGACCGATGTCCCGCCGGGTACGGAAATGAAGTCGACGACGGTGCGCGAAGCGCTTCGCGACGCCATGGCCGAGGAAATGCGCCGTGACGAGCGCGTCTTCGTGATGGGCGAAGAGGTCGCGCAGTATCAGGGCGCCTACAAGGTCACCCAGGGTCTGTTGGACGAGTTCGGAGCAAAGCGCGTCATTGACACGCCGATCACCGAATATGGCTTTGCCGGAATCGGCTCGGGCGCGGCGATGGGCGGATTGAAGCCGATCATCGAGTTCATGACCTTCAATTTCGCCATGCAGGCGATCGACCACATCATCAACTCGGCCGCCAAGACCAATTATATGTCCGGTGGCCAGATGCGTTGCCCGATCGTGTTCCGCGGTCCCAACGGCGCCGCCAGTCGAGTCGGTGCCCAGCACAGCCAGAACTATGGTCCCTGGTATGCCGCTGTCCCCGGACTGGTGGTCATCGCACCATACGACGCAGCTGATGCCAAGGGCCTGCTCAAGGCAGCAATCCGCAGCGAAGACCCTGTCGTCTTCCTCGAGAATGAGCTGCTCTACGGCCAGCATTTCGATGTGCCGGTGGTCGACGAATATGTCCTTCCGATCGGCAAGGCGCGGATCATGCGCGAAGGCAATGACGTCACGATCGTCAGCTATTCGATCGGTGTCGGCATCTCGCTGGAAGCAGCCGAAAAGTTGGCGGCTGAGGGAATTGACGCCGAGGTCATCGACCTTCGCACCCTTCGTCCGCTCGACAAGCAGGCCGTATTGACGTCGCTGGCCAAGACCAACCGCCTTATAGTGGTCGAGGAAGGCTGGCCGACCTGCTCGATCAGTTCCGAGATCATGGCGATCTGTATGGAAGAAGGCTTCGACGACCTCGATGCGCCGGTCATGCGTGTCACCGATGAGGATGTTCCGCTGCCTTATGCCGCGAACCTTGAGAAGATGGCGATCATCAAGTCCGATGACGTCGTGAAGGCAGCCAAGGCGGTCACCTATCGCTGATCCGACCGACCGCGATCTCGTCCGGCTCTATTGGCCGGTCGAGCTTCGCTCGGCCTTCGACGCCCTGTTCGGCATCGACGATGCCCTGGTCGATGTGGTGACGTCATCGACGCAGCCTGCGCTCGGCGCGATCAGGCTCGCCTGGTGGCGCGAAGCGCTGGAGCGGCTCGATAACGGTTCGCCGCCACCCGAACCAAGGTTGCAGGCAGTCGTGTCGCAGCTAATCCCTAGGGGAATCAGCGGGAAAGCACTGGCTGCAATTGAAGATGGCTGGGCAACACTGCTCGATGAAAGCCCGGACCGGGACCGGATCGCAAAGCGAGGCGAACTCATCTTCGAGATTGCGGCCAGGTTGCTCGGGGAATCCGATTCGAAGCTTGCTCCGGCCGGGCGCTTATTCGCTCTTCAGCAGGTCGCAAGGAAGCATTTGCGGCCATCCATCCATGCCGACAGCGAATTACCAGGTCTCGCTGGGCATCGCTTCGCGCGTAAGCTGCGGCCGCTCACCGCATTTGCCCGGCTCGCGGTGCGTGACGTCAAGCAGTTCCCAGAAATTGAACCGGAGGCCACTCCAGCCCGCGCCGTGGCGCTGCTCTCCCACCGCCTGTTCGGAACGATTGGCTAGGGCTTCTTGGCTTGGTTCGCTTTGGGAAGACGCTCGTCCAGCAATGCCTCGACCAAGTGGCCGCGCTGAATGCGGGTGCGGCGGTCTAGCGGCATCCGATAGAGCGATTTTAGAAACGCCATGTCCCAGTCAGTCAGGTTCGTTTCAACGCTATCAGTCTGAAATAGGCTGAGGATGGAATCCGGTGGCGGGTTCGTCGCACTCATCTCGGCAAAGGCGACCATCGCGGCATAAGCAGCGATCGCATCGATCGGCGCGGCTCCCGCTTTTGGCGCATCAACGATGACGGTTGCGCCATAAAGCGACCGAACCGTGGGGGTCCGTACATTGCTGCCGCTATTATATTGCTGTGTCGAAGTCATGTCGCCTTCCCCTCCGACACTTACGGCACTGGTAACCGCATTGCCGGGAACACCGCTGCCCTCGCCGGCGCCAATCCACCCCGGCGAAATATTGTTGGACTTCACGCCTTCGCGATCCACCATCTCCGTTGCATACCACCAACGGACTGGAGCGGTTCCATTAAGTAACTGCTCTTTTTCGGTCCGACTGGCCTCGCGCAACTGGTTTGGCTTGCGGGCATAGATTTGGCGGACAACCTCTCCTGCGTCGGGAGCGAAGCTGACGGTGACATTGGGCTCACAACCCGGCCCGGCAACCGGCATATTGGCCTCATAGGCGATGTCGAGCATGAGGTCCTCGACCCGCACTGCTTGTGGCGTATTTAGCCCAATCGCTTTGATGCAAACCGGGACCACCCACCGCGCAACCTGCTGCTGGCCCTGCGCGACGCCGGTGCGTTTGACAAAATCGACGGCACGCTCGCGCGCCTGACCCGGATCGATCCGCGTCCCTTTGACGATAATGGTCTTACCGGAATTCTGCTGCGCGGCAGGAAGCGCAGCGGCCGAAATAAATAGCGGGATTGCGGCGAGGGGGTAGGACAAACGCATGACAAACTCCCGACTGACGCGAGAATGATCTTCTGTACGGCAATGATGTCAAGCGGTTGCGGGCAAGCCTCACCTATCGTTCGACCAACGGGATAGAGGCTTTGGATCTTCCTCAGTCAGGGTTTTCGTATTTTGTCTTTTCCGCGAGGCGCTCGTCCAGAAGGGCCTCAACCAAATGGCCACGCTGTATCCGGGCACGCCGGTCCAGCGGCATTCGATAGAGCGAATTCAAAAAGGCCATATCCCAATCGGTTAGCGAGGATTCGATTATCGATGGTTCGAACAGTCCAAGGATCGAGTCCGGAGGCGGCGCACCCTCATCGATTTCGGCGAACGCCACCATAGCGGCATAGGCAGAAATAGAATTTACCCCAACTACTCCGATCTTTGTCACATCTACGACGATGGTCGCGCCATAAATCGACCGGATCGTCGGAGTTCTGACGTGGCTGCCGCTATTATATTGCTGGGTAGACGTGATTTCCCCGACACCTCCGATTGTAACGGGGTCGGTCACGGCGCCGGCGCCGCCGGATTTACCCGCACTGACCCATCCCGGAGAAATATTGTTGGATCGCACCCCGTCGCGATCCATCGCTTCCGTAGAATTCCACCAGCGGACCGGAGCAGACCCGGTCAGGAGCCTTTCGCGATCAGCTAGGCTGAGTTCACGCAGTTGGTGCGGCTTTCGCCGGTGCACCAGTTTGACGACGCCGCTGGCGTCGGCAGTGAAAATCACGTTGATATTGGGATCGCAGTCTCCCTGAGCCACCGGCACGTCAGCTTGGCGTGCAACGCCTAGCATGAGATCTTCGATCTTCGCGGCCTGCGGCGTTGAGACGCCAACAACATTGATGCAGATCGGAACTGCCCAGCGCGCTACCTGCTTTTGCCCGTTGGCGACGCCAGTGCTCTTCACAAAATCAACGGCTCGCTGGCGTGCTTCACTCGGATTGAGGCGTGTAGCCTTAACGACAATTGTCTGATTGATTGGCTGCAAACTCGCAGCGGCCGTAGTCGAGATTAAGATTAGGATAGCCGCCGCCAGGCTCGATGAAATACGCATTCCGAACTCCCCGTTGATTGGAGGCAAGTTCGAACGTCGAACTCTGCGGTCAATCCCATTTCGGGTAGGCGGCGTTTGCGTTCCGCTGAACGGCACTTGCTCTCGCGGGCCTAGGGTCATTGTGGTTGGAGGGCTTATGCTTCGTTGGCTGGCCGGTATTGCCGCTGTTTTGCTGTTCGTGACAGGGGCTGTTCTTATTTTCCGAAGCGATGCCGAACCACCGGCCTTACCCGCCGCACCCGAGCCGCGGCTGGCGGCTCAGTTGCCGGGCCAACTCGCGCCGATTGGCGAGGCGCCTGCCGCCGATCCGAAAAGCAAGGAGGTCAAACGGTTCGACCGTTCGGACAAGAATGAGGATGGCCGCATCACCCTTGCCGAGCTGGTCGAACCCCGCCGCAAGGCGTTCGCTAAGCTGGATTCCGATGCCGACGGCCGCCTGAGCTTCGAGGAATGGGCAGCCAAAAGCATCGAAAAATTTGAGGGCGCCGATGCTGATGGCAGCAAAGCGCTCACTCGCGCCGAATTCGCCACGACGGCACCTAAGGCGCGGCCGAAGAAGGCGGCCTGCGCCTGCGCTTAGGCGGGCAATGGCTCTGCTTCGGCCAACCATTCCTTCAAAGCTGCGCGAGCGCGATCGGTATAGATTTTCTTTCGGTCGGCTTTCTTCGTTTTCGGGCCGGAAAGCGGCGGCATCAATCCGAAGTTGACGTTCATCGGCTGATAGGTCTCGGCATCGGCGCCGCCGGTGATGTGACCAAGCAGAGCGCCCAATGCTGTTTCCAGCGGCGGCGCGGGCAAGCTGCTTCCCGCCACCTCGGCTGCCGCAAATTTCGCCGCCAGCAGGCCGATGGCCGCGCTTTCGACATAGCCCTCGCAGCCGGTGATCTGCCCCGCCAAGCGGATATGCGGCAGAGATTTCAAGCGAAGTTGCTCGTCGAGCAGCTCGGGCGACCGAATGAAGCTGTTGCGATGGATGCCGCCGAGCCGCGCGAACTCTGCATTCTCCAGGCCCGGGATGGTGCGGAATATGCGCACCTGTTCGCCATGTTTCAGCTTGGTCTGGAACCCGACCATGTTCCACAAGGTCCCTAGCGCATTGTCCTGGCGAAGCTGGACCACCGCATGCGGCCATCGCCCGGTTCGCGGATCGTCGAGCCCGACGCCCTTCATCGGACCATAGCGGAGCGTTTCGACGCCGCGGGACGCCATCACTTCAATCGGCATGCAGCCTTCGAAATAGGGTGTGTCCTTCTCCCAATCCTTGAACTCGGTCTTCTCGCCGTCGTTCAATGCTGCGACGAAGGCCTCATACTGTTCCTTCGTCATCGGGCAGTTGATGTAATCCTTGCCGCCCTTGTCCCAACGCGCCGCCATCCAGCAGACCGACATGTCGATGCTCTCGCGGTGGATGATCGGCGCAATCGCGTCGAAGAAAGCGAGCGCGTCGCTGCCGGTCACCTTGGCGATGGCCTCGGCCAGCCCTGGCGCAGTTAGCGGCCCTGTCGCGATGATCGTCGGGCCGGACGAGGGGAGGGTATCCACCCGCTCGCGCACCACCTCGATATTGGGATGGTTGGCGATCCGCTTCGTGACTTCGCCCGCGAAGCCTTCCCGATCCACGGCCAACGCCGATCCCGCGGGCACCCGATGCTCGTCCGCAGCGGCCATGATGATCGAATCCAGCGCCCGCATTTCCTGGTGCAGCAGGCCAACCGCATTATTTTCGGCATCGTCCGACCGGAAGCTGTTGGAGCAGACCATTTCGGCCAGCCGGTCCGTTTCGTGCGCGGGCGTCATGTCGCCGCTGCCGCGCATTTCGCTCAGGCGGACCTTGATGTCCGCATTCGCGAGCTGCCACGCTGCTTCGGAACCAGCCAGGCCGCCACCGATGATATGAACTTGATGGGTCATGCCGGCGTTCGTTAGTCCTGCTTTGCCCGAGGAGGAAGAGTATGTTGGACGAAAGGCTCGATCCAGGCGGGGTCCGGTCAGAGCCAGATATGACTGACCGGGCTTTCGCTTTCTGGCGGCGCCTGGACGTGCGGGGTCATGATGCTGCCATGATCCGAAAATGGAACGACGGATGGGTGCTGACCGGGTTCGCGGCCTTCTTCGAGCAAGGTGTTACCGGGCTCCATTATCGGCTGGAGCTGGATTCGGACTATTCGACGCTTCGGGCCCGCATCGAAGGATTTCGGGAGGACCGGGCGGTCGCCCACGAGTTTAGGCGGGAAGGTGCCTGGTATCTCGACGGTACGCAGGTCGCCGGGCTCGACGACCTTGTACACCTCGACTTCGGCTTCACTCCCGCGACCAACTTGCAGCAGCTTCGGCATGCCGGGCTGGCAGAGGGTGAGGAGGCGGACATCCCCGCCGCATGGTTCGACATTGGTGAACCCACATTGGTCCGGCTGCCCCAACATTACCGTCGCCTCGCGGACGACCGCTACCAATATGATTCTCCGACGGCTTCCTATTCGGCGGTCCTGGAGCTTGCACACAACGGCTTTGTGCGTCTCTATCCCGGGCTGTGGGAAATGGAGGAGCCCCGCTGATGCATATCTTCACCATCGGCTATGAGGCGACTACCATGGCGGAGTTCCTCTCGGCCCTGCAGGGCGCGGGTGTCGAGCGGGTGATCGACGTGCGCGCCGTTCCCAACTCGCGAAGGCCAGGCTTCTCGAAAAACCCGCTGAAGAACGCCCTCGCCGAAGTCGGGATCGACTATGTGCATTTGAAGGCCCTTGGCACTCCGGCGGATGGTCGGGCCGCCGCCAGGGCAGGGCGGCAGGAGGAGCTGGAGCGAATCTACGCCGGCCAGCTCGAACTTCCCGAAGCGATGGTTCAGGCCGAGCAGATGCGGGAACTGGCCGCGGACAAGCCAAGCGCGCTTCTATGCTTTGAGCGCGAGCCCGCTCAATGCCATCGGTCGTTATTGCTGGATGCCGAAGCGGCCGACGCCGACGTCACACACCTCTTTCCCTAAAAGTCGGCCGGGGCCTCAGCGCGCATCTCACCGACGATCAGCGCCTCGATGTCCGGTATTGGGCGTTTCGTCATTTCCTTGGGTAGTTGGCAAACGATCCGGCGCTCCGCTTCCTTGTGAAGCTTCTTGCGCAGAACGCCGAGCGTCTTCGGTGGCGCAATGATCGCCAACGCATCGAAATCGTTTGTGAGAACGCGCTTGTTGACCGTTTCAGCCGCATTATGTGCCCAGCGATCTTCCTCGAGTTGATGGAAGTCGGTTTCGCCAAGGGCTGGGCGCCCAAATCCGTTGCTTTGCTTCGACGAGCCTGCGGCGTCCGTCTTGATATCGCGATCGGGCGCGTCCTCGCGTTCTTCGAACGCCTCCGTCCTGAGATCGATCTGGTTCTCGTCCCCCTGATTGCGGAAGAAGAGCGTCTTGCGGCCGTCTGTGACCAGGACCAGGGCGTTATTGGGAAGCGGCATCAGGGTCTCCTTCTCCGGTGAATCTCTCTCCCCCGGTGAACGCGTCCCCCGACGCCCTCGTTCCTCCTACTGGCCGTCTTCTGGACCTGCTGCCAGGTCTTCGGACGTATCGCCGCCACTTTCCGGCGCAATCTCTCCGCCGCCGTCCAGTTCGACTTCCTCTTCCTCGCTCTCGTCGATCTTGGCGACCGATACGACCTTCTCGTTATTGGCGACGTTGAAGATGGTTACGCCCTGGGTGTTGCGGCCCGCAATCCGGATATCCCCCACCGTCGTCCTAATCATCTTGCCCTGGTCGGTAACCAGCATCAGCGATTCTCCCGGCTTCACCGGGAAGCTGGCGACCACGCCGCCGTTTCGCTCGGACGTGACGATATTGATGATGCCCTGGCCGCCGCGGTTCGTCCGGCGATACTCATAGGTCGAGGACCGCTTGCCATAGCCGTTTTCGGTGACGGTCAGCAGGAACTGCTCGCCCGCCACGATCTCCGCATAGCGTTCCGCGGGCAGGGTGCATTCTTCTTCCCGTTCCCGCCAGGCCGGGCAGCGAAGATAGGCTTCGCGCTCTTCCTGAGTTGTCCCGACCCGGTGAAGTATCGACATGGAAATAACCTGGTCGTCGCCTTGCAGCCTCACGCCGCGTACGCCCATCGAGGCACGGCTCTGGAACTCGCGAACATCGGTCGACAGGAAACGTATCGCCTTGCCGTTGCGGGTGGCCAGCAGCACGTCGTCATTCTCGGTCAGCAATTCGACGCCGATGATGCGATCGAGGCTGTCTTCCTCTTCCTCGCCTTCCTCGGACGTTCCGAACTTCATCGCGATCTTGCCGGCGGTCGGGATGTTGGTGAACGCATCCATCGAGTTGCGGCGAACCGTGCCCTTGGCGGTTGCGAACATGATGTGCAGCCCGCCCCATTCGGCTTCGTCCTGCGGCAGGGGCAGCACGGTCGTAATGGTCTCACCTTCCGCCAGCGGCAGCAGGTTGACCATCGGCCGACCCTTGGCCGTGGGCCCGCCCTCCGGCAGGCGCCACACCTTCATGCGATAGACTCGTCCGATGTTGGAGAAGAACAGCACAGGATTGTGGGTCGACGTCACGAACAGCTCAGTGACGATATCCTCATCCTTCGTGCTCATTCCCGAACGGCCCTTGCCGCCGCGCTTCTGTTCGCGGAACAGGGCGAGCGGGGTGCGCTTGATGTAACCGGTCATGGTCACGGTCACGACCATGTCCTCGACCTCAATCAGATCTTCGTCCTCAAGCCCGTCGAACGCAGCGGTGATTTCAGCCACGCGCGGGGTCGCGAACTCGGCCTCGACCTCGTCGAATTCCTCGCGCATCACCTCGTAGAGGCGGACGCGATTGCCCAGAATTTCAAGCAGTTCGCCGATCGACTTGGCAAGATCTTCCAACTCGCCGCCGATCTCGTCGCGGCCCAACGCGGTTAGCCGGTGCAGGCGCAGTTCCAGGATTGCCCGGACCTGGAATTCCGTTAGGCGGTAGGTTTCGCCCTTGGCCTGCGGTTCTACCGCTTCCACGAGCGCGATATATTGGCGAATCTGATCGGCAGCCCATTCCCGCGACTGCAGCTTTTCGCGGGCCTCTGCAGGACTTGCCGAACCTCGGATTAGCTTCACGACCTCATCAAGGTTGGTGACCGCAATGACGAGACCGAGCAGGATATGGGCCCGCTCGCGTGCTTTCAGAAGCTCGAACTTGGAGCGGCGCGTGATGACTTCTTCGCGGAACTTGACGAAGCTCTCGATGATGTCGCGCAGGGCCAGCGTCTCGGGCCGACCGCCACGGATCGCCAGCATGTTGGCCGGGAAGCTCGATTGGGCCGGCGTGTGCCGCCAAAGCTGGTTGAGTACCACTTCCGGCGTCGCATCGCGCTTGAGGTCGATGACGATACGGACGCCTTCGCGGTTGGACTCGTCGCGGATGTCGGACACGCCCTCGATACGCTTGTCCTTGGCCGCCTCGGCGATCTTCTCGACCAGGCCCGACTTGCCGACCTGGTAGGGGATCGCAGTCAGCACGATCGAACGGCGATCGTTGCGGCCTTCCTCGACATGCGCGCGGCTGCGCATCAGGATCGACCCGCGGCCCGTGGTATAGGCCGCGCGAATGCCAGCCGTGCCCAGGATCAGCGGTGCGGTCGGAAAGTCCGGGCCCTTCACATGCTCCATCAGCCCTTCCGAGCTGATGGTCGGATCGTCCATATAGGCGCGGCACGCGGCAAGCACTTCGCCGAGGTTATGCGGCGGGATGTTGGTTGCCATGCCGACCGCGATTCCGCCGGCCCCGTTGACCAGCAGGTTGGGGAAGCGCGCCGGAAGTACCTGCGGCTCACGCTCGCTGGCGTCATAGTTGGGCTGGAAATCGACGGTGTCCTTGTCGATGTCGCCGAGCAGGAAGTTGCTGACCTTGGCCAACCGCGCTTCGGTGTAACGCATGGCCGCTGGCGGATCGGGGTCCATCGATCCGAAGTTGCCCTGGCCGTCGATCAGCGGGACGCGCAGCGACCAGCTTTGCACCATGCGGGCCAGCGCGTCGTAGATCGCGCTGTCGCCATGCGGGTGATATTTACCCATGACGTCACCGACGATGCGGCTCGACTTGCGGTACTGCTTCCCGGCTACGTAGCCCGCTTCCTGGCAGGCGTGGAGGATCCGGCGATGGACCGGCTTCAACCCGTCGCGCACGTCGGGCAGCGCGCGGCTGACGATCACCGACATGGCATAGTCGAGGTAGCTGGTCTTCATCTCCTCGACGATGGAGATGGGGGCGATATCACCCGCGGAAGGAGGGGTGGTATCGTCGGCCGGAGGCTGGGTCGCCAAGGGAAATCCTGTCGTTTCTGATTCTTGTTGGGCAGTGAGAATCGCCTGCCCAACGGCAGGAGATGCCCCCTCCGACGACTGCTAGCCGATGGCGCGTGGAAGCGCCACCCCGCGCACGCGCGCTACGCGTACGCGCGCGAATGAACCGGTGGTTCAAACGGGGTTAAGGCCATCTACGCCATTCGCGCTTTTCGTGGCCGGGGATCAAGTCTATGGGGCTGCCCGGTAATCCAAAAAAACTTTCGCTGCCGGACTGGCCGATCGGGAAGCCGGCGCAACAGGAGACAGGAATGAAACTGAACCCCACCGCATTTGCGCTTTTGCTGGCTGCCGGCGGCCTGGTAACGACTGCTCCGGCGGTTGCCCAGGACAAGAAGGACGAAGCGGCCGCGGCGCCGAAGCAGCCGCAGATTTCCAGCGGTGCACGCAAGGAAATCGTCGCCCTGCAGGCCGCCGTCAACGCCAAGGATGCGGCGGCTATCCCCGCTGCGGTGGCCGCCGCGCAGGCCAAGGCAAAGAACAAGGACGATCATTTCGTGATCGCCCAGCTGCAGCTGAAGGCCGCGGTCGATGCGAAGGATAATGCAGCGACCTTGACGGCTCTCCAGGCGGTTCTGAACTCGGGCTACCTCTCGCCGGCGGAAACGCTACCGCTCTACATGAACCTCGGGCAGCTTCACTATAACGCCAAGAATTTCGATCCGGCCGCCGCCGCCTTCGAGCAGGTGCTGAAGATCGATCCCAACCACCTCGAAGCGACCGTGATGCTAGGCGAGACGCGCAACGGTCAGGGTCGGGCCGCCGAAGCGGTGACCCTCATCGAGAAAGCAATCGCCGCCAAGACCGCGAGCGGTCAGAAGGCTGACGAAAGCTGGTACAAGCGCTCTGTCGCACTGGCCTTCAACGCCAAGCTGCCGAATGCGCCGGAACTCAGCCGCAAGTGGGTCGCAGCCTATCCGAGTCCGAAGACCTGGCGCGACACCATCCGCATCTACCAGACCTCCAGCCAGCTGGACGACAGCGGCCTGATCGACACGATGCGACTTGCGCAGGCGACCGGAGCGCTGGCGGGCGAGAACGACTATTTCCGCTTCGCCAATACGCTGGTGACGAAGGGCTTCGCCGGCGAGGCCAAGATGGTCCTCGAGCAGGGCTTCGCCGCCAATTCGATCGACAAGAACAAGGCGACCTTCAGTCAGCTTTATTCGCTGGCGAGCACCAAGTCGCAGGGCGATCGAGCGACGCTCGACGGCAGCGCAAAGACGGCGCTGGCCGCTCCAGCCGCTCGACAGGCGATGGTCACGGCCGAGGCCTATTATGGCTATGGCGATTATCAGAAGTCGGCGGACCTGTTCCGCGCCGCGCTCGACAAGCAGGGCGTCGACAAGGACGTCGCCAATCTGAGGCTCGGCATGGCGCTCGCCCGTGCCGGCGACAAGGCCGGCGCAACCTCCGCGTTGAACGCGGTTGGCGGCACCCAGGCCGAGATCGCCAAGCTCTGGCTGGCCTACGTCGCAACCAAGGCCTAGTTTCCAGCGACACATCGTGATTAAGGGCGTCGGGGCACCTGCTCCGGCGCCCTTTTCATATTGTCCCAATTCGGGATGGTTAATGTTCACCCACTGTCCCGCCCACGCGCGTACCCGCATGGCTGCAGGCATGTACGGGGAGGGCATGGAATTCAGTGCGTTACGATGACCGCCTCAGGACGGTAATGACGCAACCGGTCGCGGACGCCCACGACCGGACCGTTCGCTGGCGCCAGCTCGTCGACCTTCTTTCCCGCCCCCATGACGAACTCGACCCGGCGTTGCTCGACGCTGCGCTGACCATGGTCCAGTCCGGCGTTCGCTCCGTACCGAAGACCGTTCGTGCTGCGACCGCCCGGAGCATCGCCGGCCGCGCCGCCGAACCCCGCCTGATCGCCATCTTCGCGGCGGACAAGCTCGAGGTTGCGGCACCGCTGCTTGCCGCTGCTCCCCTCGACGAGGAGGGCTGGGCGCTTGTGCTTCGGGATGCGAGTGATGAAGTCGCCGCGTTCATCCAGACGCTCCGGGGCGATGTCGCCGTCGCTGTGACTGCGCAACCCGTGGCGACGGCCGGCGAGGTGCCTCAGTCGGCGTTGGAACCTGCTCCTTCGATCGGAGACATGGTCGCGCGTATCGAGCGGCTCAAAAGCAAGCGCGAGCCGCAGCCGGCGGAAGCCGCCGATCTATCCTCCCGCTTGCCCGAACCCGATCGCAAGGAACTTGTAACGGGACCCAATCTGTTCCGTTGGGAATGCGACGCGTCGGGGCAGATCGGCTGGGTAGAAGGCGCCCCGCGCGGCGCGCTCATTGGCCGAAGCCTCCCCAGCGAGGAAGGGGCGCCCCGCGCCCTTGTCCGCGCCTTCACCGATCGTCTTCCGTTCGATGACACGCCGATGAAGCTGCCCACGCCGGCGCTCGAGGGTGAATGGCGGTTGAGCGGCATCCCCGCTTTCTCTCCGAACGATGGCCGCTTCCTCGGTTACCGGGGCATCGCCATTCGCGAGGGAGTGGAGGAAGAGGCTCAGGGAAAGCCGTCGCTACCTGCGTCGATGGCCGATGCCGACGCGCTTCGGGAGACGATCCATGAGATCAAGACCCCGCTCAACGCGATTATCGGTTTCGCCGAGATCATCGACGGCCAGTATCTCGGCCCGGCACATCGCAACTATCGTCACCGCGCTGCGGAGATCGTTAGCCAGGCGCGAATGCTCCTGGCGGCGATCGAGGACCTGGATTTCGCGGCCCGATTGCAGGCCCAGCCCGCAACCGAAGGGGCATCGACCGATCTTGCCGAAATACTTCCTGCGTTGGCTGAAGAATGGGGCAATCGCGCGCTTTCCCGCGATGTTCGCTTGCGGATCGCGACATCGCTCGGCTCGCTTCGCTGCGCACTGGAACCGGAACTGGCTCGGCGGCTGCTGGGTCGGCTGCTAGGCGCCGCTATCGAGGCTGCTCCGGACGGGCAGCAAGTCGATGTGGAGGTGCGGGAAGCCAAGAAGCGGCTCACAATTTCGGTGACCCGGCCCGCATCGACCCGCCAGCTCACTGATGCGCAGATCATGGATCCCGCATTCCAGGTCGAAGACGCTGGCACTGTATCGCCCCTTGGCCTTGGGTTCGCCCTCAGGCTGGTCCGCGGACTTGCCCAGCTCGCTTCGGGAAGCCTGCGCCTGACCCCGACCGAATTCCAGCTCGTCCTGCCTGCATCCAGGAAATAGCCGGGCTGGTGGGCCCGGCAGGACTCGAACCTACAACCAAGCCGTTATGAGCGGCCAGCTCTACCATTGAGCTACAGGCCCCACCGCTTACCCGACACATTGATCACAATTTCGGACCATCTCCCAGATGGTCCTGAAAAGGTGATGGTCGGGGAGACAGGATTCGAACCTGCGACCCTCTGCTCCCAAAGCAGATGCGCTACCAGGCTGCGCTACTCCCCGACCGGAGAGCGCCGCCTAGCAGCGTGATGTGGCCTCGAAAAGGCTAATTCGAACTGGCGACGGACTAGTTTGCGTTCGTGTTCACGTCGACGTCGATGTCGGTGTTCTCGACCTTGTCGGCGGCTTCCTGAACGTCATTGCTGACGGTCGCCGCGACATTTCCGGCAAGATTGGCCGCATCTTCAAGGCCGTTTTCCGCGACGTCCTGATTATATTCAACCGTCACGCTGTCGTTGGCATCGTCCTTCGTCACCTGACAGGCGGCAAGCGCCAGCAAGGGCAGGGCCACGATCATTCGCATATATTCCTCCCGTAACGATTTGTTGCGGGGGCTTAACGCCGCTTCCCTGCTTTCGGCTCCTCGATCCCGCCCGAAAGTATCGCCAGCACGGTGGTCCAGGCGGCCACATTCTGCCGAAGCTGGGCGGGGTCGATCTTGTCCAACGTGTCGTCGGCGGTGTGATGCAGGTCGAAATAGCGTGTCCCGTCCTGGCTAAGGCCTACCCCGAAATGCCCGTCCTTCAGCATCGGTCCGATGTCCGATCCTTCAGCCTCCGTGAAGGAACCGGTGACGATTCCGAGCGGCGCCAGCGCCTTGGCGATCGCCTCGGCTTCCGACTTGCGGTCCGGGCCCAGCTTGCTGTCGACCTTGTAGATCCTGTCGGCGCCGAAATCGCTTTCCATCATCGCATAATGCGGTTCCTTGCCGTGCGTCGCGCGATAAGCGAGGCCGCCGAACAGCCCAACCTCCTCGGCGCCGAACCAGACGATCCGGATCGTTCGCAGCGGACGGCCCGCATCCATGATGCGCTTCGCCGCGGCCGCAGCGATCGCAACGCCCGAGGCGTCGTCGATCGCACCGGTGCCCTGGTCCCAGCTGTCGAGATGCCCGCTGACCAGGATCGGCGGCAGGTTCGGGTCGCGGCCCGGCACTTCGGCAATCACATTGCCCGATTTTCCGGTTCCAAGTTGCCGGCTTTCCAGGACCAGCTTCATGCGCACAGGCTGGCCGCGCTTCAGGATGCGCAGCAGCTGATCGGCGTCGGGATTGGACAAGGCGCCTGCCGGGATCGGCTTGGCCCCATTGTCGAAGGACATGGTCCCCGTGTGCGGAGTCCGGTGATTGTCCGTTCCGATGGAGCGAACCACGATTGCCAGCGCGCCCTTCTGCGAGGCGAGGGTCGGGCCCTGCCGCCGCGCCGCGCCAAACTGTCCGTAGCCCGAGCCGTCCTGGTTAGCCGGCATCGCATGGTCGACGAAAACAATCTTGCCGCGAACCAGTTCATCTGGCGCGGCGCGGAGAGCGTCCATGCTGTCGAAGGCGACGATCTCTCCCGTCACCCCATCCGGTCCCGACGAAGCGCTGTTGCCGAGCGCAGCTACAACCATCGGCTGGGGGAAGGGGGCGAGGATCTCCGCGCTTTCGTGGCCGCGCACCCATACGGGCAGGTCGAACGGTTCGATGCGGACGTTGGCAAAGCCCATTTCCGTCAGCTTCTTGACCGACCAATCCCGTGCGCGGGCCTCCGCTTCGGTGCCGGCAAGGCGCGGGCCTACCTCAGTCGTCAGTCCTTCTGTGATGTCCCAGGCATAATGATCGCCGTCATGCGCCGCATCACGCAGGGCGGCGACCTTGGGATCCACCAGCGGGGACTGATGGACTTGGGCGGGAAGGGCGGAAGCGGCGGCCAGCAGCGATGCTGCAACAAGGGTACGAAACATGGCCGGATTGCTAAGGGCGGTTCGCGCGCCTGTCACCGCCCTTTGTCAAAAATTGCCATAAAATGGCAGAGGCGATCGATCAAAACAGTCGCAACTGGTCGCCTGCTGGCGGCTCGAACAGGTCGCGGCGCAGCGGAATTTTCAGGCGCGGCAGGTTGTGCTTCCGGCAAGCGATCTCGAAGCGCGTGCGGATAAGCTCCGCCCAGGCCCCCTGTCCACGCATCCTCGTGAAGAAGTTGGGGTCATTGTCCTTGCCGCCGCGAAGTGACTGGATGGTGGCCATGACCTTGGCCGCGCGGTCGGGATAATGGTCGTCGAGCCAGGCGCGGAACAGCGGGGCCACTTCGTGCGGCAGCCGGACCGGAATGAAGGTGGCGCCGCGCGCGCCGGCTTCCGCCGCCGCTTCGACGATCGATTCCAGCTCATGATCGGTGATCTGGGGGATCACCGGCGCGACGGACACAAAGGTCGGCACGCCCGCCTCGGTCAGAGCCTTGATCGCCGCCAGTCGCTTGCGCGGAGCGGGGGCCCGGGGTTCGAGCGTAGAAAGCACCTTGGGATCGAGCGAAGTAACCGAGACCGCGACGGCGGCGATTCCAAGGCGCGCTGCCGGTCCAATGATATCCAGGTCGCGTACCACCCGGTCCGATTTCGTGGTGATGGTGAAGGGGTGCTTCGTCTCAAGCAGCAACTCGAGGATCGAACGCGTAATCCGCCAATCTTCTTCGATCGGCTGGTAGGGATCGGTGTTCGTCCCGAGCGCGATCGGCGCCACCGAATAGCCCGGCTGTGACAGTGCGGCGTGCAGCAGCTTCGCGGCGTCCGGCTTGGCGAACAGTCGGCTTTCGAAATCGACCCCGGGGGAGAGGTCATGGAAGGCGTGGGTTGGCCTTGCGAAGCAATAGATGCAGCCATGCTCGCAGCCGCGATAGGGATTGATCGAGCGATCAAAGCCCAGGTCCGGCGAACTGTTGCGGGTGATGATGCTTTTCGGCCGTTCGACGGTGACCGTGGTTCGCCGTGTAGGAAGGCCATCGAGACTTTCCACCTCGTCAAGCCAATCACCATCGGCAATGCGCTCCTTCAGGTTGAAGCGCGTCGGAGTGGCGTTTCGGGTGGCGCCGCGCCCACTGATCGACTCGACCGGCATGGTGCCAGCCTAGTCGAACAATGAGAACGTAACAAGAACGAATGCCTTGCTAGAAGAGGACAACCAGCACGATTATCAGCAGGATAAGTCCACCAATTCCGATATACATGAGCAGTCTCCGACTGCCCCGCTCTTCGCGAATTCAACCAATCGGAACAAAGCCGGTTCCCCGGCTCAGCGGCGCTTCGCTGGGAAGTCCGGCCATTTATGTTCGGCAAGGGACGTGAGGGTCGGCGTGGGTTCGCCCTTCAGGCCCTGGATGACCCACATATTGCGCAGGACTGAAGGAACGTAGAACCGCGTTTCCCAATAGGGAATGCTTTCGATCCAAAGCAGCGGATCGCCGCGATCGTAATAAGCCCATCGCTGAACCGGTACGGGCCCGGCGTTGTAGGCCGCAATCACCTTCGGCAGTTGCCCGCGGGTGGCGGCGTTGCCGCGAATTAGCTCGATAAACGCCTGGCCATAGTCGATGTTGACCAGCGGGTCCTTGAGCGATGCGGCGGTCACGGACGTGCCGCGAGCCCTTGCCGTATCGCCGGCGGTGCCCGGCCGAACCTGCATCAGGCCGACCGCTCCGGCAGGGCTCACGGCTTCGGCGCGGAAGTTCGATTCCTGGATGATGTGGGCATAGGCCAGCGCCGGATCGACCCGCCAGCCATTGTACGGGGTCCAGTTCGGCGTCGGATAGCGGTCCGCAGCGTCCACCTGGGCGCCCTGAGGTCCGAAGTGGGCCAGCCAGAATTGCGCGCCTGCCAGGTCCAGCTTGTCGGCCACGCGGACCAGGCTGCGGTGATCGGCAGGATTTCCGATCTTGGCCTGATGGCGCAAGAGTTGCTCCGCGCTGGACCGCCAGCCAAGTGCCGCCAATTCCGTTGCCCGGCGGATATTCGGCAAAGCTTCGACCTTGTTGAGGTCTCGCGACGCTGCCGTTTGCGGCAATCGCTTGTCCATGCCCAGGGCTTCACGGGCCAGCAGTCCGTAGAAGCTTTCCGCCGATCGCGCCGCCGCGCGCAGGAGCGGATTGACTTCCTGCGGCCGCCGGCTGGCCTGTGCCGCTCTCGCCGACCAATAATGGGTCGCCGCGTAGAATTCGGGCTCTCGCGCCAGCCTCGCGGCCTGCCGCAAGCTGTAGAAGGCGGCGTTGAAATCGTTCAGTCGCCAGGAGGCGAGACCGGAAATCCAGGCTGCCTGCGCAGCCCATTCGCCGGACGCGCCGGCCCGGCCCATGTCGGCAATCCGAACAGCGTCTGCATCGCGGCCTCCGACGAAGTAGATCCAGGCTACCCGATGGGCGGCCTCCGCCCTGGCTTCGACCGACAAATAGGGCATCGCCGCGAGATAAGCGGCCTCCGCGCCCGTACCGTCGTCGGTCTTGATCATCGGCTCCAGCGTCAGGCGGAGCTGGTCGGCATAAGGCTCACCCTCTACCGGGCGCGTCTTGCCACGCCGCGGCGCACTGCCAAGGGAGACGGTCGGACGCGCCCAAAAGATCGACGGCAGCTCGGAGTGATGGGCGCCACGGCTCACCGCCATCCGGTAGAGCTGTTCCGCCTGCGGGAGTTCGGGAGCCTCCTCCATCAAGGCCAGGATCGGACCGAGCTCGACCTTGGGCGAATCCTTGGCCGTGTAGAGTTCAGCCTTTGCGAAGGGCTTCAATGGGCCGTTTGGAAGAGCATCGATGCCGAGACGCGCTGCCTCCCACTCGCCGTTGCGAATGGCCGTCAAAACACCGCGCCAATCCTTTGGAATTACAACGGGGCGAGGGGGTGGGGCCGGCGTCGGCGTGACCGTCGTCGTGGCCGTCCCCGATGGCTTGGTTGCCGGCTGGGTCACCGGGATGATGGGCTCCGGCGGCTCGCTGCCATCGGGCTCCAGGGGCGCAAGCGGATCGGTCTCTTGAGCGATAACGGGCGAGCCCAACAGCAAGCCGGCAATCAGTACCAAACCAAATCGCATCAATCGCTCTCACTCATCAATAACAAAAGGTCGCGCCACGCCAGCGCCTTGTCCGACGGACGCTGAAGCAGCCATCGGGGGTGGAAGGTCGCAATGGTCCGGATGCCTTCGACCCGATGGACCTTGCCTCGGGCACGGGCCAGGGGTTCGCCGATCAAGGCCTTGGCCGGGGCATCGCCAAACAGGATCAGCCGTTCGGGCCGCGCCAGCCTGATATGGTCGCGCGCGATCCCCGCGCAGGCATCGAGATCGCCGTTGAAACGAGCGCCCGGCGCATGAAAGGGGGACAGCGAGGCGACATAGGCTTCGTCCGTGCCAATGCCGATCGCCGCCAGCATCCTGTTCGTCAGGGCCCAAGCCTCGCCGCCGATCGGTTTGTCGTCGGCAACATCCTCACGAGCAGGAAGATCGGACAGCAGCATCACCTTCGCTGTTTCAGGTCCATGCGAAGCAACGCGAATCGCACCGGGACGATCCATCGGCAGGCCTGCCGCCGTCGCCAGCCACGCCTGGAATGCCGCAAGGTCGGCAGGATTCTCAGTTGGTGGTGGAGTTGCCGGAACAGCTTCCGGCAATGATTTCTGCCGGCCCAGCCAGTCGCGCGGAGTCTCGCTTACCGCAGCGTCAACGCCGGCCTCCAGCCACCAGCCGACGAGGCTGGCGGCCGCGCCGCGGTCGATTGCTTGCATTTCCCCACCCATCGTCCTTCTGTCGTCCAAGGTTGACTGTCCGGTCAAGGAATTGGCAGGGCATTTTTGGCCGGATGGACGGCGGGGCGCGATAGAAGGCTTGTTGGAGCCACGCGTGCGGGAGAGCGAGGATTGCGATGAGCCAGCGCGAATCGATGGAATATGATGTCGTAATCGTTGGCGCCGGCCCGGCAGGCCTTGCCGCCGCGATCCGCCTCAAGCAGCTAGCCGAAGAGAAAAGTCGGGACCTCTCGGTCTGCATTCTCGAAAAAGGCAGTGAAGTCGGTGCGCACATCCTGTCGGGTGCCGTCATCGATCCGAAGGCTCTGGACGAGCTCATTCCCGACTGGCGGGAAAAGGACAGCCCGCTCACCGTCCCGGTCACGGAAAACCGCCACTGGCTGCTGACCAGCACTGGCAAGTGGGAGTTTCCGCACATCCTGATGCCGCCGTTGATGAACAACAAGGGGACATACACGGCCAGCCTCGGCAATCTGACGCGCTGGCTGGCGGGGCAGGCTGAAGGGCTGGGCGTCGAAATTTTCCCAGGGTTCGCGGCTGCCGAGGTCCTGTTCAACGACGACGGATCGGTGACGGGTGTCGCAACCGGCGACATGGGCGTAGCCCGCGATGGAACGCACAAGCCGGACTATCAGCCGGGCATGGAGCTCCACGCCCGCTACACCTTCTTCGCCGAGGGCGCGCGCGGTCACCTGACCAAGGAGTTGACCCGCATCTTCGACCTTCGGGAACAATCCGGACCACAGGTTTTCGGTATCGGAATCAAAGAATTATGGGACGTTCCTGCCGACAAACATCGGCCCGGCAAGGTAGTCCACACGCAAGGCTGGCCACTGGACGACGCATGGGGAGGGGGCTTCCTCTACCACCAGGCGAATGGTCAGGTGGCGCTCGGCTTCGTCGTCTCGCTCGACTACAAGAACCCCTATCTCTCGCCGTTCGAGGAATTCCAGCGCTGGAAGACCCATCCGGCGATCCGCGCTGAGATCGAGGGCGGGAAGCGCGTCAGCTACGGCGCGCGGGCGATCAATGAAGGCGGGTGGCAGGCCATCCCGCAGCTCGCTTTTCCGGGCGGCGCGCTGATCGGTTGCTCGGCCGGCTTCGTCAACGTGCCCCGGATCAAGGGCAGCCACACGGCAATGAAGTCGGGCATGCTCGCGGCCGAAGCCGCTTTCGAAGCCATTTCCGCCGACCGCCGCAGCGATGTGCTGGACTCGTACGAACCCGCCGTCCGCTCAAGCTGGATCGCGGATGAGCTGAAGGTCGTCCGTAATGCCCAGCCCGCTGTGGCGCATTGGGGCGGGACGCTCGGCACGCTGTTCGCCGGCTTCGATATGTGGCTCAACTATCTGAAGCTTCGCACGCCCTGGACGCTGAAGCTTAGGGCGGACCACAAGGAAATCGGCCGCAAGGAAGATTTTAAGCCGATCGACTATCCCAAGCCCGATGGGAAGCTAACCTTCGATCGCCTTGGATCGGTTTTCATTTCCAACACCAATCATGAGGAAGACCAGCCGATCCACCTGACGCTCAAGGACGCGGAGGTTCCGATCAAGGTCAACCTCGCGCTCTACGACGCGCCCGAGCAACGCTATTGCCCCGCAGGCGTTTACGAGATTGTCGCGGAAGGCGGTTCACCTCGCCTTCAGATCAACGCGCAGAACTGCGTCCATTGTAAAACCTGTGATATCAAGGACCCGACCCAGAACATCAACTGGGTGGTCCCCGAAGGCGGTGGAGGTCCCAATTACCCGAACATGTGATGGTTTGACCGCCCTGGCACTAATCCTGGCCGCCGCCGCGCCGGCTGCCTCGGCCGCCGTGCCCCTGTCGACCTATGTCGAAGCAAGGGCCGCGGAAATGAACGGCGACGAATCCCGTTCCGCGCAACTCTACGCCTTGATGGCGGAAGCTGATCCGGCGGACCGGACCATTGCTCGAAAGGCCATCTCTACCGCCATCCAGTCGGGACAGGCCGACCTCGCCATCTCCCTGGCCAAGCAAATCCCGCCCAATGAATTGCCGATCGATGCACGGTTGATGTTGGCCGCCGACCAGCTCCGGCGCGGCAAGAACAAGGATGCCGCGGCCGCGCTGGAGAAAGGCGTGACTTCGACCGAAGTCGACCTGTTCGGACCGGTCATGAAGGCCTGGGACCGCACCGCGCGTGGCAAGAACGACGGCATTGAATCGCTGTCCCAGATGTCGGCCGCCAGTCCGCTTGCGCCGATTATCAACGAGCAGAAGGCAGCGATGCTGTTCGCGCTCGGCAAGCCCGACGATGCCTTGCCGCTTGCACAGCGCGTGCTCGTCCAGTCGGCAGGCCGAAACACCCGGCTTCGCCTCGCTTATGCGGACTCGCTCGTTCGCTTGAAGCGCAAGGACGATGCGATGGCGATGCTGCAGGGTGATGATGAGGCACTTGCCGCCGCCCGGTCGCGCGTTGCGGATGGCAAATTGCTCGGAATGGCGATCGCTACGCCCTCGGACGGCTATGCCGAATTGCTGCTCGCGATGGCGATCGACCTTGGACGGGAAGACAATAAGGCCCTTCCGATCGCGCTGACACAGGTCGCCCGTCACGCCAATCCCGGCAACAGCGAAGGTACGATCCTGCTCGCGCTTCTCTACGACGGCGACGGTAGGTCGAAGGAGGCGCTCGCTCTGCTCGACTCCGTCCGTCAGGACGACCTGCTGGCCGGCGAGGCGCTTGACGTCGAGACCCGGATCCTGGGCGACACATCCGATTATTCCCGCGCCCTGACCCGGGCGCAGGCGGCAACGCAGGCCGCCGGGGCAGGGCCGCACGACTTCTCCCGACTTGCCAACGTGCTCGGCGACATGGACCGCCACACCGAGGCAGCCGCGGCATATGGCGAGGCGATCAACCGGACAGAGCGCGGCGCCAATCCGGAGCTTTGGACGCTCCACCTCCTTCGGGCCGCAAGCCTCGAACAGGCCGACCGTTGGGGCGAGGCGAAGGTGGAGCTTGAGACCGCGCTGAAGCTGGACCCGGACAACGCCCTGCTGCTCAATTTCCTGGGCTATGGGAAGCTTGAGCGGGGTGAGGACCTCGACACGGCCGAAGCGATGATCCGCAAGGCCAGCGCGCTGAGGCCCGACGATGCTTCCATCACCGATTCCCTCGGCTGGGCTCTGTTCAAGCGGGGCCGGGTCGACGAGGCGATCGAGACCTTGAGCCGTGCAGCCGCCGGGGATCCGTCGCAGGCGGAGATCCACGAGCATCTCGGCGATGCCCTCTATTCGGCGGGCCGGAGGATCGAGGCGCGCTTCTCCTGGCAGGCCGCGCTCATCACGGCCGAGGACCAGGCCAAGTCGCGGCTCGAACGCAAGATGGAGCTTGGCCTCAACACGGCAAACGCCGCGCCCTGATGAAGTATTCGGAGCCGGCTCCGGCCAAGCTCAACCTTGCGCTTCATGTCCGGGGCAAGCTTCCCGACGGACGCCATTCGCTGGAAACGATTTTTGCCTTTTGCATCGATGGAGATCGGCTGGAGGCGGAGAAGGCCGACGAACTCAACCTGTCGATCAGTGGACCGTTCGCGGAAGGCCTCTCGACAACCGATAACCTTGTCCTCGACGCGGCCAAGGCGCTGAAGCAGGCAGCCGGTGTCGACGCGGGCGCCAGCCTATATTTGACTAAGAAGCTGCCGGTAGCATCGGGCATTGGTGGCGGTTCGGCCGATGCCGCGGCGGCTCTTCGGCTCCTGACTGGGCTGTGGGGCATCGACCCCCGCCATGCCGTCGACGTTGCCCCGGCCATCGGTTCCGATGTCCCTGCCTGCCTGCTCAGCCTCAGCGCGAAGGGCACGGAGGCCGGGGACAAGCTCGAGCTTGTGCAGGACCCGTCGATTTCCGGCACTCCGGCGCTGCTGGTCAACCCGCTTGTGCCTCTGTCGACAGGCGCCGTGTTCGCCGCATGGGATGGCATCGATCGCGGACCGCTTGGCGACTGGCGGAGAGGCCGCAACGACCTGGAAGCGGCAGCGCTGACACTTGCGCCGGACATCGGACACGTCCTCGACTGGCTTGGCACGCAACCCGGAGCCGGTTTCATTCGCATGTCCGGAAGCGGCGCGACCTGCTTCGCCTTGTTCGACAGCGAGGCGGAGCGGGATGCCGCTGCCGCGACCTGCCCCTCGAACTGGTGGCATTTGGCGACATTTCTGCGATAGGGGCGGCCACTATGGCCCGTCCGATCCTTACCGCCGAACAGATGCGCGCCGCCGAGAGGCAGGCCATCGCTTCAGGCACGCCGGAAACGACCCTTATGGAGCGTGCTGGCCAGGCCCTTGCCGAGACTGTCCGCCTTCATGTCGGACCGCGCGACGTACTCCTCCTCTGCGGCCCGGGAAACAATGGGGGCGATGGTTATGTCGCGGCCCGGCACCTCGCCGCCATGGGCTATACGGTGAAAGTCGCTGCATGGGCCGACCCGACATCCGATGCTGCCCGATGGGCCAGAAGCCAGTGGAATGGTCCCGTAGAGCCATTCGCAAGCGCTACCGAAACCCCGATCGTCATCGATTGCCTGTTTGGAACCGGTCTTAGCCGCGGCCTAGAACAATCTCTTTTCCAACGACTAATGCTGCTGGTCGACAACGCACTCGTCGCAATTGCCTGCGATTTGCCAAGCGGCGTCAGCAGCGACGACGGCGCGCTGCTTTCGCCGATAGGGCGCTACGACCTGACGGTGACGTTCGGGGCGTTAAAGCCCGCGCATCGGCTGATGCCCGCAATGGCCAGTATGGGCAGGGTCGTGCTCGCCGACATTGGCATTGATGCCGGATCAGCATGGTTCGAAATCGGTGCGCCCGACCTGCCACCGCTCGAACCGGCAGGACATAAATACAGCCGCGGACTGGTTCATTGCCTCGCCGGGCAAATGCCGGGAGCGATTGCCCTTGCGGCGAATGCCGCCGCCCGGTCGGGGGCCGGCTACGTTCGGGTATCGACGTCTCTGCCGATCGACGGCCTGCCGTCTTCCATTGTCCAGACGGGGGGTGCCGATCTTCAAGATGAGCGGATCGGCTGCATCCTGGTCGGACCCGGGCTCGGCGACGTTCCGCAGGTGCTGACCTTGGCGCTGACGGCGCCAAGGCCCATCGTGATCGACGCGGATGCGATTGGGCTGGTTGGGGAGCCGGAACGGCTGCAGGGCCACGATACGATTCTGACTCCACATGAGGGTGAGTTTCGAAAGCTTTTTGGGGAGAGTGAGGGCTCCAAGGCTGAGCGCGCGCTGGAGGCAGCGCGGCGTTCCCAATCCGTGATCGTCTACAAGGGCCCGGATACGCTGGTCGCATCTCCGGTCGGAAGCCTGGCATTCGCTCCGCCGGCACCGGCCTGGCTGGCGACCGCCGGAACCGGTGACGTTCTCTCCGGCATGATCGCTGCACTTCGGGCGCGGGGCCTTGGACCATTCGATGCGGCATGCGCTGCCGTCTGGCTGCATGGGAGGGCGGCGGAAGTCGCCGGTTCCGCTATGATCGCGGACGATTTGGTCGAGGCGATCCCCCTGGCAATCGCAGAGTTATGAGCGAAACCATTGTCCGGATCGCGGCGCGCGGTGACGGCGTCACCGCCAGCGGCCGCCATGTGCCGTTCGCCGTTCCGGGCGATGTCCTGCTCGCCGATGGGACGGTTCAGCCCGGCGCTGGCCACCAAGTCCCGCCCTGCCGCCACTTTCCTCAGTGCGGGGGGTGCCAACTCCAGCATCTGACCGATGCCGCCTATGCGGATTATTGCGCCTCGAGAGTGACGGGAGCGCTCGCGCAGCACGGCCTCGGTGCCGAAATCCGTCCGGCCCATCTTTCCCCGCCAAATAGCCGCAGGCGCGCGACGCTTCGCGCCTTGAAGGCCGGCGGCAGAGTGCTGATCGGGTTCAACGAGGCCGGCAGCAACCGCATCGTCGACATGCTCGAATGCCATGTCCTTCACCCGCGACTTCTCGCGCTGCTGCAGCCCCTCCGGACCTTTCTGGCGACGGCCCTGCCATCGAAGCGAACTGCCGAAATACAGCTGACACTTGCCGATCAGGGACCAGACGTGATGCTGAAGGGCATTGAAGTCGTTGGCCTCGAAGCAGTCGAGGCGCTGAGCCAGTTCAGTGAAACCAACCGCTTGGCCCGTCTCAGCATTGACGAGGGCTTTGGGCCCGAGCCCCGCTACGAGCCCCAGCCGGTGACGATCACGCTCGGTGGAACCGCGGTGCCGATGCCGATCGGTTCCTTCCTTCAGGCCACGGAGGACGGAGAAGCGGCCCTCGTCGCGGCGGCTCGCGAAGCCACGGCAGGGTCCGCGCGAATTGCCGACCTTTTCGCCGGACTTGGGACCTTCGCCCTGTCGCTGGAAGGACAGCTTACGGCGGCGGAGGCGTCTCGCGATGCCGTCCTTGCATTGAAGCTGGCTGCGGCTCGCTCGGGTCGGCAAGTTACTGCCGAGCATCGCGATCTCTATCGCCGCCCCTACGACGCCAAGGAACTTACAGCCTTCGATTCTGTCGTGCTCGACCCTCCCAGGGCCGGTGCGCAGGAGCAGGTTCGCGAACTGGCGGCTTCTCCAGTCGTGCGGATTGCCTACGTCAGCTGCAACCCCGCTACATTCGCCCGGGACGCCGAAATCCTCGTGGGGGGCGGCTACAAGCTCGATTGGGTCAAACCGGTCGGTCAGTTCCGCTGGTCGACCCATGTCGAGCTTGCGGCCTCCTTCAGCCGCTAACGGTTACCAGCCCAGGCAGTCGTGCAGGATGCGGGCTCCGGCATGCACCGTCAGACCGAGCAAGCAGAGTGACGCTAGCGAAAAGAGTGTAAACCGGTATTTCACGGTGTTCACGGTGCACTGAACCAGGCTGTGCACGACCCTGATGCCGACATAACCCCATGCCAGATATTGATTGATCGGCTGATCCATCCCCATCAGCGCCAAGGTCAGGACGATGGCGTAGAAGATCGTCGGCTGTTCCAGCAGGTGGTTGTAATTATGGGCCTTCCACTGAGCCTCGTTCGGCGCCTTGCCATCCATGTCGCAGCCGCGCGAGCCAGCGGGGACGGTCCCAAGCGAAATTCCCATTTTCTTGAAGGCCGAAAAACGGGTCACGGCCATCCAGGCCATAATGACCAGGGTCCAGGCTATGAGCGCCACGACGGGCGCCAGTAACGGGCTATATTCCATGATTTCCCTCCCCCCTGTTTGGAGGCGGAGGAGGGTGCGTCAGATTTGCGGCCTGCTCAAGCCTGCCCAGGCGATCTTTATTTCCTTGCCTCGTTGAACAGCATCAAGGTGAGTGCCGCGCCGCAGACCAGCACGAAGAAAGTGCTCACCTGGCCGACTTCCTCGCCACCGATCGAAATCGGAAAACCGACCAGCAGCCGGTAAAGGGCGGCCAGCGTAACCAGCAGGAAAATGACGGCTGCTGCGGTAAGGACGAGCTTGCGGGTTCCCATGTGCGTCTCCCCATCTGGATTTGGCGACTATAAATCCGGGTGAAGCGGCCATGGCGCAATCAGTAGAAACCAGCAGATGATTTCATGGAAAAGCCCCCTCGCGAGCCATTTCGCGAAGGGGCTGAAGTAATCGGGATTTTCCCGAGCGCTGCTACCGCGCCGTTGCGGCCTTTGCCTTGACTGACTCCAGCAGCCGATCGAGCGCGGCGCGGTCGAACCATTGGCCCTTGGCGACGACCCCACGGATTGTCCGCGTTGCAGCGATGTCCTGCAGCGGATTGGCATCGAGGATGAGGATGTCCGCCGCCTTGCCCTTGGCGAGAGAACCGTAACGGTCGGAATGGCCAAGGAAGCTGGGTCCCGTAATCGTCGCGCTGGCCAGTGCCTCGCGCGGGGTCAGCCCGGCCTCGACATAGCGCTGCAACTCGTCGTGCAGCCCAATGCCGGGATAGTTGAAGCTGTTGAGAAAACCGGCGTCCGTCCCGGCCAGGATCGGAATGCCTGCATCGCGAAGCATCGGCAGAACCTTGACGCTCAGCTCATATTCCTTGTGCCGGGCCGCGACCTGCTCAGGCGTCGACTTGGCCGCGCGTTCGACGCGCCATTCGTAGGTCTTGCGCAATCCCGGCCCCATCAGGGCGAGGCCGGTGTCATTGCGGTGATCCTCGCGGTCCAGATAGGCGAGGATACGGCTCATGTTGAGCGTCGGCGTCACATTGAGGCCGAGCTTGGCCAGCCGATCATATTCCGCCTTGGCGTAGCTCGCATCGAACGTCTCGACGAACTTGTCCGACGCCTCGCCATAGGTGAGCTTCTTGGCCAGATAATCGGCGGCGATACTCGTTTCCGCCGGCGATCCGGCCTTGATCAGATAGTCGAGATGCTCAACCGAGCTAAGGCCGTCCTTCGCCGCTTGCTCGATGGTCAGCGCAAACGGCGTGTGCGCAGAAGTCTTCAGCCCGCGCTTCTTCGCTGCCTTCACCGCATATTCGAAGATTTCCGGCTTCAGCGTGTTGTCGGTGATCTTGACGAAATCGACCTTCATCGACTGCAGCCGGTCGAGCGCCGCATCGACCTCGGCGGGCGTCCCGACCTCGATCGTGCCCTTCCACAGCGGCTTGTAGCCCTCCAGCTTGGGACCGGAGGTGTAGATCGTCGGTCCGAGCAGCGATCCCGCCGCCACTTCGCTCCGCCACTGGATGACGGAATCGCTGAGATCGCCCGCGCAATCCCGCACCGAGGTGATCCCATAGGCGACGTAGATCGGCAGCAGATCCTTGTTTTCCTGGATCAGCTCCGTGCCGCCGCCGAAATGGACGTGCATGTCCCACAGGCCCGGCATGACGAACTTGCCCGTCGCATCGACCGTCTGCTTTGCTGAAACGCGGCGCGCTACCGAACTGTCCGCGCCAACGGCGACAATGTCGCCATTGCGGACCGCAACTGCCTGGTCGGTCAGCGTCCGGCCCTTGGCGACGTCGATGACCGTCGCATGCCGGATCAGCAGGTCAGCGGGCTGGGCCGCTGCAAAGGCAGGCGATGCCACGACCGCCGCGGCGACCGTGGCAACCACAAATCTCATTAGTCGAACAGCTTTGCGAAGCGGCGCTTCTCGCGGCTCTTCCAATGTCCGCGGTGATAGGCGTCGCTGGCCAGCAGCGGCAGGACCGAGGTCGCCTCGGCATAGACCATCTGCTCGAGCGCGGTCGAAACCTTGCCCCAGCTGGCCGCTTCCTGAAGCGTCGAGGAGGAGCAGGCGCCGTCGCGGACGTCGGCGACGGTGATCTGCACCGCATATTTGTGAACCTCGACATCGTCGTGGCCGAGGATCTCGGCGCAAACCACGGTGTCCTGCGCGAAGTTCTTCGGAACGCCGCCGCCGATCATGAGGAGGCCGGTGGTTCCGGCCTCGATCTTGATGTCGGTCAGCTCGCGGAAGTCGGCGATGCTGTCCAAGGTCATCCAGTGGCCGCCGCGCTTCATCGCATCGACCTGGTGCTTGACGAGACCGAAGCCGGCCGAGCTGTCGGTGAAGGCTGGGCAGAAGATCGGCACGTCATGCTCATAGGCGAGCTTGACCAGGCTGTTGTCCTTCTTGCCGTTCCCCTCGCTCAGCCACTTGCCCATCTCACGGATGAAGGCGCGCGACGAATAGGGGCGGGGCTCCAGCGAGTCCGCGATCTTGCCGATCGTATAGTCGCAGTCCTGCAGCGCGACTTCGTCGATGTAGGTGTCGTAGATGCGGTCGATGTAGAGCGAGCGCAACGTGTCGTCGTCGGGGATTTCCAGCGCCTGGTAATGCTTGTGGCCAAGCGCTTCGAAGAAATCCATGTCGACGATGCTGGCGCCGGTGGCGACGATCGCGTCGACCATGTTGTTGCGCACCAGCTCGGCATACAGATCCATGCAGCCACCGGCCGAGGTCGATCCGGCGATCACCAGCCACACCGAACAATTGGGGTCGGCCAGCATCTGGTTGTAGATGTCGGTCGCGCGGGCGAGGTCGCGGCTGGTGAAGCTCATCTTGCCCATCGCCTCGACGATCGGGCGGGCGTCGAAGCTCGTGATGTCGATATGCTCGACTTCGCTCGACAGCAGCTCTTCCTTGCGCTTGTCGTTGACCAGGTTCTCGGCGTCCTGGACCTTGTTCAGCGTATCGGTGGTCATTCTCTTCTCCGAAACTGAAAATCGTCACCCCAGCGCAAGCTGGGGTCCATGTCGCGGGCCCTTTGCACCCAATAGATCATGGTTTCCAGCCTTCGCTGGAATGACGCACTTAAAATGCTCTGCCGCTACAGCGTGATGACGTTCGTCGCGCGTTTGCGTTCCGGGACGTCGGTGTAGAGCGAGGCCATCGGCTCGTCGGTAACGATCACCCGATCCTCGACCCCGAAGCCGTTGAAGCCGGTGCGCATGGCACAGCCATAGGCGCCCAGCATCCCGACCTCGATATAATCGCCGGCCTGGACGTCGGCGGGAAGCTCGAACGGACCGGCCATGTGGTCGAGGTCGTCGCAAGTCGGCCCGTAGAAGCTGAACTCCATGTCCTTGGCATCCGACTCCTCGTCGCGAACCAGCTTCACAGGGTAGCGCCAACCGATATGTGCCGCATCGAACAGGGCGCCGTAGGCACCGTCGTTGATGTACAGCTCGCTTCCGCGGCGCTTTTCGACGCGAACGAGGACGCTTGCATATTCCGCGCAAAGCGCACGGCCCGGCTCGCACCACAGTTCGGCCGAATAGCTGATCGGCAGGTCTTCGAACGCGCGGTAGATGACGTCGAAATAGCTTTCGAGAGCCGGCGGCTCCATTCCCGGATACCAGCTCGGAAAGCCGCCGCCGACGTCGACGATGTCGACCGTGACGGCCGCCTCGACGATGGCATCGCGAACGCGGCTCATCGCTTCGCCATAAGCTGCCGGGCTCATCGCCTGGCTGCCGACATGGAAACAGATGCCGAGCGCGTCCGACGCCTGGCGTGCAGCCATCAGAAGCTGCTTCACCTCATGCGGCTCGGCGCCGAACTTGGAGGCGAGGCTGAGCTTCGAATGATCGGACGATACCCGCAGGCGAACCAGCAGGTTGAGGTCGCTGGCGTTGCGGGTGGCGCGCTGGATCTTCTCCAGTTCCTCGATCGTGTCGAGGCTGAAGGTCTTCACGCCATAGTCGAAATAGGCTTCCGCGATCGCTTCCTCGGCCTTCACCGGGTGCATGAAGCACAGCACGGCATCGGGCAGCGTTTCCGCAACCATGCGAACTTCGCCAAGCGAGGCGACGTCATAGTGGGTAACGCCAGCATCCCACAGGACCCTCAGCAGGTCGGGTGAGGGATTGGCCTTGACCGCATAGAGCGACTTCCCCGGAAACTTCTCGGCAAAGAAGCGGGCAGCACGCTTTGCGGCATGCGGACGAAGAAGCGTGACCGGCTGGACCGGTCGAAGGGCGGTAGCTAGCCCCAGCGCGCTATGATGCTTGTGCAACTCAAGGGACCTCCAACTGGTAGTTCGAGACAAAGCTGCCTTGCGGTTGGAAGTCCCATGGGGCAGCGGAGGCGCGATATATGTTCGAGGGTCCCCCATGTAAAGTTTTTTTGGACCCCAATTGAACCCGGCTGGGACAGCTTTATCCCTGCACGGCCACGGTTCGCCGAAAGATCAAGGAGTTGAACGGCTTGAGCGAATATCCACAGGTCACCCGCGATGATGTTCTGGCGGCTGCCAAGCGCATTTCCGGCGCGGTCGAACGCACGCCTTTGCTCGGGGCGGAGATTCGCGGGAATCGCGTATGGCTGAAATGCGAATGCTTGCAGACCGGCGGCTCGTTCAAGCTCAGGGGCGCAACCAATCGCTTGAACCAGCTCAGCGAGGAAGAGCGAAACAGGGGCGTCGTCGCCTTTTCGTCCGGCAATCATGCGCAGGGCGTTGCGATCGCCGCCAAGCGCCTCGGCATCCCGGCGATCATCGTCATGCCGTCGGACGCCCCACGCCTGAAGGTCGAGGGAACCAGGGCCCAGGGCGCCGAAATCATCTTCTTCGATCGCAAGACCGAGAGCCGCGAGGAGATCGCCGCCCGCATCGCCTCGGAGAAAGGCTCGATCGTCGTGCCCAGCTATGACGATCCTGACATCGTCGCAGGGCAGGGGACGGTCGGCCTGGAGATCCTCGACCAGCTCGAGGAAGCCGGGGCAGGGCCGCCGGCTCGCATTCTCGTCAACTGCGGTGGAGGAGGGCTGACGTCCGGGATCGCCCTTGCCTGCCCGGACGCGGACGTCATTCCCGTCGAGCCAGAGGGCTGGGACGACATGCTCCGGTCGCTTGAGCTTGGCGAGATTGTGCCGGTCGGCCCTAATCCGCCGCCGACGCTATGTGATGCGATCCAGACCCTGCGGGTGTCGCCCATCACCTTTGGCATCCTTCATGCGCGTGGATCGCAAGGCCTGGCCGTCAGCGAAGAAGAAACGAAAGCTGCGGTCCGCTGGGCGTGGAAGGAGCATGGCTTGGTGGTCGAACCTGGCGCGGCGGTGTCGCTCGCCGCATTGCTTGCCGGAAAAGTCGAAATCGTACCGGAAACGGTAGCACTTCTATCGGGCGGAAACATCGACCCGGCGCTGCACGCCAGCCTTGTCTCCTAGTTGCCACTCGCTCCGGCAATCCGATATTCGCCCGCGTCGACGTGGACCGGTGAGCTGCGTTCTACCGCGCGGGTGAGCTCTTCCAGCTCGGCTGCCAGCGTTTGAAGCTCCGCAATCAGCGCCTTGGGGTCGAGCTCGGACAGGTTGGCAGAAGCATCGAGCAGCGTTTCCAGCATCATTGCGATGCACGGAAGGATCGTTTCCTCGATCCGGTCGAAAGCCTCTTCAAGGCGGGCCTGTTGCTGCTGGACATCGCGCATGGGCATAAGCATGCACCGCCGCGAGTTAAAAAGCCGTGAAAGGGTCCGTTTTGGGAAATTTCATATCCGCGACACTGGCCCTCATGATGATCGCGGCTTTCCTGCTGCTCGGATTCGGCATCAAGCAGGCGATGAACCGTGAAACTCGTCAGCGCGGACTGCTGATGATTGCCTGTGGGGTGATTTTCGTCGCCAACGTCCTGATCTGGACGGTGTAGTTCCCCGGCGAAGGCCGGGGCTCAGGCCCGGCAATAGCCGGGTCAGCGCAACGTCGGATAAAGGTCCAGCCAGTCGAAGTTGTTTTCTTCGATCAGCCGAATCTTCCAACTCCGCTTCCATTCTTTCATTTGCAATTCGCGACGCCGCGCATCCTCTAAATTCTCATGCGCCTCGAACCAAACCAATAACTTGCAGCCATATTGCTTGGTGAAGCCGGAAACCAATCCTTGCCGATGCTGGTGGACACGCCCAATCAGATCGGACGTTACGCCAATGTAGATCGTTCCATTCTTCCGGCTGGCCATTATGTAGACGTAACCAGCCTTCATCGGACCTCCTTTGCGAGACGTTGTCTCCTGGGCCCCGGCCTTCGCCGGGGAACAGCCGTCACCGTATCGGGCAGCTCGGATCCAACCGGTAGTCCAGATAATCGTCCACGCTCTTCATGAGCAGGTCGAGCTCATTGGCAAAGAAATGGTTGGCGCCCGGAATGGTGTCATGGGCGATGGTGATGTGCCGCTGCGTGCGAAGCTTGTCGACCAGCTTCTGGACCGCGCCCGGGGTGACGACCTCGTCCGCTTCGCCCTGGATGATGATGCCCGAAGCCGGGCAGGGGGCGAGGAAGGCGAAATCATACATGTTCGCCGGCGGCGCGATGGAGATGAAGCCGCGGATCTCCGGGCGGCGCATCAGCAGCTGCATTCCGATCCATGCGCCGAAGCTGACACCTGCGACCCAGGTGACCTCTGCCTCCGGGTGGATCTGCTGGACCCAGTCGAGCGCCGAGGCCGCATCGCTCAATTCGCCAATGCCATTGTCGAACGTGCCCTGGCTCTTTCCGACGCCGCGGAAATTGAAGCGCAGGGTCGCGAACCCGCGGCGGACGAAATCCTTGTAGAGCAGCTGGACGATCTTGTTGTTCATCGTCCCGCCGGCCTGCGGGTGGCTGTGCAGGATCAGCGCCACCGGTGCCCGTGGACGAGGCCCCGGGTTGAACCGGCCTTCCAGACGGCCTTCGGGTCCGGGAAAAATCACTTCGGGCATGGGCGCTCGCTTATTAGGAATTGAAACTGATATCCGCGGAAGGGATGCACCGCGGCGGCGGCTCCTATATAGGGCCGGCGCAACCTCTGGCAACGGCAGGATTCCTTGAGTTTTCCAATGACCGATTCTCATTCCCGCATCTTCCTCGATCACGCAGCCACCACGCGCGTCCTTCCGGAAGCGGTGGCGGCCATGGAACGCGGCTTTAAGGCCTGGGCCAACCCAAGTTCCCCTCATGCGGAAGGCCGGCAGGCCAGGGCGCTGTTGGAGGAGGCGAGGACGACGCTCGCCGAGGTGCTGGGCTGGCGTCATGACGTCATCTTCACCAGCGGGGCGAGCGAAGCGATCGAGATGGTGGCGGCGCGCGCGCGCATCGCTGGGCGCGCCCTCGGTGCTACCGAGCATGCGATCGTTCCCCACGCAATGGGCGCGGATGCCCGGGTCATCCCGGTCCGCCCCGACGGCCTGATCGACGAGGCTGCGCTGGACGCCATACTTGCCGAAGGTCCGGCCTTGGTCGCGATCCAGCAGGTCAACAACGAGACCGGCATTCTCCAGCCGCTGGACCATATCGCCCCGAAGATCCGTGAAGCCGGTTCCTTGCTGCTGGCCGATTGCGCACAGAGCGCGGGCAAGCATCCTCTTCCTGACGCGGATTTCATCGCCCTGTCGGCCCATAAGCTTGGCGGCCCGCCCGGCATCGGAGCACTGCTGGTCAAGGATCTTGGAACGCTGGATCCGGTCGGCGGCCAGGAAAAGGGCTATCGGCGCGGAACGCAGGACGCGCCCAGCGCTCTTGCGTTTGCAACTGCGCTCGCTGCCATGCCCTATGAAATGGGCAGGCTCGCTGCCCTGCGCGCTAGGTTGGACGAAGGCGTAAAATCGGTCGGCGGCATCGTGATCGGCGAGGAAAGCCCGCGGCTTTCGACAATTGGCGCGGTCTCGCTGCCCGGCGCCTCCAGTGCCTCCTTGCTGGTGCAGTTCGACCTGGCGGGCATCGCAGTTTCCGCTGGCAGCGCCTGTTCGTCAGGCAAAATGAAGGAAAGCGCCGTCCTGGCTGCAATGAAGGTTGATCCGGCTGTAGCGGGCGGCTTCCTCCGCATCAGCTTCGGCCCGCACACAACCGAAGCCGAAGTCGACGCTTTCCTCGCTGAATGGTCGCGGATCGCCAGCCGGCAGCGCGCGGCATGATTTATCTCGACTATCAGGCGACGACGCCGTTGGCGCCCGAGGTGGCGGCGGCAATGCGTCCCTGGTTCGAGGAGAAGTTCGCCAATCCGCACAGCCCTTCGACCTGGGGCCGTGAAGCGGCGGCGGCGATCGAGGTTGCGCGCGGCCGTGTCGAACAGGCGATCGGCTTGGCCGGCGGGAGGTTTGCCTTCACGTCCGGAGCTACCGAAGCGATAAACTGGGCGATCAAGGGAACGTTCGAGGACAGCCTGCGGCGCAAGCTGGTGACCATCTCGACGGAACATGCGGCCGTCCTCGACACGGCGGAATGGCTGGAAAAGCAGGATATCGAAGTCGTCAGGCTCAAGGTCGGTGCAGACGGCTTGATCGACCTGGACGAGGCGTTGGCCCACATCGACGACAAGACGGCGCTCGTCGCGGCGATGCTGGTGAACAACGAGATTGGCGTGATGCAGCCCGTTGCCCGGCTTGCGCAAGCTGCGCGGGAAGCAGGCGCGTTGATGCTGTGCGATGCGGTCCAGGGCTTCGGCCGCCTGGCCATTCCGGACGGGCCGGACCTGGTCGCCGTTTCGGCCCACAAGATCCATGGACCGAAGGGCGTCGGCGGCCTTTGGATGCGCTCAGGGACCGAACCCGCGTCACAGATCCACGGCGGTGGGCAGGAATTGGGCATGCGTTCCGGCACGCTCTCGCCATCGCTTTGTGTGGGGCTGGGCGAGGCCGCCCGCCTTGCCGCCGAAAGGCGCGATGCCGATGCGGCGCATGTTGAGAAACTATCTCAACTTGCACTCGCAACTCTCGGACAGGGATGGACTGTCAACGGCAGTCTGACCGACCGCTATCGCGGAAACCTCAATGTCCGGCGTGAAGGACTTGATGGCGCGAGGCTGATTTCAGACCTGCGCAACATCGCTTTTTCGCTCGGCTCGGCCTGCGCCAGCGGTTCGGGCCGGCCGAGCCATGTGCTCCGTGCCATCGGGCTCAACGACCGCGCGGCCCGTTCGTCGGTCCGCCTCGGGTTCGGCCGCTATACCGGTGAGGATGAGCTGGTTTCGGCTTGCCGCAGGATCAATGAGGCGGCGATCGAACAGGCGCATCTCCCGGCATGATCAAGGTCCGCTTCCTCAAGGCTGACGGCACGCTCGACCATGAAGTCGATGCTCCAGCCGGCACCAACCTGCTCGATCTCGCGCAGCGGGAACGCCAGCCGCTCGAAGGGGCGTGCGAAGGGCAAATGGCCTGCTCGACCTGCCATGTCATCGTCGCCAAGGAAGATTTCTCGCGCCTGCCGCCGGCAAGCGAAGAGGAAGACGATTTGCTCGACCTTGCATGGGCAGTCCGCCCAACGTCGCGGCTCGCCTGCCAAATCAATCTTACCGAGGATCTGGAAACGCTGACGGTGCAGATGCCGGGCGGCGCCTACAACCTCGATCGCTAGCTGCCTTCCGGCAGCGGGGCGCCAACTCGCGTGTCCAATTCGTTCTTTTTTGGCTTGGGGCGCTTGCCCTTGGGCCGGATCGGCAGGCGTTCGACCAGTTCCGGCAACGCGATCTTCCCACGGCCGCTGCTGTCCAGAAGTGTGAATCGATAGGCGGCGGCTTGCCTGAACTCGGCCAGGCTTACGGCCCGGTTGAAGTCGGCATCGGCGCTAGCGACGGGCTGCGGGATATTGAGAATCCCGTAGCGCGCGGCGCCTTGCAGGCCGCTTTTGTTGTAGCCGTCATAATCGTCGCGCTTTGGCTTAGGCTCGCCGCGAGCCTGCCGCCAGTCCGAGTTCACCTGGATCTCCGGCGCGATCTCCTGTTCGTAAGCCCTGCGCTCGTCCGGATCGATCTGCCCGTCCTGATTATCATCGAGCCGCGCGAAGAAGCGCTCTGCATCGGCCTGCATTTCATCGCTCGTCAGCAGGCCGTCACGGTTGCGATCTGCCTGAACAAACCAGCGTTCGATCGGCGCCTCGCCGCTTGACGGCGGGCGGAACGGCTCGCCCATCGGGCTGATGAACGGCGCCCAGGGAAAGGCCTTGACCGTGATCGGTGCATCTTCCGCCACTGCGACGGACAATAGGATGGGAACAATCAGGGTGGGCAACGGCATGAGGCTCTAGTCCAATCGGCAGGGTGAATGCTTGATGAAGGCTTTGGCGGGGTTGCGAAAGGGCGCTTCTTCAACCATATGGCCCGCGGAAGTCGGCGGACGGCATTGTCGCCAACCTGGTCAGATCCGGAAGGAAGCAGCCACAACGATTTCGTGCCGGGTCGTCGGCTTCCACCGCATGAGCTGCCGAGTGCAGCGCAGCAGCACGCAGAGACAGCGAATGCCGGACGGCCTGCCGCAGAGCGGACAGGACCGACGGCGCGGATTTACTCCGCGCCGGTTTACGCCAGAAATGATTTGCATGGATGCCAGCCTGCGCTGGCATGACTGCATTGGGCTGACTAAACCACCCCCATGGACGACGAATCGCCGGGCCTCGGGCTCGACCTTCCCGAAGAAGTGAAAAAGCCCGACGACGAGACGCATTATCGCGTCCTCGCCCGCAAATATCGTCCGCAGACCTTCGCCGAGCTGATCGGCCAGGATGCGATGGTGCAGACGCTCGGCAATGCGATCGAGCGCGGCCGCATCGCCCATGCCTTCCTGCTGACCGGCGTTCGCGGGGTCGGCAAGACCTCGACCGCGCGGCTCGTCGCGAAGGCATTGAATTGCATCGGCCCGGACGGGCAGGGCGGCCCGACGATAAATCCGTGCGGCGTCTGCGAGCCGTGTCGCGCGATCGCCGAAGGCCGCCATATCGACGTGATCGAGATGGACGCCGCCTCGCACACCGGCGTCGACGACGTTCGCGAGATTATCGAGGCCGTCCGCTACGCCTCGGTCTCCGCGCGCTACAAGATCTACATCATCGACGAGGTCCACATGCTGTCAAAAAGCGCGTTCAACGCGCTCCTGAAGACGCTTGAGGAACCGCCGGCCCATGTGAAATTCCTGTTCGCTACGACGGAGGTGAACAAGGTTCCGGTCACCGTCCTGTCGCGCTGCCAGCGCTTCGACCTCCGCCGGATCCCGTCCGAGAAGCTTGCCGAGCACTTCGCCAACGTTGCCCGCGCCGAGGGTGTCGATGTCGAGGAAGAGGCGCTTCAGGCGATTGCCACGGCCGCCGAAGGTTCTGCCCGAGACGGCCTCTCGATCCTCGACCAGGCTATTGCCCATGGCGAGGGCAGGGTAACCGCCGACCAGGTCCGTGACATGCTGGGCCAGGCCGATCGCGGTCGAGTCCGCCGCCTGCTCGAAACGCTCCTCTCCGGCCAGGTCGCCGAAACCATCGCGCAGCTCGACGAAGCCCATTCGCTCGGTATCGATCCTGGTTCGCTAATCCGCGGTCTCATGGAATCGCTCCACGCCGTGACCCGCGCCAAAGCGGGCGCCGGCGCCGACCTGCTCCAGTCGGCGGAAGAGCGCGAGCATGGCGCCGAACTCGCCGCACGGCTCAGTTGGGGTAATCTCCACCGCCTGTGGCAACTGCTGCTGAAGGGGCTGGAGGACGTCCGCATCGCGCCTGATCCGCAGGAAGCCGCGACCATGGCGCTCCTCCGCCTGATCCACGCCGCCGAAATGCCGGATCCCTCGCAACTGGCGGCGATGCTGGCGGGTGGTGCAGCTCCGACGGTCACGCCGTCATCCGCACCCCCAGCACCGACGGCCTCGCCAAGCGCAACCGCGCTTATTCCAAGCGATTTCCCCGCCCTGGTCGACGCGGTCGAGCGGCAGGGCAAGCAATTGCTCGGCGTCCAGCTCCGCGACCATGTCGGCCTGGTCAGCTTCGCACCCGGCGAAATCATCCTGAAACCGTTGAAGCCTCTGGGCGCCGAATTCGCGCGAGAACTCGCCGCCGCCGCCAAGCAGGTCACCGGCCAAAGCTGGGAAGTCCGGCTTACGGACGAGGGCGGGTCGCCCTCGCTCCAGCAGCAGGAAGTGATGGCCGAGGAACGAATGCGCGCCGCGGTGCTTGAAGAACCGAATGTGAAGGCGCTGCTGGACGAGTTCCCCGACGCCACCCTGGAAACCATCGACCGGAAAGAAGCATGACCATGCCCAGCCTCGACGAAATCATGAAAATGGCCGAAGCCGCGCAGCAGCAGCTCGCCCAGGCGCAGGAAAATCTCGACAAGGTCGAGGTTGAAGGCGCGTCGGGCGGCGGGCTGGTCAAGATCCGCGCGACCGCCAAGGGCCGCATCCTCGGCGTTTCGATCGACGACAGCCTGCTCGTCCCGGCCGAAAAATCGATGCTGGAGGACCTTATCGCCGCCGCCATCAATGACGCCCGCGCCAAGGCCGATGCCGCTGCCGGCGACCAGATGCAGGCGATGACCGCCGGAATGCAGCTCCCGCCCGGATTTAAACTACCCTTCTAGTTGGCGCGGTTTCGCAAATCGGCGTCATTCCGGAGCAAATAAAGTCCGCCGCTTGTCTGTTCCACGTTCCGCCTTAAAGTGGAACGGATCGGGAAGAGGAGTAGCGCCTTGCAACTAGGGGCGATGCAGAATTGGCCGCTCAGGGTGATGAGCCTGGTCAACCATGCCGAGCGAGAGCATGGAGATTCCGAAGTTGTAACGGCCTGGGCGGATGGGTCGACTACCCGCACCAACTGGCGCACGCTCGCGAGTGACGCCCGGCGCATGGCCAATGCCCTTGAATCCATCGGCATGAAGAAGGGCGACCGCATCGCCACCCTGGGGATGAACCACAGCCGGCATCTGACGGCCTGGTACGGCGTCGTCGGGATGGGCGGCATCCTCCACACCATCAACCCGCGCCTGTTCGACGACCAGCTCGAATATATCGCCAACCATGCCGAAGACCGGGTGCTGTTCTACGACCGCGCCTTCACGCCGATCGTCGAGCGTATGAAGCCTCGTTGGACGACCATCGAACATTATGTCTGCTTCGATCCGGCGGAAGGGGAGCAGGGCTTCCCGCAGTGGATCGAGGGGCATAGCGACAATTACACCTGGGTCGACGGCGACGAGCGCGACCCAATCGGCCTCTGCTACACCTCAGGAACCACCGGCAATCCCAAGGGCGTGATCTACGAGCACCGCTCGACCATGCTTCACACCTTGACGGAGGCCATTCCCGACCTGTTCAACCTGACCAAGCGGGCCGTCGTGCTTCCGATCGTTCCGATGTTCCATGCCAATGCCTGGGGCCTGCCATGGGCGGCGCCGATGGTTGGTTGCAAGATGGTCCTGTCGGCCGACTATCGCCCTGACAAGATGTGCGCCCTGTTCCGCGAAGAGAAGGTGACCCATTCGGCTGGCGTTCCGACCGTCTGGTTGACCATGATCGAGCATATCCTTCGCACCGGCGAGGAATTGGGACCGCTCCACCAGGTGACCATCGGCGGATCGGCTGCGCCCCGCGCCATGATCCACTGGTTCCTCGAGCGCGGCATCGAAGTCGGCCATGCCTGGGGAATGACGGAAACCTCCCCGATCGGCACTTGCGGCTCGCGTCCCCTGGGATGGGAAAATTACAGCCTTGAGGAGAAGGTCGACTATATCGCCCTGCAGGGCCGGCCGCCCTTCGGCGTCGAGCTTCGCACCATCGACGACGAGGGCAATGTCCTGCCGCGCGATGGCCAGACCTCGGGCCGCCTGCAATGCCGGGGCCCCTGGGTCATCAAGCGCTATTTCAAGGCCGACGAGGACGCGACCGAGGACGGCGAATGGTTCGACACCGGTGACGTTGGCGCGATCCACCCCGACGGCACCTTGCAAATCACCGACCGCTCGAAGGACGTCATCAAGTCGGGCGGCGAGTGGATCAGCTCGATCGAGCTTGAAAACGCCGCCGTCGGCTGCCCCGGCATCAAGGAAGCCGCCGCGATTGGCATCGCCCATCCTAAATGGGACGAGCGGCCTTTGCTGGTCTGCGTCAAGGTCGAAGGCATGGATGTTTGCGCGGTAAAGGTCCGCGAGCATCTGACCGCCCATGTCGCCAAATGGTGGCTCCCCGACGCGATCGAGTTCGTCGACGAACTACCCCACACTGCGACCGGCAAGCTCAGCAAGCTCACCTTGCGCAAACAGTTCAGCGACTACCGCTTCGCCGATGCCGAAGCGATGGTCGGGCGGGACTAACCAGTCGTCTTTGCGAGGAGCATAGCGACGCGGCAATCCATTCTGGATTGCTTCGCTACGCTCGCAATGACGGACTAGCAAAGCCGGCGGCCTTCCCCTATCTGCTCCTTCAAATTCCCCAATTCGAAGGACGACGCGACCCCATGGCCGCCCAATATGCATATGTGATGAAGGACATGACCAAGTCCTTCCCCGGCGCCCAGAAGCCGGTGCTGAACCACATCAACCTGCAATTCTATCACGGTGCCAAGATCGGCATCGTCGGCCCCAACGGCGCCGGCAAGTCGACCTTGATGAAGATCATGGCCGGCATCGATAAGGAATTTTCGGGCGAGGCATGGCCGGGCGAAAACGTGACCGTCGGCTATCTGGCGCAGGAACCGCAGCTCGATCCCACCAAGTCGGTGCTTGAGAACGTCAAGGACGGCGCCCGCGAAACCGCCGACATGGTCGATCGCTTCAACGCCATCTCGGCGGAGATGGGCGATCCCAAGGACGACACCGATTTCGACGCGCTGATGGAGGAGATGGGGACTCTCCAGGAGAAGATCGACGCCGTCGACGGCTGGACCCTCGACAACCAGCTCGAAGTGGCGATGGAAGCCCTGCGCTGCCCGCCGTCCGACTGGCCGGTCGAGAACCTATCCGGCGGTGAGAAGCGCCGCATCGCGCTCACCCGCCTGTTGATCCAGAAGCCGTCGATTTTGCTGCTGGACGAACCGACCAACCACCTCGACGCGGAGAGCGTCCAGTGGCTGGAAAGCCATCTCAAGGAATATCCGGGCGCGGTGCTGATGATCACCCACGACCGCTACTTCCTCGACAATGTGGTCAGCTGGATCCTCGAGCTCGATCGCGGGAAATACTTCCCCTACGAAGGCAACTACTCGACCTACCTCGAGAAGAAGTCGAAGCGCATGGAGCAGGAGGATCGCGAGGAATCCGGCCGCCAGAAGGCGATCAAGGACGAGCTTGAGTGGATCCGCCAGGGTCCGAAGGGCCGCCAGGCGAAGTCGAAGGCGCGTATCGCCAAGTTCGACCAGCTCGTTGCTGCGCAGGAAAAGCATGTCCCCGGCAAGGCCCAGATCCTGATCCAGGTGCCGGAGCGCCTGGGTGGCAAGGTCATCGAGGTCGAGAACATCTCGAAGGCCTATGGCGACAAGCTGTTGTTCGAGAATCTGTCCTTCACGCTGCCGCCGGGCGGCATCGTCGGCGTCATCGGTCCGAACGGCGCCGGCAAGTCGACGCTGTTCAAGCTGATCACTGGCCAGGAACAGCCTGATACCGGCTCGATCGACATCGGGCCGACCGTCCACCTCGGCTATGTCGATCAGAGCCGCGATCACCTCAATGACAAGAATAATGTCTGGCAGGAGATCTCGGACGGCCTCGACTATATGAAGGTCAACGGCCACGACCAGTCGACCCGCGCCTATGTCGGCGCCTTCAACTTCAAGGGCCAGGACCAGCAGAAGAACGTCGGCAAGCTGTCAGGCGGCGAACGCAACCGCGTCAACATCGCCAAGATGCTGAAGCGGGGCGGCAACGTCCTGCTGCTCGACGAGCCGACCAACGATCTCGACGTCGAAACCTTGAGCGCGCTTGAGGAAGCGATCGAGAATTTCGCCGGCTGCGCCGTGGTCATCAGCCACGACCGCTTCTTCCTCGATCGTCTCGCGACGCATATCCTCGCTTTCGAGGGCGACAGCCACGTCGAATGGTTCGAAGGCAACTTCGAAGCCTATGAAGAAGACAAGATCCGCCGGTTGGGTGAAGAAGCCACGCGGCCGCATCGGACTACCTACCGCAAGCTAACACGATAGTGGTCGTCACCCCGGGCTTGACCCGGGGTCCACCTTCCGGAACTCAGCTCCGGACCGCTTCGCGAACGTCCTCCCGGACTTCGCGCTTGATTTGTTCGCGCAGGGCATCGCGGTCGCTGGTCGTCATGCGCTCGATCTTCTTGATCTCGGCCTCCAGCCGGTCGACTTCGGCCCGCGCCTTTGCGCTCCGAGCGCGAGCGGCCTTGAGCTCTTCGTCGCTGCCGTCGCCGACCTTGACCATCGCAAGGTCCGTCTCCGCCTTGACCAATTCGCCCACGGCGGCGGCCATTGCCCGCTTGGTTTCGGCCGGCACATCGACTTCCTCGCCGCCAATTCTCGTCACGGTCATCTTGTCGAAGCTGCGGTCGATGGCCCGATCGACGCGGTCCTCAATGCTTTCGTCGACCTTCGCGGAAATCTCCCGATGGTCGCCCCAGTCGAAGATCCCGCCGTTGCTCTGCAGGAACATCCCGCCAATCAGGGCAATGCCGGCAAGGCCAATCCAGAATATCCGACTAAGCATATCGCGCCTCTTTCACTGTATGGCGCATATAATACAGCTTTCGGGCGATGCAAAGATGATAGCGCTTGGCGTTCATCCGCCTCACAATATGTCATGGCCAAACCGACCTACTTCCCAACCGAGGCCGACTTCCGCCGCTGGCTGAAGGCCAACCACGAGATCGCGCCGGATCTCCTCGTCGGCTTTTGGAAGAAATCCACCGGCAAGCCGTCGATTGACTGGCCGCAGGCCCGCGACCAGGCCTTGTGCTTCGGCTGGATCGACGGGGTCCGCAAATCACTGGGCGACGAAGCCTACACCATCCGTTTCACGCCGCGCCGTAAGGGCAGCATCTGGTCGAAGGTCAATGTGGATCGCTTCAAAGCCCTCAAAGCCGACGGCCAAATGACCCCGGCCGGCGAACTGGCTTATGAAGAGAACAAGCATAAGACCGGTCTATACTCCTACGAAAAGCCGCTCGCCTCGCTCGACGCCGGTGAAGAAAAGCTTTTCCGCAAGGACAAGAGCGCCTGGAAATATTGGGAAGAGCAGCCGCCCGGCTATCGCAAGGTCGTGTTGAACTGGATCACCACCGCGAAGAAGCCCGAAACGCGCGCCAAAAGGCTCGCCACCTTGATCGTGGATTGCGCCGCGGGGAGGCGGATCGCGGGCTATGACTGGCGAAAGAAATGACTGGCAGAATAGGATTTCGGCTGCCAGCCTCGGGCCGGCTCTTTCCCACTTGTGAAGCTAATTCCCGATATCGGCCTAAAGTCACTAAAGTCGCATGAAATGGCGCTCAACCTTGAGACATTTGCGACCTTAGGAGCCCCTTTTCGGTGATCACCGTAACCCAGCCCCTGCAATATTGGTCGAATGGCGAGGGCGGCTCGCATTTCATGACGATACCCGAAGCGGAATCGCTCGAAATCCGCGCCCACGCCTTCATGAACCCTCGGGGCTTCCGGTCGGTCCGGGTCGAATGCACGATCGATGACGTCACCTGGCGGACGTCCGTCTTCCCCCAGAAGAGTGGCGGTTATTTCCTGCCGGTAAAGATCGAGGTCTGCCGCCGCGCCGGCCTTGCCGCGGGCGATGATGTCCACGTCGAACTGGATCTGCTCTAGCTAGCGCAGCCGCTTCACCATCAGGCGGCCGTCGTCACCGACCTTGGTTCCGAAATTCGGTACCGCCTTGATCAGCTCGCTGAGGCGCGTGAACCCGTAATTCCTGACCGCGAAACTCGACACGGCCTTGGCTCGCTGCCCCATTTCGCTCAGCGCGGCATAGCCTTCCTCGTCGCGTTTCGACGCCTTGAACGCCGCGCCCAGCACCTGCAGCAGCTCCGCATCGATGGCGCGCTGCCCCTTCGCGGCGGGCGGGGCCTCGATCATGTCGTCCTCGGCCGCCGCCAGCGCGGCCACGTCGAAGAAGCGGGTGCAGGCTTGCTGGAAGCTGGTCGGGGTCTTGGTCGTGCCAAAGCCGTAAACCGGCAGCCCATCCTCGCGGATCCGCTGGGCGAGTGGGAGGAAGTCCGAATCCGACGACATGATCCCGAACCCGTCGACATGACCGCGATAGAGCAGGTCCATCGCATCGATCGTCATCCGCATGTCGGTCGAGCTCTTGCCCTTCACCACGTCGAACTGCTGCATCGGGACGATCGAATGAAGCCCGGTCAGTTCGCCCCAGCCCTTGAGGCTGGTCTTGGCCCAGTTGCCATATGCCCTGCGGATATTGATCGTTCCAAGCTCGCCGAGGACCAGCAGCACTTCATCGAGATGGTCCGGGGACGCGTTGTCCGCATCGATCAGCAATGCGATGTTCAGCTCGGATTCGGCGTAATCATTTCGGTCGGTCATCGAGTCTTCTGCTTCCGTTTATCTGCCGTTCATACCGCAACGGGATCGGAACGAAATCGGCGTCTGAACGCTTTTGCCCCCATAGGGTTGGGGAGGATGTATGAGGAGGATTAGAGTCATGAAACGCCTGGTACTAGTAACGGCAATTGCAGCCAGCGTCTCGGTAGCAGGCTGTGCCACCGATCCCTACGGCTATAACAACAATCCGCAGGCCCAGCGGGCCGTAGGCGGCGCTGCGCTTGGCGGCCTCGTCGGCGCTGCGACCGGCGCAGTCGTTGGCGGTGTCAGCCCCGTCGAAGGCGCCCTGGTTGGTGCGGCCTTGGGCGGTGTTGCCGGCGCGTTGATCAAGGGTAAGCAATATTACCGCGATACCCGCGGCTACTGCTATTACGTCGACCAGAACGGTAATCCGGTCTACGATTATAACGTTCGTTGCTAGTTAGTTAGCGAACATCGCTCAGACAGGGCGGAAGCTATCTTCCACCTCGTCAAGCAACCAAAGTTCGCCATCGCGAATGGAAAAATGGCACCCCAATAGCTTGAGGGTGCCATTTTTTTCGCGTTCGGCGACGAAGGGGAAGGTCCGAAGGTTCGCCAGGCTCTGCCGGATCGAGACCTCCTCCAGTATGCGCTGCGCGTCCTCGCCGGTGCCATGTTCGTGGGCGATTTCCTCCGCTGGCCCTTCGATCTGGCTCATCCATTTGTGGACGAACCCGCCTTCGCCGGCCTTCGCACCATGGAACATGCCTGTGAGGGCAGCGGTGATGCCGCCGCAGCGCTCGTGACCCATGACCACGATTTCCGGGACGTTCAGCTGGGTGACCGCAAATTCCAGAGCTGCCGACACACCGTGACGCCCGCCGCCGGTCTCGAAGGGCGGGACGAGGTTGGCGACGTTGCGGACGACGAATATCTCGCCGGGATTGGTGTCGAATATGGTGGCGGGATCGGCCCGGCTGTCGCTGCAAGCGATGACCACGGCCCGCGGCGATTGGCCCTCGGCCAGCTCCTCCCAGCGGTCCCGTGCGGTCTCGAAGCGGTTTTCCCGAAACCGCTGATACCCTTCCAGCAGATTGCCGAACCCCTTCATACGCTCTCCCTATATCCGGTCAGCCGGTTAGTCGCGCGGGGCAGGGGTGGCAAGTCGGGCATCAAATCGCTATCTGGCCCGCCATGAACGCACCGCTTCCAACGCCGCCCCAAGCACCAGGACGCCAACGCAAGCCCGACTGGATCCGGGTGAAGGCTCCGGTCAGCCAGGGCTATGCCGAGACGCGCAAGCTGATGCGCGAGCTCAACCTGGCCACGGTTTGCGAGGAAGCGGCCTGCCCGAACATCGGTGAATGCTGGACCAAGAAGCATGCGACGGTGATGATCCTGGGCGATACCTGCACCCGGGCCTGCGCCTTCTGCAACGTCAAGACCGGCATGCCCCGCAAGGTCGATCCGCTTGAGCCGGAGCATGTGGCGATCGCCGCAGCGAAGCTCGGACTCGAACATATCGTCGTGACGTCGGTCGATCGCGACGACTTGCCGGATGGCGGCGCATCGCAGTTCGTGAAGGTGATCGAGGCGCTCCGCCGCGAAACGCCGGATACGACGATCGAAATCCTGACGCCCGACTTCCGCAACAAGCATGAGGCCGCGATCGAGGCGATCGTTGCCGCTCGCCCGGACGTCTACAATCACAACCTCGAAACCGTGCCGAGGCTCTATCCGACCATCCGCCCGGGCGCCCGCTACTATGCGTCGCTCAGGCTGCTGGAGCAGGTGAAGAAGCTGGATCCGTCGATTTTCACCAAGTCGGGCATCATGGTCGGCCTCGGTGAGCAGCGGCTCGAAGTCCACCAGGTGATGGACGACATGCGCTCCGCCGGCATCGATTTTCTGACCATGGGCCAATATCTCCAGCCGACACCCCGCCATGCGACGGTCGAGGAATTCGTCACGCCGGACGCGTTCAAGGCCTATGCCTCGATCGCCCGGGCCAAGGGCTTCCTGCTGGTCGCGGCATCGCCGCTGACCCGCTCAAGCTATCACGCCGGCGACGATTTCCAGAAGATGCGGGACGCCCGCAACGCACAGCTTGCGAGGGCAGGGGGCGCCGTCGCCTGATGCCTCGGCATAGCGAGACGAAGCATCTGCCTTATACGCCGGACCAGATGTTCGACCTTGTGGCGGATGTCGCCCACTACGACGAATTCCTGCCATGGGTCAGCGCGGTTCGGGTGAAATCGAACACGGAAACCGAAATGATCGCCGACCTCATCGTCGGCTTCAACGCCTTCAAGGAACGGTTCACTTCGCGGGTGACCAAGGATCGGCCAGGTCATATCTGTGTCGACTATATCGAGGGTCCGCTCAAATATCTGAAGAACGAGTGGCGCTTCGACCCGGCGCCGCAGGGCGGGACCAATGTCTATTTCTCGGTCGATTTCGCCTTCAAGTCGCGGATCTTCGAATCGCTTGCCGGGCAAATGTTCGATCGCGCGTTGAGGCGGATGACCGGGGCCTTCGAAAAGCGCGCCGAGGAACTCTACGGAAGCAGTAGTTCCAGCGCGCAAAGCGCTGCCTGATGGCGGATGCCGGACCGGCCCGCGCTCGCATCTAGCAGCTTCTGATCGGCGACGATTTCGTCGGGACCGGGCCGCCGCTCCGCACGGGCAAAGACCACGGTTCCCACCGGCTTCTGTTCGGTGCCGCCGTCCGGTCCGGCAATGCCGGTGATTGCAACGGCGACATCGGCGCCGGAAGCTTCCAGCGCCCCCTGAGCCATCGCCCAAGCGGTTGCGACGCTTACCGCCCCGAATGTCTCGACGACGTCCAGCGAGACGTTGAGCTCGGAGATCTTGGCGGCGTTGGAATAGGTGACATAGCCTGCTTCGAACACCTCCGAGGATCCGGGGATTTCAGTCAGTGCGGCACTCACCAGGCCGCCAGTGCAACTTTCGGCGACCGCGATCCTCCGCCCGGCCTTGCGGTTGGCTTCGACAACCTGGCGCGCCAACGCAACGAGGTCGTCAGGCAGAAGATATTGTGCGTCCACCATTTCAGGCCTTGCACATCGGAAGGCTGTTGTCCTGATCCTTTTCGTCGTTCGCCAACATCAGGATTGCCCCGATAAGGGCTGCAACATTCTCCGCCGGCAGTGGCGACAGATTTTCGACGACACGATCGATCGCCGGACAATCGTCAGCCTTGACGTCCTTGACCAGCTCGGCACCGACCATCGCGCCCAGCATCGGCTTGAAATATTCGTCGGGCAATTTGTCAGCCATGTCTTCCTGTCCGGCAATCCTGGCGAACGCCAGCTTGGCCGTCGGCCAGCGTTCGTCCGCGACAACCCTGAACTTCCCGACCATTGCATCGGCATTCGACGTCAGGAACGCTTTGGCAGGGAGATGTGCCGCACATTTGTCACGGAGGCCGTCGATCAGGTCGGGCAGCACGGCGGCCATGACCGCTGCACCTTCGACCTCCGAAAGGCAATCCTTGGAAGCTGCGGCGCTGGCCGATCCCATCGCTGTCGCGAGGGCCAGGCAGGCTATCGATCGAAATATTTTCATTCAGTTCCCCAGCTGTTCCAACAGCCTAGCAGAGGGCTTTACTACAACAAGCTGGCGGGAGGCATTCGGACGCTTGCAACGGCCTGTGCCGCAATGCCCTCGCGCCGACCTGTAAAGCCCAGGCGCTCGGTGGTGGTGGCCTTGATGCTGACGGATCCTGGCGGAATGGCCAGTATCTCCGCGACGCGCGAACGCATGGCGTCACGGTGAGGCCCGATCTTGGGTGCTTCGCAGATGACCGTGCAGTCGACGAAGTCGATCGTCCCGCCGGCGTCGCGCAGCAGCCGGGCCGCGTGCGACAGGAAGATGCTGCTATCCGTGCCCTTCCACTGCGGATCGCTGGGCGGGAAGTGACTACCGATGTCGCCCAGCGCGGCCGCACCGAGCACCGCGTCGGTAATAGCGTGAAGCACCACGTCCGCATCGCTGTGGCCGGCCAGGCCCCGCTCGTGGGGAATGGAGATACCGCCGATCGTGATCGGTCCATCTCCGGAAAATGCGTGGACATCGAACCCCATTCCCGTGCGAGGCACGAGGCGAGCGCGATGCCATTCCTCGGCCCGTTCCCAATCGGCGGCGGTGGTCAGCTTTTCCAGCATCGGATCCCCCTCGACGATCGCTACCTTGCGACCGGCAGCACGCAACACCGTCGATTCGTCGGTTGGGCTAGGCCCGTTCCATTGCGCATAGGTTTCAACCAGGCTGCGGCACCTGAATGCTTGCGGGGTCTGGACACGAACCAGGCCACCGCGGTCCACGAGATCGCCCAGCATTTCGCCGGCCCGCGCCAGCGTATCGGCCACGGGAAGCACGGGCACCGCGCCTTCGAAATTGTCGAGTGCGGCGAGCAGTCGATCGATGACGTCATGGCGGCAAAAAGGTCGCGCGGCGTCGTGCACTAGGACAATATCCGCTTCGATTGCGCTCAGACCGGCCCGGACGCTGTCGGACCGTTCCAGCCCGCCTTCGATCAGTTCGCCAACCGGACGATCGTCCAATGCCTGTCGTGCCATTTCCTGCTGACCGGGACCGATCACGACACGAACCGCATCGATCGCAGGATGCGAAATCAGCGCGTCGACCGCATGACCCAGCACAGGCTTTCCAGCGATCGGCCTAAACTGCTTCGGCACATCGCCGCCCATCCGGCTTCCGGAGCCGGCGGCGACGATCAGGGCGATAACCTTCTTTTCCACGAATCCGTTCGCCCTGAGCTTGTCGAAGGGCTGTCCTTACTTTGATGCGCGACAAAAAAAAGCAGTCCTTCGACTTCGCTCAGGACGAATGGTTGTTTGAATTGCCAATTTCCATTACAGGCGCGCCTTCCCATGAGCCTGGTAAAGCCCATCTCGGTCGGTCCGGTGACCATCGAAGCGCCCGTCATTCTGGCGCCGATGACTGGCGTCACCGATCTACCGTTCCGGAAAATCGTCAAGCGCTACGGCGCCGGCCTGACGGTCAGCGAGATGATCGCCAGCCAGGCGATGATCCGCGAAACCCGCCAATCGCTTCAGAAGGCGGCCTGGGACCCAAGCGAGGAGCCCGTGTCTCTTCAGCTGGCCGGCTGCGCCCCAATGGAAATGGCTGAGGCCGCAAAGCTCAACGAGCAGCGCGGCGCGGCAATCATTGACATCAACATGGGCTGCCCGGTGAAGAAGGTGGTGAACGGCGATGCTGGATCGGCGCTGATGCGCGACCTGCCGCTTGCTGCGTCGATCATCGAAGCGACCGTCAAGGCGGTGAAGGTCCCGGTGACGCTTAAAATGCGGATGGGCTGGTGCCACGACAGCCTCAACGCGCCCGAACTCGCCCGCATCGCCGAGGACCTCGGCATCAAGATGATCACCGTCCACGGCCGTACGCGCAACCAGATGTACAAGGGTTCGGCCGACTGGGCCTTCGTCCGCGGCGTCAAGCAGGCAACCTCGCTGCCGGTGATCGTCAACGGCGACATCTGCAGCCGCGAGGATGCGCGCACGGCTCTCGAACAGTCCGGGGCCGACGGCGTCATGATCGGCCGCGGAGCCTATGGAAAACCGTGGCTGCTAGGCCAGGTTGTCAGCGACCTCTGCCAGGATGGACACAAGCCTGAGCCTTCAATGGACGAGCAGCTCGCGATCATCCTCGAGCAATATGACGCCATGCAATCGCTCTACGGCACGCAGACTGGTGTCAATCTCGCCCGCAAGCATATTGGCTGGTACACCAAGGGTTTGGCTGGTTCCGCCGAGTTCCGGAACAAGGTGAACATGCAGGACGATCCGAAGGTCGTCATCGCCATGCTGCAGGACTTTTATGCGCCCTGGCTGACTCGTTCTGCGGCCTAACCGACAAACTGTGTTTTTTATGCAACGCGTCCATGCTACGCCAAGGCCGACATGGACTTGCAGGCCGCCGAATCTGAACTGATCAAACGGCCCAAATTGCGTTGGCTGGCTCGCGAAAAGGAAAGCGGCCGGATCTACGATTGGGCAACGATCGCAAGCGGGGTAATCCTCGCGGCGACGCTGTTGCTTAGCTACTGGATGTTGAGCCGCGCCGGCCAGCCCGGCTCGATGCTGACCCCTCCGCAGATTGCCCTGCTGCTAATCGCCAATCTGGTACCGGCCATCGCCTTGATGGTCCTGCTGTCGAGGCGGATTGCGATGGCACGCGCTGCGGCGAGGGCGATCGGCACGGGACAGCTTCATACCCGGCTGGTGGCGCTATTCTCCGTGATCGCAGCTGTCCCAACCGTGATCGTGGCCATCTTCGCGTCACTGCTTTTGCAGTCGGGGCTCGAATTCTGGTTCTCCGATCGTGCGCGCGGAATGCTCGAAAACACCGTCGAGCTCGCTCAGTCCACCTATACTAGCGAAGTCAATCGCGTTGGCGCGGAAGCGGTAACCATGGCTGGGGACCTCGCTCGCTTTCTGGACGGCAACCCGATCGAAAGCCTGCAGTTCGAACAATATCTTGGCTACCAGACCTATCAGCGAAGCCTGAATGAATCCGCGGTGATCAGGCTTCAGAACAACGGCCAGGTCACCGTCCTCAGGGGCATCAACTATTATGACGGGCTGATCGACCCGTCGCGGGTCGCCCAGGCGCTGTCGCAGCTCCGTGGAGCCACCAACGCTGCGGAAGTGCTAACCAGCGGCCGGATCGCCGTCATAACGCCCTTGCCCAATGCCGACCGGACTTATTTGTTCGTTGCCAAGCAGGCGAGTGAGGATTTCCGCGACCAGATCGCGCGGGCTAACGGCGTGCTTGCCGACTATCGGGAGTTGCTCCAGCGTAGCCGCGCCAACCAGCTGACCTTCAACGGAGCGCTGCTTGCGGGTGCGCTCCTCATCGTCGCGCTGGCCATTCTCGCCGCACTGAAGCTCGCCGACCGTCTCCTCCGGCCGGTAGAGGATCTGGTCGACGCGGCGGGACGGATCGAGGAAGGCGACCTTACGGCCCGGGTGGCGATTTCCGACCGAACCGAAGACGAGATCATCACGCTCGGAACCGCATTCAACCGAATGACGGTACGCTTGCAGGAACAGACCGGCGCGCTGATGACCGCCAACCAGCAGTTGGATACGCGCCGGGCCTTCATGGAAGCGGTACTGTCCAGCGTAACGGCCGGGGTCGTGGCGCTGGACGCCGATGGCGGCATCCTGCTCACCAACCGAACGGCGGATACGCTGCTCGCAGGCGGAGAAGGCGGGATCGAGGGACGCCAGCTCTACGAAGTCTCTGTGGAGCTCGGCGAATTCATGGCCGGCGAGGCTCGCGAAGCCAATGTCCTGCTCCATTCCGCCGAAGCGCAGCGGACCTTGGCGGTCAAGCGGATGCGTTACGGCGACGGCTTCGTGCTGACCTTCGACGATATCACGGACCAGCTGAGCGACCAGAGGCGCGCGGCATGGTCGGACATTGCCCGGCGCATCGCCCATGAGATCAAAAACCCGCTGACCCCGATCCAGCTGGCGGCAGAGCGGCTGCAACGACGCTATGGCTCCGAAGTCGCATCCGACCCCGAAACCTTCAATCGGCTTACCGATACGATCGTCCGTCAGGTGGGCGACCTTCGCCGGATGGTTGATGAGTTCTCCAACTTCGCCCGGATGCCGAAGCCGGTGTTCCGCGAAGAGAATGTCCACGACATCGCCCGGGCCGCGCTGTTCCTGCACGAGGTCGCGCACCCCGGCATCAGCTTCAGCATCGATCCGCCCAGCGGCGAGATTAAGCTGGTTTGCGACCGCCGGCAGCTTGGCCAGGCACTGACCAATGTGGTCAAGAACGCAGTCGAGGCCATCGAATCCCGGCGCAACCGGGGTGACCAGCATCCGGACGGCGACCGCATCGACCTCACCATCAAGCGGGAGGCGGAACAGCTGGTCATTGAGCTCACTGATACCGGCGTTGGGCTGCCCCAGGATCGCGAGCGCTTGACCGAACCTTATATGACGACACGCATCCGCGGCACGGGCCTTGGGCTCGCCATCGTCAAGAAGATTGTCGAGGAACATCTGGGCGAGATCGCCTTTCTCGACAGGGCTGGGGGCGGGACCAGGGTGCGTATTGCGCTGGACGCCGATCGACTGGCCGACCTGGCAACCGACGAGCCTGCACCAGCAAGGCACGGCGACGACGACGAATATGACGAGGAGGTACCTCAGTAATGGCGCTTGAAGTGCTTGTAGTCGACGACGAGGCGGACATCCGCGAGCTGGTTTCGGGCGTGCTGGAGGATGAAGGCTATGCCGTCCGCTCGGCCGCGGACAGCACGTCGGCGCTCGACGCTATCGACGATCGCCGGCCCAGCCTGGTGCTTCTCGACGTCTGGCTGCAAGGTTCGAAGCTCGACGGGCTGCAGCTGCTGGAACAGATCAAGCGCCGCGACGCGAGCCTGCCAGTGCTGATGATCTCCGGGCACGGCAACCTCGACACCGCCGTCGCTGCCATCCGCGAGGGAGCCGTCGACTTCATCGAGAAGCCGTTCAAGGCAGACCGCCTCCTGCATCTCGTCGGCCGGGCGACCGAGACCGACCGGCTGCGGCGCGAGGTCGCCAATCTTCGGCACCAGCTTGGGCCCGACGACCAGCTCGACGGGACGTCCGTCGCGATCAATACCGTCCGGGCGACGCTGAAGCGGGTTGCGCCGACGGGAAGCCGCGTGATGATCACGGGTCCGGCGGGCGTGGGCAAGGAAATCGCCGCCCGCATGATCCATAATTGGAGCCCCCGGGCTTCCGCGCCTTTCATCGTCCTTTCGGCCGCGATGATGAGCCCGGAAAGGGTTGAAGAGGAATTGTTCGGAAGCGAGCAGAACGGCGTTTCCAGGCCGGGCCTGCTGGAACAGGCGCATGGCGGGACGTTGTTCCTCGATGAGATCGCGGACATGCCGCAAACCACCCAGGCCAAGATACTGAGGGTCCTCACGGATCAGAGCTATACGCGGGTCGGCGGCCAACGGCCGGTCAAGGTGGACGTCCGCGTTCTTTCCGCCACCTCTCGCAACCTGGCCGAGGAGATCGCGGCCGGACGCTTCCGCGAGGATCTCTACTATCGGCTCAACGTCGTGCCGGTTCGTATCCCGCCGCTGAGGGAACGGCGCGAGGACATTCCGGAGCTGGTCAACCACTTCCTGGCCCGCTTCGCGTCCGAGCGGCGGATTTCCACGCCGGAGCTTTCGAAGGAAGCGATGGCCGCCCTCCAGGCGCATGACTGGCCCGGAAATGTCCGGCAGCTCCGCAACATCATCGAGCGGACCTTGATCCTGACTCCGGGCGATCGTGTCGGCTGCATCGAGGTCGACCTTCTTCCGCCCGAAATATTGGACTCCCAGGCCTCCGCCGGAGTGGGCGGCCCGTCGCTGGCGATCATGGGTTCTCCGCTCCGCGAGGCGCGGGAAAGCTTCGAACGTGAGTATCTGAAGATCCAGATCCGGCGCTTTTCCGGCAACATCTCCCGCACCGCCTCGTTCATCGGCATGGAGCGCTCGGCGCTGCACCGGAAACTCAAAGCCCTTGGCCTGGGCGACAAACGCGATGAGGAATAATAATAACAATGCCTGAGAAGTCGCTGAGTTTGCAGGATCAGTTCCTGAATTCAATTCGTCGTTCCAAGACCCCCGTGACGATCTTCCTAGTGAAGGGAGTAAAGCTTCAAGGGGTAGTAACCTGGTTCGATCCATTCTCCCTGCTGCTTCGACGTGATGGCAACGCACAGCTCGTCTACAAGCATGCGATTTCCACCATCATGCCCACCCATGCCCCAGCTGACCTGAATCTCGGCAATGGCGGGGAGGGGGGCAATGGCAAGAAGCCGATGCTTCAGGATCTGTTCCTGAACGCTGCTTCCCGGGAGCATGAGCCGATGACCGTATTCCTGGTCAACGGCGTGATGCTGCAGGGGGCTGTTGCCGGTTTCGACCAATTCTCGCTCCTTCTAGAGCGCGGCGGGCAGGTCCAGCTGGTCTACAAGCACGCTATTTCGACGATGCAGCCAGGTCATCCGCTGAACCTCGCCGGCGAGAGCCAAACGGAGGATGAAGGCTGAGCGTTTTCAACCGTGCTGACGATGGTGGCGTAGCGCGCGGCGAGCGCGCCCTCATTGTCGTGCCTGAACGCACCGGGGAGGGCGCTCTTCGTTCGCTCGATGCCCGGGTCGAGGAAGCGGCGGGTCTTGCCGAGGCGATCGGCATCGATGTTGTTGGCCGCAAGAGCTTCAGGCTGCGCCAGATCCGCCCCGCCAGCCTGTTCGGCAAGGGACAAGTCGAGGAAATCGGCGAGCTCGCGGAGGCCCATGACGCCAAATTGCTCGTCGTCGATGCCGCGCTTAGCCCCGTCCAGCAGAAGACGCTGGAGGAGGAGACCAAGTGCAAGGTCATCGACCGCACCGGCCTCATCCTCGAAATATTCGGCGAACGGGCAGCAACTGCGGAAGGGCGCCTGCAAGTCGAGCTCGCGCATCTCGACTATCAGGCTGGCCGCCTGGTCCGCAGCTGGACCCACCTTGAGCGGCAGCGCGGCGGCTTCGGCTTCCTCGGCGGCCCTGGCGAAACCCAGATCGAGGCCGACAGGCGGCTGATCCGCGACCGGATGGCCCGCATCCGGCGCGAGCTGGATCAGGTGCGCCGCACGCGCGGCCTGCATCGCGATCGCCGGCAGCGGGCGCCTTGGCCGGTGATTGCGCTTGTCGGCTATACCAATGCCGGAAAATCGACCCTGTTCAACCGGATGACCCAGGCTTCGGTGATGGCCGAAGACCTGTTGTTCGCCACGCTCGATCCGACCATGCGGCAGGTAAAAATCCCCGGATTTGACCGCGCGATCCTCTCCGATACGGTCGGCTTCGTCTCGAATCTCCCGACCGAGCTTGTCGCGGCCTTCCGGGCTACGCTCGAGGAAGTGGCGGCGGCCGACCTCATCCTCCACGTTCGCGATATCGCTCACCCGGACAGCGATGCGCAGGCCGCCGATGTAGAGGCGGTGCTGGCAACGCTTGGACTGGCGGAGGAGGGTGCGCCGCCTCGGATGGAAGTGTGGAACAAGCTGGACCTCCTGCCCCCGGACCAGCGCAAGGAGCTGACTGGGGAGGCCAAGCGCCGCGATGACGTCATCGCCCTTTCCGCATTGACCGGGGAAGGAGTTGACGACCTTCGCGAAGCCATTGCCGACCGGCTCCATTCCGGCTCTCAGACGCATCATGTTCGCCTCAATGCAGGTGACGGCCCACGCATTGCCTGGCTGCACGCGCGCGGTGACGTCATTGAGCAGCACGCCGACGGCGACCAATTGCACTTGGAGGTGAAGCTTAGCCCCGAGAATTGGGCGAGGTTCGAGAGGCTCTAGGCGTCGGCCGGAGCCTTCTTCGCAGCGACCCAAAGCTCTTCCATTTCATCGAGGCTCATGTCCCTGAAGCCTGGAGCCTGTTCGATCTGGCGAAATCGCTTCTCAAACTTGCGGTTCGCTTTTCGCAGTGCCTCTTCGGGCTCGATCTTGAGAAACCGTGCGAAGTTCACTACGGCGAACAACAGGTCGCCAACCTCTTCCTCAAGTTCTTCCGGCGAAGCCGCGGCAATTTCGTCCATCTCCTCTCGGATCTTGGCTTTCGGCCCTTCGATATCCGGCCAGTCGAAGCCCGTTCGGGCCGCGCGCTTCTGCAGCTTTGCCGCACGTTCCAGCGCGGGAAGGGCCAGGGCGACACCGGCCAGCGCGCTCTTGTCGTCCAGTTTGGCTCGTTCCTCGGCCTTGATCACTTCCCACAGATGATGACCGCCTTGCTCCGCATCACCGAAGATGTGCGGATGGCGGCGCTCCAGCTTGTCGGAAATGCGCTGGAGGACGTCAGCCAGGGTGAAATGACCTTCTTCCTCGGCCATGCGGGCATGGAAAACGACCTGAAGCTGCAGGTCGCCAAGCTCATCGACCAGCGCATCCATGTCGCCGCGATGGATCGCATCGGCGACCTCATAAGCTTCCTCGATCGTATAGGGGGCGATCGTTTCAAACGTCTGGACGCTATCCCATTCGCAGCCGGTCTCGCGGTCCCGCAGCCGCTTCATGATATTGTCGAGGCGGTCGAGGCCCATTTAGCGCTCCCTAAGGTCGTGAGGGGCCCCTGAAATTGCCCCGGCCCGACCTGATATATGAGTATGATAATATATATTATGTAAAGTAAAAGATGTATATACAGAGGAAGAAAGCCCCCTCGGCACCCTCATCAGCTTTCGAGGATCAGCCACCGGCCTTCGACCCCCCAACGGTTCATCGTCGACAGATAGTTCATGCCGAGGACGTTCAGATCTTCATTCTCGGTGACGTGAAGGCCAACGGCGTTCCGCTCGATCGGGCCGATCGATAGGCTGTCCGCACGTCCCGTTGAAACGCGCAGCATCCCATTTCCCGTGCGAACAAGCTGCGTCCGATTGGTGCTGACCGCCACACCGGCAGATTCCGCGGTTGCCCGGCCGATCGTCGTCATGGTGGCGCCGCTATCGACCAGGAACTTCACCGGAACGCCGTTCAGCGATGCCTCGACCCAGAAATGCCCGTCGATCGCCATCGGAATGCGGACTTGCTGGCCTTCCACCACCGGCTCGCCGCTCGCTTCCGCGCGAAGCCGTTGCGCGACATAGCCAAGGTCGTCCCTGAAGGTGAACAGCACGAAGCCTGCCCCAAAAATGGCGATCCAGGCTAATGCGAAGGTCGCCAGCTTGGCGAAGCGTTCCCGCCTGGCGATCAGCGATCCGGCGACGAGCATCAGGGCCATCAACAGATACAGGCTGCCCAGCATCCAGTCGTTGGTCACAACATGATCTCCTGGCCGTCAAAGGCCGGCTCCGCCCAATCGGGCAACTCTCCGATCAACGTCGCATAATCCATTGATTTGTCGAGATGCGTCAGCAGCAATTGCCCCACCTTCAAATCACGTGCCCAGCTGAGAACGGCATCGAGATGCGCATGCGTTGGATGCGGCTCTCGTCGCAGGCAATCGCAGATCCACAGGCCGACACCATCATAATGTGCCTTCATTTCGGGTGTAAAATCATGAAAATCAATGGCATAGCCGAACGAACGATCGCCCTCGTCGGCCCTGATGCCTAGCGACGTGATGCCACCGTGCGGCTGATCGACAAAGGTCAGCCTGGAATCCCCCAGCCGCTCTTCGATGTCGATCTCGACCGGCACCACAACCGGATGATAAAGTGCAACGCCTTCAAATAGATATTTGAAGCGCCTGTGAAGCCGTTCCAAGGTCTTGGAGCGCGCATGGAGCGGCACCTGGCTGCCGCGAAGCTGGGCGATCTGCCGCAAATCGTCGATCCCGTGGCAATGATCGGCATGATCGTGCGTGACGATCACTCGGTCGACCTGGGAAGTCCCGGCGGCCAGCAATTGTTCGCGGAGATCGGGTCCGCAATCCACCAGAAGAGTTTCACCGCCGCTCTCGACCATGATCGAAGAGCGTGTGCGCCGGTTTCGCTGTTCATTGGGATCGCAATCGCCCCAGTCGTTCCCGATCCGTGGAACCCCGGTTGACGTCCCGCAACCGAGTATCCGGATCTTCACGCTTCAGCTTTACCGAACAGTTTGAAGAAGTTGGCGGTCGTCGCCTCGGCCAATTGCTCGACCGGCTCGCCGCGCAATTCCGAAAGGAACGCCGCTGTGTCGGCAACAAATGCCGGTTCGCAGGTCTGCCCACGATGCGGGACGGGCGCCAGGAAGGGTGAGTCCGTCTCTACCAGCAGCCGGTCCTGCGGGATCCTCTTGGCCGTTTCCTGCAGGTCCTTTGCGTTCTTGAACGTCACGATACCCGAGATGGATACATAGAAGCCTAGGTCCAGCCCCTTCCGGGCCAGCTCCGCGCTTCCGGTGAAGCAGTGCAGCACCCCAGTGACGCCGCCCTTCTCCACCTCGCGGGTGAGGATTTCGGCCGTGTCGTCCTCGGCGTCGCGAGTGTGAATCACCAGCGGCAGGCCGGTCTCCCGCGCCGCTTCGATATGTGCCTGGAACCGCTCGCGCTGGGCCGCGCGGTCGGACTTGTCGTAATAATAATCGAGCCCGCATTCGCCGATCGCGATGACCTTGGGATGCTGCGCGGCTTCGATCAGCGCGGCGGCGCCAAGATCGGGATGCGCATCGGCTTCGTGCGGGTGAACGCCGACAGTCGCCCAGACGTCGCTATTGCGCTCGGCCGTGCCGATAATGTCGCCCCACTCTTTCTGGCGGGTCGAAATATTGAGAAATCCGCCGATTCCACGCTGCCGGGCATTGGCCAACACTACATCCTGCCGCTCGGCCAGACCGGCATAGTTGAGGTGGCAATGGCTATCGATCAGCTTCACGCGGCTTCTTCCTCATCCTCCGGAAGCTCCAAACGCGGGAAGATGGGCGTTGGCTGCTCGATCGGCGCCCCGCCCTCGCCGCTATCGATCAAGCCAAGCAGCTTCTCAGCCGACGCCGGAACGATGGGCTGCACCGCGACCGCAAGCTTCCGCACCGCCGCGACCAAGGTTCCAAGCACCGCGGCCATCCGCTCCGGATCGCTCTTCTTGAGCGCCCAGGGTGCCATCGTATCGACATAGGCATTGCATGCGAACACTGCCGTCATCCACGCCTCGAGGCCCGTCGAGAAGGCGAAGCCGTCGAACTCGCGCTCCAGGCTGGCGCATGCCTCGTCGACCTGGGCAAGCAGCGCCTTGTCTTCCTCCGCCTGACCTGCCGCGGGAATGACGCCGCCTAAATTCTTGAAAATCATCGACAGGCTGCGCTGGGCAAGGTTGCCGAAGCTATTGGCCAGCTCGCTGTTCACGCGGTTGACGATCGCCTCGTTGCTGTAGCTGCCGTCCTGGCCGAAGCTCACTTCGCGCAGGAGGAAATAGCGCAGGGCATCGACGCCATAGCGCTCGGCCAGCTCCATCGGATCGACCACATTGCCGAGCGACTTGGACATTTTCTCGCCGCGCGCCAGCAGGAAGCCATGGCCGAAGACCTGCTTCGGCAGCTTCAGGTTCGCCGACATCAGGAAGGCCGGCCAGTAAACCGCGTGAAACCGGACGATGTCCTTGCCGATCAGGTGCACGTCCGCCGGCCAGAAGCGGTCATAGCTGGCTTCGTCATCGGCGAACCCAACGCCGGTCATATAGGTCGTCAGCGCGTCGACCCAGACGTACATGACGTGACCGGGCGAGTTCGGCACCGGAACGCCCCAGTCGAAGCTGGTACGTGAGACGCTCAGATCCTTGAGGCCGCCCTCGACGAAGCGAACCACTTCGTTGCGGCGGCTTTCCGGGCGGATGAAGTCTGGATTGTCGCGATAGAGCTGCAGCAGCTTGTCCTGATATTTGGACAGGCGGAAGAACCAGGTCTCCTCGACGGTCCAATCGACGGGCGTCCCCTGCGGCGACAGCTTTTCGCCCCCCTCTCCCGCGATCAGCTCGCTTTCGTCGTAGAAAGCTTCGTCCCGGACCGAATACCAGCCCTCATAACGGTCGAGATAGAGGTCGCCATTCGCCTCCATCGCCTTCCAGATCTTCTGGCTGGCCTCATAATGGCGCGGCTCGGTGGTCCGCACGAACGCATCATATGAGATATTCAATCCGTGACACATCTCACGGAAATATCCTGACATTTCATCCGCAAATTCCAGCGTATCCCGCCCCTGGGCGCGGGCTGTCTGGACCATCTTCAGCCCATGCTCGTCGGTACCTGTGATCAGGCGCACGTCGCGACCCTGGGCACGGCGGAAACGGGCCATTGCGTCGGCGGCAATGGCTTCATAGGCGTGGCCGATATGCGGCTTGCCGTTGGGGTAGCTGATCGCGGTGGTGATATAGAATGGCTCGGACATTGCCGATGCCACTAGCGGCCCTGCCTTAGTCCTTCAAGGCAACCGAGGCGAGGATCGTTCCGATCTGGAAAACCGTGGCCGCAGGATCCAGCGACAGGCGGGGCGCCAACGCCGCCGTCTCCCGGACCTTGGTGTAAGCGTCCAATGCCCGGCCCCGAGCTTGACCAGTCAATGCCGCGGCTTCAGTCGCAATCAGTCCCGGCACCAGATCAAGGAAAGCCGCATAGCGCTCAGCCGCGCCCTTTGGGCCAAGAGCGGAGGCGAGTTTCGACCGCCGCGCATTATCGGCGTCTCCCTGGCGCAGTATAGCGAGCGCCTCGCTTTCCAGCGGCGCAAGATCCAGCTCGGCAATCGCCAGGGCACGCCCGATCGATCCATTGGCAAACTCGATCAACCGACCAAGCTCCGCGGAATTTTCCTCTGGCAATGAACGGCTTAGCAATGACGTCATGGCGTCATCGCCGATCCTGGCAAAGTCCAGACGACGGCAGCGCGAGCGTATGGTTGGAAGCAATCGGCCTGGCGCATGGCTGATTAGGAAGAACAGCGTATTGGCCGGCGGCTCCTCCAGCATCTTGAGCAGCGCGCTGGCGGCCGAAGCCTCCAGATCGTCGGCCGCGTCGATGACGATCGCGCGCCAAGGGCTCATCGACGGCGTCACCGCCAACAGCTCACCCAGCGACCGCACCTGATCGACGCTGATATTGCGGGCAAGTCCGCCGGTCGGCCGTTCGAGACGCTCCAGCAGGCGGAAATCCGGATGGCTTCCCGCCGCGAGCAATCGCGCCATCGGATGATCGGCGGGCGTTTCCAGCCCCGACAGGTCAACCGGAGGCCCGGCGGCTTCCGCCAGCACCCGGGTCGCGGCTGCCTTGGCGAACGTCGCCTTCCCCACGCCCTTTGGCCCTGTCAGCAGCCAGCCGTGATGCAGCCGCTGCGTCCGCCATGCATTGGTGAAGGCCTCGACCGCCCGATCCTGCCCCACGATCATGGGAGCAGGTCGCCCAGCGCGTAGAGCAGCCGCGCCGTCACCGTTTCCGGCGTGCCGCTGGCGTCGATCAGCTTGACCCGTTCGGGCTCCTTTTCGGCCATCGCGCGAAACCCGGCATCGACTGCCGCGTGATAGCTTGGCGGCCGCGATCCGATCCGATCCCCCAGATGCCCGTCCCTTGCCCGGGCGCGCAGCGCACCTTCGGACTCATCGAGTGTCAGGACCAACGTACGGTCCGGCAGGAAATCGAGACTGCCGAAGCGATGGAGATCGCGCACCGCCTCGATGCCCAACCCGCCGGCTTCGCCCTGATAGGCAAGGCTGCTGTCGAGGAAACGGTCGCTCAGCACCCATTCGCCGCGATCGAGTGCCGGCTGGATGGTCTTTTCGATATGGTCGGACCTGGCTGCGGCGAATAGCAGCGCCTCGGCGCGGGCATTCCACCGCGTCTCCTCGCCTTCCAGCAACAGCTTGCGAATGGCTTCGGCGCCGGGGCTGCCGCCCGGCTCACGAGTCACGATGACCGTCAGCCCGCGACCCCGGAGCGCCTCGGCCAACGCCGCCAGTTGAGTGGACTTCCCGGCCCCCTCGCCGCCCTCAAGCGAAATGAACCGCCCCCGCGCCATTTCGATCGATCAGGCCATCCCGAGGAGCTGCTTCAGCCCGATCCACGCACGCGCGAAGAAACCCGCTTCCTCGACCGCTTCGGCCGCGACCAGCGGCGTCACCTGCTCACCCTCCGTGGTCGTCACCACCAGGTCGGCGATATGCTGGCCCTTGGCGATCGGCGCCTTGAGCGGTCCCTGGTAGCGGATCTTGGTCGAGGTGACCTTGGACAGCACGCCCGCGGGAATGGTGATGGCAAGATCGCGCGGCGCCACCAGCGCCACCTCGTCATCGCCGCCCAACTGTACCTTGGCGCTGCCAACGGTCGTGCCGGCCTTGTACAGCGACTTCGACTGCCAGGCGTTGAAGCCCCACTGCATCAGCTTCACCGATTCCTCGATCCGCTGGTTGAAGCTGCCGAGCCCGGCAACGACCATGATGAGGCGGCGGCCGTTCTGGTCGGCCGACCCGGTGAAGCCATAGCCCGCCTCGTCAGTGTGGCCGGTCTTCAGCCCGTCCGCGCCCGGCACTCGGCCGAGCAGAGGGTTGCGATTGGCCTGGGTGATGTCGGCGCCGCTGCCCAGCGTCTTGCCCCAGGTGAAGCTCGTCTGGCTGTAGAACTTCTTGTAGAGGTCCGGATGGTTCTCGATCTCGGCCCGGGCCAGCGCAGCGAGGTCTCGCGCGGTGACATAGGTCCTGCCCTCGTCCGGCCAGCCGTTGGAATTGCCGAAGTTGCTGCCGGTCAAACCCAGCCGCTTGGCATTCTCGTTCATGACGTTGGCAAAGGCTTCCTCGGTACCGGCAATGCACTCCGCGAGCACTACCGAAGCATCATTGCCCGACAGGGTCACGATTCCGTGAAGCAAATTCTCGACGCTGACCTGCTCGTTCGGCGACAGGAACATCGTCGATCCGGCTTGCGGGCCGTGCCACTTTTGCCAGGTTTCCGGACGTACCGTGCACATCTTGTCGAGCTTCAGGTCGCCCTTCTTGATCAGCTCGAAGGCCACATTGGTGGTCATCATCTTGGCCATCGACGCCGGCGGCATCCGCCGATCGGCATCCTTTGCGAGCAGGACGGCGCCAGACGACAGATCGATGAGATAGGCGACCTGGGCAGGTGTCTCGAATGGCGGAGCCTTGGCCGGGGCAGCGCCGGCAACCAGGGCAAGGGAGACGGTGGCGAGCAGTGAGGCACGAATCATGACGCGGTAACGACTCCGGTGAATGTTGGACCACCCGTCTTTAAGGTGCCCTTCCGCCCCTGTCAGCGCCTCAACGGCCGATAATTCCATCGGCAAGCAGCAGGACAGACAAGGCATAGAAGTTGGAGCAATTATATTTGAGGATCGCCCGGTAATTGTCGGTCACCAGATAGGCGGTTTCTCCGGGGCCGTCGGGCTCAATCAAGGTCGCCATGTCGGTTTCGCGGTGCGACCGGCTGACCGGGACCACTCCCAGTGCGCGCCATTGTGCCATCGTCATGGGGCGGCTGTGCCGTGCGTGCACCCGAGGGCATTCGGTTGAAGTCACCGGATTTCGTACCGCTGCTCGATTGAAGCCACTGGGCACCCGAACGGGAACGCCCCACAGCATTCCTGCCTTCCATCCAGCATCGCGCAGATAGTTTCCAATCGACGCGAAGGCATCGTCCTCGCTCCGCCAGATATCGGCATAGCCGTCGCCGTCGCCGTCTGCTCTCAAGCGCAGCACCACCGATGGCATGAACTGCGGATAGCCCATCGCGCCCGCCCAGCTTCCGCGAAGCCTCGAACGCGAATAGCCAAGGTCGATCAGCTTCAATGCCGCGACGAACTCGCTTTCGAACAGGTCCCGGCGGCGACCCTCATAGGCGAGGCTCGCAAGCACGTCGGGCACATCGAAATTGCCCGTGATCCGCCCGTAGCTGGTTTCCTTGCCGTAGATGCCGAGGATGACCGAAGCGGGAACGCCCATGCGCTGCTCGATCTGCATCAGGCGCGAATAATGCTCGCGATATTTCGCTGCGCCGCGCCGGATCAGGTCGCTTGTCACATGCTTCCTGCGATAGGGTGCGAAGGGCGGCGTGGCATTGGGGTTGTTGATCTGCCCCGGCTGGGCCCGGTCGAGCCGAATCGCGCTGCTGTTGAGCGACAGATAGGGGATGACCGACTGGATCGTCGCCTCGCGAACGCCGGCCGAACGGGCCAGGCTGGACAGCCGCTGCTTGTAGGCCGCGAAACCCATCTGCGAACTTGTGGCCGAGGATGCCGCAACGGGCTGCGCGGCTTGCTGGACAACGGGTTGCGGTGGCGCAGCCGGCAAGGGCGCCAGCGGATCCACCTGGGCGCTGGCGCTGGTTCCAAAAATCAACACGGCCAACGTCAGAGCAACTCGCATTCCGCCTCCTTACGGGGTTCTTGTTGTCAGGCTAACCGGGCCAACGTAACCGGGGACACCCGCAGCGCCCATCGCATTCATCCCGTGCCTTGCACAGCCCATCGCCGTCGCCTAGGCGGGCGAAGCTGAAGCCCGGATGACCGCCGGGCAGATGGATGGGTGGCCGAGCGGTTTAAGGCACCGGTCTTGAAAACCGGCGACGTGCAAGCGTCCGTGGGTTCGAATCCCACCCCATCCGCCAGCGCTCAGCCGTCCACTGGAATCGTTTGCGCGGTGCGCTCGATTGGCGGCGCAAACATGTCGAAGGCAGGGAACACTTCGATCAGGAACTTCGATTCCGGCAGGATATAGACCATCCCGCCGCCGCCACCGAAAATCGGCCTGACCACCTCCTCAAAGAATGTCGCCGGCACATTGATGCATCCGAAGGTGATCCGATTATCGCTGGGTGTGGGGGATTCCAGGCGTTCTAACCGGTGCTCGCTTGGGTTCTTTGTGACGACGGCGTGCAGCGCAACAGACGTGTTGAAATCGACCCAAAGCACTGTCTGGTCGCCCTTGGCGGGTCCAAGCCGCGCGAAGAACCGCCCCGCCGGCGTGGTCTTCTCTGCCGGCCCGATTTCGCTCAGCTCCTTGTCGCCAATCCCCGGTGTCGCATCGTCGCCCTTGGCAATTCCCAGCAACGCCGGCGTTATTCCCTGGAGCACGCCGGTCGAATCGAAGATCAGCACCTCGGCCGTGACCTTGTCGATTACGATGAATGGCCGGTCGTCATTGTCCCGCGACGCCGTCACCCAACTGGCCAGCTGAAGCGCTTCCACCGAGTTGGTGTGAACGACACCGGACCGTTCCTCGGATTGCGCCGCTGCCAGTGGCAAAGCACCGCCCAAAAGAGTCACCACTGCTAACGGCAGAAGAACGCGATTGCGCCTAGCCAACTAAACTCTCCGACAGTTCCCGACCGAATAACGCGATGCGCTGGCCCAGGTTGCCTCTTTGCTTCGCGGTCAACGGTTAACCCTAGTTGCGCGGCGCCCTTGTCGCCATGCGCTGCTCAAGGCCGTCCACGCGGCCTGTCAGCTGGTCGATCCTCTGGCTGTTTGTCTGGGCCTGCGCCGATGCTGCCTGAGCTGCTGCCGCATTTTCATTCACACGCGTTTCGAGCGCATCGATGCGCGCGTTCACTGCCGCGATCCGTTCATCGACATAATCGGTCGTGGCACAGGCGCTTAGGCTAAGTCCGCCCAACAGGATCAATGTGGTTGTGGCAATGCCCTTTCGCATATTTCCACTCCTCTGGCTTGAGCTTGATCGAGCCCGAACAAGCTTTCCTCAAACGCGATGATGGCCCGGCAATTCAGAGCCGGGAGCATCACTCCTATCGCCACTTTTTGTGTAACGCAGTTGGCAAAAATACTGAGAAAACCGGGGAATTGTTCCAATCTCGATGGAAACCTCGCCCATTCCACATCGGCACTTCCCAATCGCCGGGCAACGGTCATATTCCGGGTAACCCGATTGGAGGCCAACGATGTTCCTGTTTCTTGCGGCGCTTGCGCTTCAGCCTGCTTCGACCCCCGCTCCTGCCGCGGCTCCAACTGCCGTCACTTGGCCGGCGCAGGAAGGCGACGTCTCCCTCGTCAACTTCAAGTTTCGCTCCGGCGAGACCCTGCCTCGCCTCAACATGCACTACACGACCTTGGGGAAGCCGCACCGAAATGCGGCGGGCGAGATCGATAATGCGGTCATGGTGCTTCACGGCACTGGCGGCACTGGGCAACAATTTCTGAGGCCGCAGTTCGCGGGCGAGCTTTATGGGCCCGGCCAGCCGCTGGACATCAGCCGCTACTGGATCATCCTTCCGGACAATATCGGCCATGGGAAATCGTCGAAGCCGTCGGACGGCCTCAAGATGCAATTCCCCAAATATGACTATGACGACATGGTCGAGGCCCAGCGGCTGATGCTGAAGGAGCTTGAAGTCAACCGCCTTCGCCTGATCTTTGGGACGTCGATGGGCTGCATGCACGCCTTCGTATGGGGGGAGACGCACCCGAATTTTGCGCGCGCCTTGATGCCGATGGCCTGCGAACCGATCGAGATCGCCGGGCTGAACCGGATGTGGCGCCAATTGGCGATCAACGGAATCAAGTCCGATCCGGCCTGGCAGAGCGGTGCCTACACGGCGCAACCCACGCTGGGCCTGCGAACCGCGCAGAGCCTTCTCTTCGTCGCCGGCGCCGCACCCCTCAACTATCAGGCGCAATACCCAACCCGGCAAGCTGCCGGCACCTTTGCCGAAGAACGGGTCTCGACGGCCCTGGCCGCGCTCGATGCCAATGACCTGATCTACCAGCTTGAATCGTCGCGGAACTACAATCCCTGGCCGAAGCTGGAGTCGATGACCGCTCCCGTCATGTGGATCAACTCGGCTGACGACTTCATCAATCCTCGAAACCTCAATGTCCCCGGTGAGGCGGTGAAGCGGATGCCGAACGCCCAGTTCCGGATGATCGCCGAAACCGACGACACGCGCGGCCATGGGACCCACACCTGGGCGAAATTCTGGAAGGATGATCTTGTGCGGCTATTGGCCAGGACGAATTAAGCTCTCCGGGGCTTGCAACGACGCACCACTTCGTCGCAAAAGCTGTTTACATTTTGTTAGGGGTGCCGGTGGCGCGAGTTTTCTTAAGCTACGCCCGTGATGACGCAGCCGCCGCGAAGCAGCTCGCAGCCGCAATCGAACGTGCCGGTCATCAGGTCTGGTGGGACCATCAGATCCAGGGTGGTTCTCGCTTCGCCACGGAAATCGATCGCGAGTTGAAGAATGCCGACGCCGTTGTCGTTCTTTGGACGAAGACCTCGGTCGAATCTCCCTGGGTGCAGGATGAAGCTGCAGAAGGGCGCGATTCCGGGCGCTTGCTTCCCGTCATCATGGGCGCGGAAAAGCCGCCGCTGGGATTCCGGCAGTTCCAGTCGATCGATTTCGGCAGTTGGGATGGTCGCGCCGATCCGCCCGCTCTGAGCACGCTCCTCGAGGGAATTGCGCAGAAGGGCAACGGCGCAAAACCCGCCGCCGCGGAGGCCAAACCGGCATCGAAGTCCAAGCCAAGCCGCCCTTCGGTTTGCGTGCTGCCGTTCGCGAACATGAGCGGCGATCCGGAACAGGAATATTTTAGCGACGGCATTACCGAAGACATCATCACTGACTTGTCGAAGGTTTCGGCCCTGTCAGTCGTGGCTCGCAATACCGCCTTCACCTTCAAGGGGCAGTCGGTTGACGTGAAGGATGTCGCCGAACAGCTCGGTGTCGCCTTCGTGCTGGAAGGCAGCGTTCGCAAATCTGGCAACCGTGTCCGCATCACCGCTCAGCTGATCGATGGAAAAGCGGGCGATCACCATTGGGCCGACCGCTACGATCGCGACCTCACCGACATCTTCGAAATCCAGGATGAGATTTCGAAGGCCATTGTTGAATCACTGAAGGTCAAGCTGCTGCCGGAAGAGGAGCAGGCGATCGAGGCACGGGGCACGGATCGCGTTGATGCCTACAACCTCTACCTCATGGCTCGCCAGCAATGGATTTGGGGAACCTGGGGCAACAGCCGCCGCGACGAAACTGTAGTCCGTATCTGCAAGCAGGCTGTGGCATTCGATCCCGACTATGCGGAGGCCTGGGCACTGATGGCGCTGGCCCAGGCTGAACTTAGGTTCTGGCATGGCAAGGACGAGGATCCCCTCCCCGCCGCCGATCGTGCGCTGGAACTCAATAAAAGACTGGCGGAGCCATACTGCGTCAAGGTCAGGGACCTGGAACAGCAGGGCCGCCACGACGAAGCCGACCGGCAGCTTGGCGAAGCGCTTCGGTTAGGATCTGAATCCTGGGAGGTGAACCGCGAGGCTGCTCGGCTCATGTTCCGGCGCGATCGAATGGGCGACGCGATCCGCTACTTTGAAAAAGCCGCGGAACTGATGCCCACCGATTTCCACAGCGTCTCGATGCTGATCACCTGTTACGACGGGATCGGCGACGAGGCAGCTGCACTGGATGCCGCACGACGCACATTGTCGCGCGCAGAGGCGGCCGCGGCCAAGGATCCGGCGAATGGAGCCGCCCTCGCCGCGGGTGCGAGCTCGCTGATGATGCTGGGCGAAGTCGACAGGGGCAAGGACTGGGTTCAGCGCGCGCTCTTGCTCGATCCCGACAATCTGTGGGTCATGTACAACGCCGCCTGCGGCCTGACTTTCCGCAATGCCGATCTGGATGGGGCAATGGACCTGCTAGAACAGTTCTTCGAGCGCCTCGACAGCTTGGCGTTCCTTCGCCACGCGGCGATCGACCCCGACCTCGATGCACTACGGGAGCTACCAAGATTCAAGACGATGGTTTCCGATGCCCATGTGCGCCTTGAGGCAATTGCGGCCGGATAAACCGGTTCAAAAGCTCTATTGAGGACGCGGCCGGGTCGGGCCGTCTGGCTGCCCTTCGGTAATCGTCGCCGACAAGGGCATCCGGCTTCGTTCTTCGTCTTCCTTCCGCCATTCCTCGGCGGTTCGGCATTTCGGACCGGTTCGAACGCGACTGCCGGTTTTCTGCTTGGCTTCCCTGCAAATCTTGGTGTCTTTCCCGGGCGGAGCCGGATCTTGGGCGGCCGCCGCAAGATCGGGCGCAAAGAGCGCCACTACCACCGGCATCCATAGTTTGACGGCCATTTATTCCTCCGGGAACGCGGCATCGATCAGCGCTACCATGCCACATCCCCGGTATCGGTAGCATCAGGAAATCGACTTACGCACTGGCAGAACCGTTCGTCGATTGGTCGAACGCCGCTCCCTCAACTACATTTGTAAGCGTAGGCGGCGGCGAAACAGTATCAATCGGGGAAATTTCCATGCGTCGCGGCCTTTCGAGCCTTAGTTTGTTTGCACTATCGGCCGCCATTGCCAGTCCAGCATATGCCCAGGACTCCGAAGCGCCGGAGACCGAAACGCAGGAGGCGCAGGCCCCGGTCGCAGGCGCACCGGGCACCGAGATAACGCGTACCACTACTTATAGCGCTGCGTTCTTCGCTCCATCGGCGCCACAGACGGCACTCGACATCGCCCGGCTGGTTCCCGGCTTCAACCTCGATCTCGGAGACGTAGAAGTTCGCGGTTTCGCGCAGGCCGCCGGCAATGTGGTCATCAATGGCCAGCGCCCCAGCAGCAAGTCGGAAAGCCTGACGTCCGTCCTTAGAAACATCCCCGCAGGCCAGGTCGTGCGGGTCGAGATCGGCCCGGGCACGATTTACGGCGCGGAATATGCGACCCGCAGCCAGGTTTTGAACGTGATCCTGTCCGAGGTGAGCGGGATCGACGGCAATGTCACCGGCTCCATCCGCCGCCTCTACACTGGCCGGATCGTTCCCGACCTCTCCGCTTCCGCGATCATCCGGCGCGGAGAGCACAGCATCAACCTGTCGGCCGGCACCAGCAACGTCCTGAACCTTGAAGAAGGTACGGATCTCCTGACCGATCCCGAAACCGGTGCCTTCATCGAGCATCGCCGCAAGCATAACAGCTACCGCGACTTCAACCCGTTCATCTCAGCCAACTGGGCGTTCGAACAGGCCAGCGACAAGTCTATCCACGTCAACACGCGCTGGTCGCCCGGCAGCTTCTATTTGACACAGGACAATCATGTGACACCGGCGGTCGGTCCGGAGCGTGACGACGACCTGGTCCAGGATTTCGAAAGCCCGGTGTTCGAGCTTGGCGGCGACATCACGCGTCCACTGGCCGGCGGTGCGATCAAGCTGGTGGGCCTTGCCACTCGCCGCAAGCGCGACTGGTCGGAACGCTATCGCTTCCGGAGCGAAGGCGGCACCGACATCCTCGGCGGCTTCGAACAGCTGCAGGACGCCCAGCGCAACGAATCCATTCTTCGCCTGACGTGGAGCAAGTCGAATGTCGCCGGCTTCTCGGTCGAAACGGGCTCGGAATTCGCGCTCAACACCCTCGACCAGGATGTGCAGCTATTCGAGTTCCTCGAAGGCGGCGAGCCGGTGCGCATCAACCTTCCCGTCGATCAGGCCAGGGTCAAGGAGAAGCGTGCAGAGCCTTTCATCAATGTCGGCCGGCAGCTGTCCAGTACGATCCGCCTCGATGCCGGCCTCACCTACGAATATTCCAAAATCTCGGTCCGTGGCGACGTCGATCAGGATCGCGACCCGCTCAAATTCTGGAAGCCCAGCCTGACCTTGGACTGGAAGGCCCCGAGTGGCTGGCATGCGCAGGTCTCGGCCAAGCGCGTCGTCGCCCAGCTCAATTTCTACGACTTCATCAGCTCGGCCGAACTCAGCACCGACCGCGTCAATGGCGGCAATACCAACCTCGTCCCGCAACAGACCTGGCAGTTCCGCGGCACGGTCAATCATCCGCTGCTTGGCGATGGCCTTGCCAAACTCGACATCGGCTACGACCTGGTCAACGACCTCCAGGATCGCATCCTGATCTGCGATATTGAGGATCCGACCGAATGTTTCGACGCACCGGGCAATCTGGGCACCGGCAAGCGCGCTTTCGCGACGCTGACGCTCGATGCACCGCTCGCCAAGATCGGCCTCAAGGGTCTGCGCGTAAAACTGGACGGTACGCTGCAGCGCACCCGCGTCGACGATCCGATCTCCGGCGAGCCACGCAACTGGTCGGACTTCTTTCCCGAATGGCAGTGGAATGCCGAAGTTCGGCATGACATCGGCCAATGGTCCTACGGTTTCACTGTCAGCGACCGGCAGCGCTTCACTTTCTATCGGACCGACGAATATGACGTGAACTTCAACGGCGGGCCATTTGGCACGGCATTCGTCGAATATCGGCCGCGCAACGGCACGACGATCACGCTCGACCTCGACAATGCGCTGGACACGTCCGGCAATCGCCACCGCACCATTTTCCGCCCGAACCGAGCTACGCCGACTACCGTCATCGACGAGTTCCGCGAGCGCAACCGCCACCTCAACTTCGGCCTCACCCTGAAGCAGACCTTCGGCGGCAGCGGCAGCGGGGTGGCGCCAGCCGCATAGCGCCGCTAAAGGGCGGCCCACACGCTTCATTCCTTTGGAGAAACAAGTGGGCGAGCCTGCCATCCTGCCGTTCGACTGGGCCGATCCGTTCGACCTCAACCACCAGCTGACCGACGAAGAGCGGATGGTCCGCGACACGGCTTCGGCCTACGCCCAGGACAATCTCCAGCCGCGCGTCACCGAAGCCTATTTGAACGAGAATTTCGATCGCGAAATCCTCCGCGAAATGGGTGGCCTCGGCCTCCTCGGCGCGACGATCCCTGAAGTCTATGGCGGCGCTGGCCTAGGCTACGTCAGCTACGGCCTCATCGCCCGCGAAGTCGAACGCGTCGACAGCGGGTATCGCTCGGCCATGTCGGTGCAGAGCTCGCTCGTCATGCACCCGATCCACGCCTACGGCTCGGAGGAGCAGCGCAAGAAGTACCTCCCCGGCCTCGCCAAGGGCGAGCTGGTCGGCTGCTTCGGCCTCACTGAGCCCGACGCCGGTTCCGACCCTGGCGGAATGCGCACCCGCGCCCAGAAGACCGCCAACGGCTACAAGCTCAGCGGCACCAAGATGTGGATCACCAACTCACCCATCGCCGACGTGTTCGTCGTCTGGGCGAAGTCGGAGGAACATGGCGGCGCGATCCGCGGCTTCGTCCTCGAAAAGGGTATGCCCGGCCTCTCCGCCCCCAAGATCAAGGAGAAGCTCTCGCTTCGCGCCTCGATCACCGGCGAGATCGTCATGGACGAAGTCGAGGTCGGCGAGGACGCCCTTCTCCCCAACGTACAGGGCCTGAAAGGTCCGTTCGGCTGCCTCAATCGCGCCCGCTACGGCATCGGCTGGGGCAGCATGGGCGCGGCCGAGGCATGCTATGCCACCGCCCGCCAGTACACGCTGGACCGCAAGCAGTTCGGCCGTCCGTTGGCCGCCAACCAGCTCGTCCAGCTGAAGCTTGCCAACATGGTCACCGAGATCACCCTCGGCCTTCAGGCCGCGCTTCGCGTCGGTCGCCGTCTTGAAGCAGGCGAGCTCATCCCCGAAGCGATCAGCCTCATCAAGCGCAACAATTGCGGCAAGGCGCTCGACATCGCCCGCATCGCCCGCGACATGCATGGCGGCAACGGCATCAGTGCCGAGTTCCAGGTGATGCGCCACGCCGCCAACCTTGAAACGGTCAACACCTATGAGGGCACGCATGACGTCCATGCGCTGATCCTCGGCCGCGCCATCACCGGAATTCCGGCTTTCTAAGCTCGTCGTCATTGCGAGCGGAGCGAAGCAATCCAGTTGGATTGCCGCGTCGCTTCGCTCCTCGCAATGACGGCTAGCGGGTAGCCCGAGCCTTCACTATGTTCCCCCTGTCCTATCGGGGGGAACACACGTCATGGGCCTTTGGATCTTCCTTGCTGCCGTCGTCCTGCTGCTGGTTTACGCAGTGGGGGTCTACAACCGCCTGGTTCGCCTTCGCGCTCTGGTGCACGAAGGCTTCAGCGGAATCACCGTCCAGCTTCGCCGCCGCGCCGACCTCGTCCCCAACCTGGTCGAAACCGTAAAGGGCTATGCGACGCACGAGCGCGAAACGCTTGACCAGGTAACCGCCCATCGCACCGATGCGATGAACGCCGGCAGCGTCGCCGCGACCGCCCAGGCCGATAATGCCATGACGGCGATGCTTGGTCGCCTGTTCGCGGTCGCCGAGGCCTATCCAGAGCTGAAGGCCGACGCCAATTTCCGCGAATTGCAGGGCGAGCTCAGCAGCCTCGAGACGGAACTCCAGTCGGCCCGCCGCTACTACAACGCCACCGCGCGGGACCTGAACACCCGCATCTTCTCCTTCCCCGACATGCTGTTCGCATCGCCGATGGGGTTCAAGGAAGAGCCCTATTATGAGGACGCCGATCCGGCGATCCAGAGCGCGCCCAAGGTCGAATTCCAGCGGCCCTAGCCCGATGCGGCTATTGATCGTCGCGCTCGCCGCGCTGGCCTCGCTGCTGCTTCCTCGCGAAGCGGCGGCGGAAGAACGGATCCTCCGTTTCGACAGCAATATCGCCGTCGGCCGCGACGGCACGCTCGACGTCACGGAGACCATCCACGTCCGGGTCGAGAATGTCCGGATCAATCACGGCATCTACCGCGACTTCCCGACCAAATATCGGGCGACCGGCGGCCGCAGGGTGAAAGTCGATTTCGATCTCACCGACACCTGGCTCGATGGGCAAGTGGAGCCCAACAAGCTCGAAACGCTGACCAACGGCGTCCGCATCAAGATCGGCAGCGCCGATCGCACCGTTTCTCCCGGCGAGCATATCTACACCATCCGCTACCGCGCCAGCCGGATGATCGGCCGGTTCGACGGCTATGACGAGCTCTATTGGAACGCCACCGGCAACGGCTGGGACTTCCCGATCGATCGGGCCTCGGCGACCGTCACCCTCCCCTCGCCCGCCCGTTTCGGCCAGCGCGCCGCCTACACCGGCTCGCAAGGCTCGACGGACAGCGCTGCTCGAGTGACCGAGGAGGAACCCGGGAAGATCCGGTTCGACACAACGCGTCCCCTATATTCGCACGAAGGGCTGACCGTCGCAGTTGCCTTTCCCAAGGACGTCGTGACCGCGCCCACCGAAACCGACCGGATGGGCTGGTTCCTTTCCGATTGGGGACCGCCACTGGTCGGCACACTCGGCCTCGCCGCCGTGCTGGGATATCTCTTCTATGCGTGGCGCAAGGCCGGACGAGACCCGCGCGCCGGAACCATCGTTCCGCTCTTCTCCCCGCCCGACGAGCTGACCCCGGCGGCCATGCGCTACATTGTCAATCAGCATTTCGACAATTGTGCCTTCGCGGCGGCATTGGTCGATGCCGCCGTGAAGGGCCACGTCCGGCTGGTGGAAGAGGAAGGCGGCTGGTTCAGCGGCAACCAGCGCCGTATCGAACGCTACGACATGCCTGGCGCAACACCGCTTGCGGCGCCCGAACAGGCATCGCTCAACCTTCTCGTCGGTCCCAACGATTCGCTGGTGATGGAACAGAAGAACCACGCCACCTTTTCATCCGCGATCAAGGCGCTCGGCGATCGCTATGCCGAGGCCTATGACGGCAAGCTGTTCCTCCGAAATTACGGCTGGATCGGCGCCGCCTTCGTGATCTTCATCGCCGCGCTCTGGTTGGCCGCGGCATCCGTGGTCCTGGCCGAAGGCGCCGGAAACCAGCTTCTGGTCCTGCTGTCAGCTTCGGGCATGGCGATCGGCGCCCTGATTTTTCACGCCGCGCCAAAGGATAAGTCCAGCGGCCGCTGCCTGCTTCATCTGCTGGCGCTGGCATTTGGCGGTGCAGGCGTCGCGCTCGGCGTACCGCTCATTCCCCAGGCGCTGACCACCGGAAACTGGCTGCCACTGGCGATCCCGCTCATCGGACTACCCTTTGTGTTCAGCAGCACTTTCTGGATGTCGGCGCCGACAAAAGAAGGGCGCGGCGTTCTCGATCGCATCGCCGGCTTCAAACAATATCTGTCGATCACCGAGCGCGACCGGCTCGACCGCATGCAGGCGCCGGAGGACACGCTGCAGCTGTTCGAACGCTATTTGCCCTATGCGATCGCGCTGGACGTCGAGAACCGCTGGGCCGACCGCTACACCGGCTTGCTGGCCGCCGCCGCCGCCGCACCGGGCGCAAGCCAGGGCTTCGCCTGGTATTCCGGTTCGTCCAACCCCTGGAACGACACGGGCGGCTTCGTCGACAATATCGGATCGTCACTGGTCAGCTCGGTCAGCTCCGCATCGACGGCCCCTGGTTCCTCCAGCGGCTCCGGCGGAGGCGGATCGTCTGGCGGCGGCGGAGGCGGAGGCGGCGGCGGCGGGTGGTAAACCCGCGAACGCCATCCCGTTCGTCCTGAGGAGCCGCTGAGCCTGTCGAAGCGGCGTCTCGAAGGATGGCCCTTCGAGACGGTCTTTCGATGCGCTTCGCTTTCTCAATCCCTCCTCAGGATGAACGGTTAAAGAACGGAGTTAGCCCGAATTATTTCGCAGGCCGCCGGAAAAACCCGATCTGCGCATCCCGGTACGTCGCATCGGCCTGCCGCTCGAACCCTAGCCGTTCGGCGAGTTTCATGGACGGTGTATTTTCCAGGTCGATGATCGCCGGCACCGACAGTGGGCCAACCGTGGCATCGAACCACTTGAGCGCGGCCCTGCCGGCTTCGGACGCATAGCCTTTGCCCTGCGCCTTGGGACTGAAGATCCACCCCATCTCCGGCTCGCCCGCGATGGACGGCTCCATGTCCCGCTGGAAGTCGAAGAAGCCGACATGGCCGATGGTTTCGCCGTCCGCCTGCTGTTCGACGGCCCACAGGCCGATCCCGAGCACGCCCCAGAACCCCGCCCCGGTCATTGCCCGGCGCCAGGCGTCCTCGCGGCTTACCGCGCCGCCGACGAAGCGCATGACTTCAGGATCGGCGTGCGTTTCCTCGAAATAATGGATGTCCGAAGGCCGGACATGACGAAGGGTCAGCCGCTCCGTCACAAGCGTGGGAGCGACAGACCCTTTGATGTCGGGAGGAAGATGAAACGGGCTCTTCACCCGTCCCACTTACTTCTTGCCGAGCGAAAGACCGCCGAAGCGCTTGTTGAAGCGCGCGACCTGGCCACCGGTATCGAGCATCTGGCCGCGACCGCCGGTCCAGGCCGGGTGGGCGGTGGGATCGATTTCAAGGTGCAGCGTGTCGCCTTCCTTGCCCCAAGTCGACCGGGTCTGGTACTTGGTGCCGTCGGTCATTTCGACCGTGATGAAGTGATAATCGGGGTGCGTCCCGCTCTTCATGATCAATTCCTTGTAAGTGGCTGGTTCCGACCAGCCTGAAAAGGTGAGCGGCGCCACTAGCTTAAGCCGCTGTGCTTGACAAGTTGCGGCACGCCAGCGCAGTTCGCGCCCCAGCGACCAGGGTTCCCGCGGTGTAATGCCGCGGGCGAAGGGGGAAGCCGGCGAACATCCGGCACTGTGCCCGCAACTGTGATCTCGGCTTCGGGCCGAGCGTAGTCAGATACCCGCCTTGGCCCGTCGTCCGTTTCCTTGGCCGGGACCAGCCTTGGGACGTGGGTGAGGCCAACGACATCATGGTCCTTCCCTCCGTGACGACTTGTCATGGAACGGAAGGACTTGAAGTGATTGATCTACCAGTAGAACCGCCCGCGATTGTCGTTACCGCCTCGCGCGCCGAAGAAACCGCCGACAAAACGCCTGCCAGCGCTACCCTCATCGATGCGAAACGGATCGAACGCATCGGTTCGCCGCTCGTCCCCGACCTGCTCCGGCTGGTTCCGTCCGTGGCCGTTGCCGTCAGCGGCCCCGCCGGATCGCTGACCCAGGTGCGCATTCGGGGCGCCGAGGCCAATCACACATTGTTGTTTGTGGAGGGAATCCGCGCCAACGACCCCGCGTCAGGCAATGAGCCGCGCTTCGAGCTTTTGAATGCCGACCTCGCCAGCAAGATCGAAGTCGTGCGCGGCCCGCAATCGGCACTCTGGGGATCGGAAGCGATCGGCGGCGTTGTCGCCGTCACGGGAGCCGCCCCAGGCTCTGGCGGCACCCAGGCATTTGCCGAAGGCGGCAGTCATGCCACCTGGCGCGGCGCCGCAAGGACCGAAGCCGGCGATGCCGATCGGAGTATTTCGCTGGGCGTTGCCGGACAAACCAGCAACGGCATCAACAGCGTCGCCGGGGACGGCGACAGGGACGGCTACAGCAACGTTGGGCTTCGGGGCTCTGGCCGCTATAGGATCGATCCGAACTTCCTCATCGGCGGGTCCGGGTTCGCGCAATGGGCGGAAAGCGAATTCGACGGCATCTCCGGCACCTTCCCATTCCCGCACACCGACACGCTCGACAACAGCAAGAACCGCATGGCCGCAGGCCGACTGTTCCTCGAGGCCGGCAATCGGGACAGAAGCTACGCCATCGGCTCGGCCAGCCTGCTCGGCTCCTCCAACCGTAACTATGTCGATGAGGACCCGCTGAACCGTACCTCAGCAAAGCGCCGTACCATCGGGCTGGAGGGCGGCCATCGGTTCGGCAAGCACCAGCTGATCGCCGCTGTCGAAAGCGAGCGAGAGACCTTCAAGGTCCGTGGCGACTTCCCTCACCAGGACCAGTCCCGTCACCACGAATCCATAGCGCTCGAATGGTCGGCGCAGGATCTTGGCCCGGTCAGCGCCAATGTCGCGGTTCGCCACGACATCTTCTCCGAATTCAAGGACGCCACCACCTATCGCGCTGCGCTGAGGGCCGAACTCGGCCAAGGATTCGCGCTTGCCGGCAGCTTTGGCGAAGGCATTGCCCAGCCCAGCTTCTTCGACCTGTTCGGCTTCTTCCCGCCCACCTTCACCGGCAATCCAGACCTGAAGCCGGAATCGAGCCGTGGCGGCGAGATCTCGCTCCGCTATTCGGCCGATCGGTTCGGCGGGTCGGTCACTTATTTCCATCAGCGTTTGAAGGATGAGATCGCCACGGTCTTCCTGCCCGATTTCTCGTCAACGACGGAGAATGCCGATGGTAAGAGCAAGCGGCTGGGCGTTGAACTGGAAGGCTTTTATCAACACTCCGATGCGCTGCGACTAACCGTAAACTATGCTTGGCTCGACGCGAGCGAGCCAGATGTGGACGATGCCCAGCTGAAGGAGCAGCGGCGCCCCAAGCATAGCGGCAGCGTCGCGATCGACGGCACATCCCGCCGTTTCACTTATGGCGCCGCGATCGCCTACACCGGCGAACGAACCGACACCAACTTCGACATCATCCCGTCGGCCTTGGTGAAGCTCGACCCCTATTGGCTCGCTAGCGCCCGCATCGCCTATCGGGTCGCCGATCCCGTCGAGATCCATCTTCGCGTCGCCAATGCCTTCGACGACGATTATCAGGACGTGTTCGGCTACCGGACGGAGGGAAGGAGCATCCATGCCGGGCTTCGCTTCGCTATTGGCGGCTAGCACCCTTCGCGTCGCGTCGCTCAACATGTGCGCCGACGAATATCTGCTGCTGCTCGCCAAGCCCGACGAGATCGCAAGCGTCAGCCGGTTGTCGAGAGACCCGGCTGACAGCAGCCTTTGGCGGTTGGGCCAGCGCTATCCCGGCAACCGCGGCGATCTCGAAAGCGCGCTAAAAACACGGCCCAACCTGTTGCTAACCATGGGTGGTGGCGGGCGATCGACGTCCGTCATCGCCCAGCGCATGGGCCTCAAGACTGTCGACCTCCCCTTCCCCATGACAATTGACGATGTCGCGCGAAACTTGTCGACGGTCGCGGCGGCGCTCGGCGAACCACGCCGTGCTGAAGCGTGGAACCGGCGCCTGGCGGGCCTGCGTCGCACGGGCCACACTGAAAAGGACGCAATTTTCCTCGGTGCTGGCGGCAACAGCGTCGGCGCCCAATCGGTGGAGGCCGAATGGATGCGGCTAGCCGGCCTAAGGCAGCGCTCGCTTCCAGCCGGTCGGGCAAGCCTGGAACTGCTAGCAACTCGCCCGCCGCAGATCTTGCTTCGATCTACCTACCGCCGTTCCGAACGATCCATCGGCCAGACCTGGCTCGAACATCCCCTCGCCCGCCCCAAATCCTCTCGCATCGTGGAAGTCGACGGCCGCCCTTGGACCTGCGCGGGCCCCCTGATGCTGGGCGAGGTCGAGCGCCTGAGGAGAATGTTGTGAGATTGCTCCTCGTCGCCTTGCTGGTTCTGGGCGCTGCGGCGCACCTGCTCTTGCCGCTGACGCCCTTGCGCGAGGCCCAGGCGATCGATCCCGGCCTGGCCGACCTGATCCTGATCGAGTTGCGGCTGCCAAGAACGATGCTAGTTCTCGGCTATGGCGCGGCGCTAGGCGTCAGCGGAGCGGCATTGCAGGCGATCTTCGCCAATCCTCTCGCCTCGCCGGATATCAGCGGCGCATCGAGCGGAGCTGCGCTGGGCGCGGTCGTGGGCGGCTATTGGCTCGGCCTGACCCAACCCCTGCTACTCGCCGCCTGCGGCGCGGCCGGCGCTCTTGGGACATTGGCGCTCCTCGTCACGCTGGCAGGTCGCAAGGCCGATACCGCCACCCTCCTGCTCGCCGGCCTCGCTATTGCACTCGCAGCGGGCGCTGCGACCAGCCTCGCCCTCGCCCTCGCCCCCTCGCCCTTCGCCTTCTACGACGCTTTCGACTGGCTGATGGGCAGCTTCACCGACCGCAGCATGTCCCAGGCTGTTGCGGCACTAGTCCCCGCAGGCATTGCCACGCTGCTTCTTCTCAGGCGCTCACGAGCGCTCGACCTCATCGCACTAGGCGACGACGTCGCCGCGTCGCTGGGGATTCGGCCCCGGCGATTGGCGATGGAGATCATCGCCTTGTCCGCGATTGCCGTCGGCGCCTGCGTAGCCGTCGCCGGCGCGATCGGCTTTGTCGGACTGGTCGCGCCCGTATTCGGCCGCCAGGTCTCCCGCGGCCATCCGGGTAAAGCACTCGTCCCTTCGGCCCTCATCGGGGCGCTGCTTCTGACGATCGCCGACCTGGTCGTCCGCGCCATACCGCTGGATCGGCCAATCCCCGTCGGGGTCATAACCGCCCTGTTCGGTACGCCGCTCTTCCTGTGGCTCGTCGTGACAATGCGCCGGAGGGTCACGGCATGACCCTGCTGTCCGCCCGCGACCTGGCGATACATAACCGCCTTCACCCGACAGCGCTGGACGTCCAGGCCGGCGAGCTGGTGGCGCTGATCGGCCCTAACGGCGGCGGCAAGACCAGCCTGCTCCGCGCTCTGGCCCGCATCGAGGGCGCTTCTGGTGTCGTGGCCGTCGATGGCGAGGATATCGACGAAGCACCGATGGCGCGCCGGCGGCAGCTGCTCTCCTTCCTCCCCGCCTCGCGCGATGTGACCTGGCCGATCTCGGCCCGTGACGTCATCAGGCTCGGCCTCGACCGCGATGACGAGAAGCGCATCGAGGAAATGGTGTCGCTGTTCGAGCTGGGCCGGCTGGCCGACCGACCGGTCAACCAATTGTCGACCGGAGAGCGGGCCCGGGTCCTGGCGGCCAGGGCGCTTGTAGGAAATCCGAAGCTACTCCTACTCGACGAGCCGCTATCGAACCTCGACCCCTACTGGGTCCTCCACTTTCTTGAGATCTTTGAAGCCGCTGCAGAGGCCGGCCATATGGTGCTCGCAGCGTTGCACGATCTTTCTCAACTCGACCGATTTAGCCGAGCACTGCTGATCGCCGACGGCCGAATCCAGATGGACGAAACGCCCGCTAAGCTGGTGGCTAGCGAGCGCTTCGAAGAAATATTCCGGATCAGTTCGGCAAATGGCCGATGGGCAATCAGGAAGCCGGCGGATCCGCGATCATTGCCGTGAATTCGCACTCGGTGGCTATTTCGCCATCGAGCATTGCACGACCAGCGAACTTGCAAACCCGCGAGCGCTTCTGAATGAACTCGACTTCCAGTCGAAGCAGGCAACCCGGCTCAACGGGCTTCCTGAACTTCACGCCATCGATCGACATGAAATAGACCAGCTTGCCCGACCCAGCGAGACCCAGGCTTTCCACGGCCAACACGCCCGCAGCCTGCGCCAAAGCCTCAACCTGGAGCACGCCGGGCATGATCGGCCGACCAGGGAAGTGCCCCTGGAAGAACTCCTCATTCATGCTCACCGCCTTGATGGCAGTGATCGACTGGTCGGGGACAATTTGCTCGACGCGGTCAACCAGCAGCATCGGATAGCGATGCGGCAGGGCCGCCATCACCCGCTTGATATCTAGCGGGCCAATGGCGGCTTTAGGCGATTCCTCGCTCACCGACCCTGCGGGGTCTGCTGCTGCGGCTGAGCCTGCTGCGGAAGCGGCGTCAGGCTGACCGCGGGCAGTGCAGTGTTCAGCGCGGCCAGAACGTCGTTGGTGGCGTCCGTCGCCTGTGAATGAGCCAGGGTCGAACCCTCGTCGACGGCTAGGTTCGCGCCCTTCTGGGTCATGACCTGGTTGATCACCGGCTGAAGCCGCTCGTTGATCTGGCGAACGACGTTCGCCTGGATCGACTGGATGTTCTGCTGGCCGCGTTGCAGTTCCTGATTGGCCTGGTCCTGCTTTTGCTGGAACGCCTTCACGCGGTTCTGAAGCGCCGCGTCGGGCTGCTTACCAGCCAGTGCGTTTACAGCCGTCTGGATCGCCTGGCCTTCAGGGCGAAGCTGGCCTTCCAGCGTCTGCTGACGGGTACGGAGTGCGGTAACCTGGGACTGCAGCTGGGTCTGCGCGGTCCGGCAGGCGTTGCAATCGCGGTAGATGCGATCGGTGTTGATCACGATGGCAACCGTAGCAGGTGCGCGCTGCGCCATCGCCGGAGCAGCAAGGGCAGTAGCCGCGATAAGGGCGGCAGCAATACGAGTCTTCATTAGAATTGGGTTCCTACGTTGAATGAGAACAATTTGGTTTCATCGCCATCCTGCTTCATCAGAGCCTTGGCGATATCGATACGCAGCGGGCCGAACGGCGACACCCAATTGACGCCGATGCCGACCGAAAGACGCGGCTTTGCCGAGTTCCCCAGGAACAGCTCCCTGAAGCCGGATCCCGAATTATAGACGAAACTACTTGGGTTGGTCTTGCCCTGTGCCGTGGCGGCCTGAAGGCAGGTTTGTCCATCGACCAGCGGGTTGAGCGTGATCGAATCCGGAAGAGTGCCCTCGTCAGATCCGTCGTCGCCGGTGCAGCTGCCTGGGAAATTGACGAGATCGGGCTGCTTCAGCTTGAACACCGAACCGATGTCTACGAACGCCGACGGCCTCAGCCCCATGCTGCGGAGCGACGAGCTGGTCGGAAACTCAACTTCGATACGTCCCATGTAGTAGGCACGGCCACCCAGCGCGTCGCTGAGCAGGAAATCGGCGTCTTCGTCGACAACCGGCGCCCCGGTTGCAGGATCCCCGGCGATATAGGGCAAGCGCACGACGCGCGGGCCAATGCCGCGAATGTCGAAGCCGCGCATGGTGGGGCCGAAGAAGCGATCCGTCAGGCGGACGGCATCCTGGTCCGGATTTTCCGCGTCTTCCAGCGGGTGGATGTAGCCGCCTTCTCCGTGCACTGAGAGCACGAATCCGGCCGGCAGACCCCAATATTTGGTCGCATCGAGGCGGCTGCGCAGATATTTCACGTCGCCGCCAAGCCCGGCGAAGTCCTGGCTTGCGATAATCCGATGACCGCGCGTCGCGCGTATCCCATTCGTATTGTCGAATGCCACCGTCGCGCCGATCGCCGACGTCAGATTCTTGCCAAGCTCATCGCAAAGATAACGACCGGCCTTCAACGGATCGCAGAAAGCAGGCGGATCCGGCAGCGGACCATCGCCGTCGGGGTCGGCGGGATTGGTGAAATAGATGTCCTCGTCGAGCGTGATATCGTCCTGGATAAGCGAATAGCGAGTGCCGAAGGTGACATATTCGGTGACCGGGAAGCCCAGGCGGAGGACGCCACCCAGAGATTTCTGCCCATAGGTTTCATCGCGGTCGTCGTTCTCGTCATAAACGAACGAGTTGAAGTCGCGGTAGAATAGCTCGCCGCCAAGCAGGATGTTCTTGTCGAAGAGGTAAGGCTCAGTGAAGCCCGCCGAAACGCCCCGCGAATAGCGTGACCAGTTTACGCCTGCCTGCAGGATCTGGCCCTTGCCCATGAAGTTGCGCTGCGCGATCGAACTGGAAATGATAAATTTCTCAAGGCTCGAATAGCCAGCCGACAACTGGAGTTCGCCAGTCGATTTTTCCTCGACGTCAAGGTTCAGGACGACACGATCGTTCTGCGAACCCTGGACCTGCTTGATCTCAAGATTCTCCTGGAAGAAACCAAGGTTCTGGATGCGGTCCTGGCTTCGCTTGACCTTGAACGCATTGAACGCATCGCCCTCATTCAAACGGAATTCGCGGCGGATGACCTTGTCGCGGGTCACCGTGTTGCCTTGGATATTGATTCGCTCGACGTAGACGCGCGGCGTTTCTCCAACCTGGAACGTGATGCTCATCGTCTTGGCTTCGGCATCGCGCTCGAAGTTCGGCGAGACGTCAGCAAAGGCGTAGCCACGAGCGCCGGCAACCTCATTGAGGCCCGTCACCGTATCCTCAACCAGCTTCGCGTTGAACCAGTCGCCCGGTTTCATCTTGAGTAGCGATTTTACATATTCGGCGTCGAAATCCCGAAGTTCGCTTTCCGCGTCGACGGTTCCGAATTTGAAGCGCGGACCTTCTTCGATGACATATGTAATGATGAAGTCCCGGCGGTCCGGCGTCAGTTCGGCCAATGCAGAAACAACGCGGAAATCCGCATATCCCTCAGTCAGATAGAAGGCGCGGAGCTTCTGCTGGTCAGCGGCGAGGCGATCCGGGTCGTAACTGTCGTTCGACTTGAAGAAGCCCAGGAGGCCGCCCGCTTCCTTGGTGAACATTTCCTTCCGGAGCCGGCCATCGGAATATTCTTCGTTGCCGATGATGTTGATCGCCTGGACCTTGGACTTGTCGCCTTCGGTAATCTCGAAGATCAGGTCGACTCGGTTCTGGTCCAGTTCCACGATCTTCGGCTCGACCGTGGCGGCAAACCGGCCCTGGCGCCGGTACAGTTCGATAATCCGGTCCACGTCCGCGCGGACCTTGGAACGCGTGTAGATCTGCCGCGGAGCAAGCTTGATTTCCGGCGTGATCTTGTCGTTCTTGATCCGCTTATTGCCCTCCAGGACAATGCGGTTGATCACCGGGTTCTCGCGCACGGTGATGACCAGATTGCCGGTGTCGGCTCCTGTGATCACAACGTCGGCGAACAGTTCGGTCGCGTACAGGTCCTTCAACGCCTGATCGAGCGTCTCGGCGTTATACTCCTGCCCGGGACTGAGGTTCGCATAGCTACGAACCGTTTCGGGCTCCAATCGCTCTGAGCCCGCGACGCGAATGGATCGGATAACGCCTTCAACCGCGGCGGTAGCCACAGGTGCGGTAGGCGCCGGCTGAGTCGCCGGCGGCTGCGTCGCGGGAGGCTGCTGTGCCGGTGCCGGTTGCGCCTCTTGCGCCCAGGCAGGCGAGGTCCAACCGCCGATGACCGTCCCGACCAACAATACGCCGGCCATCCGCTTGGTAAATTGAGTGCTGCTGGAACTCACGCTTCCCCGCCTACTGTTGCTGAGCGACCCGCTGCCCGCGGCGCCGCAGATGATGCCTAGCCCTGCCCCAACCGCTCTATCCAATCAAGCGTCCACGTCATCCGAACAGGCCAAAAGAGGCCAAGTCGTTGACTGTGGTGAACAAGAGAAGTGCCAGAAGGAGTGCGAGACCGCCGCGAAACGCCCAATCCTGGGCCCGTTCGCTGACTGGGCGGCGCCGGATTCCCTCCGCGACATAGAATACGAGATGTCCGCCATCGAGCATGGGGACTGGCAAGAGATTGATGAACCCGAGATTTATGGAGAAGAGCGCGATCAGCTGGATGAACGCAAATGCGCCGAGGCTGGCTTGTTGTCCGGCGATCTGAGCCATCTTGAGCGGCCCGCCCAAATCCTTCGTCGATCGACGACCCGTTACGATCTGGACCAATCCGTCGATCATCGAACGGGTCAATGCGAACGTATAGCTGGTCGCTTCCGGAATTATGCGAAGGACAGGTACCTTTTCGAGTACCCGATCGCCCCCGAGTACGCCGAGCAGGCCAATCCGGAATTCTTGACCGAACTCGTCGGTCACCACTTGCTCGCCCAGCCGTGCCTCGACTTCCTGACGGCTGCCAGCTCGTTCGAACGCGATCGTTACCCGCTCCCCAGGTCGTAGCGACACGACGCGGCGCATGTCTTCGAACGATCGGACATCCTGGCCAGCAATCGATTCGATTCGGTCTCCGGGCTGCAGCTTGATCGATGCGGCGACGCTACCGGGCTGAACCTGCCCTACGAGCGCCGGAGTGCGTGGCATTCCGAACACAGCGAAAAACGCCGCGAAAATGGCAATTGCGAGCAGGAAATTGGCGACTGGCCCGGCCAGAACGATCAGGAAACGCTGCCACCATGGCTTATGGTGAAAGGAGATGTCCCGAAGCTCCGGCGCCACGTCCTTCGTCGTGTCCGGCTGGCTGGCGGGGTTCATGTCCCCGACGAAGCGAACATATCCGCCAAGAGGCAGCCAGCCGACCTTCCAGCGCGTGCCGCGCTTGTCCGTCCAGCCAGCGATTTCACGCCCGAACCCGATCGAGAACTGCTCGGCACCCACACCGAACATGCGTGCCACCCAATAATGGCCAAGCTCATGGAAGAAGACGAGCGGGCCGATCGCCAGAAGAAAGGCGATAAGGATGAACCATAGCGGTGGCTGGTCAAACATCAGGCGGCCATCTCGCTCATGAGGTCATTTGCCAATGCTCGCGTTCGACGGTCGATGTCGATCACGTCCGCGATAGATTGAGGCTTGGGCAGGTCCATGCGAGCCAACGCTTCCTTCACCGTGTCGACGATTGCCAGGAAACCGATCCTGCCTTCGAGAAATGCCGCGACGGCTACTTCGTTGGCGGCATTAAGAACAACGGGTGCTGCTGCCCCCGCTTCCATTGCCTGCCGTGCAACGTCTAGCGCCGGGAATCTGGTCAGGTCGGGTTGCTCGAAGTTCAAATTGCCGATCCGCGCCAGATCAAGCTTTTCTGCCGGCGTTTCCATCCGCTCAGGCCATGCGAGGGCATATGCGATCGGAATACGCATGTCGGGAGTACCCAGTTGGGCCAATACCGATCCATCGACAAATTCGACCATGGAATGGATGACGGATTGAGGATGGATGAGAACATCGAGCCGCCCGCTGGGCAAGCCGAATAGATGATGTGCCTCGATCAGTTCCAGGCCCTTGTTCATCATCGTCGCTGAATCGACGCTGATCTTGGCACCCATCGACCAGTTCGGGTGGGCGACGGCCTGGTCCGGGGAAGCACCAGCCATCTGATCCCGGCTCAAGCTGCGAAATGGTCCGCCGCTCGCTGTCAACACCAATCTTGAGATGTCGGATGCATGATTGCCGGCAAGGCATTGAAAAATTGCATTATGCTCGCTGTCGACAGGCAGTATCGTCGCGCCGTGGGTTTCCGCAGCGGTCGTCATCAACTCGCCAGCCGTCACCAGCGATTCCTTGTTGGCAAGCGCTACCGTCCGCCCGGCCTCAATTGCTGCCATCACCGGCTCCAGGCCGGCACACCCCACGATCGCGGCCATCACCAGCTCTGCTTCGCCGCTTGCGGCCTCCGCCAGCGCATCCGACCCGGTCGCGGCACGGCAAGTGCTGCCGGCGAGGCGGTCATTCAGCTCCGGAAGCAGTGCCGGGTCCCCGATAACCGCCAGCTTGGCGCCAGTCCGCAAGGCTGCATCAGCCAAGGAAACAACATTCTTGGCCGCGGTCAGCGCCACCACTTCGAAGCGGTCCGGATTCCGCTCGACCAAGTCCAGCGTCGAGCTGCCTACCGACCCGGTTGCACCGAGGATGGAGATGGTCTTTCGGGTCACAGCGCGCCCAGTACGAGCAATGCCGCGGTCAGGATGGCTACCGGCACCAAGCCGTCCAATCGGTCGAGCAAGCCGCCGTGGCCCGGCAACCAGGTCCCGCTATCCTTGACCCCCGCCTTCCGCTTCAGCCCGCTTTCGAACAGATCGCCCAATTGCGCGGCCGCTCCGAAAATTACTGCGAGCCACAGCAGCTTGGCGGGCAATCCTACGCAATAGACCCAGGCTCCAGCCAATAGGCCAGCGCAGATCACGCCGCCGATCAGGCCGGCAACGGTCTTGTTCGGACTGATCGAAGGCGCAAGCTTGGGTCCGCCGATCGCGCGACCCGCAAAATATGCGCCAATGTCCGTCGCCCAAACCACCAGAAATACCCAGATCAGAAGGTCGAAACCGGTACCGACGCCCCCATACTCCGCACGCTCGCGGATCCAAAGCAGGGAAACCGCGGGCAAGAGGCAGTAGAAGAAGCCCAGGATCTTCCAACCAAGACCCCAGGTATCCACGATGCGCGTCCATTCGACGTACATGACCGTGGCAATCAGGGCGACGAGCACGGCGAACACCGTGCCGCCGAAGAGTGCCGAGGCAAGCGCTATACCGATCAGGATGATCCCGACCGCAGTTCTCGTGGCAAGCTCGCTCATCGACCTCCGAACCGCCGCTGGCGGCCTGCAAATTCCGTTAGGGCCGCCGCAAACTCTTCTTCTCCGAAATCCGGCCAGAGCGTGTCGACGAATATTAGCTCGGCATAGGCCGCCTGCCACAGCAGGAAATTCGATAGCCGTTTCTCACCCGACGTCCGGATGACGAGGTCCAAAACGGGCAAGCCATCGGTGGACAGCTCTGATTCCAGTCGCTTTTCGTCGATGGAAGCCGGGTCCAGTTCGCCCGACACGGATTTTTCCGCAAGCCGCTTGGCCGCGGCCGCGATCTCATCCCTCGCCCCATAGTTCAGCGCAACAACCAGTATCAGGCGGTCATTCTTAGCGGTCCGTTCGACCGCTCGTTCCAGCCGTTCCACCAATTGTGGACCAAATGCCTTATGGTCGCCTATCAACCGGATCTGAACGCCGTTGCGGGCCAGCTCGTCGAGTTCGCGCTCCAGATAATAGGCCATAAGGCCCTTGAGGTCGCTGATCTCGTCTTCCGACCGTCGCCAATTCTCCGACGAAAAAGCATAGAGCGTGAGGACCTCGACGCCTTGCTTGACCGCTGCCTTGAGGATGCGGCGGACCGCTTCAGCACCAGCCCGATGACCCGCCGCACGCGGCAAACCACGCTTTTCGGCCCAGCGGCCGTTGCCGTCCATGATGATGGCGACGTGACGAGGCGCCCCGCCCTGGCCGGCGGAAGTCGCCCCTTCAGCCGGGGCCGGAGCTGGGCTCACTTACCGAGAATTTCCTGTTCCTTGCTGTGCGCGGCAGCATCGATGTCGGCGATCACAGCGTCGGTCATCTTCTGGACCTCGACGGAAAGCCGCTTGTGCTCGTCCTCGCTGATCTCATGCTTCTTTTCGTCGGTCTTGAGGGCATCCATGCCATCCCGGCGGACGTTGCGGACGGCAACCCGCGCCTTTTCCGCATATTGACCGGCCAGCTTGGCCAATTCCTTGCGGCGTTCCTCGGTCAGATCGGGAATTGGCAGGCGAATGACCTGCCCGTCGACGATCGGATTGATCCCCAGACCCGCGTTGCGGATGGCCTTTTCGACCGGCCCGATGTTGCTGCGATCCCAGACTTGCACGGAGAGGAGCCGCGGCTCTGGCACCGAAACGGTGGCAACCTGGTTGATCGGCATGTTCGCGCCATAAACCTCGACCTGGATGGGATCGAGCAAGGCCGTTGAAGCGCGCCCGGTGCGAAGACCGGCCAGGTCGTGTTTGAACACGTCAAGCGCGCCGTGCATGCGGCGGTCCAGGTCACTCTTACTGTAAGCGGGCATCCTCTTACTCCTCGTTCTGGACGATCGTCGCCGTTCCACGCCCGGCCAAGACCTCGGAAAGGTTGCCTGGCTGGCGAATATTAAAAACAACGATCGGAATATTATTGTCTCGGCAGAGCGCCACGGCACTTGCGTCCATGACCCTCAAATTGTCGGCGAGGACGCGATTGAAGCCAAGCGTTTCATAGCGCTTGGCCTCGCTGACCTTCTTGGGATCGGCATTGTAGACGCCGTCGACGCTGGTGCCCTTGAACAGCGCATGACACCCCATTTCCGCGGCACGAAGAGCCGCGGCAGTGTCAGTCGTGAAGAACGGATTGCCAGTTCCGGCGGCGAAAATAACGATCCGGCCCTTTTCCATATGACGGATTGCGCGGCGGCGGATGTAGGGCTCGCAAACGCTGGCCATCGGGATGGCGGACAATACGCGGGTGTCGACGCCGATCTTTTCGAGGGCGTTCTGAACGGCCAGCGCGTTCATGACGGTCGCCAGCATGCCCATGTAATCGCCAGTCGCCCGGTCGAAGCCTTGGGCTGCCCCTGCAATCCCGCGGAAGATATTGCCGCCACCAACGACCAGGCAAAGTTCGTGACCCGCTTCCTTGGCCGCTGCCACTTCCGCCGCCATGCTCGCAACGGTTGCAGGGTCGATCCCGAACTGGTTGGGACCCATTAACGCCTCACCGGACAGCTTCAGCAGGATGCGGTGAAAGCGGGGTCGGGTCATGGGCAGGTCGTTCCTTCAACTACGCCAGATATGCGAAAGGCGGATGCGCTCTTACGGCGCACCCGCCTCTCTGCCAACCGCCTTTGAATGCGGCAGGCGTCGCAATTAGGCGACCGGCTCGTCCTTCTTGACGCCGGCGGCGGCGGCCACCTCGGCGGCGAAGTCGCTTTCGGCCTTCTCGATGCCTTCGCCCAGCTGGAAGCGTTCGAACGCCTTCAGCGTGATCGGCGAACCGGCTTCCTTGCCAGCCTGGGAAACGACATCAGCGACCGGCGTCTTGTTGTCCATGACGAACAGCTGGCTCAACAGGGCATTTTCCTTGCGGAACTTGGCCATCGCGCCTTCGACCATCTTTTCGACGATGTTGTCCGGCTTGCCGCTTTCCTTCGCCTTTTCGATCGCGATCGCGCGCTCACGCTCGAGCATCGCAGGATCAAGGCCGTCGGCGTCCAGCGCCAGCGGGTTGGCGGCGGCTATGTGCATGGCAATCTGCTTGCCGAGCGTCTGAAGGGCGTCGGCCGAAGTGGCGCTCTCAAGAGCGACCAGAACGCCGATCTTGCCCATGCCCGGTGCAACCGCATTGTGGACATAGCTGACCACTACGCCTTCGCTGACCTGCAGCAGGGCAGTGCGACGCAGCGACTGATTCTCGCCGATGGTGGCAATGTTTTCAGTCAGCTTTTCTTCGACGGTGCCGCCGGTCGGGTAGCCAGCCGACTTCAGCGCCTCGACGTCGCCGTTGGCCTGCAGGGCCAGGGTCGAAACGTTGCGGACGAAGTCCTGGAACTGCTCGTTCTTGGCGACGAAGTCGGTTTCCGAGTTGATCTCGACAACCGCGCCCTTGGTTCCTTCCACGGCGACGCCGACGAGGCCTTCTGCAGCGGTGCGGCCGGCCTTTTTGGCTGCGGCAGCGAGGCCCTTGGCGCGCAGCCAGTCGACCGACGCTTCCATGTCGCCGTTGTTTTCGGCCAAGGCCTTCTTGCAATCCATCATGCCGGCGCCAGTGCGCTCGCGCAGTTCTTTCACCGAAGCGGCGGTGATCTCAGCCATGTTAAATCCTCCAAATGGGAATATGGGACGCGTCGCGGAAAGCCCAAGCCCTCCGCGACGCGCCCCGAATTTCGTTCGCGTAAGGGCTTAAGCCTCGAGCGCGGCTTCCGCCGGCGGCTCAGCCATCGCACCGATGTCTTCACCGCGAGCCGCAGCGCCACCGGACTTGCCGGTGTTGGCAGCATTGGCGATCGCCTCGCAGTAGAGACGGATCGCGCGGCTGGCGTCGTCGTTGCCCGGGACCGGGAAAGCGATGCCCTGCGGGTTCGAATTGCTGTCGAGGATCGCGATTACCGGGATACCCAGGACGTTCGCTTCCTTGATCGCCAGCTCTTCCTTGTTCGTGTCGATGACGAACATGACGTCGGGCAGACCGCCCATGTCGCGGATACCGCCGAGCGAGTTCTCAAGCTTGTCGCGCTCGCGGGTCAGCTGGAGCACTTCCTTCTTGGTGAGGCCGGCGGTGTCGCCCGACAGCTGCTCTTCAAGGCTCTTGAAGCGCTTGATGGAGTTGGAAATGGTCTTCCAGTTGGTCAGCATGCCGCCGAGCCAGCGGTGGTTGACGAAATGCTGGCCCGAGGTGCGGGCCGCTTCGGCAACCGCGTCCTGCGCCTGGCGCTTGGTGCCGACGAACAGCACCTTGCCGCCGCGAGCGACGGTCTGCTGAACGAAGTCGAGCGCGCGGGCGAACAGCGGAACGCTCTGCGACAAGTCGATGATGTGAACGCCGTTGCGGTCGCCGAAAATGTACGGCTTCATCCGCGGATTCCAGCGGTGGGTCTGGTGGCCGAAATGGGCGCCAGCTTCGAGCAATTGCTGCATCGTGACGACATTGGTCGCCATAGGGATATCTCCTCCGGTTATGCCTCGGTGGAACCGTGTCACCGGCCAATTGGCCGGCACCGGTATGGTGGTTCCACCTGTGGGATGCGGGGGCCCCTACAAGATGAAACGTGAGATATCAAGCGGTTGGCTCAAATAAGAACATTAAGAGAACAATTTCGCTTGACGAATGCGGAACATTTAAAGAACATAACAATCAATCGATGGTTTGAAGGGATAGTTCAATGGTCGGTATCGCTCTCACGATCGCACTGTTTGGCTTCATTCTGACGCTGGTTATCGACGTCATTCGACGTGACGGCGGCAAAGTCATCGCGGCGCTTGAAGGACATAGCTGGAAGGCAGGACCGACCGAAGGCCGGCCCGTCACGATCCGCTTCAATCCGCGGCGTACGGAGGTGGAACTGGAGCCGCTGTGGGAGCCTGCGCTGCGCGCCGCCGCTTGACCCCGGCATAGCTGGCGATGCTGAACGGAAGAAGTGCAAGGTAAATGACGGAAATCGCCAGCAGCGTCATCCACGGCGCGTTGAGCAATGCTGCGCCAAGCAAGGCCACGCCGGCAAGAGCGAACAATCGCCAACCACGGCGGATACGGATCGAGCCCCAGGTATAGGTGGGGACGTTCGAAATCATCAGCAGTGCAATGAACAGCGTCCAGGGAAGAACGAGTGCCCAGCCGCGAAACAGCTCGTTTCCGCTGATCAGCCAAAGGTAGATCGGAACGAACGCCAGCCCCGCCCCAACCGGCGCTGGAACGCCGGTGTTGAAGCCGGCAGACTTGTGCGGCTGGAAATCGGCATCGATGCCGGCATTGTACCGTGCAAGACGCAGAGCGCAGCAAACGGCCAGTGCCAGCGCGGCGATCCAGCCGAACCTGGGTGCTTCCTGAAGCGACCACAGGAAGATGATCAGTGCGGGCGCCGTACCGAATGCGATATTGTCAGACAGGCTGTCGAGCTCGGCTCCGAACTTGCTCTGCGCCCGCAAAAGTCGCGCGATCCGTCCGTCAAAACCATCGAGCACGCCTGCCCCAACGATGCAGGCCAGTGCCTGCGGCCATTCGCCGGTGATTCCGAAGCGAACGCCGGTCAGGCCGAAGCAGAGGGCGAGTGCGGTAATTGCATTGGGCACAAAAGCCCGGATGGGAAAGCCGCCCCTGCCCCGGTCGTTCACTGGCTGACCCCGCCGCGCTGCGGATCCGATCCAAGTTCACCCAGGATCGTCTCGCCGGCGATCGTCCGTTGGCCGAGTAGAACCTGCGACCCGGTGCCCGCGGGCAGGAAAACGTCGACGCGGCTGCCGAAGCGGATCAGGCCGATACGCTCTCCGGCCTCGACACGGTCGCCTTCCTTGACAAAGGACATGATGCGGCGAGCGACCAGGCCCGCGATCTGGGTGAAGCCGATTGCGACGCCGTCCTCGCGTTCGACCAGGAAATGCTGCCGCTCATTGTCCTCGCTCGCCTTGTCGAGGTCGGCATTGAGGAACTTGCCCGGAACATAGGCGATGCGGCGTACCGTGCCCGCGATCGGCGAGCGATTGATGTGGACGTCGAACACGCTCATGAAAATGGAAACTCGGGTGAACTCACCGGAAAGCCCGCCCTCGCCTGCCAGCTCCAGCGGCGCTGGCACCCGTTTGATCATCGTCACCAACCCGTCTGCTGGCGCGACAATCAACTTGGGATCGGCGGGCGTAGTGCGAACCGGATCGCGAAAGAATGCCGCGACCCAGATCGTCAGACCTACCAGCAACCATCCAAAGACATCCGGCCCCTGAAAACCGATCAGCGCCAGAAAACCGGCGATCAGGGTGAACTTGCGGCCTTCGGGGTGGACCGACGGAAATCGCCATTTGACTGCAGTCAGCTGGCTATCGGGGTTCTGAAGCTGAGACATGGCGCCGTTCCTTAAGGACAAGCTGAACGAGGGGCAATGCGCGATGGTTGCCTATCGCGAAACGACGTCCTAAGCGCCGCGCCAACAACAAATCCCGGCACAGGAAAGCAAAATGGCCAAGATCAAGGTGAAGAACCCGGTCGTCGAACTCGACGGCGACGAGATGACCCGCATCATCTGGCAGTGGATTCGCGAAAAGCTGATCCTGCCCTACCTCGATATCGACCTTAAATATTATGATCTTGGCGTCGAGAAGCGCGACGAAACGGAAGACAAGATCACGGTCGAAGCGGCCGAGGCGATCAAGCAATATGGCGTCGGCGTCAAATGCGCCACGATCACTCCGGACGAGCAGCGGGTCGAGGAATTCGGCCTCAAGAAGATGTGGAAATCGCCCAACGGCACCATCCGCAACATCCTCGGCGGCACTATCTTCCGCGAACCTATCGTCATCCAGAACGTGCCGCGGCTCATTCCTGGCTGGACCGACCCGATCGTCGTCGGCCGTCACGCGTTCGGCGACCAGTACAAGGCGACCGATTTCAGGGTGCCGGGCAAGGGCAAGCTAAGCATCAAGTGGGTCGGCGAAGACGGCGAAGTGATCGAACATGAAGTGTTCGACTTCCCGGAAGCCGGCGTCGCCATGGGCATGTACAATCTCGATGCATCGATCCGCGACTTCGCCCGGGCGAGCCTCAACTATGGCCTGCAGCGCGGCTGGCCGGTCTATCTGTCGACCAAGAACACCATCCTCAAGGCCTATGACGGGCGCTTCAAGGACATTTTCCAGGAAATCTACGACGCCGAATTCAAGTCGGCGTTCGAAGCAGCCGGCATCGTCTACGAGCACCGCCTGATCGACGACATGGTCGCGTCTGCTCTCAAGTGGAGCGGCAAGTTCGTCTGGGCCTGCAAGAATTACGACGGCGACGTCCAATCCGACCAGGTCGCGCAGGGCTTCGGCTCGCTCGGGCTTATGACCTCGGTCCTGATGACCCCGGACGGAAAGACGGTCGAAGCGGAAGCAGCGCACGGCACCGTCACCCGCCACTATCGCCAGCATCAGCAGGGCAAGGCGACCTCCACCAACCCGATCGCATCGATCTTTGCCTGGACCGGCGGCCTCAAGTTCCGCGGCCGCCTCGACGATACGCCGGAAGTCGTCCGGTTCGCCGAGACGCTCGAGCGCGTTTGCATCGAGACCGTCGAAAGCGGCAAAATGACCAAGGATCTCGCGCTGCTGGTCGGCCCGGAACAGGCCTGGATGACCACGGAGCAATTCTTCGAAGCCATCCGTGAAAACCTCGAAGCCGCAATGGCTGACGAGGGTATCGCCGCCTAATTAGAGAGCGGCGGGTGGCGCCATGACGTCACCCGCCGCTATTAGCGCACGGCGAGTGCCAGGTTGCTCATGCGCCTGGCGATTTCTTCCTCGCCCATGATCGTCCGGTTGGCACCTCGCCCAGTGAGATACTCGACCTCGGCGTCGCTATGGGCGCGGGCGATAATCTGAATTCCCGGATTGAGCCGCCGCGCCTGCTCGATGATCTGGCCGGCCTCGAAGGTCTCCGGGATCGCGACCATCAACATGCGTGCATCTTCAATCGCAGCCTCCGCCAAGACCAGGGGTGACGCCGCATTGCCGATGATCAAGTCGAGTCGTTCGCTCTCCTCCGGCAACCCTATGTCACTACTGGATTCGATCAGCGTCACCCTTTGACCCGCTGCCAGCAGTTCGTTGGCGATGCGGCTGCCAACCCGGCCATGGCCAATCAGCACGACTGCGGCTTCGCGCGATTCCTTCGCGGAAGAAGGTTTGATTACGGCCTCTTCGCGCCGCCCAGCCAATGCAAAGACCAAGGGGTTGATCAGGATCGAAATGATCGCGCCCGCCAGGATCAGGTCCCGCGCCATCGGCTCGATCAAGCCTCCTTCGCTGCCGAGCGTTGCGAGGATGAACGAGAATTCGCCGATCTGGGCGAGGCTGGCAGCGATGGTCAGCGCAACGCGATGGTCACGGCCAAAGGCCCGGACGATGAAGTAGGCGGCAATCGATTTGCCGACGACGATGATCAGGACGGTACCTGCCAGCGCCAGCGGTGCCTCGACCAGAACCGACGGGTTGAACAACATGCCGACCGAGACGAAGAACAGCACCGCGAATGCATCGCGAAGCGGCAGCGTTTCTTCACCGGCGCGTTGGCTGAACGGCGATTCCGCAAGGATCATGCCCGCAAAGAAGGCGCCCAGCGCAAAGCTGACGCCGAACAGCAAGGCCGCCCCAAGAGCTACGCCTAGCGCGATTGCCAGCACCGCCAGCCGGAACAGCTCCCTCGAACCGCTATGAGCGACGACATGGAGCAGCCAGGGAATGGCACGGCGACCGACAATCAGCATCGCGGCCACGAATCCCCCAACCTTGAGCAGGGTAATGCCGATCGCCCCCGCCATCTCCGCAGGCGTGGCGCTGGCCGCCATGACCGGCAGAAGCACCAGTGCGAGCACCATCGCCACATCTTCGACGATCAGCCAGCCGACCGCGATTTTCCCTCTGTCGGTTTCCAACAGGCGCCGCTCCTGCATGGCGCGAAGCAGCACCACCGTAGATGCAACTGAAAGGGCCAAGCCGAACGTCAGTCCGGCGCCGTGGCTCCACCCCAGGGCCATGGCGAGCAGCCAACCGAGGACCACGGCGACGCCGATTTGAACGACCGCTCCAGGAACCGCGATCGATCGGACCGACAAAAGATCTCGTAATGAGAAATGAAGGCCCACCCCGAACATCAGCAGGATGACACCCAGCTCGGCGAGTTCCGTCGCGATCTTCTGGTCGGCGACATAGCCGGGCGTGAACGGTCCGACGATCACCCCGGCAAGAAGATAGCCGACAATCGGCGGCAGTTTCAGGCGATGTGCCGCCATGCCGAACAGGAAAGCGATTACGAGACCCGCAACCATGGTTCCAATAAGCGGGGTCAGATGCGGCACAGTCTCTCCATGTCGTTAAGTTCGTTCGGGCGATAGCAAGCGGGCTGGCTTTCATCCAACAAAGCCGCAATGAAAGGCCATGACAACGGAAATGGTCGTTTCCCCCGCACTGGCCAACACGCTTGTGATCCTCGGCGCCGCGGGAATCGTCATTCCGGCCTTCGCCCGCTTCAAGATCAACCCGGTCATCGGCTTCATCCTGGTGGGCATCGTCGCCGGGCCGTTCGGGCTCGGTGCGCTGGCCAGTGAGCATCCATGGCTCCGGTCGTTCAGCATTACGGACACCGAGGCAATCGAGCCATTCGCCGAGCTCGGGATCATCTTCCTGCTATTCTCGATCGGCCTGGAGCTCAGTTTCAGGCGCCTCGTGGCGATGCGAAGAATGGTCTTCGGCATCGGCGCGGCCGAACTGCTCGGCACGGCGCTTTTGATCGGCGGCGCGCTGGTCCTGTTTGGCTGGAATGTCGAGCCGGCAATGTGGCTGGCGCTGGCCCTGGCGATGTCGTCGACCGCGCTGGTGCTGCCGATTTCCGGAACCCAGAGCCAGGTCGGGCGCGCCGCACTCGCCATGTTGCTGTTCGAGGACCTGGCACTGGTGCCAATGCTGTTCCTGGTCGGCGCCGCCGGAAAGGCGGCAAGTGGCCTTGGCGAGATAGCGCTTCAGGGTGCGCTAGTTGTAATCGCAATCTTGGTTGTCGGGCGCTTCATCCTGCCAGCGCTGTTCGCCCAGGCGGCGCGATCAAAGAAGCCAGAACTTTTCCTGGCAATCACGCTGCTCGTGGTGATCCTGTCGGCCGCGCTTACGGCCTCCGCAGGGCTTTCAACGATCATGGGGGCGCTCGTTGCCGGCCTGATTATCGCCGAGACCGAATATCGCAACGAAGTCCAGATGGTGATTGAGCCGTTCAAGGGGTTGGCGCTCGGTGTCTTCCTGATCACCGTGGGTATGAGCATCGATGTCGGAGGCCTGCTCGACGATTGGCTGTTGCTGCTGAGCGCGCTTGCTGGAGTTATACTAATCAAGGCAATCGTTACGGGCGCGCTTCTGAAAATGGCCGGAGCACCTGCGTCGGTCGCGCGCGAGACCGGCATTCTAATGGCAAGCCCGTCAGAAACGACGCTGATTGTGCTGGGCGCAGCGGGCCTGGCCGGGATCCTCAGTTCGGAAACGGTCGGCTTCTGGTCCGCGGCAACGGCCATCGGTCTGACGATGACGCCATTGCTGGCCAGCTTCGGGCGCTTCATGGCCAACAGGGTCAGACAGACCGACTTGCAAGAAGAGGAGATCACCATCTCGACCGGCAAGACCGTTATTTTCGGTTTCGGACGCGTCGGAAGGATGGTGGCCGACATGTTGCAAGAGCATCGGCGCCCCTACCTTGCGGTCGACAGCGACATCGACGGCTTTGCTGATGCAAGAAAGGCCGGCTATTCCGTACTTTACGGCGATGTTTCGAGAAAAGAACTCATCGAGAAGTTGCAGCTGGACCATGCGCTCGCGGTGGTGCTGACCATGGACGATCCCGTTCTGACCGCACGCCTTGCCAAGCGTCTGCGGCAGGAATTTCCCGCCCTCCCCATCATTGCCCGGGCCCGCGATACCGACCATGCGGCCGCGCTCTATCGGGCCGGGGTCACCGATGCCGTGCCCGAGGCCCTGGAGGCATCGTTGCAGCTCAGCGAGGCTGTCCTGGTCGACATTGGGGTGGCAATGGGGCCCGTCATCGCGTCGATCCACGAAAAACGAAGCGAGCTTCGTGCATCGATCATGGAAGCTGGGCATCTCGACGTTGAACCGAGCCTCGGCAGGCGCCGGCTAAGGGACTCTGCTAAACCGCAGGCGTGAAGGTCAGCGTTCCGGCGAGGTAGGTCTTGTGGTCCGCATTGTCGGCAGGATGACGAGACCCGTCGTAGACCTTGATCTCACGAAAATCGAAGGGCGAGACGCCTTCCAGGCAAGCGACATTGACGCCAAGCTGATTGGGGTTCGATCGTCGCTTGTGATGGGTGTAGATGCCGCAATTGCCGCAGAAATGATGCTCGGCGGTCATTGTATTGAACCGGTAGGTCGCCAGGAGGTCCGCGCCTTCCAGCAGTTCGAACTCCCCGGGCGTTGACGTCACCGCAACCGCGCCGCGCATCCTGCAGATGCTGCAGGTACATCGCCGCACCGAAGCAAAGCCCTCGGTTAGAGTCACCCGAAATCGGACTGAGCCGCAGTGGCAGCTGCCATTGAGGGTCACCGGTTCGGATGACGTCAGATCCACTATGCCGCGACCTTCTCCAATGCTTCGCGGACCGCCTGGAGAGCGTCATTGGCCTTCGAACCATCCGGACCGCCGCCCTGCGCCATGTCGGGTCGGCCGCCGCCGCCCTGCCCGCCCAAGGCCGCGACTGCCGCCTTGACGAGATCGACCGCGCTCACCTGCCCTGACAGATCACCGGTTACGCCGACGGCAACGCTCGCACGGCCTTCGTTGATCGCGATGAGGGCAGCGATTCCGCTTCCGAGGCGCTCCTTCATCCCGTCGACCTCGCCGCGAAGGCCCTTAGGATCCAGACCATCTACAACCTGACCAAGGAAGGCATGTCCCCCAACTTGTTCCGGCCCGGCAGCTTCGGCCTTCCCTCCACCGCCCATCGCCAGCGCTTTCTTGGCATCCGCCAGCTCACGCTCGAGCCGGCGCCGTTCCTCGACCAGCGCTGCGACGCGAGCCGGAACTTCGTCTGGCGAGGCCTTCAACGCCGATGCCGCTTCCTTGAGTGTCTCGTCGCGATGATTGAGCCATTGGCGTGCGGCTTCGCCAGTCAGCGCTTCGATGCGACGAACGCCAGACGAAACTGCGCTTTCGCTGATGATCTTCAACAGCTGAATATCGCCGGTGGCCGTGACGTGGGTTCCACCGCATAGTTCGACCGAATAGCTGCGCTGATCGCCGCGCCCCATGCTGAGGACACGAACCTCGTCGCCATATTTCTCGCCGAACAGAGCCAGGGCACCGGCATTTACTGCCTCGTCCGGCGTCATGAGTCGGGTCGACACCGGCTCGTTGGCGCGGATTTCGGCGTTCACATCGCCTTCAATGGCTGCGATTTCTTCTGGCGTCAGGGCCTTGGGATGTGAAAAGTCGAAGCGCAGCCGATCGGGAGCTACCAGGCTGCCCTTTTGCGTCACATGTCCGCCGAGCCGCTCGCGCAGCGCCGCGTGCAGCAAGTGCGTGGCACTATGGTTCGCGCGGATCTGCGTCCTCCGTTCGATGTCCACTATCTGGTGAAGCGTATTGCCGACGCTGACTTGCCCCTTCGATACCTTGGTCCGGAGCGCATGTAGCTTGCCCAGCGGCTTTGACGTATCCTCAACTTCACCGACAAAGCCATTGAGCGAAGTAAGTTTTCCGGCATCGCCGACCTGCCCGCCGCTTTCCCCATAGAAAGGGGTCTGGTTCATCAGGATGGTGACGGTTTCGCCCTGGTTGCCATCTTCGACGCGCTGTCCGTCCTTGAGGATCGCCAGGACCACGCCCTCGCCCTCATGGCTGGAATAGCCAATGAATTCGGTCGACCCGAGCTCTTCGGCAAGGTCGAACCAAAGTTCGTCGGACGCCTTCTCGCCCGATCCCTTCCAGGCGGCGCGAGCCTGCGCCTTCTGCTCGGCCATCGATGCATCGAAACCGGCGCGATCGACCGTCAGTCCGCGAGCGCGCAAAGCGTCCTCGGTCAGGTCGTAGGGGAAACCGAAGGTGTCGTAGAGCTTGAACGCCATCGCGCCCGGAAGCGTACCGCCTTCGGAAAGCTCTGAGGTCGCTTCGTCGAGAAGCTTGAGGCCGTTCGCCAGCGTCTGGCGGAAGCGGGTTTCTTCCTGAAGCAGCGTCGCCTCGATCAGCGGCTGCGCGCGGACCAGTTCGGGATAGGCGCTGCCCATTTCCGAGACCAGTTCCGGCACGAGCCGCCACATCAACGGCTCCTTCGCACCGAGCAAGTGGGCGTGCCGCATGGCGCGGCGCATGATGCGGCGGAGGACATAGCCCCTGCCCTCATTGGCCGGCAGCACGCCGTCCGCGACCAGGAATCCTGAGGCACGAAGGTGATCGGCAATGACGCGATGGCTCGCCTGCTGGGCTCCTTCGGCGCGGGTCTTGGTCAGCTCCTCGCTGGCGGCGATCAGCGCCTTGAACGTGTCGGTGTCGTAGTTGTCGTGGACGCCCTGAAGGACGGCCGCGACGCGTTCCAGGCCCATGCCGGTGTCGATGCTCTTCTTCGGCAGTTCGGATACGATTTCGCCTGCCGCCTGCTCGAACTGCATGAACACCAGGTTCCAGATCTCGACGAAGCGATCTCCGTCCTCGTCGGGGGAGCCCGGCGGGCCTCCCGGGATGTGGTCGCCGTGATCGAAGAAGATCTCCGAACAGGGGCCGCAGGGACCATCATCGCCCATTGCCCAGAAATTATCCTTTGTCGGAATGCGGATGATGCGGCTTTCGGGCAGGCCGGCGACCTTCTTCCACAGGTCGAACGCCTCGTCGTCCGTGTGGTAGACCGTGGCTATCAGCCGGTCGGCCGGTAGTCCCCATTCCTTGGTGATCAGTGTCCAGGCATGGTGGATTGCCTGTTCCTTGAAATAGTCGCCGAAGGAAAAATTCCCCAGCATTTCGAAGAAAGTATGGTGGCGCGCAGTGTAGCCGACATTGTCGAGGTCATTATGCTTGCCACCGGCACGGACGCACTTCTGGCTGCTGACCGCGGTCGAATAGGGGCGCGTTTCCAGCCCCGTGAACACATTCTTGAACGGCACCATGCCGGCATTGACGAACATCAACGTCGGGTCGTTGTGCGGAACCAGCGGAGCCGATTGCACGCGCGCGTGTCCATTCTTCTCGAAATAGTCGAGGAAGCTGCGGCGGATGTCGTTCATCGATGTCATGAGGTGGCAGATACGTTCCTTGCTGCATTGCGGCAAGACGTGGCTTCAGGCCGACGGAAGCGGATCCCAGTCGGCCGCGAGGCAGGCTTCAATGCCAAAACGAGGCGCAAAGCCAAGTTCGCGCGCGGCGAGGCTGGCATCATAGACCCGATCGATCGAGTTGGGTGGCATCCAACCTTGTTGGGCGGTGCGCGCGATGAGTCCCGGGCAGCGCCGCTCGATCGCCGATGGGGCATCGAGGGACAAGTCACCGCAATCATCCCGGTGAAATGGTGTCGCTGCGCTGATGACGTAAGTCGCGGCGGGTCCCTTTCGACTGAGTGCCAGTGCATGCGCCTCCGCCACATCACGCCGGTCGATGCCGCGATGCAGGCGATACCAAGCCATGACGTCAGCCGGCTCGGGGAAGCATCGCGACATCCGAAGTGACGTCACATTGAGCGCGTTGCTTGCGGACGCGACAAGCTCTTCGGCCAATAGCTTGGTTTCGTCGTAGATGTCGCGGGGCTGGGGCTGAAGCTGTTCGTCAATCCAAACAGCACCGCCACTCGGCATCAGAGCATGACCGTAAAGCGAGGTGGTGCTGGTAAGGACGAAACTGCACGCACCAGCTCCGACTGCAAAATCCAGGAGCCGCGACGTTGCCTTGACGTTGGCTTGGCGGAAATCGGCCTCACTCCGCTGTCCGACATGAGGAGCGTGCAGGGCAGCGACATGGACGACCGCGTCGATCTTTCCGGCCCGATGACGCCAGTCCGCCACGTCAAAGCAGTCGCCGATGACCTGAACCTGCTCACCGGCTACAAGATCAAGGCCGGTGACGTCATGATCTTCCCTCAGGCGCGCGGCTACACCACTGCCGATCAGCCCTGCCGCGCCGGTGACCAGAACGTGCATGCCCCTCCCCGCCATTCTTCGCGGCTGGAATGGCCAAGCGGTTCAAACATGGCAAGGCAGCGGCGCGCAAAATGCACACCGCTGCCCATTGCCTTGTTCAATTTCTGACTAAGCGTAGATCGGGAAGGATTCCTCGATCAGCCCGCTCCTCGGGTCGACCTCGTAAACATAGCCGTCCGCGTAGCGGTACCAGCTATCGTTGGTGTCATAGTAGCGGTCGCGATAGGCGAGCGGCACATTGTAGGTGCCATAGCCTCCCGGCAGCGGCTGCCCGATTGCCATCGGCTGCCCGCTCACCAGCGCTACCAGCGCCTGGATCACCTGGGTGGTCGGGTCGACCTGGTAGATCCCGCCGTTGGCATAGCGATACTGATACTGCGGCGTATCGTAATAAAGCGGCTGATAGGCCAGCGGCACATTGTAGCCCGGATAGGCGACCGGCCATTGCTGCCCTATCGAATAGTCGTAGCCCGCTCCGTAGAGCGGATATCGCGCATCGATCCGGCGGCTGTACGGGTCGACCTGATAGATGAACCCGTCGCCATAGCGGTACCAGGCATCGTTTCGATCATAATAGGTCGAACGATAGGCCATCGGCACATTATAGGCGCCGTAGCTGGCTGGGAGCATCTGACCAACGCCGAAGCCCTGGCCGCCGAGCAACGCGACGAGGCCTGCGATCAACTGCGTTCCGGCATTAACCCGGTAGATGCCGTAGCCGTCCGATCGATAATAATAGTCGGGCGTATCGTAGTAGAGCGAACGATAGCCGACCGGCACATAGCTGCTGTAATAGGTGTTCGGCCACGGATCGCCGATGCCATAGCCGCCAAACAGCGGGATCAGACCCCGGACGAAATCATCGCCACGGTCGATCTGGTACAGATAGCCCAGGTCGTCATCGTAGCGATAATAATAGTCCGGCGTGTCATAGTAGCGCGTCCGATAGACGAGCGGGATGCTGCTCGAGAAGCGCGCCGGATCGATCCGGTCACCGATCGCAATGATGCGCCGGTCGTCCCTGATCTTCATTGTGCGCATCGGGCGATCATTGAAGATGCGCGCCAGCTGCCGGTCGTCGCGAGCCACGAACCGGGCCGGGAGCTCCCGGCGGGTCTCGCGCCGCAAGTTAACACGGTCGATGCTGTTCCGCTCCTGACGGGCGAATGACTGGCGATCGATCCGATCGACGGTCTTGCGCTCGGCCTGCCGGACACGTTGGCGCTCAACGCGCTGCGGCCGTTCGGCGCGCTCGATGCGCTGGCGCTCAACTCGCTGCGGGCGCTCGACGCTCTGAGTAGCCTGACGCTCGACGCGCTGTGGACGCTCAGCCCGCTGAATTTGCTGACGCTCGGCGCGCTGTGGACGCTGCGTACGTTGAACGCTCTGGCGTTCGACGCGCTGCGGGCGTTCGGCGCGCTGGATACGTTGGCGTTCCACACGTTGTGGACGTTCGGCGCGCTGGATAGACTGGCGCTCGACCCGTTGAGGGCGTTCTGCCCGCTGGACGCGCTGACGCTCAGCACGTTGAGAGCGTTCGGCACGTTGGACGCTCTGTCGCTCCGCGCGTTGCGGACGTTCGGCACGTTGGGCACGCTGGGCCTTGCGTTCGCTACTCTGGCTCGTTTGGGTACGGCCCTCACGATCATTGTTTCTACGTTCGGCACTTACCGGGCTGGTCAGCGCCACTGCGGCGACACCAGCAATCAGGAAAAACTTGCGAGTCATTACAACCTCCTCGCTCAATTGAAAGTTATGAATATCAACCGCCTAGAGTAGGAATTGTGCCTGTGCGCCGGATGAACCGGGCCCCGATCCTGCTCGACTGATCGCGGCAGCGGGGCGGCTCAACCCTGCGTAATTTGAGGTTCATGTTCGCCCGGTCGATTGGCGCTCTTTCCTTTTCACGGCGGGCCGGACACAAAGCGCCATGGCCAAGCGTAAGAGCAGCATTCCGACCTACCAACGTAAGCGTAAGGGCCGCCGCGGATTCCTTGGCTGGCTGTGGCGCATCGTGCTGGGGCTGTTTCTGTTCAGTATCCTTTGGGTCGTCGCCTATCGCTTCGTCCCGCCGCCCATCACCGCGACGATGATCGGCGATCTGGTCGGAGGACGCGGGCTCGACAAGGACTGGATGAGTCTCGACGAGATGGATCGCGACATGGTGCGCGCAGCCATCGCGGCGGAAGACGGCAAATTCTGCCAACACAATGGCTTCGACTTCGAGGCGATCGAGGACGCCATGAAGCGCAATGCCTCGGGCGGACGGATTCGCGGCGGATCGACGATCAGCCAGCAGACCGCCAAGAACGCGTTTCTGTGGCAGGGCGGCGGCTATGTCCGAAAGGGCGTCGAGGCCTACTTCACCTTCCTGATCGAGCAGATCTGGGGCAAGCGGCGCATCATGGAGGTTTACCTCAACGTCGCGGAGACGGGGATCGGCACTTACGGCGCCAATGCCGGAGCACAGCGCTATTTCGGACACGACGCGAGCGCGCTGAGCGCGACCGAGGCTGCACGGATCGCCGCCGTCCTTCCGCTTCCCAAGAAGCGCGGTGCGGTCGCTCCCAAGGGTTTCACCCGGCGCTACGGCAACACCATTTCGGCGCGGATCGGACAGGTTCGACGCGATGGTCTGGACGCCTGCGTCTACCAAGGCGCCACCGTACCGAAGGACAAGACACCCCCGCCGAGCAAGGCGCCGCGCGAGCTGCCGGGATCGGAGTATGAGACGGCGACGCCTCCGCCACCGGAAGCAACGGTCGATACCCCGGCGATCGAGGAGCCGACGGTTACGACTGACGCAAACGGGGTGGAAGCAACGCCCGACCTGGTGCCGGATGAGCCGGTAGCCAGCCCTCCGGTAGAGGAGCCAACAGCTCCTCCGCCGACAGAATCGCCAGCCCATAACTAGCCGACGAGTGCCAGCCTCGGGGGTTCTTGTGCGCTAAGCTCGACCGCCCCCTCACCCAGGATTCGAGTGAGGCGGGCAGCGAGATCGGCATCCAGTGAATAGTCGCGGCCAAGCACCAATGTTGCCTGCCGCCCATCGCTGATCGGGAGGATTGCCCGAACCACGCCATTTCCGCCGCGAGCTTCGCTGAGTTCCCGGCCAATGGCGGGCAGAAGCGAAGCGTCGGCGATCTTTACGGAAAGCATCAGCCGCGATCTTTTCGCCAGGCTATCGAGCGGCTGGAATTTCTTCACCGTCACTCGCGGCATGTCGTCGCCTGGCCTGCGGTCCAGCTCGACAGTCATCAGGCCGCATGAAGCGGACTTAGCAGCGGCTTCCAGGTCGGCACATGGCTCGTCGTCGAAGGCGGTCGCTTCATATTGTCCGCTGGCGTCCGAGATGGTTGCGGTGAGAAATCTGCGACCCCTTGCCGACACCCTCCAGCGTGCGCCTTCGATGAGACCGGCGAGCATCGACGATGACCTCCCTCCTTCGGGAGGTCCCGGCATTGCCGCCAGTTCCGCGAAACTCCGCACCTTATGCGCTGCAAGGACATGTCGTTGCGCATCGACGGGGTGCGCCGAGAAGTAGAAACCAAACGCGTCGCGCTCGGCAGCCATTCGCTCGGCCAAATTCCAGCTGGCATCTTTCGGAAGCCGGATCGGAGCAACGCCGCTGCTCGCTCCGCCCCCGAACAGGCCATGCTGGCCGCTGGTCCGTTGGTCGTGGGCGGAAGCTGCATGGGCCAGAATGGTGTCCGCTCCGGCATGGACCGAAGCGCGGTCCGGATTGAGTCCATCGAATGCGCCCGCGCCGGCCAAACTCTCCAACTGCCGCCGGTTGAGCAGCTTGGGATCGATCCGCTCGGAGAATTGATCGAGGTCCTTGAAAGGCCCATTGGCTGAACGCTCGGCAACAAGGGCCTCCATGGCCTTCTCGCCCACGCCCTTGAGAGCACCGAGGGCATATCGCACGCTAAGCCCCTTTGGCGCCTCCTCGACGGAGAAATCCGCCTGGCTGGAATTAACATCCGGCCCAAGGCAATCGACCTCGCTCCGCCGCATATCCTCCACGAACAATGAGAGCTTGTCGGTCTGCGCCATGTCGAAGCTCATCGAGGCAGCGAAGAATTCCGGTGCATGATGCGCCTTCAGCCAGGCCGTGTGGTAGGCAACCAGCGCATAAGCGGCGGCGTGGCTCTTGTTGAAACCGTAGCCTGCGAACTTGTCGATCAAATCGAACAGCTCGTTGGCCTTGGCCGGACCGATGTCATTCTTCGCTGCGCCCTCGATGAAGCGGGCGCGCTGTTCGTTCATCTCCGACTGGATTTTCTTGCCCATGGCACGGCGCAGCAAGTCCGCTTCGCCGAGGCTGTAGCCGGCCAGCACTTTTGCGGCCTCCATCACCTGTTCCTGGTAGACGAAGATGCCGTAGGTTTCCTTCAGCACCTCTTCCAGCATCGGATGCGGATAGGCGATCGGAACGCGGCCGTTCTTGCGGTCGCCGAACAGCGGGATGTTGTCCATCGGGCCGGGCCGGTAGAGCGAAACAAGCGCGATGATATCGCCGAAATTGGTGGGCCGGACAGCAGCGAGCGTGCGCCGCATGCCTTCCGATTCCAGCTGGAACACGCCGACCGTGTCGCCGCGCTGGAGCAGCTCATAAACGGCGGGGTCGTCCCATTGCAGCGACGCGAAATCTACCTCGATCCCGCGCTGGGCGAGCAACCGCTGGCCTTCCTTCAACACCGACAGCGTCTTCAAGCCAAGGAAGTCGAACTTCACCAGGCCGGCACCTTCGACATATTTCATGTCGAACTGGGTGACCGGCATGTCCGACCGCGGGTCGCGGTACAGGGGCACCAGTTCCGACAGCGGTCGGTCGCCGATGACGACGCCGGCGGCGTGGGTCGAGCTGTGGCGCGGCAGGCCCTCCAGCTTCATCGCCAGATCGAACAGCCGCTTCACGTCGGGGTCGGAGCGATATTCCTTCTCCAGCTCCCCAACGCCGTTGAGGCTGCGTTCGAGCGTCCAGGGGTCAGTGGGATGGTTGGGCACCAGCTTCGCCAACCGGTCGACTTGGCCGTAGCTCATCTGGAGCACGCGGCCCGTGTCCTTCAGCACGGCGCGCGCCTTCAGACGGCCGAAAGTGATGATCTGGGCGACCTTGTCGCGCCCATATTTCTGCTGGACGTAGGCGATGACCTTGTCGCGATGCGTTTCGCAGAAGTCGATGTCGAAGTCCGGCATCGAAACGCGTTCCGGGTTCAGGAAGCGTTCGAACAGCAGGTTCAGTTCAATGGGGTCGAGATCCGTGATTGTCAGCGCCCAGGCGACAACGCTTCCGGCGCCCGAACCACGTCCCGGGCCAACCGGAATATCATTCGCCTTGGCCCACTGAATGAAGTCGGCGACGATCAGGAAGTAACCCGCGAAGCCCATGCGCGTGATGACGTCGATCTCGAAGTCGAGCCGCTCACGATACGCGGTCTTTTCCTCTTCCGTTTTCCCCTCGATCCTTTTGTCGAGGCCGGCATGCGCATCGCGGCGAAGCGTTTCATCCTCATCGTCGCTCAGCCTCGGAAGGATCGGCCGCCGCTTAGGCGCGGAAACGGCGCAACGCTGGGCAATCACGGCCGTGTTTGCGATGGCCTCGGGCAAGTCGGCGAATAGCTGCTCCATTACCGGCGCGGGCTTGAGCCAAGCCTCGGACGAACTGCGCGGCCGGTCGTCATTTTCGACATAGGTCGATCCGGCGATGCACATCATCGCGTCATGCGCCGCGTGGAAATCCGGCTCGGCATATTGGGCCGGATTGGTCGCGACGATCGGGACGTCGAGCGCATATGCGAGGTCGATCAGCTGCGCTTCGGCCGCTTCTTCGACTGCGTCGCCCCGTCGTGACAGTTCGAAATAAAGGCGGTTCGGGAACAATGCCTTCAGCCGTCCGGCGTAGCTCCCGGCCTTGTCCGACTGACCATCGGAGAACAGCCGGGCGAGTGCGCCCTCCCCACCCGCCGTCAGGCAGATGAGCCCGTCGGTCGCACCCTCCAGCGCCTCCATCGACACATGAGGATCCTCGTGGACGGGGCGATCGAGATGGGCCGCCGATACCAAACGGCAGAGGTTGTCATAACCCGTCTCGTCCTGCGCCAGCAGAACCAGCCAATCGATGGAATTCGCTGGACCGATATCGGCGGGCCGAGCCACCCCGAGCATGGCGCCGACAACCGGCTGAACGCCGGCATCCTGACAGGCCTCGCCAAAGGCCATTGCGGCGTAAAGTCCGTTGCGATCATTAAGCCCAACGGCAGGAAATCCGAGCTTGGCTGCATGCTTCGCGATAAGCTTGGGCTCGATCGCGCCTTCGAGCATCGTGAACGAGGAAAAAACACGCAGCGGGACGTACGGCACGGACATCCAAAGACTATGGGCAATGCGGCCGTGAGTCGCCAGCACAAGCTGCCGACTTATCCCCAGTTTATGCTGAGGCTAGAGTAGCGCCTCGACGTCTCGGGCGAGGTCTTCCGGCTTGGCCTGCGGCGGATAGCGTTTCACCACCTTGCCCGAACGATCGACCAGGAATTTGGTGAAGTTCCACTTGATCGACTTCGAGCCGAGCAATCCTGGGGCCTCGTCCTTGAGATGCTTGTAGATCGGCGCGGCATTGTCGCCGTTGACGTCGATCTTGCCGTAAAGCGGGAAGCTGACGTCGTAGTTGAGCTTGCAGAAACTGGCGATTTCCTCCGCGTTGCCCGGTTCCTGGGCACCGAACTGGTTGCAGGGGAAGCCAAGCACGGAAAAGCCCTTGCCGTCATACTTGCGTTGAAGCGCCTCCAGCCCCTCATATTGCGGCGTGAATCCGCATTGCGAGGCAACGTTTACGATCAACATGACCTCGCCCTTGTGATCGGAAAGGTCCGCGGTCGATCCATCTGCCTTGGTCACCGGGATGCTAGTGAGGTCGTTGGCCATCATTCCTCTCCGTCATTGCGAGCGCAGCGAAGCAATCCAGACTGGATTGCCGCGTCGCTACGCTCCTCGCAATGACGAATTAGCTGAGGTGCCCATCGTGCAAGCGGACAACGCGGTCCATCTTTGCGGCAAGCCGCTCATTGTGGGTGGCGACCAGTGCCGCGCTGCCCTCGCCCCGGACCAGGGCCAGGAACTCGCCGAGGACGCGATCGGCAGTTGCCTCGTCAAGATTGCCGGTCGGCTCGTCGGCAAGGACCAGCGGCGGCCGGTTAGCAAGCGCGCGTGCCACCGCTACCCGCTGCTGCTCCCCGCCTGACAGCTTTGACGGACGGTGATCGAGGCGCTGCGACAGGCCAAGTTTGCCGAGCAATTCCTCGGCACGCGAACGGGCGGTGCCGGCTTCTGCGCCATGAATGATCTGCGGCAAGAGGACATTTTCCAGCGCATCGAAGTCGGGCAGCAGGTGGTGGAATTGGTAGACAAAGCCCAACGCATCGCGGCGAAGGGCGGTTCGGCCATCATCGTCGAGCGCCGAAGCCTCTTGCCCGGCAATCCGGATTGATCCTTCAAAGCCGCCTTCCAGCAGCCCGACCGCCTGGAGCAAGGTCGACTTGCCCGAACCGGAAGGGCCGAGGAGCGCAACGATCTCGCCGGGTCGAACCTCAAGGTCGACGCCTCGAAGCACCTCGATGGTGACGTCGCCTTGCGTGAAGCTGCGCTTCAGCCCGCGCGTCGCAAGAACCGCATCACTCATAGCGAAGCACCTGGACTGGATCGGTGTTGGCAGCATTTCGCGCCGGGAACAGCGTGGCGACATAGGTCAGCACCAGCGTGACCGCGACGATTGCAACCACTTCGAACGGGTCGGTCCGCGAAGGCAGTTCGGTCAGGAAACGGACCGAAGGGTCCCACAGGTTCTGGCCGGTCACCAGCTGGATGACGTTCACCACCTGCTGCCGGAAGAAGAGGAAGACCGCGCCGAGGATCGAGCCGGTGATGATCCCGATCAGGCCGATACTGAGCCCCACCGTCATGAAGATCTTGAGGAGCGAGCGGCGGCTCGCACCCATGGTGCGGAGGATGGCGATGTCGCGGGTTTTGGCTCGTACCAGCATGATCAGCGAGGAGGCGATGTTGAACGCCGCGACCAGGATGATGATGCACAACACGACGAACATGGCGATGCGCTCCACCTCCAGTGCTTCGAACAGCGCCGAGTTCATCTGCTTCCAGTCGACGACGATGCCCTTGCCCCGGACCAGCGGCTGGAGCGGCGCAAGCGTTTCGGCGACCTTGTCCGGGTCGTCGACCTGCACTTCGACCATGCCGACTCCGTCGCCGAGCAGCAGCAAGGTTTGCGCGTCCTGCATCGGCATGATGACGAACGCCTTGTCATATTCGAAGATGCCGACCTCGAAGATGGCGCCGACCGTATAGGTAACGATGCGCGGGACGGTTCCCACGGGTGTCGAGCGGCCGTCTGGGCTGATCAGCGAAATCTCCGATCCGGGATAAGCGCCGAGCGTTTCGGCAAGCCTGGCACCGATGGCGACGCGGCCGCTGCCCGGCACAATCGTCTTCAGGTCCCCGGCGATTACCTTGCCGTTGAGGATCGGGTTGGTGCGGATGTCCTCCAGCGTGTTGCCCCGGACGAGCACGCCTTCGACCCGGCCATTGGCCGACGCCATCAGCGGCTGTTCGATCAGCGGGGTCGCGGACTGGACGCCGGGCGTCTTCCGCGCCGCATCGGCGATCTGCTCCCAGTTGGCGAGGCGGCCGTCGTAGCCCTGCACGATGGCATGGCCATTCAACCCGACGATCTTGTCGAATAGCTCCGCTCGGAAGCCGTTCATCACGCTCATGACGATGATCAGCGCCGCAACTCCAAGAGCTACCGCGCCGACGGAGAAGCCGGCGACGACAAAGATGAAGCGCTCGCCCTTGACCGGGACGAGGTAGCGCTTGGCAATCATCTTTTCGTGGGCGTTGAGGATCATGCGGTCAGGCGCTCAAGCGCGGAATCGATCGAAAGTTCCTCGCGCTCGCCGGTGCGACGGTTCTTCAACTCGACCACTCCGGCGGCAAGGCCGCGCGGGCCAATGATCAGCTGCCACGGCAGGCCGATGAGGTCCATCGAGCCGAGCTTGACCCCGCCCCGCTCGTCACGGTCGTCGTAGAGGGTTTCGACGCCAGCGGCGGTGAGCTTCGCATAGATGTCGTCGGCAGCTGTAACCGATGCCGCATCGTCCCCGCGCATGGTGACGAGACCAACCTTCCATGGCGCAACCGCTTCCGGCCAGATGATACCGTTGTCGTCATGGCTGGCCTCGATGATCGCGCCGACGAGGCGCGATACGCCGATGCCGTAGCTGCCCATTTCTGGGGTCACCATCGAACCATCGGCCCCGGAAACCTTGAGGCCCAGCGAGGCGGAATATTTGGTGCCGAAGTAGAAGATATGGCCGACCTCGATGCCCCGGCCCTGCCGCTGGCGGTCGGCCGGAACCTCGGCCCAGCGCGCCTCGTCATGGGTCTCGTCGGTCGCGGCGTAGGTCGAGCTGACCTTGTCGAACAGGCCCCGCAGGCCCTCGGCATCGCCGTAGCGAAGTTCGTCCTGGTGCCAGTCGAACTCCTCGAACGAGGCATCGTAGAAGACCTCGCTTTCGCCCGTGGGTGCGAGGACGATGAATTCGTGGCTGAGGTCACCGCCGATCGGGCCGGACGCGGCCTTCATCGGCACAGCGCGGATGCCCATGCGCTGGAAGGTTCGGAGATAGGCCAGCAGCTGGGTGTAATAGCTTTGCCGGGCGCCCGCCTCGTCGAGGTCGAAGCTATAGGCATCCTTCATCAGGAATTCGCGGCCGCGCATGACGCCGAACCGGGGGCGGACCTCGTCCCGGAACTTCCACTGGATGTGGTAGAGGGTACGCGGCAGGTCGCGGTAGCTCTTCACCTCGTCCCGGAAGAGCGAGGTGATCATCTCCTCATTGGTCGGACCGTAGAGCATCTCGCGCTCATGCCGATCCTTGATGCGCAGCATCTCCGGTCCGTAGGCGTCGTAGCGGCCCGATTGGCGCCACAGGTCGGCAGACTGGAGCGTCGGCATCAAAAGCTCGATCGCGCTGGCCCGGTCCTGTTCCTCGCGGACGATCTGCTCGATCTTCTTGAGGACGCGGAAGCCGATGGGCAGCCAGGCATAAATGCCGGCGGCGGTCTGCCGGACCAGCCCGGCGCGAAGCATCAGTTTATGGCTGACGATCTGGGCATCGGTCGGGCTTTCCTTGAGGACCGGGAGAAACGATCGGGAGACGCGCAAGGTGATTGATCCTGATTGGATGATGGTGATTGCGCGTTGTCCTAGTGGGCGCCCCCGCCCAAGGCAATCGCGGACAGCCTGTGGCACAGGTGCCACATACTGATAGAGAATGTGTCGCTTCTGCCGATTCTGACGTGACAAGCCGGTCGCGGCGGGCGTAGCGATGCGCCTCGGACGCGGTCGTCAGGCCGGAAGTCCGGGGAGGATGCCAAGCGCAGGTCAGGGGGCGCGAGGCGTCGAACTACTTCCAAGGGGGCTGACGAGCGATCGTCACGCAAGGACGCCCGGGACTAGTGCCCGGGCGTTTTGCTTTTTGGGCCGCCCGGACGCCCTAACGTCCCAAAAGTCTCAAGGTGCGGCGCCTTTTCGTGCGACTTTAGTGACTTTAGCGAGATCCAACCGAGATTGTTCACGAAGCGAAAGAGCCGGCAGCCTGTCAGCCGCCGGCAACTCTGCCATGTCTGACAGCTTGTAGGACAGCAGAAAACGCCAACCCATGCCGGAAACTGGCATTTGAATTTGGTTGGGCGCATGAATGGCCTCGACGGAGGCGACGATGCTGAGTCAGTTCAAAGGTCCGACCGAACCCCCGCAACTCCAATCGACAATCGGCGAAGCCTTGGTCTCCGCCGCCGAGCGATGGGGCGAACGTGACGCACTGGTCTCCGTCCACCAGGATTTGCGCTTCACCTATTCGCAATTGCTTGAACAAGTGGACCAGCTGGCAAGCAATTTGATCGCGCTCGGCCTTGAGAAGGGCGACCGGATCGGCATCTGGGCGCCCAATTGCGCGGAATGGGTGCTGACCCAGTTCGCCGCGGCCCGCGTCGGGCTGGTCTTCGTGACCATCAACCCCGCCTATCGGCTGCATGAGGCGGAATATACGTTCAACAAGGTCGGCCTTCGGGCGCTGGTCGTGGCCGACAAGTTCAAGACGAGCGACTATCCCGCCATGGTCGAGGCGCTGGCGCCGGAGCTCATCACCTCCGCTCCCGGGCGACTAAAGGCCGCCAAGCTTCCGAGCCTTGAGATTGCGATCAAGATCGGCGGTGCCGACCGTCCCGGCTGGCTACAGTTCGACGATATCGCGACGCGGCCGGCGGATCGTAGCGAGCTGGCAAGTCGAGCTGCATCGCTCGACCAGCATGACGCCATCAACATCCAGTTTACGAGCGGCACGACGGGTTCGCCCAAGGGGGCCACCCTTTCCCACCACAACATCCTCAACAATGGATATTTCCTGGGGATTACATTGCGTTTCGGGCCAGCGGACCGCCTCTGCATTCCCGTCCCGCTCTATCATTGCTTCGGAATGGTGATGGGCAATCTTGGCTGCCTAACCCATGGGGCAGCGATGGTCCTGCCGAACGACTCATTCGATCCCCGGCTGGTCCTGAAGGCGATCGAGAAGGAGCGCTGCACGGCGCTTTACGGCGTGCCGACCATGTTCATCGCCGAGCTGGAGCAGCTGGATCGCGAGAGCTTCGACCTTAGCTCGCTCCGAACTGGAATCATGGCCGGGGCAATCTGTCCCGAACCGGTCATGCGGGAAGTCATCGAGCGGATGCATATGAGCGAAGTCACCATCGCCTATGGGATGACGGAGACTAGCCCGATCAGCTTCCAGACCTCACCCGACGATCCCCTGATCCGCCGCGTATCGACAGTCGGCCGGGTCCAGCCTCATCTGGAATGCAAGCTGGTCGACGAGAATGGCGAGACTGTGCCGGTGGGCACGCCCGGTGAGCTTTGCACGCGGGGCTATTCGGTGATGCTCGGCTATTGGGACGAGCCGAAGAAAACCGCCGACGCGATCGATTCCGACGGCTTCATGCACAGCGGCGACATCGCGGTGTTCGACGAGGAGGGCTTCGGAGAGATCGTCGGCCGCATCAAGGACATGATCATCCGCGGCGGCGAGAATATCTATCCCAAGGAGATCGAGGAGTTCCTGATCGACCATCCGAAGATCGAGGATGTCGCCGTCGTCGGCCTGCCCGACGAGCGATATGGCGAGGAGGTCTGCGCCTGGATCCGACTGAGCGCGGGGCAAGAGGCGTCAGAGGAAGAGATACGCGAATTCTGCCGTGACCAGATCGCGCACTACAAGATCCCGCGCTTCATCCGCTTCGTCGATGCCTTCCCGATGACGGTCACCGGCAAGGTGCAGAAATTCCTGATCCGCGAGGAAATGGCCGCGATCCTGGGAAAGCAGCCGCCGATAATCGAGATTTCGTCGTCCCAGAACGCTTGAAGCACAAGCGCAATTAACCCGTCCTAGTCCCGCTGCTTGATGGACTTGCTCAGTTCCGATCGGATCTTCGCGCCGGACAGATGCGCGTCGACATTGGAATAGCCTTCCTTGCGAAGCTGCGACCGGATGTGTTCCACGTTGAGCGACGACGCCGCGAGCTGGAACGCGCGTTCGATGATGCCCGGTGCTCCATAGATCATCGACAATCGCCTTCTGGAGGGAACAGCCGGTTCATCAGGCCGGACTCAGCGAGCCATGGATCTTCGCCTGGGCAATCTGGGCCGCATAGGCCTCGGCCAGCTTGCGGTGGACGATGCGAGAGCTGTCGCATGCGGCGCTTTCCGACATCTGCAGCGACACAGCGTAGCGCTCATAAAGATAGTTGAGATCCATAAAATCGGCTCCGGTTTGTAAGCGCGAGCACAATATTTGTCTCTCGGTCGCGTGATGCCTACGAATAAAAAGGACGCGATATGACCCGTTTAGCACAAGTTTTCAGATTCAACCTAATCGATGAATTATTACTTATGATATGGCAATTCGTCGATTATTAGCCTATGTAAGGCCCGCTACTGGTCGCAAATTGACGGTTTTATGGCGCTTTGCGGCTCCTTTTTCCTTCTATCTCGCTGCTCTTAGCAACAAGGAAGCCGACGCTCGGCTTCCCAACCGAAGGAAATTGATATGCCAGTCGGCACCGTAAAATTTTTCAACGACGCCAAGGGCTTCGGCTTCATCCAGCCCGATGATGGCGGAACGGACGCATTCGTCCACATTACTTCGCTCGAACGATCGGGCCTGCGTTCGCTCCAGCAGGAACAGCGGGTCAGCTACGACCTCGAGGAAGACCGCCGCGGCAAGATGCAGGCCGTGAACCTGAAGTTGGACGACCAGACCGCGCCGAACGCGCAGTAACTCGTTCCAAATGGCAAATTCCAACACGCTTCAGTTCTATCTCGACCGAGCGGAACAGGCGCGCCAGGAAGCAAAGGCGGCAACGCTCTCGCACGTGCGAGAGCGTTGTCACCGTTCCGAAGCAGCCTGGTCGAGCCTGGCCCAGAAAGCAGCACGGGCCCTGGAGGGCCGCGTCCAGCAAGACCAGACAAAACCAATAGAAACAGATCAACAATGACGAATAGATCAGGCACATCCAACGCGGTTGCCGCGACGAGGATCACTCGGGCGGAACGCACTTCCGTGAAGCCGACCTTGTCCGCGCGCGACCCGATTGCCTACGCCGCCGCCGCGAAGGCGCTCGGCTAAAGCGGATCCGCACCATGGCCAAGGGCCAGAAGTGCGGCATTCGTGAAATCAGGAAACCCAAAACCAGCGCGCCGAAAAGCAACGCGCCCCTACCGACAATGAAGTCAAAGGGCCTGGCGCCCAAGAACTGACTTCATTGTCCAGCGTCCCGCTCGAGTCAGCGGTTATGCGTATGTAACTTCATCAAGCGATCTGGGCCCAAGCTGCAAGTAGGTCGGATCGAATTCCCCGATGCGCGCCAGCCCATTCCAGTCGAGTATACGGTGCGTGGATCGATCGGCGATTTCCAACAACCCAGCCTGACGCAACACCTGAAGCGTTCGATTGATGTGCACGGCTGTAAGGCTGAGGATGTCGCTCAGCTGGAACTGGGTGATGGGGAACGGAATGACCGTCCCGTTGCCGGGAGTTCCGCCGACCGCCCTGGTCGCCAATTCGCAGAAGAAATGCGCCATTCTTTTCCGGGCATCGCGTCTTCCGACATTCACCACCCATTCCATCAATATGCCTGCATCGACCACGCAGTGCCGCCAGAATGCTTCGCCGATGTTGGGAAAATGCGTTGCCAGCTGGCGGAGCGACGCATGCGGCACCTGCAATTCGGAACATCGGCATGGAGACGTATCGTTCGCGGGCGGCCAACGTTCCGCTTGATGATGCAGGTTAGGTCGTTTTCCCGCCGGCTTCGCCTAATCCCTGGTTCCCCATACGAAGAGGATGGTGAGGGCCGAGGTCGTGCCCAGCGCGAAGGACTTGGCCAGCGCGGCGGCGCCGAAGTCGGTGCCCCACTGGAACAGCCCGGCGCCGACCATCAGCGAGAGGGCGAACCAGGACAGGAGCGACAGGCCGCCGGCCCACACCGGGATGGACTTGGCTTCCCTGAACTCGTCCGCCGTGCCCTTCCGTGCGGCAAGCAGGTCCCAGGCGCCTTTGAAGGCGGTTGCAGCGATCGCCAGCTGGCAAAGGGTAATGAGGACGAACCCGGTCCAGTTTATCGCCGGGGAAACGGCGGCAGAAGGCGCCACGTCCATCTGCTTACGTATCTCGCCGACATGCCCGACATTCTGAAGCGCGTACATCAGGGCCGTAAACCCGATGAGCGACACAAGAAGGCTTTTGAAAACTCTCATCGCGGCTCACCCCCAGAAGTGAGTGAGGCAGTTTTTCACGACGTTGGGTTCGGCAGCCATCGGGGAAAGCCCCGAATATCGGGCTCGCAAGCTTCTGGCTGACGAGCTTCGAATGCGTTTGCTTTGGACCAATGTTTCCATATTAGTCGAAATATGGAAACGAATCGCTTGCCCTCACCCGACGAGGCCGTCGCTGCATTGGCTAGCTTGGCGCAAGCGCACCGATTGGAATTATTCCGCTTGCTTGTGCAAGCAGGCCCATCCGGCCTGGCCGCTGGGGCGTTGGCTGAAGCCCTCGGAGTTCCCAATAGCTCGCTGAGCTTCCATCTCGCCCATCTTAATCGCGCCGGGCTGATCGACCAGCGCCGCGAGAGCCGATCGATCATCTATTCCGCCAACTTCAGCTCGATGAACCGGCTGATCGGCTTCCTGACCGAAAATTGCTGCGGCGGGGCCGATTGTTCGACTTCCGAAGAACGGTCCAGTCCGAGGATATCCGCATGACCAAGCCGCCCTACAATGTCCTGTTCCTTTGTACTGGAAACTCGGCTCGATCAATCTTGGCCGAAGCGATCCTGAACAGCCAAGGCATGGGACGCTTTCATGCATATTCGGCAGGGAGTCTTCCCAAAGGCCAGGTTCATCCAGCAGCGATCGAGCTGCTCAACGAGCTGGAATATGAAACCGACGGGCTTCGATCCAAAAGCTGGGACGAGTTTGCCAGGCCGGGAGCGCCAGCACTCGATTTCGTATTCACCGTTTGCGACAACGCCGCCGGCGAGGTTTGCCCGATCTGGCCGGGCCAACCGATGACGGCGCATTGGGGCATCGAGGATCCGGCGGCAGTCGAAGGCGCCAGGCAGGAGCAGGCCTTCTGGAACGCCTTTCAGCAGCTCCAACGGCGCATCCAGCTGTTCCTCGCGCTGCCGATCGAGGACATTGACGAACTCAGCCTTCGGAACCGGATCAAGGAAATTGGAAAGACGGCGGACCAAGGGTCGACCGTTGGCTGAGACGCTTGGGCGCCGCCTTGCCGCGGAAGCCGTCGGTTCCTTCATCCTGTTCGGGACGGTGATCGGCTCGGGCATCATGGCCGAGGCACTGTCGGGCGGGAATGTCGCGATAGCGCTCCTGGGCAATACCCTCGCGACCGGCGCGATATTGTTCGTGCTGATCGCCATGATTGGGCCGGTGTCGGGCGCCCACTTCAATCCGGCGGTTACGGTGGTCATGGCCCAGCGTCGGGAGCTGCCGTGGCGTGACGTCCTGCCCTATGTGGCCGCTCAGCTTGCCGGTGGATTGCTTGGCGCTTTCGCCGCCCAACTCATGTTCGATTTGCCGATCCTGCAGGCGTCGGTGAAGGCGCGGTCAGGAATCGGCCAATGGACGGGCGAAATGGTAGCCACGTTCGGCCTGATCCTCACCATTATCGGCACGGTGCGGCACCGGCCGAATGCCGTTCCCGCGTCTGTCGCGCTGTATATTACGGCCGCCTACTGGTTCACGTCGTCGACCAGTTTCGCCAATCCGGCGATCACCATCGTCCGCAGCCTCAGTAACAGCTTCGCCGGCATCGCACCGGCCAATGTGCCGATGTTTATTTTCGCCCAATTTGCCGGAGCGGCAGTGGGTGCCTTGGTCGGAAGGTCACTTTTCGAAAAATCCGAGTGACCATGTGGGAAATGGTAGCGGAGGAGGGACTTGAACCCCCGACACGCGGATTATGATTCCGCTGCTCTAACCAGCTGAGCTACTCCGCCCCTGAAAAAGGCTTGCCCTTTGGGGGCGCGGCGAGCCTATAGGTGGCATAGTTTTGGGCGTCAACAAGAGGGTGGGAACCGCCCACCCCTCCCCTCGTTCAAGGGCGAGGAACTGGAGGCCTGTGACTCGATGGAACCGCTTACTCCTTTGGAAACCCTTTGCCGGATCATCCTTCGCGCCCGCGAATATGAAGCGCAGGTTCCGTCCGATTATGACGGCAACGAAGCACCGGAAAATGTCGACGACGAAGGTGAAGGCACGCTTTCAGTCCTCGACGATTCGATCAACACCGGGGTCGAGGAAGAGCTGACCGCGGCAATCGACGACCTCGCCGAGGATCAGCAGGCCGAACTGCTCGCCTTCGCCTGGGTCGGCCAGGGCACCTATGACGCGGCAGATTGGGACGAAGCGATCGAGGAAGCATCCGCCGTCGGCAATGTCTCCGAGGAGCTCCTTGAAATGCCGATGCTGGCGTCGGTGCTGGAGGCCGGGATGGCGGCGTTCGACCTGAGCTGCAACGGAGTCGGCGACCTCAGCTAGCGCCGCGAAACTTGTAGGTCGCAAGCGTTTCCCACGGACCGCCGCGATAGCGGTGAAGCAACAGCCCGGAAATGCCGAGCGGACGCGGCCTGAAATCGCGTTCCAGCTTATCGAGCAGCGCCTTTGCCTCGCGGGCGGAAACCTTGTTCTGGATGGTGATGTGCGGGCGCCAGCCGCCGGCGTCCGGAGCGCACAGCATTCCGTGGAAATGATCGGCGATGGAATCGCGGATCGATTCGAGCTCGTCGGAAACCACGCGGTAGGCTACTCCGCTGCTGAGGTTCATCAGGCCCTCGATCGAGGCGCGTGGCGGCGGCGCGGCGACATGGAGCGCCAGCTGATGTCGAACCTCCTCCTCAGCCGAGGGCGGCAGGCCCTGGAACATGGTGAGATGGACCGGGACGCGGTTCTGGTCGAAGGGGTAATGCGCGCGCCTGAGCCCTTCGAGCCAGGCATGATCGTCCTTTGCGAATTGCGCGGTGACGATGAGGGGACCTGCCATGTCAGTTCGTCATTGCGAGCGAAGCGAAGCAATCCAGGCTGGATTGCCGCGTCGCTGCGCTCCTCGCAATGACGACATGATTTAGATCTCTACCTGCGAACCCAATTCCACCACGCGGTTCGTCGGCAGCTTGAAGAACTCCATCGCGCTTTCGGCGTTTCGGAGCATCCAGGCGAACAGCTTTTCGCGCCAGATGGCCATGCCGGGCCGGGCCGAGGCGATTAGGGTCTGGCGGGCGAGGAAGAAGCTGGTGTCCATCATCTTGAATTGCGGGCCGCATGCCTTGACCTGGGCAAGCGCCGCGGGGACGTCGATTTCCTCCATGAAGCCGTAGCGGATGATGATCCGGTAGAAGCCGGCGCCATAATCCTTGGTTTCGATGCGCCGCTGTCCGCCGACGAAGGGAACGTCCTCGATCCTGACGGTGAGCAGCATCACCCGCTCGTGAAGCACCTTGTTGTGCTTCAGATTGTGGAGCAGCGCGTGCGGAACGCCGGTCATCGAGGTGGTCATGAACACCGCGGTCCCGGGAACGCGCGCCGCGCTGGTGGCGGCGGACTTGATGAACACTTCGATGGGCAAGCTGGCTTCGGCCATGCGGTCGATCATCAGCTTGCGGCCCTTGGCCCATGTGGTGAGCAACGTGAAGGCGATCGCGCCGATCAGGAGCGGGAACCAGCCTCCATCCGGGACCTTCAGGAGGTTCGCGCCGAAGTAGAGAATGTCGATCGTGAAGAAGATCACAAGCAGCGGGATCGCCTTCCACGACGGCCATTTCCACAAGGTGATCAGCACCACCGTGATCAGCACGCCGTCGATCAGCATCGCGCCGGTCACCGCGATGCCATAGGCAGCGGCGAGGTTCGACGAGGAGCCGAACATCAGGACCAGCAGGATGACCATGATCATCAGCGCCCAATTGACGACCGGGATGTAGATCTGGCCGGCGGCATGCTCGCTGGTGTGGGTGATGCGCAGGCGCGGGATAAAGCCCAGTTGGATCGCCTGCTGGGTGACCGAGAAGGCGCCGGAAATGACCGCCTGGCTGGCGATGATCGTGGCCATGGTGGCCAGGATGACCAGCGGCAGTCGCAAGCCTTCGGGCGCAAGGAAGAAGAATGGGTTCTTGACCGTTTCAAGTGCTTCGGCCGGGTCCTGCGACAGGAGCAAGGCGCCCTGCCCCATATAGTTGAGGAGCAGCGCCGGCATGACGAAGTATAGCCAGCTGAACTTGATCGGCCGGCGTCCGAAATGGCCCATGTCCGCGTAAAGCGCTTCAGCGCCGGTCACCGAAAGGACGACGCTGCCCATCGCGATGAACGCGGGTAGCGGCTCGGCCAGGTAGAATTGCAGGGCGTTCAGCGGATTGAACATCTCGTAGAACACCTGCGGGTGCTTCACGATGTGCATGCCGCCGAGCATCGCCAGGGTCAGAAAGTAGATCAGCATGATCGGCCCGAACAGCGCGCCCACACGGGCCGTGCCATGGGACTGGATCGCGAAAAGCCCCACCAGGATACCGATCGCGGTCGGGACGACATAGGGCTCAAAGCCGGCCTGGACGGTTGTCAGGCCCTCGACCGCCGACAGGACCGAGATGGCCGGAGTGATCATGCTGTCGCCGTAGAACAGGGCGGTCGCGAAGACGCCGAGCATGACAATGCCGACCGTCCATTTCTTCTTCTCGCCCTCGGCGGCGGATCGGTTGATCAGCGCCAGCAGCGCAAGGCTTCCGCCCTCGCCCTTATTGTCCGCGCGCATGATGATCGTGACATATTTCAGCGCCACGATGATCAGCATCGACCAGAAGATGAGGCTGAGCACGCCGTAGATGTGGAGGACGTCGGGCCGGAGCGTATGGTGACCAGCGAAAGTCTCGCGGAAGGCGTAGATCGGCGAGGTACCGATGTCGCCGAACACGATGCCGACGGCGCCGACCATCATCTTGGCTAGCGACCCCTGAGCATGTCCATGTCCAAGGACTTGATCGCCGGTTGCGGTCTCTGCAGTCCCGGCGGCGGAGCTATTCATACAGTTTCGATCCTCACGACACCGAGCGGGCGCGGCGCGCCGCCTTAGACCTTGATCGTTTCAGGCTCAACTGGCCTGCAGCAGGAATCAATAGCCCGCCCCGGGCCTGTCCCGTAAAAAGGCGCTGCAATCATTCCCAGCCGCCGCTATAGGGCCGCAAACTTTCCCTCATTGGAGCTAACTCATCATGCGCGTCGGAGTGCCGAAAGAAATCAAGGTTCATGAATATCGCGTGGGCCTCACTCCCGCCTCGGTGGCCGAACTGGTCGCCCACGGTCATGAAGTGTTCGTCGAGACCAAGGCCGGTTCGGGAATCGACTGCCCGGACGCCGCCTATCAAAAGGCCGGCGCGACCATCCTGCCGACCGCGGCGGATGTCTTCGCCAAGAGCGACATGATCGTGAAGGTGAAGGAGCCGCGGCCGCAGGAAATCGCGATGCTGGAGTCGCGGCACCTGCTGTTCACCTATCTCCACCTCGCCGCCGACAAGCCGCAGGCCGAGGGACTGATGAAGTCGGGCGCGACCTGCATCGCCTATGAAACGGTGACGTCGCGCACGGGCGCGCTCCCGCTCCTGAAGCCGATGAGCGAAGTCGCGGGCCGCATGTCGATCCAGGTCGGCGCCCATTACCTCGAAAAGGAACCGGGCGGACGTGGCGTGCTTCTGGGCGGCGTCCCTGGTGTTGCCCCTGCGCGCGTCGCAATCCTCGGCGGCGGTGTCGCCGGCGTGAACGCGGCGCAGATGGCGGTCGGAATGCGCGCCGACGTCACCATCTACGACATCTCGAACGAACGCCTGGCCGAGCTGGACATGTTCTTCGGATCCCAGATCAAGACGGCCTATGCGTCGCGCGATGCGATCGCCCGCGCGGTCGATGAGGCCGAACTGGTCATTGGCGCGGTGCTGGTGCCGGGCGCGGCTGCGCCGAAGCTGGTTACCCGCGACATGCTGAAGACGATGAAGCGCGGTTCGGTGCTGGTCGACATCGCGATCGATCAGGGCGGCTGCTTTGAAACCAGCCATGCGACGACCCATTCGGACCCGGTTTATGAGGTCGACGGTGTCATCCATTATTGCGTCGCGAACATGCCGGGCGCGGTCGCCCGTACCTCGGCCTTCGCGCTCAACAATGCGACCCTGCCCTTCGCGATCAAGCTTGCGAACCTTGGCGCAGAAGAGGCGATGCGGCAGGATCCGCATCTGGCCAACGGTCTCAACGTCTCGGGCGGCAAGATCCGCCATGAGGCGGTCGCCGAGGCGCTCGACCTTCCTTACGAACCCGCCTGAGGGCGAACGGGGGGCGGCGGTGCCGCCCCTCCCCGCATCAACAGCAACCCGTCCTCGACTATCGGACGCCAGCTGGCATCGGCCGGCGCGTCCGCGAGGATCTGCTGCCATAGCTTTATTGCTGCTTCCGGATTGCCGGAGCGCGCTTCGGCAAGACCGAGGAAAAACGGTGGTGCGGGGTAGCCGGGCGCGAGCTCGGCAGCCCGTTCGAAGGCCAGACGCCCTGCCGGCGTGATGGTTCGGGCATGATCGGTCAGCGCATTCCCCAGCCCAACCCACAATTTATAATCGCCCGGATGCCTCTCTACCTGCGACTGCAGCAGCTTGGCGGCGTCCTCGGTATTGCCCCGGGAGGCGAGCGCATCGGCCATGTTGAGCCATGTGTCGGCATAATCGAAGCGGCCGGTCATCGCTTGACGCGCGCCGGTGAGCGGCATCGGCGGGGCGCGCTTGTCCGCAACCCGCGGCTGGCCGCTTAGGCCCGGACTTCCTTGCAGCGCATATCCCGCAGAGCCGAAGGCAAGGGCCGCGCCGACCAGGGTCAGCATCGGCCCACGAAGCTTCATCAGCCAGAACAGGCCAATAGCCCCCAAAGCGAGCAGCGCGAGCAGAAGATAGCCGCTCATCCGCGCCTCCGGACCAGGCGCTTGCGCAGCAGCCACCCACCGGCAAGCAGGAGCAGGATCGGCGCCAGCCACAGCGGCCAGGTCACCGGCTCGACCGGCGGACGATAGCTGACCCAATTGCCGTAACGCTCGATCAGCCAGCTCCGGACTTGCTCGGGCCGCTCGCCGGCGGCGATCCGCTGCCGGACCAAGGCGCGCATGTCGCCGGCAAGCTCGGCATCGCTGTCGGCGATCGATTGCCCCTGGCAGACGAGGCAGCGAAGCTCCTCCATCAGGGCCTTCGCCTGTGCTTCCTGGCGAGCGTCGGGCAGCTGCTGGTTGGCCCAGCGTGCGGCGGGCAGGTCGCTGTCGGCGAACGTAGGTGAAGCTAGTAACAGACAGATCGTCATCCCCGCGCAGGCGGGGACCCAGCCCAACAAGAATCTAGGTTCCCGCCTGCGCGGGAATGACGAGTGGTTGGTCACCTTGCCGCCTCCCACTCGCGCATGATTGCCGGCAGATCGTCCGGCTCGATCGGGCCCATATGCTGGTAGCGGATAATGCCGCGACCATCGACGATGAAGCTTTCCGGGACACCCGACGATCCTAGCGCAAGCTGCAGACGGCTTTCAGGGTCCGACCCAATCCGGTCGAACGGATCGCCGTGACGAGCGAGGAATGCCGCGATATCCTCCGGACGGTCCCGCACGGCCACCGCGTCGATGGTGACGCCCTGCCGCTTCAACTCCATCAGCAAGGGCGCCTCGGCAATGCAGGGCACACACCAGCTGGCGAAGACATTGATCATGCGCGGCTGGCCGGAAGCGAGATCCGAAGAGGCGAGCGCTGCCCTGCCTGGTAAAGCCGGAGCCAGTGCGAATGCCGGCACTGGTTGTCCGACGAGCTGGGATCGGATCTCTTCCTCGGCGGGCTTGCCCAAACGCCAGGCGACAGCCGCGACGAAGGCAGCGAGGACCAGAAGCGGCAAGAAGCGAAGCAGGCGGCTCACAGGAATGCCTCTTCGCCCCGGATCCGCTGCCGCCTTTCCCGGACCATCCGCCCGACCAGCGCAAGGGCACCGCCGAGTGCGATCAGGATACCGCCGAGCCAGATCAGGGTGACGAACGGCTTCCACCACAGCCGAAGCTGCCATCGGCCCTGCTCGTCGCGCTCGCCGAGGACGGCGTAGAGCTGGCCATTCCAGCTGGTATCGATCGCTGCTTCATTGGTGGTCGTCGGCGGCGACGGGAAGAAGCGGCTTTGCGGGTTGAGCACGAGCGCGCCCGAGCCTTTGGATGCGCGAAGCTCCGCTTCCAGCGCCGTCCAGTTGGGCCCGGCAACCGGCATGACGTTGCGGAACTCGACCAGCCAGGGGCCGATCGAGATGGTTTCTCCCGGACGCGCGGCAGCCAGTCTTTCCTCCGTGAATGCGCTGTCCGAAGCCATGCCCAAGATCGCAACGGCAACCCCGAGATGCGCGATCGCCATTCCCCAGATGGCGAGCGGGGTCCGCTTCAAGGAGCGGCCGAACAAGGGCAGCAGGCTGGCAGGAAGCAAACCGGCACCGATTGCCAAACCGAAGCGCGGCAACATGCCGATGTTCGGAGCAAGGATGACGGACGCGATCAGGACGGCGACGGCTACCAGCAGCCCCGGTGCCACCCTTGGCAGTATCGGCGCGGCATCGCGGCGCCATTTCAACTGAGGAGCGATCATCATCAGTACGGCAAGAACCAGCGCCATCGGACTTGCGACGCTATCGAAATAGGGCGGCCCGACCGACAATTTCTCGCCGGACAGCGCCTCGGCGAGCAGCGGATAGAGCGTTCCGACGAACACCACTCCGAGGATGACAGAGAGGATGAGGTTGTTGGCGACGAGACCGCCTTCCCTGCTCACCACTTCGAACGGCGAACCTTCCTTCACATGGGCAATGCGAAACGCGAACAACGTCAGGGCGCCGCCGATGTAGATCGCCAGCAAGGCGAGGATGAAGGTTCCCCGGGTCGGGTCGACGGCGAAGGAGTGAACCGACGTCAGGATGCCCGACCGCACCAGGAAGGTCCCGACCATCGACATCGAAAAGGCAATGAGGGCCAGCATCATCGTCCACGCGCGAAGGCCGCCCCTTGCCGCCAGCACGTTGACGCTGTGCAACAGCGCGGTGGCGGCGAGCCATGGCATCAGCGAGGCATTTTCGACCGGGTCCCAGAACCACCAGCCGCCCCAGCCGAGCTCATAATAGGCCCAGTAGCTGCCGGCGGTGATCCCTAGCGTCAGCAGGACCCAGGCCGCGAGGACCCACGGCCGCATTGCGCGAGCGATCGCCGGGCCGAAATTGCCTCGGACCAGCCCGCCCACGGCAAGGCTGAATGCGACCGACAGCCCGACATAGCCGAGGTAAAGCGTCGGCGGATGGAAGGCGAGACCGGGGTCCTGGAGGAGCGGATTGAGCCCGCGGCCGTCAAGCGGCGCCGGATCCAGCCGTTCGAACGGGTTTGAAGCGAACAGCAGGAAAGCGAAGAAACCCAGGGCCAACGCCGCCTGCGCTCCCAAGGTGGCGCCCAATGTACGCTCGTCGAGCCGATGTTCGAACAGTGCGACAACCGCGCCGGACAGCGCCAGCACAGCCACCCACAGCAGCATCGAACCTTCGTGATTTCCCCAGGCACCGGCGAACTTATAGAGCCAGGGCTTCTCGCTGTGGCTGTTCTCGGCGACCAGAAGCACGCTCATATCGCTATTGAGGAACACCGCGATCAAGGCGCCGAACGCGAGCAGCGTAAGCAGGCCCTGAGCAAGTGCGACACTGCGGATGGTTGGCAGCGAACGCCCCTGCTCGCCTCCGAGACCGAACGCCAAGGCCAGCTGAAGCGCGGAAAGCGCGGCTGCAAGCCACAGTGCAGCGAGGCCTGCCTCAGCGATCATTTAGCGCCGCTCCCAGGAACGTCACCCTGAACTCGTTTCAGGGTCCATCCTCGAGAAGCCCGGTGAGCATGGAAGTATGGATGCTGAAACGCGTTCAGCATGACGGATAAGGGTGTCACCGTGCAGCCACCTCATTCGCCATTTGCGGCGGCATGTAGCGCTCGTCATGCTTGGCGAGGATATTGTCGGCAACGAACAGGCCGTTGGGATCGAGCCGTCCTTCGGCGACGACGCCGCTTCCTTCCTTGAACAGGTCGGGCGTTATGCCGCGGAACACGACGGGGGTTTCGGACTTTCCATCGCTAACCGTGAAGCGGACGGTCACGCCATCCGGATCGCGCTTCAGCGATCCTTTCTCGACCATCCCGCCGAGGCGCATGGCCTTGTCCGGCGCAGCCTTTCCGGCGGCAATATCCGAAGGCGTGACGAAATAGGCCGCCCGGTCCTGAAGGCCCCACATGGCGAGCAGGACCGCACCGATCATCGCCGCCGCGGCGAGGACAACCAGGACCAGCCGTTGATGCTTTGGCTTTACCTTCATTGGCGGCGCTTCAGCGCGTCGGCTTCCGCCTCGGCTGTCCGCATCGACAGGAATGCCCAGGCCAACAGCCCGACCGTCGCGACAATTGTCACGCCGTACGCCGCAACTACAAACGCCCACTGGTTCATTCAGCCATGCTCCGACGCAACCGGGCCTCGACCTTCTGCCGTGCGAGTTCCGCCCGCATCCGCATCAGCGCGACCGCGGCGAACAGGGCGGTGAATCCGAGCATGGTCAGCGGCAGCGGCCACAGCAGTTCGGGCGCGATGGACGATCCTTGCGCGATGCTGATCGACTGGCCCTGGTGCAGCGTCCTCCACCACAGGACCGAATAATGGATGATCGGCAAGTTGATCGCCCCGACCACGCCGAACAGCGCGGCCATGCGGCCATCGCCGCCCCGCTCCCGCTCCGCCGATGCAAGCGCGATGTAGCCCAGGTATAGGAAGAAAAGGATCAGCATGGAGGTCAGGCGCCCGTCCCACTCCCACCAGGTGCCCCATGTCGGACGGCCCCAGATCGATCCGGTCGCAAGGCATAGCGCCGCGAATGTCGCGCCCGCCGGCGCGATGGCCCGGCCTGCGACGGCGGCAAGCGGGTGCCGCCAGACAAGCTGGCTGATCGAGGCAGCGGCGATCGACGCCCACCCCGCCATGCCGAGCCAAGCCGCTGGCACGTGGATGTAGAGGATGCGCACCGTATCGCCCTGCAGATAGTCGGGCGGGGTCATCGTCAGCCCGCCCCACGCTCCTGCCACCAGCAGCAGCAAGCCGATGCCAAACAGCCACGCGGTTGCGGGCCGTGCGATCTTCAGGAAGCGGGTGGGGTTGGCGTAACCGTGCATGGCGTAGGGCGTCTCTAGCCAAACATGCTTGTCATTGCGAGGAGCGAAGCGACGCGGCAATCCAAGTTGCTGGATTGCTTCGCTGGGCTCGCAATGACGTTCACGATATCTATCAGCGGCGGCCGATCAGCTTTTGCGCCATTGCATCGGCCACCGATGCCGGGTCCTGCTGCGACGCTGCGCTCTCCGACCAGATCTGCTCGAGACGGCCTGGAATTGCTTCCACGCGCGAACGGACAAGGTCGGGACCACCATCGCCAAGATATTCGGTCGACACGTTGATGATTCCGCCGGCGTTGATGACATAGTCCGGCGCATAAAGGATGCCCCGCGCCTGCAGACGGCGACCGTCCTCGGCCGTTGCCAGCTGATTGTTTGCGCCGCCGGCGACGATCGGGCTGTTTAGCCGTGCAATCGACTGTTCGGTCAGGATCGCGCCCAGCGCACAGGGGCTGACTACGTCCGCTTCAAGGAACAGGATGTCATCCGGAGTCACGACCGAACCGCCGGTTTCCGCGGCGAGATTCTCGGCGCGGGTCCGGTCAACGTCGGCGATCGACAGCTTCGCGCCTTCGGCGGCCGCCTGGCGCGCGACGCCGCCGGCCACGCTTCCAGCGCCCTGCAATGCGATGTGGAGGCCATTGAGGCTGTCCTTGCCCAGCGCGCGCTTCACCGCAGCCTTGATGCCGAGGAACACGCCAAGCGAGGTGTGCGGACCGGGATCCCCGCCAACCGCGCCGCCTTCGACAGGCAGGCCGGCAACGAACTTCGTCTGCTTCGAGATTTCGATCATGTCGGCGACCGACATGCCGACGTCCTCGGCGGTCACATATTTTCCGCACAGGCCGTTCACCGCCGCACCGAAGGCAGCAAGCATTTCCGGCGTCTTGGTGCGCGACTTGTTGGCAAGCACGACCGCCTTGCCGCCGCCCAAGGGGAGGCCGGCCATCGCGTTCTTGTAGCTCATGCCCCGGGACAGGCGCAGCGCGTCTGTCAGCGCCTCGGCATCGTCGGCATAGTGCCAGAAACGGGTGCCGCCAGCGGCCGGTCCCAGATGGGTCGAGTGCATGGCGATTATCGCACGAAGACCGGTCGACTCATCGTTAACGAAGTGCAGCGCTTCATGCGCATCGAAGTCGGGGTAGCCCCAAGGAGTGTTCATGGGAAAATGCATCCGCCTGATCGCGCTCCAGCCGGTTCAGCGCGAACGGTCGGAGCAATTGTCTGTTTTTAGGCTAAGTGCCTGAATTAATGGGGCGATCGACGGGACTTGAACCCGCGACCCCCGGTACCACAAACCGGTGCTCTAACCAACTGAGCTACGATCGCCATATAGCGCCTTGAAGGGACGCGCCGCCCCCTTAAGGAAGCGCCTCCAGCTTGGCAAGCGATAGCGAAAGGACCGGCCCGTGGCCAATGATACGATGCTGAGGTTCGGATATCCGGACAGTCTGATCCGCGAATATGAACATTGGGTGGTGCTGCTTCGGCCCGCCCAGGTGACGCTCGGCTCGCTGATCCTGGCCGCCAAAGGCGATGCGACGGCATTCGGCCAATTGCCGCCCGGAGCCCATGCGGAACTCGCCACGGTAACCAAGGACCTTGAAGCGACTTTGCTTACCGGTCTTGGCTACGAAAAAATCAACTATCTCATGCTGATGATGGTGGATCCTCATGTCCACTTTCATGTCTTGCCGCGGTATTCGGGCTCAAAAAGCTTTAATGGACTGGACTTTAGCGACGCAGGCTGGCCCGGCCAACCGGACCTTAAGTCGGCTATAGAACTGACACCGGAGGACAATGAGCAGTTAAGAAATCGCATTTCCCAGACATGGCTTATTGAAAACTAACCTAATTTTATGCGCGCCCGTAATGGATTATCCTTGCACGACCCCGGCAAGCAGAGCATGCGTCCCGGCAGGGGAGATTGAAATGACGATTCGACGGGCGCGCGCCCCGGATGATTCCGGCGTGACCGTGCGCGATAGACTTGTCCAGGCCGGACTGGACACAAAACTTGCCGACCTGTTTCTGAACATGCCGCATAAGGTCATGCAGGCTGAACCGCGGCGGTCGTTCCGCGAACCTGGTGTCCCGCGCGACGAGGTCATGCTGGTCCGTTCCGGCCTGCTCGCGAAGTTCAAAAGCGACGGCAGCGGCCGGCGGCAGATCGTGTCCCTGCGCTTTCCCGGAGAAGGCATCCTGCCGCACGACGGTTCGGCCGACTATGGGATCCAGGCGATCGTACGAAGCGAAGTGCTGGTCGGAAAGGCCGACGATTTCGATGCGATCGTCAATGCCAATCCCGAAGTCGCACGCTTCTTCTGGAAACTCGTCCAGCGCCAGAATGCGATCGGATATGAGTGGCTGGTCAATACAGGCAGGCGCGATTCCACGGCGCGCGTCGCGCACTTGCTGTGCGAGACGGTCACCCGGATGCGGATCGACCCGACCACGCAGCGCATGATCAATCCATTCACCCAGCAGCAGATCGCGGACATTACCGGCCAGACGTCGGTCAATGTGAACCGCGTCTTCGCCGACCTGGAGCGGCAGGGCTTGATCCATCGCCGCGGACGCGAGTTGGAATTCACGGATTGGGAAGAACTTCGCCGCGTCGGCGGGTTCCAGCCGGGTTATCTGCGCTAAAACCTAGGATGCCATCACACAAAAGCCCGCCAAGCCTATGCTTGAGCGGGCTTTTCTGTATGCGCTCAGTGTCCGACTACAGGCATGGTGGGCGCGACAGGGATTGAACCTGTGACCCCACCCGTGTGAAGGGTGTGCTCTACCGCTGAGCTACGCGCCCATGCCTGGAATGTGAGCGGCCCTTAAGCGAGGGCCGAACCTCTGTCCAGACGTCAAACCTCTCTAGAAACGAGGCCCTTGCTCGCTTGTCTCCCAGACAAGCTGCGCCGGGACCTTATTGAACAGCGTCCTTCAGGACCTTGCCCGGACGGAACTTGGGTTGGGACGTCGCCTTGATCTGCATCGGCTCGCCGGTCCGCGGGTTGCGGCCGGTCGAAGCCTTGCGGCGGGTGACGGAGAAATTGCCGAATCCGACAAGGCGGACTTCATCCCCGCGCTTCAGCGTCGACGTGATCAGCTCAAGCATGGTTTCGACGGCCCGGCTGGCGTCATTCCGTGACAATCCCGCACGTTCGGCAACCTGGCCGATCAATTCCTGCTTGTTCATCTTTTACGCTCCCGCATTAACCGCACGAGACTCGGAAAACCGAGAAAAATTGACTTAAGGCAATTTCCTGGCCCCAAGTCAAAGGCCTAATGACGAACGGTGGCCCCGTCCCCACCGACTGCAGGTGGAACCATGGGCTGGGTCGCCTGCTCGTCAGCATCGGTCCACTCAATCGGCGTCATGGCTTGGGTCAGCGCCTTTGCCAGCACCTCATCGACATGGCTGACCGGAATAATCTCGAGTGCTTCCTTCACGGTCGCAGGGATCTCGGCCAGATCCTTTTCGTTCTCCGCCGGGATCAGCACGATGCGAATTCCGCCCCGCAATGCCGCGAGCAGCTTTTCCTTCAGGCCGCCGATCGGAAGGACGCGGCCGCGCAACGTGACCTCGCCGGTCATGGCGATATCGCGGCGGACTGGAATTCCCGTCAGCGTAGAGATCATCGCCGTCACCATGCCGATACCCGCGGACGGGCCGTCCTTGGGAACAGCGCCTTCAGGCAAGTGGACGTGGATGTCCTTGGTGCTGAAGATCGACGGCTTGACGCCATAGACCGGAGCGCGCGCCTTGACGAAGCTCATCGCCGCCTGGATCGATTCCTGCATCACCTCGCCGAGCTTGCCGGTCGTCTTGATCTGGCCCTTGCCCGGGACAGTGACAGCTTCAATCGTCAGCAGCTCACCGCCAACCTCGGTCCATGCGAGGCCGGTAACCGCACCAACTTGATCCTCTTCCTCGCCAACGCCGTAGCGAAACTTGCGGACGCCAAGATAATCGCCAACATTGTCTGCCTCGAGCGTGGCCTTTTCGGTCTTGCTTTCAAGAATCTGCCGAAGTGCCTTGCGCGAAATCTTGGCCAGTTCCCGTTCCAAGGTCCGGACGCCGGCTTCGCGCGTGTAATGGCGGATGATCGAGCGCAGGCCCTCATCCGTGAAGATTAGTTCGCCGTCCTTCAGGCCGTGCGCCTCGATCTGCTTGGGGATGAGATGGCGCTTGGCAATCTCCACCTTCTCATCCTCGGTGTAGCCTTCGAGGCGGATGATCTCCATTCGGTCGAGCAGTGGCTGTGGCATATCGAGCGAATTGGCGGTCGTGACGAACATCACGTCCGAAAGATCATAGTCGATTTCCAGATAATGGTCCTGGAAGCGGCTGTTCTGTTCGGGGTCGAGCACCTCCAGAAGCGCCGAAGCGGGGTCGCCGCGGAAGTCCTGCCCAAGCTTGTCGATCTCATCGAGCAGGAACAGCGGATTGCTGGTCCCTGCCTTCTTGAGATTGGCGACAATCTTGCCGGGAAGCGAGCCGATATAGGTGCGACGATGGCCACGGATCTCGGCCTCGTCACGAACACCGCCAAGCGACTGGCGAGCGAACTCGCGGCCCGTGGCGCGAGCAATCGAGCGGCCGAGCGAGGTCTTGCCGACACCCGGCGGGCCTACCAGGCAAAGGATCGGACCCTTGAGGCGGTTGGTGCGAGCCTGGACCGCGAGATACTCGACGATCCGTTCCTTGACCTTCTCAAGGCCATAATGGTCTTCATCAAGGACGCGCTGGGCTTCGGCAATGTCGCGCTTGAGGCGGGACTTCTTGCCCCACGGCAGGCCGAGCAGCACATCGAGATAATTGCGCGCAACGGTCGCCTCCGCGCTCATCGGAGCCATGGCGCGAAGCTTCTTAAGCTCCGCATTGGCACGGTTGCGTGCTTCCTTGCTGAGGCGTGTCTTGCGGATCTTGGCGGCCAGCTCATTGAGCTCGTCGCCGCCGTCCTCGGCCTCATTGCCGAGCTCGCGCTGGATCGCCTTCAGCTGCTCGTTGAGATAATATTCGCGCTGAGTCTTCTCCATTTGCCGCTTAACGCGGCTGCGGATCTTCTTCTCGACCTGGAGGACGCCCAATTCGCCTTCCATGAAGGCAAAGACCATTTCCAGGCGGCGCGCCGGATTGAGCTCGCCAAGCAGCGCCTGCTTGTCGGCGACCTTGATAGACAGGTTCGAGGCCACGGCATCGGCGAGTATGGAAGGATTGTCGATCTCGCCGAGCTGCATCGACGTTTCGGCTGGAAGCCTTTTGTTGAGCTTCGCGTAATTTTCAAACTGATCGATGACCGACCGCATCAAAGCCGCGGCCTCGGGACCTTCGGCCATCTCCTCATCGACCAGCTCGACTTCCGCCTGCTGATAGCCGTCCGCATCGTTGAGACCGACAAGGCGTGCGCGCTGTGCGCCTTCGACCAGAACCCGGACGGTTCCATCGGGCAGCTTCAGGAGCTGCATGGCCGTCGCAATTACACCGAGGTCGTAGAGCGCGTCACGGTCCGGATCGTCCTCGGCGGGATCGAGCTGAGCCACGAGGAACAATTGCTTGTCGGTCCCCATTGCGGCCTCAAGCGCCGCAACCGACTTCTCGCGCCCGACGAACAGCGGCACGATGCGGTGAGGGAATACTACGATGTCACGAAGAGGCAGTACGGGAAGCGTCTGTTTAGTCATAAATCCTATATGGGCGGCCCTGTCCGCCAGCGCAATGAAGGATCAGCCGAACGCCACTATGAGGCCGGGCGCCATATTCTGCAGCGCATGGGTGGTGGCGGCGATTCCGACCGCAGCCCAGAAGCCGCGCTGGCGCCAAACGACATAGAGTGTCGAGAAGATCAGGAAGGGCCACCAGATGACCAGGCCCCAGCCCAAGGCCATTGACGAATGGGCCGCACCCCAGGCCAGGGCGCTGATCAAGACCGAAGCGGACGGCGAAAAGAAGCGGAGCAGCAGCGACAGCAGGCCCGCCATGATCAAGGTTTCGACGAATGGTGCGAACACGACCAGCATGAAGAAGGCCATCGGGCCCTTCATTGGAAACTCCGGCGTCGCCAAGGCCGGCGCGATGGCTCCGGAAATCGCCGCTAGCGCAATGCTTCCGACGATGCTGAACGCCCACCCGGTCAGGATCGCGAGCCAGGCACGCCTTGGCTCGCGCATCGTCGCCGGAAAGAACCTCAGGAAGCTGTCATCGAACAGCCGGCCCGAAGCCGGCACCGGCTGAGAGGTTGCCACGCCTTAGGCCGCGTCGCCCGAGGAAGCGGACTTGTCCTTCTTGGCGTAGACGCGGACCGGATCCTTTCGGCCGTCGATCACATCCTTGTCGACATGGACCTCATCGACGCCCTCCATCGACGGCAGGTCGAACATGGTGTCGAGCAAAATGCCCTCGATGATCGAGCGAAGTCCGCGAGCGCCCGTCTTCCGGTCGATCGCCTTCCTGGCGACCGCATGAAGCGCTTCATCCGAGAAGCCCAGTTCGACATCCTCCATGTCGAACAGCTTCTGATATTGCTTCACCAGCGCGTTCTTCGGTTCGACCAGGATCTTGACCAGCGCTTCCTCGTCGAGATCCTCGAGCGTGGCGATGACCGGCAGACGGCCGATGAATTCCGGGATCAGGCCGAACTTCAGCAGATCCTCGGGCTCGGTCGACTTGAGCGTGTCGCCGGTGCGCCTCTCCTCCGGCGCGGCGACATGGGCGCCGAAGCCAATCGACTTACCCTGCAGCCGGTCGCCAATGATCTTTTCAAGGCCGGCGAAGGCACCGCCGCAGATAAACAGGATATTGGTCGTGTCGACCTGCAGGAATTCCTGCTGCGGATGCTTGCGCCCACCCTGCGGCGGGACGGAGGCGGTGGTGCCTTCCATCAGCTTCAGCAGTGCCTGCTGCACGCCCTCGCCCGACACGTCGCGCGTGATCGAGGGATTGTCGGATTTCCGCGAAATCTTGTCGATTTCGTCGATATAGACAATGCCGCGCTGCGCCTTCTCGACATTATAGTCGGACGCCTGCAGCAGCTTCAGGATGATGTTCTCGACATCCTCGCCGACATAGCCGGCCTCGGTCAGCGTCGTCGCATCGGCCATGGTGAACGGCACATCGAGGATGCGCGCCAAGGTCTGGGCGAGCAAGGTCTTGCCGCAGCCGGTCGGGCCGATCAGCAGGATGTTCGACTTGGCAAGCTCGACATCCGTGCCGGTCTTGGAGCCGTGGGCGAGCCGCTTGTAATGGTTGTGGACGGCAACCGACAGGACGCGCTTGGCGCGCTGCTGCCCGATCACATAGTCGTCGAGGACCTTGTAGATCTCGGACGGGGTCGGCACGCCGTCGCGTGTCTTGACCAGGGCGGACTTCGTCTCTTCCCTGATAATGTCGTTACAAAGTTCGACGCATTCGTCGCAGATGAAGACGGTCGGGCCCGCAATCAGTTTGCGTACCTCATGCTGCGACTTGCCGCAGAAGCTGCAGTAAAGCGTGCTCTTGCTATCGCCGCCGCCGGAAAGCTTCGTCATATATTCCCTTGTCTTCACACGGCTGCCCGCGCTGCCGCCCGGGTATGCTAACCCGGTTTATCGCACAATCAAACTGGCAGATGGGTTAACGTGCCCCACGCCGGTAAGTGCCTGTCCCAAATATGGAACGTCGAGACGGAAGCGGCAAGGCCCGAGGCGAACCTTTGATAAGTGCTTCGCAATCCGTCGAACCGCCTGTCGGCTGGTCGAATTACTAAAGATTGTGACAGTCCTGACCAGCAGAGCTTCGGCTGCTCCTCGGAAAGGGACTTCCTCATGAAGCCAGTCGTTCTTCTTGGTTTTTCGGCATTCCTCATCGCCTCAGCACCGGCCTCCGGCCAAGTCACCCCGCCAGATCCTAATTCGGCCCTCATCGAGCTAAGCGATGAATTCGATGGCCCGAGCCTGGATTCCAAATGGGTCCGCTTCGACAAGGAATTTGGCTGGCCGGACAAGCTGAAGTCGATCGACGTCGGCCGAACCGTACAGGGCGCGCTCAACCTCCAACCCTATGACAGCGCCTGGGTCCGCGATGTGCAGGCCCCTTTCCTGTTCCAGCGAATCCACGGCGATTTCGACGTGCGCGCGCGCGTCCGGGTTAGGTCAGGCAAGGGCCCGATCGCCGCCGGAACCTGGTCCCTGGGCGGCCTGATGGCGCGGGTTCCCAACGGTCTCACCGAAAAAGATTGGGAGCCGCGCCGCGAGAATTGGCACTTCATCACGACTGGCGTCGGGCTGGAGCCGGGCGAGCCACGCATCGAAACCAAGGGCACCTACAACAGCTACAGCTCTCTGAAGCTGCGGCCGGTCGAGCCTGGCTGGGTGGAACTGCGGCTCGTCCGCGTTGGGATGACCCTGTTCGCACTGGCCAGGACCGACCCCAACGGATCGTGGGAAGTCCGTGACCGCTTCTACCGAATGGAGCCCTCGCCCTTCATGCAGGTCGGCCTCATCGCCTATACGACCAGTCCGGACGCGAAGCCGGTTCCGGAAAATGCCGCGGTTTCGAATCGCAGCGTCGAGCGGAGTCTGCCCGTCGACATGGTGATGGACGTCGACTGGATCCGCTTCTCACGGCCCGCACCCAAGATCGAAAAAGCCTGGCAGATGCAGGTTCAGGCGCATCCGCTCGCCGACCCGAACCTTGCCGAGGCCGAAATCTTGAAAGCGCTCGGCGCCTGACGCCTGCGCCGCGCTTTAAGCCGGCGTTACGTCCGCCGCACCGGTAGAATCGCCATCGCCCAAGTCTGGACGCCGATCGAAGACTTCGTCGATGAGGCCGAATTCCTTGGCCTCGTCGGCCTCAAGGAACTTGTCGCGGTCCATTGCTGCCTCGATCGCCTCAATGTCCTGCCCTGTGTACTTGGCATAAAGCGAATTGAGCCGGGTGCGCATGCGAAGGATTTCGCGCGCCTGGATCTCGATATCGGACGCCATGCCCTGCGCGCCGCCAGAGGGCTGGTGAACCATGATGCGGCTGTTGGTCAGCGCCACGCGCATTCCGGGTTCGCCAGCTGCCAGCAGGAAGCTGCCCATCGACGCTGCCTGGCCGATACACACCGTGCCGATCTTCGGACGGATGTATTGCATCGTGTCATGGATCGCGAGGCCTGCGGTCACCACGCCGCCCGGCGAATTGATGTACATGAAGATGTCCTTCTTCGGGTTCTCTGACTCGAGGAAGAGCAGCTGGGCGGTGATCAGCGAGGCCATATGGTCCTCGATCGGCCCGGTGATGAAGACAATCCTTTCCCGCAGCAGTCGGGAATAAATGTCGAAGCTGCGCTCACCCCGGTTCGATTGCTCGATGACGATTGGGACGAGGCCGGAAACGATGTCTTGATGATCCATGGGAAGAACGGGTCCTTGGCTTGTGTCGGACCCTACATCGGCAGGTTCGCGCCAATGTTCAAGCCGCCTTCGCTCAACAAAGCAAAAGGGCGGTCAATCCGAAGACTGACCGCCCTTCCCCCTTTGACAGCCCCTAGGAGGCCGCCGGTTACATCTTCACGCTCGCCCGGGCGTAGAGATAGCGGCCCGGAACATCGTAGGTCGTTGGATCGAAGTTGTTGAGGCCGCAGCTGATGCAGCCCGGAGGATCCTTGTCGAACAGGTTGTTGACGCCGAGAGCGAAGTCGAAATTGTTGGCGAAGCTCGGCGACTGCCAACGCAGCTGCATGTCGACGTAGAAGCGGCTGCCGAGCTTGTTATCGGCCGCCAGTGTTTCCTTGACTGCCTTGATGTAACGGCCGGTCAGCGACGCCCCGAAGTCCTCCAGGTCCCAGTCGAGAATGCCGACGGCTTTCCACTTCGGGAAGGCCTGATCGGGGCTACCTTGTTCCGTTCCTTCGCGACTGATCTTTTCCGTCCCGTCAACCGACGGCACGAAGACGTCATAATTGAACAAGAAGGTATTGTTCCAGGTGAAGCCGAACCGCCCGATGCTCGTCTGGTCGGTCCGGTACGCCAGGTTTACGTCCAACCCTTCCGTCTTGATGCTTGCGATATTCTGCAACAGGCCCTGGATGTTGGCGATCTGGCCCGTCCCCGTGCGGGTGACGTTGGCACAGGCCAATGCGTCGTTGTTGAGAACGCACTGCTCCAGGGTGGTGTTGGCATTAACCGCCTGGATCGCGTCGTCGACCTTGATCTTGTACCAGTTGGCTTCGATCGAGAAGCGCGGGATGTAGGACGGGCTGTAGACCGCGCCCAGCACCCAACCCTTCGACGATTCCGCATCCAGATCCGGATTGCCGCCGGTGATGACGGAAATCTGGGGATTGTTCTGGACGTAGCCGGGCGGGACGCCCTGTGCCGTGCAGTTCGCTAGTGTCTGGCCAGTCGGCGGCGTCGCATCGAAGTTGCAGGGATCGTCGATTTCCTGGTCGAACCGGGACGGCGTTCCGAACAATTCACCGATCGACGGGGCACGGAAACCTTCGGAATAGGATCCGCGGAGCCTCAGGTCGACGATGGGTTTCCAGTTGATCCCGCCCTTGAAGGTCGTCGTGGAGCCCGAGCTGGAATAGTCGGAGAAGCGCACTGCGCCTTCGAGCTCGAGCAACTGGAGGCCCGGACGATCCGCGAATATGGGCGCGCGAAGCTCGGCATAGAGCTCGTCGACGTCATAGCCGCCCTTGGTGGGTAGTGCGGGAATATCCGACCCAAGGCCTGCGGCTACGATCGGATCAGGATCGAACCGGCCACTATAATCGCGGTGCTCATAACCGATCGCCAAGCCCAGCTCGCCGCCCGGAAGGTCGAGGATTCCACCCGACAGGTTGGCGCTGAAGGTCCACAACTCTTGCTTGCTGCTATCGTTTTGCTCGAACCCGACGAAGTCCAGCATCGCCTGGGTGATAGACCCTTCACCGCCGAAAATGTTGAATGGGACGCATGCGCCCGTGCAGTTGGCGATCGGCCCCAAGGCCAGCTGCAGGTTGGCGGCATTGACGTTGCCGAACATCGTCTGCTTGGCCTTGTTGTGACCATAGACGCCGTTGACGTCCCAATACCAATCGCGGCCGAACATACCGAAGCTGCCGTCCAGCGTGGCCGTGCCGTACCAGGTCTCGACCGACTGGTTGTAACGACGCGGACCGCCCTCGACGACGCGACGGCCGATAAAGGCATAGGTCGGGTCGAACGCAGGGGTTAGCGGATCGTCGGCGCGTAGCGTACCGAACGGGTTGAACGGGTTGCTGGCGTCGATCCTGATGGTGTCGAGCAAATTGCCATTGCCGGCATCAGGGCCGACGAACAGCGGCAACGGCGCCGCCTGGTTCTTGGACTTGCGCTCGTTCCAGACACCCTTCGCCGAGAAGTTGATGTTGTCGGCGACTTCATACCGGAGGTTGGCAAAAACGCCGTAACGCTTCAGCGGCGTCTGGATGAAGTTATACGGGGCGAAGTTGAACCGGTCCGATGCACCGGCCCAGGCGCGATAATCGGCCAGAGTCGGTATTTCGCCGGCAGGCAGCGGATCGATGAGGGTCAGGTCCTGACCCAGCACGATGAACCGGCCCTTTGGCGTACCGGAGCTGCAAGCACCGTCGCACGCGGTCGCCCCAGGCGTCGGGAACAGCGAAATGTCGCGATCGCCTGAGCTGATCGAGCCCTGCTTTACGAAGTTACCGCCGACCACGAACTGAAGCGGCCCATCGTCGCCGTTACCCCAGCTGATCTGGTAATTCTGGGTGTTTCCGTCGCCTTCTTCATTGATGCCGAGCTGGACAACCGCATTCAGGCCCTTCTGGCTCCGCTTCGTGATGATGTTGACGACCCCGGCGATCGCGTCCGAACCGTAAATCGCCGAAGCGCCGTCCTGAAGCACTTCGACCCGTTCGATCATGCTTTCCGGGATGGCGTTCAAATCGACCGATCCGGGAACGCCGGAAGCCGAAGCGGCATTGACGAACCGGAGGCCGTCAACCAGCACCAGGGTCCGCTTCGATCCGAGATAGCGCAGGTCGATTTCGGCCGCACCGGCACCTACGCCGCCGCCGTCTGGCGGATTGCCGAAGTTACCGCTGTTGTTGAACTTGCTGTTGAGACCGCCGGCAGCGCTAGGCAGCCGCTGCAGCACGTCGTTGACCGAGTTGAGGCCGGTCTTGGCGATGTCGTCCTGGTCGACGAATACGATTGGCGCGTCTTGAGCCAGGGGATCGCGGCGAATGCGCGAACCGGTGACGACGATATCGCCGCCCTGCGTCGGTTCCGACGCGCTTGATGGAGCCTGGGATATGTCGGGCGGCGGCAAGGTGCTTTGCGCACCGGCAGCGCTGCCAACGACCAATGCGAGCAAGCCAGCTCCGCAGCGAAGCCCCGTCGGTACTCGGCCCATAGATTATCTCCCTGTTAAGCGAAGTAGTGTTAACGACATCCGCTAGAACGGGAGAGTAACAAATCTAGTTGTTTCGGCGAATATGCCGTTCGTCTAATCCGAAAGAACTGTAGCTTTTCTGCCACAAACGGCTGGTTGGGAGAGGTAGGCCAATCGCCGCATCTCCCTCCGGCCCCGAGTCACCGTGTCGAGGATCAATCCCGCAAAGAAGCTCAGCACTGCGACAATCGCCAGGCCTGTCGCCAGGATGGCCGTGGGGAAACGCGGCACCAGTCCGGTTTCGAGGTAAGTGAGCAACAGCGGTACCGAGATGACGACCGCGACCAGCATCAGAATGGCGGCGATCAAGCCGTAGAAAAGCACGGGTCGCTCAATGCGGTACAAGGTTCCGATCGTGGTCAGGATCCGCCAGCCATCACGATAGGTGGAAAGTTTCGAAGCCGATCCCTCAGGCCGCGCGCCATAGGCTGTAGCGAGCTCGCCGACCGGCATTCGGAGTTCCAGCGCATGGACGCTGATCTCCGTTTCGATTTCGAAACCCTGCGAGAGTGCCGGAAAGCTTTTGACGAAACGCCGCGAAAAGACGCGATAGCCGGAGAATATATCGGTGAAGCTGCGGCCGAAGAGACCGGCTAACAGCCCCGTGAACAGGCGGTTCCCGATGACATGGCCGCCGCGATAGGCCTCGGCCACCTCATGCTGCCGGGTCCCCACGACCATATCGAGCTGATCGTCGATGAGCATCCGGACCATTTCGGGTGCCGAAGCCGGGTCATAGGTCAGGTCGCCATCCGCCATGACGTAGATGTCGGCATCCACATCCGCGAACATTCGACGGACGACATGGCCCTTGCCCTGCTGTCGCTCGGTCCTGACGACCGCACCGGACGCGCGAGCTATCTCGGCGGTGCGGTCCTTGCTGTTGTTGTCGTAAACGTAGATGTCGGCTTCAGGAAGCGCGGCACGAAAACCGGCGACCGTCTCCGCGATCGCCGCTTCCTCATTGTAGCAGGGCAGGATGACGGCAATCCGCAGGCTGTCCAAACTTACCCCCCAACCACGTTCGGGCTGAGCGAAGTCGAAGCCCTGCCCTTCTTCCCACGAGAGTAGAGAAAAGGACAGTCCTTCGACAAGCTCAGGACGAACGGATTATTTTTTCTTCGGCGGAGCCTTCTTCGCTGGAGCCTTTTCGGCCTTGGCCGGAGCCTTCTCAGCCTTGGCGGGAGCTGCTTCCTTCTTGGCTGCCGGCTTCTTGGCTTCGGCCTTGGCGGGGGCCGCTTCCTTCTTGGCCGGAGCCTTTTCGGTCTTGGCCGGAGCAGCTTCCTTCTTGGCTGCTGGCTTCTTGGCTGCGGCCTTCTTCGGCTTCACTTCGTCGTGATGGTCATGGCCACAGCCGGGGCCATGAACATGCATCTCTTCGCTTTCGAGGTCTGCCTCGAGCTCCGCCCGCTTGACCGAACGCTCGGAGATTTCCGCCTTCGAGAAGAGGAAGTCGACGACCTTGTCCTCGTAAAGCGGAGCGCGCAGCTGAGCTGCCGCCATCGCATTTTGCTGGATGTAGCGGACGAAAGCCTCGCGGTCCTTCGGCTGATATTGCGCAGCAGCCTGGCCGATCAGCCGGTTCATTTCCTGCTGCGTCACGTCGATGTTGTTGGCGCCGCCGATCTCGCTCAGCAGCAGGCCGAGGCGGACGCGGCGAACGGCGATACCGCGATATTCTTCGGCGTCGCCTTCGATTTCCTTCAGCGCCGCTTCCGGATCGGCCTCATGGCTCGCTTCGTGGCGAAGCTGGGCCATGATGTTCTGATATTCCGCTTCGACCATCGACGGCGGAACGTCGAAGTCATGATCCGCGGCCAACTGGTCGAGCAGGCGGCGCTTCATGTGTGTGCGCGTAAGGCCGTTCAGTTCCTGCTGCTGCTGATCGCGAAGCAGGCCCTTGAGCTGGTCGATGTCGTTGAGGCCGAGCTGCTTGGCGAAATCATCGTCCAGCTTGGTCTCTCCGGCAACCTTCACCGCCTTGGCGCTGATGTCGAAGGTTGCGGCCGCACCCTTGAGGTTCTCGGAGGGGTAATCTTCCGGGAAGGTGACGTTGATCTGCTTCTCGTCGCCGGCCTTGATGCCGACGAGCTGGTCCTCGAAGCCCGGGATCAGCTGGCCCGAACCGAGCACGACCGGCATGTCTGTGCCGGTGCCGCCATCGAAGGCAACGCCATCAACCTTGCCGACGAAGTCGATCGTGACCTGGTCGCCGTTGGCAGCCTTGTGGCCCTTCTTCGAATCCTCGAAACGGGTCTGCGACGAGGCAAGCTGCTTCAGCTGCTCTTCGAGCGCCTTTTCATCGGCCTCGACCGTCAAACGCTCGAGCTTCAGGCCGTCGATCTTCGGTGCCGGAACCTCCGGGAGCGTCTCGAGGCGGACATGAACCTCGGCGTCGCCGCCGGTTTCATATTTTTCGTCGAGTTCGACTTCCGGTTGCATCGCGGGGCGCAGCTTCTTCTCATTGAGAAGCTTCTGGACGCAATCCTGGACGGCCGTGTTGAGCGCATCGCGCATCAGCGCCTCGCCGTGCATCTTGCGGATGAGGTTGGGCGGAACCTTGCCGGGACGGAAGCCGGGCATGCGCACGGTCGGCGCGATCCGCTTGACCTCGCCTTCGACGCGGGCGTCGATGTCCTTGGCCGGAATGGTGAGCTTGTAGGCCCGCTTCAGGCCTTCGTTTTCCGTCTCAACGGTCTTCATGGTCACGGCGAATTTCCTAAATCGTCTAAAACTGTTGCGCCCTGCGACCGCGAATTCCGTGCTCGTCTGTCCCCCGGACAGACTGTGCTCGGAATTGGTGCGGGCGAAGGGACTCGAACCCCCACATCTTGCGATACTGGAACCTAAATCCAGCGCGTCTACCAATTCCGCCACGCCCGCGCGGACGCCTTAAAGGTGCGCGGCCTATAGCAAGGTTCGGCACGGGGGCAAGAGCAACGGGACAGGCAACTTGGAGGCCGCGACGGGGTTATTGAGGTAAAGGAGCATTTCATGATGCAGGAAACCCCAAATACCGCGCCGCCCGAAACGCCTGCCCAGCCGTCGGAGCCCGCCCAGCCGGGACAACCGGCCCAGCCGACGGTGCCGCCCGCCGAAGCTCCGCCAATCGCCCCGGATGTTGATATTCCAGCCCCTGGAACCACGCGTACAGGAGCCAATGATGGCTAGCCGCCCGCCGAGACCCGATGCCCCGCCCCCGGACGAAGAGCCGGGGAAGGTTCCGCCGCTTCCTGGAGAGCCGGAGCCTCCGCCGCCGCCCGATCCGGTTTTGCGCTAGATCAACCGCGCGGAATTGACGACCGCTTCGAAGTCCGGAAGTAGAGCGCCGTAATAGTGGGAGCGGGCCGCATCGAACAGGATGAGATATAGCCGCCCGTCGATCACGGCGCCGACCGCACGCCCCTTCCGGCGAACCTCGTCGCCATCCAGATGCTCATAGTCATACTGAAAGCCGCTATAGCCCATGAAGGTTCGCGGGCTGAGGCCAACCGTCTTGAAATCGACGGCTCCGGCGCGGACGCGGAACAAGCTTTCGATCATGGAGGTGATCTCAAGCGGCGTCATGTTGGATCGAAACTTGGGAACCTGACGGTCGTCGCGGCTCCGCTGATAAACCAGCGCCTTGCCGTCCTTCAGCCCCGTCACGAAGCTGATGCCGTCGAGATAGGGGCCATTCTGGGTCCAGTCCTCGACCGCATGGATGTCGACGAACAGGCTCGACGAAATCTTGTTCCATTCGCGCGGCGGCGTGACCGCCATGCTGTCGTTGCCGACCCTGACTTCCTGGACCCGCACCAGCGTGTAGCGGCCGGACCCGAAGCCGTCGCCGCCAACCGAAGCGCAGGCTGAGAGCGCAGCGGCGGACAGGAGCAACGCCAAATTTCTGGTGGGACGCATGACCTTACTCCTCAACCCGCGACCATTTGCCGGACGAGCGCCGCATCGGGCGCATTGGGGGACATCTGCAGATATCGCGTAAAGGCGGCACGGGCCTCACCCGCCCTTCCCTGCTTCATCAGCATCACGCCATGCCAGCGCCAGGCGTCGGGCGGTGCATCGGGATACATGACAGCGGCGGCATATCCCTGAGCGGCGCGTGTCTCGTCACCCTTGCTCTGGCTGTTCCGAAGCCGCCAGATTTCACCTTCGTGGAAGCGGAGCAGTCCATTCCAACCGTCCTTGGCCAGCGTATCGATGATATATTGGCTGGCACCGGGGTCGTTCAGCTTGACCTGGTCGTCGAGCAGCGTCGGCCTAAGTTCCTTCAATGCCCCCAGATAGCGTTCCCGATAGGCATCGTAGGTTTTGCCCGGCTGCCTGACCTCCGCCGCCGAAATCTTGAGATCGGCCATCCGCGAATCCGGCGATGGGTGAGTGGAAAAGAGCGAGAAATCGCGGTCGCGCCGTTTGCGACGATATTTGGCGCTGAGGTCCAGCTCGCCGATCAATTGCTCCCATGTCTCGCTCATGGCCATCGGGTCGTAACCGGCCTCGGCCAGAAGGCGGACGCCCATGGCGTCAGCCTCCGCTTCCAGCGTGCGGTTATATTTCAGGAGCGACAGAATCGTTCCGAACTGTGCGAGCTGAATGAGGTCGCCGGCGTAAATGCCAGCGGCACCACCGGCCACGCCCGCACCCATCGCCAGGAAAGAGAAGATGTCCGTCTTCCGGCGCATATCGCGCCACTGGCGGATCTGGTGCTTCCTCAGGAAGTGGGCGCTTTCGTGGGCGATGACGCCCGCCAATTGCGCCTCATTCCGCATCCGCAGCAGAAGGCCAGAAAAGACGACCGTGAAACCGGTCGGAAACATCATCGCGTTGAATTCTGGAATGCGCGCCAGATAGATGCGCATGTCCCTGGCTGCCGGCCCGCCGACATTGCCGATGAGGTCGCCGAGATAGCGCTTGAGCCCGTCGTCCTGGATCATCAGGTTCGAGCCGGAAACCTCCTCCTCGACCCGCTCCATCAACTGCCACAGGCCTTTTTCGTCCTGGTCAACCGCGCGGTAGCCCGGGCCGATCAGCGGATCCATGTCCTTCGGCAAAATTCGGGCGTTCGCTGCTCCGGTGCTGAGCGCCGCTGCCAACGTGCCCGCGCCGCCCAACAAGGCACGGCGGCTGAGCTGCGGCATCATCGCGCGCTCTCCCGGCGGCGAACATTGCGGCCAGGCTTCATCCGGTCGAGCAGGCGATCGACCATTTCCGCCGCGCCCTCGGGTGTTCGGATGTCGCCGAACTTGATCCCGGCGATCTGGCTGCTGGCTTGGGACACATTGAACCAGACCACCTCGCCGGTATGCAGGTCCACCAGGCTGGCATAGCCGAACTGGCCTCCGCCGCCGACATTCGGTGCGCAAAATCCGACAAAGCAGCCTGCGACGCCAAGTACCTGCAGCGCAACCCGACCGGTCGATGCGAAACTGTCTTCGGCGTAGAGGAACAAGGCATAGTCGTAGCCGGTCTTTTGCCCCAATGCGACGGCGTCTTCGCCGAGTGTCCAGTCGAGGCCCTTGTTGCGTTTGGTCGGCAGATAGTCGCCGGAATAACGATGCAGCGCGATTGAACTGGCGACGGCGTAGTGAAGGCGATCGAGTTCCGCGATCGTGTCAGGATCGACGCCGGCCAGGGAGTCGCGCTTTTCCATGATGAATGCATTGCCGCCGCGCGCTGCCTGTTGAGCCTTGAGCGCGGTCAGGAAATTGGCCCTGGCCTGTTCGGTCCAGTCGGCTCGAGGCTCGACCATTCCGCCGGTCGTTACCGATCCGACACTGACGTCGGGCCGCATGACCAACAGCTTGTAATCCCCGGAAGGCGGAGTGAATTCCACGTCAGCATATTGGCGTTGCTGAACGCACCCGGCGAGCATGACCGACGCCATCAGCGCCAACACTACACGGCGCATACATCCCTCTCCCCGAAGACTGGGCTCCGGTTTCGAAGGTTGCTTAGTCCATCGAAAAAGGCAAGCCTTTAAAGTGGCTTAGCGTGCAGGACAGTTAACGCCTTGAACACCAGTAAGGCATTCGCCGTCGATCGACTTCTGGTCCACGGCAAGGCCAATCGCGGCTGCGAGCGTCGGCATGATGTCGACGGTCTCGATCGAATCGTTCCGCAAATTCTGGCTCATCCCGCGCCGCCAGAACAGGATCGGCACCCGGCGATCATAATCCCAGGGGCTGCCGTGCGTCGCGACGTAGGAAGTGGTGACCGCCACCGGATTCACGTCGCGCTTCAACAGCACGATGAAATCCCCCGAGCGTTCGGGATCGAAGCTGGCCCGCGCCTTGTCGATCAGGCTCCACTCGTTCGGTGGCGATGTTGGCGAAGCCGCAGCGGCCAACTGCTCCCTTGTGAACACCGTTTCGACCTGCGGGTGCGCCTTGAAAGCGGCGATGGCCGCCGCCTTGGCCCTGGCCTGGTCGGCCGGCGAAAGGGCGCGATCCACATACATGTCGCCGAATGATCCGTCGCCGTAGAGGACGGGTCCTTTGAGTCCCAACTGGGCAGCCACAGCAGCGCCGACGTCCTTGGCCGTGAGCTTCGCATCGACACGCGCGGCACCGGGTGTGCCGTGCAACCGCTTGCGCTCGGGTATATCCTGGCCGCCATGATCGGCGGTCAGCACGACCATATAATCGATGCCCTTGCTGTCGAGCAGGCGGAAGAAATCGCCTAAGTCGCGGTCGATCGAGAATAGCTGGAGGCACATTTCCGCGCCCTCAGTGCCATAGGTGTGGCCGATGACGTCAGTGCCCGAAAGGCCGATCGAAATGACGTCCGTCGAAGCACCTCGGCCGAGCTGCATCTCCTCGATAAGTGACGCGGCGAGCGCCAAGGTCGCGCCGTCGAATTCGGGGCTGGCGCGGAAATTCTTCAGGTCACCTGCCTTGCGGCCGAACCTGTTGGCGCCGACCGGAGCTCCGCCGCCTTCGATCGGGATGGCGGTTGCCTTGGGCTGGCAAAGCGCCGGAAGCTCGAGCGCCGGACGATCCTGGGCGACGGCATTGGAAACAGCCTGCTTCGCCGCAGCCACTGAGCGCGGCATGACAACGCCCGTCATGTCGGTGACGAAGGTCTTGCCGTCCCAATACCAGCGCTGGTCCGCGTGGTGTCCCGACATCATCACTGCCGAGCGGTCCTTGCCCGCCACCGCGACGTTCCGGCTGCCGGATTGGGCATTCTTCAACAGGTCGCCGAGCGTCGGCACGCGCAGGTGATAGGGCGACACCGAATAGGCAGTGGACGAGCTCCCCGCGACGCGTTCGTCCTCTGAGCAATATACGCCCTTGTCGCTGCGCGTTTGCGACTGGTCGTACCAGTAATTGGCGATGATCCCGGTCCGCGACGGCCTGGATCCTGTCATGATCGTCGAATGGCCCGGGCAGGTCTCGGTCGCATTGTGCGACTGGTAGCCGTTGCGGAATACCGTGCCCTGCGACAGCCGCCCGATCCCGCCGAGAAGCACGGGGCGATATTCGTCGTACAGGTCGGCAGAGAATTGGTCGATCGATAGGGCGACGATCAGCTTGGGGGCACCGGGCACGGCGGTGGCCTGGACTGCTGGCTGGGCACAGGCGGGAGTGACCGCGATCGCAGCTGCAGCTGCCAACAAAACCTTACGCAAACCTCATCTCCCCGTCATTACGAGCGAAGCGAAGCAATCCAGTTTCGCTCGCCCAACCCTGGATTGCCGCGTCGCTTCGCTCCTCGCAATGACGACTTCGTGACAACTTAGCCCAGCTTCGCCCGCAGCCGCTCGTTGACCACGCCGGGGTTGGCCTTGCCGGCCATCGCCTTCATCGTCTGGCCAACGAAGAAGCCGAACAGGGCTTCCTTGCCCGCCTTATACTGCTCGACCTTATCGGCGTTGGCAGCGAGGATCTTGTCGATCTCCGCATCGATCGCACCGGTGTCGCTGGTCTGCTTGAGGCCGCGTTCCTCGACGATCTTCGACGGCGCATCGCCGGTTTCGAGCATGATCTCGAACACCTGCTTGGCGATGGTGCCACTGATCGTTCCGTCGGCGACCAGCTTCAGCAGCTCTGCAGCTTCCTCAGGCGAGATCGGGCATTCGTCGATGCTCTTGCCGGTGCGGTTCAACGCTCCGAACAGCTCGGCAACGGTCCAGTTGGCAGCCTGTTTGGGCTCCGCGCCCGCAGAAAGGAGTCCATCGAACCAGCGCGCCGTCTCGACTTCGGCCGTCAGCACCGACGCGCCATAGGCGCTGATCCCCAGCCCTTCGAAACGCTTGCGCTTGGCATCCGGCAGTTCCGGCAGTGACGAGCGACACTCTTCGAGGAAAGCTTCGTCCAGTTCCAGCGGCAGCAGGTCCGGGTCGGGGAAGTAGCGATAGTCGTGCGCGTCTTCCTTCGAACGAAGGGTCCGCGTGACATTCTTGTCCGGGTCGTAGAGGCGTGTTTCCTGCGCGACTTCGCCGCCTTCCTCGATCAGCTCTACCTGGCGGCGGGCTTCATGCTCGATGACGGCCATGACGAAGCGGACTGAGTTGACGTTCTTGGTTTCCGTTCGGGTGCCCAGTTCGCCGCCGACCTTGCGCACACTGACGTTGACGTCGGCGCGCATGGAGCCTTCCTCCATATTGCCGTCGCATGAACCGACATAGCGGAGAATTGCCCTCAATTTCCGAAGGTAAGCCCCTGCTTCGGCAGGAGAACGCATGTCAGGTCGTGACACGATTTCCATCAGCGCGACGCCCGACCGGTTGAGGTCGACATAGGACATGGTCGGATGCTGATCGTGCATCAGCTTGCCCGCGTCCTGCTCGACGTGGATGCGCTCGATGCCGATCTGCTTGACGCTATTCTCATCCTTCTCGTCGAGCAGGATCTCGACCTCGCCCGGCCCGACGAGCGGGTGGTAGAGCTGCGAGATCTGATAGCCCTGCGGCAGGTCGGCGTAGAAGTAGTTCTTGCGGTCGAAACGGCTCCAACGGTTGATCACCGCGTCCAGCGCCATGCCGGTGCGCACCGCCTGACGGATGCACTCGCGGTTGGGCACAGGCAGCATGCCGGGCATGGCCGCATCGACCAGGCTGACCTGGGTGTTAGGCTCTGCTCCGAACGCCGTCGCGGCGCCCGAGAAAAGCTTGGCATTTGAGGTGACCTGGGCATGGACTTCGAGGCCGATCACGACCTCCCAATCGCCAGTTTCGCCCTTGATGCGGTAGGGTGCGGTTGCATCAGCCATTCTAGGCAATCCTAACTATTATCGTTCGTCCTGAGCGAAGGCCCGACAGGGCCGAAGTCGAAGGGCGTTGGCGCAACCGCCCTTCGACTGCGCGCTTCGCACTCCGCTCAGGACGAACGGAAACTATTGCGACGTAACTGCTCACCACCACCTCTTGGGACGATGCGTGAAGCCGGCGCGCTCCTCGATGGCGAGGCCGGCATTGAGCACGCCCTGCTCGTCCAGTTCGCGGCCGATCAGGTGGATGCCGAGCGGCAGGCCCTGGCTGTCGAGCCCGCCGGGCACCGACATGGCCGGGAGGCCAGCGAGACTCGCTGGAACGGCGAACACGTCGTTCAGATACATGGCCAGCGGATCCGCCATCTTCTCATTGAGCCCGAACGCCGCCGATGGAGCCGTCGGGGTCAGGATCAGGTCGCACTGCTTGAAGGCTTCGGCGAAGTCGCGCTTGATCAGGGTGCGGACCTTCTGCGCCTTGGTGAAATAGGCGTCGTAGAAGCCCGCCGACAGCACATAGGTGCCGATCATGATGCGGCGCTTCACCTCCGCGCCGAAGCCCGCAGCGCGGGTTGCGGCGTACATGGCGTCGAGATTGCCGCCCTCCGGCGTGTCGCGAAGTCCGTACCGAACGCCGTCATAGCGGGCTAGGTTCGACGAAGCCTCTGCTGGTGCGATAATGTAATAGGTCGGCAGCGCATATTTGGTGTGCGGAAGGCTGATCTGGACGACTTCCGCGCCGGCATCCTTCAGCCACTCGATGCCCTGGTCCCAGATCGCGTTGATCTCATCCGGAACGCCGTCGATGCGATATTCCTTGGGAATGCCAACCTTCTTGCCGCGAAGGTCGGTGGTCAGCCCCGCCTCCCACTGCGGCACCGGCAGGTTGAGCGAAGTCGCATCCTTCGGATCAAAGCCCGCCATTGCTTCCAGCATGATAGCGCAATCGCGCACCGTGCGAGCCATCGGCCCGGCCTGGTCGAGCGAGCTGGCGAATGCGACGATGCCCCAGCGCGAGCAGCGGCCATAGGTCGGCTTGATGCCCGAGATTCCGGTGAAGGCCGCCGGCTGGCGGATCGAGCCGCCGGTGTCGGTTCCGGTGACGCCCGGGGCCAGACCGGCGGAAACCGCCGCCGCCGAACCGCCCGAAGAACCGCCCGGGGTCAGCGCGGCATTGCCGCCGTCGTTGCGCTTCCATGGGCTCATGACGGGGCCATAGGCGCTGGTTTCGTTGGACGAGCCCATGGCGAATTCATCCATGTTGAGCTTGCCCAGCATGCCCGCGCCAGCCGCCTTGAGATTGCCCGAAACGGTGCTCTCGTAAGTCGGCTTGAAGCCCTTCAGTATGTTCGATCCCGAAGTGCTGTCGACGCCAACAGTTGCGAACAGGTCCTTGATGCCCAGCGGAATGCCCGACAACGGCTTCAGCGAATTGGTCGTCCGGTCGCGATCCGCCGCATCGGCGGCTTCCAGCGCCAGCTCCGGCGTCTCGACCGTGTAGGCGTTTAGCTGGCGTCCGGCGACGACAGCGGCGTTGAATGCCTCCGCAATCTCGCGGGCCGAGAAATCGCCGCCGCGAAAGCCTTCGCGAAGCTCGGTGATCGTCTTGAGGGTCAGTTCGGACATTATTCGATCACCTTAGGCACGGCGAAGAAGCCATGCTGCGCATCGGGTGCGTTCTCCAGGATGTCGTCGCGGACATTCCCGTCGTTGACGACATCGTCGCGGAGACGAAGGTGATTTTCGATCACCGCAGTCAACGGCTCGACGCCGTCGGTATCGACCTCGCCAAGCTGTTCGACCCAGCCGAGGATATTATTCAATTCCGGCACCATGCGGTCGATTTCGTCATTGCCGAGCGCCAGCCGGGCGAGACGCGCGACGTGGCGCACCTGATCTGCGTTTACGGACATGAGGGGCGGCTAGCAGGACGCCCCCGCCCCTTCAACGCCTATTCCATATTCTCACCGACCGGCTTGCCGTCGACGTAGAGCTGCTTGCGCTCGACCGTCCGGATTTCAACACGGGCAGTAGCAAGATTGATATCCGCTACCGCATCGGCGACTGGGCGCGCCGTCACCCACTGCCCGTCGGCCAAGGAGTAATGAATCGCCTCAACTGGCCCATTGTCATGATAGCGCCCGGCCAGCACCATGCTGTTCGGGTTGGCCTGCACAAGCACGCACGGTCTCTCCCGGCAGAAGTTGGCGTTGGCGATCATGATGCGAAGGTTCGCTGGCAGCTGAAGATCGGACGGAATCTTGCGCAGGTAACGGTCGAGTTCCTGCTCGGTCTTAACCTGCTCAACCACCTTAACGTCGTAACGATTGTCGGCCTTCAATGCCTCGTCGGCCAGCTTGCGTTCGTCAGGCCCGCCTCTCTGTGCAATGGCTTTCAGCCGTTCCCGGCCTTCGGGACCAAAATCAAACGCCATCGCGCGCCAGTCGAACTGTTCGGGCGTCACCTTTCCCGAATGAAGGCGAGCAAGCTGCGAACGGGCGCTGATGGCTCCGAAATCGAGGATCGGCAGCGCAAGGAACAGCGCCAACCCGCATAGTCCGATCGCGAGCTTCGTCTGCGTTGGCCGAAGTGGCTCGTCGAAGTCCGCGCGGCCCTTGAACACGGCCCACCAGGCTGCAGCGCCATAAGCAATCGCAATTCCGACCGCGACGACGCCCCATATGCGCTCCGGCGTCCAGCCATATTGATTGATCCGCTCGCCCATCGATAGTGCCGCAAGGATTGCCAGCGGAAGGATGCAGACCAGCAGCAGCATCGCCGACCGCTGGAGCCAGCTGTTGGGACTGCGCTCGTCGCGCCCGTCGCCGATCACGGCATTGACCAGCAGGATCGCGCCGGCGCCGGACAGGAGCAGCATCGGGGTCGCGGGAATGTCAGAGTCCCACAGCCCGCCAAGACCGGTGAAGGGCAGCGACAGGAGGAATGCCGCAAGAGCAACCGCCAGTACTGGTGCCAGCACCGCCAGCACGACCATCACCAGCTTTTGCAATGTCGCGACCAGCGCGTCCCGTTCCCTTAGGATCCCGACCGCGCCGCCAAAGGCGAGGCCCCCCAGCATCCAGCCGAACCATTCCGCCTGAAGCAAATCCTTGATCGCATCGATGCCGATCACATCGAAAAGCGTGGCGATCAGCCAGGCGAGGAGGAAGGTGATGCCGGTGAAGAAAAGGCTCGCCGCACCGATTACCGCGTCTGTCCAGGCGTGACGATGCAATCTTTCGTAGGGGAAGCGCCAGGCGCCCTCGTCGCGGGCGGTCTGGAAGAGGGGAGCGGCGATGAGCACGGCAACTATTCCCGACAGGAACGGGAATTCCATGATCTCCGGCATCCGGTTGTACTGGGCGGTGAACCAGCCGATCATCGCGATCACCGCGCCCCAGCCGAGCGCGAAGCCGATCGCCCAGGTCCAGCGGCGCAGCTCGACCGTCAGAAGGAAGGCGATGGTGGCGACCACGGTGAAGGCCGTTGCCGCCTGCTTCAACACCGGAAATGTCTGGTCGTACCCGGTGTGCCCGTCGGTCAGCAGGTGAACGATGAGGCCGCCCACGGCGCCGACCGCGGCCATGATCCACGGCCGCTGCGGCCAATCCCGGTCCTCGTCATCAAAACGTTGGGCCACAAGCCTCTCCCCTTCTTGCCGCCGCAGGTTAGCGGCTACTTGCCTGCCTGCAACGACATAGGGGCACGCATCGGTGACGCGCATGAGCAAAGTCTGAGCTTTTACTGAAAAGCGCCCCAGGCGGCTAGCTTGCCGGCAAGGGCCCGCGCATGCTTCGAAACAGTCCAAGTCCAACGATGATGAGGGCCGCCCCACTCGACAACATCAAGAGCGGTGAACGCACTGCGTCAGAGATGCCAGGGAGCAACATCGCGACCGTTGCCGCACTCCACACCACAGCAAGCGCCGGAAGCCAGATGCCATAATCCCGGACCCTGAACGGGTGCGCAAAATGGATCGGCGCGAAGGTCAGCAGGACAAGCGCGGCGACGATCAACCCGGCAGTGTCGCGGGGCAATCCGGCGGCGAAAAGATAAAGCGCGACGATGTTCCATAGGGCCGGGAAGCCGCGAAAATAGCCGTCCTCGGTCTTCATGTCGCGGCGCGCGAAAACATAGAGCGACGAGACCTGGATCAGCGCTCCGAGAAACAGCGGATTCGGCAACAGCCCGGCCTCCCACATGAACAGCGTCGGGACGAACACATAGTTCAGATAGTCGATCACCAGGTCGAGGGCCTCGCCGTCGATCCTCGGAACCACCTCTTTGACCCTCGCCGCCCGCGCAAAACTTCCATCCACTCCGTCGACCACGAGAGCAGCGAAAAGCCAGTACATGGCCTCGGTCCACTCGTGCTTCGAGATTGCCGCCAGGGCGAGCAAGGCAAGGACGGCGCCGGTCGCTGAAAAGAGATGGACTGCCCATGCGGCGACGCGTGCAGTTGCTGGAGTTGCGCGCTGTTGCTCGTCCATCGCGGCCCTCCTTCCTGCACGGGTTCAGATCAGAGTTGGGAGTCGATCGGCAGGAGCTTCAGCAAGCGTGCAACCAGACGCCGGCGGAAGTCGGTTTGGGGCTCGTTATCGTAGCGCACGGTCCTGCCATCCTGCTCCGTTTCCCACATCATCCTGCCGTTCCGATCTAGGAAGACGCGATAACAATTCGGAGGGACGACACCGGACTCCATATAGGCGGTCAGCTTTTGGGCGAACTCCTTGCTCTCGATGTAGAGCCCGGCTTCGGTATTGATCACCGCGGAACGGGAATCCAGGTTGAGGCTGCCGATAAACACAGCATCGCCGTCGAAGACCATGGCCTTGGTATGCAAGGCCGCTTGCGACCGGCCTGCAAGGAGCGACCACCCTGGCCGGAAGGCGTCAGTGTCAGGGCGCAGCTCGTAAATCTCCATCCCGTTCAGAAGCAATGTCCTGCGGGTCTTGGCATAACCTGAATGCGCCGGGAGCATGTCATTCGAAGCGAGCGAGTTGGTTAGAACGCGCACCCGGATTTTGCGGTCGGTAAGTACCTTCACGATTGCCTGCGCGCGGGCAGGAAGGACGAAATAGGGCGACTCCAGCAACAAATGGCTCTTGAGCTGGGCGATCTTCCAGCGAACGAATTCGACGACGTTGTTGCTGTCGTTGCCATGGAAGATCTCGTCGGGATCATCGGCGATGACCCTGGCGCTGGCCCAGACGAGGTCGTCGAGAAGCTCGGACTGCATGAGCGCCCGCTCTTCCCTATTCTGGTCGCTGGGATAAGGATGTTCAGATGCGGCAATTTCCCTCGCCAGTCGATTGCGGATGGCCTGCAAATCGGCCGGACCATATTCCCGATCGACAATCTTCTTGATCGGGACGGTCGTCGGGCTGTTCCAGTACCGCTCGAACTTCTTCGATAGTTCATGGACGATTGGCCCAACTGCCAGCACGTCCAGATCGCGATAATTATGTGTCGTGTTCACGCCGTAGTAGATGTCCGCGATATTGCGGCCGCCGACGATTGCCGTCGCATGATCGGCAACGGTCAACTTGTTGTGCATGCGGCGATTGACGCGGCCATAGTCGGCTAGAAATTCGAGATACTTCAAGCGCCGCCTCTTGAAGGGATTGAACAGTCGAATTTCGATGTTGGGATGGGCGTCGAGGGAGCCCTTAACTTCGTCGTTTGCCTTGTAATAAGGATCATCAACGAGGAGCCGCACTCTTACTCCGCGGTCGGCGGCCGACATGACGCGGTCAAGGATGATCCGCCCAGTCGTATCCCCTTCCCAGATGTAATATTGCATGTCGAGGGTTCGCTCGGCGAGGTCGATGGCCGCAAGGCGGATGATGAAGGCCTCCCGCCCATGGCTCAGCAGGCTGAAGCCGGACAGGCCCGGATGCTGGCTGGCCGCCGGACCGAATATTTGATCAAGTCTCGCTGGAGGATCGCCGATGCGACTGTTGATGCTGTCCGCCGCGGAGGTCATGCCGAACCGCAGAGGCTCGATTTACAGTTTCTGATCAGCATATGCCGCGCTCCAAGTGGAGCTGTTGCGGTTATGGCTGCTCACAGCAATCAGGCCTGCCCCGAGTGTTCGCTACGGGAAAACTCCCATCGGGGTTTTCTACTGCAAGTTGGCTTGGGGAAGCGGCGCAAAGCCGTCGACCAGCTGCAACATCGGCGATTGGTCTACCTTGATCATCCCGCGCTGCGGAGCATCGAGATCGAGGATCAGCATGAGCGCCATCGTCAGCAACAGGAACAATGCGATCGTCGCCGGCCGCTGCCGTGCCCGAGTACCGGTAAGCGCGTAGCCGAGCATCGCCGCGGAAAGCAGGTTGAAGGAGAACAGGCAAAACAGGATCGCCCCAGGCACTCGGGCCGTGTTGAGGGCCTCGCGCTCAGCACCAATGTCGAGCACGGCGTTGATAGAAGGCGTGACAGTGATCCCCAGCGGCGTGCGGGATTCCGGCGCAAGAGCCGCAAGTGCCGCGGCCTGGATTTCCGATCGAAGCGAAGCAGATTTCGCCGCCAGGGCACGCTTCTCGGCAGAGTCCGCAAGCCCGTAGGCGAGCCGGGCGCGCGCGTAGGCCTGCAGCAAAGCCGCCATTCGCGCATTGTCCGGGGGATTGAGGAGTCGGACGCGCATTTCCGCAGTGCCGATCGCATTCGCTTCGGCAACGACGGTCATGCGGCGTTCCTCGTAGCGGTGGAGCGATAGGCTGAAGGTGAACGCGATCAATAACGCGAGCAGACCGAGCGTCCCGGTGATCACGAACTGCTTATCGACGCCGTCCTCGGCGCAGTCGTCCTTGTTCCCTTCCAACCGGCGATGAAGCCAGCCTCCGAATTCGCGTGCAGCGACCAGCGAAACCAGAAGCACCAGCGTAACGACCCAAAAGTTCATTCGGTCGATCAGCTCCGCAAACCAGTCCATTGCGGCGTCCCCCCGTGGCAACTGCTCAAGGCGATGGCGCCCGAAGCCACACGTCAAACAAGAGCCTGTTGCGAGAATGGCTGGCGGCCGCAATCGGGCGTTCCCCCGATCACCCGATTTCGGGTTAACCAGTAGGCAGCTTGCCCGCGACAGCGCCCTCCCCTAACCGCTCCGCCCTATGTGTGCCCGTCGCTTCCTCATGCTCATCTTCATCCTGACGCTGATTTTCGTCGGCGGGGCGTTCGCGCTCTATCAATTCGGTGACCGGGTGCTGGTCCGGATGGCGACGCCCACCGGACATTTCCGGGAGCCACCGAAAAGCAGCTCTCCCGATTATTCAAAGATGGCCAGCTGGATTGCGAAACCCGGCCTTCCGAAGGATCCGTCGCATTGGGCACCCCAAGGCGTGGTTCACCTGCATAAGGACAATCGCGCCGCGACGTTCTTCGTCCATCCAACGACTTATCTGGAGCGCGACCGCTGGAATGCGCCGATCGATGCCGCGGGCGAGCCCGATCGGCGGGCCGAGCTCTTCGTCGAGAGCCAGGCCAGCGCGTTCGATGACGTTTCGGACGTGTGGGCGCCCAAATATCGCCAGGCGGCGTTCGGCGCTTTCCTCCTGAAGAGCGAGGATGCCCATAAGGCTTTGAACCTGGCCTATCGCGATGTCCTGGCGGCCTTCGATGCGTTCCTGAAGGAGCAGGCAGCCGACAAGCCGATCATTCTTGCCGGGCACAGCCAAGGGTCGATGCACCTGCTTCGATTGCTCAAGGAACGGAAGGCAGCGATCAACGGCCGGCTGGTTGCTGCTTATGTCGTCGGCTGGCCTGTCGGGGTTCAATCGGACTTGCCGGCAACCGGACTTTCGCCTTGCACAAGCTCAGGCCAGCTAGGTTGCGTCACCAGCTGGCAAAGCTTCAAGGATCCGGCTAACCCCCAACTGGTGACCGAAGCGTGGGTCGGAACAAAGGGCCTGACCGGCGCAGATCGTGCGCGCGACGACATGCTGTGCACCAACCCGCTGACCGGTACGGCGGGAGCAACCGCACCGCCCGCTTCCAACCAGGGCACGCTCGTTCCCGATAGCAGCCTGACCAATGCGACGTTGCAGCCGGGCCGGGTGGGCGCGCGATGCGACAATGGCTTCCTGATGATCGAGGGAGACATCCCGAACCTCGGCACCTACGTGCTGCCGGGTAACAATTATCATGTTTACGATTATGCGCTGTTCTGGGGCTCGGTTCGCGCGGATGCAGAAAGGCGGCTGACGGCATGGCAGGCGCGCTGATCGCTACGAATGCGGCGGACTATCTGGCCGCCCTTCCAGGTCAGGGCGGGCGGCTCGCCGGGCTCGACGTCGGGACCAAAACAGTCGGTCTCGCGACCTGTGACGCTGGTTGGAGCTATGCAACACCTGCCGAAACGCTGAAGCGGACCAAGTTCACCGCCGATCTCGAGGCATTGAGGGCGTTCGCGGCCAAGCACGGCATCGTCGGACTGGTGGTCGGACTGCCGCTCAACCTCGATGGCACTGATAGTCCACGCACCCAGTCTGTGCGGGCCTTCGCCCGCAATCTTGCCCCCCTCGCCCTTCCCATCCTGATATGGGACGAGCGCTGGTCGACCGTGGCGGTCGAGCGGGCGATGATCGAAGCAGACATGAGCCGGGCGAAGCGCGCGACGAAGGTCGATGCGCACGCTGCTGCACATATCCTGCAGGGGGCAATCGATGCGCTGGTCAATTTGCCGGCTTCGCGCTAGGGCGCGGCTTTAATGCACCTCTTATCCATCGACGATCTCTCCGACGATCAGATCGCCACCATCCTCGACGAGGGCGAGCGATGGTTCTCCTATAATCGCCAGCCCCGGCGGAACGACCATCGGCTGGACGGCCTGACGGTCGTCAATGCCTTCTTCGAAAATTCCACGCGGACACTTTTGAGCTTCGAGATCGCGGCCAATCGCCTCGGCGCGCAGGTGGTTACGATGCAGGTCGAGCATAGCTCGATCAAGAAGGGCGAGACGCTGGATGACACGGCGCGAACGCTGAACGCCATGCGGCCCGATGCGCTGGTCATCCGGCATCGCACCAGCGGCGCTCCGGCGAGCGTCGCGGCGATCATGGACTGCCCGGTGATCAATGCCGGCGACGGGACCGGCGAGCATCCGACCCAGGCGCTGCTCGACGCCGCGACGATCCGCCAGCATTTCGGCAGGGTCGAAGGACTGAAGATCGCGATTTGCGGGGACCTCAAGCATAGCCGCGTCGCGCGCTCCAACGCCAAGCTGCTTGGCCGTCTCGGCGCGGAATTGCGCTTTGCCGCCCCGCCCTCACTGATGCCCGACGATTTGCCCGGCGGAGCGCTGGACAAAGCTGTCGAGGGCGCGGACGTCGTGATGATGCTTCGGGTGCAGCGGGAACGGCTGGAGGAAGAGCTGGGCGATGCTCCCGGTGAGTATTTTGAGCGATTCGGGCTGACCGAGGAGCGATTTGCAACCGCAGCCCCCGGCGCCGTGATCATGCATCCCGGCCCGATCAATCGCGGCGTGGAGATCGACGGCTCACTGGCCGATCATCCGACGCGGTCGCTAATCGTGCGGCAGGTGGAAATGGGCGTGGCCGTCAGGATGGCCTGCCTGGACCTCCTGACAGCCGAACGTTTGCCCAGATAAGTGGACCGCACTGTCCCCCGGACAGTGCTGGGTCCTTATTAGCGCGAAGCGAACTGGACGGGCGCGTCGCCCGAGGCAGCACGGACGAAGCATTCGCGGCCGTTGCGCTTCAGCGAGGCGCAGAGGCCGTTGGCTTCCTTGCTGTTGTCGAAGCCCTTCACGGAAAGGCGATAGACCGTTCCATGAGCACCGGTGAAGCGCGCCGTGACCGGCACATAATTCTTCAACGAGCCATGCTTGCCCGAAACCTTGGCCCAGGCAGCGGCAACCCGTTCACGCGACGAATAGGCGCCGAGCTGTACAACGGCCTTGCTCTTGCCGGTGGCGACGCGGGGCGCCGATGCCTTGCGGATCGGCAGTGGGTCGGACAGGCGGGCGGCGGCCGGCGAAAGTGCCGGACGTGCTTCGTGCAGCGACGCGGTCTGGATCTCGGCCTGCGGCACAGCTTCCGGAGCCGGAGCGCTTGCAAGCACGACCGGCGGAGCAGCGACCGGCGCTTCGACCGCCGGCGGAAGCTCGACGGTTGCCGACGAGCTGAGCTCAACCGGAGCAGACGGTTCGACATAGGGCTGAACGACCGGCTGAGCCGCGGCTTCGCGGACGGCCTCATTCTTGTTCAGGGCCAGACGGACCGGCTGGCCCGGATCGGCGGCGGCAGGCTGGATGCCGATCAGCGCAGCGACCTGGTCGGAAGCGCGCGCCGGCGTCGACAGGGCCATCCACTGCTGGATGCGGGCATCGAGCTGGTCGCCCGGAACGTCCTGGGCGGCAACGATCTTGGCTTGTTCCCAATTGCCGGCGAAGGCATGGGCCAGCGCCAGGTTTTGGCGAGTACGGGCATCGGCGCCGACTGCGCGGGCAACCGGTTCGAGCACTGCGATCGCAGCCTGCGGATCGCCGGCAAGGGCGAGCGCCAGACCTGCGTCGGATGGATCGACCAGCCCCTGCGATTCCGCCAGCAACAGCTTGGCTTCGTCATTCTTGCCGAGCGCGATCTGCACCAGGGCAAGCTTCAGCACGACCTGGGGCTGGGCAGCGTAGATGCTGAGCGAATCGCGGTAGGCGGCTTCAGCCGAAGCGAAGCGGCCGCCAGCGAGATAGCTGTTGCCGAGGAGAGCACGAAAGCCGGCATCCTGCGGGCTGCGCTCAACAGCGCGCTCCGCGAGTGAAATGGCCGAAACAATATCGTTGGCGGCGAGCGCAAGCTGCGCTTTCGTCGCAAGTCCGAGCTCGCCGGAGTTGACCGGCCCTCCGAAGCCGGACGCACTGCCGAACTTCTGTCCGGGCGTCGTACAACCCGCGGTGATTGCGATCAGTGAAACGGCAGTGAGTGCGGTTCCCAGACGGTTCTTGGTCATTGCACTTCCTTCCCCAGGGTCTGATGCGTCAGGCGCTCTTTCGCGGCGCCCGTTCGGCCATCGATTCAAGTTCCGGCATATCTTTGAGCAGTTGGTCCAAAGCGTCGGTCACGAGCTGCTGGGCAGAGCGGCCGTTGACGGCACATGCCAGACGAAGCTTCAGGTGGCGCGACGGATCCAGGCGCAGCGTGAACGCGGCCTTCCCCTTCGCTCCGGGCTGAGCGCGCGGCCGGCGTGCACGGACAGGAGCCGGTGCCGGAGCCGGTTCGAACGAAGCGATCGGTTCCGGATCGAAAGAGGCGATCGGCTCCGGTTTGAAGGCGACAGGTTCAGGCTCGGCCAGGACCGGCGCGGTATCGTCAGCTTCCGGATCGTACAGCTCGGCCGTCTCGTCGACATATTCGCCGTCTTCATCCTCGCCATCTTCGTCATGGTTGGCGAAGCGGCTCTGGATTTCGGCTTGCTGGTCGTGAACCGGCGAAGCGATCGGAGTCAGCGCCGACAGCGGATTGCGCAACGGCTGGTCCGGCAATTCCTCGCCGAACGCGTCATGATCTTCGTCAAGAACGGGTGCGATGACCGGCTTGGGCGGCTCGAAGCCCATGTCGTTCCAGCCGAGATCTTCCAGTCCTGCCCCGCTCTGGGCGCCGAAGCCTTGCGGCCTCATCGCCGGACGGGCGGCACCCTTGCGAGCCAGAAGGCCCGACGAGAGCGACGCGAATGCCTTGGGTTCACCCATCGCGCTCACTCCTTACTGGCCCATCACCCGACGACCGAAGCCGCCGACTGGACGCGGGCTGGCTGCACCAATACCTGGCGCCTGGTTCGGCGCGGCGAAAACGGTGCGGCGGAAATTCTTTTCGAGGCGATCGGAGATATAATCCCAAAGCTCGGTGACTTCACGGGCCGAGCGGCCCTGCGGATCGACTTCCATGACGGTACGGCCGTCGATCATCGACGCCGCGAAGTCCGTGCGGTGGTGAAGCGTGACCGGGGCGACCGTGCCATGCTGCGACAGAGCCACGGCGGCCTCGTAAGTGATCTTGGCTTTCGGGGTTGCCGCGTTGACGACAAAGATCAGCGGCTTGCCGGCGCGATCGCACAGATCGACCGTGGCGCCGACAGCGCGAAGGTCGTGCGGACTGGGACGGGTCGGAATGACGATCAGCTCGGCAACCGCGATGACTGACTGGATGGCCATGGTGATCGCAGGCGGCGTATCGATGACAGCGAGGCGGAAGCCCTGCTGGCGAAGCACTTCAAGATCCGAGGCGAGTCGCGCAACCGTCGTCTGGGCGAAGGCCGGCATGTCTTCCTGCCGTTCGTTCCACCAGTCGGCCAGCGAACCTTGCGGATCGATGTCGATGAGACAGACGGGACCGGCGCCCGCCAACTGCGCTTGCACCGCAAGATGTCCGGACAGGGTCGTCTTTCCAGACCCGCCCTTCTGCGATGCCATTGCCAAAACGCGCATGAATTTCCCCTTGGCCGAGACCATTGATCTGCAGCCACCTGACAGCAAAGGCCCTAAAAACTGGTTAATGTCGGCCCGACCTTGTTCAGTCTTCGCGAGGCAGGCTAGGGTTAAGCGGCGACCGATCAGGGTGTTCAAAAAATGCGTAAGTTGTTGCTTGGCTTGATGATTGGGGCGTTGGCAGTGTTGCCCGCCCAAGCTCAGTCCGTTCGTGCGGGCATCGATGCGTGGCAAAAAGGCGATACCGCCGCCGCCGTCGCGATCTGGCGGCCGCTCGCTGAAAAGGGCGATGCCGACGCGGCATTCAACCTCGGCCAGGCCTATCGGCTGGGACGAGGCGTGAAGCTGGATTTGTCGCAGGCCCAGATCTGGCTGGATCGAGCGGCGCGCAAGGGGCACGTCGACGCCCAGACGACGCTCGGACTGTTGCTGTTCCAGAACGGCAACCAGACCGCGGCCATGCGGTGGTTGAATGGTGCGGCCGAGGCGGGAGAGCCCCGTGCGCTCCTGATGGTGGGAACCGCTCTTTACAACGGAGACGGGGTCGCCCGCGATCCGGTCAAGGCCTATGCCTATGTCAGCCGCGCTGCCGCCCAGGGCCTCGCTCCGGCAAAGGCGACTTTGGCCGATATGGATTCGGTCATGCCGCTCGAACAGCGCCAGGAGGGCGTCGCGCTTGCGCAGTCGATGGTGAATCGAACGCTCGCCAGCGAATCCAAGGCGCCCTCATCGTCCAAGCCACCAGCCGCAAAGCCAATCCCGCCCAAAGTCGCGCAGGCAAAGCCGCCTGCCCCGCCCAAGGCCACGCCTGCGTCTCCGCCGAAGGCTTCTGCGGCAGCCACCGGCCGCTGGCGTGTTCAGTTGGGAGCGTTCGGCCAACGCAAGTCAGCCGAGACATTATATGCGAAGCTGTCAGGCAAGCTTGGCGGGAAGCCGGCCTATTATGTCCCGGCAGGTGCGGTCGTTCGTCTGCAGGCTGGGCCGTTTGAAAGCCGGGCCGCCGCGTCCGCCGCCTGCGCGCGCCTGGCGCCCCAGCCCTGCTTCCCGGTTGAAACGAAGTAAGGGCTGAGAATTCGTTCGTCCTGAGCGGATTTATTCCCCAACCCACTCGGACTTCGGTATTCCCTGTGCCCATAGCAGTGCGTCCAGCCCATGATGGTCCAGCCGCGCATCGGCGACGGCCGCCAATGCCGGCTTGGCGCGGTAGGCAATGCCGAGGCCGGCTTCCTCAATCATCGGGATGTCATTGGCGCCGTCGCCAATGGCCAACGTCTGGTTGGCAACAAGCCCAAGCTGATCGCGCAGCTCCGATAGAACGTCATGCTTCCGCCGGGAATCGACGATGCGGCCTTCGGTTGCACCGCTTAGTTTACCGCCCGTCACACCAAGCACATTGGCTTCGAACCGTTCGAAGCCGATTTTCTCGGCGATCGGCCCGACGAAGGCGGTAAATCCTCCAGAGACCAGCATCGTCATGGCGCCCCTGGAGCGCATCGTACGGACCAGCGTCTCGGCGCCCGCATTCGGCCGAATGCGTTCGGCAAGACACTGGTCGATCACGGAAGCGTCCAGCCCCCGAAGCAAAGCCACCCGCTCCTTCAGGGCGCCAGCGAAATCCAACTCGCCCTGCATCGCCCGTTCCGTAATATCGGCTACCTCGGGCTTTACACCCGCATAATCAGCCAGTTCGTCGATGCATTCCTGACCGATCATGGTCGAATCCATGTCGGCGACCAGCAAGCGTTTTTCGCGCGGTCCCGCCGGATGCGGAATGATGTCCACCTCTCCCCAACCCTGGAAAGCCGAGCGCACCGCCATAAGCTCGGCCGGAATCTCAAGATCGGCCGCATCGCCCTGATCGATCCAGCAGACCAGCCGGGAGCCCTGCACGCGCCCCAGCGCCGCAGTCAGCAGTCTTTCGTCGAGCCGTCCGGCTGCTATCAGCGTCGCGATGACCAAGGTCGAAAAGCCTCCTGTCGCTCTCATTGCCGGTCCGACCGCAAGCGGCAAGTCGGCTCTGGCGTTAAGGCTTGCGGAAATCAGCAGTGGGGCCGTCCTCAACGCCGACAGCGCGCAAGTTTATCGCGACTTGCCGATACTCTCGGCGGCACCAACCGCAGAGGATCGCGCAAGGGCCGAGCATTGCCTCTACGGTGTGCTGGATGGCGCCGAGTCCTGCTCCGCCGCCGACTGGGCGGAATCGGCGAAGTCGGAAATAGCCCGGCTGCATGCCGAAGGCCGATTGCCAGTGCTGGTTGGCGGAACCGGCCTTTACCTTCGTACCCTGCTCGACGGTATCGCCCCGATTCCCGAGATCGACCCGCAGATTCGCGCCGATGTCCGCGCAGCCGGCGTCGCCGAGAATCTCGCTGCGCTTACCCCGCTGGATCCTGTCGCTGCGGCGACGCTCAACCCTGGCGATACGACGCGCATTGCCCGCGCGCTCGAAGTCGTTCGGTCGACGGGGAAGACCCTCAATTCGTGGCAGGAAGAATGCGAAGGAGGTATCGCCGACACGATCGACATCAAGGCGCTCGTCCTCACCTCTCCCCGTCCTTGGCTTTACGAGCGGTGCGACGTGCGGTTCGCGCAGATGGTGGAGCGAGGAGCGCTAGAGGAGGTCGAAACCCTGCTGGCGCGCGGCCTCAACCCGGACCTGCCGGTAATGCGGGCGATCGGCGTCGCTGAGCTGGGCACCTATTTGCGGGGTGAGCGGACTTTGGAGGACGCCACTGCGGCGGGCGCGCAAGCCACGCGCCGCTATGCCAAGCGCCAATATACTTGGTTCGCGCATCAACCGCCGCCGGAATGGCCGCGTTTCCACGAACCGCTTGAAGGGGAGACGATTGAGCGGGCGCTGGCGATGTTCGCGCCGGCAGGGTAGCGAGGCGGCATGGACGCTATTCGAGACGGCGACATTGACCCAGCGGTGCTGGCCGGGAAGCGCATCGCCATCCTTGGCTATGGCAACCAGGGCCGGGCCCAGGCGCTGAACCTGAAGGACAGCGGGATCGACGTCGTCGTCGGCCTGCGCGATGGATCGCCTAGCCATGATCGGGCAGTAGCGGACGGCATTGCGACCGCTTCGCTCGCCGAAGCCGCATCGTCGGCGAACGTGGTGATGTTGCTTGCGCCTGACGAAGCACTGGCGGCCATTTATCGCGAGGTCGAACCCAGCATCCGCGAGGGAGCAGCGCTGGGATTCAGCCATGGCCTTGCGATCCGGTTTGGCTTCATTGTCCCCCGGTCCGACCTGGATATCTTCATGGTCGCGCCCAAGGGACCGGGAACGGCGCTTCGTTCCCTGTATCTCGACGGTAAGGGCATGGTTGCCCTCTACGCCGTCGAGCAGGACGCCAACGGCAATGCCAAGGCCATCGCGCTTGCCTATGGCCAGGCCCTTGGCTGCGGCCGCGCAGGGATTCTCGCGTCCAGCTTCGCGGAAGAGTGCGAGGCGGACCTTTTCAACGAGCAAGCGGTCGTATGGGGTGCGGTGCCGGAAATATTGATCGCGGGCTTCGACACGCTGGTCGAAGCCGGAGTCAGCGAAGAAGTCGCCTACATGGAATGCGTCGGCGAACTGAAGCTGATCGCCGAACTGATCGAAGCGCGCGGGATCGCGGGAATGAGGGAAGCGATCAGCAACACGGCGGAGCTTGGCGCCGTGATCGGCGGGCCGCGCATTGTCGATGATGGCGTGCGGGCCCGAATGCGGGAGATATTGGCCGAGGTCCGGGCAGGCCGGTTCAGCGACCTGCTGCGCGACGAAGAGGCGTCGGGCTACCCGCGCCTAAAGGTAGCTCGCGATAAAGCGCGGCAACTCAACGTCGAACAAGCCCGGAAAAAACTGATCGGCTAGCCGATGATCTGTGCGACCTCTTCTGGCCGATCCCCGACCGAAGCACGTTCGATATAAGCTCGCTGCAGCTTACGATGGGCATCGGCGACTTCCGGATCGTCGGCAGCCAACGCGAGCTCCGCTTCCTCGGCCGCGCGGCTGGCATAGTAGCCCTTGTCATATTCGCTCATGGCCGTTCTCCCGACGATAGGATCGACAGGCGGTATAACAGCTTTGCCTGCCAAAGTCCTTAAAACGCAAAATGGGGCGCCCAATCGCTCGGGCGCCCCACGATTTGCATCCGCGATTAGAAGCGGGTGCCGACCGTCATCGCCACCTGGTGACGCGAAAGGCCGTCCTCATAGTTTGAGTAGCGATATTCGCTGCCGACATAGGCCTTGCCGCCAATTCCAAGCTGGCCGCCGGCACCGAGACGGTAACCGTCGAAATTCTCTGAGAAGCTGTCATCAGCGACCGTCGCCTTGAAGCGAGCGTTGGTGTAGCCGCCCTTCACATAGAGGTTGGCGTTGGGTGCAACCGCGACGCTGGCGCGAACGCCGGCATAGAGGTCGCGGCCGGCCTTGACTTCGGCAATGTCCTCATCGCCTTCCTTCATGGTCGACCCGGTGGCTTCGATATCGGCGCCTAGCGAAACGCTCGGGGCCACGGCGAAGTCGTAGCCGGCGCCGATGCCGAACAGGGCTCCGCCGTCTTTCTCACCCAGCGCCTTGACCTTGTCGTAACCGACAACGGCTTCGACGCGCGGCCCGGCGGGCGCGACGTTCTGGGCCAAGGCCGGCGTAGCAGCCAGAAATGCCGACGTGGCAGCGGTGGCGAGCAGAATCTTTTTCACAACAATACTCCATTGTTTTTGACCGCCTTCCCAGGACGGGAAGACATGGGAGGTCGTCGTCGGAATCACAGGTAACCCTATGAAATCCGCCAATTTCCCTATGATGCCGTGTGGACCGGCAGCCCCGTCCGCTCATTTGGGAACGCCACTTGTCGCTTCAATGAACGGAAATGACCGAAACCATTCAGGCCCGATCAGTTCCGCTTTAAAACCAACTGCTTGGGTAGCTCGAAAAATTTTTACGACGAGATGACAATCGGCCTATCGGCGGCCGAACAGCTTCTCGATATCGGCATGAGCAAGCTTCACCCAGGTGGGGCGTCCATGGTTGCACTGTCCCGAATGGGGCGTGACCTCCATCTCGCGGAGCAGCGCATTCATCTCCGCGACCGAGAGGATCCGACCTGCTCGGACCGATCCATGGCAGGCCATGGTTGCGGCGACATGGTCGAGCCGGTCGCGGAGGCCTAGCGCTGTGCCGAGCTCGGCCAGCTCGGCGGCAAGGTCCGCAAGCAGGCCGGGGATGTCGGTCTTTCCAAGCGGCGCCGGTGTAGCCCTGACGAGCATCGCCGTCGGGCCGAAGCGCTCGATCTCCAGCCCGAGATCCGCCAGCTCGCCGACCACCGCCTCGAGCCGATCGCATTCGGGCTCGTCCAGCTCAACGACGTCGGGCATCAACAGCGCCTGCCGTGCCACCTGGCCGCCGTTCGATGCCTTGCGCATCCGCTCCAGCACCAGCCGTTCGTGCGCTGCATGCTGGTCGACGATGACGAGACCGTCCTCGGCCTCGGCAACGATGTATGTGGCTGCAACCTGGCCGCGAGCAACGCCGAGAGGATAGGAAGGAACCGGCGCTGCCGCAGGCTCGGCGCGGGCGGCGGGAGCGAATTCCCGCAACTTCTCCGTCACCCCAGCGAAGGCTGGGATCCATGTTTCAGTGCCAGGCTCCCTCGCCATTTCGGCATGGCCTGGATCCCAGCCTTCGCTGGGATGACGAGCTGAAGGACTAACCGGCTCAACCTGCCACGCAGCTTGCTGCGCAAACTGCTCCCTCGCCGCGCTGCGGTGTCCGGCCTCGTCCAGCGCCGCCTTGAGACCGCCGACGATGAGTCCCCGAACGGCAGCGGGATCGCGGAAGCGGACCTCGGTCTTGGCCGGGTGGACATTGATATCGACCTCGGCGGTCGGAACCTCGACGAACAAGGCGGCGATTGGATGCCGGTCGCGCGCCAGTAGGTCGCGATAGGCCGCCCGGAGCGCCCCGACGAGAAGCCGATCCTTCACGGGGCGCGAGTTGACGAACAGAAACTGCTGGTCGGCCATGCCGCGATTGAAGGTCGGCAGGCTGATGACCCCGGAAAGCCGCATGTCGTGGCGGACGCAATCGATCCCGATCGCGTGGCGATCCAGCTCATGGCTGAGCAGCGCGGCAACCCGGATAGGGCCATCCGATGGTTGGACCGCTAGAACCCGCCGGCCATCGTGCTCTACCGAAAAGCCGACGTCGGGTCGGGCCATCGCCAGGCGCTTCACCGCGTCCAGGCAGGCGGCATATTCGGATCGGGGCGAGCGCAGGAACTTGCGCCGGGCCGGCACCTTGTCGAACAGGCCCTCGACTCGAACTCGCGTGCCGGGCGGTAGTGCCGCCGGCCCCTCTCCCGCCTTGACGCCATGGTCGATCTCGATCCGCCAGCCGTCGCTTCCGCGTGGCCGGCTTTCCAGGATCAGGCGGGACACGCTGGCGATCGAGGGCAGCGCTTCGCCGCGAAATCCGAAGCTGGTGACCTCTTCGATCGCATCGTCGGGCAGCTTTGACGTGGCGTGCCGTTCGAGTGCCAGGCCCATTTCCGCGGGCGCCATGCCATGACCGTCGTCGGTCACTTCGACGAGGTCCAGCCCACCCGCGGAAATCCGAATCGAGATCGTTCCGGATCCGGCATCGAGCGCGTTTTCGACCAGCTCTTTCAACGCGCTGGCCGGACGCTCCACGACCTCGCCCGCGGCGATGCGATTGATGACTTCGGAAGGCAGCCTTCTTATTGACATGTTAACGGTCCTAGCCCAATCCGATGCCACCCTTGAAGCGTGTTATTTCCCCCAGAATTAAGACTGCTTTCACAAGGGCTTGGATAAAGGGCGGTGAATCGGGCTGTCGGCAAGCGGCCCAATCTCCACAACAAGAGTGAGACGGGTAAAGCATGTTCTGGAACCGCTGGTTCAAATGGATGTCGCACGACATGGCGATCGACCTCGGCACGGCCAATACGTTGGTCTATGTGAGGGGTCGCGGGATCGTTCTTAACGAGCCGTCCGTCGTTGCGATCGAGACGATCAACGGCGTCAAGAAGGTCAAGGCTGTCGGCGACGACGCCAAGCTGATGATGGGCAAGACCCCGGACCAGATCGAGGCGATCCGTCCGCTTCGCGACGGTGTCATCGCCGACATCGATGTCGCCGAGCAGATGATCAAGCACTTCATTCACAAAGTTCATGGCGGCAAGATGCGCGCCTGGCGCTTCCCGGAGATTGTGATCTGCGTTCCGTCGGGCTCGACCTCGGTCGAGCGCCGCGCGATCCGTGACGCGGCTTCCAATGCAGGCGCTTCGCAGGTCTATCTGATTGAGGAGCCGATGGCTGCCGCGATCGGCGCCGACATGCCGGTGACCCAGCCGATCGGATCGATGGTCGTCGACATCGGCGGCGGCACCACCGAAGTCGCGGTGCTTTCGCTCCGCGGCCTCGCCTACACCACCTCGGTCCGCGTCGGCGGCGACAAGATGGACGAAGCCATTTCATCCTATGTCCGCCGCAACCACAACCTCCTGATCGGCGAAGCAACGGCCGAGCGGATCAAGAAGGAAGTCGGCATCGCCAAGCCGCCGGTCGACGGCATCGGCACCACGGTCCACATTAAGGGCCGCGACCTCGTCAACGGCGTGCCGAAGGAAATCTCGATCAACCAGGGCCAGATCGCCGAGGCGCTGTCCGAGCCGGTCGGCACCATCGTCGAGGGCGTTCGAATCGCGCTTGAAAATACCGCGCCCGAACTGGCCGCGGACATCTGCGACCAGGGCATCGTGCTGACTGGTGGCGGTGCGCTTCTCCAGGGCCTCGACGAGGTGCTGCGCGACGAAACCGGCCTTCCGGTTACTGTTGCCGAGGATCCGCTGACCTGCGTTGCGCTTGGCACTGGCCGGGCGCTCGAAGAGGAGCAGTTCCGCGGCGTCCTCCAGACCGCTTAGGAGTAACTGAGCAGTGGCAGCCTCGGCGGGACCGCGCCCGGGCTGGTCGAGGCGCGCTCAATATGGCCTGTTCTTCAGCTTCCTGGCGGTGCTCGCCGGGTTGGCGGTCGGGCTCATCCTGCTGATCCTCTCGTTGGTCGCACCGCAGAGCTATTCGGTGGTTCGCGGCGCGGCGCTGGATGCGACTGCGCCGATCAGCGGAGCGCTGCGCGAAGTAACGACCACCGTGACCGGGCTGGTCGGTGGAGCCGGCAATTATTGGGATGCCGCCAATCAGAACGCACAGCTCAAGCGCGAGCGTGCGGCGCTGATGCGCCGAATGGTGGAAGCTCGCGGCATCCTCGAGGAAAACCAGCAGCTGAGGGCCGCCCTGCAGCTTCGGGAGCATAGCCGGGACGCCGTTGCGGCAGGCCGGGTCGTTGGATCGTCGTTCGAAAGCTCAAGGCGGTTCGCGATCATCTCGGTCGGATCCAGCGAAGGCGTCCAGATCGGAATGCCGGTCCGTGCCGCCGAGGGCCTGATCGGCCGAGTCATCGATGCCGGTTCGATCGCCAGCCGCGTGTTGCTCGTCACTGACCGGGCCAACATCGTCCCGGCGCGAATCCTGCGCGGTGGACAGCCCGTGATTTCGACCGGGCGCGGCGACGGAACCATCGATGTCCGCCCGCTCGAAGTCGGCAAGAACCCGTTCAAGCGCGGCGACGTCATCGTGACGTCCGGGACCGGCGGGCTTTATCCGCCATTGGTTCCGATCGCCAAAGTGATCCGGCTGGACGACGATGGCGCCATCGCGATCCCCATAGCCGACCCTTCGCGAGTGAGTTTTGCGATCGTCGAGCCGCCGTTCGAACCGACGGCGCTTGCGGCGGCCGCCGAACCCGCCAGCGAGGGCCCCTGATGGTCCGCTCGGCGCTGGGGCCCCAAAGCGCGCGTCTTAACAAGGGACCGCGCGCCGGGGCGGATTATATCCCGGCGGCAACCGTCGTCGCCGGGTCCTTGCTGGCGTTGCTGCCCATCGTATCCGCAACCGGCTGGTGGCCCGACTTCGGCCTGCTGATGCTGCTCGGCTGGCGGCTGCTCCGGGCCGACGCCTGGCCCGCCTGGTGGGCAGCACCGCTCGGCTTCGTCAATGACGTCATCGTTGGAAACCCGATCGGAATGTCGGTCGCCATGTGGGCCGCCATCATGATTGCACTCGACATCCTCGACCGTCGCACGATGTGGCGCGACTATTGGATCGAATGGGCGATCGCCACGGTCGTCATCGCCCTGTCGGAAATCGCGCATTGGCGCGCCGCCGGCCTGATGGGCGCGGACGTCCCCTTCAACATCAGCGCCGGGCCGGCGATCCTGGTCGGCGTTCTGACCTTCCCGATCGCGGCGTTCATCGCCACCCGCCTCGATCGCTGGAGGCTTGGGCGATGAAGGCCTCTCGCTATACGGCGGCGCACCAGTCGATCACCTTTTCGCGCCGGATGATGCTGGTCGGCGGTGCTCAGGCCGCGCTTGGCGGGGCATTGATCGCCCGCCTCGGCTATCTGTCGATCGCCCAGAACGAACATTATCAGCTGCTTTCCGAAAGCAATCGAGTCCAGCTGATCATCGTCCCGCCCCGCCGCGGCTGGATCGTCGACCGCGCCGGAAAACCAATTGCCATCAACCGCTCCGATTTTCGGGTCGATATCATTCCGGAGCAGCTTGAGCGCCCGACCGACACCCTTCGGACGCTAACCCAGTCGCTCAAGCTCGGCCCCGATGACGTCGATCGGATCATCAAGGAGATCAAGGCTTCTCGCGGTTACCAGCCGGTGCAGGTCGCCGAAAATGTTCCGTACGAGCAATATGCGGCAGTCACGGTCCGGCTTCCCGAAATGCCCGGCGTCCAGCCGATGCGTGGCTTCTCCCGCTTCTACCCGACCGGCCCGGCGGTCGGCCACCTGATCGGCTATGTCGGCGCCGCCTCGGCCAAGGAATATGAGGAGGAGAAAAATCCCCTTCTCGTCACCCCGGGGTTCAAGATCGGCAAGGAAGGTCTTGAGAAGACACTGGAGAAGAACCTCCGGGGCCAACCTGGCGGTCAGCGGGTCGAGCTGACGGCCAGGGGCAAGCTGGTCCGCGAACTGGAACCCAAGCCGGATCGCTCCGGGCAGACGATCCAGCTCTCGATCGACGCCGGCCTGCAGGACTTCGCCGCCCGGCGACTTGGCGAGGAATCCGGCGCATGTACGATCTTGGACTGCCAGACCGGCGACATCCTCTGCATGGCCTCGATGCCGGCTTACGACCCCAACAGTTTCTCCGACGGAATCGGACGGACCGAGTGGAGCATGCTGTCGCAGGATGAACGCCGCCCGCTGGTCAACAAGACGCTGAACGCGCTCTATCCGCCAGGCTCGACGATCAAGCCGATGAATTCGCTGGCGCTGCAGGCGGCGGGTGTGGACCCGGACGAGACCATCTTCTGTCCGGGCGGCTACAGGCTCGGAAACCGCTTCTTCCGCTGCCTCGGGCGTCACGGCACGGTGAATATGCGCCGGGCGATCGCCAAGAGCTGCAACACCTATTTCTACGCCATGGGACATCGCGTCGGCTACGACCGGATCGCCGAAATGGCGCGGCGGACGGGGTTGGGTCAGAAATTCGACCTTCCGGTGGTCAGTCAAAGTTATGGCACCGTACCAGACAGCGCGTGGAAAGCACGGAAATATAAAGAAAACCGCCGAGTGGTGGAGCGTCCAGACTGGACCGCATCCGATACGCTCAATGCTTCCATCGGCCAAGGCTTCCTGATCCTCAATCCGCTCCAGCTGGCGGTCATGGCCGCGCGCATCGCGTCCGGCCGCAACGTCCAGCCCAACCTGCTCGGAGTCCATAAACAGCCAGCGCCCCTGCTGGGCATCCCGCAGGAGCATCTCGATGCCACGCGCGGCGGGATGTGGGAGGTGGTGAACGGCGACGGTACCGCCGGCGCAAGCCGTCTCCAGGTGCCCGGCATCGAAATGTGCGGCAAGACCGGTACGGCTCAGGTCCGCAAAATCGTCGGGAGCCAGCGCGGCCAGTCGGGCGACTGGAAATATCGCGACCACGGCCTGTTCGTCTTCTTCGCTCCCTACGATAACCCGCGTTACGCTGGCTCGGTCGTGATCGAGCACGGCCTTGGCGGTGCTCGGGCCGCCGCACCGGTCGCCAAGGACGTACTCACCTTTCTGTTCGACCAGGAACGGGCGATGGCTTCGCTCACCGCGCTTGAACAGCAATGGGGCGGTACGCTTCTTGAACGGACGGCGCGTCGCCAATCGCAGGTCGAGGAGATTTCCAAGGCCAATCTGAGGCGAAGCGCATGATGATCTCCTCGGCGATCATCCCGCAACCGCTCGCCCGCCTCCCCTGGCGGCTTATCTGGCTGGTCGCGCTGATCTGCACCATCGGCATCGTCACGCTTTTCTCGGCGGCCGGGGGCAGCTGGTCGCCCTGGGCGTTGAAACAGGGCCTGATCATCCTCGCCTTCTTTGGCCTCGCGATCGCGATCAGCTACATCCCCGAACGCTTCGTCAAACAAGTCACCTTCCCGACCTATATGGTGATCGTCGTCCTGCTGATCATCGTCGATATGGTCGGCTTCGTCGGCAAGGGCGCGCAGCGCTGGATCGATCTCGGCTTCATCCGCCTTCAGCCCTCCGAGTTCATGAAGCCTGGCGTCGTGCTGGTGTTGGCCCGCTTCTATGACCTGATCCCGGCGTCAGACGTCCGCCAATGGCGCGGACTATGGCCGGCTGCGTTGCTGGTGCTGGTACCCTTCGCGCTGATCCTGACCCAGCCCGATCTCGGCACGGCCACCATGGTCCTCGTCGGCGGCGTGACGGTCATGTTCGTTGCCGGCCTCCCCATGTGGTATTTCGTCTCGGCCGCGGCAGCGCTCGGGGCGGCACTGCCCGTCGTCTATGCCATGATGCACGACTATCAGCGCAAGCGCGTGCTGATCTTCCTCGATCCCGAAGCGGACCCGCTCGGCGCCGGTTACCACATCAGCCAGTCCAAGATCGCGATCGGATCCGGCGGTATCTGGGGCAAAGGCTATCTGAACGGCAGCCAGAGCCATCTCGACTATCTTCCTGAAGGGCACACCGACTTCGTCTTTGCGACGTTCGTCGAGGAATGGGGTCTTATCGGCGGAGTGATGCTGATCTTTGCCTTCGCGATGGTGGTCAGGTGGGGAATGAAGGTCAGCCAGAGGGCCAGAAGCCGCTATTCACAGCTTGCTGCGGCCGGGCTTTCGATGACGATCTTCTTCTATTTTACCGTCAATTTGATGATGGTGATGGGTCTTGCCCCCGTCGTCGGCATCCCCTTGCCCCTCGTAAGCTACGGCGGATCGGCCGTCATGACGGTCATGATCTGCCTTGGACTGCTGATGGGGATCGAGCGCCAATCGCGCACCCGTTCGACGCTTGCATAAAATTTCCCCGCGGCAGACGGTTGCCAGCCTGCCCCAACCTTGTTAGAGGCCCGCCCGCGCCGCCGCTTCATGCGGTCCGCGCGTTTGCCTCAGGCATGGACGCATAGCTCAGTTGGTAGAGCAGCTGACTCTTAATCAGCGGGTCCTAGGTTCGAGCCCTAGTGCGTCCACCACCTTCCAAAATTACACTTGATCTTGAACGCCCCGGACTGTTCGTTGGCGGCAAGTCGAAGGGGCCAATGGCAAGATCGCCTGCCGAACTGCTGCTGGAGCGTGAAACCCGGGCCCGTTACGGTCCGGTTCCTATTGGATTGTGCGACGAGGCCCTCCAGCCGATGAGCTGGCAGATGGGCGAGGAAGCGTTTCTCCTGCGCGCCGAGGGCGATCATTATTTCTATTACCGCCGCGGCGAAGGCCTAACGATCCAGCAAGGCATCGCTGCTGACGCCAGCGAGGAAACGCTCTGGCTGAACGGCAGCGTCTATGCCGCCATCGCGAGCATGAATGGGCTGGTGCCGATCCATGCGTCGGCCGTTGCCCATGAAGGCGAAGTGTTCGCCTTCACCGGGCCCGCCGGCGCCGGCAAATCCACACTGGCGGCGGCACTTGGACGCCACGGCTTTTCGATGTTCTGCGACGACACTTTGGTCCTGGATTTGTCGGATCCGCTTCGGCTCGTCTGTTTGCCAGGGCACAAGAGGTTGAAGCTATGCCCTGACGCGTTCGCGCTCGCCGGGGCCATCCAGGAAGAAAAGGTCTCCGCGACCTACGACAAATATTACGCAAGCCCGGCCGGAGGAATGATCGAAACCGTGATGCCGCTCGCCGAACTGATCTTCCTTGAAGATGGACCTGATCCGGCGGTTTCGCGAATTGCCGGGGCCGAGCGGTTCGTCAGATTGGATGACGATCATCAGACCGCCTATTTGTTCGAAGCGGCCCGCCGGTTCGATCGCGCCGGACTTTTCGCCCATCGCGCCCGATTGGCGCGGCAGATGGCCATGTCACGTTTCGTTAGGCCGCGAGATGCCAGCAGGTTCGATGAGGGCATTGCGATGGTTGCCGACTATATTCGAAACCGCGGCCAGTTGAGCGCATGACCACCGTCGTCAAACGATCCGGGACGTTCACGGAAACGGAAATCGACGACGAAATCGTCGTCATGCATCTGGGCACGGGCGAATTCTATTCCCTGGCGGGGACCGCAGCGACGATCTGGCGGCTGATCGACGGAACGCGGAGCCGGTCCGACCTTGCGATCGAACTTTCCGGTCATTTCGCAAGCCAGGGCGCGGATATTGGCTTCGACGTCGATGCATTCCTCGGACAGCTGGCGGCGGTAGGCCTCGTTGACGTTGATTGAGCGCTGGCGATCGAAGCTGCGTACCGGAGAGGCGATGATGGCCTTGTGCGCTGCTCGCCTGCTGATCGGTTCGTTCCTCTTCGAGCGCTGGCGACATTCGCTTGGCAGGAGCAGTGGAAGCGGCCCCGGTTCCGATACGGGCCTCGCCCGAACGCTCGCTGCCAATGTCGATTGGGCGGCTCGGCGAATTCCGTTTCCGACCAAATGCCTTCCGCGCGCGATGGCGCTGAGCTGGATGCTGCGACGCCGCCAGATCGACCATGCGGTTGTTTTTGCGGTCCGACCCGAAGCGGAGCGCCGCTTTGCCGATCCCCTCCATGCATGGGTGGAGGTGGCGGGTGAAATCGTCATTGGCGATTTGCCGGGGCCGTGGGTCGAAACGCTGCGATTGGGCGCTGGAAATCCGGAAGGAAACTAAGGCGCGGCAAACTCTTGCAAACCCGTGCTTATCAACGCAAAACTTGCACGATCAGGCACCGTTGCGTGCGTTTTACCTGCGAGGTTCGGCATGAAGGAAAATTCGGTCAAGCGGCCCGCATGGACCAGGCCGAACCTGGTTCGCCTCGGCCAGATCAAGGACGTCGCCGGAAAACAGACGCCATTGTCCCAGGCGACCAACAACAAAAGTTGAGCTTAGCTGACACCAATGCCTGGGCGCGTTCCGATTGGCGAACTCTAGGCCCTTCTCATTTACTTTGGGCACCTGATGCTCGCTTTCGCATGGCCCTGGGGCCGCCCTGCCGACGAAGGCCCTCAGCTACTCTCGCAGCGGCTCGCATCGTCACTGTGCGCCGGCATTGGCGGCCATGCTGGCTCAGCCAGCATCGGTGGCTTGCACTTCGCATATCGGGAGCTGCGTTCCTCGGCTGCCAAGAGCCGCTCCTGGAAGCCATCGGCCATGCCCAGCGGCCGAATCGCAGCGTTTCACGGCTATTTCGACAATGCTGCATCGATTGCTGCCGAGATGGGGGCCGATCCGTCGAACCCTGCCCTGCTCTACGGCTTGGCTGTCGAGCGGTGGGGAGACGATGCCGACCGGCGGATCATCGGCGAATATTGCGCGATCATCGCCGACCCGGACAGCGAAACGTTGCGTCTGTCGCGAAGTCCGTTGAGGGCGCCGCCCCTCCACTATTTCCACGACGAGGGCCTCGTCGCTGCATCGTCGGTTCCGCGGGCCATTTTTGCCGCCGGCGTAGAACAAAGGCTCAATGAGGAAAGGCTGGCTGACAGCGCACTGCTGAACTTCAGCGACCTGGAAGCGACCTATTTCGAGAAGCTGTTCAAGGTGCCGACCGGTCACATCGTCGAGCTTCGGCGCGGTAGGTCACGAGTGCTCCGCCAATATTATGACCTGTTTGCTATGCCGGCGGTTCGCCTTGGCGGCGATGCGGAATATGTCGCGCGGGCCAGCGAACTTCTGGATGACGGGGTCCGTACCTGCTTGGCGGGCTTTCAACGACCGGGGGCAACGCTCTCGGCGGGCCTCGATAGTCCGCAAGTCGCACTTCGGGCGCTGGAATGCATGGCCGCCGACGAAGCGCTGCCGACCTTCACCTTTCATCCGGAAACTGGCTACGACGAGCGGGTCCAGGAATATTTCCTCGGCAACGAGCGGCCCATGGTCGAGGCTTTCGCCGCCATGCATCCGCGCCTCGAACCCCATTTCACCGCAAATGAAGGTTATGAGCACGATTACCGCTGGAATGATTTCTTCCACCTGATGGGCGCGGCTCCCTCAGGGCTGAGCAACATGTATGTCTTCCATGGCCTTCTGTCGGGGGCCGCGCGCGAACGCTGTGACGTGCTGCTGCTGGCCGAGTGGGGCAACTACACCTTCAGCGACAAGGGCGAGTGGGGCTATGTTGAGTACTTCCTGACTGGCAGGTGGCGGCAGCTGTGGCGAGCCCTTACCTGCATCAACAATGACGATCGCTCGGTGTTTGGACGATTCCTGCTTCGCTGCCTGATGCCATTGATGCCGGACTTCGTTTGGAGCGCCGCAAGGAAAGTTGCCAAGCCCAGGCATCGGTCCCTGCTGGACCTGATGCAGCCGCTTGGAAGCAAGTATCGCAAGATCTCGGGGGCAGAACGCCGCTTGAAGCAGTCAGGCGTCGGCATCGAACGGTATCAGCCCCGCAACCGCAGGCACGCACAGAAGATGCTCTTCATGAACGGCGATGCCGACGCGGCGGAGGTCTATCAGGCATTCGAACAAATGTATGGCGTCGCGCTGCGTGATCCGATGGCCTATCGCCCCTTCGTTGAATTTTGCTTCGGCCTTCCGGTGGAAATGTTCATGAGGGATGGCCGTACGCGCTGGCTTGCCAAGGAAATGGCCAAGGGGATCATGCCGGAAGAGCAGCGGACCAATCGGTTGAATGGCCGTTGGGATGCCGACTGGCTCCTTCGCCTCGGGCGACGTCGATCCGACCTCGTTGCCGAGCTGGATCGGCTGGCGAAAGATGAGCGAATGGCCGAGATGCTTGATTTGCCGAGACTGCGCGCCGCGCTGGAAGATTGGCCTGAGGATACCGAAACCGACCCGCAGCAATTTTTTGCGCGGGAGTTCGCAGTCCCCCGCGGCCTGCTGACCGCGCGTTTCATCGACTATGTCGAAGGCCGGAACGAACGGTGAAGCCATTAGCGATCGGACCGGAATTCTCGCTGCTGACCCGCTGCTGCCAATGGAATTTCCGATCAGCGCCGGAGCATGCGCGACCCGAAATTTTGCCTGGTCTCGATTGGAACCTGCTCGTTGAGCTTGCGCGGCGGCACCGGGTTCAGGGGCTGGTGTGGAATGCGCTGGCGAAGTTCGAAGACCTCCCTCATCCAGCGAAGGAAGCACTGTCGTCGGATGCCCGATCGGTTGCAGCCACGAACCTCGGTATCGCGAAGGAGAGCCAAGCGCTTCTCCAGGCATTCGAGGGAGCCGGAGTCCCCCTGCTCTTCGTCAAAGGGCTGACGGTCGGGGCGCTGGCCTACCGTTACCCCCTCCTCAAGATGGGCTGGGACATCGATCTTCTGATCGACCCGCGGGACCTGGAACAAGCATCCGACTTGATTTCCTCGCTCGGCTACACTCTTCAAATTCCGGCGGATGCGGCCAAACTTTCGGCTTGGCACGCCCGTAGCAAGGAGTCCGTCTGGGACCGGGACGGCGCCTTTCATGTCGAGCTTCACACACGCCTCGCCGACAATCCGCTGCTAATCCCGACAATCGACGTCCACTCCCCGAACCAATGGGTTGAGGTCGCGCCAGACATCAGACTGCCGACGTTGGCCGAGGAGGAACTACTCGCCTACCTCGCCGTCCACGGAGCCTCGAGCGCCTGGTTCCGGCTGAAGTGGATTTCCGATTTCGCAGCGCGGCTCGCCGGGAAAAGCGGCGAAGACGTTGAGAGTCTGTACCGGCAATCCCAGCAGCTCGGCTCGGCCCGGGCTTTCGGACAGGCTTTGCTGCTGGCCGACACGCTCTTTCAGGTGCTTGGTCCAAGTCCAAGACTTAAGGGGCTTCTTTCCGAGGATTGGACCGCCAAACTGCTTTGCGAAGCCGCGCTGCGGATGATGACGAGGATCGGCGAACCGACCGAGCGCCTGCTTGGAACCTTGCCGATCCACTGGACCCAGTTCCTGCTTCGGCCAGGCATTGGATTCAAATATTCGGAACTAAGGCGACAGGCGGGACTGCTCAGCCTCCGGCATTAGAGGGCCGGTTCGCCACAAGGTCATCGACAACTGCCGGGTCCGCCAGAGTCGAAGTATCGCCGAGATGCGAGATATCCCCTTCCGCGATCTTCCGCAGGATCCGGCGCATGATCTTCCCCGACCTGGTCTTGGGGAGCGCTGGCGCGAACTGGATGACGTCCGGTGTCGCGATCGGTCCGATCTCGGCGCGCACCCAGTGGATCAGTTCGGTTCGCAACTTCTCGTCTACCTGGCAGCCGGCGTTGACCGTCACATAGGCGTAAATGCCCTGACCCTTGATCTCGTGCGGCATGCCCACGACCGCAGCCTCTGCCACTTTTTCGTGAGCGACCAAGGCGCTCTCGATCTCCGCTGTACCCAGCCGGTGGCCGGACACGTTGATGACGTCGTCGATCCGCCCCGTGATCCAGTAATAGCCGTCTTCGTCCCGCCGGCAGCCGTCGCCGGTAAAATAATAGCCCGGATAGTGGGTGAAATAGGTGTTGAAGAAGCGCGCCGGATCGCCCCAGACGCTCCGCATCTGGCCGGGCCAGCTATCGGTGATCACCAGGGCGCCGCTTACGGCACCCTCCAATATGTGGCCCTTGTCATCCACCAGCGCCGGCTTCACTCCGAACATCGGCTTGCTTGCGCTGCCCGGCTTCAAATCGGTCGCGCCGGGCATTGGCGAGATCATCGTCGCGCCGGTTTCCGTCTGCCAATAGGTGTCGACGATCGGGCAACGCCCCTCGCCCACGACGCTGTGATACCAGCCCCAGGCTTCCGGGTTGATCGGCTCGCCGACCGTGCCCAGCAATTTCAACGACTTACGCGATGTCTTTTTGACCCATTCATCGCCTTCACGCTCCAGTGCCCGGATCGCCGTCGGTGCCGTGTAGAGGATCTCGACCTGGTGCTTGTCGACGACCTGCCAGATCCGGCTGGGATCGGGCCAATTGGGCACGCCTTCGTACATGACGATGGTCGCGCCATTCGCCAGCGGTCCGTAGACGATATAGCTGTGGCCGGTGACCCAGCCGATGTCCGCCGCGCACCAGTAAATCTGACCGGGGCGGTAATCGAAGACATATTCGTGCGTCATCGACGTCCAGACCGCATAGCCGCCGGTGGTGTGCAGGACGCCCTTGGGCTGGCCGGTCGATCCGGACGTGTAGAGGATGAACAGCGGGTCCTCCGCGCCCATCTCTTCCGGCGGGCAGTCGGCGGTAACTCCGGCTTCCGCATCCAGCCACCAGATGTCGCGGCCCTCCGTCATCGGGACGTCGGTATCGGTGCGACGCATGACGATGACCCGTGTGACGGACGTGCACTGATCCAGCGCCTCGTCGACATTATGCTTCAAGGGAACGACCCTGCCGCCGCGAAGTCCCTCGTCCGCCGTGATCACCAGGCTGCTGTCGCAATCCTTGATCCGCCCCGCCAGCGCATCGGGCGAGAAGCCGCCGAACACGACCGAATGGATCGCGCCGATCCGGGCGCAGGCGAGCATCGCGACCGCCGCTTCGGGCACCATCGGAAGATAGATCGTCACCCGATCGCCGCGCTTCACCCCTTGCGCCTTCAGCGCGTTGGCGAAGCGGCAGACCATGCTGTGCAATTCGCGATAGCTGATAGTCATGCCGCGCTCGTTGGGATCGTCAGCTTCCCAGATGATCGCGGTCGCGCTTCCCCGTGTTGCCAGATGCCGGTCGAGGCAATTCGATGACAGGTTGAGCGTTCCGTCACCGAACCAGCTGATGTTGAAGTCATCCTCGTGGAAGCTGGTATCCTTGACCGTCGTGAACGGCTTGATCCAGTCGATCCGCTGCGCTTCGCGGCGCCAGAACCCGTCCGGATCCTCGACCGACTCGCGATACTTGGCGGCATAGCGATCGGCGTTGATGATCGCCTTTTCGGCCCATTCGGCGGGCACCGGATAAAGCTCGTCGGTCATCCCAGCCTCTCCTTTTGCTGCCGTGCAGCTTAGCTTCCGTAGCGTCCGTGCAAAGCCCCTCGCAAGCTGCGACTTGCCGCGCTAGCAACGCGGCATGACTTTGCTCGTAACTGGCGCCGCCGGCTTCATCGGATCGCATGTCGCCATGGCGCTGCTCGATCGCGGCCAGCAGGTCGTCGGAATCGACAATCTCAACGATTACTACGACCCGGCGCTGAAGCTCGCCCGGATCGAACGGCTGAAGGCAGCGCACGGCAATGCTTTCACGTTCGAAACCGTGGATTTTGGCGATCAGCAGGCGCTGGAGCAATTCGCCAGGCCGCACCGGTTCGATCGCATCGTCCACTTGGGCGCCCAGGCGGGTGTCCGCTACTCGCTGGTCAATCCCCAGGCCTATGTCCGCTCCAACCTCATGGGGCAGATCAACATGCTTGAGCTGGCCCGCCACAGCGGCGCCAGCCACTTCGTCTATGCCAGTTCCTCATCCGTCTATGGCGGCAACGACAGCCTGCCGTTCCGCGTCGAGGATCGGGTCGACCATCCCATCTCCCTCTACGCAGCGACGAAGAAGTCGGACGAGTTGATGAGCGAAAGCTACGCCCATCTCTTCCGGATGCCGATGACGGGCCTGCGCTTCTTCACCGTCTACGGGCCCTGGGGCCGGCCCGACATGGCGATGTGGATCTTCACCAAGGCGCTATACGAAGGCCGCCCGCTCTCCATCTTCAATCAGGGCGATATGCGGCGCGATTTCACCTACATCGACGACATCGTCAGCGGAGTCCTGGCCTGCCTCGATGGGCCGCCCGCGGACAACGGCGAGGCGAAGGCGGGCGGAAGCAGCAGCCCGCATGCCATCTACAATATCGGCAATCACCGGTCGGAAGAGTTGATGCGGATGGTCGGGCTGCTCGAGCAGGCGACCGGCAGGAAGGCCGAGATCGATTTCCAACCGATGCAGGCGGGCGACGTCAAGGATACGTTCGCCGACATCAGTGCCATCCAGCGTGACCATGGCTTCGAGCCCAGTACCACCATCGATGACGGCGTTCCGAAATTCGTCGAATGGTTCAAGGCGTACCACCGGATAGACTAGACCCGAGGAGCTCGAATGCCCGTCCCAGCCATTTTCGACCGTCTGCGCATTCCGGTCATCGGCGCGCCTTTGTTCATCGTTTCGAACCCCGACCTGGTCATTGCCCAGTGCAAGGCTGGCATCGTCGGCAGCTTCCCATCCTTGAACGCGCGGCCGGCAAGCCAGCTGGACGAGTGGATCCACCAGATCACGGAAGAACTTGCCGCCTACGATCGCGACCACCCCGACACTCCGTCTGCGCCCTTCGCCGTCAATCAGATCGTCCACCGGTCCAACGACCGGTTCGAACATGACATGATGGTTTGCGCCAAGTGGAAGGTGCCGATCGTCATCACGTCGCTCGGCGCACGGGTTGAGCTCAACGAGGCGGTTCACGGATGGGGCGGCATTACGCTCCACGACATTATCGACGACCGCTTCGCCCGCAAGGCGATCGAGAAGGGCGCGGACGGGCTGATCGCAGTCGCGGCGGGTGCCGGCGGCCACGCCGGGCGCTGGTCGCCCTTCGCGCTGGTCCAGGAAATCCGCAAATGGTTCGATGGCCCGCTGGCCCTGTCCGGAGCGATTGCGACGGGAGGAGCGGTGCTCGCGGCCAAGGCGATGGGTGCCGATTTCGCCTATATCGGCTCGCCTTTCATCGCCACGCCGGAAGCGCGCGCGACCGACGAGTATAAGGAAGCGATCATCGAGGGCGGCGCGGCCGACATTGTCACCTCCGCCTTGTTCACCGGGGTCAGCGGCAATTACCTGCGCAAGTCGATCGTCGCGGCGGGCCTCGATCCTGAAAACCTGCCCCAGCCGGGTCCGGACGCCATGAACTTCCAGTCCGCGACGGGCGCCAAGGCATGGCGGGATATCTGGGGATCGGGACAGGGCATCGGGATGATCGACAAGGTTACCCCGGCGGCGGAGCTGATCAATCGGCTGGCTCGGGAATATGAGGCGGCGAAGGCTCGACTTTAGACTTCGTCATTCCCGCGAAAGCGGGAACCTAGATTTTTGTAGCTGGGTCCCCGGTTTCGCGGGGATGACGATCATACGAGAGTTCCCAACTTCTCCCGCCACTCACCCGGCAATTCCGTCGGCCGCCTGCTCTCGCGTCCAACATAGACATGAGTAAAATGGCCCTGCGCGCTTGCCTCGCTTGAACCCACTCCAAACACGCCGATCCGATAAGTGACGCTCGAGCTCCCGAGCCGCTCGACCGCGATGCCGACCTCGACGTCACCCGGAAAGCTGAGCGGCGAAAAATAGGTGCAGCTGGTTTCGACCACCAAACCGATCGGGTCGCCAGCTTCGATATCCAGCAACCCAGCTTCGACCAGCCAGGCATTCACCGCCGTATCGAACCATTGGTAATAGACGGTATTGTTGACGTGACCGTAGGCATCATTGTCCGCCCAGCGCGTCGCAATCGTCATGAACCAGCGATAGTCCGCCCGCCCCCGCGGCGCCACGCGCGTCACCAGGCAGCCTCATATAGGCGCCGCGCATCTTCTTCCTCGATCGGGCATGGGTTGTTCACGAGCAGCCGGGTCTGCCGCATCGCTTCCTTGGCCAGCATCGGGATATCCTCCTCCGGAATGCCATGATCGCGAAGCCGGGGTTTCAACCCGCTTTCCGCGACCAGCCGGTCAAGCCGGTCGATCAATGCTGCACATCGCGCCTGGCTCCCCTGCCCCTCGCATTCCGGTACCAGGATCGGCGCCAGTTCGGCATAAAGCTCCCTTGCCGCCTCACTGTTATGCTGCAGCACGACCCGCAGCATCAGCGCATTGGAAAGTCCGTGCGGCAGATGGTGGATTCCGCCGAGCGGATAGGCCAGCGCATGAACGCCGGCGACCGGGGCATTGGCGAAGGCCAGACCGGCAAGATGCGCGCCCAGGAGCATCGCCGAGCGCGCCTCGACATTCCGCGGCTCCTCGATCGCCCTGATCAGATTGGCCGACAGCAGGTTTAGCGCCTCGCGCGCCAATGCGTCGGACAGCGGGTTCTTGAGCCGGACCGACGTATAGGCCTCGACCGCATGGACGATGGCGTCGATGCCCGTCGCCGCCGTGACATGAGCCGGAAGGCCCAGCGTCAGGCTGGCGTCCAGCGCCGCCCAATCGGCCACCAGCGGCCGCGAATTAACGGCCAGCTTCACGCCTCCCTCGCAGGTGATCACGGAGATCGGCGTCGCCTCCGACCCGGTACCGGCCGTCGTCGGAACCAGCGCAAGCGGCAGGCGCGCGCCCCTCGCGATATCAACGCCCCAAACCTCATCGAGCACATCGCCCGAACCGAGCAGGTAAGCCGCCAGCTTTGCGACATCCATCGGACTGCCGCCTCCGAAGCCGACGACATGAGTGACGTCATGACGCCGTCCCAACTCGACCGCAGCAAGCAGCGTATCCTTCGAAGGATCGGCTTCGACGCTGTCGAACAGGATGATCTCGCGCCCGCCCGCCTCGAGCGCAGACCGGCACGCGTCCGTCAGACCGAGGCGCAGCACGTCCTTGTCTGTGACGAACAGGCATGGCCCGTCAGGAAGCATATCGGCGAGCCGCGTTGCGCAGCCATCTCCGGATATGATTCTTGGACCGCGATTAAAGGTGAAGGGGCGCATGGGCGCCGACGCTAATGATTTAGCCGTCGCGATTCCAGATGAAGTCTCGTTCCAGCCTGCCCATCAAGGCGCGCGCCGGGCTCGGCGCGGGCTCATCCACTAGCTGGCCTTCGTCCAGTCGCTTGATCCGGGAGTAAAGATCCGCGCTCGAATTGATGAGGCGTTGCGCTGCTTCCGGCATCTGGACGATCACGGCGGGATCGCTCTCGTTGGCATGGCCAAGCCGCCGCTCCGGACGCCTGCCGTCCACCGACCTGATCTCTCCGCTCTCCACCGCCTTCTGGGTCAATAGCCAGGCGACGATATGCATGATCCGGGTCGTGACCTTCAACGACTCACAGGCGAAGCCAACGCGGGCAAAAGGCTCCAGCAATTGCCGGTCATCGCGCCCGGTTTCGTCAAAATAGGCACGCGCCTCATCGGCCAGGAGCATCGCTTCCGTATAAAGGGAATCGATCAGCCGCGGCGTGATCCGCGCTTCCATTCCCTGCCATTCTTCGTCCGATTCGGTCATGCGACGCTGATTCTGCCATCTAGGAGGACCATAGGAAACGCCCGTCTCGGCAATTGGGCAATGCGGCAGAACCGGCTGTCCCGCCCGTGGACATCAATCTTCACGCGATGATGTCGGGAATGATGCGGTCGCTAAGGACCTGAATCTCGTCCTTCAGCGCCAGCTTCTTCTTTTTCATCCGCGCCAGCTCCAGCTGATCGCAATTTCCGGATGATCGCAGGAGCTCGATTTCCTCGTCGAGACGGCGGTGCTCGGCTTTGAGAAGCTGGAGAACTTCTCGCGGATCGTCGTCGTTCATGTCCCTGCCTTACAGGAAGCACATCCTGCCGTCACGTTTGGCCCATCATCGCCAAGACGTATTTTCTGCCCGTCGAGCCGTGATCTTTGCCTAGCGACAAACGCTTCATTTCGTGATTTATTCACGAAGTTGTCACGCGTCAGCCAACGAAAGGAAATTGACCGATGGACAAGGCCCATGCCGAGGCAATCGCATCTAAACATGCCGCTCTTCACGCAGTTATCGACGCAGAAGAGCATCGCCCGCATCCGGACCTGGACTTGTTGACGCGCTTGAAGAAGGAAAAGCTTAGGCTGAAGGATGAGCTAGTCGGACACTAGCGCACGTAGGCCAGAAAAAAGGCCGGCCACTCTTAAGAGCAGCCGGCCTTTTTTGTGAGAACCGTCATTGAAGTGCTCGCCAATCCCCCGGATTGGCTGCGCGCTTCAATCGTCCCGCGAGACTCGCTCGATCCGCTCATGCTTTTCCTGGGCTTCAAGGGTCATCGTCGCGATCGGACGGGCCTCGAGCCGGGCAAGCGAGATGGGATCGCCGGTCACTTCGCAATAGCCATATTCGCCATCGTAGAGGCGGCGAACCGCCGCATCGATCTTGGCGATCAGCTTGCGCTGGCGATCGCGGGTGCGAAGCTCGATCGACCAATCGGTTTCGCTCGATGCGCGGTCGGCAATATCCGGCTCGCGCAGTGAATCGACCTGAAGCTGCGCCATGGTCGCGCGGCTTTCCTCAATGATGGATTCTTTCCAGTCCTTGAGCTTCTGCAGGAAATAAGCCCGCTGCTGAACGCCCATGAAGTCTTCGTCCTCTGCGGGACGATAGCCTTCCGGCAACACTATCTGGTCAAATTGTTCTGAACCTGAACCGTAAAGGTCCACTAGAGCGGTAGCCATTCACTCCCTCCCCGACACAAGCGCCTGCCGCTGCCGCGACCGGTGCTCCGGTAACGGCCGGAGGCAAATACACTATACATTCCCGATACTTAACCCGGGTATGCTAGTGTCCCCAACGCGCTAATAGTTAAGGCTGGCCGCCTTAACAAGGACTGACCGGCCATTTTCCAAATTAACTGTGGATTGTTGCGGGGATGCCTCAGGTGGTTGTCCCATCGCCGCACAATCCGCATAGGATGACCGAAATGCGCATTCTCCTGACCAATGACGACGGCATCCATGCCCCCGGTTTTGCGGTGCTCGAGTCGATCGCCGCGAAGCTGTCGGACGACATTTGGATGGTCGCTCCCGCCGAAGAGCAATCGGGCGCCGGCCATTCGCTGACGCTCAGCCGCCCTATCCGTCTTCGGAAGCACGGCGACCGGAAATATTCGGTCAGCGGAACGCCGACCGACGCCGTGATGATGGCTCTGGCCCATGTCATGAAGGACAATCCGCCCGACCTTATCCTGTCCGGCGTCAACCGCGGCGCCAACTTGGCCGAGGACGTCACCTATTCCGGAACCGTCTCGGCCGCGATGGAAGGCGCGCTGGCCGGCCTGCGCTCGATCGCTCTTAGCCAGGTCTACTCTCGCGAAGGACTTGGCGACCAGGTACCGTTCGCCGCGGCCGAAGCTTGGGCCGAGCGCGTGCTCCGCCCGCTAATGGAGGCGCCCTTCACGCCGGGCACGCTGATAAATGTGAATTTCCCTGCGATGGAACCCGACGCGATCAAGGGTGTCCGAGTCTGCCGGCAGGGTATCCGCGACTATGGGCGGCTGAGGATTGTCGAACGGACCGATCCCCGGGGTTATCGCTATTATTGGTTCGGTCTTGCCCCGACCGTCGAAACGCCGGGCCATGTCACCGACCTCGAAGTGGTCGCCGACGGCTATGTGGCCGTCACGCCGCTCTATCTCGACCTGACGCACGAGCCTGGTCTCGATCTCTTGGCCGACCGGTTTGGAGAGAATGTCCGGTGACGATCCCGGTCACGGCCGAGATTCGAACGATATTTGGCGCAGTGCCGTCTGAAAGACGGCGGGAGCTTGTTCGGCTCAGCCTGCTGATGCCGATCGCGGCAGCCGCCGAGATGCTCATGGTTGCCGCGGTCGTTCCGGTGCTCTCGATCCTGACCGGAAGAGGCCCGGAAATGGCGATTCTGCCGATGCTGCGCGGCTGGATCGAGTGGATTTCGCCGGATTCGCCACTGTCGGCGGCCGCTATCCTGTTCGTGGCCGCGTCTCTCACGGCCGCCGCGCTAAGGCTGCTTCTGTCCTGGTCGACGCTTCGCTTCTCGGCCCGGTTTGGCCACGATCTCAACCTCGCCGTCCAGCACCGGCTGCTTCACCAGCCCTATCTGTTCCATGTCGAGTCCAACAGCAGCAAGCCGGTCGCATCGTTGGATAAGGTCGACCAGCTCGCCTTCGATCTGGCGCAGCGCGGCCTCCAAGGCATCAGCGCCGCAATCATTTCGCTGGCGGTTATCGCCGTGCTGCTCAAGGTAGACCCGCTCAGCGCAGCCGCGGCGGCGGCGCTAGTCGCAATGCTCTACGGCTTCGTATCGATCATGTTCCGGCGCCGGCTCAACGCCAGCACGGACATATTGGCCCGTGCCTATGAGCGACGGATTCAGCAGGTGCAGGAAAGCATTGGCGGCATTCGCGACGTCATTATCGACCAATCGCAGCCTACCCACCTCGCCGCGTTCAAATCGATAGACCAACCCTTCCAGCGTGCTCGGGCCGAGGCGATGTTCCTTACCGGAGCGCCGCGATACCTTGCCGAAGGCATCGGCCTTTGCCTCATCGCCCTATTCGGTCTGTTCCTGGCTACTCGACCCGGCGGCCTTCCTGCCGCGCTCCCCGTGCTGGGAGCGCTGACGCTTGGAGCGCAGCGACTGTTGCCGCTCAGCAGCCAGATCTACTCTGCCTGGACCGGCTTCACTTCATCCGCACCGATCTTGCGGGACGTCACCTCCATGCTGAGGCTGCCGGTCGATCGGGTGGAAGAACATCACACCAAAATTTCGTTCCACAAGGACATTAAATTTCAACAGGTTGGATTTCATTATTCAGATCGAGAAGCAGCCGCCCTTAGCGATCTCGACTTTGCCATTCCACATGGTGCTCGCACTGCGATCGTTGGCAAAACCGGCGCCGGCAAAAGTACGCTGGCCGACTTGCTGATGGGCCTAATCGAACCGACCGAAGGCCAGATATTGGTGGACGGCAGGCCGCTTCTCGCCGCCGACCTCGCGGCCTGGCGAAGATCGGTCGCCCATGTGCCGCAGTCCATCTTCCTCGCGGACACGACGATCGCGAGAAACATCGCCTTGGTGGCCCCCGGCGAGGAACCGGATGTGGCCCGGGTCGCGGCGGCCGCAGGCGCAGCGCACCTCGATGCATTCATTGCCTCACTTCCGCACGGATATGACACGATGATCGGCGAACGGGGGGCAAGATTGTCCGGAGGCCAGCGGCAACGCCTCGCTTTGGCCCGCGCGATTTACAAGCAGGCGCCTTTGCTGGTGCTCGACGAAGCGACGAGTTCGCTGGACGAGGAAACGGAGGCCGCGGTGATGGCGTCGCTCGACCGCTTGCAGGAGCGCGGCTGCACCATCGTCATCATCGCCCACCGCTCCTCGACAGTGGAAAGCTGCGACCAGTTGTTGATGTTGGACGAAGGAAGATTGGTGCGCTCCGCCGCGGCACAGGAAATGCCTGTCAGGCGGCCAAGGCCATCCGGCCCTTCTGCTCCCGCATCCACGCCTGGAACATCAGCACCGCCCACAGTGCCGGCGTTGCATCGCGCCGGCCGGCAAGATGGTCCTGCCAGCGGCGCTGAACGATCGCCGGATTGAACCAGCCCTCCTCGGCCATATGCCTGGGATCGAGCAACTCTTCCGCCCAAGGCCTCAGCGGTCCCTTGATCCATTGCCCCACCGGAATCGCAAAGCCGGCCTTCGGCCGTTCGAACAAGTGGCGGGGCGCCTCCCGATACAGGAGCTGGCGCAAGACGTGTTTCCCCTGCCCGCTGCGGATCTTCATGGTCTCAGGAATACGGGCAGCCAGGGCGGCGACGCGATGGTCCAGGAAGGGAACTCGTGTTTCCAGGCCGACCGCCATCGATGCGCGATCGACCTTCGCCAAAATATCGTCGGGCAAATAGCTGACGGCGTCGCAATACATCATCCTTTCGGTGTCGCTGGCGCTATCACCCACATCTAGATCGAAGCCTGCTTGAACGTCGGCAGACAGCACCGGATTCTCCCCGGGACCCCATTCGTCGAGGAAGCTCAGGTAGATATCATCGAATGTTGAGGCGGATTGCGCGATCCGGAGTCCCTTCTGGATACGGGCACCGACAAACGGCCCGCTTGAACCATGGACCAGTCGCGCCATTCTTTCCCAGGCGTCCGGCGAAATGCGGGAAAGCGGCCCCGCGGCGATCGACCTTAGCGCTAGTGGAACCCGCCGGAGCTGACCCCACAGCCGGGGTGCCATGACATGCCGATTGTAGCCGCCGAACAGTTCGTCCCCGCCATCGCCGGTCAGCGCCACCTTTACGTCGTGCCGTGCGAAACGGCTGATCAGTAATGTCGGGATCTGGGAAGAATCCGCGAAAGGCTCATCGAACATCGTCGGCAGCATCGGAATGGCGTCACGCGCCTCGGCGACCGTCACATAATACTCGTGATGGATCGTCCCCAGCTGCGCTGCGACGGCCTTGGCATGTTCGGCCTCGTTGAAGCCGGCCTCGTCGAACCCGATCGAATAGGTTCGAACCGGCTGCGCCGAATATTTCTGATAAAGGGCGACGATCGTCGAACTGTCGATGCCGCCGGAAAGGAAGGCGCCGACAGGGACGTCGGCGAAGGACTGTCCCCCAATTGACTGGCTGAGCGCCCGCTCAAGCAGTTCGATTGCCTCGGCCTCATCCTCGATCGGATTTGCCAATCCCTCGCGGACGACGTCGCGATAGTTCCAGTAGCGGCGGAGCTGCACGGGGCCAGCCCTACCCTCCTCTGCCGGGCCGGATCCGGGCTGTTCCAGTGCTGCCGGCGACACGGTGAGGATGGTGCCAGGCAGCAGTTTGAAAATGCCCCGATAGATGGACAGTGGAGCGGGAATGTACGTCCGCGCCACGAAGGCTTTCAGTGCGGCCCGGTCGATAGTCGGTTCGAACTTTGGATGGGTGCGGAGTGCCTTCAGTTCCGACCCAAAGACCAGGTCGCGACCCGCCCAGCCATAAAATAGCGGCTTCTCCCCAAACCGGTCGCGGGCGAGGTGAAGCAGCCGTTCCTGGCGGTCCCACAGTGCCAGGGCGAACATCCCGACCGTCCTGGATATTGCGACTTCAACGCCCCACGCGACAAAGGCCTGGAGCAGGATTTCGGTGTCGGAGTGGCCGCGCCAGCCGGTCTCGGGCGTCAGGCCCGCTTGCTCGAGCTCGGTGCGAATTTCGGCATGATTATAGATCTCGCCATTGAAGCAGATGACGAAGCGCCCGTTCGCCGAGTGCATCGGTTGATGCCCCTCGGCCGAAAGATCGAGGATCGATAGACGTCGATGGGAAAATCCGATCCCGGCGCTTTCGTCCGACCAAATCCCCTGATCGTCCGGCCCACGGTGCGCGATCGCATCGCCCATCCGCCTCAGCAGAGCCGGGTCGATGCGGTCGAGAGTGAAAAGGCCGGCAATTCCGCACATGGATTTGTCGTTTCGCTTGAACTCAAAGAAGTGAAAGGGAAGTATTCTCGTTCATGCGTCTGGGCAAACCCGGAAAGCCACGACGCGAACCGGCGCCCAGTTCGTCGAGCACTCAATCTAGCTATCGATAGACCCAATTGGCCGCGCGGGGTTACCGGCGACGATCGTATTAGGGGGGACGTCCCTCGTCACGACGCTTCCGGCGCCGATAATGCTTCTGCTGCCGACTGTCACGCCGGGAAGGATGATTGCACCGGCACCGACCCAGGCGCCACGCTGGATGGTTATCGGCTCCTCCTTGTAGCCGCGCGTCTCGGTCGACTGGAAACCGGCCGCCTGAAGTCCTCCATCGAGCAACATGCAGCGAGCCGAAAGAACGACATCGTCCTCGATCGTGATGCCGGTCCGGCCGAGGATGAACACGTCATGGTTGATCGCGCACCGAGTGCCGATCCGAACATTCTTCGGATTGATGACGGTGAAGTTGCCGAAAACTTCCACCCGCTTGCCAAATTTCCGGTAGCCCTTGAGCGCCAGCCAGTAGCGCCTTAACCGTTGCAGCAATGGCCCCTCCCATCTCTCCATGCATATAAGCAGCATCCCCTGCCATGGGGCCAATTGAAATCGCTATGCGTGGCCGGTTAGCTCCGCAACCATGATGAGTAGGTCTCGCTCGCGGGTTGCGGAAATGTTGGCGGAGGGCCGGCAGGTCATCCATGCGAGCATGTCCAGCCTGGCGCTGCGCATCGCTGGTCTCGCGTCCACATTCCTGCTCGGTGTGTTGCTCGCTCGACTATTGGGCCCAGCGCAATTCGGCATCTATGGACTGGTGACGACGCTTGCGGCGCTGGGAATGAGCGCGGGGCTATTGGGAACGCCGCAGCTTGCCGTGCGGGAGTTCAGCATTCGCAAGGACCGCGGGGATTGGGCCGGGATTCGATCCCTGTTCAAGCGCTTCGGGCTGGCTACGGCCGCCGCGTCAGCACTGATCGCAGTGATCGCGATCCTCGTCGGCGCGACACTCGATAGCGGCGACGGGAGCACGATCAGCCTCTTACTCCCGGGAGCGGCCTTGATGATGCTCATCGGCGTCACGTCGTTACTGGCTGCTGAGCTTAGAGGCCTCGGACAGCTGTTCAGGGGCCAGGTCATGGATATCTTCGCCAGGCCCGTCCTCACGCTTGTCGTCATGCTGTCCTTGTTGCTGGCTGGCATTGGCCTGACCGCAACATTGGCCCTGTGGGCACAGGTGTTCGTTGCATTGATTGCGGCAATTGTCAGCTTCGCATGGATCAGGGGCGCAATCCCGCGCGGTGAGGGCCAGACTGACACCTTGCCGGCCATCCCCTGGGCCGCGGCTGCCCTGCCCCTTGGCGCGGTCGATATCCTCCGCCAGCTCGACGGGGCCTATGGCGTGGTGATGATGGGATGGCTTGCAAGCGACGAAGCGCTCGGCATCTTCCGTGTCGCAGTTGCGTGCAGCGTCGTTGTCGCGATGCCCGTCACGATCCTGCATGTCGTCCTTGCCCCGCGACTTGGGCCGCTCCAGAAGTCAGGCCGGGTGGTCGAGCTGCAGCAGTTGCTGAGCCGGACCAGCATGACGCTCGTCCTCGCGGTCGTTCCCATTACCCTTGCTGCATGGCTCATCGGCCGCGACCTCATCGAGCTGGTATTCGGCCCGGCCTATGGGTCGGCATGGCTGCCATTGTTCCTGATGTGCGTGGCACAACTTGTCTTCGCCTTCTTCGGAATGGGGCCAATCCTGCTGGCGATGTGCGAAGGCGAACGTCACCTGATCCGGATCTACCTGTTTTCCGTTGGGCTGGGCATGCTGGCCGCCGTCCCGCTGATCATGGAGTTCGGCCCGGCCGGTGCGGCCGCCGCCATCATCCTGTCCAACGGCTCAACCGGGTTCCTGTCGTGGCGATGGGGGCTACGCCGGCTTGGCGTCGATTCTACTCTTCTTCCGCTACTGCGGTCTGCCGCCTGAGCGCCGCGCAGCCCATCGCGCAAACCGGTCGGGCCCGGCAAGCAAGACACCTGTGAAACGTGCCACCTCCTTCGCCAACTCTCCTTTCCTGAGAAATTCGCGGGCACTGCCGGCAAACCCGGAGAACGCCCGGATGGCCCCAACATTATGGAGAGAGGCTAGATAGGCGTTCGCATTTGCTCGGCTCTCAAGCATGAATTGGACATGGCCAGGTAATTCCCGACTGACTGCGATGTCTTTCATCGCCAGAAGCGTATTCTTGGCCCTGGTAAAGTTCCGGACGGCGCGATCGGCGGTGCCTGCATCGCCGCTGTGATTTGCCCCATGCAGGCGGTAGCGAAACAATCGCGCCGGCAAGAAGGAAGCAGTTGCGCCACCCAATGACGCGACCCAATAGGCAAGCGGCCAATCCTGATAGGTGTTGGCGGGGTCGGGCAAGGCCGTTGCCCAACCGGCGAACTCATCCAGGCGGGCCCGCGATCTGCGAATGCCCAGCGCGCTTCCCAACCACACATAGTCGCGGTGATGCAGGATAGCGTCGATCACCGCGGGACCGCGACTGGCCACCGACAGCGGACCCAGGACCTGCTTGGGACGCGAAATCCTCTCAACGAACTCGCCATCCTGGTCGATAAAGCCGAGGTCATGCGTCACCAGTGCGCAGCCTGGATCCTGGTCAAATGCAGCGACGCAAAGCGACAGCTTGTCCGGTTCCCACAGGTCGTCGCCGTCTAGAAAGAAAATGAGTTCGCCGCTGGACGACTTTATCCCTTCCAGCGTGGCCAGCAGTACGCCGCTGTTGCTTGGCGTGCGGACGTAGCGGACCTCCGGATGGGACTGGATGATGGCGGCGCTTGCGTCGGTGGAGCAGTCGTCGACGACAATGATTTCCACTGGCACCGGGCAATCCTGGGCGAGCACGGACTCGATGGCCTTGCCGATGTATCGTTCCAGGTTGAAGCAAGTGATGATGACGGAGACGCTGGCCATTGCGGCAGGTGATGGCACGGACATTGGCGTCGCACCACCTCGGCGGCGCCTCGCGGGAACTGATCTTGTCGCCCATTGGCGATCGGCTAAGTCTCAAGCGAAGCCGATGAAGATACTCTACATCACCTACGACGGCCTGACCGACTTTATCGGCCAGTCACAAGTGTTGCCCTATCTATTGGGCAGTGCGGCGGCTGGCGCGCGCTTCACCGTTGTCAGCTTCGAAAAGCCCGACCGACAGGCGATCATCGGGGCTGAGGTCGAGCGCACTTGCCGCGATGCCGGAATCGATTGGCGCCCCAAGCGATTCCGAAGCAGCCCTCCTTATCTCGCCAAATTCATCGATCAGCTGGCCATGCAGCGGGCAGCCAGCGCTGCAATTGGCGAAACCCGCTTCGATCTTCTTCATTGCCGCAGCTACCCTGCCGCGATGGCCGGATTGGCGATCAAGCGCCGCCACGGCACGCCGTTGCTATTCGACATGCGTGGTTTCTGGCCGGACCAGCGCCGCGAAGGGGGCCGCTGGTCGCGGCGTAGCCCGATCGGCAACTGGTTGTATCGGCGCTGGAAGGGCCATGAGGCGCGGCTCGTAAAGCAAGCGGACCACATCATCGTACTGACCCATGCCGCAAAACGGGAGGTCGAGAGTTGTGCCGCCTATCGGGGGGCACCCATTTCGGTGATCCCATGCTGTGCCGATTTCGACATATTCGAGGTTGCCGACCGGTCGGCGGCGCTTGAGACGCGACTGCGGCTTGGGATCGGCCCGGAAGATCCGGTTCTCGGATATCTTGGATCGATTGGAACGGTCTACATGATCGGCCGCCATCTTCAGCTTTTCGAGGCCATCAAGCGCCGCGACCCGCGGGCGAAGGCGTTGTTTATCGGGCGCAACCAGGCGGCGGAGATATTGTCGCTGGCCGCCGACATGGGGGTCAGCCTTGATGAAAAGGATGTGATCGTCGTCGCGGGGGAACGAAGCGAATTGCCCAAATGGCTTGGCGCCGTCGATGTAGGTACCTGCTTCATCATTCCGCGGCCTTCGAGCAAGGGCGTATCGCCGACAAAGCTTGCCGAATATCTGGCGAGCGGCATCCCGGTTATCGCCAACACATGCGTCGGGGACGTGGAAGAGATTGTGACGAAGCTCGACGCGGGGCACCTCCTTTCCGATTTCGGTGCGGAGGATGTGGGCGCTGCGGTCGATGCATTCTTCAAGTTGCGGACCGTTGACCGTCAGGCATTGCGGAGGCGAGCGCAGCCGTTCGACCTCGACGTGGCAGCCGACGCTTATCAGGCCATTTATCGTGATCTTCACACCGCGGTCGATGTAGGATTGCGATGAGCGACAGCGCCTCCCGCCTGGTGATATTCGACGTCTGTGACACCCTCTACGACGCCAATACGACCATTGGATTCATTCGCTACTATCAGTCCCGCCATGCGAGCGGTGCGCTCGCAAAAGCCCTTTCGCGCTGGCTCGATCGAGGGTCGCCATTCTTTTACGCGGGCGCGGCGGCGCATCATTTGCTCGGTTGGGATGTCGCACGACAGCGGATCATTGCCGCATTGGACGGCGAACCCCGGAGCCGATTGACGGATGCAGCATTTCAATATGTGCGCGACATCCTTCCGGCATCCGCCAACCAGCCAATTCACGACAGGCTGAAAGCGCATCAAGAGGCTGGGGATCGGGTCATATTGATGTCGAGCAGCATCGATCTGGTCGTCAGCCAGATCGCAGCCGTCCTGGACACCGAATATCGGGCATCCGTCCTGGAATTCGACGACGACCTGTGCACGGGGCGCTTGGCCGCCGACCTTACCGGTAGAAAAGCGGATCAACTGCGCGGCCTTGCGGGACCGGGTATCGAAACCTGGGTCTATACCGACAACCGATCCGACAAGAATCTGGTAGCAAGTGTGGGCCGAGCGACAATCGTACTGCCGCGCGGCAGACGGCAGGACCGATGGGCGGGGGATAATTGTGAATATATCAGCCTCTAGGGCGATCTGCCTGTTCCCCTTTGCCTACTTCGCTACTTCCCGTGCCTGGACGTCGCGCGAAATGACCTATCTCGTCGCGACATCATGGCTGCCCGCGATTTGGCTGCTGTGGAGGCTAACCGACCTCAGTGTAGCCGGTTCGGCGCTCGCCTTCGCTGCGGGCTATCTCGCCTATATCTCGATTTACGAGATCGGATACCTCGTCAACGATGCCTGGGACGCACCCCGATCACCGCAAGGCCGTCAGCGATTGAATTTTCCAATTACGCCATCATTCGCGCTGGCATTCGTTGCAATTCGTCTTGCCGTCTGGGCGGTCGTCGGCGTGTTGACCGGATGGATCGACAATCCGCTCTGGCTGGCCGGCTACGCAGCGCTGTGCCTGGCCATCGCCCAGCACAATATATTCCAGTCGAACGGGCTGCGCCTGGCGTCCTTCTACGAACTTGCAACCCTTCGGTTTCTACTGCCAGTCTTGGCTGCCTTGCCCGCCGCCTCGCTGCCAGCGGCGATCCTGACAGCGTTGCTGTTATACAGCTTCCCACGATTCCTGGGCTATCTGGACAGTAAGGACATATTGAACCTGCCTGAGCGGAGGGAGCCGCAGTTCGGCTTCTTCCTCATCCTTTCACTGGCGCCCTTGCTGCTCTTTTCAGCTTACCTGCTCCGAACGACGGCATTGGTCGAGCTGACGGCATATTATCTTGTCATCTATGGAATCTGGTGGGCGATGGCTCGGCTGCCGCAGGCCCCGCGCTAGAACAAGTCGGGCTGGATCCGATACGGTACCCAATATTTCGCATGGGCGGCATAGTTCAGCCAGACGAACATCACTGACACTGCGTAGCAAATCACCAGCATCCGCCCGGGCTGCTTCAACAATTGGGCAAGTCGCGGCAGCACGGCGAGTTGCAGGGGGATCAGATAGAGCGACAGCCTGTCGATCACCGTTGTCGAAGGCAGGATCGCCAGTGCCAAGGGCATCACCGCCGCGGCCCAGGCGAAATAGGTCCACATCCTTCCCTCAACCGGACTGAACGACAGGCGGCGGCGGAACATCAGGAGGGCGACCGCGGGCACCAGGTTCATGACGACCCTGATCAATGCTCCCTGGGAATTATATTCCGCATCGATGTAATTGCGAACGAAGCCTTCGACCGAAGACGATAGGAAAATGTCGTACAGGAGGATCGTACCGGCGATCCCGGCCAGCAGGTTGAGAAGCCGGCTGCGTTGGCTGGCGAAGACCACGAGCGGCAAGATCGCTACGACGGTTTTGTGAAACAGGGCGGCCACCGCGATATAGATGGTGAAGCGAAGGACCGACGAGCCACGTTGCAGCGAAGCCAGGCCGGCCATCAATATGCCGATGGCAGCTGCCTGTCGCGTGTAGCCCATCGCCACGACTACCACGAGATAAGGGACGGCGACGACGAAGGTCAGCCAGGGATCCGGTTGAGCGCGCGCAAATCGGTACAGGCCAATCGAGAAAATGGCGCCGCAGATGAGGTTGACCAGCCAAAGTTCGAAACCGGCACGCTGAACGGACCAGTTCACCAGCTGATAGCCCGGATCACCGATGTTCAGAACTCGATGCAGCGGGGCATAGCCCGCATAGGAAAAGAGGAACCTGTACGCCTCCCAGTCCGCGCCGACCTTGTATCGAAGGCCGATCGCGAGGGCGACCAGGACCGTCCCGAAGTAGAGCGGAAGCGACCCGGTTCTTTGGTTCGGCGAAGGACGGTAGAAGAATGATCCCGCGGCGAAATATCCAAGCATCAGCCAATAGACGAGCAAGCGATGCTATCCTTCGCGCAACAGGTCCGCGCGGCCGTTCTAAGTCGGCAATCGCGCACCGTCCAGCAAGCCAGTTCGGCGGTCACGGCTGCTGTGCAGGTGATCCGGTCCATGGCTCAGTCGATGACGATGTGGCGGGTGGGCCAAAGGTCGGTATCCTTTTGCGCCGTCCGCCGGGACTGAATGACCAGCACGATCGACATGGCAAAGACCGCGCTAATGGCGGCTGTTCGCAGCGGATAATCGACCAGGCTGTGAAGGAGGATCGCCGCGGACGCGATCGCTCCCGCCATCGCGAACTGGTCAGCGGCCGGAGAACGCAGCATTTGCACGACTGACCTTCCCCACCACAGCATGAACAGGATGATCAGCAGGACGCCCGGCAGGCCCGTTTCGACGGCTAGCTCAAGATAGTCGTTGTGCGCATGATTGACGTAGTAGCGGTCGATCCTGTCGGCATCTTCCGTCAATACGTAGAGCTTCGGGAAGGTCCCGATGCCGGACCCGAACGGCGCAAATTGAAGCGCCAGTTCAGTGCTGTTCGAAACAATCTCATGTCGCGACGCAATCGACGTGCTGACGCCAAGCTTGTCCATTTGCGATCCAACGGGGCTAGCCCAAAGTATCGCCATCGCCGCCGCCCCGGTTATTCCGATCGCCGCGATCGAACCGCGAACCCACTTGGCCGACAAACCGAAGAGTATCATCAGGCTGGCCAGCACGACCGGAACGCCAAGGCCGTATCCGGCAAGCGACCGATTGAGTGCCAGGCCCAGGATCGCGAGGATCAATCCGCCCGACACAACCGCGGTGCCCACGGCACGCGACCGCGCGTCCGACGACCGATGGCGAATGGTAGCGCCCAGCGATGCAACGAACGGAATTGTGACGAGCAAAAGGCTGGCCATGTGGTTGCTGTTGGCGAAGAAGCCCGTTGCAACTCCGAAATTGCTGATCCGATAGAGATACCACGGGGATTCCATCGGCATGGGGCTGCTGACCTGCAGGATTCCGAGCAGGACGCCGGCCATCGCACCCCCGATCAAAGCCACGGCGAGTGACAGGGCCGAATATCCGCGTAGGCCGATCATGGCGGCAAGCATTCCAAGCGGCGGAAGCAAGGCGGGCAGCATTGCAATGCTGTCGTAGGGAGCCAGCGATACCGGCATTGCCGGCAGCGGAATGCCGAGCAGGTTGAACCCGTCCACGACGAAGTCGCGGCCGGGTAGCGCGCTCCAGACGCTGGCCGGCAGCGGCAACAGCTGCGCCACAAGGATCAAGATCGCGGCCGCCACGATCATCAGTAACTGCCGCACGGGTCGGGTCAGGCTATCGACACGCCATTCGACCAGCGCCCACAGGATGATCGCCACGGCGAGCAGCTGGAGCAGGACATTGCCCAATACTCCCTGCGGACTGCCTCCCAACAGCAGGCAAAGGAACAGATATGCGGGCGCAACCGCGGGCCTTATCCGTTCGATCACCGGGCGACCTCCGGCTGGAGGTTGAATTGGCTGATCGTGACGTCAGCCTGTTGCGGCATTTGCTGAGCAGTCCCGTTCAATTCCAATCGCTGCGCCGGGCAACCGGTAGTCGGCACCGAAAATGATTGCGAAATCGAGCCGGAGCGGATCAGCGGGATGACCGCTACCGGATCCAACGAGGGGAGGCATTTCACGGTCCATTCTAGGGAGCTTGATGACGGGGCCGTCGCCTCGGCCTTCATCGAAAGCCTGTAGCGCCCGGGCTCCAGCACCAGGAGCTGCGTCGCAAGCACCGCGTCGTCACGCCCGTAGAACAATGCGTGAAGCCGGCCGTCCCCTTCCGATTCCGCGACACCCGCCGGACCGGACGCCAGGCTCCATCCGAACGGGGGGGGCGCCGGCTTGCCAAACTCGGGATCAAAGAGGCGGCTCGGCTCGGCAACCACGCCGGCAAAACGAGCCCAGGTCTCACGCGCCATTTGGAACCGTCCGGCATCGACGAGATGGTTCAACAGGCGCCTTTGCCAAATTGCATCCTGCTCGCCGCCTTGGCCGTTCCACAGCCCAAGGATCAGGTCGACGTTTTCAGGATCGGTCGACAGCGCGTCGAGCAACACAGGTTCAAGCTGCGGATGTGTGCGAAGCACTTGCCTGACCTGCGGCGCAGCGCCCGGCGAACGCGCGAAGGCAGCGAGAAAGGGAGCCATGTCGGGGATGCTCTGCGGCACCAGGCGGGCAAGGGTGGAAATCTCGGCGAGCCCCTGCCCCGTCTGCCCGGCCTTCAAATAATGATCCGCCAGGAAGTAACGAGCGGCGATCGTTCGAGGACTTCGTTCGCGGGCGGCAATAAAGGCGCGCAGCGCGAGCTGTTCATCCCCGGCCAACTGGGCTTCGACGCCGCGGACCAGGAAAGGCTCCGGCGCGAGCGGCGCTTTCGCCGATGCGTCCAGCAGGTGATCGATCAGCGCCGGATCGATTGGTTCTGCCGCTGCGGCCTTGGCACCGATTTCCGCAAGGCCCGATTGCAAGACGGCATCCGGATGGCCTGGCCAAAACCTCGACAATTTCGCGGCATTTCCGCCTGAGTACGATTGGCTCAGAGCAACCAGGACGATCAGGATCGCAAGGGAGAGCGCAACGGCCAGCGCCAGTGCCGTGCGACCCCAAGCCATGAAGGGCCGAGTGCGCCTCAGTGCTCCGCCTCGTGCGGGATCATCCGGATTTCCGTCCGCTTGCGGTCGAGCGAGCCATAGCCATAGGCCTTGTAGCCATATCCGCCCATGTCTTCCTTCGACTTGGTCAAGGCGGCGCCGAGGAGGTGAGTCCCCGTGCCACCGAGCATTCGCAAGGCTTCAACCGCGGCCTTCGTTCGGGTTTTCCCGCTTTCGATGACGAACAGGACATGGGCGGCGACGGAAGACAGCAGCAATGAATCGGCCAGGCCGATGACCGGCGGAGCATCGACAATGACGATGTCGAACTGCGCGGCGGCCTCTCCCAATATTTCCTGGAACCGCCCGGTGGAAAGCAGGTCGGCGGGATTGGGAGGCAATGGACCGCTGGGCATCAGCCAAAGATCGTCGAACTGGGTCGGAAGGATATGATTGCGCGCCGCCTCGTCATCGCTCGTCAGAAGGCGGGTAAGGCCGACCTTGTCCGAAGCCGCCTTGAAGGCCGGCTTGCGAAGGTCGCCGTCGATCAAAAGCACTGACGCTCCGCGGCGCGCGAAATTCTGGGCAACTGCCAGTGCCGTCGAGGACTTCCCCTCTCCCGACCGGGTGCTTGTGACGACCAGCGTCTTCGGGAGCCCTTCTTCCGTGCTGAAGCGCAGCGAAGTCACCACCGCTGAATAGGCCTCGGAAACGAGCGAACTGGGGTCCCGCAGTGCTTCGACAAACGAGTCTTGTCCGGTCGCCTTGGGAATTGCGCCCAGGCAGCCAAGACCCAGCTTGTTGCGAACATCGTCACGCGTCTTGATCGTGTCGTACAGGAATTCGAGCGCTATCGCGGTGGCCAGCCCGGCAGCCAGTCCCAGCCCGAATCCGATCAGGAGATTGAGCAGCAGATTGGGCTTGTAAGGACCGGTCGGAACTTCCGCCCGGTCGACGATTGAAATCGGCGAGGTCCCGATCCCGCCCGCAACGCCCACTTCCTTGTAGCGCTGCAGCAGCGCCTCATAGAGGCTTCGGTTGGTATCCACTTCACGCTGCAGGATCGTGTACTGGATGCTTCGTCCGCGCAGGTTCAGGACGGAGCTTTTCAGCCCTCCGACCCGCGACTGCAGCGCGCGTTCGGCAGCGAGCGCTCCGCGATATTCGGCGAGCAGCGAATTGTTGCGGCCAGACGATGCCTGGGAAGATTCGCGAGCGATCTGGCGATCCAGCTCGTCGATCCGCGAACGCAGGCTCAACATATCCGGATGCTCCGGCTTCATGAGCGTTCGCTTGTCCTGATATTCCGCCTCCAGAGAGGACCGGGACTGCCGAAGCGCCTGGGTGCTTGCGGTGACGTCAGCTGTCGGACCCACCGACACGCCCGATCGATAGGCACCTTCGGCCGCAACCCTCCTGGCCGTCGCCTCAGCCAATGCCCGGTTCAGCGCGATCAGGGATTCGCCCTGAATGGAGTTGGCGTCGCTCGGTGAGGATCCCGCCTCGCCGCTTCCAGTGACAATGATCCCCTGGGCCTGCGCGTAGGCAACAAGCTGGCGCTCCGAACGCTCAAGATCCGTTCGGGTCTTGGCGATCTGCTTTTCCAGGAAGTTCCGGGCATAGGCGGACGCTTCGAAGCGGCGCTGCAGGTTCGAATTGATAAAGCTTTCGGCAATCTGGTTCGCAATGGTGGCCGAAAGCTGCGGGGACTCGGCGACATAGCTAAACCGGATCAACTGTCCTTCTTCCGGCACTTCCACGTCGAGGCCGCTTGCAACCTTTGACGTTGCCATCCTGAGCCGGGTCGGAACGTTGGCCGTGCTATCGACGAATTCCTTGTTGTTGGGGAGATTGAGATCCTGAGCTGCTCGCTCCGCTATGTTTCGACTGGAAAGCAGCCCGACCTGGGTAGCGATAAAGTCCCAGCTATTCGCCCCGGTCGACGAGCGATCCCGCGATTGCTCGTCCATGATCTCCACCGTGGGCGGATTGACCTCAAGGGTAACCCAGGAACGATAGGTCGGCGGCGTCAGCAGCGTGACGATGATCGCGACCAAAATGCCGAGCGCGAGACAGCCCAGGATCAGCCAGCGCCAGTTATTGACGATGCGGAGCAGCGCCGCGAGATCGAGACCGGGATTTTCCGGCTGTGTTGCGGTCCCCGGACGAAGCCCGCGGCTGGGATCATAACGATCGATCAGCCACGCATCGCCGTCGGGAACTGCAAGATTATTGTTCACCCAGTGACTCCAAGGTCGACGGTTTCCTGGAAGCAGTCATCATAGTGGAGAGAAAATCGATAGTAGCGGAAAGGACTGTAGGATCTGCTTCTGGGCCGCCTTGATCGCCGATCCGTCGATAATGACGATGTCGCCGGCGTAGACCGGTGGATCATTGGCTTCGCCCCGCCGAATGCCCTGCAAATCGAATGCCGCGGCCTGGCGCTGCCCGCCGATCGTCCGGAAGATCGCGACGCGACGGATATTGGCATCCTCCCGCGCGCCCCCGGCCGCGGCCACGGCCTGCATCAGGGTCGTCGGACCACTGACGGGATAGGATCCTGCCCGGTTCACCGCACCATCGACCGTCACGCTTCGGCGCGTCGACGATTTGATGCCGACGCTGACATCGGGATTCTCGAGATATTTGGCGCCGAGTTTCTGCGTCAGCGATTCATCAAGCTCAGCCGTCGTCAAATCATAAGCCCGCAACTCTCCCACCAGAGGCATGGAGATGTTGCCGGCGAGGTCGACATCATAATCTCCCGACAGATCGGGCATTTTGAAAACCTTGACCGTCAACGTGTCCAACGGGGCGATCTTGTAGCCCGCTTCCAGTGGAACCAGCGCCGGCGAGTCCGGCACTCCGAAACTGGAGACATTATAGGGAATGGGGCCGCCAGGGCTGTCCGCGCAACTGGCAAGCGCCAATCCTGCAAGAAGAAGCGCCGGCATTACGAATTTTTTGATCATGGACACTGCCGACTAAAACTGCGCTAAGTTGAGATTCACGATTACGGACAACCTCTTAGATACCCGCTGCGCCTTTTCGTGCAATCGACAAAATGGGTTAATTTAACGTCACGTAAATTAACCCTGATCGGCAGCAGCCGCGGTGTCGAGGAACCAGCGATCCTCGCCCTCGACTGCAAGTGCGGAAAGGCGACCGGTTCGATAGGCTCCAGTATCGATGCCGATCCGATTATGTTCCACTTCGACGTCGTTGCTGATCGTGTGGCCATGCACGACGATCATCCCATGATCGCTTTTATCTTCCAGGAAAGGCGATCGGATCCAGCGCAGGTCCGACTGACTCTGCAGCTCCAGATCGATTCCCGGACGAATTCCGGCATGAACGAACAGATAGTCGCCGAAGCGAAGCGTATCGCCAAAGCCGGAGATGAATTCCACATGAGAGTTCGGAATGATTCCCCGGATCGCCGACAGCGTCGCATGTTCGTTGCGGATGTCCAGCTGCCCAACATCCAGGCCATAGCTGGCCAGGCACTGTGCTCCGCCATATTTGAGCCAGCTCGTCAGGATGCCGCGCTCCCCTTGCAGCAAGCGGAGCAGCACCTCTTCATGGTTCCCGGCGAGGAAATATGGCTTCAGGGTGCTGTGGCGATAATTGCGCAGCCGTTCGATCACGCCGCGCGAATCCGCTCCTCGGTCGATCAAGTCGCCGAGGAAAATCAGGGCGGCCTTCCTTGTCGGTCGGCGATCGATATCCTGCTCGATCTGCAACAGAAGCTGGTCGAGCAGATCGAGCCGGCCATGCACGTCCCCGATCGCATAGGCGCGGCGCCCTCGCGGAGTGCGAGCACGCCCCCCTTCTTTGGAGCGCCATCCGAGCATCTCGATCCTAACTCCTCGGCCGATTGCAAAGTTGCGCGAGCGCTTCGGAATAAGCGCTTGTCACCTTGGCTTCGCTAAACTCCCGCTCGACAATTGCCCGGCCTGACTGCCCCATGGCTTCCCGTTCGCCGCTCGCCATCTGGCCCATCTTCCGAATGGCCGACGCCAAGCTCAACGGCTTCCGCACCGCACACAACAGGCCATTATTGCCATCGCTTACGATATGGCGGTTGCCTGGGACATCGGTGGCGATGAGCGGCCTCGCCATCGCCGCGGCCTCGAGCAAGGAGCGCGAAAGACCTTCCCGATAGGACGGCAGGACAATGGCAGTTGCCGCGGCAATATGAGGCCGAACGTCATCGACCGCCCCCAGATATTCCACCGTACCGTCCGCCAGCCACTGATCGAGTTCTGCTCGTTGGATCGCCGAGCGATTGTCCTCGTCCAGCGGGCCAAGCAGCTGAAAAATCCAGTCGGGATGATCCTGGCGAACCAGTCGTGCAGCTTCCACGAATTCCCGAACGCCCTTGTCGCCGAGCAGCCTACCGACGAACAGGAAGCGGATCGCATCGGGTGTCGGAGCCGGCGAGAAATGCGCAAGGTCCACGCCGGAACCGGGCAATATCCGGACCTGTTCCCGCCGCACGATTCCCCGTTGAATGAAGAGTTCGCTGTCGTCCGGGTTCTGGAAAAAGACGATCGGGCAATTGCGGAATGCCAGCCGATAGAGAGTGCCGACAATGACGGATAGCGGTCCAGGCTTGATGAACGCCGTTCCCAGTCCGCTGACGTTGGGCAACGACGGCACGCCGCAAATGACTGCCGCAAGCGACCCGTAGATATTGGGCTTTGCCGTAAAGCCGATGAATGCTGCGGGCCGGACCCTGCGGATCAGCTTGAGATATTCAAAAAAGAGCAGCGCATCCCGAAAGGGATTGAGACCCGAACGATCGATGGAAATCGGATTCGTCGACGCTCCATGTCGCGCCGCCCATTCCTCGTCCGGTTGGGGCGCCGCAATGACGATGCGAAATCCTTCTGCGGCCAATGCCTTCAGCAAACCGGCCCGAAAATTGGCGACGTTCCAGAATGAATTGGCTGACAGGATGATGGCAGGGCGGGCGCCTGAAGTGGTTCGCACTGCCCATTCCGAAGTCATACCACGATCCTGCTACTGGAGCAGATAGCTTGCCGGTTAATCGCCGCGACGCCAGTCGAAATCTGCCCTCGCTGCAACAGTCGGCGAGAAAATTACAGTTAACTGCCAACCGGCGTGGGCATTCCAGCGGATTATGGCTATGATCGCCAGGACGAAGGCGGCTCAGCCGGTTGAGATCGCCTTTGCCGAGTGGAATGAAGATGCCGAATCTTGTTCGTAGACTCTGTGCTGTGATTACTGCCGTCGCGGTTGTCGCCGTTCCGACGGGCTCGATCGCGGCTGCACCGCCAACCCCGGCGCCCAAGGTACAGCAGGCTGCTGCCGCCGCATCGACCAATCCCTGGCTGACATTGAGCGCGATGACCGGAAGCTCGTCGAGCGCGGCCGCGGCAACGGCCGCCGCTGCAAATGACGGAGGCGAAGCCGGCTTTCCGCCACTCGCTCCGCTTATGGTTATGCTTGGGACGATCGCCTTGGGCGTCTGGATCCTAGTTCATGACGACAACGGGCATTTCTCGATCCAACAAGAGCCGGTCAGTCCTGCTTGAACGCACTGATGCCCCGTGAGGCCGCGCCCTAAGTCCTAGGATTTCAATCCCGGCTCAAGCGGCGAAAGCAAGGTAAACTCGGGGATGTCCGCGGTAACGCGGTCACCTTCCTCGTCGATGAAGATGTAATGGCCCTCCATCGTGCCCGCAGGCGTATCGAGCGGGCAGCCGGAGACATAATCGAAGCTGTCTCCGGGTGTGATCACGGGCATTTCGCCGACCACGCCCTGTCCCCTCACCTCATGGACGTTCCCGCGTCCGTCGACGATCCGCCAGTAACGTTCCATAAGCTGGACCGTCCGTTCCCCGTCATTCTCGATACGGATGTGGTAGGACCAGAACCAGCGATCCTGCTCCGGCGCCGACTGCTCGGGCAGGAAGCTCACGGCAACGCGGACCGTCAGTTCGCCGGTGACCGCGACATTGGGAAATAGCAGGGCGAGTGTATCGGCCATGGTTAACGCTATGCCTGACCCGCAGCCTTTCGCAAGCGCTCAAACAGTCGGATTCGTGACTCGGCGATCGGGGCGGACCGGTCGGTTACCAGGTCGCGAAGCAGGAAATGGCCGGTAAGTGCCAGTCCTTCCAATATTTCCGGCCAGTTCGCCGTGCCCCCTTCGATGACGAACCGTGGCAGCGGCAGCAGCTTCCCGGCATAGGGCTCGGCTTCCGCTGCGCTTACCGCCCGGCCCGATCGGGGACTGACCGCGATCAGCTCGTCATTCGCGCCGGAAACCGCGCATTTCTCCAGATCCAGACCGAACCCAAGTTCCGCGAGCAGTAGCAGTTCGTACCGCACCAACGCGGCTCCCCAGCCGCTGGCCGACGGAGCGGCCTCGATCGCCGCCAGCAGTCCGTCCAGGGCCTGGTACAAGCGCGGATAGGGCTGGCCTTCCGGCAATACCGTCGCGGTCAGTGCAGCGATCCAGTCGATTGCAGCCGCCGGCAACGGCTCCTGCAGAAGCGGTCCACGACTATGGACGAGCTCGATCGTGCCTTGGGCAAGCTGGGCCTCGGTTCGCGCCGATAGCGTTGCCTCCACCTGGTTTCCCGGCATCAGTACGGGCCGCAACTGGCGCCCGCGCGCTCCCCTCACATAGGCCGCCTGCAGGCCATGGTCCGGTGTCATCAAGCGAACGATCGCACCATGCTCGCCATGCGGGCGGAGCGCGACGATGATTGCTGGCGTGGTGAACCGCATCAGCCGCGCGGGTGGAAATAGTCGTGGATCTGGCGCGCCATCGCCTTGCTGATGCCGGGCGCACGCTCCAGGTCCTCAAGCGCCGCGCCCTTGACCGCCCGAGCTGTTCCGAAGTGCATCAGCAGGGCGCGCTTGCGGTTCGGGCCGATGCCGGGGACTTCGTCGAGGGTCGAGGTGGTCAGGCTCTTGGCCCGCTTCTGCCGGTGTGTGCCGATCGCGAACCGGTGGGCCTCGTCGCGCAATCTCTGGAGATAGAAGAGCAGCGCATTGTTGGGCGGGAAGGTGATCTCCCTGCCCCCGGGCAAATGGAACACCTCGCGACCCTCGCGACCGTGATGCGGCCCCTTGGCCACGCCGACGACGGGCACGTCATGTACGCCCAGCTCTTCCATGACCTCGCATACCGCGGATAATTGCCCCTTGCCGCCGTCGATCAGCAGCAGGTCGGGCCATTCGCCGCCGGTCCTGTCGGGATCTTCCTTCTCGAGCCTGGCGAAACGCCGTTCCAACACCTCGCGCATCATCCCGAAGTCGTCACCCGGCGTGACGCCCGACTTGATGTTGAACTTGCGATAGGCGTTCTTGCGGAAGCCTTCGGGGCCGGCGACGATCATCGCGCCAGTGGCATTCGTCCCCATGATGTGACTGTTATCATAGACCTCGATCCGCTTCGGCTGCTCGGGAAGTTCGAAGACCTCTGCCAGCTCTCGAAGCAGCTTGCCCTGCGTCGTTGTCTCCGCCATTCGCCGGTCGAGCGCTTCCTCGGCATTGCGCTTCGCCTGTTCAATCAACTTTCGGCGCGCTCCGCGCTGCGGTTGGCTGATCTCGACCTTGTATCCGGCTCGCTCGCATAGAGCCTCGCCGATCAATTCGGCCTCCTCTAGATCCCGATCGACCAGAATCCGTTTCGGCGGCGGCACCTCCTCGTAAAATTGCATCAGGAAAGTCGATAGCACTTCCTCTTCCGGAACGTCGTTGGTGTGGGCCGGGAAGAAGCTGCGGTGGCCCCAATTCTGGCCGCCCCGAATGAAGAATGCCTGGATGCACATTTGGCCGGCCTTGCTCGCCAGCGCGAAAATATCGCCGTCTCCGAGACCCTCCGAATGGACCGACTGACTGCCCTGGATGTAAGTCAGGGCGCGAAGCCGGTCGCGATAGACGGCGGCCAGCTCGAAATCCTGCTTTTCCGCAGCTTCCGCCATCAGCTTCCCAAGCCGCGCCTGCACCCCGGTCGACTTGCCGGCCAGGAAGAGCTTCGCGTCAGCGACCAGCTCGGCATAATCCCCCTTGCTGATACGATCGACGCAGGGAGCCGAGCAGCGCTTGATTTGATAAAGCAGGCAGGGCCGCGATCGATTGGCAAAAAAGCTGTCAGAACAACTTCTTAAAAGAAACAGCTTCTGCAGCGCATTAAGAGTGCTGGTAACCGAGCCAGCACTTGCGAACGGCCCGAAATACTGGCCCCTCGCCCGCCGCGCACCGCGATGTTTCTGAACGCGCGGAAAGGGATGGTCTTCCCGGAGCAGGATGAACGGAAAGCTCTTGTCATCGCGAAGCAGGACGTTGAACGCCGGGCGAAAGCGCTTGATCAGCTGCGCCTCGAGGAGCAGCGCCTCGGCCTCCGTCCGCGTGGTGACGATCGTCATGTCGCGCGTCTGGGCAACCATTCGCTGCAGCCGCTTCGGCAGTTTCGTGACCTGGGTGTAGTTGGTCACCCGGTTCTTCAGCGCCCTCGCCTTGCCGACGTAGAGCACCTCCCCCTTCGCATCCTGCATGCGGTAGACGCCGGGCCGCGCCGGCAGCGTCTTCAGCACATTGCGGATCGCCTTCACCCCCGCCTCAAGGTCAGGCGCATCCGCCCCACGCAGCGCGTAGGTCGCCTTCTCCTCATTGAAGCGGTCGCCAGACCCCGGAAGGTCGGGCCGGCCGGCGGGCGTTCGGTCCATATTGCTGATGTAGGAGCAGCCTTCGCCTGAAGCCAGAGATCAACTCGGCGCACCCGGCAATGCGCCTGCCGCCAACCAGCCGCGCGGAGATTGACAGTTTCCGGCACTTCTGGCGGCGTTGCGGCTTCACGGCTGGGGACGCGCCATGATTGGTCAATCGAGAGCCCATCTTCGAAGTGCCGGCGAAGGCTATTGGCAGCATTTCCGCTTTGCCACGACCTTTGGGCTTCTGGCCATGGCGGCAGGCTTCGCGGCCATCCTCCACGCCTTCATCCCTGGTGTCTGCACCAGCACCGCCAGCCGCATCATCCGCCACCTCGGCAACCTGCTTGAGGATCGTAGCAAGATCGACGCGATCGAGAATGAGGCGGTGGAAGCTCGGGCTTTCGTGATGCTGCTGCTTTTGGCGACTGCAGCCGTCGCGCCGCTGTGGATATTGGACGCACCGAATGCCTTGCGCATTGCCTACACGGTACTCGCCTTCGCGCTGCCCGCCGCGCTGATGATCAGCAATCCCGAACTAATCACCAGCGAAGAGCACGCGGCCTAGGGCGCCGCGGCCGCCTTCAGTCCGTCGACCGAACGCCGCCGGTTCGGCGCCGCTGCCAGCGCCTGCCGATAGGCAACCGCAGCATCCGCCTTGCGGCCCTTCGCCAAAAGCTCATCGCCGAGCAATTCCGCGCTTGGCTTGGCAAGTGCCGGCGGACCGAATGGCACAGGCAGGGCGGCCTCGGCATTGGCTGCCGCCTGCAATAGCTCAACACCCAGATCATACTCACCGCGTGCAAGAGCGACGACCGCTTCGCCTTGTGCGACCGCGCGATCCAGCCATGCGCCGGACTCATGGTCGTCTGGAGATTCGACCGGCAAGGCAGCGGCTATTTCGCCTCGGTAGCTCTTCATTTCGGCCAGGGCGGCACCGGCAGCCGCAGCATCGTTGCGTGAGCCGAGCACCCGCCCATAAGCCAGCGAGAAGCGGCCCCACAGGGCCCGATCCCCAGCCGAAACCGCGTCCGCAGGTGGCCAGTTGCCGGTGTCGACACCGTGCCGAACCGCGATATTCGCCCAATTGTTGAAGGGATTTCTGACGGCGCCAAGAACCGACTTGTCCTCGCCCTTGGCCGCCGCGGCCAGCGCCTCGGCCCGGCAGGCATCGACCAATGGGCGACTGTCCTTCCCTTGCTGGTCGAGCGAATATGCCAGCCATTCATTGTAGTGGCCGCAGCTGGTCGGCGGCCTGCCGGCTGCGGCACGCTGCTCGTTGACCAGCTTGGCGGCCGTCACATTGGCGCGTTCCACCGCATCCCAACGGCCAAGCGCGAGATAGATGTGGGAAATCATATGCTGGGCATGACCGGCATCCGGCGCGACGAGTGCATAACGTGCCGCTGCGCGCTCGCCCAAGGGCGCATGCGCCGGATCGTCATAGCTGTGGATCATATAATGGAGCAGGCCCGGATGGTCGGGGTGCGCCGGTAGGGCCTCTTCGAGCAGCGCAGCCGACTTCATGTAAAGCGCCGTGTCGCGGCCCTGGCTCGCCAGGCCCAGCGTGGCCAGCGCGTAAAATGTCCGCGCGTCGATGTCCGAACGGTCGGCTTCGAACAAGGCCCGCATCCGCTCATGATAGGCGACGTCGCGTTCGATCTTGCTGCCGGTCCCATACAGGGCCTCGACGGCGTCCAGCCATGCCGCTTCGCGCGCCGATCGCGCCTTGGTGCGTCGGGCCGCGGGGTCCGGGCCCAGCCGCGCCAGCACGGCACGCGCGGCAGCGGTGTCCTGCTCAGCCCATAGCGGGTGGTTGTGGGTCATCGCCTCGCCCCAATAGGCCATGACGTTGGCGGGATCGGCTTTCTGCGCATCACGAAATGCCGCCGCAGCGGTAGGATATTCGAAGTTGTGAAGCAGGTAGAGGCCGCGCGCATACGGATTCTGGCCACTGGGCACAGCCTGTGCTTCCGCCCCGCCATGTCCTTCGTGCTGCGCCAAGGCCGGAACCGGGGCACCCATCAGCGTCAGCGCTACGATAATTCTGGTTACAGTCATCGCCATCCCCCTGCGAACTGCTGGTTGCAGGCTAGGTCACCGTACCAGAATTGGCAATTCAATTAGGCGGCTGTGCTCCCCGCCACGCACGGCTTAGGGCTTGGAACTGACGTTCGCCGGCTTCCGGAAGCGATAGATGAGCTGGTCGGTCCGAAACCGGATGGCTTCGTCGAACACATTCTTGCTGTGATCGTCGGCCGGGTTGCGAAGGACGGGAGATTCCGCCTCCAACACAAATCCTGCCGCCTCGAAATCGGCTTTCACCCGCGCAGGATCGATACGGTGCAGGTCCTGGGCGACCTTTCGAACATCCCCGCCGGGATTCGCCACATGATCGATCACACCGATCACTGCTCCCGGCTTCATCGCGTTGAAGACTGTCCGGACGAACGGCTTGGGGTCCATGCGGGGAAAGTTGAACTTGGTGCTTTCCCAATAAAGGTCGTGATAGTTCAGGTTGAACATCACGAAATCATATTTGTTTTCCGACAGTTGGATCCTGTTCGCCGGACTGACGAGAAGCTTCATGTTCGGATAGGTGGCTTCGATCTCGTTCCAGCTCTTGCGCGATTTGGGGCTCGAGAAATTGGCCGCCTCCCAAGCGTCCACCGAACCTTCCGGTCCGACGGCCCGCGCCATGATCCGGCCGTAGTAGGAGCCGCTACCGAACAGGTCGAGCGCATGACCGCCCCGCTGAAGTCCCAGGAACTGGAGGACTTCGACCGGCTTTCGCACCATGTCGATCAGTTTGGTCTTCTCTGGCCGGTCGGCATCCGCGACTGCGGCCTTGATATCCGCGGGCTCAGCGCCTGCCGGACCTGCCAATAAGGCGAAACCAAGGACGAAGGTGATGATGGAGACCGAGCGCAGCATGGCGGAAGGTTCGGCCACGCCTATGCCGACGCGCCAGAGACGTGCAGGCGAACGTCACGTTACTGCAGGTTAACGGCCGCTACCCGAGCGCCTTTACAATCTCTTCCACCATCTTCTTGGCGTCGGCGAGCAGCATCATCGTATTGTCGCGATAGAAGAGCTCGTTATCGACGCCGGCATAGCCGACGCCCCCCATCGACCGCTTGACGAACAGCACCGTCCGCGCCTTTTCGACGTCGAGGACGGGCATCCCGTAAATCGGCGAACTCTTGTCGGTCTTGGCGGCCGGGTTGGTGACGTCATTGGCGCCGATGACAAAGGCGACATCCGCCTGCGCGAATTCGCTGTTGATGTCCTCCAGTTCGAACACCTCGTCATAGGGAACGTTCGCCTCGGCGAGCAGCACGTTCATATGGCCCGGCATGCGGCCCGCGACCGGGTGGATCGCATACTTGACCTCCACCCCCTCTTTTTTGAGGAGGTCTCCCATTTCCCTCAGCACATGCTGCGCCTGGGCGACGGCCATGCCATAGCCGGGCACGACAATGACCTTGTCGGACTGCTTCATGAGGAAGGCAGCGTCTTCGGCCGAGCCGCGCTTATAGGGCCGGTCGATTGCAGCGGCGCTACCCGCCGCCTCGACGGCGCCGAATCCGCCGGCAATGACCGAAATGAAGCTGCGGTTCATGGCCTTGCACATGATGTAGCTAAGGATCGCGCCCGACGAGCCGACCAGTGCGCCAGTGATGATCATCGCGGTGTTGTGCAGCGTGAAGCCCATCGCGGCCGCGGCCCAGCCGGAATAGCTGTTGAGCATCGAGATCACGACAGGCATGTCGGCGCCGCCGATGGGGATGATCAGCAGGAAGCCGATCACGAATGCCAGCGCGGTCAAGGTCCAGAAGTCGATCGGCGATTGGGAATGCCAGAAGCCATAGATGAAGAAGAAGATCGCAAGTCCGACGGCCAGGTTGATCCAGTGCCGGGCGGGCAGGAGGATCGGCTTGCCGCTCATGTTCCCGTTGAGCTTCAGGAACGCGATTACCGAGCCTGAGAAGGTGATGGCGCCGATGGCGACGCCCAATCCCATCTCGATGCGGCTGACGCCCAATATCGCGCCCGAGCCATCGACAATTCCGAATGCGGATGGATTGAGGAACGCCGCGGCCCCGACCAGGACGGCCGCCATGCCGACCAACGAGTGAAATGCCGCGACCAATTGCGGCATTGCCGTCATCTGGATCCGCCGGGCAGTCACAAGGCCAATTCCCCCGCCGATGAGGATAGCGGCGGCAATCTCCCACAAAGTCGCGATTTCGTGCGTCGCAAGGGTCGTTACGACCGCTATCGTCATCCCGATCATGCCGATGATGTTGCCGCGACGACTGCTGTCGGGGCTCGACAGGCCGCGAAGCGCCAGGATGAAACAGACGCCGGAGATCAGATAGGCAATGAGAACCCAGCTCGGGATGACGTGGATCACGTCGGTATGAACTTCAGGAGCGCTCATCGATCAGCGCTCCTTCTTCTTGTACATGGCGAGCATTCGGTAGGTGACCGCGAAGCCGCCGAAAATGTTAACCGACGCCAGCGCGACGCCGATCAACCCAAGCCATTTGGATTGGACACTGCCCGATGAGGCCGCCGCGATCAGCGCGCCTACGACGATCACGGAAGAAATGGCGTTGGTCACGCTCATCAATGGCGTGTGGAGTGCCGGCGTCACCGACCAGACGACATAATATCCGACGAAGCAGGCCAGGACGAAGATCGACAGGATCGAAATAAAGTCCAACGGGCACCTCCCCTGCACTGTTCTGACTGAACTTGTGGCAAGCCCGGCGATGGATGTCGAGGCGCGAATATTTCCGCTTTCGCCATACCATTAAATTTAGCGCGGTTTCCCATTTGTTAACCTCTTTCTGGTGAAGCAGTTAACGAAGCAGGAAGGGAACAAGCGCCGATGCGCTGGTTGCGCCGCAAGGACCGAGAGCGAAAGGAAAGTAGGCCGACCAGGCTGCTTGGCTGGGCGATCGTCCTTGGCCTGCTTTTTGCGCTCGTACGCGCGGGCGAATATCCCGAGGACCGGCTGCGGGCCGTCCGTAATCATCTGAACGAACGCCCCGCCAGCGGCGAAATCGTCATGGTCGGAATCGACGAAAAGTCGCTGCGGGAGGTCGGTCGCTGGCCATGGCCGCGCGGCCGCTATGCCGATCTGGTCGATGCGATCGATGCGGCAAGGCCGAAGCAGCAGGTTCACGACATCATGTTCCCGGATCGGTCGGATCCGGCGCAGGACCGGCTGCTTGCAGCCTCCTTTGCGCGCAGCAGCAATGTGACCCTCGCCTATCTTCCCCGTGCCGGTGCGCAGCAAGGCGTCTACGAAGACGTGCAGCCGCTGCCCGAATTCCGGGAGCATACAGGGGTCGGCGCGATCGCCCTGCAGTATAATTATGCGAACGAAGGCTGGATGCTGCCGCTCGGTACCGAGCGCGGAAATTCGGTCATCCCGTCACTCGCGACGGTGTTGGCCCAACGCTATTCCGGACGAAGCGAGGAATTCCGCGTCAACTATGCGTTCGACCCGGCTTCCATCAAGACGTTTAGCGCAGCGGACGTCATTGCCGGCCGCCATCGCGAAGCGCTTCGTGGAAAGACCGTAGTCGTCGGCCTGGCCGCCGAGCGGTTGGGCGACCAGTTCATGCTGCCCGGCTGGGGCAAGATGAGCGGCGTCTACATTCACATCATCGGTGCAGAGACGCTGAAAGCGGGTAAGCCAATCGATCTTGGCTGGATCCCGGCCTTCCTCCTCGCCACGGCTTTGGTATGCTTGACGATCAAGCGCAGCGGTCGACAGCAGATTGTGGCGCTTGTTTCCGGTATGGCGGCTCTGCTCCTGCTCCCGGCACTTCTTGAACGCTCGCAGATATTCGCGGACGTAACGCCCGGCCTGTTCGTCGTCAGTTGGGTTGGCATTGGCTTGCTGCTGCGGAACGCCAAGCGCCGCGGCCTTACCAACGCCATCAGCGGACTGCCGAACCTCAATGCACTTCGGCGCGCGAGCACGGAGCGCGATCGTCCGCTCATCGTCGCGCGCGTCGTCAACTATGCGCAGATCGTATCGACGCTCACCCAGGCCAACGAGCGCAACCTCGTCGAACAGGTGGCAGCTCGCCTCAAGGTCGGTTCGGAAGTCGCGACTGTCTATCAGGGCGACGAAGGCATCTTCGCCTGGACCGTTCCCCCCGGCACCGCGATCGGTCACCATGTCGAAGCGCTCGCTGCTCTCTTCCGCAGTCCGGCGAAGATCGACGGCCGGCCGCTCGACATCGCGATCACCTTCGGCGTCGAGATCGGAAGCGGTCGCTCGCTCAGCAACCGTTTGAACAGTGCGCTGGTCGCCGCCGACGAGGCCACGAATGAAGGCCTTCGGTGGAAGTATCACGATCCTGAGCGCTTGAAGGATGCCGATTGGCGCTTGTCGTTGCTCAGCCAGCTCGACGATGCGATCGACAATGGACAGGTTTGGGTCGCTTACCAGCCGCAGCTGGATCTCCGGAGCCATCGAATCCGCGGAGCCGAGGCGCTTGCGCGCTGGACCCATCCGGAAAAGGGCCCGATCAGCCCGGTCGAATTCGTGGCCGCCGCCGAGCAGAACGATCGCATCGAAAAGCTGACCATGTTCGTGCTGGACAAGGCGGTCGAAGCAGCCGCGCGCATCAACAAGGAACATGGGCCGTTCGACATGGCCGTGAATCTGTCGGCCCGAATGCTGGGCGACAAATCGCTTCCTTCGCGCGTGCGCGCCGTCCTCGACAAACATGGGCTGGACCCTGCCCGACTGACGCTTGAGCTGACCGAAACGGCAGCGCTTGCCAACGGCGCGGATACCAGCCCCCTGTTCGGTCTCAAGGACCTGGGCGTGCGGGTATCGATCGACGACTATGGCACCGGCCTGTCGACGCTCGACTATCTGAAGAAGGTGCCGGCGAGCGAAATCAAGATCGACCAGAGTTTCGTCAAATCCATGCGCGAACATCGCAGCGACCTGGTGATGGTCCAGTCGACCATTGCACTGGCCCATTCGCTCGGTCGTACAGTCGTCGCGGAAGGCGTGGAAAATCGCGAGATCCTCGACATGCTGATCGCGATGAAGTGCGAAGTCGCCCAGGGCTTTATTGTCGGTCGGCCCAGCAGTCTTAACGACCTTGCCAAGCGCTTGAATGGCGAACGGAAAAAGCGCGCCGCTTAAAGCACTCTTCTGCTTAGCTTTTCAGCCTTCTGTTAATAAAGGTTAACGCAAGACACGGTCGCAGTTTCTACTGCGGGAGTGCCGTTTGACTCATCCATTACTTTGACCCTTAGCGGCCGCTTCTGGAGAACTTGGTAAATTCGTTGCTAACCATTTCGATTAAGGTTAATGTCCTTGTCGGCGGCGTGAGTCGCGTTTGACGACAGGGGACGATCATGAAGTACAAGAAAGCGAGTGCTACCCGTCTTGGCCTCTGGAGCTGGCTGTTCGGCCATGGCTGGAGCGGCGCTGGCGGCAGCGGCTAATTGAATCCCCGGCCGAAAGGTCGGGATTCTGCCAAAAATTCGACGATCTACGGCTCGGCGTGGATCGTCTTTTGGCGTCTCCGCATTGCGGGGACGCCTTTCTCTTTTCAGCCAAAGCGCATGGTCCATTCAGGCACGGAAGTAACCGGCCCCTGCACGGTGCAGAGCCTGTTTGCCCGATTCGAAATGGTTAATCGTTACTGCGCTGTCTTGAGGCGCTCGTGAACCACCGCGCCGCCGCGCGTCAGGCGGATACCGGTCACAATCTCATCATCGTCAGGAAGGACGACTTCCGACTTTTCCTTGTCCCAGAAGGCAGTCAGGAAGTTGGCCAGGTTTCGCGCGAATAGTGCGGAAGAGTCTGCGGCAAGCGTCCGCGCCAGCTGAACCGCGCCGACAATCGCTACGCCGTGGCGCACGACCGTTTCTCCGGCCACGCACCCTTCGACATTGCCACCCGCTTCGGCGGCCAGGTCGACAATGACGCTGCCCGGCCGCATCGTCGCCAGCTGGGCATCGCTGATCAGCCGCGGCGCGGGGCGTCCCGGAATCAGCGCGGTGGTGATCACGATATCCTGCTTGGCGATATGGCCGGACACAAGTTCGGCCTGCGCCGCCTGATATTCGGGGCTGGTTTCGCTGGCATAGCCGCCCTGCCCTTCGCCTTCGATGCCGGCAACGCCTTCTACGAAGATCGGTTTGGCACCCAGTGACTGGATCTGTTCCTTCGTCGCCGAACGGACGTCGGTGGCGCTGACTTGCGCACCGAGCCGTTTCGCGGTGGCGATCGCCTGGAGGCCCGCAACGCCGACCCCCATCACAAAGACCTTCGCGGGACTGACCGTCCCGGCGGCTGTCATCATCATCGGAAAGGCGCGGCCATAAGTCGATGCCGCGTCTACCACCGCCTTGTATCCGGCGAGGTTCGACTGCGACGATAAGATGTCCATCGACTGGGCCCGCGTGATGCGCGGCATCCATTCCATCGCCAGCGCCTCGAGCCCGGCCTTGGCGTAGTCGGCGATCGCCTCGCTCCGCTTTGCCGGATCCAGCGCGCCGACGAGTAGCGCACCCGATTTGGCTCCGCTCAACGTCGAAGCATCAGGCCCGCTGACGCAAAGGATGATATCGGCGTCTTTCAGGACGTCGGCCCTGGAACCGGTCGCGGCTCCCGCGCCCTCATACTCGGCGTCGGAGATGGTGGCGCCTTCGCCGGCGCCCTTCTCAACGGCGACCGTTGCGCCGAGCCCGGCGAACTTCTTCACCGTTTCGGGAATGGCGGCGACCCGGGTTTCCCCCGCGCCTTCCTTCAGGACCGCGACCTTCAAGCCGGGGCCCTAGTTCGAAATCGTGTAGATGACGATCGCGGTAACGATCGCACTGGCAATAATGCCGTATTTCAACAGAGTGATGAAACCGGCGTAGTTCCGGTGATGCGCCGGATAATCCATTTCGGTGGCGGTCGGATGAACCTTGTTGTCAGCCATTACGATATTCCCCGTTCAACTTCTGGTTGGGGCGGTCTTAACAAGCCCGCCGCCGACGCCCAAGCAGCTTTTTGCGAAGCTTTAAGGGGAGCTTTACCCATTTGCGCTAAAAGTTACGCATGCGCGAAGAAGTCGTCCTACGCTCGCTGCTCCTGATCGATGCCGATGCCAATGAGCGGAGGCAGCTCTCCGCGATCGCCTCGCGCGCCGGCTGGAGCACGGTCGGCGCATCATGCGACGAGACGGCTGCGGCCATCCTGCAAGGCCCGCATGGCCGCGAGGTCCGCGCCGCTGTGCTGTCGAGCTGGGATGCCGAGAACGGCCCTGCCCTGATTGCGGCGCTGCGCCGTTGCCGTTCCACATTGCCGATTATTGCACTGGCCGACGCCGGCTCGATCGCGCAGGCGGTCGATGCGATGCGTGCGGGTGCGTCCGATTTCCTGGCCAAGCCGGTCGCTCCGGAACGGCTGCTCGATGCGCTGGCTGCCCACGCCGATCGCCGCCGCGCCGCCGGCGAGCTTGCGCCCATTTCCGAAAAGATCGCTCCGGAACTGATGCTGGACCAGCTGGTAGGCTCGGCTCCGGCCTTCCGCGCGGCACTGGCCGTTGCGGCCAAGGCGGCCCGCAACCGCCTTCCGATCCTCATCGTCGGCGAGCCCGGTTCGGGCAAGGAAACCTTTGCCCGATCGATCCATCACGCAAGCCTTCGCGCCAAGAATCAGATCGTGAAGGTCGACTGCAAGTCGGTCGCCGCCAACATCATCGACAGCGAGCTGTTCGGCCATATGCCGGGCGCTTTCCCGGGCGCCTTCGCGGAGCGTGTCGGCCGTATTGTGGAAGCGGACGGCGGAACCTTGCTGCTCGACGAGGTGGGATCGCTGCCTCAGGAAACGCAGGAGAAGCTCGACCGCGTCCTGGCGACCGGCGAAGTTCGCCCGGTCGGATGCAATGGTTCCAATTCCGTCGATATTCGCCTGATCGCGACGTCCAGCCGTCCCCTGCCAGGCGATTTCCTACCGAGCCTGGCCGAGCGCATTTCCGCGACCACGGTCACCCTGCCGCCTCTGCGGGAGCGTAGCGGGGATATTCCAACGCTGGCCCGCCACCTGTTGGGACGCTTCGCCGAAGAGCCGGGCATGCGCCCCCTTTCGATCGGCAATGACGCGCTCGCAATCCTCATGCGCTACGGCTGGCCGGGCAACGTCCGCCAGCTGGCCGGCGTGCTGTTCCGAGCCGCGCTCCAGAGCGATGGCAATTCGCTGACGGCCAATGAATTCCCGCACATCGCCATCCAGTCGCGTTTTTCAGGCCGTCGCAGCGATGCTTCGCCGGACATCGGCAAGCTATCGACAGACGCGGCGATGGCCGGCGCGCCCGGCGTCACTTTATATCGCCAGGATGGCCACCTCCGCAGTCTCGAGGAAATCGAGGCGGATATCATCCGGCTGGCGATCGGCCATTATCGCGGACGCATGACGGAAGTCGCTCGCCGCCTCGGGATCGGCCGGTCGACTCTCTACCGCAAGCTTGGCGAGCTCGGGATCGACACCGCCGCCTGAGCCGGTCTAGTTGCGGCTTATGCCGCAGCCCAAAATCCTCATCACCGGCGCCGCATCCGGCATTGGCCGTGCCGTCGCCGATCTGTTTGCCGCCAAGGGCTATGATCTGGTCCTCGTCGACTTGGCAGATCATGCGGATGTCGCGTCCCAACATTCACCAGTTCAGCGACTGCGGGGCAGCGTCTCCGACGAAAGCTTCTGGTCCGCAAACCAGTCCGCGCTGGCCGGCCTGACACACGCAGTCGTCAATGCCGGCGTCTCCAGCGGCGGGCCGATCGAGGCGCTCGAATTCGACGAGTGGCGCCGCGTGATGTCGGTCAATCTCGACGGAGCGTTCCTGACGCTGCGGGCCGCGCTACGAGCGATCAAGGCCAGCAGCGGCCCACGTTCCATCGTCATCACCGGCTCCATCTCCGGAATGAAGGCGGAAGCCGGCGTGGCAGCCTATGGCGCATCGAAGGCTGCGGTCCTGCAGTTGGCGAAAGTCGCCGCCAAGGAAGTCGCGCCAGACGGCATTCGCGTCAATGCGATCGCACCCGGCGGTGTCGACACGCCGATCTGGGACGACATGCCCTTCTTTGAACAGCTCGTCGCCAGTGAGGGCAGCCGCGAAGCCGCGATCAGCGCCATGGCGAAGATGGCAACGCCTTTAGGCCGTTATGCCAGTGCCGACGAAATTGCCGCGCAAATCGCATTCCTGCTGTCAGATGATGCCGCGACGATGACCGGCACCGTCCTCACCAGCGACGGCGGCTACTCACTTTAGACGGACTTCGGCGTCAGCGCGGCATCCCTGAGGCCGCGCCAGACTTTCAGTGCCTGCACCGTTTCGGGAATGTCATGCACCCGGAGGATCTGCGCGCCTTGCTCCACCCCCTTGAGCGCGAGAGCCAGGCTTCCCGGCAATCTTTTGTCCGCCGGCGCCTCATTGGCAAGCGCGCCGATCATCCTCTTGCGGCTTGCGCCGAGGACGATCGGGCAGCCGAGGCCATGCAGCAGCGCCAGCCCGTTCATCAGCTCCAGATTGTGGGCGACGGTCTTTCCGAATCCGATTCCCGGGTCGACCAGGATCCTGTCGCGCGGAATCCCCGTTTCCTCCGCGGCAGCAATCCGTTCCTCCAGCCACAGAAACACCTCGACCAGCGCATCGTCATAGCGCGGCGCGTCCTGCATCGTTGTGGGATCGCCCTGGTGATGCATCAGCACGACCGGAGCGCCCGCCTCCGCGACGACCTTCGCCGACTGCGGGTCCCAGGTTAGCGCGGATACGTCATTGACCAGCTTGGCCCCCGCCCCCAGCGCAGCGCTCATCACGCCAGACTTACGCGTATCGATCGAAACGGCATGACCGCCCGCTGCCAGTCGCTGGACGATCGGAAGAACTCGTTCGATCTCGTCATTTTCCCACACGGTAGTCGCGCCGGGCCGGGTGGACTCTCCGCCGATGTCGATGATCGCCGCACCTGCGGCCGCCATTACTGCTCCAGCATCGGCTGCACCGGACGCGTCGGCATAGGCTCCCCCGTCGGAAAAGCTGTCGGGCGTCGCATTGACGATGCCCATCACCTGCGGCTGGTCCAGGCGGATCGTCCGCTCGCCCATCTGCAGCGCTTTTCGCTGACCGGTGATCCGCGCCCAGTCGGCTGCCATTGCCGCGTCGAAGCGATCTTCGATGCCTGCGACTGGGACGATCTCACCTGCCGTGCGGCGATTGCCATCGATCCGGAGAAGCTCGACCAGGCCGAACCAGTTCAAGCCACCGGCAAGCCGCGCGACTTTGCCGTCATGGCCGAAAGGAGAATCGACGAAGCCCGTGGGCCGGATGAGCGTGCGGGTCATTCAAGTCCTTCCGTCATTGCGAGCGCAGCGAAGCAATCCAGACTGGATTGCCGCGTCGCTACGCTCCTCGCAATGACGATTAAAGTCCGGCCAGATGCTTCTGCCGAAGCGCATCGATCGGCTGCAGCTTATCTTCAAGCTCGACATGCCAGAAAGTCCAGCCGTTGCACGAAGGCGCGCCCTGCAATGTCGCTCCGACCTTGTGGATGGACCCCGAATTCCCCTCGCAAGCTATCGACCCGTCCGCATTGACGCTGGCCGACCAGCGCCGCTTCGAGTCCATGAGCAGCGAGCCCGCCGGCACCATTCCACTTTCGACCAGCAGGCCGAAGGCGACGCGCGGCTGGCTGCGCTTGTCGGCCATCACGGTCATGGCACTCTCGTCGAGCGGCAACGTCGCATCGATCCGCTGGCGCGCGACCTTCACATAGCTGCGCTCGCGCTCGATCCCGATCCATTTGCGGCCCAACCGGCGGGCCACCGCGCCGGTCGTTCCGGTCCCGAAAAATGGGTCGAGCACTACATCGCCCGGCTTCGTGCAAGCGAGCAGGATGCGATAAAGAAGGGATTCCGGCTTTTGCGTCGGATGCGCCTTGTCACCGGCATCGTCCTTCACCCTCTCCGAGCCGGAGCAGATCGGAAGCACCCAGTCCGACCGCATCTGCAAATCGTCGTTCAGCGCCTTCATCGCGCGATAGTTGAAGGTGTAGCGCGCCTTCTCGTCCTTCGCGCACCACAGCAATGTCTCATGCGCATTGGTGAAGCGCGTGCCCCGGAAATTGGGCATGGGGTTGGCCTTGCGCCAGACGATGTCGTTGAGGATCCAGAATTCCGCGTCCTGGAGCAGCGCACCGACGCGGTAGATATTGTGGTAGCTGCCGATCACCCAGATGGTGCCGTCATCCTTCAGGATGCGCCGGGCCTCCGCCAGCCATTCGCGCGTGAAGTCGTCATAGGTGGCGAGGCTGTCGAACTTGTCCCAATCGTCATCGCAGGCATCGACCTTGCCGCCTTCAGGCCGGAACAGGTCGCCGCCCAGCTGAAGATTGTAGGGCGGATCGGCGAAGATCATGTCCACCGATTTGTCCGGGAGGCGCGCCATCTCGGCGATGCAGTCACCCTCAAGAATGCTGTCGATCGGCAGTTCCTTGCTGCGCGATTGAGTACGCGGGCGCGAACGGCCCGGGCTCTCCATAAGCGGCAGGTGCATGATCATTTCTGGCGGTCCCCATTTGATGGACACCCTCGATGAGTCACGCCGGACTCGCGGTCAAGGAGGCCGGCCGAGAGCCTCGAACAGGTCCGATGAGAACAAAAGGAATCCGCCCAACGACCAAACACAAGATGTTGAGTCTGCGCGGAAACGCGGGACTCAATCCCTAGTGGTGTGACTCGAAAGACTCGGGCACGAAATTATTCGGCGGGAAGCACCATGACTTGCGCCATCCGCTCCCGAACCGGAGCGAAGCTGCGCCGGTGAAGCGGCGTCAGGCCCAGAGTATCCAGCGCACGGATATGCTCCGGGGTCGGATAACCGCGGTTGGTCTCCCAGCCATAGCCGGGATAGGTTTCGGCATGTTCGGCCATGATCCGGTCGCGCGTCACCTTGGCGACGATGGAGGCGGCCGCGATCGACCGGCACTTGGCGTCCCCGGCAATGACCGCCTTGGATGGGCGCTCCCAGCGGGGCGTGGCATTGCCGTCAACCAGGATCCAGGCCGGCTCGATACCTAGCGCCTCGACCGCCCGCGTCATCGCCAGCATGCGCGCCCAATAGATGTTGATCTGGTCGATCTCCTCGACCGAAGCCATTCCCACGCCGATCCGCGCGACCTTCTGCAGTCGGCCGTAGATTGCTTCGCGCGTGTCGAGATCCAGCTTCTTGGAATCGTCGATGCCGCGCGGAAACTTCTCCCGATCCAGCACGACCGCGGCGGCGACCACCGGACCTGCCAGCGGCGCACAACCCGCCTCATCGACCCCGGCCAGGGGCTGCGGATAGGGAAGTTCAAGCTTGAAACAGGGCCGTGCCACGGTCGCCGACGATATTGGCGGGATGATCTAAGTGGAAGCCACGAAACGAAATTTCTGTGGATCAATATCCCGTCATTGCGAGGAGCCGAAGGCGACGCGGCAATCCAGACTGGATTGCTTCGCTTCGCTCGCAATGACGAGACTTACTCCTCCATCCGCCACGGCGGGAACCGCCGCGCCTCGCCAGCGCGATAGAAGAAGACAGTATTGCCCGACGGATCGCGAAGCCGCGCTTCTCGCCACATCCATGGCTGATTGCGCGGGCCATGCTCAAACGGAATGCCCTGGCGGGCCAGCCGTTCGACCCGTTCGTCGAGATCATCGCACTCGAAATAGACCGCGACCGTTTCGCCAATCTCCGCTTCGGGATCGCACTGGATCGAGAATGTCGTCCCGCCCACTTCGAACCGCGCATATTGATTTTCCGGGCTGCCGACGATCTGCTTGAGGCCGAGCTTGCGGTAGAAGTCGACCATCTTGGCATAGTCTTTGCCGGTGACGGTCACCTGGTTGAGGCGGAGGCCGAGCCCCGTATCCATCCGCACATTCTGCTGGCCGAGCGGCCCATGGCCCTGCCCCAGGCCCGGCGCTTCGTGGAGCGCCATGCGCACGAACAGACGCGCCCGCTCGACCGCCTGGGCCAGGCCAAGTCCCGCCCCCAGATAGAAGGCGATTCCGCTAGCCAGCGTGCAGCCCGTGCCGTGCGTCGAGTTGGTGTCGATCCGCTGGCCCTGCCAGCTCGTCATATTATCTTCTTCGATGAGGGCGTCGGCCAGGGCATCGCCCTCCTCATGGCCGCCCTTGATGAGGACCGCGCAGCGGTGGTCGGAAACCAGCTTCAGCGCACCGGCCACCTCATCTTCTTCGCCGGTCAGCCGCTTGAGCTCCGGCAGGTTCGGCGTTGCGATCATCGCGACGTCCATCAACCTGCCGAACGCCGCCACCGTCGCGTCGTCCGCCAATGTCGCACCGCTAGTCGCAACCATGACCGGGTCGAACACCACCGGAATGCCTTCCAGCTTCTGGAGGCGCTCGGCGATGTGCATCGCGGTAAAGGATGATCCGATCATCCCGATCTTGACCGCATCGACGCCAATGTCCTCGATCACCGCATCGATCTGGGCGAGCACGATCTCGGTCGGAACGGCATGCACGGCGGTGACGCCTTGCGTATTCTGCGCGGTGACTGCCGTGATGGCGGTCATGGCGTGCCCACCCAGCATCGTCACCGTTTTGATGTCGGCCTGAATACCCGCTCCGCCACCGGAATCGGATCCGGCGATGATGAGGATTCGCGGAGGCTTCGAAGTCATGTGTCGGCCAATAGACCCAAATCGTTAAGCAGCCGCAACCGCCTCGCAAATGCGGTCGACCAGCCGTTCGACCATTTCGGCATCGTCGCCCTCGGCCATCACCCGGATCAGCGGTTCCGTGCCGGATTTCCGGATGACCAGGCGCCCACGGTCACCAAGTTCGCTTTCCGCACCGGCGATGATCGCCTTGACCTTGTCCTGCTCAAGCGGCGCGCCGCCGTTGAACCGCACATTCTTGAGCAATTGCGGGACTGGTTCGAACACATGCAGCAGCTCGCTGGCCGGCTTTCCGCTATCGACCAATGCGGCGAGGATCTGCAGGCCGGCGATCAGGCCATCGCCGGTGGTTGCGTGATCGGACAGGATGATGTGACCGGATTGTTCCCCGCCGACATTCCGGCGCATTTCCCGCATCGCTTCCAGCACATAGCGATCGCCGACAGCAGACCGGTGCATGTCGAGACCCGCTTCGCCAAGCTTCCGCTCCAGGCCGAGGTTGGACATGACAGTCGAGACGATGCCGCCGCCGCGGAGCGTTCCATGCTGGTGCTGCGACAGCGCGATCAGGCCCATCAGCTGATCGCCGTCCACCACCTGCCCCTTCTCGTCGACCACGATCAGGCGATCCGCGTCGCCGTCCAGCGCAAGGCCGAGATCGGCACCCGACGCGACGACGGTTTCGCGCAACAATTCCGGCGCGGTCGAGCCGCATTTGTCGTTGATGTTGAGGCCATCGGGCTTGGTGCCCAGCGGAATAACGTCCGCGCCCAGTTCCCAGATTGCGTCCGGGGCAACGTGATAGGCAGCGCCATTGGCGCAATCGATCACCACCTTCAGCCCATCCAGGCGCAGGTGATGCGGAAAGGTCGACTTGGCGAACTGGACATAGCGGCCGCGTGCATCGTCGATGCGCTTTGCCCGGCCGATCTTCGGGGCGTCGATCAAGGTCGCCGGCTCTTCCATCAGCCGCTCGATCTCCATCTCCGTCTTGTCGCTGAGCTTGTAGCCGTCGGGACCGAACAGCTTGATGCCATTGTCGGCAAAGGGATTGTGGCTGGCCGAGATCATCACGCCCAGGTCAGCGCGCAGGTCGCGAGTCAACATCGCGACGGCCGGCGTCGGCATCGGGCCCAGCAACACGACGTCCATGCCCACAGACGTAAAGCCCGCGACCATCGCCGATTCCATCATATAGCCGCTAAGCCGCGTATCCTTGCCGATCACCACCCGGTGGCGATGGACCCCGCGCAGGAAATAGGTACCCGCCGCCTGCCCGACCTGCATCGCAACATCGGCCGTCATCGGCGCCTGGTTGGTGCGCCCGCGAATCCCGTCAGTACCGAAGAATTTCCGTCCCATCAGCCGGCTCTTAGTCCCAAAAGGCTCAGCCGAGGAAGGCCCATACGCCGGCGGGCCTTCCGCCCAGCGCACCGTGCGCCCAGGTAGCCGCGAGCCAGACGACCGTCCCGAAGACGAGCGCAAACCCGTCCGCCGACTTCAATCCCCGGCCATAAGGGACGAAACTGGTCTTCGAGCGATAGTCGCGCCAGACGTCGCCCATCAGCCAGTCCTTCTTGCCGTCCTGCAGGGCGGCGCCGACCAGTGCGAGGAATGCGATCGCGAAGCAGAGGATCAGGCTGGCCGCGGTCGGATTGACGATTGCGTGGGTCGCGGCCCAGAGCGCGAAGCCCCACATCATCGGATGGCGCGTGATCGAAAAGACGCCGTTGGGCTCGTCGATCCGCTCGATCACCTTGCCGGGCCTCGGCAGTGCGGGATTGCGGCGCAGCGAGCCGACGAACAGCACCGATCCGAGCCACATCAGCAAGGTCGCGATCGAATAGCCCCATCGCCCTGCGTCCCAATAGGGCTGCGGCGCCTCGGCGGTCGCCGCCGGATAGGCCCAGATCATCCAGCCGAATAGCACCAGGGAGATTAGCGAATAGACGCCTGCGAAGCCGCGCTCGCCCAGCGCAGAAACCATCGGCGAGCGAAGCGGGTGCGACATAAGGAAGTGGGTGCCGACGAAGGCCACGGAAGCCAGCGCCAGCATGCCCAGTCCGCTCACTTGCGATATGCCTCCGGAAGCGCCTGGCGCTCGAGCGAGCGGTAGCGGTCGCGAAGCTTGGTCTGGTGGTTGTCGAGCGGCTGGCGCACGCCATCGATCCACACCGCCTCGGGCGCGCTATTCAGCTCCAGCGGATCGCCGTCCCACACGACGACGTCGCCGCGGCGCCCGGCGGCCAGGCTCCCAAATTCTCCACCAAGGCCCACCGCTTCTGCAGGCCGTGAGGAAATCATCGCGAATGCGTCGCTCCAGGAAACACCCGCCGCGCCCGGCACCTTGCCGAGCGCAACCAGATTTCCGGCGTACTGCCGCTGATTGCGGGCATAGCGCGTGTCATTGTCGTCGATCATCCCGATCGCGACATTGACACCAGCCGCCCGCATCCGTCCGACATTGGACTGGGTCGCCGCCAGCTGCTCGAAGCTCGACGGAAGGTCGTTGAGCGCCGAAGCGATCACCCACACCCCCGACGAGGCAAGCTTGTCGGCGACCAGCCAGCCCTCGGTCACACCCACCAGAGCGATCTTGAGGCCGGGAAACTCCTGCCGCAGGTCCAGCACATTCAAAATGTCCTTGGAGCGTTCGACATGCACCAGCAGCAGCTGCTTGCCCTGCACTACCGGCACGAGCGCGGCGGCATCGAAACGGGTCAGAAGCACATCGTCCTGACGATTGCTGTCGACGCGGCCCCGAAGGTCTCGCGCCTCCCGGAGCGCGTTGCGGAACATTGCGAAGCTGGCCGTACGGGACCCGCCGGCGATGCCCGCACCGCCCTCGCCCAGCTCGACGAACTGGAAGGCGCGCGCACGGACGATCGGGTCCATGTCGTCGCCGGTGTCGATGATCGCGCCCTGCCCTGCGAAAATGCTCTTGGCAGCAACCGGCGCGACAACCGCCCGCGTCACGCCATCGGTCCGGCTGACGGCGATGGTTGATGCCTTGGGGTTCACGCCCGGCGTCACGTCGATCGCAGCGCTGAACGGGCTCCCTCCAGTCTCGGTATCGTCCGACCCGGAAGCGCCAAGGTCGACTTCCGCCAGCCCAAGTCGCGAGAAACCCGCGACGATGCCTGGCGTCACCCATTTGTTGGTGGCGTCGATTACCTCCGTGCCCGCCGGCAATTTCATTCGAATGTCGCCCGCGGCGACGATCCGTCCGTCGCGCACTACGACCATTCCGTTCTGGATCGGCTCCGATCCATCGCCAAGCACGACGGTGCCGCCGGAGATCGCAAAGGTTTGCGCGGCGAGCGGCGAAGCGGTTGCGGCCAGTGCCGTGGCGATCAGGGAAAGCCGCTTCACTTCACATCTCCTTCGCCCGGCTGTCCCAGCTCGAAGTCGCTGACCGGCCGAAGCTTCGGATTGGCCGCATCGTAAAGCAAAGCTCCGTCGATCCACACCTTGTCGGGCCGGGTGTAGGCGCTGAACGGATTGCCGTTCCACAGCACGACGTCGGCCATCTTACCGGCCTTCAGGCTCCCCGTCTGCTCGAAGATGCCCAGCGATTTCGCGGGGTTACTCGACAGCCAGGTCCAGGCCGTTTCTTCGCTGATGTTGATGCCGGCGCGCTTGCCCGAGGCGATCGCCTTGGCGGCCTCCTGGTTCAAGCGCTGGATGCCGTTCGCATCGTCGCTATGGACGATCGTGCAAGCGCCCGCATTCTGGACGAACGCGATATTCTCGTTGATCGCGTCATAGCTTTCCATCTTGAAGCCGTACCAGTCGGCCCAAAGTGCGCCACAGATGCCGTTTTCCTTGAGCAGGTCGGCGATCTTGTACGCCTCGACGCCATGCTGGAAGCTGGCGATCTTGTAGCCGAACTCCTTGGCGACATCGATCATGATCGCCATTTCGTCAGCGCGGTAGCAGTGGTTGTGGACCAGGATATCGCCGTGGAGCACGCCGCGAAGCGTATCCATCGCCAGGTCCTGCGCGGGAATTTCCCCGCCGGTCTTTTCATATTTGGTCCACTTGCGGTCATATTCCTTGGCCTTGGCCCAGGTCTGCCGGACATAGGCGACGTTGCCCATCCGGGTCTGCGGCATCTGGCTCTTGGACCCGTACACGCGCTTGGGGTTCTCGCCGCAGGCCATCTTGAGGCCATAGGGCGCGCCGGGGAACTTCATTCCCTGCATCGTCCGCGCAGGCACATTCTTCAGGGTTACGGAGCGGCCGCCGAACAGGTTTGCCGAGCCGGGGAGGATCTGCAGCGAGGTCACCCCGCCATTGGCCAGCGCCCGCGAGAAGCCGGGATCCTGCGGCCACACGCTATGTTCGGCCCAAACCTCCGGCCGCGCGGGTGAGGTCGCCTCATTGCCGTCGCTCGTCGACTGGACGCCGGGCGACGGATAGTCGCCGAGATGGCTGTGCACGTCGATGATCCCGGGCGTCACATATCGTCCGCCGGCATCGATCACGGTGGCGCCTTCGGGAGCGCCAAGGTCCGCGCCTCCAACCGCGCTCACCTTCCCATCGACCAGCAGGACCGAACCATTGTCGATCCGTCCGCCCTCTCCGTCGAGGATCGTCGCCCCGCGGATCAAGGTCGGGACGCTGCCATAGGGGTAGTAAGTGGACGGATAGGGATTCAGGTTGATCCTGATCTCGCCCGGCTTCGACTTCGGCTGCGCGGCGCAAGCCCCCAGGCCCGCGACCGCAATAATTGCCGCCGCGAACCTTACTCCCCCCGTTAGACGCATTAGGCCTTTACCTCTCCGCTGAGGTTGGCGCCCGCAGCCTGCGGCTCGCCAAGTTCACGATCACCGGCGAGGTCGCGGGTGTCGCGGAGCGTGTCGAGGTGCATCCAGCGCTTCACCAGCGGCGAAAGCGCCAGCACGACCACCGCCGCACCGATCGAGACCCAGCCGAACAGCTCGTAAATCTGGAGCAGCTTTTCCTTGCTCATCTCGCCGCCATGGCCGCCGGTCGCCTCGCCGATCTTGCCGGCGACGAAGTTGCCGACCGCAGTCATGTAGAACCAGGCGCCCATGATCAGCGATGCGAGGTACGACGGCGCAAGCCGGTTCATCGCGCTGAGGCCAACCGGGCTGAGGCAGAGCTCACCGGTCGTTGCCAGCAGATAGTAGAGGAACACGAAGATGACCGGGGTCATCGCCGCCAGGCCGTAAGCCTCAGCGCCCCAGACGAGGACGAGGTTCGCAAGGCCCATCTGGGCAAGCGCCAGGCCGAACTTGGCCGGAGCGGAAGGCTCCATTCCGCGTCGGCCAAGGGCCACCCACAGGCCCGCGAATATCGGTGCCAGAAGGATGATGTAAATTGGATTGATCGACTGGAAGATCGCCGCCGGCACGCCGCCACGGTCGACGAAGCGGTCCGTGAAGAGGTTCATCGAGCCGCCGGCCTGTTCGAACAGGCCCCAGAACAGCGGGTTGAGGGCAATCAGGAACAGGATGGCGAACATGCGCTCGCGCGGTTCCTTCTCCAGCTTGAAGCTCTCGTAGAGAACATAGCCAAGCAGTGCGAGGCCCGAGATGATCAGCAGCGTCTGGATGACATCCTGATACTGGACCAGCGCCCAGATCACCGCGACCGCGCCGATGCCGACGCCGTAAAGGGTGAACTCCTTCGACTTGGAGAGCGGCGCCGGTGCTTCGCCTGCACCAAGGAGCGCTTTCTTGCCCAGCACGAAGACGACGAGGCCGGCGAGCATGCCGATGCCAGCGAGACCGAAGCCATAGCCCCAGCCGATCGTCTGGCCCAGATAGCCGACCAGGATGGTGCCGATCGCGGCGCCGACGTTAATGCCCATGTAAAAGATGGTGTAGGCGCCGTCGCGGCGGATGTCGGTCAGATTGTACAGCTGCCCGACCATCACCGAAATGTTGGCCTTGAGGAAGCCCGAGCCGACAATGATGAAGGCCAGTGCCGCCCAGAAGACGTTGATCGTCGGGTCCGATTGGCCGCCAACGCCTTCGACCGCCATCAGGCTGTGGCCGACTGCCAGCAGAAGGCCGCCGAACAGCACAGCCTTGCGCTGCCCGAGGTAGCGATCCGCGATATAGCCGCCGAGAACGGGCGTGATGTACACCAGGCTGGTGTAGGCGCCGTAGATCAGGTTCGATTTGGAATCATTGAACAGCCAATGCTGCGTCAGGTAGAAAATCAGCAGCGCCCGCATGCCGTAGTAGGAGAAACGCTCCCACATTTCGGCAAAGAACAGCATGTACAGGCCCTTCGGGTGCCCAGCGAACTCGGGCTCCTTCTGGACGGCAACCTTGGCGCCGACCGTCAGGAAGACAGCCAGGACGAAGACCGCAATTGCGGTAATCCAGTCGCCTTCGGCCCATGCGGAAAATGGCTTTAGACCCATGTCGGGCATTCCTCTCGAAGTGCTGGCTCGCCTCGCGCGGGCGTGCCTTTAGTTGAATTGGGCGGCACCCTAACGGGGAAAACGCGCTTGTGAAGCCGATTGTTGCCAACGGCTTGCGCCACTAGATGCACTGCATGACCCTGAACGATATCTCATCCGCACAATCGCTCCTCGAAACCCGCCGTTCCGGTAGGCCGCGGGAAATGGTTGCACCCGGACCATCCGCTGCCGACCTAGAACGCATCCTGACCATCGCCATGCGAACGCCCGATCATGGCAAGATCTCCCCGTGGCGATTCGTCATCGTTGGCTCACAACAGCGGCAGCAACTAGCCGACCTCCTCGCCCGCGCGCTTCCGGAATGTAACGACGATCCGACCTCGGCCCATTATGCCAAGGCGCTGGAATTCGCCCACCAGGCGCCCGTAATGATCACCCTGGTTTCCTCCCCGATCCAGGGTCACAAGATTCCGGTCTGGGAACAGGAATTGAGCTGCGGCGCGGTCGCGATGAACCTGCTCCATGCCGCCCATGCCCTGGGCTTTGTCGGCGGGTGGATCACCGGCTGGCAGGCCTATTCGCCAAGGGTCACCATGGCATTCTGCAGGGAGGGCGAGCGGATCGCCGGCTTCATCTTTCTCGGCACGCCCGGCAACCCGCTCGAGGAACGCCCACGGCCCGCGCTCGCCAAGCATGTCAGCGAGTGGCAACCGCCGGAAGTCTAGCCGTCATTGCGAGCGTTAGCGAAGCAATCCAACCGCCCGCATTTGGATTGCTTCGTCGCTTTTGCTTCTCGCAATGACGATGGAAATCCTTGAACTCCTTGCGCTTTGCTGTATTGTAACAGCATGACGCTCAGAAGCTCCCACGAAAAACCCGTGTACGTCCGCCTTCGCGAGGTGATTGCCGATGCCATTCTGGCCGGCAGGTACGGCGATGGAGACCCGCTTCCCTCTGTCCGTGCGCTAGCCGCCGAACAGGGCGCCAATCCGCTCACCGTCGCTAAGGCCTATCAGGGCTTCCAGGACGAAGGACTGATTGTGGTGAAGCGCGGGGTCGGCATGTTCGTGGCATCAGGCGCGGCCGCGCGCCTTCGCACCAGCGAGCGTCAGGCATTCATCACCAGTGAATGGCCCTTGATCCGCGATCGCATGGCCCGGCTGGGAATCGACCCGGCCGAACTGATGCAAAGCGCCTAGGCCAGGGCTTCCGCCGGAACCTCGTAAAGCAACGCCGCGCCTGCCTCGGCAGCCGCGCCTAGTCCAAGCGCTTCCGGAACGATCGTCGCCACGAAGAAATCGGTGGCGGCCTTGGTGCGGGCATCCGCACCCTCCGACCGCGCCATTCGTTCGACCAGCCATCCGGCCACCATCACCGACGTCATGGTAAGGAAGGGATAGCTTCCCGCCAGCCGGTCGTCCGGCGCGGATTCGCGCAGGGTGGTGGCTGCAACTTCGACCGCATCGGCCAGCGCAACCAGCCGCGCGTCCCGGGTTTCGTCGCGAACGTCGGCAATCAGCCCGTCGAACGCCAGGCCGCCGTCCAGACCCAGCTTCCGGCCCACGAGGTCGGCCGCCTGGATGCCGTTGGTGCCCTCGTAAATCGGTGCGATCCGGGCATCGCGCAGATGCTGGGCCGCGCCGGTCTCCTCGATATAGCCCATGCCGCCATGTACCTGGATGCCGAGGCTGGCTACTTCGCAGCCGACATCGGTTCCCCAGGCCTTGGCCAGCGGGGTCAGGACCTCTGCACGAAGCGCCGCGGCACCATCGCCCCGTGCCGCCCGGTCGACCTGCCCGAATGCATAATAAAGCAGCGCCCGCGCTCCCATGGTGAGCGCCCGCATGCGAAGCAGCATTCGCCGGACGTCGGGATGCTCGGCGATCGGAACCGGCAGGCGGTTGCGCAGCCCCTGCTTGCGCTCCAGCGCATAGGCAACAGCGCGCTGCGTCGCGCGTTCGGCAATGCCGACGCCCTGCAGACCGACATTCAGCCGCGCATTGTTCATCATCGTGAACATCGCCGCCATTCCGCCCAACTCCGGCCCGACCAGCCAGCCGATCGCGCCCTCATGGTCGCCATAGCTCATGACGCAGGTCGGCGAGGCGTGGATGCCAAGCTTATGTTCGATCGAGACGCAGCGAACATCGTTCGCCGAACCGTCCGGCATCAGTTTGGGAACCAGGAACAGCGAAATGCCGCGTGTCCCTTCCGGGGCTCCAGCAGTACGGGCCAGCACCAGGTGGATGATCTGGTCGCTCAGATCATGTTCGCCATAGGTGATGAATATCTTCGTGCCCTTGATACGCCAGCTGCCATCGCCGACCGCCTCGGCCTTGGTCTTGAGCGCGCCGACATCGCTCCCTGCCGCGGGCTCGGTCAGGTTCATCGTCGCCGGCCATTCGCCGCTGACGATCTTCGGCAGATAATCGCGCTTCAGCTCGTCCGAACCGTGCTGCGCGATCGCTTCGATGGCGCCCATCGACAGCATCGGGCAGAGCGCAAACCCCAGGTTCGCGGCGTTGAGATTGTCCATGAGGGCAGCGGACATGGAATGCGGCAGGCCCTGCCCGCCATGCTCCTCATGCGCCGCAAGCGTCATCCAGCCGCCCTCGACGAAGGATTGCCACGCAGCCTTGAAGCCGGCCGGCATTGTAACCCTGCCATTGTCCCACCGAGCGCCGACCGTATCGCCGATGCTTGCAAGCGGTGCGAATTCGCCTTCCGCGAGTGCAGCGGCGCCCTCGAGCACCGCATCCACCATCTCTGCATCTGGCCCGCCTTCGAGTTCGCCGATCCCGACGACTGCGTTAAGCGTCAGGCGTTGATCCGAAACCGGGGCAATAAAACTCATTTCGAGGTCCTTGAAGATGGTGCGAAGGGCCTATAGCGGGCAGACAATGAGTGGGCCAGCCGACACGCGCGTCATGCCGCTGAGCGATGAAGCCATCGCCGAAGCCGCGCGCCTGGTACTGGCCGGCGAGCTTGTGGCCGTTCCCACGGAGACGGTGTACGGCCTCGCCGCCGACGCGACCAATGCGGACGCCGTTGCGCGCATCTACGCCGCCAAGGGCCGTCCGCGGTTCAATCCCCTGATCGTCCATGTCCCCGATCTTGAAGCGGCCGAGCGCATTGGGCGTTTCGACGGCGAAGCCCGCAAGCTCGCGAACAAATATTGGCCGGGCCCACTGACCCTGGTCGTCCCCCTGGTGAAGGGCGCAGCGATCCCGGGCATCGTTACCGCCGGGCTCGAGACAATCGCCCTGCGCATCCCCGCCCACCCGGCGATGCAGGCGCTGCTCAAGGCCTGCGACCGGCCGCTGGCCGCGCCGTCCGCCAATGCCAGCGGCCTTATCAGCCCGACCAGGGCCAGCCACGTACTCGCTTCCCTGAAAGGCCGGATCCCGCTGGTGATCGACGGCGGCGCGACGCAGCGGGGTATTGAATCGACCATCATCGCCGCGACGGACGGGCGGCTTCGCCTCCTTCGAAGAGGTCCGATCGAAATCGATGCGATCGAAGTGAAGCGCGCCTCGGCGATCGAGGCACCGGGCCAGCTCGCCAGCCACTACGCACCGAAGAAACCGCTCCGCCTCGATGCGACAGGCGCGGAGGACGGCGAATATCTGATCGGCTTCGGCCCCGTTTCCGGCGACGTGTCGCTCAGCGAAACGGGAGACCCGGTCGAGGCCGCGGCACGGCTGTTCGACCTGCTCCATAAAGCCGACGCTTCACCGGCCCAGCGCATTGCCATCGCCCCCGTCCCCGGCGACGGCATCGCCGCCGCCATCCGCGACCGGCTGAAAAGGGCTGCGGCGCCCCGGCCCTAAGCGGCTGACGTCACGATAAAATCCCTGGTGATTTAATATTGCGGCTGACGAACGCCCAACCTAGGCTCATCACAACAGGCTAGTTTCGCCTGTTCGTACATGGGGGAATAAATTGAATCGCAATATCTTGATGGCGGCAGCGCTTGCCGTCGGCACCACCAGCTTTGCCGCACCGGCAATGGCCGAGCAGAAACCGCCTGAGCTGACGCCGGCCCAGCTGTCCGAGGCGCAATCGGAAAGCTATGCGGTGCCGGTGAACACGGCCTTTTCCGCATCGATCGCCGCCCTACAATCGCTGGGTTATGTCGACATCACCGCCAGCAAGGACGCCGGCACGATCAGCGGCCAGACCGAAGCCAAGGGCAAGATTTTCTATAATATCCTCTGGGGATTCGGGAAAAAGAAGCTGACGCAGAAGGCGTCGCTCCTCATCGAGGAATATGGCGCTGGCCAGTCGCTGGTGCGGCTCAACCTGCACGTCACGGAATCGAAGCAGCGCGGCCTGTTCGGCACGGCCTTTAGCGACGGCAAGCTGGTGACGGTCGCCGAGCCCTACGACACATTCTTCACGGCGCTGAAGGCCGAGGTCGACCGGCGCGCGGCGGCTGCTCCGGCTCCGGCAACTATGCCGGTCGCAGCTCCTGTCGCGGCGGATACTCCGACCACCACCGAGGCTCCCGCAAGTGCAGCCGGGTCCCCGCAACGCTAAAGTTTTGAGTTAGCGGGGCGAATGCCGGTCAGGCGTTCGCCCCCTCGCTCTTCACCCGGTTCTGGAAGCTCTTCCGGAGCTTCGCCAGCTTCGGCGGGATGACGGCGACGCAATAGGCGTTGCTCTGCCCTTCGCCGGCCCAATAATCCTGGTGATAATCCTCCGCCGGATACCATTCGGCCTTGGGCTCGATCGTGGTCACCACCTTGCCGTCATTCTGCTGGTTGGCGCGCTCGATCGCCGCGATGGCCTCCTCCCGCTGCACTTCGTCCTGCGGGAAGATAGCGGAGCGATATTGGGTTCCGATGTCGCCTCCCTGCCGATTGAGCTGGGTCGGGTCGTGGATTGCGAAGAAGATGTCGAGCAGGTCGCCATAGCTCAACACGTCGGCGTCATAGGTGATGCGGATCGCCTCGGCATGCCCGGTGTCGCCGCCGCAAACCTGCTTGTAGGTCGGATTGACGGTCTGCCCGCCCGTATAGCCGCTTTCGACCGATTTCACGCCGACGACGTCGAGGAACACGGCCTCCGTGCACCAGAAGCATCCGCCCGCCAGAACCGCGACTTGATCGGCCATTTCCTTATCCTTCCATTGTATTGGACGGATAAATAAGAACGGCCGCGATACTATTGAAGGGCCTCAGCCCTTCGTGCTGGCTTTCAAGGTCGCAACCTCGAGCCGCGTCGCGATCCATTCGGCAAGTTCCTCGAACTTCAGCGGTTGTTCGAACACGATGCCCGCCTTGCGGTCGGAGAACCAGCGCACCTCGCCACGGATCGGGCGCAGGCTTTCGACGACCACCACGACCTTTTTGCCCAGGCAATATTCCTCGATCGGCTCGACCTTCATTCCGCCCAGCGAAATGTCGTGGACCTCTACCGTGTAGTAATTGCTCTCGACCTTCACATTGGCCTTGCAATTGACCTCCAGCCGCGGCGGGCGCGGGCGGAAGCCGTGGCGGGGCTTGCGACCGGCCAGAAGCTCGCCAAGGTCGATATTCTGGTCGAACTTGAACCCTGCGGTGCCTTCGCGGATCCACACCACGGTCGACGGAACCTGCTGGGAAGAAAGCTCGATCTCGACGACGTCGCCAACCTCCACGGGATGGCCGACTTCCGCCATCAAACCACCGGCGGAAACATTGCGGACTCGGATCAACTGGTTCTGGCCCCGCGCATCCGTCAGCTTTGCCACCCGCAGCATGGCGATCAGACGTTCGTCGGTGCGCCGTTCCGTCGGCCGCGGCACGGCCGTGCTCAGCGAAAAGGTGGTCGACTCGAACACGACCCCATCCTCACCGAGCGGAAGCTTCGTCTGTTTACGCCGGATGAGTGATCCGAACATGCCTGGGCTCTCCCAAAGCGAATGAATTTCGCGCCAAAGTGAGACAATATATGTATTTGGGTTAAAATCAGGTTTCGCGCGTTTGACCGGCCCGTATCCTTGAATGATAGGTTCCGGTAAGGGGCAAAGTGGGAGAGCTGGCCAAAAATGCCGTTGCCGAGGCTGTTGTTGATCGATGACGAACCGGCGCTGGCCGCATTCGTCGCCAAGGCCGCCGACATGTGCGGCTTTGAGCCGATCATCGCCGAACATGACCAGCAGTTTCGCGACTCCTTCCTCGAATCCCGTCCCCAGATGGTTGTCCTCGACCTTGGAATGCCTGGAATGGACGGCGTCCAGCTCCTCCGCTTCATTGCCGACGAAGGGTTCAAGGATCCGGTCCTGATCATTTCCGGTTTCGATCGCAGGGTACTCGAAAGCGCGTTTCGGCTCGGCGAAGCCATGGGATTGCAGATGGTCGGCCCGTTGGAAAAGCCCGCCCGACTTGAGGAGCTCGAGGAAATTTTGACGAAGGTCAGGCCATCGCTGGTGCCATGATTGCCCAGGCGGATATCGGAATGCTCGATGGGCTCGAGCGGGCGCTGATCAACGGCCGGTTGCACATGGTCTATCAGCCGAAGATATCGCTGTCCGACGGCCGCCTCCGCCGCGTCGAGGCGCTGGTTCGGTGGGACGACCCCGAATTGGGCACGATCCCGCCCTCCCGCTTCGTTCCATTGGCCGAGAAGCATGGCCTCATCGACCAGATGACGCAGTGGGGGTTGAGAACCACCCTCCGCCAGTGGCTCAGCTGGGTCGAACAGGGCATCGATACCTGTCTCGCCTTCAATATTTCCGCGCTCAGCCTCGATCAGCTGGACTTTCCCGACCTTGTCGAGCGGATGTGCACGGCCCTGGACGTACCGACCGATCGCCTGGTGCTGGAACTGACGGAGGGCGCGACCCAGCCGCTCATCAAGCTGATGGACACGCTAACCCGCTTCCGCATCAAGGGCATTGGCCTTGCCATCGACGATTTCGGGGTCGGCTATTCGACCCTGATGCAGCTCCGGCAACTTCCGTTCACGGAACTCAAGATCGACCGCTTCTTCGTCGAGGATGCGCCGACCTCGGCCGACAGCGCCCTGATCGTCAAAAGCATCATCGAACTTGCCCACGGCCTCGGCCTCACCGTCACTGCCGAAGGGGTCGAGACCGAGGATCAGCTGAAACTGCTGCGCGACCTCGGCTGCGACGTCGCGCAGGGCTATTTCGTGGCCCAGCCGCTCAAGCCCGAAGACCTCATTCCGTGGCTCGACCGCTTCGAGGAGCGCTGGCACATGATTATCGGCGAACAGCCGCAACTGCCTCTAAGGATTCCGCGCCGCTACATGGGCTGATTGGTTATCAACCGTTCGTCCTGAGGAGGCCCTGAGTAAGCGAAGCGCATCGAAGGGCCGTCTCGAAGGATCGGGTGTCCTTCGAGACGCCGGTTCGACAGGCTCACCGGCTCCTCAGGACGAACGGGCAGCAAGAATGGCGACGCCACTCAGACGCCGAATTCGATGCCCTGCGCCAGCGGCAAATCGTCACCGTAATTGATGGTATTGGTCGACCGCCGCATATAGGCGCGCCAGCTGTCGGAACCGCTCTCGCGCCCGCCGCCCGTCTCCTTCTCGCCACCGAATGCCCCGCCGATCTCGGCGCCCGAGGTGCCGATATTGACGTTGGCGATGCCGCAATCCGATCCCGCTGCCGTGACGAAGCGCTCCGCTTCCTTCATGTCATTTGTGAAAATCGACGAACTAAGGCCTTGAACAACATCATTATTAAGTTCGATCGCTTCCTCGAATTCGCGATAGCGAAGAACATAGAGGATCGGCGCAAAGGTTTCCTGCCTCACCATCCCTTGCTGCCGATCGATCTCGACAATCGCGGGCCGGACATAGAGGCCTCCCTCGCCCACTTCGACCTGCTCCGCTTCCGGGAAAGCGCGCCGCATGCCTTCGTAGGCCGCCTCGTCGATCAGTGGGCCCACCAGCGTCCCCTTCTCGCGCGGATCGCCAACCTTCACCCGCGCGAACAGCTCGCGAAGCCGCGCCACCAATCCGTCGGCAATCGATTCATGGACGATCAGGCGCCGCAATGTGGTGCATCGCTGTCCCGCCGTGCCCGCCGCCGAGAATAATATGGCCCGCTCGGCAAGCTTGAGGTCAGCGCTCGGCGCCACGATCATCGCATTGTTGCCGCCAAGCTCCAGCAGCGACCTGCCGAAACGCTCCGCGACACGGGGGCCGACTGCCCTCCCCATCGCCGTCGATCCCGTCGCCGACAGCAAGGCAATGCGATGATTGTCGACCAGCGCTTCGCCAACCTCGCGCCCGCCTTGCACGCATTGCAGCAGGCCGTCGGGCGCATCGCCGAATTTCTCCAGCGCCCGCTCCGCCAAGGCCATGACCGCCGCCGCGGTCAGCGGCGTCTTCTCGCTCGGCTTCCAGATGACGGGGTCGCCGCAAACGATGGCGAGCGCCGCATTCCACGCCCAGACCGCGACCGGGAAATTGAACGCCGTGATCACGCCGACAACGCCCAGCGGGTGCCACTGCTCGATCATCCGGTGGTTCGGCCGCTCGCTGGCGATGCTGAGACCGTAAAGCTGCCGGGACAGGCCGACGGCATAATCGCAAATGTCGACCATCTCCTGGACCTCGCCAAGGCCCTCCTGGACGATCTTGCCGGCTTCCAAGGTAACCAGCCGCGCCAGCGGTTCCTTCGCCGCGCGCAATTCCTCCCCGATCAGGCGGACCAGTTCGCCGCGACGGGGCGCCGGAACATTGCGCCATTTCAAAAAGGCCGCCTGGGCTCGCTCGCAAGCCTTGGAGACCTCGGTCGACGTCGATTCCGCGACGCTGCCGATGACCTGGCCGTCGATGGGCGAACGGCTTTCGAGGTTGCCCCCGCTCTCCACGCCCAATTGGGAAAGCAGGTCGCGGGCTTCTTCGGCTGGGCTCATCTGATCAAATTCCTGGCTCTGGCCATGGCTTCCACTCCGGCGTCGATTGTCTCGTCGCGCTTGGCGAAACATAGCCGGATCAAGTGGCGCGGGGCCTCTTGCTCGGCGAAGGGCGATAGCGGAACCACCGCAACCCCCGCCTTGGCGACCGCTTGGGTAGCGAAGGCCTCATCGTCAAGCGATATTCCCGACGCCGCCAGGTCGACGCACATGAAATAGGTCGAGGCGCTAGGCAGCACTGCAAAGCCCGCCGCCTCCAGGCCCGCCGTCATCCGGTCGCGTGCCCGTGCGAAATGGTCGCGCATCGGCTGGAGCCAGCCATCGCCCTCGTTGAGGCCATAGGCGACGGCCGCCTGCAGGTTGGGCGCGGATGCAAAGGTCAGGAACTGGTGCGCGCGCGCCGCCAAGGTCGCCAGCTCGGTCGACGCCGCGAGCCAGCCGATTTTCCAGCCAGTCAGCGAGAATATCTTGCCGGCCGAACCGCATTTAAGCGTTCGGCTCGCCATTCCGGGGAGTGCGGCAATCGGCGTGAACGCTTGCCCGTCCAGCAAGATATGCTCCCAAACCTCGTCCGAGATGACGACCAGCTCATTGATCACCGCAAATTCGGCAATCACGCCCAGCTCGTCCCGGTCGAACAGCCGGCCAGTCGGATTATGCGGATTGTTGAAGACGATCGCCTTGGTACTGGGAGAAATGGCTGCCTCCAGCGCCGACCGCTCGATCCTCCAGCCGGGCGGCTGCAACGCAACCTCGACCGGCAACCCCCCTGCCCTCCGGATCAGCGGCGCATAGGCGTCATAGGCCGGAGTGAAGATGATCACCTCGTCGCCGGGCTCGACCGTCGCCAGGATCGCCGCCGCCAGCGCCTCGGTCGCGCCCGATGTCACGCAGATATTCTCCGCACTCAGATCGAGGCCTTGATGCCGCCCATAATGTGCCGCGACCGCTTCACGGAGCGCCGGAAGCCCGCGCGACGGGGCATATTGGTTGGAGCCTTCGACTACCGCCTTTGCTGCCGCCTCCAATATTTCGGGCGACCAGCCGAAGTCCGGAAACCCCTGCCCCAAATTCACCGCGCCATGTTTCGCGGCCGCAAGCGACATGCGCTCGAACACGCTGGTTTCCATCTGCTGGTAAAGCGGGTTCATCAGGCCTCTTCGCGGTTGAGGATTGCTTGGATCTCGTCGGCACCAAAGCCGAGCTTGGCGAGGATTGCGGGTCCATCCTGGCCTTCCCGCCTCGGCGGCTCCGGACGCTCGGTGTTGGTTTCGGAGTAGCGCGGTGCCGGCGCCGGCTGGAACACGCCATCCAGATCGAGGAAAGTGCGCCGAGCGACGTTATGCGGATGCACCGGTGCCTCTTCGAGGTCGAGGACCGGCGCAACGCAGGCATCCGTTCCTGCAAAATGCGTTACCCAGGCATCCCGGGACCGGCTGGCGATCACAGTCGCAATTTCCTCGTGGCTGGCGCCTTGGCCGAGCGCCAATCCCTTGAACAGCGCCTCCCGGAACTGAGGCTCGATCGCTCCAATGCTGAGGAATTTGCCGTCGAGGCAGCGATAGATGCCGTAGGCAGGCTCTCCGCCGTCGAGCAGGTTTGCCTCCCGCTCCTCGCGCCAGAGCCCGGCCGCCTTCAGGCCATAGGTCAGCGCCCCGATCAGAGCAGCGCCGTCGCTCATCGCTGAGTCGATGACCTGCCCCTCGCCGCCCCGCTGGACGCTGAGCAGCGCAGAGACCATCCCGAATGCCAGCATCATGCCGCCGCCGGCATAGTCGCCAAGATAATTGATCGGCACCACCGGGCGTTCCTTGGGGCCAATGCCGTTCAGAAGGCCGGTGATCGCAACATAATTGATGTCGTGCCCAGCTTCATTCGCCAGCGGGCCCGACTGACCCCAGCCTGTGATCCTGCCATAGACAAGCTTGGGATTGATTTTCAGCAGCTCGTCCGGTCCCAGGCCCAGCCGTTCCATGACACCCGGTCGATAGCCCTCGATCAATCCATCAGCCCGCTCGGCCAGGCGGCGAACCACTTCGCGGCATTCATCACGCTTCAAATCGAGGGAGATGGAGCGGCGATTGCGGAGCAGCGGATCGTTTCGAACGCCGATCATCCCGGCGCGTTCGACCCGGATCACTTCGGCTCCATGGTCCGCCAGCATCATCGCGGCGAACGGTCCGGGCCCGAGACCCGCCATCTCGACGATCTTCAATCCGGAAAGCGGGCCCGCCATTGAACTAGGCTAGCGGCCAGCGCCAAGCCCGCAAGTCTCTACGCGAAATTGCTGTCCTACACGCCTTGCTGCGGTTAGCTTTCCCCGATGAGCGCCCCTGCCCTCCGTGCAATTCCGCGACATCCTTAAAGTCACTAAAGTCACACGAAATGGCGCCTCACCTTGAGACTTTTGCGACTTTAGTGAAGTTAAGAAAGCAGGTTCGATGATCGACGCCGCCGACCGCCCACTGTTCACCGACGACCATCACGCCTTCCGCGATACGGTTCGTCGCGTCCTTGCCGATGTGATCGAACCTCGCCTCGACGACCATGAGCGCGACGGCATCGTCGAGCGCGAGGCATGGCAAGCGGTCGGCGCTGCCGGTCTGCTCTGCCCGCAGGTACCCGAGGCCTATGGCGGCCCCGGTCTCGACTTCAGCTTCAACGCCATCGTCGGCGAGGAGCTGAGCTACATGGGATCTGCCGCCGGCTTCACGCTCCAGTCCGACATCGTCGCCGACTACATCGTCCACTACGGCAGCGAGGAGCAGAAGAAGCGCTACCTACCGGGCATGATCGCGGGCACCACAATCAGCGCCATCGCCATGACGGAGCCAGGCGCCGGCAGTGATCTTCAAGGCATTCGCACCATCGCCAGGCCGGACGGCAATGGCTGGAAGCTGTCAGGCTCCAAGACCTACATCACCAACGGCCAGGCCGCGGACCTCGTCATCGTCGCCGCCCGTACGACCGAGGAAGGCGGCGCCAAGGGCCTTTCGCTGTTCCTGGTCGAGGAAGGCGACGAAGGCTTCAGCCGCGGCCGCAACCTCGACAAGATCGGCCTCCACGGCAACGACACGTCGGAACTCTTCTTCGACGAGGTGAAACTCCCCGCCGATCGTCTGCTCGGTGCGGAAAACGGCGGCTTCCCGATGCTGATGCAGCAATTGCCGCAGGAACGTCTGTCGATCGCGGTGCAGAGCCAGGCCAGCGCCCAGCGCGCATTCGACGAGGCCGTCAAATTCACTTCGGACCGGAAAGCGTTCGGCAAACGCGTCGTCGAATTCCAGAATACCCGCTTCACCTTGGCCGATTTGAAGGCGCGGCTGCAGGTCGGCTGGGCCCATCTCGACTGGGCGATCGCGCGCCACGTCGCGGGCAAGCTGACACCCGCCGAGGCCAGCGCCGCCAAGCTGTGGCACAGTGAGATGCAGTGGGAGGCCTGCGACACCGCGCTGCAGCTCCACGGCGGTGCCGGCTATATGAACGAATATCCGATCGCCCGCCTCTGGCGCGACGCCCGGGTGGCCAGAATCTACGGCGGGACGAGCGAGATCATGCGCGAACTGATTGGAAGGTCGATCGGCTGAGGCGTATAGGGCGACTCAACGGGGGGACGAAAAAGCGCTTCGAAGGAGGCACAAATGTCCATCGCACCCCAGCTCCGCCAGTTCCTCGACGAAACCGAAGCGGAATATGACATCGTCGAACATCGCCCCACCAGTTCAGCGATGGAAACCGCCAAAAGCTGCGACATCCCCGCCGAGCGGCTGGCCAAGGCAGTCCTGCTGGATACCGCCGACGATGACCGCCTTCTCGCGGTGCTCCCCTCCGATCGCAGGGTTGAGCTCAGCGAACTGCGCGCCGAGTTAGGCCGCAAGCCGCGCCTGTCGGACGAGGCCGAGGTAGGCAAGCTGTTCCGCGACTGTGAGCTGGGTTCTGTCCCGCCGGTTGGTTACGGCGTCACGACGATCGTCGACGACGCGCTGGAGCAGCAGCCCGACGTCTACTTCGAAGCCGGCGATCACAAATCGCTCGTACACATGCAAGGGTCCGAGTTCTCACGCCTGACCCAGAATGCCCGCCACGGACGGTTCAGCGAGCCTTGGGCTTCGGATTGACGGCTACGCCGGGTCGGCTTCGAGCCGCTTGAGGATCGACCCGATCAATTCCGTGACGGCGGACTCACTGGCGAGCCCTCCTCGAACGAGGCAGCGGTCGACCAGGACACGCCGGAACGCCTCATAGACGCCGGGTTCGGGAGGCGTCGGGTCGGACCAGAACTGGTCGAGATGACGTTGATGGGTCAGGCCCGGCATATCGTAGATGGCCTCGCCGATCGTGCAGACCGGCGTGCTATTGGCAAGCGCGAGTGTCGCCGACGTACTGTTGACGCACACCAGGCCGCGAGCCTCCTTGGCCAGGCTATCAAGGTCTCCTCCGTCAATGAAGTGCAACCGCTTCTCCAATCCATGACGGCGAGCATGACGCCGAACGAAAGCCGACCAATTGAAGAAGCTGCAATCCAGCGGGTGGGCCTTGAGCAAAAGATGGACATCCGCCGGCGCGTTGGCAGCGAAGCTGGCGATCGTATAGGCGGCGGCGCTCTGCATGTCCGGAAAGGACGAGTGAGTGCGGATCTGGTAATCACCGGACAGCTGCAGCGGCAGCAGGAACTTGGGCTGGTCCTGGAGACGCTCGAGGACTCTTTCAGCGGAACGCCGGCGAGAATCTTCCCATAGGAATTTCCACAGCCATCCAAGACCTTCCTTGATGATCGAACCCTGGCGATGCGACCTGTAGTGCGGGAAATGGAACCGCCCGGTGACGACGCGGTGGTAATGCCAGTAGGAGTCTCTCGCCCGCCGACCGAAACTGGCCGTGATGTGAGGAAGTGTCGGCTCCGGAGGCAGCTTGCTCGCCTCACGAACGAACCAGTCCTTGTCGCGGCTAAGCGTCGATCGCGCGTTCACGCCGTCAAGTTCCAGCGTCATCCAGTCCGGCCGAAGATAGCCTTCTTCCATCACATGGATGCGCACATTGCGAAGCGCCGCAATGCCATGGGCCGAAACATGGAACGGGCGGCAGTCGCCGAACAGGATGAGGTCCGTGATCCGATGCCGTCTCAGAAACTCATCCAGAAAGGCCGGCCAGTCCGAAAATCGCCCGCGAAATTCAGTGGCACCTGATGGCCAATCCCGTTGGTCTCCGCCGCACAAATTTATGCGATGAACAGACAGTCCCTTCTCGGCAAGCGCCTTGCCGAGGCGATAGAATAATGGACCCGGGGGACCCTGCAGAAAGAGGAAAGTGCGCTGCCCCGTCATTTTAATACTCGCAACAGAAACTCCGACAGCCTGCGCTTCCAACGACCTTGCATTTGACGGAGCCGGACGAGCACTCCCTTGGCTTGCTCCCCCCGGTTTTCCGCCAACCTCAGAGCCAATATTTCCGCGGGACAGGGCAAGCCAGTCACGGGATCCAGATATCGCGGATAGAGCAGAAGTGTCGCTGCGACCAATTCGTCGAGACTGCGCTTGGCCGTACGACGGGAAGGCACATCCCCAAGGTCGCGCGTCAAACCCCATCCGGCGTAAAAGGGAACGCCGTAGGTCGTCACCGGCTTTCCTCGAAGCAGCGCCTCGAAACCGGCAAGTGAAGTGTTCACATGGACCTCGTCGGCCGCGTAAATCGCTTCCGAAATCGTGCCTGAAGCTACGACTTCGTCGGCAAGCCCGGCCAATTGCTCTTCGGCAATCGCACCAACCCGATGACCGGCCTGGACGTCGGGGTGGGGCCGGTAGCGGATGATCGCGTCCGGGGCTTCCTTCCGCACTCGGCGAAGCAGTTCGAGATTGGACTGGACTGGACCACCGCCGCAGCGGACCGAGCGATCATCCTCAACCTGCCCGATAACCAGCAGGTGACTGCGGTCCCGCTGTTGAGCTGCACGGACACTCATTCCGGTCTGGTACTTGCTGATGCCGGATGTGACGACGATTTGCCGGAGGCTACGCGCGCGATCCAGCATCCCTTCCGTCAAAATTCCTTTTTCGAGCAGTTCCTCCAGCTCACTGGGCTGTTGCGGATCGAAATAGATGCCGACCCGATCCACGACGATGGACAGCGGCGGGACGCAATCGGCGCCGAGACCGATCGATCGAATGAAGCCGTCCTCCACCTCGACCAACTTGACACCTTGCTCGGCGAGGTCGTCGAGTTGGCGTTGCGATACTCGCGATTTCCAGGCGGCAACTTCGGCACCTTCTTGAATCCGAACCGGCCTCGACGAAAATGGTACCGGCCCCAGACCCGCCCACAGCAATGGCGCCACTGTCGACTTTTTCCAGTTGGCAAAACCAACGGCTGCCTTGATCGGTCGATTGCTGTCGATCAGGCGTCGCCAGAATGAGGAAATTTCGATCGCTGCCGTAAGCTCGATTGGCTCCCCGGTGAAAGGGTCCAGGTAGGTGCAGCCCGCCAAACAGGATCCTCGCAGATTCTTAAGCAAGCCCGCGCGACCCTGAGCAACGGCTGCGAATGGTCCATCACCCACGCATCGAACTTTTTTGCCCAGGATCGCAGCGATCAGCACGAGCTCATCATCAGCCTCGGCGATTACCTCAACGGCTCCTTCAACGAGGTGCCAAGGGTCACAGCTACCGGAAACAGAGTGAGATTGCCTGCTATCGCCAATGATCGGCGAATCCCAAGCAACGATTGGAACGTCCGGCAAGTAAGCGGCCAGATCCGCATTTGTTAAGGCAGTCCTTGTTCGCACCAAGATATAGGGCTGGTCAGTCAGCGGTGGCTGGTGGCCCCAAAAATCGCCAGCTGAACGCGAAAGCCTTAGTAGCTCGATGAGCCGCTCCAGCGCCGCATCGTCAATTGTTGAGGGCGAGCCCGATGGAACCGCAAAGGGTCGCGGCGAGGAACCAGGGAATGGCGGGATACGCAGCAACGGCATTGTTCATGTCCCCACCCGAGCGCCGTACTAGCCCATCTTGGGAAGATTGCGCAGGTAGGACGCATATTCGCCCTTGCCCAGCCGCTCGACGGCGCGTTCAAGTCCGCGGTCGTCGATGAAGCCTTGCCGCCACGCAATCTCCTCAGGACAAGCGATCTTCATCCCCTGCCGCTTTTCGAGAGTACCGACGAACTCTGCAGCGTCCAGCAGGCTATCCGGAGTTCCAGTGTCGAGCCAAGCGAAACCCCGGCCCATCAATTCTACGTGCATTTGACCCCGCTCAAGATAAGCCCGGTTGACGTCGGTGATCTCATACTCGCCGCGATCTGACGGCTCGATATTGGCGGCAATGTCGACCACCTGCTCGTCGTAGAAATAAAGCCCGGTTACCGCCCAATTGGACTGCGGCTGTTTCGGCTTCTCCTCGATGCTCGATGCGCGCATGTCGGAATCGAATGCGACCACGCCATATCGTTCGGGATCGGCCACATGATATGCGAACACGGTTGCCCCGAGATCCCGCTGACGCGCGCGTTGCATCAGTTCCGGCATGCCGTGCCCAAAGAAGATATTGTCGCCGAGCACGAGACACGATGGACCACCGGCAACGAAATCTGCACCAATGGTGAAGGCCTGTGCGAGCCCCTTTGGCTCGGGCTGGACGGCATAGCTGATGTTCATTCCCCATTGCGATCCATCGCCGAGTAGATGGCTGAACCCGGCCGCGTCATGAGGCGTAGTAATGACCAGGACGTCGCGAATCTCCGCCAGCATCAGCGTCGACAGCGGATAATAAATCATCGGCTTGTCGTAGACCGGCATGAGCTGCTTCGAGACAGCGATCGTCATCGGAAACAGGCGAGTGCCACTGCCGCCGGCAAGAATGATACCCTTCATCTGATCAACGATCCTTGTGTTTGGCCGGCAGGTGCAACCAGCCGAATGACAACGCCTTCTGTCGAGCCACGCCAATCTGGAAGCCGCACTCCATGGAGCCGATCGAGCTTGGTGCAGTCCAGCTGGGAATTGGAGGGTCTGCGAGCAGGCGTAGGATAATCCTTCGTCTCGATCGGGCGGACGCGAGCGGTCGGGCCTCGAGCGGAGGCCGATGCTTCGAAGATGGCTGTAGCGAAGTCTGCCCAACTGGCCGACCCGCAACCGGCCATGTGAAAAATGCCCCGCATGGCTGGATTGGCAGAAGCGCGCAGGTTGTGCGCGACCGCAAGCAGCCCGTCGGCAATATCCAGCGCGCTGGTCGGATTGCCGAACTGGTCAGCCACCACCCCAACCTCTTCTCGGTCCGCGGCCAGTCGCAGCATCGTCCTGACGAAATTGCTGCCAAACGGGCTGTAGACCCAGGCGGTTCTCAGGATCGCGACATTGTCGTGCGCGGATAGAACCGCTTCCTCGCCATCGCGCTTCGTCTGCCCATAGACCCCGGCCGGATTTGTTGGATCGGACTCGCAATATGGTGAAGGCTTGGTTCCGTCGAACACATAGTCGGTCGAAAGGTGGAGAAGTGGCACATCGAGCAGTCGCGCCGCCTCAGCCACGGCCGTAGGACCCTGGACGTTGACGGCGCGGGCAAGAGCTGGCTCGCTTTCCGCCTTGTCAACGGCGGTATAAGCCGCAGCAGATATGACCACATCCGGCCGCGCTTCGACGATCGCCCGAATGATTGCGGCCGAATTGCCGGCCAGGTCGAGTTCCGGACGGCCCAAGGCGATGAGTTCGTGGCCCGCGGCCTCTGCGCGTTCCCTAAGCGATGTTACGACTTGCCCATCGCGTCCGGTGGCGACAATCCGCATGGCTGAGCTCACTAAGCCGTTGCTTTGATCAGGCCGAGGCGTTCGCCGCCATAGCCGGAACGGAGCGGCTGCCACCACCATTCATTATCGAGATACCATTGGACGGTCTTCTCGATCCCGCTGTCGAAGTCCTCTTTGGCCCGCCAGCCCAGCTCATCCTCGAGCTTAGTGGCGTCGATCGCGTAGCGCGCGTCGTGCCCTGGCCGGTCGGTGACGAACTCTATCAGGCTCTCGCGCGGTAGCTCGACCGGCACGGCACGATCGAGAACTGCGCAGATGCTCCGAACAACGTCGATGTTGCGCCGCTCGTTGCGGCCGCCGACATTGTAAGTCTCTCCAGGGCGCCCGCGTTCGATGATCAGGTCGAGTGCTCGCGCATGGTCTTCGACGTATAGCCAATCGCGAACATTCTCGCCCTTGCCATAGACCGGCAGCTGCTTGCCCTCGAGCGCGTTGAGGATCGTCAGCGGGATCAGCTTTTCGGGGAAATGATAAGGCCCGTAATTGTTGGAGCAGTTCGAAACGACGATCGGCAGGCCGTACGTGCGGTGCCACGCCTTGGCGAGATGGTCGGACGAGGCCTTCGACGCCGAATAGGGCGAGCTTGGATCGTATGGCGTGTCCTCGTGGAACAGACCTTCATCGCCAAGCGAGCCATAGACCTCGTCAGTTGATACATGGAGGAACCGGAACGCATCCCGGCCTGACGGCTCGAGTGCCCCCCAGTAGCGGCGGGCGGCCTCCAGCAGGGTGAAAGTTCCCACGACGTTCGTCTGGATGAAATCGGCCGCGCCAGTGATCGAGCGGTCGACATGGCTTTCGGCGGCCAGGTGCATGATCCGATCCGGCCGGAAACCGGAAACGGCGCTCTCAATCGCTTCCCGGTCACAGATGTTTGCATGCAGGAAACTGTAATTCTCGCGGCCCTCCACCTGGCGCAGCGACGCCAGGTTTCCAGCGTAAGTAAGTGCGTCGATATTGAGGACGTCATAGCCCTTTTCGAGCACCAAATGTCTGACGAGCGCCGAGCCGATGAAGCCCGCGCCGCCGGTTACAATAATTCGCATCAATGGCCTTCCACCGGAAAATAGGCTTCTAGATCGGCCAGTTTGGGTTGGACTCGATCCTTCGCGGATAGGGTTTCTGGATCGGCTATCGCGGGCCAGTCGATCCCGATGTCGGAATCGTCCCAGGCCACGCCCTTGTCATGATCCGGGCTATAGTAGTTCGTGACCCGGTAGCTGATCACTGAATTTGGCTCCAGCGTGCAGAAGGCATGGCCGAATCCGACCGGGATCCACAGCTGGTTATTGGTGTCGGGGTTAAGGGTCACGGCTATCCAGCGCCCGTAGCTCGGCGAATCCTTGCGCAAATCCACCGCCACGTCCAGCACGCTGCCGGACAGGCATCGAACAAGTTTTCCCTGTGCTGCGGGCTCGGTTTGGAAGTGAATGCCCCGAATTGTGCCCGGCCGCACGCTCAGCGATTGGTTGTCCTGAACAAATTCGACCTTTCCGGCATGGACAGCAAAAGGCTCCACCCGAAAGATTTCCGAAAAATACCCCCGGCTGTCTTCGATCTTCCTTGGTACGATCTCAACTGGACCTTGAATGTCGAACGAACGGAATTCCATACCTTACCCTGAATTGACTAAATGGCTGTGGTGCCGGCGCTTAGGGCAATTTCCAAATGAATCAAACCACCAGTTAAGCCTTGAAAATCTTATAGATGGGCCGCCCTAAATAACACGATCCAGCCAAGGCTCGACCTTGCCGAAATGCTCCGACCACGAGGGCGCCCGATAGTCCGGCATCGCTGCCATCTGCCGTTGCCGTTCGGGACTGTCGGTAACGAACGCCCGGATCAGCTCCAACCAGCCGGTCTCGTCACGGGGGTCGACATAGGTCGGAATCGACCCCGCGATTTCCCTGTAAACCGGCAGGTCGCTGGCGATCACGGGGCAGCCAAGCTGCAATGCCTCGATCACCGGCAATCCGAAGCCCTCGATGAAAGACGGCATGAGGAGAGCCCGAGCGCCGGAAATCCACCCGGCCAGCTGCTCGTCGCCGCACCGGCCGAACTCGACGACATGCTTTGCGAGCCCGCCCAAATCGTCGAGAATGCCGAAAGTTGCTTCGGCCTCCCATCCCCGTTGCCCGATGATCACCAGCATCGGAGCGGCATCGCCGAGCTGGTCGACAAGGCGTTGCCACAGCCGCAGCAGCAGAATGTGGTTCTTGCGCGCCTCAATCGTGCCGACGACCAGGAAATAAGGCCGTCCGGGTGAAGCGGGAGGACGGTCCTTCGCTGCTTGCTGCCCGGCAATTAATGCGGCGATTGACGGAGGCATCGGCCGGCCGTGTGATTGAGCATATTGCTCGAGCGCTGCGAGAGTTGACTCGGAATTGGCGATGATTCCGCTGGCGCTCGCAAGCATATGGTCGAGCCGCTGTTCATGCTTCGAAGCCTCACCAGGCCGGCAGAACTGCGGATGGGTCACCGGAATGATGTCGTGAATCATATAGACCGCCCGAAGTTGGTTGGCGGAGACCCATTCGGGCAACGATGGTTCGTTGAGGCCGGTATGTCCGACGTTGAGGTAAATGGCCCCCCGTTCCGGCGAGCTCTGGATTGCCGAAGGCAACAGGCTGAGCCCGCGAATGATCCAATCGACGCGGGTCACGTGCCCCGCGTGCAGGATTTGCTCGAAGAGCCGGTCGGAGTCTCTAGCCGAAAGGGTGATGCGCAAACTCTTGCGCTGGACGACGGCCCTGGCCCGGTGCTTGAAATGCTCAACATAGGCGAGGCTAACGCGGTCGATCCCGGTCGCTAGCTTGCCTGCCCACAACCTCCAGATCATGCGGGAAACGTCTAGCAGGATGTCCCGACCGGGTTCCCCGGCGCCAGCCGCCTGCGTCATGTGCCTACGTCTTCCAGTATGGCCATCGCCTTTGCCCAAAGCCTTTCGGACCCGGCCGCAACCAGGCCCGGGCGCCCGTCGTCCACTCGATAAGGTGACCCGTCCAACCGCGTCGCGATGCCACCGGCCTCAGCTAGGAACAACACCCCGGCGGCATGATCCCAGGGGAGGGTCCGGCCGAACAGCGCGATGTCGTTTTCTCCCAGCACCATCGAAGGATATTGCGCGGCCGCGCAACGCGGAATCGGAATGGTGGCGAAGCTGCCCGAGAACCTTTCGATCATCTGATCACCGTCCGGCATCCGGCTCACGAGGCTCGAGATTGCAACCAGCGGCGAAGCGCGCGTTGCTGGAGGAACCCAAGTCCGCTCGCCATTGATGAACGCCCCCGAATTCCGAGCTGCGGCACAAAAACGCCTTGAGCGGGGATCGTAGATCCACCCGCCAATGGGCTGGCCCCTCTCCGCCAAGGCAACGAGAATTCCGAAAGGCCCCTCCCCCCTGGCGAAGTTCGACGTCCCGTCCAGCGGGTCAATGATCCAGCACAGCCGTCCGCCGATCTTTGCCATGATGGCCGGATCTGCATCCGCGGCTTCCTCTCCTACAATGCTTGCTTCCGGCAGCAGACGTAGGAGCCCTTCGGCCAGAATCTGCTCGCTCTCGCGATCGGCGATTGTGACCAGCTCGCCAATTGCCTTCTCATGCTTGTCTTCGGCTAGAAGCTTGCCGAGCCGCGGCATGATCGCCCTATCGGCCGCACGAGCCATGATTTCCTCGACGGCAGCATGGAACGGCGCAGGGATCTCCATGGTAGTGACCGCCATCGAGCAGCCGGTCAGAGGACCGTTTGAGTAAGTCCGATGATCGGGAAGACCAGCGAGGAAAGAAGCTGCATGAAACGCTGGATATCGGTGATGGGTGCGGTGGAGACGTAAAGGACGTCACTGTCCCGAACCGCGAACTTCTGCGCCAGAAACAGCGTTTCAGGGCGCGCCGTGTCGATGCGGTAAATCACCGGGACAAGTCCCTCGCGGGTCAGCGGGGTCCCGTCGCCCGGCGTAACGCCCACCACCTCGGGCCTTTCCAGCCGGAAAATGAACACGCCGCGAATATTGGCGCGATCATCCTTGAGGCCACCCATGCGGCCCATCGCCTGGGCAAGCGTAATTCCGGTCGCCTCGAATTCGATTTCGTCGTTCTTCCCGCTTGCTCCCAGAACCGTGAAACTGAGTGTCTTCGTCAGCGCGGTAACGACATCGTTCGGCTGCAACCGGATATTCTCCGAAGGTTCGTTGATGATACGAGTGAGGGGCAGCGACGCCACCCGTCCGTCGCGGGTAATCTGGATCATTGCCTTGTCTACGCGGTCGTCCACCCCGCCCGCGCCGGCCAGCACCTCGAGGATGCGTTCGCCGTGAGGTGAGAGCGGCACCCGTGAGTTATTCTTGACGTCTCCCACGACGGATACCGTGGCCGTGCTGTTCTGGGCTAGAGTGACAACGACTTGAGGATCATGCGCCTTCCCGGCAAGCCGGTTGCGGATGTCTTCGGCAATCTGCTGAGGCGTCCGGCCGGCTGCGCGCACGTTGCCGGCAAAGGGGATCGGGACAGAACCGTCAGCGTCGACCAGCAGGCTTTCGATCGATTGCGTATTGGAACTTGCGTTAGGCATTGAAGTCGCGCTCGATGGCGCGACGCGCGCCGACGTTCCGAAAAGCACCGCCGGTGGTGCTTCCCAAATTTGCACCGACAACTGATCTCCCCGGCCGATGACTGTACCGGAGGCCGGGAGGTCACCGAACAGGGTCGAGAAGGGCGTGTGCCGGTTCGCTGCGTCCAGCCGTGCCCCAACCGCCTGGTCCAGGTCGACAATGCGAACGGCCGCGCCTTCGACGGACTTATCCGACGCGGCGTGGATATCTCGAGAGGATGGGCCGGAGGCGCCAAAACTTGTGCAACCCGCTAGCGCCGCCGCCGAGGCTAAGACCATCAATCTGGCTAGGTTTTGGCGGACTTTATCCTGAATAACACTATGAAACTCGTACATTTTCTCGCCAACATCCCTGAGAATCGTTGCCCGGCCCTAGGAGCAACGCGGCCATTACTCAACCATGAACATCGGCATGTGGCCCAGAAGGGGTTGCCGGTCGATGACATAGTTGCATATTAGCCGACGTTCGCCCATTGGCTTGCCGCAAATTCCCCCGAATCTTCGGACGTTTACAGGATTCCTGAACCGAGATGCTCGCCAATTTGTCCAAAAAGATCAAAACGCCGAACTGGCTGTTCGCCGTCACAGTGGTCATTCCATTTGCCCTTTCCGTCATTTACTTCGGGGTCCTTGCTTCGGATGTCTATGTGTCGGAGTCCCGTTTCGTCGTCAAAAGCCCGGACAAGCCAGCCGCTTCCGGAATCGGAGTCCTTCTGAAGAGCGCCGGCTTCGCCAATGCCAGCGACGAGGTGTTTGCCGTCCAGTCGTTCGTAACATCCCGCGACGCGCTGCGCGCCATCAATAAGGGCGAGGCGTTCCGCAAATCCTATACTCAACCTGGGATAAGCCTGATTGATCGGTTCGACCCAACCGGCATGTTCGGCTCTTTCGAGCATTTGTACCAATATTACACCGGCAAGGTTAAGGTGACGAGCGATGCGACTACGTCCATCACGACGCTGACCGTCCACGCCTATGATCCGAAGTCGGCGCATAAGTTTAACGAACAGCTGCTTGAGATGTCCGAAGAGATGGTCAACCGTCTCAACGAGCGCGGCCGGGAGGACCTGGTCGGCTACGCCCGCGCCGAGGTGATCCGGGCCCAGGGCGAGGCGCGGCGTGCGGCCGGCGCTATGGCAAGCTTCCGCAATCGGTCCGGCGTGCTCAACCCGGAAAAGGAAGGCGAAATCCAGCTACAGATGGTGTCGAAGCTGCAGGACGAATTGATCGCTGCGCGATCCCTGCTGGCCCAGTTGCGCCAGGCTGCACCGCAGAACCCGCAGATCCCGTCCGTACTAAGCCAGATTGCGACGCTGCAGCGGGAGATGGGCCGTGAACAGGCGAAGGCCGTCGGAAGCACCCGGTCACTTGCTGGAAACGCGGTCCGTTACCAACAGCTCGAGCTAGAAAATGAATTCGCAGGCAAGCAGTTGGCTGGGGCGCTGGCCTCTTTCGAGGAGGCGCAGAATGAAGCACGGCGCAAGCAGGCATATGTCGAGCGCATCGTCGATCCTAGCTTGCCTGACGAAGCGCTTGAACCGCGGCGCCTCCGCGGAATTTTTGCAACTTTGATCATCGGCCTCATCGCATATGGGATCCTCCGCATGTTGCTGGCGGGCATCCGCGAACATGCCCAATAACGAACAGACGGCAGACCCCGGCGTCCGCGTCGATGGCAGGTCCTGGACGATTCAGCGCCGGGTGCTTGGCGCGCTTCTATTGCGTGAGTTGCTGACCCGCTACGGCCGCAACAACATCGGTTTCCTGTGGCTCTTTGTTGAGCCAATGCTGTTCACGCTAGTCATCACGGCGTTCTGGACCGCGACGCGACAGATCCACGGATCGAATATTCCAATCGTGGCCTTTGCAGTCACTGGCTATTCCTCGCTGTTGCTATGGCGGAATCTCCCGAGCCGCTGCATCGGCGCGCTCAAGGCGAACATCGCTCTGCTGTTCCACCGGCAGGTCAGCATCCTCGACGTCTATATTGCGCGAATTTTCCTGGAAATGGTCGGTGCGACCACCAGCCTGGTGGTGCTTTCAATGGTTTTCACTCTGATGGGGTGGATGCCGGCGCCCGAAGACGTGCTGGAAGTGATATTCGGCTGGACGCTGCTGGCTTGGTTCGGCACCGGCTTGGCGATGACCGTCGGCGGCCTTTCGGAAAAGTTCGATGTGTTCGGCCGGCTCTGGCCCCCCTTCTCCTACATCATGTTCCCACTATCTGGCGTCGCGTTTATTGCCGACGCATTGCCCCCCAATTTTCGCGAAATTGTGCTGTGGCTGCCCCAGCTCAATGCGCTGGAGATCATGCGCGAAGGCTGGTTCGGATCCTTGATGCGCGCCCACTACGATCTGGGATATCTGTGCATCTGCAACCTGTTGCTGACCTTTTCAGGCCTAAGCCTCATTCGTCAGATCGGACTGGACGCGAGAGAAGAATGATCCGTCTTACCGATGTAACCAAGGATTACCCATCCAATCACGGGGTGCGCCACATCCTCAAGGGTATCAACCTTACCATCTATCCTGGCGAGCGGATCGGCATCCTAGGGAAGAACGGCGCCGGCAAATCAACGCTGATACGTCTGATCAGCGGTGCCGAGCCTCCGACCTCGGGCAGCATCGAGCGCAACATGTCGGTGTCGTGGCCCTTGGCATTCTCGGGCGGATTCCAGGGAGGGCTGACCGGCGCCGACAACGTCCGCTTTATCTGTCGCATCTACGGCGTCGACTATCATCCTCGATTCAAGTTCGTTGAAGAATTCTCGGAGCTGGGCAGCTATCTGCACGAGCCAGTTTCCACCTATTCGTCGGGCATGCGGGCCCGGCTTGCGTTCGCAATTTCGATGACGGTGGATTTCGACTGTTACTTGATCGACGAGGTACTCGCGGTCGGCGACCAGCGTTTCCGAGACCGTTGCCGTGTGGAATTGTTCGAGAGGCGCAAAGACAAGGCGATGCTGATCGTTTCCCACAGCCATCGCTACCTGAAGGGCAACTGCGACCGCTTCTTGCTGTTCAAGGATGGGACTATCGAGGAGCATAGCGACTTCGAGGAAGTCTATTTCCAGTACAAGCAGCAGATCGGCGAAGGATTCCAGTCCAAGGAAGAAATGGTCAGGGAAATGAACTGATGGCTGGGATCGGCCGATGGCGGTAATCGAACGTCACCCAGACGTTAAGGATTTCATCCTTGAAATGTCCCTGCCTGAAATCCGCGAACGCGGCGGGGTCGCCGACCTCGTCGAGCAGGGTAATATCGTCCTCATCAAGGACTTCAGGCTGGACTTCGATTTCGAGGTACTGACCAGGCTGGAAAAGTCGATCGACGCGATCCAGGCCGTGCCGATCCGCCGCAAGCTTAAGAAACTCGAAGCCACTCATTTTTTCGAAGGCGAGCCGCCGGCTAAAGTTGGCTTTCGATCGCTTCGCTTCAAAAGCGCTGTGCGGCAGGCGATGTTCGACGTGATATGCAAGGGCGACCGGAAGCTGTTCGCCCAGGCTTCGACCGCGCTGAAAGCGTCCCACGAAACGGTGTTGGGGATCTTCGATACCGCCTTTCCCGAATATGATCCGTTCCAGCTGATCGCCAGCCTTCGGCTAACGCGGACGCTGTTTGAGAATCTCCACTGGGACAATCATTCGATCGACGACGATTTTCATCAGGCTCGCGTATTCGCTAACCTCGATATCCGTCCCAGAATCTGGCACTTGGGCCATCGTTTTCCCGACATGATGCGGCTGCTGTACGAGAAGCATAACCTCGCCCGTTTTGCCGGGCAGGACCCCAACGAAATGATCGACTTCATCACGCGCGACTTGCTCGGCGGGACCGATCGGATGTGGCTCGACCAACTTCCGCGCCACCGGATCGCGTTCGAACCAGGCGAGGTGTGGCTAGGCGAGAGCCGGCTGGTGGCCCATCAGATCTATTATGGCGAAGCTGCGCTGGTTTACATGTGGTTCGTCAAAGTCAATTCCATGTCCGATCCCGGCAACCGCTTCAACGCCCAGGTCGAAGAGGTCCACCGGGAGATGCAGACGGCCCTGACCTAAACGTTCATCACCCGGCGGACTGATCCGCCAGATCCTGCTTTGCTGCATGCGATCCGTGGCCGGCGCCGGTTCGGAAACCATTCTTCCACCAGATGTTGCCTTTCTCGAACACGACGATGCTGTCGTAGAAGGAGATGCTGCCGGTTGTCCTGGTGAACTCGGTAGGTTCGATTTCGCCCTTGGCATGGTCTGCGTTGAGTTCGTCGATCAGTTTTTTGGAGCGGTTGATGAAGGATTCTTCCACGTTAAGGCCCCCGCCCCAATGCGGCCAATAGCTCGTGTGCATGTCTTCGACCATGTAGACCCCGTTCTTGGGAACCTTGGGATATAGGAACTGGAACATGTCCCAGGTCGGCTTCATGTGATGGCTAGCGTCGTCAAGGACGACATCGGGGACGCCGAACTCGTCAATCACCGACTGGAGAAAGACGGGATCCGCCTGGTCGCCAATCCTAACGTTGATGCCGGGGCCCTCGTGAGCCATGCAGTCCTTGTTGATGTCGAGGCCAACGATGACCGCATTAGGCCCGAAATATCGCTGCCACATCTGCAGCGATCCGCCGCCGTAGACGCCGACTTCCCAGAAGACGAGCGAACGGTTCTGCCAAGGCCCGAAATGACGCTCATAGACCGGAAAATAGTGCGCCCATTTATGGATCACTTTGTCGTCATTAATCAGGAAATCTTGCCACAGGCCCACGGGGACGCTCCTCGTTCAATCTATTGGGATCTATTGACGCGATAGAAGTGAGGCGCAGCAGCGGCAATAGTTGAAGGGTCTGTTTTCACTCGCTTTGACCATCTTTGTGCTTCCGGCCTCAGAAGGGTTCCCGAGTCAGGGCGATGTCGGCCATCTCGGACGCCCGTCGCGCATAATCGGCGTCCCGTTCGTTTCGCTCGTCGCCGATGTGATGCTCCAGGTCCATCCTGATCGCGTCAGACAGCTGGTCTGGAGTGAAGCTGCCAATAGCAGCGATCCCAGAAAATTCCTGCAAATCCCTCATGACCGCGGATAGGCGAATAAGCCCGGAGTGCTTCTTTTTGTCCGCCGACATTCCGAGGTTGGCCAACAAATGGTCGGAAATCTTCCATTTCTGGCAAATATTGGACAAGAGCGGCGTGAATCGCTCGGTCGACATGCCCCGGCGGCCGATGACGAACGCCGCCGGAGTCACGGAGCCGCAAAGTTCCAGCGCGTGGATCGCACTGCCCTCGGCAAAGACGGCGAGTTCGCTGTCCCGTAGAATTTCGACCAGTGCGGTCAGCCGGTGCTGCTCGGGATAGATGATCTCGAAACCGCAAGCTGCGAGCTGCTTCTCGACGAAACTTTCGCCGTAAAAGGAGCCCGTGTGGTGGTGATACATGCGGGAAACATAAAGCCGCCGCGTCCCGCCGGGGGGCGGAAGCCGACGGCCAAGCGAATGATCCAGCATGGAGCGATAATTGGGAATGATCGTGGGCCCAGCCATCTGCCTGGCCTGGGGACCGACGAACAGGTGACGGAATAGCATCGGCTGGTCGATGCCCAATATGTGGCGCCTTGGAATGCCGTGGAGATTGAACGCCTCAGTGACGTAAGGCATCACCTTGGTGTTGTTCACCAGGTGGAACGCGATCCTTGCCGATGCCAGCTCCTTCATCGCGAACCGCGGCCAAAGTCGATGGATGCTTTCCGAAATCGCGTGGCCGAAATGCCGGAACAGCAACCCGCCATAAATGATCGGCTCCTCGATCACCGGCATTGAATTCTCGTCATGGTCGGAAAGCGGGAGAATCTTGACCACGCTATCCGGCGCGCCGCTGCGCATGTGGCCCAGGGCCGGATGTGGAGGATCGGCGGCCAACGACAGCCGGGTCTTGCTGTTCCCGACCGTCAAGGGCCCGACCCTGATATCACGCAGCTCGGCTAATTCTGGCCAGTTCACGACTGCGTCTCGACGAAGGTTTCGGCCTGCCTCGACCTGCTCAATATCCGCTCGCCGGGCGTGTAGTTGGCGAAGACCTCGGAAAAATATTCGTCGTACCAGTCGTCGCGGAAGAAAATGTAGTTGAGCCCGCCAACTCCCCGCTGCTGGTAGGATCGAATCTGTTCGACGCTAAACTTCACGGTCCGGTGGGTGCGCAGCTGGTCCCATGAGTAGCGCCAGCCTAGCTCCACGATCCGATCGATGATTTCGAGATTCTTTGGATTGTCGAAATTGATTTCGATCAGCACCGTTTGCAGCCGAGGGTCGGCCAGGGTCTCCAGCATCCCAGCAACCACCCTATGCTCAAGCCCGTCGACATCAATCTTGATATGATCGGGGAACGGAAGGCCGTCGGCGATCAGCGTATCCAGTTTCCGGCCGATGCAACCTTGCGGCCGACGGTCGTCCTTGCTGACCTTCCAGTCCGGCGCGAACTGCTTGTCCTCGGTCCAGCTGTTTTCCTCAAAATCGTGATGGGATATACCGAGCCCGAAATCGCTAAGCAGAAGGCGATCCGTCTTGTCGACGTCGCTCAGCGCCAGGCCGTAGGCCAGCACTTGGTGATGCAGGCCATTGAGGAAAATATTCTTGTTGAGCTCGGCGAAGTTCAACGCTTCGGGCTCAAACGCGTAGACCCCGGCCTTCCGCATGATCGCTGCATAAATGGTGTACATGCCGACATTAGCGCCGATGTCGAACAGCGTTTCGCCTTCTACAAAGCTGTCGATCCACGCCAATGTGATCGGCTCTTTCGAGAATAGGGAGCGAAGCCGCTTGACGCTTGAGGAGCCGGTTGTGGCGAAGCGCATGGTCCGGCCGCCATGCTCGACCTCGTCAAATGTCTGCTCCAGCCATTTGGTCCTAAGCACATGCCGCTCGACGGCGGATTCCTCGTCTGCGGATCGCGGATCTCGCGAAGGCCGTTGCGGCATAAAAAGGTTAGCGAGCCAGTTCCTCATGCCCCTACTCATTAATCGTCCACCATCGGGAATGAGGCCCTCCAACGCGTCACTCGAACTATTCGCGATCCAGCGCGACCTCGTCGCACTCGACCTCGACCATCTCCTGCGCCTTGCGCATAAGTTCCGCCTTCGCATCTGAGCATTTAGCAGGTGGCTGGGACGCTGCGACGCCGGCCGTCACATGCTTCATGAACAGTCCCATCACATGGCTGACGCCCGTCTCGACCACATTGCGCAGATCATCGGCGTAATAGCCGCCGCGGTTGAAGGCTCCGGAAATGATCTCGTACGAGGGAAAATAATGGACGTTGGAGTGTCGCTTGCGCATCGTTTCCGCGGCAACGCGCAAAACCGACTTTGAATAGGTCGTGGCAGACAGCACATTGGCGCCCGGCTCCGCCGTGGCCATCAGCGGCACAGGGGAAACCGTCAAGATGATCTCGGCATCGGGATTGACCTCGCAGATCGCCCCACGGACGACGGTCAAGTCTTCGAGGACATCATCGACGTCCTGATTGTAGAATTCATGCGTCTCCGGATCGAACTTCCCTCCTTCGACTCCCGGGCACAAAGGAAAGACGGCCCCGTCGACCTTGGAACGCCAGCACTCGGTCAGGCCCAACGTGAAGACGAACACGTCTAGAGTTTCGAACATCGACCGAACGGCAGCAAGATGTTGCGCGCGGTCCGCCTCAAGTTCGGCTCTGGAGACAAATCCGCCGGGCTGCGCGGTTGGCCGGAATGGATCGAGATATTTGTCTTCGGCCTCCTGCCAGCAGGATTCGCTGGGTGAAAAACGGCCGTAGGCCCGTTCGATCAACTGCCTTAGCTGCCGGGCCGTATAGATGTTACCGTAGCGAGCCGAGTACAGGCCGTAATTGTTCGCCTGAAGCGCCGGTTCCGATAAATGTGGATGGCCGGTTTCGGCAATGTAATAATTATAGCCGCTATTCTTGAGATAGCGTGCGATATGCTGGGCAAAGCAGCTGCCCGCGGTCGCAACTTTTGTTTCGGGCCTGATGGTGAGACCGAATTCGCCCACCGGATCGACTTCGCCAGGAGCCGGTGATGCGACGGTCCGCCGCCAAAAAGCCTTGTCAGGCAATGCCTTATATGGATTGCTGGTCATTGGACGCTTTCGTTGCTGCGCACAATCCGCTGCTCAAGTTCTTGCAGCAGCAGCAGCCCGTAGTTGCGGTTCGCGTGGGTGGCATCCTTCGCGTAATATTCGGGAAGGAGAAACCCGTCCTGGTCAAGCGCCGCCTGTGGCGGATCAAACGCCTCGATCCCCAGCTCATCGCAATATTCGTGGAGCAGATTGCGCTGCATCCGCCAAATCTTCATACGCAATTCCGGCGAAGACACTCCGAGCTTGGCAATATCTTCCGAGAAACGGCTTTCGTGATAGCTGCGAATGAAATCGCTGTCCCTCTTGGGAGGCGGCGGAATAATATGGAACATTCTTGCCGGGGTCGCATCACGGATCTTGCTGAGCGCGCGGCCGTCCCGCCCGCGAATGCCGCCATGAATGATCGACGCTATCGCGCGGTAAGGGATGAGTTCGGTGCCGGGTCGAAGCGAGCTGAAATCGGCGCCCGGCTCCAGGACGTCGAACGGGATCGGATGCTGGATCGTCGCCAGCACCGCGTGCTGGTTTCCGCCGATCATGGATATGACCATGTCCGAGCTGCTGAGCCCGCGCGCAATCTCAACGAACTCTTCGAGGCTTGTGTCGCCGATCACCTTCTCGCCCTTTTGCCTGCGAGCTCGGTGGATAGCTATCGAGGTGGGGTAGCGCCTGCGCTCGCGCAGCTCGGCCGCCTGGAAGACTGCTTCGCTATGGCTGTCCCCGTAAAGTAACATTTGGTAATCCGCCACAAACTGCCTTTTCCCAATAAGATTCAGGCCCGCAAGACGCTGCATCTGCAACAATCTCAAGCTATTTCGAGCGGTTTGAACGACTTAACCATGCTGTCAACCGCTTGTATTTGTTGCAAATAGCTTTTCAGCGCATGAAGCGGCAAGGCGCAGGGTCCGTCGCACTTAGCTTGTTCAGGATCGGGGTGAGCTTCGAGAAAGAGGCCGGCAATTCCAATGGCCATTCCTGAACGGGCTAGGGCTGCCGCCTGCTGCCGCCGGCCGCCGGCGCTGTCGGCTCGACCGCCCGGCATTTGCAGGGCGTGCGTCGCGTCGAACACCACGGGCGCCAGCGACTTCATCTGGTCCATGCCAAGCATGTCGACGACAAGGTTGTTGTAACCGAAGCTGGTCCCGCGCTCGCACAGGATGATCCGGTCGTTGCCCGCTTCGCGGCATTTGCTGATGATATGCTTCATTTCCTGGGGCGCCAGGAATTGCGGCTTCTTGACGTTGATCACCGCTCCCGTGCGAGCCATGGCGGTCACCAGGTCCGTCTGGCGGGCGAGGAAAGCGGGGAGCTGGATGATATCGGCAACTTCGGCAGCCGGGGCGGCCTGGTGGGGTTCGTGAACGTCCGTCAGCACCGGAACGCCAAAGCGCCGCTTGACTGCGTCGAGCATTGCCAAGCCTTTTTCCAGTCCTGGGCCGCGAAATGAATTGATGGAAGAGCGGTTGGCCTTGTCGAAGCTGGCCTTAAAAACATAAGGGATGCCGAGATCCGCGGTCAGCTGCACGAACTCTCCGGCAACTTCCATCAACGTCGCCTCGTCCTCGATGACATTCATTCCTCCGATGAGGACGAATGCGTCGTCGTTCGAGAAGCGAATTCCTCCGTCGAGCGAAACCACAGAGCTGTTCATGCTGTCCCTTCAATGGGCTGAAATCCAGGAGTCGCGCGGGATACCGCACGCGCCTGCGAGATAATGTCCAGGATCTGGTCCCGATGGCGGCGGGGAGAATAATCGTCAAGCAGCTTCTGCTGCGCCCTTTCGACCTGCCTCGCTCGTTCCCGGTCGTCCGTTACGAGTCGATCGAGGGCGTCGAACCATTCGTCCACGCCGTCGGCAAGTATGCCAGCGCCGTCGGCACAGCATTCGTCATAAATCATGCCGCGCGTGGCAATGACCGAAATGCCGAGCGCGGAATATTCTATCCACTTGTTGATTGATTTGGTCAGGTTGAACTCGGATTTGACAAGCGGGCAAATTCCGATGTCCCACTCCTCATCCCCGAAGCGCTTCAGGAACTCCTCGTAGTTCGCGATCGGCGAGACCTTCCTGATGCGATCACCAAAGCGCTCCAGCTCGGCGGGAATCTGGATCGAACCGAACAACTCGAACCGAAGATCGCCGTGGCGGTCGAGCAGCCTGACGATGGCGGGCAGGACTTCCATCAGATTGGGCAGGTGATCGGCACTTGCCATATAGCCGACAGTTCGGGCCTTGCCGGTCCTCGCTCCGCGCAGGGGTTCGCACGAACTGTTGATCGCACCTGCCACCATATTTGCTTGCGGATAATATTCCTGCAGCCGGCGCTTCAGCCGCTCGGTGGAGGTATAGACGAGATCGGACCTCTCTAGCAGCAGCCGCACAGTTTCCAGCCGCGCCGGATTGTTGTGATAGGTGAATTTCCGCGCCCCGATGGTCTCCGGGACCCCCAGCAGATCGTCGTCGATGTGATAGATGACGGGGATTCCGTCGGCCAGTTCAAGGATGGTTTCGGCCATCGGCCCACTATAGCGGCTGAACATGAGGGCGGTCGGACCGAACCGCTTGAATTCATCGTCCAGCCATTCCCGGGCTCCGTCCGCCCCGCCCCGCTTATGGGCCGCAGCAAGCTCGAATTCGGTGATCAGCTGCGTTGCCACAGCTCCGTTTCGGACTAAGCCCTCTAGCGGCCTTTCCAGGCAAACCTGGACAGTCGGCAGGTGGGCGTTGGCCACCAACAGAATCCGCTCCCGCTCGACCGACACGCGATAGGGCCGCGATTCCAGCCGGAGGGCGGCGGCGAACAGCTCGGCATATCGGCCGTAGACCCGCTGCGGGTCGGTAGGCATCTGGGTTTCCGCCAGAAAGCGGCGCTGCCTTTCAAGGATGGGTTCGGGATCCTCCATGGCCGACCTGGCGAAATCGGCCCAGTCCGAAACGGTCGTCACGGTTGCGAGCCCGTCGTAATTGTCGGCGGACACTTGTTGCCCCGCATCGCGCCATACCGCCGTGGGAATGCCGGCAAGGACCATGTCGATGATCACCGAGGACGGGGCCGAGATGCCATAGGCATACCGGCCCAGGTCGACCCTGAACATTGGCTGGTTGTTGATCGTGGCGTTCGCGGGGAGCGGCAAGCTGTTCTTCAGTGCATATTGCCCGCCTGGGTGGGGACGGAGGACGACCTGGCGAGTCTCCTGCTTCATCAGCCCGCAGAACTGCTCGAAAGACGAGACGAAATCGGCCTTGAGGTTACCGGAACTCATCCGGACCGAATGCAGATTCTCGCAAACGATGCCGGGCGCGGCCGATGACGTGGCGCCGGTTTCCGGAAAGGATTGCAGCACGGAGGTTGGACCGGTCACGATCACTTTGGCCCGTTGAGATGGGGCCATTGAGGTCAGTAGGTCGAGCGGCTGCCAGGCACAGACCAAATCGGCCGCAAAGGAAACAGATCGACCGTGGGCACGGTCATGGGCTGCGTTGTGGCGGAAACCGACACATTCGAAACCGTGCTGAAGTGTCACGCAGACTATATCCGCCGGCGACATGCGCAGGATGTCGTGAGAGGTTCGGTGACCCGCCAGGTTGGATTCACTCCCCGCGAACAGGACGCCCGGTCCGATCAACGCCTGACTTGCCTGCCACGCGTCGGAGAAATCAGTGCGACCAATGCCGTGCTCTTCCTCAAGCAGCCGCAGTTCTCGCTCCCAAATGCCGAACAGGTCACGGCCGGCAAATTGCGGACTGACCAGCAGATGAGTCCGCAGCCCGAAATCTCGAGCAGCCATGACAATCAGGGGGCGCAGGATGTTTATGTCCTGCACCAGGTTAATGATGAAATAGGCGCTTGGGCGTTGGCTCATCGGGCAGTCGCTGGGAGAAGCGGCAATGGCAGCCGGGAGGCCTCGCTTTTCAGAATGATGGTCGGACCCAGCATTGCGGACAGTGCACGCTCCGCGGCCTCCATCGTCGAACCATACGTTGCCAGTTGCAGCGGAGTCTCGGCGCTTCGGTACCAATCGGGCCCAATAGCCAAGACGCCGTCAATTCCGATGCTGGCCTTCCGAAAACCGGGATTGCGACTGCAGTCCACCCAGGGACCCACTTCGGGATTCATTAGAGCATCATGTCGGTTGGCGACCAACACCTCAACCGCGCCAGCCTGCTCGCCGACCCCGAGAATGATGTCGAAGTTCAAGCTAGTCGGAGTAAATGGCGAAGCGACGGACAAGCCTCCTCCCGCCTGGACCAGCGTGTGGACCGCTGGCGCAGCGCCGATGCCGTGAAGCACCGCCAAGCGTTGCGGCCCGACCGATTGTTGCGGCAGTGCTTCCAGGAAGCCAGTTAGCCGCGAGGCCTCGGTATCGGCGTCGGCATATTCCTCAAAAAGCGTTTCGAGCCTTGTGAGGTTTCGGGTGTTCAGGCGCATGCGGCCACCAGGCGTCGACACGTCGTCTGAGAAGCTACATGCATCGCGATAGATGAGCGGTTCGAAAGCCTCGTAAAGCGGATAGCCGGCGGAAAGGATCTGGCAACCCGCGCTAATGGCGGTAACGGCCCGGTTGAGCGACTTGGCAATGCTGAACGGCTGGGCGTTGACCGGCAGAAATATTGCAAAACTTTCGCGCAGCAGCGCGGCTTCCGCCTCAAGGCTCCATTCCCCAACGGTCGTTTCGACTGGCAATTGAGAAATGAGTTTCAGTCGGCCCGCGTCCAGCGCCCGCGCGTTGGTCAACAGCCGGAGTTGGACCGCCAGACCGCTGCGCTGGGCCAATGCCGTTAGCATATCTGAATAGGCCAACAGATCGCTGACGCCCACTTCGAAATGCGGGTTATCGCCCATCCCGAACCAGCCGACCGTCAGTAGGCCGGTCTGTTTAAGGGCATCCATCTTGCGATCTAGGACGGGACCTATGTCGGGCTTTAATCCCGATGGGTCGTTCATAACATGAACCCGGAGGTCAGGATGGTAGCGCCGAGCAATGTCGGCCATCGCGGGCGTCGAACATAGGGCGAAATCGAGGAGGCTCGCCAAGCTGGTCAGCCACTGGCGGAAACGCGCCAAGCGCGCGTCGGACTGCTGGCTGAAATAATCGTCGAACAGGTCGACCCCGACCAGCTTGCCGAGTGCCCTCGCCTGCGCCGCGACGACCAGTGCACGAGCGTCATAACATTTGCTGAGCAGCAGTACATTGCACTCGCTGGTGGCCGCGTCGAATGTCGCAATATCCTCAAGGACCAGCGAAATTCCGAGCTTCCGAAGCGGCTTCGCCACTCGCCCGTAGCGGATCCGAGCACCGGCATTGTGCCGATAGGAATCGGACGGAATCAAAACTGCGACGTTCATCCGACCAGAATTCTTTCGCAGACCGACCGGCTGGAGGCGGATGGCGTAGGGATAACCATGGGCTGTATGTTGGCCACATCTTCTTCGACTGACAGGCTGGCGGTTGTAAGGGAGGTCAGGAGGTGAATGCCCTTCTCGTGCCGCTCCCCTTTGTGCCAAGTTGCGAGCGCATCGCGGCGTGCGACGAACAGGCCCGAAGGAGGTGCCGCAACTGCGAAGGTCGATCGCCACAGCAGGTTGGCGCGCGCGAACGGGGCCAGCTGCTGAGCGGCACCTTCGCCAATGAATATTTGGCCGCCGTCGACGATAAGAGTCCGGCGTGACTTGCCGCCGGGGGCCTGCGCCACCAGCGGACAGCTTGCAGACACTACTCCTCGAAGGGCCAGGACCTGTCGCAGCAAAGATCCGGTCGTCACGTTATGAAGGACGACGCCGGGAACGATCGATGCAACCACGTCGCCGATGTCCGACTGCAGCGCCTCGTCGACAGTTTCAAAGTCACGCCAGCGATCGGAGAACAGGAGGTCGCACCTTTCTCTCAAGTGCGTCGAAACCGGGCCGACCAAGGCAAGCCGGGGGGGCGTCGATCCCGCCTGCACGGCAACGCTTGCCAATGTGTCGAACAGCATTTGGTCGCGATCGTGCCGTGATGCCACGAGCCAGGATAGGGCCTCTCCATCTGGCAACGCATCGCCCGAGCTATTCGGCATCAACAGCTCAACATCCGAAGGCGAGCGGGTCAGGAAGCGAATTGCGCCAGCGACTGCCGTTGGCGGCGTCCCGCTCTTCAATCGAGGAAATATCGACACCTCGCCCCGCTTGGCGATGCGCGCGGCGACAATCTTTGCTGTCGGCAGATCGTACCGGAACGCCGGCTCCTCTGGTTCAGGGGAAATCATTACCACCGGTAAGGGAGACTCTGACATTCCTTTTGAGGTCGCTGGCGCGCACAGAATGGAAATGGTCGGCGCCATGTCACCCGTCAGGATCAGGCTTCCTCCATGCTGCCGTGCGCTGGCCGGAGAAAGCGTCGCGGTGCGGGCCAGGAAGCTCTCTCCAGCGTCCGGGTCCGGCAGGGAAGACGCCTTGATCGAGATGCCGAACAGCCGGTCGAGCCAGTCCCGGAAGTGGGATTGGAAGAGCCTGCCCTGACCGTCATTTCCTGCAACTTCCACTTCGATTTCGCGCAGCAAGGGGCCTGAGCGATCTTCCTGGGCTTCGCAAAGCTGGCGCCATAGGCCATTGGCCACGGCGAGCAAGTCGACATCAGACCCCGACGCCAGATCTACCAATTCGAAATAGTGACAGCCGCCACGGCAAAGTGACGGGAATCTCAGCACTCGCCAGTCAATGAGTTCGCCGTCTGCGCTACAACGCACGATGGCGACCGGAAAATAGGGGTTTGCCAGGTCCGCGTCGACGCTGTCGGCGGCGTTAGCGATAACTCCTTCACCTACCAACCGGATCCTTTCCAGCGAAGAGTCCGCCTGGATCATTCGGACGACCACCGGGGCGCTGGCGGGACGAAGCCGGACCTTGAGGCGATTGCAGTTCACGAAAAAGGCGTCTTCCAGGAACCTGTCGGTTTCTTGATCTTGCGCTTCCTCTCCCGATTTGAAGATCGATCCGTAGTCCCTCGGATGAGTGCATAGCGATTGCCGTATTGCAGCGAATGCGTCTTCGGCGGAGCTGACACCGATCGCAGCTCCGAAGTCGTCGAACAGTGCAGTCCCGGCCAGCGCCTCGTGCGCCGCCCGGCGCCAGGCTATCTCCGGTTCCGCCGAGCCTGAGCTGTAAACCGGCGCGGCCGGGTCCAGCTTTTCGGTGAGCGGCAAGCTCGGCCTTGCCTGAGCACCACCCGCAAGGGCTTCGCGACCCTCGAATTGTCCATGCTCGAGATAGTGGAGCAGCGGATTGACCCCTGCTGCTGCAATGTCGGGGTTAGCGCGCAGGTAGCGGGAGATGCTGAATGCCGCGCTGGGGTTCCGGCTTTCCTTCCAGCCGTGACTCAAGAAGTGGTCGTAAGGATCGAGGCCGGTCACAGCCACGTCGGGATAGCTTTGCAGATACCACTCCGGATCGAACATCGCGGAGGACTTCAACAGCGCAATCGCCTCGCGATTCTTCCTTTTGCCGCTCAAGGGGGCGGTAAAGACGGTCCGCAACCGCAGGCAGACGTGCCGGATGCGCCGCTCTGTTCGCCAACCGGGACTTATTTCAATTTCCGCCAATCGGGCGCCCTGGGATTTCAATCTGCGCGCCGTCGTCTGGTGCGCTTTCTGCTCTCGCTCGAGCAGCCCTTGGGTTGATCGATACTTCTTCTTGGCCGACTGATATTCGCGCTCAAAATGTTCGATCCCGGAACGAGCCTTCGCAAGCTCAGCGGCCGAGCGGACGGCTCCCTCCGACATTTCCGCCAGCTGCTGCTCTATCCGGCGACGATCCTCAGCAGCGGCTTCAAGCTCCCTGGCCTGCGTTGCCGCCAAGGTTGTCGCCTGCTCGAGTGATTTTTCCAGCGAGGCGATGTTGGCGAATTCCTCCTCAAGCCTCTGCATATGGGTTTGCAGGGCCTGATTGCGTTGCTCGAGATTGTCGAATGACCGCTCAATTGATTGGACAAGACCGGCAAATTGTTGCTCGCGGCTTTCAAGTTCCGCCTCGGTTGCGGCCGCCTTGGCGGCAAGGGAAGTCCGTCGCTTTCGTTCGAGGCGACCCTTTTCGGTCAGGTCACCGAGGAGCAACCCCATTTCATCGAAGTTGGAGCGAATTCGGGCTAGGTCGGAATAGTCTTCCGCGCGTTCGCCATCGGCCGCCCATCGAGAGAGTATCTCGTGCAACTCGTGGACGAGGCCGATTCTGCTCGTCGACGCGAGATCGCCATGATTATGACGAAGCGGGACGCTCAGGAATTGATCGATTTGTTCGCTGCGGATTGAATCCGGCGAAATCGGCAAGTCGAGCTTTTCAACTGAGCGCCTCCAATCACCCAGAAGCGCCTCGAAGCTGAGAATCCGACGCCTCAGATTTCGGGAATGGTATTCCGCATCAAGATTGTAGCGCGCCCACAAAAGCATCCCGAGCTCGATATCGAGCTGGTTGCGCCGGTGCAGCGATTGAGCGACTTCGGCCGGCGACCGGATGATCAGCGCGACCCGCGTCTCCTTTGCCTGCCGGTCCAGGGCTTGTTCCCACAGGGGCAAAAGGCGGCATATCCGGGGATCCTTGATGACAGGCATCCTGGTGGAGGCAAACTCTCCAGCCACCAATGCATCCAATTGGGCCTGGCGGCGGGCGGCATCATCGCCGCTCCACCAATCCTCGGCGATTGGCGCCAAACTGAGCCAGTTCTGGCCGCAGTCGGCAAGTATCGCATCGTTAAAGGCATTGATCTGCTCTGATTCGAAAAATCCGCGCTCATTAGCATTGCTCGCCGGAATGAGATGTTCTGGCGCGCCAAAGCCGCACTGTGCGAGAAGCCCGGCGAGCGCGGACGTTCCCGACCGATGCATCCCAAGCACGAGGACAGCGCAGTCAAACGGTCGGGACTTCATCGAAGATGCGCTTTGCTCCGTGTCAGTTCGGGAGATGTGAGGCGACCGCCTATACCGGCGGCTGAAGCCAAATTTCAATCTTCTTCGAGGTTTAGCGCCCCGGCCGTCCAATTGAGCTTCACACTTGCGCTAGCCTCATTCAAAAGGCATGTGCCACAGCCGACAGGCCATTTCATACCGAGCTCCAATAGTAATGAACAGCGTCCACCCGGTCACCAAAATATTTATTGGGTACGATAGCCGCGAGGATATTGCCTGGCAGGTTGCCCGTCACTCTTTGCTGCGCCATGCTGACAATGACTTGATCGTTATCCCTCTTCGGCAAGATGTGCTCCGTGAGCTCGGACTATATACTCGCCCCTTCGATGTTAATTCTTCAACAGAATTTTCACTCACCCGCTTCTTAACACCGTTTCTTGCAGCTAATGATGGGTGGGTTGTCTTTTCGGACTGCGATTTTCTTTATACGTCGGATATCCGAAAGATATTTGACGGACTCGATCCCGAAAAGGCCGTTTATTGCGTTCAGCACGACTATGTTCCGACTCATGCCGTTAAGATGGATGGCAAGCTGCAGACCACCTATCCTCGGAAGAATTGGTCGTCGTTCATGATCTTCAACTGCAGCCATCCTGACGTTAAGGGCCTAACGCCTGAAGTCGTTAATAATGCAACGCCTGCGTTTCTGCACCGGTTCGAATGGGTGAAGGATGACGCTGCCATTGGCGCTCTGGAGCTCGATTGGAACTTCCTGGAAGGCGAATATCCCAAGCCGGACAAGACGCCTCGGGTGATCCATTACACCAATGGCGGCCCATGGTTCGATGAATGGCAGGATTGCGATTATGCGGACCTGTGGCTGAAGGAACGCAACCTCTATCTGAAAAGCGCGGCCAATAGCGGACCGGACAAGCTAGCTGCGGAATAGGCCAGCAAGGCGATCCACGACGAACTTCCTCCGCCTCCTGGACGCGTGCGGACCGCGGCCCAGCTGCCGCAAGATTTGCCAGAAATCCAGATGTGCGCTCGTGCGGTCGTCGAGGCCAAGGTAGTGATTCCAGAATGCATCCTCGCCGATCGCCTCGATCATGTTGAATACGCCATGGAACCCAAAGGTTGGGGCGGCCGGCATGGTTCGTTCGAAAGAGAAGCGTTCAGCGGTTGGCAAATCCGCAAACCGGATTGCGAACTCCGATTCGAGCATCGGCCGATTAACGCGGCAGATGGCTAAGTCCTCCGCACCGCCAGGGCGGAAATGATCGTCCCGGCAAGCATTGAGAAGCCTGCGGCTGCGCAATGAAAATCCACCGTTGCCAACGTTGTGACCGTCATCGAATTGTGGCCAGGGCGCACCAATATAATCAAAATTCAGAAACGACGGATCCCAGCGATCTGCATTTATGACGAATCCGTCCCACTGCACAACGAGGCAGTGCTCCGTCCGGATATGCTCCGGCAAACTCCGGATCATGAATTCCGAATAATCTAGTGAGCTGCGCAACCTTGGAATGCGCACTTGGCGAATACTCTCGCAAGTTGCCCGCTCGCCATCTGTGAACAGGAGACACTCGGCAAACTCCAGATGTGCCATGCTTGCATGGAGGGCCGCGACGGTTGCCGGCATATTCACTGAAGCGGCCGCACATAGCGTCACGGTTGGAAGTTGGATTTTGGCCATCTTGCTTAAATGGCCACGACAAACTGTTCGCTGAAAGGACTGAGCTCGGGATGGTGAAACGGGTCACGATGTTGATCGGTATGCCACTTGGCCTTCAATGCTTGGAGTTCCCCGGCAAATCGGGCGCGGTTGGGCCTTGCACTATCGCTTCCTCGAGATTTGGACTCATGGTGTATCAGTCTTGACCGCGGCTCATAGAACGACTGCCATCCGCGACGGTTCAGCTTGAGGCAGAGGTCTACATCATTGAACGCCACCGGGAAAAGCGACTCGTCAAATCCTTCTACCTGCAGGAATTTTTCGCGATCCACCGTCATGCATGCGGCCGTGACTGCACTGACCAACTGAGGCAATCGTGCCCGATTGAAATAGCCAGGATCTTCATCGGGAAGGAACCGATGCGCATGGCCTGCACCTCCGCCGATGCCAAGATAGACGCCCGCGTGCTGAATGGTGTGGTCGGGATAGAGCAGCATCGCGCCGACCGCCCCGATCTGCGGGCGGATAGCCTGCCGAACCAATGGCGTAAGCCAGTTCCGATCGATCATTTCGACGTCGTTGTTAAGAAAGCACAGCATCGACCCCGACGCCTGCCGGACGGCGTCATTGTTGAGCACTGAAAAATTGAACCGGCCAGGTCGTCGAAGGACTTTGTAGCCAGCAAACTCCAATTGCTTGAGGTAGGCCAAGGTTTCAGGATCGTCGCTGTCGTTGTCGATGACGATAATCTCGACGGTTGGGTAATCAGCTCGCTCGACACCCTCGATGCAATGACGAAGCAAGCGGAAATGATTTCTCGTCGGAATGATTGCGCTGACTACTGGCGCTTCTCCGAGCGGCTCGGCATGCAGCAAAGGAATTATCGGAGCTGGCCGCGAGCAGCGATGATGCAGCATCAACGGTAGATGGACAGGCGCAGGTCCGGATTTCAGGATTTCGCCCAAAAGTGCGTCCACCCAGCCGTCACTGGGCCAAGATGCGAAGGTCTCAGGACGTACGCGAAGGACGGAAGCGCCGGTGATATAATCGTGGTGATCGAAGAGATCCCGGTTCCATTGGGGCTTGAAATGGGGGCGCCCACTCTCTCCGGACTGTAATATCAGATCGTCATCGGCATAAATTACGCCGGCCTCCGGGGAGGATAAGATAGCTGCTGAGTAGGCGTCGAAGGCTCCTGGAGCCAGAAGATCTCCCGACGCCATTGGGCATATCCACGATCCCTGCGGAAGCAGATGCTGGCGGAGTTGATCAGGGCATGCCACCTGGAAAGATCCGGGCAACGGAGGGCCACCGATCAGAATTGGCTGGGCGGCGTTCCCCGCCCCGGCTATCGAGATAAGCGTATCTTCAATTGCCGAGCCGGACCTGCAATCGACGATCGGCAGGATTTTAGGCAACGCTCGCTCGGCAGGCGCCGCCGGTTGCGGCGATGGTGCCGATTGCTTGCGCGCCTTCCATAACTCGTATGCATGAGGCGAACTGCCCGCCAGAGGTGCAATCCGATTTCGCGACCTTACCTTGAGGCCGCGCAAGCGCCATCCCGCAGCCTGGATATAGGCATAGGGATTGGCCCGAAATCCATCCGCATGCACTCTGAGGGTCAGCCAAATCCGCAATGCAAGCTGAGCCTGCCCACGCAAAAATGAAGGGCTTTCGGATGCGCCCACCTTCAAACCAGCCTCGCTCTTTCGCGGCAACCAACCAGGCTGATTAGTCGATTCCACGCTGAATCAATACTCTCTGGATGACCGCGACATCGCTGGGATTATTAAGCTCAATGGAATCCCACTCCAAGGGTTCCAGCCGGACGACCGATACAGGCATCCCCATGTCCAGAAACCTTAGCTGTTCAAGCCCTTCCAACAGTTCGAGATTCGAAGGCTCAGAGCTGCGGTAGGCGTACAATGCTTCCGGCCGATAAGCGTACATGCCTAAATGCAGGTGGACCGGGACAGGCTCCTCGATCTGCTCGGCATTCGGCAGGTACGGCAGGATGCGCTTGGAGAAATATAATGCCCTGTCGGATCGGTCGAACACCGCGGTTGTGCCCCCTACCCTGCCCTCGGCCACATCATCCAGCAAATGCTTCAGCACCGATGGCGAGCAGCGAACGGCCGGCGTCGCCATCACAGCGCTTGGATCTGCCGACAGGCGCGCAACGAGCCGCTCAACGGCGAACGTCGGCGACAAGGGTGCGTCACCTTGCAGATTGACGACCACGTCGGCAATGTCGCCCAACTGCGCGATCGCGTCCGCGCAGCGCTCGGTACCATTGGCGCATTCTGGGGACGTCATTACGACGCTTCCCCCAAATCCATGTACCTCATCCGCAATGCGCGCGTCATCCGTTGCAACCCATACCCCGGTGCATCCAGCAACGCTTGAAGCGCATTCCCAACTGCGCTGGATCAGGGTTTTAGCGGTGCCGCCAGCGCCCTTTAGAGGAACCAGCGGCTTTCCGGGATATCGTGTGGACGCGTAGCGTGCCGGAATGACGATCGCAAAACTTGGAGAAGCCATTCCAAATTAGCCAAGGCCGATGCGCAAGAAGTCATGAATGTGGACGATACCCACCGGCACGTTGGTGTTCACAAGTGCAATTGGCTCCATCACGAAAGCGCCCGTAATCTCATTCTCGTTCAAAAGCTGAAGTGCATCTTCCGCCAGCATATTGGCACTGATTGTGATTGGATTCCGTGTCATTACCTCTTCTGCCGTCGCATCAGGGTTGACCAAATCCTCAAAGTGACGGCGAAGGTCGCCGTCAGTGATTGCACCGATAAGCCTGCCCGCCGGATCAACCACACCCGCAATGCCGAATCCCTTAGAGGTCATCGTCAATATGACTTCGCGCAGCGGTGCCGATTGATCGACCAGCGGAATGTGGTCAGCCGAATGCATCATCTCCCGCACGGGTGTCAGCCTCAGACCGAGCGAACCGCCGGGATGCAGTGCCTTCATTCCGTCGACCGAGAAGCCGCGTAGATCCATCAAGGTCATCGCTAGCGCATCGCCCAACGCCAATTGCATGGTGGTAGAGGTGGTCGGTGCGATGTTGGCATGACATGCCTCTCGCGTCACGGGCAAGCAGAGCTTGATGTCGGCATTTTCCATAACGATGGAGTCCAGTCGAGATGCGACACCAATCACCGGCACGCCAATTTCCTTGGCATATTTGAGAAACGGGCGAAGCTCACTGGTATTTCCGGAATTGGAAATGACGATCAGGACATCGCCCCGAATGAGCATACCAAGGTCGCCATGAGCCGCCTCTGCCGGGTGCACATAGATCGCTGGCGTGCCCGTCGCGGACATCGTCGCGGCCCATTTTCTTCCGATATGTCCCGACTTACCCATGCCGGTGATAACAACACGACCTTGCGAGCGCAGAATCGCCTCGCAAGCCATGATGAACGATTCATCAAGGGAGGAGGCAAGGAGCTGGAGAGCCGCCGCTTCCGTTCGTATGACTTCCGCACCACGATTGAGAACCGAATGGCTCGGGAAATCGAACCGAACAGCATTTTGAATAGACATTTCTTACGCTTCCCCACACCACGTAGCGCGACACCCGAGCCCCATCCGCGCGATTTGGAGACCATATTCCGGTATCGCCTAACGCGAAACCGCTTTTTCTGTTAAGTGGTTCATTTAATTGGAATTAAATGCCCTCCACAAACGTTCACCTAATGTAATTTCGATTGAGGTCAATATCATAGATGCATTAAGGACGCTTTTCAGCCGCAAAATATTGTTTCGGTCATGAAAGTAATTGTGGAACGTGTCTTCGCGGCAACATCATTGCCGCTTAATTTTGGTTAGCTCCCATCTGATGACGTGCAAATCGGGGGGGCCTTTTTATGTAGCAAGGCAGAAGCCCTTCTTGGATCGCATCCTGGTGGGCGGGAAGCAGCCTTCGAAAAAGTCAGCGCGAGGCAAATTGCAGTTGGATCAAAGCAGTTTTCGCGAAAGCGGGAATACCGCCGTTGCCGCGACACCAGTGAGCGTACAGCGCCGTCAAAACAAGCTGCGGTGGTGGCGACTGCCGTTCTGGGTGCTCGCAGTCGTTAGCGGCGCCAAGAGTTTCGTCGACAATCCGATCATTGGCTCAAAGCGATTGAACAGGGTTGGACTCCACCTTTGGCGAATTAAAGCAGCTCACCGGCTTGCCGCTTATCGCCGGGCGAAGCTCGCCCGTCTGATTCCAGCTGACTTCAGGCAACAGTTCGATCGAGACGGCTTTGTCGAGGTCCCAAATTTCCTACCCGAGGATGTCTTTCGTCGGCTGCAGGCTGAGTTGCTGGAATGTAAATTGGAAAGCCGGATACATCAGCAAGGCGACACCGTAACTAGGCGCGTGCCGGTAGGGCCAGAGTTCCTTGCGGCGATGCCCGATCTTGATCGAATGCTCGATAGTCCGCTGTGGAAGGGGATCATGGCGTATGTGGCGAGCAGTCGGACCGCACCTCTCTATTATATTCAAACGATCATTGGCGGCTGCGTCGAGGCGCCGCCAGATCCACAGATCCAGCTCCATGCCGATACATTCCATCCCTCGATGAAGGCATGGCTGTTCCTGACGGACGTTGGGCCGGACGACCGGCCGCTGACATATGTCGCCGGATCTCATCGGCTTACGCCCGAGCGCGCCGAATGGGAGTATCGCAAGAGCATTGACGTCGCGGAGCACGGCGATCGTTTATCCCAGCGCGGCTCATTCCGAATTACGCCGGAAGAGCTTGGCGAGTTAAACTTGCCGAATCCGACGCATTTCGCCGTTCCAGCGAACACCCTGATTGCAGCGGACACTTGCGGGTTCCATGCTCGCGCCAATTCCAACCGCGTGACGGTGCGCGTGGAGCTTTGGGCCTACGCCCGGCGCACTCCATATATCCCATGGACCGGCTTGGATCCCCTATCCTGGCGTCCGATCGCAATTCGCCGCGCTGAGTGGCTGGCGTCAATTATCGATTGGCTATCAAGACGCGGTTGGAAGGTTCAACACTGGCGGCCGGCAGGCTTGCGGCGCCCTGTTGACGCGTAAAATTGCAGGCGCTGTCCACACGACGTGAAAATGGCTGGGGCGGCAGGATTCGAACCTGCGAATGCCGGTACCAAAAACCGGTGCCTTACCGCTTGGCGACGCCCCAGCATGGGCTGCTCCGGATTGGAGCGATGCGCGCGGGGCGGCTTATAGCGGCCAAGCGCGGCTTGAAAAGCCGAAATCAGGCGCTTCGGCGGCTATCTTGCCGCTGTGTCCGCGGAAGTTCGTTGGCCCGAACCGGACGGCCAAAGTGGAAGCCTTGAAGCTGATCGCATCCAAGTAGCCGCATCACCTCCGCCTGGGCCTCGGTTTCGACGCCTTCGGCGGTCGTTTCGACACCCAGTCCACGGGCCAAGGCCAGGATGGCATGGACGATCGCGACACAATCCTTCGCCCCTTCAGCCGCGCCTCGAACGAAGCTTTGGTCGATCTTGATCTTGGCGAACTGCGCACGGCTTAGATAGCCGAAGCTGCTGTATCCCTTGCCGAAATCGTCGAGAACCAGGCGAACACCCAATCCGCGGAGCCGCTCGAGCGAAGCCAGGGTTGCCGCATCATCGCCCAGGAACACATTCTCGGTCACTTCGAGTTCAAGGCGGCTAGGCTCAAGCCGCGTTGCCGCAAGCGCGCCCAACACCGTCCGGGCAAGCCCGGCTCCCGACAGCTGCGCCGCGGAGATATTGACCGCGACCCTCATGTCGCTGCCCCAGGTCGCGGCTTCGGCGCAGGCTTCCCTGATCACCCAGTCGCCGATCTGGTGGATAAGGCCGGCATCCTCGATGATCGGGATGAACTGGTCCGGCGGAATCTCCCCACGCTTCGGATGCCGCCAGCGAAGCAATGCTTCGCGCGCCACCACCTCGCCGCTGTCGGCATCAATGATGGGCTGATAGGCCAGCCCGAGGCCGTCGCCGCCGAGCGCCTGTCGGACATCTTGCTCCAACAGGCGGTTATCTTCCGCCTCGTCGAACATGTACCGCTCGAAGAAGGCATGCCCGCCGCGCCCTGCTTCCTTGGCTCGATAGAGAGCAAGGTCCGCATTGCGCATGAGCTGTTCTTCGAAGGTGCCGTCCGTGGGGCACACCGCGATCCCGATGGTCGCCCCGACATGAAGCGTTGCAGCGCCGACGTTGAAGCTCTTCGACAGGTCGGCAACGATCTGGTCGGCGACCGCAGCAAGTTGCAGCCGATCGCTTCCACCCCCCCAAACTACCGCGAACTCGTCACCGCCGATGCGGCCTACGCGGCCGCCCTCTCCGACGGAGCCCTGAAGCCGCCGTCCGACTTCGACCAGCAATTGATCGCCGATGGCATGACCCAGGGTATCGTTGACCAGCTTGAACCGATCGAGATCGACCAGGAGCAGCGCGCAGCCATTCTGATTGTCCCATTGCCGCATCACCGCTTCTTCAAGCAGCTCACGAACCAGCAGCCGGTTGGCGAGGCCCGTCAGCGGGTCTGTTCGGGCGGCCCGCACGGAATCGTTGCCGTAAAGCCTGGCCTCGGTGATGTCGGAGGCAACACCGCGCCACCCCACAAGCTCGGACTTTTCATCAAGGATTGGCTTGCCGGATATCGACCACCAGCGTTGATGATCGGGCGAGGGGATTGCCCGGTCACGGAATGGCGTTCCGCTTTCAAGGTCACTGAACAGATCCCGCATGCCGGATGAGAAGGCGACAACCTGGCCTGCTGGGTCCAACAGCCAGCTGTAATGGCGGCCTACGATCTGCTCCTCACGAAGCCCATTGGGCGCCAGCAGTTCCGGGGACATTTTAACGAAGCTGAGATCTCCATCGAGTTCCCAGAGACCACCGGACCCGGACGCTTCGAATTCACGGAGCAGCTTGATGATCTCGCCCTGCTCGCGCAGCTCTATCCGATCGCGGCTATGGGCGATGAACTGGCGCGCGGTGCTGACCACATTGACGATCAACACACCGGAATAAACAATGACCAGTCCGAACATCGGCGGACTTCCAAGCCTCAAGGTCAAGGAAACGCAGCCGATCGTCAGGATTCCGACGTAAAGAATGGCGGCCTGCGGAAGCGAGACGAGCGTGATGCTGCCGGCGCTCACCAGCGCGGCCATGACGACGCACATGAATATCTTTTGGCTCGGCCCGGCTGTTTCGAACCAGAACAGCGGCGGCACCAGCCACATCGAGGCCAGCATCGCGATTAGCAGGCAGATAGTGCCGGTCTTGGCCGGATATTGCTCAGCATATTCCGGATCGTGACGGAGCCGGACCGCACGTGCGCCGCGCATCAGGCACAGCAACAAGGCAGCGCCAAACCACAGCCCGATCTGGAAATTGTCGGTCGTGTCCCGAAGGCCGACCACCATCACCGCGGCAGTCAGGACCTGGATCGCAACCGTTGCCGGGACGAGACGGACCAGGGCATCGATCTGCGCCTGGCGCACGGCCTTCCCGATGCGGTCGCGCGGCGTCTTTAGCGAGAGCAGGTCGGAACACCGCAACCGGCGTGAACCGGGACGGCTATTTTGCTCCAGACTGGTTTCCTGTTCCCCCACGCGAAGCCGTTCCGCCAACCTCCCAATGATCCGGCAACGCTACGCTTAGCCAGTAGAGTGCGAAGAAACCATGAATCTTCGGAGGCGGAAGCTCAATAGTTGAGGCGCCGGTTGACCAAATCGTCGTAGTCGCGCTGCAGCTGGCGCGACAGGTCGCCGATTTCGAAGTTCCACGGGCCGGCGGAGCGGATGAACGTAACTTCGGCCGCGGACCCGGTGATGAACATCTGTTCGAAGCTCTCCAGCTCGTCCGGCCAAATGGCCCGCTCTTCGACTTCGATCCCACGTCGGCGAGCGAGATCCATCACCGTCTGCCGCGTAATGCCGTTGAGGAAGCAGTCCGGTGTCGGAGTGAATAGCTTGCCTTCCTTGATGAAGAAGGCGTTTGCTCCGGTTGCTTCCGCAACCTGCCCGCGCCAGTCGAACATCAGCGCATCGTCGTAGCCGCGCTCGTCGGCATGCTTCTTGGAGAGGCTGGCGATCATGTAGAGGCCGGCCGCCTTGCTGTGCACCGGCGCGGTATAGGGCGCCGGGCGACGCCACGGGGCAATGTCCAGCCGAAGGCCGCGGTCCGCAATCTCCGGCGGGAAATATTTGCCCCAGTTCCACGCGGCGATCGCCATATGCGGCTTAGTGTTCTTGGGGCTGACACCCATATTTTCCGAACCGCGCCAGGCGACTGGCCGAACATAGGCGTCGGTCAGGTCGTTCGCCTTCACCACCTCGTCACAGGCCGCATTGATTTCTTCGACCGACCAGGGGAGCTCGAAGCCCAGCAGCTCGGCCGATTTCCGCAGCCTCGCGCTATGCTCGCTGAGCTTGAAGATGACCCCGCCATAGGCCCGCTGCCCTTCGAACACAGACGAGGCATAGTGCATCGCATGGGTCAGGATGTGGACGTTCGCCTCGCGCCAGGGAACAAGCTTCCCATCGATCCATATCCACCCATCCCGGTCGTCGTAGCTGCGCGTGTCGGCCATTTTCACCCTCTCGATTATTGGCGACGCGCCTAAGCGAGCAGGTGCCTACCGTCAATTGCGTCGGGCGGCTTCGTCGGCCAGTTCCCTGGAGCGTTGGACGGCAGCCTGGATCGTGCGATCGACCAGCTGCTGTAGGCCCTCTTCTGCGTCGAGGACCGCGAGCCCCTGTTCCGTCGTTCCCTTGGGGCTTGCGACCCGCTTTGCGATTTCGCTCATCGAGGCGCCAGTGTCGGCGACATAGGCAGCCGTTCCGACCAATGTCTGGACCGCCACCTGTTCGGCCGTGCCGGGCTGCATGCCCAGCGCCTCCCCGCTCTTCGCCAGTGCCGCGGCAAAGCGCGCGACATAGGCAATTCCGGCCGACGCGATCGCGCCGATCACGCCCAACTCCTCTTCCTTTTCGCACCAGGAGATCGCGCCGAGCGACGCCATGAGCTGGTCAATGTCGGCTAGCTGCTCCCGACCTCCATCCGGGGAGTAAATCGCTGTCATCCCCTGCCCCTGCGCCACGGGCAAGTTGGGCATGACACGAACAACCGACCGTGCCTCGGGGAACCGCTCCCTCAGCGTTTCAGCAGACACCCCCGCCAACATCGATACTACGATGCATTGGGCACCGACATGCGGCGCCAGCTCTGGGGCGACCTCGTCCAGCTTCTGCGGCTTGAAGCCAAGCATGACGAATTGAGGCTGTTCCTCCGGATAGTCGGTGACGGTGGTTACCCCGTCGACCGGCTTTCCGCTTGGACGGATCACCGTAACGCCGGAAAAATCGATGCCCGCCAGCCGCCAGCCTGCAACCATTGCCCCGGCCATATTGCCGCATCCGACCAGCCAGGCCGGCGCCGGGAAAGCCGGCGTCATGACGTCAGGCTTCTCCGGCCGTGTCGATCAACGCAGCCGAGATCGCCTCGGTCGGGGACTTTCCGCCCCACAGCACGAACTGGAACACGGGATAGAAGCGCTCGCACTCTTCAAGCGCTGCTTCGCTGATCGCTTCGGCATGCTCGAAACTCATCGTTTCACCTTCGCCGACCAGAGCGGCGTGGCGGAACACGATCAGGCCGGATCCCGACCACAGCTCGAAATGGCCGAGCCAGAGCTGCTCGTTGATGAGGCCCAGGGATTCATAGATTGCCGAACGCTTTTCGGCGGCGACCTTTATGTCGGGGAACGCCAGGAACTGCAGCACCTGGTCTTCATGCCGCCACACGCCGCGAAGCTCATATTGCGCCCAGCTACCGGTTGCCGACGCGATGATCTCGCCATCGCCCGCACGCTCGCAGGCCCACCCGCGAGCCTCGAAATATTGCTCCAGCATCTCGATCGGAGCGCCGTCGTCGCGCTCGTCGGTTTCGGAAACGTCGGTCAGGGGTTGGCTCCCTTCCGCGGCTTGGGCGCGGCCTTGGGCTTGGCGGCAGCGGGACTCGCCGTCGCTTCGAGCGCTTCGATCCGTGCCTTCAGCGCCTCATTCTCCTCGCGCGCGGCGATCGCCATCGCCTTCACCGCTTCGAACTCGTCGCGGGCGACGAAATCCATTCCGCCGACCCATTCGCGCATCTTCTCGCGCATCGACGATTCGGCTTCGCGGCCCACTCCAGCCATGGTGCCGGCTACGCCGTTCATCATCTTGACCAAATCGTCGAACATCCGGTTCTGCGATTGCATTAGTTCACGCTCCAATCAGGCCAAGCGGCGCAGCATCGGCGCCGGGGTTTAGCCTACCCGTCTCATAGTTGAGCACCACGGCAAGGCACAACCACAGAAGATAGGGAAGCAACAGCCAGCCCGCCATCGACCGAATGTTCTTGAACGTCTTTGCAGTGGCCAGAGCCAACACAAGAATGACGATCAAAAGCACAAGCGCGGTTTCGATGAAATGCCCGCCGAAGAATACCGGCGACCAGGCATAGTTGAGGACAAGCTGCGCGAAAAACAGCCGCAGCGCGTTCGCCCTCTCGCGTGACGGCGGCTCGTTCCATACCACGGCCACGGCCAGGCCCATCAGCGCGTAGAGCGCCGCCCAGATCGGCCCGAACAGCCAGGACGGCGGCTGGATCCCGGGCCTTATGAGCTTGGCGTACCAGTCGTTCTCAACGCCGCTGTTGGACAGCCAGCCGGCGGCGATTCCGCAAAGCACGATCGCCGGTATCGCAATGGCCGCCTTGCCCCAGATCCCTCGATCGTCACGCTCAACGCTTGCCATCAATCCTCCTTTATCGCCCCAAGCAGGAATTCGACATTGCCTTCGGGTCCGGTGATCGGGCTCTGCTCGATCCCCAGAACTCGCCAGCCCTTTGAGCGGACCCATTCGGCCGCTTCATCGCAAACTCTCTGGTGGACCGCCGGGTCCCGAATGACCCCGCCCTTGCCGACTTCCTCGCGGCCCGCCTCGAATTGCGGCTTCACGAGCGCGACGAGCCTGGCGCCGGGCTTCGCAAGGCCGAGCGCGGCATCCAGCACCTTCGCCAGGCTAATGAAACTCGCGTCGCAGACCACGATATCGACCGCTTCCGGAATGATTTGGCCAGTGAGGTCGCGAGCATTGGTCTGCTCGTGCACGATCACTCTCGGATCGCTGCGCAGCTTCCAGGCCAGCTGGTTGGTTCCGACATCTACGGCATAGACCTTTGCCGCGCCGTGGCTCAGGAGCACGTCGGTAAAGCCGCCCGTCGAACTTCCGACGTCGAGCCCCACTGCACCGGTCACGTCAAATTCGAAATGCTTGAGCCCATGCTCCAGCTTGATCCCCCCGCGCGAGACCCAGGGATGGTCGCGGCCCTTGACCGTCAGCTCCACATCGTCGGCCAGCATGTCGCCTGCCTTCGCAACGCGCCGATCGCCCACAAACACATTGCCGGAAAGGATGAGCGCCTGGGCCCGGGTCCGGCTTTCCGCCAGGCCAAGTTGCACCAGCAACTGGTCGGCGCGGATCTTACTGCCCATTCTGCTCTTCCTGCCGCTCGGCCACGCCGGCCTGAACCTCATGCGCCGCTTCGGCTTCGGTCGACGGAGACGCTTCCGGCAACACCTTTCGCTCAGACCCATTCTCGGTCAGGCAAAGCTGGAAGAAAATCGGCAAATGGTCGGACCCAATATCCGGGAGCAGGTCGAGCTTCATTACCTTGAAGTGCGGCGAGACGAACAGATGGTCGAGCGGCCAGCGCAGCAGCGGATAATTGGCGTTGAAGGTGGGGTAGAAGCCGCGCCCGACGCGCGGATCGAGCATGCCTCCCGCCCTTCTGAAGAGGTCCGACGTTCGCGACCAGGCGACGTCGTTGAGATCGCCGATGACGATCGCCGCCCGGCCCACATCGCGAACGCGCTTCCCGACGGTTACAAGCTCTGCATCGCGCTCGCCGCTATCGTCGCCGGGCAATGGCGGCTCGGGATGGACCGCGTGAAGGTCAACCTGCTCGCCGCCGGCCAATCGAAGCCTGACGTGAGCGGACGGCACGGCTGGCTGGAGCAGATGCTGGATGCGCCCGTCCATCGGCAATCTGGATAACAGGATCATCCCATAAGTATTTGGAAGTGGCTCCGAAAGTCGGAAGGGATATTCGGCGAGGAGCGGCTTTATCGCCGCTTCCCATTCGAATCCGGGTTCCAGTAGCAGGAGGACGTCCGGCTTCCTCTGCTCGACCAGATCGATGAGCCGGCCATAGTCCTTGTTGGTCATCAGCACATTGGCGTTCAACAGCGAAATCTGCCTGCCCGCCGGGCAATTTTCGATGCTCGCAACCTGCCTTGGATATGGCCGGAAATAGGCGACGAAATGGCTGACCTGCCACGCGAGTGCGGCCGCAGTGCCCGCCAACAAGGGCCAGCGCCACCGGCCCACGGAAACGAACCCCAGGCCCACGCAGACAATGACCAGTAACGCCGCAACCTGGAGCCGGGGGAAGTCCCACATCCGCACCCACCAGTGATCGGTCCACCAGATTGGGAGGAAGGAAACGACGATCAGCGCGACTACGAAGGCGACGAGCGCCGCCCTGCCCCATTGGCGCACTCGGCTCACGCGACGCTCTGCACTGTCCAGCCCGCCATCAGGTCGAGGTGCCGGCCAAGTTCCGCGACGGTCGGATCGGGCCCGATCGAGGAAAATGCTGGAATGGGATCGGAGCCTCGCATTGACCGCCAGAAATGGATGATCAGCCCTTCGATTTCCGGCCGGTCGATCATGATCTGGCTTTCCAGCCGGTCGTCGGGAAGTGGTCTCAGCGGCGCATGATAGTGCGGCGCCAGTTCACGCCACAGGAAGTGGATTGTCGTCCTTGAGACGAATGCGCGTGCCATGGCCCGCTCGAACCGCTCGGCATCCACCCGGCCCCGCCGGCGAGCCAGCCAGTGGTGACGGCGGCGTGACATCGGCATGGTCAGGAAGAACAGGCCGAGCAGGCCCAGGATCCCGAAAACGAACCACCAATCGAGGGTCAGGCGATCGCTCCCGTATCGGCGGCGACGTCGTTGCGGCGAAGTGCTTTCAGCACGGTCTCGACGATGTGCGGCGCATTGAGCCCTGCTTCGTCATACTGCTTTTGCGGCGCTTCCTGGTCCTGGAAAATGTCAGGAAGGCGCATGGTCCGAAGCTTCAGGCCGGAATCGATGAGCCCCTCGTCGCTGGCCATGGTGAGCACATGGGCGCCCAGGCCGCCGATCGCTGCCTCCTCGATGGTCACCGCCACTTCGTGGGTGGTCAGCAGCTTGCGGATCAGATCCTCGTCGAGCGGCTTGGCGAAGCGCAGATCGGCGACCGTCGTGGACAGGCCCTTGGCCTCGAGCAGGTCCGCGGCCTTCTCCGCTTCCTCCAGGCGCGTTCCAAGCGACAGGATGGCAACGGTCTTGCCCTCGCGGACGATGCGGCCCTTGCCGATCTGGAGAGCCTGCGGATTCTCGGGAAGCGCGATCCCACGGCCATTTCCGCGCGGATAGCGGACCGCGATCGGCCCACTATCGTGCACGGCCATGGTGTGGACCATGTGAACCAGCTCAGCCTCGTCGGCGGCGGCCATCACGACAAGATTTGGCAGCGTGCAGAGATAGGCGAGATCGAAGCTGCCGGCGTGAGTACATCCATCGGCGCCCACCAGCCCGGCGCGGTCCATCGCGAATCGCACCGGCAGGTTCTGGATCGCCACATCGTGGACGACCTGGTCGTAAGCGCGCTGAAGAAAGGTCGAATAAATGGCGCAGAATGGGCGGTGGCCCTGTGCCGCAAGCCCAGCGGCAAAGGTCACCGCGTGCTGCTCGGCAATGCCGACGTCGAACGTCCGGTCGGGGTACGCCGCTTCGACTTTGTCGAGGCCAGTGCCGGACGGCATTGCTGCGGTGATGGCGACGACCTTCTCGTCGCGCGCCATCTCATTCTTTAGCGCCTCCGCGAACACCGCCGTATAGGCCGGCGGGCCGCCGCCGGGGCCCTTGTCCTGCTTGCCCGAGACGATGTCGAACTTGACCACGCCATGATATTTGTCGGCCGCACTCTCGGCCGGTCCGTAACCCTTGCCCTTCTTGGTCACCACATGGACAAGGATCGGACCTTCCTCGGCATCGCGCACATTCTCGAGGATTTCGACCAGGGCCTCGACATTGTGACCGTCGACCGGGCCGACATAATAAAAGCCCAGCTCCTCGAACAGCGTGCCGCCGGTGACCCAGCCGCGCGTGAACTCCTCCATCTTGCGGGCCGCGCGATGCAGCGGATCAGGCATGGCACGCGCAAGCTTCTGCGCGACGCGGCGAGGACCCAGATATTTGCTGGAGGAAACGAGCCTGGCGAGGCTGTTGCGAAGCGACCCGACTGGCGGCGCGATCGACATGTCATTGTCGTTCAAAATGACGATCAGCCGGTTGCCCGCCTCATGGGCATTGTTCATCGCCTCATAAGCCATGCCCGCGCTCATCGCGCCGTCGCCGATAACGGCAATCGCCCGGCCCGGTTTGTCATTGAGCTTGTTGGCAATCGCGAAGCCAAGCGCGGCCGAAATGCTGGTCGAGCTATGGGCCGCACCAAACGGGTCGAACTCGCTTTCCGTCCGCTTGGTGAAGCCGCTGAGCCCCCCGCCTTGCCGCATCGACCGGATGCGGTCGCGGCGGCCGGTGATGATCTTGTGCGGATAGCATTGGTGGCCGACGTCCCAGATCAATATGTCGTTGGGCGTATCGAACACATAATGGATCGCGACGGTCAGCTCGACGACGCCGAGACCCGATCCCAAATGTCCGCCGGACTGGGATACGGCCGAGATCATCTCGGCTCGAAGCTCGTCGGATAGCTGCGGCAGCTCTTCCTTCTCCAAGGTACGGAGATCGGCTGGGAAATTGACCTTATCGAGCAATGGCGTGTCGGGACGATCAGACATGGCGGTGCACTTATCTCTTCACTTCGGCCATGTCACCAATGACCATGTGATTTCAGCAATTGCTCACGAAATGCTCAGAGGCCTTGCCCGGTTGCACCGAGAACCGCATCGAGCAGCCCGGGGAAACGCGCGTCGACTTCATCGCGGCGAAGGCGATTGATTACCGACACTCCTTTCTTCCGGCTCTCGATCAGGCCAGCACCACGTAGCAGCGTGAAGTGGTTTGACATGGTGGCGCGTGGAAGTTCCTCGGTCACCGCAGCATTGCAGGCAAGACCTGCACCTCCGTCGGCCAAATTCCTATTCAGGCACCGAACGATCGCCAGACGCGAGGGATCGGACAAGGCGTGGAGCATGCTCTCCAGCGGGACGTCCTTCAGGTCGGGGTGAATGAAACGGGCCATGGCGCTAATGTAAGGAGGAATTCGAAAATTCCAATATTCCGTTGTTCGGATATCTTGAACTATTGGAAAGCCCTCCCATTTGGGTTGGACATCAACAGGAGTTTTCCATGTCTAAGCCACTTTCGAACCAGACTGCCCTTGTCACCGGCGCATCGCGCGGGATCGGCCGGGCAATCGCCCGCCGCCTTGCCGACGACGGGGCCCATGTCTTCGTCCACTACAACCGGTCCTCGGGCGAAGCCGATCAATTGGTCACAGAAATCAAGCAAGCCGGAGGCTCCGCCGAAGCGATTGGCGCCAACCTCGAAAAGGTGGAATCGGTCGATCAGCTGATCGCCGACGCCAAGTCGAAGCTTGTCGGCCGAAAGCTCGATATCCTCGTCAACAATGCCGGAATCCTCGAAAGTCACAGCCTGGGTGAGCCGGATGTAGCGGCGCTCGATCGGTTACTCGCCGTCAACGTGCGCGCACCCTATCAGCTGACTTCCGGACTGGCTGGCTCCCTTTCCGACGATGCGCGCATCATCTTTACCAGCTCCATCGTCGCAAAGACTGTCGTAGGAGGAGCCGTCTACGCTCTCACCAAAGGCGCGATCGACACCTTGACCCGCTATCTGGCCGTCAATCTTGGCGAACGAGGCATTCGAGTGAACGCCATCGCGCCAGGGGCGATCGAAACGGACATGGCTGCCGGTTTCATCGGCACGGACGAAGGCAAGAGCCAGGTGACGTCGATGCAGGCACTGAAGCGCATCGGCCAGGCTGAGGATATTGCGCGTGTCGCCGGCTTCCTCGCCGGACCGGACAGCGGCTGGGTTACCGGCCAGGTGATCGACGCTTCGGGCGGTTCCAAGCTCTAACCTGTTTAGCAGGCAATTGAGGCGTCGCGGTTCATCCGCGGCGCCTCATTTCTTAGCTGCAGTCTTCGCAGCGGCCCCTTACCTCGATCACGGGTCGAACCTCGGCAAAACCGGCATGTTCAGCCGCAGCGCGAACGCCTTCGGACAGCTTGTCGTCGTCGATGTGCGTGGCCTGGCCACAGGTATCGCAAATCAGGAAGATGCAGTCGTGGAGGCAGCCGGGATGCTGGTTGGCGATGTAAGCGTTGGCGCTCTCTACCCGGCGCGCAAGGTTGGTCCCGACGAACAGGTCGAGGATCCGATAGACGCTGTTGGCCGCGACCCGCTTGCCGCGCGCCTTCGACACAGCTTCGGCAACGTCATAGGCGCTCGCCGGCCGGTCGAAGCTCGCCAGCGCATCGAACACCGAGGCACGCATGTCGGTCCATTGCTCCCCACGCTCGACGATCCTGCGAGCGGCTGCGTCGCGCAATGATGCGCCTTGGTGAAGCTGGTGGGCGTGTCCGGACATAGTGGAAAGATAAGCTTTGCGAGGGGCGCTCGCAACCCAAAGGGCTATTCAGCGGCGATGAAATTCAGACGGTGTCCGAGCGCGAGGATCGCGACGCCAACCACCGTGTAGAGCGCCTCGCTGCCGTCATGCGGCATGGTCATCGCACCGGCCATGACGCCGAGGCCTAGACCACCGACCGCGCTAGGCATGGAATAGCCATGCTCCATGATACCGCGGCCAAGCGAAATTGCGCCCATGATCATCGCCAGGCCAAGCCCGATTTCGTGGACGATCGGTGCACCGAGTACGCCGCCAGCGGCCGACACCAAGGCAAGCATAACCGTCGTCGCAAGGCAGTGCACGACGCACAGCCCCGACAGGCCGATGGCCATCCGGTCGAGCCGATGGGTGGGAATCGCGACGGGCGACATGGCGAAGGATATAACGTCGCTTGACTAACGTGACAATATCACATGGCTCAATTTTCTGACATGTTGGCAAGGCGCCGCGATCCGGCCATATCGCGGCCCTGCATGGAATCGACATTGGAAACTCCGCGGACGCTAGCCGATCCGACGCGCCGCCCGCTCGCCATTGCCAACTGGCTGCTCGCCGTAGCCGGTATGGTATTCCTGATGGTCGTCGTTGGCGGCATCACTCGCCTGACGGAAAGCGGCCTTTCCATCACGGAGTGGAAGCCGATCACCGGAGCAATCCCGCCGCTGACCCACGACCAGTGGCAGCACGCCTTCGACCTCTACAAGGCGACGCCCGAGTACCGCGAGATCAACGGCCCGGCGGGCATGGGCCTGGCCCAGTTCAAGTTCATCTTCTTCTGGGAGTGGGTCCACCGCCTGATCGGTCGCCTGATCGGCCTGGTATTCGCCCTGCCTTTGCTCTGGTTTGCTTGGAAGCGGGCGATTCCGCAGGGCTACGGCTGGAAGCTCGTTGCCCTGCTCATCCTGGGCGGCTCGCAGGGGGCGTTGGGCTGGTTCATGGTCCAGTCCGGCCTCGTCGAGCGGACCGATGTCAGCCACTTCCGCCTTTCCGCGCACCTGCTGCTGGCGCTGTTCATCATGGCTGCCCTGATCTGGACCGCGCTGGACCTGCGCCAATTGGCCAAGACCGGCGAGAACCGCCCTTCCCGCCTGACCCGCGCCGGAATGTTCACTGCGGTGATCCTGTTCATCCAGCTGCTGCTCGGCGCCTGGGTCGCCGGCCTCAACGCGGGCTATGTCGCGAGCGACTGGCCGATGATGCAGGGCCATCTCTATCCGGAGGGCGTCGACTGGAGCCAGGGTGTACTCCACGCCTTCACCTACGACCCTTATTTGCTCCATTTCCTGCATCGCTGGTGGGCCTGGGTCGTCGTGGCCGCGCTGGTCATTTTCGCGCGCCGGGTGAAGCCAGTTGACCGTCGCGCCTCGAAAGCGATCCACAATGCTTTCGGCACCCAGATCCTGCTCGGCATCGCAACCGTCATGACCGGCATGAACATTGTGCTCGCCGTGCTGCATCAGGCGGTCGGGGCGCTGGTGGTCGCGGCATACACCTGGGGTGCCAATGTCGACGGGAGGGAAAAGTCGTGAGCGTCGTCACCGTCTACGCTACCTTCACCTATGCCGGACAGGCACAGACGATCGGTCAAACGGTCGTCGAGGAGCGACTGGCAGCTTGCGTCAACATCCTGCAGCCGTGCCGCTCCATCTACCGCTGGCAAGGCGAGGTGCAGTCCGCGACCGAGACCCCCGCCCTGTTCAAGACCACTCTTGATAAGGCTGACGCGCTGATCGCGCGGATCAAGGAGCTGCACAGCTACGACATCCCTGCGATCGTCGTCTGGCCCATCGAACGGCTGTCGGCGGACTTCGCCGACTGGGTGGAAGACAACGTCCGGTAATATTTTACCCGTCGAGAAGAGCCCGCTTTTGCTTGACTTTTTGCCCCACCATCGCGATTAGCGCGCTCACAAGCGCTGCCCTGGGGTGGCGTTTTCCTGTTTCAAGAAGAGGTCGCAGCCCATGAAGGCGCTGATGAAGACCACCAAGTCGGTAAAGCCGGCCGAGGTGGAAAAGAAGTGGCATCTGATCGATGCCGAGAATCTGGTGGTTGGCCGCGTCGCGACGATCATCGCCAACATCCTGCGCGGCAAGCATAAGCCGAGCTTCACCCCGCACGTCGATTGCGGCGACCATGTCGTCGTCATCAACGCGGACAAGGTGCGCTTCACCGGCCGCAAGCTGCAGCAGAAGCTTTACTACAAGCACACCGGCTATGCCGGCGGCCTGAAGGAAGTCCGCGCCGACAAGGTCCTCGAGGGCCGTTTCCCCGAGCGCGTCCTTGAAAAGGCCGTGGAGCGCATGATCCCGCGTGGCCCGCTCGGCCGCGACCAGATGCGCGCCCTGCACCTCTACAACGGCACCGAGCACCCGCACGGCGGCCAGAACCCCGAACTTCTCGACGTCGCGTCGATGAACCGCAAGAACAAGGTGGGCGCATAACATGGCTGGCAAGAAGTCCCTTTCCGACCTCGGCGCGCTGACCGGTCAGGAGCCCGAGGCTCCGGCAGTCGCCGAAACTCCGGCAGCGGAAACCGAAACCGTCGAAGCTCCCGCGGCTGAGGCCGCCGAAGCTGAAGCTCCGGCTGCTCCGGTCGTCACCCAGGCCGAGACGCCGCTTCGCGAGCAGCAGCTCGACAAATATGGCCGCGCTTATGCGACCGGCCGCCGCAAGGACGCCGTTGCGCGCGTCTGGCTGAAGCCGGGCACCGGCAAGATCGAGGTCAATGGCCGCGATCAGTCGATCTATTTCGCTCGTCCGACCTTGCGCCTGGTGATCAACCAGCCGTTCGACGTCACCGATCGCGTCGGCCAGTACGACGTTGTCGCGACCGTCAAGGGCGGCGGTCTTTCGGGCCAGGCCGGTGCGGTCAAGCACGGCATCGCCCAGGCGCTGTCGCGCTACGAGCCGACGCTCCGTACCGCGGTGAAGCGCGAAGGCTTCCTGACCCGCGACAGCCGCGTGGTCGAGCGTAAGAAGTACGGCCGGGCCAAGGCTCGCCGCAGCTTCCAGTTCAGCAAGCGTTAGTCGTCATCGCGAGGCGCGCAGCGCCGTGGCGATCCAAATGGATTGATTCGCTTTGCTCGCAATGACGAAATGGATCGGGCGGCAGGGACAATCCCAGCCGCCCTTTTCTTTTGCATAACGTCAGCTACCACCGCGCAATGCCGATTGCTTTCACCCGCGCCGTCAGCCCGCGCATTGTCGAATGCGCGCTGACCCATCTCGATCGCCAGAAGATCGATCCCGATCTCGCTGCTTCTCAACATGCGGCCTATGAAAAAGCGCTCAAGAAGGCCGGGTACGATATCATACGATTGCCGGAACTCGCCGACGACCCGGATGCGGTTTTCGTCGAGGACACGGCGCTGATCCTCGGCGACAACGCCATCATTACAAAGCCGGGCACAGCATCGCGCGCCAATGAAATCTACTCGACCGCCGTTGGCCTGACGCCGCATTTCAAGGTCCATTACCTGCCGACCGGCACATTGGACGGCGGCGACGTCCTGCGGATCGAGAACACCCTTTATGTCGGGCAATCCAGCCGGACGGACGCCGCTGGAACGCAGGCCCTGGAATCGATCGTCAACCCGCTCGGCTATTGGGTCGTCCCGGTCGAGATGGAACGCTGCCTCCACCTCAAGACGGCGGCGACCTTCGCCGGACTGGACGATGAGGGCGTCCCCACCGTGGTCATCAACGACGACTGGGTAGATCCCGGCTATTTCAGCGGCGTCGAGTTTCTCTACGTCCCCGACGAGGAGCCGTTCGCGGCCAATGTCGTGCGCGCGGGCGAGCGGATCATCATGGCAGCGGGCAATCCCCGCACAACAGCGCTGCTGCGCCACTGCAATTTCAAGGTCGATGTGATCGACTTGTCGGAGCTTCAGAAGGCCGAAGCCGGCGGCACCTGCATGAGCCTGCTCAGCGACTGATCCGGGCGCGGACTTCGTCCTCACCAAGCGGCAATTCGATCCGTTTCAGCCGGGCAGAATGTCCGCTGACGATGGCCAGGCTGGACTTGGGCAGGTCGAGCGCCTTCGCAAGCAGCTTGATGACTTCGTCATTGGCTGCGCCATCGGTCGGCGCGGCAGCAACGCGCACTTCCAGGTATGGCCGACCGCCTGGATCGATCTTCCAGTCTCCGATCCCCGGCTTGGCAGAGCGTGGAGTCACTCGAATTCCGATGATGTTACGGTTGCGTTCCGAATTCATCGCGTCCTTTCCCGCCTCCTGTGCTATGCGGACCCCGCTGTATGCGCCGTCAAACACCTCTCGGTTGGAGAGACGATGTGACCGACGAGATCAACAGGCAAAGGCTCGACGGTAAAGTCGCCATTGTGACCGGTGCAACCGGCGGCATTGGAGAGGCAACGGCCAAACTCTTCCTGCAGCTCGGCGCCAAAGTGATGCTGGTGGATATCGAAGGCGAAAAACTCACAGCGACACTCGAACGACTGACACCCCTTGGCGAAGTCGGCGGAAGCATCGCGGAGGCCGCCGACGAGCAGAGCATTGCGGCGGCGGCTGCAACAACAATCGAGCAGTTCGGCGGCCTGGACATCATGGTCGCCAACGCCGGCACCGTGGGCACGGCGAAGCCGGTTGAATTGCTGAGTGTCGCCGAATTTGAAGCGACGATCCGGACAAACGTCATCGGCATCTGGCTGTCGATGAAGCATTGCGTCGAACCGATGAAAGCACGAGGCGCCGGTTCGATCATTGCCTTGTCGTCAGTTGCGGGATGCATCGGATTTCCCGCAATCTCGGCCTATGCGGCCAGCAAGCATGCCGTCTACGGCCTCGTTAAGACCGCCGCGCTGGAACTTGGTCCATATGGTATCCGGGTAAACGCCGTCGGACCCGGGCCGATCGACAACCAGATGATGGCATCCCTGGAACATCAGCTGTCGCCTGACGATCCGGCAGCCGTACGAAGCCAGCTGGAGGCAAGCATTGCGATGGGCCGCTACGGCACCAACGAGGAGGTTGCGCAATTGATCGCCTTCCTGGCGAGCGACGCGTCCTCCTATTGCAACGGTTCGATTTACATGGCCGACGGCGGCTTCATCGCGGCCTGATTAGTCCGCCATCGCTACCTGCGGCTCGCCGGGCGCCGGGGGCTTTGCCGGGCGTAGCAGCAAGACCAGCGGAATGGCGGCGAAGGTCAGCCACATCATGATCCAGAAGTCGTCGATATAGGCGATGAACGCCGCCTGCCGGGTAATCTCGGCATTGGCGATCGCCAGCGCGCTCTGGACCGGCAATCCGAACTGGGTGGCGAGGCCTTGACTGATGCCGGGTAGCACCTGCTCCGTCACATGGCCGGCCATGTCGGCGTGGGCTGATTGCATGTTGCGGGCCAGCAGGCTGGTCACAAGGCTGATCCCGATGGAACCGCCGATGTTGCGCGACAGGTTGAGGAGGCTAGCGGCGTGCGTCCGCATTGCCGGCGCCAATGTTGCGAAGGCCAGGCTTTGCATCGTCACGAACACCAGGCCGAGCCCGAGCCCCTGGACCAGGCCGGACCAGACGACAGGACCGGAGCCCATTTCGATGGCGAAACCCGTCATCATGTGAAGCGACCAACCCATTAGGCCCAGTCCGGCCGCGACAAGGATGCGCAAGTCGACCCTGTCGACCAGCCGTCCAGCGACCAACATAGAAATCAGCGTGCCAACGCCTCGTGGCGCCGTCATCATGCCTGATTGCAGAACGGAGTAGCCATAAAGCTGCTGGAGCAATGGCGGCAGCAGCGCCAGCCCCGCAAGCAACAGCACGCCGGTCACCATCATGAACATGAGGCCGATCGCGAAGTTACGGTCAGCGAAGAGCGATCGATCGAACAGCGGCTTCTTCGCTGTCACCGTATGCACGACGAACATCCATCCGGCGGCGGCGAACACGCCGGCCTCGATCCAGATTTCCATGCTCTGGAACCAGTCTTCGTGCTGGCCACGGTCGAGCATCAACTGCAGAGCGCCGAGCGCCAGGCCGAGCAGGGCAAAACCCATGAGATCGAAACGATGAGATGATTTCGGGCTCTTCGGCATGAAACGAAGCAGCATCAACGCCGCCAGCGTCCCGATCGGGATGTTCACCAGGAACACCCAGCGCCAGTTGAAACTGTCGGTCAGCCAGCCGCCGAGAACCGGCCCCAGGATCGGCCCGATCATGATGCCGCCGCCGAACAGAGCCATTGCCCGGGCGTGGCGCTCGCGCGGGTTGATGTCGAATAGGGTGGCCTGGGAAAGCGGCACGAGAAATGCGCCGGTTACCCCCTGCAACACGCGAAACGCCACCATCTCGGGAAGCGATTGGGCGATGGCGCAGAGGAATGACGCCGCCGTGAAACCCACGACAGACCAGAAGAGCAGTCGTTTCCGCCCTACCTTGTCCGCGAGCCAGCCGGAGATTGGGAGAGCGATTGCCGACGCGACGATGTAGCTGGTCAGGACCCAGTTGATGCTTTCCTGTGTCGCCCCAAGGCTTGCCTGCATATGCGGCAGCGCGACGTTGGCGATGGTCGTATCCAGCACCTGGATCAGCACTGCCAGCATCACCGCAATGGTGACGAGCAGGCGCTTTCCGGGATCGAGCGAATGCTCGATGGTCATAATGCGAACCTAGTTTCCGCCGCGGACGCGGACGGTAACGGTCGAGCTCAATCCTGCGATCATTTCGCGCGGCGGAGTCTTGTCGAAGGCGATCCGGACCGGAACCCGCTGGGTTACCTTGACCCAATTGCCGTTGGCATTCTGTGCCGGAAGAACCGAGAATTCGCTCCCGGTTCCGGAACCGATCGATGCAACGTGGCCCTTGATCTTCAGATCAGGATAAGCGTCGAATTCGATCTCGGCCGACTGGCCCCGAGTCATCCTGGCGAGGTCGCCTTCCTTGAAATTCGCCTCGATCCAGGCCTGCTGGTCCCCGACGATCGACAACATCGACACGCCGACAAGCGCGGCCTGTCCTACCAGCAGGCGATCCGACTGCGCGACGATTCCGCTGGTCGGCGCCCGAACCACGGTATGCTGCAGGTCCAGCCGCGCCTTCTCGACGGCCGCCAGGGCAGCGGCGATCTGTGGCTGATTGCCGGCAGGCGCGATCGCCGCCGACGCATTGTTCGACTTGGCGCGCGCATTTGCCAGGTCCGTCTGCGCTTCGGTCATATCGTTGAGCGCATCGTCATAGGCAGCCTTGGTAGTGAAGCCGTCCTTCATCAGTGCCGCCTGGCGCTCATAGGCGCGGCGCATGATCGCCAGATTGGCCTCTGAACCGCGAATATCGGCGGTTGTACCGGCCGCCTGAACTTCAAGCTGGTTGGTCTGGAGACGAGCCGCCGCCAGCTGTGCCTGCGCGGCGTGAAGCGCGGCCTCGAAGGGCGCCGGGTCGATACGATAAAGGATATCGCCCCGGTTCACATGCTGGTTCTCGCGGACATAGACGGCAGAAACCGGGCCGTTTACCTGCGTCGAAATGGCGGTGACGTCCTGCTTCACATAGGCATTGTCGGTCGAAACGGTGGCGCCGCTCACCAGCCAGAAATAAAGGCCGACAGCCGCGATCATCAGCGGGACGGACAGCATGACGACGAGCCGACGCTTACCTTTCGGCTCGGCAACGCTCTCGTTCACATCTTGGGCGACGGCTGCAACTGCTGTCATCTTGTTCACGCGGACTTCCTCTGCTCGGCCTCAACGCGACCGACATTTTCCCGGATGAGCGCAAGTTTCGCCCTCATCGCTTCAATTTCATCATTGCCCAGCCCGTCGAACACCTGTTCGGCCATTTCTTCGGCGAGCGCTGCCAGTCGCATGTGGATCGGTTTGGCCTCATCGGTCAGGAACAGGCGCCACACGCGTCGATCGACCGGATCGGGTTGGCGAAGTACGAGCTTGGCCTCTTCCAACCGGTCGACAATGCGCCCGGCGGTAATCGGTTCGACGTCCAGTCTTTCGGCGAGCTCCACCTGCTTCAAGCCCGGCTCATGGCCTAACCATGCCAATGCGCGCCATTGTGCCGTCGTCACGCCAAGCGCCGAAGCGCGGCGGTCGAAATGGCGCCGCAACGTCCGACTCGTTTCGGCCAATTCCCAGGCAAGCTCTTTCATAGAGCCTGCATATAATAAGCATGCTTAGTAATTCAACTGTCTTGCCAGCGCCACAATCTGCGGCCAATCCGGTGCCTCATGACAAAAAAGAACAATATCGAAGATATCCTCGACGAACTTGAAACCCGCTACGAAGCCTCGGTAGCCCGCCTTCGAAAAGCCTTGGCCCAATATGCCGAGAATGGGGTCCGCCCCGATCCGGACGAGCGTGATGACGGCGCCTTCGCCTATCCCGAACTGCGGATCGAATATGATCCCGAAATTCCGCCGCCGACGCCGGACCGCGCCTTCGCCCGGCTGAACCAGCCCGGCATTTACACGACATCGATCGCTCGCCCTGCCCTGTTCCGCGAATATCTGCGCGAGCAATTGGAGCATCTGGTGCGCGACTATCCGGTCAAGGTGACCGTCGGCACATCGGCCAGCGAGATCCCCTATCCTTATGTGCTGGACGGTGGAGAGCTCGACCTTCAGGGCATCGGGACGGCCGAGCTAAGCCGCTGGTTTCCCTCCACCGACCTCGTTCACATCGGAGACGAAGTCGCGGATGGCGCCTGGGACGTCACGCTCGATCCGACACGGCCACTGGCGCTGTTCGATGCCCTCCGCACGGACTTCAGCCTTGCGCGCCTCAAGCACTATACCGGCACCCCGGCCGAGCATTTCCAGCGCTACGTCCTGTTCACCAACTATGTCCGCTACGTCGATGAGTTCGTGCGCTTCGCGGTCGGCGCACTGCGCGATCCGAACAGCCGCTTCACCTCATTGTCGGTTCCGGGCGGCACATTCGAACATGGCGACCTCGCCGATGCCGAAGAACAGATCGCAGCGGGCGTGTGGCGGCGGCACCAGATGCCCGCCTATCACCTGATCACGCCGGATGGCGACGGCATCACATTGGTCAACATCGGTGTCGGGCCTTCGAACGCCAAGACCATCTGCGACCACATCGCGGTCATCCGCCCCGAGGCCTGGCTGATGATCGGCCATTGCGGCGGACTCCGCCCTAGCCAGACGATCGGCGATTATGTGCTCGCCCACGCTTATCTGCGCGACGACCATGTGCTGGACGATGTCCTTCCGGTCGAGGTGCCGATCCCCGCGATCGCGGAGGTTCAGACTGCGCTCTACAATGCGGCGCTGACGGTTACCGGCGAGGATGAGGACAGCGTCAAGAAGCGGCTTCGCACCGGCACGGTCGTCACCACCGACGACCGTAACTGGGAGCTTCGCTACACATTGTCCGCGCTTCGGTTCAACCAGAGCCGGGCGGTGGCGATCGACATGGAATCGGCGACTGTCGCGGCGCAGGGCTACCGCTTCCGCGTGCCCTATGGAACGCTGCTATGTGTGTCGGACAAGCCCTTGCACGGCGAACTGAAGCTGCCCGGCCAGGCCAATGCCTTTTACGAGCGGGCGATCAGCCAGCATTTGCGGATTGGCATCGAAACACTCGATATCCTGCGCAATGAGGGCGACGGCCTGCACAGCCGCAAGCTGCGCAGTTTCGACGAGCCGCCGCTTCGTTAGGAAGCGGGCGGCACCCAATCCTTCGGCGTCAAATCGGTAAGCCGGCCCAAGGCCGGCGCCGCCGGGTTGGTCGCGAGATAGGCTTCCGTCGCATCGAGATCGAGGCCGCCATCGACCGGGTCACGCCCTACCGCAAGCAACGTGAAATTGTCGCCGCCGGACGCCAGGAAATTGTTGATCGTCACCCGATATGTCTTGGCCGGGTCGACCGGCTTTCCATTCAGTGTCATCGCGACGATCCGCTGGCCAGCGTGCCGTGACCGGTCGTAGCTGAAATGGAAATTGTTCGACGGTGTCAGCAAATTGGGTCGTGCGGCGCTGTTCGTGCCGCTCGAGAATTGCTGTTCGAGAACCGCCTTGATCTCCGCTCCCGTATAGCTCTTCGTCACGACATTGTTGGCGAAGGGCTGCATCGCGAAGATCTGGCCGAAGCGAACCGTACCGTCCGCTTCCGGCATCAGGTCGGTCCGCGCGCCGCCATTGTTCATTAGCCCGAAGTCGGCATTGCCGCGCGCCGGATCGCTAGCGACGAAGAGCTGGCCGTCCGCAATGAAGCCGGCTGCCTGGCTCTCCGTATTGTCGAGCCCTTTAAGCAAACTGCCCCCGAGGCGCCCGATCGGCCGGTTGGCAGCGCCGGCTGCGGCTTCGCGATAGCGGGCTACCAGCGAAGCAACCTCGGGATCAGCCGGGTAAACCTTGTGGGATTGCACGAGCGGCGCTGTAAGCCGCGCACTCTGGATCGCTTCGCCTTGAACGATCACGAACTCGCCCTTGTCACCGGTTAGCGAGCCGCCCGGCCGGTCGAATGTCAGCCGGATATCGGTGACCAGCGTACCATAGCGACCGGCGCTGGTAAGCAGGCGGCTCCCGCCCCCTGGCACTGGCACGCGGCAGATGTAGGCATTGTGCGTGTGGCCTGAGACTACGAGCTGGATCGCCGGATCCAGCCTGGCCATGATCGGCATGATGTCGCCGGCAAGACCCGGGCAAGCCGGATCGTCATAGCGCCCGGTGATGGACGCGCCCTGGTGGATCAGCAGCACAATCGAGTTTGCGCCCGCGGCCTTCAGCCCCGGAATCAGCGAATTGGCGGTGGCGACTTCGTCGGCAAAGGTGAGGCCAGCAACGCCCGACGGGCTCACCAGCGTCGACGTTTCCTTCAAGGTCATGCCGATGAAGCCGATCTTGAGGCCGCCCACTTCCTTGATGGCCGTCCCTGGCAAAAGCGTCGTGCCGTCAGCGCGCTGCACATTGGCCGCGAGGTAGCCGAAGCCTGCCCCTGCAAATGGTTCGACCGCACATGGCTTGCGGTTGGTAAATTTCTCGCAGCCGCCCTTCTGCATCCTCAACAGCTCGGCCGCACCCTTGTCGAACTCATGGTTGCCGACGGACGCCAGCTCCAGCCCGGCCATGCTCAGCGCCTTGATCGAGGGCTCGTCCAGGAACAGCGCCGAGCTGATCGGCGTGGCGCCGATCAGGTCGCCGGCGGCTACCGTCACGCTGTTGGCGGTCCGAAGCTGCTTCAAAGCGCTCGCGAGATAGGCGACACCACCGGCCGGCACCGCGCCGTCCGCGGCAGGAACCGTCAGTTTCGGCGGCTCCAGATTGCCGTGGAAGTCGTTGATGGCGAGGATCTGCACTTCGACCGGCCCTTGCGGCTCAGCAGATTGGCGCGATGTGGTCGCGCACCCCGCCAATATCGTCATCCCCGCGAAAGCGGGGACCCAGAAATGCCGGCCTAGGTTCCCGCTTTCGCGGGAATGACGAAGTTTAAGCAACACCGAACTCCTCAATTCCTTGTTTCGAGCCTTTGCTGTCGCTTAAAGTCAAATCCATGAACGAGGAACAGTTGATCGCCGCCGCCCGCCAAGCCGCATTGAAGGCCTATGCGCCTTACTCGGGATTTTCGGTCGGCTGCGCGATCGAGAGTGTCGACGGGGAAGTGGCCACCGGCGTCAATGTCGAGAACGCCTGCTACCGCCTAGGCGTCTGCGCGGAGCAAAGTGCGCTTTCCGCTGCCCATCTCGCCTTTGGGCTCGCCAAAGTTGCGCGGATCGCGGTTGCCGGCGGCGACGGCTCGGCGGACAGCTTGGCTGGCGCAATTGTGTGCACGCCCTGTGGTGGCTGCCGTCAGGCGATCTACGAAGCATATTGCCTCTCCGCCCGTGACATCGAAATCATATGTTCGTCAGGCGATGGCGCGACTGTCGAAAGGCACAGTATCTCGACCCTAATCCCACACGGCTTTGGGCCTGCAAACCTTGAAGATGCGGTCTAATTCGCGCGTGCTGGCGCATAGGCAATTCTGAAGTTACAAATCGACCATGGCGCCCGAGTATGAAGAACTGCTCACGCTTCGGCGCAAATCCCGAATAACCGGTTGGTTCGGACTTGGCTGGCGCATTGCGGCAGTCATTGCGCTGATCGGCATATTGATCCTGTTCCACTGGCTGGAACGTGGCGGGCTCAAGGATACTCATGACGGCCACGTCAGCTTTCTGGACGTCATCTATTTCACCATGATCAGCGCCACGACGACCGGCTACGGCGACATCGTTCCCGTCACGGAAAAGACGCGAATGTTCGACGCGCTGGTCGTTACGCCAATCCGAATCCTCTTCCTGTTGGTCTTTATCGGGTCCGCCTATTTGTTCGTTGCCAGGCGCACCTGGGAGAAGTTCATCATGCGACGCATCCAGCGCAGCTTGCGCGATCATATCGTGGTTGTCGGTTACGGCACCAAAAACAGCCGGGCCGTCCAGGAAATGATCGAGTTGGGCGCCGAGCCGGATACGATCGTCGTGATCGACAATAATGAGGACCGGTTGCAAGTCGCGAAGGCCGTTGGCTGCACCGTTCTAAAGGCCGATGCCACCCGCGATGCGACGCTCAGGGCAGTGCATGTCGATCGCGCCAAGCTCGTGATCATCTCGGCGGGCCGCGACGACACGTCGATCCTGATTTGCCTGACGACCAGGCACCTCGCGCCAAATGTCCATATCAGCCTTGCGGTCAACCAGCAGGACAATGAGATCCCGGCACGCCGGGCCGGCGCGGATGTGGTCGTCAATCCGCTCGATTTCGCCGGGCTGCTACTGGCGACAACGCATTCAGGCCATCACATCGCCGACTATCTCGCCGACCTGGCGACCAAGGGCGGACGTGTCCAGCTCGTCGAACGCGGCGTTGCGCCGGAAGAGATCGGTACTCCGCTCAAGGATATTACAGACGGTCTCGGGTTACGGATTATCCGCGACGGGACGCCCTACGGCTTCTGGCGTCCGCAGGTGCAGAATCTTGAGCAGGGCGACATCATCATGGCGATCGTGCCGACCGTCTGACGCCGCCCGTACTAGGTCAGCTTAATTTCCCGAAGCCGCTCTAGCAGATATTCATGGCTGCTGATCGGCGGCCACTTCGGTTGCTCGCCTGCCGGAACCGTCCCAGGCAGCGCTTCGATCACGAAATCCGGACGGAAATGCAGGAAGAACGGCATCGAATAGCGCGCATGGCTGGCGCGGTCCGGCGCCGGATTGACCACCCTGTGCGACGTCGAGCGCAACACGCCATTGGTCAGCCGCTGCAGCATGTCGCCGATATTGATGACCAGCTCACCCGGCTTGGGTGACACCGGGATCCAGCGGCCATCCTTCGTCTTCAGCTCCAGCCCGGCTTCTTCGGCGCCGAGCAGCAAGGTGATGGTGTTGATGTCCTCATGGGCCGCCGCGCGGATGTGCTCTCCCGTCGGCTCGGACTGCGCCGGATAGTGGAGCAAGCGCATCACCGAATTGCCGTCGCGCACCGTGTCGGTGAAATAATCCTCGTCGACCTTGAGGAAGCGGGCGATGGCGCGCAGCACCTTGACCCCAGCCTCGTCGAACGCGGCGTAAAGCTCGGTGAAGGTGTTGCGGAAATCCTGGACTTCGGCGGGCCAGATATTGTCGGCCATCACGTCCCGAAACTTATGTCCCTCCGGCAACTCACGGCCGACGTGCCAGAATTCCTTGAGATCGTGCGCTTTGAAGCCTTTGGCGGTTTCAATGCCGAACGGCGTGTAGCCGCGCGCACCGCCCTGCCCCTCGATAAAATATCCATTCTTAACGTCCTCGGACAAAGCGAAGAATTGCTTCGCCTTTTCCTCGGCACGGTGGATCAGGTCGTCGGGGATGCCATGGTCGCGAATGATGGCGAAGCCATATTCGACGAAGCTGGTGCCCAGTTCCTGGGCGAAGCCTTGCGGATCCTTGTCCGCGTCCTTCAAGGAAACAGAGGCAACATTATCGCTGGTAATTACGTCGGTCATACGGTGCGCCTATACTCGTCATTGCGAGCGAAGCGAAGCAATCCAGACTGGATTGCCGCGTCGCTGTGCTCCTCGCAATGACACCTATCCAATCATTAATCCTGCCAGCGCCGCGCTCATCAGGTTGGCGAGCGAACCCGCCAGAAGGGCGCGGAGGCCCAGCTTGGCAATCATTGGCCGTTGGTTAGGCGCCAGATTGCCCGTCACCGCCATCTGGATCGCGATCGACGAGAAGTTGGCGAAGCCGCACAGCGCAAAGGTAACGATCGCCCGGCTACGCTCGGTCAGCGCCGCCGCGGGTCCGGCCGCATTGCCGAGATCGATGAAGGCAACGAACTCATTGAGGACGATCTTGGTGCCGAACAGGCCGCCGGCAACGCCCGCCTCGTTCCACGGAACGCCGATCAGGAACATGACCGGCGAAAACAGCGTGCCGACGATCGCCTGGAACGACAGGTCGGGCCGGCCGAACCAACCGCCGATGCCGCCCAAAATGCCGTTCGCAAGCGCCACCAGGGCGACGAAGGCCAGCACCATCGCGCCGACCGCGACCGCCAGCTTGACGCCGGTCTGCGCGCCTTGCGCGGCCGCCATGATGATGTTGGCCGGACGCTCGCCGTCCTCGAAGGTGTGGATGTCGATGTCATCCTCCGGCGCACTGCTCGCGGCTCCGCCCTTCAGTTCAAGCTCGTCCGAGCCGGCCGGTTCGTCCGGCATGATAAGCTTGGCCATCAGGATACCGCCCGGCGCCGACATGAACGCCGCCGCGAGGAGGTAGGGCAGATAGCGCTCGCCCAGCAGGCCGGCATAGGCAGCGAGGATCGTTCCCGCGACGCCCGCCATGCCGACGCTCATCAGGGTGAACAGGTGGCTGGGTGGCAAAGCCTGGAGGTAGGGCCTCACGACAAGCGGGCTTTCCGACTGGCCGACGAAGATGTTTGCGGCCGCGCCGAGCGATTCGACCCGGCTGACGCCGGTCACCCATCCGATCGCGCCGCCAACCCACTTCACGACCTTTTGCATGATCCCGAGATGGTAGAGGATCGCAACCAGCGACGCGAAGAAGACGATCACCGGTAGGGCAGCGATCGCGAATGTGTGCGCCAGTGGATTGGAAGCGCTCGGGCCAAAGAGGAATTCGGTGCCCTTGGTCGCGTAGCTGAGCAGCTCGGCGACGCCATCGGACATGCCCTGGATGACTGCGCGGCCCCACGGCGTCTTGATGACGAGGAAGGCGAGCGCGGCCTGGAGCGCGAAGGCAGCCCCCACGACCCGCAAGTTGATCGCCTTGCGGTTGGACGAGAAAGCGACCGCAATCAGGATGATGGCGGCAATTCCTGCCAACCCGAGCAAATATTGATTCATGAAACGCGACCCCTCCCCGGGTCATTCCAACCGCTTACCAGGTGACGCCTTGTTCCGCGTTTTTGGCCGCTTCGTCCAGTAGGTCCAGCGCCTCGGCCGGAGTTTCGGCCTTCAGCATCTGCAGACGGCGCGCCTGGCTCAGGAAACCGCTGTCGCGGACATGGTCCATGAAATCGGCCAGATCGTTCCAGAACCCATGGACATTGAGCAGGCAGAAGGGCTTGGCGTGATAGCCGAGCGCGTTCCAGGTCCATGCCTCGAACAGTTCGTCCAGCGTGCCGATTCCGCCCGGCAGCGCGACGAAGCCGTCGCACAGCTCGGTCATCTTGGCTTTGCGCTCATGCATGTTGGCGACCGTATGAAGTTCGGTGCAGCCGCGGTGCGCCACTTCATGATCGACCAGTGCCTGGGGAATGACGCCGTAAACCTTGCCGCCCGCCTCCAGCATCTCGTCCGCGATAATGCCCATGAGGCCCAGCCGGCCGCCGCCGTAGACCATATCGATTCCGCGACCGGCCATCTCCCTGACCAGCGCCCGAGCCATGTCGGCAAACGCCGGATCCGTTCCCGGCGCAGAACCGCAGTAAACCGCAAGCCGCTTGATGGTCATAGTTGCACGAGCTTCTTCAGGTCGGTCATTGGCCGCGCGCCGTAATGCTGGATCACTTCGCCCGCCGCAATGGCCCCTGTCCAAAGGCAACGCTCAAGACTTGCTCCCTTGCAGCGAGCGGTGAGGAACCCGGCCGCGAACAGGTCGCCTGCGCCGGTCGTATCGACTACGGCGCTGACCGGGGCGGCAGGGATCGAAATCCGCTCATCCTTTTCGATGGCGATGGCGCCTTCCGGGCCCCGCGTGATGACCAATGTCGGTACCTTGGCCTTCAGCTCGTCGAGCGCGGACTCAAGGTCCGTCCGCCCGGTAAGCTGCAGGGCTTCATCCTCATTGGCGAACAGAAGGTCGACGCCGCCGCTGTCGATCATCTTGCCGAAGCCTTCCTTGCGCCCAGCGATGCATACGCTTTCGCTGAGCGTGAAGGCGACTTTCCGCCCCGCCGCATGGGCGATGTCGACCGCCTTCATCATTGCCGCACGGGGCTTTTCCGGTCCGAACAAATAGCCTTCGAGATAGAGGATCGACGCCGACGCGATGAGAGCCGGGCTGATCGTGTCGGCCGACAGTTCATGGCTGGCCCCCGGGCAGGTGTTCATCGTCCGCTGCGCATCCGGCGTGACCAGGATGAGGCAGCGTCCCGTCGGCGGCCCTCCGATCAGTGCCGGCGTGTCGAACCTGACGCCCAGCGCATGCATGTCATGTTCGAAGATGAGGCCGAGCTGGTCTTCGGCGATCTGGCCGACGAAGGCCGCCTTCCCGCCCATCGCCGCGACTCCGGCCATGCTGTTGGCCGCTGATCCGCCGGACATCTCGCGCGCCATGCCCATCGCCGCGTAAAGCGTGTCGGCTTCTTCGGCGCTCAGCAGCTGCATCGAGCCCTTGGGAAGATTGTGCCGCCGAATGAATTCGTCGTCGCAATCGGCGATGACGTCGACGATGGCGTCTCCCATGGCAACGATGTCGAGAGCGGCGTCGGCCATGGCTTGGTCGCAAGGTCCTTATAGTCTGAAGGAAATCGGGCGCCGCCTAGCCCATCCGTTCAAAAAGCGTCAAACGGAAATGGCTTGCGGGCCGCGCCGCAGCCGCTACCCATCGCGCATGACCGATCAAGCAGCCGCCAAGCCCGCAATCTCCCCATCACTGTTTGCATTCGCCATTTTCTATGGCGGCATGGTGTGCATCGCAGGTGTGCTCGGCAACAAGCAGGTCGCGCTTGGCCCGCTCGCGGTCGAGGCAGGCATCTTCGCCTTTTTGCTGCTGGTGGTCACCTCGAGCGCGATTGCGGAACTGCACAGCCGCGAGATGGCCAACCGGCTGATACTGATCGGCTTCGTACCGCTGATCGCATCACTGCTTCTGACCCTCGCCGTGCTCGGCCTGCCCGCAGCGCATGACATGGACCCCGCTCGCCTCACCTCGTTCGAAACGATGATGAGCGGGACACCAAGGATCTGGCTGGGCGGCATTCTTGCCTACGGCATCTCGACCCTATTGAACGTGTCGATCTTCAGCAGGTTGAAGGGCCGCGAAGGCTCCAGGCTGCTCTGGTTCCGTTCCGCCGTCGCAAGCGGGCTAAGCCAGATTGTCGATACGCTGATCTTCATTTCCGTCGCCTTCTACGGTGTCTTTCCGATTGGCGAACTGCTGCTCGGCCAGATGCTGGCAAAGGTCGTGCTTTCGGTCGTGCTGGTGCCGCCGCTCATCTACCTCATGGTCGGCCTCGGCCGCCGCCTCGACGCGTAAACTTAACGCAAAGAGTTGCGGAATCGCATCACTTCCCAACGTGATTGCGGCGCTGTCACAAAACTGTAGAAATTGGCATTTCTAAGCTCTAGTCACGCGGGCGGGGCGTACGCCGGGGTGGGATTTTTCTGCAACGCATGACGATGAAAGTGACGGCCGAGCGGGCCAGTCACCCGATTGTCTCAATGCAAAACTAGCAGCCCTGCGTGCCAGAAGTCTGGGTACAAAATTTCTCATTATTGGGGTGTCTAGTAACATGAAAAAGTTCACGCTGCTTTGCTCGGCGGCCGCAATTTTCGCGCCGACTGCCGCCTTTGCTCAATCGACCGGATCGGTCGACTTCGAAAAAGAAACCATCGTGGTCACCGGCGCCCGTACGCAAGACGTAGGCGGCATTCAGACGCCAGACGCGCCGAAGGCAAAGGCAGTTGTCACGCAGGAAATGATCTCGCGCAGTGGCCCGGGACAGACGGTCCTTGATACGATCAATATCGTTCCCGGCGTCAGCTTTCAGAACAATGACGCTTACGGCAACGCCGGCGGCACGCTTACCGTTCGCGGCTTCGATTCAACGCGCGTCAGCTACACGCTCGACGGCATTCAGCTGAACGACAGCGGCAACTACAATATCTATTCGAACTTCTCGATCGACCCGGAACTGATCGAACAGGTCAACGTCAACCTCGGTTCAACCGATGTCGACTCGCCGACGGCATCGGCAGTTGGCGGCACGATCAACCAGCGCACGCGGATTCCCGGTAACGACTTCGGTGGGCGCGTCAGCGCTTCGTTCGGCGAGTTCGATTATCGCCGCTACTTCGGCATGATCGATACCGGCGAGTTCACTTCGTATGGCACCCGCGCGTTCCTGTCGGCCAGCACCTCCAAGTACGACAATCCCTACAACAACTACGGTAAGCTGAAGCGGCAGCAGTATAACGGTCGCATCTATCAGCCGATCGGCAACAACGGCGACTTCGTCTCGGTTGCCGGCCGCTATAACCAGGACCGCAACAATTTCTTCGGCTCGCTTCCGCTGCGCCTCGATCCGAACCGCACCGTCGGCTCGGGCACGGGCAACCGCTTCCCGGACAACAATGACGAGCGCGAGTATGACATCGCCATCCCCTGCACGCTCGACGCGCCGCAGGCAGGCGCTCCTGATACGGCGAACACTTGCGGCACCGAATTCGATCGCCGCTACAACCCATCGAACAGTGTCAACGTTCGCGGCAATTCGCGCTTCACGCTGGCCGACGGCCTCGTGCTGACGGTCGACCCGAGCTACCAGTACACCAAGGCCAACGGCGGCGGCACTGCGACAGCTCGCGAATTCGGCTACGACATCAACCCGGCTCCTGTCAGCGGGACCGCGCGTTCGAACTGCTCGACCGCCGCGCCGAACGTCAACATCACCTGCGTGGGCGGCTATTTCGGTGGCAGCCCCTATCTGAACGGCGTCGACCTCAACGGAGATGGCGATGTTCTGGACCAGGTTACTGTTCTCGCACCCAGCCAGACCCGCACGCGTCGCTACGCCGTCATTGCCGGTCTGCGCTATGACATCGACGACAGCAATTCTGTCCGCGCGACCTTCACTCATGACTATTCGAACCATCGGCAGACCGGCCAGGTCGGCCTACTCGAAAATGATGGTGAGCCCGAGGATGTCTTCCCGGTCAACGATCCGATCCAGACCGCAGCCGGATTCGATCTGCAGAAGCGTGATCGCCAATCCTACGCCATCCTGAACCAAGTTGCTGCGGAATATCGTGGCGAATTCGGCGACCTGACCGTCAACGTCGGCGCCCGTATGCCCTTCTTCAAGCGCGACCTTGAAAACTTCTGCTACACCTCATCGGCTGGCGGTTTCGTTGAGTGCGCTGGTGGCGATGACGCCGTCAATGAGGACATCGGAGAATTCAACCCGACGTATTCGCAGCCCGATCACCGCGTGCTCAAGTATTCGAAGTTCTTGCCGACTCTCGGCGCGATCTACGATTTCACCCCGCAGATCTCGGCTTTCGGCAGCTATACGAAGAATATCTCCGTCCCCAGCACCGATAACCTCTACAACGCCTTCTTCTTCCCGGAGGGCACCGACGAGGCGAAGCCGGATCCGGAAACCACTGACTCCTTCGATCTCGGCGTGCGTTATCGCAGCTCGAAGATCCAGGCTCAGGTTGCGACTTGGTACACCAAGTTCAATAACCGCCTGGCTTCGGCCTATGATCCCGAGCTGGACGCCACCGTTTATCGGAACCTCGGCAAGGTAACCAAGTGGGGCATCGACGGCTCGGTAGCTTATTCGCCGATGAAGGAACTGACCGTTTATGCGTTCGGTTCGTGGATGCAGTCCGAGATCAAGGACAACATTCAGCTCGGCCAGTTCGGCCTCGTCGAGGATTGCGACAACATCCCAGCCGCGGCGCTGCCGTCGGACATCATCCGGAGCTGCGCACTGACCGCGGGCAACCGCGAGTCCGGCCAGCCGAAGTACACCTATGGCCTCTCGGCCACGGGCACGCTCGGACCGGTCGATCTTGGCATTACCGCCAAGCGGACCGGCGAGCGCTATGTCTTCGACAACAACGCCCAGATGTTCAACAACGGCATCAACCTCACCAACCTGAACGATGCCAACCCGGCCAACGATCCGGCGGTGATCTATGACAAGGTGGCGGATGCCTACTGGCTGGTGAACCTCGATGCGCGGTTCAACCTTGGCTACTTCTCGCAGGAACTGGACAAGACCTACATCCAGCTGAACGTCTACAACCTGTTCGACACCTTCTACGTCGGCGGCTTCGGCGGCGGACTTGCTCAGTCGTTGAACACGGCCAGCACGCAGTACAACAACCCGCCGTTCGTGCAGATTGGCGCTCCGCGCACGCTCAGCGTTACGTTCAACATCGGCTGGTAAGTCCAAGCCGATTGATCGACTGACGGATTCGGCCGTCGCCCCTTCGTTGGGGTGGCGGCCTTTCTGTTTTCAGCTAGATGCTAACATAGATTGGCGGATTTCCGCGAAACTTCGCGGAGAGCAATGCGTTTGAAGGCTGTGCGATTGGCCTCCTTTTCGCACATGGTCTGAGTGCCTCTAGTGTCCGCACTCATGCTGCCGGTGGAAGAGCGGGCGCAGGCGTCAGGCATTTGCGCCCGCTCTCTTCTTGAGTCTCGAAGATTGTCGCCCCGACACTCTGCGCGCTACGCCCCTTCGCAATGCTCAGGGCGCTCCAAAATAGAGCCATGCCGCATTTAGCTTTGTCGCCGCTTCGCTAGCGCTCTGCGCGCTCCAGAATTCAGCCATGCCGCATTTAGCTTTGTCGCCGCTTCGCTAGCGCTCTGCGCGCTCCAGAATTCAGCCATGCCCCGCATGGTTGAATTGTGGAGCGGGTAGCGGGAATCGAACCCGCGCGTTCAGCTTGGGAAGCTGACAGGCTGCCATTACATCATACCCGCTCTGGGTAAGCCTGGCGCGATTGCCACGTGCCGATGTCGAAGGTCAACCGGCCTTGAACGTTGCAAAGTGCAACTTATCAATCGCCTTGTATTCGACACTAACTGGACTAGGGCTCCCATTGTTCAAGAGCAGGCGGCTGGCCATGACACAGCCTTACCAGTTCAAGCCGCATGAGCGCCCGATCATCCCCGGGTCGCCCTTCAATCCCGATCATCCGTCATATCGAATGTGCGCCTATGGCGCGATCGGCGTCCTTGCCGGCATCACCGGCGGCCTTGGCAACGCGCTGGTGACGGCCAACCTTGCCTTCTTCCAGGGCACCTTGGGCCTGACCGCCGAAGAAGCAGCATGGATCCCGCCGGCCTATGTCATGACCAATGTCTGCGCGAACCTGGTCCTGGTGAAATTCCGCCAGCAGTTCGGACTGGCGCTCTTCATCCGGCTGGTCCTGGTCGGCTATGCATTGACGGCGCTGATACATTTATTCGTGCACGGCTTCTGGTCGGCGCTATTGATCCGCGCCGCGAGCGGCATCGCCGCATCCGGCCTGGTCACATTGTGCATCCTGGCGATGTTCCAGGCGATGCCGGGGCCCAAGCGCCTCTACGCCATCCTCATCGGCATCAGCATTCCGCAGGTCTCAACGCCATTGGCGCGGGCGCTCGCGCCGGCACTGCTCGAATGGGGCGACTGGCGAATGACCTATTTCTTCGAACTGGGACTGGCGCTGCTGACTCTGGCTGCGGTGCTGATCCTGCCCTTGCCGCCGAGCGAGCGGGAGAAGGTGTTTGAGAAGACGGATTTCCTTACGATCGGACTGCTCTTTCCGGGCATCGGCTTGCTCTGCGCCGCCCTCGGCCTCGGCCGCACCCTTTGGTGGACGGAGGAACCGTGGATCGGCTGGGCGCTGATCGGGGCGGTCATCCTGATCACCGCGGGGATCATGATCGAACATCGGCGGGCCAAGCCGCTTCTGACGACGCGGTGGCTCAGCCAATGGGTCATCATCCGCATCGCCCTGGTAGCGATGTTCATCCGCATCCTATTGTCGGAGCAGACATTCGGGTCCGTCGGACTGTTGACCACGCTCGGCATGGGGGTCGACCAGTTCCAGACATTATACATCTTTGTCACCCTGGCTTCGCTAGCGGGCCTTGTCGCGGCGATCTGGGCATTCCAGCCGCAATCACCCGCCCGCCTGATCCAGATAGCCTGCCTGATGATTGCCGCCGGCGCCTTCCTTGATGCCGGTGCAACCAACCTGACGCGCCCGGAGAATATCTACTTCAGCCAGGCGCTGATCGGCTTCGGCGCACTGCTGTTCGTGGGGCCGGCGATGGCGATCGGCATTTCACGTACGTTGCTGGCGGGCCCACAGAACTTCATCAGCTGGATCGTCCTGTTCAGCGCCACGCAAAACCTGGGCGGTTTGATCGGGCCGGCGTTGTTCGGGACGTTCCAGACGGTGCGAGAGAAATTCCACTCCCACAATCTGGTTGAACAGGTGCTGCTCACCAACCCCAATGTGGCATCCCGCCTGTCTGGCAGCGCGCAGCAGGTGAACGGCGTGGTCGCCGATCCGACGCTTCGTTCGGCGGAAGGCGCTATCCTGCTCGGCCGGCAGGTCACGCGCGAAGCCAATATCCTCGCCTACAACGATGTGTTCCTGGTGATCGGAATATTGGCGTGCCTGCTTTTCCTTTGGGGCGTGTCGATCGAGCTTCGGATGCGACGGCGAGGCGAAATTTCCCCAATCGTGCTACTGGCACAGCGTATGGCAGCCATGGCGCCTGCCCGGCCCGTTGAAGGACAAAAGTCATGAGATCGGCTGACGTGGAAACCCGATTGCAGACTGACTCCAGTGGCGCATCGTCCACAACCGATGGTCCGGCGCCTGCTGCGGCCCCTTCCGAAGGTGCAGCCATCGACCCTCCCCCGCCATCGCGATGGAACCCCCAGGCCCGGTCGAACCTCACCACGGTGACGGCCATTCTGTTGGTCGTCGCTGCGGTCATATTCATTCTATACGCATGGCAACTCCCTCCCTTCGGCGGCCGCTACGAGCAGACCGATAATGCCTATGTGCGAGGCCAGACGACGATCATCAGCCCGCAGGTATCGGGCTATGTTTCCGAAGTGCCCGTGCAGGACTTTCAACAGGTCAAGGCAGGCGACGTCCTGGTCCGTATCGAAGACCGCATTTACAGCGCCAAGGTCGCACAGGCCCGGGCGAATGTCCTGTCGCAAGCGGCAAGCCTCGACAATTCGACACAGGCGCAGCGTTCGCGGGAGGCCAATGAGCTGGCGGAGGATGCGGCCATCGCAAATGCTCAGGCTCAGCTAATCAAGGCCCAGGCCGACATGCGTCGAATTGACGCCCTGGTCGGCAACGGCTGGGTAACCACCCGCGATCACGACCAGCAAATAGCCGCACTTCGTGCCGCCGAAGCCCAGCTAAGGCAGGCGCGCGCTGCTCGCGAGATCGGGCGGCAGGATGTTCGCACGGTGATCGTCGGTCGCGCCGGCCTCAACGCCAATGTCGAATCGGCAAAGGCCCAGGTCCGCTTGGCCGAAGTCGACCTAGATCATACCGTGATCCGGGCTCCGCAGGACGGCCAGCTGAGTGAAGTCGGCGTCCGTCGCGGCCAATATGTGACCTCCGGCACGCAGCTCATGTTCCTGGTCCCCAGAAAGCTCTGGGTCACCGCCAACTTCAAGGAAGCTCAGACGCGCAACATGCGGGTTGGCCAGCCGGCATCCTTCACCGTCGATGCACTCGGCAAAACCCGTTTGAAGGGCCATGTCGAAAGCCTGGCGCCAGCCGCCGGGTCGGAATTTGCGGTGCTTCGACCGGACAATGCGACCGGCAATTTCGTCAAGGTCGCCCAGCGGATCGCGGTGCGTATTCGGATCGACCCGGACCAGCCGCTCGCGGACCGCATCAGGCCGGGCATGTCGGTCGTCGCGCGGATCGACACCGGCGACCGCTAGATACCTCCGGCCACCGTAGCGTAGCCGACTTCAGCCAGCTTGCCGGCAAGCTCCTCGGCGACTGCGTTCGCCTTTGCGCTGTCCTCCGAACGAATGACGAAATTGGATCCGACCCGGCCTTCCTTGAAGAAGGGATAGCTACCGATCGAAATGCCATCGACCGCTTGCTCGGCTTCGCGGAGGATTTCCGCCACCTCGCTCTCCGGCGCAAAAGCGCCGACAGTCACCGAAACCAGTGGCCGTCCGCCCTGCAGCGTCCCGCTCAGCGCATCGAGCATTCCCGCCGTGATGTGCGGCACTCCGGCCATCAGGAACAGATTGCCGATCCGGATTCCCGGTGCTCCCGACATCTTGTTTTCGATCAGTTCGGCGCCCTCGGGCACCCGCGCCATCCGCAAACGGCCTTCGTTGAGCCCCCCCTTGTCGGCATAATAGCGTTCAAGGATCGCTCGCGCGGCGGGATGGACGGCGACAGGCACTCCCAGCGCCTTGGCGACCGCATCGACCGTAATGTCGTCGTGGGTCGGCCCGATCCCGCCGGTCGTGAAGCAATAATCGTTGGCCGAACGGAGCGCGCCGATTGCTTCGATGATCCGCTCCTCGATGTCGGGCACGACGCGGACCTCGGCGAGGCGGATTCCCTGGACGTTCAGCCAGGTCGCGATCTGAGCGATGTTCCGATCCTGGGTTCGTCCGGAAAGGATCTCGTCCCCGATTACGATTAGCCCCGCCGTCCAGATTCGCTGCAAGTCACGCTCTCCATTCGACATTCCGACCGTGCCTCCCTATCTTAGGCATATGACGGAATATATCCACGTCGGCCCCGAAGATCGGGCCGAACCGCGCAGCCATGTGATCAAGCTCCACGGACCGGAAGGGTTCGAGGGGATGCGGCGCGCGGGCCGGCTAGCGGCTTCGATCCTCGACGCGCTGGTACCGCATGTGGTTCCCGGCGTGACAACCGGGGAGATCGACGAGATTGTACGCCGCATGACGCTGGAGGCCGGAGGCGTCCCCGCGACGCTCGGCTATCGCGGCTACACCAAGAGCTGCTGCACCTCGATCAACCATGTCGTCTGCCACGGAATTCCGGGCGACAAGGCGCTGAAGGACGGCGACATCGTCAACATCGACGTGACGCCGATCCTCGACGGCTGGCACGGTGACACGAGCCGCATGTTCCTGGTCGGCGATGTGGCGTTGAAAGCCAAGAAGCTGGTCGACGTCACCTATGAATGCCTGATGCTCGGCCTTGATCAGGCCAAGCCGGGCAATCGCCTTGGCGACATCAGCCATGCGATCCAGAGCCATGCGGAAAAGCACCGCTACGGCGTGGTTCGTGATTTCTGCGGCCATGGCTTGGGCCGGCTGTTCCACGACAGCCCGGAGGTGATCCACGCCGGCCGGCCCGGCACTGGTCCGGAGCTGAAGCCCGGCATGTTCTTCACCGTGGAGCCGATGATCAACATCGGCCGCGCCGACGTGAAGCTGCTCGACGATGGCTGGACGGCCGTCACCCGCGACCGCTCGCTATCGGCCCAGTTCGAACATTCGATCGGGATTACCGAAACCGGCTGCGAGATCTTCACCAAAAGCCCGACGGGCTTGGACAACCCGCCATATTGAGCCGCCGAGCGCAGCGAAGCGATTGCGGAGCAATCGTTAGCAGCGCGTAGAGCCGGTGAAATTCGGACGGCCTGCGCCCCTTGGGCGACAGGACCGACGGCGCGAATTTACTTCGCGCCGGTTACGCCGCCTGAGCTTCCCGCTTGGCGTCCCAGCGCTCGGTGAGCGCCTGGGCGCTTTCGACGTCTTCCGGGAAGTCAACCTCGCCCCACTCATGACCCTTGATATCGAGCGTCCAGACCGGCGCTTCCTGGGCGATCTGGTGGATGACGCGCAGGTACCAGATGGTGGTCCCTTCGCTGCTCCTGATGGCACGCTCGATCGCATGGCGGAAGGTTTGCGCACCCGCACCGCGGAAGGCGAGAAGGCCGATCGATTCCGCGTTGACGTCGGCAAGGTTCAGCCGCTTGCCGATGGCGCGGAGCCGGCCGGCATCGTCGACGACGACCTTCATGTCGTCCTCGTCATAGCCTTCCTTGCGGTCGATGGTGACGCAAATACCCTCCTGGGCCTGATTGCCGACAACGCGCGCCATCAGATCTTCGCTGACCAGCGTGTCGCCGTTCCAGACAAGTACGTCACCCGCGATCTCGTCGCGCGCCACGAACAGCGAACCGAGGTTGTCCGCCACCTTGTAGAAGGGATTGTAGACCGTGCGCACGCGCGGCCCGATATCGCCGCGCCGCTTCAGCGCCGCTTCGATCTGGTCGTCGCGGAAACCGGTCACGACGACCGCCTCCTCGACGCCATTGGCGGCGAGCGCGTCCAGCTGCCGGTCCAGCAGCGTGCGGCCGTTGAACTCGATCAGGCACTTGGGCCTGTCGTCCGTCAGATGACCCAATCGAGAGCCCTGTCCGGCCGAAAGAATGATGGCTTTCTTCATATTGTCAGACGATTTGCCTGCAAAATGCGGCATAGGTTTGGCGAAAATTTTACATTCACCGCAGCGCAGCATCAGGCCATGGCGCTTTTCGGCGTCTCATGCATAAGGTAACGGACGCGACGACAAGGACCGGGCCGTGAAGAAGATCGAAGCCATCATCAAGCCATTCAAGCTCGACGATGTGAAGGATGCCCTTCATGAAGTGGGGGTATCCGGCATCACCGTTACCGAGGTAAAGGGTTTTGGCCGGCAAAAGGGCCACACGGAGCTTTATCGTGGCGCCGAATATGTGGTCGACTTCCTCCCCAAGGTGAAGGTCGAAGTGGTCGTCGAGGACGATCTGGCCGATCGGACCGTCGAAGCCATCGAGAACGCCGCCCGCACGGGCCGCATCGGTGACGGGAAGATTTTCGTCCTCCCGGTCGACCAGGCAATCCGGATTCGCACCGGTGACAGGGGTGCGGACGCCATCTAGGCTCGCCTTGCCGTCATGACCCAGGACCCTCGCCTCGCCTCCATGTCCCCGGACGAGCTGCAAAGCCATATGCGGGCGCTGGGCTATCGGACCCAAAACGACCTCGCCAACGCGATCGGCGTCAGCCGCTCGGCCGTCAGCCTGTGGCTGGAAGGCAAGGTCGGCGTGCCCCGCCCGGTCGCAATGCTCCTCCGGATGCTGCTTCAGGCACAGCGGCGCGCCTTTTAGCTTCCAACGGGTGAAAAGTTCACGGGCCCCGTGACTCCGTCGCGCGGTACTGGAATCCGTGAATCAAGGCCCGGATCAATCCACCGGGCGCGATTCTAACCATCGACAAGAGGTCCATCATGGCGAACGCCGCGGCAAAAGTGTTGAAAATGATCGAGGAAAACGAGGTCGAATATGTCGACCTTCGATTCACCGATCCCAAGGGCAAGTGGCAGCACCTGACCATGGTCGCCTCGGTCATCGACGAGGATATGCTGACCGACGGCTTCATGTTCGACGGCTCGTCCATCGCCGGCTGGAAGGCGATCAACGAAAGCGACATGATCCTGATGCCGGACCTCGACGCAACCTACGTCGACCCCTTCTCGGCCACGCCCACGCTGATCCTGGTCTGCAACATCGTCGAACCGTCGACCGGCGAGCTCTACGCCCGCGACCCGCGTTCGACCGCGACCCGGGCAGAGGCCTATCTCAAGGCGACCGGCATCGGCGACACAGTCTATGTCGGTCCGGAAGCCGAATTCTTCATGTTCGACGACGTCCGCTTCGAGGACGGCTATAACGTCAGCTATTACAAGCTCGACGACATCGAGCTGCCGACCAACACCGGCCGCGAATATGAAGGCGGCAATCTCGCCCACCGGCCGCGCGCCAAGGGCGGTTATTTCCCGGTCGCCCCGGTCGACAGCGCCGGCGACATCCGCGGCGAGATGGTCTCGACCATGCTCGAAATGGGCCTTCCGTGCGACAAGCATCACCATGAGGTGGCGGCCGCCCAGCATGAACTAGGCCTCACCTACGGCAAGCTGGTCGAAACCGCCGACCGCATGCAGGTCTACAAATATGTCGTGCACATGGTCGCCCATGCCTACGGCAAGACCGCGACCTTCATGCCGAAGCCCATCGCCAAGGATAATGGCAGCGGCATGCACACCCACATGTCGATCTGGAAGGACGGCAAGCCGCTGTTCGCCGGTAACGGCTATGCCGGCCTCAGCGAGATGGCGCTCTACTTCATCGGCGGCGTCATCAAGCACGCCCGCGCCCTCAACGCCTTCACCAACCCGGCGACCAACAGCTACAAGCGGCTGGTTCCGGGCTTCGAGGCGCCGGTGCTGCTCGCTTATTCGAGCCGCAACCGCTCGGCATCGTGCCGTATCCCCTACGGCGCCGGCGAGAAGGCGAAGCGGGTCGAGTTCCGCTTCCCTGACGCGATGGCCAACCCCTACCTTGCCTATGCGGCGCTGCTGATGGCTGGCCTCGACGGCATCCAGAACCGCATCCACCCGGGCGAGGCGATGGACAAGAACCTATACGACCTGCCCCCGGCCGAACTCGTCAACGTGCCCACCGTCTGCGGTTCGCTCCGCGAAGCACTGGTCGCGCTGGCCAACGACCGGGCGTTCCTGACCAAGGGCGACGTGTTCAGCGACGACCAGATCGACGCCTACATCGACCTTAAGTGGGAAGAGGTCCTCCGCTGGGAAATGACCCCGTCCCCGGTCGAATTCGACATGTATTATTCGTCTTAATTTTCCGACGAAAGTTACCAGATCGTAACACTTCGCATGCCAAGGTCATCGTGCCATGGCATGCGAGGTCGTTTCAATGAACAGCTTCCGTTCGGCTATCCTTTCGGGGAAGGGCCTGCACTCGGGCGACCCGTTGGTTCGCCAGAAAAAGAAGCGCGGCGCTGCCGAAGACGATCTTTCGACCGTCAATGTCCCACGAAGCGAGATCCGGACCCGCAACCAACGCGACGACGACCGCCACCGGCTGGAGCACGAACATGCCTCTGCCCGCTTCGATGGCGAAGTCCACGAAGTCGATGTGATCAACCTGTCAGGCGGCGGCGCGATGATCCGCTGCGACTTCACGCCTCGCCTCTGGGAACGTGTCGACCTGATTTTCGCGGAAGGCGCGGAAATCGAATGCGCCGTCCGGTGGATTCGCGAGGATCGCGTCGGGCTGGAATTTGCGCATGAGACGCGTATCGATTGCGCCCCGGAGGCGCGGGATGCGCTACTTCTCGACGTCATTCATCGCAGCTTCCCGGACGTCGCCCTGCAGAAGCGCGACGAAGATGCAGCTTCGCGGCCCATCAATGCAGCGGAACCGCACGACGATGGCGACGACGCGATCGCCAATAGCCGCCGCACCGAACGGCGCCATCCGCTGGTGTGGATGGGCGAAGTCTATTTCGCGCACAACAATGAGAAGGTGCGCCTACGCAACATATCCGAGCATGGCGCGCTGATCGAAAGCCCGGTCCAATATCCGCTTGGCGTCGAGCTCCTGCTCGACCTTGGTGACGCCGGCCAGCATTTCGCGACGGTAAGTTGGGCTTGTGGCGACAAATTCGGCCTCAAGTTCAACAATCTTTTCAACCTGAGGGTGTTGGTCGGTTCCAAGCCCGAGCTGGCGCCTCAACTGATGACCCGGCCCGGCCCTTCCGGCAGGGTTTCGGTCGATCAGGACAATCCATGGGCCGAAGAATGGAAGCGACAGTCGCTGGAAGAGCTCCGCGACGACCTTGAAGGCTATCTCAAGCGCTAACCAGCACGAGCTGCGCCCGCTAGTCCTCGATAAGACTTGTTCGCTTGGTATCCCGCATTGTCGCATAAGTGATCAGGCTGAAGCCGATCACCACACTCACATAGATATAGAACCACCGCTCATGCCCGGCGTCCTTGAGCGCCAGCGCGACATATTCGGCCGTTCCGCCGAACAGCGTGTTGGCGATGGCATAGGGCAACGCCACGCCTAATGCCCGAATGTGGCCGGGGAAGAGCTCTGCCTTCACCACCGCGTTGATCGATGTGTAGCCCGTGACGATGACCAGCGCGGCCATCACCAGTCCGAACGCGGTCAGCGGATCGCGGGTGGTCTCCAGGGTCGTGAAAATGGGCCAGGTCAGCACCATCCCGGCAACGCCGAAGAAGATCATCACCGGCTTTCTCCCGATCCGGTCGCTGAGCAACCCCGCCAAAGGCTGAAGCAGCATGAACAGCGCAAGCGCAGCAGTCATGATGCGCGATGCCATTTCCCGGTCGAAACCTACTGTATTCGCAAGATATTTCTGCATGTAGGTCGTGTAGGCATAGAAGGCGAGCGTGCCGCCCGCCGTCAGCGCTACCACCAGCAACGCTTCGCGCGGATGGTGCTTGATGAGGTTCAAACCACTCGATTTCTGACGTTCAGCGCCCTGCGCCGCAACCTGTTGAAAATGCGATGTTTCCGTCAGCCGCCGGCGGATGACGAACACCACGATCGCCAGCACCGCGCCCAGCGCGAATGCGATGCGCCAGCCCCAGCTTTCGAGCTCCGCCTCGCCCATAATCCCCTGCAACAGCAGCAACAGCGCCAACGCCAGCAACTGTCCGGCGATCAGGGTGACGTATTGAAAGCTGGACCAGAATCCGCGCCGCTCCGACCCGGCCATCTCACTGAGATAGGTCGCACTGGACCCATATTCGCCGCCAAGGCTGAGCCCCTGGACCATTCGCGCAATGACCAGGACCGCCGGCGACAGGAGACCGACCTGCGCATAGGTTGGCGCCGCCGCGATCGCGAGCGATCCAAGGCACATCAGGCTGACCGACAGCGTCAGGCCCGCCTTCCGCCCGCGATTATCGGCGTAAATGCCCATGATCCAGGCGCCGATCGGCCGCATGACGAAGCCAACCGCGAACACCGCGGCGGTCGACATCAACTGTGCGGTCTGGTCGCCCTTTGGGAAGAAGCTCGGCGCGAAGTAGAGCGCGAAGGCAGCGTACACATACCAGTCGAACCACTCGACGAGATTGCCCGCCGAGCCCCCGACAATGTTCGTTAGACGCTGCCTCGCGGTGTGGGGCGTGGTCAGGACGCCGCCCTCGCCTTCTCCGCCGCGCGATGGCCGTAGATTGCGTAAAGCACCAGTCCGATAACCTGCGCGGCGACGAAGAAGATCTGCGTCCGCTGCGGTAAGCTTATGAACAAGTACAGGCAGCCGAGGATACCGACGATCCCGACCAGCCAGGCCGCCGGAGCACGGAATTTGCGCTCACGGTTCGGCTCACGGACTCGCAAGACGAGCATCGCAGCGCAAACCGCCACGAACGCCGCCAGCGTGCCGGCGTTCGCAAGGGCCGCGATCGCGTCGAGCGGGATCAGTCCTGCAAAGACGGACGTGACGATCGCCGTGAAAATGGTGATCCGCACCGGCGTGCCCCGGCTGGACACCCGGGCCAAAAACGCCGGAAGAAGGCCGTCACGAGCGACGGTGAAGAAGATGCGGCTCTGTCCGTAGAAGAAGGCAAGGATGACCGTGGGCAGAGCGATCACCGCCGACGCGCCGAGGATCTTGGCCGCCCAGCCCTGACCGATTTCACGCAGGATCAACGCCAGCGGTTCAGGGCTGTTGGCGAAGTGGGTTGTTGCAAGGGCGCCGATCGCCGCCGCCGCAACAGCCATGTAGATCAGCACGCACAGCAGCATCGATCCGACGATTCCGATCGCAAGGTCGCGGCTCGGGTTCTTGGCTTCCTCGGCAGCGGTGGCGATCGCGTCGAATCCATAGAAAGCGAAGAAGATGATCGCGGCAGCCGCCATGACTCCGACTTCGGCGCCGGACTCTCCCGACTTACCGAACCCGTAGGGCATGAACGGCTGGAAGTGCGACGCATCGAACACCGGCAGGGCGACGGCGATGAACAATGCCAGTGCCAGCAGCTTCACGATCACCAGGAACGCGTTGAGCGTGGCGCTCTCCCGCGTCCCTGCAATGAGCAGGCCGGCAACGACGACGATGATGAAGATCGCCGGCAGGTTGATGATCCCGCCAAGTTCGGGTCCGTTGACCAGTGCCAATGGCAACCCCATTCCGATGGAATTCAGGAAGCCTGCAGCATAGCCTGACCAGCCCACCGCGACGGCGCTGACCACCAGCGTATATTCCAGGATCAACGCCACCCCGACCATCCAGGCGATCAGCTCGCCAAATACGGTGTAGGAATAGGTATAAGCGCTGCCCGAAGCGGGGATCATCGTCGCGACTTCGGCATAGGCCAGCGATGCGCAGGCGCAGATGACGCCGGCGATTGCGAAGGAGAGGATGACGGCGGGCCCGGCTTTGCCTGCTCCGACGCCGATCAGGGTGAGGATGCCCGTTCCAACGATGGCGCCGACGCCAAGGGCAATGAGGTGCGGCCAGCTAAGCGATTGGGCCAGCCGGTGATGCTCCGGCATATCCTCGCGCGCGACAATCGCCTTGCGGACGTTCCAGTTCTTCACCCGGCTTTCCTCCCCCTGTCGTGCCAGCGAAGGCTGGCATCCATGTCTTTGCGAACTCGCCATGCCCGACGACATGGGCCCCAGCCTCCGCTGGGGCGACGCCTGTGTGGCACGGTCCTACTCGACCCTCAATAATCCTTCGACACCCGAACGTTGGCGCTGGTCCGCCCGATTGTCGAAACCGAGGACAGGATCGAAAGCCAGCGCGTGACCTGATATTCCACCCGCGTGGCGGAATAGCCCTGCCCGTCGGTGATGACTTCCACAAAAAGCTTCCGGCCGAGATATTTGCCGGCCGATATCGCGGTCTTCTGTCCCGTAGCGATGTCCGCTGGAATAATCCGCAATCGATCGAGCCCGACGGCGCGGCGGACCGCGTTGATCGGATCGAGATTGCCCGATCCCGACTGGAGCGCGGCGACCGCCGAAGCGAGCTGAAGCGCTTCGGGCGCCGACAGGTTGGTGATCGAGGTTCCGAACAGCAGGCGCGACAGCAATTCATCCTGCGGAAGCTGCGGCACGGAAGCGAAGCGGATTTCCGGTTTTAACCCAGTTCCGGTGACAAGGATGCTGGCATCCAGCCCCTGCACCTGCGCTTCGGCACGAATGTCGAGGAGCGGATCGGGCGGGCTCTCGCCACGGAAACGAATGACGCCATGGGCAAGCCGGAAACTCCGGCCTGCGAATTCATACTCGCCGCGATCAAGATCGGCCCTGCCCGTAAAGCGCGGCGCGTCGACGGAACCGCCAATTTTGACGTCCGTCCGCCAAAGGCTGTCGATGCCCAGTCCACGCACCGTCAGATCATCGCCGGCCAAGTCGATGTCGAGTTTCCAGGGCTGAAGCTGCTCGATCTCGATTGCCAAGTCGGCGTCCTGCCCGACATTGCGGACCTGCAATTGCGGGACAGATGCGGCCGCGCTTGCCCGGCCCAGCGTGAATCGCCCGCTATTGAGCCTCAAATTGCCGCTGATCGTACCTCCCTCGCCGCTCGAACGTATTGCTAGCGGTCCGGTCACCGTCGCGGCGATGTCATCGCGGGCAAGCAGGCGCGCTCGAGTTGCGTCGAACTTCAGGTCCAACGCCGCCTTGCCGCCGGAGAAGTCGACCGTCCCGCTACCCGCGATCGAACCGCCGCCCGGCGTGGACCCGCTAATCCCGCCCAGCACCAGCCTTGGACCCGCGAAGCGACCTTGCGCTTTCAGTTGCTCGATAACCGTGCCCGTCACCGCGCTTTCCAGCCGTGCGCCGTCGGCTTTCAACGAGCCGCGTATCTGCGGATCGACGAGCCGGCCGCTGACGTCTGCGCCCACCGCGATCGGGCCGGACAGGTCGAACACCTCGACACCGGAAAGCCGCCATAGCGTATCCGCCGGCCCGGCGTAGCGCAGCTGGAACAGCATCGGCGCATTCATCAGCTCGGCGACGATCGGCCCACGCCCGAGCGGCGAAAATCGCGCCTGGGCCCGGCCAATGGTCTTGCCGTCGCTGACCGCCACAGCTCGCATTGCCGCATTGCCGCCGTTCAACACCGCGTTCAGCCCGACGTCGATGGGTTTGGATGCCAGGACAAGCCCTGCCCGGCTTAGGCCCCGCACGCGCAGATTTGCACTTCCGGACGGCTGCCCTGCCCAGCGATAGTCAAGGCGGCCGCTGGCAGTGCCGCCAAGCCCGGCCTTCGGCCAGACGATGTCGAGCAGTTGCAGCGGCATCGCTTCGATGTTGGCGTGGATTTCCGGCTCGTCACCGGTTCGCCCGGACAAGGTGCCACGCCCGCCACCGAACCGGATCCGCGTTGGCGCGATCTCCCAACCGCCCGCCACCCGGGTGAACACTGCCGGGCTGTCGAGGGTGAGCGGCCGCTTGGCCAGTTCACCGCGCCCGCTGATGCTGATCCGATCGGGGCTGACCTGCGCTACCGTCACCATCTGGAAGGCGGTTCCGCGCGTTCCGGCCAGCGCCGCCCGGACTTCGCCGCTCCCGTTGACTAGCCGGGCATTGGCCGTGAGCCGCGCCAGCGTAATACCGCTGGTCGTCAGACCTCGAGCTGTCAGGACCCCGTCGAGCGTTGTCTGGCCCTCAGCCAGAATGATCGTTCCATCAACGCGGCCGGACCGCAGGCTCAGTTCCGGCGGCCCCGCAACCGTCAGGTTGGTCGCGGCCAGATGCGCCTCGATCTTCTGGTTGCCGCTGACCGGAGCAAAATCGAGCGTCCCTTCGATCGGCCCGCCGGCAAGACGAAGCTGGCCGGTAAAGCCACCCGGGTCGGCCCGAAGCTGCCCGCGCGCCGTCGAACCCGCCACTTCGAGCGCGGCAATATCGATAACCGTCGGCCGGCCCTTCGGCAGCAATATCTGACCGTTCGAAGTGAACGGCCCAAGCCGCGACTGGCCGTTGGCCCGATAGGCGAATCCTTGCGCATTGGGATCGAGGAACAGCCGCATGTCATGGATCCCAAGCGCTTCGTTCGGACTGTCGAAGAACAACTCCACTTTCGGCCGCTCGATCGGCCCATCCAGGCGCAGCCGAAGCGTTCCATATTGCTCCTGCCGGCCCCGCGCCTCGATGAGGAAGGTGCCATCCTTTCGCCTTATCCCGTTCCCCGACAGCCTCAGCTTGGGCGAATAAAGCTGGAGGTTGCGAAGATGCAGGATGCCATCCTGCCCCCGCTCAAGGTCCGTAGTAAGACGCGGCAGTCCTCCCGTCAGCGATGCGAAGAAGCTGTTGTCGAGCCTTCGGACCCAGGCCTGCGCCTTGCCGACGACGCGCGATCCTTTGCCGTTTGGACCTGGCACGACCTGGAGCTGCGTTTCGATATCGACGATGCCGATGCCAGGGATCAGGTAGCGCTTCATCCCGCCGGAAATGGCGATGTCGAACCTGCCGGTCTTGAGGTCGATCAGCAGGGACAGGGTCCCATTCACCTTCGCGCTGCTGAGTTTGAGCTTGTCCCCTCGAATATGCTGCGGGGTTACCGACAACATGCCTTCAAGACTGAGATTGGCGAGGATTCCGCCCGCGATATCGCCCACTCCCGTGATCGATCGCGCTTTCAGCAGCAGCGGTACTCGCATCGGCCAGGGCGTAATCTTGCCGCGTCCCTCGGCCTTCACATCGACGAAGCCGGTCTTGTCGAAAGCGACGCGCGGGCTGGTCAGGCGATAGGCGAAATTCGCGCTTTCGCGTGGACCGTCGAGCGTCCACAACAACCGCACATTCTGTCCGGTCATATTGTCGAACAGCGCGGGCGGCCGAAGCAGGTCTACGCCGAGGCTGAGCTTGTCGTAGCGGCCATCGGCGAGATCGAGGCCGCCCTTGACGACCGCCCGCAGCGCCGGGGAAATCATGGCGAGCTGCCCGTCAAGCACCCGGTCAACGAATGTTCCGTTGCCCGAGACCCGGATTTGCGGAGCGGTCAGCCGTTGCAATCGCCCCTTCAGGAACGGCGCGGGCGCGACCATTCCGTTTAGCCGGTATCGACCGCTATCCACCGCCAGTGCGAGATTCGCGGACTCCCGGTTCTCGACCAACAGGCGAGCCGACCCTCTCCAGCGGGTCCAGCTTCCATCGCCATTTATGGTCAGGTCGATCGGCCGGCGAATACCGACGATGGCCGGAATTAACCCGTCACGCGGAGCTATCGCCCTGACATCCAGGTCGAAACGGTCGCGGTCCGGCTCCGCATCGAGCCGGGCCGCCAGCTTGTCGCCGTCCAGCATCGCCAGCTTCAGCCCAACCATCGCCCGCCCGGCGCGAATATCCGCTTCGCCCAACAGGCTACCCGTCCGGGCCGCTCCGGCGACACCTCGCGCAACCTCCAGCCGGTCGATCTTCAGCCGTCCGATATGAATGTCGAAATTAGGAAGGATCGGTCCCTTGCGCCCCGTCTTGCGTAGCTTCGGCAACCGCTCCAGCCGCACCAAGGGCGATTCCAGCTCGTCGATGTGGAGGTCGTTGTAGAGCCATGCTCCGGGCGCCCAGTCGATGACGATCAACGGGCTGGTCAGGAACACGCCTTGAGGATCGCTGACCGCAACGCCCCTCAGCCGCGCCTTGCCGTAGATCGATCCCTCGATCCGTCCGACACGGATCTTGAGGCCCGTCGCGGTTTCCACCTTGGCCAGGCGGTCGACGATGAACCGGTGGCCCGGCGCCGTATCGAGCAGGATGAGCCCGCCGACCGCTAGCGAAAGCAGGACGAGCAGCAGTACCGCCAGTTCGGTCGCCAGCCGCTTGCCCCAATGCTTGCGGCGAGAAAGGATGATCAGCTCTTCGCCGCCTCCGGGCGCGGTGACGGCGGTCTCGACCATCAGAAGGCCTGCCCAAGGCCGACGACCACGGCGATCCGGCCATCACCCTTCTGGCGGTTGAGCGGCGTGCCGATGTCGAGGCGGATCGGGCCGAAGCTCGAATAGTATCGCGCTCCGATGCCGACGCCGATCTGCCAGTCCTTGAAGTCCGGCAGCGCTTCGGTCGACAAGGTGCCTCCGTCGATGAACGGCACTACCCCGAAATTGCCGCCGAACGCCTTCAGCCTTACCCGCGCCTCCAGGCTGAATTCCGCGAGGCTGCGGCCGCCGATCGGATCATTGTCGACGTCGCGTGGGCCGATCCGCTGATAACCGTAGCCGCGAACCGATCCCCCGCCGCCGGAATAGAAGCGCCGCGATGGCGCGATATCGTCGCGGTTCGCGCCAAGGATGCTCCCGACCCGCACCCGCCCCGCTGCCACGACCGACTGTGACACCCGGTGATAGGTGCTCGCGTCGATCTGGGTGCGCGCATAGGGGAAGGTACCGCCCTGGAAGCTGATTTCCGGGCTCAACCGGCCCAGCAGCCGGAACCCTTTCGTCGGATCGAGCAGGTCGTCCGTCTCGTCGAGGCCAAGGCTTCCGGGAATGGCGGCGATGAAGAAGGTACGCCGGCGCGGCTCGCCCGTCGCCTCGATCGTATCTTCTTCGTCGGTCGCGACCAGCTCCGCCCCAAGGCTCCAGGTCCAGCGCTTCTGCCAGATGAAATTGCTCTGCCGCTCGAACCCGGCCGACAAGGACAGCGTCTTGGCCTCATAGGCATCGCGGTCGATGTGGGCAGCCAAGGCCTGTGCGTTCAGCACCTGGTCGCGGCGAAGCCAGTTGTTGCGCCGGAATGTCACCGCGCCGAGCTGCTCCTGGGTACCCAATACGCCGCGAACCGTCAGAGCGCCTTCAGGATTGAACAGGTTGCGATGCTGCCAACTGGCCTCTGCCCTTATGCCCTCACCCGTGCCGTAACCCAGCTCTCCGGCGATCGTACGCATCGGCGCCGGTTCCAGCTTCACGGCAAGGTCGATCACCTTGCCCCCGTCGCGGGGAACCTGCCGGACCTCACCGAACGCGACCAGCCCGGTCGCGATGAGGGCCCTCTTCAGGTCCATTACTTCATCGGCTTCGTACCTGTCCCCCGGTTTGAAGCGCGCGATGAGCTGAACATGCTTTGATGAAAAGGCCGGTTCGCCGCTGACGCTGATCTGGCCGAACACGGCGATCGGCCCGGGCGTGACGGGCAGGACCAGCCGCGCGGTCTGCGCTTCATGGTCTATGACGATATCCTGCTCGCCGACCTTGGCGGTCGCAAATCCCCGCTCGCCAAGCGCGACCTGCAGGCCAACGCCCGCGCCGATCACATTCTGCGCAACGACCGGATCGCCCGCCTTGACCGCGAAGGCCTCGCGCAAAGCGCCCGCTTCACCACCTGCCGCTTCCTCCAGTCCCGGAAGCTCGACGCTTTCGAACCGATAGATGGGTCCAGGGGTGGCGGTAAGCTGGACGGTTAGCGCCGTGCCCGCCACCTCGATGGTCGGCTCGACCAGCGCATCATAATATCCCTGCGCCCGCAACAACTCGGCCAGCAGTTCGGCGTCGGCCCGGGCGCGGCGATCGATCTGCGCCGCGTTGGCAGCCTTGTCATTGTCCCCTTCCAGCGCTGACCGGGCGTCGAAACCTGCCTGGATAGCCTCTGCATCAGGCAGGCTCTCAATGCCGGTGATCGTCCAACGGTAAGGCCGCGTGGCCGCGATATCCTCGACCCGCTCCGCGGTTTCCTCTGTCGACTGCTGCGCGGCTTCGGGCGTGACTCCTTCGACCTCGGGCGGTGGGGCAGGCTCTGGCTGGTTCATGTCCGGCCATTCGACTCCGAGATCCGGCATCGGATCGAGCGGCGCCGATGGATCAAGCTCACCGGGATTGGGTGAAGGCTCCTGCGCGCACAGCGGCGCTGCGGCAAGCGCTAGCCCAACACCGCCCAATAGCCATTGAAGTGCGATCGCCCGAATGGCCCCACGCTCACCCATCGGTAGGAGCCTAGCATGAGAGCGGTGAGACGCCACCTCCCGCGCGCACGCGGGCTGGCGCGGGAATCACGCGTACCGCCGCGCGATCAGTGCACCGTGCCGCGCACTTCCTTGTTGGACAGGGTGACGATCACCCGCTCGATCTGCCGCCAATGACAGAATTTCAGGACATTGCCGTTGTCGCGGCTGGCCTCTGCGCGCGCCGCCGCTTCGAACCCGGCGTCGTCGCCATAGGTCTCCAGAAGCAATGCAGCATCGGCAAGGGCCGCTCGGCCGTTAATGTAGGGCGTGTCCATGCCTGCCCTGTAATCCACACCACCTTTCCGTTCCGGACACAGACAAGGTGAACGGCGCATCAACCATGTTTAAGTGGCGCCCTGCGATCCGATCTGCCAAGTCGGCGGCATGAACGAACGCCGTTTCAGCGCCTCAGGCGGAATTTTCCTGTTCCTTGGCCCCGTCGTCGGCGCCCTGATCGGGATCAATCGAGGCGAGCCGATCCTGGGCATGCTGCTCGGCTTTGGTGTCGGGGCAGCGCTCGCACTCGTCATTTGGCTTATCGATCGCCGGAAACGCTGAAGTCGAAATGGAGCACCTCTTCGCGGGTGCCCAACTTGTCGTAAAGCGCGACGGCCGGCTCATCCGGCGGGTCCGCCTGGACGAAGATGACCCAGGCACCGCGACCAAGGGCAATCGGTTTCAATGCCTCGATCAACGCCGTCGCCACTCCCTGACGCCGAAACCGTTCGATCACCGCGAGGTCGTAGATGTAGATCTCGCTCCGTTCGGCTTCGAACTTCACCAGCTCATAAGCCGCAAGCGCACCCACCATCTCGCCATCCACATAGGCGGCAAGGGCAATGAACTTGTCGTCGCTGAGCAGCTTTTCCAGATGGGCCGGACCGGCGGGCGGGCCATGATAGCCCTCCTCGCCGAACACTTCTGCGAACAGCCGGTTGGCAGCCTGCATTAACGCGACGTCCGCGCGGCCCAGGCGGCGGATGATCGTCATGCGACTCTTCGTCCCGTCCAGATAACCCTTCCGACGCAGTCGATTTCGTCCAGCGCGCAGTCCGGCAGATCGGCGTAAGCGGGATTGTCCGACTGGATCGTGACCCGCCGTCCGATCGGGTGGATAAGAAGGCGCTTCACCAGAAGCGTTCCATCGACCCGAAGCACGTAGATGCCGTCCCGCAGCCGCTTGGATGCGTCGCCACGGTCGACCAAAATATCGTCACCGGCGCAAAGCGTGGGCGCCATGGAATCCCCTTCCACCCGAATGACCGAAAGCTTTGCGGCGGACGTTGGAGTCAGGCCTTTCAGCCAGCGAGGATCGAACGCGAGATAAGGCCGCGTCGCCTCGTCACCCGGAATCGCGCCCGGGCCCGCGGATGCGCTGACGGGCGCACGCATAATCGGGATCAGATCCCCAAGCTGAGCGCGCTCGTCCTCTGGCATCCCGCCAAGCATCGACTCAGGAATCTGGAAATAGCGGGCAAGCGTCCGCCTCTCCTGCTCCCGCAGCTGTCGCGGCGTGCCTTTGCGCAGATACTGCTGGATATAGGCTTCGTTGCGGCCGACCAGCCGCGAAAGCGAAGCGAAGTTCTCGCCCCTTTCCGAACAAAGCCGCTCGAGCACCTGCCGTGGTGTGGAATCCATGATCGCCAAATTAACCCTAGGATTTTTCCTAGACAAGTAGGAAATGCATTGGAAATGAAGCGAAGGCCGAGTCGCCAATCAAATGGGGACATTTATCGTGCATATACTTCGTGACGTGGAAAAATTTCTGAAGAACAGCAGCATGCCTGCCGCCAAGTTTGGACGGGAGGCAGTGAAGGATCCGCGTTTTGTTTTCGATCTTCGCAAAGGGCGCGAGCCACGGGCCCGAACCGTCGAAAGAATCCGCGCCTTTCTGGAGGCAAAACAATGATGAAACTTGGGCTTTCTCCTGCTGCCGCAGGATTGCTAAGAGCACTGCTCGCCCGTGCGGGCGTCGACCGCGATAGGATTTTGCTTAGCGCCTACCAATCGTTTGACTGGCAATCGCTGACCTTCGTCGGCGAACGACACGAAATCGAGTTCAGGATTCCCGGACCCGACTCCTCATCCCTCGCGGCCCGGCTGACCGAGGGCCTGACGGAAGCGGAATTTTCCATTCCCGGGCAGATCGTCGCCGACATTTCGATGCAAAAACCGGCGACAGCCAATGCGGACGGGTCGACAACCCTTCACCTTGAAGCGCTTACCATTGCGGAGTGAACCGCGCCGTATGCCTTCTTAGCGCAGCGATGCCTTGATATTGGCCAGCGCTGCATGGAGCGCGGCGCTCGCGTCGGCGCTGAACTGATCCTCAACCGGGCGCTGCGGGACGAGCACCGGTTGGCGGGTGCCTCCAAGAAAATCCGTGATCCGATCGACCAGTTCGCCGGGAGTAGGCTCCTGCCGCTCGAATAGCCGCACGACCCGGGAGTCCGACGGCGGCTCGACCAGCGGATCGTCCAGGATCAGTACCTCGTCCTCGGCCGTCAGCAGAAGCTCATCCGGTTCGACAGGCTCTATCGCCGCCGCCTCGAACGGCGCGATGGCCGCCGGTGCGGCATGATCCGTCCTTCGCATGATCCCGAGGCCGCCGGCAAAAGCGACGATAGCCGCCGCGACGATACCCGCCAGCGGCGCACCTAGCCGAAATCCGGCCCAGCCTAGGGCAGCAGCCAGCAATATGGGCGCAACCCATTCGACAGCTGTTTCAAGGACATGCTGCTTTTGCGCGGTCTTCATCAGCCGCGTCATAGGCTAAATTGCTTGCCAACCGGTTTAAGGGGTTCAGGCCCTCGCTTCGATCGCCTCGATCAATGCCTCGGTGAATTGCGGCACATCATCGGGCTTGCGGCTCGTAATGATGTTGCCGTCCGTGACCGCTGCCTCGTCCACCACATTGGCGCCTGCATTCTTGAGATCGGTGCGGATCGACGGCCAACTCGTCGCCTGTTTTCCCCTGAGCAGGTCCGCTTCCACCAGCAGCCAGGGACCGTGGCAGATCGCAGCGACCGGCTTTTCGGTATTGGCGAACTCGCGGATCAGGCCGATCGCATCGTCGTGCATCCGAAGCTGGTCGGGATTGCCAACCCCGCCGGGGAGCAACAGCGCGTCATAATCGGCCGCGGTCGTATCCTTGATCAGCACGTCAGGCTTGATCGACTTGCCCGGCTCGTCGTGCACCGTTCCCAAAATCTCATCGAGACTGAGCGACGCGATGGTCACTTTCGCGCCCTTTCCGAGCAATATCTCGCGCGGCCCGAACAACTCGCTCTCCTCGAACCGGTTCGTCGCCATGATCAGGACATGAGCTTCATTGATCGGCGGCATTCCGCTCTCCTTGTCCGGGGCCGTGGAACTGCGGCGCCTTCCATCCTTTATGCCTCGACCAACGATGGAGGCCCGCAAAAGGATGCTGCGTCATAGCTCCGATGAGGAGCCGGGCTATAGCCGCAAAAAAATTGGACGCGCATGGGCCTATTACGACGAGGATGGCGATCGCATCACCGATCGCCGTGAGATCGACCGGCTTAACACGGTCGCGCTTCCACCCGCCTACACCGATGCCTGGTTCTGCAAGGATCCCGAAGGACATCTGCAGGCCACGGGCCGCGATGCCCGGGGGCGCAAGCAATATCGCTACCATCCGGACTTTCGGAAGCGCCGTGACAAGTCCAAATATGCGGACTGCATCGCGTTCGGAGAGGCATTGCCCAAACTCCGCGCCCGCGTCGAAAAGGATTTGAGGAAGCGCAAGCTCGATCGCGACACAGTCCTCGCCGCGGTCGTCCGCCTTCTCGACACCGAATATATGCGCGTCGGCAATGAGGAATATGCGCGGAGCAACAAGAGCTTCGGCGCCACGACACTTCGCGCCCACCACCTCCGCCATCACGGCAACAAGCTTCAGATGCGCTTCAAGGCCAAGCACGGGATCGTCCGGGAAGTGACGATCACGGACCGCAACCTGAAACGGATCGTCGGCAAGTGCCAGGAACTGCCGGGCCAGATGCTGTTCCAATATGTGAATGGCGACGGCGTGCCCCAGCCGGTCACCTCCGCCGACGTGAACGACTACATCCGTGAAGCAAGTGGTTCGGACTGCACCGCCAAGCATTTCCGGACCTGGGGCGCGAGCGTCATCTTCTTCGAACAGATGCTGGAGGCGGAGGAAGAACGCCGCCTGAGCCTCAAGACAGCGCTGGAGCCTGTCGCGGAAGCGCTCGGCAACACCCCGGCCATCAGCCGCAAAAGCTATGTCCATCCCAGGTTGATCGAAGCCTTGCAGGACAATCCCCGCGACCCGCTGAACGGCATGGACCGGCCCCGCGCCCGCCGACGCCTCTCGGTCGCGGAAACCGGCTTCCTGGCCTATCTCCGCAAGGGCCGTCGGGTCGGCAGGCGGAAGTCCTCGACTTGAACCTTGCCCTGTCCGCCGCCACAAGCGCGTTCATGAAACAGCTCAACGTCCCCGCAACGCGTGAGATCGACGGCGTCTTCGACTGGATTCTCGCCAATCTGGACCGGCTGCTGATCGGCGGGATGGTTGCGGCGGCGATTGTCGCCATCATGCTGGGCTTGCGGTGGATCGGCCATCGCCTGCTGGCCAATGAGCCGGAATCATGGGGCTGGCGCGGCATCATTGGCCGGGTCCTCGCCAAGACCAGCATCTTCTTCATGGTCGCCGCGGCCATCGACATCGTCGTCAGCTACGCCGCCGTCCCGGCAAAGCTGGCGCACCTAGCCGATATTTTCTTCATCATCGCCGCCTCGCTGCAGGTCGCGATCTGGGCGCGGGAAATCATTGTCGGCGTGATCCGTAGCCGCGTCGGCGAGGACCCGGGCGCTTCGACCCTCGGTAACGCCATGGCGCTGATCCGCGTGCTGGTGAACGTCGTGGTGTTCGCCATCGCGCTGGTCGTCATCCTCGACAATCTGGGCGTCAACGTCACCGCGCTGGTCGCCGGCCTCGGTATCGGCGGCATCGCCATCGGCCTTGCCGCACAGGGCATTTTCTCGGACCTGTTCGCCGCCCTTTCAATCGTGTTCGACAAGCCGTTCCGCCGCGGCGACACCGTCCGCTACGGGACCGGCACCGACACGACGGTAGGCACGGTCGAGCGGATCGGCCTCAAGACCACCCGCCTCAGAAGTGTCACCGGCGAACAGGTCATCATGGCCAATACAAAGCTGCTGGAGCAGGAGGTGCGCAACCTCGCCGAGGCCAAGGTCCGGCGCGTCACCCTCCCCTTCAACCTCACCTACAAGACATCGCCGGAAACGCTCGAGCGGCTGCCGGCGATTGCCGAAGAAGTGCTGAAGGGCGTGAAGACCGCGAAACTGGTCCGCTGCGTTGCCACCGCCTTCGCGCCAAGTTCGATCGATTGCGAACTGGTCTATGACGACCGCACCATCAGCCCGGATACGCTGGCGCAGCACAAGTCGGACATCATTATCGGCATCGCCCGGGCTTTCGCGGCCGAGAAGATCGAGTTCGCCTACCCGACGCAGACGACCTACACCGCCGCTCCGGACGGCACGCTGGTGATGCCGTGGGCACCGCCGCAACCCACGAAATAAGCTTGCCGTAGCGTCATTTCCGGCGCTCTTGCCAGCCGCGATCCGGCAGGCCTAGGAGAGCGCGATGCCAGTCGCTCCTCTTGACGAAATCCGCGCAAAAGTTGGCTCGGCCATCGGCGTTTCCGATTGGATCGAAGTGCCGCAGGACCGCATCAGCGCATTCGCCGACGCGACCGACGACCATCAGTTCATCCACGTCGATCCCGTGGCCGCCGCGGCCGCCGGATTCGGCGGGACGATCGCCCATGGTTTCCTGACCCTGTCGCTGCTGAGCCGGATGGCCGCCGACGCCATGCTGATCCCCGACACCACCCGGATGGCCGTCAACTACGGGCTCGATCGCGTGCGTTTCCTGGCACCGGTCAAGGCCGGCAAGCGTGTGCGCGGCCATTTCACGCTGGAAAGCGCCGACGAAAAGGCGCCCGGCCAGCTCCTTCTCAAACACCAGGTCACGGTCGAGATCGAGGGCGAGGACAAGCCCGCCCTCACCGCCCAATGGCTTGGCCTCATCTTCACCTAGGAGAATATCCATGTCCGTCCGCGACGCCGTCATCGTCTCAACCGCCCGCACACCGATCGGCCGCGCCTACAAGGGCGCGTTCAACGCCACGCCCGGCGCCACGCTTGGCGCATTATCGCTCGCTCCCGCCATCGAACGCGCGGGGATTGACGCGGGCGAGATCGACGACGTGGTCTGGGGCTGCGTCCTCACCCAGGGCACCCAGGCCGGCAACATCGGCCGCCAGGTCGCGCTCCGCGCCGGCTGCCCGGTTACGATCAGCGCGCAGACGATCGACCGCCAGTGCGCATCGGGCCTGATGGCCATCGCCACGGCGGCAAAGCAGGTTATCGTCGACCGCATGGATATCGTCGCCGCCGGCGGCCAGGATTCGATCAGCATGGTGCAGACGCCGGAGATGCGGATCAGCGGCGATCCCTCGCTCGTCGCCATGCACAAGGACGTCTACATGCCCATGCTCGGCACCGCCGAGACGGTCGCCCAACGCTACGGCATCAGCCGCGAAGCGCAGGACGAATATGCGCTCCAGTCGCAGCAGCGCACCGCCGCCGCTCAGGCCGCTGGCCGCCTGTCGGCCGAGATCGTGCCGGCAACCGCCAAGATGGCCATCAAGGACAAGGAAACGGGCGAGATTTCCTACAAGGATGTCACGCTCGACAAGGACGAAGGCAATCGCGCCGACACCACGATCGAGGGCCTTTCCGCCCTGCAGCCGGTGCTTGGCCCGGGCACCCACATCACCGCCGGCAACGCCAGCCAGCTCAGCGACGGCTCGTCCGCCTGCATCCTGATGGATTCCGCTACCGCCGAACGCCGCGGCCTTGAACCGCTCGGCCGTTACATCGGCATGGCCGTCGCCGGCACCGAACCGGACGAAATGGGCATCGGCCCCGTCTTCGCCGTTCCCAAGCTGCTCCAGCGCTTCGGCCTCAAGATGGAGGATATCGGCCTGTGGGAGCTGAATGAGGCCTTCGCAGTCCAGGTGCTCTACTGCCGCGACAAGCTCGGCATTCCCAACGACCTCCTCAACGTTAACGGCGGCGCCATTTCCATCGGCCACCCCTACGGCATGTCGGGCGCGCGCCTCACCGGCCACGCACTGATCGAGGGCAAGCGCCGCGGCGCGAAATATGTCGTCACGACCATGTGCATTGGCGGCGGCATGGGTGCGGCTGGGCTGTTTGAGGTCCTGTAGCACCGAGCATTAGTCCGCCGACGCGACGCGACGCCGGACTAGTGTCGAGAGATGCGGAAGGCCGGCCGACCGGCACATAGCATCCGGATCGACGTCACGGGATTTACTCCCGTGACGGCCCCCGCCGCCCGCCTCTTAACCTACGTAATCCTCCCCACTCCGCAGGCCTCAATCCACGCACGACACGGCCACCACCCCGCACCCATGATCGCGCCTTCGAGTTGAAGACGCAGGTCATGGAGTCAGTCGGTTGCTTCCAGCGTGAAGGTCTTGCGTTTTGTTGCCGGGCTGCTGCTGTCGGCCCTGTCCGTTCCGGCCAATGCCGTCGACGAATTGCGCGTCGTCGACCTGACCGGCGAGTTCGACCGTTTCGCCATGTCCACGGCGGAAATGCCCGATGCCGATCGAGTCATCGCCTTCGAAAAGCAGATCGGCCCGATAGCCAACGGCTTCTACGAGCGTGATCGAAGGCCCGAAGGCTATGACTTCAGGATCTTGACTCAGCTCAAGACCTATCCCGGGCGGCGCAGCGAAACCCTCGCCATCAGCCGCAAATTCAACCGCCTTTTTACCCCTGCCCGCCACCGGTTCGAGGCTGCGTTCGGCCCGCTCACTTCGCGCCAACCCGCCTACCTCATCGACAGCATGGGGGAACTTGACGGGGGCACGCGCGAGCTCAACGGCAAATATACGATGCTGTTCGGGGCCGATGTGATCGCCGAGTTCCACGCGGGCAAGAACCTGGACGCCTTTTTCTATCACGAGATGTTCCATCTTTATCACGAGCCAGCACTCGCCAAATGCATGACCCTTTGGTGCTCGCTTTGGGCGGAAGGGCTCGCGACCTATGTCTCAAGCCGGCTGGATCCTGGCGCTACTGACGAGGAGTTGGTGCTGAACTTGCCAAAGCCGATCCGGCCGGCCGTGGAAGCCAACCGGAAGCGCGCCGTCTGTGCCGTGGCACTTCGCCTGGATTCGACGGCGTATGACGATTTCAGTGCGCTGTTCCAGGGCGACGACAATCTTCCCGGGCTTCCTTCGCGCATGGGCTATTACATCGGTTTCCTCGTCGCCCGCGACATCGGGCGGACGCACGATCTCCAGCAGATGGCGAAAATGAGCCTTTCCGAGGCCAAGCCGTTGATTGACGCATCATTGGCAAGGATGGCAACGTGCGGCCAATCAACCACGGAGGCCCGTGAGCGCAGTCGAACTTCTCGCACTGGCGGCTAGCGTCAGCTTACTCGCCGGCTGGCGGCTTTACCTGGTCGCGCTCGTCACCGGCATCGCGATGAAATTCGGCTGGATCGCCCTTCCCGAACATCTCCAGGCGCTGGGCGTACTCGCCAACTATTGGGTGCTGGCCATCGCGGCGGTCGGCACCTTCGCCGAATTCTTCGCCGACAAGATCGCCTGGGTCGACAGCGCCTGGGACAGCATCCACACCGTGATCCGTCCCCTTGGCGGCGCATTGCTCAGCCTTGCCGTAGTCGATGCCGCCGATCCGGCCTGGCAAGTCGGCAGCTTCCTTCTGGGTGGCGGTGCAGCGTTTTTGGCCCATGCCGGAAAAGCGGGCGCGCGAACCCTCGTCAACACCAGCCCCGAGCCTTTTTCGAATGTCATCGTTTCGACCGCCGAGGATGTCGCCACCGGGGGATTGCTCGCACTCGCCATCGCCAATCCCATTGCCGCCGCACTGATCGCATTTGGGCTGGTCCTGCTTTCAATCTGGCTGGTGTTCGCGGCAAGGCGGGCACTTCGAAACCTCATCGACCGCATCAATCCGCCCCGGACTCCCGCCGCGTGAACCGAGCTGCGGGCAAGGCTCGGCCCCATCCCGGCTGGACGCTCGTCATGTCTATCGCGGCTTCGTCGCTGAGCTTCATCGACGGCTCGATCCTCAATGTCGCGCTGCCGGCGATCCGCGCATCCACCGGCGCCGGTGCGGCGGAGGTTCAGTGGGTCGTCAACGCCTATACCCTGCCACTAGCGGCGCTGATCCTGCTCGGCGGCGCGCTCGGCGATCACCACGGCCGCCGCTTGTGGCTCGTCATCGGTACCGGCCTGTTCGGAATCGCTTCGCTGATCTGCGCCTTGAGCGGCTCACTGGAGATGCTGCTTGCAGGCCGGGCGCTGCAGGGTGTCGGGGCGGCACTGCTCCTCCCCAACAGCCTGGCGTTGCTCAACGGTGTCTATGAAGGCGAACAACGCGGACAGGCGATCGGAACCTGGGCCGCCGCCGGAGCGATATGTGCCGCGATCGCACCGCTCATCGGCGGCTGGCTGGTCGAACATGTCGGCTGGCCGAGCATCTTCTACATCAACCTGCCGCTCGTCGCGGCCGCCATCCTCGTCGCGCTGACGCGGGTGGAGGAGGTCAGCGAACCTGAAAAAGCGCGGCTTGACGGCCTCGGCGCCGGCCTGGCGACACTTGGCCTTGGCGCATCCACTTATGGCCTCACCCTCTGGTCCCAGAAGTTCGCGCTCACACCGACGGCCGCCATCACGATCGCTGCTGGAGCAGCGCTGCTGGCCGGCTTCCTGCTGTGGGAGCGCCGCCTTGGCGACAAGGCCATGATCCCGCTCGCCTTGTTCGGCAACCGCTGCTTCTCGTCGCTCAACCTGATGACCTTCCTGCTCTATGGGGCCTTCGGCGGATCGCTTCTCCTCATTCCCTATGTGCTGATCGAGGCAGGCGGCTATTCGCCGATCCAGGCCGGACTTTCTCTCCTTCCGCTGTCGATCCTGCTCGGACTGGCGTCGCCATTGATGGGCAAGCTCGCGGTACGATTGGGGCCGAAGATCCCGCTTACGCTTGGCCCGATCATCGTCGGCATCGGCCTCCTTCTCGGAACCCGCATCGCCGAAGACCAGGCCTATTGGACGCACGCCTTCCCTGCGATCCTGACCCTGTCCATCGGCATGGCCCTGGCCGTTGCGCCACTGACCAGCACCGTCCTCGCCGCCGTGGAAAGGCATCAGACCGGCATGGCATCCGGCTTCAACAGCGCCGTCGCCCGGCTCGGCGGCCTGATCGTCGTGGCAATGCTCGGTGCGGTCCTGGTCAACAGCGGCGAAGCATTGCTCCGGCCCTTCGCCGCCACGCTCGTTGCGATGGCAGTTGCTGCGGGCCTCGCCGGTGCCGCCGCATTCTTCGGCCTTCGCGGCAATTGGCGGCGCCAACGTGAACCCATAACCGCCTAATTGAGTTGAGTCCTGTCGAGCAGCGACAGGAGCGAAACCCATGCCTGAATCCACCACACCGCTCGCCGAGCGCATCGCGCGCGTCCTTGCCGGCGCGGCGCATAGCAGCAATGCAGAAGGCAGCGATCCGTCGGCCGGCGAAAAGGTTGATGTCGCCTGGCCGCAGCATATGAACCAGGCGCTCGCCGTCCTTCACACCATGCGCGAACCGGACGAACAGATGACCGCCGCGGGCGATGGCGACACCTGGCGCAAGATGGTCGAGGCCGCAATCGAACAGGCTGAGTAAACCGCCAATTTCGTTTCATTTGCTGCTGTGGTAAACGGCCGCCACAACCACTTTGCGGGAGGTGGAGATGGGGCGTTTCGAACGGCTGGCCATTGGATTGGCCTCGACCACTTTGCTGGGCGTTGCGGCGCCGGCTCAATTTTCTCCGGAACTGCTGTCGCTGCTCGATCCGTCGGCGCGGATGGCAAGCCTTTGCGGCGGTCCCAAGGGTTCGTCACTGCGCGCCACGATGGCGCTCGCCGCCTCGATGGTTCAGGCCCCGACATCGACGGCCGGCATCCGGCTCTACAGCGGTCTTGGCAAGATCGACTTCCCGATCACCACCTCCAACCCGGAGGCGCAGCGCTATTTCAACCAGGGCATGGGCTTCGCCTATGGCTTCAACCACGCCGCCGCGATCGCCTCTTTCCGTGAGGCGCAGCGGCTCGATCCCGAATGCGCCATGTGCTGGTGGGGCGAGTCCCTCGCTTATGGTCCCAATATCAACGCGCCGCTGACACCCGACGCGAACACGCTGGCGTTGAAGTCCATTGCCCAGGCGCAATCCCTGTCGGCTAAAGTCACGCCGCCGGAGCGCGCGCTGATCATGGCGCTGACCAAGCGCTATTCGGCCGATCCAAACGTCACGCGAGCCGATCTCGACGGCGCCTACGCCGACGCGATGCTGACCGTCGCGCGCTACTATCCCGCGCACGACGACATTTCGCTGCTCGCGGCCGAAGCGGCGATGGACACGCTTCCTTGGGATTATTGGGAGCCAGACAAGCAGTCCGCCAAGCCGCGCCTCGGCGAAGCGATCCGCTTGGTCGAGACGGTCCTCGCACGGAATACCCAGCATCCCCAGGCGCCGCACCTCTACATCCATCTGATGGAAAACGGGCCGGATCCCAAGCGCGCCGAAGCGGCGGCCGACCGGCTGAATTCGCTGGCCAGGGATGCTGGTCACCTCGTCCACATGCCGGCCCATATTTATTACCGGCTTGGCCGCTGGAAAGACTCGATCCGCGTCAACATCGACGCCGCTCACCGCGACGAGGACTACATCAAGGAGTCGGACGACAAGGGCTTCGTCCGCTATGGCTACTATCCGCATAACGTCCACTTCATCGTGACGTCCGCGCAGATGGGCGGCGATCTGCCTACCGCGATCAGCGAGGCCAAGCGGCTTGCAGGCATCGTCGATGCCGGAACCGCGGCGCAGCTCGGTTGGGTACAGGCGATTTATGCCGCGCCCTATTTCGCGACATTGCAGTTCGCTTCACCCGCCGAGGTGCTCGCGCTGCCAGAGGCCGATCCCCGCCTCGCCTATGTACAAGGCATCCGCCACTATGTGCGCGCCGTTGCCTATGCGCAGCAGAACAACCAGCGCGGCTTCGATGCGGAACTGACCGAGCTGAGGCGCTTACGCGGCTCCGACTTGCTGAAACCGATGGTGGACCAGGGCATGCCCGCACCGGACATTCTTACGCTCGCCGAACATGTCGCGCTCGGCAAGGCGGCATCCTTCCGGGGCCGCCACCTTCAGGCCGCAGATCACTTCCGTGCCGCGGTCGCCGTAGAAGACAAGATCTCCTACATGGAGCCGCCCTGGTGGTATTATCCGGTGAACCAGTCGTTGGGCTCTGCGCTGTTCCGTGCGGGCAAATATGACGAAGCCCGCGACGCCTTCACCGCGGCCTTGTCGAAGTTCCCGAACAATGGCTGGGCGCTCTACGGCCTAGCTTCCGCCGAGCGGCGTCTCGGCCGTCCGGCACAAGCGGCCGCCGCGCAAGCAGCGCTCAACCGCGCCTGGCTTGGCGACCCGAAGTGGCTGAGAATGGAGCGGCTCTAGGCCTTGCCGCTGGCGGCCACGAACTGGTCGATAACGGTTTCAAGCAAGGTCATCGGCACGTTGCCGCCTTTGACCACCGCATCGTCGAACGTGCGCAGGTCATATTTGGCGCCCAGCGCGGCCTTCGCCTTGTCCCGTAAGCGCACGATCTCGAGGTGCCCGACTTTGTAGCCGCATGCCTGGCCAGGCATCGAGCAGTAACGGTCGACCTCCCCGGTCACTGAGCCACGATCGTCGCCGTTGGTCTTCACGAACCAGTCGATGGCCTGGTCGCGAGTCCAATGCTTCGCGTGCAAACCGGTATCGACGACCAGTCGGCATGCACGGAAGCTGGACGACTGGAGATAACCCAGCTGGCCCAGCGGATCGTCCGCATAGACTCCAAGCTCATCCGCCAACTGCTCAGAGTACAACGCCCAGCCCTCGCTATAGGCGTTGAAGGCCAGCATCGAGCGGATGAGTGGCATGCGGTTGGCATATTCGCCCTGCCAGATATGGCCCGGAATGCCCTCGTGATAGCAGAGCGTCGGCAACGAGAATTTCGGCCACTCCGCCGTGTTGCGCAGGTTGATGTAATATTGGCCCGGCACCTTGCCGTCGATCGAACCAGCGGCGGCATATCCGCCCGGGGCTCCCGCCTCGATTGCCTCGGGCACGCGCTTGATCACCAGCTTGCCCGGGACCATGGTCGCGAAGGCATTCGGCAGCCGCGTCCTGATGTCCGCAATCCGTCCATTGAGATAGGCCAGCAATTGCTCGCGGCCGGCCGCTGTATTGGGATAAAGCTGCGCAGGATCCTTGCCCAGCGCGGCCATGCGTTCGCCGACCGTCCCGCCGGTCAGGCCCTGCTTGGCCATGATCTGCTCCATTCGGGACTGGATCGCCTTCACCTGCTCCAGGCCAAGCTGGTGGATCTCGTCCGGCGAACGGGTCGTCGTCGTCCCGGCCTTCAGCGCCCATTGGTAATAGGCGTCGCCGTCCTTGAAGTGCCACACGCCGGCATCCGACGTCGCCGCGGCGCGGTGCTTCTTCAATTCCTCCAGTTGGCGTTGCAGCGCTGGTAACACCTTGGTGGCCATCGATTGCGTCACACGATCCACGATCTTCGCATCAATGCCGGCCTTGGTCACCGCATCGCGTAGCGTCGTCACCACGCCCGACGTTTCTGGTTTCTCGGCAGCGCCACCGCCGATGATCTTCAGCGTACTGTCGAGCGTGAAGTCCGGTGCGATCACGCCCGCCTCGCGGTCGTGGGTCAGGCGTTCGGTCTCGCCGTCCAGGTTCAGCGCATAGGCGTCGACGCGGTCGGCGAATGCGACCGCTTCCTGCTCATTGGTGACCGGATGGCGGCTGCTCAGGAAATCCGGGAAGTCGACGAAGGCCCCGCCCAGCTGGTTCACCACATAGGGCGTGTTTCGGAAACCGATATTGGGGTCGAGGACGATCGCATCGCCGAACGGGAAGCGAAAACCCTCGTCGGCCAGCTCATGCCCTGCCAGCGCAACGGCCGCATCGAGATTGGCGGGCACGCTAAGATCGGAAAGGTCGAGCTCCTTGAGCGTCGCAAGCCGCTTCTTCGCAGCATCCGCCCGCGCCGCGACACCGGCCGGCGTACGGTCGGTAAAGCGATGATTGAGCGGCTCCTTGTCGCCGGTAGCGATGCCGAGGATGGTCGCGTTCTCGGGATATTCGGCCAGCATCTGGTCGGCCATGCCCTGAAGCTGCTTGGCCAGGTCGCCCGTCGCAGCGGCTTCGTTCCCTGATGACTCTGTGAAGCGACAACCTGCAAGAAGACCGGCGGCAGCAACGCCGCCAAGGAATTCGCGCCGTCCAAGGGTCATGCTCATCGCCCGCTCCTGTCTCTGTCACGAGCGGCTATAGCCGCTGCGAGCCTTGGAGACAGGTCTTTTTGGCGAGCCGCCTAAGCGTTGGCGGCGATGAATTTCTCGACGACCGGCGCGATCCGCTCGCGCCATTTGCGGCCGTTGAAGATGCCGTAATGGCCGACATCTTTGGCCAAATGATATTGCTTCTTTGAGGCTGCCAGGCCCGTCGCGAGGTCAAGGCCCGCCTTGGTCTGCCCAATTCCCGAGATATCGTCGCGCTCGCCCTCGATCGCCAGCAGCGGCGTATCCTTGATTGCCTTGGGATCGACCCGGCGCCCGCGATGCTCGAGCTCGCCCTTCGGCAGCAGGTGACGTTGGAACACCACGTCGACGGTCTGCAGGTAGAATTCGGCGGTCATGTCGCAGACCGACAGATATTCGTCGTAGAAGCCGCGGGTCGCATCCGCGCTCTCGTCGTCGCCGACCACGAGATGCTTGAACATCTCCCAATGGCTGATGAGGTGATTGCCAAGGTTCATCGTCATGAACCCGGCGAGCTGAAGGAAGCCCGGATAAACCTGCCGCCCATGCCCCGGATAGATCATCGGCACGGTGGCGATGACATTGCGCTGGAACCATGCATGCGGCCGCTGGGTCGCCAGTGTGTTCACCGCCGTCGGCGCTTTGCGCGTGTCGACCGGGCCGCCCATCATGGTCAGTGTCTTCGGCCGCGCCGGATGCTTGTCTGCGTTCATCACCGCGGTCGCGGCATAGGCCGGGACGGAGGGCTGGCAAACCGCCAGCATATGCGGCCGCTTGCCCGTCCGCTTGTAAATTTCCTGACAAAATTCAATGATGTAGTCGATGTAATCGTCGAGATCGAAACTGCCTTCGCTGACCGGCACGAGCTTGGCGTCGCGCCAGTCGGTGATAAACACGTCGTGCGTCGGCAGCATCCTCGCCACCGTCCCGCGCAGCAGGGTCGCATAGTGGCCCGACATCGGCGCCACGATCAGCAGCGGCTCGCCAGCTTCCACGCCTTCCTTGCGGAAGTGCTTCAATTGCCCGAACGGCAGGCGGAGCGCTATGTCTTCGTCGACCTGCGCGGTCTTTTTCCCCACCTCGACTTCGGCAATCCCGAACTCCGGCTTGCCGCGCGGCGCCGACGCATGGGCAAATACTTCAAGGCCCGCTGCAACCAGCGGGCCCATGGAAGAATAGCCGAACGGATTCGTCGGGTTGCTGAGCCATCCGGCGCCTAGGCCTGCAAGCTTGCTCGCACTGGTCAGCAGCGAGCGCTGCACCTCATAGGCGTCATAAAGCATCAAATTGTCCTGAAGTTGTCGAGCACGTTAATCCGGAATGTGAGACTGGATTCAACTCTTCGCAAGCGAATTTGCTGCATCGCACCCTCGCATTGCGGCAATTGAGGCAAGGCAGACACACTGCTAGGTCGCTGTTCCATGGCAAGCACCCCGGATCGCCCAAAGGGCAAGTCACTTTCAGACCTCGGCATGGTTTGGGATTTTGCCCGCCGTTATCCCGGTCACATTGCCTGCGCGGGAATCGCCCTTCTGTTCGCGGCGGCAGCAACGTCTGGCGTGCCCTATTCCTTCAAGCTGATCATCGACCGCGGATTCTCAGGGGGCGGCGATATTGCCCGCTGGTTCCAGTATCTGCTGTTCCTGGTGCTGATCATGGCGCTCGCCACCTCAGTCCGCTTTTACTTCGTCAGCTGGCTGGGCGAACGAGTCGTCGCCGACATCCGCCTTGCGGTGCACCGCAACCTGCTGCGCCTCGCCCCCGGCTTTTTCGAAGAGAATCGCCCGGCCGAGATCACCAGCCGCATCACGGTCGATACGACGATCATCGAACAGGTTGTCGGCACCACCGTATCGGTCGCCTTGCGCAATGTCGTGATGGGGATCGCCTGCGCGGTCATCCTGTTCGTCCTGGCGCCGAAGCTCGCGGCGATGATGCTGATCGGCATCGCCCTGATCGTCCTTCCGCTGACCATCCTCGGCCGCCGCGTCCGCACCATTTCCAAGAGCAGCCAGGACCGGATCGCCGATGTCGGCACGGTCACCGGCGAGGTGCTGGGCGCGATGAAGATCGTCCAGGCCTTCAACCAGCAGGATCGCGAGGCCGAACGCTTCACCAACGCGACCGAGGCCGTGTTCGCCACGGCAAGGAAGCGCATCGGCCTTCGCGCGGTGATGACCTTCCTCATCATCGCCCTCGTCTTCTCTTCCATCACCTGGGTGATCTGGCAGGGCGCGGTCGATGTCAGTTCAGGCAAGATGACCGGCGGCACGATCGCCGCCTTCGTCCTTTACGGCGGCCTGCTTGCGGGCGCGTTCGGCGCATTGAGCGAAGTCTATGGCGACCTGCTCCGCGCCGCAGGCGCTTCGGAGCGTCTCAATGAGCTTCTGAAGGCGGAGCCGGAGATCAAGGCTCCAGCCAACCCCACGCCCCTGCCCGTCCCGGCCGAAGGGCGTCTAAAGTTCGAAAACGTCACCTTCCACTACCCGACCCGAAAGGACACGTCGGCGCTGGACGGTTTCAGCCTGGAGCTTCGCCCCAATGAGCGCCTGGCCGTCGTCGGGCCGTCCGGCGCGGGCAAGACCACCATCTTCCAGCTCGCCCAGCGCTTTTACGATCCCGAACAGGGGAGCGTGTCGCTCGACGGCGTAAACCTGAAAGACGCCGACCCCGCCGACGTGCGCCAGCGGATCGCAATGGTCCCGCAGGAAGTCGTTATCTTCGCCGCCTCCGCCCGCGACAACCTCCGCTACGGCAATTGGGATGCGAGCGAGGACGAAATCTGGGAAGCGGCGCGCGACGCCAACGCCGAAACCTTCCTCCGCGCGCTGCCCGAAGGCCTCGACACCTTCATGGGCGAAGGCGGCGCTCGCCTGTCGGGCGGACAGCGTCAGCGCATCGCCATCGCCCGCGCCCTCCTCCGCCGCAACGCGCCTTTGCTGCTGCTCGACGAAGCCACCTCGGCGCTGGACGCGGAAAGCGAGCGCTTGGTGCAGGAAGCGCTCGATCGCCTTGTCGCCGGCCGCACGACCATCGTCATCGCCCATCGCCTTGCGACGGTCCGCGCTGCCGACCGGATCATTGTCATGGACCATGGCCGGATCGTCGAGGAAGGCGACCATAGCTCGCTGACCGCGCAAGGCGGCCTTTATGCCCGCCTCGCTCGGCTACAATTTGACGGGCTCGCCGCTTAGCCGAGCCCGGCTTTCGCTAGCAGCGGTTGTTGGGACAGGCGTCGAGGGCCGGGGGACCGCTGACCGGCGCCCTGATAACATCGTCCAGGATTTCGCGCCCGTTGTCATTGCCCGCCGCCGCATACCGCTTCCATTCGTCATTGGTTCGGCAGACGCGCAGCTTGCGCGCGAGCGAGCCGATCACCGGATCCTTCTTGCATCGAATGTAATATGGGTGCGTCGCATCCAGGCCTTCATTGAACGCCCGAATTTCCGTTGGCGTCATCAGCGACGGCGGACGGTCCGGCGGAAGCCTGGTCTCGGTTTGGCCGATCAGCGGTGAAGCGATTGCCCCCACCAACAGGGTTGAAACGAACGCCAAGCTCCCGATTCTTTTCATGGTCCACGTCCACCCATTGCGTCCCAATAGCGCGCATGATGACCCAATGCCGGCCGCGACGCCACCATTGGCGATCCAGGGCTGAGCTATTTTCAAGATCTGGCAGACTTGCACATCTCAATTCGGCACGGCACCCATCGCAAAGGCGAGGGGAGCATGGTGGATGGCGACAGTCGAAGCAGGTGAAGCGCGTACCAGGCAATCGCCCGCATTCGTCATCGGCGCCTCCTCCCTCGGCACCATTTTCGAATGGTATGATTTCTACCTCTACGGCCTCTTGGCGACGATAATCTCGGCGCAATTCTTTTCGGGCGTCAACGACACCACCGCCTTCATCCTGGCCCTCGCTGCCTTTGCCGCGGGCTTCGCGGTTCGGCCGTTCGGCGCGATATTGTTCGGCAGGATTGGCGACCTGGTCGGCCGCAAGAATACCTTCCTCGTCACCATGGGCATCATGGGCCTGTCGACCTTTCTCGTCGGACTGCTTCCCAGCTACGCGTCGATCGGGGTCGCGGCGCCGATATTGCTTGTCGCGCTGAGGCTGCTCCAGGGGCTGGCGCTGGGCGGTGAATATGGCGGCGCGGCCACCTATGTCGCCGAACATGCGCCCGAAGGCCGGCGCGGCCTCTACACAAGCTTCATCCAGACAACCGCGACGCTTGGCCTGTTCGCTGCCTTGCTGGTGGTGATCGGCATCAGGACCGCGCTTGGCGAGGCGGAATTCGCAGCTTGGGGATGGCGAATTCCCTTCCTCATCTCAATCCTGCTGCTCGGTCTGTCGCTCTGGATCCGGCTGCAGCTCGAAGAGAGCCCCGTCTTCCGGGAGATGAAGGACGCCGGCGAAGGCTCGAAGGCGCCGCTGACCGAGGCGTTCGCGCGCTGGCCGAACCTGAAGCTGGTGCTGATCGCGCTGGTCGGTGCGGTCGCGGGCCAGGCGGTCATCTGGTACGCGGGCCAATTCTACGCGCTCTTCTTCCTTGAAAAGACACTGAAGGTCGACGGCGCGACCGCCAACATCTTGATCGCCATCGCGCTGGCCCTCGCCACGCCCTTCTTCATCCTCTTCGGCTGGCTGTCGGACCGGATCGGCCGGAAGAAGATCATCCTGGCCGGATGCGCGCTGGCCGCCCTCACCTATTTCCCGCTGTTCGGGGCGCTAACCAGCGCCGCCAATCCAGCGCTTGCACACGCGCAGGCCAATGCCCCGGTCATCGTCCATGCCGATCCGGCGACCTGCTCGGTGCAATTCGACCCCATCGGCCGGACCAAGTTCGACAAGACCGGATGCGACGTTGCCAAGTCCACGCTGGCCAAGGCCGGTGTCCCTTACTCCAGTGAGCCCGGCGGCACGGGCGAAGTCACGGTCGGCAGCCGACAATTGGAGGTCGGCGACCTCTCCACCTATGGCAAACGCCTTGGCGAAGCGGTCGCTGAAGCGGGCTATCCAGCCAAGGCGGATCCGGCGGCGATCAACAAGCCGATGGTCGTCGCCATCCTGTTCATCCTCGCCCTCTATGTAACCATGGTCTACGGGCCGATCGCGGCGCTGTTGGTCGAACTGTTCCCGACCCGCATCCGCTACACGTCAATGTCGCTGCCCTACCATGTCGGCAACGGCTGGTTCGGCGGATTCCTGCCGACTGTCGCCTTCGCCATGGTCGCTGCGACCGGGGACATCTACTACGGCCTTTGGTACCCGATCGTCGTTGCGCTGATGACGGTGATCGTCGGCCTGCTATTCCTCCCCGAAACCTTCCGCCGCCGCCTGACGGATTAGTTGCCTGCCACACCCCAATTTCGTCATTCCCGCGAAAGCGGGAACCCAGAAATGATTAGGCGAGAGGCGGCAATCCGAGGTCCTCCGCAAGGTCGAGCCAATCCGGATTGCTTTGTTCGATCAGTCCGAGCTTCCATCGACGGTTCCACTTCTTGATGCGCTTCTCTCTCAAGATCGCGGATTCCATGGTCGCATGCTGCTCAAACCACACCAACGATTTCACAGCATATTGTTTGGTGAAACCGTCAAACGTTCCGTTTCGATGGTGATAGAGGCGAGCAATCAGGTCAGACGTTACTCCCGTGTAGAGCGTCCCGTTCCGCTTTGAAGCGAGTAGATAGACAGTTGGCGAAAAGTCGTTCGGCATTGCATCTGGGTTCCCGCTTTCGCGGGAATGACGAAGCAGGGGCATGCGAATTCGACTATCAAGAAATCTCATTTGGCTGCTTCCAGTTGCGCATTGGGCTGCATGGTGAGCTATGAACTCCAATGCGAACCCGCTTGAGCGTCTGTGCGAGGAAGTCCCGCTACCGTTCGGCCGAGGAAGCGCTCGCCGCGGCGAAACAGTCGGGCCTCGACCTTCGGACCTACCGATGCGACCGCTGCAACTGTTTCCACCTGACCAGCCGGACAAAGGGCAAGCGCATCCCTCGCCCGCAAACCTAACCTCGATCCTCTCCGGACGCCGCCAGCAGGTCCATCAGGTTGCGCGCCGCCTCCCGATCGGCCTCTTCCTTGAATGCGACATCAAGGTCGGGCGCTTGTCCCAACATGTACAGCAGCGACCATAGCGCAAACCGCTGCGCCCGGTCCGTCGCAAGGCCCAAATCGACGCGAAGCCGGTCGATGCCGGCCTCCTGCACCGCCGGGGAAGCCTGCGACAAATCCGAGGTCCCGAAATATTGGTTCAGCAGCTGATCGAAGTTCATGCCCGCATATTAGCTACTCTGGGCCATGCTGTCGCGCGTTACCGCCCAACCATATTGAACCGCCGGGATCGATCCCCTAGGAACGTCGGGCGGGACCGGGCCCCTCTGGCGGCCGTCTTCCAGACGATCGTGATGTCGGACCGCATCGAGTTAGCTCGATGCAGTTCACAAGCCTCCTCCCTCTGCATCCGGCCAATTCGATCAACTCAACATCGAGTGCCGGAGCGGAGAATATTTCATGGAAGCCCTGATAACCCTGTTCAGCGAGCCCGCCGTCTGGGCGGCGCTCGCGACCTTGATGGTCATGGAAGTGGTGCTTGGGATCGACAATCTCATCTTCATTTCGATCCTGTCCAACAAACTACCGGAATCGCAGCGGCAAAAGGCTCGCCGGCTGGGCATCGGCCTGGCGCTGGTCATGCGGCTTGCGCTTCTTTCCACCATCGCCTGGCTTGTCGGGCTGACGGCTACGGTAGTCGATTTCGGAATTACCGGCCCGATCGGCGCGAACGGCGAGCCCAACTTTGAAACCAACTTCTCCTGGCGGGACCTGATCCTGATCGCGGGCGGCCTGTTCCTCCTGTGGAAGGCGACCAAGGAAATCCACCACAATGTGGATCCCCGGCCGAGCGACGACATCTTCGACACCGCCAAGGTCACGATCGGGTTCGGCGCGATCATCGGCCAGATCCTGTTGCTCGACCTCGTTTTCTCGATCGACTCCATCCTGACCGCCGTCGGCATGACCGAACATCTGGTAGTGATGGTCATTGCCGTCATCACGGCGGTCATCGTGATGCTGCTCGCGGCCGATCCGCTGGCCGGCTTCATCCATCGCAATCCCACCGTGGTGATGCTGGCCCTGGGCTTCCTGCTGATGATCGGCGCCGTGCTGATCGCCGACGGTTTCGGCGTCCATGTCCCGAAGGGCTATATCTATACCGCGATGGCATTCTCGGCAGGGGTCGAGGCGCTCAACATCTGGTCGCGCCGCCGCCGCGAGCGGGCGTTGGCGCAAACACCGGCGGCTGAGGGCGACGGCCTCTAGAGGGGCAAGAACCTCAACAGACTGGGCCGTCGCTCACATCGGGTGTCGCCTCATAGGTCCGACGTATGATCTCCTCCAGCACGGAGAGATCTACGTCGGCCAGCCTGTTGATGTAGAGGCACGCCTTGGATCGCTTGTGCTTGCCGAGCTTGGACAGAAGCGCGTCATATTCGGGAAAGCCGCCGGTATAGAGGACCAGATTGGCCGAACGCGGCGAATAGCCTACCCGGCACATGTCGCCCTCATGTCCGCTGGCATAGCGATAATGGGAAAAGCCGAAGCCGACGATCGACGGCCCCCACATCACCGCCGGCTCGCCGGTGACGCGCTCCATCATCGAACGAAGTCCATGGCCGTCGGCACGGCGACCGGGATGCGCTACCGCCTCGAGAAAGGCGTCGACGCTTACGTCGGTCGGCTTGGTCTTCGTCTCTGCCATAGGCGTCTCCAACGGACATCGGATTCATCTCATTTAGCGCATTTGGCGAAGCATCCCCATTTCGAACTTCATAAAACAGCTGCAAGTACCGTTCATCTTGGCATGCTATAGCCGGTTCGAAATGCCGCTTACCGCCTGCAACCGACGCGCCTTTCTGGGTTTGGCTTCCGGCACCGCTCTCGCCGGCATCGCGATCCTTACCAGCGGCCGCGCCGAGGCGAGTTTCGAAGTCCAGCACAGCGAGGCCGTGTGGCGCCAGAAGCTGGGCTCTGCCCGTTTCCAGGTCCTGCGCGAGGCCGCCACGGAACGCCCCTTCACCAGCCCGCTGCTCAAGGAGAAGCGCAAGGGCGTATATGCCTGCGCAGGCTGCGACCTGCCGGTATTCAGCTCCGCCGCGAAGTATGACAGCGGAACCGGCTGGCCCAGCTTTACCCGGACCCTTGCCAAGGCCGTGGCCTATAAGCGCGATCGAACGCTCGGCATGGACCGCACGGAGGAGCATTGCCGCCGCTGTGGAGGCCATCTCGGCCATGTGTTCGACGACGGCCCTCCGCCGACCCGCAAGCGGCATTGCATCAACGGCCTGTCGCTCACATTTAAACCGGCCTGATGCTCCTGTTCCTCCTCGCCTATCTAGGCGGCATCCTTACCATCCTCAGCCCCTGCATCCTGCCGGTGCTGCCCTTCGTATTCGCGCGCGCCGATCGGCCGTTCCTTCGTAATGGCCTTCCGCTACTCGCCGGCATGGCGCTGACCTTCGCGGGTGTCGCGACCTTGGCGGCAGTAGGCGGCGAATTGGCGATCACGGCAAACAATGTCGGCCGTTGGATCGCGCTCGTGCTGCTGGCCGCCTTTGCATTGCTGCTCGTCTTCCCGGCACTCGCGGATCGCGCCATGCGTCCACTTGTCGGGCTCGGGGAACGGCTGTCGTCGAAGGGCAGCGAGGACCGGATCGGCGGCTCGCTCCTCCTAGGCGTCGCCACCGGACTTCTTTGGGCTCCCTGCGCCGGACCGATCCTCGGCATCATCCTGACCGGCGCGGCCTTGTCCGGTACCAGCTCGACCACGACCGGGCTGCTGCTCGCTTATTCGCTGGGCGCGGCAACAAGCCTCGCCCTCGCCCTGCTGGTCGGCGGCAAGGTCTTTGCGGCCATGAAGCGTTCGATCGGGGCCGGTGAAGGCGTCCGGCGCCTATTGGGCGTCTTGATCCTGATCGGCGTCGGCACCATCGCGCTCGGCCTCGACACGCGCGTCCTTGCTCGGCTTTCCACTGCACAGACTTTCGCCTTCGAACATCGCCTTGCCCGCGCGCTGGGAATGGAGGGCGAGGAACTGACTACCCGGACCGGCGGCACCCTGCCGGTCGAAGGCGTGCTTCCGCCACTGGACGGCGCAATCACCTGGCTCAACTCGCCGCCGCTGACCCGCGAGCAGCTCAAGGGCAAGGTCGTACTAATCGACTTCTGGACCTACAGCTGCATCAACTGCATCCGTTCCGTGCCCTATGTCCGCGCCTGGGCCGAGCAATATCGCAAGGACGGGCTGGTGGTGATCGGCGTCCACTCCCCAGAATTCGCGTTCGAGAAAGATCCCGCCAACGTTCGCAAGGCCATTGCCGACTTCGGCATCCGCTACCCCGTTGCGGTCGACAGCAATCTCGCCATCTGGCGCGCCTTCGATAACCGCTACTGGCCGGCGCATTACCTCGCCGATGCCCAGGGCCGAATCCGCTATCATCACTTCGGTGAGGGTAGCACCGACCAGACCGAGGCGGCAATCCGCTCGCTGCTGGCGGAAAATGGCGCGATGCGTCTTGCCGCCAAGGCGAAGGTCGACTTGAAGGGTGCCAGCGCCGCCGCCGATTTCGCGTCGATCCGGAGCCGCGAAACCTGGCTCGGCACCAGGCGGGCGCGCAACTTCGCCTCTCCCGAAGGACTAAGGGACGGCGAACATCGGTACCGTCTGCCCGACTTCTACCAGCTCAATTTCTGGGGGTTCGAAGGCCGCTGGAACGTCGAGGAGGAACGATCGGTACTTCTTCAGCCAGGCGGAAAGATCGCCTACGAGTTCCGGGCGCGCGACCTGCATTTGGTTCTCGGAAGCGCATCCGGACGCCCGATTAGATTCCAAGTCCTGATCGACGGGAAGGCACCCGGCAACGATCGCGGGATGGACATTGATGCGGCCGGTAACGGTCAGATCACCGGCCAGCGTCTCTACCAGCTGGTCCGCCAGCAGGATCCCAGTCGCGAGCGGCTGTTCACGATCACATTCCTGGACCCTGGGGCCGAAGCCTACGCCTTCACCTTCGGCTGATCAGGCCGCAAGCTCGAACGAATCCTCGTCCCGGTCGCATTCCTCCCGCCACTGCTGGCGGCGTCGCTCGGCCACGACATTCTGCAGCGCATAGAAATGTTGCGCAGGGTTGGCCCTGAAGCTGGCCGGAAGCACAGGATCGCGCCGAAGCGCGGCCTCGATTTTCGGCCAGCCGCGCCTCCGGTCCCGGTCCAGCGCACGGCTCATCGCCCGGGCGCCCAACAACCGGTGGGCGGCCCGTCGCAGTCCAGTCGCGTCCAGCGCAAGCCACGCGGCCTCAACCGCTTCGGAGGCTGTGCCGCCCGCAACGAACGCCTGGCTGGCATCGAACAAATCGCCCACATCATCGCTCGCCATGACAGCACCTGACCGCCGGGCGGCGTGGCATGTCGTGAGTGCGTCGAGCAGCGCGCCCGGCAGGTTGCGCTCCGCTTCCTCCCGCAAGGACCGTGCACCGGTCGAGCGATAGGCAGTGTAGGCCGCAGCACAGCGCTCCCGCGACTGTTCGCCCAGCGCGTCCGCCAGACCCTCCAGCGCCAGCCGCGCCCGCTCGCGCCTCGCCGCCAGCCATCCCCAGCGCGCAACCCGCCGCCGCAACCGAACCAGTCCTTCGGCAATGGCGAGATTGCGCCGGGCCTCGGCGAGCGCCCAATGATGTGCCCCACGCGAATGATCGTATAGGTGATGGAGGACGACCGCGCGCTGCCCGAAATCCTTCGGCCGCCCGGCCAGCGCCGACGCCTCCTCGGCCAGCTTCTCGATCAGCCCCTGTTGGTGCGCGGCGATAATATCCATTCCGCGCTGCTAGCAGCCTAGCGGTTGAAATCCAGTTACTCGTCGACGATCAGAAGACGGCGCCATATTGTTCGTTGCCGGAGAAACCGAAACGGTCCGCCCCGCTCTGCGCCGCAATGCCGAGGACATGGTCTACCCGCTCATACCTGGCCGTGGCGTCTGGCCGGAAGTGGACTTCGGGCTGTTCGTCCATGCCGGCAATCGCACTCAAAGCGCTCGCCAATTCACGGTCGCTGATTGCCTCGCCGTTCCAGCGAAGCTGGCCGGCGGGCGACATGCCGAGCTCGTTCTTTATCCGCTCGATCTTAACGATGGGGCCGCGCTGCGGCAGTTGCTGTTCGATCTGATGCGACTGCATCGGCACCGTGATGATGAACATGATGAGCAGCACCAGCATCACGTCGATAAGGGGCGTGGTGTTCATCTCGGCCATCGGCGGAATTTCCCGGATGCCGCCCGGCAAGGGTGAGGAAGACATTGAACGCGCCATGGCATATCTCCTCCGTCAGAAGGTGAGATGATATATCATTGGCAGCAATCCGCAAGACTGCCGGAAATTCGAAGCCCGAACGAAAAAGGGCGGCCCCGAAGGGCCGCCCTAAATCGTTCGAAGCAGAAAAGCTTAGAAGACCGTCATATAGGCTTCGTTACCAACGAACCCCATCTTCGAGACCTTAGCCTGCTTCGTCACCGCCAGCACGTCATCGACGATGACGTATTTGGCTTCCGGCTCCGGCTGCAGGTGGAGTTCCGGCACCGGATCCATCTGCTGCGTGACGTCCAGATACTGGCGCAGCTGCACCAGGTTCACCGGCGCACCGTTCCACAGGATCGCACCACCCTGGGTGACGACGATCTTGTTCTTGACCGGATCGATCGGCGGCGGCGGCTGATTGCTCTGGTCCTGCGGCAGGTCCAGCTTCACGGCGTGGGTCTGCGGCGGGATGGTAATGATGAACATGATGAGAAGCACCAGCATGACGTCGATCAACGGCGTCGTGTTGATGTCCATCATGGGCTCGCCAGCTTCATTCGAGCCAGTGGTTTGCATCGCCATGGTGGCTTGCTCCTAAAACTACAGCCGGGTGACCGGCCCACCGGCCGGCGGCTGGGAAATGAAGCCGACGCGGGCGAACCCGGCGCGCTGCATCGTGAAGACGGTGCCACCGATGCACTTGTACGGCGTGTTGATGTCGCCGCGGATGTGCACTTCCGGCATATTCTCTTCGTTGATGTTCTCGACGCCGCCGACGGCCGCGATCTGCTTCTCAAGCGCCTGGACTGCGCGGTCCAGCAGTTCCTCACTCGTGATCGGAGTGAGGTTCCAATAAACTTCGCAGGCTCCACCCGGACCGCCGCGAACCGTCAATGAGACGTTCTCAGGCTTGGTCTCGGTCGCCTCGTTGCGAACCGCCGGGAGCGTGATCGGCACCGATTGGACAACCACCGGGACGGTGATGAGAAAGATGATCAGGAGAACCAACATCACGTCGACGAGCGGCGTGGTGTTGATGTCCGACATGGGGACGTCGTCGCCCGAGTCGTGTTCGCCTACTTGCATTGCCATGAGGCGTTAATCCTTCTTCGTACTTCGTTCTCCGGGCCGGCAACGCAATGCCGCCGGCCCGGGAATGATCCGCTTAGCGAGCGGTGGTCGTTGCCGTCGGAGCCGGCTTGGCGACCTGGGCCGGCTTGGCCGTTGCGATCGCCGGCTTCACCGCGCCGTTCGACATCAGATAGCCGTGGATGTCGTTGGTGAACGCCGCGAGATCTTCCGAAATCGACTTGTTGCGGCGGATCAGCCAGTTGTAGGCGAGCACGGCGGGAACCGCGACGACCAGGCCGAGCGCGGTCATGATCAGCGCTTCGCCGACCGGGCCGGCAACGGTCGAAATCGACGCCTGGCCCGACGCACCGATCTTGATCAGGGCGCGGTAGATGCCGATGACGGTACCGAACAGACCGATGAACGGAGCGGTCGAACCGACGGTCGCGAGGAAGGCCAGGCCTTCACCCAGACGGTTGGTGATCGAACCCTGCGAACGGGCGAGCGAGTTGGCCATCCAGTCATGCTGGTCGACCGGATCGGTCAGCTTGCTGTGCTGGTCCTGAGCAACGAGGGCGTCCTCGACGATGGCGCGGTAAGCGCTGCGCTGTTCCAGCTTGTTGGCAGCTTCACGCAGGTTCGGCGAGTTCCAGAAGCTGGCGCGAACCTTGTTGCCCTGGCTCATGATCTTCTGCTGCTGCAGCAGCTTCGTGAACAGGATGTAGAAGCTGAAAACCGACATGCCGACCAGGATGATGAAGGTCGCCCATGAAATCAGGCCGCCTTCATGAAGGGCCTGCATCAGGCCATAAGGGCTGTCGCCGGCGGGAGCGGTGGTTGGAGCTGCCATAATCTAGACTTTCCTATGTAAATTCGTGGGTTTCTTGGATCGATTGAAACTTAGTCTTCAGGAAGTTCCCAGCGAATACGCTGGCTGTACGAGTCCGTCACCGGATTGCCCGCCTGATCCTTCGCCGGCGTGAAACGCGCGCGGCGCTTGAGGATGTTGCAGGTGGCGTTGTCCAATGCGGTCGATCCCGAAGAACCTGTGACGTCACAGCCGACGACGCGGCCGTCGGTGCCGATGCTCAGGCGGACCGCGGTGGTGCCCTGCTCTTCGTTGCGGATCGCCGACTGCGGATAGTCGTCGGTCGAGAACAGCGAAACCAGGTTACCCTTTGCGCGGGCGGCCTGCGACACCCTGGGAGGTGGCGGTGCGGGCGGTGCCGGCGGGGCGGGCGCGGCACGCGGCGTGATCACCGGCGGCGGTGCAACCGGCGTCGAAATGATCGGCGGCGCGACGGTGTTGGTCCGCACGATCGGCGGCGGCGCAACAACCTGCGGCGGCGGTGGGGTGTTCTGCTCCGGCGGGGGCGGCGGTTCCTCCGGCGGGGGCGGCGGCTCGTCCTCGACGTCAAACGTCTTCAGGTCCTCGGCTGCCTTCTTCACGACGTTGTAGGCAAGGCCGCTGACCAAGGCATAGCCGAGGGCGACATGGATGAGCGCCACGATGACAATCGCCGCCGTGCGATTGGAGCTCATCTGTTTGCGATTGGCGTATGACATTAAGCCGCAAATCTCCTCGATGTTCGATTCCAACGAGCATCTCGGAGTAAGCGAAAATGACGCGACCCGAGCTGTCGTGGAACCGCCGATGTATTACTGTATCATCGGCAGATACGCGCCACCCTTAATCAAGCGAAAATGGCTGCGCAACGAATTTTGTTCCGAATGCGGCAAGGACCGCACCGATTCATGGCAAGGATGGGTGGTTTCCCTTACGTTTTACGGGGCTTCCCCAGTAAATGACGATACCTCGACTCCGACGCCATTTGCGTCGGGATAGACATCGGGTTTCATACTTTTAATGCGGATGGCCCTGACTCCGCGATAGGCGGCGATCCTCTGAAACAGCGCATGAATCAAAGTTTCCTGAAGATTGTAACGGCGCTCCTGCGCAATGCGCACAACCTCCTGCTTCAAATAGTCGTAGTTCCAGGCGTAGACCGCATCATCCCCTTGCGGAGCGGCGAAATCCTCAAGCCATAATTCAATGGTGATCAGGAGCCGCTGGGGCGATCCGATTTCGAAATCGTGGAAGCCGATGTCGGCCATGACCTCCAGCGAATCGAGGATGATCCGGCTTTGGCGGACTTTCAGGTGGGCGGGAACGATTCCCTCAAGCTTCACCGCTTCGTTGGACATCATGTCTCCAGGAATTGCCCGTCGCCGGATGGCGACAAAAATTGAACGTCGCGCGGAAGCGCCATGAAACGCTGCCCGCCATCAAGGACCAGCGTCTGGCCGGTGATGGCGGTCGAATCAATCAAGTAACGAATCGCCGAAACCACGTCCGCGACCTCTACTCCGCGATTAAGTGGTGTCAGCGCATGAACGGCCGCAAAGTTCGCTTCGCCCTGCTCGCCAGACGGCAGCATTAGCGCGGGCGCGATTCCGTTCACGCGGATACCCTGCCCGGCGAGCGCCCGGGCGGCCACTTCCTGCAATCCGGCAAGCGCATATTTGGAAATGGTGTAGCTCAGGAAATCGGGGTTCGGCGCAGCAAGCTTGGCGTCCAGCATGTTGACGACCAGCGCGTCACCCTCCCCCTTCCTCGCCGCAAGTTCGTCGATCAGCAGCATCGGCGCTCTCGCATTTACCGCAAGATGCACGTCGAATTGTTCGGCACTGGCCGATCCCAGCTGGTCCAGGCCAAACCGCGCGGCATTGTTGACCAACAGCCTGACCGGTGGATGGCCGTCAGCGGCTCCGAAGATTCGCCTGGCACAATCGACAGCAGCCAGTTCGGCGACAACCTTGATTGCTCCATCAGGGACCGAGTCAGCATCATGATGGACATGCGCGACGACCGTCCAGCCGTCTTCCAGCAGCGCACGGACGATGGCCTCCCCAACCCGCTTGCCACCCCCAGTGACGATTGCCGTTCGAGCTTGCATACCCATTCGCCGTCATTGCGAGGAGTGAAACGACGAAGCAATCCAGAACTGGAAAAATGGATTGCTTCGCTTGCGCTCGCAATGACGGGCCACCTAAGTCGAATCCATGCCCGAACGCCATCCGCCACTCGAAGCCATTGGCAACAGCATCGGAGAGCTGACTGCCGCCATCGCGGCGCGAGGCGAGCCGCCACCTGTCGATCGCTGGAATCCCGAACACTGCGGCCATTCGGGCATGCGCATCGCTCGCGACGGCACCTGGTATCATGAAGGAAGCCCGATCAATCGTCCGGCAATGGTCCGGCTGTTCGCAACCGTGCTGCGCCGCGAATCGGATGGAAGCCATGTGCTGGTCACGCCCGCCGAGAAATTGACGATCGATGTGGAGGCAACCGCGTTTCGCGCCACGCAAATGACCACGTCCGGCGACGGCGACCAGCGGCGGATCGGCCTGACGCTCGATAGCGGTGACGGCCTCGTCATTGGCCCGGATCACCCCCTATCTGTCATTGAAACCGACGCTGGCCCCTCACCTCGCGTCGCCGTGAGGTTCGGGCTGGAAGCGGAGCTTGCGCGGCCCCTCTATTACGAACTGGCGGAAATCGCGCTGGCGGAGGGTCACAACCCCGCGGGAGTCTGGTCCGACGGCATGTTCTTCGGGCTGAGTGCATGAGCCTGATCGAGCGAATCTCGCTGGCGCTGGCAGACGAGCCGCCCCACGGCTTGCTCCCCGGCGACCTTATTGAGGGCCATGAAGGAGAAACCCGCCTGGCCGCGGTGCTGGTGGCGATCACCGATCGTCCGGCGCCAGGGCTCATCCTCACCCAGCGGCGCGACGATCTTCGAACGCATGCCGGTCAGGTGGCCTTCCCGGGTGGGCGGATCGACGAAGGCGAGGATGCGCCGGCCGCCGCCCTTCGGGAGGCTTTTGAGGAGCTGGCGCTGAACCCGACCCTGGTCCGCCTGCTCGGCGAGACCGATCCATATTGCACGGTGACAGGCTATTGGGTGACGCCGGTCGTGGGTGTCGTTCCACCCGACATGGATCTCACGCCAAATCCCGGCGAAGTGGCGGACTGGTTCGAGGCGCCGCTTGATTTTGTGCTCGATCCCATCAACCAGCGATGCATGAGCGCCGAATATCGCGGCCGGACGCGGCAATATTATCAGATCGATTGGGAAGGCCGCCACATCTGGGGCGCGACCGCGGCGATGCTCGTCAATCTCTCGCGGCGGATCGGGCTCTATCCGTGAAGCTTGATCCGAACGCCTTCCTGAAGCGCACCGGGGTCAAGCGGCTCCTTAACGCGCTCGATGCAAAGCGAGGCACGGCCCGGTTCGTCGGGGGTGCCGTCCGCGACCTGCTGCTCGGCGAAAAACCGGGCGACCTCGACCTCGCCACCGTCCTTCCTCCCGACGAGGTGGTTCGCCGGCTCGAGGCCGCGGGTATCAAGGCGGTTCCGACGGGGATCGACCATGGCACGATCACCGCCGTTTCATCCGGAACCGTCGTCGAAGTCACCACATTGCGGTCCGACGTATCCACCGACGGGCGCCGGGCGACCGTGGCGTTCACCGACGATTGGGCCAAGGACGCCGGCCGGCGCGACTTCACCATCAACGCGCTCTACGCCGACCCTTATAGCGGCGAACTGTTCGACTATTTCGGCGGCCTCGACGATTTGAAGTCGCGAACCGTGAGATTCATCGGCGAACCGCTTCAACGGATCGCCGAAGACCACTTACGCATCCTCCGCTATTTCCGCTTTCATTCCCGCTACGGTCATGGCTCGCCCGATCCCCATGCGCTGGAAGCCTGCACGGAGCGCGCCAACGACCTGATGGCCTTGTCGCGCGAACGGATCGCGGACGAGCTGTTGAAACTGTTGGCGCTCGACGATCCGACGGCAACGGTCCGGCTGATGCACGAGCGCGGCTTGTTCGCGCCGGTCGTTCCGGAAGTATCGGATGTCGATCGGCTCGGCCGGCTGGTCTCCGCCGAGCGAGCCGCCGGAATCAAGTCCGACCCGCTTCGCCGGCTCGCCGCGCTGCTTCCGCCGGAACCGGCGACGGCAGAGCGGATCGGCGCCAGGCTGAAACTGTCGAACAAGGCGAAGAAGCGGCTCGTCAGCGCTGCGAACCAGCAGCTTGGCCTGAACCCGAAGGCGCTTGCCTATCGCGTCGGCGTCGAAGGAGCGGTCGACCGGTTGCTCCTATCCGGCATGGCCGCCGAAGCCAGGACGATTTCCAAATGGAACCCGCCGCGAATGCCGATCGGCGGCGGCGATGTGATCGCCCGCGGCGTGCCGGAAGGACCCGAGGTTGCGCGGACGTTGCGGCGTATCGAGGATAGCTGGGAAGCCGCCGGCTTTCCGGGCGGTGCGGAATTCGAACGGCTGGTCGAAGAAGCGCTTAGCTAATCGACGAATACCGGCTCCAGGAAGACGGCCCCGGCTTCGTTCCCCAATGCCCAGCGGATCTGCGCCGCGAACGTCCCGTGCTTCGGCACTTCGATCTGAACCTTTTCGCCGATCCGCAGCATGGCGGGCGTTTCCAGGCGGCATCCGTCGCGGCTCAAATCGATCACCACCACGGAGATACGGTTCCCGTCGCTGTCGGTTACGAAGGTTTCGATCCGGGTGTCGACGCGCGGCGAGCGCTTGATATGTCCCCGTTCACGCATCTTCGCCACTGCCCCTTTCACGAGGCAAAGCTAACATATTTTAGGGTTGTGGCAATCATGGCGGCACCGATCATGGCTACCTCCGCCGACGGGATTTCCAATAGGCCAGCGCTTCATCTTCTTCGAGCGGCTTGGCGAAGTAATAGCCCTGGCCCGACGCGCAGCCCAATGCGGCCAATGTCGTCGCCAGCTCGACGGTCTCGACGCCCTCGGCAGTGGTCGACATGCCCAGCGCCTCGGCCAGGCTCAGCACCGCACGCACGATCGCCACTGCGTCGGGGTCGCGCATCATTCCGCTGACGAAGCTCTTGTCGATCTTCAAGACGTCGATCGGCAGGCGCTGCAGGTAAGCGAGGCTGGAATAGCCGGTGCCGAAATCGTCCATCGCAACCGTCGCGTCGAGCGCCTTCAGCGCTTCGAACACCCGCGTCGCCCGGCCCGGGTCCTGGACGATCGAGCTTTCCGTAAGCTCGAGTGTCAGCCGGTCGCCGGTGAGGCCGCTGGACCGCAGGGCGCTCGACACCATGTCGGCGATATTGTCGCGTGCGACCTGGATCGCGCTCAAATTGACCCCGACATAGAGCGGCAGCGTCTCGCCGATCGCCTTGTCCCAATTGGCCAGCGTCTGCGCCGCATTATCCATCGCCCAGCGACCCAGTTGCAGGATCAGGCCGCTTTCCTCCGCTACGGGGATGAATTCGGCCGGGCTGATCTCGCCGCGATCTTCATGGGTCCAGCGGGCAAGTGCCTCGAAGCCCGCGACCTCGCCCGACTTCAAATTGATGAGCGGCTGGTAGAACAGCTTCAGCTGGTCCTTGTCGAGCGCCCGTCGAAGCTCCGTCTCGATCGAGAAGCGCCGGCGGGCCGCGCTTGCTTCCTTCGGTTCGTAAACCTGCGGGGTTCCTGCCGCCTTGGCCTGCTTGACCGCGAACTGGGCATTGCGGAACAGCTCCTCGGCGTCCTGCTTGGTATGCATTAGCGCGACGCCGATGGCGCATTCGACGCGGATCTCCAGTTCGGACAGCTTGAACGGCGTCGACATGATCTGCTGGATACGGTCCGCGGCCGCCAGCGCGTCGGTCACGCCGCGCTTCAGGCCGACCAGGATGCCGAACTCATTCCCGCCAGTCCGGGCCAGGATATCGCCGCCGCGAAGCGCGGAGATCAGCCGGCGCGCAAAGGTGATCAGGAGCTCGTCGCCGGCAAGGCTGCCCATGGACTCGTTGATGCGGCTGAACCGCAGCATATCCACCACCAGCACCGCATATTCGCAGTCGCGCTTGGACGTCCCGCCGCAATTCTCGACCGTCTCGGTAAAGCTCAGGCGATTGGGCAGGCCCGTCAGGCTGTCGCGCAGCATTTCGGCGCGGAGATTATTTTCGGCCTGAACCTCGATCGTCCGGTCGACAACGCTCAGCAGGCAGCGCGGCTCGCCTCCGGAATCCGCGACCAGAGGCGCCACCTTCAGTTTCAGGAAGCGCTTCTGCGGCCCTTCGCCGTCTACATGGTCGATCTCGTCGGGCGACTTGGCCGGGTTACGCAGATAATTGCGGATGAATTCGCCCGCCTCGCTCGCCGAATAGCGGACAAAGAATTCCGCGAAGCTCTCCGCGTCGCCGCTGCAGCCCGCGAGGTCGAAGAATTTCTTGTTGAGCGAATGAACCCAGAGTTTCTTCTGCTTCAGGCCGAACACGCCGGCTGCGATCGGCAAGGCGTCCAGCAACGCGCCATCGTCCGCCAGAGCCCGGACGTCAAAGTCCGTTCTCTGACCGGCGGAGCGCTCACCCGAAGGCGCTACCGAACGGTTCGCTGCAACCTGCATTCGAACCGCGTTAAACCCTACAGGTTAATGGGCAGTTTCGACCGTGGTTGACATAAGTTAGGAAAATGTCGGTTTTCCGACATAATCGTAGCCCTTCTCGTCATTGCGAGCGCAGCGAAGCAATCCAGTAGCGGCGGCTGGATTGCCGCGTCGCTACGCTCCTCGCAATGACGACTAGCTTGCCGCTGGAACGGCCTCGAACCGGTTGGATCGGGGGAAGCCGTTCGGCGCAATCCGGCCGCTCGCTCCCCGGATCGCCCGCCAGGGCGTCAGGTCCGTCTCCGACCGCACCCGCCCGCTGTCGCCGCCCAGCGGCCAGCTGATGCCTTCGCCCAGCACGAACGCCATCGCATCCGAAAGCCCGCCGTCGCGGTAGCGCTGCAGCTGTACGCCAGACCCGCGCCCAAGCTCCGGAAGCTCGTCCAGCTTGAACACCAGCATCTTGCGGTTCTCGCCGATCACCGCGACCGAGTCAGCGCCCCCGGGCACCAGCTTCAGCACCGACACCTTCGCCTTGGGCCGAAGGTTCATCAGCTGCTTGCCCTTGCGCGTCTCGGCCAGCACCGCTTCGCCCGTCGTCAGGAAGCCGCGCCCGTCGGATGAGCCCACCAGCATCCGCGATTCCGGCTTCACCACGAACATCGCGATGATCTCGCTCTCCGCCTCCAGGTCGATGGTCAGGCGTATGGGCTCACCGAACCCGCGTCCGCCGGGAAGCTTGTCGCCGCCCAGCGTATAGACCCGCCCATTGTCCGCGGCGACCAGCAGCCGGTCCGTGGTCTGCGCATGGAACGCCAGATGCGGCCCGTCGCCCTCGCGCCATTTCAGGTCGTCGATCTCGTGAAGCGCGACATGCCCCTTCATCGCCCGGATCCAGCCGCGCTGCGACAGGATGACGGTGATCGGCTCCTTCTCGATCATCTGGGTCCAGTCGATCTCGGCCCGGACCGCACCCGCATCGGGCTTCAGCTCGGTCCGGCGCGCATCGCCGAACTTCTCCTTCATCGCGGCAAGGTCCTTCTTCAGCCGCGTCTTCTGCCGCTCCTGGCTGTTGACCAGCTTGTCGAGCTCCTCGCGCTCCTTCGCCAGCGCCGCCCGCTCCTTGTTGAGCTCCATCTCCTCCAGCTTGCGCAACTGCCTGAGCCGCATGTTGAGGATCGCTTCGGCCTGCCGGTCGGTCAGCTTGAACTCGGCGATCATCACCGCCTTGGGCTCGTCCTCGTAACGGATGATCTCGATCACCCGGTCGAGGTTGAGAAACGCGACCAGGAAGCCCTCGACCAGCTCCAACCGGTCGTCGATCTTGCCGATCCGGTGCAGCGACCGGTTGACCAGCACCTCGAACTGGAATTCCAGCCAGGCAAGCAGCGCCTCCTTGAGGCTCATCACCCCCGGCGTCCGCGTCTTGTCGAGCACGTTCAAATTCAGCGGGAAGCGCGTCTCCAGCTCGGTCAGCTTGTAGAGGCTCTCCTCCAGCAGCGCCGCATCCACCGTCCGCGATCGCGGCTCCAGCACGATCCGCACCTTCTCGTCGCTCTCGTCGCGGACGTCGGCCAGGATCGGCAGCTTCTTGTTGGCGATGAGATCGGCGATCTGCTCGATCAGCTTCCCCTTCTGCACGCCATAGGGGATCTCGTGGACCAGCAGGTGCCAGCCCCCGCCCTTCTCGGCTACCTTCTCGATCCGCGCGCGGACCCGGAAACTGCCCCGCCCGCTGACATAGGCCCGCGCGATCACATCCTCATCCTCGACCAGAACGCCGCCGGTCGGGAAGTCGGGACCCTTCACGAACTGCAACAGCTCGCGGTCTTCCATCCTTTTGTTGTCGATGAGGGCCATCGCCGCGTCGGCCAGCTCGGACACATTATGCGGCGGAATGCTCGTCGCCATGCCAACCGCGATCCCGCTCGCGCCATTGGCCAGCAGGTTCGGGAACAGGCCGGGGAACACCTCCGGCTCTTCCTCTTCGCCATTGTAGGTCGGGCGGAACGGGACCGTCCCCTCGTCCAGCCCGTTCATCAGCTGGATCGCAACCGCCGTCATCTTCGCTTCGGTGTAGCGGTAGGCGGCGGCATTATCCCCGTCGATGTTGCCGAAATTGCCCTGCCCGTCGACCAGCGGGTAACGAAGCGCGAAATCCTGCGCCAGCCGAACCATCGCGTCATAAACCGACTGGTCGCCGTGCGGGTGATACTTGCCGATCACATCGCCCACGACGCGCGCGCATTTCTTGTACCCGCCGGCCGGATCCAGCCGCAGCAACCGCATCGCCCACAGCAGGCGGCGATGAACCGGCTTCAACCCGTCGCGAACGTCGGGCAGCGAACGCGCGGTGATCGTCGAGAGAGCGTAGACGAGATAGCGTTCGCTAAGCGCAGCGTCGAAAGGGGAATCAATGACGGAGAGATTTTCGGAGTCCATGCGGCTGGCTTAGCAAGCTGCCGCCCTTCCCGTCATCCCAGCGGAGGCTGGGACCCACGTCTTTTTTTGTCATCCCAGCGAAGGCTGGGATCCATTCCACTTTTTCGTCATGCCCGCGTAAGCGGGGACCCAGTTTTTGTTTGGCTAGGTTCCCGCCTTCGCGGGAATGACGAGTGGTAGACAATGGCAACAAGGGGGGGAAAGCGGACATTGGAAGGCCTCCCGGCACTAGCGCGCTAGCCCGCCGGATTGGCGGGCGCGCGAACGCAATTCCCCCGATAGCGGCGCTGTTGATCGAGACTTTCCTTCAATTGCTCCCGGTCTGGCGAGAGCCCGGCTTCCGCAGCATTGTCCAACAGCAGACGGCTTTGAAAGACGATCCGGGCGTTGAGCGCACCCAATTTTGCCACCAGTTTCAAATTTGCGCGGCGTTCGGCCGGGCTGATCGGACCTGGGAAGGCGAGGTCGCCGAGCGACGCGGCCAGGTCTATCTCCTCCGATTGGCTTCGGCGAAGCCCGGAAACCTCGTCGAACAGTGCTGCGAGTTCAGCCACTCGTTCAGGTCGGAAGTGGCCCAGAATTTCGCCATTCAGTGCGGTCTCCCAAGCGTCATTGGGCCACGGCCGGTTCGGCGTCCTGTAAACGGACGGGAACGCCGGGTCGTAAATGTCATTGGCGAAACGCGCCCGGCTACCGGGCCACATCGGCTCCCCTTTAGCCAATTCGTCGCGCAGCTCGATCAGTCGCGGTTCGAGGCAATCATTGATCGCCAGGCGCTCGTAGGCGTTCACCAGATTATGGCCAAGTTCATCGCTTATCCGCCGGTCGCTGTCGCGGACTTCGCCCTGCCAATGCCAGCTCGAAACCAGTTCCTCAGCGCCAAGCGCGATCAAGACGCCGGCAACGACGACAAACAGCTCGAACACGAAAAGACGGGCGGTGGTCTTGCCGTCCCCTTCCTGCCACCAGTGACGGACGGTCCTAAACATGCGCTTCGCCCGCATGTTGGAAGTCCCCGGTCGTGTCGGGATGATAATTCATAAGGAGCCCCGCTCGCAGCGGAGGCTAGCAGAAGCGCCAATGTCCGCAATGGTTTGCACTCGCCGTCGGCCCACCGAGCAAGCCGAACTGAACTCAGCTATTAATTCCTCATTAAATCGCCTATGGCCGCCCGCTTCCACGACAAGGAGCCGGCAATGGCTTCCGAGACACGGGAATATTACCTCGCACGCGCCACCGAAGAGCGGGCCTCCGCGGCCAGCGCCCCCAATCGCAACATCGCACGAGTGCATGACGACCTCGCCGCAATGTACGACCGAATGGCGAAGGAAGCAGCGCGGGAGCCGGAACCGGCCTGACGTTACGATCATTGTGCCCCCGGAGCGGGCGCAAGGAGAGTATCATGCGTTCCGCGTTGCTTTGGTTCATCGGTATCCCGATCCCGCTCATCCTGCTGATTGCATACTGTACGGGTCACTTTTGAGGCGCTGGGCCGTCACGGAGTAAATCCGTGACGAGCAGCCGCATGGCCAACATGCCCCCAGCATGTTGGAACGGCTGCTACCGGTCGTCTGCGCCGCCGGTCGGCCGGCATTCGCCAGCTCTACGCGCTGCTAACGATTGCTCCGCAATCGCTTCGCTGCGCTCGGCGGCTCTGCTGGAGGACACAAACAATGAACGACAAGGTAATTTACGAGGATCCCAGTGACGTCGAAGCCGAAGCGGGCGTCGTGTCCGTCGACGGCCCCGACCACGTCGACGTCAAGCTGACCCCGGAGGCCGCCGCCGAAACCTCCCACCGGCTGCTCAAGGGCGCGATGAAGGCGCAGGGCCAGAAAGTCCGGGATGGGAAGAAGGAATCTCGCCCAACCGACTGATGGTGCACGATTAAATCGGCCGCTGTGTCGGATAGGCGACTATCCTTGTCCGCTTCGCTCCTGTAACGACTTCGCATCCCCGTCCGGTTTCCAGCATTCCGGGGACTGAGAGACAATTCGTCGCGCTCCCGCTGATCCTCTCGTGGAGCGCACCCCCCGTGTCTTCAGACGACATCGAATATTATCGCGCGCGCGCCGCCCAGGAGCGCGCGGCTGCCGCCGACGCAACCCAGTCGGAAGTCGCCGCCATCCACCTTGAACTGGCGAGGCTCTATGAAGCGCTTGCCGAGCAGCCGGAGCTTCGGCTTGGCCGGGCCCTCCTCGGACGCGCGCCTTTCAGCCTTCCGCTGCCGCCTTCTGGCGCGTGAGGTCCAGCTCTCCGGAGTCGAACCCGTCCCAATAATGCAGCCGCTCGGCATGCACCTTGATGAGGGTCAGGCCGGGCGTATCCACGCCCTGCTTGAACCAGGCGTCCAGCTCCTTGTGCCAATGCTCCTCGAACCGGCCCTTGTCCTTGATCGCTTCCGCCCTTCCCTCGACCGCCAGGAAGAAGGGCTTCATCCCCAGCATTCCCGACTTGGCCTGGTAAGCCAGCCCGACGTTGGAATCGCGCATGATGTCGGCGACCAGCCGCGTCTCGTCGCAGGTGAAGAAATAGCTGTCCCCGTCATAGTCGACTTCGCGATTGTTGCTCATCGGCCGCGCGGCGAGCGCGCCGCCCTCCGTCCGCGTCGAAAGCATCGTGAAATCGATGTCGCGCATCTTCTCGCTGATGTCGGAAAGGCTGAGGTCGGGCATGGGAATACTCCTGCTACTGGCTTTCGCGGCCAACGCAGGGGCGGCAAGGTTGGTTCACCCTGATCCGTCGCCCCGTTGGTACACCTTATTCCGTCGCCCCAGCGCAGGCTGGGGCCCATGTGATTGACGGCGAAACATGGATGCCAGCCTCCGCTGGCATGACAGCTCCCACCCCCTCAAAACCTCTGTCCTACAGCCCACATCTCCTGTATCGCCGAACGGCCTCCCGGCTCTGACCAGGGAGGAATCCATGAAACCGACGCCCGCATTTCCCGCGCCGGCTGCTTCGCGAGCCTCGCATCCGCGCACCCCAAGCCCCGCTAACTTCACAATAATGGCTCATTCGCCCATGAAAATAGTGAAGCTAAGCCAGTTAGGCTGTTCCCCGGCGAAGGCCGGGGCCCAGGCGCCCGAAGGGTGTAGCGCCGTCACGGGAGTGAATCCCGTGACGTCAGACCTCGCTTCGCGAGGCTGGCCGGCATTCGACGTCTCTTCGCGCTGGCTCGACTTCGCTACGCAAAGTCTCTCCTGCGCTCGGCGTCTCTTACGCCACCGCCTCCAGCGGCAACTGCTTGCTCAGTTCCACCTGCCGAAGCAGCCATTCCTTGAAGCGTTTGATCTTCGGTACGTTTCGGCGCTCCGGCGCGATGCACAGCCAGTAGCGGAAACCGGCGGTCGCCCTCAGCTCGAACGGCTGGCACAGTCGCCCGTCGCGAAGATCGTTGCGCCAGAAGGCCGGGGTCAGCAGGACGAAGCCCTGCCCGCCCATCGCGGCATGACCCTCGTCGGCCTGGCTGTCCAGGCGAAGTCCGGCCTTGCGCGGCCGATCGGCGCCTTCGACACCAGCCGCCTCGAACCATTGGTCCCACCAATAATCCTCCGGGCTGATCAGCGGCAGGTTGGGCAGGTCCTTGGGCTCCGGCGGACGGCCGAGCTGCTCGGTCATCCGCTTCCAGAAGGAAGGCGCGCACATCGGGGTGAAGTCGACCTTCATCAGCTCGATCGAGACCAGCCCCTCCCACGGCCGGGCGCTGGCGCGGATCGCCACGTCCGCCTCGCCGACCCGAAGGTCGACCAGCTTGTTCGACGTCGCCAGCCGGACAGCAAGGTCGGGATGCTCGACCTGGAAGCTGCCCAGCCGCCACGCCAGCCAGGTGTTGGCGAAGGTGAAAGTGGTGGCCACCGTCAACAGCGCCTCATCCTCCTCGCGGTGCTGGGCGAAGGCGGCCTCGATATTGTCGAATGCCTGGGTCAGTTGGGGCAGCAGCCGAAGGCCGAGGCCAGTCAGCTTGGCGCGCCCCTTCTCGCGCACGAACAGGGCGGCGCCGAGCCGCTCTTCCAATAATTTGACCTGATAGGAAACGGCCGCCTGGGTCATCCCCAACTCATTGGCTGCGGCCGTAAAATTCTCATGGCGGGCCGCGGCCTCGAAGACGCGGACGGCGGCAAGCGGCGGAAGCTTTCTCATCAATGCTGCTTATAAGGCCAGCTTATCAAGTCAGTCCAGCCTTTCATTGGGATGAACGAGCCGACTCCTCTACATGGTCATCAAGCGCTGGACGGGCCCCTCTCCCCACCCCGCCCGTCCGGCGCAAACAAAGGAGGCAATGATGCGCGACGAGATTTTCGACCGTGACTATCAGGCCGGGCGGGATGCCCTTCACGACGGCATCGACCGGCTGGTGGCAGGCATCGGACGGACCTTGAAGGTCCTCAACTTCATTCAGTTCGATGCTCCCTGGAAGCATAATGCGGGACAGGCTTCGGCTCGCACCGCTCGATAACTGGAACTGACCCATGAAACATGAACCGATCCAGCGGGCCGCACGCGGACCGTCACCTAGACGGTCCGAACGGCCCGCTCCCGAGGCGCTGGGCCGGGAATCGCTGGCGGGCGATTTCCGACTGATCTTCAATGCCTTTGTCGACGCGTTCCACGGCATGGCTTCGTCGTCGCGGCTGGAAAGCCGCTGGTCGCAGCTGCGTTACGGCGGTTGCTGCTGATCATGATTGCGCGGCGTTGGCATGGCCAGGTGTCCTGTGAAAAGGCATCCGAATATCTCCAGCTGATGGCCGAGGTCGGGTTGCCCGATTACCGCTCCACCCGCGGCAACCGGGCAGCCTGGTGCCTGTTCCGGCGCTCCAACGGGGTCGTCCAGGTCGAGATGTTCACCCTGTGGGACGATCTCTCGGCGATCCGGCGTTTCGCCGGGGACGACCTCGCGAAGGCCAAATATTATGACTTCGATCCCGATTATTTGATCGAGATGGAGCCGGAGGTGGTTCACTTCGAAGTCATCGAAGGCTGACCGCTTCGATCAATTGCGTTGTAGGGGGCGGCTCGCCTATAGCCGCCCCCTCTTTCATGTTCGCCGGAGTCCCCAACGCCAATGTCCCGCCGCCGCCAAATCTACGAAGGCAAGGCCAAGATCCTTTACGAAGGTCCGGAGCCCGGAACGCTCATCCAATATTTCAAGGATGATGCGACCGCCTTCAACGCTCAGAAGCGCGGCACGATCAGCGGCAAGGGCGTCCTCAACAACCGCATCAGCGAACATATCTTCACCGCGCTGCAGACGATCGGCGTACCGACCCATTTCATCCGCCGCCTCAATATGCGCGAGCAGCTGATCCGCCAGGTAGAGATCGTTCCGATCGAGGTGGTGGTCCGCAACGTCGCGGCAGGTTCGATCTCCAAGCGGCTCGGGATCGAGGAAGGCACCCAGCTCCCCCGCACGATCATCGAATATTATTACAAGGACGATGCCCTTGGCGATCCGATGATCGCGGACGAGCATATCGCCTGCTTCGGCTGGGCCAGCCAGGAAGAGATGAACGACATCGCCGACATGGCGATCCGCATCAATGACTTCATGTGCGGCCTGTTCGCTGCCATCGGCATCCGCCTGATCGACTTCAAACTGGAATTCGGCCGCGTTTATGACGGCGAGTACAGCCGGATCATCCTGGCCGACGAGATCTCGCCCGACGGCTGCCGACTGTGGGACATGAAGACCAACGAGAAGCTGGACAAGGACCGCTTCCGCCAGAGCCTCGGCGGCGAAGCCGAAGCCTATCAGGAAGTCGCCCGCCGCCTCGGCCTACTTCCCGAAGGGGAAGAGGCGAACGCAGTCCTGGATCTCGACGAGCACCGCAAGAAGCGCGGAAAGTAGCGCGTCACCGGTGTGGGAGTGCCCCGGGCCAGAGTAGTTACCTTGAATGCCGCCCTTGGTCCGCTGGATTACAGGGTACCGGACGGTATGTCCGTCGAACCGGGCAGCGTCGTCATCGCACCGCTCGGCCCGCGACAGTTGATCGGTGTCGCCTGGGAGGCCGACCGGCTCCAGACCGAAGAAGTCGGCGACAACCGCCTCAGGCCCCTTGCGGGACTGGTCGACGTGCCGCCGATCCCGGCACCGCTACGCCGGCTGTGCGAATGGACCGCCGACTATTATCTGTCGCCGATCGCAGCGGTATTGCGGATGGTTCTATCGACGTCGGCTGCATTGGCAGGTCCTCGCCAGCTGATCGAATATCGGCCCACCGGCGATAAACCTGCACGCCTCACGCCCCAACGCCTTCAGGCCTTGGCGAGAATAGAAGGCCGGCAAGGCACGATCCGCGAATTGGCCGCGCACGCGGAGGTCAGCGACGCGGTGATGCGCGGGCTGGTCAATGCCGGGGCACTGGAACGGGTCGAAGTCGACGCGGACCAGCCCTATCCCGAACCTGGTCCCGATTTCGCGCCGCCAGCCCTCAACGCGGAACAGCAAGCGGCGTCGGCTAGCCTCACCGCAACCGTGGGCCAAGGCTTCGACCCGGTCCTGCTCGACGGGGTCACCGGCTCCGGCAAGACCGAAGTCTATTTCGAGGCGATCGCCGAAGCGGTTCGCCAGGAAAAGCAGGTGCTGGTCCTGCTCCCCGAGATCGCGCTGACTGAGCCGTTCCTGACACGCTTCACCGCCCGGTTCGGCTGCGAGCCGGTGACCTGGCACTCGGACCTGCGCTCTTCGCAGCGTCGGCGGGCGTGGCGTGCCATTGCCAGTGGCGAAGCCCGCGTCGTCGTGGGCGCTCGCTCGTCGCTTTTCCTGCCCTACGCCAACCTCGGCTTGATCGTTGTCGACGAAGCCCATGAGCCGAGCTTCAAGCAGGAGGAAGGCGTCCAGTATCACGCCCGAGACGTCGCCGTAATGCGCGGCCATTTCGAGGAAATCCCCGTCATCCTCGCTTCGGCGACCCCGGCCATCGAGACGCGCAACATGGTCGACATCGGCCGCTACCGAGAGCTGAAGCTGACCGAACGCCATGGCCTGGCCGAGCTGCCGGAAATTCGCGCCATCGACCTCACCCGGGATCCGCCGCAGCGCGGTCGCTGGCTGGCGCCGAGCCTTGTGACGGAAATCGAGGCCAACCTTGCAGCCGGCGAGCAATCGCTGTTGTTCCTCAATCGCCGCGGCTTTGCGCCGCTGACGCTGTGCCGAACTTGCGGCCACCGTTTCCAATGCCCGAACTGCACGGCCTGGATGGTCGAACATCGGCTGATGCACCGGCTGGCATGCCATCACTGCGGCCATGTCATGCCTCCGCCGAAGAACTGCCCGGAATGCGGCGAGGAGGAAAGCCTCGTCGCTTGTGGGCCGGGCGTGGAGCGGATTGCCGACGAAGTCGCGGACCTCTTTCCCGAAGCGCGAACGTCGATTGTCACCAGCGACACGATCTGGTCGCCGGCACGCGCCGCTGAATTTGTCCACGCGATGGAGGCCGGTGAAATCGACATCGTCGTCGGCACGCAGCTCGTCACCAAAGGCTATCACTTTCCCAACCTCACCCTGGTAGGTGTCGTCGACGCCGACCTCGGTCTGCAGGGTGGCGACCTTCGCGCAGCAGAGCGTAGCTTCCAGCAGATCCAGCAAGTCGCCGGCCGCGCCGGTCGGGGAGACAAGCCGGGCAGAGTGCTGGTCCAGACCCACGATCCGGAAGCTCCGGTGATTGCGGCGCTAGTTTCAGGCGACGCACCCGGTTTCTACGCCGCCGAAACCGACGCCCGCCGCGATGCCGCAATGCCGCCCTTCGGACGGCTAGCCGCGATCATCGTTTCCAGCGAGGACAAGGCCCAGGCAGAATCCGTTGCGCGCCGGATCGGCAATGCCGCCCCAACCATCGAAGGCATGGCGGTATTCGGCCCAGCTCCCGCCCCGCTCGCCATGCTCCGCGGCCGCCACCGGCAGCGCCTACTCGTCCACGCAGCCCGAAAACTGGACGTCCAGGACGTCATCCGCGACTGGCTTGGCGCATTGGAATGGAGCAGCAAGGTTCGGGTTGCCGTGGATGTAGATCCCTACAGCTTCCTATAAGGCTCTACAGCAAATCAGGCTGGGGTAGCGACGCACCCTCTGCTGCGAGCAGCTTCTTCTTCCGATCGAGACCGCCCGCATAGCCGCCGAGTGTACCATCTGAGCGAATTACCCGGTGACACGGTACGAGGACCGCGACTGGGTTGGAACCATTGGCAGTGCCCACAGCGCGCGTTGCGTTCGGGTCGCCTACGGCCTTGGCAATGTCGGCATAGCTCCGCGTCTCGCCGAGCGGGATCTTGCGCAGCTCCCTCCACACCGCTTCCTGGAATGCGGTGCCGTGCACGTCGATCGGAAGTTCGGGCGCCGATTGCGGCGTGTTGATCGCTTTCAGCGCACCCGCGACCCACGGCGCGATCGTGCCATCGTCGGGAAGGATTTCCGCATTCGGGAACCGACTCCGAAGCGCGCGCTCGTCTTCGTCGAACGTCAGCCGGCAAATGCCTTTCGCCGTGGCCGCGACAAGCAAGGGACCGAGCGGGCTATCGGTGACCACATAACGGATGGTCTCGCCTCGCCCGCCGTCTCGCCAAGCTGAAGGCGTCATACCCAAACGTTCCTTGGCGTCGGCGTAGAAGCGGCTGGGCGCGGCATAGCCCGCATCGTACATTGCCTCAGTCACGCTCTTGTCCTCCTGAAGATGGGCTTCGGCGCGGCGAGCGCGCACGGCGCGCGCATATGCGGCCGGCGACACGCCGGCATCGCGGGTGAAAATTCGCTGGAAATGATGTTCGGCATAGCCGACCGCGCTGGCAAGCTCGCCCAGTCTTGGCGGCTCCTCCGCTCGCTCGATCAGCTGGATCGCCTTGGCCACTGCCTCTCGGTCGCGTCCGACTTCATCCGGCTTGCAGCGCAGGCACGGCCGATAGCCGGCAGCACGGGCCGCCTCGGCGTCGAGAAAGAATTCCACATTCTCGCGCTTCGGCCGGCGGGCCGGGCAGCTTGGCTTACAGTAGATCCCGGTCGTCTTGACCGCACCGATGACCCGGCCATCCCAGCTTCGGTCACGGCGATCAAAGGCCTCCCAGGCGGCTTCCCAAGCGTCGTTCGTGTCAATTGTTCGCATCAGCATGGACCTAACATAGGTGTCGGGCCTAGGTCCCGCTTCCCAACACTTGCGGTCAAAGTGAGGTAGTGGTTTTGGCCTGGCAATTCCATGAAGGCGAGCTCGAACTTGAAGATGTGCGCGCTCTCTTGACCCAGCATTTCGCCGAGATGCGAGCTGGATCGCCGCCGGAAGCCTGCCATGTGCTTCCGATCGACGGGTTGAAGGATCCCGCGATCCGTTTCTTCACGATACGGGAGAACGGCGGCTTGCTCGGCTGCGGCGCGCTGAAACGGCTTGAGCCGGGACATGGCGAAATCAAATCGATGCGCACAGCAAGCGAGGCGCTAGGCCGCGGCGTCGGTAAGGCCTTGCTTGACCACATCGTCGCGGCTGCCCGAGCTGAAGGAATGTCCCGCCTTAGCCTCGAGACGGGTTCGACCGACCAGTTCGCGGCCGCGCTTCGGCTGTACGAGCGAGAGGGTTTTGTGAATTGCGGCTCATTCGCTGGGTACGCAGACACCCCGTTCACCCGCTTTTTCACCAGGGCGATCTAAGCTCGCTCGACCCGGGCGGCGAAGCAGCCGCGAGTGGCATTATGAGCATCGATATGGTCGATCGCCGCGTCAGCAAGCATGCGCCGAATAGCGGGATCCGCCTCGCCCGGCTGTACGATTGCCGCATCGACCATCATGCCGTTGGCATCAAAGGCGCGCAGTGACAGGATGCGCCGATCCAGTGCAGGCGGGATCTCATCCTCATAAGTTGACGCAACTGGGGCCGTTTCGCTGACGAAAATCGCATGGCTGGCCCGGTAAGGATTATTACCATCGTGCGAGACGTAGTTGACGAGCAAGAGTGGCTCGCCTGCCTTGGCATCGTCGAGTTGGATGCGGCACGGAAAGCCAGATTCCTCGCTGGCAATCATTCGGGCTGCGCCATGGCGGACCAGTTCCTCATCACTAAGTCCGATTAGGTGTGCGAATTGCGAAGGCTCGAGGCCGGAAATGCGGTAGGTCATGCCGCCAGATTAGGGCAGTCGAAGCAAACCGGCTTCCCACCGCTTGCGCTTAAACGCACGCCTCGGGATTTGGCCCCCCGATAACTCGGGAATTCGCCTCCTTGCATCCCCTGCTACCCCCTGCTAGGGGCGCGCCAACCCATGAGGGGCGCGCGGTTTCCCGGCTGCTGTGCCCCGTTCAATGCATGGTACAGATTCACCTGTTGGAGCTTTGAGCGCGTGGATAATTCCGGCGGCATCCAGGCCAGCTTAGCGGGGCGGTACGCAACCGCTCTGTTCGGCCTTGCCCGTGACGAAAAGCAGATTGATGCGGTCACCCGCAGCCTCGCGACTGTCGAGGCGGCGATTGCCGAATCGCCTGACCTTAGGACGCTGGCAACCAGCCCGCTGATCGACCGTGTCGACGCCGGCCGGGCAATGCGCGCCGTGACCCCTGCCCTTGGTATCGATCCGATCACCGGTAAGTTCCTCGGCGTCCTCGCCGACAATGGCCGGCTCCGCGAGCTGAAGGCGGTCATCAAGATCTTTCGCCAACTCGCAGCCCAGCACCGCGGCGAAACAACCGCCGAAGTCATCTCGGCCCGTCCGCTCGACGACGGCCAGATGACCGCACTCAAGTCGAACCTTAAGGCCCGCCTCGGCCGCGATGTCGCGGTTGAAGCCAAGGTCGATCCCGAAATTCTCGGAGGCATTATCGTCCGGCACGGAAGCCAGATGATCGATGCCTCGATCCGCACGAAACTCAACACACTCGCCCAGGCGATGAAAGGCTGAACATGGATATCCGCGCCGCTGAAATTTCCCGCGTCATTCGCGACCAGATCGCGAACTTCGACGCCGACGCGCAGGTTTCGGAAGTCGGTAGCGTGCTGTCGGTCGGCGACGGCATCGCCCGTATTCACGGTCTCGACAATGTCCAGGCCGGCGAAATGGTCGAGTTCGAGGACGGCACCAAGGGCATGGCCCTCAACCTCGAGAGCGACAATGTCGGCGTCGTGATCTTCGGCTCCGACTCCGCGATCAAGGAAGGCACGACCGCCAAGCGCACCGGCGCGATCGTCGACGTTCCCGTCGGCAAGGGCCTGCTCGGCCGCGTCGTCGACGCACTCGGCAACCCGATCGACGGCAAGGGCCCGATCGAGACGACCGAGCGCCGCCGCGTCGAAGTGAAGGCCCCGGGCATCATCCCGAGGAAGTCGGTGCACGAGCCGGTGCAGACCGGCCTCAAGGCGCTCGACGCGCTCGTTCCCGTCGGCCGGGGTCAGCGCGAGCTGATCATCGGCGACCGCCAGACCGGCAAGACCGCCGTCGCCATCGATACCTTCATCAACCAGAAGGAAATCAACAAGGGCGGCGACGAGAGCCAGAAGCTCTATTGCATCTATGTCGCGGTCGGACAGAAGCGCTCGACTGTCGCCCAGATCGTCCGCGCGCTCGAAGAGAATGGCGCGATGGAATATTCGATCGTCGTCGCCGCGACCGCTTCGGAACCGGCTCCGCTTCAGTATCTCGCGCCCTACGCCGGCGTGACGATGGGCGAATTCTTCCGTGATAACGCCATGCACGCCGTCATCGTTTACGACGATCTTTCGAAGCAGGCCGTCGCCTATCGCCAGATGTCGCTGCTGCTCCGCCGTCCGCCGGGCCGCGAAGCCTATCCGGGCGACGTCTTCTATCTCCACTCGCGCCTCCTCGAGCGCGCCGCGAAGATGAACGACGATAACGGCAATGGCTCGTTGACCGCGCTGCCGATCATTGAAACGCAGGCAGGCGACGTGTCGGCCTACATTCCGACCAACGTGATCTCGATCACCGATGGCCAGATCTTCCTCGAAACCGACCTCTTCTACCAGGGCATCCGCCCGGCGATTAACGTCGGTCTTTCGGTCAGCCGCGTCGGTTCGGCCGCGCAGACCAAGGCGATGAAGAAGGTCGCCGGCTCGATCAAGCTGGAGCTCGCCCAGTATCGCGAAATGGCAGCCTTCGCCCAGTTCGGCTCGGACCTCGACGCCGCGACCCAGAAGCTGCTGGCCCGCGGCGCGCGCCTGACCGAGCTGCTGAAGCAGCCTCAGTACAGCCCGATGCCGGTCGAAGAGCAGGTCGCCTCGATCTATTCGGGCACCCAGGGCTTCCTCGACGCGGTCGAAGTGAAGGACGTCGTTCGCTACGAAGCGGCGATGATCAGCTTCCTTCGCGCCGAGCATGCCGATGTGCTGAAGTCGATCCGCGACAGCAAGCAGCTGGACGACGACACCGCCGCCAAGCTGAAGGATGCGCTCACCACCTTCGGCAACCAGTTCGCTTAAGACAGGGACGCTTCGGCGATGGCCAGCCTCAAGTCATTGAAGCTTCGCATCGGCTCGGTGAAGTCGACGCAGAAGATCACCAAGGCGATGAAGATGGTCGCCGCGGCGAAGCTGCGCCGTGCGCAGTCGAGCGCCGAGGCCGGCCGTCCTTATTCGACCCGCTTGTCGGAAACCGTCAACCGGCTGGTTTCAAGAGTCCAGGTCAGCGATAGCTCGCCCCGCCTGATCCGCGGCACGGGCAAGGACGACACGCACCTGATCGTCGTCGTCACCAGCGACCGCGGTCTGGCCGGCGCCTTCAACACAAACATCATCCGCGCCGTCCGCAAGAAGGCGCAGGAGTTGGTCGCCGAGGGCAAGACCGTCCTGTTCTACATCGTTGGCCGCAAGGGCCGCCCGGCGATCCAGCGCGTCGCCCCGAAGGCGATCATCGGCCAGTATGACACGAGCCACATGAAGGCGCCCGCCTTCACTGACGCTCGAGCCATTGCCGAGGACCTCGTGGACCGGTTCCAGAGCTCGCAGTTCGACGTCGTGCACCTCGCCTACAGCGAGTTCCGGTCGGTCCTGGCCCAGGAGCCGAAGATCAAGCAGATCTTCCCGGTGGTCGGAACGCCAGTTGCCGAAACGGACAAGGCCAAGGCTGCGCCGGCATCGGTCGAATATGAGCCGGACGAAGAAGCGATCCTGGCCGAACTGCTGCCGCGCAATTTCTCGGTTCAGCTTTATCATGCGCTGCTCGAAAACGCCGCCGGCTTCTACGGATCGCAGATGACGGCGATGGACAATGCGACCCGCAACGCGGGCGACATGATCAATCGCCTCTCGATCCAGTATAATCGCCAGCGTCAGGCGGCGATCACCACCGAACTCGTCGAAATCATCTCGGGCGCCGAAGCGCTCTAAAACGAATAAGAAAAGGCAAGGAAACCGAACATGGCAACCGCCGCTGAGCCCAAGACCCGCACCAAGAAGGCCGCGACCAAGAGCGCGCCCGCTCCCACGTCGCCGACCACCGGCGGCAACATCGTCGGCAAGGTCGCGCAGGTGATCGGCGCCGTCGTCGACGTCGCGTTCGAAGGCGAGCTGCCGCCGATCCTGGCCGCGCTTGAGACGGACAATGGCGGCCAGCGCCTGGTGCTCGAGGTCGCGCAGCACCTCGGCGAGAACATCGTCCGCACCATCGCCATGGACGGCACCGACGGCCTGACCCGCGGCCAGCAGGTCACCGCAACGGGTTCGCAGATCCAGGTTCCAGTCGGCCCCATGACCCTCGGCCGCATCATGAACGTCATCGGCGAGCCGATCGACGAGCGTGGACCGATCGGCAGCGACAAGTTCGCCCCGATCCACGCCGACGCGCCAGCCTTCGTCGACCAGTCGACCGAAGCGAGCATCCTCGTCACCGGTATCAAGGTCATCGACCTCCTCGCCCCCTACGCCAAGGGCGGCAAGATCGGCCTGTTCGGCGGCGCCGGCGTCGGCAAGACCGTGCTGATCCAGGAACTGATCAACAACATCGCAAAGGGCCACGGCGGCGTGTCCGTGTTCGCGGGCGTCGGCGAGCGTACTCGTGAGGGCAACGACCTCTATCACGAATTCCTCGACGCAGGCGTTATCGCCAAGGACGCCGACGGCAACCCGACGCCGGAAGGCTCGAAGGTCGCTCTGGTGTTCGGCCAGATGAACGAGCCGCCGGGAGCGCGCGCCCGCGTCGCCCTGTCGGGCCTCACCCAGGCCGAATATTTCCGCGACCAGGAAGGCCAGGACGTTCTGTTCTTCGTCGACAACATCTTCCGCTTCACACAGGCAGGTTCGGAAGTGTCGGCGCTCTTGGGCCGTATTCCTTCAGCCGTGGGCTATCAGCCGACACTGGCTACCGACATGGGCACGCTTCAGGAGCGGATTACGTCGACCAACAAGGGCTCGATCACGTCCGTCCAGGCAATCTACGTTCCGGCCGACGACTTGACCGATCCGGCACCGGCCACCTCCTTCGCCCACTTGGACGCGACGACCACTCTGTCGCGCGCCATTTCGGAGCTGGGCATTTACCCGGCCGTCGATCCGCTGGACTCGACCAGCCGCGTGCTGAGCGCAGCGATTGTCGGCCAGGAGCATTATGACGTGGCCCGCGCGGTCCAGGAGACGTTGCAGAAGTACAAGTCGCTCCAGGACATCATCGCGATCCTGGGCATGGACGAGCTTTCGGAAGAAGATAAGCTGGTCGTCAGCCGCGCCCGCAAGATCCAACGCTTCCTCAGCCAGCCGTTCCACGTCGCCGAAGTGTTCACCGGCATCCAGGGCAAGTTCGTCCAGGTCGAAGACACGGTCGCCTCTTTCAAGGCGGTTGTGAGTGGCGAATATGACCATCTTCCGGAAGCTGCCTTCTACATGGTCGGCGGCATCGAGGAAGCGGTCGCCAAGGCCGAAAAGCTGGCCCAGGGCGCCTAAGCGAAATGGCCGACGGCCTTCGCCTGGAAGATTGCGTCAACGAGACCTGTCCCTGGTCGGGTGACCCCGTCCAGGAAGACAGCCTGACGCTCTACCAGGGCAAGGTGGTCGGCTTTTGCAACCCGGGCTGCCGGGACAAATTCGAGAAAGCGGCGTCGTCGTTCGACTCCGCGATCGAAGGAAAGAAGTAAGTAGATGGCCGACCTTCATTTCGAGCTGGTGACCCCGGAAAAGCTCGTCCGTTCGGACGAAGTGCATATGGTTGTCGTCCCGGGCAGCGAAGGCGAGTTCGGCGTCATGGCCGGCCATGCGCCCTTCATGACCACGCTGAAGGACGGCGAGCTCAAGATCTACAAGACCCCGGGTTCCGGACCTGAAACCATCACCGTTTCCGGCGGCTTCGCCGAGGTCGGCGATCAGGGCCTGGTCGTGCTTGCCGAAAGCGCCAACGCCTGACACTCTCCCTGCGCCCGCCGAGGTAAGGGCGGGTAAAGGGAGGACATGTTGGGAAGTGCGGCGTCGATTGATTTAAGCCCATCTCCGTCACTTTCCGCCGGCGGGAAAGAAGATTTCCTAAGCTCCACGCGGACAGCCATCCTTTTGATCCTGGCGGTCGCGGTCGCCACGCGCATCGTTGCCTGGTGGGACCCGGTCGCACATGTTGACGACCAATTTTACCTGCTGGCCGGCGAAGAGTTGCTGAATGGCCGCTGGCCTTATCTTGACATATGGGACCGCAAACCACTCGGGCTGTTCCTGCTCTACGCCGGGATCGCCTGGATAAGTGACGGCAGCATCCTCGGCCTAAACCTCGTCGGCACAGCATTTGCCGCCGCCACCGCGCTAGTCATCCGCCAGATCGCACTTCGTTTCGCTTCGGCGACCAGCGCCACGCTGGCCGCGGTCGCCTACCTCTTGGCCATGCCGGTATTCGGCGGACAGACCGGCCAGTCCCCGGTATTCTATAATCTACTGATCGCCGGCGCCGCATGGCTCATGTTCCGCGCTTCGGATCAGGACCGCGCCGGCTCCATCCGCCGCCATGCAATGGGCGCCATGTTACTCTGCGGCCTGGCGATGACCATCAAGCAGATCAGCTTTATCGAAGGCGCATATTTCGGCCTCGCCTTTCTGTGGATGCTAAAGCGCAACGGCTGCGGCCGGGGGGCAGTCGCCCTTACGGGCGCGGCAATGGTCGTTGTCGCCCTCCTCCCCACCCTCCTCTGCCTCGCTGGCTATGCCGTGGCAGGCGAAGCTGCGCTCGGCGAGTTCGTCTATGCCAACTACGTCTCGATTTTCGAACGACGGGGATGGCGACTATTGGCGAAGGTCGCTGGCGCGGCCTATTTTATCCTATTCCTGCTGCCGTTGATCGGCATGGGCGGCTTGGGAGCTGTCCATCGCTGGCGAGCCCAGCCGCATGACATAGGCCAGAAGCTGCTGTTGGGCTGGATCGCTGCTGCCCTGCTCGGTTACCTCGGCGTTCCTGCCTTCTTCGACCATTATACGCTGCCGTTCCTGGTCCCGCTCTGCATCTCTGCAGCAACCGCATTCGATCGCTCCAGCCGCTGGTTGCTGTTCATCGGCGTTGCCGGGTTTTACCTGGTGGAAGGGACGCCGATCGACTGGCGCCTTCACCAGCGCCAGGCGGCGCAGTATGAGCATATCCGCCGCACGATCGACCAAGCGCGGCGCGGCGGCTGCGTCTATGTCGCGGACGGCCCCAGTCGCATTTACATCGACTTCCCCGACTGCCGCCCGTCACGTTACCTGTTCCCGGATCATCTGGTACTCATCACCGAAGCCGGCGCGGTCGGGGTGGATACCGTCACAGAAGTCTCGCGCATCTTGGCGCAGCGGCCGGCGGTGGTCGTCACTCGAGCTGCCGCCAAGGGGCGCCGGATGCCCGAGATCCAGGCACTTCTGTCGCGCAGCATGGCGGAGAATTACCGACCGATCCTAATAACGCCGCCCGGCTATTCTAAGAGCGTCGATGACGTGACAATCTGGCAACGTCGAGACCTTGCCCCGCCCAACCGTTAACTTCCCTTTTACCTTAAGCTGCTTGGGTGATACCCTTAGATTCCCAGGGGTAACCGTATGTTGCAGCAGTCCGTCGATCCCAGGCATGCCATCAACGATGAGCCACTGCAGCTTAGCGTCGTCATTCCAACGAAAAACGAAGCCGGCAATGTCGAACCACTGCTGGAACGGCTTGGCGTCGCGCTCGCCGGGATCGAATGGGAAGCAATCTTCGTCGACGACAGTTCGACCGACGGTACACCCGAACTTCTGACCCGCATCGCGCAGAGTGACCGCCGCGTCCGCCTGATCCGCCGTATCGGCCGCCGCGGCCTATCGTCGGCTGTCGTCGAGGGCGCCCTCGCTTCCACGACGCCGATCGTTGCCGTGATCGATGCGGACCTCCAACATGACGAGAAGGTCCTGCCCGATCTCTATCGTGCCATTGCAGACAAAGGCCACGAACTGGCAATCGGCACGCGCTATGCAGCCAATGGCTCGACCGGGGAATGGGCGGAGGACCGCCTGAAGATCAGCCGGTTTGCAACAGCCCTCGCTTCGCCGATCATGAAGACAAGGCTTTCGGATCCGATGAGCGGTTTCTTCGCCGTTCGCCGTGACATCCTGCTCGAAGCAGCGCCGCGTCTCAGCACCGTCGGCTATAAGATTCTTCTGGACCTTGTCGCTTCTCATCCGCGTCCGCTCAAAGTTGCGGAGGTCGGATACACGTTCGGCACGCGTCAGCATGGCGAGTCCAAGCTCGATGAGATGGTCGCGCTCGAATATCTCGAACTGCTGCTGGACAAGGCGATCGGCCGGTTCGTCCCGGTGAAGCTAGTTCAGTTCGGTGCGATCGGAATGCTTGGCGTCGGTGTGCACCTCACCCTGCTATACATGGCAATGAACATGGTCGGTGCGCCCTTCGCAACATCGCAAGCGTTGGCGGTGATCGGCGCGATGACGTTCAACTTCGCCTTGAACAACAAGTTCACCTACCGCGACCAGCAGCTCAAGGGCTTTGCCTGGGTCGGCGGGCTCTTCTCCTTCTACCTCGTCTGCTCTTTGGGCGCGGTCGCCAATGTCGGTATCGGCAGCCTGGTGTACGAGCAGTTCCACGGTTGGTGGATCGCGGGGATTGCGGGAGCGATCGTCGGTTCGGTCTGGAACTACGTCGCCAGCAGCTGGCTGACCTGGACCAAGCGCTAACGTCACCGATCCAGGCGACGGGTCAGGCATTATTTCGGTCGATATTAGTCTTTTCTCAAAGTTTGCCCCTTATTCACCATTTCGGTTTTCCGCGGATTGAATTGGGAATCGTTGGTTATGAACGCATTCGGCAAGCGCAACGGTCTCGGTGCTGGGCAACGGCCCAGCTTCGGTGTCGCCCGCCCGATGAAGGGTGGAGCTGGCGGCGATCAGTTTCCGCCTGTACCGGAAGATGTCCCCACGCCAGTTGAATCCGAAGGCCCGGACGAGGGCGGTGGCATGCCTGCCCAGCCCGGTGCGGCGATGGATCGTCTCAACGACCGTCAGAACGCCAGCGGCGAGCGCGCGGGCCACAAGGCCGAAGGCTTCGAGGCATCGGTCCACCGCATCAAGGAACAAGTGCTGCCGCGCTTGCTGGAGCGTGTCGATCCCGAGGCGGCGGCAACGCTGGGCAAGGATGAGCTCGCCGAAGAATTCCGGCCGATCATCTCCGAAGTGCTTGCGGAGCTGAAGATCAACCTCAACCGCCGCGAAACCTTCGCGCTGGAAAAAGTGCTGGTCGACGAACTGCTGGGTCTCGGGCCGCTCGAGGAACTGCTCGCCGATCCGGCCGTCAGCGACATCATGGTCAACGGGCCCGACCAGACCTTCATCGAACGCAAGGGCAAGCTTGAGCTGGCCAAGATCCAGTTCCGCGACGAGGAGCATCTGTTCCAGATCGCCCAGCGCATCGTCAACAAGGTCGGCCGCCGCGTCGATCAGACCACGCCGCTGGCCGACGCCCGCCTTCAGGATGGCAGCCGCGTCAACGTCATTATTCCGCCGCTCTCCCTGCGCGGCACCGCCATCTCCATTCGTAAATTCTCCGAAAAACCGATCACGCTCGACATGATGCGCGGCTTCGGCTCGATGTCGGAGAAGATGGCGACCTGCCTGAAGATCGCCGGCGCCTGCCGAATGAACGTCATCATCTCCGGCGGTACCGGTTCGGGTAAGACGACCATGCTCAATGCCCTGTCGAAGATGATCGACCCGGGCGAGCGCGTGATTACCATCGAGGACGCGGCCGAACTCCGGCTTCAGCAGCCGCACTGGCTGCCGCTGGAAACCCGTCCGCCGAACCTTGAGGGCCAGGGCGCTATTACCATTCGCGACCTCGTCATCAACGCCCTGCGTATGCGCCCAGACCGCATCATCCTCGGCGAAATTCGCGGCCAGGAGTGTTTCGATCTCCTGGCGGCGATGAACACCGGCCACGACGGCTCGATGGCGACGCTTCACTCCAACAGCCCGCGCGAATGCCTGGCTCGTATGGAAAACATGGTCATGATGGGCGACATCAAGATCCCGAAGGAAGCGATCTCACGCCAGATCGCTGACTCGGTCGACCTCATCGTCCAGGTGAAGCGCCTACGCGACGGTTCGCGCCGCACGACCAACATCACCGAGGTGATCGGGATGGAAGGCGAAGTCATCGTCACCCAGGAACTGTTCAAGTTCGAGTATTTGGACGAGACCGCGGATGGAAAGATCATCGGCGAATATCGCTCGATGGGCCTTCGTCCCTACACGCTCGAAAAGGCCAAGCAATTCGGCTTCGACCAGCCCTATCTGGAATCCTGCCTGTAGGTCATTCGTCGAAACCAGCATTGCTCCTGTAACGCGGCCCGGCCAATGTCCGGGCCGCATTCGTTTGAGGAGACAAATGATGGTTCGCCGTGCCGCAGCGTTTTTCCTGATCGCCGCCGCAGCTGCCCCCCTGGCCGCCCAGCAGTCGACCGAAGCAGCTAAGCCCGCCGTGGAGCAGCCATCGCCTTTGTCGGCCGTGCTTGCCGCGCCGACACGCACTCCGGCGAATGTCGCTCGGGACAAATATCGCCACCCGGCCGAAACGCTGACCTTCTTCGGCCTTCAACCAGGACAGACTGTCGTTGAGCTATGGCCTGGTGGTGGCTGGTACACGGAAGTGCTCGCCCCCTATCTCGCGACCGGCGGCACACTTTACGTGGTTCCGCCCGCCGGCAATTACGACCAGCGCATCCGCACCAAGATCGGAAGCAATCCAGTCTATGGCAAGGTGCAGGTGGCAACCTTCAATTCCGGGCAGCCAACATCTATCGCGGCGGGAAGCGCCGACCTCGTCCTGACGTTCCGCAACGTCCACAGCTGGCTGGATGGCGACGCCCCCATCGCCGACCAGGTCTTCGCCGAGGCCTTTCGCGTGTTGAAGCCGGGCGGAACCCTCGGCGTGGTCGAGCATCGTCTGCCCGAAGAAGCCGACGACGCTCGGCAAATGACAAGCGGCTACGTCAAGGTATCGACCGTCCGAAGACTCGCCGAAGCCGCCGGCTTCCAGTTTGCCGGGGCAAGCGAGATCAATGCCAATCCCAAGGACACCAAGGACTATCCCGAAGGCGTCTGGACGTTGCCACCGTCCCTACAGCTCGGCGACAAGGATCGTGCGAAATATCTGGCGATCGGCGAAAGCGACCGGATGACACTGAAGTTCGTCAAGCCGAACTAGGCGGCTTCCGCGCGCTGATCCAGATAGAGCGGAGCGTCGGTCGCCAATCCTTCAAGGAAGCGATCGGTGCACCGGTCCCAGCCGTAATGCCGGGCCTCCGCAGCACAGGCGACGCGATCCGCGGTAAGTGCGCGCTGCACGGCTGCGGCCAGATATCGGTCGACGCCGCCGATGCGCCGCTTGCCGGCATGCACGCCCCGGCCGTCCGGACCGAGTATGTCGAGTGGCCCGCTCGCCGGATAAGATGCGACGGGAAGTCCGCAGGCAAGTGCCTCGATATTCACCAGTCCGAAGGTGTCGGTCAGGCTTGGAAACACGAAAACATCCGCGGCGCGATAGATGGATGCCAACTCCGCACCATGCCTGACGCCCATGAACAATGTTTCGGGATAGCGAGCTTGCAGGGCTTCGAGCGCCGGCCCGCCGCCGACTACCACTTTGCTGCCGGGCACCGGGCAATTCAGAAATGCCTCTATATTCTTCTCGACGGCCACGCGGCCGACATTGAGCATGATCGGTCGCGGCAATGACTGAAGGGCCGGGTGAGGTGCAACCGCCGGATTGAACTGGCTGAGGTCGACGCCGAGCGGCCAATGGTGGATCGGCCCGATCCCTCTTTTCTCCAGTTCTTCGGCAAGTGATTTCGTAACTGCGAATGTTCGTTTTGCCGGCCGATGAAAGCGCCGCATGACCGGCCAGATCCAGTCTGTCGGAATCCCGGTGCGCATCGCTACATAATCCGGAAACCGCGTGTGGAAGCTGGTGGTGAATTGCCTGCCCCGCTTCAGGCACCACCCGCGCGCGGCCCAGCCAATAGGCCCTTCGGTGGCAATATGGATCGCATCCGGCTCCGCCGCGTCGAGCATCGCCTCTACCCCGCTCCCAGCGCCAAGCGCGAGCCTGATTTCCGGATAGGTGGGACAGGCGATGGTGCGAAACGGACTTGGCTCTATGACTTTGACCTCATGCCCGATTTCCAGAAGCCGGGCGGCGGTCATCGCCAGCGAACGGACAACGCCGTTGACTTGAGGATGCCAGGCGTCAGTCGCGATCGCGATCTTCAAGCGAACGCCCTTTGCGGGACGGCAATCGAAGCCTGGCCGCCCCCGGCCGCTTCTTCGCGCTTGCGCGCCGCCCAATCCAGGATCTCCATCCGCCCGTCGGCATGTTCGACCAGCGCCGTGCAGCTTTCGACCCAGTCGCCGTCGTTATAATAGGTTACCTCGCCGATCTGGCGGATTTCGGCGGTATGGATGTGGCCGCACACCACGCCATCCGCGCCGCGTTCGTGAGCAGCGTGAGCGACGGCCTGCTCGAAATTGGAAATGAACTCGACCGCATTCTTCACGCGCTTCTTGAGCAGCGCCGACAGCGACCAATAGGGCTTGCCCAGCATCCGGCGTACCCTGTTGAGCACAGCGTTGAGCTTCAGCAGAAGGGTATAAGCCTGGTCGCCCAACAGGGCGAGCCACTTGGCGCAAAGCACGATTCCGTCGAATTCGTCTCCGTGAAGAACCAGCAGACTTCGACCGTCGGCCGTGACGTGGATGCACTGGCTCGCCACTTCGATCCCGCCGAAATTGAGCCCGACATAGTCGCGGAAAATCTCGTCATGGTTGCCCGGCACGAAAATGACGCGCGTTCCATGCTTGGCCATCTTCAGCCAACAGCGCACAACGTCATTATGCCTCGCCGGCCAATACCAGCCCTTCTTCAATTGCCAGCCATCGACGATGTCGCCGACCAGGTAGAGCGTTTCGCACTCGATGCTTTTGAGGAAATCGAGCAGAAGTTCCGCCTTGCAGCCAGGCGTTCCCAGGTGCGTGTCGGAAATCCAGACGGTCCTAAGAAGAAGCCGGGGAATACCCGGCTCGAAATGCATCGGTTCGTCCTGGAATGCCGGCACAAAGCCTGGCGGAAGCTTGATGCCGGCGGATTTCCGCGGCGGCGGCTGGACAGATCCCATCAACCCCTCCCGATACGGTCAAGGAAGTTCCTAGCGAAGCGCCGCGTCATCGGCGTTGCAGTTCGACGACATTATTGTTGCAAGGCGCTCAGTGCCTAAAGCAACAACTCATTGAATTTTATTGGAAAAATGGTGGGCGTGGCAAGGATTGAACTTGCGACCCCTGCGATGTCAACTCCGGCTGCCTCAGCCAAGCTGTTGATTTTCAACGTTTATGGATCTGGAAGATTGCCGTTTTAGCCAATCTGAAGGCCGTTTCCCAACCGCCCAAGTTCACTTTGAACCAGCGGAACACTGTGGAGCATTTTGGCTGATTTACGCCGTTTCCTGGTCACTTTCTTCATCGAACAGATCGGCAGCGACAAGGCGTTGCTCCAGTCCCTCGGGACTGAGGCCGGCCTCGAGCTGATCGAGCCTTGCCCCTGCCCAAACCAACAGCCGTCTCGTTCTCTCCGGAAGGTTCGGCGCCACCTCCATTAACGGACCAACAAATGTCCGCAATCGCTGCAGTCGAGCTTGCTCATCAAGCAGCTGTTCGAGGACCGTGACCGCCTTCTGTTCCAGTTGGCGCCTTCGTTCCGCCGCAGCCCGTTGGCGCGCGGCTTCCTCTTCTGCGGCGCGCCTGCGAGCATCAAATTCACGGTTGTGGCGCTTGGCCGCGGCCATTGTCTGCATCCGCGAAGCTTCTGGCACGGGCTCGCTCGCCGAGGTCAAAAGGTTCGACCCATTGCGGTCATTAGCCAAGCGTCCGCAATCCAACCGGAGGGACGCAGCGGCTGCCATTTGCCCCCCGCCAATCGACCCGATAGCCTTGGCCAATGAAGCCAAAGCTGCTCACCACCATTCAGGATTATTCCTCGAAGCTTTTCGTGGCCGACGCACTGGCGGGCTTCACCGTCGCGATGGTCGCGCTCCCATTGAGCATCGCCATCGCTATTGCCTCGGGGGCTGAACCGGCGGCGGGGTTGGTTACGGCAATTGTAGGTGGGTTACTGATTTCGGGGCTGGGCGGAAGCAGGGTCCAGATCGGGGGCCCTACCGGCGCTTTCATTGTCGTTGTCTATGGAGTGATCGAGCAATTCGGCTTCGACGGCCTGCTGCTAGCAACCCTGATGGCCGGCGTGATATTGGTCGGCGCCGCCTTGGCCCGGGCCGGAAAACTGATCGCGCTCATCCCGGAATCGGTGATCGAGGGCTTCACGATGGGAATTGCGCTGATCATTGCCGTCAGCCAGCTCAAGGATCTGTTCGGCTTATCCGTCACAAAACTACCTGCCGACTTCGTCGACACTGTGCCCGCCCTGTGGAATGCACGGCACTCAGTGAACGCCGTGGCCGCCGTCGTCGGCCTTGCCTCAATCGTCGCGATTGCTCTGCTACGACGTCGGGCGGGCTCGATTGTGGTCATTGCACTGGCGTCAGCCTTGGTCGCGCTATTCTCGTTTCCAGTCGAGACAATCCATTCTCGATTTGGCGATCTGCCAAACGGGCTTCCGTATCCCTCATTGCCGCCGATAAGTATTGCGCGGATTAGCGAGCTACTTCCCTCGGCTTTGGTGATCGCCTTCCTGGCCGGAGTTGAATCCCTGCTCTCTGCGATTGTTGCAGACCGGATGGTCGGCGGGGCTCATCGATCCAACGCCGAACTGCTTGCCCAGGGTGCCGCAAACATCGCCTCGCCCCTGTTTGGCGGCCTTCCAGCAACCGGCGCTATCGCCCGCACTGCGACCAATGTGCGGGCAGGCGGGCGCACGCCCGTGTCGGGCATTGTCCATGCGATCGCGATCCTGATATTCGTTGTCGCAGCTGCTCCGCTGGCTGGCTATCTCGCGATGCCTGCGCTGGCTGCGCTATTAATCGTAACCGCATGGTCAATGAGCGAGCCGCATCGCTGGCGCGAGCACCTACACGCACGTCCCGCAGACCGGTTCTTGCTGTTCCTCACCATGACACTGACCGTTGTCAGCGACCTCACAGTGGCAATTGCGGTCGGAACGGCTGTGGGCCTGGCGCAACGCCTTATTCGAAGAGATGTCGAGCCCGCTGAGTGGACGCCACCCGATCGATAGACCGGCGGATCCGCGTTCGATCATCGACTGCGAGGCTAATGACCGCTTTCCACCCAAAGTGGACGTTAGCGAAGGTTCGTTTCGGCCTCTTGAAATCTTTTTCCCCAAAACCAAATTCCCGCCCGCCGGCCAAGAACTGGCTGGCGACGGGACTCAGGGGCTTGTCGGCACTGCGTCCCGTCTGGTTGCTCTAGAGGAGGACAGATATGCGCAGTGCGTTTGATTTTGCGCCCTATCGGCGCTCCACGGTCGGCTTTGATCGGCTGTTTGACCTTCTGGAAAACAGCTCGCTAGGACAGGGTTCTGAAAACTACCCGCCGTTCGATCTCATTAGAGTTGACGACAACCATTACCGCATCAACCTGGCGGTGGCTGGCTTCAGCCGCGATGAAATTGACATCACTGCCCAGCAAAACCAGCTGATCGTCAGTGGCAAGCGAAGCGATGACGAAGGTATTGATTACATCCATCGCGGAATCGCCAACCGGCAGTTCGAACGAAAGTTCGGCCTGGCCGATTTCGTCAAGGTGGCTGAGGCCGAT